>NZ_SBIT01000035.1 GCF_004765785.1 Halorussus ruber | reverse complement strand
GGTCGTGTTTAGTTAAGAGTGAAGGATGAGGCGGGAGTGATTTTGTGCTGATTCATGGCCAAAATCACCCGCCTCAGCGGTTGTAGTGACTGGATTGACTTGGAGTTTGTGGAGCGTGAACGGACACCGCCTCGACTGATGAGGCTCGGTATTCGATTGCATCTTGCCGGATTATCGCTTTCGAATACCGTCTCTGAGCTTGAGAAATTCGGTGTCCAACGGAGTCGAAAAGCAGTCCACGATTGGGTGCAGAAAGCCGGGCTACAGCCCACTGACGGTGAAAATCCGAATCAGATTGCGGTGGACGAAACGGTGATTCGCATCAACGGCGAGCAGTATTGGCTGTACGCCGCCGTCGATCCAGCGACGAATCATTTGCTTCACGTTCGACTGTTTTCGACGTACACAACCGCTTTGACCCAGATCTTCCTCCGGGAACTCCGGGAGAAACACGATGTCGAAGGGAGTCTGTTTCTCGTCGATGGCGCATCACACCTCCAAACTGCACTTGACCGTGCAGGGCTCCGATTTCAGTATGAACGCCACGGAAATCGGAACAGCGCCGAACGTGTCTTCCGCGAGGTAAAACGACGAACCTCATCGTTCAGTAACTGTTTTAGCCATGTCGAACCAGCAACTGCTGAAACATGGTTGCAAGCGTTCGCCGTCTGGCACAATTCCACTAACTAAACACGATG
>NZ_SBIT01000034.1 GCF_004765785.1 Halorussus ruber | reverse complement strand
GCGCCTGCTGGGCGTGAATCCACGCGACCCGGTACTGAGTGATAGCGGTATGGTGCTGGCCGCGATTCCGGAAGCGCTCGGCGCGCTCGACCGCCGCCTTCGCGCCCGTGATGTTCTCCGCGACTGCTGATTCGTCGAACGAGACGTTTCGCTCCCGAAGGGTCTCGCGGACGCGCTCGGCGTCGGCGATGGCGGTCGTAGCGAGTTGCTCGTCAGAACGGACCAGCAGTTTCGTGACGTTCGGGGCGAACTGCGGGGGAGTACTGGCTTCTTTGTCGTGTTCGAAGAGGGTGGCCGACGTGGTGCGGTTCGCGTCGAGGACGTACTCCAGGGACTTGTTGAGGGCTTTGAGTGCGGCGGTGCGGTGGCGCTGGGCTGACCGTCCGGGGCCGTCGAAGTCGGCCTGCTGGAGCGCGGCAATCGCCGCCAGTCGGTAGTCGGCGGCCGAGGCGTCGTCGCGGAAGGTGACGTTGACCGAGGCGTTCGCTAACGGTTTGCTCTTGTTAGCGAGCGCCGACCGGTTGTGCGCGACACTCGGCGGCGTCTCCGGGTTCTGCGCCCACTCGGGCGGCCCGCGGTCCTCGGGTGGGCCACCGCCACGGTCTTCTGGTGGGCCTCGGTCCTCGGGCGGTCCGGGGTCTTCAGGTGGTCCGGGGTCTTCCGGTGGGCCTCGCGTCTTATTTCCGGGCGGCCCTTGGGTTTTGTTTCCGGGCGGTCCCTGCGTCTTGTTCCCCGGTGGCCCCTGCGTTTTATTTCCGGGTGGGCCTTGCGTTT
>NZ_SBIT01000033.1 GCF_004765785.1 Halorussus ruber | reverse complement strand
GGTAAGGGGAAAAACACGTCGCAGACGACCACAGCCACGACGACACCGCCCGAAACTACCACCGCAAAACCACCGGGAGGCCCGCCAACAACCACCCGCAACAAGACACAGGGGCCGCCCGAGAACAGAACGCAAGGCCCACCGGGCAACAAAACTCAGGGGCCACCCGAAAACAAGACGCAGGGACCGCCTGGAAACAAAACCCAAGGCCCACCCGGAAATAAGACGCGAGGCCCACCGGAAGACCCCGGACCACCTGAAGACCCCGGTCCGCCCGAGGACCGAGGCCCACCAGAAGACCGTGGCGGTGGCCCACCCGAGGACCGCGGGCCGCCCGAGTGGGCGCAGAACCCGGAGACGCCGCCGAGTGTCGCGCACAACCGGTCGGCACTCGCCAACAAGAGCAAACCGTTAGCGAACGCCTCGGTCAACGTCACCATCCACGACGACGCCTCCGCCGCCGACTACCGCCTCGCCGCCATCGCCGCGCTCCAGCAGGCCGACTTCGACGGCCCCGGCCGGTCGGCCCAGCGCCACCGCACCGCCGCACTCAAAGCCCTCAACAAGTCCCTGGAGTACGTCCTCGACGCGAACCGCACCACGTCGGCCACCCTGTTCGAACACGACAAGGAGGCAAGTACTCCGCCGCAATTCGCGCCCAACGTCACGAAACTGCTGGTCCGTTCTGACGAGCAACTCGCCACGACTGCCATTGCTGACGCCGAGCGCGTCCGCGAGACGCTCCGCGAGCGCAACGTCTCGTTCGACGAGTCGGCGGTCGAGGAGAACATCACGGGCGCGAAGGCGGCGGTCGAGCGCGCCGAGCGCTTCCGGAATCGCGGCCAGCACCATACCGCTATCACTCAGTACCGGGTCGCGTGGATTCACGCCCAGCAGGCGCTGGACGTG
>NZ_SBIT01000032.1 GCF_004765785.1 Halorussus ruber | reverse complement strand
TCGCTCTTGTGTAGAACTACGGAAAGCCCCTGTAGTTACACTGAGCCAGCCATAATCTGGGAGTATGTCGTCTGCTCAGCCAGCGTTCGGCGCGATGTTTCGAGAGCTGATCGAGCTGGGCGTCGTCGAGATCGACACGGAGCCGCTCGATGCCCGCATCGAGCGGCGACTCAAGGACTTCTGGGAGAACACGTCCTGTCCACGCTGCGGGCACAACGCTGTTCAAACGTGGCCACATCTCGACCGCGTGTGGTGCCGAGACTGCAACTTCAAGCCGGTCTACACCTACGGAACGCCGTTTCACGAGAAGCACCTCTCCTGCGGTGAGGTGCTTCTCGCGTTCACACTCTACGCCGATACGTTGCTCAGTATCAACCAGATCGCGCCGTTGCTCGGTCGGGCCTACAAAACCGTTCACACGGCGATTCGGGAGGTGGAAGCCGCGATTCATCGCGGCTTCCCCGTCGTCTGGGATCTCCTCGACCAGACTCTCGAAGGACCGACACAAGTCGACGAATCTGGCAGAGTCTGTTCGGGCTACAAAGGCCAAGAGCCGCCGCGGCCCAGCCGTTCTCGCGGCGGTTCGTCTCAGACAGGCCGATCACGCTGGCGAGGACGTCACGGTGATCAGCTGACGCTCGTCGCGGCGTGCCGCGACTCGCTTCGCGTGATTCGTGGCCAACTCGGCATCGACTTCAGCGGTGATCTGGAACCAGTGATTCAGGAAGCTGAAGACCTCTCCCAGCCACTGGGAGAGGTCTGGACTGACGGCCTCCAGGCCTATAGAGAGATGGAGCGAGACCACCGAACAGTCGTACACAAAGAGAGATACGTATCGTCTGACGGCGTCCACATTAACCAGGCTGAGTGTCTCTTTTCGCTTGTGCAACCGTGGCTGCGGAAGTTCCGCGGCCTGTCCAAGCACGGCTTGGAACAGGCCGCTCACACCTTCGGCATCGTTCGGTCACTCAACCTATCTGGAGAATCCATCGCATCAACCATTGACTGTCTCGTTATCGGGGCTTTCCGCAATTCTACATAAGAGCGAGA
>NZ_SBIT01000031.1 GCF_004765785.1 Halorussus ruber | reverse complement strand
TTCGAGCCGCTGGAAATACTCAATGCATTGCATCAACTGAGCGGTTCGCTATTGGCTGTTTTCGACTTAATCTACGAATATTGGTGAAATACGAGCTGTTTCTTACACTCTATTCAACAATTGGATTGACCAGTTCAGTCGAAAGTCACGCTCATATCCATCATTTTCATATGAGTAAAGCAACTTGCAGGTGGTATGACTCTCCAGCAGATTACTGCATCCGATATCGCGGGCTGGGACTCTTTACAGGATATCGCGAACTCCTTTGAAAAACGCGGGCTCAAACCACGCCCGAAACTAGGGGGCGATAATGAACTCGTAGTCCAGCTTGATGATGACGAATTCATCGTCATTGTCAATGCAGGTCCCGGTGAGACTGCCACGGACTTCAAACCGGAAAATCGCTCACGGCACACCAACCTCGTTGCCACCAACGATTTCGAGACTTTCACCTTCATTACGCGAGTCCGAAGCTGGGAGGGGCAGCAGCACGGTCGAATTAAGCATCAAAAGATTTCGTTCTCGAAGGAGCAGTTCACGCGGGACAGCGGAGAAAAGAACACTATTCTCCAGAAACTGAACTCGATCGAATACGGTTCCTCTGCTGCGATATACGATACGCTCTACGACACGCAACAGGTCGTCAAGGAGTTCTATGAACAGTTCGAGGAACTTCGGACAGATCTCATTCAAGAGGTCACGGGTATTCCCGACGATCGTGGTGATGCGAAGCAACGATATGTACAGGTCATTCTTGACCGGATGATCTTCCTATACTTCATCCAAGAAAAGCGCCTCCTTGATCGGAACCCGAACTACCTCCACGAACAGCCGAATGAAGTCGTTGACGAGGGTGGTGACCACTACGAAGAGTTCTATGAACCGCTCTTCTTCGAATACCTGGCAGAAGACAAGCAGAACCCTGACTTCGGTAGTCTTCCGTACCTGAACGGTGGCTTGTTTGCAAGGAATCCCGTCGAAGAAGAGTTCGAGGACGCGAAGTTAGGTGGCCCTGCCGAGGAAACAAACGAGCTCTTCGACGATATCCTCAACTTCCTCTCCGACTGGAACTGGAACGTAGACGAGCGACTCGATATCGTCGATCCCAAGAACCTCTCCCCAGCTATCTTGGGCCACATCTTCGAGCAAACGGTCAATCAGAAGGAGATGGGGGCGTACTACACACCGGAAGAGATTACGGGGTTCATGGCCCGCCGGACGATTCATCCGTATCTGCTTGATCAACTCAACGAGGCTGTGGACGCAGACTACGACGAGATCGACAATGTGTTCGGATTCCCCGTCCCCGAAGCAGATATTAGCACAGAAGCTATTGCCGATGGCGGAACCATAACTCAGCAAGTTCCAACGGAAAACGTCCAGACCAGCCATGTGGAGACTCTCTACCACGATATTCTGAAGGAAGCGCACATTCTCGATCCTGCCGTAGGAAGTGGCGCCTTCCTGCTCGCCGCACAGGAGGTGCTGATGGACCTATACATGCAATGCATTGAGTATTTCCAGCGGCTCGAA
>NZ_SBIT01000030.1 GCF_004765785.1 Halorussus ruber | reverse complement strand
GGAGAACATCACGGGCGCGAAGGCGGCGGTCGAGCGCGCCGAGCGCTTCCGGAATCGCGGCCAGCACCATACCGCTATCACTCAGTACCGGGTCGCGTGGATTCACGCCCAGCAGGCGCTGGACGTGATGGACCTCGCCGTGACGCCGAACGTCACCATCACTACCCGCGGCGACATGCCCCACGAAGGCAACGTCACCTACGAACTTCGGGGCCGAGTGTTCGACGTGCGGGGCCACGAACTCACCGCAGAGGTCTCGCTGAATGGCGCGAACCGGACGCTCGCGCTGGACGTGAACGCCACGCCCGAGACCACGCCCGGCGCGGTCGCCACCTTCCAGACGAACCTCACGCTCACCCAGCAAATCAACACTATCGAGGTCCGGGCGACCGACCCGAACCGGCGCTGGGCACCCGACTATCCTGACGCGAATGCCACGACTGGCCGTGATGTTCTCCGCCTCGACGGTGACGGTCTGCCGGACACCTACGAGGAGACCGTCGTGGGGACCGACCCGCTGGACCCCGACAGCAACTCGACTCGGACCGCGGAGAACGAGTCTTCGAACAACATCAGTGACGGCGCAGAGGACCTCGACGGCGACGGTGAAACTGTCTACGAAGCCTACCGGTTCGACCTTGACCCGCTGGACAACGACACCGACGGCGACCGCTTGGAGGACGGCTTCGAACTTCAGTTCCAAGGCCTCGACCCCACGACCAACGACACCGACAACGATTCGGTCTCGGACGCCGCCGAAGACCTCGACAACGACTCGCTGTCGAACCTCCGCGAGCAGGACGTGGGGACGAATCCGGTGCGGGCCGACACCGACCTCGACGGTCTAAACGACTCTGCAGAAGTAGCGAACGGGACCGACCCGCTGGCAGTGGATACTGATTCTGACGGGCTGACTGACCCCGACGAGTACGAAGTCGGGACCGATCCGCTGGACAACGATACCGACGGGGATGGAGTGTTAGACGGCAACGAGACGTTCTCAACGGAGACGAAGAACGAGACGGTGGGCGCGGCGGTCAATATCTCTGGGGAGGGCAACGTCGCCGACACCGTCACCATCCAGAACGAGGCAAACGACCAGATTCAGACCGAGACTGTCTCGAACGCCTCGGCATCCGAGGTTCTGAACTTCGAGGCCGACGCCGAGTTCGAGGAGGCGAACCTCTCGATTGACTACGACGACGAACAGGTCGACAACGAGTCGGCGCTCGCAGTCTACACTTATGACCCGAAGCTCCAGACGTACCGGAAGCTTCCCTCGGAGGTGGATGCGGAGAACGACTCGGTGACGGGGACGACGCCGCACTTCTCGACGTTCGTGGTGTTGAACAAAAGCGAGTGGCAGGCGTACATGGAGTCACGGGCGAAGCCCAAGCCGCGATTCGCGCTGAACGAGTCGTTCTCGGACCTCGGCGGCTGGAACTGCACCGGCGACTGTTCGACCGGCGGCGGCCGGGTCGTGGTCGGCCAGAACTCCTCGGCGTTCTTCTCGGACGAGGCCGACACCGAGTGTAGCGGGGGGATTATCGAACAAGGTTTCGACCCCGGCGACTGTCCGGGGAACGGAAGTGGCGGAGATGACGACGACGATGAGGACGACGAGAACGAAACTGATGATGACCCCTCAGAGCCCTCGCCGCCGCCGTCGCTCGGGTCGGCGAACCTCAGCAAGTCGGTGTCGATACCCGCCGATACGGTCGAGGTCACGGCGACTGGGCCGGTGTCGGCGTTCGCCGAGGAGAGCAACGCGAGCGTCACCGTCGCGGTTCGAGTCGGTGGGGAGACGCGCCACGTCCTCGACCTCAGCGGCGAAGACGGCGAGCGCGCGTTCGAGAGCGCCTACATCGACGAGACGTTCGAGAATCCGACGGGCGAGAC
>NZ_SBIT01000029.1 GCF_004765785.1 Halorussus ruber | reverse complement strand
GAGGTAAAACGACGAACCTCATCGTTCAGTAACTGTTTTAGCCATGTCGAACCAGCAACTGCTGAAACATGGTTGCAAGCGTTCGCCGTCTGGCACAATTCCACTAACTAAACACGATGCTGGCGTCGGGGTCGCCATAGAAGTCGACCTCGGTGCGCTTGGCCATTTTCTTGGCTTGGTCGTGGGTGCCCGGCCGGTCGGTCTCGGCCTGGATAGTAGCGTTACGCCGATGAAAATTCGAGATTCCGGCTCCGTTGGAATCCTCAGAAGCTAATAGAAACCGTATGCTGGCTACACCCTCTGTATTCAGCATGTCCCTCGAAATACTATCTGTAACTAATGGGGAGTGCCATAGTTAACCCGTACCGCGAATTGAGCAACACCACCGAATCAGTTACGGTGTAGAAACTGAATAAAGAAATAGTCTCACCAACTACTGTTACGCCTGTTCTGACCGGAGTTCTTCTGCACGTCGCTTGAGCCGTCGGAGGATTTGGATACGATTCTGGTGAGTATTCTCGTAGGCGACACAGGCACGGAGGGTGTCCATGTCGTCTATCGTCGCGATGCTCGGGTCGATGAGCCGGATGTTTCGCGGCTCAAGTCGTTGTTCTGGCGAGAGTCCATTCGATTCGGCATCTGTGACATTGCTCACTTGTCGTCGCCTCCGCTCCTGTTGGAGGCGACGAAAAAACCACTGAGAGCGATTTGCGGGACTCCAGGCCGGAGGAATACGTGAGACGTGTTTCGAGTTGCGGACGAAAGAGCGCGACTGAACTAGCGGTCGCGGTCGGTGTACCGCTGGCGCTCCAGCCGAATCCCTCCAGCAAGGACCTCGCTTTCGTAGTGACCGCCGACGCTTCTATCGAGATCAACGAGTTTGTACACGCCGTCACCGGTCCAGCCACAGTCGGCTGAACAACCTGCGACCGCGTACGCATTTGCATCCTCGCCGAGATGGATACCGTCGAGCGTGAGCGCGCTATCGCACGCTGGACAGATGGGACTGACCGAGGTGTACGTATGCCCGAGCATCGCTTCGATGTCTGCCGTGGAGTCACCGAGTGTCTCGTTGAGGACGGTGCCAACAGCTGTTTCGAGGGATTCACAGAGTGCCTGCTGTTCGGCTTCGTCCTCTGGAAGGTTGGCATTCGTAACTGCGATGGTTAGTCGTGCGAGCGAAGCGTCGTCGTTGGTGTTTTCGGGGGAAGTCATGGAGTTCGGAATCTGTTGAGAGTCGTTGTGCTTCGATACAGCGTAAGAACACGCAAGGGGTCGTCTCGACGTGCAGAGTGTTATTCAGGGAGGTCACGTCGTCCGGTCCGGTAGCACTCCCAGCACGGAAAATCGCTGGAGAGGTCTGCACAGTCGCAGTCTGGCTCGTCGGCCTCCGCTTGTTCTTCGGAGTTCTTCTCGTGGTCGCGCACTTGGTTTGAGGACTGGATAGCCTCGCCACCGTCGGTGAGAAGTTGGTGGTGGCGAACCGCGTCGAGAATGGGTTGACGGAGCGCAACAGCGACGCGGTGTTTGCACGCTCCGCTGTATTTTGCGTCTGCCGGGCACGTACACGCGGTCGGCAGGTCGTCCTCGATTCGGACGGTGTACTCGTGATTCTCCGGGTCGGCGTAGCTCCCGTTCCGAACACGCACATCATCGTTTTGGAGTTCGAATTCGAGGGCTTCGTACTGGGCGCGTTTCCGGACTCTACTCGTCGTCTTGAGTCTTGCAAGTGGTGTCGTCATTGTGGTCGTGAGGCACCGAGAAGTCGAGTGCCCCGCACCCTTCGGGGGCAGAAAAACTAACTGACCGGCTCTAACTCGTCCATCGAACCGACAAATATCTTATCTGACACTCCCCGAAACCAGGTTCAGCGACAGCATCCGTCTTGATAGGACGCGTCACACCGTTCAATCCTCAATTGGCTCAAGAGTTCGAAGGTCTGCTTGCAGGACGTCGCCATGCCGGACGACGTATCGAGCGGCAAGTACTGGGAACCGACACTTTGTGAATCCGGCCGTTTGAATATCGAGTTCGTCGCCCTCCTCGACGTACGTTGCGAGTGCTCGAAGGAACTCGTGGGTCCGCTGTCCTGCTTCGTAGTCGGGCAGGCCGTTTTCTCGACGCCCGTAGACCTCGAATGCGTCGTAGCCCCAAATCGAGAGTCGGTCGTTGTCGTCAACCTCCCATTCGAGCGTTCCGAAACAGTATGATTCGCAGAGTTCTCGAACTGCCTGTGCATCGGTGACGGTGACACCGTCCGACGTTGTTGCTGCTTGGAGTGTTGCCATGGTTCTCGGGCAGGGAATGTTGTCCCCGCACCCTTTCTGGGGTCGAAAAACACATCGTAATCGCCGGTCTCAATCCGATCCACTTCTGCGCGGCCTCGGCGAGTTTCGATGGCGAGTCTCTATTCGAGGGGACGAAATAGAGTATTCTCGTAGTGGAGGAACTCTTTGTCGGGTTTTCAAGTACGGGTGGTCCTACCATACTTGTAAATAGATGGATGTCTCGTACCAGAATGCGAATGTTTACGCTGGCAATGAGTCGACCCTCTTGCGATTTCACACGAATGACGGGACGACTGCGTGCATCCTCATCGATGCCGGAAACGGCGTTGATTTAGACGCCCTCCTCGCTGACGATGAATATTTAAACGCGATACTACTCACGCACGGCCATATCGACCACTACCGGACACTTGGCGATAATGTTCGCCACAACGCTCCGATCTATACGGCCCCCGCAACAGCGACAATTGTCGAGCGCGCTCTCCCTGAAGCCCAGAAACACAACGACCTCGGAGCTGTTTCGGACGCACTTGACGCGCTCGAACCAATCGAGGACTGGACCGCTATCCTACCAAACCTCGAAGTTCGCCCGATTCCGGTGGGGCACACGCCCGGTGCTGTTGGATTCGTCATCCGGTTCCACGACGAAGCGAGCGCTAACTCAGCATTCGATGACGAGATGCAGTATCTCTTGGCGACAGGTGACTTCACGACTCGGCCCTGCGCGGGATATCCCGGACTGGAGACGGCCTTGCCGGTCGATATCGACGCCGTTCTGCTGAACGTTGCGACGACCGACGAGTACACGACCCACCTCAACGATTCGTTGCGAACGATTCTCGAACGCGGGTTCGCAGGGTCGTCTGTCGTCGTTGCAACGAGCGCGCTAACTGGCGTTCACTACGCGACGCTCCTCGGCCACCTCGCCGACGAGCTTGACCGGACACTCCCGATTCGGCTCGTTGGTCAAACCGCGAAACTCTGGGACGACCTTGACTTCGATACGCCGAACGTCGAATCACAGCCGGTTTTCTCTGAGCCGTCGGAGGTACTGGACTCGGGTGCAATCACGATTTGTGGTCCTGACGAGCCTGTCCGAGGAAGCGCCAAGCGATTGTTCGGGGCTATCGAGGACGACCCCTCTGCGGTGTTCGTCCAACTTACAACGGGCGGAGTTGAGCCTGTTTCCGGCGGGTCGTGTACGACCCACGCATTCGAGGTGATCAACCATCCGACGCCCGAGACGCTTGACGAGACTGTCGAGGAGTTAGCGCCACAGCACGTCGTCATCAAGCATGCGACGGGTGGGGAGTTGAATCGGTTCCAGAAGCGCTACGACGACTGTTTCACATGGGGTACCAACGACTCACACGAGCATACTCTCTACGAGGCGGGGGAATGGGTTGCTCCGGGCTGGCTCACAGACCGCGTCGCCCAAAAGATTCGGATGCAACAATGGCAGGCGCTCGGCGACAAACCCGTCGCTACCCGAGAGAGCTTCCCCGTTCCCGAGCGAACGCCGGTCGATTTATCGGCGGAAGGTGTGGCAGTTGACGAGTTTCGGGACCAATTCTCTACTCAATCAATTGAAGCGGATCACGATAGTCGAACTAGTAGCCCGTCTGCTTCGACTGAAGATCAACAATCACACCCCGCAACGACTGAAGACGTACGCGACGACCCAGCGGCGGCGAGTTCGCCGGATTCCGAGACGGACTCGTTCGAATCGACGGTGTTGACTCGGTTGGACGCTATCGAGTCGAAGCTCGACGCCGAGGACGCGACCGAGACTGTGACAGCACGAGTATTGAGTGGGGATGGGCAGACGTTCTTGCAGGTTTTAGACGAGACTGACCTCCCACCCGGCCAACTCGTTGAATTTCAAATCAACAAGACGGCTACAGACGACTCTGACTGAGACGCTATTTTGGTGTGGCGGCTACCTGACAGTTGAATTTCGAGAACAGGAGGTCTCGTTTGACCGACGGACTGGTGTGTGACGGGATTTCTGCTCCCACCTGTTTCTTGTCTCAAAATCTGGAAGTCGTATTTAATTGCGTAGGTATATCAGGCTCGGTTGACCGCGACCGTTTGAATCTATTCATTCCATCTTTGTTTAATAATACCAAAAATAATTTTATAACTGAATTTATAT
>NZ_SBIT01000028.1 GCF_004765785.1 Halorussus ruber | reverse complement strand
AAAATGCCCTTCGTGAACTGTCCGACGACGTGGTCGCACCGTCCAACTGAACACTAAGTAATACAGCTACACCATGTCAGAACACAACTCGCCGTCTCGCGCAAGCAACGAATCGAAAGTAACCAATGACGAATCGTCACCAACGGAGTACGTTGAGCGGAGCGACGTCGGTGTCTCGCTCACCGTGAAACTCAAGCGAGGGACTGGGACGCGGGATGAAGACCAGATTAAGGCGAAGGTCAAAGCGAAAACGCTTGACGACGCCCGTGACGATATGGACGCACTTCGAGCGTATATTCGTGATCTTGCCGAGGAGGCTCGCCAGATTCAACCGATGGAGTGAGATGGACCGAGGCGTCCTATTGCAACCCTGTAATCCCTACAGGTTTACCAAGAATACGGCGATTGCCGATTCTCCGAAAGTCAGGAGATGGAATCTATTTCAAATTTTGTTTTTCTGATCAAAGTCAGCTCTATCCGTCGTCTTGCGAACTTGAAGTTCGACGAGTTGGCTAGATGGGAGGTGAGTTTCGTCCAAGACGTGGAGGAACGTCTGTCTACCCCTACTCCGGAATGTGCTTATCGCACTATCACCAACTTTACTGAATCAGCCTCAACCCCTCAAGGGTACATCTGGAACACGGTGCCTCGACGATAGCACAGGACAGCAGACGCTGCTTCAACCCCACAAGGGTACATCTGGAACAATTCCTCCCAAGACATGTCCTAGCTGAATACTCGGGAGTGGATATCGTCCAATTGAGAGAGGAGTGAGCCGACCTCCTGCTCGCTCGGGTTGTACTCGAATAAGATATCCGAACCATTCTCATCTAGCAATACCGCGTTCGCTTCTAGAATCTCGCGGCGGTCTTCGTCCACCGGCCGTTCACAAGTAATCTCCGCGATGACCAACCGGATGTCGTCTTCCGTTAGCTCCATCTCTAGTTCGGCGGTGAATTCTTTGCCGTCGAATTCAATGGGTGCGTCGAGAGCGAACCAGCAGAGGCAGTCCTCCATCAGCGGGTCTACTGTGGAGACGCGGTTGCCGAGTTCTTCTTCGACGAGGGTACAGAATTCGACGACGCGCTCGTCGGCCATGTCGGGGATACGGGATGCGACGTCCGTCATGTTTCCGGGGATGCAATTAAGGGCCATAAAGCTGGTTCTCGAAATCGGGGGCACCAACTACGCTATTCCGACGTAGTTGGCTTAAACCGGGACAGTAAACCAGTTAATGATGATATTAGTGAGGGTATAGAAGAATCCGAACGCTACGACAAGGACCCGCACTTTTGGTCTGAACGACTCCATGGAGATAGCTGCACCAATTGTTCCGGCACTAATGCTGATGACTGCCCCTAGTTCGCTTGTCGGAACGAAGATGAAGAGAATAGTAAGTAGTGAGCGAGTGAAGACATCAACCGTTTCTGCAGGAGTGTCTGCTGCTTGGAGTCTATTTAGATAGAAGAGCACGAAGAGTCCGAGGGCGAGAACCCCGCCAACACTAAATGTTTCCTTGAGGTTGCTCATGCTATCACCGGCTCTGTGAACGCGGTCGTTGGTTGCTGGCTATGCGTCGTTCGGAGAGGTTTCGTTTTAGTGCTGTTGTCGAGTTGCATGGTCTTTCTCCGGAGCGCTATAGTCGTCACTAACCGTCGAGGCAGCGCTGTCTCCCAGTCGCAGGGCGGCTTGCGCTCTAAGTTCTGACAGCACTTACTCAGTAATAAGAATGATGAAAGATTGGATATTTTACAATAAAATCGCATGACGTCGGGGGTGTGTAGAACCATTAACGAAAACACCTTGGACGCCATAATCGGGTGAGAATACCCAAAATACATATCGTATACTTGCGGCAAAAATTGTATGATAGTCGAACTTGAGCGACGAGAGGAATGGAACGGCCTCATACGGAAGATAATCTCTGAGGAGACCACGGTCTATTTCTCAGGATTCGATGACGACGAAGCGGAAAAGCGAGCTATCGTCTTCAAAGAGATATGGGAGCGAAGTGGTGGCTGTGAGATCATCGAGAGCGAGTCTATTCCGGTTGATGTGGTGACAATGGGACGCGCCGCGGTTGTGGCCTATCGGTACAGTATTCACCAGCGGTCAGTCAAGGAGATTGCAGAGGAGTTCAAGGTGGCAGAGAGTACTGTGGAGCAGTATCTCTCTGATTTCCAACAGGGCCGTCGGTAGCTGGTCTCTCTTATCCGTCTATAATATCGTGGCGACCGCGCTCGCTTATCAAATTCGAGCGCCGGGCCGTATCGCTACTAACCACTGTCGCCGTCTACTGGATAGCGATCATTGGTTAGCAGTACGCCGTACTTGGACTCTCCCCGTTTGGAAAACACCTACTCGGTCGTTTAGTGACGAAAAAACGGATTACACCAGCAGTACCACTAACCAATGAAACCGACTCCTGAAAACGCTTCATTGGTTAGCGAGAGATGCATCGTCCGTCTCAATTTTCGCATCTGCTGGACTACCTAGCGAGAACCAGCGACCAGCAATTGAGAGAATGGCCCCACCCCAACTTGCGCGCTATCCGTCGCTTCCTTCGTCCGGTCCGCTATACTCCTCTAACTCCACACCCGTCAGCACGAGCCGCGTACTCTGCGAGGCGGCCACTTGCATCACACCGAGAAACGCAGTAGCGACGACCTCGGCCGTCCCGAGTGTGGGGGTTTCGAGCATCCCAGCGTTACAGTCGCGACAGTACACCCGTGGGAGATTCCACTCGTCGTGTCCGGCGGTCCGATACGCATAGACGGTGACACAATGCCCGTCGTATAACTCCCGGCCGCAACAACAACACGTCCCCTTTGCACCGTTTAGCCCAACCTGCAGGCCAGTCAAGACTTGCTCGACGTCGGTCTCGACGCGCACAGTCTCGGATTCCGGTTTGGCGAACGCCATCCTACCGACACCTCCGACAGACGACGCCCGCGCCACTTGTCTCACCGCGTTCCAGACGTACCCTTGTGGGGTTGAAGCGAGCAGACACACGACAAAGAGACGTTCGTGAGCGCGCGTTCCAGATGCACCTCGTAGAGTAATAACTCAGTCAGCATCGTCTGTAGTTGTGTCGTGGATTTGAATATTAATTAGCTGGCCCGGTGGGAGGTCAGTCTCGTCCAAGACGTGGAGGAACGTCTGCCCATCCCCACTCAATACTCGTGCTGTCACAGTCTCAGTCGGGTCCTCGGCGTCAAGCTTCGACTCGATAGCGTCCAACCGAGTCAACACCGTCGATTCGAACGAGTCCGTCTCAGGGTCCGGCGAACTCGCCGCCGCTAGGTCGCCGCTTCCGTCGTCAATCATGGCGGGATGTGACTGGTCGGCCTCAGTCGAAGCAACCGAACCACTTGTTCGGCCATCGTGGTCGGTCTCAATCGATTGGGTAGAGAATCGGTCTCGAAGCTCGTCAACTGCCACACCTTCCGCTGATAGATCGACCGGCGTTCGTTCGGGAACTGGGAAGTTCTCGTGGGTGGCAACGGGTTTGTCGCCGAGCGCCTGCCATTGTTGCATCCGAATCTTTTGGACGACTCTCTCGGTGAGCCAGCCCGGCGCAACCCACTCGCCCGCCTCGTAGAGAGTGTGCTCGTGGGCGTCGTTGGTACCCCACGTGAAACACTCGTCGTAGCGCTTCTGGAACCGATTCAGCTCCCCGCCTGTCGCGTGCTTGATGACGACGTGCTGTGGCGCTAGCTCCGCGACGGTCTCGTCGAGCGTCTCGGGCGTCGGATGGTTGATGACCTCGAATGCGTGGGCCGTACACGACCCGCCGGAAACAGGCTCAGCCCCGCCCGTCGTAAGTTGGACGAACACCGCAGAGGGGTCGTCCTCAATAGCCCCAAACAATCGCTTGGCGCTTCCTCGGACAGGCTCGTCAGGACCACAAATCGTGATGACGCCCGAGTCCAAGACCTCCGACGGCTCAGAGAAAACCGGCTGTGATTCGACGTTCGGCGTATCGAAGTCAAGGTCGTCCCAGAGTTTCGCGGTTTGACCGACGAGTCGAATCGGAAGTGTCCGGTCAAGTTCGTTGACTAAGTGGCCGAGGAGCGTCGCGTAGTGAACGCCCGTCAGCGCGCTCGTAGCGACGACGACAGGCGATCCAGCGAACCCGCGTTCGAGAATCGTTCGCAATGAATCGTTGAGGTGAGTCGTGGACTCGTCGGTCGTCGCAACGTTCAGCAGGACGGCATCGATATCGACCGGCAAGGCCGTCTCCAGTCCAGGAAACCCCGCGCAGGGCCGAGTCGTGAAGTCACTCGTTACGAGGAGATACTGCATTTCGTCGTCGAATGTCGAGTTGGCGCTCGCCTCGTCGTGGAACCGAATGACGAACCCGACAGCACCGGGCGTGTGCCCCACCGGAATTGGACGAACTTCGAGGTTCGGTAGGATAGCGGTCCAGTCCTCGATTGATTCGAGTGCGTTAAGTGCGTCTGAGACAGCCCCGAGGTCGTTGTGTTTCTGGGCTTCGGGGAGTGCGCGCTCGACAATTGTCGCTGTTGCGGGGGCCGTATAGATCGGAGCGTTGTGGCGAACATTATCGCCAAGTGTCCGGTAGTGGTCGATATGGCCGTGCGTGAGTAGTATCGCGTT
>NZ_SBIT01000027.1 GCF_004765785.1 Halorussus ruber | reverse complement strand
AGTGATGGCCGCTATTATTGGGCCTAAAGCGTCCGTAGCCAGCCAGACAGGTCCGTCGGGAAATCCACGCGCTTAACGCGTGGGCGTCCGGCGGAAACCAGCTGGCTTGGGGCCGGAAGACTCGAGGGGTACGTCCGGGGTAGGAGTGAAATCCCGTAATCCTGGACGGACCACCGGTGGCGAAAGCGCCTCGAGAAGACGGACCCGACGGTGAGGGACGAAAGCTAGGGTCACGAACCGGATTAGATACCCGGGTAGTCCTAGCTGTAAACGATGCTCGCTAGGTGTGGCGTTGGCTACGAGCCAGCGCTGTGCCGTAGGGAAGCCGAGAAGCGAGCCGCCTGGGAAGTACGTCCGCAAGGATGAAACTTAAAGGAATTGGCGGGGGAGCACTACAACCGGAGGAGCCTGCGGTTTAATTGGACTCAACGCCGGACATCTCACCAGCTCCGACTGCAGTAACGACGGTCAGTCTGATGGGCTTACCCGAGCTGCAGAGAGGAGGTGCATGGCCGCCGTCAGCTCGTACCGTGAGGCATCCTGTTAAGTCAGGCAACGAGCGAGACCCGCATCCCTAATTGCCAGCAATACCCTTGTGGTAGTTGGGTACATTAGGGAGACCGCCACGGCTAACGTGGAGGAAGGAACGGGCAACGGTAGGTCAGCATGCCCCGAATGAGCTGGGCTACACGCGGGCTACAATGGTCGAGACAACGGGTTCCAACGCCGAAAGGCGACGGTAATCTCTTAAACTCGGTCGTAGTTCGGATTGAGGGCTGAAACCCGCCCTCATGAAGCTGGATTCGGTAGTAATCGCGCTTCAGAAGAGCGCGGTGAATACGTCCCTGCTCCTTGCACACACCGCCCGTCAAAGCACCCGAGTGAGGTCCGGATGAGGCCACCTACGGTGGTCGAATCTGGGCTTCGCAAGGGGGCTTAAGTCGTAACAAGGTAGCCGTAGGGGAATCTGCGGCTGGATCACCTCCTAACGCACGAGACCAGGTCGACACGACCTGGCTCACCACCGTTCGTCGCTCCGCGACGAACACGCGAGGGTTCCTCGACGACCTCGACCACTTCGGTGGTCGGGCACCTTCGAACTGCCAGGGCTAATTTCGCCCTCCCCGTCCGGGGAGGTGGGCCCATAGCTCAGTGGTAGAGTGCCTCCTTTGCAAGGAGGATGCCCTGGGTTCAAATCCCAGTGGGTCCATGTCGTGGTGCGAATCGAACCGTGTCCCTTAAGTGGGAGACGGGGTAATGATTCAATCCACACTAACCGATGCACTACTCCGTGAAAGCGCGGGTAGGAAGGGTTCGACGCACGCTCCTGTGACACCCACAGGACGTGACGATGACGACCGTATGTACGTGCAATCCAGGCGTCCACTGGATCCGAATGCAGTGTTCCGGGTCAAGTGCGATGCAACACACGATAACCAACAGCGTGGCTACTATGCCAGCTGGTGGATGGCTCGGCTCGAGCGCCGATGACGGACGTGCCAAGCTGCGATAAGCCTGAGGGAGCCGCACGGAGGCGAAGAACTCAGGATCTCCGAATGGGAATCCCCACAGCAATTGCCTTGCGCAATGGGGAACGCCGGAAATTGAAACATCTCAGTACCGGCAGGAAAAGAAACCGAACGGGATGTCGTCAGTAACCGCGAGTAAACGCGACACAGTCCAAACCGAAGCCCACACGGGCAATGTGGTGTTCGGACTGACTCTCAGCACCCGACCCTTTCTCCGAAGTCTCCTGGAATGGAGCGCGATACAGGGTGAAAGCCCCGTACGAGAAAGCAGTACGGTGTGCGTCAGCTCCAGAGTAGCAGGGATTGGATATTCCTTGTGAATATCGCGGGCATTAACCGCGAAGACTAAACACGACTCGAGACCGATAGCGAACAAGTAGCGTGAGCGAACGCTGAAAAGCACCCCACAAAGGGAGGTGCAATAGCGCCTGAAATCAGTTGGCGATCGAGCGACGAGGCTCAAAAGGCCCAATGAAAAACGAGACGACCGCGAGGTCGCAGTAGGACTCATTGGGAGCCGGTGTCTCGTCGTACGTTTTGAAAAACGAACCAGGGAGTGTGTCTGATTGGCAAGTCTAACCCGTGAACCGGGGAAGGCACAGGGAAACCAACATGGCCGCAGTCTTACGACCAGGGCCGCCGTCTTCAAGGGCGGGGAGTCAATCGGACACGACCCGAAACCAGATGATCTACGCGTGGGCAAGGTGAAGCGTGCCGAAAGGCACGTGGAGGCCTGTTAGGG
Organism: Halorussus ruber; assembly: GCF_004765785.1. Lineage (GTDB taxonomy): Archaea > Halobacteriota > Halobacteria > Halobacteriales > Haladaptataceae > Halorussus > Halorussus ruber. Next base: position 2,445 of record NZ_SBIT01000027.1, on the reverse strand, counting down.
ATGGTGTCCTACAATACCCTCCCGTGACCTACGTGTAGGGGTGAAAGGCCCATCGAATCTGGCAACAGCTGGTTCCAACCGAAACATGTCGAAGCATGACCTCCGCCGAGGTCGTCCGTGAGGTAGAGCGACCGATTAGGGGAACCAACTCCGAGAGGAGTTGGTCCCCTTGTCAAACTCCAAACTTACGGACACTGTCGACGCGGGGAATCCGGTGTGCGGGGTAAGCCTGTGCACCAGGAGGGGAACAACCCAGAGCCGGGTTAAGGTCCCAAAGTGTAGACTAAGTGCGATTGAAGGTGGTCTCAAGCCCTAGACAGCCGGGAGGTGAGCTTAGAAGCAGCTACCCTCTAAGAAAAGCGTAACAGCTTACCGGCCGAGGTTTGAGGCGCCCAAAATGATCGGGGCTCAAGTCTACCACCGAGACCTGGCCGCACCCATCATAGGGTGATCGAGTAGGTTGGCATTCCGTACGGATGGAAGCTCGGACGAGAGTTCGCGTGGACCGTACGGGAACGAAAATCCTGGTCAAAGTAGCAGCGTTAGTCGGGTTAGACCCCCGACGGCCTTACGAGCAAGGGTTCCTCGGCAATGCTGACCAGCCGAGGGTTAGCCGGTCCTAAGTCTCACCGCAATCCGAATGAGACAACAGGGAAACAGGTTAATATTCCTGTGCCATCATGCAGTGAAACCGACGCCTTGGGAACCATCGAGCCGGGCACTCGCCCGGTCGAATCCGGGAACTTCGTGGAAGCCGTAATGGCACGAAGCGAACGAAGCCGGAGATAGCGCAAGTCGATGCTACCTAGGGCCCGTGAAAAGGGAGCATGATGTCCGTACCGAGATCCGACACAGGTGCTCAGGCGGAGAAAGCCAAGGCCTGTCGGGAGCAACCGACGTTAGGGAATTCGGCAAGTTAGTCCCGTAAGTTCGCGATAAGGGATGCCTGCCCCGGATAGGGGCAGGTCGCAGTGACTCGGACGCTCCGACTGTCTAGTAACAACATAGGTGACCGCAAATCCGCAAGGACTCGTACGGTCACTGAATCCTGCCCAGTGCAGGTATCTGAACACCCGGTACAACGGGGCGAAGGACCTGTTAACGGCGGGGGTAACTATGACCCTCTTAAGGTAGCGTAGTACCTTGCCGCTTCAGTAGCGGCTTGCATGAATGGATCAACGAGAGCGTCACTGTCCCAACGTTGGGCCCGGTGAACTGCACGTTCCAGTGCGGAGTCTGGAGACCCCCAAGGGGAAGCGAAGACCCTATAGAGCTTTACTGCAGGCTGTCGCTGGGACACGGTCGCTGATGTGCAGCATAGGTAGGAGCCGTTACACAGGTACCCGCGCTAGCGGGCCACCGAGGCAGCATTGAAATACTACCCGTCAGTGACTGTGACCCTCACTCCGGGAGGAGGACACCGGTAGCCGGGCAGTTTGACTGGGGCGGTACACGCTCGAAAAGATATCGAGCGTGCCCCAAGATTTCCTCATCCGGGTCGGGAACCCGGAAAAGAGCGCAAGAGCAAAAGGAAGTCTGACAGTGTCCTACACAACGAGGGACGCTGACGCGAAAGCGTGGTCTAGCGAACCAATCAGCCTGCTTGATGCGGGCGATTGATGACAGAAAAGCTACCTTAGGGATAACAGAGTCGTCACTCGCAAGAGCACATATCGACCGAGTGGCTTGCTACCTCGATGTCGGTTCCCTCCATCCTGCCCGTGCAGAAGCGGGCAAGGGTGAGGTTGTTCGCCTATTAAAGGAGGTCGTGAGCTGGGTTTAGACCGTCGTGAGACAGGTCGGCTGCTATCTATTGGGGGTGTTACGGTGTCTGACAAGAACAATCGTATAGTACGAGAGGAACTACGATTGGTCACCACTGGTGTACCGGTCGTCCGAAAGGGCGCGTGCCGGGCAGCCACGTGACACGGGGTAAGAGCTGAACGCATCTAAGCTCGAAACCCACTTGGAAAAGAGACACCACCGAGACCACTCGTAGAAGACGAGTTCGATAGACTCGGGATGTACGCGCCGAGGCAACGAGGCGTTGAGTCCGCGAGCACTAACAGGTCAAGCCAACACTCATACGGTATCGAGTGTTGCAACTCTCTGCACTGATCCGAACACACACATTCGGATCCAGGCGCAAACTGGATTGCACGTACACTACGGTCGAAATCGAACCACCGACATTGGATGAGACCACGGTTCGAGTCCGTGGGTCGGCGTTAAGGCGGCCAGAGCGGCAGGGTGACACCCGTACCCATCCCGAACACGGAAGTTAAGCCTGCCTGCGTTTCGGCGAGTACTGGAGTGCGCGAGCCTCTGGGAAATCCGATTCGCCGCCTCCACTCATACAACCCCCATCGCCACACCCGGCGATGGGGGTTTCTTCATTTCGAACCAGTCCCACCCCGACCACCACGAGACAGTCTCGGCGACGAC
>NZ_SBIT01000026.1 GCF_004765785.1 Halorussus ruber | reverse complement strand
AATCCAATTGTTGAATAGAGTGTAAGAAACAGCTCGTATTTCACCAATATTCGTAGATTAAGTCGAAAACAGCCAATAGCGAACCGCTCAGTTGATGCAATGCATTGAGTATTTCCAGCGGCTCGAAACTGAAGGGCAAGGATGGGAGTTGGAGAGTCGTAGTCGTGAAGAATTGGAGAGCATCGAAGAAGGGCACGGGGGAATGTCACTTTTCGCAAAGAGATCTATCATCCTTAATAATCTCTATGGGGTCGATATTGAGGACGGAGCAGTTGAGATCTGCAAACTACGCTTGTGGCTGTCGATGGTCGCTGATATCGAGGACGAACCAAACGAGGTCGAACCACTCCCGAATATTGATTTCAACATCCGTCAGGGTAACTCACTGATCGGGTTCACTGAGCTCCAAGAAGTCGCACGGGAGGATGCCGGCGATGCGTCACTCTCGAACTGGGGTGTCGGAACTGCAGTCAAAGACCTCTATGAGGATGTGATCCGGGAACAGGACCGCCATCGAGCTGCGGATTCAGCCCGTGAAGCGCAGAATGCTCGTAAAATGGCTGAGCGAAAAATCGACACCCATAGTGAGGAGCTTAACGAGAAGATCCGCGATCAGTTCAACGAACTTGTCGACGAGGATGTTTCTCTTGAGGAATTAGAGGAGTTCTCACCGTTTCATTGGGTGATCGAGTTCGCGACAGTCTATCGCGAAGGCGGCTTTGATGTCATCATTGGAAACCCACCGTGGGATGAGCTGAAGCCATACCGGACGGACTTCTTCCCAAAGTACGATACTGAGTTTCGTAGCCGCCCGCCAAGTGAAAAGGACAAGAAGGTAGAGGAGCTCTTAGAGATCCCTGAAATCGCTGCCGAATGGGAGAAGTTCCAGCGCGACAAGGAACGGCAAGCGACCTATATCAACAAGAGTGGAGAATATCAGTACCAGACGCCAAGCGTGGAAGGACAACAGGTTGCCCGAACGAACGACCTATCTCTACTGTTTTTCGAGCGAGTCTATGATATCGTCAGAGATGGTGGTTACGTTTCTCAGCTACTTCCTGGTCCGTTCTTTAACGCCGCAGCTGGGAAGGATTTACGAGTACACTCTTTAGAAGAGTCTGAGATTCAGAGCATCATCGGATTTGAAAACAGAGGCATTTTCTCCGACATAGATACTAGGTACAACTTCGGTATCGTTACACTCCGAACAGAGGGAAGTACTGATACTGTCCACGGAATCTTTCATCAGACTTCTGTTGACGCTCTTCGGTCGATTGACGATGTAGCTCTAGAAATTCCAGCGCGCATCCTCAAAAAGTATTCTCCCGGAGCGCGAATTTTCCCCAATATTGAGGACCAACAGGAGGTCTCAGTGCTGGATAAAATTCTCCAGACACCACCATTGGCGACTGAAATTGAAGATGCTTGGCGTACGGTCCTGTACAAGGAGCTGGATCGGGGACGAGATCGGGATAGATTCATCGAAGACGAATCCAAAGGGGATTATCCAGTCTATCAAGGAAAGAATATCCACCAATTCTGTTATGAGCCGACCTACGTCAACGATCTTGAACCAATCTCTTTGTGGAGTGTCGGTGAGGATAACGAGGAACTGAGCGCGAAGCGTCGCGTTCGAGAGAAGAACTTCCGTGCTCGGGACGATGCGATCAGCCTTAAGAAGGCTATCTACAACAAGTTCGCTGATGACCCTGAGTTCAGCCATCTCCCGTCAAGTTCCCAGAAGCGTTTCGTCAATCGGTTGCTAACAGAGGAATTCGACCGCCCCGAACTTTCTTTGGAGGACATCCGTCTCCATAGTTCCGAGTACCGGCTTGTACTTCGTGAGGTCGCTCGTGCAACCGACGAACGGACGCTCATTGCGGCTGTAATCCCACCGGGTGGTGTCGTCGTCCATACGCTGTACACGGTTCGGCCATTCGAAGCAAACCCTACCAAGGACGATCTTTCGGAATTCCCGATGCACAGTGCTTACGACCGTGTTTTCTCTGATAAGGAGCTTTTCGTCGCACTTGGGCTGATCAACAGTATCCCGTTCGATTTCTTGATGCGGACAAAGGTCGATTCCCACGCCTCAAAGTACAAGTTTGAGGAGTCACAGGCTCCTCGTCTCACTGACGGCGACGACTGGTTCCACTATATCGCTGATCGAGCGGCGAAGCTCAACTGTTATGGTGAGGAGTTTGCTGAGATGCGTGAGCGACTCGGCGGAATTGAGCCGGCGACGGATATGGAGACTCGGCGTGAACTACAAGCCGAAGTCGATGCGGCCGTGTTCCACGCATATGGGCTGGATGAGGAGGAAATGCAGTTCGTTCTTGATGACTTTCATCGGGTATCGAATCCTCGAATTATGACAGAAGCGTACTTCGAAAAGGTTGCTGAAAAATACGCTCATCTTGGGGACGTAGGGCCGATGGAATAACTACTGAATTAGCGCTACGCCTGATTTCCGTTCATCAGTGGGTCCAGCTTTACTGATGAATACTATCCAGCGCTCGCCGGGTCATCGCTCCATCGACATTCAGATATTGACGTGCAGTCGTGATGTCCTCCCAACCGAACATTGCTCGGAGTGCAGGGAGATCCAAGCCTCTTCCTGCATGGTACGACGCTGCTGTGGCACGTAGTCCGTGTAACGAGGTTGCGTCGTTGGACAGTTCGGGAGACAGTTCAAGGGCCGTTTCCAGACGTCGCTGTAAGGTCGAGAACGAGTATGGCCAACCGCCATGTTCGTCAAGTAGTAATTCGATCGCGATTCGGACTCGATACGAAAAATGGTACGGTACTGTTCGAGACGCGGCCTCTGTTTTCGGGAGCCAATAGCGATCTGCAAAGCTTTGGAAGTCCTTCTGGGGATTGTGGTCCATTCGTTGTTTCACCGCTTGCCGACAGTAGCCGCAGATACCGCCGTCACGTCCCTTTGTACAATCTTCTTGTTTGGGAATTTGAATCATCTGACGCTCTAGGTCAATCCACGATGTAGACAGGTGCGTCGTTTCTCCTGGCCGAAGTCCCAGGCGTCCCCCGAGGAGGATAGCCGCTCGTGTCTCAAGACGTCTTTGCGTATCTGATATCCGCCCAGCTCCTTCTAACAATAGTTCAAACTCGCGTTCGCTAAGAGCCCTTTCTCGTGTTGCTTCCATACCTGTCTCTGTCTGTCGATACAAAGATAATCCGTATCTTCTCCGAATGTCAAGGGTTATAAAACAACATACCTCTTCCTGATTTCAAGCAATTTCGGGCATACAAATACCTGAGGATGAAATCCAGCAAATCGAACAGGGGCAGGTAACCCTCCTGAGCGAAGGAAAACTGACCACAGATGATTCTGGATTTGAGGCCGTGTGTGAAGCACTTGACGGGCGAGTCAAGGTGCATGGCCCAATAAAGAAGATCGTCGTCGTAAGCCTGGAGGACGAGCCCGACGTTGTCGAATGTAGTGGCATATTTCAATTCCTTCTGGACCTATGAGACTCTACAGGATCGACGAATCGAGCTCCTGCTGGATATTCTGACGACGCTTGGATTCGATTCGTTTGAGGACGAGTTCGGGAGTGAATCCGATCAAGATGAAGTACGCCAAGAAATTCGAGAGAAGACTGACCAAAAGTTTGAGAAACGTCTGTCTGTCCGCTCTCTCTAATCTCTCTGAGAAGACACGGTTTTGGGAGCAATAGTAGAAGTTCTCATTCTTGAGTCCGCCAGGAGGTCAGCTATGTAAACGGGCGACAAGGCCGGTTGAGTGGGTGTCCTTCGTTACGGCCCGCCCCGCTCGCCGCTTACCGGCTTCCGGTGAGCAAGCTCACCGACGTCTCGTTCGCTTCGCTCACGAGACCGCCGTATCGCTCGCGACCGACCATTCCGGGCATGCGGGCGCTCTCCACACCGCGAGCGCCCGGTCCGGGCTAAAGTGAATCTGGTCTCGACGCCAGCGGGTATCCGCCGGGGGTTGCGCGCCGTGGGTGCTCACCCCGCGACGCATACTCCGCTGGACGCTCGCGGCGGCCGAGACGGCGCGCGGTGCTGGATAACTCACCGTCATGGGTGCGCTCTCGCTCGCGCCCCAAGGGGGCGCGCGAAGGCGCGAGCGAGAGCGCAGATGGGTCTGTTGGTTGTAGCTGTCGAGGAAATCCGCGATGTAGTAGCATCGCGGTGTCGGACGCGTGAGCGCCTTCAGGAACCTGTGAGTTCCAATGTCTAGTAACAACGCAAGCGGCAAGGTCGTTTCGGTCGATGAACAGGCACTCGAACAGGCGGACGAAGCGGAAGTCGATGCGGATGGCTTCAAGGTTGTCGAGGAGACGCCCGAACTCAGAGCGACGGTCGAGCAGGAAATCCAAGCAAAGGTGGATGCGAACCACCCAGACGGAATCAAGCAGACGAACAACGAACGAATTCAAGGTGCGACCCTCGAACAGGAAGAGCGCATTCGGGCGCGGGAAGCAGAACTGGAGCGCATTAGCGTCCGGGCCGAAGTCAGTCGGCAGGATGGTCGGGCAGAGCGGGCGCGAGACATCGCGGCAGAGCGGAGCAAGGAGCGGCGTCGAGAGTTCCAGAAGCGGGCGGCGAGCATAGACCCGTTGGCGGACCCAGATCGGCCGGACCCACGCGAGGAGCTATCCCAAGGCGAGCTAGCGAGCGTGAATGAGCAGACGAAGCGATTAAGCGAGAAGTTGGATGGGTGGACGAGAGCGGCGATTAGTCGGCGATTGGCCGAACGCGTGGTCGAAGGAGCAAGCATAATGAGTGCAGTCGTCGGCGTCCACGAAGAGCTGCAGACGGCCCCAGGGCAGGTGATTCCGATCGGGAAGCTAGAGGACGTGAATCGCAAGGAGGTGAGCATCTCCGGGCGTATCGACACATTATGGGAGCCATCGCATCCAAGCATCGCACAAGTCGGACTCATCGAGGACGAAAGCGGGCGAACCAGAGTCACGGTCTGGAAAAACTCGCGAGCGCCGTGGATGGAAGAAGGCGAGCAAGTGTGCATCCGTGGAGCGGCCCGGAACTGGTACGAAGGACGTGTCTCCCTCGCTGTGACCGGGTGGACGACCATCCAGTTCCCTGAGCGCGGTCACTGGTGGGAATAGCCCGAGCAATCCCCTTTTTTTGCTGGTCCGTGGCGGTCACCGCCACCTCCCACCACCTCCACGGTCCGGGCCGCTCACGGCCCACGTGCCGTTCGCGGCCGGGCTTTCGCCACAGCGGTCACCTCAGTCGTTGCCCCACCGCGACGTGTTTATTTTGCCCTCAATTGGTGAGGGCCTCTTCGAGAGACCAATCCACGGAGTCCCTCGTGAGTATCATGGCAACGAGCGAGATCTACGAGACGGCGTTCGACGAGGACGTACAGAACGATACAACGAATCGATGCCCAGAGTGTGACGGACGGGTCGCCACGAACGTCGCAGAGACCGTCTGTGAGGAGTGTGGACTAGTCCTCGAAGACGAACGTATCGACCACGGGCCGGAGTGGCGGTCGTTCAGTGACGACGAACAGAACCGAGAGCGTACAGGTGCGCCGCTGACGGCGATGCACCACGACCGCGGCCTCTCAACTGAAATCGGCAAGAAAGTTGAGACGACGAGTGGACAGTTCGCGGGCCGGAAGCGCCGTCGATTCGCGCGGATGCGTCGTGAACACAAACGCAGTCGGTTTCAGTCGAAAGCCGAGCGGATTCTCGCACATGGACTCGGTGAAATCCATCGACTGACTAGTGCACTCGGGCTCTCGAAAACACTCGGCGAACAGGCGTGTTCGCTGTTCCGGAGCGCACAGAACGAGGACATCCTATGTGGACGGTCGGTCGAAGCGATGGCGGCTGCGAGCGTCCACGGCGCGTGTCGATGCCTTGGTCTTTCCAGGACGCTTGACGAAGTAGCGAACGTTGCGCGCGTCAACCAGTCGAGAGTACATACTTCCTATCAGGCGATAAACGTGGAACTCGGGCTTCCGACGAAACCCGTCAAGCCGACTGCGTTCGTGCCGCGACTTGCCTCGGCGCTTGAGGTGACTGATTCGATACGCCAGCGGGCACGAGCACTCGCAAGGGCGGCACAAGAAGCAGATATCACGGTCGGGGTCCAGCCGTCTGGGTTCGCGGCGGCCTGCCTCTACAAAGCGTGTCACGAACACGGCTGGTTGGTCAGCCAGCGGGATGTCGCAGAGGTAGCTGACATTAGTCCGCGGACGATACGGACACATCGGGACGCGCTCGATGAACTGGGCGTGAATCCGGCTTCTGAGACAAAATCATAGCAACCAATGGCAACGCTTCAAGCGGCAACAACATCGAACGGTGCAGTTGTAACGGACCCCGAGCGCGTTCGTAGGCTCTGCGAGTCGTACTGTTTCGGGACGCTCAAGTGGGATGTGGACGACGACGGTCGATTCTCGTTGTGGGGATACAACGCGTTCGAGGTCTACGAACAGCGTGAGAATGGCCTTCCAGATTACGAGGGTGGCGAGCGGACTGAAGAATTTCTACGAGAACTCGCGTCGTATATCGCTACGGGTGAGACCCTCGACATCCAGACGGCAGGATTTACGAAGTGTCGCTTCCCCGTCCTTGCGTCTCGGTACGTCGTCCGACGTGGTGAGGTGCTGTATGCAGATCTCGATGGACTCGAACCGGTTTCGGAGAATTAATAGCGAGACTCGTGTGCCCGGATGCTATCAGAATTCTGTCTCTACTTTCCGTACATCTGCAAGTAGCGAATTCCATGTCGAGCCGACGTAATTTGTCGTGCGCCAGCAGGGGCGCTGGTGCACGTCGGAGTCCCGAGCGCGTTCGGACTGTGAGGACGGTGCGTCGGCGAGGTAATCCAGATGCACCAGCTAATCTACGCACTTGTCGAAGCATCGAGCGAAGACCAAGCACTCGCGGCCGCGAAGACGACGTTCGACGGACTCGTCGGTGCAAGCCCAACCGACGGTGCCGTCTTCGACTATTACGTAACGTTCGACGACGACAGTTCGACTGTTGCAGGCAAAGCACGCTGGGGCGAGCGCCCTGTAGCAGCACCCGTCGATTCTGTGGACGGAACAGAACTAGTCGAATCTGGTTGGGAAGCGACCGTCGAAGAGTTCGAGCACAACCTCGACCGAGTGCGCGACGCACTCGGGGAACTCGATACGGAAGCGATAATGCAGAATAAGAACTTCGTTCGGAAGGCGTGCTACGACCTCGGTGCGTATCGCGGCCCGCTAGTATTCCTCTACGAGGAGTCCGGTACGGGGATTCGTCACCGAGACCAACTCGATCGCGTCCTTGACAGCGACGAGCAGGTGTGGGTCGTGCCTGTGGACGTTCATACTGAGTCTTTGAGTGGTCGCAAGAATCAGCTACTAATTCGTTACTTCTGAGCTGTTAGAAACCAGTAGTATTAAGTTTAATTTCTATAATATAAGATATAGAACAGAGATGTCGGTACGGAATGCTGATGGACTTTCTTTTCGCGGTGGGCTAGCCCCCGAGACTGAAGAGTTCGACGTGGACGAAATGCGGGCAAAACTCAGCAAACTCAAACAGTCCGGCAGTACGCTCCTCGTCACCGGAGCGGTCGGCGAGCAGACCGCAGCGTACGCCACTAGCAATCTCTTCGGTGATCCGGAAGCCACCCCACCACGAAAGCGCGTCCTCGCGTTAACAGACGGTTCGCGTGCGCAGGCAGCGGCTCACTTCCAAGAGGCAGATCCACAGGCGGCGTCACGTAACTGGATTATCGACCTCGACGGACACGAACGGAGTGTTCCGGCCTCAGCGGCCCCGAAGATTGCAACGGCCAGCCAAGACACAGACGCAGTCAAAGGACTCCGGTCGGAGTTGCAGCATGCTATCGAGTGGTTCGGCGACGGCGACCTCAAACCGGCCCAACTGCGAGTTGGCATCAACTCAATCAGCCACCTGCTCGAAAAACACAGTTTCTCAGAAGTTGAGCGACTGATCGCCACCATCAGTGCGAGTGTGAAAGTCGATAACGGAATGTTCCACATTATTTATCAGCGTGACCCTGACGAAAACCGAGAAACAGTTAAAAAGCTGATGGCGCACTGTGACGCCGAAATCCAGCTTCGGAAACGGAACGGCAGCCCCGCGGAGCAACGCTGGCGAATTCCAAAAGTCGGATCGACACCCTGGACGCAGCTCTAAGTAGGATTCACGGATTCAATACAAAATGGAGCCTCGAATTACGACTCACGCTTCCCAAACGGGACTCGATATTTTCGACCCCATCGAACACGCACAGTTCGCTCTCTTTACACCGACAGCAGTTGACCCGACAACGTCGGACGTCGCTCTCTTTCCGGTTCCTATTACGACGGCGGTTCGTATCGAGACGACCGACATTGAGATTCCATCGTTGTCGAATATTTACGTTCGTTCGCCAACGGGAGACCTACTCGCCGAAACGAGTGGGCAGACGGATCGGTCGCTTCCACATGGTGAATACGTTCTAGAACTGACGACAGCACCCGTCAAGCTCTACCTTCGTGTCGAGAGTACCCTCGATATTGAGTACCGAGACGCGACGGTTCGGATCAGCTTCGGGACGACGCCGGTCTGTGTTCACGTCGGTGCGCGGTCGTTCCACGAGCAACCCGCAGGGACGATTACGGTCCCTGACGACCCGCGTGACTTGATGGACGCGGTATCGTTGTTCGGTTCCGCGTTGAAAGATACGACCTCAGAGCGGTCATTCCCGACGTTGCGTGGCCACCCGCCACTGCTCGAACGCGGTGAGACGTTCGACGCGCCAAGTGATATCAAGTCACCTGCAACGGGTGTCCGACTCGAATTGCCACCGGAGTACGGGTACGTCTATCCTGCGGTCTCGTTGGCGTACTATCTCGGTGCGGCTGTCGAACCGGCACAGACACCGCGACTCGTGACCACGGACGGATTTGAGTATCGACTTGACGGGCCACTCGGCTACGAGGAGGTGGTCAGCCGGACGTTACAGCAAGTGTTCTTCTTCGACTGTCTCACCCGGACAGAGGGGTTGTACGAGGTTGATCTACACGAGCGAAATCAGGTTGAGCCGCTCGTCGACCTTGACTTTGAGACGCTCTACGACCAGTCGCTTCCAGAGCAACTCGCGGCATATCTGTCCGTCCCGTTCTCCGTCGTCGAACCGTACCTCCCTCAGTGGATGTTGACGATGGATATCGTCCCCGAGTCGGACCACGCACCGATGCTTCCCTTCGCAGCAGCACAACTCGCATTCGTCCGGAGTCCGACCCCGGACGGGCACGACCCAGCACCAACACCGGACATGCTCACCGAGTTCACTCGCGGTACAGACGCTCGTACTGCAGGCGGCGTGCTAACCCGATCGGCTGGTAAACTACACGACAGCTCTGACGACGACATCTTTACACCGAAGGAGACGGACTCGCTTCGCCATGCGTGGGTCGGCGACGGATATCCGCTTGGTGCGACGAAGGCGACGAAAAAAGCGTACGAACGCCAACTCGAACAAGAAACGCCGGAGCAGTCCTCGATTACGATTCACGTCGTCTGTAATGACGCCCAAATGGAATCCGAGGGCGTCGTCGAAGAGTTCTACGGCGTCCGCGAACTCCTCGAGTTCGACGTAAACATTCACTACGGGCTGACGAGCGAGGAAGTACGTGAACTGCTAGAGATGTCCGTCGACTTCTTCCATTTCATCGGGCATGTTGACGCGAATGGTCTCCGGTGTCCAGATGGCCATCTCGATGCGCGGACACTTGACGACGTGAACGTGAAGGCGTTCCTGCTGAATGCCTGTCGCTCGTACGCACAGGGTGAGGCCCTCGTCAAAGCTGGCAGTCTCGGCGGTGTCGTCACGCTCTCAGAGATCACGAATAGCACGGGCACGCAAGTCGGATGCGCGCTGGCTAAGGCCCTCAATCGCGGCTATCCACTACAGGCCGCCGTCAATCTGGTACAGCGAGTCGTCGCAGGGTATTCGTACATGACGATTGGCGACGGAGGTCTAGCGCTCGTGCAGTCAAAAAGTGGCTGTTGCTTGCTCTCAGACGTAGCTAAGACAACGGAAGGGTGGCAACTGGACCTCTCGACAGTTCCGATGCGGGAGTTCAATATGGGCACCCTTTTCGACCCGACAGTCGGAGGAAGTTCGACGCAGTATCTCGCATCGGGACCGTTAGATTCGTTTGAAGTTACTGATGCAGAATTGGAGCGGCATTTTACTATTGACAATCATCCAGTCGTCTACGACGGCGACCTGTTCTGGAGCAACGAGATTACCGCGAAGGATCTTCGTGAGTCTTAGGGGCCAGCGGTAGCGGCACCGCCTGCTTCGGCTCGTCCTATCGTTTCCATAGCGAGTAGTGCGCTTGTAAACAGGAGCCCCATCAACCGCGGGTGTTCGTGAAGAAACGCTACTAGCTCGGTGGTTTCTGCCTCTGACATCGTTACACTACGATCTCACCCCTCAATAAAGTTGAAATTATATATTTACTTTTAATGTATGGGTTATAAATAGGGTAAGGGTTCCGGGAGCCAGTTTGAATCAGAAGAGAATAGAATATAAGTTTAGAACAGATTAGACGTTCGATTTCCACGAACATCGTCCTCTGTCTGGTCTCGTTTTTATTGCCTCGATAGGGCCAGAGGCGACGACTAATCGACACCCCGCCCGACCGATTCACAGAATCGACCACGGACCAGAGTGGCAGTCGTTCGAGGAAAATGAACGCAAACGTACCGGAGCACCACTGACGGCCACCCATCATGACCGCGGCCTCTCGGCCGAAATCGGGCGTGGGACCGACGTGAATGGGACTGAACTCGTTATGTAAATGCGCGTGTTCCCCTAATTCGCGGTTCTCAATAGGAGTTGACCAGGGGCGATCGTTTAAATACGAAGACGAGGCAGTACTACATTACTTGATGACTAAGCGGAACTCTAACTACGAAGAACTTCGGCCGGTCGGCGAAGCAACGCATGTTCCCGACGACAAACTCTCCAACAATAGCGACGAGGAGTCGAGCCAACAGCGACTAGATGCAGTCGCTACAAGATATCCAAATGAGACGATAGCAACGGAGAGCAAGTGTTCCTCCTGTGGAGCATCAATCCCTGCGAGGCGGACCAAATGTCGGTTCTGTCTCGTGAACCACCTCGATAGCTCTGACGCAGGACAGTCAAGTTCAGATACTGAGTGGATACTGCTTCACGTTGTTCATTTCGTCGTGGAAGCATCGACGTTTGACAGCGCCGTCGCGAAGGGGACTGCAGCCGCAGGGCTCCTCATGAAGGCCGACAGAGACTCCGCGGTTGACGACTGCCAACCAATCTCCGAGTTCAAGGAAGAGCCTGCATCACAACTTGCAGATAAGTGGCCTTCGCTTCCCGAAGCAGTACGGACTACGTCCAACTCGGGTAGACAGCTACTCAAGACTGCCCGTGAACGGACCGAGTGGCAGGACACAACGCAGTCCCGTCACGACGGCGAACATACGACGTTCCTCTACGACGAAAGCGGACGTGGGATTCAGAACAAAGACCATTTTGAGACTCTTCTTGAGGACGCAGACGACGTGTGGCTAGTCCCCGCAGTTGCACTCCAGCAATCTGTCGAAGAGACCATGGCTGACAGCCACCAACGCGAGCGACCAAACAGGAGGCACCTCAAGTGTCGTGAATGCGACCGCGATACGAGGCACCGATTCCTTGACTTCGAGACCGTCCCCGACGACGAATGGAGTGGTCAACCAATGTGGGAATGCGACATCTGCAGTACACCCCGATACGGACCGAACCCTGAAGCAGATCAATAGACGGATATCACTCTCGCTCTTATGTAGAATTGCGGAAAGCCCCGATAACGAGACAGTCAATGGTTGATGCGATGGATTCTCCAGATAGGTTGAGTGACCGAACGATGCCGAAGGTGTGAGCGGCCTGTTCCAAGCCGT
>NZ_SBIT01000025.1 GCF_004765785.1 Halorussus ruber | reverse complement strand
GCGTCACCGTCGCGGTTCGAGTCGGTGGGGAGACGCGCCACGTCCTCGACCTCAGCGGCGAAGACGGCGAGCGCGCGTTCGAGAGCGCCTACATCGACGAGACGTTCGAGAATCCGACGGGCGAGACTGTAGAGGTCTGGATTCAGAAGGAGAATCTTGCGGGCGCGAGCCTGCCGTATCTCGACGTCGAGACGAAGCGTGACAGCGACGGCGACGGCCTGACGAACGGACTGGAGAAGTTAGGCATCAAGACCGGGACTGGACGGATTTATACCGACCCCTACGACGCAGATACCGACGGTGACGGACTGTCGGACAGCGAGGAGATTTTGGGGTACGTGCCGAGCTACGTCGATGCGGACTCGGGCCACTACCAGATGGTGAGTGACCCGACGAAGTTCGACACAGATCACGACGGCCTCAACGACTATGAAGAAACCGAGATTTGGGGGACTGGGCCGCGAAGCGCTGATACGGATGGTGACGGATTCGAGGATTATACTGACCCTCGTCCATCTATCGAGGATAACCCGCCGAAAGTGTCCGGAATCCAGTCGGAGAATTACAGAGAGTATATCGAGTTCTCGGTCGATGACGATTCATCAGTTTCTGTCGAAGGGAAACCAAAGTACGATCCTGATATCGTCGGTGAGTCGCGGTGGAACGCGAGTAAGGCCACGGTTATCGACAAGTCGGACAGCAAGTACCGAATTGAGTTCGACGACTATGGTCGTCTACACGAACCCCCAGAACGATACTGGGTGAATCTCACGGACGCTCATGGAAACGAACGGGTTCTCCAAATAAACGTACAAGACGGTGGTGGCGCAAAGCTAGCGGCAACAGGCGTCGCCGTTGGGGGGGCAATTTCGGCCCCAACCGACCCGAGTGTGGTAGCTCGGGTACTCCTCGGTGGTGCTATATTCACCTTATTTGTGGGGGGACAGTACCTCGTAAACGAGTACGTCTCTGCGGGCGGAGAAACAGTGAAGAATCAACCGGCAACAGGTGTTGAACAGCAGTATCCAGCGAGTGAAATTGCAGTTGAGACGGCGGTGACGCTCCCAACTGGAACAGTTTCAACCTCGACAGATCCACGAACTGGTGAACTACTCGTTCGTGGGTACGGATGGGAGTATATCGTCGAGACGACTGCAATCTCCCAATCTGAGATCAAGCAGGTGCTAAGTAATAACCCGACAGTTCACGAGCACGGAGAGGGCGATTACACCGTCATCGGTCGGACAGACTATCTTGAGGAAATTGTTATCTCGATTGTCGGCGGGACAATAATGGCGGCCTCCACAGACACCTTCGCTGAGGATCCCTGTGGTGAAGGCCAAGTTGAACTAGAAACAGAGGAGGAACACTATACACGGGAAGTTGATGATGGGCCAGATAAACCCGTTGATAGCCGTAGTGAAATGAAGAGATGGCTTGAGGAGGGAGAACTCATCAAAGCACTTGAGTATGCGAGTGGTAACCGATACTACATCATGAAGACACCATCGGGACAGTATACGGTCGTCTTCCTCCAAGCAGTTGCTAATCTCGGTGGTGCTGTCGAGGTGTGGCAATGGTTGAAGGAAGCGTCGTATCGGGTAAAGACAATCCTTACCGATGAAGATAATGCTAAGCGACTCTTCGAGACCGCCGAAGATGCAGAAAAAGCAGCAAGAGATTACCAACGACGAGAGTTAGATGAGGTGGATTGTTAGATGACAGTTGATAGTCGGCGTGAGTTGGAGGACAAAGCTCACTCGCTAGCTATGGATGGCAGCTTTAGTGAAGCTGCGGACAACTATGTCCGAGCAGGTTTTGAGGAGGCCGGTCAATTCTTTGGGCTGTCTAGTCGCGGAATAGAGCTAAGAATGTTCTTCAAGGCATGCCTTTGTTATCGCCTCGCTGAACAGGAGCGACAATGTCGGTTTGTTGCAGATTTTGCCATCGATTTAGCTAAAGAATATGCTACACGTGTAGAGGAAAAGACGCCAGATTCGCAGTTCCCAAATAACCCTGAACAGGGCGTCTGGTACGACTTTATCGGTGATTTTGAACAGGTAGCAGGATTCGGTGATGGGACTAAAGCTTACAATCGTGCTAAAAAAGTCTATAGCGAAACGGGAGATCCATTCGCTAGCTTTGGTGAAGGACCCATACGAAGTGTTCAGGCTATATTCGATGATCTAGTCTTCCATACCAATTCTGACCCAGATTTAGTAGCCGAATCGACACAAGGAAGGCTTACTGATTGGATAGAATATAAGCAGGAACGTTTGCCCAAATTAGTTCAGGATCTGATGACTTCTAAGAAATGGCACGGTCAGTAACAGTATAGACTCATATTAGAAATTAAGACAGAGATATAGGAGAATACTACGGTGGACTATACTTTAAATCATTATATGAAAAAGTGATGGATGGCCCTTGATGTTGACGTTATCAAACTTGGAAAGGTGGTGGAATGATGCAAATAACGGAAGAAGAACTGCGTTCTAACAGAGAGTTCAAAAAAGAGTTGATAGCAGAAGCCAAAACCGATTTAAAAGAAAATAAAGTCCCACATGATCGGGTTCATTTAGTCTATAATTCACTAGGTGGAGATTATCGTGACCTCGGCGTATACTCTTCGCTCCTAGCCGAAGAATCGAAGGCGTGCAAGCAGTTCGCCGAAGCGGCAGACTACTATCTATCAGGTGTCCGTACAGCGCGGGAACGTCAAGACGAGATCAGCAAAGGAAACCGAGGAAGTGAACCGAGCTACTTGCTCAAGGCTCTCTATACTGCACCTCTCGCATGTGATGACGAGTTACTGGATGAGGTAGCGAGAACAACGCTCGAAATGGACGCCACGTACGTTACTGAATTTCCGGATATGGACTTCAAGTACTATGCCGCAAAGGCTCTTGCGTCGGTTATCCTTGACACAGGAGAAGCCCAGGCGAATCTCCAGTCACTCAATAACTCTCTTGACGACTTGCGACCAGAAATGAGACAGTTCTTCGGTGCTATCGCTACTTTCATCGAAGGCATTTTTGCTTCTGATGAAAATATGGTAGCAGAGGGAATACAGCAATTGCTGGACCACCATTCTTCGACATTTAAAGGTGAGCCAACGACGACCAAGGAAGCGGTCAGTCTTCCTGCAACGGCTTTGTTGTTGCTTGCGAGGAAAAAGGAAACCGGCGTAAGTATCGAAAGTGAATATATTCTTCCGATAGCCGAAGGAGATGATTAGTTCCTTGATCAGAGGAATGTCCGTGAACTCATTTACCGATCGATGAAAGAAGGCGAGAGATCGTCCCATTGGGAAAATGGAAGTGTTATTTTGAGCCAACTGAGGAGAGGTGCCCAAATTCGGGGATTAGCGGAATGCGAGTCTCTGTTCTCCCAAATGGAAAAGTCGAAACTGCATTTCCATTAGTGGTAGCGCACCTAAGTGGGCTAACGGTGAATGGGTAAAGTGATACAGATGACGGCTGATAGTGTCTCAATTGAGTTCCTAAAGATTGGCTGTCAGTTCTTCGGCTAGTCGCTCTGCCTTACCCTGCTCAATTCCGACATGGCCCGCATGACTGACGAACTCGTCGTATGCTCTCCCCCGGTCGAAGCTCTCACGAGACACTATTTGACCAAACTGAAAGACGATACTATCGATTCGAAGTAGGGAAATCGGTTCTCCGAGAATCTGACTTACCCTGTCTGCGACGTCCGTCCATCGCGCTCGGACAACGTCCGGATCTTCTGTCGAGGTAAGTCCCACAAACACGGCTACTCGCTGTACGTGAGTATCACAGGGGATTGCAATATCGTCTGGGAAGTCAAGGTACTCGCCATTGACTATTAGATTGTGTATGTCGTAGATTTTCATTCCCAGAACGACCGTCTTCTGGTTCATTTTGTTCTTTCCACCGAGGCCAATCGCTGCTTCTTCCCAGACTTTTCGTGGCTCGTGATCGGGATACGTTTCGACGAACCACTCCGGATAGCCGTAGTCGTAGAGCTTCGACAGTCGCCCCCGCTTCATCTGAGTATACCGGGCGTTCACGGGTTCGTCCATGAACACGTCCATTATCGTCTTCACATCCTCAATCGAGTTCAACGAACCGTGGTCGAGTGCTACCTGACGAAGCGATTCCCAGTAGGCTTGGGCGTCAATGGCGAGCTGGAAATCGCTTAAACCGGCAGTCACCGACAGTAAGGCGAGATGAGCGTCACTATCGAACCGCCTATTGAGAACCGTGAGCGTCTTGTATTCCGGTTCGTACTCGTCGAACCGTGCGATTCCGTCGTGACCGAGATCCGCCAATGCACCTGCTAAGGCGTCTATCCGCGCCGAATGCGTCGCCATGGTCGTTAAACAATAGAGAGTGACATATTATTTTGGTACCCTTCGATAAAATCGCAAGGTCGACCCAGACGGTCACCGGGGGTCGATGGTCCAACTCGGTGGTCTGCTATGAATCGTTGACGCTCATGTTCATGTAGCCGCCTTTCACGACCTCCTCAAAGGGGTCGCCTTGGACGAGTGATTCTACGTCGTCGGTGTCCTCGAGTACAATCTCGGAGACGAACTGTGTGTTCGATGCCCAGTTTGGCGTGTCAGGAGCCGGGACGTAGACAAGTCGGATTACGTACGACCGACCACTCCGGACGAATGCCTTACAGCGACGATACTCGTTTGTCGTAAGCCTGAATTGATAGGGCGATGACCGGCCGTCGACGGCCTTCACTTCGACGGGAACGAACTGGTCTTGGTCGAATCCTCGACGAGACCCCGATAGTGGGCCGAATGGGTCGATCACGTCGAATCCGGGGCCCTGTTCGAGTGTCACGTTACAGAGTCGGACAAATGGATGGTCGCGGAGTGCTCGTCCGTCTTCTAGATACTCGCGCCAATTGACGATAGAGTCTCGGGTTAGCGTGCTCGACAACGCTGGCAGGAGTTCTTGGTCCCAGACGCGGTCAAGATGCCAATCGTAGTCCTCGTCTTGCTGGTCGTCGTGGAGCGTGCGGAACGACGACCGAATTGTCCGAATCATCCCCTTGGGTTGGTCTTCGAGCCATGTTGCGGCGTCGTCCAGAATCGCGACAAGCGTCGCGGCTTCACCTTGTTGGCCTCGGCCACGATACTGCGTACTCCCGCCACCACCACTACTACTAGTTATGCGTGTCGAAGCACTCTGCACTCCGAAGCTTCCGTCTAGCAGATTCTCCGTTGAAAACTGCATGCCGCGTTCTGCAGCCGATTGCAGGTCGCTCAGCGCATCGTCTTGATGGTCTTCGGCAGCGACGGTCGTTTCGTTCTCGGGGAGCGTACCTTCACGGACGTACTGCCGGAGCGCCGACTTGACCGTCGCTTGTTCGTCAGCGACGGCCTCGGAGACGGTGTCGAGGAATGGTTCGACGACGAGTGATTGGAATCGCGTTTCGGGCGTGTAGTAGAACAATCGGTCGCCTGTTGCATCCTCGTGGCGGAGTCGGTCTGGGAGTTCATCCGCCCACTCGATGCGTTCCTCCGTCGAGAGCGCCTGAAGTTGAGCCCGCCATACGTCTATTGTCTCAAATTCATCTGTCTCCGTTCGATCCCAGACTTTCATCACGGTGAGTACACGGCTGGACGCTGACCGAATTGACTGGGGGAATGCCGACTCTGCATCCACCGCTCGAACGTGATGCTGTAGCCACTTGATGACTACTCGTTCATCGTCGCTGTCGAGGGGCGCCATGCCAACGACCTTGCGCCACGGACGCCGATCCTCGCCGAACACACGACGTAGGACGAACTCAACCTCGGATGGAAGATTCTCGCGAACATTCCTAATGAACGACGCCTGAACTGATCCGTCATCGAACTCGGCATTCGAGGAGTCGTTACCGCATAATGCCTGTTCAAGGCCCTCGACAGCGCCATCGCCGTCACGTTCGACCGCGTCAACGACATCGTCGACCGAGACGGTGACACCGCCACCGAAGTGGTCCACCAAGGAGACGAGTGCGTCAAGTCGTTGCCGGAGATTGCGCCGCCGTTTCGTCCCAAGGATGCGTGTGACGTCGTCGACGGGGAAGGTTCGGCGATGCCAGCGTTTCGTGAGTTCGCCCGGCGAGAGGTCGCTGTCCAATGCTTCTCTGAACGTTGCTATCGTAGTTGGTTGTTCGGCGAGGAGCGAAACTGCGTACGCAAGCCCGCTTAGTTGTGGCTCATCATCGTACGCTGACGCGTTGAAGACGAAAGCTTCCTCACCGTTTCGAGGTTCGTAGAGACCAGATTTCGGGGAGTCAAGGCCAACCTCGGTCGTCTCTGGGAAACGTTCAGCAACCCGGAGATTGGCGATAGCGGTTTCCAAATCGTCCGCGAACTCTCGAATCGTGTCTTCGTTCGTCTGTTCGAGGGATGCGACGAGGAGTACCATCCGATCGCGGAGTTCCGTCTGGAAACGCCCTCCCGAGTCATCCGTGAACGTCAACTCGTCAGGGTCGAAGATTGGTTTCGATGCGTCCACCCGGTCAACATCGAGAGCTTTTGCGAGCCGGGTGAACGGGCCGGATGCAGTTCGGGCCAAAAGCCAGTAATCACCTTCTCTGACGGTGCGGCGTTCCCAGGGTTTCGGTGACTGGTCCTCGTAGTACCGGCCATCGTCGGCGTTTGCCCGTATCCAGTCTAGTGATGCGACCTGCCAATCCCCATCGATCTGAATTGGGAGGTGTGACAGGAACGGGAGGTTGAGGTCCGCTATCTCTGGTTCGTCCGTGGGCAAGTACCGAAGGATCGGTTCTAAGAGTGCAGTATAGGCGGCGTTCCAGTCGTTCTCACGTTCGTCCGGCACGTCGAGCGCGACCGGTTTCTCACCAAGCGAGTCTTCCGCGAGTACGGTGAGGAGTCGTTGGAGATGCCACATGGCCTCGGTCACGTCGAACGACTCGACTGGTTTGACGCCAAGCGTTCGAAGGAGTTCATCCGAGATGTCGAGACTGTCGGGGTCGACGTGCGGGAAGAGCCGCCATGCTTGCGCACCACGTGACCCTGACTCAGTGACCGCATACGTGAGTCGGGCCGTGTCCTCACCCCAGCGGTCACGAAGCTCAGGGTCTTCCAATTCGACTGACTCCCAGACCGGGAGATGGCGGAGTTGCCAGTTCAGGAGGGTTGGGACCGGCTTCGTCCATCCGTATCCATCGCGCTGGTGGCCGTGTGAACACGTCCAGCCGGTTTCGAGTATCGAATCGGCGACCTCGTCCTCGTATCGCCGAAGTAGTTCGAGGAGATTCTCTCCGCCGAGTCGATGGAACTCGTCGACGTCGTCCACCCAAATCCACGCGGCAAGGTAGACATCTTCGAGGACACCATCTGTTTTGACGTTGCATTTGCTTGAGTGCTCAGCAGTCGTTTGCGGATGCCGTCCGGGGGCAGTAACCCACTGTTGGTAAGTATCGTCGAATTCGGCGAGCGTCTGCTGAAGGGCAGTTGTCTCGTCCGGAAGTTCCGCCATGGTCGTTAAATCGCTAGACGACCATTCGGCGGGGTTCCACGACGCACTACTTCGCGTCCGTGGGTGTCCGGAGCCGTACATCCATACGGTTCGAAGATTCGGGAAGACCGACACGCCGAACAGCGAGAGCGTCTTCACAATTCGCTCGTAGGCATCGTCAGCCCGCAACGGGTTCGCAATGGCTTCCCATGTCTCTTCGGATGGCGCAGGCCACGTGGTGTTCTTACTGCTATCGAACGCATCCCACTCCTCGATCGTATCGTTATCGTGAGCCTGTGCACGGAGTCGTTGCCAGTCATCACCGAGTATCGTCTCGCCGATATTGTGCAGGCCGGCGTTACGAGGCAAGGCAAGCACGTTGTTCCGGAGGTTGAGTCGCCGCCGGAGATTCTGACGTTGGTCGCCATCCCCCGTGGACACAGCAGACTCCACGTAGCTCGTCGGAAGAAACGACCCTTCGGTCGTCTGGAGGTCTGGCGATTCACTCCCGAGCTTGTCAATCTGGTTTGCAAGGAAGTAGAAGTCTAATGCCTCAATACGCGTCGCGTCGTCGGTCACGAACGTATCCAGTAGTTCACGGAAGTAACTCGGCGTCCCGTCGTAGATTCGAACACCCCACGGGCGACCGGCTAACTCGAGGACACGACGAGCGCGCTCGTCCTGTTCGACCGCGCGGTCAAGGAAGTATACTTGGAAGCTCGACTTCTCGGGTGGAACTTTGGGTGGTTCGATGTCGCGGTCAGGTGGGTTAATATTCCAGAGCACTGACCGCGTACGGTTCGTGCCACGCTCGTTCGGGTTCGGCCCGGACCGCGCTTCGACCGGCACGAGCAGAACCGTGTCGGCTGACTCGCCACCAGATGACGTGTCCGTGACCCCGCTACCAACGGCTGTCTCGCCACTCGTACGTCGGCAGGGCAAGAGGTACACACCTTCAAGATGGTCGGACAATTCGCCGAGCGTCGACGAGAGTTGCTCGTCGTTGGTTCCAGACCGGAGTATCGTCTCGACAGTCCCAAGAAATAGTGACTGGGCTGTTTCGGTATCACAAACGATGTGCGTCTCGTTTCTATCTAGGGTTTCTCGGTCAAGATGATTTCCGAGAATAGCGCTCCACGAGCGAGCGACTTGACTGGAGAACGCTTCCGTGTCGTCGACTGCAAGTAGCGTATTAATTCGATCCGTCCACGGATCGGGGAATGACCGACAGCCCTCGAATGTCGCTTGAGTCGGAAAGCGACGGTCGATAACGGTGTCGGTGATCGTCGCGTTCAGCGAGTCGATCACGTCGTAGAGTGCGAGGAATCCGTCACGCACTGTTGTCTCCCAGTGTAAGAGTGCCTTGTCGGGAACGACAGGTTGTCGCTCGTCGTCTGTGGTGCCGACAGTCGGGATACATGACCGTTCGCGGAGTTCGTCGTAGACCGAAGCTCGGAACCACGTGAGCAGGCTCGCTTGTGAGCTTGGGTCGTCAGGATAGTGCTTCGGTGATGGGGGGAGGAGAACCCACGGATACCGGTCGCCGAAATCACTGTCGGCTGCCGCCTCTGCAACGCGCCCGACGAGTTCGACGCCGCGTTCGAGAACTGCGCGATTGTCAGCGAGGCTGTTGAGGCTGAGGTCCTTCCGGTTCGTCTCGACTGTGAAGTGGCCGTGGAGACAGAAGGGAAGCGAGATATCTCGTGTATTCTCAATTGGATAGTACAGGTACAATGGATATTCTTGCGGCCGGTTACGATGTGATGCTGGGCGTGGGACGAGTAGTTGCGTGTCGGTATCCGCGTCGTCGAAACCGAACTGGTCGAACTGCTCGTTAGGGAACGACCTACCTTCCCCTGTTACAGTTACCGTGACGGTCTGATGATGGAGCGTCTCGCTCTCAAGCGTTCCGGAGGTCCGACTGATATCCCAGCGTTCTCGAACTGGCTCGTCTACTCCGTCGACACGTTCGAGCAGGAGTGTATCGATACCCCCGAATTGGACGAGTGTCTCAGGTGTGAGTCCCTCGTCGTCAGCGCTCTTCGCGAGATACGACCAGAGTCGTTCTGCTCGGTCGGCGGCGGTTCTGTCGGCGGATTCCGATGTCTGAAGGTCGAAGCTCTCGAGGATGTCTCGCCAGTCTTCGTCTTCGTACTCGACGAACACGGCAGTCCGGAACGGTTCACCAATCCACTCCTCGACGTCACCCGCGAGAAGGGCTGAGGCCCGGTCAGCGACAGGATCGTTCGGGCCTGCTGTTGTTTCGAGGGGAACTGGGAAATCGAATAGTGGGAGTTTAGCGATGTCCTCACGGGCGTCATGGTCTAGTGGTTTGGTTCGGTGTCCATTCTGGGATGGTTCTATCATCGAGTCGATTGGCTCGTTCGGCACCATCCCGCGGAGGTTCGTTGCGGATGTGTCGTAGCCTAGTGTCGAGAGTAACGCAGCGGTAACGTACGACCGGCTTAACCGGACACGGAGGGTGCCGTTTGTTGCAGCATCGTGTCGTGTCCAGATTTCGAAAGCATCCCCCGTTGCGAGGATGGATTTGAGACCGACACCTTTGTGTCCGATTTCTTGGTCGGAGTTCCCTTTCGAAGATTCGCCGATCATCGTGACGGCGTCTTCTACGTCTGGGTCGAACAGATCGAATGGACTGCCGGTGTTCGCGACGAGAATGCCTTCGTCGTATACGCCGACGTAGACGCGACCACTGTCTGTGTCGGCGGGGATGGCGTCGCGAGCGTTCTGGAGGAGTTCAAGAATTTCTCGGCCTTCGTGACCGCCGGCAATTGCTCGTTCGGCGTTCCCGCTTTTCACCTTATCGCGGAGGCGTTCTGAAACCGTTTTTGAAGCTGTCGATGCAGAAAAGTTCTCGAGAAAGTGTTCCCACCGGTCACTCCACCGTTCGAAGAGTTGGTCTTCAGAAAGAGTACTGATGACGCCAGACTCGCTTGACATGATAATCTAATTGGGTTATTTATACATAAAATTCAGGGTAGTATGAGTATCCTGCAAGGAAAATGAAGGTCGATGATAGTACAAACCCGAAAGTGACCGTAAGAGACTGACACCGAAACGTCGCATTCGAGGTATACGCACGCTGTCACCGCCATAAAGACCCACCCTTGGGGGCAGAGGTAACAGTACCTTGGATAACCCTTGTTTAGACTAAATAGGCCCGAAGTATATCTATACTGTATAGTTATGGAGCATAGCTCTGGGGTATAACTATGGAGTATAGCTAGCAGGTGTGGCTATGAGTGGATGTATTTAGGGCTGTTCTTGGGGAGTAGAGCAAATCGTACACTTAAGAAATGATTTATACTTTGGATGTGGCTATGCTCGGTGGTGATTGCGAATCTCTATCCGCGATAGCTATCCAGCATAGCCATATAGTATAGCTATCTAGTATAGCCACACAGTATAGCTATCCGTGATAGCTATAGAGTATAGCTAAGCTTTGCATCAGATAGAAGTATGCAATCCCCCCACCAAGCATAATCCCAGAATATAGCTATAGAGTATAGCTGTCCGGAATAGCTATAGAGTGTAGTTTCATCCTGTAGTTTTATAACTATAGGGTGAGACGCCCCTTTTATGTTGACCTACGCAGTGTATAGCGAAGCAGGCGGCGTCGGCAAAACAACCCTCTCTGCAAACCTCGCCCGCGCACACGCCGAGAATGGCTACGACGTACTTGTCGTCGACCTCGACCCCCAAGACGGCAGTCTCTCCCACTTACTCGGCGTCGACGAAGACCGAGCTGATGGCGATGCCGACACACTCGTCCACCACATGATCGACCGCCCAAAAGGCGACCTCAACGACCTCTTCAAAACAACCGAAGGATTCGACGTTCTACCCTCCCACAACCGTCTCGAAGACCTCGGCTCCCTCCTCGACCGCGCCGCCCAAACCGCTGAAGACCTCGGAGAATCGTTCAGCAAATTCGGCCGTCTCCAACACGTCCTCGCAAAAAGCAACATTCCCGAGAACTACGACATCCTCATCGTCGACCCGCCAGCGACAGTCGGCCCACACCTCTACAACGCCATCTACGCGACACGCTCACTCGTCATTCCAGTCGAACCGACAGGGAAAGGCAGCGAATCCATCGAAGGTCTCGAATCCGTCGTCGCTGGTATCGAAGATACACTCGACATCCAAGTCGGCGTCCTCGCCGCGGTCGTCAATCGGTTCGAAGGCACCAACGACCAACAAGCCATCCACGAGAAAGTGGACGACCTCCCATACCCAAATCCCGTCACCCTCCGAAAGCGCTCGTCACTCTTCGAGAAGTGCTGGTCAATTCAGGGATCTGCGTTCGCCGTTGAAGACACCGACAACGTCCGCAAACTCCGCGACTACGAACACGAAACGCTCGACCGAATCCATGACCTCGCCAGCTTCCTCGAGGAGCGTGGTAACCTATGAAAGAAGGCACGGGCGGCGACCCATTCGCTGACGACCCCGCAGATTCAGCCGAGACAGCAACGCCCGCCGATACAACGGACTCCGACACTACGGACACCCCCGACGCCGACCGCTCTCAACTATCGACAGAGACCCCCTCCACAGCCAGCGATAATACAGACGCAAACGACACCCAAACGACGACGAGTGAACAGTCGGATACGCAACTCCCCTATTACTATCGCCGTGAGACAGTAAAAGAGGGGCGCGACCAAGTCCCGTTCTTCCTTCGTAAACACGTCCAAGATCTCGAAGACGACTTTATCGCCGATCTCGAGCGCCGACTTAACGCATCGAACGTCTACAAAGCAGACGCCCGCGAGGCAGCACTACAGGTGGTTTACGAAAACCACGCTACTGAAGTCGCCGACCTTCTCCGCGAGTGGGGTTACGACCGGTAGTTAGGGCAGTCGGCCTTGTTTTTAACGTAGGTCAGTCCTATGTCTGGTGACATCCTCGCTCGCTTTGAACGACAGGGAGCTCCTCCAACGACAGCCTCGCACTGGAGGTTTCAGGACGAAAACTATGCATACGTCATCGCTCTGGGTTGTGGACTTGCCGTGCGGTGTCCTGTGGCGCTGTCACTGGCGCTCCCGTCCAGAGGCGAGTCATCGGTGTGCAAAACCATCGGAACCAGTAGTGCCAGTACCCTCTCCGGTATTGCCACTAACTATTTTAATTAAGACGACTAACTAATGTTAGAGCCACTATTGCTAGTTTCCCTTAAAATCGGCTTGTCTTCCAATTTTACTGGCAATAGTGGAGTGTCCGACAAAACATACAGTAGGTGACTGTTATGTTCTATTGGTACTGCCTTGTTAGGGCAATTTGAGAAACGAGCAGGTTGAGAAGCTATTGATTTGTGCTACTCTTAGACCTGCTCAGAGAGACGGCTATGCTTGAATGTTGGCGGTGGGAGTGGACGGATGTTCGCTTAGAGAGTATGCCGCTGAGAGATATTGAAGGTAGAGTTTCGCGTTGGGACGGAACGCGGTCGGAGAGAGACACCCCTCGTTGCCGCTGTAAACTCAATGAAGACGGGAAACTTCCTGAGAAACACGACCGACGCAAATTTTCCCTTAGCTGCAACTACATTACTGTGCGTTAGTTTTATATAGTAATTCTGTGTTATAGTTCACTAAACGAGTCGCAATCAAATAGCGACCTTTGGTCGCTATCAGTCTCGCTGAAGCGACAACCTGATACTTATTCAAGCAGCGCGCTATCGAGCATTTTTGCCTTGGTATAACGGGTAATACCGTCCCTAAATGATCGTGCGGATCATGCCGGATAGTGCTACTGTTTACAGCGGCAACGAGGGGTGTGCCTGTTTACCAGAGTTAACCGTCCAACTTCTTTGCTATCCGTCTACAATAAGAAAAAACGTCGAGTTATCGGAGCCGATGAGATACTATTCGGATAACTCTCGGAAGGTGGTTGTTGCGTGTTCTTACAGCGGCAACGAGGGGTGAGTGTCCGGTTTCTCTCTGAACTTGGTATTCTGATGATGGCAAACCGAAGGTTACAGCGGAACTTCGGGGTCTTACAGCGGCAACGAGGGGTGGGGGACATGAGCATTAGGCGTACTATTCCCCAATTCTTGGTTTTACAGCGGCAACAAGGGGGGCATACAGCGGCAAACCGGTATAACTAAATCCCAATCTTGATATACGATTCCAACAAGCATCTTAAACAAGAATGTCGAGCTCTATCGACTACTTTGGGGATGATCCAATTTTCGAGAACAAGGAACTTCTCCAGATATCTCACCTCCCCGAGGACGACGACGACATCATCGGACGGGAGGAGGAACTCAAGAATCTCGGCCGAGCCCTCCGCCCGGCACTCAACGGTAACACGCCGAACAACGTCTTCCTCTACGGGAAAACCGGCACCGGCAAGTCCCTCTGCTCCAAGTTCATTAGCCGCCAACTCATACGGGAGGCGTCCAACAACAATGTCCGCGTTGGCTACGCCTATGTTGACTGCCTTCAGGACTCCACCGAAACCCAGGCTGTTCGCAATGCGGGCACTCAACTCAACCATCCTGACCAGACTGGTATCTCTATTCCGGAGACTGGTATCTCGACCGCCGCCTACTACAAGCGCCTTTGGAACGTCATCGACGAAACCTACGACGTCGCCATCATCATCCTTGACGAGGTGGACAAACTCGAAAACGACTCCGTTCTCATGCAACTCTCGCGCGCCGCGGAATCGGAGAAACTCCAGCAAAGCAAAGTCGCCACCATCGCAATCTCGAACAAGATTCGATACAAGGAGAAACTGAACGAACGCGTCAAAAGTAGCCTCTGCGAAGTTGATTACGTCTTCCCCCCATACGACGCGACGCAACTCCGTCAGATTCTCGAAGCACGTAGTGACGCCTTTGCCGACGGTGTCATCGAAGACGGTGTTATTCCGAAGGTCGCAGCGCTCGCCGCTCGTGAACACGGTGACGCCCGGAAGGCCATCGATATCCTCCGGTTTGCCGGTGAGATCGCTGAAAAGCACGGCGACAGCACCGTCAACGAAGACCATGTCGAAGAGGCCCAAGAACGCGAAGAGCAGAATCGACTCTCGGAACTCATCTCCAAATCGCCACCACACTCCCAGCAGGTCCTGCTCGCGCTTGCATTCCAGGCCCAACAGGCTGCCGAAGAGACTCCGGAGATTCCGAACACGGACATTTATGAGATGTACCGCCAGCTCTGTGAACAGGACGGTCTCTCCCCGTTGAAACAGCGCCGTGTTCGAGACATCCTCTCGGAACTTGAGTTCCTCTCGATCATCGACCAGGACCGCCGCGGCCGCGGCAAAGGCAAGGGCGGCTACACCGTCAACCAACTGCTCGATGATCCAGAGCTTGTCGTTAAGGCCTGCCAGGCCGCCAAGGAGTAGCAGGGCTTCGTTAGCGGATCAGGACACATGCCTGTCGGGGAAGTCGTACGTAGATCGACCCCTGCGTCGATTCCGGGAAGCCGTATTGTAGTGACTGTCTGAGCAATAGAATTATCCCGGTTCTACACGTCTGCGGTTGCACAGAATGAACGAGAGTGAATTCAGCGAGCTCGTTTCGTCACTAACGCCCCACGAATCGGCAGATACCGTGAACACGTACCGGAACACGGTCAGCATCGCATGTCCGGCCTGCGACCGACCGTTCGACGACCTGGTCGTCTGCGAGGGAGAGTACGATAGCCTCGAACTGAGCAAGGTCCTCGACCTCTGCGTGACGACCGTGGACGACGATGTGCTCCTATTCACCCATCAGGACTGATCATGTCTTCTTGTCGAACGGTATTGCCATGCCCGGCGATCGGACACCAACGTCTGTTTACCTTAAGGTCGGATACTGACAGGTCTTCATCTCTCGGAACATACCATTTCCAGTAACGCACCATATTCTATTCCTACTAACCGAAACGAAAACTACTTCTCCGACTCAACTGGACCCTTGTACTGCGAACGGATTTTGTCTCCGTCCCGCCACTGCCAATAGTAGTACCGATTATCGTTGACCTCCTTGATCGTGATTGTTGCCTTCGATGGGACGTCCTCTGGGAGATCGTCCGGCCGTTCTTCGATTTCATTTTCCTCTTCTTTCTCGGCAAGACGAGCCTCACGCTCATGGTGTTCAGCGAGTTCCTCTGCATAGCTGGCGACGTGACGAAGGAGCTCGGGCGAGGAGTCGTTGAGTGTGTCGACGATGTCGGTGGGGAGTTCAGTTGGGGGTGTCGGTGGCTCGTAGGACATGGTAACTACTCTGTGTCGCTCTTGTGTAGAACTACGGAAAGCCCCTGTAGTTACACTGAGCCAGCCATAATCTGGGAGTATGTCGTCTGCTCAGCCAGCGTTCGGCGCGATGTTTCGAGAGCTGATCGAGCTGGGCGTCGTC
>NZ_SBIT01000024.1 GCF_004765785.1 Halorussus ruber | reverse complement strand
CGCTCCCGCTGCCAACATTCAAGAGTCGCGGTGTCTAACGTCCTTTTGAGCAGGTTTGCGGCTTGCATGGACACAACCGCTACAACCTGCTCACTTCTTAAACTGCGCTAACTAGACAGTGCCGTTTAAAGAACAATTACATTGCTTTAGAAACTGCATAGGTTACTTCGGTGCCATCTATCAATGGTTGTGAACGCTCGCACTCGTCCTCGACGCGCTCCGAGGAGGCTCCCGCCGAGGAGTCCCGGCGGTAGCGAAACGGGCGGAACTCGACCGCGCGACAGGAAAACCCTGATACGGTCCCCAATCGAAGGGTCCGGTATGACCGAACGCGCGTGGCAGGACCTCATCGTCGGCGACCGGATGGCCGTCGACCAGGAGTTCGCACAGCAGGTGACGGACTCGCAGTTCTCCCGACAGGAGTGGGGCCTCATCATGACCGCGGTCGAGTTCGAAATCGAGAACCCCGGCGACGCCGACCAGGCCCGCATCGTGGCCGACACCTCCAAAATCGAGCAGGTGATGCCCGAGTTGGAGAACATCCGGAACCAGATGAACTCGATGGCTGGCGGCGCTGGCGGCGGAGGCGGCGGCAAGCAGGGCGGCGGTGGCGGCGTCTTCGACTCGGTGAAGGACGCGCTCGGCCTCGGCGGTGGCGGCGGAGGCGGCGCGGACCAAGACCGCATCGACGACGCCAGCCGTCTCGCGCAGGCCTACGCCGACGAACTCCAGCAGCGCCTCGAATCGCAGGGTAAGTGGGCCAAAGTCCGCGAGGCCGCCGCGAACTGATGGGCGGGGAGCACGGACCCTCGGACGACGAGCGACCGACGGGCCGAGAGCGCGAGGCGACTCGCTGGCGGCTCGGCGACGGGTTCACGCCGGGCGCGTGGCGCTACGCCCTGCTGGCGCTCGCGCTGGCGGTTCCCGCGGCGCTCCTCGCGCGGTCGAAAAAGTGGGCGCGACGGTGGGGGCTGGCGGCACCCCTGTTGAGTGCAGGTGCCCTGCTCTTCCACCGGGACCCCGAGCGGAACTCGCCCGAGGAGGGCGTTCTCGCGCCCGCCGACGGCCGAGTCTCGGTCGTCCGCGAGGAGAGCGTCTCGGAGGCCGAAACTGGCCCAAATGGCGAAACCGACCCGGACGGCGAGTCCGAGCGCGTCCGTATCGGCGTGTTCATGAACGTCACCGACGTTCACGTCAATCGCGCGCCCCTCGGCGGGCGAGTCGAGGACGTCGAACACGAACCCGGCAAGCACCGTCCGGCGTTCTCCAAGGAGTCGGACAAAAACGAGAAGTTCCACGTCCGATTCCCGGACCACGAGGTCACGCTCATCGCCGGGGCGTTCGCCCGGCGCATCCACCCCTACGTCGAACCCGGCGACGAACTCGACCGAGGCCAGCGACTCGGCCACATCTCGTTCGGGAGTCGCGCCGACGTGCTACTTCCGGCCTCGTTCGACCCCGCGGACGTCGCCGTCGAGCGCGGGCAGAAAGTCCGGGCGGGAGAGACGGTGCTGGCCAAAGAGTAGCGAGGACTACCCGCTGTAGTCGCCGCCGTGGAAGAGCGTGCGCTCCTCGGCCTCGTAGATGTTGATGAGTTCGGTGACGATTTCGTCGTAGGACTCGTCGTCGACCCGGAGACTGTCGAGGCGCTCTATCGTGTCCTCGTCGAGTTGAATCTTCGGCATCACCCAATCGTAAGCCGCCAACCCTCTTAAACCACGGGGCGCGGGGCGAGAACCACCGTGTGCGGGTCTCCTCGTTACCGAAGCCGGGATTTCTCACCCCACTACCTTAAATTAGGGGTATCTTTTCGAAATTAACGAGCGGGAGAGAGACCGCGTAACAACCGCTTACTGGGGCCGCTAATGGTTGATTACGGGGGTGTAGGTACTGGATAACAAAGTGGATAGGATTGTGTGTATCTATCGCGCAGCCATGACCACGACCGACAATCGACTCACCAACGGCGACGACACGATGGCCGAGAACCGATGCCAGAGCTGTGGCTCCTTCGTCACGCGGGACTTCGCACGCGTCTTCGGAAACAACCACAACGAGGTATTCGGCTGTCTGGAATGCATGACCGCGACAGAGGTCAAGAAAGGCGGTGCGCGGGCCGACGAGGTCGACACGACCAACCTCATCGGCGGCCGAGAACCGCTTCGGTAACGGTTTCGACCGCTTCGAGTATCGTTCTACGGGAGAAGATGCGATTGGGCAGGTTTCTCGGACGCTACAGCTTCGACAGCACCGCGTCAGTCACGTCTCGCGTGGTCGCGTCGCCGCCGAGGTCGGGCGTGTGGGGGCCGGATTCTAACGTCGCCTCGACTGCCGAGCGAACGCGCTCGCCAGCCTCGTCGTGGCCGAGGTACTCCAGCAGCATCGCGGCCGAGAGCATCGTCGCGGAGGGGTTGGCGACGCCCTCGCCAGCGATGTCGGGCGCGGTGCCGTGGACCGGCTCGAACAGCGCGCGCTCGTCGCCGACATTCGCGCTCGGCAGGAGGCCCAGACCGCCGACCAGCCCCGCCGCGAGGTCCGACAGCACGTCGCCCGCGAGGTTGGGGCAGACGACCACGTCGTACTCCTCGGGGCGCTGGACGAGGTGCATCGCCAGCGCGTCCATCAGCGCGTCGTCGTAGCGCACGTCGAACTCGTCGGCGACCTCCTCGGCGGTCGCCAGAAAGAGGCCGTCGGTGGTCCGCATCACGTTCGCCTTGTGAGCAATTGTCACGTCTAACCCGCGTTCTTCGGCGTATTGAAAGCCGTAACGGGCGATTTCCTCGGAAGCGTCCTCGGTAACGACCCGTGTCAGGGTGGTTACGCCGGGCGCAATCTCGGACTCGTGGCCCGCGTAGACCCCTTCCGTGTTCTCGCGGACGAAGACGAGGTCTGTCTCGGGGTGAAGCGCGTCTACGCCGGGGTAGGCCCGGGCGGGCCGGACGTTGGCGAACGACTCGACCGCGCGCCGGAGCGGGATGATGACGTCGGCCGCGGTGTCGCCCGCCGCGCCGAACAGGGTGGCGTCGGCGCTGGCGGCGAGTTCGCGGGTCGAGTCCGGAAGCGCCTCGCCGGTCTCTTCCTTCACCGCGTCTCCGGCCTCCGCCTCCTCGAACTCGAAGTCGGGTTCGACCGCTTCCAGCACCTCGCGGGCCGCGGGGACGACTTCCTTGCCGATGCCGTCGCCGGGGATGACGACGATTTGCTCTGGCTGGTCGGCCATCTCACTCGGCCTCCTCGCCGGTTTCGGTCTCGGCGGTCCCGGTCTCGGCGGACCCGGTCTCGACGTAGGGCAGACTCCGGGCGGTCTCGGCGACCGTCTCGGCGTTCGACTTCAGGAGCGCGGTCGTGTCCCAGACGCCCTCCACGAGCGCCTTGCGCTGGGCGTCGTCCACGGTGGCGTCGATTTCGGTCGTCTCGTCGTCGGGCGCGCCGTAGGTGACTGTTTCCTCCTCCACGTCCACCGAGATTTCGGCGTCGGGGTTCTCCTCGACGTAGCGCTGGAGGGTCTCGATTTGCTCGGGGTCGGCCGTGACCGTCGGGATGCCGAGCGCGAGGCAGTTGCCCGCGAAAATCTCGGCGAAGCTCTCGCCCACGACGGCGTCGATGCCCCACCGCTTGAGGGCCTGCGGGGCGTGTTCCCGCGAGGAGCCACAGCCGAAGTTGGCGTTCACCACGAGGACGGAGGCGTCGCGGAACTGCTCCTCGTTGAAGGGGTGGTCTTTGGGCTCGTCGTCCTCGGTGAATCGCTGGTCGTGGAAGGCGAACTGGCCCAGTCCGTCGAAGGTCACGACCTTCATGAACCGCGCGGGGATGATTTGGTCGGTGTCGATGTCGTTGCCCCGGACCGGGATACCCGTGCCCGAGACGTGTTCGACCGTCTCGATTTCCTCGGTCTCGTCGGTCATGCTTCCACCTCCGAGTCGGCGACCTCCGTCTCCGGGAGTTGTCTGGCGTCGGTGACTTCGCCCTCGATTGCGGCGGCGGCGACCATCCGGGGGTTCATCAGCACGGTCTTGCCGTCCTTGCTCCCCTGTCGCCCGACGAAGTTCCGGTTCGAGGAGGACGCGCACGCCTCGTCGCCCTCCAGTTGGTCGGGGTTCATCCCGAGGCACATCGAGCATCCGGCCCCGCGCCAGTCGAACCCGGCCTCCTCGAAGACTTCGTCGAGGCCTTCCTCCTCGGCGGCGGCCTTGACGCGCTGGCTTCCGGGGACGACCATCGCGCGAACGTCGTCGTGGACCTCGCGGCCCGCGACGAGTCGGGCGGCCCGCCGGAGGTCGGGCAGTCGCGCGTTGGTGCACGAGCCGAGGAAGGCCACGTCGATGGGGTAGCCCTCCATCGTCTCGCCCGGCTCGACGCCCATGTGGTCCTGAGCGCGTCGGGCGGTGTCCCGCTTGTCCTCGGGCAGGTCCGTCGGGTCGGGAATCGGTTCGGTGACGCCGACGCCCTGTCCGGGCGTGGTGCCCCACGTGACCATCGGTTCGAGGTCGTCGCCGTCGATGACGACCTCGTCGTCGTAGTCGGCGTCGGGGTCGGAGCGAATCGACTCCCAGTAGGGTTTCAGCTCCTCGAATTTGTCCGGATCATCGCGGAAGGCGTCGGTGTCTTCGAGCCACTCGTAGGTGGTCTCGTCGGGGTTGACGTATCCGGCCCGCGCGCCGCCCTCGATGGACATGTTGCAGATGCTCATCCGGCCCTCCACGTCGAGGTCCTCGATGGCGTCCCCGGCGTACTCGTAGACGTAGCCGACGCCCCCGTCGGTGCCGAGCTTGCGGATGATTTGGAGAATCACGTCCTTGGCCTCGACGCAGTCGCCGAGGTCGCCCGTGACGCGAATCTGGCGCACGTCCTTCTTCTCCATCGCCACGGTGCCGGTCGCCAGCACGTCCCGAATCTGGGAGGTGCCGATGCCGAAGGCGAGGGCACCGAACGCGCCGTGAGTCGAGGTGTGGCTGTCGCCGCACACGACCGTCATGCCGGGTTGGGTCAGGCCCTGCTCCGGACCGATGACGTGGACGATGCCCTGATTGCCGGTGTCGGGACTGGAGAAGTCGATGCCGGCATCGCGGACGTTCTCCTCCAGTTCGGCCATCATCTCCTCGGCCGCGCCCTCGTAGGGCCGGTCGCGGTCCTCGGTCGGGACGATGTGGTCCACGGTGGCGTGGGTGCGCTCGGGGTAGGCGACTTCGAGGTCGCGCTCGCGGAGCATCCCGAAGGCCTGCGGACTCGTGACCTCGTGGATGAGGTGGAGACCGACGAACAACTGGTCCTGCCCGGTCGGGAGTTCGGTGACCTTGTGGCGGTCCCAGACCTTGTCGTAGAGGGTGCGCTCGCTCACGCCGACCGCCCTCCGCTGGTCGCCGACCGCGCTCTATTTGCTACTGATACTACACTATATGTTTCTTTAGACATGGAATACATTTCTTTAGGCATCGTATAACCACTTCTGTGTACTTCGGACCGGCCGCTGTTCGACGTTGCGTCCGAAAAAGCAGTCGATACACTCATCGGCGCTCGGAACTCACTCTTCGGACTCGACCGGTTCTTCTCTGCCGCGCTCGAAGACGGGGTTCGCGCCGTCGCCGTGGGGCGGCGTGTGGTTCACGTCCTTCATCTGGTCGCCCTCGCGCTCGTCGTCCTCCTCGCGGGCGTCGGCCTCGGTCTCGTCGTAGGCTTCCCGCTCCCCTCCGTCGGCGGCCACGACCGGGCCGCGCTGGAAGGGCCGGTTGATGGCTCCTCGGGCGGTGTGCGGATGGGTGTGGCTGACCTCGCCCATCGTGGTCGGGGACGAGTCGTCGGTCTGTCGGTTGGTCCGGTTCGGTCGGTCGGTTCGGGTCTGTCGGTCGGTTCGGGTCTGTCGGTCGGCTCGGTTGGCTCGGTTCATGATTCTAATCGTCCGCGGTCGCTGTCTCCGTGGTCTGTTCGTCGCTCGATTCCTCGGTCTGGCCGTCGGCGTCTCCCGTCTCGTCTTCTGCCCACGCAAAGAGGTCCCGCAGTCGCTCGCCCACGTCCTCGATGTCGTGGTTCTTCTCGGCGACGCGGCGCTGGCGGTAGGCCGGGCGTCCGGCCTGATTCTCGGTGATCCACTCGCGGGCGAACTCGCCGTTCTGGACCTCTTCGAGGACCTCCTCCATGTTCTCGCGGGCGGTCTCGTCCACGACGACCTCGCCGCGGGTCAGCCCGCCGTACTCGGCGGTGTCGGAGACCGAGTCCCACATCTCGCCCATCCCGCCCTCGTACATGAGGTCCACGATGAGCTTCATCTCGTTCAGGCACTCGAAGTAGGCCATCTCGGGGCTGTACCCGGCGTCCACCAGCGTCTCGTATCCGGCCTTGATGAGCTCGGTGACGCCGCCGCAGAGGACGGCCTGCTCGCCGAACAGGTCGGTCTCGGTCTCCTCGCGGAAGGTGGTCTCGACCACGCCTGCTCGGGTACAGCCGATGGCTTTCCCGTAGGCCAGCGCCTCAGCTTTCGCCTCGCCGGTCGCGTCCTGATAGACCGCGAGCAGGCCGGGCGTGCCCTCGCCGCTCTCGTAGTTGCGCCGGACGAGGTGGCCCGGCGACTTGGGCGCGATCATCGTCACGTCCACGTCCTCGGAGGGTTCGATTTGGCCGTAGTGGACGTTGAACCCGTGGGCGAACTGGAGGGTGTCCCCCGCCTCCAATTCACTCCGGATGTCGTCGTAGACCGCCGGTTGGACCGTGTCGGGCACGAGGAGCGAGACGATGTCGGCCTCGCTGGCGGCC
Organism: Halorussus ruber; assembly: GCF_004765785.1. Classification (GTDB taxonomy): domain Archaea; phylum Halobacteriota; class Halobacteria; order Halobacteriales; family Haladaptataceae; genus Halorussus; species Halorussus ruber. The sequence goes on along the minus strand of NZ_SBIT01000024.1, from coordinate 10,888 downwards.
TCTTTCGGGGTCGCAACGTCGAGGCCGTCGGCCTCGGCGGCATCGCGCGACGAGGAGTCCTCTCGAAGCCCGACAATCACGTCCACCCCGCTGTCGGCGAGGTTCTGGGCGTGGGCGTGGCCTTGGCTCCCGTAGCCGAGGACCGCGACCGTCTTGTCGTCTATCTGCGCGCTGTCCGCGTCGTCGTCGTAGTATACCGTGGTGTCGAATTCGTCAGTCATCGTTGTCGTTTGCCGTGGTGCTCTTGGAGTCGTCTGCTGTCTGGGTGTTCGCTGTGCTTTCGGCGGACGCGGCGGGCGACTCGCCGGGCGTCGTCGGGGTGTCGCCCCGAGCGAGCGCGGTCTGGCCCGTCCGCGCGATTTCGATGATGCCGAACTGCCGGAAGGCGTCGACCGCGTCGTCGATCTTCTGCTGGTCGCCGGTGATTTGGACCGTGATGGTCCGGGGTCCGGCGTCGAGCGTCTGGCCCTCGTACATCTGGGTGATGGCGTGGACCTTGTCGGGCTCCTCGCCCCGGACCTTCAGCAGGACCAGCTCGGCCTGCACCGCGTCGTCGCCGAGTTCCCCGACCGCGATGACCGGGACGAGTTTCTCGACCTGCTTTTTGATCTGCTCGATGCCCGAATCGGTCTCCTCCACTACTAGTGTGATTCGCGCGTGACCGTCAACCGTCGTCGGCCCGACCGTCAGGCTCTCGATGTTGAACTGCCGCCGGGAGAACAGCCCGGAGACCTTCGCCAGCACGCCGGGTTCGTGTTCGACCAGCGCGGAGACGACCGCGTTCCGGGTGTCCTGCTCGGCGTCGGTCGCGGTGTCGATGCGCTCGCCGTGGCGGTTCCGGCGTCCCTCCGGCTGGGGTCGCTCCTCCGGGGCGGGACCCTGCAATCCTGCGCCGCTCTGACTCGCTTCAGTTTCGTCCGAACTCATAGCTGGTCCTCCGAGAGTGCGAACTGGCCGTTCGCGCCGCCCGAGGGAACCATCGGGTAGACGTTCTCGGCGGGGTCGATGCGGAAGTCGATGACCGAGGGACCGTCGTAGGCCATCGCCGACTCGACGGCGCTTGCGACCTCGTCGTAGTCCGAGACCGCGAACCCTTCCGCGCCGAAGGCCTCGGCCAGCTTGTCGAACTCGGGGCACCACGAGTACTCGGAGGCCGCCCGACGCCCGTCGAAGAAGGCGTCCTGCCACTGGCGGACCATCCCGATGTACTCGTTGTTGAGGACCGCGACGGTGATGTCGAGGTTCTCGCGGACCGCGACCGCCAGCTCCTGAATCGTCATCAGGAAGGAGCCGTCGCCCTCGAAGCTGACGACTTCCTTGTCGGGGTCGGCCATCTTCGCGCCGATTGCGGCGGGCAGTCCGTAGCCCATCGTCCCGAGTCCGTGGCTCGACACCCACGTCCGGGGTTCCTTGAACGTCCAGTACTGGACCGCCCACATCTGGTGCTGGCCGACCCCGGTGGTGACGATGGCGTCGTCGTCGGTGGCCTCGTCGAGCGCCTCCACGACGAACTGCGGCTTGAGCGGTTCGTCGTCGGGCGTGGCGTAGTCCATCGGGTACTCGGCTTTCCACTCCCGGCATTGGTCGCGCCACTCGTCGTAGCCCTCGGCGACTTCTTCCGGGTCGGCGTCGGAGGCGCGACCCATCTCGTCGCTGACCTGCTCCAAGACGGTGGCGGCGTCCCCGACGAGGGGCACGTCGGCGTGGACGTTCTTCGAAATCTCCGCGGGGTCGATGTCCACGTGGACCACTTCGGCGTCGGGCGCGAACGTCTCGACGCCGCCGGTCAGGCGGTCGTCGAACCGGCACCCGACCGCCAACAGCACGTCGCAGTGGGTCGTCGCCATGTTGGCGTAGCCCGTGCCGTGCATGCCGACCATCTCCATCGCCAACTCGTCGTCCTCGGGGAAGGCCCCGACCGCGGGCATCGAGGTGGCGACGGGAATCCCGTAGGTCCGGGCGAACTCGCGGACCTCCTCGCTGGCCTCGCCCTTGATGACGCCGCCCCCGGCGAGGAGGACGGGCTTCTCGGCCGCTTCGAGCGTTCGGGCCGCATCGCGGACGGCCTCCTCGTCGGCGACCGTCTGCGGGTTGTAGGTCTCGGGAGTTTCGGCCTCGCCCGGTTCGGCGTCTGTTTCGCCGTTCGTCACGTCCTTCGGGAGGTCGACCAGCGTCGGGCCGGGTCGGCCCTCGCTCGCCAGCGCGAACGCCTCGCCCACCGTGTCGCCGACCTCGTCGGCGTGCTGGGCGAAGTAGTTCGTCTTCGTGATGGGCGCGGTCAGGCCGGTGGTGTCGGTCTCCTGGAAGGCGTCGTTGCCCACGAAGTCGGTCGGCACCTGTCCGGTCAGCGCGACCATCGGGTCCGAGTCCATGTCGGCGTCCGCGATTCCTGTGGTGAGGTTGGTCGCGCCCGGTCCCGAGGTCGCCAGACAGACCCCCGGCGTGCCCGAGACGATGCCGTAGGCGTCGGCGGCGTGGGCCGCGGCCTGCTCGTGGGCCATCGTGACGTGGTGCAACTCCGAGTCGTACAGCGCGTCGTAGACGGGCATGATGGCCCCGCCCTGCACGCCGAACAGCGTCTCGGCCCCGGCGCGTTCGAGCGCCGCGACGACCGACTGCGCGCCGGTCTGGATTTCGGTCGCTTCGCTCTCGGTAATCGGGTCGGAGCCGTCGGCGGTCGGTTCGCCGGTGTCGGCCTCCTCGCCGTCGAATCGCGGCGGCGCGGGTTCGCTCACGTTCGGTCACCTCCGAACGCTCTGCTTTTAGCGCGGGTAGTTATCGGGCGATACGAGGAGCGATACTTCTCGGTCGGTGCGTTGCTGGTTGGTGTCGTGTCGGTTGGTGTCACGATTTGTCGAGCGCGTGCTGGGCGGTTCGAAGTCGATGCAGAGTTCGGTGCAGTTGCGGACCGGTCGGAAGAAGTGGTGGTGTAGGGGCTCAGGCCCCTACAATAATGACGCGCTCGACAGTCGCGCCGCTCCCCAGAAGCGGTCGCGGGACGGTCGCTGACTGTCGCATCGTTACTGGGTACGTACCGACGCGGACGGGTATAACCCTTTCCCGCGTGGCAACCCTTGCGCGAAGGGCGCGTCTGTGCCACACCGCTTCCGGAACGCGCCACACTCGCTCCGGAGCGGGTCACGCTCGCTCCGGAACGCGCCGCGCGCCGCTGGTCGGCGTGGGCGACGACGGGAACGGGCATCAGGCGCTGGCCTCCCGTTCCTTCCGAGTAACGCCGACCTCGCGGGCGAACCGTTCGAGGTCGGCGACCGTGACGCGGTTCTTCTCCGCGCCGTAGTCTTTCACCCGGCGAGTGACCTTCCGGACCTCGGCGTCGGTCGGGGCGAAGCCGCGGTCCTCCAGTCGCTTGCGGACCGAGTTCGCGCCGGTGTGCTTGCCCAGCACGAACTCCCGTTCCGCGCCGACCATCTCGGGGGTCATGACACCCGGCTCGAAGGTGTCGGAGTTCTCGATGACGCCCGCGGCGTGGATGCCCGACTCGTGGGCGAAAGCGTTGTCGCCCGTGACGGGCTTGTTCGCGGGAACCGGGACGTCGCTGTACTCCTCGACCATCGCGGAGGCTTCCGAGATGTGGGTGGTGTCGATGCCGGTATCGACGCCGTAGACCGACTCGACGGTCATCACGACCTCCTCGTAGGCGGCGTTTCCGGCGCGCTCGCCGATGCCGTTTATCGAGACTTGGGCTTGGTCGGCCCCGGCCTCGAACCCGGCGACGGCGTTGGCGCTTGCCATGCCGAAGTCGTCGTGGGTGTGAACGTCGATTCTGGCGTCGGTGTTGTCGTCCACCAACGTCACCAAGTCGGCGAATCTGGTGGGCGTGGCGACCCCGCAGGTGTCGGGGATGTTGATCCAATCGACGCCGACCTCCGAGACCGCTCGGACCACCGTCTTCAGGTACTCCTCGTCGGTCCGGGTGGCGTCCATCGGCGAGAACATCGCAGTCACGCCCGCCTCCTTGACTCGCTCGACCGCTTCGACCGAGCGGGAGAGGACCTCCTCGCGGGTCGCGTGCATCGAATCTTCTATCTGCACGTCGCTGGTCGAGGCGAAGACGTGGACCATCTCGACGCCGGAGTCGATTGCCGCTTCGACGTCCTTGTCCACGACGCGAGCGAGTCCGCAAGTGGTCGCGGAGGTGCTCGCGGCGATGTCGCTGACGGCCTCGAACTCGGCGTCGGAGTTGACCGGGAACCCCGCTTCGATGACGTGGGTGCCCATCTGGTCCAAGGTCTCAGCGATCGCTCGCTTCTCGTCGTAGGAGAAGGACGTGCGCGGTGCCTGCTCACCGTCGCGCAGAGTCGTGTCGAAGACTCGCGCAGACTCGAATTCCGTGTTAGTTCTCAGCGTACCGTCGAAGAACTCGACCCGCCCGACTGGTATCGGACGAGCGCATGTCGTTGTCAGACATCGTACCTCGTGCTGGCCACTTTCTCGTATTTAAAGGCTTCGCAGAGACAGGTTGTTACGGCCGAATAACATGTAATTCGACGCGACTCTCTCGCGGAAATCGCCCGACTGAAACGGCCTGTAATTGTTGGTGGGTCATTAATCGTCCTTAAACTAGGCTCGTCGCCGGACGTTTTTCGGTCGGTCTCTCCCTGTTGATTCACTGGAAATATGGTGTGAATTTTCTCGGGCGCGTTGCGAGGCCGACGGCTCCTCGGAGTACGAGACGCCAGAACAGTAAGGAGGCTGGCTGTCGTAGCTTCCGTGCATGACATCCGAGGAGGTCACGGACCTACTGAAGAAGGCGTACAGCGACGAAATCGAAACCGTGATGAACTACCTGACCAACTCCATCGTCCTCGACGGCGTGAGCGCCGAAGAGGTCAAAGAGAGTCTCGAAGCCGACATTCAGGAGGAACTCAACCACGCCGAGATGCTCGGCCACCGTCTCAAGCAACTCGACGAGCGCCCGCCAGCCTCCTACGACTTCGAGGCGCGTCAGGAGAGCCTCCAGCCGCCGGAGGACAGCACCGACGTACTGTCCGTTATCGAGGGCGTCCTCGACGCCGAGGAGGACGCAATCGAGACCTACCGCGCGCTCATCAAGGCGGCTGGCGACGAGGACCCGGTAACCGAGGACATCGCCGTGACGATTCTGAGCGACGAGGAGGCCCACCGGACCGAGTTCCGCGGGTTCAAGCGCGAGTACGTCGAGGACTGAAGTCGCCGATATCGCCGATTTTAAGGTATTGGCATGACATGGCATGCCGCCATGTTTTAGTCGGTCGCTACTCGTTCTCGTCGTATGGGGACCGAGGAGTATGGGTTGGTTAACAGATACGTATATAGCCGGATGAACCACTGTATTCTGTTCCGAAAGAATACAAAATTTTATTTTCACTGGCTATGTGGTATGAGACGAGATGTCACTCCAGCGGGCAAGCTTTCGCGGGGACTGCGCTACCCACGAGTTTCAGGAGGTGTTGAAACGGTTCAAGCACGACGGTTGCAACCTACTGGTGACCGGTACGGTATCGAAAGACGTGACCGTGCAGGCGACCCGAACGTTGCTCGGCGCGCCGAACGCCGACCGCAAGCGCGTCGTCGCCCTCGCCAATTCGCGGCGGGGCAACGTCGCCGAGCGCCTGCCGCCGGGCGTCGATTCCGAGGACTCGGACGTGTGGATAATCGACCAACAGACGTGCCAGCGGTCGGCACCGAAGGCCGCCCGGAGCGGCGACGTGAACTTTCCGACCGTCGGCGACGACACGGACGCGCTGACGCACCTGCGCGAGGAGATAATCGCCGCCGTCGACTACTTCCAGAACGAAGACGACGGTCTCGGTCCGTCAGAGCTTCGACTGTCGGTGTCGTCGCTCGGCCGACTCGCCCACGAACACGACGCCGACGCGGTTGCACGGTTCGTCCGGTCGGTCGCGGCGATGGTGCAGGGCGTGCGTGGCATGGCCCACTACCACCTGCCGCGACAGGACGACGACGAGATGGTACGTCGGCTCTCGCCGCTGTTCGACGCGCGAATCGAACTCCGCAAGCGCGACGGACTCCCGACCGAACAGCGCTGGCACGTACCGAAGTACGAGCAAACGACCGACTGGGTGCGCCTGTGAGGTGATTCATGGACCCGACGTTCACGGTATCCTCTGACCGGACCGGCATCGAGATAGCAGACCCCATCGAGAACGCCCGCTTCGAGTTGTACACCCCCGCGGCCGTCGAACCGACGCCCGTGGCGACCGACGAGTTCTACTTCCCCGTCGATTCCGCGATTACGGTCGAGACGAGCGCCGTCGTGGTGCCGAAGCTGGCCAACGTCCTCGTCCGGACCCAATCCGGGGACCTCGTGGCCGACAACGCCGACCACGCGAATCGGTCGCTGGAGTCGGGCGCGTACAACGTCGAACTCAGCACCGCGCCGATGAAACTCTACCTGTCGGTCGAGAGTGCAATCGACGTGCGCCACGACGACTCGACCGTCACCGTCGCGTTCGACCGGCCCACCGAAGTCGCAGTCGGCGCGCGGTCCTTCCACGACCGACCCGCCGGGACGATTACGACGACGCCCGACCCGGTCGGCGCAATGGGCGCGATTTCGCTCCTCGGGTCGGCGCTGAAGACCACCTCGCCCGAGCGGAGTTTTCCGACGCTCCGAGGTCATCCGCCGCTCATCGAAGTCGGCGAGGAGTTCGACGCGCCCGAGGGAATCGAGCGCCCGGACACGGGCGTCCGCATCGAGGTTCCGGCCGACTTCGAGTACGTCTACCCGGCGGCGTCGCTTTCGTACTACCTCGGGGCCGAAGTCGTGCCGGGCGACGACCCCCGACTCGTCACCGAGAGTGGCTTCGAGTACGACCTCGACGGACCGCTCGGCTACGAGAAGACGGTCGGGCGCGTCCTGCGCCAGACGTTCCTGCTGGACTGCGTGACCCGAACCGAGGGCTACTATCAGGTGGACCTCCACGAGCGCGAGCAGGTCGAGGACGCGGTGGATTTGGACTTCGCCGACCTCTACGACCGGCCGCTGGCCGAGCGCCTCGAAGCGCACCTCTCGGTGCCGTTCGAGGCGGTCGCCGACCACGTGCCCGACTGGAACCTGACGACCGACGTGATGGCGACCCCCGACAACGCCGAGGTGCTCCCGTTCGTGGCGAACGACCTCGCGCTGGTCCGGTGTCCCGGCGAACCGACCGCGGCCTCGGTGAGTCCGACGCCCGACCCCATCGACGAGTTCTTCCGGAGCAATTCCGCAGAATCCGGCGGTGCGGCTTCGGAGGCGGAGGTAGATGGAGGCACGGCGAGCGACGACTTCACCCGAAGCACGACCGACACCGCTCCCGCCCTGCCGTCTCAGCGCGAGATTTTCAACCCCGAACCGGTCGAGACGGTCGAACACGCGTGGGTCGGCGACGGGTTCCCCGTCGGCGCGAACAAGGCGACGGTCGAATCCTACCGGCGGCGGGTCGAGCGGTCGGCCCCCGAGAAGACCGACATCGAGATTCACGTCGTCTGCAACGACGAACGCATGCGCGAGGAGGGCGTCGTCGAGGAGTTCTACGGCCTGCGCGACCTCCTCCAGTTCGACGTGTCGGTCCACCACGGACTGACGACCGACGAGCTGCGAGACCTGCTGGCCCAACCCGCGGACTTTCTGCACTACATCGGCCACGTGGACGACCGAGGGATGCGATGCCCCGACGGCCACCTCGACGCCCGGACGCTCTCGGAGGTGAACGTGAAGGCGTTCGTCCTCAACGCCTGTCGGTCCTACGCGCAGGGCGAGGCGCTGGTCGAGTCCGGAAGCTACGGCGGGGTCGTCACCCTCGCGGAAATCGCCAACAGCGTCGCCACCGAAATCGGCCAGACCTTGGCGCGACTGCTGAACTGCGGCTTCCCGCTCCGAGTGGCCCTCTCCATCGTGAAGGACACCATCGCGCCCGCCTACCAGTACTCGACCGTCGGCGACGGCGGGTTGACGCTGTGTCAGAGTGAGAGTGGTTGTCCAGTCCACCTTCGAATTACCCAAGGTGAGACTAGAATGTTCAATGCCGAAATTAAGACGTATCCCGCGGCTAACTACGGTATCGGGTCCATCCAAACGCCGAACTTGGTGGAAACGGATACTCGATACATAGCTGCTGGAACGCTCGATAGCTTCGAGGTAAACTCCTCGGAACTAAGCGATTTCCTCGATTTGGAAGTGCTTCCGATTACGAAAGACGGTGAGCTCTTCTGGAGTGACAGAATCTCTATCGAGGAATTGCAGCCTTAAGGACCGTTATTTGTTGCCGCTGCGTTTGCGGCCACGTTCCCTGCTTCCATCAGCAGAACACAAATCGTGAACAGTGCGCCAATCATCCGCGGGTGTGCTTCGAGGTAGTCTGCCATCTTGCCGTGTGCCTTGGTTCGTGCCATGACCACTTTTGACAACGACTCTCACGATATTGAATCTATTTAAAAGATGATAATAGAAAACTTCTTGAAAAAGGTTACGGCAATTTATTTAAAATGTGCGGGTGCCTGAGGGTCTTCAGGGGGCAAGGACTTTGCCGGGGGAGTGAGAGCGAGCGCATATGACCAGAGCTTTCGACCTCGACCTTCAGACGGTCGAGCAGGAAATCGAAGACAGCGCCGACGGCGACGACGGGCAGACTGACCGGAGCATCGTCCTCGGAACGCTGGACGGGACGACCGACGAGCGCGAGTGGTTCGAGGTCGTGGACCGCGGGGACGTCCTCGTCCTCGCGGTCGAAGGCGACCTACCGGAGCTGGCCGAGGACCTCGTTCCGCGGGTCAAAGAACGCGGTGGGAATTTGGTTCACTTCCGAGAGTTCCTCCTCGTCACGCCCGCCAGCGTGAGCGTAGATTCGAGTCGGCTCTGAGCCGCACGGTCGGAAACGCTTAATCCCCGCGAGCGCCTACCGGCGAGTGCGTACCTCAAGTCCCCGCCCGAGCGTTCCCACTCGGGAGCGATGACAGCGCGGAGAACCCGGGTACGCGACAGTCACGAGGTTGCTCCTCGAACAGCAGTGGTTGCTCCTCGAACAGCAGTCTGGTGCTGGACGACAGCATCCGCCCGGCACGAGGGTTTGCCAGCAGACTCGGCATGCCGCCACGGGATGACGCTGGAGGTTAGTGTTCCGGGTGACATTTCGGTACTCTCGGTCTGTACTACGACTATTCGAGCGTGCGGTCTGGTTCTCGACCGCTCGGTGGCTTTTCCACGTAGAGCGGAACGTCGGCGAATTAGTATTGTACTTTGCGCGTGCGCCTGTGGGCGAATTGGATTGGGAGACAGCAAAAAACACGATAGGTGAGAGGCTCGCTCTCTCCCAGCAATTCGTCTCGCAGACCCATGGAATCTCCTACCGAGGTTGGCACGTCAATTCACCGCGAAGGCGGCTTGGTTCGACGGCCTTAAGTGTAACCCGGCCATTCGTTTGAATGCGAACGAGGTCCGGTGGTTTGGGCCTCCGGAAGACGGCGAGAATCGACGCCTTTTTACGGCGTCTCGGCCGGTCTTCCGAAACAAGCTCCAATCCGACGCCCTTAAGTGCAATAGGCTACTCGGATTGGGTGTGAGCGCCCTCGTGCGATTTGCGAGGGCCGCACCACACCTAATCCGACGCCCTTAAGTGTAACAGGGTACTTGGATTGGATGTGACGAGCCTTCGGGGGTCTTCCCACCGAAGGACGAACGCGGTTCGGTGCCCTTAAGTAGTAAGGGTTCCTTGAACCGTAATGCGAAGAAGATCCGAAGTGATAGTCGGGCGTTCAATTCGTCTGACAGTCATTCACCAATGAGGATTCCACCCCTGCGGTCCGCCGTACACGATGGGATCTGATGTTAGCCCTGGTAGTTCGGTGACACTCGGTCGGCAACACGAACGAGGTCGTCGAACTAACGGACCATAGAAGATAGACACGATAGCGTGTCTCCGCCAGAAACCCACCGAGCATTCTGCTCGGCAACCATTCCGGTTGATCCTGCCGGAGGCCATTGCTATCGGAGTCCGCTTTAGCCATGCTAGTCGCACGGGTTCAGACCCGTGGCAGATAGCTCAGTAACACGTGGCCAAACTACCCTACGGACCAGTATAACCTCGGGAAACTGAGGCTAATGCTGGATACGACTCTCAGTCTGGAGTGACGAGAGTCAGAAATGCTACGGCGCCATAGGATGTGGCTGCGGCCGATTAGGTAGACGGTGGGGTAACGGCCCACCGTGCCGATAATCGGTACAGGTTGTGAGAGCAAGAGCCTGGAGACGGAATCTGAGACAAGATTCCGGGCCCTACGGGGCGCAGCAGGCGCGAAAACTTTACACTGCACGATAGTGCGATAAGGGGACTCCGAGTGCGAGGGCATATAGTCCTCGCTTTTCTGAACCGTAGGGAGGTTCAGGAACAAGGACTGGGCAAGACCGGTGCCAGCCGCCGCGGTAATACCGGCAGTCCAAGTGATGGCCGCTATTATTGGGCCTAAAGCGTCCGTAGCCAGCCAGACAGGTCCGTCGGGAAATCCACGCGCTTAACGCGTGGGCGCCCGGCGGAAACCAGCTGGCTTGGGGCCGGAAGACTCGAGGGGTACGTCCGGGGTAGGAGTGAAATCCCGTAATCCTGGACGGACCACCGGTGGCGAAAGCGCCTCGAGAAGACGGACCCGACGGTGAGGGACGAAAGCTAGGGTCACGAACCGGATTAGATACCCGGGTAGTCCTAGCTGTAAACGATGCTCGCTAAGTATGGCACACACTACGAGTGTGTGCTGTGCTGCAGTGAAGACGTGAAGCGAGCCGCCTGGGAAGTACGTCCGCAAGGATGAAACTTAAAGGAATTGGCGGGGGAGCACTACAACCGGAGGAGCCTGCGGTTTAATTGGACTCAACGCCGGACATCTCACCAGC
>NZ_SBIT01000023.1 GCF_004765785.1 Halorussus ruber | reverse complement strand
GACGACGCCCAGCTCGATCAGCTCTCGAAACATCGCGCCGAACGCTGGCTGAGCAGACGACATACTCCCAGATTATGGCTGGCTCAGTGTAACTACAGGGGCTTTCCGTAGTTCTACACAAGAGCGATCCTCAAAGAGACACCAAATGGCTGCTTCTTCAATAGTGGCTGATTGGACTAAATCTAGTGTGTTGGTGGTTGATCAGTCAGCCGCTTGCTCGGCCTGCTGTGTCTGGTCTACACCTAACGGGTCTGCCGTTGATGTCGCAGTAACTAACCGCAAGAACTGTCCCGCGTTTGTGAGAAGTTTATTCTCTGCCTTCCGGAGGTGTTCTTCGTACGTGGAACGAGCCACCGCAGTCTGGTCGGCAAGCTCCCGCAACGAGGTCTTGCGGGGTTGCTCGTAGTACCCACTTTCAAGTGCTAAGCGAAGCGCCGCCAGCTGTCGCTCGGTCACGTCCTCAAACAACTGATCGACCGGAGCCAACATACTGTGTGGAATCTGCTGTTCCGTGATCGCCGTCTTCGAGAGGACCTCGATGTCACGGTCGGCCTCCAAATCGCGGAGGAGAGCCCGGACATCGCTTTCGTCGAACGCGATGACCGTGTAGTGTTCCCAGCCCTGACGATGAATTGTCGGCGGCTGGTACAGGCAGTTGTATTCCTCGAACCGTTCGATGATGGAGTCCTCCAGCGAACAGAGACACGACTGTGTGACGACGTGGAGTCCGGAGTCGTCAACCGACTTGTGGAGAATTGTCCCGAGGTGGTCAATCTCGTCGAGGAGTTCGTCGGCTGGCGATTCTGGCGAGGTGATTTCGATCACCTGGCAGTCGCTCAGGTACCACTCGCGGATGGTCAGGTCCGGGTAGCGCTCTGAGATTTCTCGATACGGACACTCGTGTCTGACCCGGAACGAGGCCTCGTATAGACTCATACGCAGATATTGGAACTTGGGCGAGTTAACGGTGCCGGTCATGTCCGGCAGTACCTATATTCTAATACTTCCCCTATCAGTACGTACTGATGTCGGAGATTAGTCCGAAAACGCTTAGTGACCGATTACAGGCTGGCGAAGACGACCTTCTCGTCGTTGATATTCGCCACGAGGAAGAGTACGACGACTGGCACGTCCCGGAGAGCGTCAACGTCGATGTCTACGACGAACTGACCGACGACCCCGACGCGGCAAAAGACGCCCTCGCCGACCTCCCCGAAGAGAAGGAACTTGTCACCGTCTGTGGAGCAGGCGTCGCTGCGGCGACGGCAACTGATGTCCTCCAAGATATGGACTACGACGCGAAGACGCTCGCAGACGGGATGAACGGCTGGAGCCGCGTCCACCGCCACGCGCCAGTTCAGGCGGACCTCGACGGGACGCTTATCCAGGTTGCGCGTCCGGGCAAAGGCTGTCTCTCGCACGTCCTCATCTCTGCGGGGGAGGCCGCTATCTTCGACCCGTCGCACTATCTCGACGAGTACGAAGCAATCCTCGACGAGTACGACGCCGACCTCGTCGGCGTCTTCGACACGCACGCCCACGCCGACCACGTCTCCGGCGCTACGGAACTTGCCGAACGCTATGACGTTCCCTACTACCTCCACCCGAAGGACGCACTCGCAATCGATGCGACTCCTGTCGAGGAGGGACAGACTGTAGCAGTCGGCCGCCTCGATATTGAGGTCATCCACACGCCGGGCCACAGCGAAGGAAGTGTCTCGTTCGATATCGACGGCGCGGCATTGATTACGGGCGACACGCTCTTCCACGAGAGCGTAGGCCGTGTGGAACTCGGCGTCGAAGCCGGTATCGAGGACTCGGACGTTGAGCAGAACGCCGCGACACTCTACGAGAGTCTCCAGCGACTCCAAGACCGGCCAGACGACGCTCTCGTCCTACCAGCGCACGACCCCGGTTCGCCGGAACCGCCAGTGGCCGCAACGCTGAGCGAAGTCCGAGAGCGGAACGAAGATCTCGGCCGCGACCGGGAGGAATTCATCCAGGAACTCGCGTCAGATATCCCGGACCATCCGCCGAACTTCGAGCGCGTCAAGCGGACGAACGTGGGACAGGAATCGGTCCCCGCCGATGAGTTGGCCGACCTAGAACTGGGTCCTAACAACTGCGCAGCAGAGTAATCGATGAGTACAGACACTGAACTCAAACAAGGCATCCGCGAGCACCTCGGGCAGTTCTCACTGCACATCTTGTTGGTGTTCGCTACGGGGCTGACCATCGGGTCCGAGCGTGCCGTTGTGCCCGTTCTCGGCCGTGACGTGCTCGGCGTCGAGTCGCTGTTCGTCATCGGGTCGTTCGTCGTCTCGTTCGGCTTCGTCAAAGGGCTCCTCAACCTCTACGCCGGCAAGTGGGGTGGAGAGTACGGACGCAAGCCCGTCCTGATTGCTGGCTGGGCGACCGCGCTGCCGCTCCCTGTCATCCTCATCTTCGCGCCGAGTTGGGGCTGGATTACGGTCGGGAACATCCTGCTAGGTATCAACCAGGCGTTGACTTGGAGTATGGCGATCAACGCCAAAATCGACCTCGCAGGCCCCGAGCAGCGGGGTTTAGCCGTCGGCATCGACGAGGCGTTCGGCTACACCGGCGTCGCTGCCGGTGCCTGGATTACGGGTATCATCGCTAGTCGGTGGAGTCTCCGACCCGAGCCGTTCTACTTCCTCGCGGTCGTGGTTGTGCTGGCGTTCCTCATCTCGATTTTCCTGATTAAGGAGACCGTCCAGTACGCAGAAGTCGAGATTGATGACGACGACCATCACGACGCGAACCTCCCGTTCGTTGAGGTGCTGAAGCGGGCGACCTACGGCGACAAGACGCTGTTCGCCGCGGCGCAGGCAGGCCACATCGAGAAGTTCGTCGACACGCTATTCTGGCTCGCCGTCCCGCTATATCTCACGAGTCAGGGACTCGGAATCGCAGCGGCCGGGTTCATCGTCGGCGTCCATAGCGCGATGTACTTCCTCCAGATTGCAACTGGTGGACTCGCGGACCGGATCGGCCGCCGTCCGCCCGTCGTTGCAGGGATGTTCCTCGCCGGCGCGGGCGTCCTCGGGATGGTGTTCGTCGAGGGGTATCTCCCGTGGGCCATTCTCTCGGGTGTGTCCGGCCTCGGGATGGCGTTGCTCTATCCGAACCTGATGACGGTTCCGGGCGATGCGGCCCATCCGACGTGGCGTGCGACCGGGATGGGCGTCTACCGGATGTGGCGTGACTCCGGGTACGGCGTCGGCGCGATCCTGATCGGGCTCTCGATGGAGTTCGTGAACGCCGAGGCGGCGTTCTACTTGACTGCTGGCTTGATGTTCGTCTCCGGGATAATCGTGTATTTCTGGATGGAGGAGACCCATCCTGAGTTCGGGACACATGAGCCACCTGCCCCTGCGACGGAACAACCGTCTCGGACAACTCCGCAGGACTAGTCTCCCAGAGCGCTCCTTCTGTAGGAACTTTCCTAAACTTATTTTATTTTAATTATAATATATTTGATGGAGTACTTTTGGAAGCAGAAAAACACGTCCTTGTCGTGACTGTCTATATCGGGGTAGGAATCAAGGGATAGTGTTAACAACAGAGCGAACATCGCCTATGTTAGGATGGGACTCTTAAGTTCGATCTGTAGGGTGGTCGTGAGTAATACCTCGACTTTGTGGGAATGTCGAAACTGCGGGCAGACTCTCTCCAAGGATACTGATAAGTGCCCTAGTTGCGGTGCAAAAGATATTGCCTACTATGAAATTTAATTACTGAAGTACTATCCTCTTCTTGTACTTCCGTAATTACTGGATTCACAGAATTGCAAGGAGGAAGCCCACCTCTTCAGTCGTGGGGCACTGACAGTACGGATGTCACCCCTCTGAACGACTCCCGTAGAGATTGCTCGGCCACTTTCTGTGACCTGCCGTGAGTTTCTTGCAGTACCGGTAGATTGGGAACAGCAGGTCTTCGATTTCGTCTGCCACGCCGGAGGTACTGGCGTAGATCAGAACTGGAACTTCTGCTTCTTCACCAAGTTCGATGACACGGTCGGGAGTACTCCCGAATAACACCGTCTGAAGCTTCAAGTCCGAGTGGTCTCGTTCAGTAGAATCCCATAGTTTTCTGCGGTCGTAGAGACGAGACCTTCGGCCACATTTGGGGCCGATACCTCTTGGACATTGGTGTTCTCGGCGTTCGACAACTGGCTGAGCGTGGCGTCTGGGTACTCGTGTGTTCCGCCTTCTTCCGTGGGGGGTGACAATAATGGGATTTACCGTCTGGTTAGAAGCTGTAGTGGCTGGTTCAATATATAAACAAATTAATTTATATTTTGGTTCTTACTCATGTGTTGAGAATAATGATTTCGATTCGTGGCTATCATATCCAATATCCATATGTATGTAGAGAACAACCGTTAGGGTAGAACTGGCTCAATAAGGTTGAAGGTAATCAAATTAAAAACTACCCTTCAAAAGGTTTGATTACCTAAAACATTCAGACTACTATGTCTTATCGCTATCTCATTACTGGTGTTCTCAATGGAACGATGGTTGGTATCGGTCTAGCAGTAGGTAGTTATCTGTCGAGTAATTCAGTAGGTGCCGCAACGATTAAAATAGGCTTGGGTGTGACGGCAGGACTTGTTTTAGCAGGGTATGTGAGCTATCAGGAAATCCAGAGAACTCAGGAAGCACTCAAGCAGCTATCAGTTGAAGAAAGCTCAGATTATCTCTTACAGGAAAGTATAGGGACAGCTGATACGACAAAACAATCACAGATGATTGCAGGTCTAAGTCCATTATCTGGCATGGCAATCACCTTATTTCCCGTCGTCTTTCAGAATGTACTACTTAGTCCGTTCCATGCGACGCTCGGTGCTGTTCTTCTTGGCAGCTCATTTCTCTTCGCCTTTGGCATATGGCTAAGTCTGGAAACGCATCGACCGTGGTTCATTCTCGCTCCTCGACTGGCGGCATTCGGACTACTGACTGCTGTTGTGAGCATTATAATGCCATGACACAAAAGCCGGTTAAACTCTAACGGGAAGGGAGTTGACCTCCTCCTCTGCGTTCACGCGGAGGAATCTCGAACGGTAAGAATTTCAGGTCTGCAACCGGGACGCCGCCACTTCACGGGAGTCGGCATCTAATCCTGCCATCGTGGTCGGTGGCTGTCTGGCCATGCCAAGTGGCCGTTACTCCTATCCTCAGTGTCATTGACTCCCATCTGTTGTTTTTGCCAGCAGGGGGGGCGCTGACACGTCTTCAGACTCGGAGATATCGTCGGCTTGCTCAACCGACGGGCACGGAGACGAACCCTTCGAGGATTCACGTTCACCGCGTCGGTGTTTCGATACTGTGGTTCGAAAATCACGATTTTCGTCATCACGAGACGGCGAAGCCGTCTCGAACGACCTCGTTACGTGGGCGGGCAGGCCGCCTCCGACGGTCGTTCGGAATCCGCTCCGTTCCGACCGGACCTTACCTAAAAATCAGGCGCTAATGCCCCGTCCTTAAGGAGTCGTTCGAGAGAGCTTTGCTCTCTCGTGATCACGAAAATCGAAGATTTTCGGACGACAACGCAGGCCGAAGGCCGAGTAGCGTTGACGAGAGCGAAACTCTCGTTCGCACATCAGAACGCTTCGCGTTCTGAGGACGCAGTAGGGTGGGGATACAGCGCCGTCATCATCTCACACACTTCGCAACGACCGTCCCACAGGCCAACCGCCATATTTACCAATCTAGACAATATATCCACATCATACATGGGTCTGTTCACAATCAACGGCCACGAGGTCGTGGACGCGACGTGAAAGCCACCGGCAACGGCGCTCACGTCTACGTCTCGAAACGCTGGCGTGGCGCGGACGTGAAAGTCGTCCGTACATCCGACCCCAACGAAGACGACGAATAGATGAACTACAACTACAGGTATCGACTGAATCCGTCCGAGGACCTCCGCGAACGATTAGCGTGGACTGTCGATACCTGTAGACAGGTCTACAACCACTTCCTCCACCGCCTCAACCGACACGACGACACCTCGTCGTACTCCGAACAGAAGCGCCTGCCGGACCTCAAGAAGTGGTGGAGCGACCTGCAAAACGTTCACTCGAAGGTGTTGCAGAAAGTCGTCCAGCGGTTGTACGACAACCTCTCGACGCTCAAAGGCCGGAAACAGAACGGCTACAGCGTCGGGGAGTTGAAATGGAAATCACCCTGAGAGTACCAATCGTTCACCTACAGTCAGTCCGGCTTCGAACTCAAACACACGAGTGGTCGGACTCGACTCTGGCTCTCGAAGGTTGGTGACATCCCCATCACGTTCCACCGCGACCTGCCTGCCAACGCCGACATCAAGACCGTCACGGTCAAACGCGAACCCACCGGCAAGTGGTACGCCATTCTCGGCATCGAAACTCCCGACGACCCGCCCGAGAAGCCCGGCGAAGTGACTGACGCAGTTGGTATCGACGTGGGTATCCTGAAATACGTCCACGACAGCGATGGAACCGCCGTCGAGCCGCCTGACCTTTCCGAGGAACGCGAACGGTTAGAACGCGCTCAACGCAACCTCTCGCGCAAGGAACACGGCTCGAACAACTGGGAGCAACAGCGCAGGACGGTCGCTCGACGCCACGCCGACCTGAAGCGTAAGCGGCGAGATTTTTTGCACAAGCTCTCAACGTACTACGCCCGCGAGTACGACCTTGTCGCGGTCGAGGACTTAGACGCGAAGGGGCTGGTCGAACTGCCCGGTAACTCTCGGAACCGTGCCGGAGCCTCGTGGGGGACGTTCCTGCGGATGCTCGAATACAAGTGCGAGCGTGAGGGTACGCACTTCGTCGCCGTGGACCCCCGAGGCACGACCAAAGAATGCGCGTCATGTGGCGTCGAGACGGACAAGCCGTTGTGGGTACGCGAGCATTCTTGTCCGTCGTGTGGGTTTAAGACGGACAGAGACGCGAATGCGTCGTGGAACATTCGTTCTCGCGGTCTCGAACAAGTAGGGACGGGCTGTCCCGAATCAACGCCTGTGGAGACTGCGCTCCCTACGGACACCGATTCGGTGTCTGCAAAGCGTGTCGTGGAAACAGGAAGCCCCACCCTCACCGAGCGAACCGCGTCAGCGGTGAGCGAGTAGGGTGGGGAGGAAGTCACTACTGGAGAGTGATTATCTATAACCGATGGTACACTGTGTCACTAAGAGCTAGGAATCACGGATTATATAACGCCGACCCCAGTATTCGTTTACCGATGGGACGAAGTTGGAAACCACTAGCCCGCGACTTAGGGCGGATTCTAAAGGCCCTCTCTGGGATGTTCTTCCTCTCGATTATCGTCCCACTCGTGTGGGGAGAGTATTATGCGATTCCTGCTCTCATCCTCGCAGGATTAATTCCGCTCGGTTTCGGCTACGGCCTCACGACCTGGTGCTCCGAACCCGAGGATATTGGTAAGCTTCATGGGATGATGATTGCTGCCTCTGGTTGGTTGCTCGTCGGACTCTTCGGCAGTCTGCCGTTTTATTTAATTGCATGGACGGTTGCGGTGGATCCCTATTCCGGGCTATTAGCGGTTCCAGCAAGTGCTGAGACCGCCACTCTTGCTGCGTTTAGAGACCCGCTTAACAGCTTTTTCGAGTCAATGTCCGGAATCACTGGTACCGGATTGACGATGACCGACGACGAGGCAGTGCTCCCCCGCACCCTCCAATGGTGGCGGACATTCATTGAATGGGTTGGGGGTGTGGGCGTCATCGTGCTCACAACCGCCATCCTCGCTCGCCCCGGTAGTGGGTCGCTCACCCTCTACGAGAGCGAAGCCCGATCCGAGAAGATTCACCCGAGCATCGTCTCGACCGTCCGGACCATTTGGTGGATTTTCATTTTGTTCACGTTCTTTTCGATCAGCCTCTTGTGGCTGGCGGGCATGCCACCGTGGGACGCAATCAACCATGGGATGACGGGGCTCGCTACTGGTGGATTTAGTGTGACAGACGGGAGTATCGGTGCGTACAACAGCCCTGCCATTGATTTTGCAATGGTTCCCGTCATGATTCTCGGGAGCATCGCATTCCCCGTTCACTACTTGATACTCCAAGGTGAACTGAGAAATCTATATACTGACGCACAGACACGATGGATATGGGGATACTTCACGCTTGGATCCATAGCGTTAGTTGGATTTCTCCTACTGGACGGTACGTATGAGACATCTCGAATAGCCCTAACTGACGGAATCGTATTGACTGGTTTTGCAGCGACGCTATTTCAGACAGTCCGATTCGGATTATTTCAGTTCGTCTCGGCGGCGTCCTGTACCGGTTTCGGGACGACCGGTATCGGCGACTGGTCGGCACCTGCACAGCTCACGATGTCGCTAGCAATGTTCACCGGTGCAGCTGCAGGCTCAACCGTCGGCGGAATCAAGCTTATCCGCGTCATCACGCTAGTTCGAGGGACCGCCTTCCGAATTCAGGGGGTCTTCTACCCCGAAACAGCCGTCCGCTACCTCAACCTCAACGGCCGAAAGCTCTCGGAAATCGAACTTAGCCGCGAGTTTGAGGAGGCTTCGATTATCGCATTCCTCTGGATACTGTTCCTTGCTGTCGGCCTGACGGTCCTACTGCTGACCATCGACCAGTCGTTCACCTTGGAGAACGCTATTTTCGAGGTTGCTAGTGCACAGGGGAACGTCGGTCTCTCGTCAGGTATCACCGGTCCTGATATGCCGACACCAGCGAAGGTGATGTTCCTGTTCAATATGTGGATCGGTCGCCTCGAAATCATCCCCGTACTAGTACTGTTGCGGGGTCTCTTCGATACCTTCAACCTCTACCAATAACGATGAACCCAAAAGACCTTCCCGTCGTTGGAACCGTGTTTCGACTCGGCGCACAGGACCGCGTACTCGACAGTTTCCTCCTTCTCGGCCCGATCGTCATTCTCTCATTCGTGGTTCTTGGACGGAATGCCTTCACGATAAGCGTCACTGGAGCATATCTCCTTTCGTTCATCGGATACGTCCTTTATAAGGGTATTCGGTGACGTGCCAACAGCAAGCCACATCCCTCAAGAGGATGGCGGTAAATGAATCCGTTAATGTATCTCATTATCGTCGGCGCTGGTCAGATTGGGACCCCGCTCATTGAATCAGCGACACGAGATGGCAACGAGGTTGCTGTAATCGAATATGACGAAGAACGGGCGAATCACGCAGCGAGCGAGTACGACTGTCTCGTCATCCATGACGACGCCACTGTCAAGGACACGCTCTCCGACGCGGGTGCGGAGGACGCAGATGCGATTATCAGTACGACTGATCAGGACGCAACCAACACAATGGTCTGCCTGCTTGCCAAAGAAATAGGAATTCCAAACATCGTCTCCGTCGTTCACAACCCAGACCACATGAACCTCTTTCGTCAAATAGGCGTCCACACGATTGAGAATCCCCAGCGACTCATCGCGGACTACCTTTACCGAGCGGTCAAGCGCCCGGCAATAATTGATTTCATGCAACTCAGCGGCAACGCAGAAGTCTTCGAAATCGGCGTTGCTGAGGACGCGCCAATTGCGGGCAAGACCCTCCAAGAGGCAGACAATGAAGGTCTTCTCGGTGACGATACGCTTATCGTCGCCATTGAACAACCGGGGGACGAACCACCAATTACCCCGAAGGGTGGAACGCGAATCAACGCGGGCGATATCCTCACCGTTTACTCGGCATCGGGTGCCACCCCCGACATCACAGATACCTTCGGTCACTACGAGGACCACGAGGCGACTCGTCAGTAATCCACAATTGCATCTCGCCGGAACAATATTGTGGATATCGCTTAAAGAGAATAGAAGAATTCCAAGGGCGGAACCGATATCGGGTAAGTCAAAATCGGTTTAAATATGGGCAAACGGAAACGCATTTCTAGCACCAAAAATTCTATAAGCAGTAAAATATAGAAAACAGCATGGCTTGGAAGAGACTCTACCAAATCTTACAATCACAGCCATTGCGCCCCCTGCAAATCAGCCCCGGCATCGAGCAACCGGTAGAGGAGATGTGACGATGGGCGACGCCATGTTTACCCGAATCGTCATTCCAGTGGCATCGGTGTTGGACGCAAGGCGAACTTGTACGGCTGTGCTTCCTCATCTCGACCGGGAGAACAGTACCGCACACATTGTTCACGTTATCGAGAAAACTCGCGGTGCACCCGACAAAGCCTCTGTCGAACAGCGTGAACAATACGCAGACCGCATTTTCGATACAACTATCGAGACATTCGTAAACAGGGACTTCTCGGCTTTCGAAACCCACCTGTGCTACGGGTCCGACGTAGCCGAAACTATCCTTGAAACGTGTGAGACGGTAGATGCGACGGCAGTGGTCTTCGTTACCCGGAATACAAGCCGTTGGAAACGGTTCTTGACCGGGGATACTGCGCTACAACTCATCACAGAGAGTCAGGTGCCTACAATCGTTCTTCCAAATCCCGAGAAAGATTCCGCCATAGACGTGGAATAACGTCGGTTATTTCAAGCGATCTATCAGGCCCTCTCGGACACTACGAGTCGTTTCCTTCGGCCCTCGAACCATCGCGACCGTCGCATCCACCTCTTCACCAATCGTTTCGGGAATCGAACCGAACAACGCCTGTGAAACCGAGCGCGAGCGCGTAGCACCGACACAAACGGTGTCGTACTTGGCGACAGCATCGAGCAACGCGTTCTCAATATCCTCCCCGACTACGACTTCACGGTGATAATCCATGTATTCGATACCTGCTCGTTCGGCAACGTCAGCAATCACTACCTCTCCCTGTTGCTGTGGGTCGTCGTCCTCATCGGGCTGCTGTGCATTGAGGAGCGTGAGCAATCCCTCACCCTGCGTCGTGTTCACCAACTCTGCTCCTCGTCGTGCCGCGACAGGCGCATGGGGACCCTCTCCCGCGAGTGCAACGATGTTCTCGACCGTATCGACACGCTTCGTCGTCGCCAGTTTCACCAGCGTCACCTCACAGGGTGCATGCTGAACGACTTGGTCGATATTCGACCCGAGGATATGTTCCCGAGTACTCCGCGAGCCCTTCCAGCCCATCAATACGTGCTCTGCTTGCTCATCCTCAATGACGTCGAGAACGACATCACCTACGTCGCGGCCGACGATTGCCCGGGTTCGAATACCGATGTCGAGATCCTCGGCAATCTCTTGAGCCGCCTCGAGGAGTTCTTGCTGACGCTCGACGCGCTCTTCCTCGAATTCGACATCTTGAGAGAGGGACGTTTGTTGTGGGACTTGGATGACGTTGACGGCGATGATTTCGGCTAACTCGTCCTCGTGAGCATGTGCACTGGCAGCTGCCAACCGGAGGAGATCGCGTTCCGTATTGGGGTTTGCGACCGGAACGACAACCCGATAATTCCCTTTACCATCTGTGGCGGTCGTCGGTTGTGGCGCAATTGCTTCACCGACCAAGCCCTCGGTGATTGCTCGGTCGCGAGCGTAGACAAAATACCAAACGATACCAACAATCACGATTGCGACGCCGATGGCCTGCACGAGCAAGCTCATCTGAAGGAGGATTGCAATACTGGCGAGGAAGCCAACAATCGGAACAATTGGATAGAGAACGTTCGGAATCTGGAATGCTGGGTTGTAGTCCTCGGGGTCAGCTCGCCGCATCACCACAACTGCGACGTGAACGAGCGAGTACGTAATGAGATACGAGAAGGAGGCGACTTCGGCGAGCGTCCCGATGGGAACGCCGCTGGCGATAAGGATGAGAATGACTGCTCCAGTTGCGACGATGGCGCGGTAGGGCGTGCGGAACTGGTCGTGAACCTGATTGAGCCAGTTGGTCAGGATTTTGTCCCGGCCCATGGCGAAGTTGACACGCGCTGCGGAGAGAATGGAGGCGTTGGCGCTCGAAACCGTCGCCAGCATTGCACCGATTACCATAGCGAACGCTCCGGCGTCGGCCATCGACAGGGAAATAGGTCCGATTTCTAGCGTTCCGAACGAGCGCATTACGGTTTCTGCTACATCGGCGACTGGAATATTCGAGGTAGCAAGTGCGTCGATGCTGAGCGTTCCTGTGCTAACGAACATTACGAGGACGTACATCAGCGTCGGCGTGACGACCGCCGCAATCATCGAGAGGGGGAGATTACGGCTCGGGTTCTTGATTTCTTCGGCGCTCGTGGCGATAACCTCGAATCCGATGAACGAGACGTAGACCGTTCCGGCGGTGGCCGCGACTGCGGGCCACCCGTTGGGGTTGAACGGAGCGAGCGTCTCCATGTCTACGTTCAGCACTCCGAACACGATGAAGACGATAATAAGTCCTACTAATGCGAGGACGATGACATTCTGAAGCGCTCCGGTTTCCTTGACGCCGTAGTAGTTGACTCCCGTCAGAACGACGGCCATGATGAGCGCTGCGATGGCGACACCGGTAGGCCCCATCGGGATGAAGTATGTCAAATACTGGCCGAATCCGAGCATGTAGAACGCGGAGGCGAACATCAGTCCCGCCCACATCCCCCAACCGACAATGCTCCCGAAGAAATTTCCAAGTGATCGATTCACGTAGTAGTAGCTTCCGCCGGCTTTAGGCATTCCTGTGGCGAGTTCTGAGAGCGAGAGAGCTGCGAGGAGAGAGACTAGACCGCCGATGGCGAACGAGATCATGCTCGCCGGACCAGCTGCTTCGGCGGCGATGCTCGGCAGGACGAAGATACCCGCACCAATCATCGTCCCCAGTCCGATGGTGTAGGCTTCGAGGAAGCCGAGGTCGCGGGCGAGTTCTTGGTCGGTCATCCGCTACCCCCCTTGTCGTCATCTGGCAGGACGATGACCGGCCGGTCGGACTGGTTGAGGAGGCCTAACGCCGTGTCGCCCGTCAGGAGTTTGACCCACCGGCTACCGCTACGTGGTGTGAAGACGATGGACGACGCGTCAAACTCGCTGGCGGTATCGAGAACTGTTTGAGCGATGTCGGTTCCGTATGGGATCCGTGTTTCAACGTCGATTTCGACTCCACTGAGAGTCTCCTCGACGACCGAGAAGATGTCCCGCGCCCGGTTCTCGCGCTGTTCGACGGAGGCCTTATCGGGCGCTCCGCCAGCCTTCTCGATGACGTGGACTGCTAGTACGTCGCTACCATTATCTCGAAGTCGGGGAAGCACTCTCTCTGTGGTCGCTTTGGCGTCTTCGATGGACGCTACAGGGAGGACGATTCGCTGAAGTAGAGTATCTGTCATTCGGGTCCCTCTGGTTTTGTGAGCCACGGGTTGGTGCCAATCCTATATAAAGATGGTTTTGTACCCGCATCGGATACCACGTTGGCTTGGCGATTCCGAAATTTGGTCCGAGAAGCCGGACGAATTCTCACCGATTTGGATAAACAGGCTGTGAATGGAGTCGGAGTAAGAATACTCGATGTCGGAAACTGTTTATCTCCACCTCTCTACGTCCGATATATGAGCGTTCGCTTGGACGATATCGACAAGCGCATCCTCTATCACCTTGCTCGAGATGCACGCGGGATTTCTGCTCCGGACATCGCCGAGGAGGTCAACGTCTCGGCAGGAACTATTCGAAATCGTATCCAACAACTCCAAGAAGACGGTGTCATCGAGGGGTATCATGCACGCATCGACTACGAGCGTGCTGAACGGCGGCTCACGAATCTCTTCATTTGTACGACCGACGTTCCTGACCGAGAACGCATCGCCAAGCAGGTCGCGGACATCCCGGGCGTCATTGGCGTCCGTGAACTCATGACCGGCCGTGGGAATCTACACGTTAGTGCGGTCGGCGAAGATATGGCCGACCTCTCGCGGGTCGCTCGTGATCTTGCAAACCTCGGCGTCACCATCGAAGAGGAAAACCTCATCCAACAGGAGTTCCGAGGCCCGTACGACGCGTTCGGACCCGAAGAGGGGTCAGAGGGCCACTCGATAACCGACTTCATGAGTCTCTCGGGCGGGGCGGAGGTCGTGGAACTCACCGTCGCTCCATCAGCCCCGATTGCCGGTCACACGCTACAGGAGGCGAACCAGCGCGGCATTATCGACGCCAACATCCTCATCATTTCGATTGAACGCGACGAGGAGATACTGACACCGAAAGGGAACACCGACATGCGTCCCGATGACGTCGTGACGCTCTTCTCACGGTCCGGCATCGACGATGCGACAATTGCCGCATTTGACGAACCGTAAAACGGGGTGAATTTGGTCAGAGCAGTTTGCCTTGTTCTACTGTATTTGACCGAGAAATTCCCAATGCAAAGATGCCGACTCTCCATCTTCGGGATGTGGTTCGACCCGGACATGATACAGATACGGGCCGTGTGGACAGTCATCACAACCATGAGCACAGGGTTGTTTCTTGACAATTCTCGTGTACCCTTCTTTCTCTTCCACTTCAAGGATTTCCTCGGCCGGCCGTTCTTCGAGTAGGTCATCTACAGTCGGGAGACGTGGTAAGAGCGATTTCGAATACGAAATCACGGCTCGTAATTCCGATTCGTCCAGTCGAGAGAGATGTTCTACAAGGTCATCGGGTAGTTCTGACGGGACAGAACGGGATGAGTCGACCTTGGTGTCTTCATGTGGTGTCATAGATCGTACTACGTATTCATTCTATTTTAGGTTTAGGGAATCAGAATCCGTACTTTTTATAATCTTCTGGATTCCCAAATCCTGTATGTACATTATTGTTGTTGGCGCAGGAGATATCGGATCCCAACTGCTCGATCTTGCCACCCGTGAAAGTCACAATGTCGTCGTTATCGAGAAGGACGAAACGGTGGCTACCGACGTTGCTCAAAACTACGATTGCCTCGTAATCAATAGGGATGCAACGACGATGGATGCGCTTGAGGACGCAGGTGGCGACCAAGCAGATGCCATCATTAGCACGACTGAGTCAGACGCGACGAACATTATGGTGATGTTGCTTGCCCAGGAACTCGCGATACCCTCACAAGTGTCGGTGGTGCAGAATCCCGAACACATGAGCCTCTACCGCCAACTAGGCGTCAATGTTCTCGAAAACCCAGAACATCTCATCGCAGAGTATCTCTATCGGGCGGTCCAACGACCATCGATCAAGGACTTCATGCACCTGTCTGGCGATGCCGAGATATTCGAGATTACGGTGAGTGAGGATAGCCAGATTGCTGGTCAAAGTCTCGCGGCCGCTGACGATACTGGTATCCTCCCGGACGACGTCCGCGCCGTCGCTATCGAACGAGATCGTTCGGTCCTCCTCCCCCAAGGGGATACGAAAATCCAAAGCGGAGATTTGGTCACGGTGTTCTCGAAGCGTGGTTTTGCATCAGAAATCATCAACGTGTTCGTCGGCGAAGAGGCATCGGTTTCTGCGGTCAAGTAAGGAGTCTCCCTCCAACGAACAACCATTGCCTCTCGCTCAATCGCCCGATTCGTACAACTCAACGAAGATTCTTGAAGTATTAAATAAACTTTGCCACCGAGGAAACCCGGACCCTTGCACTTTCCATTGGGAATCCTACCCTTTTATGGGGTAGAAGAAACTTAAAAAGACGGCCTCACCTCTTTTTGAAGATGATTTCTAATGTCTCAATGATGGTTAACGAACCTACACAGCAAACTGAGTCGACTTCTCGTTGGGTTCGGTACATTATGTTGGCAGGACTGGCCTTTCTACTGAGTGGGATAGTCGCCTTTTCTCTCGCACAAGATTCCCCGGGCCTGACCGATGCCGCAAAAGCTCTCGGATATTTGGGATTGGCCCTGTTTTTAATTTCATTCCTCATTCATGTATCCCTTGATTGAGGTTTTCCTCGAAGAGACACCGAGTGGCCGCCTCTTCACCTGTAAGAGTCTGCTGATCGTCGGCAGTATCGGCAAACAGGGTTGACTGGTCACTCCCGACCGAGCGCGCTACTTCGGGGCGGTCGTCAACGCCGAACTGGTCTGCTTCCGGCCGGTCCAGCTTGGAATCACGCTCACGGTGGTCGACCGCAGCGCCGAAATCTTCGAGGGATGTCTCGACGCTCTCTTCGACGACTTCGAGTCGGCCATCGTCTCCAAACGCGGTCTGGTGCTGAATCTCGATTTCTGGTCGCTTACTCATATTCTTCGAGCCTCCAACCATTCAAGGCTCGAAAAACGCACTCCGCGAGACGGAGCGTTACCAGTAGCTGGTAGTACGGTTTCTGTATTCAGAACCGTCCATGTAACCGTCGCTCAATATAGAGTGTGTCTCTATTACTGCCACCAACGATTTGATCTACAGGTGTCAGAAAGAGTGTGCTGAATAGAGGGCGCATAGTCAGCACCGGACTCAGAAGTATGGGTGTGGGTGGTCGCTTGAGGAATTACGAGCGTCTGCTGAGGAGTACAACGAATCAGGTGACGAGGTCAGTCGACACGACAATCCTCGTAGCACGCTCGTAATCGAGATAGTACATGATACCTCGGCAGGGATGCTATCAACAGAGGTGTCGGAAACCATTCCTACCGTTTACTCTGGTTCCGCGACAGTGATAACAGGAACTGGTGCCGAGCGCACGGTCTTTTCAGCGACACTGCCGAGCAGGATACGATTGGTGCCACGTCCCCCCGTCGTGCCCATACCGACGACCTGTACGTCGTTCGATTCGATGTAGTCGAGAATCTCTTCGACAGGCGTTCCGTGTTCGATATGGCGAACAGTATTCGTAACCCCCCGTGACTTGGCTTCGGAGACGACAGTCTCGACGGCGTCGGTCGCGGCCTCTTCGCTTTCTTTGGCGGCACTTGTCGACCGGACGTCCAGTCCAAGTGCAGTGTCCTCCACGACAGACAGGACGTGCACGGTTGCATCGAGCGACGCCGCAAACTCGATGAGATGATCGGCAGCGTACCTCGCAGCAGTGCTCCCATCCGTCGGGATGAGGATGTTCTCGTAAGGGAACGCGAGCTCCTCATCGGGCTGCATGCGGACTGTGAGAACGGGAACCGACGAGAGCCGGACAACCTTCTCGGAGACACTTCCGATGAGGTACCGCGAGATTCCCTCGCGGCCGTGGGTCGGCATCACGACCAGATCCTGGTCGTACCGCTCGGCGTAGTTGACAATCGTCGGGGCCGGATTGCCCTGGACGACGTCGGTCTCGTACGAAACCCCGAGCGTGTCCAGCGTTTTTGCGGCCTCCTCAATGATGTCTTCACCCTCTTGTGCGAGCGCATCGACAGTTTGGCCCTCGACGACGGTGACACTGTCGCGCGTCGTGTCGGCAACGTAGAGCACCTGAATGGTCGCGTCGGCCCAATGGGCGATCTCGCTGGCGTGATGGAGCACCTCGGTTGCGCCCTCGCTACCGTCATACGGGAGGAGGATGTTCTCGTACATGACTCGTTAAGACAGGCTACGTTTGCCGGCCCCCTAATGGTTTTCACCACTCTCTCAAGGTAGTGGCTCCCAACCGCAGGAGATGGCACTACCAACCGCCGGTCATGCATCTCCATGTAGCAAGAGGGCCAGTCTCCACTTCAGCACAGCGTCATCGAGAAAATTGTCAGTCCGGGATTTTCAGAGAAACCGAGTTACCTGATCGAAGTCTCGACTGTTGAGACACTGCCGATCAATCGATTTCGCCTTCGCCGACCGGTGACTCTTCTTCAACCGAATCGATGGTGTCGCGGTCGACGGTCACCCGGACCTTCTGAATGCGGGTGTTTTCCACCTGCTCGGCTCGCAGCGTCACGTTCTCGTAGTCGAACTCCTCGCCTTGCTCGACGAGGCGACCCGCGCGGTTGAACAGGAACCCCGCGATGGTCTCGAACTCCTCGCCCTCGGGGAGGTCGATGTCGAGAGCCTCGTTGACCTCGTCGATGTTGACATCGCCGCGGACCACCACCTCCGTGTCGCCGATGAACTCGACCGGGTGTTCCTCGTCACCCACCAGTATCTCGCCGACGATCTCCTCGAGCAGGTCTTCCATCGTGATGAGGCCCTCAGTGGCGCCAAACTCGTCGATGACGATGACCATCTACATCCGGTTCTCGCGCATCTCCGAGAGGAGTTCGTTGACGTTCTTGGACTCTGGGACGTGGAGCGTCGGGTTGACCACGTCCTCCACCTCGAGGTCGGCGAAGGTGCCGTAGTTGGAATCATCTAGGTCACGGATGTCGAAGATACCGATCACGTTGTCCAGCGACCCCGCATAAACTGGCAGGCGGGCGTGCCCTGCCCGCATACATTCCTGGATCGCCTCCTCGACGGTCGCGTCTTTGGAGATGGCCGCCATGTCGAGACGAGGGGTCATCACCTCCTTGGCGGTGGCGTCGGTGAACCGCAGGGTGCGCTGGAGTATCTGGCGTTCCTCCTCTTCGAGGACGCCTTCGCGTTCGCCTGTCTTGATCATGTTCCGGATTTCGTCGCGAGTGACGTACGTCGACTCGATGGACGCGTCGCCGCCGGTGACCTTGTTTACGAGTGTTGTCAAGTAATAGAACAGGGTGATGAGCGGCCACAGCACTTTCTCGACGATATTCAGCCCTCGGGCGACGCGCCGTGCGTGCAATTCAGTGTGCTCGACAGCGTAGGACTTTGGTGCGCTCTCCCCGAATATCAGGACCATCGACGTAATACCGAGTGACGAGACGAGCACGGCCGTGCCAGGGTCGAAGTAGAAGCCGACGAGGGTCGTCGAAATCGAGGACATCGTGATGTTGACCATGTTGTTCCCCACGAGAATTGTCACGAGCAAGCGGTGGGGATCCTCTTTGAGGGACTTGACTGCCCGCGCTCCACGTAGCCCCTGGTCGACCATCGCGTCGATCTGGTGGTCCGGCAAGGAGAACAACGCAATCTCCGACGATGAAAAGAACCCTGATCCCACGAGCAGCAGTAGAATCATGCAGATACCGACCACGGTAATTTCCGTCCGCCCCAGTTCGATCCCGATGACCGGCACAGTATACAGTGTGATACCGGCCTCAGATACCGCTGCGAGTACAGATAACACCATCAATCTCGATAATTACCCAAGTAGAATATTAACCCTTGTGCAACTGGCGTCGGTCGTGTTTAGTTAAGAGTGAAGGATGAGGCGGGAGTGATTTTGTGCTGATTCATGGCCAAAATCACCCGCCTCAGCGGTTGTAGTGACTGGATTGACTTGGAGTTTGTGGAGCGTGAACGGACA
>NZ_SBIT01000022.1 GCF_004765785.1 Halorussus ruber | reverse complement strand
CATACGGTATCGAGTGTTGCAACTCTCTGCACTGATCCGAACACACACATTCGGATCCAGGCGCAAACTGGATTGCACGTACACTACGGTCGAAATCGAACCACCGACATTGGATGAGACCACGGTTCGAGTCCGTGGGTCGGCGTTAAGGCGGCCAGAGCGGCAGGGTGACACCCGTACCCATCCCGAACACGGAAGTTAAGCCTGCCTGCGTTTCGGCGAGTACTGGAGTGCGCGAGCCTCTGGGAAATCCGATTCGCCGCCTCCACTCATACAACCCCCATCGCCACACCCGGCGATGGGGGTTTCTTCATTTCGAACCAGTCCCACCCCGACCACCACGAGACAGTCTCGGCGACGACTGACCGAGGAGCGATGCGAACCCCCTCAACACAGTCATCAGCTGCGAGTACCGAGCGGGGAGCGACGGCGATAACCGCCGTAGACCGCTATATTTAAGCGCGACGAGCCTATAGCAGAAGATAGCGCCAAGGTGGCAGAGTCCGGCCGAACGCAGCGGCCTGCAGAGCCGCCTACCGCCGGTTCAAATCCGGCCCTTGGCTTCTTTCCGTATTCGACTGGTGAGCGGTGCGCGTCTTCGAGAAACGTCACCGAGCGCCCGATTCGATAAAATGTGCAATACGTCTCGTGCTCGAGCTTACTTATATTGAATTTAGTTTAATGTAAGTAATAATCTAGAAGCATGCTCGACCGATGGTCGCTCCTTCGGTGTCTTTCAGTTGCTGGTCTGACCGGCATCGCCGGGTGTGGCGGTGACATCGACCCCGGAACCGACAACCGCTGGGTCGGAAACGTGGCTTCTACGGACGGGGCCGCGTGGGACATCAGTTCCGCGACTCGCGTCCGGACGATGGCGAACCGGCCGAATCCCGCCGGGAAGGGCCTCGTCCTGACGAGTTCGAACGGAACCGAGTACGAGATTACGGTCGCCGACGACGGAACGCTGGAGACGTCTTCGCTCTGAGACGCCTCTTTTCAGGGCTGCCGCGCTTCCAACACCGGAATCTCAGCGATTCGCTCGTCGGACAGTTCGTCCCAGAATACGCCCGCCGGGCGCTCGAACGCCGTCTGGGTCCGAATCGTCTCGGTCGGCGTCACCACGAGGTCCATCGGCACGTCGTGGGCCTCGACTTCGACCGCTTGCTCGACCACCTGCGCGTCGTGGACCGTCGTCGCAACCGGCGTCTCGTCGCCGACCAGTCCCAACTCTCGGAGGACCGCGTATTCGAGGTCGCTGTACCCTTCGCCCTTGCCGACCCTCGCTCCTTCGCTCGTGACCGCGACGCTTCCCGAGACCACGAGGTCGATGGCGGCCACTTCCTCGGGGCCGACTTGCCGGGCGTACTCCTCGACGTGCGAGATGGTCGGCGCGCTGTCGTACTCGCCCGGGGGAATCTCGTCGGGGTCGAGTTCGTAGAAGGGCTTCTCGTCTCGAAGCCGCGGGACCGCCATGTAGACGGTCTTGCCCTCGCGGAGCGCGCGCCGCCGGACCGGCAACTGGGGCGCGTCGGGATTCGCCTTGACAGCCTCGGCGGAGGCCCACTCCTCGGTCTCGGCCAACCGGTCGGCGGCGTCCGCCGCGCCCGCGAAGTTCGGGATGCGGTCGTGGGGCGGGAAGGGGAAGCGCGCGATGCCCTCGTCTTCGAGGCGGTCCCAGATTCGCTCGCGGAGGTCTTGTTTGGTCATGAATCGTATTCTGGAGTTATTTGTTCATCACATTTGTTAAGTAGCTAGTTGTGTTAAACAGACATGAATGGGAATCGAGTATCCTCCTAACTGGGATGATATTCGAAAGACTGCATACCTACGAGACGATTATACCTGCCAGAACTGTAAGTTGGAAGGTAGTCCTCACGGCGATACAAAACTTCACGCTCATCATGTCGTTCCCAAGAGTAGAGGTGGAACCCACGATTTAGAGAATTTGGTGACTCTATGCGAAGAATGTCACTTGGCAGTTCATAACTCTGGAAAGATGGCTCCGTCAGCAACAGCCAGAAAAGATTCTTCGATTACTATTTCTTATGATGAGTTCATAGAACTGCTTGGCCCGACACCAGAGGATGCAGACTTGGAGAAAGCAAACGAACTTGTCGACCGGATTTCAGAGGTTGTTGATGACGTCTGGAGATATACTCCTTCCCTCTTCCCTACAGAACCAGTTATTCCCAATCAAACGAGAGTAGGTGCGTTTTCCACTTATCGAGCGGAAAAAC
Source organism: Halorussus ruber (assembly GCF_004765785.1). GTDB lineage: Archaea > Halobacteriota > Halobacteria > Halobacteriales > Haladaptataceae > Halorussus > Halorussus ruber. The sequence continues at coordinate 18,323 of NZ_SBIT01000022.1, read as the reverse complement.
GGTACAAAGAATTGAGCGCAGAATGGAAAGAAGAGCTGCGATAGGTCGCTACTCAATCGAAACCACGTCCCCTTCTTCCGCGCTCTCGTACAGCGCGTCGATGACCGCCATGTTCCGGACCGCCTCGTCGGCGTCGGTCCGAGGAGCGTCGCCCGACTCGATGCACTCGGCGAAGTGTTCGACCTCCAGTCGGTACTGGTCGGTCGGCTCGAACGCCTCGACCGCGCGGCGGCCCTCGACCTCGTACTCCAGTTCGACGCCGCCCTCGCCGCGCGGGACGAACGCTTCGCGGGCCTCCAGCCAGCCGTCTTCGGCCTCCACGCGGTAGCACTGCGTGTCTGTGGTCTCGAACCCACAGGAGACCTCGGCAGTCGCCCCGCCCTCGTATTCGAGGAGACCCGCCAACTTCGTATCGACGCCGTGGTCGCCCGCGTCGTGGGTCGTCGCGTAGGCCCGGTCCGGTTCGCCCAGAAAGAGCCGCGCGGCGTTGACCGCGTAACAGCCCACGTCCATCAGGCTCCCGCCAGCGAGGTCGGGGTCGAGTCGGACGTTCTCGGGGTCGTCCATCGGGAACTGGAAGGTCGATTTCACCGAGCGAATCTCGCCCAGTTCCTCGTGGGCGATTTCGGCGGCGCGCTCGGTTCTGGGGTGGTAGCGATACATGAACGCCTCCATCAGCGTGACGCCGCGCTCGGTGCAGTAGTCGCCGAGTCCGCAGGCCTCCTCGGCGTCGACCGCGAGCGGTTTCTCGCAGAGGACGTGGAGTCCGGCGTCGGCGGCGCGTCTGGTCCACTCGGCGTGGAGTGCGTTCGGCAGGGGGTTGTACACGGCGTCGAGGTCCTCGTCCGCTAAAAGCTCGCCGTAGGTGCCGTACGCTCGCGGAATCCCGAACTCGTCGGCGAACTCCTCGGCGCGCTCGCCGTCGCGGGAGGCGACCGCGAGGAGTTCGTGGTCGGTGGCTTCGATTGCGGGGACGACGGCCGCGCGCCCGATGTTGGCGGTGCTGAGAATCCCGAAGTTCATGTCCCACACGTCGTGCGCCCGTCGGAAAATCACTTCGTCCGGTCGTCCCGAGTCCCGCTCGAACGCCCCCGTCCCCCTACCGGCAAAAAGCAATTATTAAACGGCACGCGTCGAAACGTTCCGAACATGCAACGACGAGCCGCGACGGTGTACGCCGTCCTCTTCCTCGTAATCGCCGCTGGGTCCTACTCGCTCATCGGTGTGGCCCAAGAGCCGGGCATCGACCTCCAAGGGGACACGTACGCCGAAAACGACACGCTGACCGTCAACGGCATGGAGTACACGGTCGCGTCGGTCGGCGACGGAGAGGGAACGCTGACGCGAGTCAACGAGTCGGCGCGCTACACCGCCACGCTGGCGAACAACTCGACGATTCAGCGAGACAACTCCACGTTCCGGGTCCTCATCCCCAACGAGTCCGACCCCGGACAGTTCACCCTCCGCCAGGAGTTCGACCTGAGCGAGAACGTCACCACGGTCACGCAGAACGAGACGGAATACGTCGTCGTGGACGACGGCGGTAACAAGTCGCTGGTGACCGTCGAGGAGTACAAGCGCCAGCAGTTCGGCGAACCCGCGACCGAGCAGGTCGCCGAGGGCGACAACTACCAGTTCGAGGGCAACCAGACCACGGTGAGCAACATCACGGCCGACGAGGCCACGCTCTCGTGGACCGCGCCGCGGACGCTCGAGACCTCGCTCTCGGAGGGCGGCAACGTGACGCTCGGTCCCGAGGGGAACAACCGGACGTTCCTCGCGCACTTCCCGAGCGGACAGGACGGCGTCGTCCAACTCTCGCCGAACCCCGGCGAGTACCAGTCGCAGGTCAACGCGCAGGATGACTTCAACGAGCGCATGGCGGGCCTGTGGGGCATCGTCATCCTGAGTGGCCTCACGGTCGCCCTGCTGTTGGGTCTGGCCTTCCTGCCGAACAAGTAACGCGGTTCCGCCGTTCCGCCGCTCCATTCAGTCGCTCCAATTTTCCGCGCCGCTTCGCGCCGTTACGTCGGGCTTTGTCCGTCGTCGCTCCGCACAAAACTAGCTATTTATTTTCGAAACAAACAGCTTCGATTCCTAAAGAAAGAGATACTCACTTCCGGGCGAGCCACGCCAGTCCCGCGCCGACCGCGATGGCGGCGATTGCGCCGAGCGCCTGTCCGACCATCAGGAGCGCGCCGCCGGACTTGTACGCCCACGGCGTCCCGACGACCGTCATGACGCCGATGAGGACCAGTAGCACGCCGACGCCGATTCCGAGCGGTTCGAGTCTGTCCGCAGTTGCGGTGGCCATGGTTCAGTTCTGCCCGTCCGGCGGGATAACTGTTGTTGAAGCGACCGAAGGCCGCCGACGAAAAGCGATTGCCTAGCTCCGCTTGCGCTGGCTGTCCAACTCGATGTCGGCCTGCTCCAGCAGGTCCTCGACTTCCTCGCGCTTTTCCTGATGCTCTTCGAGGAACTCCTGCATCAGTTGGGCGGCCTGCTCCTTGCAGTCGCCGCAGAGGCGCTCGCCGCCGACGCACTCGTCGTAGACCTCCTTGGCGAACTCGTCGTCGTCGCCCGTCAGCAGGTAGGCGTAGAGTTCGTAGACCGGACACTCGTCGGCCTTCCCGCCGAGTTCGCGCTGTTTCTCGGCGGTCTCCCGGCCGCCCGTGGTCGCGGCCTTCACCTTGTCGTAGCCGTCTTCGGGGTCGTCCAGCAGGCTGATGTGACTCGCCGGGACCGACGAGGACATCTTCCCGCCGGTCAGGCCGGTCATGAACCGGTGGTAGATAGAGGAGGGCGCGACGAAGCCGTAGCCGCCGTGGTCGAGTTCGACTTCGCGGGCCAACTGTTCGGCCTCCTCCCGCGAGAGGTCGAAGGAGTCGATGTGTTCCTCGAAGACGCGCTTCTCGCCCTCGACTGCCCCGATGAGCGCCTCGAAGGCCTCCTCGGTCGCGTTCCGGTCGAGGAACCGAACGCGGGGTCGGAGGGGTTCCTTGCCCGCTTCCCGCAATTTCGAGACCACGCTGTCGCGGGCGTCGTCGGGGGCCATCTCGTCGGCTATCCAGTCGGCGGCGTCCTCGCACCGGACCGGTTCGCCGTCGCCCGCTGCCTCGGCTTCGTCCGAGAGCGCGGCGTAGGCCGCCGCCAGCAACTCCCGTTCCTCCTCGTCGGCCTCGAAACTCGCGTAGGCCTTCGTGACGCCGAAGTAGCCCATCCGGGCCGCGAGGTCGCGCGCCAGCCTGACGTGGGGGTCCTGGTCGGGACCGACCGGGATGACCGTGGGCTTGGGTTCGTCCAACTGGGGATAGAGAATGTCGGCCATCTGGGTCACGACGCTCTGCATGTGCGAGACGCTGGTCTCGCCCGAGAAGCCGTAGATGTTCTCCAGTTCCGAGAAGTTCGCTTCCGACCCCAACTCGAAGGCCAAGTCCTGCACGTCGCGGTCGCCCGACTGCCGGTAGAGGGTGCCCTCCTCGGGGTCGAACCCGAGCGCCAGCAGCGAGAGCAGGTAGTCCCGCGCGTGGGTGTCGATTTCGTCCCACGTCATCCCGCGGGCGCTGTGGGCTTCGAGGTCCGCGATGAGCGCGTAGGCGTCGCCGCCCTGCTGTTGGTGCCAGATGATCTCGTCGAACACCAGCTTGTGCCCGATGTGGGGGTCGCCGGTCGGCATGAACCCCGAGAGCGCCGCGAAGGGTTCGCCGTTGACCATCGCGTCGGCCACCCGCCGATAGTCCCGATGACCGAAGATGACGCCCCGGCGCATCAGGTAGTGGGGGTCCGGCACTTCGGGAAGCACCTCGTCGAACTCCTCGATGCCGAACTCCTCGAACAGCTTCCGGTAGTCGGCGATAGTCGCCGACCCCCACGGGTCGAGCGCCACGTCGTCTGCGCCGTCTTCCGCGGCGGTCCCGCCGTCCGGAACCGCCCGCTCGGTGCTGTCCGCCTCGTCCTCGCGGTCGCTGGTGTCTCGTGTCATGGTCTCACTCGTGTCATGGCGTGAGTCGGCCCACGGAAATCCAATCGGTTATCTCTTCGTTGGGGCCTACGAGCGCAAAAATCATCCGCTTTCGGACCCCGTGCGCCAATCGCACGTCGAGCGCGAGGTCCCGCGGCGAGAAGACGTGGTCGGTCGGCAGCACCCGGACCAGACACTCCGAGTGGCCCAAGTCCTCGACCGACTCCACGTCGGCGTAGGTCCGGAAGTCGGACCCGAACTTGAATCCGGTCTTCGGGACGACCCCGCGTTCGCGGAGCGCCCGGTAGACCCGGAGTCGCCGGTCGAACCGCTGGCCCTCGACTGTCCGACCCCGCTCGCGGACCGCCGCCGCGTCGTCTTCGTCATCGACATCAGTACCGCCGTCCAACGAGAGGACGCCCTCGTCGGCGAGATAGGCCGCCTCGACCAGCGACAACTGGAGCGCGCTCGGTCGGTTCCGACCGCCGTCGCGCTCCGAGAGCGACTGACCGTAGAAGCCCCGCTGGTGCAGAATTTCCGGCGGGTCCCAGACCAGCACGCGGTCGTCCAGCAGGTCCGCCGGGACGCCCCGCGGGAGGTCGGTGCCGGAACTTCCCCGGAGGTCGGCCCGGTCGGTTTCGAGGTAGGTGATTTCGCTCTCCTCGTCCACGACCGCCAGCACCACGTCGCCCAACTGTTCGGCGGGCACGTCGGCGCGCTCGCCGACGACCCGGACCCGGTAGAGGACCGCGTCGTCCCACGGTCCCTTCCCCCGCGGGTAGACCACGAAGTCGGAGGTCGAGCGCGGCGCGTTCACCCAGCCGTCGCGGGCGGGAGAGAGGTAGAACCCCCGGTCGCGCAGGTCGGCGTAGACCAGAAACCGGGTGGTAATCTCGTCGCCCGCGTCGGCGAGGAACTCGCGGAAGCCCATTCCGCCGACCGAATCCAAGTCGCCCTTGAACAGCAGGTAGGCGGCCTCGACCCGCGACAGCGCGATCTCCTGTCCGCCGAGGGGCCTGCCGTAGCCGCTGGAGTCGTAGTAGCGCTGGCGGGCGTCGCCGCCGACCACCACCTCGTCGTCTCGCAGGCGTCCGTCCATGCCCGTCGTTCCGGTTCGGGGCGTCAAACGGCTTCCGGTTCGGCCTATCTCCCCGCCTCCGGCGTCGTCTCGTCCTCCGCGCAGTCCGAGTCGAGACAGCAAGTGTTGTCTCCTCTGGCGGTCGCCTGAACGCGGGGCAGGCCGCAGTCGCAGGTCCCGGCGACTTCCTCGCGGGGGAGCGCGAACGTCTCGTCGCAGTCGGGATGACTCTCGCACCGCAGAAACAGGGTGCGCTCGCGGACGACCCGCAGGTCGCCATCGCAGTCGGGACACGACCACTCGCGGTCGAATCGCTCGCGGACCGCGGCGTCCAAGCCCTCGCAGTCGCGGTCCACGCAAATCTCGAAGCGCGCTCCTCGGACGACTGCCATCCGGGGCAGGCCGCAGTCGCAGGTCGAGTCGGCCATCGCGGCGTCCCGCGGCAGGCCGTACTCGGCCCGGCAGTCGAGACAGGTGACTGCCCCGCGAGCGCGCACCAGACTCCCCTCGCAGTCGGGACAGGTGCCGACCGGCGTGCCCGCCGGGGTCGCGGCGTGGCTGGCGCGCGAGGAGTCGCCCTCGCTCTCGACCCGTAGCTGTTCGCCGTCGTCCACCGCGACGAGCGCGAACGCGCCCTCCTCGGTCTGTTCGAGGTGGACCGCGCTCGCTCGGGTGAGCCACGCGACCGGCTGGTAGCCCTCGGCGTCGTGGACGAGGACGGTGTCGTCGGGCTTGTGGACGACGACGACGCGGCCGCGCTGGGTGCGCAGTTCGCTGTTTCCGCTGTAGGTGACGGTACACTCTCCGGCGTAGACGCGAACGGGTCGAGTCACGGCGAGGGTTCGTCCCGTTTTCGGACTTAAACTCTGGTGTGGCCGAGAATCGGGGATTCCTTTGGAAATATCTATATTGCCTAAAACATTAAAAACATTTTTGAAGGGGTTGTAATTGTTGCTCGTAACTGACTAACCCGTCGTCGTTCCACCCGTCTCGGTCGTCGTCTCACCCCTCCCGGTCGTGGTTTCACCGCCCGCGGTCGTCGTCTCTTGGGCACCTGCGACGCTGGCAGTCGCCAGCGCGGCCGCGACGCCCGTCAGTACGGTTCTGCGACTCGTACGCGATGAACCGTCCGTCATGCTTCGCCCGAACGACGACCACGACCGGAATAAACCGAGACTGTCGTTCACGCGAACAACTGTCCGGTTCGCGTCGGCAACGCGGATTACCGCCCGGCAATGCTCCATCGGCGCGAGAAACGACCGATTGCGTCGGGGCGAGACCCGACGCAGAAATTCGGGTCGAGTCGCCGGAGGGACTATTTCGATTCGTCTCCTCGTTTCGTCTGTGCAATCGAAGGCTGTGCTGTTCGACATGGACGGCGTCATCGTGAACTCCGAACGCTACTGGGTCGAAATCGAGGAGGAAGAGATTCTCCCCTCGGCGGTCGAGGGGTCGGCCGACACCTCCGAGACGACCGGGATGAACTTTCGGGAAATCTACGACTACCTCGAAGAGCGCAACGAGATGACCGCCAGCAAGGACGAGTTCGTGAAACGGTACGAGGAGGCCGCCCGCGACATCTACGGCGAGAAGGTGGACTTGCAGGAGGGGTTCCGGGACCTCGTGACCGAGCTGCGCGAATCGGGCCGGACCGTCGCGCTGGTCTCGTCGTCGCCCCACGACTGGATAAATCGGATGCTCGACCGGTTCGACCTCCGCGAGGCGTTCGACCGAGTCGTCAGCGCCGAGGAGATAGACGGTAAGGGCAAGCCCGAACCCGACGTGTACGAGTACGCCGCCGAGCAGGTCGGGGTCGCCCCGGAGGAGTGCGTCGCGGTCGAGGACTCCGCGAACGGCGTCGAGTCGGCCAAGCGCGCCGGGATGCAGGCGGTGGGCTTCCGAAACGAGTCCGACGACGAACTGGACCTCTCGGCGGCCGACGCGGTGGCCGAATCGCCCGAGGAACTGCGGACGATTCTGCTGGAGTAGTCGGGTCGTCGGCACGCCGCCCAGTGTGCTTCAGCGAGACAGCAGTGTTTCGGCTGTGACTTTTGCTTCGCTTTAACGTGGACAGTCGCCCCAATTCTCTAAATCCATAATTAAAGGAAATTATATAAAACATAAGTTCATTCCTGCGTCTGTGATGGTGTCGGAACAGCAGAATGTGATACGATGAGGGGAAAAGTGTCTGCTATTCGTAATACTCTCGACTTCAAAATCGTCGCCGTGATTCTGGTCTGCAGTCTCGCTCCGCTCGGGGCGACGACGTACGTCTCGCTGTCGCAGGCCGACGAGACCTTGGACCACAAGTCCTCGGCCCGGCAGGCGGCGGAAGTCGAGAGCGTCGCACAGAACGCCAAGACGCGCTCGCAGTTCTACAAGAAGCAGGTGCGTCTCGTCAGGCAACATCCCGCGGTCCGGGAACTGGTCCGCAAGCGGTACGAAAACGAGTCGCTCGGCGACGCCGCGAAATCCTACGAGCGGGGGACCGCGTATCCGAAGCTCCTGGGCGAGGACCCGACGTACCAGCGAACCCAGTCGTACTTCGCACAGGTCGCGGCCGACAACCCGAGCATCGACATGATTCGGGTCTTCTGGCGGGACGGGAACGTCCTCTCGGGGTACAAACTCGGCGAGGAGGACGCGGGCGACTACAAAGGCGACAAGGGCTGGTTCGAGGATGTCGTCGAGCGCGAGACGGTCGGCTACGACGAGGTCTACGTCTCTGCTATCAACATCGCGCGGGCGACCGACTCGCCAGCGATTCGCTACGCGATGCCCATCGTCGTGGACGGCGAGCGCGTCGGTCTCGTCATCATCAACTACGAGGCGACCCAGATTACCGGTCCCGTCAGGGACATCCAACTCGGCGACACCGGCTACGGAATGTTAATCGACCCCGCGTATCAGAATGCCGAGGGCGAGACCGTCGGCGCGGCGTACGTGGCTAACGGCCATCACCCCGAACTGGAGTTCAACACCTCCGCCGCGGGCAATCTCGCTATCTCCGCCGACCAGCTCTCGGGCGACAACGGGAGTCTCACCTTCCGAGACGACGGTCGCAAGTGGCACGGCGAGTACCAGCGCGTCGAACTCGCCAGCGGCCGGGAGTACTACGCCGTCACCGCGGTCGCCTCGGCCGAGATGAACGCCGCCCAGCGCGCCATCAGACGCACGAGTCTCCTCATCGCTGGCGTCGCGGCGCTCCTCGTGGTCGGCGTCGGCGTCTTCATGTCGCGGCGCATCACCGGGCCGATAGACCGGGTCGCCGAGGACGCCGCCAAAGTCGCCGACGGCGACCTCGAACACGACATCCGGCGCTCGGAGTTCAGCGCCGAAATCGAGAAACTCACCGACTCTATCGCCACGATGAAACAGAACGTCGTCACCGCGCTCGACGACGCACAAGACGCCAAGGAACGAGCCGAAGACGCCAAAGAGCAGGCCGAGACCGAACGCGAGCGAGCCCGGGAGGCCAAACAGGAGGCCGAAGACGCCAAGCGCGAGGCAGAGGCCCTCTCGTCGGCAATCGAGTCGAAGGCCGACGACTACAGCGACGTGATGTCCGCCGCGGCCGACGGCGACCTCACTCGCCGGATGGACACCGAGAGTCGGAGCGAGGCGATGGCCGAAATCGGCGCGGCGTTCAACGAGATGATGGCGGACCTCGAATCGACCGTGGTCGAAATCCAGCAGTTCGCCGAGCGAGTCGACGCCGCGAGCGAGGAGGTCACGTCGAGCGCCGACGAGGTCGAGCGCACCAGCGAGGAGGTCAGCCAGTCGATACAGGACATCTCCGAGGGTGCCGCGCGCCAGAACGAGAACCTACAGGAGGTCTCGGGCGAGATGAACAGCCTCTCGGCCACCATCGAGGAAATCGCCTCCTCGGCCAGCGAGGTCGCGGACGTGTCCGAGAAGGCCGCCGACGTGGGCGAGACCGGGAGCGAACACGCCGCGGTCGCGCTGGAGGAGCTCGACCGCATCGAAGAGACCGCCGACGGCGCGATGGAGGAAGTCGAATCCTTGGACGACGAGATGGCCGCCATCGGCGAAATCGTCGGCCTCATCGACGACATCGCCGAGCAGACCAACCTGCTGGCGCTCAACGCCTCCATCGAGGCCGCCCGCGCTGGCGAGGCCGGAGAGGGCTTTGCGGTCGTGGCCGACGAAATCAAGACGCTGGCCGAGGAGACCGCCGACGCGACCGACGAAATCGAGGGCCTCATCGACACCGTCCAGTCTTCGACCCGAAACACGGTCGAGGACGTCGCCGAGATGCAGGACCGACTCTCGTCGGGGATGGACACCATCGAGTCGGCGCTCGACTCGCTGGACGAAGTGGTCGAGTACGTAGAGGAGGCCGACGACGGCATCCAGTCCATCAGCGACGCGACCGACGACCAGGCCGCCTCGACCGAGGAGGCGGTCGCCATGCTCGACGAGGTCGCCAACACCAGCGAGGAGACCACCGCCGAGGCCCAGAACGTCGCGGCGGCGTCCGAGCAGGCCGTCTCGGCCATCGCCACGGTCTCGGACAACTCGGCGACCCTCTCCGAGCAGGCCGAGGACCTCAAGGACCGACTCGACCAGTTCGAGGTCTCTCACGGCGCGGACGAAAGCTCCGGCAGCGGTGATGCCCCTGACGTCGAGGAGTCGGAGATGCAGTTCGGTCAGACGGCGGCGACCGACGACTGACCGCCGCTTCTTTCGTCGTCTTTGGGTTCGGTCCCGTAGTTGTTGACCTTAAGCCTTAAGGTGTAAGGGATTCAATTGTATCACACCGATAACGCCGTGAGAGGTCGATGACCTCGCAGAGGTGTGAAAAGCACCTCGTCCACGCCTGCTCAAACTGCACATTGAGGGGCGAGCGACGTGGGCTAGCGGGTGGGAGGCCAATCACGGGCCGGTTTTTCCGTCGTGCAACCGTCGTTCGACACCTACAAGTCCGAAGTCGGTAGCACACGACACGTCATCGAATTCATTTAACCAGTTGCGGCCTTCTAATAGATGCTCTCGTACTGCGCCGGCGAAACAGTCCGCCGTTTGGATGCCAGTAATCCTCCGCGAGTTGCCGGAATCTATGTCGGATTCAAAACGCTTCAATCGAAGACCGCCACGGCCCTCCCGACCTGTCCGCGACAATAGAGAAACGCCTTTGGGACCCCGACTCCGTGAGAAGAACGATGGAAGTCGCCGAGGTCGTTCCAGAGTTCGCCGAGGCGTTCCCGTTCGAGGAGTTCAACCGGATGCAGAGAGAGGTGCTGCCCGCCCTCCTCGAAAGCGAGGAGAACGTGGTGGCGAGCGCGCCGACCGCGAGCGGGAAGACCGCGCTCGCGGAACTCGCCATCTGCCGGACGCTCGAAGCGGGCGGGACCGCGCTGTTCATCGCGCCGATGCGTGCGCTGACCAACGAGAAGGAGAGCGAGTGGGAGCGCTTCGAGGAGTTGGGATACTCGGTCTACGTCGTCACCGGCGAGCGCGACCTGAACCCCCGGCGGGCAGAGCGCGCCGACATCCTCGTGATGACGCCCGAGAAGACCGACTCCGCGACGCGAAAGCACGACTCGCGGCGCTACGCATTCATCCGCGAGGTGGACTGCTGCGTCATCGACGAGGTCCACCTCCTCGACTCGGAGAAGCGCGGGAGCGTCCTCGAAGTCACGGTCTCGCGCCTCCGGCGTCTCTCTGACCCCCGCGTGGTCGCGCTCTCGGCGACGATGCCGAACGTCTCCGACGTGGCCGACTGGCTCGACGCGCCCCCGGACAACACCTTCGAGTTCGGCGACGACTACCGCCCGGTGGAACTCAACTCGGGCGTCAAGACCTACACCCACGGCGACAACTCCTTCGCGGACAAGTACCGGCGACTCTACCGCGCGTTGGACCTCGCCGAACCCCACATCCGCGAGGACGGACAGGCCCTCGTGTTCGTCTCCTCGCGCCAAGACACCGTGCAGGCCGCCAAGAAGGCCCGCGACGAACTCGCCGAGCGCGACGTGCCGGTCGGCGCGCGCGGCGATTACGACTTCCACAACGAGGCCAGCGACCTCCAGAACGACACCCTCCGGAAGTCGGTGCTGGACGGGGTGGCCTTCCACCACGCCGGCCTCTCGAAGAGCGACAAGGACAACGTCGAGGAGTGGTTCAAGCAGGGTAAAATCGAACTCCTCTTCTCGACCTCGACCCTCGCGTGGGGCGTCAACCTGCCCGCCAGATGCGTCGTGTTGCGTGACACCAAGCTCCACGACCCCTTGGAGGGCGAGGTCGATATGAGTCCCCTCGACATCCTCCAGATGCTCGGTCGGGCCGGGCGTCCCGAGTACGACGACGTGGGCTACGGCTGGGTGGTCTGCGACCACTCGGAGGCCGACAAGTACCGCAAACTCCTCCGGGAGGGCAAGGAAATCGAGTCTCGACTGGCCGAGGACCTCGATGCGCACCTCAACGCCGAGATTGCGATGGGGACCATCCGGGACCTCGGGGACGTCATCGACTGGCTCGAAACCACCTTCTACTACGTCCGGGCCAAGTCGAATCCCGACGCCTACGGACTGGACGACCTGCAGGCCGACCTCCGGACGCGAGTCCGAGAGGCGCTCGAACGACTCGACTACCGGGGCTTCGTGGACATCGGCGACGACCTCAGTATTTCGGCCACGCCGCTGGGCCGACTCGCCTCGAAGTTCTACCTCCGACTCGACACCGCCGAGCAGTTCCACGACCTCGCCGACCGAGAGGTAATCGTGGCCGAGGACGTGCTTCGGACGGTCGCCGACGCCGCCGAGTTCGACAGCGTGAGCGCCCGCCAGTCGGAGCGCGAGGCCGTCGATTCGGTGCTGGTCGGTCAAGAGGCCGGGGACCTCGAACCCGGCGCGCGCAAGATTCTCGCCATCCTGCGCTCGACCATGAGCGGTTCGACGCCCGCGGAACTCCGGAGCGACTCGTGGGTCATCACTCAGAACGCGCTCCGACTCCTGGCGGCGCTCCGGGCTTTTCTCGAACGATTCGACCGACCGCGGGCCGCCAACCTCGCCCGCCGCGTCGAGGCCCGCATCGAACACGGCGTCAGCCACGACGCGGTCGGCCTCACCGCAATCGACGGCGTGGGGTCGGGCCGGGCGAGCAAGTTGGCGAAAGAGGACATCGCCACCCCGGAGGCGGTCCGCGAGGCAGGTGAGACGGGACTCGTGGACGCGGGCCTCTCTGCGGGCGTCGCCGAGCGCGTCCTGAAGAGCGCCCGGAAACTCCCGCGGGTCTCGGTCAGTTGGGGCGACTTCCCCGACTCGATTGCGAAGGGCGAAAACGACATGCGGGAAGTGACCGTGAAAAACTCGGGGCAGGGCGCGCAGGCCGCGATTCGCGTGACGGTCAACGGCGTCGAGATGACCGAGACGACCACCTACCTCGACGGCGAGGAGACCGTCCCGGTGGGCGTCTTCGGCGGCACCGACGACGAGATGGAGTTCGTCGTGGAAGTCGCGTTCGCGGACCTGCCGCTCCTCCCGGCGACCGACTCGCGGACCGTGCAGGTCGAATAGCCAGTTAGTGTCGGTCCATCTTCCTTCACTTCAGATTCGTTCTCATGCAGGTCGCGCTGTCCGGACAGAGGTCGCTGAACTCGGCGCTCGCCCGAATCGAGTCGGGAACCTGCTCGCGCTCGACGCGCTCGAAGCCGAGGTCGGCGAAGAACTCCTCGGCGGTCGTCGTCAGGAGAAAGACCTCACCGAGGTCGGCGGCCCGCGCTCTGTCGAGCAGTTGCTCGCAGATGGCGGTGCCGTAGCCCGCGCCGCGGGCGGACTCCTCGACCGCGACCGACCGGAGCAGTCCCGCTGGGTCCTCGGTTTCTGCCTCGCTCGCAACTTCCTCCTTGTCCGCAACTTCCTCCTCGTCCCCTACTTCCAGACCGCCGACGCCGACGCGCTCGCCGTCGGCGGATTCGCAGACGAACAGGGCGGTAGGCGACGAATCGGGGTCCGAGCCAGCGGGTGAATCGAGACGCGAGGTCGGTTCGGAACCGAGACTCGAGAAGTCGAGGTCCGCGGTCGGCAGGTCGTTCTCGGCGAGCAACTCCTCGGCGTAGGCCCGGTCGGAGGGTTTCAGGGGGCGGAGTTCGACGCTCGGCATGCCAATCGCTTCGTCGCGGGGCGTTCTAAACGCTACGCTGAGACTGTTCAGTTCGCACTCGTGGAGGGCACTCAGTCGGCGCTCGTGGCGGCGTTCTCGGCGGCGCGCTTCAGCATGCCGTCGTTGGTAGAGTAGTAGTAGTAGAGGCCCGCGCCGGCCGCGCCGACGACGTTGGAAATCGTGACCGCCCAGAACACCGCATCGACGCCGTAGCCCAACCACATCCCGCCGACGGCGGCGACGGGGAGGCGAATCGCCCAGTACTTCAACAGTCCGGCGACCATGCTGACCTTGGTCCGGCCCGCGCCGTTGAATCCGGCGTCGAAGACGTACATCGCGCCGAGACCCCAGTAGCCGACGACGAGAATCTGGAGGTACTCGACCGCGAGTCTGGTCCCCTCGGCGGTCATGTCGGGGATGAACACCTCGACCAGCAGCTCGGGCGCGAGTCCTTGGACGAGGCCGACGAGCGTCAACCCGACCGCCGCGATGGCCGCGCCTATCCACGTCGTCTGCCGAGCGCGGGCCGGGTTGCCCGCGCCGAGGTTCTGGCCGACGATGCTCTGGGCCGCGCCCGAGAGGCCCTGCGCCGGAATGAAGACGAGGCTAGCGATGCGCGCCCCGAGGGTGTAGGCCGCGAGGGCAGGTGCGCCGCCGACCGCCGAGACGAGCGAGATGATGAGGACGCGAGCGGACTGGCTGGCCGCGGTCTGCGCGCCGGTCGGGATACCGATGTCGAGGATTTCGCGGTACTCCTTCACGTCGAAGCCGATCGCCTCGCGGGTGAGCGTGAACCCGTCGCGGCCCTTCACGAACAGCGCGAGCGCGAGCAGGAACCCGGCGACGTAGCCGATTGCGGTGGCCAGCGCGGCTCCTCGGACGCCCATGTGGTCGAACGGTCCCCATCCGAGGATGAGGAACGGGTCGAGGACGACGTTGACGACGACCGCGGTGACGTTGATGTACATCGCGGCCCGCGAGTCGCCCCACCCGACGAACCCGCCTTCGATTGCGTCGCTCATCATCGAGGCCGGGAGTCCGAGCATGTACGTTCCGAGGTACGTCGCCGCGAGCGCCGTCACGCCCTCGCTCATCAACACGACCTCGACGATGGTTTCGGCTCCGAGGAAGACGACCGCTCCGAGGACGGTTCCGCCGACGAGTGCGAGGGTCAGCGCGTGGAAAGTCGCCCGGCGTACGCCTTCGAGGTCGTCAGCTCCGGCGCGCTGGGAGACGACGACCTGCGTCCCGGTGAACAGCACCATGACGGCGCTGTAGATGAGCGCGATGACGGGAAAGTTGAGTCCGACGGCCGCGACCTCCTCGCCGCCCAGTTGCCCGACCCAGAAGGTGTCGATTATCTGCTGGGCGGCCTGGACGAGGTTTTGGACGACTAGCGGGGCTGCGAGGACGAGCAGAGAACGAACCAGCGAACCGTCGGTAATCTGTTCCCGCGAGACGTCTACCATATTTATATCGTTGGCAGGAGTAATAAAATATCGCTAGTCGACATAAAATTTCCGATGCGTCGTCGTAACGAGGTCCGAACTCCCATGGTAAATGGTAGCGACTTTACCATTCTTGCGGCCCGGGGGAATAAATACTTACCTCTCTTCAGTTAGTACGTATTCATGCTCGGAGCGGAACGTCGGGCCGTCGCAACCCGCGCACCGGACCTCGCGGCCCTCACGCCCGGTCGGACTGGCAACTTGAGCGTCCGCCGCGACGACCACTTCGCGGTCACGCCGACGGGGGTGGCCTACGACCGCATCGTCGCCGACGAGGTGCCGGTGGTGTCGCTCGACGGCGACCGCGTCGCGGGACCGACCGCGCCGTCGAGCGAGACGCCGATGCACACCGCGGTCTATCGGGAGTTCGACGCGGGCGCAATCGTCCACACCCACTCGCCGTGGGCCTCGACGCTGGCGATTCTGCACGAACCGATTCCGCCGGTCCACTACATGCTCGCGCTCGCCGGGACGACGGTCCCGGTCGCCGACTACGCCACCTACGGCACCGAGGAGCTAGCGAAAAACGCGGTCTCGGCGATGGAGGAGGCCGACGCGAGCGCCTGTCTGCTGGCCAACCACGGCCTGCTTGCGACCGGCGAGGACGCCGACGCCGCGCTCGAAACCGCCGTCAACGTCGAGTACACGGCCCAAATCTACTGTCAGGCCACGGCTATCGGGAGCCCGGTGCAACTCAGCGCCACGGAGATGAACGAGGTGGCCGAGAAGTTCGAGGGGTACGGGCAGGACGAGGACTGACCCGTCCGAAATCGGACGCTCGACGTATCTTTTCACTCCTCGGCGCGCGCTGGAGGCACCACTCTCCGGTGCGCGCTGGAGCGACGCTCGTGTCGCTCCAGCTCCGCGCGAGGGATGACTGAGCGACCGCAGGGAGCGAAGGAAGAGGCTGGGGAGGCGTGAGGCCCGCGCTCGGTGGCCCTTTCCACCGGCGAACACCCGCTGGAACAGTCACCGTTGGGTGGATAAAGGGGCCGCCCGGTCGCGGGCCGATAGGCCCGTGGTCGTCTGAGCAGGCCACTATTCGGCGCGCGGGCGGTGCGGAGAGCGCGCCGAATATCCGGCTCAGCGACCGCGACCGGGCGGGGGCTTTCGAAGACAAAATCACGCTTACCCTTTGAGCGGTTGCTGTCTGAGAAGTTGCGCCAAGCAAGAGGTCGATGCTTGCTGAAAACCCGAATCCGCCTGTAACGCTTAGGACTCGGTGTTCGTGTTCTCGGTGTCAGTATCCGTGTAATCCGTCGTCGTGTCCGTCGCGGTCGTCGCGTCGCGCTTGCGGCGCTCCCGCTTCGCTCGCCGACTCGCACGGCCCATCTTGTAACCGGTGAACAGCAGGTAGACGCCTGCCACGCCGACGAGGACGTAGATGAGGTACTCGACGGTCTGGGCCGGACCGGGCCGGAAGATGGGTTCGAGAATCACGTCGATGACGTTGACCGGGTCGCCCGTGAGGCCGGTGACGCCCAGCAGGCCCCACGTGACCGCGCCGATGGCGGTGAGGATGATGGCGATCCAGTCGAAGACGTTGGTGTTCATGAATTAGGGTAGGCGTTTGAGACGTTTTGTTATTGTGGCCTTATCACCGTCGGGTGGGTGACGGGGACTGGTTTCGGTCCGTTCCGTTGGGTTTCGGAGAGTCAAACCCGGAGAAGAGAGGCATCAAAACAATTGCTTAATATTTGTAGAGATTGCTTAGCGTGCGACGCGACGGCCGAGGACGAACACGAACAGCGCCACGGAGCGTGCGGGAGACGAGCAACCGCTACCGCCAGTCGTGTTCTTCCCACCCTTCGTAGTGCTTGAGTCGAGATTCGATTACGAACGGTCGCCAACCACACCTGTAGTAGAGATAGTCCGCTAAGTCTCCGAACCGACTGCTGTCTATCATCATGCCGCGCTGTCGGTTGTGCCGGACGAACGGTTGCTGTTTCAGTTCATCGAACGCCGTCTTGGCCTCGCCGTCCATCTTTACTGCCGCTCTGCTCACGACTTCTTCCTTCGGTAGTGGAGTCCCGTACTCGTGGTCGGCGATCAGTACCTGCATGACCGCACACCTCGCTTCCTGCGTCGCCATGTGTCCCTTTCACCTATTTCGACTCACTGCGAGATTAAAAGGGTCGGATACGCTACCGCGCCAAATTCTATTTGCGCTACCGCAAAACATTATAGGGAGCGGGTCGTTCATCGAGACGAACGATGCCGCCCACAGACGAGTCGGGGTCCGAACAGACCGACATGAAGCAACTGCGACGGGAGGACCCGAGCGCGTGGTTGGAACTGACCGACAACCAGACGCTACCGCTGATAATCGACGCCCTGCTCGATTCCCCGCCCGGCCGCGAGTTCAACAAGAAGGAACTCGGCGACCACGCTGGCGTCAGCCGTGAGTCCGTCCGGAAATACGTCGATACGCTCCTCCGGTTCAACATCGTCGAGGAGGTCGCTGGCACGAATCCGCGCCGATACAGGTTGAACGACGCGGGGAAAGTCACGCGAGTCCTGTTCGAACTCCAGAGCGCCCTGAACGCCGAAGGAGCGACGGAAACGCGAGAACAGTCCGACCGGGTGATAGAGAGCGAGGAGTGAGGACGCACGAGAGCGTCTGGGTTCCAGCTTTAGCGTGCAACGCGGCGGCCGAGGACGAACACGAACAACGCCACGAGGAGCGCCCCCGCAAGCGACTCCACCCCGGCGAGTGCCTTCGCTGTCGGACCAACCGGGTGGTAGTCGCCGTAGCCGAGGGTCGTGAACGTGACCGTGCTGAAATAGAGGCTTCGGGCAAAGAGCAGGGCCACGTCCCAAGCCGAGGGGTCCGAAAGCGACCAGATGTTGTGGGTCCCCTCGGCGTTTGCGAGGCCACCGAGGAGAGGATACAACACCGTGCCAGCGCCGATGGTGATACCCGACCACTTGGCGACCTGCCAGAGGTTTTCGCCGTGTTCTGTCAGGTGGTAGTTCGCGGTGTGGACGCCCCACTTGAACCACTCGCCGTTTTTCCGGTATTCTTGGCGTTTGGCCTCCTCCTTTCGGATGTGGTACTCGCGGGCTTTCTCGGACATGGCGTTCTCCTCGTGGAGGTCTTGGAGACGGCGGTAGACCCACGCCGCGGCCTCGAATCTGGAAGTGTCTTCGTAGTTCTCGCCGAGGTCGGTGTCGGGGTCCTCGTAGGCGGATTTGTCGCCGAAATCGGTATTGCTGTTGATTCGGGTGTCCGAGAAGAGGGTCTGGTAGAGGCGG
This sequence comes from Halorussus ruber, assembly GCF_004765785.1. Lineage (GTDB taxonomy): Archaea > Halobacteriota > Halobacteria > Halobacteriales > Haladaptataceae > Halorussus > Halorussus ruber. Next base: position 397 of record NZ_SBIT01000022.1, on the reverse strand, counting down.
GTATTTTTGAGGCTGGCGTCACGAAGTTCGGTTCCGTCGAAGGTGGCGTCTTCGAGGTTTGCGCCGTCGAAGGTTGCTCCTCGGGCGTTAGAATTAGTGAAGTTTGTTTTCTGGAACTCTCCATTATTGAAATCTGATCCGGAAATATCAGTTTGTCCAAATTGGCTATTTTGGGCCTTCACATCAGAAAAATCTCCGCGCTGGAACACAGAATTACTCAGATTTATGTTTGCAATCTCAGCTTCTCGAAACGTAATGTATCTTATCCGGTTATGGGTGGTCGTGTTTAGTTAAGAGTGAAGGATGAGGCGGGAGTGATTTTGTGCTGATTCATGGCCAAAATCACCCGCCTCAGCGGTTGTAGTGACTGGATTGACTTGGAGTTTGTGGAGCGTGA
>NZ_SBIT01000021.1 GCF_004765785.1 Halorussus ruber | reverse complement strand
CCACGATATTCTGAAGGAAGCGCACATTCTCGATCCTGCCGTAGGAAGTGGCGCCTTCCTGCTCGCCGCACAGGAGGTGCTGATGGACCTATACATGCAATGCATTGAGTATTTCCAGCGGCTCGAATCAGAGGGACAAGGCTGGGAGCTAGAATCCAGAACGCGAGAAGAGATCGAGGAAATCGAGTCTGGAAAAGGCTCCTCATCGCTGTACGCAAAGCGAACGGCCATTCTCAACAATTTGTACGGGGTCGATATCGACGAAGGTGCTGTTGAGATTTGCAAGCTCAGACTCTGGTTGTCGATGGTCGCTGATATCGAGGATGAACCGAGAGAGGTGGAGCCACTCCCCAACATTGATTTCAATGTACGGCAGGGGAACAGCCTAATCGGTCAACTCGATACGGACATTGAGAGTAACGAAGACGGAGATAGCGATCTCGATTCTTGGGAGGTGAAAACTCGTTTTGAGGATGTGAAGGAGGCCATCAAGAAGCATAAGAAAGCGGAGACCAGTGTTGAAGCACAAGAATGGCGGAAAGAAGCAGAAGACAGAATAGAGGAACATCGGGACAAATTTGACGAAATTCTCCGGCGAGAATTCCAAGACGCTGGCTTTGACGACATAACGATCAAGGAAATCCGGGAGTGGTCTCCCTTCCACTGGCCGTTGGAGTTCGCCGACGTCTTCGAGAAAGGTGGATTCGACGTGTTCATCGGGAACCCACCGTGGGACATGCTCTACGCGAATCGCGACGACTTCTTTATCCGCTACGATGAGCAGTTCCGTACCTATCCGTCGGAGGAAAAGGATGGTGTGATGGAAGACCTCCTCTCAAGCCCTGAAGTTGCGTGGGAATGGGAAGACTACAAGGAATCAATGGAAACTCAGGCAGACTTCTTCACGCAGGGAGCTGTCTATAAGCTCCAATCTCCGGTGGTGGGCGGTCGAACGATGCCGACAAAGAACGAACTTTCGGCTCTTTTTCTTGAGCGGGTCTTCCGACTCTCCAGAGACGGCGTGAAGGTGAGTCTGCTCCTCCCGGGTACTATCTTCGGGGGAGTAATGGGGAAGGACCTCCGAATGCATCTGCTGGACTACACGGACGTGGAGAATCTCATCGGGTTCGAGAACAAGGGTATCTTTGAAACTATCGACGATAGATACCGGTTCGCGATTCTGACGTTCGAATATGGGGGGAAAACATCAGCTCTTCAGGGGATATTCAATCAACGTGACATGGATATAGTCTACAGGATTGAAGATGAGGCAGTCAACATTCCGCGCGACGTACTCGTCAGTTATTCTCCAGAAGGGGGAATCTTCCCATCCATCACCTCGCAGATCGAAGTAAGCGTCTTGGAGAAAGTAGTTGAACAGCCTTCCTTGGGTGCAGATTTAGAGGAGGCTTGGACAGTTGATATGCTCACTAAGGAGTTCGTTGAATCAACTGATAAAGATAGGCTCTTGACATCGCCGGAGGAGGCCGACTATCCCGTCTACGGCGGCAAAAATATCCACCAGTTCCAGTACGATAATACCCACACAGAAGCGTTAGATGGACCGCAGTACTGGAGTCGAGGGATGTACGATCCACCGAATAGTGCTCAGTACCGTGTTCGAGAGAAGAAATTCAACAGGGGTAATCTCAAACGGGCAATCTACGACGCCTTTGGAGGTTCAGAGACGAGCAAGTCTCAAGTTCAATTCGTAGATGAACTGCTCGAAGAACACCGTGGTCACGGACTTGAGGAAGAAGATGTCCTGCTCGATTGCACTGAATACCGAATCGGCATTCGAGACGTTTCTCGATCTCGGGACGAGCGGACGATCATAGCGACGGTACTTCCGAAGGACGTCATCTGTCTCCACACCATTAACACGTTCAAGCCGTTCGCTATTGAGCCGGAAGAGGAACACCTCATAGAGTCCCCACTTCGGTCACCCTACGTCCAGAGATTTACGGATCAAGAACTCTTCGTGGCAACGGGACTCCTGAACAGCATTGCGTTCGATTTCTTGATGCGGACCAAAGTCGAGACGCACATCGTCAAGCGCGAGCTACTGGAATCCCAGCTACCACGGCTCACCGACGGAGATGACTGGTTCCATTATATCGCTGAACGAGCTGCCCGATTGAACTGTTACGGGAAAGAATTCAAAGAAATGCGTGAGCGACTTGGCGGAATCGAGGCAGCAGTAGAAGATCAAGAACGTAGAGAATTACAGGCTGAAATCGACGCGGCCGCATTCCACGCGTATGGCCTGGAACGTCGTGACGTGAAGTTTGTTCTCGACGACTTCCATCGCGTTGAGAATCCGAAGCTGATGGACGAGATGTACTTCGATCTGGTCTTGGAGAAATATGATTTACTGGATCAGAAGGGGCCCCTACCGTAGCTCCCGAATTACTGTCCGACAACCCCCCAGCATACGAACTTCGCTTGTACATCACTCTCTCCCATCAGTTTTGTCTGGTATTCAGTAGAGGCTTCGACGTTCTCTTCCAAGAACTCCTCAAGCTGACTGAGGAACTCTACGGTCGGCCACTCTGGGAAGGAGTCGTACTGCTCGTTCTGGCGAAAAATCTCCCGTAGAATTCGGTCTTCATCCGTGTTCGCCAGCTTTACCTCCTGCAGCCGCTCTTCGATGTCGTTAGCCCATTCTCCTATTGTTTCGAACTCTTCGACAGGAGCCGGCTCATCGCCGTGATTCGGGTGAACGTAGTGACTGATGAAATCGAGGATCGTCTCCTGTTCCTTCGAGAAGGCCTCTCCCTGTTTGAAAGCACCCTTAACTTGTCCTTCTCGAATCACCTCAAGACGCTCGTCAAGCACTGCTTGAATTTCACCGCGATTCGATAACACCGTATCTGGATTTCCGGTAATCGGTTCGCCGTCAACTGAAGGGTCGATGTTGAGCGTGCTCACGGGCCGCTCTTTGACCTCGTCGGCGAAGGGCTTGTAATAGAAAGCACGACGGACGCGACCAAGCGGGGACTCGTGGTCATCATCGTCGAACCAGAGGTGAGCAAGGGCGAACACCCCCGGACGAGGGCCGGCATCGTGGTCAGTTACATTCGTGTAAAGGAATTCCCGTTCTTCGGGCGGGTCATCGAAGAAGTCCTCAGCGTACTCGAAGTCTTCCGCGGTCAGGTCGTAGTCCTCGTTTAGTTCTCGCTTCAGAAGGTACCGTTCGAACGCAGCGTGTTCATTGCTCCCCGCATTGCGGAGGAGCGGATTCTTGCTCGTGTCGTCGAGTTCATTCACGTCGTCAATTTCACGGGACTTCTGGAGGGAGTCCTCGATCTCGTCCACCTGTAATTCCCCGATTGTCTTCTCCGTGTCTACACCTGTCTTTTCAAGAATCTGGTCTTCGTTCGGATCGAGGATGTTGTTCTCCTTTCCGACGATGAGCGCGATATCGTTGATCTTTGCCTGCAGGCGTTTCAGGAGTTTGATCGCCGCCTCAATGTCGCCGTCCGGGTAGAAGTTGTGGACGTGTTTCTCAGCGGTACTCCCAATCCGGTCGACTCGCCCGACACGCTGGACAATCCTCATCGGGTTCCACGGCAGGTCATAATTGACCACCACATGAACGTCCTGAAGATTAACCCCTTCACTCAGCGTGTCAGTGGCCACTACGTACTGTAGCTCTGAATCCCCCGACTCGGCGAGCGTTTGCTGGTAGCCTGACGCCTCGGGGGCAAAGCGTTGAATGATGTCCTGTTTATTCTCGTCGCCACCCTTGACGACGGCACTATTCGCCTCGGTGAGTGGTGAGTCCGCGTTGTCACAGAGGGTTCGATAGACGTAGTCTGCAGTTGCCCGATACTGAGTGAAGATGAGCACCTTCTGATCGTGATCAGTGAGGACATCTGCAAGTCGGTCGATCTTCGGGTCGCGGAACTCGCGGAGTGAAAAGACGGCCTCGTAAAAGTCGCGTGTGGCGGGGTCGACTTCGCTCAGATCACTATTCGGGTAGAGAATCGGATTCATCTCCTCTTCAGGAATATCTGGGAGGACACCAGCGTCGTGTTCAGCGAGCCATTGCCGCGTGGAAACCGCATAATCACTCACATCACCCGCATCACGGGCGACATCACCGATGAACTGCGAGAGGAAATACGAGAGAAGGGTGAGGTCCTCCCTGATGTACGTCTTCACCTCGCCGATGGTGGCGTCTACTAGTTCATCTCCCTCGGTATCAGTTCCTTCTTCCGATTGAATAGTGGTAGTATCGAAACCGAATTCTTCGAGTGTTTGTTCGAGATCTTCAGCAGCGTCTGCTCCTTCGACAAAGTCGTCGAGCTCAGAGTCCTCTCCCTTCTGAACAGTTCGGAGCATATCGATGTCTTCGTTCTCGGGGAGTTCACCAAGAAGGCCGAGAAGCTGGCGTTCACTCTGATGCAGCGTCTTGATCGACTGGACGAACGCGTACGTTGATGACTCAAGCCGTTTGAGGAGGTTCAGCTTGTAGAGGGCTTTCAGCGTGCTCCCCGCTGTCGGGTTTTTGACGGTGATGTGGGGAAGGTGGAGGGCGTCCATCACGTCGGGGAGCATCCGATATACTGGCTGGTAGGCCGCCGGCAGAGAGTACTGTTGCTTGTTGAGTTTCGGCGGCTTGAAGCTCATCTCGAAGTCTTCGCTGTCCTGAATCTGGTCTTTGACGTGCTTGCGCGTCCGAAGAACCATCACTTCGTTCAGGATATTCGATATCTCAGAGGAGTGTCGCTGGAGCTGTTCAGTGATTTCTTGCTGTTCGTCGTCGCCAACCTCCTCTTTCCCGGCCGCGATGCGTTTTCGCGTCTCCGAGAGTTCGATGTATTCGTCGAACGCATCGAAGTCGAGTGATGCCTTGTTCCGAAGTTCCTCCGGGCTGGTGAACAAGCTGATGAGGTTTTTCAGGTCGGTGGCACTGTTATTGATCGGGGTCGCGGTCAGCATGATCATCGTCTTTCCGCGGAGCTGCCTGAGATTCGCGTGTCGTCGCGTCCCCTTGTAGTCGTCATCGTGGTCCGGGTTCGGCCGCCACTTCCCGTAGTTCCGAAACCGGTGAGCCTCGTCGATAAGCAGGACATCGAACTCATCATTGAGGTCCTGGACCTCGTCGTAGGAGAGATTTTGGAACTTACTGATACTTATCACGTCAAGGTGCGTGCCGTCCACCTCTAACCCGAAGTACGGATTGCCGTCTTCGTCAGTGTCGTTCTGGAGTAGGTCTTCCCACTGATCAGTCAGGTTGGCTGGAACTATGAGGAGACAGTGGTCGCCACGTTGGCGGTAGTCGTGGAGAAGTTCACCGCCAATAAATGATTTCCCCAGACCGACCGAGTCGGAGACGATGCACCCGTTGAACTGTGAGAGCTTTTCCTTTGCACTCTCGTACCCGAGCTTCTGGAAGTAGTACAGTGGGCTGTCACGGATGTTGACGTTCCCACTCAGTTCGTCGTAGGCGAGCAGCTTGTAGAGCTCGAACGGTTCCAGATAAGTCCCCAACTTCTCGGATGACGTCTCCTTGTCGGACTCGTCCTCCTGCTGTTCCTTCCAGTCCTGGTACTCCTCGCTGTTCTCGATGATTCGGATGATCTCCTCACTGAACTCCTCGGCGTTGGCCCACTGGTTGTCGTACCACTCCTCGAACGCTTCGGCCTTGTGTCGATCCTGACTCGTGAGGTTCAGTTCGATGTTGTTCTGGTGGCCGCTCTTGGTGAAGTTCGAGGAGCCAACAACGGTAGCGCATGGGCGGGTGTCTTCATCCTCGTCTTGTCCCCAATCTTCGTTATCTTCGAGTGGCGCTCGAAATGATGCACCCTTTGCGTGGAAGTAACCGTTTTCAGGATTTCGCACACGGACGCTCACCTGGCCTTCGGCGATAAAGTCTCGTAGCCGGTCTAGTCGCCCGATCTGAGCGTTATTCAGCTCTGAGATGCTTTCTCTCACCTCTCTTTTGAGCTCCTCTTTGAGATTCTGCCCCTCACCGATTTCGTCAGCAGTTCCCCTATTCGTCTGACGACCCATCAAGATCCGAAGTGGAGCGTGGCCGAGTTCCTCGGGGTCAGCCAGATTTTCAAGGTCTTCCCGGTAGAGGTCGAATCCTGAGAGATAAAAGTAGCCAGTTGCGATACGGCCTTCCTCGATCTGGGGAATAATCCGCTTGTAAGCGTCTTCTAGTGTTCTATTGGCGTTATCGACAAGCGGAGGAAGCGAGAGCATCGTAATGCCGAGATGTATTCAGTACGCTAACTTAGTGTTTAGTGATCTTAGACTACAGAGGTATCACCATACTATAGTCAATCAAACTGGCCGAAGATCCCGCCAGCGGACGTCAACGGTGCCACCATTAGCGATTTCAACCCAGAAAAGATGGCCCTCTCGTTGATCACCAGTCACAGTTCCTGCATCGTCCGAGATAATCTCAACGACTGTTCCTCGACGCCCATGGAAGCACTCGTGATCTGGATCTGTCTCGTCCGGGATATCGATTCAGACCGTGTCTCCAATATCGGACCGTTTTGCCATCCGCTGTCGGTCAGGACGTACTCGTCGTCTCGTTTTTCAACGAGGTCCATGCTCCGCAGCCAGTTCGCCCGTTGCTTCGCCATATCCGTCTCCCCGCGACTCCACCCCAACTCCGGATTGGTATCCAATTGCTGGTCGCTAATCTCCATGATCGTCATCGGCCCAGCAGACAACGCGTATAGCAGACTCCGAAGCCCGACGTTGCGCTCACACATAATGCGGAGGAGCGTCGTCACGTCCTGGTGCTGGACGTACTCACGGCCAGCATCCCCCAACAGCCAGTACCCATCGTCTTCCCGAAGGAATCCGACCTGTCGAAGATACCCGACCCGCCGCATAATCGAGTCGCGACTGGATACGTTCGAGAACGTCCCTCGATGCCACCCGATGACAGCTGATGGGCTTCAACGAACTCCAGAATCAAGTCTAACGTCTCGACGTAGTGCGTCCCACCGCCGAACATCGGGACGATACTGCGGAGTCGATCCGGAGGTATACCGGAGTTGTATTAGAGCCTGATCAAGATCTTTTCGTTGTCAAAGCAAGTACAAGGACGAAATTACGGTTTTCCCGTTGGTGGAGTAGTCGCTAGCACTAGAAATCTGAGAGCGACCGCTGGCGCTCGTAATCATATGGCTCGGTCAATACCCCTCGAATCGCTGAATAATCATGCTGGGCATGTCGGTTCTCCTCAATGGCCATATCGACGATTCTAGCTCGGAACCGCTCGTACTCAGGTGACGTCAGCAAGTCATCCATATCGACCGTCTGCAATTCCCCATGCCGGGCAAAATAAATCCCGACCCGTGACACCTCCGGGTACTTGCCATCCCATCCCTCCTTTCCATAGGTTCGTCCCTCGACCTCATACAGCTCTCGCTGGATATCTACCAACACATAGTATAGCAACAACTGTCGCCAGTATGCTGGCGTAAAGGTTCCCTTCTCAGTTGTTTTTATATCAACTAACAAATCATCAATGATGAAATCACCCTCCCCAGGTAGGATGTGTTGGTGCATCCCAAAGCGTGGGTTCTCTATGAGACGCTCGCCGTCGGTCCAAGCTTGTTCACGGAGTAACCGAAACAGGCTCGCCATCTCTTCGCGTAGCTCGTTTTCAATCGTGGCGCGATCGACCCACGAGGTAACCACTTCGTCTGGTTGCCAGCCAGCGTTCAGCAAGGCCGCTTTCACCACCCCATCAGTATTCATTCCTGTCTCAATGAACTGCTCAACAACCTTTGCAAGCTCCTCATCATATCGCCAGGTGAGCGGGCTTGGACGTGGCCGCCAGTCCGCCCGTTTCTCCAACTGTGCTTCCCACTCCTCTCGGTTTGAAGCACGATTGCGCTCGTCCTCCCAAACGAACCCATCAAAAACGGAGACTCGAACTGGCGGCTTCTCCGTTGAGTCCCATTCGTATTGGTTTTCGAAGTCACTGGTGTCTCGACCCCATCGTTCACCACGGTCCAAGACCTCCGATCCGTCCGTATACGCAGGATGGTTCGGACGGATAATAGAATCACACTGGCGGTACAACCAGACGCGACAGAGGAATTCGACACAGTTGCCTACCAAGCGATGGCTATAACCATTATTTGAGATTTGCAAGTCCGCCTCAACGTCTTGGCCGGGATTCGGATAGCTCGAATCTATCTCGCTACGAACATCGTCGAATGAGATGAACGAAGTTACTCCAGTAACCATGAATATGAAGAATTATCTCCGCCTACGTGAAATAATCCCGTTATTGAAATCTAATCTCAGTCTAGTACCAACCCCATCACAGACACCTTCACCACTCAAAATCCCGGCCCACAATACCAGGAATACAGACACGCCTCACTCCTTGAGAGCCAGGCCATCGGCCCAACCTCCGTCCACCCCATCCCACTGCGGATGCTTCCCCATATATACTAGTTGGTTTCTGTTGTCGATTCTGTGTGGACAGTATCTCCGTCATGCGTTTTCGATGGACACAGCCGACTGGCGGTTGTACTGGATGACCAAGTTCCGTGGACAGTCCGGATGTGACTGAGAAAATGGGCGAAACCCTATGGAAGTATTACGATAGAAATGTTGGGACGAACGCGGCCGCCGAGTGAACATCGAGAAAGAGACAGTAGAGAGAGCTAAACCACATACTGTAGTGGGCGATTCGGAATGTGGGAGCTGACGAGACTCACAAAACAGGACGCCGTAATTATGTTTCCACCCTCGCTTCAGGAGAATTTGTATTCGACGACCTCGGTTGGCCCACAGTAGGGACAGGGGTCTGTCTGCGAGTCGATGGTCGTCCCACAGTACCGACATTCATAGACGGTCGTTAATTCGTTTTGCATTGTGAAGAGACGGTGCAGAAGCTGAGGAACACTCATCTGTGAGTGTGCGTCCGCGTTGAGGTCTGGCTCTCCTGCGATGGCTTGCCCCATGAGCGTGGAATGACGCCATGATGCTCAATCACGTCGGCGTACTCTCGTAGGAGGCCGACGAGCACGAGTTCGGGGACCCCGGCTTGCGCTTGTCGGAGTAACCAGCGTTCAAGGTCTTGTTCGACTGCGTCGATACGACTTCGGCCGAATGGACGTCGAGTGTTCTCGGTCATTGTTGTGACGCGACCCTAGTGGGTCGCGCCTGCACCCCTTGCAGGCGCACACAAACTCCTCCTGTACGCCACACGTCACAACGCGCTGTCGTGAGGACCGATGACCGCCGTCTCGTCACGACTCCATGCTCGGAGTTTTTCAACCATGTACGTCCGTGCCTCCCCGTTCGTGAGTTCACCGTCGTCAACTCGGTCACCAACCACGTCTTTCAACGCTTGGAACTGGCCGTGGCTGTACTCCTCGTCAACTGGTCCGCCGTCCCTCCAACTGACGGACTGGAGGACGCCATTGCCCGTCGTCTCCGAGGACTCAACGGCCTCGCAGTCGTACTCAAGGCCGAGCCACCGGGTGCTACGCCGTCACCTCGAAGTGCTGTGAGACCACGTAGAAGGCTTCGTGATGGAGGAAGTCAAGATACTCCGAGGAGATCTCATCCAATGGAACTCCCATGGCGATCGGGTCTGGGTTGACTGGTGTCTGTGATTGTCGGTCGACGGCGTATGCGTCCGCGGTCGTCTCCCCCGATTGCAGGGCTTCGTACTGGTCGTGAGCCCATTCCGATGGTTGGTCACCACCGAAGGGCGTCTCTGACGTGATCTGGTGTTTCAGTTGGTAGTCGAGGGCTCCATTATGCGAGTAGTGGAGAGAGTGCGATGCGTCTGGTCGTTCGTAGGCGATGAGTGCGCGATATCCCATGCGGAATCAGCGGGCCAATTGTGTGCGCCCGCAGTCCTGTCGGGCGCACAAAAAAACACGGCCAATCGTTCGGTTTGAATGGTTGACTGAAGACTGGTGAGCAGACGGCCGTTGCGAACATATCAGACAGAGAGTACGGAAACCGGCCGGGATTGGTGGCTGGGTGGGAGTGAACGGGGCCAGGTGCTCACGTCCGAAGGACATGGTCGGCTCTGCGAGCGACTGTCTGTGCCGACTGGTGCTAGGAGGATGTTAATCGGGAATCTGGCCCTCGTTTTGTGGGATTTGACGGGCAGGTTCGTTCTACTGACTTACCTACGGTTCAAATGGGTTTGTTGCGGTGTCAAGTCGAGTGATACCGTCGATTGCCTCGAAGTCGGTGTCGAAGCTATACAGATACTCGATTTCTTCTCGCTTCAGATAGGCCGCAATGGTCGCGTCACCGAACGAGAGGCCGTCATATTGTTCAAATAATTCGACGGCCTGTGAGAAATCGGCTTTTGGTGAATGCACTAACTCGAAACCCGCTGCTTCTGTAAGCCGTTCGTAGAATTCAACCGCGACCCGGTGTTGTTGGCGCTCGTGGATGTAATTCAGGGTTTCAGTCAGGACATAATTTGTCACCCGCATCGTGGGTAACTCCCCATAATCTGCTGCATCCACGATTGCGCAAGCAGCGTCATGGTTGGCGTCCCGTGCACTCACTCGTGCGACGAGCACATTCGTGTCAACTGCTGCGACAGCCATTACTGTCCTTCTCCGTATTCTCGCTCGACGCCCGCAACGTCGTGGTCTGCTGCGACGTCAGTGTCGCCCATATCGACTGCTTCGAAATCGTCGAACGCACCGAACCGTTGTTTCACAACTTCGATTGTCAAGTCACCCTCGTCAGTCACTTTCCACTCGATTTTATCTCCCGGTTCGATGTCGAGTCGGTCACGAATCGCCGCCGGGACGGTAACCGAGTAGTGGTCGTTGATCGTCGTTTGCTCACCATTCGTAGCCATAGCTCATTGTTTGTACGCAACACTCTTAAGCCTCATGTGCGTTCTCATGAGAACTCGTGATATGTGTCTGCGGTCGTCTTGGTGCTTGGTTGCAGGGGTTTCAACTGATAATCGAAGGCTCCATTATACGGTGAGACGGGTGACAGACACACCGTCTCGCAAGTGTAACTGGGTAATCGGATGCCTTTCGCTGTTTCCACCGACTCTTTGATCTACATCTCCTTTTTCTATATTCGTGTAGTAGAGGAGTTCTATAAGGTAATAAACGCATATTTACACTTGCGAGTCGGTGTGGCTACACTACCTAATAATAGTAAATTTGTCTAGGGATAGACGTAGTTACACTTGCGAGACGGTGTGTGCTCTCGTCCAAACAAGCAATCTCTGATGCTACCTATTCCGACAATTGTAGCGTTACACTTGCGAGGTGGTGTGTCTGTCTATCGCATCCATCAACTTTCTTGATCGATTCTACAGGCGGAGCAGGCCGAGTGCCTCGGGGCTTGACCCCGGGGGTGAAGGCCGTAAGCCCCGTTAAACGTGTTCCGCGCGCCCGATATACTGCTCAATCGTGTCGGTTGAAACATTCCCTGCCGTCCCTACATAGTACGATTCCTCCCAAAACCCACCACCCCACAGATAATCCTCCAAGAAGGGTTCGTGTTGTTCCCACATCTCCCGTGCCGTGATACTCTTGACCGTTCGTACAATTTCGCTCGGCGCGTGCTTCGGGTGAGCTGACAGGAACAGGTGTACGTGGTCGGGCGAGATGTGGAGTGACAGTATCTCGTAGCCGTACTCGTCGCACACGTTTCGGAAACTCACTTCCAGCGAGTCCTTAATTGGTTCGAGAATCGCGTGGCGGTATTTCGGACACCATACGAAGTGGTAGTTGACGTTGTACACCGTGTGGTTCGACCGCTTCTCGCCCATATTGAGGCCGAGTCTCCGACACAATTAAGTATATCCAAAGGATATACACAGGTATGGCGAATCGCTTTGAAATCGACGGCGAGGAAGTTCTCGACGGCGAGGTCAAACCGTTCGGGAACAGCGCTCACGTCACCGTCCCAAAACGCTGGCGTGGGGCCAACGTGAAAGTCGTCCGAATCTCAGAATCCACCGAACAAGACGAAGAATGACCGACGCACAGGTTCTCGTCAAGACGCTGGATTTCCAACTCGACATCCAGAGTGACAACAAGGGCCTGCTGTACGACGCTACGCTCGAAGCACGCTCGGTGTACAACGAAACCATCCGCCTCGCCAAGCAAGGCGTAGACTGGGAAACCATTCCCGACCGCGTGGCTGACGACGCCGACCTCGTGAAGAACACGACTCAGCGCGTCGTCGCCAAGGCTCTCGGTGCGATGGAGAACTACTACGAGTACGACGACTTCGGCCAACCGAGTCATACCAAGGACGGCGCGTACCCGCTTCGTGCGAACTACGAGGAAGGGTACAACCTGTCGATTACCGACGACGGCGACGTGGCGTTCCGCATCAGCGCGAAACCCTACAAGCACGTTAAAGGCGTCCTCGATGGTGACGACGCCCACCTCGACATGCTCAAGACTGCACTCACGAGCGACGAGTGGAAGATTGGGACAGCAGAAGCCCTGTTCCACAACGACAACGCCAAGTTGCACGTCAACGTCACCAACACCGAGCAGACCGTTCGAGACAAGCAGGACTCGCGGACGGTCGTCGGTGTGGACGTGAACGAGGACAACGTAGCCCTCACCGCACTCTCAGAGGATGGCGTCAAGGAAACGTTGATTATCGACTTCCCCGAAATCAAGTTCGAACGACACCACTACTTCACGATGCGAAAGCGCGTGCAGAACGCGGGGAAGGACAGTATCCACGACACGTTGGAAGGGCGTGAGGAACGGTTTGTCCGTGACCGACTCCACAAGGTGTCTCGACACATCGTGGAGTGGAGCCGTCAGTTCGAGAAGCCGTGCATCGTCTTTGAAGACCTCAAAGAGATGCGCGACAGTATCGACTATGGCACGCGGATGAACCGACGCTTGCACCACCTCCCGTTCCGCGCCCTTCAGTTCTATACGTCGTACAAGGCGTCGTTCGAGAGCATCCCGACTGGATGGATTAACCCCGAATACACGAGCCAGCGGTGTCCGATGTGCGGACACACGGAGCGTGCGAACCGCAATAAGAAGCGGTTCAAGTGTCGAGACTGTGGACATCAAGACCACAGCGACCGTGGTGCAAGCGTCAATATCGCCGTGAAAGGCATCGAGAAGCATCAGGACTGGAATGTGCCTGCTCTCAACAGCCTTCCCGTTGTTCGGAAGGTGCGACGGCAGGCATCGGGGGCCGTGGACGCCCCGACCGTGACCCACCCGACCGCCCGAGGCTATCAGGCCGATGGTCGGATGGGAGTGTCCGACTAACCCACGGGAAGCCTCGGGGCTTGACCCCGAGGCTGTTCACCCAATAGTACGAGGTTAATAAAAATATCTCACCAAGCCGCAAGTGTATCTGCCGATAAAACGAGGGTATTAGCATTTGTAAAACAAGTATAGGATTCTAAAAGCACTACGTCGCAAGTGTAACGGGAGACCGTTTCGCAAGTGAAAAATGAAAGCGAAGCTACGGCACTATCTAGATAAGCGGCACCAGAAGGCAGTGGTACGATGAACGAACCGCAGATACGGGAAAAGCAGTATTTGTTCGCTGAGACGAAAGATTGGAAACCACTGAGCGACGTGAATTCGGCGATCTGACTACACACCTCGCTCAAGACGCAGTATACTCTCTCGTCCAGTAACTGCCGGAAAGACGCTGTAATCCTCGTCTATTTCAGAATTGCGTAACTAGACCGTGCTATCAAGGTCTATAGAAGGATAGACAGACACGATGAGGTGGTTGACTGGAAGACGAATTCAATCTGCTGGGTTTGATGCTGTGTCAGCGGCACGAGTGAGCATTCCAGTAGTAGTTGAATAGTAGAATGCTACCGTGAGGCCGACACCGGCAACGATGTTGGAGATGGTTACCGCCCAGAATGGGCCGAAGGCTCCGTAGCCAAGGACGAACGCCATGATGGCAGCGACCGGAACACGGATGGCCCAGTACTGGAGGAGAACTGCATACATCGAAATTTCCGTGCGTCCTGCACCATTGAAGCCTGCTGAGACAGTGTAGATTGCGCCGAGCGCCCAGTAGCCGTATGCGAGAATCTGAAGATACGCGACGGAATACGTGAGTGTCTGGCCGCTAATTCCGGGGACAAACATGTGAGCGAGGGTTGTGGGGAAAAGCCATTGGATGACGCCGAGTGACCCGAGACCGAGTGTACCGACGGTGACGCCAAGCCAGGTTGCGCGGGTTGCACGTTGGGGTTGGTCTGCGCCGAGGTTCTGGCCGACGAGTGTTGTTGCTCCTTGGCCGATCCCGATTGCGGGTACGAACACGATAGTTGCGATGCGTGCGCCGACAGTGTAGGCAGTAAGCGCGGCGGTGCTGCCGGTCATGGAGATGATGGCGACGATGCAGAGACGTGCTGTTTGTCGGCCGACGCGCTGTCCAGCCTGTGGCCCGCCGACGCGGAGGAGTTTGGCGAGTTCGCGTGGGCGGAACTGGAGAGCGGTACGTGTAAGCGAAAAATCACCGTGGGTGGAGAGGGCGGCAGTAAAGATGATGCTACCGCCGACGACATAGCCAGCGAGTGTTGCGTATGGCGCGCCAGCGATGCCGTATTTAGGGAACGGCCCCCAGCCGAGGATGAGAAATGGGTCGAGGATGGCGTTGACGCCGATTGCGGTGAGGTTCGCAATGAGTGGTGTGCGAGAGTCTCCGGCACCGACGAATCCAGCTTCGAGGGTGTCGCTTGCTGCGGTGACGATGTAGGCGAGGGTGAGTGTACTGAGGTAGGTTGCGCCGAGCTGAGTGACGGTGGAGGAAGCGTTGAAGAGTTGTGTGATGTCGAGTGCGTAGACGTGCATGAAGAGCGCGATAGTGGCCATGAGGCTGACTGCGAGCGCCATTCCGTGGATGGTGATTCGGCGGGCTCCTGTGGGGTCGTCGGCACCGAGTCGTTGGGAGACGAGGATTTGGACGCCACTGGCGGTTGCGTTGATACTGACTGCGAGCAGTCCGACGACTGGTTGGATGAGGCCGACGGCGGCGACTGCTGTTGAGCTGAGGCGGCCGAGCCAGAACACGTCGATGATGAGTTGGGTAGACAACGCGAGGTGTTGGGCGACGATTGGGATGGCGACGATGGCGAGAGATTTTTTGAGCGAACCGTCGGTGATTTCGTCACCCGAACTGTTAAGCATCTATTGATAGTAAGATGACTCTTGCCGCAATATATTTGTAACGATGGAGGTGGTGCAATCATATCTAGTTTGTTTTTGGGAATACCCGGACTCGTCATCCGTCCATCCCATCCGAATGAGACACAAGCCGAAGGTTTTCTGTTCTCGATGGGAAAAATAAGTTTGCAGTCTTTAAGGGGTTTCTC
Organism: Halorussus ruber; assembly: GCF_004765785.1. Lineage (GTDB taxonomy): Archaea > Halobacteriota > Halobacteria > Halobacteriales > Haladaptataceae > Halorussus > Halorussus ruber. The sequence continues at coordinate 10,152 of NZ_SBIT01000021.1, read as the reverse complement.
CGGCGAGTATGGTTTAGGACACACCATCTGTATAGGTTATATAATTTTATAGAGGATGAAATAATAGTCTGAAATGAAATCTGAGAAATGATTAGTGACGAACTATCACAGCTCTCCCGCGGCGAACAACAGGAGGACTCCGTAAACCCAGCAAACGAAGATCTTCAACAGTTTCTCTCACTCCTCCAGCAACTGAAAGTCAAAGGCTGTAATATACTTGTCGTCGGGGACCCCGCCCGAAACGTGTTCACCGAGTGCAGCAACCACCTGTTTGGTGACGACGACGCTCTCCGTCAGCGAATTTTTGCAGTGACAGACGCCCACCCCGAAAGTATCGTCGACCGACTCCCCGACCCAAACGTTGCACCTCGACCAGTCAGCAACACGACAACAGTTCTTAACCACGCTGGCCCACCACGGTCAATCACCGCAGCCACCGACCTCGACACCGAACCAGCACTCGCTGGTATCGAAGAGATACAAATTGCCGACCCAAATTTGCAGGGACTCCAGTCCGAACTCATCGAAGCCATCGAGGAAACGGCATGGGAAAACGACCCAATTCGTCCTGCAGAAATCCGGGTTGGCCTTGACTCACTTGGCCCACTCCTCAAGCACTATCCACTTTCGGTCGTCAAGCGATTCCTCCGGAAGACTACAAGCACCGTCCTCCAGCACGACGCAATGGCACACTACCTCCTCATGGAACCATACGGCCATGACTATGTGCAAGAACTCACCAGCGAGTTCGATGCTATTGTAGAGTTGCGGTCAGTCGACCCAGAAACGAACGGCCATGACGCCGAACAGCGATGGCGTGTCCCGAGTGCTGGGCTTACGATGGACTGGCTTCCCGTCTAACTAACCAACTTGCCTCACCATGGAACCAAACTTCCACACACTGTCGCAGACAACCGGGCTAGCAGTCGTCGATCCGGTTGAGAACCGCCGCGTCTCACTGCTAACGGACACACCAGTCTCACCAGCCAATATTGACGAGACTGAATTATCATTGCCGGTTGACTCGGCCTGCAGCATTACGACTGACCGGATTAGAGTCCCATATCCAGTCGCAGTTCATATCCGGGAAGCCGACGGTGACTACATTACTACAGTCGATACAGATGTCGATCGGAGATTTTCTACTGACGAATATATACTCGAACTACAAGCACCGGTGAAGCTTTACTTGCGAGTACAAACATCATTCGTTATTACTCAATACTGCGACTCAGGACTTACTGTTCAATTTGATGATAAAGTGTCGGTGGCAGTTGGAGCACGAGTGTATCACAGCCAACCTACTACGACAATAACGGTTCCCGACGATGAGCAGGTAGTGATGAAAGCAGTAGCACAGTTATCCTCTGGATTGAAGACGACTTCACCAGAGCGGGCTTGGCCAACCCAACGCGGCCATCCACCCCGTCTTGAACTTGGCGCAGACCTGAACATTCCGGACGGGGTCAACCGGCCAAATACAGATGTGACGCTGGCAATTCCGCCAGAATATCCGTATATTTTCTCGGCGGCACCGCTGTCGTATTACCTCGCTGCAGACCTCCAAGCTGTTGACGGTACTCGTCCCGAATTATTAGCGGGCGATACTATGCTTACACGGTTTAGAAGTGATATTGATGCGTTTGCGGACGAAGTAGCGGATTTGCTCCAGCGGATACTTGCATTGGATTGTGTGGTTCGGACTGAAGGGCATGACCGCAGTCAACTGTACGAGCGAGCAATCCTTGAAGACGCTACTGAACTTGATTTAGCAGTATTGTACGACGCAGAACCAACTACTAGACTAGAAACATATCTAGAGGTTCCGGATCGAGTTGTTGAGGAGATTCAGCCGACATGGCATCGAGTAACCCACGTCCGACCGGATACAGATGTGGTTGAGTTATTGCCGTACATAGTCAACGACTTGTCACTGGTCAAAATTGCGAGTCGTAGCGGTGAGTGGACGCCCTCAGCCATTGAGACGGCGGGGATGGATGCGCTTGACGCCTTTGTCCGAAGTCCAAATCTAAGGGCAAAAGCAAGTGCTAGTGGTTTCACCCGGTCTAAAAACCTAATTCGAAGTGGGGATGAGATGCTATCGACGAAAGGTGTTCCAGGAAAAGGAGGATATGTACCGCTACCAGACAGTGATACAGTTGAGCGAGCATGGGTTGGTGAACGGGCGCCGCTTCGAGGGACTAAGCTATTACCTGAAGCATTTGAATCTGAAGAAGTTCAGACGTCTGATGGCGTAGTTGAGGTCGTGGTCATCTGCAATGATGACCGGATGCGCGAAGAGTGGGAGACTGTGACGAATATTTATGGAAGCCGACATCACCTTCAGATGCAGGTTGATTGCCAATTCAATGTATCGACAACTGAACTGCAGAACCTGTTAGCTCGAGACGTGGACGTCCTACATTTTATTGGCCATATTGACGGTGAGGGATTCGCGTGTCCAGATGGTGTTGTCGATACGGCGGATGTTGAGACCGTGAATGCGTCCACTATTCTATTGAATGGCTGTCGATCCTACAATCAGGGCCAAATGTTAGTAGAAGAAGGTGCATCAGCGGCAATCGTGAGTTTAAGTGATCTTTGGAATGATGGTGCAGTCGAAGTCGGCGAAGTGCTAGCGAAACTACTACAAAGTGGATTTACTGTTGGAACTGTTCTAGAGTTAATTCGCCAATACACTTCACTAGGAAGTCAGTACGTTGTACTCGGTGATCCGGGCGTGACCGCGGTTGAATCAGGTAGCGGACCGCCGACATTGTACCGTGTGGATACTGAAACAACAGATTCCAAAAAAGCGTTAGTAGAACCCGTAGCATACCCATCACGGTCATTCGGCATTGGCTCTACAGTCCAACCCTTGCTTACAAGTTGCGGCGAATTCCGTATTGCAGGCGGTCGCTGTGGCAAGGAGGAAGTTCCCATAGACGCTCTCTCAGATATCGTTCAGGCAGGGAACCTCGTCGTAATCAACGGTGAAATGATGTGGGGTGAGTGGACGCTACCAGAACAGTAAATTCCTTCCTGAGTCTTCAGGGGCCTGCTGAGCCAATGGAACTTGTGTCAATGAGAGAGCCAGCTTCAACTGCCACAACCATGAGTGTCCAAACGGCACCCATCATCTTTGGATGGGACGCAAGCCAATCTGTAATGTCTGATTTTTGGGGCATAGAGGTATATTTGACCAGAAGATATTTATATTTTTTTATAAATTTTATATGATTTATGTGAATAGGTTATACATTCCCTTCTGGTAGACTCCTTTCTTGGGACGAACATCAATGTCCGATACTCCGTAATGGCGTCAGCACACGTCGTGTGGAGTTGCGTCAGAAAGTTCTCCGCATTCATCCGATGGTATCGAAAGAAGGCTTGTTCAGTATTTATAGGTGCTCCATCAACACGTTCTAATCAACCAGGGGAGAACCCTCAGATATGCCCTCCCAAGATGCTCCTTCCACACGAAAACAGGCACTCATGACTGCCCTTCAATGGGGCTTAGTCCAGACTTTCGTTCTTGATACACTTGGCCGTCTCCTCCGAAATTATTACCGTGCAACGACGGACGCCTTCTTTCCGCCAAGCTGGGTGACTTCGATTCAATTCGCAGCCCCGTTGGGCCTCCTCGTCGGCGGTATCGGCGGATACCGCTGGGTGACGAGCGACCGAGCTTCAACATCACCATCAGCGCATCGAAACCGCGTTATCTTCGTCGAGTCGCTTCTTGCTGGTTGGGCACTCGCCATCGTTCCGACAATGGCGTTCCAGTGGCTCCTTGGAGATCGGCTGTTTTCGATGCCATATTTCGTTCTTCCGACCCTGACAGCAAGCTTCGTCTTCGTCGGGTCGTACCTGCTGGCCTATCGAGTTGAGACCGCGTGGTACCGCCGTCACCGACCTCGACTTCTAGGCGCAGTCAAAGGGGCATTTGCTGGACTGCTGGTTGGCTTTATCGGTTTCATCGCGTACGGTGGATATCTCGCTGCGACGCAGACCAGCTACAGTCTTAGTGGTGGACCGGGGATCGTCACGGCCGTGTGTCTTGGTGCAATTGCTGGCTACATGCTAACCGACACGGAACGTGGCGGGGATCGATCTGCAGAGTTTGTCGGTCTCCTAATTGCATCTCTTCTCGCGTTCAGTCTACTGTTGACTCTCGGGATGGTTGCATTCAATGCAGTCGGAGTGTCTCCATTCGGGTTTAGTTCGTCGTTCATTTGGCCCCTTATTCCGCTTGTTTTGGCGCTCGGAGTGGCTAGTTACCTAGCGTACGGGGTTCAGACAACATTCTACCGACGATTCGTTGGCCGATAGCCGACGACGCAATCTTTCTCCCGACTACTGAGGCCGCGAGTCCAACCCGAAGGTTCGGTCGGACCCCAATGGTCTATTTGATGGCGTCCAATATATCGAATAATGCCGAGTTCACGGAGGCCCCTGAGCACAAGCGAGCAAGCTGTGCTCGACCACCTCGACACGTATGTCGAGACCACGGCAGATGAGGAGCGTATCTCACACGCAGACGCCGTCACGTACCTTAGTGAGCAAGGTCTCACGCGTGCCGACGCCGATGAGCTTGTCGAACAACTGTTGTTGAAAGGATATCTGTACGAGGTCGGCGACAGACTCCGTATTCCGCCTCGCATCTAAAGCTGGTTCGAGGATTTCGGATTCGGAGAGACCCCGTATCTCAGAAATCTCCTGAACACGCTCTGTGAAAGTATCCGCCATACTGGAACGTTACTCCGTTTTTTCATAAACGCCATCGCAACTGTCCAACAATCTTGAAATCGGTGGTTAGTCTGCGCTCGCAGGTGTACTCTCTGTCTCCCCGTCTTCGAGTAGGGGATAGTCGATGTGCATCTCGATTTTGTCGAACGGCACAATTGGCTGGATTGCACCACCAGGGCCGCCTTCTTTGAGTCCGAGAATCCCGAGTACCTCCAAGTGCTTCAAATCTGAATGAACATCGGACACATCCCGGTCGACAAGGCGGGTGGCCTCACGCATACTCTCGGGTTGTTCGTTCGCAATCGCTTTGATGAGTTCAAGGCGAAGTGGCGTGAGGCTATCAACGAATTCATCGTAGGTGCCGAACTGGAGGACGGCACGCTCATCACTCTCTTCTAACTCGTCTTCTTTGGCATACTGGATGAAGTTGAAGGTGTTCTCACGAACCTTTGCTCGGTTGCCGACAGTGACGTGAAGCGTGGTCATATTTGATACGGAGTTCACCGCTACTTCGTCCTGCATATCGTCTCACCCCCATCGGTTTCGCGTGACTAGACCAAGCCCTTTCGGGGGACAGGGGATGTCGGAGACGCCGTTGGCGGCAGTAAGGTTTCCTCAGGAGGAGATATAGCCAATCAATTGTTTCGCCACGTCTGCAGTACGCTCGTTGACGAGGGAGGTCATATGGAGTTCGACTTCTGCAGCACTATTGAGAGTCGCAAGTGCCCACGGAAGAACGTGACTTCGTTCCCCGAGTGGTTCGCCCTCGTAATCGTCGTCTCGGAGTGTGAGTGGCTCCTCGTGGTAGGTCTTCGTGGAGATCAGGACCGTGATGAGTTGCAAGCCGTGGGTCGGAAACCGAGGTGCCCCCAGAACGAGCATCGGGCGACCTTTGTCCGAGAGCGGATCAGTTCCCCAGATGATATCGCCGCGCTCTAGTTCCTCGAACGCGGTCACTGCACGTCCTCCATCTCGTCGGTCTTCAACTCTTCAAGATGCTCCTCGCCGTACTGCTCGTCTGCGGTCTGGTGGTGCTGGTGAAGCCGGTAGGCAGCTCGAAGTCGTTCCTCATCGTCAGTAATCGCCCAGTACGGGCGCTTGTGCCGCACGAGACCTCGTTCCTTCAGCCGCGAGAGAATCGCACTGACGGCGTCCGTATCCAACTCAAGTTGCTCGGCGATCGTCGCCGCCTTCCACGCACGGTCGTCGTTCTCGTCAAGGAACACCACGATTCGCTCGGTGTCGTTTTGCTCCTCGAATTCGTCGGCGTCGGCGTTCTCGAACTCGTCGATGTCGATGGTGCCGCTCGACATAAGTTACTGTTGGGACTGTTGGAACATAGCTATTTGGTATGTTTGCTCTTTTGGTTAGGGTGGTTCTGTGCCTAAAGATGCGAGATGGAGTTACTCTGCTGCCGTCACGACGAGATGCTCCTCGAGGTTGCGCGTCCGGTACGTCGCGAGCCTGCGCGAGCTACAGTGGGCGCACGGCTGTAAGGACCCTTCGAGATGCCCGAGTTTAACCCGGAACCGCGTCAGCGCCGCGAGCGCGTCAACGACCAGCCCACAGCCGTCACACGTGACGTAATCGCACTCGTCGAGATTCGACTCAGTCTGGATGGCGCAGTCGACACAGATCGAGTGGGTGATCCACTCGTCCTGACCCCAGGTACGTGCCCTGCCAGACTCGGTGCCAGGCAAGTCATCACAGAAGGCACAGCTAGTGACCGTCTGTTGCATCAGTCGCCCTCCCCACCGGCATCGCGGGCCGTCGTTTAGTTGCGGTGGACGACAGTCAGCTGAGTGATTGAGTCGATAGCAGCGCTACTCGCCTCGTGAACGGCCACGTGGGCCTTGGGGACAAGAGTGATGACGTCCGCGTTGACGAGGTTGTACACCCACTTTTCGATGATCTCGAGGCGCTCACCTCGTTCCTCACTATCGAGGTCGTCACCGCTGATGCTTTGGCGCAGTTTCTGCGAGTGACTCGACCCTGTAGGTGTCCTTCCACGTCTTGATCTCGTCACCGATGGCGTTGAGTTCGTTGAGTGTGTGATTCAGCAAACTCCCACCTCACGGAGGAACTGCGTGACGCTATCTAGTTCGTTCCTTATGCTCTCGTTCGGCGCGGGGACTTCTAGGCCATCCTTTTAACATATAGATATCTTGGGCGGGGGTTGGGCCTACAGTTGGTACGTGGCAAATTCTTCGCTTCCGCATTCTGGACAGGAATCCGCTTCGTCATCCAGTTTTGAACCACAGTGGCGGCACTCCACCAATACGTTAGGAGAATCCCTCTTCCAGAATATCTGCGTCAAGCCACGTAACATGCAGTATCACTCTGGATCAACTACGTCACCGCATCCAGGACACTCAGCCCAGAAACTCGTACCGTCCTCTGACTGGTACTCTATTAAAACATTGGCATTGTGGATCTCGGAACCGCAGAACGGACAGTCACCGAGATCGGGGCTCTGAGTGCTCATAGTGTATGGAACGAGGCCGAAGTATACGAGAGTACTTCGGATAGGGGTTCGGTCAGGAGTATGTGACACTCGAGGGCTTTGAATCGCCACCCTCTACCAAAACCTAACGTCAGGAGACAACTTATATCTCCGCCAACCGTAGTGAAAGTGGTTTAGAGAGTCCAGAACCGTTCGCCACGCGTGTTGAATGACGAAATACTGTCCAAAGCCTCAAGACGTTGTACCGCCTCCTGACGTTGGATCCCATAGACCTCCATCACCTCAGGCGTAGCCACTGGACCATGCTCTTTCACGAAGCCCTGCAGTTCTTGGGGGTCCTGCTCTTCTATACCTTGGAACGTGAACTGCGTCTTGAAGTCTGAGTACCGAACACGCCCATTCTTCGGTACTGGGGCACCTTGGATCTCCATGAACGTGAACGGAAGCTCGTCACGCTCTCCGGCCTCTAGTTCTACCGTGTCTAAGTCTTCCTTGAACCGTTCCAGATTCAGACCCAGATCTGAGGCCAAATCGATCAAGACTTCTCGATTACTAACTTCACGGCCAGCTGCAATACCATGCCGCCACATCGCCCGGATGTAGTCCATGCCTCGGCCTTGCTGGATCGCTGCCTCAAACGCCCTGTTGACGAGTTCCGTTGACTCCGGTGGATTGTTGTCCCAGAACGAAGGATCCACCGGCATATCCACCTGCTCACTGTACTCCATCCACTTCTGTTTTACCTGCTCTGTATCGTCAAACTCTCGAACAGGAGCCGGTTTGTAGAAGAGTTCGATCTCTTCCCCGTAGCATTCTTCGACGTGCTTCATCACGGGTTGGACGCCCCAAGACATCGCACTCAACGCATCGACCTCCTGAACAACGACCAGTACCTCGTCTTCTTCCTCGTCCTCATCGTCATTTTCTCGCTCGTCGGCATCCTCGTCTACGTCTTCCTCCGTGTCATCCGGTTCGTCAATGTCGTCTTCTGGTTCCGTCTTCGACTCCTCGACTTCCGATGACTCTGGCTGTTGCTCCTCGTCGTCCTCAGCCTCTTCACCTGCCTCGGTTTCACTGCTGTCTCCCTGACCAGTACCCTCCGGCGCAGTAGTTCCACCGCCACCTTCCCCACCAGTGGACCCACCGGGGCCTACAGCAGAACCTCCACCGGTGTCGGAATCTTGGCTGGAGTCATCGTTTCCGTCGTCACTAGTGTAATCGTCCAATTCAGGCTGGATGTGGTCGTCTGCCGATTCTTCGTCCTGCGAATCCTCATCGCCCGACGAATCGTAGTCGCCGCCGCTGTACGAACCCATGAATACGAACATCGTTCAGTTGTCCTCCTTTTTGCCGCTGAACTCGTTTACAGGCCGCTGCTCCTGACCGTTGTTAACCGAAAGCTTGGCCTCTCGTCCTTCCTGAAACTCCGGCCACGGATTTTGCGAAAGCCCATCCTCTGTGGTACAAGCGTCCGTCCACTGCCGAAGTCCAGTTGCTCCACGGACACGCGGAGCAAAATCCAGTAAGTCGTCCTCTGCAAGCCGTCCGATTAAGAAAACGTCCTCCGGGTCCAGAGCGGCTATGACGTTTCTGACGTGACTTCGAAGTACGTTGATTGCGTTACCAGCATCTCCACCGGTGTACTGGACAGCATAGAACGCGAACTCCTCGTAGTCGAACTCGTCGTACAGTTCTCGATACTCTACGAAATGTTCGTACTTCCAGCCCTTATTCGTCGGGACCAACCGGACATCGAAGTCTTCCTCGATGATCTCCTGCTGCAGATCCCTGACGTGCCCAGTGTATGCCTCGATAGCGTTGTCCTGGATTCCTTCGTCCATCCAGTTGTAGCTATAGACCACGTCTGGGACATAGATCGCTGGCTGGACCACTTCTAGCAAATCTACTACATCTTGGAATGTGCGTTTGTTCACGTCCTCATCATGTTCCGTGCCGAGGATTACGGGGATATGCCATGGCTCTAGAACCTGGTTCAGGCTACCGTCCCGGTCGATGACTTCCTTGGCGTCCGAAAAGTTGATCACGACATACTCAACGTCCTGATTACCGTCAAGCCACTTCTCGAACTCCTCGTCCGGAAGCTCAACGCGGGGATGAATGCCTCTAACTGGTTCGTAGATTCGGTGAGAACTAAACGCTTCGTGCAGTGTTTGTTGCCCTTTACCGAGTTCTCTGGATTCTGCGTGCGAACTCAAGCTTTCTCTCCTTGTCTCCAGGTTTTCTTCGCTAAGGGAGACATGTCAGGTTATGCTCTTGATTGCCATAATACTACCGGCGAAAACAGTCATCTAGAGTCGCCTAAACCACAGAATCGAGGGATTCATAGACAAAAAAGTAATCCAAAACAGGCCAATATATGAATAATAGTACTGCTCTGGAAGTCAAGAACAGTAAGCTCGGACTCATTTAGTACGTAGACTAATCACCGTACCAGGATTCGATCTTTTGGACAGCGTGGATATCGTGCTTGTAGTACGCTCGGCCGCCATCAGGTTTGTAGACTGCAATATCCTTATCCTCGGAATCCGGCCTGTACCACTTATCCGTGTACTGAGAGAGGATACGGTCGATCCTCTCCTCCGTCTGCTTACTGTAGCAATCACTGCAAAGACCATCCGTCGTATCCCGGCCTACACCAATATAAACTGCAGCAGTATATGTGGCACCGCACTCATTACACTCTCGTTCCTCCTCATACGTCTTCCCACCCATAAAAAAGGGTACAGGCTAACCAGTCAAATCAGTGTTCATGGCCCTAGCTTGAAAGATAGTACTCACTGAGCCCGTTGTATCTCGCTCTTATGTAGAATTGCGGAAAGCCCCGATAACGAGACAGTCAATGGTTGATGCGATGGATTCTCCAGATAGGTTGAGTGACCGAACGATGCCGAAGGTGTGAGCGGCCTGTTCCAAGCCGT
>NZ_SBIT01000020.1 GCF_004765785.1 Halorussus ruber | reverse complement strand
CGTCCGCTCCCGCTGCCAACATTCAAGAGTCGCGGTGTCTAACGTCCTTTTGAGCAGGTTTGCGGCTTGCATGGACACAACCGCTACAACCTGCTCACTTCTTAAACTGCGCTAACTAGACAGTGCCTCTCTAGAAAATAGAAATATTGCTAAGACAAATGACCACCTAACTTGAATCTGCGCGACTGCTCGCCGCCGTCGCGGCGAGGAGTCGCCGACTAGTCCGGTTTCTTCGGTCGCATCCACAACTTCGCTTTCACCCTCGCCGGGCCACCGAATGAACCTTCGAATTGATAAGCTATTTATCGGAGATGTACAGAAAGTAAGCCGAGAGCGGGTCGATATCCCGAAATTATCCGATTTTCGAGTGGAGTTGGCGTGCGCCAACCGAGGAGACACGTATCTCTCGGCCTTGGTTTGGGGTATGGTTGATGCAGGGCAACTCGCACTTACCGTCGTCATGGGGGTCCTCCTCGTCGCGGTCATCGCGTACATCTTGCGCATCGAGGACTGGCAATCGTACACACCGCTCGCAGGAGGAGGTGGCGGTGGGTACGGCGAAGGGGCGGAAGCCGGTCACGAGGAGAAACCCGGCGGTCTCGCCAGATGGCTGACCACCGTGGACCACAAGGACATCGGGTACCTGTACGGTCTCTACGGACTCATCGCGTTCATCTGGGGCGGGGTCGCAATTCTCCTGATGCGGACCGAACTGATGACGCCGGATTCGGCCATCATCGGGGCGAACTTCTACAACGCCCTGCTGACGACCCACGGCATCACGATGCTGTTCCTGTTCGGGACGCCGATACTGGCGGCGTTCGGCAACTACTTCATTCCCTTACTCATCGGCGCGGACGACATGGCCTTCCCGCGAATCAACGCCATCGCGTTCTGGTTGCTTCCGCCCGCGGCGCTCCTCATCTGGGCGGGCTTCCCGCTGGCGACGCTGACCGCGGGTGACATCCAGCCCTCACAGACCTCGTGGACGATGTACACGCCGCTTTCCGCGGAGCAGACCAATCCCGGCGTGGACCTGATGTTGCTGGGTCTGCACCTCTCCGGTGTCTCGGCGACGATGGGTGCGATTAACTTCATCGCAACCATCTTCACCGAGCGCGGCGACGACGTGGGCTGGGAGAGCCTCGACATCTTCTCGTGGACCATGCTGACCCAGTCGGGCCTCATCCTGTTCGCCTTCCCGCTTCTGGGGAGCGCGTTCGTGATGCTCCTGCTGGACCGGAACTTCGCCACGACGTTCTTCCTCTCGGAAGGCGGCGGCCCGCTGCTGTGGCAGCACCTGTTCTGGTTCTTCGGCCACCCCGAGGTCTATATCCTCGTCTTGCCGCCGATGGGGCTGGTCAGCCTCATCCTGCCTCGCTTCTCGGGCCGGAAGCTGTTCGGGTTCAAGTTCGTCGTCTACTCGACGCTGGCGATCGGCGTCCTTTCCTTCGGCGTGTGGGCACACCACATGTTCAGCACGGGCATCGACCCCCGCATCCGGGCTAGCTTCATGGCGGTCTCCTTGGCAATCGCGGTCCCGAGCGCGGTGAAGGTCTTTAACTGGATCACCACGATGTGGAACGGCAGGCTTCGGCTCACGGCCCCGATGCTGTTCTGCATCGGGTTCGTCCAGAACTTCATCATCGGGGGCGTGACCGGGGTCTTCCTCGCGTCCATCCCCGTGAACCTCGTGCTTCACGACACCTACTACGTCGTCGGGCACTTCCACTTCATCATCATGGGAGTCATCCCGTTCGGCGTGTTCGCTGGCGTCTACTACTGGTTCCCGATGTTCACCGGTCGGATGTACCAGAAGACGCTGGCGAAACTCCACTTCTGGACCTCTATCATCGGCGTCAACGTCACGTTCTTCGCCCTGCTGTTGCTGGGATACGGCGGGATGCCCCGGCGCTACGCCACCTACCTCCCGCAGTTCCAGACGCTCCACGTCGTGGCGACTGTGGGCGCGTTCCTCATCGCCTTCGGCCAACTCGTCTTCGTCTGGAACCTCGTCACCTCGTGGCTCGAAGGCCGGAGAGTCGAGAGCGCCGACCCGTGGAACCTCGAAGACGACGGCATGAAGACCAAGGAGTGGACTTGGTTCGAGCGCAAGCGAGAGACCGCAGTCACCGACGGTGGCGACGAGGCCGTGACTGACGGCGGCGAGGACGCGATGACCGACGGCGGTGAGAACGTGTCTGAGGGCGGCGAAGACGCGTCCGACTCTAACAACTAGCCCCTGCTCTACTCCTCGTTCGGCGTCTACTGGTCTCTCGACCGCTCTCTTCCACCCTGACCAACTACTCGCCAGCGAACGGTCCGACCTCGTCCACCGGAATCACGGAGTAATCGACCGTGAGGGTGTCCTGCGTGGCCCGAATCTTGCCGACGAACGTCGAGATGTCGGTCAGGCCGCCTTCGAGGATGAACAGTTCCATGCAGTAGTGGTCGCCGACGTGGTTGTGGACGTTCGAGGCGACTAACCCGTCGTACTCGTGGCGCAACTCCATCATGCGCTGTTCGACGCCGGAACTCTCGTAGTTGAACAGCACCGTGACGACGCCCATCAGCTCGCGCTCCTCTAACTTCTTGTCCTCGAACTCTCCCAGCAGGTTCCGGGCGGCCTCTCGGAAGACTTCGCTCCGACCGGTGTAGCCGTGTTCGTCGGCGAAGTCGTCCACGCGGTCCAGCAGTTCGTCGGGCATCGAGATGCTGACGACGGTCATGCTGTTAACTCGGGCGTCTATGGTTAATAGCTCTTATTACCAGCGGCGCAGTTCCACCGTGTGAGTTGCTAATCAATCCCACCGAATCGTTCCGCCAGTTCGAGAGCGTTCGCTACTAAAGCACATGGTTATTCCCCTATTGTTTGTATAGCTGTTCTAAAACGCCTGAGTATACGTCATTGCTCCTGTTTCGGCGTCGTGAACGGAATCGTCGCGGCGGTCCGCTCGGTCACGGTCGCAATCCGGACGATGAACGCGAACAGGAGCGCCAAGGGCGTGAACGCGATGCCGACGATGACCGGTATCAGCAGACTGCTGTGCTGGGTCACCGCGGTCGGCTCCTCGGCGGTGAACCCCAACAGCATCAGCACGAGGAACGCCTCGGCGGGGAATCCAGCGTAGAGCAACACCCGCGAGAGCGACGAGAGTTCCTCTTGCAGGTATAGCGACTTGAAGTACTGTCGCGCGATGTCCACCTTCTGGAGGTGTTCGATGAGGTTGTCGAGCGCGTCCATCACGGTCTCGGGTAGCTCCTCGCCGTGAATCGCGCGGATTCGCCGGATTTCGTTTATCTGCTGGGCGTAGTTGGTCGTCAGCGTTACCGACAGCACCCGGAAGGTGTTGGCGTCCGAGGCGTCGAGAATCTCCTCGACGTGGTCCGCGTGTTCGGTCAGCGCCTCCACGGTGTCGTCCACTTCGCCGCGAATCTCCTCGCCGACCGCGCCGAAGGTCATCCCGCCGATTCGCTGGGCCTCCTGTCGCGTGTTCGAGAACAGGAGTTCGAGGAAGCCGAGTGGTTTGACCGGCGCAATCTCCCCGGCGTGGCCCTCGACGTCCTCGCGGTACTCGATGACGTTCTGAATCTGCGATTCGAGTTCGCCGGGCGAACTCATCTCCCGCGAGAGCAGGAGCTGGTTGATGGACACCACGACCGTAATCAGCGTGAGATTCCCGCTGATGAGCGAACTCAGCACGTAGAACATCGGCTGGCTGTCGGCCATCGGTATCCAGCCGACTCGCTCGGCCACCCCGAGGAGGCCCACCAGCGCGACCAGCAGGATGGCCGCAATCCCCAGTCGATTCCCGTCGAGGAGGAACCACTCGCGCAGGTCGGTCGTCTTCTCGCTCAGGTCCGCCATCTGACTCGCCGACTCCTCGTGGTCGCCGTCGTCCGACGATTGCCCGCTCTCGACCGCCAGTCCGTCTTTGACCGACGACGCCCCGCTCTGGTCCTCGACTGCGGACGCGCCACCGACTCCGGACTTCTCGCCACCGCTCTCGGACCCTTCGCCACCGACTCCGGACTCCTCGTCTGCGGCCTCCTCGCTGGTCGGGTCGCTCCCCGGCCCCCCGCTCATCCCGGCAGTAGTAGGGTCCTGAGACGGAAAACGCCAACGGGCAGAAAAAGGGAAGTCGTTCGTCGTCTCGTCGCTCAGTCCCGCATCCGGGCCAACAGCGCGGCCGCCAGCAGCGCGACCAGCGCCGCGCCGACGCCGAATCCGGGCACGTCGGGAGCCCTGTCTCCGAAGCCGCCGTCGTCCGACTCGGTGACGCCGAGGTCCGCGGTCTGGCCGCTGACCTCGACCGTGTAGTTGCCCGCCGCATCGACTTTCCGGACGAAGGTGACCTCCTTCGTCTCGCCAGCGGGCACCTCCACCGTCTCGGTCGCTAGCTCCTTGCCGAACATGGTCAGCGTGACGTTCTGCTCGCCCGCCGAACCGCCCGTGTTCTCGACCGCCGCGGTGATTTCGACCGTCTCGCCCGCCGCGATAGTCGATTCGTTCAGCGACACGTCGCTGACCGCGGTCTCGGCCGGGAGCGTCTCCTTCACGGTGAGGTTGCCCGCCGAGACGCCGCCGACCGAGACCTCGTAGCTTCCGGTGGTCGTGGCGGTCCCGGTCAGGGTCACGTTCGCGGTCTGACCCGCCGCGACCTCGACCGTCTTCGAGGCCGCCACGGTGTCGCCGACGGTGAGGTTCACCGTCGCGCTCCGGGCCGCGGACCCGGCGTTTTCGACCGTCGCGTTCGCGGTCACGTCGTCTCCCGTCGCCACGGTGTCGGTCGCCAGCCCGGCCTCGGCCACCGACAGCGAGTTGCTCGCGCCGACCGCGAGTGTGCCGAGGCTGTGGGCCGTCGCCTTCAGTTGCACCGCGTCGCCGGTCGTCTTCACGACCGTCGCGTTGAGTTCCGTCCAGCCGTCGTCGTACTGGTGGACCGACACGTCGTCGGCCGACCCCAGCGCGCCGAGCGCGGACTTCTGGACCGTGAACTCGACGGTCGCGTTCCGCACGCCCCTGTCGAGGTACTTGGCGTCCATCTGGAGGTACGCCATCGCCTCGTCGGCCTCGGTCAGTTGCGTGACGCCGCTGGGCGACTCGGCGCTCGCGGCGGTCTGGAAGACGACGTGGGGGTCGTCGCGCCGCACGTCGATGGCAACGCGCTCGAACTGCACGCCGGTCTGGTTGCTGGTCGCGCTGGCGGGCAGACCGGCCGTAATCGTCTGGTCGGACTGGGCGTTCCGCACGTCGATTTTCGCCGCGTTCGACCCCGATTTCTCGACGTCGGTCGAGACCGGCGGCGGGCCGAGGCTGGCACCGCCGCCTCCGCCGCCACCGATCGCGGCGCGCTCGTCTTCGTCGTCCTCGACCTCGATTTCGACCGACGCGGTGTCGATCCGGCCCGTGTCGTCCACGACCGTCACGGTCGCGTCGTAGGTGTCGCCGTCGTCGTAGGTCGCGTTCACGCTCGGCCGAGAGGAGTTCGTCGTCTCCTCGGGCCTGCCGTCGCCGTCGAAGTCCCACTGGTACTCCACGACCTGACCGCTGGCGTCGCTACTTCCGCTGGCGTCGAGCGTCACCGGCTCGCCCGCCTCGGTCTCGTTGGTCGAGGCCGAGAGGACCGCGTTCGGCGCGTCGGTGACGTTGACGGTGTACTGGTCCGAGGAGACCTCGTTGCCCGCCGCGTCGCGGGCCACGACCCAGACCGTCGGCGTGCCCGTGCTGCCGAAGGCGTGGGTGGCGCTACTCTCGAAGGTGTCGGTCGAGGAGTCGGCTTCTATCGTCTCGGTCTCGCCGTCGCTGAACCGATAGGTCACGCTCGCCACGCGACCGTTGTCCTCGACCCGCGAGGAGACCTCGAACTCCTCGTTCGCCGAGACCTCGTCGGGGACCGAGACCTCGGTGACGTTCGGGTCCAGGCCCCGGTGGACCGTCACCGGGACCGTCGTGTTATCGACGTTGCCGCCGCCGTCCTCGACTTGGAGGGTGACGTTGGCTTGCCCCTGCGAATCGAAGGGCGCGGCCTCGTGGGTCGCCCGTCCAGTCCGGTTCTCGTAGCTTCCGTCGCCGTTGTAGTCCCACCGGTAGGTCTGGATGCCGCGGTTGTCGTCGCTATCGCCGCCGTCGAAGGTCAGGGTCGCGCCCGCCTCGATTTCGTCGGGGAGGTCGGCTCTGGCGGTGGGCGACTCGGTGTCCTCCTCGACGATTTCGACGGTGATGGTCTCGGTGTCGGTGTTTCCGGCGGGGTCGCTGACCTCCACCGTGACCTCGTAGGTACCGGTCTCGTCGTAGGTGTGGGCGACCCGCGAGTCGCTCGTTCCGTTCGTCCCGTCGCCGAAGTCCCACTCGTATTCGTCGGACGGCGGGCCGCTGTTGTCGGTACTCTCGCTCGCGTCGAGGACGATTCGCTCGCCGACGACGTGGTACTCGGGCAGGCCCTTCTCGCCGGGGTCAACGTGTACTCTCGCGGTCGGTGGGAGGTTCTGGGCGACCTCGAAGGAGATGCTGTCGCTGTCGCGGATGCCGTCGGGCGTCTCGACCGTCACGCTCACGGTCCCGCTCTGGGCGGAGTTGTACGTGTAGTCGAAGGTCCCGCTGGAGGTGGTCTCCTCGGCTTCGCCGTCGCCGTCGATGTCCCAGTAGTAGGTCTCGATGCTCTCGTCCACGTTCGCGGTGAAGGTCACGGTCTCGCCCGCTTCAGGCGGGTTGTCGCTCGGGCGAGTGCCGAGACTCACGTCCGGGCAGTGCTGACCGCGCTGGATGACGAGTTCGCTGCTCATGTCGAGGCCCAACTGCTGGCCGTTCGTGCTCCCGTCGTTGGTCCGGACCTGCCACGCGTCGATGTTCGAGAACGAGGGTTCGATGACGGTCTCTCGCCCGCCGAGGTTCTCGAAGCCGCGGTAGGCACCGCCGTCGGTGCCGCCCGACCCCCAGAACCAGTTTATCTCGAAGAACCGACCGTCTTCGCTCGGGTGGAAGGATTCGAGCGGCTCGGAGTCGTACTCGGCCTCGCGGTGGCCGTACCGGGTTCCGCTCGCGTCGTAGTACTCGTCGTCCATGTCCTCGCGGGGATACATGTCGTCGATGTACGCCCACTCGCCGTTCGGGAGGTTGCGGAACTGCCACTCGGCGGCCCCGCCGCCCGGCGACTCCTCGAAGAAGCCGTCGCCGGGTCCGTAAATCCCGTTGTAGGGGTTGTGCGAGGACGTGCCGGTCTCCTCGTAAATCCGGTCGTGGCGGATGACGAGGCTGACCTCGCCGTTGGGATTCTCGTAGAAGAACATGTGGCTCTCGCCGTTGTCCGACCAGTTGTAGAGGCCGTAGGTGCCGTAGTCCCACCCCTCGTGGCGGTACTGGTCGTTGAGGTACGGCGCGTAGTAGGACGTCTGCCCGACGGCGTGGCTCTCGCTGGGGCCCTCCGGATAGTACCGGTAGCGGTAGTCCATGATGGACTCGATGGACTCGAATCCGCCCCAGTCGGGGTCGCGGAAGTCCCCGTACACGTCCGCCTCTCGCGGCTCCGTGAAGTGGGGGATACTCCCGCGGACGTCTACCTCTGGTTCCATCTTCGGATGGTCGTGCGAGAACGCGCGGACCTCGTGGCACACGCCAGCTTCGGGTTGCCGGACGGTGTACCACGCTCCGCTGGCGTCCTGCGCGCTGGCCGTGCCGACCAGCCCGACGATGCCTGCCGGAAGCGCCGACGTGACTAACAGCACCGTCAGCGCGAGACTCAATATCGTGGTTTTATCGGTATCCATTACGCTACTACCCCACCGTATTCCGGTATTTCCCTTTGTTATGGACTCTCTTGCGTGAATTCTGGAGTTCGCTACGTTCTCGCAGACCGAACGTACCAGAAAGACAGCAGGCGGGTAACCCCCGATAGGAGTCGCTTACACGCCGTTCGCGTGGGTACAGGGAAATATAATTTATTCTTTCCCGAGCAAAAATATTGCTTAAACAACGGGTTGGGTTTCTTTGCTCTCTCGCCGGGGTTCGAGATACGCGCTGGCGGGCGACCGGCGGTACTCCTCTGCGATGGCAGGCCGACCAGCCGCCGCGGATGCGCTCGGTGGAACGTCCGACCGATGGGGGCACTCGACTGGCAAGTCGCCATGGCGGCGCTCGGCGCTACGAACCACCGGTAAACGCTCGACTCACTAACTGACAGGGAGGGATGAAGGGGCCGCGCGATCGCGCCGGAGGCTTGGTCGCTCCTCGACCCCTATCCGTCGCAACCACGTCCGTCGGATATGTCGAGGAGCGACCGCGACCGCGTGGGGGCTTCGAGAAGCGTTTACAGTCACGACTCTCCCCGAACGCAAAACCACGATTCATCTCGAACTTCGGCCCCATTCGTTAACCTCCTCGCTGTCGGAGGTGACGTATGGTCGAACGCGAACTCGGAGAGGCGACGGTCGTCTACGACGACCCCCACGAGGAGGACCCGAGCGAACTCACGGTTCAGAACGAACACGTGGTCTACTTCCAAGACCACTGGCTGGTCAAGACCGGCGAGGACGACGCGGGCAACGACACGGTGCGGCGCATCCCCTCTGAGAAGGTCTACTACGTCGAGCGCGAGGTCGAGCGGTTCGAGGACGAGGCCGCGACCCTGAAAGACCAGTTCGAGGAACGGTTTCAGTCGGTAGCGAGTGACGTCGAAGAGAAGCTTCCGACCGGGTGAGACCTCGGATTTGCGTTCGTGGCAGTTCCGAACGCTAGTATTGCTGATTTTTGGTCTCCTCGCTAAGTAGAGTCGAACTTTTAGCGTCCTCGCGGGGTAATACGATTTTTGGCCTCCTCGCTAAGTAGAGTCGAACAGGAAACGGAGTTAACTATTGCCGAAGCCGAGGAGTCACCGCACAGCACCGCCCCGCGACCGCGGGCCACACCCTCCCCAACCGATTGCGTTGCTCGTCGCTTCGCTCCTGCGCTACTCATCCCTCGCGCGACGATGGCGCGGCACGGAGGCACCGGCGGACAACCCGCGTCCGCCGAGCAGTCACTCGCTACGCTCGTGACGACCGCGCCAGCGCGCGCCAAACAACTATAATCGAGTACTCACAAATCCCGCGAAGAGTCGCCGAAAACTGCTCTTGCTTCGCTTACCCGCCGTCGCGTTGAATCTTCAGTTCGTTCTCCGAGAACTTCGTCCCGTCGAGGGTCAGACTCCGGTTGTCGGTGTAGACGCCGACGAGGTTGTCCGAGACGTTGCTGTTCTCGAGTCGGACGTCGTTGGGCTGCTCCAGTCGGACGCCGTAGGCGTTCGAGAACGTCGTCACGTTCTGGAGCGTGGCCGACCCCTGTTTGACGAGGAGGCCAGCGTGCCAGTCGTTGACCTCGACGTTCTCGACGGTGACGCCCTCAGCGTCTTTGACCGCGATGGCCTTGGTGTGGCTGACGCCGCGGCCGTCGATGCGGTGGCCGTCGCCGTCGAAGGTCACGTCGTCGGCGGTAATCGTGATGCAGGACTTCGAGATGGGGGTCTTGCCGCCGTTCTCGATGTCTTTGGTCAGGACGTAGGTGCCCGATTGGTCGATGGTGGTACACGAGTCGATGCTGTTCTGGGCCGCGTCGGTCGGACTCGCCGCGCCGGTCAGGCCAGCGCCGACGACGGCACCACCGCCGACGGCCAGCGCGAGCGCGACGAAGAGTACGCCGAGCGTGCGAACGTCTCGGGAAGTCACGTTCCCAGCAACGACAGAGGGGCAGTTATACCTCGCGGCGGTTCGACGCCGAACTGCCGTAAACGAAACAGTAAGGGGCGACTAATCGCGGGCGAACGGCAACCGGCTTTTCGCCGCTCTGGCAGGCGCTCTCCGTCCCGCGTGGCGAACCGACCTCGGTCCGGACCGACCAACTCGACGGCCGACTCGCCGACCGGCCGGACCGATTCGGCGCACGTCCGCTCTACTACCGACCCGGTTCTGCACTCGCGGCCTCAGCGACCGTCGGTGCGGCACTCTTCGCAGACGGCCACTTCCGCCGAAATTGGGCCGTCCTTCGGAGCGACTGGTAAGACTGTAATCGGAACGTACTCCCGGCAGTACGCACAGCGTTCAATGGCCGCGATTCCCGTGTCCATGTGACCCCCGTCAAACCCACACTACTCAAGCTTTACTCTGGCTGTCAATATACAGAAATAAATCTTGTGGCCATTAGTTGGAAATTCAACCCCGCCGTTCAATGTAAAAGAATCGATTTTAATAGCGCAAATCGTTTAATTCTCACGCCCCTATCGCGGTTCGATGACTGATTCCGAGGACGACGTTGGCCCAGCGGACCCCCCGAGCGACGAGTCCGAGAGCAGAGAATCACCGGACGACCAGACTGTCCCCGCCGAGAGCGACCCGACCGACTCCACCGAAAGCGACGACGCCTCCTCCTCGGTGGACGTCGAGGAGTTCCACGACGCCGTCGAGGAGTTCGGACGCCCGGTCGTCACCGCCGAGGAGGTCGCCCGCGCGCTCGACCGGTCCCAAGCCGAAACTGACGACGCCCTCTCGGGCCTCTCGGAGGGCGAGGGCAAGGGCGTCGAGCGCCTCGACGTGTCCAACGACCCCGTGGTCTGGTACCCGACCGACTGGGGCGAACTCGCCGACCGCGAGCGCGTGGTCGTCTTCCCCAAGCGCCGCGAGTTGGTCGTGGACCAACCGACCCAGTTCACCCGGGCGCAACTCTCGCAGTTCGCCCACCTCGTGGACACCACCCGCGACGGCGGGTACATGTACGAGATTCGCCAAGAGGACGTCTGGGCCGCGCCCTTCGACGACTTCGAGGACCTCATCGGCACCGTCAGGGACGTGCTCCCCGAGCGGTCGCCCCACCTCGAAGAGTGGATAGAGGGCCAGTGGAAGCGCGCCCGCCAGTTCGTCCTCCGAACCGACGACGAGGACGGCTACGTCGTCCTCGAAGCCGCAAGCGAGGACCTGATGGGCAACGTCGCGCGCCAGAAACTCGACTCGGGCCAACTCCGCGCGCCCCTCTCGGATACCGAAAGTTGGGTCGCCGAGGAGTCCGTCGCCGAGGTCAAGCGCATCCTCTACGAGGCCGGATACCCCGTCAGCGACGAGCGGGACCTCGAAACCGGCGAGGAGTTGGACGTGGACCTCGGCCTCGACCTCCGGCGCTACCAGCAGGAGTGGGTCAACCAGTTCGTCCAGCAGAAGGCGGGCGTCCTCGTCGGCCCGCCCGGAAGCGGCAAGACCGTCGCCGGGATGGGCGCAATCGAGGCGGTCGGCGGCGAGACCCTGATTCTGGTGCCGGGGAGGGAACTCGCAAATCAGTGGCGCGAGGAGCTGCTGGCCCACACGAATCTCTCGCCCGACCAAATCGGTGAGTACCACGGCGGCGAGAAGGACGTGCGACCCGTCACCATCGCCACCTACCAGACCGCCGGGATGGACCGCCATCGCCAGCTTTTCGACCAGCGCGAGTGGGGTCTCATCATCTACGACGAGGTCCATCACGTGCCGAGTCGGGTCTTCCGCCGCTCCGTGGAACTCCAGAGCAAGCACCGCCTCGGCCTCTCGGCCACGCCGGTCCGCGAGGACGACAAGGAGGAGGAAATCTTCACCCTCATCGGCCCGCCCATCGGGACCGACTGGGACGCGCTGTTCGAGGCCGGATACGTCCAAGAACCCGAGGTCCAGATTCGCTACGTCCCGTGGGACGACGAGACCTACCGCCACGAGTACGGCACCGCCGAGGGCCACGAGAAGCGCCAGATCGCCGCGAGCAACCCGGCCAAGTTGGACGAGATTCGCCACCTGCGCGGGGAGCATCCCCACGCCAAGACCCTGATTTTCGTGGAGTACCTCGACCAAGGCGACGAACTGGCCGAGGCGCTCGGCGTCCCGTTCATCTCGGGCGAGATGCGCCACGCCCGCAGACAGCACCTGCTTCAGGAGTTCAAGTCGGGCGAGCGCGACACGCTCGTCGTCTCGCGGGTCGGCGACGAGGGCATCGACCTGCCCGACGCCGAGTTGGCAATCGTCGCCTCGGGCCTCGGCGGGTCGCGCCGACAGGGCGCACAGCGCGCTGGCCGGACGATGCGCCCGACGGGGAGCGCCCGGATGTACGTCCTCGCCACCCGGGGCACGACCGAGGAGGACTTCGCGCGCCGACGGATGCAACACCTCTCGGCGAAGGGGGTCCGAGTGACCGAGCGGAGCGCGGAGGCCGTGGAAGACCGCAGGCCGTAGCTGACCGCCCGCCGAGGACGCCGACCGTAACCGAGTCGGAGCGAGATTCCCCGTCGATAATCCGCGTTACGCCACGGAATCGGCCGAATAACGATAGTTGGCAGAAACGAACGTCCGGTATGCGCCGCGCGCTCCTCGTCGTCCTGCTCGTCGCGCTTCCGGCGGCTGGTTCGCCGACTGTTCCCGCCGAACGACCGACCGAACCCGCGACCATCGACTCCTGCACGACTCTCTCCGAACCCGGAACCTACGCGCTCACCGCCGACATCCGGAACGCCGCGGCGGGCCAGTGCATCCGAATCCGGGCCAGCGACGTGACTCTGAACGGCAGGGGTCACCTCGTGGACGGACGCGGAGCCTTCGGCACCGCAGGAGTCACGGTCGGCACGTGGGCGCGGAGCGTCTCGAACGTCACAATCCGCAATCTCACGGTCGCCGAGTGGGACGACGCGGTGCGCCTGACCGAGGCCGACCGGGGCCGACTCGACGACGTGACCGCCACCGAGAGCCGGGTCGGTGTTCGCCTCTACAGCGCGAGCGAGAATCGCCTCGCCGACGTGCGCGCCGCCGACAACGCGGTCCACGGCGTCTCGCTGGTTGACGACAGCGACCGAAACCGCGGCGAGAATCTCTCTGCTGTCGGAAACGCGCTCTTCGGCGTCCACCTCGGGGCCGACTCGTCGGGCAACCGGATTCGGAACGTGACCGCCCGAAGTAACGAGTACGGCGTCGTGGCGGTCGGCGCGGACGAGAACCGAGTGGTCGGCGGAAGCGCGACCGGCAACCGCATCGCGGGCGTCTGGCTCTCGGCGGCGGACGCGAATCTGGTCGCGGACCTCCGCCTCCGAAACCGCTTCTACGGCGTCTTTCTGGCCGACGACGCGGCGAACAACACGCTCCGGGGGAACCGCGCCCGGGACAACGCGGTCGGGTTCCGCCTCCGGAACAGCGACGGGAACCACCTCCGGGGAAATCTGGCGACGGGCAACCGCGACGGGCTGCTGTTCATCGAGAGCGACCGCAACTCGGTGGTCGAGAACCGCGTGACGGGCAACCGGCGAGGAGTCTCCCTGCTGGCCTCCAGCGACAACCGCTTCCGGGCGAACGTCGTTCGGGACAACCGGCGGAACTTCGTGACTGCTCGTGGGAGCGAGAACAACAGCGTTCCGGCTTGATATGAATATATATGTTTAGTAATTGTATATATTGCTAAAACATATAGTAATATTTCTTAGGAGGGGCTAACCTCCCCCTTCTACTCCGGCGCGCGCTGGCGCGGTCGTCACGAGCGTAGCGAGTGACTGCTCGGCGGACGCGGGTTGTCCGCCGGTGCCTCCGTGCCACACCACCGTCGCGCGAGGTCTTGCCGAGCGTAGCGAGGCAAGGCTCGTCAGAGCTTGCCTCTGACGGTGGACGACTGAGCGACTGCAAGGAGCGAAGGAGGAGGCTGGGGAGGACGAGGTGCGGTCGCAGTGCGGGGCGGTTGCGGGAGACGCCTCGGCTCACGCCTGAAGCTAGCTTCCTGTTTCCTTCCTCCGTAGTTTCCGGAGTGTTCGGAGAAGTCAGTCGAATCGCAAGCTGTAGTTTCGAAAGCCCTCGCGCGGTTCGCGGTCGCTCAGCGACATATCTCCGGCTCACCTTCGATTCGCCTCCGATAGGGGTCGCTGAGACGACCACGTAAATGCGAACCGCGCTCGCCCTTTCAGTCCGCCAAGGAGCGTAGATTGTTCCACCGAGCGATTCCGGAGATTTGTCACCCAAATCCGACCACCACGGTCTGCCTCCGACTCGATACTTAAGTCAGATGCCGCACAAGCAGTCCCCATGTCCGAAGGTCCGTTCGACACCACCTTCCGCGTCGGCGAGGTCACAGACGCCGAGGAGTTCCCCGCGACGAACAAGCCCGAGATGGCCAAGCTGAAAATCGACCTCGGCGACGAGGAGGTCCAGTCGGTCGCCCAGACCGGGTACAACTACGACCCCGCCGAACTCGTCGGTCGGCAGGTCCTCTGCGCGACGAATCTCGGCTCGGTCCGCATCGCGGGCTACGAGTCCGAGGTCCTGACCGTGGGCGTCCCCGACGAGGAGGGCCATCCCGTCCTCGTCGCGCCGGACGAGGGGGTCCCGCTGGGCGGGGAACTCTACTGAGGCCGCCCTCCCTCCTCGACTTTACCCGCCGCTGTGGGCGTGACGCTTGACTTTCATCGCCCACTCGGGCCACTCTTGGCGCTGTTCGATGTCGCTCACGTCCGACTCGCCGGACATCGCCTTGATGGCCTCGGCGTCGTCCTTGTTCCAGACCGCGCCGTCCTCGTGGAACAGGCCGTTGATGATGCCCCGCTTTCGCATGTACCGGACGTAGGCCGGTTTCACCATCAGCGACCAGAAGAAGTTGCCGATGCCGTGTTGGTGGATGGTCGGCGCGATGGAGGCGTAGTCAGGTTGCCACTGGTCTACCGTCTTGGTGCTACCCCACCCGTAGTTGGCGATGCGCTGCCACTCGGTGAGGTAGACCGGCATGTCGAGGTCCTCGCCGAGTTGCTTGGCGTCCGGGAGCAGGTCGTGGTACACCTGCTTGTTGCTCGGGAAGTTGTAGTGGAACTGGAGGATGTCCGCGCCCCAATCGACGTAGTCGGCGTTGTTGGCGAGGCTGGTCGAGCCGACCGTCAGCGGGACCGACCCGCGGTTCTCGGCGATGGTCTCGAACATCCCGGCGGCGAACTTCTTCATGTTCGGGAGCCAGCCCGGTTCGTTCATCGCCTCAACGGCGAGCAGGCGGTCGTCGTCCTTCCAGCGGTCCATGAACCACCGGACGAACTCGCGGGGTTCGTCCCACTTGTCCTCGTTGACGATGACGTCGCTCGAGGGCGACTGGACCGGCGGGGCCGTCAGCGGGTCCTGGTCGTGGAGGTTCTTCTCGCTCGGCTCTTTGCCCACGCTCTCGAACAGGCCGAACAGGACCCGTATCCCGCGGTCGTCGGCCGCGTTCAGGAAGTGGTCGATGGACTGCTCTAACTTCTCGGGGTCCTCGTGCCACTGCTCGAAACTGACCCACGTCCGGATGGCGTTGATGTTCACCCGCTCGGCGTAGCCGAGGTCGCGCTCGATGACGCTCTCGTCGTAGTTGTGCCACATCTGGAAGGTGTTCCACGCCCGAGCCGGGACGTAGAGCGCGCCCCGCACGTCGATGGGGTCGGCGTTGGCCTGCGCCATCTCCTCGGGCGTCGTCTCGGTCACCGTGGCTGGCCCGGACCCGTTCCCCTTCGAGTCCGCGGTGTCGGCGTCGCCGCGCCTGCTTCCGGTCGGAGCGGCGCAGCCGCCGATTCCGGCTACTCCGGCGACCGTGGTTGCTCCCAGAAACTCGCGTCGAGTGTACCGTCTGGTCATTGACGCTCGCCACGATACCATCCGGTGTAAAAGTGCACTTACGTTGCGCGATAAGTGCCGCGTGTCAAACTGTGTAATCTCGTGTTTAGGGGGATGGTATCTCGCTCCGGACGGACTATCTCGCTCCGGACGGACTATCTCGCACCCCGGAGGACGATTTTCGCGTCGCACTCCGGGCAGGCGTCGCGCCCGGCGTCGAACTCGGTTTCGCAGAACGAACAGACGTGAATCTCCTCGGGGGCCGATTCGGTCGAGGAGGTCGATTTGCCCGACGCATTCGACCCCGATTCGTCGCTATCGCCGCCGTTTGCGCCCGAGTCGCCCGCCGAGTCGCCTGCCGAATTGCTCGCCGAATCGCCCGCCGAGTCGGCGGTCGAGGAGCGTGCCGCGCCCTCGCGGCGAGCGTCCGTGCCGGTCCGGTCGCTCTCCTCGCTCTCGTCGCCGTCGCTTCCCCGCAGGCCGTCCGTGATGTCTTTCAGTACGTCCATGACATCGGGTTCTCTGGGCCACGTTTCCATTGTTATGGCGGGCCTTGCTCCGGCGTAAGGAGGGCCTTCGCGCCGTTTGCGACCGCCTACTCGGACTGTTGTCAACGATAAAATGCTACAGAAACAGGAGATAAAAGATGGCTAATTCGCGGGTCAGTCGAGCGTCCGGGCCGCGAGACGGGCCGCGTAGAGCGCCAGCAGGGGGACCGCGCGGGCCGCGGCGACGACCGCCGCGACGGCCGCGAGGAGGGCGAAGGGATTGGCGGGCAGGGTCGCAAGCAGGACGGCGAGCGCGACGACGGCGGCCGTCGCACCCGCGCCGAGGGTCGCTATCGCCGCGCCAGCGACGAGTGCGCCTGCGGCGTAGCCACTCGCGGCGCGGCGAGTTCGGGTCGCCGCGTCTCGGAGTGTCGTCTTCGTCGGCAGTTTCGCGGTGTACTTCGTGTATCGCATGGGTCTGGATTGGGTCGGGTTCGGTGGTTCGTCGGTACGTCGAGTTGGTGTGTCGATGCGTCGGGACGAGGAGTCCGCTCCTCACGACGAGCGGTCGGTCTCGACCGCGCTGACCGTGCGGACGCCGAACTGGTCGGCGACGGTCTCGCGGACGGCGGCCCGCTCGTCCTCGACCGAGTCGTCGAGGTGGACGCGCAGGCGAACTTCGGCGTCCACGCGGAGGTCGTTGAGCGTCGGGGTGACGCCCGAGATGTCCACGACCTCGGTGCGGTCGACCGCGGCGCTCCGGCCGAGGACGGTGACGATACCGTCCTGCAGGGTGCCGTCGTCGCCGCGGGGCACTTGGATTTCGAGGTCGGCGGTCGCGTCGATTTCGCGTGCGTTCATTGTTGTGGTGTTCTGAGTGTGTCGTTTGCAGTCGATGCCTGCCCGTCTCCCGAGCGCGAGACGCGACGCTACGGGAGCGCGGAGATGCCTCTGGTCGGTGGGTGCCGACTCGCGGGAGACGCGCGCCGTGCTACCGAGTCGGTGCGCCGGAGAAGGACGTGGCCGAACGGACCACCTTCCCGACGCACGCCGCTCGCTTCCGAGTCGAAATCGAGAGGAAGCGAGCCGACCCGGCGTTCCGGTCCGCGCGAACTCGGAGACAGAGTCCACCGAGTTCGCGCCCGAGACGCCTTACGCGGTCGGGGTGGTCCGTTCGAGGCGATAGGTCATATCACCCACAGAATCCACCCCTCCGGCGCGCTCGAACGCCCAGATAGTCCCGGCATAACGCTCGCAAGCCGGGATACCGGACTGGCCGCTCTCGGCAGTATTGCCGAAAGTGCGGGCCCGGAGTGGTGGATTGCTCATGGGTGAATCACCTCGCGCGCCCGGTCGTGCCGGGCGACGGAGTGTCTTTGGCTATAATCGGTTATCTATTAAAACTGACTGAACTGTGCTAACGTATGACGGGCATCTTCGCGTCGTCTAGATTCCCAGCCACTCGTCGTTCCGGACCTGATAGCCGTTCGACCGGCAGAACTTCGCCGCTTGGCGGCGGACCGCTCGGGACTCCGGTAGCTTCTTCTTGTCGCGGATTCGCTCGACTATCCAGTCGGTGATGACCCGAATCCCTTCGTCGTCGTCGTCGGCGTCGATTGCTTTGAGTTCCCGAAGGGTCTTCTCGTAGGCGTCGCGCTGCGAGCCACCGAGGCTCGCGTTCTGGAGCGTCGCAGTCGCTTCTACGATTCGCTTCATCGCCGCGGCGACCGTCGGTCGTTGCACCCGCATTCGGACTGCCGCAGGTGAGTCGAACGTCTCCTCGTCGGTGTCCGGCACCAACTCTTCTACCGTGTGGCTCTCGGCGGTCGATTCGACCGTCCGGTCGCCGACCGCTGCGACGACCTCGCTCCCGGTCGCCGGGAAGGACACGGATTCGAGTTCCTCCTCGAACTCGGTGAGTTCCGCGGCGTCTACCTGCGGTTCCGTCTCGTCGCTGCGCTCTAGTTCCGCGGCGAGGTCACGCTCTCGTTGGCGTCGCTCGGCGTCGTCGGCTTGCTTGTTCCGGCCTGTTTTGTCGTCTGCCATTCCTAAATACAGGGTCTCCAGCCGGAAAGGTGTGTGGCTGGCGAGCGGGAGTTTCCGTCGGCACTCGACAGGCTTCCCGAGACGGAAACGAATCTCGAACGTCCGCGCTCAGTCGAGGTCAAAGCTTATGCCTGTTAATAACTAACAATTGTTATGGACTGGTTCGTATGGCCGAAACAACCTATCTGGTGAGCGCCATCCTGACCGGGGCGCTCCTGCTCGCGGTCGGGACGCTCGTCCTCCGAATCGAGAACTGGCGGCGGTACGAACTCGCTGGCGTCGCAGGGACCGGCGGGCGAGCAAGTGCGGACGGCGGGCGCTCCGCCCGGGCGTCCGGTGACGACTCGGTCGGCGCGTGGGTCGCGGGGTTCCTCGCGCTGGTCGCTATCGCGGGCGGCGGCGCGGTCCTGCTCGTCAGCGACGCCGGAGTAGCCAGCGCGGTCGGAAGCTGGCTCGCGCTCGCGGTCGTCTTCGGCGTCCTCCTCGGCGCGTTCCTGCTCTGGGGGACCTACAACTCCGCTCGCTTCCGGGGCCTGCCGAGCGCCCACGCCGCGCTGGTGAGTGCGTGGCTCTTTGGCACGCTGTTCGTCACCGGAATCGCCGTCAAACTCGTCCTCGCCGGATAGATGGCGGTCGAGTCCCCCAAATCTCCGGAGATTCCCGAGTCTCCCGAGACCCCCGAACCCCCGGGGACTTCCGAGTTCCCCGAGGTCCGGGTGCCAGACGGCGAGACGCCCCCGCGGTGCCCCTACTGCGCTCGACCCTTCCGGACCGAGCGACTGCGCGCGCTCCACCTCGGCGACGTTCACGCCGAGGAGTCCACCGACGACCAGCGAGTGGCGTACGACGAGGCCCGCGAGGCCGAGCGCGAGGACCTGTTTCTGTTCCACCTCAAGGTCGTCGCGGCGCTCGTGGCGATATACGCCCTGCTTCTGCTGGCGTACATGGCCGCCTCGGCGATGCAGACGCCGGGATGAATCGAGAAAGCGGGCTACTCGTACCTGACCGCGAACTCCTCGCCGCACTGGTTGCAGAACCCGTCGCGGACCTTCCGGCCGCTGTACTCCTCGTGGACGCGCCGGACGGACCGGCGCGCGGGAATCGACACCCCGTCTTCCCGTCGCAGTACGGACACGTCACTCGAACGTCTTTTTCGGCCGTGCGTCGTTCGTCCGAGTCTCCGGTAAAAAATTTTACGTGAAGGTCGAGATCCCGCCGGGTCAGAGTATCGAGTACGCCGCCGCGGTCGTCAGCGCCAGCGCGGCCAGCAGGCCGACGAACATCGTGAACGTCACCGACCGCGGCTCCCACTTGAGGTGCTGGTAGTACCACGCTACCATCAGCGCCTTCACGAACGACAGCGCGATGATGGCCCAGAACGCGGTCCAGTAGGGCAGGCCGCCCGACTGCTCGACGAGGACCTGCGCTGTTGCGAACGCGAACAGTACGACGTAAATCGCGGTGTATAGTTTGACTCGGGTCATGGTTGGATGTCGGTGGTTGATTTTCTGGTCGTGGTCACAGGATGTAGAACAGCGGGAACAGGAACAGCCACACGATGTCCACGAAGTGCCAGTAGAGGCCGAAGTACTCCACCGGCCGGTCGTCGTCCAGATACGCCCCGTTCCACGCTCGCACGAGGAGGTACAGCGTCACGATTAGCCCCGCGATGACGTGCAGGCCGTGCAGACCCGTCGTCAGGTAGAACGTCGAGGACGCGATGTTGGTCCCGATGTTCCACCCCTGCGGAAAGGCCTCGGTGTGGACGTGGAACAGGTGCAACCACTCCAGCGCCTTGTTGACGAGGAACGCCATCCCGAGGACGAAGGTGGTCGCCAGCGACCCGACCAGTCCCCAGCGACTCCCTTTCTCCGCCGCCACGAGCGCCAGCACCACCGTGAAACTGCTCGTGAGGAGGATGTACGTGTTGATGAGTCCGGGCAGAGGGACGTGGGCCTCGGGAATCAGGTGGTGCCAGTTCGTCCACCCCTCCGCGACCCGGATGAAGGCGTAGGAGCCGACGAACGCGCCGAACAGCACCACGTCGCTGGCGAGGAATATCCAGACCCCGAGCTTGGTGTTCTCGACGCCCTCGAACGGCCAGCTCTCGCCGAAGGGGCCGGTCAGCGCGTGGAACTCCTCGGTCGCCATCGCAACGAGCGCGGCCAGCCCGCCGACCAGTCCGCCGACCGTCAGCGCGGCGTAGAACCCGCCTTCGATTCCGGACGGGAAGCTGGCGTTCTGGAGACCCGAGAGGCCGAACAGCAGGACGAACGACGCGACGCCGATGGCGAACGGCCAGATGCTCGCGTGGCTCTCGGGTTCGTCCGCTGCGTGGGTGTCGGCGGCCTGCGAGACTGACGCGCCGCCGTCCGTGGCCTCCTCGACCGTGAACTCCCCGCCGTCGGCCACGCTCCCGCCCGTGCCGCCGGTCCTGCTACCGGCCCCCGGCAGGAACTTCAGCGACCCGTCGCGGAAAGTCGGCTTGCCGGGGAAGTTCTCCAGCGGCGGGGGCGAGGGAATCGCCCACTCGGTCGTGGTCGAGTACTGCCACGGGTTGTCGTCGGCCTCCTCGCCCCGCCAGAGGCTCACGAACAGGTTGTAGAACATCACGAGGAAGGAGGCTCCGAGTACGAATCCGCCGACTGTGGCGACTTGGTGCCACCCGACGAAGACCTCCGGATACACGAAGTCCCGCCGAGGAGTCTCCCACGCGACGAACATCGGGAAGTAAAGCAGGTTGAACCCGACGAAGTAGAGCGCGAAGTGGACCTTGCCCAAAAATTCGTCGTACATCTTCCCCGTCATCTTGGGGTACCAGTAGTAGAGGCCGCCGACCAGCGCGGTCACGCCGCCGACCATCACGTAGTGGAAGTGCGCGACCACCCAGTAGGTGCCACGGAACTCGTAGTCCAGCACCACCGCGCCGAGGAAGACGCCCGTGATGCCTCCGAGGATGAACAGCATCAGCGCGCCGAAGGAGAACAGGAAGGGCGTGGTGAACCGGACCTTCCCCTTGACCGTGGTGTAGATGAGCGCGAACACCATCAGGTCGAAGGGCAGCGAGATGCCGATGGTAGTCGCCATGAACAGCGTCTTGATTTGGAGGTTGATGCTCGTCAGGAACATGTGGTGCATCCAGACGAGGAAGCTCTGGAGCGCGACCAGCACCATCGCGGCGATGAACCACTTGCGGCCCACGAGCCGACGCCCCGTGAAGGTCTGGAAGCACTCGGCCATCACGCCCAGCGCCGGGAAGAAGACGATGTAGACCTCGGGATGGCCGAAGAACCAGAACAGGTGCGCCCACAGCAGCGAGCCAGCGTGGCCGGTCGCCGAGAAGTAGGTCGTCCCGAGGAGCCTATCTGCGGACAGAATCATCAGCGCCGCCAGCAGGGCGGCGAACGCGAACAGCATCATCCACGTCGTGAGCAGGATGGTCCACGTGAAAAGCGGCATCCGGCGCAGAGTCAGCCCCTCGGCGCGCATCCGGTGCATCGTCGTCAGGAAGTTGACCGACCCGACCGTGACGGAGGCGGTGAACATCGTGAGCGCCAGCACCGCCGTACTCGCGCCGATGTTGGGCGTGTAGACCGGCAGGTTGAGCGGGGCGTACATCGTCCACCCGCCGGAGAAGGTGCCGCCCTGAAAGAACGAGACGCCCATCAGAATCCCCGAGAACAGGTAGAGCCAGTACGACAGCGCGTTGAGTCGGGGGAAAGCGAGGTCCTTCGCGCCGATTTGCAGGGGCACCACGTAGTTTGCGAACCCGAACGCGAACGGCGAGAGGAACCAGAAAATCATGAGGAGGCCGTGTGCAGAGACGGCCTGATTGTACTGGAGCGGTTCGAGGAGGCTCACGCCCGGCGTCCACAACTGGAGGCGCATCAGCAGCGCCAGCACGCCCCCGAACACGAGGAAGAACAGCGCCGTGATGGTGTAGAGGACGCCGATGTCCTTGTGGTTGGTCGTGACCAGCCATCGCTTGACGTGACCGGGGTCGGGCAGGTCGTGGTGGTGGTCCGCGCCGTGGGTCGCGTCGGCTACTCCGCCGTCGGCTTTCGTATTTTCGTCCGTCATGCAACCACCTCCAGCGAACTCGCGGCCGCTGGCACGCTCGGAGCGCCGGTCGGCGCTCCGAGCGCGGACGAACCGTCCGGCGCGTCGCCCGCGCTACTGCTGTTCGAATTTCCGTTCGGGCCGCTGGTGTTGGCGTACCACGCCTCGTACTCGTCGGGTTCCATCACGACGACCTCGGCGGTCATGTAGGAGTGGCCCGCGCCGCAGAGTTCGAAACACCGGGCCTCGTAGGTCCCGGTCTCGTCGGCGCGGAGCCACGTGTCGGTCGTCTGGCCCGGAATCGCGTCGGTCTTGACGCGTAAGTCGGGCACCCCGAAGGTGTGGAACACGTCGTCTGAGGTCACGCTCAGGCGAATCGTCTCGTTCTCAGGTACGCGCAAAGTGGAGGCGGAGTGGCCGTTCGGGTAGACGAACTCCCACCCGAACCGGAACCCGACCACTTCGATGTTGGTGGTCTCTCCCTCCTCGCCCGGCGGGTTCTCCTCGACGTAGAGCAGCGTCCCGTAGGTCCACGCGATGAGCGAGACCACGATGATGGTGCTGAGACCGAACGAGAGGAAGAGTTTCCGACCGCCGCCTCCTCCGGTCGGGAGTTCCCCGAGGCGCGGCGCGTCCGGGTCGTCGCCCCGACCGTCGCCGTCGCGGTACTTGTAGGCGTTGTACACCATGTAGCCGACGACGACGACCCCGACCAGCGTCCCCAGCGCCAGAAAGACCGTGAATATCTGTCGGAACACTTCGACGCGGGTTCCCTTCGGTACGATTCCCCCCTGCTGGAGGACTACGTGCGCGTAGTCCCCGGCCCCCAGCTTCATGGTGGTTGATAACATGACGCGTGGACTTATCTATTTTGGACAAACTTTCGTGAACGTTGAGGAAGGCTTATCGTTCGTGAGGTGGTAACTACCCACATGGATGGGGAAGAGAGAGACATCGGGGCCGAAATGCGCGAAGACGTGGCCGAAGCGGCCGCGGAACCGGACTTTGATCACCTATGGGGAATCGTCGTGGACGGTCTCATCGGCGCGGTCGGAGGACTGGTTGGGACCGGCGCGCTGACGGTGGGACTGCTCATCGCGGCGTCGCTCGGGGCGTTCCAAATCGAGAGCTTCGGGACGCTGTCCGAACTCACCGGATTCAACGCCATTTTACCGCTGAGTCCGACCGCGGTCGGGTTCGTCCTGTTCCTGCTGACCGGGATGGTGATGTGGCCCCTGCTGTTCGCGTCCATCGGGGCGTACCTGCCGGGAGAGAAGTACGCGACCAAGGGCCTCCCGTTCGGATTCGTCCTCTGGACCGGGTTCGCACCCGCGTTCTACGAGGGCTACACCGGACTGGCGCTGGTGCTGTACCTCGTGCTGACGCTCGGGGCGCACTTCTCCTACGGGTTCACCCTCGGGGCCGTCTTCGACTACCTCGGCGACCGACCAGAGACGTTGGTCTAGCATTGCTTCGAAAACAATTACCTTTCTTTAGAAATTAGATAGTTGGCTTAGATGGGCCTCAGCGTCCTTTCGAGTGGCAAAGTCGATTGATTCAGCGAGTCAATCGTCTCCCGCTCGCCACGACTCGACCCGGGAATTTTATATATCGAGATACAGTTTATTCGTTTTCCCGTCGCTCGCGCCGAATATTCCGTGGGGATAACAGACTCCACCAGTCCGTTATTTCCATAAAATTATAAGCAAAGCGTGAGAACCGGCGAAACGACCAGATATGACGGTCTTAGATTCGCGCCATCCAACGCAGACGGCGTCTACCGCCGGTTCGACGCGACGGGAGGACCGAACCCGTGACTGAAACGACGAAACAGGACGGTCAGGGTGGCGACCCCTTCGCCGACGTTCGCTGGACGACGTGTTCGCTCGAAGATTTCTGTGACCTCTACTGGGAGGCCGTCGCCCCGCGGCTCGAAGCCGAGGGAAAGGACCCGGAGAACCACCGTCCGACCCATCAGTGGTTCCGCAACGAAGGGCTTCGCGCCTTCGTCGCCGCCCTCCGCAGACACCACGACCGCTCGTTCGGCGACTTCTGGCGCGAGGACCTCGGTTTGGGCGGCGGCGACGGCTACGACTGGGAGACCGACCACTCCGAGACCCGAGACGCGCTCCGGAACTTCCTCGATCGGCGGCGCTCCCGCCACTCGCTCCGGAAATCGTCTATCGACGCGAAACGCCGTCGGCTCAACCTCTACGTCCGAGCGTACCGCGAGGCCAACGACACCGACGACCTGCTGTCGGCCGTCGCCCGCGAGTCCGATGTTCCGGTGTACGACGCCGTCAACGCCTGTTACGCGGCATTCGACTGGCTGAACGACCGCGAGTACAGCGCCCGAACGAAAGTCCGGGTCCGAAGCGTGGTGGACGACTGGTACCAGCACCTCGTGGGTCGCCGACTCGCCGCGGTCAACCCCGCGACCGGCCTCTACGACGAGTTCAAGTGGCAGGCCGAGGAGTCCGACCCGTCGCTCCTCTCCGCTCGCCACGTCCAAGACCTCTCCTCGGCGGCCGACTCGCCCCGCGAGCGCCTGCTGGTCGTCGCCCTCGCGGCGTGGGGACTCCGAGCGAACGAGGTCGCCAGCCTCCACGTCTCCCAAATCGTCCGCGACGTGGGACCGGACGAAGCGCCCTACGTCACGTTCGAGGAGCGAAAGAACGGGCCGGGCGAGGTCAACCTCGTCTACGGACTGAACGCGCTCGACGACAGAATCGAGGACCTCGCGGGCGAGGACGCGGACTGGTCGGGCTACCTCTTCCCCTCCCGGCAGGGCGCTGACCCTCACGCGGCCCGCGAGACGATTTGGTCGTGGTTTCGAACCCTCGCCGAGCGCGCAGGCCTCCCCGAGGAAATCGACGGCGAGCGCCCGAGTCCACAGCTCTGTCGGCGGTACTGGTACGACACCTACACCTCGGTTCTGGAGGGCGTGCTGGACGAACTGGAGGGCATCGCGGCCGAACAGGGGAGCGACGACCCCCGCGTCGTCATGTCGAATTACCTCTCGGAGGAGCGCGCTCGCCGGGTCCGCCGGGAGTTCATGCGCGCGGAACTCGCCGAGGCGTTCGAGGGAGAGGTAGAATAAACTCCATTCTGCGATATGTAATCTGCCAATTTCGCCCTGCTCCACGCTTTTACCTGTCCCCGCCGTATCCCGATTGTGCCCGGAGAGACCAAAGCCGCGGACGGCATCGTCGCGCGACGACGAAACGCGGTCGCAACGTGGGTCTTGCTCGCCTGCATCGGCGTCGCCGCGCTCGTCAGCACCAGCCGCGGCGACTTCCTCTGGACCGGTCTCGGCCTCGCGTCGATTGCCATCGCAGCGGTGCCGGTCGCGGCCTACCGGCGCTGGTCGGCGACGCTCCCGTGGGAGGTGTCGCTGTTCGTCGCCGTTCCCTACGTCCTCGAGTCGTTCGACCTGCTCTTGCCGCGGTCGGTCGCGGCGTTTCTGGTCGTCCCGGCGCTCGCGCTGGCCGTCGCGGTCGAGTTCGACACCTTCACCGTGGTCGAGATGTCGCCCGGGTTCGCCGTGCTGTTCGTCGTGACCACCACGATGGCCGCCGCGGGAGCGTGGGCGGTGGTCCAGTGGACCGTGGACCTCGCGCTCGGGACGAGCAACCTCCGGGGACTCTACTGGGTGATGTGGTCGCTGACCGCCGCGACGGGGGTCGGCGTCTTCGCGGGACTGCTGTTCACGGTCTACTTCCGGCGCGTGGACCGCGAGCGCCTCGGCTTCTGGACTGGGAGGGAGCGCAAGTCGTCGGCCACCGAGTCCTCGGCTTCGAAGGGCGACGCTGACTCCGCCGACGCCGACTCCGCCGACGATTGGCTCGGCCTCTCCGACCGCGACCAGCGCCGGGTCGTCCGCGCCTTCCAACTCGCGCTGGTCGGCGTCCTCGCGGTCGGCCTCTACGAGTTGAACGTCGGCGTGGTCGTCAACGCCCTCGTCGCGCTCGCGGTGATGGAACTGCCCGGCCTCCTCGAACGCGACTTCGGGTTGCCAATCGACGCCCGCCTCACGCTCTGGATCGTGATTCCGGTCTTCCTCCACGCTATCGGATCGCTCGGACTCTACGGGATGTTCGGACTCTGGGACAACCTCACCCACGCGCTCTCGTCGTCGCTGGTCGCGGCGGCGGGCTACGCCACGGTCCGGGCGTTCGACGTTCACGACCCGCTGGTCTACCTCCCGCGGAAGTTCGTGGCCGGGTTCATCCTCATCTTCACGCTCGCGTTCGGCGTCCTCTGGGAACTGCTGGAGTTCGGCCTCGACGGGATGGCCTCGATGACGGGAACCGAGAGCGTCCTCGCGCAGGTGAGTCTGGCGAACACGATGAGCGACTTGGTGTTCGATTTGGTCGGCGGGGTGCTGGTCGCGGTCTGGGGCGGGGCGTACCTCTCTGGCGTCTCGAAGTCGCTGGCCGACAAGTTGGCGAGCGAAGAGGAGCCAGAGAAGCGGTCGAACTGACCGGGGACCGAGGAGCCATCAAACCTCTAAACCCCTCCGTCGTAGCACCCCGAAAGCCATGAGCGATACCAACCATCCGTTCTCCGAGGACCGAATCGCGGCGGTCGCCGACGAACGCGGCGTGAGCGAGGAGTCCCTCGACGACGCGCTCGCCCGGATTCAGGACGCAGTTTCACGAAACGACGACGAGTACGAGTACTCTTCACAGCACAACTTCGGGTGGCGCGACGAGGAGGCCTACTACCTCTACGGCGACGGCATCTGGGAGACGCTCCGGTCGGAACTCTCGCTGTCCGACGACGAGGCCGAGGCCGCCCGCGAGGTCCACCGCCGCGAGATGGTTGCCTCCGCCGAGGACCGAGACGGACGCGAGGCCCTCGACGGGATGTTCTCGGAGGGGGCCGAACCCCTCGTGGTCGTGGACACCGCCAGCGACCCGCCGCTGTACGGCCACGACGTGTGAATCTGTCCCGTTCCACATCTCATCTTCTCTCTACACCTCGAACGCCCCGCTGACGACGCTCTCGGCGAGCGTCGTCACGTAGTCGATGTGCGGTAGCCTGTCGGACTCGGCTTCTGATTTTGTCTCTGACTCTGCCTCAGATGCTGTCTCTGCCCCGTCCTCCCCGGACGCCGCCTCCTTCCGGGACTCGACTTGCTCGCGGTAGAGGTCCGCCCAGACCGTCGCCAGCAGATACGCCGCGAGCGCCACGTAGAACTGCCCGTTCTCGAAGGAGAAGCCCGTTTGCTCCTCGTAGCGAGCGATAAGCTCCCGCCGGGTCGGACTGCCGGGTCTCGACGTGAAGGGAGCCAACCCGTGTTGGTTGACCTCCCGGAGGTGCCGGAGTTCCTCCTCGTTCGAGTATTCGGCTTCGAGTCGGTCGAGCGAGGGCGTCGGGTCGCCCTCGTCGCGCCACCGGAGCAGGAGGTAGCCCAGTCCCGTCAGCGGATCGCCCAACAGCGCGGACTCCCAGTCGAGGACGCCGTTGATTTGGGGCCGGTCGGTTTCCGCGAACAGGAGGTTGCCGGGCCTGAAATCGCCGTGGACCAGCGTCGTGTTCGAGTCCGCGAGAGCATTTTCCCGAAGCCAGTCCCCGACCGACCGAAGTCTCGTGAACTCGCGTCCCGTCACGTTCGTCGCCTCGTCCAGTCGGTCCGACGCGCGAGCGACTTTCTCCCGCGGCGGTTTTCGTTCGAGGAGGCCCGCGAACGGTTCCGCGTCCAGCGAGTGCATCGCTGCGAGCGTGTCTACGAGACAGTTGGCGAACTGCTCGCGCGAGTCCGGACTCCGGAATCGCTCGGGGAGGTCCGAGCCGAGGGGAACGGTCTCGCCGTCGAGGCGGGTCATGACGAAAAACGGGTCGCCGAGAATCGACTCGTCGTCGCAGAACACCACTGGCTCCGGAGTGGGAAGTTCGGTCGCGTCGAGTCGTCGCATCACCTCCCACTCCCGCTCTATCCCTATCATGTACCCGGCGTCTCGCAACTTGTTCGGCTGTCGGAGGATGTATCTCTCGTCCTCCGCGGTCGAAATCGAGGCGATGAGATTCAGACCTTCCTCCAGTATCTCGATTTCGGTCACGTCCGCGCCGAGTTCCGCCGAGAGATACGATCCGAGTTTCGAGAGGGACGATTCGAGTTCCGGGGTTTCGAGGTTGGAGCCTTCGAGAGAAGAAGTAGTTTCCGTCATGACCTGACAGAAAACCCGCCAGTCAAAAAGGTTCTCGGTGCTGTGAGACGGGGACTCAATCCTACTCGTCTTCCGCTTCTTCCTCGTCGTCTTCCCCTCCTGCCTTCTCGTCGGGCAAATCGCTCAGACTCGGCACGTCGGCGGGAGTGTCGAAGTCGTGGAACTTCTCGCCCTTCTCGTTGCTCAGGATGTCGAGAGCGGCCGCGCCGCCGTCGCCCGCCGAGATGACCGCCTGCCACTCCTGATTGCGAATCATCGCGCCGGTGGCGTAGGCGTTCTCGACGCTGGTCTCCATCGAGAGGTCCACGGCCACGAGTTCCTCGTCGTCGAACTCGCATCCCAACTGCTCGGGCAGTTCGGTGTCGGTCCCCGTGGCGAAGACGACGTACTGGGCGTCGTACTCGGCGTCTTCGGTGGTGATAGTGAAGCCCTCGTCGCTCTCCTCGACTTCCGTGACCGCCTCGCCCATCCGGAGGTCCACGCCGCGGTCCTCGACCTGCCCGCGGGCGATGGTCATGAACTCGTCGCCGCCGAGGCTCCGGACGCCGAGGTAGTTGAACAGGTGTGCCTTGTGCATCCACGTCTCGTCGGTGTCGAACACGACGGTTTCGAGGCCGTTCTTCGCGGTGAACAGTCCGGCGCTGAGTCCGGCGGGGCCGCCCCCGACGATGGCAACTGTCGGCATGGCTCATGGCACGACGGGTATCGACGTAAACGTTGATGCCCCGGAAGGTTCGGCCGTGAGGGGTCCGGTTAAGTCAGGAGTTCGAGAGCGCCAGCACTCGTCAGGGCGTATCCGGCGAGCGTGGCGGTCCGGCTCGGCGTTCCCAGACATCGGTAGTTCGACCCGTCCACGTTCTCGCCGAAGTGGAGCGTGTTGGTCCACCAGTCGTACTCGACGCCGTGGTCGTCGGTCGGCACTCCGTACTCCGCTTCGTGGCAACTGACGGCACCGCCGTAGACGCCGAACAGAAAGGCGGCGAGTCCGACGACCACCGCGAGCGACGCGGCGCGCTGTCGCCAGTTCAGCCACGGTGCGGTCAGGAGCGTTCCGGCGGCGGCGACGCCGACGAGGAGTCGCAGGAGGCTCGTTTCGCCGGTCAGTCCGGTGCCGAAGTCGAGATACGCCGCGCCGAAGAGGAGCGCGGTGATAGCTCCGAACGTCGTGAGGCCGCGTCGGGAACGGAAGCGCGAGCGTCCGTCGCGGGAGACCATGTCGGAATCCCGACAGCCTAACCGGAAATAGATTGGGTTGTTATCGAATCAAACTGTCTGGACTCCCGTCAGCAGAAGTCGTCTAATCGCGTCTGGTCGCCAAGCAGCGGCCGGGCGTCGTAGTCGTACCGGGTGGCGAGGAGGTCCGCGAACTCCTCGTCGAACCCGTGGTGGGTGTAGACCACCTCGGGGTCCACCGCCTCCACGACCGCGACCAACTCGTCGAAGTCGCAGTGGTCGGTCAGCGGGAAGGTGGCGTCGTAGCCGCCCCGGTAGCGGAAGGACTCCTCGACGGCCCACCCCGAGAACCCGGCCTTCAGCGCGTCGTGGCGCTCGGTGAGAGTTTCCACCCAGTCGCTCCGCGAGAGGTTGGTCGGGAGAATCAGGATTTCGTCGCCCGCGAGGTCAATTCCGTCGTCGCTGTCGTCTCCCGCCGACAGCGACGACGGAATCGGCCCGGCCGGAAAGTCGAGGTCCGTCGCCTCCTCGATGGCGTCGTTGACGGTCCGAATCGCGTCGTGGACCACGATTTGGCGGTTCGTCGCCTGTCGGGCGAGGCGCTGGAGCTTCTGGGCCCTGCCGAGCGAGTAGCCGAACAGCACGAGCGGTCGGTCGTCGTGGTCCGCCAGCCAGTCCCGAATCCGGCCCTGAAGCTCCGTTTCCGGGGGAAATCGGTAGGTCGGCGTCCCTTGACATCCTCCCCGCCCTGAAGGGCGAGGATTCCCACGGCACCGCACCGCTGGGTTGGGATGGTTACGGTTTGTAGTCGCCTCGAAAGACGACTACTGGCTGTGCCAACCAGCCGTTACTCCTATCCCGGCATGGGATTCGGAGATACTTTTCTGACTTCACCCCGTGTTCCGATACAGAAAGGGGTTCTTTCTGCGCGGAATCGGAGAATTCCGATATTGTCCGATTGGCAGGGCGGACAGGCCGCCTCGGTTGACTATCACTACAGTATCTGACAACTTAAAACATCCGTTCACACGTGGTCGGTGGAGGAATTGTCGGATTCATCCCCGCGCTAAAGCATGGGGCTTTCTCCTTGCACTTCTGTAAGTCGTCTCCATCACCAGCACGTCGGCGTCCACGGGGTCGAACCCCTCCAAGTAGAGTCGGTCGCGCGTCGAGAAGTCGCCCGTGTAGAGGTAGCGCCGGTCGGCCCCGTCTGGGCGGTTTTCACCGTCGGCCTCGACCAGCGCGGCCCGCGACCCGACCACGTGACCCGAGGGCAGGAGCGTAATCTCGTCGGTCTCCTCGCGGAACTCCGGGAGCGACGCGCCGGTCCGGGCCTCGACCAGCGCGGCGGTCTCGGCCGAACAGACAACCGCTTCCGGAGTCTTCCGGAAGGTGTGGTCCGCGTGAGCGTGGCTCACGATATTCACGTCGCCGACCGCGCTGGCGGCGTCGGCGACGTAGGTCCGGTCGGCGTCGGTGATTCGAATCCCGTCTCTCTTTCGGACCGCCATCACCGGTTTTGGGGGTTGGAGGGTAATCAGTCCCGCGCTCCGGGGGAACCGACGCTACGGTCTCCTCGAGAAGAATAATATCTTGTCTTAAAGAATTAAATACTGGTGTTTATAAATTGTCCTGATTGCTTTAGAATCACGCTGTCCGTCGCGGCGTTGCGACGCTTCGACCCTCCTCCACCGCGCCACCCCGTCGTTTCCGCTGTCTCCCGCCACACCGGGGTTTCCGCTGTTCGCCGCACCGTCACGCCATCGTTTCCGTTGTTCGTCACACCGGCCTTTCCGCCGTCCGGCCTCCGGCACTCGTCACCCCGGCCTTTCCGCTGTCTTCGGCCATACCGCGATTTCCGCTGTTTTCGAGGCGGTCGGGATTCCCTCGTGGGTCGCGGTCGAGTCGGCAACTCGACCGCCGGGGAACGCCGTCTCGCGCGAGACGGCGACCCGCTTTTGTTCGTCCGGGCCGTCGCGTCGGACGTGATTCGCCTCCCGATTCGCCGCTGTCCGGAGTGCGGGTACGTCGGCCCGACGCGGAAGTTCGCCGAGGAGGACGGCGCGCGCTACCGGTGCCCGCGGTGCGGCCACGCGGTCGAGGCTCCGGACCCGCGCCTCGTCTGAGTCATACTGCGCTGGGCGACACCCGCGCCGTTCGACACCGGCGTTTCCGCTGTTTCGGCGGTGGCGTCGCGCGCTCAGTCCGTCTGCTCGACGCTCGCCGTCGCCTCCGGCAATCGACGCTTGAGGAAGTCGTCCAGCGTCTCGAACAGCCGAATCTTCTGGTCGATGTCCGAGGAGGCGTGGCCCTCCTCGCCGAGTTCGACGTACTCGAAGTCGCCGTCCTCGCCCTCTCGGTATCCGGCATCGAGCAACGCCTCGCGGAACAGTCGGGCCTGCGAGACCGGGACCCGCGAGTCGTTGACGCCGTGGACCATCAGCAGGGGCGCGTCGAGGTTCTCGACGTGTTCGATGGGACTGCGCTCCCGGTAGAGGTCCGGGTTCTCCTCGGGCGACCCGAGCTGCTTCTCCATGAGTTCGGTCCGGAAGTGGGGCATCGTGGTCTCGTACATCTCCTCCAAGTCCGTCAACCCTATCCACGCGATGCCCGCCGCGTAGAGTTCCGGATACTGGACCATCTGCCAGTAGGCCGAATAGCCGCCGTAGGAACCGCCGAAGACGACCACGCGCTCGTCGTCTATCCAGTCTTCCGCCATCAGTTGGCGGGTGGCTTCGGCCACGTCCTCCTGCTCGCCGCCGCCCCAGTCGTCGTAGAGCCGTTCCACGAACTCCCGGCCGCGGCCGGTCGAACCCCGGTAG
The DNA here is from genome assembly GCF_004765785.1 of Halorussus ruber. Lineage (GTDB taxonomy): Archaea > Halobacteriota > Halobacteria > Halobacteriales > Haladaptataceae > Halorussus > Halorussus ruber. Next base: position 23,494 of record NZ_SBIT01000020.1, on the reverse strand, counting down.
TTGACCTGCAGGACGCTGTAGCCCCGCGAGACGAGGAACTGGGTGTAGAGGTCCCACGAGAGGCTGTCGGCGTGGCGCGGGCCGCCGTGAGGGTTGACCACCAGCGGCGAGGGCCGCTCCCCGGAGTCGTAGATGAGCGCGCCGATTTCCAGCCCGTCGTGCGATTCGAAGGTGAAGTACTCGGCTTCCGCGAATCGCTCGGGGTCGAACTCGCCGTACTCGGCCTCGACCAGCGTCTCGTACTCGTCGCTGTCGAGGTCGTAGACCAGCAGTTCGGGCCGCCGGTTCGAGGAGGTGTGGGTCACGACAATCCGGTCGTCGTCCAGCGCGAACTCGCCGGTCTGGGAGACGCTGGCGACCCCCTCCGGCAGGTCGAGTTCGCGTCCCTCGCCCGACGCAACGTCGTAGACCACCGGCACGACTTGGGCGTCTCGGGTGCGCTGGACGACGAACCGGTCGCCGCTGGGAAGGAAGCCGACTGGGTCCTCCTCGGCGTCGAGATTCCCGTACCACGTCACCTCGTCGCTGTCGAGGTCGTAGACTCCGGCCCGCGAGAAGTTCTCGGTGTTGTCCGAGACCAACAGGCGCTCGCCCGCCGGTCCCCAGTCGGCGGGCCAGGCCTCGGCCCCGATTTCGCCGATTTCGAGATTGCGGGCCTCGCTCCCGTCTGCGTTCGCCACGTAGGTGTCCACGTTGTCGTAGTCGTCGGCCTCGTTGGTGGCGTAGGCGATGCGCTCGCAGTCCGGCGAGAGCTTTCCGGCCCGGACCGCCCGCTCGTAGTCGGTGAGCTGGGTCGTCTCGCCGGTCGCCAAATCGTGGCGGTAGAAGTTCATCTGGCCGCTCTCGGGCGAGGCTACCAGCAGGGTCTCGCCGTCCTCGCCCACGTCAGAGAGGACCGTCTGGCCCTCGAGTTCGACCACCGACTCGACGTTCCCGTCGCGGTCGATGGCGAAGACGTCGTTCTGCTCGTCGCCGCCGTGGTCGTCGTGGAAGAAGACCCGACTTCCGTCGGCGCTCCACTTGATATACCACCGAGCGTTCCGCGGCACCTCGCCGTCGCTGACCTGCGTCAACTCGCCGGTCTCGGCGTCCGCGAAGTGGAGTTCGTTCCGGCCCGAGACGTCGTAGTACAGCGCAATCTCGTCGCCGTCGGGCGACACCGTCGGGTGGTGGAATGTCGGAAGCCCCGCGAGTTCTTCCAGAATGTCGAGATTTTCGTCGGTCACGTTTCGAGAAGCGATTGCGAGTCACAAAAGGGTTCGCAGAAACGTTTTTCAATTGGATACCTGATAGGTTCGCGCTCTCGCCCCGAACCGTTTTCCCCGACAGTACAACGCCACGGGCGGGTTCCTCCGTTCCCTGTGCCGGAGCGTCTTCGGCGGCGAGAGCTTCTTCCAGAACGCTATCCCGGGCGCGCAGAACTGCGCGCCCGAGATAGCAAAACGTCGTGGGATTAGTCCGTAATTGGTTCTCGCCGACCGACCCGAGCGTTTCGACGCGCGAACCAGAACCCCCTTTCACCTCCCGTCCTTACTCACCCGCGATGGACGACACCGGACCGAGCGACGGCGAACCCGGCGAAGGCGGACCGAGCGAACGAGGAGGACTGTCTCGCCGCCAGTTCGCCAAGGCCGCGGTCGCAATCGGGGGCGCGTCGGCGCTGTCGGCCTGCATGAGCCGCGGCGACGACCTCGACGTGGCGACCGGTCCCGACGACCTCTCGACGCTCCCCGACCGCCAGCACGCCTGGGACGAGTATCTCAGTACGGACGACCACGGCAACGTCGAACCGCCTCGGCATCGGGTCCTCCTCCTGTTGAATTACGCGGGCGACGGGCCGCCGACGGAATCGGACCGCGAGAGCGTCGAGTCGGCCTTCCGGAGCCTCGAACGCGCCTACGAACGGGGGAATCAGGGCCTGCTGTTCACGGTCGGCTACTCGCGGTCGTACTTCGAGCGGTTCGACGCCGACCTGCCCGACTCGGTTGACTTGCAGAAGCCGAGGGCGCTCGCGCCGTTCGAGGAGCCCGAGTTGGATACGCAGGACGCCGTGGTCCACCTCGCCAGCGACCACGCCGAGGTCGTGCTGGCCGCCGAGGAGGCCCTCCTCGGGAAGCAATCGAAAATCAACGGCGTCGAGATGGAGGGCGACCTCTCCGGAACCTTCGAGAAGGCCGACCGCCGAACTGGGTTCGTCGGCGACGGCCTGCCCGCCGACCATCAGGACGTGGACGGGATTCCGGACTCCGGGCCGGTGGACGACGAGGCTCCCCTCTACATGGGTTTCAAGTCCGGGTTCGAGAAGAATCAGGCCAGCGAGGACAGCGTGACGATTCGGGAGGGGCCGTTCGCTGGCGGCACCACCTCCCAGATTTCACGGATTCAACTCAATCTCGAACAGTGGTACGAACAGGACAGTCGGAGCCAGCGCGTCGGCAAGATGTTCTGCCCGGTCCACGCCGAGGAGGACCTCGTGGAGGGCGCGGGCGACAACCTCGGCGACTCGGCGAAGATGGAAGAGAAGGGCTGTCCCGCCCACGCGGAGGACCACGCCCGGACCCGAGGCATGGTCGGCCACTCCCAGAAGTCGGCCCGAGCGAGGAAGGACGGTTCGCCGGTGATGATTCGCCGGGACTTCGACTCGACCGACGGCGGCCACGCGGGTCTGCACTTCGTCTCGCTCCAGCGCACGATTTCGGACTTCGTGGACACCCGCGAGGCGATGAACGGCGAGGACCTCGCGGAGCGATCTGCGGTCGGCCAGAAGAACAACAACGGCATCTTGCAGTACATGGAGGTGCTGAGACGGGGGAACTTCCTGCTTCCGCCCCGGGAGAAGCGGGCGTTGCCGACGCCGGACGGGAACTAACTTATTCTATATTAGAGAATTATAATTATTTCTATAGAAAATATATAGCGTTCTTTCCTTTCTCTCGCGCTCGATTTGTGTTTTACCTACCCGGCGCGCGCTGGCGGGGCGCTCTCGTGCGCCCCGCCAACCGCGCGAGGGAGGCGGCCGCCTCGCGCGGCCGCCGAGGTTGGGGAGGCGTGAGGCTGTCGCGGAGCGGTGCGGTGCTGTGCGGCAGACGGCTTGGCTCAAGTCTGAAGCTAGCTCCTCGTCGTTGTCCACGTTCGTTTTGGTCGTTGATTCTCATCCTCGGCCCGAAGAACACCCACAGGGTTGCGGATTCGGGAACCTCTTTACCCCCTCCCGACACACCCCCTGACATGCGCAAAGTCAGATTCCGCGACCCGGCCGGGAGCGTCCGAACCGGCGAGTGGACCGACGACGGCATCGAGGCCGCCGGACGGAGCTACGACGAGGAGGACGTGGACCTCCTCCCGCCGACCGACCCCTCGAAAATCGTCTGCGTGGGGCTGAACTACCACGACCACGCCGAGGAGCGAAACAAGGACGTTCCAGCTCGACCGCTCCTCTTTCTCAAGCCCCCGAACACCCTCTCGGGCCACGGCGACACCGTCCCGCTCCCGGCGGGCAAAGAGCGCGTGGACCACGAGGCCGAAATCGCGGTCGTCGTCGGCGAGCAGGCCCGGAACGTCTCGGCGGACGAGGCGATGGACTACGTCGCTGGCTTCACCTGCATGAACGACGTGTCGAACCGCGACGACCAAGACCGCGAGCAGAACTGGGTCCGCGGCAAGGCCTTCGACAACTCCGCGCCGCTCGGGCCGGTCCTCGCCACGCCCGAGGAGGTCCCCGACGACGCCGGGGTCGAGTTGCGCGTCAACGGCGAGGTGCGCCAGTCCTCCTCGCGCGCCGAGTTCATCTGGTCCGTGCCGGAACTCCTCGAAGAGATTACGACGTACCTCACGCTCGAACCCGGCGACGTGGTTTCGACCGGGACGCCCTCGGGGGTCGCGCCCCTCGAAGACGGCGACGAGGTCGAGGTCGAAGTCGAGGGCGTCGGGACGCTTCGCCACGACGTTCGACGGGAGTGAGGAATCAAAGGTACTGCGAGGGGAGCTACAACCAAGGTGTCGAAGAAGGCTTCTTGAAGCCCCCGACCGCTCGCGGTCGTTCCGGCGGATATCTTCGCTCTCGGCACCGCCCGCGAAGATAGGGCCGCCGGAGACGACTAAACTGAACGCGACCGGTCGGCCCCTTCATCCACTCCGTGGTGGAGTGGTCGGCCGGGCGTTTGTCGGTGGTCGGCCGGGCGTTTGTCGGTGGACTGTTTCATCGAGCGTTCGCTGGTGGAAGATGGCCCGAGCGCGACCCCGGAGGGATTTTATCCTCCCGACTCCTCACTCCGAACGATGGCGAACAAACGCGCCACCGTCACCTGTCCCGACTGCGACCTCGACGAGGAGTTCGAGAAACTCGCGGCGGCCCGCGAGTGCATCGAGGACCACCGGACCGAGACCGGCCACGAGGCGGTCTGGGAGCTTGATCGGCTTTCTGAAGGCGTCGAGCGTGCTGGTGACGAGGCGGGAGTCTGCGGTCGAGAGGGGTGCGGGGACAAGGAATCGGTGCTGTTTCAGGACGAATTATAAAACCACCAGTAAAAAGGACAGAAATTTAATCCGGGGTTTCCCTATTTCGTGATATGGCGACTAGAAATTTTACACTATATGATTTATTAGCGGATATAATACCCGGCGCAATAGCTCTTGTCTTATCCTTTATTTTTTATGATGTACCTCAAATTGATTCGCTATCGAACTCAACCCTGATAGCCGGGACTGCGTTTTTTGTATTAGCATATTTTGTCGGCCGTCTAATCCACTCGGTTGGGTCGATAATTTCCCCCTGTCTAAAATGGATAAATAGTAGGATTACTGGAGTTATCGAACGCGATGGTTCCCTCCCTTCGTTTTCAAAGAACAAGGAGAATCCCGACTACTGCATTAAAGAATTAATTGAAGAGAGTAGCCACCGATCAAACATTGACAAAAATAAAATTCCTAATAAAGTATCAACCAAAGTTTTAGAAGATTTAGACCGCTACTTCCGCAGAAGGCTAAGAGCAGAATATGAAAATGAAGAGGCTAAAAAATACGGTGAGACACTTCTGTATCGTGAAGCAACTCTTTATTCGAAATACGAAGCAATTGTAAATTTCTTCAGAAGTATTTTGTTACTGCCCATCGTTCTTCTTGTCGAATTTGCCATCTTGCAGTGTTCTGGAACTAGCTTGAATACAAATCTAAATGCGTTCAGTAAATGGGAAACCCTTGCTTTTTGGCTAGTTATTTTTGCTTTCCTCCTTTCCCTTTATGCTGGCCGGAAATTCTGGAAGGCACGCAACATCGCATTTATAAATGACCTCCACATCGTCCTCACCCGAGATAACGACGAATAGACTGACACCTCTTTTCGACGCCCGTACCAGAACCCGTATTTTCCCGACTCCACTAGCTCCCAGCAATGCAACGCCGCGATTTCCTCCGCGCTGGTGCGACCCTCGGCCTCGCGGGTCTCGCCGGGTGTACCGGGATGTTCGAGACCCGGTCGGCGACTTCGAGCCAGTTCACCACGGTCGAAAACCGCAAGGAGCAGGTCTACTACCCCACCCACATCGACGGGATGGAGATGGTCGGGATGGGCGGGAAGGACCGGTACAAGGTCGGCCTGATGTACAGCGCGCCCCACGCCTTCTGGACGATTACGGGCACCGACACCAACCTCGCGCAGGTCGGCGAGGAGGCCACCGCCCATCTGATGGCGTCCATCTGGGACACGGAGACCGAGACCGTCCTCCCGACTGCGAACGTCTCGGCGAAGGTGCTGAAAGACGGCGAGGAAGTCGATTCCCGGTCGCTGTGGCCCATGCTCTCGCAGAACATGGGATACCACTTCGGCGACAACGTGACACTCGACGGCGACGGGACCTACACCGCGAAGCTCTCTATCGGCGCGATGCAGGCCCGCGGGATGGGTCCCTTCGAGGGCGCGTTCGGCGAGCAGACCACCATCGACGTGGAGTTCGAACACACCCGCGAGAAACTCGGCGGGCTTCCCTACGAGCAACTCCCCGACAAGAAGGGTACCCCCGGCGCGCTCGACCCGATGGACATGAAGATGCCCATCGCGCAGGTGCCCAAGCCCGACGCGCTGCCCAACACCGTCGGCATGGCCTCCACCGGCGACGTCAAGTTCGCGGTCTTCGCGCCCGACGAGAACCCGCACTTCGTTCCCGACGGGAACTCCTATCTCGCAGTCTCGCCTCGGACGCCGTACAACCGCTACCCGCTCCCGTTCATGTCGCTGTCGGCGAACGTGACGCGGGACGGAGAGACGGTCTTCGACGACATCCTCCGGCCTGCGCTCAGTCCGGAGTTCGGGTACCACTACGGCGCGGCGGTGGACAGCCTCCAGTCGGGCGACGAACTCTCTGTCGTCGTGGACGCGCCGCCGCAAATCGCCCGTCACGAGGGTTACGAGACCGCCTTCGTGAAGATGTCGGAGATGCAGATGACGGTCTGACTGGCTGACGGGCTAACTGGCTGACGGTCTGGTCTCCCGTTTCTCGCTACTCCTCGACCTCCTCGGCGTCCACGAGGTCGAACAGGGTGTCGAAGTCGTCGGGGAGTTGCGCCCGGACTTGTTCGAGTTCGCCCGCCGGAACGAGTTCGCTGACGAGGCCGACCACCACTTTTCCGTAGTAGGCGGCGTCGGAGCGCTCGACGTTCGCGCGGTCCTCGACGCGAGTGAGGAACTCGTCGTAGTCGAACCGCTGGCCCGAGTCGGCCGACAGCAGGTAGTAGTCTACCTCCATCGGGAGCGGCGAGGCGAGGTCCTCGGCCTCACCCTCTTGCAGTCGCTCGGCCAGCGTCTGGAGGACCGCGCGGGTCGCCCGGACCGTCCGGCCGGTGTCTGGCAGTTCGAGTCGATTCTGGACTTGGCCCATGAAGTCGTCGTACTTCATGTGCGGGTCTACCACGGGTTACGGAAAATACGTAACGGCGGATTCCCATCTCCGGGGAATCGGCCGAGTCTTCTTGTCAGTCCCCGTCGAACAGACGGGTATGTACGACCGAATCCTCGTGCCGACCGACGGAAGCCAGCAGGCCGACCGCGCCTTCGAGCAGGCGCTCGACCTCGCCGAGACCTACGACGCCGAAATCCACCTCCTCTACGTCGTTGACGTGTCGGCCTTAGCGGCAGAGTTCGACGCCGTGACGGTCATCGACCAACTCGAGGAGGCCGGGAGTAAGATAACCGACCGACTCCGCGAGCGCGCCGCGGAGGCCGGTGTCGAGCGCGTCGAAACTGCGGTCGTGGAGGGCGTCCCCCACCGCACTATCCTCGACTACGCCGACGAGAACGACGCGGACCTCGTGGTCATGGGCACCCACGGCCGGACCGGTATCGACCGCTACCTGTTGGGGAGCGTCACTGAGAAGGTCGTCCGACTATCCGACGCGCCCGTGCTGACGGTCCGCGGTGGGGAGGAAGAGACTGAAGGCGCGGAGACCTGATTACGAAATCTGCTCGGCCACGTCCTTCGTCACCTCGAAACTCCGGGGCGCGTCCCACCGGCCGGTCTGCCGTCTTCCGTCTGAAAGCCTTCGGCATCGTCTAAAAGACGTAAAACAATGCTTAAAAATGGGTTTGGATGTTTAAAACAGAGAAAAAAGTCACTTCCGGGCGAATTTCGACCGCCATCGAAACCCGCGCACCTCCGAATCTGTGCGGCCCCGAATCTCCGCTACCCCGGCAGAAACAGGTTGATGAGCGCGACGACCAGTCCCGCCAGTCCCATCCGGAAGGCCGCGACGTACCACCGCTGGCCCGAAATCGACCCCATGTAGGCCCCGAACGAGGCCAGCAGCCCCACCCCGAGCGCGACCGAAACCGCAGCGGCCTGCCAGAGCGACAGCAGGACGCCTTCGACTAGGAACGGGAGCAGGGGGAGGAGAATCCCGATGAGCGGTCCAATCCCGCTGGCGATGGCGTGGACCGTCCGCACGCTCTGCTGGCGGCGCTCGAATCCGGTGTCGTCTAAGTCCGTGAGCATCGCCCGCTCGGTCCGGCGAATCGCGGCCTTGGTCTCGGCGCGCTCGATTTCCCAGACGCTCCAGACGCCCGAGGTCCCCAGTCCGACCCCCGCGCCGACGCCGATTTTGACGACCGTGACGCCGTCGGGCACGCCAGAGAGGACCGCGCCGAGGACGACGCCGATGCTGGTCAGGGTCCCGTCGAACCCGTTGGAGATGAAGTACCGCCGGGAGATGGCCTGCACGTCCTCGTGCCGAAGCAGACGGAGAAAGCGACGAATCGGGTTCACGCTAATCCTGTGGCGTTTGGCGGTCCTCGACGACGTACTCGCCGCACGACACCTCGTCGATGGAGTGGAGACTCCCGCCGATGTTCTCGATGGCCTCGCGCAGTCTGTCGGCCGACACGTCCTCGCCCTCGACGGTCAACTTGACGTTCTGGACCTCCATGTCGAGTTCGATGACCGTCGCGTTCGCTCCGGCGATTCCCTCGACGGCGGCCATCTGCTCGGCGAACTCGACCAGCGTCGGTTCGTGGGGCTTCAGCACGTCGGCCACGATTCGGCGGACCGGAGGCATCGTCCGGACTCACGACGCCGATTGCCAAAGGTGTGGTGACAGACGGCCACGACAGCGACGAGGAGACGCCGGACGCGCCAGCGATTCGATTTCCCCGAGTTCGTTCCCGAAATCTGAGAACTGACTGGCCCTTTTCTGTGGGTTCCCCGCGAAGAGGAGAGCATGTACGAGCGAATCCTCGTCCCCATCGACGGAAGCCAGCAGGCCGACCGCGCTCTCGACCACGCGCTGGACCTCGCCGAGACCTACGACGCCGAAATCCACCTCCTGTTCGTCGTCGACGTCGCGTCGGTCCCGAACGAAATCGAGGCCGCCTCGGTCGAGGAGCGACTCGACCGCTACGCCGAGAAAACCACCACCTCGGCCGCCGAGCGCGCCGAGGAGGCGGGCGTCGAGCGCGTCCAGACCACAGTCGGTCACGGTACTCCGCACCGGACCATCCTCGACTACGCCGACGAGAACGGCGTGGACCTCGTCGTGATGGGGACCCACGGTCGGACGGGTATCGACCGCTATCTCCTCGGGAGCGTCACCGAGAAGGTCGTCCGACTCGCCGACGCGCCGGTCCTCACGGTCCACGCCGAGGACGACGAGACTGAGCGAGACTGAGACGACTGACGAATAGCGAAAAATGTGGTTTCAGTAGGGCGGCGACTCGGCCTCGACCACGTCGGCCAACTCGCCCATCTCGTCCACGAGCAGGCGATTCAGGTCGTCCAGCGTCACGATGCCCGCGAGACTCCCCCCGTCGTCCACGACCGGCATCCGCCGGACCGCGGCCGCACTCATGGCCTCGGTCAACTCGAACACCCCGGCGTCGGTCGGAATCGTCGCCGGGTCGCCGGTCATCACGTCTCCGGCGGTCATCTCCTCGGGCGACTCACCGTCGGCGACGATTCGCAGTGCTACGTCCCGGTCGGTCACGACGCCTGTCGGTCGGCCGTCCTCGGCGACCACGACGCACCCCACGTTCTCCTCGCGCATCGTCGCCGCCACGTCGGCGATGGACGCGCTCGGCTGAGTCGTTACGACCTCGTCTCTGGCGATGTCTTGAACTGTCATCGTTCTTCCCCCGAGTAGAACGACGACGGAAGAGACCGAGAAACTTGCCATTAATTCCCACACTCCGAGAATCGGAACCGGATTTGAGGGTGTCGAATTCGGAACCGCTGTTTATTCCTCCGCCGGTTCGGCCTGCGTGCCCTCGCCGTGGCTAATCTCGGTCCCCAGCACGTCGAGGAACTGGGAAATCCACTCCACGTGGTCGCTCCAGTCGCGCCCCGACACGAGGTTCCCGTCGGTCGTCACGCCGTCGTAGTAGGTGCCGCCCGCGCCCTCCACGTCGGACTCCAGCGCCGAGTACGCCGAGCAGGTCCGGCCCTCGATGACGTCCGCCGCGGCCAGAATCTGGGCCGCGTGACAGATGGCCGCGACCGGCTTGTCCGCCTCGAAGAAGTGCCGGACCGCGGAAATCACCTCGTCGTGGGTCCGGAGGTACTCCGGCGCTCGCCCGCCGGGCAGGACCAGTCCGTCGTACTCCGCGGGGTCCACGTCGTCCATCGAGGCGGTCAGCTGGAAGTTGTGACCGCGAGTCTCCACGTACGTCTGGTCTCCTCGGAAGTCGTGGACCGCGGTCTTGACCGTCTCGCCCTCCTCTTTCTCCGGGCAGACCGCGTCTACCTCGTGGCCCACCGCTTGCAGGGCCTGAAACGGGACCATAATCTCGTAGTCTTCCCCGAAGTCGCCGACTATCATCAGGAGTTTCTTGCCGGGCATGGTATCTCCCCGAAAGCAAATACGGCGGCAGAGAGAAAATAGGTATCGCCGAATCACGTATGCCGGACCTCCAGCGCGAAATCGGCCTCCCGAGAGCGACCGCCTACGGCGTCGGCCAAATCCTCGGTGCGGGAATCTACGCGATACTCGGCGAGGCGGTCGCACTCACCGGCGAATCGATCGTCGTCGCCTTCCTCCTCTCGGCGGTCGTCGCGTCGTTCACCGGCCTGAGCTACGCCGAACTCTCCTCGCGGCTCCCGTCAGCTGCGGGCGACTACGCCTACGTCAGCGAAGCGTTCGACAGCGACCTCGTCGCGGAGTTTACCGCGGTCGCCCGCCTGCTCGTCGGCGTCATCGCGGCTGCAACGGTTGCGCTCGCGTTCGCAGGCTACCTCTCGTCGCTCGCAGCGGTGTCCATCGTCCCGACGGCGCTCGCGCTGGTCGCGGTGCTGTCCGTCGTCAACTTCGTCGGCATCGACGTTTCGACGAAACTCAACGTCTTCATGGCCGCCGCCGGGGTGGTCGGCATGCTGGTCGTCATCTGGGTCGGCATCGGGTCCTGGGGCGCAGTAGACCCCTTCAGCACGCCGAACGACTTAACCGGCCTGTTCCGGGCGTCCTTCCTCGTCTTCTTCGCCTACGTCGGGTTCGAGGACCTCGTCAACGTCGCCGAGGAGACCGAGAACCCGTCTGTGACCGTGCCACGGGCCATCGTCTTCGCACTCCTGACGACGACCGTGCTGTACGCGCTGGTCGCCGTCTCGTCGGTCGGCGTCGTGGACTGGCGGACGCTCGGCGGGTCCGACTCGCCGCTGGCGCTGGTCGCGCAGGTCGGTCTCGGCCCGAGCGCGGGGGTCTTCCTCGCAGTCGTCGCGCTGTTCTCGACCACGAACACCGCGCTCATCAACCTGATTTCCACGTCTCGGCTGGTCTACGGCGTCGCCGAGTCCGACCAGCGCGTCTTCCCGACCGTTCTCTCGCGGGTGCATCCGGACCGGAAGACGCCCTACTTCGCGGTCGCGCTGGTCGGGGTCGGTGCGGTCCCGTTCGCGCTCCTCGGCGACATCGGCACCGTCGCCGAACTGGCCAACCTCGCAATGCTGACGCTGTTCGGACTCGTCAATGCCGCGCTTCTGAACCTCCGGCGGTCGGGGGCCGCGGAGGCCGGGAGAACCACGGAAGCCGGGAACCCCGAGGCGACCGGAGCGTCGCCCGAGTTCGAGGTTCCGTTCAACGTCGGATGGGTGCCGGTGACGGCGGTCCTCGGTCTCCTCTCGTCGGTCGCGCTGGTCGGGTTCTACCTCCTTCGGATGCTCTGATTCGCTCGAACCCGAGGCGGGTCCGTCCCAGAGCAGAGCGTTGATAAAGTCTTACTCGAACCTTGAACTGCGCATGGCGCACGACCAGGACCCCGACGGCGGCTCAGAGCCATCACTGCTCGACCGACGCGACTACCTCCGAGCGACTGGCCTCCTCGCCGGAAGTCTCGGACTCGGTGCGGTCGGTGAGTCTGTTACCGCCGACACCACCGCACGCGCCGCCACCGCAGACGGCGTCCCGACCGAGGTCGGCGCGGTCACGACCAACCACGAGTGGACGACGGTCGAACTGTCCGGCTCCTACTCGGCCCCCGTCGTCCTCGCGCCGTCGCTCTCCTATCAGGGGCCGCAACCCGCGACGCCGCGACTCCGGAACGTGGCCGGGTCCGATGGAGGCTCCTCGTTCGAAATCGCGGTCGAGGAGTGGCGTTATCTCGACGGGCCCCACCGGCAGGAGACGCTCGGATGGGTCGCGGCCGACGCCGGGAGTCACAGCCTCGCGGACGGGACGACCCTCGAAGCCGGTCGCTTCGGCACGAACCACCGCTGGGCGAGCCAGTCGTTCTCCGCCTCGTTTTCGACCGCGCCGGTCGTGTTCTCGCAGGCCCAGACCGTGAAGGGGCCGCAACCGGTCGTCGCTCGCCAGCGGAATATCTCGACCTCGGGGTTCGAGGCCCGACTTCAAGAGGAGGAGGCGGGCGGGCCCCACCGAGTCGAGGACGTGGGCTACCTCGCGGTCGAACCCGGTTCGGGGACGCTGAACGGTCGGGCGTTCGAGGCCGGAACGCGGGACGACGTGGTCGGGTCGTGGCGGACCATCCAGTTCGGCGGGACCTACAGCGACCCGACCCTCGTCGCGGCCGTCCAGACCTTCCGGGGCGCGAACACCTGCGGGGTCCGGTACCGCAATCTGACTGACTCCTCTGTCGAGGTGAAAGTCGAGGAGGAACGGAGCCGTGACGGCGAGACGGCCCATCTCGGCGAGCGAGTCGGGTATCTCGTCGTGGAGGGGGCCGACGCATCGGGCGGCGACACCCCGCTCTCGGACCTCGACTGGGGTCGGGTCGAGCGGCGGGTTCACCACCACGTCAACCAGCGCCGCGCCGACCACGGTCTCGCGGAACTCGACTTCGACACCGACCTCCGGGAAATCGCGCGCTATCACAGCGAGGACATGGCGAAAAACGACTACTTCGCCCACACCTCGCCGAGCGGTGAGACCATGAGCGACCGGTACGACAAGTTCGGCTACGACTGCCGGGCCGACGCGGGCGACGGCACCTACTACACGGGGTCGGAGAACATCGCCTACACCTACTACGACCGGCGGGTCCGGACTGGCGACGGCGACATCGTCCGGTACGCGAACGCCGACGAACTGGCGCAGGGCATCGTCACGGGGTGGATGAACTCGCAGGGCCACCGCGAGAACATCCTGACCGAGGCGTGGGACGACGAGGGAATCGGCGTCTTCGTCACCGGCGAGGGGAAGGTGTACGCGACCCAGAACTTCTGCTGATGGGTTGAACTCTCCGCATCGCTACTCCTTCGTTTTAAAACAGCGCCGAAAAACTGGTTTCACGCCCCAGAGCCGCTCTTCCGGCCGTCGAAATCGAATTTAGGCCGGGACCGCGCCGCTCTCGGAGGCCTCCAGAAGCTCGTGGTAGCGGTTCCGAATCGTCACTTCGCTGACCTGCGCCACGTCGCTGACCTCCGCCTGCGTGACCTTCTCGTTGGTCAGGAGCGGGCCAGCGTAGACCGCGGCGGCGGCGAGGCCGACCGGCGACTTGCCGCTGTGGAGTCCCTGACGCTTGGCGGTCCGGAGGAGTTCGCGGGCGCGGCGCTCGGCCTCGTCGGAGATGCCGAGTTCGCTGGCGAAGCGGGCGACGTAGTCCTCGGGGTCGGCGGGCTGAATCTGGAGGTTCAGCTCTCGGACGACGTAGCGGTAGGTCCGCTTGAACTCCATCTCGTCGATGCGGCTGACGTTAGCGACCTCGTCGATGGACCGAGGAGTCCCGGTCTGGCGCGCGGCGGCGTAGACCGCGGCGGTGGCGACGCCCTCGATGGAGCGTCCCGGCAGGAGGTCCTCGTCCAGCGCGCGGCGGTAGATGACCGACGCGGTCTCGCGGACCTCCTCGGGGAGGCCGAGCGCGCTCCCCATGCGGTCGATTTCGCCGAGCGCCTGCTTGAGGTTTCGCTCCTTGCTGTCGCGGGTGCGGAACCGCTCGTTCCACTTGCGGAGCCGCTGCATCTTCTGGCGCTGGCGGCTACCGAGCGACTTGCCGTAGGCGTCCTTGTCCTGCCAGCCGATGTTGGTCGAGAGGCCCTTGTCGTGCATCATCTTCGTCGTCGGTGCGCCGACCCGACTCTTCTGGTCCTTCTCCTTGGAGTCGAACGCTCGCCACTCCGGGCCGCGGTCCACGTTGTCCTCGTCGACCACGAGACCGCACTCCTCGCAGACGGTCTCGTTGTCGTGGGTGGCGAGGTCGCCGCCGCACTCGGGGCATACCTGCTGGTCCTCGGTCTCGCGGGCGGTCTCCTCGGTTTCGGGCTCGTCGGTTCGCTCGGACTCGGTTACACCGTTCTGTTCGTCGTAGCTCTGGATGCGTGTACTCGTCATGATGGATGGGTTGGGTGAGGCTCAGGGAGAGGAGAAAACCTAAAGAATCTCCGCGGGCCTCGCTTCCTAACCATCAGTAAGGCCGGTAACTATTTAAATGTTTCGCTGTCGTGCATGAGTCTCGCACTCAAAGCCGCCTCTTCCAGCGGTTCTGCCGCGCGTATTTCGACGCCTGAACGCCCCATTTATCCGGATATAAGCCGGTAAATACCGCGGATTAGCTGGAATGTCCTCGTGCGAGCAGTATTGTGAAATTCTGCAATATTCTTCTGCCGAAGCGCCGCCAACCTTCGAGGGACTTCATCGTCCTCAGCCGTCGAGATACTCCATCGCCCTCAGCCGTCGAGATACTCCATCGCCTCCTCGTCGGAGACCTGCGCGAACGACTCGTAGAACTGGCCGACTGCGCTGAAGTGCGGCGGCGTTTCGAGGACGACCACCTCGTCGGCCTCGGACTGGAGTCGCTCGACGGAGTCGGGCGACCCGACCGGCACGGCGAGGACGACGCGGCTCGCCCCGGCCTCGCGGACCTGCCGGAGCGCCGCCGTCGTCGTCGCGCCCGTGGCGAGGCCGTCGTCCACGACCACCACGAGCTTGCCCTCCAAGTCCGGTGGGTCGTCGGTCCCTCGGTACCGTTCGAGTTTCTCGCGCGCGGCCTCGGCTTCGGACTGGCGCTCGCGTTCGACGTACTCCTCGTCCACCCCGAGGCGGTCGATGAGGTCGTCGTTGCGCCACACCGACCCGTCGCTGGCCACCGCGCCGATGGCGAGTTCGGGGTTGTTCGGCGCGCCGATCTTCGACGCGACGATGACGTCGAGCGGGGCGTCGAGCGCGTCGGCCACGGGGCGCGCGACAGGCAGGCCGCCGCGAGGGATTCCGAGTACCACGTCGGCGTCCACGTCGTGGTCGTCGAGCAGGTCGGCCAACTGCCGTCCGGCGTCGGTTCGATTCTGGAACATGCTCTCGGTAGGTGGGCCACCTCGTCGGGCATAAAACTAGCCGAAGGATGGAGTTCCGTCTCGAACGGTTCTGTCCGGTCGGGTCGTCTCGACGTGACCGTGAATTATCCCGAACGGCAGGACCGGTGTGACGTTGCTTTGTTGCAGCCCCGCCCGGTCGGGCCCCTTCATCCCGCCCGTGAACTGTTTGCCGGTCGTTCGGTGTTGGAATCTTTCACCGTGCCCCTGCCGCCGGTTGCTCGGCCGCGCGCCCGACGAGTCGTCCGGCGGTAAGCTGGACCTAAAAGAAATAATCTGTTGTCTATAAGAATGAAATATATTTCTTAAGGTTTTGTTTTGATTTCTTTCTGCCTCCTCTCACTCGAACTCGTTGCCGACAGCGATACCTGCACCAGGGTCGAAGCCGGGTAAAATTCCCGGCCAACTTATGGTAGTTTGCCAGCGCCTTCTAGGAGAAAGAGGACAAAACCCATATATCGCGGATAGATGTATCGGAGTGTATGTCGAACGAGTCGAAGACGCGATTCCTATCGCGGCCGTGGCTGGTACGCGCCGTGGTGTTGTTGGTCATCGTGTCGTTGCTTGCCCCCTCAGCGGTCTCCGCCCTCACGTACGAACCGAGCGATACGAACCTCCAGAAAGGGACCATCGAGTCGCCCGCTGGCGGAACGACGGTTATCTCGATACAGGGATTCAAGTTCAAGGGCAAAGCCAACGGGAAGAAGCCCGCCCGCCTCGTCGGGGTCGGTCCCCGAGGCGACGTGAAGTGGGTCCACAACGGGTCCAACGTGGACGCGACGTGGTTCTACGACGTGGACCCGGTGAACGGGAGCAACGTCCTCGTTACCGGGACCGCTCGCGGCGGGACCATCATCTACGAGTACAACCCGCAGGACGACGAAGTCGTCTGGAAGGAGCGCTTCGACGGTGTCCACGACACCCACGACGCCGACCTCATCAACGGCGACCAACTGCTGGTCGCCAACATGCGGAACTACAACCCCGAGAAGGAGGTCAACGAGGACCGCATCTTCATCTACGACCGCGGCGAGGACGAAATCGTCTGGGAGTGGCAGTTCCGCAACCACACCGACTGGACGAAAAAGCAGGGCGGCACGTACGCCGGTGACGGCACGAACGACGACTGGACCCACGTCAACGACGTGGACAAAATCGCCGAGGGCCAGTATCTCGTCTCGCCGCGGAACTTCGACCAGGTGATGGTCATCAATCGCTCCACCAAGGACATCGACATGCGCCTCGGGAGCGACAACAACTACGACGTGATGAACGAACAGCACAACCCGACCTACATGGAGAGCGAGAACGGGACGCCCACTCTCCTCGTCGCCGACAGTCACGGCGACCGGGTTGTCGAGTACGCCAAGCGTGACGACGGATGGGAACAGACGTGGCAGGTCGGGTCCCAGCAGAGCTTCAACTGGCCCCGAGACGCCGACCGCCTACCCAACGGCAACACCCTCATCGTTGACTCGAACAACCACCGCGTCATCGAGGTCAACCCGCAGGGCGAAATCGTCTGGGAGTTCTACGCGCCGTGGGCACCCTACGACGTGGAACGGATGCACCTCGGCGACGAAGCGATGGGCACCGACCGGCCCACGATGGCCGACCAGAACGCCCGAGGAGAGTATCCCATCACCGGGAGCGCGGGCCTGACGCCCGGCACCGGCGAGAAACTCACCTTCTCGCAGTGGCTGACCGCCGCGTTCGCCGGGACGCCCATCGCCGAACCGATGGGCGAGTTCGCAACCCAGTGGTCGAAAATCGCGCCGTGGGTCCGTCCGGTCTGGATGGGTCCGTGGGACTTCGTCGGCGCTGTCGCCGCCGGACTCCTGCTCGTCGGTTGGGTGTTCGGCGAACTGCTCTACAACCGCAAGCGCATCTCCAGCGGCGTCAGACGGCGCATCGCCTGAGAGAGCAACACAGCGTCCTTTTTTACTGCCCGATGTCCCGCTCGCGCCGCCACGTTTCGAGGCAGTTGTCGCTACAGAAGTGGTAGGTTCGAGCGACCACGTCACCGACCTCAGACACGTCTTCGTCGCGGAACATCGGGTGAGACTCGAACAGGTCGAGGGTCTTCCCGCAGACGACACACGCGGCGAATTGCGACTCGGCCTCGCCGTCGTACTCGCCGTACAGTTCGGGCATGGAACCGGGTAGGCACGCGAGGGTCGTAGTTGTACCGACTCCGCCAACGCCTCGCGGCGAGACCTCGACCGACTACGCGTCCGCGGTGTGACCTCGACCGACGCCCGGCCGATGGCTTGACCACCGAATCCGCCGAACACCCGACATGAAAGCCATCACGGTGGGCGACGAGCGAATCGAGTGCGACGAACTCGAGGAGGGCCGCAACGGCCTCGTCCTCTACCACGCCGACCGAATCGTCGGCTACGTCCCCTACGAGCGACTCGACTGCGTCACCGAGACCAGAACGCCCGTCGCGTCGAGTTCCATCCGGTCCATCGGCTACGACGACGAGGCCGAGCGACTCGAAATCGAGTTCGAGAGCGGCGGCGTCTACCGGTACGCCGACGTCGCCCGCGACACCTACGAGGAGTTCCTCAGCGCCCGCTCTCACGGGTCGTACTTCCACGAGAACATCCGCGGGCAGTACGATTACCACCGGATTCGGTGACTGCGAGAAATCAGGGCGGCTGGCTACTCTGACCTCGGTGCAGTCAGGATTGCTGGCTCGCCTGATTCGCCCTCCTCGATTTCGACAGGGAAGCCGAACTCGTTCACGAGGTCCACGCCGGTCCGGACGTGGGCCGTGACCTCCGGAATCGCCACCTGACCGCCAGCCAGCGCGAGAAGGACGACGAGTTGGTCGGCGGTGTGGGCGTCCACCGCGCCGACGCCCTCGTGGAACCCGAGGGCCTTCTCGGCGACTTCCGCGCCGACCTCCTCGGCCGGTTTCCCCTTCTCGCCGAGCGCATCGAACCCGGCGGTCGTCTCCTCGTAGTCCAGCGCGACCGCGATTGCCGACCCCGTCGAGAGGGTTTCGACCGCCGAGACGGTTCGCTCGGTGACCGGAATCTCCTCGTCCAGACCCGCCAGAAACTCCTCGACTGCGCCCGCGGCCTGTCGCTCGGCCACGTCGGCCTCGGCGAGGTCGGCGGACGACTTCGAGTAGATTCGCACGCCTTCGAGCGACCCCCGGTCGGTCGCTTCGATGGGGTCCATCTCGGAGGGCGCGAGCAGGAGGGTCGCCTCGCCGCCGCCCGCGGGGTAGAACCCGGTCCCGCCCGACCGGGCGGACTCGACCGTCCCAAAGAGACCTGCGTTTCGCACCAGCGGGAGCTTCACCCGCCGGTAGTGAGCCATCGTCGGCGACCACTTCACGTCGGTCCCGCCGGTCGCGGTGACGGCCAGCGGTCGGTCGAGACGGGTCGCAATCGGCACGAGCGCGTCGAACAGCAGGAGGAGGCTCCCCGCGGTCCCGATTTCGACTTCGACTCGGCCTCCGGTCGGTGCTCCCGGCCGGAAAGTCAGCTCCTCGGACTCCGGCTCAGCGCCCTCGACCGCGGCGTCGCAGACCTCGGCGGCGGCGTGGACGCCCGTGAGGTGCTGTGACTTGAGGCCGGGCGTGGGTCGATTGCCTCGGATGTTCTCCATCCGGAAGGGCGTCTGGCTCACCATCGAGAGCGCGAGCGCGGTCCGCAACAGTTGGCCGCCGCCAGCCTCGCCGTCGAGTTCCAGCACCTCCTCGTCCGGCGGCTCCTCGCTCGGCGACTTCTCATCCGGCGACTTCTCACCCGGCGACTCCTCGTCCGGCGACCCTTCGCCCGGCGACTCCTCGTCCGGCGACTTCTCACCCGGCGACTTTCCGTCTCTCATGGATTAGCGCGGGAGGGGTCGTTCGGCTCGCAGGTACCGCGAGTGACTCGGACCGGTCTCGGCGGGCGCGGCTTTCGACCGGCGCGGTCCGCCGTACAGGGCCGACTGGGTCCCGGTCTCTTGGTCTCGTCCTTCGGTCTCTCGCCCTCGGGACGCTCCGGCGGGGCGCTCGCGCTTGGCCGGTCGGCCGAGTCGGCGCTCGACCGACTCCACGCGGTCGTGGCGGCGCTGGCTCCGGGTGCGCTGGTCGTCCACCTCCAAGGAGGTGATGACCCGGTCGTCTGCGACCGCGGCGTGGGCGGCCTCCGCGGCGGCGAACACCTCTCCGGCGTTCTCGGCCTCGATGACCGTGTCGGTGGGCGTCGTCTCGTAGCTCACGTCGAACCCTTCGAGGGCCTCGACTGCGTCCGCGACGGCGTCGGACATGCTCTCCTCGCGGGTCGGGATGACTTCGAGGCGGGCGACGACGCTCATCGGCGCTCACCTCGGGGGCGAGCGACGGCGCGGTCGGAACGCTCCGGTCGTGTCTCGGAACTCATGGTCCGGAGGCGCTACGCTGACAGGCGGCAAAGTCCTTTCTCTAAGCGAACTTGCAGGTGTGCGAACGGTTACTACGGCAGACAGCGTACGGGTAGTCGGTGAAAAGCCGTGATTCGGGAAGCAGACAGAGAGCGCGGTGGTCGCCGCGAGCGCAACCGCCGCCGGGAGCGGCGTGTTCGGGAACTCGAAGCGCGCGTCGAGCAGTTGGAGTCGGAAATCCGGTGGCTTCGCCGGGTGGTTCGGGCCAACAGCGAGACCGAGGGGTCGGCGGTCGTCGGCCCGTGCCCGAACTGCTCGCGGGGCGTCCTCGTGCATCGCAACGACGAACTGCGATGCTCGTCGTGTCGGTACAGTCGCTTCATGTAAACTACCCCACCCTATTCCCTCGGCGCTCCGCGCCTCGGTCCTTGAGGGTGGGGCTTTGATGTGGACTCCCGGCAATCAGTCGCCAGCAATAGGCCGGTGACTCTCGCTGTTCAACGTCCCACCATTCACACGCAGGTCTACTTCTGCGTCTCCGCTCCCCGACTTGGGCGAGGAACGGAGTCTGTGTGTCCGCTTCCGGGCGTACCGTAGCCCGATGTTCTTCGCACCGTTGTAGTCCGCGTTCACCTCGTACCCGCACTTCTGGCAACAGAAGCGTTCTCCGTGGCGGTTGTCCTCGTGCGTGAATCCGCAGTCCATCCGAGAACAGCGTTGGGACGTGTGGTTCGGCTCGACTTGCTCCACGGAGACGCCCTGCTCGGGCGCTTTGTAGGAGACGTACTCGTACAGGCGTCGGAACGCCCAAACATGGTGCCACTTCGCGTGCGGCAACCGCTCGCGTATGTCGGTCAAGTCCTCGAACACGATTACATCGCAGTCGTGTTCAACGGCTTCCACGACGAGTTCGTTGGCGACCGTGTGGATGTACTGTTTCCGCCATGCTTCTTCGCGCTTTCCGAGGCGAAGCAAGGCGTTGTGAGCGGCTTGCGTGCCGCGCTGTTGCATCTCGCCGCGTCGCTTCTCGAATTTGCGGCACCAATGGTCGTAGTCGTCTCCTTGCCAAAACGTGCCGGTCGATGAGACAGCGAGACTGTTGACGCCGAGGTCGATACCGAGGACCGTTTGGTCGGGGTGCCCGGTATCTGCCGGAACCTCGTCGTTACCGTTTGTCCGCCGAGTCGAGATGTTGAGGTAGAACTCGTCGGTTGCCGCGTCGTATCGAAGCGTACTCTCACGGAACTCAAACTCCTCGGACAACACGTATCGCTCATACGGCGTGGGGCTGTCTGCCGGAAGAACGAACGACGGTTCGACCCGGCCCTCAACAGTTGCCAGCGACACCTTGTTTCTGTAGAAGGTCGCGCTTCGCGTATCGTAGTCCATCGTCTCGGCGGTGAACGTGGGACAAGAGACGCGCTGTCCCTTCTTCCAGCGTTCGATAACGCCTTTGACGGCTTCGACGGCGCGTTTGATGGCAGCTTGGACGAGTTGTGCCTGTAGGTCCGTCTCCTCTCGGAGGTCGGAGTAGAGCGCGTCCCGTACCTGCCGTTTGTTGGTCTTGCATTCGGTGTAGGAGGTGTCGGACCAACAGTAGTCAGCGGTTCGGTTCGCGCAGTACAGGTATTGCTCGGCGGTTCGGTGGAGTGCGTCGCGTTGCTCGTCGGAAACGACGAGTTTCACGACGGCGGTTCGACGCACATCCATACTTCAGAGAAGAGCCAACGGTACTTATACGTTCGGGAGTCGGTCTGTCGCAGTATGCCGGTTGCGTCGTACCATGTCGGTTTCCTCTCCGGCCTACTCGCTCCCTTCGCTACGCCTCGGTCGCTCCTTGAGGCCGGAGGCTCCACCTCGAAAATGCTGAGCCGCCATCGCCCGGAGTCCATCGCCGAGATTTAACCGTCCCGCAGGCGAATCCCCGACGATGATACGGAACCGCGACGAACTGGTCGGGAGCGGGGACGAGGAGGGAATTCGAGGTCTCGCACTCGACTGCGTCGAGGCGGGCCTCGCGGCCGCCCGCCCCGACCGAGTCGTCCGCGAGGAGGTCGAACTCGGCGACGACGGCCACTTCTCGGTCGCGGGCGAGTCCTTCGACCTCGACGACTACGCGGAGATTCTGGTCCTCGGCGGCGGCAAGGCCGCGGTTCCCGTCGCCAGCGCGCTCGAATCCCTCCTCGGCGAGCGCATCGACCGCGGCGCGGTCGTGACCGACGATGGCGCTGGTCCAGATACACTAGAAATCGCGGTCCGCGAGGGCGACCACCCGATTCCGAGCGAGCGCGGCGTCGAGGGAGCGCGCGAGGTCCTCGAACTCGCCGACTCGGCGGGCGAGGACACCCTCGTCCTCGCGGTCGTGACCGGCGGCGGGAGCGCGCTCCTGCCCGCCCCGGCCGAGGGCGTCTCGCTGGCGGACCTCCGCGGCGTCACCGACGAGTTGCTCGCCAGCGGCGCGGACATCGGCGAAATCAACGCGGTCCGGAAACACCTCTCGGCGCTCAAGGGCGGCCGACTCGCCGAGCGCGCCGCCCCGGCCCGGGTCGTCGGCCTCGTGCTGAGCGACGTGGTGGGCAACGACCTCGGAACCATCGCCAGCGGGCCGCTCTCGCCCGACGAGACGACCTTCGGGGACGCCCTCGACGTGCTGGACCGCTACGGAATCGACGCGCCCGCCGCGGTCCGCCAGCGTTTGGAGCGGGGCGCTCGGGCGGGAGAAGGCGGCGAGCGGGGCGAAATCGGAGAGACGCCGAAATCGGGGCATCCGGCCTTCGAGCGCGTGTCGATTCACGTCCTCGCCGACGGCCTGACCGCGCTCGACGCCGCCGCGGAGCGCGCTCGGGACCGGGGGTTCGACCCGCTGGTCCTCTCCTCGCGGGTCCGCGGCGAGGCCCGCGAGGCGGCCAAGACCCACGCCGCGGTCGCCGAGGAGAGTCGCGCCTCCGGAAACCCGGTCGAGGGACCGGCGGTCCTCCTCTCCGGCGGCGAGACGACGGTGACGGTCCGCGGAGAGGGGGTCGGCGGGCCGAATTTGGAGTTCGCGCTGTCGTGGGCGCTGGACCTCGACGCCGAGGAGGACGCGCCGGTTGCGCTCGCCGCGGTGGACACCGACGGGCGCGACGGCGGGACCGACGCGGCGGGCGCGCTGGTGGATGCTGGAACAGTTATCAAGTCGGCCGACGCCGCGGCGTCGGCCGACGGGCGAATTTCGGCGGAAGCGGCCCGCGAGGCGCTCGCGGACAACGACGCGCTCGCTCCGCTGGCCGACGCGGGGTGCGCGATTCGGACGGGTTCGACCGGCACGAACGTCAACGACCTGCGCGTGCTGGTGGTGGGCGGGAGAAACGGTAAATCGTGACTTCAGATAACTATATATTTTCTTAACATGGGTGGAGGATTTCTTAACAATTGATTAGATGTCTGGAGCGGACCGCGACCGGTCGGCCGCTCGACTACGTTTCTCCGAACGTCCGTTCGTGCCAAATTTCGATAGCTACCAGTATCCCCGTCGCTACCGAGAAGAACCACGCGATTAGCGCGAGCTGGAGTTGGTCGTTGGAATAGAAGTGGAGGGCGAGAGGTACGCGATGGCTGTCAATCCTGCTATGAGTAAGAGCCCGCCGCCAATCCAGACGTTCGTTCGCAGAAAGTATATCGACCAAGCGGTCAGGAGGACAACCGTGAAAACCGTCGGAAACAGCTTTCTCACCATCGGAACACTATAGGAAGGTAACAATACGTCTCCGATTAAAGATACACCGTCACATACGGTCGTGTTTAGTTAAGAGTGAAGGATGAGGCGGGAGTGATTTTGTGCTGATTCATGGCCAAAATCACCCGCCTCAGCGGTTGTAGTGACTGGATTGACTTGGAGTTTGTGGAGCGTGAACGGA
>NZ_SBIT01000019.1 GCF_004765785.1 Halorussus ruber | reverse complement strand
TGAGGATGCACGCAGTCGTCCCGTCAT
Organism: Halorussus ruber; assembly: GCF_004765785.1. Taxonomy (GTDB): domain Archaea; phylum Halobacteriota; class Halobacteria; order Halobacteriales; family Haladaptataceae; genus Halorussus; species Halorussus ruber. The sequence goes on along the minus strand of NZ_SBIT01000019.1, from coordinate 64,751 downwards.
TCGTGTGAAATCGCAAGAGGGTCGACTCATTGCCAGCGTAAACATTCGCATTCTGGTACGAGACATCCATCTATTTACAAGTATGGTAGGACTACCCGTACTTGAAACTCAACAAAGAGTTCCTCCACTACGAGAATACTCTATTTCGTCCCCTCGAATAGAGACTCGCCATCGAAACTCGCCGAGGCCGCGCAGAAGTGGATCGAATTGAGACCGGCGATTACGATGTGTTTTTCGACCCCAGAAAGGGTGCGGGGACAACATTCCCTGCCCGAGAACCATGGCAACACTCCAAGCAGCAACAACGTCGGACGGTGTCACCGTCACCGATGCACAGGCAGTTCGAGAACTCTGCGAATCATACTGTTTCGGAACGCTCGAATGGGAGGTTGACGACAACGACCGATTCTCGATTTGGGGCTACGACGCATTCGAGGTCTATGGGCGTCGAGAAAACGGCCTGCCCGACTACGAAGCAGGACAGCGGACCCACGAGTTCCTTCGAGCACTCGCAAGGTACGTTGAGGAGGGCGACGAACTCGATATTCAGACGGCCGGATTCACGAAGTGTCGATTCCCGGTGCTTGCCGCTCGATACGTCGTCCGGCGTGGCGATGTCCTGCGAGCAGACCTCCAGACTCTTGAGCCAATTGAGGATCGAACGGTGTGACGCGTCTTACCGGAATAAACGCGTCACTGAACCCGGTCCAAGAGAGTGTCAGCGGAGGGATTTCGTGGGTGACCCAAATACTGATTCAACTTCGGCGGCAATGTCGTCGACAAGGATGTTGCGCCACGTTCAGCTTGATGACGACCTCTACGAGCGCATCAAAGCAAGTAAACAGGAGGGAGAGTCGTTTAGTGATACCATCGAGCACCTCATCGACAACCGTTCGCTCCGCGACCTTCAGGATGTCTTCGACACCGAGCAAGTGGACGAGATGCGAGACGTGATCAAGATACCAGAGGAAGAAGATGCTTCCGAGGTCCGTGAACTCGGCAAGCGCTTCGACTAATCGGCAACACAACTATATTATGCGGGACGATGAACACGTACGTATGGTGTATACAGACGACTCCGCGGTCGAACGCGTCGAGCTCGACCGACTGCGGTCGTATCTCGACCAACAGCGAGTCGTCTTTGCGATTCTCTTCGGCTCGCACGCACGCGGAACTGCTGGACCAGACTCAGACGTGGACATCGCACTCCGTTTCCCGGAGACATTGGACGCTCGGGAACGATTCCGACTGCGAAACCAAATTGATGCGGACCTCCAGCAGTATGCCGAGGAGTTTGTGGACGTAAGCGATATCGAGCAACTCCCGACCGCCGTCGCACACGCCGCTCTCCAAGACGGTCTCCTGCTAACTGGCGACGAACAGGCCGTCGAGACATACCACGAGCAAATCAAAGACGAGTACGAATCAACGGTCGACGAGCGGAAACGCCAACAGCGTGAATTCATCGACCGATTAGCAAGCGGAGACGCATAGATGGTCAACGAAGACGTGTTCGTTGACAAACTCCGCCACATCAACCAGTACATCGAGGACCTCAAACAGATGCGAGGTCTCTCAAAGGCCGAGTATGTGGACGATATGGTGACCCAGCGAGCAGTCGAGCGGACGTTGATGAACCTCATTCAGGCATGTATCGACCTCGCTCAGCACGTTCGGTCGACAGAGAATCTCTCCCCGAGCGGAACCGCCAAACAGGAGATACAGGCGCTTGGGGAAGCAGACATCATCTCGAGCGAGACGCAGGCGAAGCTCGAAGAAGCAGTCGGGTTTCGAAATATTCTCGCGCATAGATACGGCGACGTCGATCACGACATTGTGTACGACGTACTCCACGATGACTTGCAGTGGTTCACTTGCTTCCAGCAGGAACTCGCTCAGTGGTTCCAACAACTCGATTGAACAACGACCCACCAAGATGCAGATAATAAACAGGTCTCATCCACAAAGAGAGTCGCTCCATGCGTTTCACGACGAGATAGATACGTCGCTTCAATGGACGAGTTAGAGCCGTTCGGTTAGTTTTTCTGCCCCCGAAGGGTGCGGGGCACTCGACTTCTCAGTGCCTCACGACCACAATGACGACACCACTTGCAAGACTCAAGACGACGAGTAGAGTTAGGAAACGCGCCCAGTACGAAGCCCTCGAATTCGAACTCCAGAACGGTGATGTACGTGTTCGAAACGGAAGCTACGCCGACCCGGAGAATCACGAGTACACCGTCCGCATCAAGGACGACCTACCGACCGCGTGTACGTGCCCGGCAGACGCGAAATACAGCGGTGCGTGTAAACACCGTGTCGCGGTCGCGCTCCGCCGACCCATTCTCGACGCCGTCCGCCACCACCAACTCCTCGCCGACGGTGGCAAGACTGTCCAGCCTCCGGGCCACTCCCACGACTACGAGGAGAACTCCGAAGAACAAGCGGAGGCCGACGAGCCAGACTGCGACTGTGCAGACCTCTCCAGCGATTTTCCGTGCTGGGAGTGCTACCGGACCGGGCGACGTGACCTCCCTGAATAACACTCTGCACGTCGAGACGACCCCTTGCGTGTTCTCACGCTGTATCGAAGCACAACGACTCTCAACAGATTCCGAACTCCATGACTTCCCCCGAAAACACCAACGTCGACGCTCCGCTTGCACGACTAACCATCGCAGTTACGAACACCAACCTTCCAGAAGACGAAGCCGAACAGCAGGCCCTCAGTGAATTACTCGAGGCGGCTGTTGGAACTGTCCTCAACGAGACGCTCGGTAACTCCACAGTAGACATCAGGGCTATTCTCGGGAACACGTACACCTCGGTCAGTCCTATCTGTCCAGCGTGCGATAGCGCGCTCACGCTCAACGGTATCCATCTCGGCGAGGGTGCAAATGCGTACGCGGTCGCTCGATGTTCGGCCGACTGTGGCTGGACCGGTGACGGCGTGTTCAAACTCGTCGATCTCGATAGAAGCGTCGGCGATCACTCCGAAAGCGAGGTCCTCGCTGGAGGGATTCGGCCGGAGCGCCAGCGGTACACCGACCGCGACTGCTAGTCCGGTCGCGCTCTTTCATCCGCACCTCGAAACACGTCTCATGTAGTCTTCCGGCGTGGAGTCCAAAAAATCGCTCTCGGTTGTTTTTTCGTCGCCTCCGACAGGAGCGGAGGCGACAACAAGTGAGCAATGTCAGAGACGACGAATCGAACGGACTCTCACCAGAACAACGACTTGAGCCGCGAAACATCCGGCTCATCGACCCAAGCATTGCGACGATAGACGACATGGACACGCTCCGTGCCTGTGTCGCCTACGAGAATACTCACCAGAATCGTATCCAAATCCTTCGACGGCTCAAGCGACGTGCAGAAGAAATTCGTGCAGAGCAGGCGTAACGGTAGTTGGCGATACGATTTCTTTATTCAATTTATAGCCCGTAATTGATTCAGTGGTTTTGCTCAATGCGTGGTGCGAATCTATCAATTCAAGCGGCTTGATTGCGCCTCACTTCTGCCCCAAACCACGCCCACAATACGAGCGATACCAACCCAACGCCAAGGAATCCAAGTTCGAGCAGTCGGGGACTTGAATTCCGACGGTATCTCCGAATACTACCAAAATGCTCGCGCTCGTCAATAGCGCAAACGTCTTGTATAGTTTCTGGGTTCTCGTCCAATCAGAATGCCGGATCCAGAAGTTGTAGAGAGCGATAGGGAGCGTTGTGAGAAGGCCCAGCGTGAGGAGACGCCAAAGGTTTACCATAACCGTCTTCATCCGTGCTACGACATGAACAGCAAATAACCGTTCTGGCAGGTCAATACACGCTCTAGACCTTGTTTAGACGCACCGCAGTGCGACTAACCCAGACTGAGTACGGAATCGAGAATGTACTGGACATGCCCTCACCCGGCCACCCATTCTAAGACGACTGTCTTCATCTGCGCGTTTCATCCCGCGTCTAAACAAGGCCCACGCTCTATATTGAGCGGAGGTTACACGGACCGTTCTGAATAAAGAAATAGTGTTACCAACTACTGGTAACACTCCGTCTCGCGGAAAACGTTGTTTTTTGAGCCTCGAACGGGCGGAGGCTCGAAGAACATGAGTAATCGACCAGAGATAGAGATTCGGCACCAGACCGCGTTTGGAGACGACGGCCGACTCGAAGTCGTCGAAGAAAGCGTCGAGACATCCCTCGAAGATTTCGGCGCTGAGGTCGACCACCGTGAGCGTGATTCCAAGCTGGACCGGCCGGAAGCAGACCAGTTCGGCGTCGACGACCGCCCCGAAGTAGCGCGCTCGGCCGAGAGTGACCAGTCAACCCTGTTTGCCGATACCGCTGACGACCAACGGACGCTTACAGGCGAGGAGGCGGCCACTCGGTGTCTCTTTGAGGAGTAACCAACAGTAGGGAGAGTTCTACTGGCGCTGTTGGTTAATATTGGCGTCTGCGACTAGTTTTTCTGCCCCCGAGGGGTGCGGGGCGACCACTCCCGCATCTTCGAGGTAATCCGAGATGGCGCTCTCAGCACGTCCGACCAGTCGCATCGCAACTGAAATTACAACTGCCCGGCAAGCCGACCACGTAGCGTTCCTTCACCGCGTTCCCTTCGCGCTTGATGCATTCCGACTCGGTTTTCTCACAGGCTTTCGCGAAGACTGTACCTACCAACAGCACCAGTACACAGACTTGGAACTACCAGTCGGGATGCTCGACAACGACTTTCGCAATCCCGACCTTGATCGATACGTCGAGCGCTTTTTCGAGTACGAACCGCAGGTCGGGGTAATCGGTGACGCCTACGACGTCAACGAGGTCGGTGAATACGTTACCGCCGCACGCGAAATCCAGGGAAGTTACCCAGATGCAGATCTCGTGATCGTTCCGAAGTGCCGTGCCGCGATTCGCGCGGTCCCCGATGATCTCATCGTCGGGTACTCCCGCGGCTACGCTGATCGACTTGCCCATGAATTCTCCGACCCCGTGGACTGGCGTGGCCGTCGCGTCCATATTCTCGGTGGGAGCCCGCCCAAGCAACTCGGCGTAATCGACCAGCTTACTCGTCCGACGCTGACGGATAACCCACCGGCCGATATCGTCGGCCTTGACTGGAACGGTATCCATCGCGGGGCGCAGTTCGGCGAGTTCTGGACGCCCGACGGGTGGGACGACAGCGGTCGCAACGCCGACCATGTGACGATTCGCAAGACCGTGCGCCACGGCCTCGCCCGGATTCGTGAGTTCTGGCAGGCACAGGGCGTCTGGCCCGAGTCGACACCCCAAGAGGACGGGCGCAAAATCGCGTATCAGGGTCCGTCACCGGACGATATCGAGAGCGCAGCGTGCACCGAGTGTGGCACAAACGTGTGGACAACCGAGCGCGGTCCCTACGTCGCAGAGTACGACACGGGAGAGATCTGTGGCTACTGCAGCTACGACTGCTACTTTTCGCACCGCCATCGGAACAATCTTGAGGAACTTGCTGGTGAGCAGAGCGTCTACCTCCCGCCGGCCTGACGCCACGAGTGTTTTTTGCGCCCTGAGGGGTGCGGCGCGTCCTACTCCGACGCAGTCGCCGTGAACACGATTTACTGAAATTATGACTACGACTAGTGACTCGTCGGTCTCGTTCGAGGAGACCGACGCCCGACGCGACGAGATGCACAGTACCATCGAAGCGTGGATCGACGACCTCGTCGACCACGTCGACGATGCGCAGGCCAGCGAGGAGTTCCAAGACTGGCTGGACGTCCAGAGTCGCTTCCACGACTATTCCCATCGGAACACGCTTCTCATTAAGCTCCAGTATCCCGAAGCGACGAAGGTCGCAGGCTACAACACGTGGCGGAATGAGTTCGACCGGCACGTCCAGGAAGGCGAACAGGCCATCTGGATCTGGACACCGATCATCACCAACCGATGTCCCGAGTGCGAGAATTCGCCGAGCTACCACGAGCAGATCGGTTGTGAGTACGACGAGACGCCGCCGGAGGAGTGGTCGAAAGGGCTTGTCGGCTTCAAGCCAACGGCGGTCTTCGATGTGTCTCAGACCGAAGGTGAACCGCTTCCCGAACTGGAGACCGAGGCAACTGGCGACGCTGACGACCTCGTGCCTGCACTCAAGAATGCAGCCGCTGATATCGGCGTGACAGTTCGTATCGTCAATGCTGACGAGTGGGAGCATGGCGACGCAACGGGCGTCTGCAAATACCGGAATCAACGTGATCTCCAACCAGTCGTCGAGGCGAAAGCCCGCTCGAATCAGGCCGATCTCGTTGTCACGCTGATTCACGAGTACGCCCACGCACTCCTCCACTCAGACATCACCGACGAAACCGAACGGGCGAAACGCGAGGTCGAAGCAGAAGCCGTCGCGTACATTGTTGGCCGGTACTGTGGGCTTGACACGAGTGGGTCGGCGTTCTACCTCGCTGCGTGGCAGGGCGATGATCCAGCGTCGATCCAAAATCGGCTTGACCGGATTAGCAACACGGCAAAAGAGATCATCAAGATGATTGACGGGTCGACCAGCGAACCAGACGAGACGTGATCCGCTCAAGTATCTGCTTTCTCAACTTGCTCAAGGGCGGCCCGGAGTAGACTAACTGCGGCCAGTCTGTGTAGCGGTTCGTTCTGATTTCCACATTGACTACTCATCAAACAAGATGGACATCCCACATCGCGGCCACAGTCACAGCCATCAATGCGCTCGAGGGTACGCTGAGCGACTGTCTCGAAGTTCTCGTAGACGCTGTGTGAGAACCCGACACCGCCCTCAACTGCATCGTGAATGAACCAAACTGGTGTCCCTACTTCGTGATGGCGAAGTGTCGACAGTCCGCCCATGTCGCTGTTGTCTAGCCGGAGTTCCAACGGTGCCATCTTGATCATTCCGTGTTCGCCACCGTGGAGCCCTCCAACAAGGGTGTACTCTTTTTCACCCATAGGGGTGGGTCCTGCGCCCTCACTAGGCTGGATATAGGAGCTCTGGGGGACCTCTCTCAAAACCCGGTTGATGATTTGTTGGGGGAACGAAATCCACATGAGCTGTGTCCGTATCGAAATGGAGTCCAGGTCGATGGGAACCATCGGTTCGACAATCTCTCCGGAATGCATATCGATGACGTTGTATGCGCTGTAATCGATATGCACTGTTCCCATTCCTGCACAGAGTTGATATCCATCTCCAAGGTCGTACGACCGTTCAACCTCTAGGTCAGTAATCTGTTTGTCGTGTATCGCCTGGGTGTAATTCGTTGAATTCGAGCGTTCTACCGTGACGTACGGATTGGGCCGATCCTCGACAACGTCCTGCACTTCGTATTGGACCCCATCATACAGCACCAACGCACCGGGATGGTATTCTCGGTACACGCGCTCTTTGTCCAAGGGTTCCATGTCGATCTCTCCATCTACCTGTCTCACATCGTACTGTTCGTCACTAGTCGCGTACAGCGAAATGTCACTCTGGGGTCGAGCAGTCCCATTATACTGTGCGCCGCGGTTCAAATCACCGACCATCTGTCCCGCAGCGTGCCACATCCCAATCGCTTTCTCAAGCCGCTCTCTTGGTCCGAACCACTTAGTGTCCTCTTCGGTAAGCGGGCGTTCAGATGCCGCACAGAGAACGTGCTTCGCGTACACCGGATTATTTGAGAGGTCGATTACAGCATCCTCCACGTTATCCTCAAGCACGTAGTCGGGGTTGTTCAGTATGTACTGGTCAATTGCATCGGATTGCGGAACGAATACTGACAGCGAGTCGGTATTCCCCCGGCCTGCACGTCCGATGCGCTGCCAGAATGATTGCCTCGTTCCGGGATATCCAGCTAGCACCGTTGCATCCATTGACCCAATATCGATTCCCAATTCGAGTGCACTAGTTGAGATTACACCGTCAACCTGTCCGGCGTTCAGCTGGTTCTCAACCGCGCGTCGCTTCTTTTTGCTGAGTCCTGCATGATATGGTTCGACGTCGATGTACTTTCCATCGGGATGTTTCCGTGAGGCTTCGATGGCTCGTTTAACGCCAATCTCAGTTCCTTGGCGGGAATCAGTAAACATCAGCGTCTGAATATCGTTCTTTGCGAGATGTACAAGGGTACCTGCAGCCTCATCATCAGCATTTCGCCGCATCGAAGGAAGAACCTCGTCCTCGTCTAATCCGCTAACGACCTCATCGTCTGTCTCCTGTATCGGCGGTTGCCAGAATCCTATCTCACGGCGGCCGTGCGGACTTCCGTCTTCGTCGATTACCTGGAACTCTGCACCGGTCAGATTCTCCGAATGCTCTCGAGGATTCCCTATCGTAGCGGTCGAACAAACCAACTGTGGGTCGGAGTCGTAATGGTCAAGAAGTCGGCGGAGTCGCCGGATGACCCACGCGACATGCATCCCGTGAACACCTGTGTAGGTATGGCATTCGTCGATGGCCATGAGTTCACAGTTCCGGAAGGCATCACGCCACTTCATGTGGGAGTCAAGGTACTGATTGATCCCTGCGAAGTTCGAGATAATCACGTCTACTCGGTCCCTGATGAGCTTCTTCCGGTCCTGCTTCGTGTCACCATCGTAGGTTTCGGCCCGAGCGTCGATATCGAACTTATTGAGCAAGTCGTTGACCGCTTTTTCCTGATCGGCGCTCAGTGCTTTCGTCGGATACAGGAACAATGCCCTGGCATTTGGGTTCCGCATTTTTTGGAGGCAATAATAGAGCGTGTAGACCCAGGTTTTCCCAGACGCGGTGGAGGTTGCGACGGTGACATTGTTGCCGTCTTTCAGCTCCTGTATTGCCTTAGCCTGATGAGTATAGAGGTCGTTATCAAGGTGTTCTGCGAGTTCGGATGGTAAGACATTCTCGGCTGGAACGGTGTCTGCTGGTCGTGGCGGGTCCGCGATTGTGTTGGCGAGTTGTTCCTCGTAATCTGGGAAGGTTTCTTCGAGGGTATCGGTATTCAGTACGGCATCGAGCGATGGGGTTGGGTTCTGGGTCATGGATTAGAAATCACTCAGGGTTCCTTGTGACGTGGAGTCTGCCATTGACGAGCGAGAACTCCCACTAGTCGTCATTCGATTGGTCGATTCCTTGATTCGGTTGTAGATGTGCGCTAAGGCTCGAACATCGTCCTCACAGTATTTTTTGTGTCGCTCCCAATCTAGCTCAGTTGCCGGACAGGGGTTTTCAGCATACCGCTGGAACAGTCGGGCGACTTCAGCCCCAGTCAGGCCAGTATCGAGTGGTTCCCATCCGAGAGCCTGAGCGACATCATCCAATTTATTTGTTAATCCGGGGAGGGTAGCGTTGTTCTTGTTGACTGCCCAGTCGTAGAGGTCGAACCGATACGTATTCTCCCAGAGATCGAGATATCTGGGGCAGTAGTCTGCGATATGTTCGTTGATGACTGGGAAGTCAAAGTTCCAGCCGTTGTAAGCCACGACTGGACGGCCACGCCCAAATTCGGCAAGCCACGAGAGAAACGCCTCAAGGGCCACCTCTGGCTGTGATGGGTCCGTCTCGATAAACGGCATATATCGGCCTTCCTCACCCGGGAGTAGAACGCCGATGAGCCAGACAATCGTGGGATTGAGGCCATCCGTCTCAATGTCGATGAAGATTGGGTCACCATCGGGGAGGCTTGCATTCGGGGCTTTCCGTATCTCTCCCTGCTCAATCACTTGTGCGGATTCGATCATCGTCTGGGCAGTTGATTGACCAAGCCCAGACAAATTCGAGATCTCGTGAACTGACGCTGTCGAGAGGCCCTGTCTCGACTCAATACCGGCCTTATTCAACGTCTCCGCCCGTGATTCACCAACTTGGTCGACGGCTCGGAGTCCAAATTTACTCAGCTTTCTGGTTTTTCCGCCGACAATGCCGTCTGCCTGTAGTTCGAAGTGTGCGACACTAGTATGAGTGGTCCCTTGCTGTTCATTAGCTCCAGGCATGACGCCTTGGACATCAACGCCATGCCATTCAGCACGGTAGTCTGGATTTGCTTCGATGGTTAAGTGAGTGAACTCACCCAACGCATCGTTTTCAACAAGGGGTGTACGGTATTGTTCGAGACCTTCGAGATTCGCATCTAGATTCACCAAATCGATGGAAACAGCGAGGAGATCGGACAGAAGATACGTATCTGAGCACCCGTATTCTCGGTGTTTCTGTTTATTTGCAATAACTTTCTTGAGATCGGTGGGGGTTGATATCCAAACCAACCTGACGCCATTGTTTTCTATTAGTTCGAGTGGACGGCCAAGTTGGAGCGGTTGGGTCATCACCTCCACTGAGTTACCAATTTGCTGCTTGAGGAAAGGCTCGTGGACCTGTGACGGAGTGAAGATGATATCGGAGTCAAAATAGCGAACGATATCTTGGAGCTGTTGACCTTGACACCGTTGCATCGTGACCTCCGGCAGGACAGTTAGCCCAATCATGAGTCTCCACCGATGCTATTCTTTCCAGCAATTAGAAGCGGTTCTTGGGTCGACTGCGTCTGTTGTTTCTTGTTTGCGTTGTGCATGAAGCTTTCACCCTCGGTTTTCTCCCTGCGCTAGTGCTAAGTCACAATCCGTTCGGAACCGACAACTGGCACATTGCTTCCAGTGACCTGCACCGGAGGGTTCGCCGTTGTCGCGCCAGAAGGCTACATAGTCTCGTAGTTGCTTACCACGCTGGGTATCTCGTTCGTATTCGAGTGGGTGTTGGCGGATATTTGGATGGAGTGTTGAGTTCTCGTCAAGTTGAACGGTGATATTGTCGCCGTCCTCGGCTGCAAGTAGCATTTGGGCTCTGCTCACTTCCACCGCATTGAATTTGGACTGTGGATATTTGAGATAGCGGATGGAGAGTTCCGAGACGTCGAATCCAATCCGATCAAGTAAGTTCCCGTGACACCACAAGAGAAATTGCTCATTCGGAAAGAGTTGGTCAAGGTAGCGTTCTTTAGTCACACCTCGAACAAGCGTCAACTGGGTCGGGAGGCCTTCTGCAAACCGAATAAAGGTCGGCCGCCCAACCAAGAGCATATTAACGATCTCGTGAGCGAACGGTGGATACAACAAGGAAACGTCCCCTTCTTGTATATCTGACCAGACCTCGGCTAAGCCGTAGTCATCATCGGTAGCCCCCGTTGTTTTGACCAGTTTGCTGTGTTGTGCCTGTGCACGAACAAGTCGTTCTGGAAGGCTTTCTTCATCTGGGACTTCAGCACATGCAAATTGTGCTTTCTGCTCGCAGTAGTGTTGAGTCTCCAGCGTACTGAGCGGGACGATTCGCTCTATATCATCATCAGATAACCTCTCGAAGAGATCTAACTGGTGACCAGCAATCTCGTTGGTTTGCCTCGACTGTTCCTGTTCGCCAGCCATACAATCGGATACTCACGCAATACCCATAGGGTTCGTGATTTTTCCAAATCGGCCGCCGTCCCCGAATTTAGGTAAAATATACAACTATTCATTTAAGTACCCTCACTTCACCTCCACCAATTGTACTCCGTGGAAAATCCGCAATAACGATGAATTTGAACCTCCCGCACGCCACCTAAATTAAAGCTAATATTAGGATTATGGTGCTCTATAGTTTTATCTCTACATTTCCTTGAGGGCGGAACGAGAAACGGATGGAGATGTATTGGATCAACTCATAACGGTAGTCCATCTTGGACGGCACTCATACATTACCACTTATCGCGTATCATTAAACCCACCGAGACGAGGAATAATAGGACTAGGAGCTTGCCGAGATCGGCAAACAGCGATGGAATCAGATCTGGCATGATTCCAGGTACTCCAAACCAAATTAGGACCCCACATCCTACGAATCCGATCGTGTATTGAGTATTCCAGTACTTGGCGGAAGTGTAGATGCCGAGGAGAAATAGTCCAGTCATTCCAAGATATACGATACCCGCTGTATGTGCATCGTAAACTACCTTTGTTCCTCCAACGAGTGCTAGAACCACAATAGAGGGAACCGCAATAACTTCGATTGCTCTTGAAATTCCGTCGGTAAGGGAGGGCGCAGCCATATAGTCAAACGATTGATTTGAAATACAAATAATTTTCCTGTCTATTCCGCTTTTAAATACCGTCAATACGTGGAATCCAAAACACCGCTTCACGACCTTGCGGGGATTTCTTTTATTCAGAGAGGTACGAGAACTTGTGTGTTAGCTAACTCCGATGAAGCCGACAATATCTGGACGCGAAAGTTGCAGTGACGAGTTCGTTGTTAACCAACATTCCTAAGACGCCAGCGGTAGTGTTGGTTAACACACTTAAAGTATGTCCTACGAGCCACCAACACCTCCAGCTGAACTTCCCACCGACATCGTCAACACCCTCAACGATTCTTCGCCTGAGCTTCTTCGTCACGTCGCCAGTTATGCCGAGGACCTTGCTGAATACCGTGAGCGTGAAGCTCGTCTTGCCGAGAAAGAGGAAGAAAATGAAATCGAAGAACGGCCGGACGATCTCCCAGATGACGTCCCGTCGAAGGCGACGATTACGATCAAGGAGATTAACGGCAATCGCTACTACTATTGGCAATGGCGGGACGGAGACAAAATCCGTTCACAGTACAAAGGCCCCGTCAATCCAGACGAGGAGTGAACTGGTATTCGGCAATTAGTTATCGGTGCGGATAGCAGTCCTACACCCCGTTTTCGAGCTGTGATGAGGAAAGGAGTAGAAACGTCGATGTGTAACGTGAACCCTCTCCCCCCGTTATCGATGTGTAAACGGTCAAGGGTGGAAGCAAAGAAGACAGTATAGATGACGTTGCGGGAAGGAGAAAGCCGCAGTAACGGTTATGAGACGATGGAATAGGGAAGACTAGCGAATCAGTTGAGAATCAGATGCAGGACGTTAAGTGTTCGTTCGGTCGGTCGAGGACGTTCTCCCTCACTTCCACGAGAGTTCTAGTGCGGCTTTGGTTTATGTTGTAGCGATAAAAAACCTCCCTTTCTAATAAGTATTCTAATAACTAAGCGGGTTCGCCTGTTTGACGGTCTCTATCGGCGTCCTACACCGTTTTTCGGCCTCTGAGTACTATCTGTTGCTCGACCCTCTCCCTCCTTTGAAGCATTTACACATCGATAACGGGGGGAGGGGGTTCGGCTTACACATCGATAGCTTTCGTCTCCACCGATAACTGCTTATCTCGACGTCTTGAGGAGAATTTCTTTTCTTGATCATATACCGACACATACCTCTGTTGGCTTGTCATCAAAGTGTACACGACACTTCGTCACTACCAACTATGACTTACACATCGATGACGGGGGGTGCCCGTAAGTTACACTTCGACAACGGGGGGTCACAGCTCCTAATACACATCGATGACGGGGGGTCTGAGGTTAGTATCAACGCCTGATTCCGACGATTCGCGCAAATCACCTTCTCAGTCAAGAAAATCGTTGACCTGCGCGTTAACGACACTCTTCAACAAGTCGTCCTCGATACTCGTGAGGCGGGAATCGTGAGTGAGATGGTCGATCATCGCCTCGGTATTCTTCCCGAACTGGAACTCCATATGCATCCCACGACCTCGACCACGGCCACGTCGCTCACTAACAATAAGTCCGTAGGCTTCCAGTTCCTTCACGTACTTCACATACGTCTCACGCGTCATCTGATCAGCATCGATACTCTCGGTCAACCACTTGTACACCTCGTACCCGACTGGACTTGGGACTGAGTCCAGCGATGAGTGAGAATAGTAGTGGACCGCGGCAGTCGCGTACAGACAGAGCTTCTTTTGCGTGGACAATCCTTCGATCAGTTTCTGCGTTCGGTCCACATCGATTTCGCTCTGAGCCTCACGAACGTGTTCTTCCGTAACTTGGTCGTGGCCATACTTATCAGCGAGCTCGCCAGCCTTCCGGATGAGGTCGATGGCTTTCCGTGCGTCTCCGTGACTTTGTGCAGCGAACGCGGCTCCGAGCGGGATGACGTCTTCAGTTAATGCGCCATCTCGGAAGGCATCGCGACGGTGTTTGAGGATGCTGCGGAGTTGATTCGCGTCGTAGTCCGGGAAGGTGACATCATCAGGGTTGAACGACGACTCTGCTCTGCCATCGATGTTCTTCATGAACTGTGGGTCGTTCGTGAGCGCGGCGACCGAGACTTGACCGTCGATCTCACCCTCGACGCTCGCCCGTGACAACTGGTAGAGAATACGGGAGTACGCTGGCTCATCACGGTCGCGACGCCCCTTGAGATAGTCAATCTCGTCGAGAACGAATAGAGCGACTTCGTAGTGAGTACTCACGAGTTCGTACAGTCGGTTGAACTTCTGCTTGGTGGATACCCCCGTTGGTGGGACACCAGGATCAACGTCCACGTCGTCAGCCACCGTCGTTACAAACTCGTACGCAGCACGGTCCAGCGTATCGACCGCCTGGCAGTTAAGACGAATGACGCCAAAGCTGATGTCACGCGTGACGCACAGCTCGTTGATTTGTTCGGCGACGGCGTTGATGATCAGGGACTTCCCAGTTCCAGACGGACCATAGAGAAGCATATTCGGCGGCCGATGGCCGTTCAGAACGGGGCGGAGAAACGAGATAATTTGATTGAGTTGCTCATCACGGCCGACGATGCGATCGGCGTCAATAATGGTGTTCGGATCGACGAGCCGTGGATTGGCGAAGACAGAGACATTGGTGTCGTTTTCCTCTTGCTCCTCGATCATCTCACGAATAGTCTGAGACTCCGTCTCCCCGTCATCAAGACCCGTCCCACTATCTGTTTGCTGGTCAGCTATGGGCGCGTCTGTCTGCTGGTCGGATTCCACGTTTGTACCGCGTTCCTCCGTATCAGATGTGGCGGGCTTGTCCTCTGGGTTTTGTCCCCCATCAGAGCGGCGCATATCCCCTATGATATACTCCACTCATAAAAGCCTTCACCATCGTCGGAGTCTAAATAACAGCTTCTCCACCCTAACCCCTGTGAAAGCCGAAAAAATAGCGAGTAGACACTATAGCGTTAACGAAGTGTATACAACTTCGACTTTCCCAGCCACCCCCCGTCATCGATGTGTAAACTCGACCTTATCGCTGATAGCCAGGTCGAGACTCCGGAGAAGACCAGCGTACACGTGATATATAAAATCGCTACCGTTTGTCTAAGTGGTACAAATTGTGAAATTGG
The DNA here is from genome assembly GCF_004765785.1 of Halorussus ruber. Lineage (GTDB taxonomy): Archaea > Halobacteriota > Halobacteria > Halobacteriales > Haladaptataceae > Halorussus > Halorussus ruber. The sequence goes on along the minus strand of NZ_SBIT01000019.1, from coordinate 49,593 downwards.
TATCGATTGTGCCCCGGTAGTAGGTGTGGTATTGCTAGCGTGAACGAGACTGCCTTCGGCGAGCTACTGAAAGGTTACTCAACTGATCGAGAGACTAGAAACGATACAATTTGTGCCATTTGTACAAATTGTACAATCGAGGGCGGATTTCACCGATCTAATCGGTGGAATAGCCAAACTAAGTACTCACTACCGATTGCACCATTTGCACGAGTTGTAGAATTGGCACCGATTGTACAAAAAGGGGCTAATTGTATAATCGGCTGTAAATAGGACTACAGCTTGGTGCGGTCGTTGGCCATTATACAATTTACAAATTAGAAAAACGGTACCGATTGTACAATGGATGGTTACTCTATAATCGATAGGTGATGATGCTCTACCAATAAACTCACCTCACGGTACAAACGCTACAATCGCTACACATTGTACAATCGGTCCAACTTTCAGAACCGTTATCTGTTGTACAATCGGTGGAAATCTTTATACAGTCTGCGTGAGCGGATTAGCCTACAAGCGTCGGACTCGTCGCACTCGGTATCGTTTGTACAAACGCCACCAATTGTACAATCGGTATCGTGTGCGCCGATTCCAGAACACTCCCCCATGACACAGAATAACCCCCCAGGGGTTCTCGAACCCTACGAGAGTATCGGCCCGGAACCGCGCGCTGTCGCCGTCAACCTGCTCAAGGGTGGGTCCGGAAAGACCACGACGGCGATCAATCTCGCCCGTGAGCTCGCTCACCGGAACGAGCAGGCGCTTATCGTCGATCTTGATGACAACGGCCACATGACGCTGAACCTCGGCCACGAGGACATCTACGCGAGCGCCGACGACGAGGAAGACAACCACGCGAAGGACGTTATCGTCGATGGCGACGACCCCCGAGAACACATTGTCTCGGTTGCAGAGGGCCTCGACCTCTTCCCTGCTCATGAGGACCTCGAAACCGTTCAAAGCGCGCTCAAGGAAGCGACGATGGGGACGACGAGACTGAAAAAGAACATCGTGGACCGACTTCTCGGCGACGAGTACGACTACATCGTCGTGGACTGCCCGGCGAATCGTGGGAAACTGAACGACAACGCGATGTACGCGACCGGAAATATTATCCTTCCACTTCGCCCGGAGAATGGCTACGAGAGCGGACTGACCAATACAATGAACCGACTCGTCAAAGAAGCACGCGAATACTTCGACCTAAACATCCTCGCCGTTGTTCCGACAGATCTTCGCGCGCGCATAGACTACGACACACGGGATCGAAGTCTCCTGGAGGAGCTGAACAATCTCGGAAACGCAGATGCGATCATCCCGAACTTCGCCCGTATTACCGATGAAGACTGGCAGGCCATTGACGCCGATGATTACGACGGCCCCCTCCCCGGAATTCGACACCGTGGTGCTATCGACAAAGCCCACGACGTCGGTAAACCACTCCGCGACCACGACCCAGAGTGTGACCAGCTTCCATACTACGCGGAACTCGCCGCAATCGTCGAAGCCGGAGAGGTGATTCGATAATGGGCTTTGAGGATTTAGATGAAGCTGCTGGCGAGCAATCGAAGGACAAGGATGAGGATTCAACGGCTGAGACGACGACCTCCGAAACAACGACTGAAATCGACTCCGAGACGACCACCGGTCACGAACAAGAGTCGGAGCAAACTGACCCCTACGAGGAGCCTGCGTTTCCGTTCGTGCAAGGCGATATGCAGATGAACATCTACGCCCGTAAAGAAACCCGTGAAGCCCAAGAGGAAACCCAGAAGTTCGAGGTAGACCGGATCCTCCACGAACACGGCGTGAAGAACGTAGCTGGCCGCGAACACCATGACGCAATCTTCCGGATGGCTGCCGACCATCCCGAACTCTGGGCCCGCTACATCATGGAGGCCCGCGGCCTCGACATACCAGACGATCTTAATAAGGGGTAATCTTCTGGACGAAACCTGTCCGCATCAACGGTGAATGATCTTGGGTGTACGCTGCAATCAACCTCGAAACGAAGGTGCTGCTTGATGCCTCCATGTTTGGTCGTCGAGGCACCGATCCGGCGGCTGCGCTCCTCCACGGTCTCACCCAGAAACACGATTGTTCACAAGCAGTGTTTTCTGGTCGATGGCTATGGGTATCTAATTACTCTCTCGATCAGGGCTGAGCGGTCGGCTTGACTACACCGACCGATACCACATCGAAAACTGTCCCGTTTCGAGGTGATAAAGTCACCGAGCAAGCGACTCAACAGATTCAGTCGACGACTGTACGCGTGCTCAAGCAGCACAACGTTCTCAGAAAGAACTGCCCGGAGAGAAAGCGTCCATCTCGGGTCATTCTCCAGATTTGGACGGGAAACGGACAGACAGAGGAGTGCCGCCGCTCCAGCGGCGGCGCTCCAGTCGCCGTGAGACGAATTCAGCCGTAGGTTCGCAGCGACGTGTTCCACCGCGTACGGATCGCTCGAATCGCTTCCGGCACGCCACCCCGCAGCGGGTGGCGCTGCCGGAACCACTCGACGAGCACATACCCGATTAACGTACAGAAGATCTCGAATAGGACTCCGTTCAGCGATTGTGAGTGGAAATTCTCAATGTTCGTGTACTGTTTCAGTTCGCGGAAGAGGATCTCGATCATGGTTCGCAGCGTGTAGATGCTCATCACCTCCACAGGAGCGTATCCTGACGACAACGTCGTCAGATACGCGAGTTCTTCGCCGTCGACATCCTCGAAGACGATGCGGCGAAATTCTTCGTTGGTCTCAGCGAGTTCGATTCGTTCATCGCGGAGGTGTCGTGTCCCTTGTTCGTCGGTAATCTCGACGTCCTGGACGTGCTCCAGGACGTCGACCCTTGCGTCCGTCTGAAGCGGACAAATGAAGTCCTTGTCCTGCTCGTTAAGTGAGCAGAACCGCTCGTAATCGAGGTAGCCCCGATCGAACACGTGAATTGGCGAGTCGAGGTCTGCAAAGACCTCGACGTCGCTTTGGAGATGGTCGAACTGGGTCGGTTCCCGCATCACGCCTGGCGTAATCGTCACGCCAAGCGGATGCTTGGCATTGCCGTCAACGCGTGCGGCAAGATTGAGATGAAGGCCTTTCTCACCTGGCTGTATCACGTGCAAAATCTCGGTGTCACGGCTTTCGCTAGGGATTGCGACCGACCGAGTCACGGTGAGATTCGTGGAATCAGTCGCCACAACAGTTCGATCAAGCCAGTCGAGCTGTTTGCGTTGGACACCACGTTGGTGGTAGAGCTGGGGTGAGTGGAGTAGCTCAAAGAAGAGACGAACGACCGCGCGGTAGTCGCGGTCGTTCGTCAACCGAGAGAAGGTCGAGCCAGCCATGTACTCTAACTCATCATGGGTATCTGTTTTCTCAGCGAGCTCAGCAAGCGAATCGGAGGGGTGGACACCCTCGAAGATGGCGACTTTGAGATGGTTGGCAAAGTCGTGTTTGGCGGTGTGAGTGCCGATTTCGAAATCATCGGCAATAGACTCGCTGTCGACTACGTCGAGCAGCGAGTAAAATTCAGCCCCGACGGTTAATGGGGATGAACAGTCAATCGGTCGTTTGATTTGTGTTCCCATCAGCCCGATCTAACGAGCGCACAGCGGATTTAAGTACTTGAAACGGGACAGATCGAAAAGTGGTTTCACATCCTCAAGATGCGGATCAACCGCTTCAATTCGTCGTGGGTGGGCAGTCGGCGGAGCGTCCGTAAGTGGCTTGCGTGGTTCGTCTATTACTATAACTTCCAGCGACCGCACCAAACGCTCAATGGACGCACCCAGCTGAGGAGGAAAAACTGGACGATAACGTAAGAAGGACCGACTTACTCGCCGATGCCATGCCGATTAATTCGCTGCTCAACAAATGGGTTTAACGGTTCATCTGAGTCGGCAAGATAGCGTTCAATTCGGCTTCTCGTAGGCAACTCAATAGGTAGTGAGAGACGGAGCGCAACAGATCGAGAGAGTCCGAGATTCATCAACTGTAATGTCGCCTCCGATGAGGTACCGTGTTCGAAATAAAGATTCAGCCGTTTCGTGAACTCAACAGCTTCGGAAGCCACACCGCCGGTGTCGACGTGCGCAAGTATGTCGCCGACCACTTTGAAATACTTCGAGAGCACGTACCTGACGTCCTGTCGGAGTGCTCTGAGTAGTTTCGAGATGTCGTCCAATCCACTAATTGTCACGAGGGTTTTGTAGTCTTTCTCCTGGAGCCACCCAGTAGCGAGGTCAGCGAGCGTAGAAGTATCGGATATCCATTTTGTCTTGGCCTGGTCTTCCCAACGACCCTCAGGGACGAGCGCAGCCACCTCGTCAAGACGTTCGACGAGATCGGAGAGATCCTTGGCAATACGCTCAGGATGAACGACCCACCCCGACGGGTCGGCACAGACTTCGGTGTACAAATTGTTTGCAATGTCTGGATCGACGGCCGGGTTTTGCTCAACGACTGTTACTGGTACGTCTATTCGTTCTTGGAGCTCCTGAAGCCCACTCCGGATCCTTTTGAAATACTCTTCGACATCGGACTCTTCGCTTTGTTTCAGCCTCCAGAGTACGAATCGCTCTGTCTGGTCCGAATCGATGAGATACCGTGATTTCAGGAACACTGCGGTTGATCTCTTTGACCCAGGCGCAACCCGGTGAAGCGGAAAGTTAAGAAGATTGACTACTGCCTCCGTCCTCGTACCGAGGATTTCAGTGGTTGTGGGCTTGATTTGCTTGCGGGCAATTCCACTAATCTGATCATTTGCCCAGCGGTCATCCTTATGATCGACGTACAATACTTCGCCGTGGAGACGTTCACCGACCCGACCAACACGGCCTACGAGATTCTGTAGCTGGAACTGTGAGAGTTCTTCTCCTTTTTCACCACCAACCGTGTGATCTACGACCAAAATCTTCCCCGCTGGGAGGTTCACTCCCTCGAGAAGGGTCGTCGTTGAGACGATTGTATCAATTTCGCCGTTTCGGTAGAGCGACTCAATTTCGGAGCGTGCAAATGGTGGGACACCACCGTGATGGTACGCCACTCCGGCCTGGAGACACTTGATGAGCGGGTATGACTCTGTCAATTCCTCACGGAGGAATGAAACGAGTTCGGGAAACCGAGTAGTGTCTTTTTCCCGGTCGCCAGCAATCCGTTCAGCGAGATTCTCCGCTCGGGTAACCGTCTCGGCATACACGAGAAGTGGGTCCCCCATTCTGTACAGTTCGGCGAAAGCCCTGACCGTCTCACTCTTATTCCCCTTCACTGTCGAAAACTTCACGTCGTTTGGACGCTCGATCTGCTTTTCAGTCTCGAAGCTCGTTTGATCACCGACGGTTAGTCTGAGTTCGTTCGAGCGAGGCTCAAAGGTAAACTCCGACTGGAGACGATACACCGGCGAGTACGTTGTCACAACCTCCTCAACATCCGAATCCTCTGAGGGTTCATCATCGAGGTACGTCTTTGCATTCTCGATGGGCGACGCAACGTTTTCGACGAACGGGCCCGCACCGACTACCTGTGCATCGGGCCACACGTTGATAATCGAGTCCAAGACGAACTCGAATAATGGTCCCCGCTGCGATTTCTCAACGCTCTGGATCTCATCCATAAAGCAAAAGTCAAGATCGACATCATCTGCTGACTCCAGTAAGCTGAGCGTGCGTTCAGGTGTCAGCACGTACACGGCAGTCTCGTCTAGTTCACTAGGATTGACCACCTCTGTCCGCACCTGAACGGAGTCCGGGAGGTCGCCACCCAACTCCGCACTGACCTCTGCGATTAGTGCTCTAGACGGAACGAGGTAGAGGCCGCAGAACTCAGTACACGTCGTGGCTAGGTACTCGATATACTTCCGGACGAGGAACGACTTCCCCGAGGAAGTCGGTCCGGAGAAGGCCGTATCGCGTCCAGTCACCAACTCGTCCCAGACATCCTTCTGGAACCGCGTCAAGACGAGGTCGTCTACTCCGCCGGTAGCCGTGTTGTTAGTCCCGACAGAGTAGTGTGCCTCTGTACCTTCAAGTTCGTACTTCAGTGTTTCTGGAATTCCATCTTCGGGGTCGTTCGGTCCGGACGGGCCCGATGCAACAGCCGTCTCAGAACCGTCTCCGAAGTACGACTGCACGACTGGAACGTTTCCGAGACGGCTCATCACAGTGAAGAGGTAGTTGCGGTAGAGCTCTTCGTTACGCTCGCTATCGGCATGGTGGTATGCGAGAATGGCGAATGACACCGCCAGCTGGCGATGGGTTTCGTCGTCACTGTTCGCCAGCAACGAGGCGATCCAGGCTGCACGACGGAGTCGTGAGTCGTCAACGGTCACGTTCCTGTCCAGACCGAGATCGGTGAACAACCGCTCTACTGCAAGCTGTTCGAGACAGTTCCGGAACAGGTCGCTGTTCGCAGCTGACTCGTAGGTGGTGGGGCCGTCGCTAGGCATTTTCTGGATTGAACAGGCCTTCGTAGAGTAGCCGCTTGAACTCGGTGGTGTCGTGAACTGGGAATGGGAAGAACACCATCTCAACGGTTCCCCGAGCCGGTCCGAGTTCTGAAGCCTTCTCCTCCCGCCGCTTCAGGTACGGAATCTCCCGAAGGTTCTCTTTGAGTTCGTCCTCTATCTGTTGCTCTCTTGGTGGACTGTCGTCTCCGAATTCGAGTACATCTGGACCGGGATTCGGGTACCAGTCGAGTCGAGCCGTCTCGTGACCGAGGAATAACGGATGGACGATCTTGTAGTCTTCATGAGCACGTGGCGAGAGCCGGTTCGCGAGCGCCTCGACCTCATCAGTCGACAGTGAGTCCGTCTTCTCGGCGAAGTCGGTACTGGCTAGTTCGAGTTCGCGCTCCATCCGGTCGTTGACACCCCGTGTGTGGAACTCGGAGATACTGTCGAACGCGTCCTCAATCGCGGAGGCGATACTGTCGTAGAACTTCGCTTCGCCGACGTAGAGACACTCTTCACCGCGGTGTCTCCCGACGAAGAGACCGTCTGACCCTTTTTTCTCCTGATTTCGACTGTCCAGTTCGTAGAGTCTGTGGGCGGCGAGTGGCGCGTCAAGGTACGCCTCAGTGAACAGGTACAGCAGGAACTCAGAGACAACACCACCACTCTCAAAGTTCTCATTCGGCGCAGCCTTCTTACGCGCCTTCCGATGCCACCGGAACTCTGGGGTGTCGGCACGGACGCTCGGAGGAAGGACGTACGTGTGGAAATAATCGTGTAGTGTTTCGACGAACTGGTGGAACTTCCACCCATTCGGGCCGGGTTTGATACATTTGATTTCGACATCTACTCGGTCCGTCGAATCCCCATCCATCGAGAAGACTACTTCCTCTATGGTCTCTTCCTCCACCTCCGTTAGCTCCCCCCAGTTCGTGCGTTCCGACTGCGTCGCAGTCATTACTCGGATAGTTGAAACGCTATCACTTAAAACAACATGGAGAGGGGATTAACTGTGGCGTGTCACACAGAACGAGAGCCCCTGCACTTCGACAGGTTCGACATCAGGGGCCTGCACGACTGCTTGGCCCCTGTCGAACGTCGGGAGGTCCTGTGCGAACTGTTTCGGAACTGAAGGAACCTCTTCGACTACCCGCGATTTCATCCCAAGGAAAACATTCGTGTTGATCTGAGTCAGAATCTCGTCGTCAATGTCCTGCGGGTTCTGTGTCACGAGACAGAGGCCAAGTTGATATTTCCGTCCTTGCTTCACCGTCCGTCGAGCACGCTCGACAACGTACTCCTCCTGAATCGTCTCTGGCGAGGAGAAGTAGTTATGAGCCTCGTCGACGGCGAGCAGGATCGGCGTGTTGCGGACCTCTGAATTGACCCGGAAGTCCCGGATTTTGTTGTCGATTACATAGGAGAGGATCGACAAGACCGTCAGCGTATCTTTTCGCCCACGGAGGTGACTCGTCGGAATCACCGACACACGCCCCTCTCGGAACAGTTCGTTCGAGATGTCGGGAAGAAGTCCAGTCCCACAATCGAAGACGTGATTGAACTCCTGTCGGCCGATTCGGCGCTTCACCGCAGACATCGTGTTCGACCCGATTTCGTGAGTGTCCGCGAGGTCGTCTTCCTCGCTGTCGACATAGTTGACGAAATCTTCGTACCGTGGTCTGCTGACCGAACGATCCGTCTCCCATCCGTTGTCCTCCTGGTTGAACTCCTCAAAGTACGACGATACACAGTCTTTTAGCGCGCCTCTGGTCACCGGACTTCCTCCAAAAGGCATCAGAAGCTGCGGTCGCCCACGGACGATCTCGAACGGAATCGTCAACTCGTTTGACTCTCTTGAGTCCTTATACTGTGGAGAGGGTGTCTCGGATACCTGCGGGACGAACACCTCCAGATCGTCGACGCCGCCGTACTCGACACCGTGTTTCAGGAGTCGGTCCGTTAGTTCCTCACTCAGGTCGTTGTCGTCCGCCATTTGTGCGTACTCGTTTTCAGGGTCAAATAGGACAACGTTGAGACGTTTCTGGCTAGTTACCCCACTGTCATGAGCCTTGATTTGGTATCGCGTTCCGTCGACGTACTGACGGAGAATGTTCTTCGTGAACTGTGTTTTTCCCTTTCCAGTTGACCCGGCGACCAGCGTGTGCCGGAAGACCGCTGGCGCGTCACCGTCGTCGTCAACACCGGGATTTGAGAGGTAGTACGGCACATATTGACCATCCACTTCGACACAGTCACCCCCGACAGAGAGCCATCCGGCGAAGACGCCATCGCTTGGGATACCGAGACCGGTTCGGAGGCGGTCCTCGTCACGGGTCAACTGTACCGGGGCGTTCGGCTTCGGAACCCTGTCAACGACGTTTTGTTCGAACTCCCCATCCTCGGACTTGCCGAGGATAGAGAGCGGGTCAAGTTCGGCGACGAGAACGTACTCTGCTTCGTCGAGTGCAGCCTGTGAACTGATACGGTTGTGTGCGTCCGTCTTATCGTCGAACTCTGTGTACGGTTCGTACCGGAGTCGGTCGGTTACGGCGAACAGTTCCGAGTCGCCGTCTGGCGGGTACGGAATTTGGACGTAGTCTCCTAAACGCAGTTCATCTCTGCAGCTCGTTCGGACGAAGGCGTTCACCTGATGGTCCGTCCGACTGACGTGGATCTCCTCACTGGCTAGGACGTGGCCCAAGGTATCGTCGGAGTCAATCGAACTCGGAACGTGTCGTTCGGGGATTTCGTCGTCGGTCACCGAGCCCGACTCGTCACGGTCGTCTGATTCGCTCTGTGCGTCGTCGGTCTCGTCGTCATCGATGATTTCGTCGATTTGATCGGTTAAACTGTCTCTCATGTCACTCACCTTCTTTTCTGTTGTGGAGGTAACCCCACCGCCCGTCATTATAGTCGTACGACGGTTCTGCTTTCTCCAATCGGTTTCTGATGTGGTTGCGGTTCTTCGGACTGATTCGGGCGATCCGGTCTGCACGCGCTACTGCGCCTGGCACGTCGCAACGTCGTGCAATTTCCCGGAGCGCTTTCAGCCGGAGTGCCTCTGGACCCGCCCCACGTTCAAGGAATAGCAACGGCGTCTCGATGCGGAACACGTTGCCCGTCTCGGGTAGCCTGATGTGACAGAACGCCCGCCGGTAATCGGCCGGAGTCCCATGATCAAGGTGTGCCGCCAGCGGGTCAAGTCGTTCCGAGCGGTCCGACGGGTAGTTTGGGGTGGTCTCGACGAACCACGTCGTGTACGCCAGATGCTCTAAGCTGTCGTTCCGGAGTACGGAGGCGATGAACTGTGCGTCTGTCCGGTATGGAACACGCCGACGGCGGCCGTCGTCGGTCCGAACCTCGTTGCGCTCGATCTTCCTCCGGAGCGCTTCTATCAGGGTATCTATCTCGGAGGTTTTCACGACGCCGTACACCGGAACGTCACGCTCGAAACAGTCGTCCACGATGTCGACGTAGGTCCGGACAACCTCCGTCGGGAGCTCCCACTCCGGATCGAGGGAGCCGTCTCCATCAGAGTCAGGGATACGTGGGAGCAGGCCCAGTGGGTACACTGAGCCGTCGAGGAACAGGGGACCGTCAACGGCGTCGAGACACCGCTTCGCGTGTCGCGCCTCGGCTCGGCGTTGGACGGCAGACGTGAGCGTCGAGGTGACGTTCCGCTGGACCCGACTATCTGGGACCTGAATTACCTCGCCGATGATATCGGTGTCGTTTGTCTCCGTGGAAGGAACGGTGAGATTTCGGCTACCAGAGTACAATCCCGTGACCACTGTTCCGCGACGCTCGACGCTCCGGTCGGCCGACGCCCCGTTCACACCAAGTTTGGCGTGTGCGACATCAACGATGAGTCCATTGTCGTACTCCATCGGTCGTGTTGTGCTGGCGTCGACACCGTACGTCGGATCCCCCCACGGGTCGTCCTCCCATGTCCCCAGTTCGGCTGTCGGTGTCTTGAGGTACTCCACCGACTCGAACGGTTCGACGGATCCGCCGTCTAGAGACAGCAGTTCGAACAGTTCCCGTGCGTTCGCCGTTTGGTCGTCTGTGTCCCGGGTAAGCTCCTCGTCGACGCGCCCGACGAGGTCGTTCACGACCGACAGCGTTCGCTCGTCCATCAGTCGTCACCTAGAGCCGCGCCACGCTGGAGATCGACGCGCGATGCATTCGCCCCGTCGTCGACAGTGACGCGGCACTCGTGTTCGGCCCCGTCGACGAGCGTGTCGTCGTGTGAGACGACCAGAATCTGCGGGACGCCCCAGTCGGCAATTGTGTCCAACATCTGGTCGAGACGGCCGACGTGACCGTCGTCAAGGTACGTCGTCGGTTCGTCAAGAATCAACGGTGGCAGCCGCTCAGCGTCGCCGCCTCGTCGCTGGGCAATAAGTTTGTACACGCCAGCCCGGAGCGCGAGGTTCACCACCGCGCGCTCTCCGCCGCTGGCGTTGTGAGGTGCGACGGTCTCCCCATCGGAGCGGTGGAGGGTGATGGCGTAGGCCGTCTCCGACTCGTCCTCTGCTACGATTTCTACCTGCTGGTAGCTCTCGTTTTTGTACACCTCCCTGAAGATGTCGTTCGTAAACTGCTCAACGAAGTCGAGGTATTGATCCCGGAGTTCCGTCTTGACCTCCCTATAGATACCTGCAAGCCGTTCAAATTCGTCGGCGCGGCTCTGTGCCCACTCGCGTTTCTCTTGAGCTGTGTCGCGCTTGTCGTGGAGATCTTCCAGTCGCTCAAGTTCGTTCTCCAAGGTGGTTTTGCGTTCGTGGAGACTCTGAATTTCGTCTTCCAAATCGCCAATCTCGCCCTCAACAGTATCGATCTCGTCGTCTAATCTCTTCAGGTTCTCCTCAAGCTCGTCTACGTTGATCTTGTCACGTTCCTCCTGTCGCTCTTCGACCTCTCCGTCCAGTTTATCGATTCTCTCTTCCAGTTCGTCTATTCGTTCTTGGGCGTTATCGATGTCGTTTTCAAGATTATTGATCTCCTGCTGGAGGTCATCGATTTTGTCGTATGCGTCGACAGCGTCGTCAATGTAATCGCGGATCGTCTCGGCAGTATCGACCGCCGCCTTCGCCTCCTCGAATTTGTCTTCGGCCTCCGTGACTGCCTCCATCTGGCTCTCGATCTTCTCGTCAAGTTCTTCGATCTCTCCCGTGAGTTCCTCACGTTCGTCAATGAGATCCGACCGCTTCGACTGGAGGTCGTCAACCCGGTCTTTGGCGTCATCAACTGCCTCCCGTCGCTCTTCGACAGTCTCGAACGTCTCTAGCGCCTCCTTTCCGGCCGAGACGCGGGACTCAATATCATCGATCTCGGACTGGATCCCCGCTCGCTCCGCTCGCAGTTTCTCTACCAACTCTTGGGCGTCGGATTCCTCCGACTCGGCCGCCGACAGTTCGTCCTCAGCGTTCGAGCGGTCCTCACGGCGATCCGTGAGGTCAGACTGAATTTCCTCGACTTGTGCTTTGGCCTCGGCGAGATCGTCGTCGCGGAACGTCCGGAAGTTGAGGAGGTCCTCTCGGATTTCCTCCAAGGTCGTCAGTTCTTCGCTCAGTTCCGCTTCTCGCTGCTTGGCATCTTCTAGTTCTTCATTTCGCTTTTGAATCTTCTTCTCGACATCTTCGCGTTTCGTCTCGAGATGCTTCGCCTTGACCTCCTGCTGACACGTCGGACAGACGGCACCGCCATCGAGACCATCCAGCTCCGAGCGCGTCTCGCGGAGATTCTCCAGTTTGGTCTTGAGTTCTGTAACCTGTTCTTTGGCGTCACTGAGTTGCGACTGCAATTCTTCGCGCTTCGCCGGGAGGTCGTCGTCGATCACCTCGTCGACGGTTTCCGTGTTAACTCCGAGGTCGAATACGGCCAGTCGGTCGTCAAGTTCTGCCACCTGCTCTGTGAACTCCTTACGGAGGCGGTCGTGTTCGTCCTCGGCATCTGACATCTTTTCTTCGAGGGTCTCCACATCCCTCTCAATCTCCTCAATGCTCTCTTCGGTGTCCTTGACCGACTTCTGTGCGTCTTCGAGGTCTTCTTTGACGTTGTCAAGCTCCGTCTCGACACTAGCGCGCCTCTTATGACACTCTTGAACTTGGTTGTTGTATTCCTCAAGTGCGTCTGCTACAACTTTCTCGGTATCGTCGGACACCTCATCCGGACGTTGCTCCTCGGGCAGGAACTCGATCACTGTCTCCCGGCGGGATTCGACGGCGTCCTCTAGACGTATCTTCGCACGGCCAGCATTCCGCTTGGCCGCCTCGATTTCCCTCTCCAGTTGGGAGATTTCCGTCTTCTTCTCGTCACGTCTTCCTTTAAGTTCAGACTGATTGCTCTCCAGTCGCTCTCGGTCGCTCTTCGCCGTCTTCAGTTTGTTCTCCCGGTCGTTCATCGTCACCTTGGCCGACTCAACGCCATCTTGGGCGCGTTCGAGTGACGCTTCAGCGTCCTCGCGGGTACTCAGGTCAATCTTGAACTCGTCCGTAGTTACTGGCGTCTCCGTCTCGGCCACCGTCTCCGATAGGTCGGTGACCTCCGACTGCAGTTCCTCAATCCGACCTTCATTCTCGGTAATTTGCTCTTTGGCCGACAACTTCTCCTTCTCTTGCTCGTCCCGTTTCTCGACGAGATCTTTGCGTTCGTCTTTCTTCGACTCGATCTCCGACTTAAGTTCTCCATGACGTTCGATCTGCTCATTGGCTTTCTCTCGGAGGTTATGGAGTTTGTCTAGCTTCTCCTCTTGCTCCTCTTTCTCACCTTCCGTGTCATCGATCTTCCTTCCAACTACCCCGATCTCGTCACGATAGCCGTCGGTATCGTACTCGAACCCGTCCTCAACCTGCTCATCGAGAGTATTCGCTCTCGACTCTGCTTCGTCGCGGAGGTTCCTGGCTGCTCGACGCGCACCCTTGGCCTGCGCTCGATACTCGTCGAACTGGCCCAGTTCTAGGAGGTCGTCAATCAGTTCCTCCCGGTCGTCGTCCCGTAGCAACCGGTCGATCTCGCCTTGCTGGACGTAGACGGATCGGACGAACGTCTCGGCGTCCATTCCGACAATCTCCTCAACGTGCTTCTGGACATCTTCGAATCCTTCAACTGGACTGTCGAGTGACGGCGAGGTGAGAGTTGCTCCGGCGGTCTTCCCCGGTTCGATTTGCCAGGTGGTTTCATACTGCTTGCCGTCGGCGACGAAGGTGAGCCGAATCTCAGCACTGTCGTGTCCGCTACGAATGAGGTCGTCAAGGATGTTGATTTCTGCTAGCTTCTTCATGTTCGTCATAAACAGCCCACCGAAGATCGCACGCAGAAGCGTTGTCTTCCCAGCCCCGTTTTCGCCGTGAACTGAGATCACTCCCTCGGGAAGTGACACCGTCTCCGTGTCGTAGCTCTGGAGATTTTCGACCTCAATGCGCTTGACTCTCATTCGTCCACCTCCACCGTCGCTGCCTCCTCGTCGTCGAACTCGGAGGCCATCGCCTCTCTCAGGTCTGACTCAAACTCATCTGCGGCGGGGTCCGTGCGAGTCGGGAGGTCGTCGTCCGTCCGGATTCGAGAGTCCGCCTCGTGGACGACAGATGGGAATTCCTCGTCGTTGAGACGCTCCTCAACGGCGTCGTCATGGCTCGCCACTTCCCTCACGTCGAGACTCCCGGAGTCGAGATCGACCCGTCCGCGTTCGTCAGAGACAGTCACCACCGCCGCTCCTTCCTCACGAGCCGCGGTCACAGCGTCGTTCGCCGTCACCGCACCGCGCTCACCAGTGAGTTCCAGCGCGGCGACCGCGTCCTGTAACGATTCCTGTCTGAGTCTGTCTCGCAAGTGACCAGCACCGTCGTCGGATCCGAACTCAACGGTGATAGGGCAGAACGAGCGGGTGTCGAGTCCGATCTGCTTTCGAGATAAATCCCCGTCCTTGACCTTGAGCAGTTGGACGGTACCGGCCTGAGTCTGGTTCTTTTGTGTTCGGGCAGTCGACCCTGCGTACCACACCTCCGTGTCCCCGATCAGGTCACTCTTCGGCCGGTGAATGTCACCCAAAGCGATTCCGTCGAGCTCGATCCCGACTCGGTCAATCACGTCTTCGAGATCGTGTTTTGCGTGTTCTTCATCTAACGGCGGCGCGAGAGATTGATGAAGACACAGTACGGTCGTAGTCGCCTCCGCCGGTGGTTCTGCCAATTCGAAGGACGCTCCCTCCCAACGTCGCTCCGGGATTGCGTCGATCCCGTAGAGCGCGATATTACCGACGAGTGTTGGTTCTTTCTTCAATCGTCGTACGTCACCCATTCGCCCGACCAAGTCAAGGAGTTGTGTGTCGTTCTTCCGTTCGTGGTTCCCAACAATCCCATACATTGGGATACCGGCCCTGTCAAGTTGTCCGAGGATTTCAGCACATCTGTCGATATTCTGAATAGAAGGATTAGAACCGTGAAACAGGTCTCCAGTGTGAACAACCGCGTCTACATCACGGTCAACTGCTATCTCAATAGTTTGCTCGAAGTTATCAAAAAAGTCGTTCCGACGGATGTCAGAGCAGTACTGTCTGTATCCTAAATGAGTGTCGCTGACATGAAGAACCCGAGTTTGTTTCATATACGGATCCCTCACACCATAGGTATGAAATAGTTAGTGGTTTTAGCGGTTGTTGACGTTCCTCGAGTTGAGTTTGTCGGGAGATATTTCTAACTACTTGCTGAACGCGTCTGCGAGCAACTTCCGCATCGCAGGTCGCCGAGCCTCCCGGCGTTTCTCCTCGGAGAGATAGTTCTGATGAACTACATCCGCGGATGAACTCCCCTGCTCATCAGCGATGATATCGAGGCGGTCGAGCACGTCTGCAAGCGCGTCCTGGTACTGGCTATACCAGAACCGACGAGCCATGTGGGGCTTCGGGAGACCACCGTCGACGCGGACATTAGCCTGTTTGGCGAGTCGGTGGAACCGATTTCGGACGGTATCCGAGTCGATGTGGCCGGTCTCAGCCTGCGTCGAAGGAAAGAGATAGCCATTCCACTCGTCGTAGTCGTCGACGAGTTCGTGCTGGCGCTCCCGGTAGGCGTCCAAGCCGTAGAGGAGGCTGACCGTGCTCGGGCCGTTCTTCCGCTCCTCGAACTCGAGGTGTGGGTCGTCGGAGTCGACCCCAACGAACTGGCTGACGTGGAGTCGCGCGACCTCACCCGACCGTAACCCCCACGCGGCGAGTGCGACGAGTAGGAGGCGATCTGCAGGCGTGTTGGTCTCGTTGTTGAGCGCGCGGACGTCCGACGGCGCAAGTGCCTTATTGTCGGGTTCTGTGCGCTCCCAGCCGAAGTCGGTTGTCACGCCGTCCAAGGGATTATAGGCGGCCGCGCCGTGCCGGTCGAGTCGGTCGTACCAGCCCTGAACCGTCCCAACGTACGTAAATTTCGTGCCGTCGGTTGCAAGTTTGTCGTCGAGGACCTCCACGACTTGGTAGGCGCGTTCCGTCTCTGTGGCCTGCTCTGACGGATCAGAAAGCGGTGTGAGGAGGTCCGACGTCCCGTGGAGGTCCTCGTAGATTTGCGCATAGGTCGCTAGATGGGTGCGTTTCGAGGCGAGCGTGGAGTCGGCAAGCTTCCGACGGCGGTCGAGCGCGCGGAGGTAGGCTTCGAGCTCGTCGATGGTCTCGGTGGACGATATCTGCCAGACGTAGTCGTCATGTGATTTACTGGAAACGGTGGGGTCGTCGAGGTCGACCACGTCGGTGAGAAACTCTTTGACGGTGAGGCCGTGGTGTTCGCGAAGGGTATAGCTGATACCACTATATCCGAGGTCAGCGAGCGTCTCGTAGGATGGCCGAGTATGCGGGTCGCGTCCATCACGGCGCAATGCGGGCGCGATTTCATCCCAGTACAGTTCTTCGAGACCGTCGAGGTCGTGATGGCTCCAGCTGATGTTCTCGCTCATGGAGGTCTAGCCAGATTTCTGCGGGGGTGCGTGATTCTAAGGCGGGTCATTCTGGTTTCTTGGTCCTCATTCTATCTACTTTATGTTTTTGCTTAGTCGGTTGTACAGTCCTACACAACCGAACTAAGCACTATAACGAGCGAAACCATGACAAAACATCGTAAACCAAAAAACGGTATACGTAATCTGCCTTCTGTTGAGACGACCTCGGGCACGTACTGCGAGAGGTCAGAATCCGCCGTATCCGCCCTGCAACTGTTCTCGTCGAGACTGGTCAGCTATCCTGTACATAGGTCAGTTCGTCATCGTCAAGGCTGTACATCTCGACCATCAACCCGTCCACCATATTAATAATATATCTCGTATCTATTGTTAATCTCTATCTATAGAAGCCGCATTTGTAGCAGCTATTTTAATAAAAAAGGAGTGTCAAAGCTGAGGTAAGATGAACGAACATGAGTCAGGCCACGCCCACGATGGCTCGCACGACGACCACAGCCACGGGCACGGCACGTCATCCACGAGCAGTCGGAAGCTGGCTGCCGTCTCCGTCATCAACCTCCTCGGGTTCCTCGCCGAACTCGTCGGCGGTCTGCTCTTCGGTTCGGTCGCGCTGCTGAGCGACGCCTTCCATATGCTGTTCGACGCCCTCGCCTACGTGATGGCGTTCGCCGCCGCCCACGTCGCCGACCACTACGGCGAGGGCGACCGCTGGTCGTACGGCCTCCACCGGCTTGAACCGCTCGCGGCCTTCCTCAACGGCCTCTTATTGTTGCCGATGGTCGGGTTCATCCTCTGGGAGTCCTACCAGCGGTTCCTTGACCCGGTGGCTATCGGTACGGGCCCCACGCTCGTCATCGCCACGGGTGGCCTGCTGGTCAACGTCGGGTCGGTCTACGTCCTGCAGGGCGGCGAGATGAGCCTCAACGAGCGAGGTGCGTTCTACCACCTGCTCGGCGACGCCGGGGGGTCGGTCGCCGTCATCGTTTCCACTATCGTCATCGAAATGACCGGCTTCCAGATCATTGACCCGATCGTCGCGGGGTTGATTGCCGTCGTCATCACGTGGTCGGCGGGGAAGGTGTTGCGCGGGAGTAGTGTGATCTTCCTGCACCGGACGCCGTTCGACTCGGACAAAGTGCAGGCCGTCCTCCGCGAGATCGATGGCGTGACCGCTGTGGACGACCTCCACGCGTGGCAGATCTGTAGCCAGATCACCGTGGCTACCACGCACATCGAGACCGATGTGGAGACGATGGCAGAGGCCGAAGACGTGTCTCGGCGCGTCCACGAGGAACTCGCCCACAACGGCGTCGACCACGCCACCGTCGAACTCTGTCCCAGCTACAGCGACCGCGACACGCATCTGAACAATCACGCCCACTAACGATGATGCGAATCACGAAAATAGACGGGAACATCGTCTACACGGAACTCACTACGGACGCGAGTGCCACGGACTTGGAACAGTCCTACGAGCGGTTGATGGACATCGCCGAGAAACACGACAAGGTTCACGTCTACGAACGCGTCCGACTCTCCGGTACGGACTACCTCTCAATGCACACGAAGGCCTCGGGCGACCTCAAGCACGGTAATCGCGGCGATATCGGGAGGGTCGTCGCCGTCGGTGGAGGGATGTGGATGAAACTCTTCATGGCGCTCTGGAAGATTCCAGTATGGCCGCTGTCCCCCGACAAGATACGGCACCTCCCTCCAGAGCGGGCAGAAGAGGCAGAGGCGTGGATCAAGTCCGGCGAGTAGCTTACAACAATAATGGCCGACAACGCTGCCACCGAGTTCATGGCTACTGGGTAAACGACTTGCCATTTTCGAGATTCTTGAGGTGACCCGCGACGACGTGGTCGCAGTTTAGATAGGGAACAGCACGCCGGCCGGGTATCGGGAGTTCTACGACCCTAGCGCATAGACATTCCCCACGTTGTCTGCAACGTACACAACTCCGTCAACGACGGACGGATTCGCATCAACAGCAGCCTCTGTCTTGAAGCGCCATAGCTCCGCACCAGTTTCTACGTCGAATGCTACAAGATATGAATCATCACTTCCGACGAGGACGATATCATTGGCGATTGTGGGTGAGGAGAGAACGCTCTTGTCGTCGTTGATCTGTTGCTGCCATTCTTGTTCTCCGGTTTCTGCGTTGAGGGTGACGAGCGTGCCGTCCGCCGTTCCAAAACAGACGTAGTCTCTATCGACGGCTGGCATCGTTCGTGCTGGTTCCGAGAGTCGGGTTGTCCAGCGTTCAGTTCCGGTCTGGGCGTCAACTGCATGTACAGATCCATACGTTCGATACTCAGCAGGTTCTTCGTCTGGTATCGGCTGTTCGTCAGTATTAGATTGTATCACACTAACGCGAGTACCCTGGGGAGTACTGCCAGCCGTCGGGACATAGATGGTTTCACCGACGACGGCAGGAGCGCGTGGCAGTCCGTCGAGAGACATTTCCCAATTCGATGCTCCCGTCTCCGTATCGAGCGCCTTGAGGACGGGTTCAGACTCGTTGACGAAGCTTGGGAGGTCACTATCGTCCTGTCCAACGTAGATTCGGTCGCCAGTCATCCGGAATCCGCCAGCGAAGATCTGTCCGTCCGCAATAGCAAACGGTTCCTCGAAGCAACAATTGTCGTCTGAATGCCAGCGTAGCTCGAAGCTTTCGGGGTCCCGTGCTTCTAGACGGTACCGACTGAGGAATATGGTGTCGTCGTAGACGAGTGGGTAGATACCGTCGGTCGGAGATCCGCCGAGATAGTCGGTTGTCTGGCTGACGGTTCCATCGTCAACGCCAACTGCGAAGATTCGAGCGTCGAGGTCACCGAAGTAGAGTGTTCCATTTGCTACTGCGGGCGTTCCCCGTGCCTCAGTTGCCTCGGAAGCAGTCATCCACACCCTGTCGCCGCTCTCTTGGTTAATTGCAACAGCACAGTCGATCGAGTGGTGTGCTTGTGCGCTCGTCGTCACGTACACGCGGTCTCCGACAACGAGTGGGGTGCCGAATATTCGCGCCTCGGTATCGTGTTGCCACAGCAGTTCGGGGTCATGTGATGGGACTGTACTGGAGGTTGTCCCTGTATTCCGGAGATTCCGTCTCACGAAAGACCAGCCATCAGTCATACAAGATGTTCCTGAAGGTGATGAATTAAGAGTTCGGTAGCTCTAGGAGTCTGCCTCATGTGGCAAGTCCCTCTATTGCAACTGGGTTGATTCAGAATTGAACGGTCCCCGTGAGACAGCAACGAGGTATCTGTTTTCGGTTGAGAATCTTAAATTTGAATCTCCACCGACGGGCGTTCACCCGGAAGCTGCGTAGACAGCAATAGAGCTAGTAGTATACTGCTTCATCGTCAAAACCGGATGTGCTCGCCTTGCTTATTTATAGATGATCCGCGGTAACGCCAGAAATTTATATATTCTTCCACATCACCACTTCTATGGTAACATTTAATGCGCGGGATTTGATGGGAGCCGACCAAGAGGTTCTCGAAGCCGTTGCAGGGGCGAAGGAGGTAGGAAGCGACGAAGAATATCGAGAATTTATTAAAAACAATTCACCGCCTGACGGCTACGTCTGGGGTCGCACACCGTTCGGAGCATCTCCTGGAAATTGGCAGGTACACGTCAAAGAAGAACCTGAGATACGTGGCACAGGAACGGACCTTGAACAACAAGTAGAGAGCTATCTCACGGAGTGGGACTACCGAAATCGGTTCCAGCACGACTACCGCCACTTGGGATACCAACTTGACTTCGCCGATACGGACGCGAAAATCGCACTTGAACCTGGTGCTGCGTACTGGCACACCCCAGATGGATGTGCTGGCGAGACGAACTCTGATCTTGGCGACCACCCCGAAGAGGTCTACTCACCGCCGACCACGAAAGACTGCACGAAACATCAGACACTCACCGACAATGGATGGCAGGTACTCTGGATTGCTGAAGACGGTGTCGAGAACGAAGCGACCGCTATCAAAAAATGGCTCGACAACCAGTATAACACGAAGTCGGACGCCGACAAGTAGACCCCCGAAGTGATGTGGCCGCACCATCCGTGAGATTGGTGTGGAACGTAGTGGTCACGCTCCCGACAAAAAAGTCCGAGTATGTCGGCCAGTACTAGTGTATTGTCGAAAACCATTAACCAGATTTCTTGTCATTGGCGACGTATCATCTATGGTCAGATGCGTTTCTCTACAGCATTATCTGTGGCACTTCTAGAAATATACTGACTATTCTTAGACGAACAGAAGGTATATACGACCGTGACCAGCACCACGAGTTACCGCCGAATCGCGGTCGCTTGACTGCGGAACAATACGCCATATCGCGGATATAGTAGTGACAACTCTGCCGCCTTGGTATTGGTCCGCGGTCGGACAACCGACATGACCGTGTTCAGGTGCAAGAGCAACCCCACCTCATGAACGAACAAACAACAGACCTCACGAGCGAGGTATCAACTGAGTGTTCGAGTAACGAGTCACACCCTATGTACCAACTCAGACACCGTTTCAGAGCAATCATCACCCGCACCTCTCCGCGAGTGACGACCCTTGCAATGGGACTTACGTTCTTTATCGCCGCAATCGGTCCCGCTGCTGCACAAAGCCAAGTCGGCGATGTCTACTGCGATACTGGCGTCGCGACTGGCATCGAACTAGTGTTTAGCGCAGTCGCCGGACTCGGCCTGCCCGCAACCGGCTACTACACCGGCAAGGCCGGACTCTCGTACATGCGTGCGGGCGGCAATCCTGAGAAAAAGAACGAGGCCAAGGAGAAACTTGTCATGTCTGGCATCGGCTTCGGCATCGTCGCGCTCGCTCTCGTCTCACCCGAACTCATCGACAAAGTCGGCAGTCAGATGGGCTTTGGCTTCTCGGACTGCGTGAAGCCATTCTAACCCGCCCTGAACCGATATCGAACATCCTCCGCAGTCCTCCAACGAACGAATGTCTGCCCGCCGCTCAATAACCGCTGTGCTTGCCCTGTTCCTCGTGAGCAGTAGCACCATCGTTATTGCAGGAAGCGTACATACCGCGACACCATCTAATGGCGACTCTCCAGTCCCTGACGATGGGCCCGACTACGGCGTGAACAACAGTACGTTCCAGCGTCTCTGGTCGGAAGACACAGACAAAGGTAACCTGTCCGCGGACGATTTCGGTGATTCGAACGTCGCTTCTCGCAGCGAGTTCACTCGGCGGCTTGCCCAGTCGACGGACATTCCGTTTGCCCAGCCACCACAGGCCGCCGATGACTGGAACCGCGGCGATTTCGGGGACTACACTCCAGGAAGCGAGCGGTCGTCGGTCCACCCAGCGGGAGCATCGCTTGAGGATGGTGTGTACATCAAAGATGCATACGTCAGTATCTTCGCTGTCCAACCGTCGACAGTCCTCCATCAGGGGAACGAGACGACACGCTACGTTTCCCCGGAGGGTCAGGTCCGCGCAATAAGTGATTATCGGGTGGCCACTCCACAAAGTGATCAAAACGGATCGGAGCGTGACCGCTGGTCAATCGACCAGACTCAAATCGAATCCGTTGAGCTTACCGCAGATGGCCAATCCCTTGATGCTGGGAGCGGCCATCAAGCGACACTCCAGTACACCGACCTCTCAGGGTCGCCACAGCTGACTGTCACGGCTACCATCACGGTGCAACTCCGTCACGTTACGCTTGAGTGCCCAACGTGGAACGATACGGGTTCCGGTTGTAGTGTCGACTGGACGCGCAACGTTGAGACCCTCGAAGCGTCGAAAACGGTGTCGACCTCTCAGAACGTCTCTGTCAACCAACTCTCCGGTATCACTGGGAACCGTGTCCAGTTTGAAACCGACGAGAACCGAACCGGCGCAGTCGTCCATCCGAACACGGAATGGTCAACAATCGCGGTCGACGAGGAGGTTCAAGCGCGAAGCAATTGGTGGTTCTACACCGCAGGAAGTGACGGGTGGCAGACGATGGTCACGCGGACTGCGACTAACACGTCGCGTGCTGAATCGTCAGTACGTCCCGTACAGGTTCACGCGTTCCCCAGCCAGCAGACACCGTACATTCCGACTGAACCAACCGACGACGGCACGCACCCACTTGCTATTGAGGAATCGTGGGGGACAGAACAGACAGGACCGTCGCTCCCGCCGAACATCGACCTTGAATCGGCTGATCCGTACGTGAACGCGGACTCGCTCGCGCTAAGTTCCACAACCTTGGACGAGCGCGACTTCCGCGAGGTCACGATTCACGGTATCGTTCGAGGCCAATCACGAACGGTCTCGCTCTCCAAGCAGCAGACTGTTCGCGAGACGGATCTTACCCTCACAGTCGTCGACGCCAATGCGACCCATGCGGTCGTCCGTGCGAAAGTAACGGAGAACGCGACCGGCGACGCTGTCACAACCGGCCGTGTGGCAATCGAGAATCAGACGACGGCGCTGAACAGTAGTGGGACAGGTATTGTGACGCTCTCGGATTCTGGGTCAGTTGTTCGCGGGGAGTACACTCCAACAGCGTGGTGGCAGGCCGAGAAACCGTATGCCGTATCGACGGACGTTACGACGCTTCCTGCCGACTTTCCGGACGCTCAGTCGATCATCCAACTCGTCGTCGTGACGATACTCTGGTTCCTCCCTGTAGCAGTCCTGCTCTTCGGCTTCAACTACATGTCTGGTGGCGAATTGCTCGGACTCTCAAACAGAACATGAGCGAGAACACAACTTCATCCAATCACGGTAGGTGTATCGACCGTCGAACAGCTCTTACTGGACTTAGCGGAGCAATCATTACGCTTGCTGGCTGTTCATCATCGCCATCAGAGACTAACAGCACAAGTTCTAGTACATCTCCTGCCTCTGGAAGTGACACCAACGTCTTTGAGCGCGTCGGAATGGTCGAGACGGATCTCGTTGTCAAACTCGCCAGCGATACAGAGGTAGATTCGGTGAACCTCCTCAACCCTGCCGGTGACATGAACGCGCTCCAGCAAGTTCAGGAAGGAGTGACACAGGTATCGTTTCAGCTACTCGGTGAGACCGAAGATGGGTACACGCCAGGTGACTACCGCGTGGTCGCTGTCGCTAGTGATGAGACTATTGGTGAGACGACGATTTCCCTCCAACCCGAGCTCATGATTACAGACCTCAAGTGGGCGCGGAATCACCCGGATATGGCCTGGGAGAGGGATAGATCGACATGGGAACAACACGCTGCGTTCACTATCGAGAATACAGGGAATGCACCATCATTCCTTACGAAGACCCGGTGGTCGAACGCCCCGCTCTGTCGAGTCAAGTCTCAGGAGACAATGGAGTTCGGTCACGGTGCTCTTCTTCCCGCTGGTGAGGCAACGGTCGTCTACTCGTCAGCGCCAATCTACCAAACAGAAGGGCGTCTCGGCATGGGAGCGCACGTGAACTGTGACGAACTTGGGACGGCCCCTCTCACCGTCACCGGAGTTGTCCAAGCCGGGGTGAACCCGTCGTACTCACAGATAATCGAATACGGCGGGACAAACAACTCATGCGAGTTGTCTATTGTCGACGGTGGTCCGACTGACCCGGCCCAAACGACCTCGAACAGGAGTGATGCTTGATGGGGTGGTTTGAAGAGCAGGTTGAGGACGCCATTAAGAACGTCCTCGCGGGCGTAAAAGATGCGCTTCTTGGGTTTGCGAACGACATCTTCGAGGCGCTCCTCAATCCCATCGTTGGCGTTCCAGCACCGAAATCTAACTCCAGGTACATCGTCGTCGGTACACCCGATAATGCACCATGGCAGAGCCTATATGCCGATTTCTATCTCCAGTACATCCTGCCGCTAACGATTATATTGCTCGTTATCGGGCTCGCGTACATTGGCCTTCGGTCCGGATCAGTCAGTCACTATCGCCGCAAGCGTCTCGTCCGACGTATTGGTCTCGTGTTTCTCGGGTCGTTCGTTTGGTTCCCCCTTGTATCGCTTCCGCTCCAGTTTATCAATGCGATAGGACTCACCCTTTCCCCGGTCGACAGCATGTCGGTTGGATTAGGGAGCCTTGTCGAGTCAGCAGTTGGTGGCCTCTTCGTCGTGCTCACTATGGCAATCGTCACGAACGCCCTGCTTATTATCGCAGCTCTCGTCTACGGCCTCCGATGGCTTGGAATCCTTGTACTGACGTTACTAATTCCGTTGCTGGGGGTCTTCTGGGCACTTGATATATGGCCGCTCAGTCCAGTCTCAGAAATCGCTCGCCGTGCAGCGGGTATATATCCGGGTCTCGTTCTTTCGGGACTTCCTGCTGCAGTTCTCTTCCGGATCGGCTGGCAGATGGATCTCACAGCAGGTGCAAGTGGTATCTTCTCGCTGTTCCTCGGACTCATTCTCATCCCCGCAGCTTGTCTTGCCTCGATTATGACTGTCTACTGGTCCTCCCCTGCAATCAGAACAATTGCTCGTAAGGGCGCGATCAAGACGAATCCGGCGACCGCTGCCTCAGCGGCGAAGAAGGGAACTGGGAAATCGGTTCGTGGTGCCCGCAACGTCCATCGCGGGTACG
Organism: Halorussus ruber; assembly: GCF_004765785.1. Classification (GTDB taxonomy): domain Archaea; phylum Halobacteriota; class Halobacteria; order Halobacteriales; family Haladaptataceae; genus Halorussus; species Halorussus ruber. Next base: position 24,651 of record NZ_SBIT01000019.1, on the reverse strand, counting down.
CTCAGAACGCACACGGTCCGGTCACGAAGAGTGGGCAGACGCAGCTTGGCAGCGGCGACTCGAACGCTTACAAACTGGGGTCGTCTGCTCAGTCCGCGAAGGAACACGCAGGCCGCTACAACGACCGCCGGAAGTCGGAGTCCGGCCGGATGCGTGACCAAGCAAAAGCAGACGTAACAGACGCGACGCAGGCGGCGAAGGCGCGATCCAAGCAGGCATTCAGAAACACGAAAGAGAAGGTTTCACGGTGGTAATTTCTTATGAGTACCAACACTGACGATCACGAGTATAGTGCACGACGAATTCATCAGTCGCTCGGCGGGACGACCGCGTTCTTCCGCGGCTACACTCTCGGTGAACTCATGCTGTTCGTCGGTGTGGCGTTCGTCACGCTCATCGGCGCAGCACTCGTCCCGGCGACATTCACGATTCCACTCCTCGGGCTCGGCATCATGCTCAGCCTTCTCCTCGGGTTGCTCCACAAGGTAAAGCCCTCTTACCTGTGGTTGACCGAATGGCTGGCCGCACGCCTTGGCTGGGCAGTCAAGAACAAGGAGTACACTCACGGCGAAGACAACAGCGACGTCCGTTACCTAACCCGCGTTGGACAGGTCTTCCCGCACGCTATCGAACGGTCGGACGGCGCGCTCGTCGGTGCAATGCGAGTAGAGCCAGCGAACATGGCACTTGAAGACGACGAGGCGTGGGCAAAAGCCGTCGAGTCGCTCTCCGAGTTCGTCAATTCGACCGTCGACTTCCCCGTGAAGCTCTACATCACCAGTCGAGAGGTTGATCAGGACGATGTTGTCCGCGATCACCAGCATCGCCTCGGTGACGCCGACGTTCGCTCTCGCCCCGTCCTCAAGCGACTACTTGAAGAGTACATCACCACCAACACCAACCAGAACGGCGATATCGACTCCGAGAGTACGACCATCCGCGAATACTACATCATCACCGCCGTTCGTGATGCCGACGTCGAACAACTTGACGAAACCGGCGATAGTGTCCTCGCCTATCTCGCTGATGTTCCTGTCTTGGGACGTGTATTTAGCCGGTTCCAGTCTGACGGACTCTCTGAGGCCGAACGCGACCGCCTCAAAGAGGACAAGTTAGAATCACGTCTCGGCCAGATTCGCCGCGGTGGGTCGTCACTCTACCGATGTTCGATGAGTCCGGTCGACGCCTACGACCTCGCTCGCGTGACGAAAGAATACTGGACAGGCCATACCGAGGAGTACGACGATATCGCTAACGCCATCGGGACGTTTCCGGTTGTCGCACACGGTCTTAGCGACGACGTGCCGTCGACTCCCGACCCAGACAGTGTCATTGATGCAATGGACGACAGCGAGGACATCAACGCCACAGAACCAGATACCGAGACGAATGTCGCCTCTAAGGACCGTCTCGATGATGCCTCGACGATGCACCAGTCGGTCGTTGCACCATCGGCTGTTGACTGGGAGACGACCTACGCTGTCCTCAACGACGAGACGTACGTCCGCACATTCTGGATCGAGCAGTTCCCGGAAAAACCTGCCAATGGGATACTGGAGCGTCTCCTGCTAGAGACGGACCTACAGACGGACATCAGCATCCACCTTGACCCATTCGATACCCAATCGGCCGAGGACATGATGGCCGATTGGATCTCAGATCTGAAGGTCAATCAGCACGACGCGAACAGCCTCAAAGCCGAGGACTTGCAGAAGGACATCGACCGCGGGAAGTTCATGCGGTCGCTCGTCCGGGCGAACAAGGCGTCGTTCTACCGCGGCGGCGTCTTCATTCGCCTCTCCGCCGAGAGCAAGCAGGAACTCGACAACCAGACGACGCGCCTCCGTTCAATCGTCAAGGACGCTCCTGCAAACTGTACGCTCAAGGTGGCGAACCGCTGGCAGGAGAAAGGGCTTGCGACGGTATCACCGCTCGGTGCGAACGAACTCGGCCGTGACCGAATGTCGACGCTGACCAATCAGGCAGTCGGCGCGATGTTCCCGTTCTCCTCGAACTACATGATGATGGACGACGGCGTTGAGTACGGCTACCACGGCCACAACGGGTCGCCCGTCCGCATCAATCCGTGGGATCTCGAAACCGGCCATAGCGAACTCGTCGTCGGAATGCCCGGCGCTGGGAAGACGTTCGGCGATATCATGCGTCACTTGCGGATGATGAAACGCCAGCAGGAGATGATGCTGGTCATGATCGACCCGGTCGGCGGGTTCAAAGGAATCGCCGACGCGCTCAACGCGAAGACAATCTCCGTTGGGGGAGACACACAACTAAACCCGCTAGAGATTCGTGAGACGCCCCAGGAAGTCCTCGAATCTGACGACAGCATCTCACCGTTGTCTGCGAAGAAAGACGAGGTGTACGCCGTACTTGAGAACTTCCTGACCGCACGCGATATCAACCTCGGAACCGAAACGGGTGTTCTTTCGTACGTCATCGACGAGGCCTACCGGCAGGCCGGAGTTGTTGAAGACGACGTTTCGACGCACACGCCTGAGAACTCGCCGACCATGACGGATGTGCATCGAATTCTTGCGGACATCGCTGAGAATCCGGACGAACACAATATCGCTACGTCCGAGTCTGCCCGCGAGCGCGCCGCCCAGTACGCCGACGAACTCGCCATCGCATTCCAACCATTCCGTGAAGGAGGCGCGTACGCGAATCTCTCAGAGCGCTCGGAGATCGATATCCTCGAAGGTGACAACAAGGTCGTCTACATCGACCTCGGCCAAATTGAGGGAAGTGCATCGGGTATTGACCGCCAGACGTTCCTGATGCAGTTGCTCCTCTCGACGGTTTACCAGCAGGCGAAGAAGACCGACCGGAACGTCGAACTCGCAATCGACGAGGCTCACTACCTCTTCGAGGACCAGGCGAATCTCGATTTCCTCGAAACCGCGTTCCGTCACCAGCGCCACGCTGGCCTTCGGATGGTGTTGCTCTCACAGACCGCCCAAGAGTTCTACGAGACCGACCAAGCCGAGAAAATCATCGGTATGTGTCCGATCAAGGTCTTCCACAAATTGCCGGACTTAGACGAGGAAACGGCAGACAAGATTGGGCTGACTCGTGAGCAACGAAAGTACGTCCGGAGTGCCGACGCTGGCAAGGAAGACCTCGGGTATAGTCAGGCGCTTGTCCGCGTTGAGGAACACGGGACGTACCCATTACACGTCGTGGCCGACGAGTTCGAGAAGCGTGTCATCGACTACGAACCCGACGATCGGGAGTTCATCCAGCAGGCAATTAACGCTGAGCCTGAGGAGTTCGTCACCTTCGAGGAGTTCGTCGAGAATGAGGCCCGCCGCAACGCACTCACCAATCGATTCGACCTCCGTGAGGAAGAAGCGACGCGTCTCCTCGAAGACGACTTCTCACAGCAAGAAGTCGTGGATGCAGTCGTTGCACAGACACTCGGAACCAGGACGTCCGAAGCAACTGCTCGGATGGATGGTGGAAGCGCACCGGCAGAGAGCGACCAAACTGAAACAATGACCGAGGAGGACGACCATGTCTAAACTCAGCCAGATTCTCTTCGGGTCGTCCCAGTACGATGCAACACAACTCCAGATTGACGACCCGTTCGTCCAGCGACCGGAGAGTACGCCCGGTGTCCTCCTCCGGATTCGGCCGTTCAAAGAGAATCAAGGCGTGGTCGACGGTGCAGGCCTCCTGCAATCAGTCCACGACGTGACCACGAACTTCCGAGGAAAGAACACGAGCGACCACCATTCCTTCGAGGTCTGGTTCGACGAGGGCAAGATCAAGTTCTACATGCACGCCGCGACCGAGGCGGCCGCCGACAAGTTCCGTCGCCGCGTCGGCAACAACTATGCCAACAGCGAGGTCTTCCCCGTCGAGGACGGCCACGCATTCCCCAGAATCGCCCCCGACGAGTACGTCGCTGGGGCGTGGCTGAAGATGGAGAAGATACCCTACTACCCGATTCGCCACTACAACAGCCAGGAGTTCGAAGCCGACCCGTACGGCGAAATCACTAGTGAGATGCTCTCGCTTGACGACAGCAAGGTCGTCACACAGGTCGTGTTCCGACCAGCAAAGCAATCGTGGACGAGTGGTGACCGATTCAAGCACAACAGCGTTGATGACTTGGCTCACGCCCTCCGCCAGGGAACCTCGGTCGGGTGGTTGAATCCACGAACCCGGCCAGCCAGTCAGAAGGACAAGCAGGCCGCGAAAACCATCGAACAACAGCGTGGCCAGCAGGCGTTCCACGTCAATATCCGTATTCTCGCAGTCTCTCCGGACAAGGAGGAAGCCGAGGCCCGTGCTCACGGGGTTGCCGGGATGTTCCGGAATTACTACAACGGCATCACCGAGCAGGGCCTCGATGATACGCCAGTCTGGCACCGGACTGAGAACAAACGAGCGCAGAAACTCCACGACCACATCACCCGAATGGCCGACCGTGACTGGATCGACCGGCGGATGATTATGACTGTCGATGAACTCGCCGGGGTTGCACACATCCCGAACGACGACATCGAAACGCCGAATATTGACTGGCGGCACACTCAGCGCGGCGATCGGATTCCTGCCGACGCAGGCCACTACGACCGGCCCACCGACGACGGTCCGTCTACCGATTACAACCCAGAAGACAGAGGAAACAATGGTGTTTGACCGATTCTTCGATAGAAGCGACTCTGCAGAACAGACGACCGACGACCAAGCACAGCCTGAGTCATCGACGCCTGGCGACGATAGTTCAGCGTCCGACTCTTCAAAAGCTGCTCAGTCGCGTCTCGGCGAGGTGTACGATATCACCGAGCGAGATACGACGTACGTCGGTGGAAAGCCAGCGATTACCGACACAGCTACCGAGGGCCTTGTTGCAGGCTCGTACATCCGTGAGATGCTCGAGTCGGGTGCCAACACGTCGTCTGCCCCGCTCTGGATTGGCTACAACGAAGACCCCCAACGCGGCTTTCGAGAAGCCCCGCTCCAGTTCGAATCACTCTTCCGCCATATCTGGATCACGGGCACGACCGGCTACGGGAAAACCACCGAGATGGAGAATATGATGGTCCAATGGGCGAACACTGGCTACGGTTTCGTCTACTTCGACCCGAAAGGCCGTGATTCCCGAGAACTCCTCCGGAAACTCCCTGCAGATCGCCTTGACGACGTAGTCTGGATCGAACCCGGTTCGTCCGAGTTCAACAAGACGGTCGGACTCAACTTCCTCGAAGTACCGGACTGTGACACCGAGGAGGAGCGTGAAAACGAGATCGAGAATCGCATCGAGAATCTGAAGGCGATTTTCGATACCGACGAGTACTGGGGGATCAACATGGAGTCGATTACCGAGTCGATGGGTCGGGCGATGATGCAGTCCGAGAAACCGTTCTCGGTGATCGATATGTACTTCACGCTGTTGAACGCCGAGCGCCGCGAGGAGTTTGCGGCCAACGTCGAGGACCCCTACGTCCGCGAGTTCTGTATCGAAATCGCCCAGATGGACGACGAAACGGTGCGGCCAATCCTAAAACGCATCAAGTCGTGGGTGGAGAACTCGGTCATCCGTCGGATTATCTCCCACCGCGAGAGCACTATCGACTTCCGGGATATCATCGACAACGACCGCATCGTCATCGTCCGTACGCCCGTCGAGAACACGGACATCAAGAAGATGATTACGCTCGGCGTGATGCGCAATCTCTGGAGCGCAATCCAACAGCGGTCGTACGAACACGACAATGACCCCGAGCCGTACTTCGTCCTCTGCGACGAGTTCGACGACATCGCAAGTGACAACCTCGACATCGAATCGATGCTCGCTCGCGCCCGGTCGATGCGTCTCTCCGTGACGCTTGCGTCCCAGTATCCATCGCAGTTCGACGACGAGACACTTAAAGCGATGCAGAACAACTGCGACAACCTCATCGCCTTCTCAGTGAACGACGTGGACGACGCCCGCCTGTTGATGAAGCGGTTCCGCGACTACACGGCCGAGGACCTCATCTCGACCGACCAGTACAAAGCGTGGACAAAACTCCCACTCGACGGTGGTCGCTACTCAGAACCGGTCCTGCTCAATTCTTTCCCACCGTATCCACCGCTCCGGTCAACTGAGGCGGTTGACGACATCATCGAGCAGAGTTTAGAGCGGTATGGGACGGAGCCGCTGACTGACGAGGAGATTATGCAAAACCTCGTTTACAGCGACTCGAATGAAGCGGCCACTCCGACACAGATACTGGACAGGACGATGGCCGAGGCGATTCGCGCAGTCCAGATTCGAGAAGGTGTGCGAGACGAGAATGGTTGGATAGATGTCGCCGCCGTCGACGATGAACTCGCGGTCCGCCTCGACAATCAGGACGCCGATATCGATTACAAGCACGAGGACTTGCCCGACGTGCGCGACGCCTCGGGGCTGATGGAAGTCAAACTGAAAAATGACGATATCGTGGTCCGACTTACTGACGATGGAGAGACGATGGTCGAGCCAGAGACGGGGTCGGTTCGATCTGCGGGTGGTGAAACTCATGATGCAGTTCTCGTCGATACCGAGTCAGCACTCACCGAGCGTGGGTTTAGCGTCGAGATTGTCGAACAGGACGGGAGTGAGCAACCCGACGCCGTCGCAACGCATCCGGACCACGACACCGTGTTCAATATCGAAGCCGAGACCACGACACCAGATCGCCCCGTGAAGGTTCTGCAGAATTTCAAGCGCGCCCACGACGCAGACCGAACGCCCATCTTGGTTGTTCGGCCGGGTGAGTCGGAGACGAAATGGGCAACACGAGTTGAGAACATCCTCTCACCGCCATTCCGTGAGCGCGCAGATGGGACCGAGCAGTTCTACAACTGTGACGAGGTCGTCACCTTCGGCGGTGGCGCGACCGCCCACGGCGGCGTGACCGCGGTCCGACCGTGTACCTCCGACACGAACCGGACAGTCTGGACGCGCGACGGTGACGAGCGTGTACTCTCTGACGGCGAGACAGAGTTCGCCCGTGTACCAGACGAGGCAACGCTCTCGAAAGATAGTGTTCCGGCCTACTACAGTTACGACCGCGAAACCGGACAGTACACCGTTCATAAACCCGGCGAAACACACGTCTACGACGGAAAAGACGAGTTCGAGACAGACTGGACACCAATCAAGCGCCCGTTCATCCCGAGTGACGAACTGCCGGAGACGACTGTTCCGCGAGACAGCTACGTCGTACTAGTTCTACCTGAAGACGGCAGTCCGACGCTCTTCCAGGAGGGCGAGACCTATGCGCTTTCAGAGAATCCCGGCCCTGCGGATTTGTGGCTGGACGCTCCGACCGACAATTCAGGTCAGTCCGAGAGCTCTACTGAGAGTGAGGCGATCTCCTCATCTCCCGAGGAAGTTGACTCCCAGCCACCTGCTGAGTCGGTGGACGTCGATCCAAGTGGCGACGGTGTCGAGGCATTCACCGCAATGTATGTCCGGCAGGTGGACGAGGCCAAAGTTCCACAGGAGGAACTGTTTCAGGCGTATTCCACATGGACTGATCAGCACGATATCGACGGGACGAACAAGGGATGGTTCACTCGGAAGTTGCGAAACGTCATTGAATTCGAGACTGATCGGTCGAGAGTAGACGGTGAGCGTGTCCAGTTCTACGTTGGAATCACGCTGACACAAGACGGCCAGACACTACCCGAACGATGAAATCCACAAGAAATATGATACAATGTGGGCGTGGCTTAGGAGGTACCCGTATCCGGCAGGAGCCAGATTACGATTCCCCGCAGTACAAACCTTCATACAAGCAGAATATGGGGTCCGCGCTCCCTGTCCACGCAGACTGGACAGCCAAAGAAACTGCATGGACACCCTTGTCCACGCAAAATCGCAAGATGGGAGTGCTGTCCATGCAAAACACCGACCTGAGACCAACTACTATAGAATGGGTTGCACCCGTTGGACAGGTGCGTGGACAGTCTATCGGTCAAGAGTCGTTCTATCATCATCGTGATGGTGGGTGCATGATGTGCCGAGAAAGTTTCACGAAGAGGATTAAGGATGAATTCTGAATCACCAGTTGCGGTATCGGAACTACCAGATGAATTGGCCGAGCGCGATCAATGGGTGTGCTGGAAAGAGGAGCAACGGGACGGGAAAATGACGAAGATTCCGGTGACACCGGGAAGTGGTGAGTTCGCATCTTCGACGGATTCGGAGACATGGACAGGGTTCGAGACCGCCCTCGACTACGTCCAAACGGGGAACGCGGCCGGCATCGGGTTCGTCTTTACCGATGATGATCCGATCGTCGGCGTGGACCTCGACGACTGCCGGGACCCCGAAACCGGAGATGCTGATGACGCGGCGTTGGACATTATCGACCGCCTCGACTCGTACACGGAGGTGTCGCCGTCCGGCACCGGCTATCACGTGCTCATCAAAGGTGACCTCCCCGACGGTCGGAACCGGCGGGGGAGTTTCGAGCTGTACGATACGGCGCGGTTCTTCACCGTCACCGGCGACCATGTCGAGGAGACACCGATGCGGGTTGCACGACGGCAGGACGCGCTCGCGGCGATCCATCGTGAGTATGTCCAAGACACCGACGACGACTCGGAGGCCGACTCTGACCGGCGTGGGAACGCTGACGAGGGGTCCGCGGCAGATGGGCCGAGTGAGGTTGACGTTGACCTCGAGGATGAAGAACTGCTTGAGAAGGCGATGGACGCGTCAAACGGCGCGAAGTTCGAGCGCCTTTGGAAGGGGAGTACAGGCGGGTACGACAGCCAGTCGGAGGCCGACATGGCACTCTGCAATCTGCTTGCGTTCTGGACTGGTGGCGACCAAACGCGGATGGACGATCTGTTCCGCCAGTCGGGTCTGCTTCGGGACAAATGGGACGAGGTCCACTACGCAGACGGGTCGACGTACGGGGAGAAGACTATCGAGCGAGCAGTTGGAAACACCTCCGACTTCTACGACCCAGAACCGAGGGAGGAATCGACCCAGGCCTCTGCCTCGACCGGGGACTTATCCGCTGACGCCGGCCGTGACGACTCAGCCCGGAGTCAAGCGTATCTCACCGAGAAGAATCGGCTATTGAACGAGCGCGTCGAAGAGCTAGAGACACTCCTCGAATGGAAGAACGACCGCATTGACGAACTCGAAGCAGAAGTCGAGCGGCTCACAGCCGAACTTACACAGCGTGACCAAGCGACAGATCAGACCCACGAAGAGCGTACTGTTGATGGGAGTCCGGATGATGAGGAATCACAGTCGGAGTCTGTCTGGGGGCGGACGAAGCAGTTGTTCGGAAACGACTCCGAGTAATAGTTTTTGTGCGCCAGAACGGTGAGGCGCACTCTGTACGAGATTTTCGAGGACGCTATGACTGACCCATCGTAGAGTGCTAAATAATTCGCACTAGTGCGAAACTATTAGTGTAGCCATGACGAAGACACAACCCATGAGTAAGAAAGAACCCCGCTGGCCCGAGAACACGGATGCAGCAGAACGTGTCCACTATGTCGCGCTAACGCGGACAGAACCACGTAACGCAGGATGGATCGCTGAAGAAGCAGATGTCTCACGCGATACCGCTGTGAAGTATCTTGAGCGGATGGTCGAACAGGGTGATCTAGAGGTCGTCGAGACAAACGAGGGCAAGAGCTACAAGCCGGATAGCGTCACGCAGTTCCTCCGTGAGGTCCGTGAACTTGCGGAAGCACACACACTCGACGAACTCACGCACGAACTCAATGCAGTCGGTGAGGAGGTCGATGCGTGGAAGGACACCTACGAAATTGAGTCGCTCGCAGAACTGCGCCAGAGCATCGGCCGTGATGACTTGACTGGCGACGAACGTCGTGAACGCCTCGAAATCATCGAAGAGTGGGAATACAACATTGAGATGCGTGAATCAATTCAACTCGCAATTAGCCTCAAGAGTTCACTTACGACATTAGGTGCTGAGTCGCTTGGTGATGAGTCGTCTACAAAGCTTCCGCAGGAAGGATAACAAGATAGATGGTGCTATTGCTTGCTGGTGGTCGGGGATTTACCCGACGAGAAGGCCTTCGTCGTATCAAAGAACGAATGGAGAACGTCCCTGGGTTCCACGATGTGCGATATGACCCCTCGCGGATTCGGCCACGAACCGTCGTTGCAGACGTCGATGTGGAACTATTACTTGGCGAGTCATTCCCTCGGACGGATGCTAAAGTGGAGGTCCTCTGGCGGCCACGTGAGGGAACTGACGTGCAGCGCGTTCATTGGGCGGACGATGTCGTGAATCTCGGCTGGCACAAAGACGATGACCATCCAGACCTCGGAACAACGCATTTCCAGCTCGAAACTGATGATGAATCAGTCCATGAACCGGGAGTGATAGAGGTTGAAGCCCCGCTCAGCTTCCTCGAAGTCTGTCTCGATCGACTTCCGGACGAGCTTCAGCAAACAAGTGACTATTGACCTGATTAAGCGCTCTCTGTACCTCCAGAATTATCCAAAGAAGAGCTAGAGCACACCGATGGCTCTCTCCGGCCGAGGGGCCATCAAACGACGAACGTCTGTCGCCGACATATCAGAATACACTCATTGGATGCTGTTGCGATTCACAGTGGAGTTTGTCGCCCCCGAGAGGGGTGAGGGGCTGTAGTAAGTGCCCACTCAACAACCATGTCTTCAGAACACGAGCAACAGCAATCACGACTCCATGGCGAGCAAACTGAGCAACTGAGCGAAGAACCGTGGGCAGATCTCGAACTGACGATTCCCCACAACAGAAGTCCGACTTCCATCATCTCCTTTGTTGAGTGCGTACTCGTCGAACTCACCCACGAAGACGTCGGTGCCGAGTACGTCTCGACAAGCGTAGCGGGCATGAAGCGGACGCAGTTCATCGCCGTCGACGACGTCGGTGAGGTATTCCAGAAGCGGTATTACGACGAACGTCTCGGCTGGCACGAAACAACAGTCAACCGCAAAGCAGTTCGCGACGAGTTAGTCAATCGCCTCTCACGGTCGTCCTCGAAACGAACCAACGAGACGCCGAACGCAGACACAGATACATTCCACGTGAAGCCCGAACATCAGTTCTAGACCGTCACTGGTTAACCAACACAGAACCGTAGTCCTTCGTAGTGTTGGTTAAACACGTTGGAACTAGCAGTTTGGACGCACCTAAGAGGCCGAAGCACGTGGATGCGCGCCAGCGTGATTCCCATAACCAATATAGACGCATTCGATAATACACTTCGTGCTTGCGTCGTCGGGGCACGTTGAGCGTCCAGCCTTTTTCAGTCCCACCTGTCGTCTGTTATGGCTCCCGCTCCCTAAGCGGCCCCTCGTTCAACCTGCCGTCGTCTGAAACGCGTCGCGCTGGACGACGAGCGTCGTCCAGTACACGTCACCCTGATACCGAACCAGATACGTGCCGCTCAGATCACCCTCGCCGTCCTCGTCGAGTCCATGGGCCTGTTCGTGACCGCGAAACTGATCGGCGAGCGCCACAAGCGCATCAGATGGCGTTTCGTCGGGGCCGACAATGTACTGCCCCTCTGTAATCGCCGTTTCGACGATGTCCCGCTGGGCGTCCGGAAGCCCCGTGAGTTCGAACGCAAACCGCTCACGCATCTGTTGGCCGTAATCGGCGGCCGTCGCCACCTGTTCGGCAGTATATCGATAGGTGTTCAGGGTCGTGTCGTAGGCGTCGTCGACGACCCATTCGGCTTCAGTACCGTTGTCCCAGGTGATGTACGAGTACTCTGACTCAGGGACGAGGACAGATTGCTCGCGTTCGGCGTCCGTGTAGAGGAATGTCGTCCCAATACCGACCGGATCACCATCAGCGAGCCCGTGACCGGCAAATTCATTCTGGTCGACCTCGGGGAGATCCGCGAACTGAATGGCTTCTGCCTTGGTCACTGAGCCTGTGACGATATCCACTTTTACGGAGTACCTCGTGGCAGGGGTTTCCTCAATTACGTCGTGGGACAGCTCGTAGACGCCCTCCTGGTAGGCGATATGTCGTTGTTCGGGGAGTGGCGGCCGTGTCGCCTTCGTTGTCGCACCGCCGTTGAGAATCCGATCGAACAGTTGGTCAGTCGCGTCGTCGCCTTCAGCTGAGCGGACTGTATAGAGTACCTCTGTCGGGAGTTCCGCGTCAGCAATCGTCGTTAGTTCAAGTCTCGCTGTAGAGACTTCCGCGACGGCGTTTTCCCCACTGAACCCGCCGGAACTGGTACAGCCAGCGACGATTGCAGGGAGAGACGTGGCGGCGGTCGCGAGGAGGGCGCGGCGGCGCATAGTCGTGACTCCTCGGAGATGCTGGAAAAGCTTTGTGTCGGGTCGCGCCGAGAGGCGTGTAGCGCGCGTCAGCGTACCTGGGCGGGTTGGCGACGTACCGGACGCGCTACCCCGAGGAGCACCTCGTCGCGGCGCTGGCGGAGTGACCCCAACACTCTTTACTGTTTCGCTGTAAACTGTAATCAAGAACGGCCCGTGTCACGCACCTCAAACCGCGCCGACGGGGACATCGTCCGCGACTTTCTCTCGGTCGCGGACCTCCTCGAAGAGCCACAGCTAGCCCAACTGTACGCGTATCTCGCTCGTGAGGGCGAGGCCACTGTCCAGAACGTGATGGACGACCTTGAACTCGCACAGGGTACCGCATACAGCTACGTCAACCGACTCGTCGACGCCAACGTCGTCGAAGTCACGCAGGATGAGCAGCCACGCCAGTATGCCGCCCGTGAGATAGACCTGACCGTGACGACGGCTGCCGGGGACCGCAAGTACAAGATCACGCCGGCGCTCATCGACGCGGTCGGCTGTCGCGAGACGAACGCTGACATCGACACCTACATCGACCGCCACGGCGTCGCCGGCCTCGCGACGGCGCTTACCTACGCCATTGCCCGCGAACGCGGCGAGGTGACCCACCGGCTGATGGCCGAGGATCTCGATATCTCGCCGCTGGCTGCGGAGATGATTCTCCAAGCGCTCCGGCCTGTCGTCCACGAGCACTACGATATCGAAGCGTCGGGAGCATCGCTCGACGAGTTGGATATTGACGACGGCGACGCAGTTGGCGACGCGTGAGCGCGCTTCATATCGCCGACACCGGCCTGTTCGTCGCGATGGGGCAGCCGTCGAACAGCCGGTACCAGGCTGTTCGGCGATTCGCTCGCCGGAACGACGTCACCTTCGTCTTACCGGAACGCGTGTACGAGGAGTTGACCGTCGACGACCCTGACGTCGAAACGCCGCCCGTCGACGCCGCGATCAACGAGGGGTGGGTGACGGTTGCGCCGCCGCTCGAGTTCTCGGAGCCAATCGTCTCACGGGTGATGGATGGCGTCCAGCGGTACATCGCGAACGCCGACGACCGCCCAGCAGACGAGGTCGAGCGGGCTGATCCTGCCCTTGCCGCGTTGGCAGCCCAGCAGCTCAGTAATGGAGTAGTGACCGAGGTGTATATCTACACGACCGATACCCTTGCCGGCGAGGGAGCCGAGGCCGTGCTCGCGAGTGAGGGATACGAGGACTCGATCACATTTGTGAATGGATTCCGGTTCATCGAGGATCTCCTGACGGACGACAACTGACAAGCCGACGTTCAATGATACGAGAGTCACGATACTCGAACGTCCTTATCCGCTCAGCATCCTGTGACCGCGCGGGACTCCGTCTCAGACCCTCAGTCGCTTCGCTCACAAGAACGCTATTGCGCTCGCAACCGACTATTCTAGAGGGCACCACGCAAGCATCTAGACTACGATTCACGGATTGCCAATAACTGGCTATCGTAATTGTGGCCAGGGTTTGTCTGAACATACGCCGTGTCTCCAATGATAACCAGAGACCCAGTACGTGCACCGACCTCTAACTGCCAGCGGCGTGTTCCATCCGCAGTTGCGACAGCGGCAAGCTCCTTACCTTGATTGATATAAACGGTATCGCCAGCGACCGTAGGTGATCTGACAGCACCGGTATTGGTCCGGTATGTCCATCTGTGGCTTCCGTCGCTCGCAACGAGAGCATGTAACCGGCCGGTATCGGCATCTGGATACCACTCACCGACGTATAGCGTACCGTCTGCGTATGCCGGAGGGGTGAGTGTTTTCCGAGGAAGTTCCCACTCCCACACAACAGCCCCCGATTCGGCCTCAAGTGCGAATAACTTCTCTGTCCCCGACCACTCCGAATCATCGAACCCGACCGAAACGTGTGGCTTCAATGCTGAGACGAAGACGTAGTCGGCACCTGCGACAACGTGACCTTTTAGAAACCAACCATCTCCGACCGTTAACTCTCTAGTCCACTCTCGGTCGCCTGTCGACCGATTAACTGCGTACACCTCTCGTGTCTGCTGGTAGCTGTCGTTCATGTCGAACGTGAACGCGCGCTCGGCGGTGACTGCTGGCGTCGCCCAGTCAGTCCGCCACGTCGGGCCATCCTCGGTGTCAACGACGTGCTTCCCGAGCGTAGCTGTCCACTCAATAGCTCCTGTCGCCGCCTCACACGCAATTATGCCGCGGTTCGAGCCGAGGTAGACAGACCTATCGGCGACGGTTGGGCCAATCGGTGGCCGCTCCCCGCTAGAGGCCGTGATCCCATCTTCACGGACCCACGCTTGGTTGCCGGTCGCCGTATCTAGCGCGTGGAGTCGGACCACGTTGCCCTGCTGGCGCGTGATGACGAGCAACAAATCCTCGTAGAGGGCTGGAGCCCACCGCATCGGCGGGAGTTCGGTATTCGACCACTGTTCTGTGCCATCCGTGGACGCAAGCGCAAATGCGGTTCCGTCAGTCCACGCCTCGGTGAAGTAGAGGGCATCGTCGACGACAGGTGGGTAGACAGGTCGGTCACCGAGACTAGTCCACGCTATAGAGGCCCCGTCGCGAGGACCGCGTGTGTCCGGCGTATGGGAGGTGTTCTGGGCGTCGTGGGCAACTTGCGGCCATATGCCCGCGCCGATGTTATCGTCGGTTGATGACTTTGCGTTTTGATCGTCAGAATCGCCGCGCATCGGGGTGAGGCAGCCAGCGACTACGCTTGTCGTGACGCCACCTATCGTAGTGAGGGCAGTCCGGCGTTGCATAGTTCAACCTGCGTAATAATCGGTATTTGTCTTCCGGTTAGTGAAATCACCATTTGTGTCTCCGTATCCCCCGTCTGAAGAAGACACTCTGTTTATTTCAGCTGGGATACTGATTAGTGGCAGTTGAAGGCCTCTAATCACCGAGGTTGCCTTTATTGAGTACGGCCCGCCCCGCTCGCCGCTTTCCGGCCGCCGCATCGCTCGCGACCGACCATTCCGGGCGTGCGGGCGCTCTCCGCACCGCGAGCGCCCGGTCCGGGCTAAAATGCATCTGGTCTCGACGCCAGCGGGTATCCGTCGGGGGTTGCGCGCCGTGGGTGCTCACCCCGCGACGCATACTCCGCTGGACGCTCGCAGCGGCCGGGTCGCCGCGCGGTGTTGGATGAGTCGCCTTCTCGGACGCGCTCTCGCTCGCGCCCCAAAGGGGCGCGCGAAGGCGCGAGCGAGAGCGCAGATGAGTCTGTTGGGTGTAGTTGTCGAGGAAATCCGCGATGTTGAGGCATCGCGGTGTCGGGCGCGTGAACGCCTTCAGGTGCAAGTACACCAATGTCTAGTAACAACGCAAGCGGCAAGGTCGTTTCGGTCGATGAACAGGCACTCGAACAGGCGGACGAAGCGGAGGTCGATGCGGACGGGTTCGAGGTCGTGGACGAGACGCCGGAGTTCAAGGCGACGGTCAAGCAGGAGACCCAAGCGAAGGTGGATGCGAATCACCCAGACGGAATCGTCGAAACGGATGAGGAGCGGATCCAAGGTGCGACCCTCGAACAGGAAGAGCGCATCAATGCACGAGAAGCGGAACTAGAGCGAATTAGTGCCAAAGCCGAACTCGGAACGCAGGACGGACGGGCAAAGCGGGCGCGAGATATCGCGGCAGAGCGGAGCAAGGAGCGGCGTCGAGAGTTCCAGAAGCGGGCGGCGAGCGTAGACCCAATGGCGGACCCAGACCGTCTAGACCCACGTGAGGAGCTATCCCAAGATGAGCTAGCGAGCGTGAACGAGCAGACACAGCGATTAAGCGAGAAGTTGGATGGGTGGACGAGAGCGGCGATCAGTCGGCGATTGGCCGAGCGCGTGGTCGAAGGGGCGAGCATGATGAGTGCGGTCGTCGGCGTTCACGGAGAATTGCAGACAGCGCCGGGACACGTGATTCCAATCGGCAAGCTTGAAGACGTGAATCGCAAGGAGGTGAGCATCTCCGGACGTGTCGAGACGTTGTGGGAACCCTCGCATCCCAGTATAGCACAAGTCGGGCTCATCGAAGACGAAAGCGGGCGAACTCGGGTCACGGTCTGGGAGAACTCGAATGCGCCGTGGATGGAGGAAGGCGAGCGCGTGTGCATCCGTGGGGCGGCTCGGAACTGGTACGAAGGACGTGTCTCCCTCGCCGTGACTGGGTGGACGACTATCCAGTTCCCTGAGCGCGGTCGCTGGTGGGAGTAGCGCGCTAAGCAGTTTCTTTCTTTTTTGATACCGTCCACCCGACGCCCGCCGCCCCACCCTCCGCTCCGTGCTCACTTCGTTGCGCGCGCAGCCACGACCTTGACAGCGAAATGTACTCTCTTTCATGCCGAGAAAGAAACTCTAGAGAGAACGGAGAAAACTACTGTCAGTTATTCAATTTTGTTGCGACGAGACGAACTCGAAGAGGGCAGACCTACTCAAACGTGGGGTAACTCCGGCCACCCTGCTCAAAGTAGGCCGCCTCGACAATGTCGTCGATCTCTACGTCGGTGAGGACGTCTCGCATTCCAGTCTGGCGGAACAGCCGACGAACCTGGCTGAACCGGTAGTTCGTGTAGAAACTCAGGTCGAAGACGAGGGCCCGAGCAGCCCTTTCGGCCGAGTCGTAGTCTCGGGCCGACTGCTGCCAGTTGCCCTTCACGATGGGCATGATGCGGTCGCTGTTGGCCGCAGTCTGGAGCATAGTCCAGACCTCATCGTCGCTGAGCGGTTGCTCGAACCGCGGAGTCGATCGATACCTCGATTCAGTCGTGTCCGCGTTGCGGACAGGGTGTTCTGTCGTCATGGTCGAAGGTGGCGCGCTCGTCGCAACTTCGCGACGGGCGCGCTCCACTACCGTAGAGGCGCGCCCCCGCGGCGGCCCGCCTCGCGGCGAAAGGTCGGTATCCGACAATTCTGGAAGGAGGGGATAGGACAGTAGTGAGGAAGAAACGGATTGCCAGGGTAGTGGAAGAAGGAAAGGTTGGGTACAGGTAGGAATTAGGGGATTAATCTGAGGGGATCCGTATAGAGAATTATACGTGGTAGCTCAGTTTCCGAGGTACTGGAGGAAAGGCCAAGTAGCAGGGATTGGGAGACGGTGAACGTTCTACTTGGTTGGTAGACGGGATTCGGAAAACGCCGCGAGGCGGGCCGCCGCGAACTGCTTTCGATTTACCGCCGATTCGACGGGGGACCACGAGACGGGGGATATAAATCTTCCGTGCCAATGGAACGCAGGTCGGCTTTCACTGGGACGACGTCAAGTCATTGCTCTCGGGGAGGTCAACGGCAGCAGTATGTGGAACGTCGCCGAGGTCGGTCCCCTGCCAGCAGTAGGGTTGGGTATCGTTGCGCTCGACAACGCCTTCCCGATGGAGTCGTTTGAGACAGTCCCGAGTGTGTTTCTCTCCGACCGTGACTGTGTCTCGTGACGCGATGTCACCAGCCGTTCCCGGACCGTCGTCGTGAAGCGAGTAGAGAATACTGCGTTCACCTTCTCTACGTGACCGGATATCGACCGCGGACGGGTCGGTAGCTACCATCTCTGCCAACCAGTCGGGAATTGCAGACGTGTGGATGTAGACCGTCGCCGGGGACGTTCGTCCAAACCGAAGGACTGCTTGGGCGACCTCGTGTTCTCGGTAATGGCGAAGGAACGGGTTTCCGGGGATGCCGTAATCAAGTTCGTTTCCTTTCGTTTGTTCGTCACGGACTGCAGTATACCCTTCTAAGGCTGCAGTAATCTGAATCGCGCGGTCCCCCGGATGTCGGGAGCCGAGGATGATACCTACGTCGGTACCCTCGAAGTCGTTACTGCTTCGGAGGTTCCCGTAGTGTTTCGAGTCCTCAATCTGCTCTGCTACTCGGTCAGGGTAAACGAACGCTTCAGACGAAACGTTCTCGAAAAGTTGGTCTTCCGCCGCCAGTGTCGTGATGACATTGGGCTTCGTCTCATGCCGGTTGGCAACGCCCTCGATGAGTCCGTAGTCGTCGTTCTCGTTCACATGTTCGCCACTACTATACGGTTTCACCGACGTCGTCGTCTGGACGAACGTGTACCCGACGACTTCGGTGAGGTACTGTTTCCGACAGTCGTTACAGAGGACGCGCCACGACTCGATATCGTCGGCTCCAAGTCGCCCTTGCCAGAGTCGTTCAACGGGCGTCCCGTCGAGACCGACGACCGCACGCGTCCCGGAAAGGTCAGGTGCGCGCCGAACGACGAGTCGTGATTCTTTCTGGTCGTAGACAACGCTCGCACCGTCCGGTAATTCAGCGTAATCGAGTTGAGCTTCCGAGCGGAGCGTATCGTCCCAGTCGTGACCTGACGCTTCGCCGATTGTCGGGCCATCGAGTTCAAGGAATGCGAAGACGGCCGTCGGTGCTTCGACGTGACCACCCTCGTCGCGTATCGCTTCTGTCTGCTGGTCGAGACTGTCGCTGTCGGTCAGGAAGTCACGAATCGTCTCGTGTTGGGGTGCGAATCCATCCTTGTTGCCCGCCACGAGGCGGAGTTGTTCGTAATTGTCTATCGGGAGTTCGTCCCGATTGGCGAGGAACGCCGAGACGTACTCGGCGAGGTCCGAAGCGTCGAACTCGGTCTGGTACGTCTCTTGAGGGTCCTCGTCGAAGATCACGACGCGGTCTTCGACGACATCTTCCAGTCCGGCGTGTGCTGGCCCTCCGATGACCACGTCTGCAGATTCGACTACGTCTCGTCGGGCGAGGTACGGACAGTCCTTGCCGTCCATGCAGGGAAGTGTGTCGCGAAAATAGTGGTGGAGGTACGTCGGCGACGCGCCCCGAGCGCGGTACTCGCTGAGGCGGTCCTTCCATCGCTCGCCGTGTTCGCCTCGTTTCGTCGGACAGGTACGGTCGAAGGTGGGTATCTCGACCGGGTTCCCCTCAAAGTGGTCCTTGAGGGCGGCGAGATGGTCATCGCGCGTCTCGTATCGGTGCGTGAGTATTGCAACCTGCTCGTCAAGCTCAGCCGCGACACGCGACGCTTGATGGGTCTTCCCGATGGTTGGTAGCCCGTCGATAACGATAGGTGTCGAGTCTGCATCGTCGAGTTGCGTCTCGATAGCCGACCGGATACCGTCACGGCAGGCGGCCCGAACAGCGTCTTTCGTCAGTTCTTCGCTGTCGGCGACGCGGGCACCGCGACAGCACGCTCGTTCCTCGGTCTCGGCCATTCACTCAGACTGGTTACGCCGCTGTGATTTAACGCTTATGCGGTACTGATCGGACTACTATTTCGGATATGGATGAGCCGAGGCTGATTTTTATACACCCCACGAGGGGCGAGGGTGTCGAGTCGGCGATATCCTCGAACAAGTCGTGATATCTATGGCAAGTAGTGCTATCTACGAGACGGCGTTCGACGAGGACGTACAGAACGATACAACGAACCAATGCCCGGAGTGCGACGGACAGGTCACCACCAACGTCGCAGAGACCGTCTGTGAGGAGTGTGGACTCGTTCTCGAAGACGAACGCATCGACCACGGGCCGGAGTGGCGGTCGTTCAGTAACGACGAACAGAACCGAGAGCGTACAGGTGCGCCGCTGACGACGACGCGCCACGACCGCGGTCTCTCGACGGAAATCGGGCGTGGGACCGACGCGAACGGAAATGACCTGTCCGGGCGAAAGCGACGACAACTCGGTCGACTCCGCCGGGAACAGTCCCGCGGGCGCTTCCAATCGAAGGCCGAGCGCAACCTCGCACACGGCCTCGGGGAGGTCCGCCGTATCAGTAGCGCGCTCGGCCTCGCCGAGACGATTCGTGACCAAGCATGCCAACTCTTCCGGAGCGCCCAGAATGAAGACCTGCTTCGGGGTCAGTCAATCGAGGCGATGGCGGCGGCAAGCGTCCACGGCGCATGTCGATGTAACGGCCTCTCGCGAACATTCGATGACGTTACTGAGCCAGCTCGTGTCGAGCAGGCCCGAGTGAGGACTGCGTATCAGACGCTGAATACGGAGCTCGGCCTTCCAGCCCAACCGGTGAGGCCGAGTGGATTCATTCCCCAGTTAGCCTCCGAGCTCAACATCCCCGACCGAATCAGGAATCGTGCCCGGCAGTTAGCAGAACAGGCAGAATCAGCAGGTGCCGTTTCAGGCGTTGATCCGACAGGATTCGCCGCCGCATGTTTATACAAAGCGGGATGTGACGCAGGCCGCTTGATGGTCCAATCAGACGTCGCACGGGCCGCGAATGTCTCGACGGTGACCATCCGTACCCACCGAGACACATTGAACGAACTCGTTATGTAAATGCGCGTGTTCCCCTAATTCGCGGGCCTCAATAGGTTGACCAAGGGCTATCGTTTAAATACGAAGACGCAGCAGTACTACATTACTTGATGACTCAGCGGGACTCAGACCACGAAGAACTTCGGCCGCTCGGCGAAGCAACGCATGTTCCCGACGACAAACTCTCTAACAGTAGTGACGAGGAGTCGAGCCAACAGCGACTAGATGCAGTCGCTACAAGATATCCAAACGAGACGACAGTAACGGAGAGCGAGTGTTCCTCATGTGGAGCAACTATTCCTTCGAGTCGGACCAAATGTCGGTTCTGTCTGGTGAACCACCTCGATAACTCCGAAGAGGACCAGTCGAGTTCAGATACCGAGTGGACACTGCTTCACGTTGTTCATCTAGTCGTGGAAGCATCGACGTTCGACAGCGCCGTCGCGAAGGGGACTGCGGCGGCGGGCCTCCTCGTGAAGGCCGACAGAGACCCCGCGGTCGACGACTGCCAACTAATCTCCGAGTTCGACGAAGAGCCTGCCTCACAACTTGCCAGCGAATGGCCTTCGCTTCCCGAAGCAGTACGGATTACGTCCAACTCGGGGAGACAGCTACTCGAGACTGCCCGTGAACTGACGGAGTGGCAGGACACGACGCAGTCAGGTCACAACGGCGAACATGCGACGTTCCTCTACGACGAAAGCGGACATAGCGTTCACGATGAACATCGTCTTATGACGCTTCTTGAGGACACAGACGACGTGTGGCTGGTCCCCGCAATTGCACTCCAGCGATCTGTCGAAGAGACCACGGTTGACAGCCAGCAACGCGAGCGACCGAACAGGAGACAATTAGAGTGTCGTGAGTGCGACCGTGATACGAGGCACCGATTCCTCGACTTCGAGACCGTCCCTGACGACAAGTGGAGTGGTCAGCCGATGTGGGAATGCCGGGTATGTAGGCTGCCTCGATACGGGCCAGAACCCAAAGCAGACCAGTAGACAGTGGGACAATCTTAACCAACAGTCGAGCGCGTATTTCGGCATTTGTTGGTTAACTGCAGTCCCACTCACCACTCCTTTCCAGTTGGACGATGTCGGTCCGTGGTTTTTCTGCGCCGGCGATGAGTGCCGGCGCATCAACCAGTAGCGCGGCATGTAGTCGTGTGCGTCGGCGAACCGAAGTGAGAACCAATGCATATGGTGATTTACAGCTTGGTAGAGGCATCGACACGAGACGAAGCACTCGCGACTGGAAAGACGGTATTCGACCGACTCGTCGGGGCCAGCCCACACGCAGATGCTGTGTTCGACTACTACGTAACGTTTGACGAGTCGGGCACGTCAGTCGCTGGGAAGGCCCGGTGGGGCGACCTGCCAGTAGCCGTTCCTGTGGAATCCGACGATGGTCAGGAATTGCTGGAACGTGGGTGGGAGGCAACGAAGAGCGAGTTCGAGCGGAACCTTGACCGCGTCCGGGACGCGCTTGAGGAATTGAGCGGCGAGGAGATCATGCGTGATGAAGGGCTTGCCCGACATGCGTTCCACCAAGTCGGCGCGTACGACGGCCCCACCATCTTCCTGTACGACGAACATGGGAGCGGTATTCGGCATCGAGACCAGCTTGACCGTATCCTCGACGAGGGCGAGAATCTCTGGATTGTTCCAGCAGACGTTCACTACTGAGTGCCCGAGCTAGCCAGGGAACGTGACGGAGTGACCGCGATGAGTTTTTCGTTCTCCCTGAGGGGTGCATGAAGTCCGAGTTACTGTGGAGCGACCAACGGATCGATATTCGAGTACCGGTGGCTGAAACAAAACCCGAAACCGATGTTTGTAAACTAAAGCCGAAGACTCTTATATACTGCTTTAGTATCTCTTACCAGATGATGGGGGAAGCGCATCTTCGAGTCCTCGACGCATTGACCGAGGACCGATCGATTACAGCCCTTCACGAGCAAACGAGCTATAGCATGGGCCGCGTCCACGAAGTGGTCGAAGAGTTAGAGCAGAACGGCCTCGTCGTGACGAAACGCGGAAATCGCAATCGAAGAGTGGCTTCAGCCACAGAAACAGCCGTGTTTCGCGCCTACCGGCGACTCCAAAGCCAACACCCCCATATCGATTTTTCGGAGATTCTCTCTCGACGCACCCTCCATGTCTGCTGGTTTCTGGACCAACCCCGGAAAGTGAGCGAGATTGCAGACCGACTCCCGATAACACGCCAGCGGGTCTACCAACTCCTTGCACCACTGCAAGAGCGTGCAATGCTTACCAAAGACGGAACCCAGTACAAGATTGCAGACGACCTCACGGACCTCGTCGAATTTGCTCGGGCATTCGTCGACCACGAACACGCACACCGAGCGAGAGAAGACGCCCCAAGCGCAGTCGTTCTGTGGAGTACCCCCGCGGAAGCACTCGTGTCCGTCGAAGCGAAACAGGACCGAGAACAGCTCGTAGATACGGATAATTGGGCAGTATCAGGGCTTGTACGGTACGAAGAATACGGCCTCACCTTCTTTGGTGCGAACCAACCGCCGGTCTTCTACTCCGAACTCGACACCGAGATTACTGTCGAACAGCTCGTCTGTCACACACTCGTCGCCAAGACCGACAGCCGGCGGACGAGCTACGCACTCCTCCTACTGACGACGACCGCATTTGATGAAGAGCAATTACGCACAACTGCAACGGAATACGGCTTGACTGGACTCATTGAAGATATGCTTTCGTTCCTCCACGGTGAACCAACTAGCTCGGAGTATATCCCAACTACACGTGATTTCGAGGCACTCAAACAGCAATACGAGGTCTCACCATGAGTCCGTTTAGTGGCCGTGAGGCAATCACCGAATTTCTCCAAGACGTGGATAACCAGCTTGACCAGAGCGTCGAGGTCTATCTCGTCGGTGGAAGCGCGATGACTGCACACCAGCTGAAAGATCAGACAAAAGACATCGACCTTGTGCTCGGCGTTTCCGCGGAATTCGAGCTCGTTCGAGATGCTCTCCTCGATATGGGGTTTGTCATTGAGAATGAGCCGACCTCAGAGTTCGAGGATGTTGGACGGACATTAGAGTTGGCTAGTGAGACGGGTGTTCAGGTGGACTTGTTCGAGGAGCAGATCGTCGGGAAGCTTCGGCTCTCGACGAAGATGCGCGAACGCGCAGAGCGAATATACGGAGGAGAGTCAGTTGCTGGTTTCACGCTCTCAAAAGGGGATATGTTCCTCCTGAAAGGCGTTGCAGGTCGTGGATACGACCCCGAAGATATGCTCGCGCTTGTGCGGTCTGGCCTGCAGTTTAGCGTTGTCGGAGAAGAGCTTGAGGCACAACTCCCGGTCAATTCAGGGACTGTCGAGGCTCACCAACTGTACAGCTACTCTCATCCCCTTATGACGTTTGAGCAGACAATTACGCGATTCGATGGGCTTCCCTCGGGGTTCACCGACCGAGTCGAAGCACTCGCAGACCGTGCCTTCACCGAGCAGGCCGTCATCGAACATCTCCAAACTGGCTCTCTGGAAATCGAGGTTCTGTATCGGGAAGTTACAGACAACGACGACTCCATTGACCGGCCAGAAACTGTCCGGAAGGCAGTCACCACTCTTGCTGAAAAGGGGATTGTCGAGCGGGATGGAGCGGACGTCTCGCTAGCCGAGGAGATCTCGCTTCCATAAACGCTAGGCCAGAAGCGACCGCGGTGAGTTTTTCACCCCCTGAGGAGTGCAGGGGACTCGAAGTAGTCCCTCGAATCGAATCATGAGTGGAACAACCGACTCGCAATCGCTCGAACAGACACGGCCAAACCAGAAACAGGATATCGTCTACGTCGGCTACCGGCGACGCGGACGCGCTGTCGTAGAAAAACAACCCGGTCAAGAGCGGGTGACACCAGAACCAAGCCTCGAACTGGCGAACCACAGTCCCTCGGGCTTCAGCTGGGGATATAGTGGAAGTGGCCCGTCGCAACTTGCGCTAGCACTCTTGCTGGACTATACCGGCGACGAGGATGTCGCACTAGCCCACTACACTGGGTTCAAAAACCGGGTCGTGAGCCAGTTAGACTGC
>NZ_SBIT01000018.1 GCF_004765785.1 Halorussus ruber | reverse complement strand
GTCCGCTCCCGCTGCCAACATTCAAGAGTCGCGGTGTCTAACGTCCTTTTGAGCAGGTTTGCGGCTTGCATGGACACAACCGCTACAACCTGCTCACTTCTTAAACCGCGCTAACTAGACAGTGCCTTTTAAACAATGTTTTGGTTGCTTGTCGCTGTTCCGCGGGCTTGAAACCCCGCGCCGGTTATTCCGCGGGCTCGAAATCCCGCGCCGGTTATTCCGCGGGCTTGAAATCCCGCGCCGGTTATTCCGCGGGCTTGAAACCCCGCGCCGGTCTTGATTCCCGTATGCCACGACGAAGCGTCATGTTCACGCCGGGCGACCGCCCGGAGATGATGCGCAAAGCGCCGACCGCCGGGGCCGACGTAATCGTCTTCGACTTAGAGGACGCGGTCGCGCCCGACGCCAAGGCCGAGGCCCGCCAGGAGGTCCGCGAAGTCCTCGCCGACCCCGACTTCGCCCCCGACTGCGAGGTCTGCGTCCGGGTGAACCCGACCGGAATCGCCGCGGACGACGACCTGCGGGGCCTCCTCGGAAACGGGGAGGAAGCCCGCGACGCCGCCGAGACCCTCGACGCGGTGATGCTCCCCAAGACCGGGACGGCCGGAGACGCCGAGACGCTGGCCGACCTGCTGGCCGAGCGCGACGCCGAGGTCCCGATTCTGGCGCTGGTCGAGACCGCCGCCGGGATTCTCGCGGCGGAGGACATCGCCGCCGTGCCCGAGGTGGACGCGCTGGTCTTCGGCGCGGAGGACCTCGCGGCCGACATCGGCGCGACTCGAACCGACGAGGGGACCGAAGTCCTCCACGCGCGAGAACACGTCGTCCTCGCGGCCAGCGCCGCGGGCGTGGACGCCATCGACACGGTCTACACCGACATCGAGGACATCGGCGGTCTGCGCGAGGAGACCGAGTTCGCCGTCGAACTCGGCTACGACGGCAAGATGGCAATCCACCCCGCGCAGGTCTCGCCCATCAACGAGTCGTTCACGCCCGACCCCGAGCGCGTCGAGTGGGCCGAGCGGGTGCTGGAAGCGAAAGCGCAGGCCGACGCCGAGGGCCGGGGCGTCTTCCGGGTGGACGGCGAGATGATAGACGCGCCGCTGATTGCGCAGGCCGAGCGCGTGGTCGAGTACGCTGAAGCCGCAGCGGAACGCTGAACGCGAAAACAGATATTTCAGCAATTCAGGGCCAGAAACCGCGAGTTCAGGGCCACAGACCGCGGGTACTCTTGGCTTCCGCAATTCGGGAGAGCGCGACGATGTAGGCCGCGTCGCGCCACCCCACGTCGCGGGCCTCGACCTCCTCCCGCACGTCGTTCCACGCCGAGAGCATGTGCGTTTCCAGTTCGTCGTTGACGCGTTCGAGCGACCACTGGCGGCGGTTGATGTCCTGTAACCACTCGAAGTACGAGACCGTCACGCCGCCCGCGTTGGCCAGAATGTCCGGGATGACCTGCACGCCGTTCTCCTCCAGAATCGAGTCCGCGGCGAACGTGGTCGGGCCGTTCGCGCCCTCGACCACGATGTCGGCCTGCACGTCGTCGGCGTTGTCGGCGGTGATGACGTTCCCGATGGCGGCCGGGATGAGAATGTCCACGTCGAGTTCCAGAATCTTTTCGTTCGAGAGCTTCTCCGGGGCGTCGTGGGTCATCACGGCCTCGGGTTCCTCCTCGTGGGAGGGGACCGCGTGAGTGTCGAGGCCGTCGGGGTCGTAGATGGCCCCGTTCACGTCACTGACCGAGACGATGTTCGCGCCCCAGTCGTCGAGCAGGCGGGCGGCGTTCGCGCCGACCGCACCGAAGCCCTGCACCGCGATGGTGGCGTCTTCGAGGTCGTAGTCGTAGTACTCGGCGGCCTCGCGGGCGATGATGGCGACCGAGCGACCGGGGGCCTCTTGGCGGCCCTCGCTCCCGCCGACGACCGGCGGCTTGCCCGTGACGACGCCGGGGATGGTCTCGCCCTCCTGCATCGAGTAAGCGTCCATGAACCACGCCATCGTCTGGGCGTCGGTGCCCATGTCGGGTGCGGGAATGTCCTTCTTCGGCCCGACGAACTTCCGTAGCTCCTCGGCGAAGCGCCGGGTCAGGCGCTCCTTCTCGTCCTCGCTCAGGTCCTTGGGGTCCACGACGATGCCACCCTTCCCGCCGCCGAAGGGCAGGTCCATGACCGCGCACTTCCAGGTCATCCACATCGAGAGGCCGACGCACTCCTGCTCGCTGACGTGCGGGTGGAAGCGCAGGCCGCCCTTGTACGGACCGCGCACGTCGTCGTGCTGAGCGCGGTAGCCCGTGAAGACCTCGACCTCGCCGTCGTCGCGCTTCAGCGGGACCGCGACGCGGTGGACCTTGGTCGGGTGCTTGAGTCGCTCGATGACGCCGGGGTCCACGTCGAGGTGGGCCGCGGCGTGTTCGAGCTGGTGACGAGCGGTTTCGAGCGCCGTCTCCGGCTCTGGCTCGGACTCGTCGGTCGGTTCCTCGCTACCCGTCTGTTCCGGAGATTCGACAGTTCCTGAAGGCATGGTGTGTTCGTCGCGTCGTCCGCTCGACTACCCGTCGTCCGCCCCGGACCGCCCGGAGGCCCCCAGACCGACAGAGTCGTCGCGGCGACGCATCGTAGGCGAACGTTCCCGCAAGCGTATAAAATATTAATGCTATGGAGTTGTCTTAGGTCCTTATACACACACTTACGCCGGATGGCGGATGGGGGTGAGGTTAGTCAGAAAGGGGTCTCTCGGGGTCAAAATCGCCGCAATCGGCCCTCCATCGGCCGTTCCGCTTTCGGAAACTGTATGAGTCGGTATGAAGACTATCTAGAACGACGGTAGAGTTTACCACTCATGTCCGAGCAAGCAAATCCCTTCGAAAGCCTCCAAGAACAGATCGACGACGCCTCCGACTACATGGACGTCGGCGACGACGTACTGACACGACTCAAGCACCCCGAACGCGTGCTGGAGACCAACCTCTCGGTCGAGATGGACGACGGGTCGGTCGAGGTCTTCAAGGCCTTCCGGTCGGAGTTCAACGGCGACCGCGGCCCGTACAAGGGCGGCATCCGCTACCACCCGAACGTCTCGCGCGACGAGGTCAAGGCCCTCTCGGGGTGGATGGTCTACAAGTGCGCCATCGTGGACATCCCCTACGGCGGCGGCAAGGGCGGCATCATCATCGACCCGGACGACTACAGCGAGGACGAACTCGAACGCATCACCCGGTCGTTCGCCAAGGAACTGCGCCCGTTCATCGGCGTCGACAAGGACATCCCCGCGCCCGACGTGAACACCGGCCAGCGCGAGATGAACTGGATAAAGGACACCTACGAGACGCTGGAGAACACGACCGAACCCGGCGTCATCACGGGCAAGTCCCCCGACAGCGGCGGGAGCGCGGGCCGCGTCGAGGCCACCGGTCGCTCGACCATGCTGACCGCCCGCGAGGCGTTCGACTACCTCGGCCGCGACATCGAGGGCGCGTCCGTCGCGGTGCAGGGCTACGGCAACGCCGGTTGGATCGCGGCCAAACTCATCCACGAACTCGGTGCAAACATCGTCTCCGTCTCGGACTCCAGCGGTGCTATCTACAAGGAAGGCGGTTTCAACCCGGTCGACGTGAAGGACCACAAGAACGAGACCGGAAGCGTCACAGGCTATCCCGGCGCTGAGGACGAGTTCTCGAACGAGGACCTGCTCACGCTCGACGTGGACCTGCTGGTTCCCGCGGCGCTCGAAAACGCCATCGACGGCGACCTCGCCGAGGAGGTGCAGGCCGACGTCGTCGTGGAGGCCGCCAACGGTCCGCTCACGCCGGAGGCCGACGACGTGCTCGCCGACTCGGACACCTACGTCTTCCCCGACATTCTGGCCAACGCGGGCGGGGTGACGGTCTCGTACTTCGAGTGGGTCCAGAACCGCCAGCGGTTCGCCTGGACCGAACAGAAGGTCAACGAGGAACTCGAACGCATCATCACCGACGCCTTCGACAACCTCGTGGAAACCTACGAGGAGACCGGCGCGCCCAACATGCGGACGGCCGCCTACGTCGTCGCCATCGAGCGCGTCGTGGACGCCTACGAAGAGAGCGGCAACTGGCCCTAACCACCGCGACGACGCGGCGACTCCCCTGACGGGCCAGCGACCGACCGCCCGTTTTCTTTCGAGGTACTGTATTTCAACTCTGTTTGACACTCGTTCTGGGTGAGGCAACGTAAATGCCCTCTAACCCCGAGATTCACGTAATTTCGTCTATTTATCGCTCGTGATAATAGCGACCGGGTTTTATGTTCTTCCTTCGAGAAGTGAGTTCCAGAAGAGAATCATGTTCGACACCGACAACTGGCGGGACGACCGCGCCCAGGTGGGCATCGGTACGCTCATCGTGTTCATTGCGATGGTGCTGGTCGCCGCCATCGCGGCGGGTGTTCTCATCAACACCGCCGGGTTCCTGCAGACGAAATCCGAACAGACCGGTACCGAAGCGACCGGACAAGTAACGAATCGTGTCAACGTCGTCAGTACGTACGGCGAAGTCGCCAACGACGAGTCTATCCACACCGTCGAACTCACCGTGATGAAGAGTTCCGGCTCCGGCGACGTGGACTTAGAGACTGCGACCGTCGAGTGGCTCGGCCCCGACAGATCTGCCATCCTGACGGAAGGTTCCGACGCGACCGACCAATACTTCACCGTCTCGACCATCAAGGACATCGACGACACCGCGCCGGTGCTCGTCCATCAGGGCGACCGATTCCGCATCACAATCGACGCCGCGGCGCTGACAGACGAGTCCCACGGTCTCAAGGAGAGCGAGGAGTTCACCATCAAAATCGTGACCTCGGCGGGTGCGGTAACCTACCACCACAGCGTCCCGCAGACGCTGACTGACCAGCAAGCGGTGCAGTTGTAAATTCCGTTTCTCTCGCTTTCTTACAGTTCGTAGGCCCGAATCGTCGCGCCGATTGGTGATTCTCCTTCTTGGTTCGGATGTCGGTCCTGCGTCGTGACCACGAGGTGGCCCGACGCCGCGACCGGACCTCTGACTCTCGTCGCCGACGCCGAGACGCGCCATCGCGTCTCGCCGGAGTCGGGCGCGAGGGCGTGGACGCTCACTTCGTCGCCGTTCGACTGGCCGACGACGAGGGCGTCGTCGAGCAGAATCGGCGCGGTCTCTTGGGTCCACTCGCCGTCGCCGACCGACGACTGCCACGCTCGCTCGCCCGACGACAGGTCGTAGGCCGTGACCGTGCCGTAGAGTCCGAGAGTGAACACCGTCCCGTGGCCGACGACTGGTCGGAGCAGGGCCTCCTCGGGGGCGTCGGCCAACCACTCGCGGGTTCCGTCTGTCGAGACGGCTTCGACGCCGTCGAACGACGCCCGGACTACCGCGTCGTCGGCGACCGCGGGCGTCGCCGACGAGAGTCCGTCTTCGGGGGCGTGTTCCCAGCGAACGTCGCCCGACGCCGAGTCGAGGGCCATGAGCCGCCCGTCCACGTCGGCGAAAACGGTGCCGTCGCTCACGGCGGTCAGTTGGAACTTCGCTCGCTGGCCCTCAGCAGTCGTTCGCCAGCGTTCAGTTCCCTCGTGGTTGAGGGCGACCAGCGTCTCGTCGGCGGTCACGTACACGCGTTCGTCGGTGACGCTCGGTGGGGAGCCGACGGCCACGTCCTCGGTCCGCCACTCGACGTCGCCGGTCGCTCGGTTCGCGGCGACGACGCCGTCGTTGGTGGCCGCGTACACCCGGTCGCCGTGGACGATGGGTCGGTGGTTCGAGAACGGGGCGTTGTAGCGGAACTCGACGCCGAGCGACCGACTCCACCGGCGTTCGCCCGATGCGAGACCGTAGGCTTCGAGGGTCGCCTGCGGACCGTCTGGTGTGGGTGCGCCTCGGGTGACGTAGACGGTGTCTCCGACGACGGTCGGGGTGGTGAGCGATCCCTCGACTGACGTCTCGGTCGCCACGGCGGGTTCGGCGTCGCTACTGGCGGCGGGGGCGTAGCCGTTGTGGGCGGCGGTCCGACCGAGTTGCGGCCAGTCGTCGGGACCGATGGAGGAGAGCGCGGTCGTGGTCGTCGATACGGATTCGGTCGTCGTGGCGTCCGTGTTCGGAGGGGACCCGGAACAGCCAGCGAGGACGGTCGCTCCGGTTGCGACGAGGAAGCCTCTCCGCGTGGTCGCGGTCTCTTTCGGGGACATGTTAGTGCGAATACACCAGTCCGAGTTATAGCTTTGGAACCCGCCGACGGCGTGGAAAATCGGGCGACAGCGAAATGCGGAGGTGGGAGAGAGATGCGGAGGTGGGAGAGAAACGCGGAGGTGGCAGAGAAACGCGAAGATGACGGAGAGACGCGGAGGTGACGCTTCTCGAACTTACAGGCCCAGTTCTCGACCGATGACGAGGTGCTGAATCTCGCTGGTCCCCTCGCCGATTTCCATCAGTTTCGCGTCGCGGAAGAACCGCTGGGGCGCGAAGTCCTCGGTGTACCCGTAGCCGCCGAGCGTCTGGATGGCCTCCTCGGAGACCTCGCGGGCGGCCTCGCTGGCGTCGAGTTTGGCGAGCGCGCTCTCGTGGCTGACCGACTCGCCCTGGTCGTACTTCCACGCCGCCTTGTGGGTCAGCAGGCGGGCGCGCTCGATTTTCCGGTCCATCGAGACGACCTTGTTCCGGATGGCGTCGAACTTCGAAATCGGCTGGCCGAACTGCTCGCGCTCCTTGCTGTACTCCTTGGCGGCCTCGTAGGCACCCTGCGCGATGCCGGTCGAGAGCGCCGCGATGGAGATGCGACCGCCGTCGAGGGTCTTTTTGGTCTGTTCCCAGCCCTCGCCCTCCTCGCCGAGGAGTCGGTCCTCGGGAATCCGGACGTTGTCGAGCTTGATTTCGCAGGTGGGCGAGGCGTTCAGGCCCATCTTGTCCCAGACGGTCGTGACCTCGAAGCCGTCGTCCTCCTCGGGGTCCACGATGAACGTCGAGATGCCGTCGTAGCCCGCCTCGGGGTCCGTGACGGCCTTCACGAGGACCGACCCGGCGACGTTGGCGTTGGTGATGAACTGCTTCGTTCCATTTAACACCCATTCATCGCCGTCTTTCTCTGCCATCGTGTCCATGTCGCTGGCGTCCGACCCGCTACCGGGTTCGGTCAGCGCCCACGAACCGAGGTACTCGCCCTCCGCGAGCGGGCGAAGCCAGCGTTCCTTCTGCTCTTCGGTGCCGAACAGTTCGAGGGGCTTGGAAGCCAGCGAGACGTGCGCCGCGAACGAGAGACCGACCGACCCGGAGACCCGACCGAGTTCCTCGGTCACGAGGGCGTACAGCAACTGGTCGCCGCCCAGTCCGCCGTACTCCTCGCTGACGGGAACGCCCATCATGTCGAGGTCGGCGAGTTGGTCGAAGATTTCCTCGGGGAAGCGGTGTTCGCTCTCGATTTCCTGCGCGATGGGTTCTATCTCCTCGTCGCAGAACCGACGCACTTCGTCCCGAATCATCTGATGCTCGTCGGGAAGTCCGAAATCCATACGCAATTTTTGCGCGAGTGGTAGTATAAAGTCTCCGAACCCCGGAGACCAGCGCCGATTCGGGTATCGTTGAGCTCGGGAGAGCGGGAAATAAATATGATTATTTAAAAATAAATATTTATTTGTTTAGTATATGGGTTTGTTGTTCAAAGCTGGAGACTGACCGCCTCTCGCCCGCCGAAACGCTGTTGTCGGTCTCTGGCGTATCCGAAGGGCGTGAACGGTCGCACGCCGCCCAGAGTCCTCCTCGCAGTCGTCGCCCTCGGGTTGGTGGCTTCGCTCGCCGCCGGATTCGTGACCGCCGGGCAGTCGCCCAACCAGCAGTACGACCGCTCCGCCGACCGACCGCCGGGCGAACGCGAGCAAGTCGTCGGTCCCCGGCAGGGCGTCACCGTCGTCACGGTCCAGCGAGGAGACATGCGTGACCTCTCGGGCGAACTCGTCGCCTTCCGACCGAACGGGAGCGTCCTCTACCAGACCGAGCGCCACAGCACCTACTGGGACGTGGACCCGAGTCCGGAGGGTAAGCGGAC
Source organism: Halorussus ruber (assembly GCF_004765785.1). GTDB lineage: Archaea > Halobacteriota > Halobacteria > Halobacteriales > Haladaptataceae > Halorussus > Halorussus ruber. The sequence continues at coordinate 63,412 of NZ_SBIT01000018.1, read as the reverse complement.
CGTGACCTACGTCGCCACGACGTGGCTCAACGAGTCGGTCTGCGGCGGCGGTCCCCTGTTCGCCGACCGAGGAGACTGCCGCCGGAACGTGGTCGAGCGCCTGAATCTGACCACGGGCGAGCGCACCCGGCTCTACGCTCACCGGATGGAGGGCGGCCGGTGGCACGACGTGGACGTCATCAACGACTCGCACATTTTGGTCGGCGACATCGGCAACGAGGCCGTCTTCGTGGTGAACACGACATCGGGCATCCGCGAGTGGACGTGGACCGCCGAGAGCGACCTGCCGATAACCGGCGGCGGGAGCTACGACGAAGATTGGGTCCATCTCAACGACGTGGAACTGCTGGACGGCGGCCGCGTCATGGTCGATTTGCGAAATCAGGACCAAGTGGCCTTCCTGAACCGGAGCGAGGGCATGGTGGACGACTGGACGCTCGGGAGCGAGAACGACTACGAGGTCCTCCGCGAACAGCACAATCCGGACTACATCCCGAGCGAGCGCGGCGGTCCCGCGGTGGTCGTCGCCGACTCCGAGAACGACCGCCTCGTGGAGTACCAGCGAGTAGGCGGTGAAAACGGCGAAGACGGGAGTGAGGCCCGGTGGAAGCGAACGTGGACGTGGACCGACGAGCAGATGCAGTGGCCCCGCGACGCCGACCGCCTGCCCGACGGCAACACCCTCGTCACCGACACCATCGGCGACCGCGTCTTCGAGGTGAACCGGCGGGGCGAAGTCGTCTGGACACTCCCGATAGACCGACCCTACGAGGCCGAACGCCTCGGAACCGGCGAGGAGAGCGCGGGCGGTTCGAGCGCCGCGAGGGCCGACCTCGAATCGAATCGGGCCGAAGCGCCGTCCGGACTCGCCGACCGATTCGAGGAGTCGGTCCGGAGCGTCGTGCCCGTCGAGGTCCAGAACGGACTGCTGGGCTACTTCTTCCCGTGGTGGATGGGCTTCTACGACGTGCTGGCGGTGTTTGCGCTGGTCGGCGTGGCGACGGTCTGGGGCAGTCTCGAACTCTGGTGGTCGTCGCTGTCGCTCCCGAGTCGAGAGTCGCTCGGGCGCGAGTCGGTGCCCTCGCTCAGGTCCATCCTGCTTCTGGCGGCGCTGGCGGTCGTCGGCTACGCCGCGTCGGTGGTCGCGTCGCTGATCTGACCGCCTGCTCGCCCTGATTCGTCGTGGGAGTCTACTTCAGGGGAGGGCAAGTGGGTTTATTTGGACCGGACGCTTAGTCGGGGGCGTAATGAGCATCCGGCGGCTGGTGCGGGGCACCATCGAGTGGGAGCGTCTCGAAGCGGTCTTCGCGGAGATGGCCCGTCGCTACGACCGGCCGGAACTCCGGGTCGAATTTCTCGACGCCGACAACTGGCTCTCGACGCCGTGCGTCGCGGACGAGCGGTGGTTCGTCAAAATCATCACGAAACAGAACTCGCTGGTCCACGCGCTCTTTACCGGGGCGCGCAACCTCGGGGCCTTCTCGTCGGGCACCGAGGGCTTCTTCGAGCATTCTGCCGGGCCGGTCGAGATGGCCGAACAGGAGTTGGAGGCCACCGAGCGAATGCGGGAAATCGGGCTGAACGCGCCCGCCCCAATCGAGGTCTTCGAGGTGGACGACATGGCCGTCCTCGTGATGGAGTACCTGCCGGACTTCCGGACGTTCGAGGAGATGAACGCCGAGGAGGTCGAACTCCTCGCGCCGGAGGTGTTCGAGTCGCTTTCCGCGATGCACGACCACCGACTCGCCCACGGCGACCTGCGGGGCGAGAACGTCCTCGTCCACGACGGCGAGGTCTACTTCATCGACGCGACCACGGTCCGCGAGGACGCCATCGAGGAGGCCCGGTCCTACGACTTGGCCTGCGCCCTCGCCGCGCTCGAACCCCGAATCGGCGCGAACGCCGCGGTCGCGGCCGCCGCGGGACACTACTCGCCCGACCAGTTGCTCGCCGCGAGAGAGTTTCTGGACTTCGTGAACATCCGGCCCGACCACGACTTCGACGCGGTGAGCGTCAAGGGCGAAATCGAGAAGTTGGCCGACGCCAACGGCGAGTGAGCCGGAGCTGACAGGTCACAATTCGGCTCTGACGGCCCGCCCTCGGGCGTGACAGACCGCCGAGCTTTCGCGCGAGTGACCCGAATTGGGAGACTTTTTATCCGTGCCCGTCCCAATTTTTGCCAGAGCATGAGCCAGCAAGCCAGCGAGGAGACCTACCAGCACTACATCGGCGGCGAGTGGACCGAGGGCCACGGCGACGAGACGTTCGAGAGCGTCGACCCCTCGAATCAGGAAGTACTGGGCGAGTTCCACCGCGGGACCGAACAGGACGTAGACGACGCCCTCGCGGCGGCCAAAGAGGCCGAGGACGAGTGGGCCAGCCTCTCGTACATCGACCGCGCGGAGTACCTCTGGGACGTCTACCACGAACTCAAGGACCGCACCGACGAACTCGGCGAAGTCGTGACCAAAGAGTGCGGTAAGGAGATTTCGGAAGGCAAGGCCGACGTGGTCGAGGCCGCCCACATGGTCGAATGGGCCGCGGGCAACGCCCGCCACCCCCACGGCGACGTGGTCCCCTCCGAAATCGGGAGCAAGGACGCCTACATGCGCCGGAAACCGCGGGGCGTCATCGGCTGTATCACCCCGTGGAACTTCCCGGTCGCCATCCCGTTCTGGCACATGGCCTTGGCGCTTGTCGAGGGCAACACGGTCGTCTGGAAGCCCGCCGAGCAGACGCCGTGGTGCGGCCAGATCATCGCCGAGATGCTCGAAGACGCGGGCGTCCCCGAAGGCGTCTTCAACATGGTGCAGGGCTTCGGCGACGCTGGCAACGCCATCGTGGAGGACGACCGCGTGGACACCGTGCTGTTCACCGGCTCCTCGGAAGTCGGTCACAAAATCGCGGGCAAGGTCGGCGGCGAACCCGGCAAGCTCGCGGCCTGTGAGATGGGCGGCAAGAACGGCATCGTCATCACCGAGGAGGCCGACCTCGACATCGCGGTCCACTCGGCCATCATGTCCTCGTTCAAGACGACGGGCCAGCGCTGTGTCTCCAGCGAGCGCCTCATCGTCCACGAGGAGGTCTACGACGAGTTCAAGGAGCGCTACGTTGAACTCGCTCAGGAAGTCTCTGTCGGCGACCCCCTCGACGAGGACACCTTCATGGGTCCGATGGTCAACGAGGAGCAGGTCGAGAAGTTCGGCAAGTACAACGACCTCGCCCGCGAGGAGGGCGCGAACGTGCTGGTCGACCGCGAGGAACTCGACGACGAGGAGATTCCCGAGGGCCACGACGAGGGCTACTGGGTCGGTCCGTTCGTCTACGAAATCGACTACGACGAGGACCTGCGCTGTATCCAAGAGGAGGTCTTCGGTCCCCACGTCGCGCTCATCGAGTACAGCGGCGACATGGACCGCGCGATGGAGATCCACAACAACACGCCCTACGGACTCGCCGGGGCGGTCATCTCCGAGGACTACCGCCAGATCAACCAGTTCCGCGACGAGGCGGAACTCGGTCTGGCCTACGCCAACCTGCCGTGCATCGGCGCGGAGGTCCAGCTTCCGTTCGGCGGCGTGAAGAAGTCCGGCAACGGCTACCCGAGCGCCCGCGAGGCCATCGAGGCCGTCACCGAGCGCACCGCGTGGACGATGAACAACTCGAAGGACATCGAGATGGCGCAGGGCCTGAGCGCGGACATCAAGACCGAGAGCGACGACTAAGCCGCGACGCTCCTAATCGAAGGAGTTCCGCTTTCTTTTGTAGTGCGCGATAGTTGACCCAGCGACAAAACCGCGAAACTTCGAGTTTCCGTCCCGGTGCGCGGACGGACGCAGTTTGTCCGTCGGCGCTCTCGTGGGCCGCGTCCATCCGCGCGAGGGACGAGGACCGCAGTCGGTCGGGGAAGACGAGGTGCGATTGCGGTGATACCGAGAAATCGGCTCCGTTGAAACCCTTCAGCTCTGACTGTAGCTCGAACGAATCGGTGCGCGAATGTATCGTCCCTTTCCTTTCACCAGCTTATCGGGTAGGAAGACTCGCGGTAATCGATTCGAACAGCGCGGATTCTAATCCGGTATTCCGGTACCCTGCTGCGAGATTAATGTCGACGGCCCAAAACCGGTTCTGGGCGTCTTTGACGAAGTCCACCCCGACGCCTCCGAGGTCGGCCCGTTCGACGAGGTGACGTAACCGGGCGGTAAGTCTCGGTCTGTCCCGTGCGCGGCTCAGAAAGCGTTTCGGCCCGTATAGCTTCGAGGTCACGCGTCTCCCCGCCGTCTGGACGCGACTCCCGTCGTGGACGGCGTAGTACTTGTAATCAACCGGCTCCGTTGGGATTAGCTCTTGGTAGAAGTCGCCCTCGCCGTTGAGTTCGGGGTCGCTATCCCAAATGAGGAAGTCTTTTGCGACGTACTCACCCTCGGGTTTGGTGAACTGCACTGGAGGTGTGCGAAATCCGACCGCCTCGAGGGCAGTAAGGCCGACCAGCCGGGAGCTAAATGCAATCGTCGCGGGGAGATTGTTCCACAAGGGCGTTCCTGTTTGCCGAGCGTGTCTGAGCGCAGGGAGCGCGTGTGGAAACACCTGCTTGTTAACGAGAAGGGACAGGTCGTCGATTTGGCTCGTCGAGAGGGGCGCTCGAGGGTCGAGGAACTGAACTACATGCCCAGCCTCTCGAAGACGCTCGGCGACTGTGCTGAACACTGGCTGGTCATTCTTGCAGAGGAGACCAATACGACTGTCGCCACCGACTCCCATCGCCGAATATAGAAGCCGTAATAGAATAAGGATTTTGTTGACTGATTCGAACGGCGCGCCACCGCGCGTAGAGCTGCCGATAAATTGCTAAAGGAAATAAAACGATTGCAGAGAATTGAGTGCTGAGTTTCCCCTACTCCGCGAGCCGTAACAACTTCGGTCCCTCGACGGCCATGACGAACGAGACGCTCAGCATCATGAACGTCACCGTCAACACCCCGTAGAGGCTCTCGGTCGTCATGTGGGTCGCGGGCGTCGTCCCGAGCCAGTTGCCCGCGATGACCGCGCTCCCGATGACTGCGGTCCAGAGGAAGTAGCGACTCCACTGGTGAGAAAATCGGCCGCGCTGTGGCTCCTCGACGTCGAGGAACCGCCGGACGTACTCTCGGTTCCCGGTCAGCTTGACCACTCGGTTCTCGGCGTCGTAGGTCACGAGGCCGTGGTCGCTCAGTCGCGGGATGTGAGTCTGGTAGAGCGAGGAGTACACTTGCTTTCGCTGGCGCGAGGAGAGGTCGGTGACGGCGGTGTCGTTCTCCCACGCGGCGATGCGGGCGCTCAGGTTCGTCAGGGTGATCTCGCGTTCGTCGAGCAGGTGGCGGAGGACGCGCCGACGCCGGGAGTTACCCAAGAGGTCGAACATCACCTCCCGAGAAGGTCCGTCCCCACCCACTTGCGAAGCGCGGGCACCAGTTGTCGCTTCGGTCATCTGTCTACTTACGTAAGATTATTTCTACTACGTAATTAAGATTCGGGTTTTGAGTCTTGTGGCCGTCAGACGGACAGATGACGGACGGACGACGATTTCGAAATCGAGCGAATTCCGGGTCGAACGCCTCGAATCGGAACTCACCCGGTAATCTCGTCCGGAAGTTCGTGGACGCGGAGGCGGACGAAGTCCCCGTCGCATCGCTCGCCGCTGACGGCCCGGTATCCTTCCGTCGTCGGTAATCTCCCGGTCGAGACCGGCGCGAAGACGCTCGTTGCGACGATGGCGCTGATGTTCCCCTGAACCGTGTCCGGCAGGGTCACCTCTCGGTCGAGAATCTCACGGAGACGCTCGACGCCGTCGGATTCGTCGCCGAATAGCTGGAAGGCCTCGGTCGCATCGACCAGTACCGCGTCGTACACGTGGGACCCACCATCGAACTGCTTCTCGACCTGCGGTTCGGCGTCGTCGAAGCATCCCTCGAACGGATAGCTGTCGGTGCGCCCCGCGCGCTCGGTGACGAAGAGGAACTTGTTTAGATACCCCGAATCGAGGAGTCCTCGGTCCGGAACCACGAAGTTGTAGTAGTCCACCCCCGGTTGCTCCTGCGCGCCGACTCCTCGGACGCCGAGACCGAGCCCGAGGGATGCGGCTGTACTCCGCTTCAGGAAGCGTCGCCGATTCACGGACGTGTCACTCTCGAAGTCAAAAGTCGTGTTCTCCCCCATCCACCTGCAAATAAGTAGTCCGGACCAAAAGGTGTTTTCGTAGCGCCGACCGCCTCACTCTGCGCCGCTACGTCCGCCGGTCGTGCCACGCCGGGAACTCCTCGCGGACCGACTCGACCCGACTCAGGTCCACGTCGGTCACGACGAGCGCGGGGTCGTCGCCCGTACTCGCCAGCGTCGTCCCCCACGGGTCGTAGACCGTCGAGCGCCCGAGCAGGGAGGCCTCCTCGAAGTCGCCCGACCCGTTGATGGTAGCGACGAAAAACTGGTTCTCGACCGCTCGGGCGCGGGGCAGGAGCTTCCAGTGTTCGACGCGGGGGTAGGGCCACGCGCTCGGAACCAGCACGAGGTCCGCGCCTTCCGCCGCAATCGAGCGGTAGAGTTCCGGAAACCGGAGGTCGTAGCAGGTCGTCATCCCAATCGTTGCCTCCTCGAACTCGCCGATGCCGAGATTTTCGCCCGGTACGAGCATCTGGGCCTCCGCCGACTCGTAGCCGAACAGGTGGTGCTTGCGGTAGACCGCGAGTCGCCCGCCGTCGCGGTCGAACAGCACCGAGGTGTTGGCCAGTCCCTCGTCGGCGGGCGTCTCGACGCTCTCGGTCTCGGCGAGGTCCTCCACGATGCTCCCGGCGAGGACCCCGACGCCGTGTTCGCGGGCCGCGTCGGCGATGCGAGAGAGGGTGGGACCGTCGAGCGGTTCGGCAGCGCGCTGGTAGGCGTCGAACGAGAAGTAGCCGACGTTGAATATTTCGGGGAGCGCGACGAGGTCCGCGCCGCGGTCCGCGGCCTCGGCGACGGCCTCCTCGGCGCGCTCGCGGTTGGCCTCGACCGCGCCGCCCTCGATGTCGAGTTGGGCCAGCGCGAGTCTCACGCCGTGGCCTCCTTCCGGAGCGCCGCTTCGAGGTTGTCGAGTTCGGCGTCCAGATTCTTCTTGAAGTAGCGCTCGATGCCGGGCACCTTCCCCTCGACGGTGAACCGGTTGACGAGTTGGCTTCCCCCCTCGACCTCGCGTATCTCGTGTTCGCCGGTCACGCTGAGCGCCGACGAGCGCCCGACGAACTTGACGTAGCGCGGCGGGTCGCGCTCCACGTCCTCGGTCTCGACCGGCACGGTGCTGTCGAGAAACGGAACCGGGACCTTGATGTGCCAAATCGAGGAGTACTCGCCGGTCTGTTCGTAGTCGGCGACCACGCTGATGGTACTCGCGCGTTTCTCCGGGTCCGCGATGAATTCCCACACGTTCTCCGGCGAAACCTCGAGGTCGAAGGTTCGCTCCACCCGGACAGTCATATCTGGATTTCGGACCCCGTCGTCAAAAATCCGCCGAACCGCCCCGGTTTCACCCGGACGTTAGGGTCACCTATCCCGGCGTTACCTTCCACGTCGTCGACTTGGCCCGCCCCCACTTTTCGATGTCGACCTCCTCGCTCTTCTCGGCGAGCTTCGGAAGCCTCACACCGACCTGCTTCGAGGAGAGGCCGAGTTGTTCGGCGATGTTCTTCGAGCGGAAGTAACGCTCGCCCTTAGAGACGCTCTCGCTCAGGTACGCGAGAATGCGCCGTTCCTCGTCGGTGTAGTCAGTCATCCTCACTACCGTGTAGGGCGTTGCGACCCTTAACGATTTCCCGCTGGAAATCGCTCACTTCACGGACCTGTCTTTCGCCGAGCAGACAGTACGGCGGCCCAAACGTCTACTTCCAGAAGAGATGGACCGCGGCGACCGCCAGCACGCCCGCGGTGACTGCGCCAGCGAAGCCCCACGCGGCGAGTTCGCTACCCGGATCGACGAACATCGCAACCGTCGCGCCCGCCGCCAGCAGCGTGAACAGCGTGGCGAGTCCGATACCCTTGTCGCTCGCAACCGTCTCGTGTTCGGCCATGCCCGAAGGTTCCGGCGGCCGCAACTTAGTTCATTCTACTCGTCGGTCGGTGTCGGTGGGTTTTAGCGGGTGGCGCGTCCCCGACGTGTACGAGTGGATCGCTAAAGTCGGCGTTACCGGGGAGTAAGCTCCGAATAGTGTCACACCGGTCATCCCGCTCGGGGTGGTCGTCGCTGACGGTCGCTGTCTCGTGTGCGCAGAACTGCGCGCAAGAGATACTCCCCCTTCGTAAAAATCGAAGCAAAGAAAGCGATCAGAATCCTGAACTGAAGTCGTAAAAATTCGTAGTCGCCGGTAGAACTATATTCCCCGCGACGGGATGTACCATCACATGACACGGAGTGTAGACGCTCCTGATCGAGTTCTTCTCGGGCGATGAGACAGACGTTTCGGTCCAGAGAGACGGCGAATCGATAGTTCTGGCGGTCGACGGCCGCGACTACGAACTGAGCAGAGACGAGGCCACCGACCTGCAGGACGCGGTCGGCGACGCCCTGACACAGCGCCGGGAGTTCTTCCGGACCGCGGGCGTCCACCGCGAGGACGGCACCTATGAGGTCTCGCGCCGAGGAGCGGACTCGGCGGGCAACTCGAAGGTGTTCGAGAGTTTCGAGGCCCTGCGCCGACTGTTCGACCGCCTACCCGCGGAGTTCTCCGCGGAGGACGTGAGTCGAACCGGCATCACCGGGTCGCGCCGTCACATGCTGGTCCGGCACTTCGCCGAGCATCCGGCCTTCGACTGCGACATCACGCGCCGGAACCCCCTGACCGCCGAGAAGACGACCGAGGAACAGAACCGCGAGCAAGTCGTCGGAAGCGAGGAGGGCGAGGTGATCAGCGCGGACTAGACGCGCTCGAACACGGCACTCGTTTCGTTCGGCAATAAAATAATTCGGTAAGCAATTGTAGATAGTGCTTACTCTCGGACGGCGGACTCCTCGCGTTCCGCGATTGCCGCGTCGAGCGACTGCTGTTCCGCGCCAGTTCCGACTGGGAACTCAGGTGTCGGGCCGCATGTCGAAGCCCTCGACTTCCTTCACGTCGGTGGACCCGCAGTTCGGGCAACTGTCGAGCGGTTCGTCGAACTCCTCCCCGCAGTCGGTACACTTCAGCGCGACTCCCGGTTCGTTGTCTGGCACGAGCATCCCCTTGAGCGTGTCAACGATGCCCATGCGCCTACTATCGTCTCTCGACTCAAGTCGGTTGTGACGGCGTAGCAAACTTCAGAGTTTCAATTCGTGACACGACCGCGGCAAGAGAGGAGTTGGTGGCAGTCGCACAGTCGAACGTCGTCACGCGGCCGAGCGTCGCCGCGCGGCGACGCTCGGCCGCGCCGTCGCTCAGTTGACGGCCTAGCGCTCAGTTGATGGTCGTGTGTTCGCTCTCCTCGTTCAGCGCGAGGTTGGCCGCGATTTCGGCGTTCCGCATGGCGTACTGGGCGGTCTGCTGGAGGCTGACCAGCACTTCGCGGACCGCCAACAGCGAGTCGTTGTCCATCTCGGGCAGGTCCGAGAGGATTTCGCTCTCCCGGTCGCCGATCTCCTGAAACAGCGCCCGGACCTCCAGGGTCTTGTCGTAGTCGCGCTCGACGGCGGCTTGGACCGCCTTCGCGGTGATTTCGTCCACTTGGTCGGTGAACTCCCGGATGCGGCGCATCGTCTGGCCGTCCACGTCGAGGCTGTGGCCCTCGGCGTCGAGGACGATTTCGGCGATGTCCTCGGCGTTGTCCGCGGTGAGTTCGAGGTTCTTGGCGATGGAGCGGTAGCCGATGAGGGGGAATCCGCTATCCAAATCGACCGCTCGCGCCAGCGTCGGGTTCTGGTAGGCCGTGAAGATGAGTCTGAGCAGGAGGACGAAAATCTTGTTCGCCTGTCGCTCCCGGTTGAGAGCGCGCTGGGCGAGGTCCGGGTTGCCGTGGGCCAGCGCCTTGACCGCCTCGCCGCGCATGGTCGAACCGGTGTTTTCGAGGCGCTCGAGGAGGTTGTCGAGGCTGAAGTCCTCGGGGTCGACCGAACACCGGATGGCGATGCTGTTGGGCGTCTCCTCGACCACGCCGAGGCCCATGAGTTGCGTCTCGGCCTTGTAGACCGCGTTGATGTGTTCGCTGTCGAGGGTCTCCTCGCTCTCGACGTGGATGACCCGTCGCCCGAGGACGTACTGGGCGACGATGGCCCGCTCGACCGCGTCGGCGTCCAGATTCTCGGCGTGGATGGCCGCCTCGGACTCCTCGGTGTGGGCCGACTCGGGAAGGACCGTCAGAGTGCCCTTGCCGCCCATCCGGAGCGAGACCTCGTCGCCTTTCTCGACGTTGTTCTCTTGGGCCCACTCCGCCGGGAGGGTCATCGCCAGCGTCGAGGGACCTAATCGCTGAACCTTACGCGTTTCCATACGTAGACATCCGTCCCAACGACCTTAAATCTCACTAGGAGACAGGCGAACTCCTTAAACGACCTTCATCATGCGTCGCTCGAACCGGCCGACCCGAACCTTTCGCCACCCTCGCAGGTCCTCGTCCACCTCGTCGTCGCCGGTATCGACACGGAGAACGCCGATACCGTCGAGTTTCGGCTTCGACGCGACTACTTCGACTTCCGACTGGCGAATCACCGCGGGCGAAATCTGGTCGTTGCCCCGGCCGAAGACGAACCCCTGTCCCCCGATTGGCGAGACCACGACCACGTTGCGCTCGCCGAGGAGGTCCACAATCTCGTCTTCGCTGGCGTCGGTCGCCAACACTTCGCCGTCTCGCCACACGTCCACGCCGAGGGGCGACCCCTCGAAGCCGAGTTCCGCTTTGACCGCGCCGACGGTGCTTCCGGGACCGAGGACGTACGTCGCGCCCGAGTCGTTTCGGGCGTCCTCGGCGACCCCCGCGGCCAGACTCTCGACCGTGCCGCCGCCGACTTGCTTGCTCGACTGCAAGTCCTCGGCGACCGGCACCGCGGCGACTCCCTTGAGTTCGGCCCGGACCTCGCCCTCGCGGTAGGCCTCCTCGTCGATGTCGTTGACCTCCCTGCGCTCGGTCCGCTCGAAGTCGGCCGCGACTCGGCCCGCCGCCTCGGGCGTGACCGCGAACACCGCCGAGTAGACTTTCACGCCCGCCGGGACGCCCAGAATCGGTATCTCGACGTCGCCCCCGTCAGTCGCTTCAGCCTCGGCCAGCGCCTCGGTCACGTCCACCGCGGTCCCGTCGCCGCCGACGAACAGAATCAGCTCGACGCCCGACTCGGCGAACTGCCGGACCGCTTCGCGGGTGTCCTCGGCGGTCGTGGACGACCCCGCAGGGTCGCCGACGACCTCGGGGTCGAACCCGGCCTCTCGGGCGTAGTCCTCGCCCATCCGGCCGCCGTAGGTCACGATTTCGGCGTCGGGGGCGCGCTCGGCCAGCGCCGTCAGGGCCGCGGTCGCTCGGTCCGGCGCTCGCGGCTCTGCGCCGCGCTCGCGGGCCTCCTCGACTTTCCCGTCGGTGCCTTTCAGCCCGACTCGACCGCCCATTCCGGCGATTGGGTTGACGACGACGCCGATGGTTCGCATACCCGTCGCTATGCGAGTCGAGTCCAAAAGCGGTCCGGTCCCCGAAAAATAGGTGTGCCAACCGGCGGCGCGATTCAGACGGCTTCAATCGCCGAAACAAGCCGATTCAGTACTGCTGGCCGCCCTGACCGCCGAAGGACTGACCTTGCGGCTGGAACGACTGACCCTGTGGCTGCTGGCCCATCTGTCCTTGTGGCTGCTGGCCCATCTGTCCTTGCGGCTGCTGGCTCATCTGGCCCTGCGGCTGCTGTGTCTGCTGACCCTGCTGTGGGACCTGCTGGCGGATACCGGTCCGGGTCTGCTGGACGCCGCCGATGGAGGTCAGCAACTTGCTGGTGGCGTCCATCGCCTGCTGGACCGCCTGATAGGTCTCCTGGACGTGGGGCGTCTGCTGGTGCTGCTCCAGAATCGGCATGCCCTGCTGGGAGACCTTGAGGAAGGCCTCGGCGACCTCCGGGCCGTTAATCGAGTCGCGCGCGATGAGCTTCTCGTTCAGCGACGCGAGGTCCGAGAGGTCTTCACAGAGCCGGGCGCACTCGGCCATCTGAGGTCCGCTCTCGATACACTTGTCGGCGCACCACTCCGAGATTTCGACCACGCGGTCGAAGGCTTCGAGCGCCTCGTTGAGTTCGTTGGTCATCTCCGACTCGAACTGCCGACCGACTTTCTCGTGGGTGGTGCGGTGTGCGCTCCCGGACTGCTGTCCGACCTGTGTTCCCATTCGCCCTTGCATCGGTTGCTGGCTCATCTGCGACTGGCCGCCATACGTTTGCTCGCCGGTACGTCCCATGGACTGCTGGTATTCCTGTGACATGATTTACTCCTCCGCGTAGGCGGCTCTTAACGCCGCACCGCCTCTCGCGGGCAAACCGACCTTCGCCGGATTCGTAGATAAACGGGAGCGACCGTTAGCGACAGTTCAACCGAACAACGGTCTACTTACGGGCTTCCCGGGTCGAATAAACGGTTTTCGACGCTGAATCGAACGACGGATTACGGATAGGTTTCCGAACGGGTCGGAGAGTCAACGGGCGATTTCGGCCGACAGAGTCGAGAAGGGGCAGACGGCGTTGGCAAGGATTAAGGGTACACGACGGGAACTCCCGGTCATGTTCGTACTCGCAGAATCGGCGACGATTCCGGCCAACGCCGCAGGTATCGTCACCACCGTGCTCGGACTCGCAATCACGGCCGCGTGGCTGGCGTACTTCTACCGCTAGACGCCGTCAGCTTCGTCGGCCCCTTCGACACCATCGACCTCGTCAACCTCGTCGAGGCCATCGACGCGCTCGCGGAGCCAGTCGGCCGCGCGGTCGAGTTCCTCCTCGTCGGTACTCTGTAGCTTGACGCGGACGTGGTCGCCGGGATAGCTCCCGACGGTCACGTCGAACCGGTCGCGTAGCTCCGCGAATCGCTCGACCAGCGCGCTCTCGGGTTCGTCGGCTTCCACGACGCGGACGTGGCGGTAGTCGCCGGAGAACTCCTCGGCAATCGCGTCGAACATCGCCTTCATCTCGTCGGGCACGCCCGGCAGAACGTAGACGCTCTCGATGACGCACCCCGGCGCGACCCCCTTCTCGTTGGGGAGCATCCGGCACCCCTTCGGGAGGTGGGTCGTCCCCTCCACGAGGTCGGCGTGTTCGTAGTCGGTGTGTTCGGTTATCCACGCCACGGCCTCCTCGTTCTCCTCGACCGGGACGCCGACGGCGGCCGCGACGGCCTCCATCGTCAGGTCGTCGTGGGTCGGCCCGAGGCCGCCCGTGGTGACGACGGCGTCGTACTCGGCGCGCAACTCGTTGACCTCCTGAGCGATGTCGGCCACGCGGTCGGGGACCACCACCACGCGCTCGACGGTCGCTCCTCGGTCGGCGAGGCGCTCGCCGAGCCACGCGGCGTTGGTGTTCACGGTGTCACCCGCCAGCAGTTCGTCGCCGACGGTGACGATGGCTACTTGCATGGAGTTGGATAGTAGTCGCGCGACTAAAAAGCGGACGCTCCGGAAAGAAACAGAACGAACGAAAACTGCCTACCCCATCCCCGGCGGCGGCCCTTGGTCGAACTCGTCGCCGTCGGTATCGACGTTCAGGCCCATCTCCTCGCGCTTCTGCTCCAGTTGGCGAATCTGGAGGCGGAAGTAGCCCAGTCCCAGCAGGGCGACGAGGAGGCCCGCGCCGATGACGCCCGCGAAGATTTTGAGGTCGCGGGCGAGGTAGTACCGGACCACGACGCTGTCGGCGGTCACGTCGGCCCACTTGAGGTGGACCCGACCGTCGATTTGGGTCTTGTCGTCGGCGTTCGGTCGAACCTGACTCAGGACGGGGTTACCGACGCGCATCCCGGCCGGGAGGACGACTTCGTACGACCCCTCGACGTAGGTGGGCGTGCTGAACGACTTGCCGCGGTGGGGCGCAGTGTAGGCGAGTTTGCCGTTCTCGGCGGGGAGCGTGAAGACGGTCCGCGAGTCCTTCTTCTGGACCGCGTCCTGGCCGAGCGTGACGACCGTGCCGTTGGGGTACCTGAACCTGACCGTACTGACCCCGACGGGAGTCTTCTCGCCGAGCGACTCGCGCTCGAAGACTTTGAGCTGCGTGCGGTTGTCGAAGCTGTAGATGGCCTGATACTGGCCGCTCGTGACGTTGATACGCACGTCGGAGGAGGTGTTCCACTCGTAGCTGGCCGTGTCGTCGCCTTCGAGTCGCTTCTCGCTGAACTGGTCGCCGCCGAAGACACCCGAGCATCCGGCGGTCATCGCCAGCAAGGCGACCGCGCCGAACGCGAGGAGCAGTCGTCGATTCATGACTCAGGGAATGACGCAGCGAATCTCCGCCGGGAGGTAGTCGCCGATGGCCGCGAGCAGGCCCGGCGGGTCGGTCTCGTCCTTGCAGACGATACTCTGTTCCAGCAGGCCCAGTCGCTCGACCGTCACGATGTCGCGGGCGTGACCGGCGCGGTTGACCGTCGCTCGGACCTCGCCGCGGGTCGCGCTGTTGACGTTGACCCGGCCCGCGCCGCGAGTCCAGTCGTAGAGGCGGTCGCGCTCGGCGTCGGCGAGGCGAGTCGAGCGTTCCTCGCCGGTCTCGGGGTCCTCCCCTCCGTAGACAAATTCGAGGGGCATGTGCTGGACTAACCCGAAGCGCTCGACGATTTGGACCGGGGTCCCCTGCCCGAGTCCGAGTTCGCTGGCGGGGACGCGAATCTCCTCGCCAGCGTCGAGGAGGAAGCCCTCGTCGTCCCACCCTTCGAGGGTGCCGACGTAGGTCTCGCCCGCCTCGAAGTCGGGGGTAATCTCGCCGAACTCCTCGCGGAGGAGGTTGCGCGCGATCACCTCGTCTTCGCCCTCGATGGTGACGACCGCGAAGTCGTCGTGGCGCACGCCCACGGTGTACTCCACGTCTAAGTCCTCGATTTCGTTGCCGACGAGCGACCGGAGCGCGTCGAGCGAGCGCTCGCGGGCCTCGCCCTGGACGTACACCTTGGTGGCGAGTACGACCATCTATACCTCGGCCTCTTCGAGTTTCTCGACGTTGAGTTCCTCGCGGAGGTCTTCGAGTCGTCGCTCCATCGAGTCGATGAGTCGGCTGTTCTCCATGGATTCGAGCGGCGAGCCGCACTCGGGGCACTCGAAGCCGAAGTCCATCGCCTCGCCGAACTCGAAGCGAATCGAACAGACCTCACACAGGTAGAACTCGTGTTGGTGTTCGTACTCCTTGCGCTGTTCGAGCGCGTCGAGCAGGCGGTGCATCTCCTCTTCGAGATTGTCCGGGATGTTGTCGTACTGGAAGGTCCAGAGGTACGTCAGCCACCCCGAATCCTCGTCACGCAGGCGGCGGTACGTGGCGAGGTCGTTCTCGTAGAGGATGAACAGCGCGCGCCGAACGTCGTTGAGTTCCAAATCCAACTCCTCGGCTAACTCCTCGTCGGTGACCTCGCCGTCCGGCGGGGCCGCGGCGACGGGCATTCCCTTCGGACCGACCAACTCGTGAAGATATTTCTGAATTACTGGGTCCTCCAGCAAGTCCTCAAAAGCCATTGTGATGTACTGGGGCGTTCGACCGTTTAAAACCATCGGAGAGGTCGTTTTGGGAACTCGTTTCGCGGTGACAGTAGTCTCGGTTCGCCATCCCCGAAAGTTCGATTGTTTCCAGCGTTCGGCGCGCGCTGGCGGGATTGTCGTGAACGGAGTGAACGACTGCTCGGCAGACGCGGTTTGGCTGCCGGTGGACGCGGCCGCCTTTCGCGGCCGCGAGGTTGGGGAGGTGTGAGGTCCGCGGTCGCTGTCGCGGTTGCGGTGCGGGAACGCCTCGGAGTCGGCACTAGCTAGCTTTTCGCAACTTCGACTCGACGCAGTTCGTCAGTTACCCTGTCCATGCGCTGTCCCTCTAAAGAAATAAAAACATATTCTAAACAATCAGAAATACATTTCAAACCCGTCGATAGATGTCTCGAACTTTGACGAGGAGATTCAGTCGTCCGAGACGGCGGGCGACCGGCCCGACCGCGGTGAGGGTCGAACGTCCGACTCGCTGACCTCGTCGTCGCTCCGAAGCGGATTCGGCGACCGGAGGGAGGCGATGAGACTCCACATCAGACCGGTTAGCACCGCCCTCACTGCCGAGAGCGTCATCCCGAGCGTGGCGAACGCCGTCCCGTAGACCACGCCGATGAGCGCCGAGGGGAGCGCGGTCCCCAGCGGCACGTTCGCCATCTCGTCCCGGAGCGTCGGCACGAGGACCACCAGCGAGAACACGTTGCCGAGGAGGAACACCACGTCCTGCCACATCAGTGCGTCACCTCCGTCCGGAGCGCGTCGAGACGAGCGGGGTCGTGGACACGCCCGATAGCGGAAACGAATTTTCGCGGATATGAGAGCATATCTCAAGGCGACCGCGGGCGACATCTGGAGACCGTCCCGCCGGAGATTCCTACTCCTCGTCGGCCGGGACGACGGTCTTGCCGGTCTCCTCGGGGACGACGATTTGGTCGGCGTCGGTCCACTCGCGGTCCAACTCCCGGCCCTCGAACAGGCGGTCGAGGAACACCGCGAGTCCGGCCACCTCCGAGTGGGGTTGGTTGGTCACGCCGACGTTCCAGTCTGCGGCCTCGTACACGTCGAAGGAAACCTTCTGCGAGCCGACCACGACGAGGATGGGGTCGCCGTTTTCGCGGTCGCCGTCTGCGCCGCGGTGGGCGTCTCGAATCTCGCCCTCTACGTCTTGGACGCGCTCGCCGTACATCGTGAGGTGGACGACTTTTCCGTCCCAGTTCCGGAGGACCGCCTTCGGGCTGTCGGTCAACTCGACGCTGAAGGGGCCGCCGAAGCGGTCGGTGATGTCCTCGACGGTGCCCTGAGACTTGCTCGCGTCGCCAGCCAGAATCGCGCGGTCGGCTCCCAGCGCCCGCGCTGTCAGGCCGACGTGGGTCGTCATGCGCTCGTCGCGGCCCGGCCGGTGGCCGAGTCTGAGGACCGCGACCTCGGGTTCGCCTTCCATGCCCGTGGATGGGTGGTCGGCGGGTTAGGGGGTTTCGGAATGGGGGCGACTCGGGGAGTCTCCGAAAAGCAGACGGCCTACACCGAGAAGTCGGCCCGCGCCTCGGCGTCGTCGCCGGAAGTGTTCAGCGTGGCGACGACGGTGTAATCGCCGGGTTCGGGATTCTCCCACGCGCCGGGGAAGGTCTCGCTGTCGCCCGCGTCGAGGCTCTCGGTCTGTATCATCTGGGCGAACATCTGGCCGTCGCTGGCCCGCCAGACTTCGTCGTCGCCCTCCAAGACCGCGAAGTCGGCCTTCAGGGCGCTTCGGAAGGTCAGCTCCTCGGGGTCGTCGCCGACGTTCTCGACGGTGTACTCGAACTCGACGCGGTCGGACTGGACCGACGCGGTGACTGAACTCTGGAGTGTCATAGTTTTTCCTCCGGCACGAGGGGTTGAAAACTTTTCCCGGCCTCAGTCGTCGCTCGAATCCAGCCCCATCGCGGCAGCGGCGTCGACCAGACCGGCACCCGACTCGTTGTCGCTGAGGCCGATGTTCTCGGCGGTGTTCTTCATCCGGGAGCGCGCGCCGGAGTTGGTGTAGCCCTCGCCCATCAGCAGCGCGGCGACGCCCGAGGCGTGTGCGGTCGCCATCGAGGTGCCCGAGATGGTGATGCAACTCCCGTCGGGGTCGACCGTGGTGATGTCGGAACCGGGCGCGGCGATTTCGATTTCCGGGCCGGTCGAGGAGTAACTCGACAGTTCGTCGTTGGAGTTGGTCGAGGAGACGGCCACGACCTCCGAGTAGGCCGCGGGGTAGCCCACGCAGTCGGTGCAGGGGCCGCTTCCGCCCGCCGCGCCGACCAGCAGGACGCCGTTGTTCTGGGCGTAGGTGCAGGCGTCCTTCAGCGTCTGGGACCCGGAGCTGCCGCCGAGGCTGATGTTGGCCACATCCCAGCCTTGGTCGGCGGTGTACTCGATGCCAGCGGCCACATCGGAGTACGACCCCGAGCCGTAGTCGTCCAGCACCTTCACGGCGTGGAGGGTCGCGTCGGGCGCGATGCCGGTGGTGCAGTCACAGCTTTCGCTGGCACCGATGGCGGCCGCGACGTTCGTGCCGTGGCCGTTGTCGTCGTCCCACGAGGCGCAGCAACCGCTGGAACAGGAGACGAACGCTTTGCCGGTGCCCACGTTGGGCAGACAGGAGTTGTTACACGGGAGGCCGGTGTCGATAATCGCCACGTCGGCACCGTCTCCGGTGTAGCCGTTGATGTTCGTCACGTCGGCGTCGATGCGGTCGTAGGCCCACGTCGTCGAGAGCGCTCGGGCGGTCCCGTCGCGCTCGACGTAGCGCACGCCGGGTCGGTCCGCGAGCGCCGAGACGGCCCTTTTGGGTGCGCGAACCGTCATCGCGTCGAAGGCGAACTCGCGGACGACGTCGTCGGCCGCGTCGAGGGCCGCGGTTCGGCCCGCCTCCGATTCGAAGCCGACGTTCGCGCGTACCACGTCGTCGGGGTCGGCCGAGGCGAACCCGCCCGCGCCGACCGCGAGGAGCGAACCGCCGGTCGTCTTCAGCACGCTTCGTCGTGTGATGGTTTCGTCGGGGAACATCAGTTTCTAGAGGTCGCTCCGGCAATAAAATAATTTCGTAGCTAGTAAAATTGAAATAAATGTTCCGGGAGACGCTCCGCTACTCGCGCGAGACGCGATAAAAAGGGTGTCGAGGCGAGTCGATGCTGGGTGACGACCCGGAATCGGGACCGTCGATTACGTGTCGTCGCTGGAGTCGAGACCGACCGCGGCCGCGACGTCGAGGAGGCCCGAACCGGACTCGTTGTCGCCGAGACCGATGTACTCGGCGGTGTTCTTCAGACGGGCGCGGGCGTCGCCGTGGGCGTAGCCCTGAGCGCGGAGGATGCCCGCGGCACCCGAGACGTGCGGACAGGCCATCGACGTGCCCGAGAGCGTGTCGTACGTCTCGTCGGGGTACGTCGAGTAGATGTCGGTACCGGGCGCGGCGATTTCGACTTCCGGACCAGTCGAGGAGAAGTCCGAGAGGTTGTCGTACTCGTCAGTCGAGGAGACGGCCATGACCTCGCTGTAGGCGGCGGGGTAGCCGACACAGTCCGTACAGGGACCGGAGTTGCCCGCGGCGGCGACCAGCGTGACGCCGCTATCGTACGCGTACTGGATGGCGTCGTAGAGCGTCGAGGAACCGGAGCTACCGCCGAGACTCATCGAACCGACGTCGTAGCCCTGGTTGGCGACCCACTCGACACCCGCGGCGATGTCGGAGTAGGAACCGCTACCGTTGTAGTCGAGGACCTTGACGGCGTGGAGGGTCAGGTCGGGACCGACGCCGACGACGCCCTGACTGTTGTTGTTGGCGGCCGCAATCCCGGCACAGTGGGTACCGTGGCCGTTGTCGTCGTCCCAGTCGTAGTAACACTCGCCGTACCAGGAGTTACAGCTGACTTCGGCGTGGCCAGCGCCGAGGTAGTCCTGCAGGTCGGGGTGGTCGGAGTCGATACCCGTGTCGATGATGGCCACGTCGCCGCCGTAGCCGGTTTCGCCGTTGGCGGTGGCGACGTCGGCGTCCACGCGGTCGACGCCCCACGGGAGGGTCTCGGCGAGGGCGTGCATCTGGCCGTTCTCCTCGACGTAGCGGATGTTCGGGTTGTTGTCGAGACCCGAGACGGCCTTCTTGGGGGCCTGAATGGTGACGACGTCGATGGAGTCGAACTCTCGGACCACGTCGCTCGCGGCGTCGAGAGCCTTCTGGCGGCCCTTGTCGGACTTGAAGCCGACGTTGACCTCGACGGTGTCGTCGGGCTTGGCCGCAGCGAGACCGGTGACGCTCATCGCGGCGAGCGAACCACCAGCAGTTCGGAGGACGTTACGTCGGGATACGCCGCTGCTTTCTTCGAGCATTGCATGTAATTAATATAACCAGACGGCAATAAAGTTTTATTCTAGGTTATGATATTAGAAATATTATATTTAGAACGGGGGTGCTGGCGGGTTCTTTGGCAGTAGAGGGCCTAGCACTCTTGTTTGGGGTTCGGCGCGGATGGCGCGTCGGTCCGCGGTCGCGGGCCGACGCTCCTCTGAAGTTAGAAAACCAACAATAACGCGCCGCGTACTCTCGTTTTCGCGTATCGAGTGGCTACAAAATTATTAAACGTGTCTATATATAATAGAGAAACATAGAAACAATGTTTTAAGATTGCTGTAGGTGTCTTGGCTCGATAGCGGCCGAATAGGGTCCGTATTTGATGACGAGTGACGAGGAGCGGGAGTGATGACGAGGAGTGGGTCCGGCGTGCGCGGTCGCGCGACAGCCACCGCCGTGGGCGGGTCGGGGCGGTCCGTCGGGGCCGACAGCTATCGACGGAAAACGAGCGCGACGAGCGTCTCACCGCGCGACCGCGAAAGAAAAGAGCCGTTCGGAGTGTCGGCGATTTACGTGTCGTCGGAGGAGTCGTAGCCGAGCGCCGCGGCGGCGTCGAGCAGACCCGAGCCGGACTCGTTGCTGCCGAGGCCGATGCTCTCGGCCGTGTCCTTCAGCTGCGTGCGGATGCTGCTGCCGGTCGTACCGTTCGAGGCGAGCTGACCCGCGACGCCAGCCACGTGGGGCGTCGCCATCGAGGTGCCCGAGTAGGTGTCGTAGCCGCCGTTGGCGACCGACGAGTAGATGTCGGTACCGGGCGCGGCGATTTCGACTTCCGGACCGGTGCTGGAGAAGTCCGAGAGGGTGTCGTCGCTCGCGGTCGAGGAGACGGCCATGACCTCGCTGTAGGCGGCGGGGTAGCCGACACAGTCCGTACAGGGACCGTCGTTCCCGGCTGCGGCGACGAGGAAGACGCCCTTGTCGCTAGCGTACTGAACTGCGTCCTTGAGGGCCGAGGAGCCCGAGCTACCACCGAGGGACATCGACGCGACGTCCCAGCCCTGGTCTGCGGTGTACTCGATACCGGCCGCAATGTCGGAGAACGAACCGCTGCCACAGCCGTCGAGAACCTTGACGGCGTGGAGAGTCACGTCGGGCGCGGCACCGATGACGCCCTGACTGTTGTCGTCGCCAGCCGCGATACCGGCGCAGTGGGTACCGTGGTTGTTGTCGTCGTCCCACGACTCGTAACACGTGTTGTCGGCCTTCTGCGCGCCGAAGCGACAGCCGCCCTTGGTGTCACAGGTGGTGAAGGCCTTGCCCTTGCCGAGCTTGTCGGTCAGGTCGGGGTGGTCGGAGTCGATGCCCGTGTCGAGGATGGCGACGTCGGCACCCGCGCCGAGTTCGCCGTTGGCGTGGAGCACGTCCGAATCGACGCGGTTCTGCCCCCACGGAAGGGTCTCGGCGAGCGCGTGCATCTCGCCGTTCTGTTCGACGTAGCGCACGTTCGGGTTGTTTTCGAGCGCCGTGGCCGCCTGCTTGGGCATCTGGGCGGTCACGATGTCCAGCGAGTCGAACTCGCGGACGACGTCCGAAGCCTTCGAGACGGCGGCCTTGCGACCGCGCTCGGAGGAGAACCCGACGTTGACTTCGACCACGTCACCGGACTTGGCTGCCGCGAGACCGCTCGCGGAGGCCGTCGCAATCGATGCGCCAGCCGCCTTCAATACGTTACGCCTCGACATCCCATTGTCATTACCTAACATCGCGCTTGTCACTCTAACCCACGTCTATAAAATACTTTCTCTTCTCTAATTAAAATAGTACATAGCTCACAGTTTATACCCCTATTAAGATAAAGAAACTAACTTGTAGGGGGCGTTAGTTTATTGGTTCGAAACGGCTGTGTCGGCCGAGGAGAGACCGACGCTCGACGCGAGACCGGCGCTCCCGTCGGTAGTCGTCGCTAATCGGGGTACTCGCCAGTACTCTCGATAGAACGCGAAGCGAAAAGTCCCGACTCAGTTATCGGCACCGCCAAAAGATGTCGTCAGGTAATGACGCTGAGGCGGGGATGGTCGGGAGAGACAGCTTACGTGTCGTCGCTGGAGTCGTAGCCGAGCGCCGCGGCGGCGTCGAGCAGACCCGAGCCGGACTCGTTGCTGCCGAGGCCGATGCTCTCGGCGGAGTTCTTCAGCGTCGAGCGGATGCTGCTGCCGGTCGTGCCGTTGGAAGCGAGCTGGCCCGCGACACCCGCGACGTGCGGGGTCGCCATCGAAGTACCCGAGTAGGTGTCGTAGCCGCCGTTGGCGACCGACGAGTAGATGTCGGTACCGGGCGCGGCGATTTCGACTTCCGGACCGGTGCTGGAGAAGTCCGAGAGGGTGTCGTCGCTCGCGGTCGAGGAGACGGCCATGACCTCGCTGTAGGCGGCGGGGTAGCCGACACAGTCCGTACAGGGACCGTCGTTCCCGGCTGCGGCGACGAGGAAGACGCCCTTGTCGCTGGCGTACTGAACCGCGTCCTTCATCGCCGAGGAGCCCGAGTCGCCACCGAGCGACATCGAAGCGACGTCCCAGCCTTGGTCGGCGGTGTACTCGATACCGGCCGCGATGTCCGAGAACGAACCGCTGCCACAGCCGTCGAGAACCTTGACGGCGTGGAGGGTCACGTCAGGCGCGGCACCGATGACACCCTGACTGTTGTCGTCGCCAGCCGCGATACCGGCACAGTGGGTGCCGTGGTTGTTGTCGTCGTCCCACGACTCGTAACACGTGTTGTCGGCCTTCTGCGCGCCGAAGCGACAACCACCGGACGTGTCACAGGTGGTGAAGGCCTTGCCCTTGCCGAGCTTGTCGGTCAGGTCGGGGTGGTCGGAGTCGATACCGGTGTCGAGGATGGCGACGTCGGCACCCGCGCCGAGTTCGCCGTTGGCGTGGAGCACGTCCGAATCGACGCGGTCCTGACCCCACGGGAGGGTCTCGGCGAGCGCTTCCATCGTGCCGTTCTCCTCGACGTAGCGCACGTTCGGGTTGTTGTCCAGCGCGGTGACGGCCTTCTTGGCCGCGCGGATGGTCACGATGTCGAGCGAGTTGAAGTCGCGGACGACCTCGTCGGCCGCGCTGAGGGCCTTCTGACGGCCGCTCTCGGACTTGAAGCCGACGTTGACTTCGACCGTGTCGCCGGACTTGGCTGCTGCGAGACCGCTTGCGGAAGCCGTTGCGACCGATGCACCGGCCATCTTGAGAACGTTACGACGCGAAACACCATTGTCGTTACCTAACATGGCATGTGAAACAAAGACAAGTGTTGTTAATAAGTTTTTCTATTCAAGTCTCGAAATTAAGTGTTGAACGCGCATTCACCCTCATAGAATTTATCGTTTTCCGAGAAAGACTTTATTTTTTCAACTAAAGTACTTCTTAACTTACCTCGGAAGTCAGAGGATAACCCTCATATCGTCCGCGAACTCGAGTGGCAACGTATCAGAAAAGAAGGCGTTCGAAGACCGCCAGCGACGAAATTACGCTCGGTGGGCGTTAGGTGTCGTCGCTGGAGTCGAGACCGTAGGCCGCGGCCACGTCCAGCAGGCCCGACCCCGATTCGTTCTCCGAGAGGCCGATGTCCTCGGCGGTCTGCTTCAACTGCTGGCGGGCCTCGTCGTTGGTGTAGCCGTTCGACATCAGGCCGACGCCAGCGCCCGAGACGTGCGGGCACGCCATCGAGGTGCCCGAGAAGGTGTCGTAGCCGCCGGGGACCGTCGAGTAGATGTCCGAGCCGGGCGCGGCAATCTCGATTTCCGGACCCTGCGAGGAGAAGTCCGAGAGGTTGTCGTCCTGGTTGGTCGAACTGACCGCCATGACCTCGGGGTACTTCGCGGGGTACTTGACACAGTCGGTGCAGGGACCGGCGTTCCCGGCCGCGCCGACCAGCAGGACGCCGTTGTTCTGGGCGTACTGAACTGCGTCCTTGAGCGCCGACGACCCGGAGTCGCCGCCGAGGCTCATCGAACCGACGTCCCAGCCCTGATTGGCGACGTACTCGATGCCCGCCGCGATGTCGGAGTACGAGCCACTCCCCGAGCAGTCCAGCACCTTCACGGCGTGGAGGGTCGCTTTCGTCGAGACGCCCACGACGCCTTTGTTGTTGTCAGTCGCGTCCGCGATGCCCGCGCAGTGGGTGCCGTGGTCGTTGTCGTCGTCCCACGACTTGCGACACTTGTTGCCGTTGCCGTAGAACGTGCAACTGCCGGTGAGGCCGCCGGTCCCGCACTCCACGAAGGCCTTGCCCTTGCCGACCTTCTTCAGGTCAGGATGGTCGGAGTCGATACCCGTGTCGATGATGGCGACGTCGGCACCCTTCCCCGTCTCGCCGTTGGCGTGGGCGACCTCCGCGTCCACGCGGTCGATACCCCACGGGAGTGTCTGAGCGAGCGCTTCCATCGTCCCGTTCTCCTCGACGTAGCGAACGTTGGGATTCTGTTCGAGGGCGGTCGCGGCCCGCTTGGGCATCTTGGCGGTCACGATGTCCAGCGAGTCGAACTCGCGGACCACCTCGGTCGCCTTCTCGAGGGCGGCCTGACGACCTCTCTCCGAAGCGAACCCGACGTTGACCTCGACCGTGTCGTCGGGTTTGGCCGCCGCCAGACCGCTTCCCGCTGCGGTTGCGACGGACGCACCGGCCATCTTGAGAACTTTCCTCCGCGGCACACCGTTGTCATTATCGAACATGACATAGCAATAAATGCGGTTATAAATTAATAAATTTCCTACTAGTTATTTAAATTGCGTAGCGGAGATGAAATACATCTGAAGTCCGGTGTATCGCCGAGAAGACGCGACCGCGGAAAATCGACTGGGGCGAAAATCAATCAGCGCGAAAAATCGACCGGTAGGAAAACCGACCGGCGCGAAAAAGATGGTCCGGAGCCAGCGAACCGGGGTTTACGTGCTGTCGCTGGAGTCGAGGCCGAGCGCCGCGGCGGCGTCGAGCAGACCCGAACCGGACTCGTTGCTTCCCAGACCGATGTCCTCGGCCGTGGACTTGAGCTGACTGCGAGTCTCGCTGGCCGTGTTGCCGTTGGCCATCAGCTGACCGGCGGCACCCGCGACGTGCGGGCACGCCATCGAGGTACCCGAGAAGGTGTCGTAGCCGCTCGGGACCGTCGAGTAGATGTCGGTACCGGGCGCGGCGATTTCGACCTCGGGACCCTGCGAGGAGAAGTCCGAGAGGTTGTCACTGGAGTCGGTCGAGGAGACCGCCATGACCTCCGAGTAGGCGGCGGGGTAGCCGACACAGTCCGTACAGGAACCGTCGTTCCCGGCCGCGGCGACGAGGAAGACGCCCTTGTCGCTAGCGTACTGAACTGCGTCCTTGAGCGCCGAGGAACTGGAACCACCGAGGCTCATCGAGGCGACGTCCCAGCCCTGATTGGCGACGTACTCGATGCCTGCCGCGATGTCGGACATCGAACCGCTACCGGCACAGTCCAACACCTTGACGGCGTGGAGCGTGGCTTCCGTGGAGACGCCCACGACGCCCTCGCTGTTGTTCACTCCGTCGGCGATACCCGCACAGTGAGTACCGTGGTCGTTGTCGTCGGACCACGAGACGTTACAGGAGTTGCTGTTACCGGAGAACGAACAGCCGCCGAAGTAGCCACCGTTGCCACAGGAGACGAAGGCCTTGCCCTCGCCGAGGTTGGCCTGCAGGTCCGGGTGGTCGTCGTCGATACCCGTGTCGATGATGGCGATGTCCGCGCCAGCGCCCGTCTCGCCGTTGGCGTGGGCGACCTCCGCGTCCACGCGGTCGACGCCCCACGGGAGCGTCTGAGCGAGCGCGTGCATCTCGCCGTTCTCCTCGACGTAGCGCACGTTCGGGTTGTTCTCCAGTCCTTTAGCCGCCTTCGCGGGCATCTTCGCGGTCACGATGTCGAGCGAGTTGAACTCGCGGACGACCTCGCTCGCCTTGTCCACCGCCGCGTTCCGGCCGCGCGTCGAGGAGAACCCGACGTTGACCTCTACCTCGTCGCCGGGCTCTGCTGCCGCGAGTCCGCTTCCTGCCGCGGTTGCGACCGATGCACCGACGCCTTTCAGAACGTTACGCCTCGAAACATCCTTGTTGTTACGTGGCATACAACATGCAAATAATCGCCACACACAATAAATTTTTTTCTTAGGTTCTTTAGTATTCAATTTCGATTTCCAAATCTAAATTTTAGATTAAAAACTCTCGTTTAGTTCCCCGGGGTTTGTGAGTTCCCCGGATTGCGATTTCCGTCGTCCCGACGCGCCGAACGGCACGCCTTTAGGAACCCGACCCGTAGCCGACGGCGTGCAAATCGTCGGGTACGCGACGGAAGGCGACGACCGGCGACCCGCGCTGTTCGTCGCCGACGAGGAGGTGCGCCGCGAGCCGCTGGAACCGGGCGGGAGCCTCGGCTACTCGCTCGGCGAGCGGCGGTGCGCGGGAGTCCTCGACGGCACGACCCACTACGACTGCGAGCGCGAGGCCGCGCCCTACTGCGACCAGCACACCAGCACGTGGGTCTGCGCCCGGTGTACCGGCACCTGCCTCAAGGACGAGATGGACTGCCACGACGACCACGCCATCTATCTGGCGGCGTTCGCGCCCGCGACGTTCAAAGTCGGCGTGACCCGCGAGTGGCGACTCCGGACCCGCCTGCGCGAGCAGGGCGCGGACCGCGCGGCCCACCTCCGAACCGTCGAGAACGGCCGCGTTGCCCGCGAAATCGAATCCCAACTGGCCGAGGAGTTTGTCGACCGCGTGCGCGTGCCTGCGAAGATTTCGGGCCTCCACCGAGACGTGGACTCCTCGGCGTGGGAATCGACGCTGGCGGAGTTCGACCCAATCGAGACGTTCGACTTCGACTACGACCTCGACTTGGACGCCGCGCCGGTTCCGGAGACGCTGGCCTCCGGCGAGGTTCGGGGCGTGCAGGGCCGCGTGCTGGTGGTCGAGCGCGGCGGGACGACTTACGCCGTGGACCTGCGAGACTTGGTTGGCTACGAGATTCACGAGGAGGAGTCCGAGCGCGAGTTGCAGTCGAGTCTCGCGGCGTTCTAGGTTTGGGTCGAGTGGAGGCGAGACGAGAGACTCTGACAACTCGACCGACGAAGGCGAGCAATAGAGATTCAGGCGTGAACAGCGGCGTCTCCGCCCGCTCCGCCCGCTCCGCCCGCTCCGCCCGCTCCGCCTGCTCCGCCCGCTCCGCCCGCTCCGCCCGCTCCGCCCGCTCCGCCCGCTCCGCCTGCTCCGCCCGCTCCGCCCGCCCCGCGACCGCGCCTCGTCCTCCCCAACCTCGTCGGCCGCCGGGGCGGCCGACTCCCTCGCGCGCGAGGCGCGGCGCGAGAGCGCCGCGCCCGCACGCGCCGGATACGTGAAAGACATAAATATACGTCTTAGAGCAATATTATACTATATTTAGAAAATAAAGATGCGTCTGAGAGGTCGTAAAACACCCTCGAGAACAGAGCGACGACTCGCCCGAGAGTTTATATCCGAGGACGGGACGAACCGATGGCGTGCCGACCGAATCCCGAAAATCGACTTCGACTCCGCGAAACCTGACCACGACCGCTCGAAAACCGACCGCGACTCAGTCGAGTTCCAGTCCGCGAATCGCCACCGAATCGCCCTCCGTGACCTCGCCGATGACGCGCCCGTCGGTCTCGTCGGCGAGCGACTCGGCGTCGTCCTCTGGGAGCGCCACCACGAACCCGGTGCCCATGTTGAACGTCCGGTGCATCTCCTCGTCGCTCACGTTGCCCTCCGACTGGACGAACTCGAAGACCGGTTGGGCGTCGAAGGGGTCGGAAATCTCGTACCGATGGTCGCCCATCCGCGAGAGGTTGGTCCATCCGCCGCCCGTGACGTGGGCCGCGGCGTGGACCTCGCGCTCGCGGAGGTCCTCCAGCAGGTAGGTGTAGATGCGCGTCGGTTCCAGCAGGACCTCGCCGACAGAGGGATTTCCGTCGTCCGCGAGGGTCTCGGCCTCCGCGTCGAGCGGGAAGGGGTCCGAGTAGTCGTGGTTGCGGGTCGCGGCCTCCCGCGCGAGGGTGAGGCCGTTGGAGTGAATCCCGCTGGAGGGGAACCCGACCAGCGCGTCGCCGACCTCTGCCTCGCCGGGGAAGACGGCGTCCTTCGGCGCGAGGCCGACGCAGGCCCCCGCGAGGTCCAAGCCCTTGATGACCTCGGGCATGACTGCCGTCTCGCCGCCGACGAGCGCGATGTTGGCCTCGTCTGCGCCCGCGGCGAGTCCGTCGCCGACCTGCTCGGAGAACTCCTCGCTGGGTTCGTCTACCGCGAGGTAGTCCACGAACGCGACCGGCTCGACGCCCGACGCCACGAGGTCGTTGGCGTTCATGGCGATGCAGTCGATGCCCACGGTGGAGTAGTCGCCGAGCGCCTCGGCCACGAGCAGTTTCGTGCCTACCCCGTCGGTCGCCAGCGCGAGGTAGCGGTCGCCGATGTCGAGCAGGCCCGCGTACTCGCTCTCGTCGATGTCGCCGACCGCGCCGACCAGCGCGGCGGTCGCGGCCTCGCTGGCCTCGATGTCCACCCCTGCGTCCGCGTAGGTGAGTTCCTCTTTGTCGGTCATATCGGAGTGGGGGTTCGCTGTGAGTAAAGTTCCACCGTTTGCGTTCGGGAAGACGGGTGGTTCGGCTTGGGAAGTGTTCGGAGAAGACGACCGGTAAGGAGAATACCGGAGTGATGTTGTCTTCTTGAAGCCCTCGCCCGGTCGCGGGCCTGCAGCCCGCGACCGGGCGGCCCCTTCATCCCACCCCTCAGTTGATTGGCCGGGCTTCTGCTGGTGGTCTGGTCAGTCGCGCGTCCTCTCACTTCGCGCCCACAGCCTTCTTGTCCCGGCAGGTTGCGAACAGATTCGTGACCGACCCACTCACCGAGTCCGACGAGGGAAAGCGCGTCGTCTCGGCCGACGGGGAACTCCTCGGCGAGGTTGCGAAGGTAGACCAGGGCGTCGCCCACCTCGAACCCGAGGAGGACTACGATGCAATCAAGTCCTACCTCGACTGGGAGAGCGACGAGGACGAGGGCTACACGTTTCAGGAGACCGCGGTCGAGGAGGTCACCGACGAGAAAGTCGTCCTGAAAGCGGGCGGCGAGGCGTAGGGAGTTACAGCGAGAAGCCGAACAGCGCCCACGCCGCCAGCCCGAAGCATGGGAGGCCGAAGGCGAGGAACGCCGGAATCGACCACTTTTTGACGGTGTTGCCGTCGAGCGGGCCGAACGGAATCATGTTGAACCCCGCCAGCAGGAAGTTGATGTAGAGGCCGAAGTTGGCGATGGTCCCGACGAGACCCGGAATGTCGAGGAAGGCCACCGGGAGGAAGATGACCCCGAGCGCGACGTTGGTCAGCGGTCCGGCCAGCGCGATGAGACCGTTCTCGCGGGGCGTGGCGTGCCCGCGGTGGTAGACCGCGCCCGGTGCCGCGAACAGGAAGCCCGCCAGCGCGCCCATCACCGCGAGGAACAGCATGTTGTAGTCCGCGCGGAACTCCGCGACTTGCCCGAACTTGATGGCCGTCACCTTGTGGGCGAGTTCGTGGAGCAGGAAGCCGAGTCCGGCCGTCACCATCGTCATCGGCAGAATCGTCACGAGGAACTCGGGCCGCGAGATGATTCGCTGGCCGCCGCCGAGCAGGATGGCGAACGCGACGCCGAGGGCAATCCACGCGACCGCCAAGTCCCGCAGTTCGCGCCCGCTAAATCTGATATTCGCGCTCATAGCAGGATTTGGTCGGTCATGTTAGCGTCTGTACGATGAGGTCTGCGCTGTTCTGCGCGCCCTGTATCATCAGGTTCGTAATCTGGTCCACGCCGCCGATTTGGGACCCCAGTAGGGGCAAGACGACGAACGGGAAGGCCAGACTCGCTATCATGCTCCCGACGTTGGTCATCGCCACGATGGCGATGAGTCGGAACAGCGGCACGTCGAGCATCCGGCCCAAGATGTCCTTGAGCGGACTCTCGTCGTCGGAGAGAATCTCGTTGAGTGTGGCGATGTCGCCGACGTTGACCGAGGTGTATTTCAGTTCGACGTAGCCCGCGAACCACCCCGGCGCGAGGAGAGGGTTGACGCTCGTCAGCCACGCGACTGCGCCGCCGACGCCCGCCGAGGTCCAGCGCGCGCCAGCCAGCTTCGCCAGTCCGAACGCGAAGACGCCGTTGAACAGGAACCACGCCGCGAACACCTTCAGCAGGAGGGTGTTCCGGACCCCAGCCATGAACAGCAGGAAGAAGAACGAGAGGAAGCCCAGCGCCATCACGTAGCCGAAGAGTTTGAACAGGGAGAATCGACCTCCCGACTCCGTTCCGGTGAGACTCTCCATCGGCGGGAGGGTCTCGGGTCGTTCGAGGTACTCCTCGATGCCCGCGCGGTGGCCCGCGCCGACGATTGCGACGACGTCGTGGCCCGCGTCCCGGAGTTGGACGAGGTTGTGGGCGATGAAGGCGTCGCGCTCGTCGATGAGGGCTTCGGCTCCGCCGGGCGAGAACTGGCGGAACTCTTCCATCATCGCCGAGACCACGTCGCCGTCGGTCAGTTCCTCGATGTCGAACTCCTCGTCCTCTCCGGGGTCGCCGATGCCGACCATCGCCAGACAGAGTTCCCAGACCATCCGCAACTTCTCGAAGATGGACATCCGGGCCCAGAAGCGCTGAATCGTCGTCTGGATGTCTCGGTCCACCAGCGCGACTTCGCTCCCGACGGTCTCGGCGGCGTCGATGGCCGCCTCCATGTCCGCGCCGGGTTCGATGTCGAATCGGTCGCCCATCCGGGCCTGAACGTACGACAGCATCCAGTAGGCGATGAACTGGAAGACGGTGTTGCCCTGCAAGAGGTCGGATGGTTCGAGGTCTTGGGCCACCTCGCCCTGCATCTGACGATACCGGCCCTCGTCGAGTTCGACCGCGACCACGTCGGGGCGCTCGGCGTCGATGGTCTCGCGGACCTCCTCGACGCTGTCGGCGGAGACGTGGGCCGTCCCGACGACCCGGACGCTCCCGTCGCCGTCTCCGGCGTCCAACTCGGCTGAATCGCTCATCGTTCGCCTTACACGCCGTCCCTTTTTACCGTTGTCGGTGCCAGGATATTTACCATCGGTCTGAGAGGTCCGGAAGAAGAGGCTCCTCCGGAAGGCGAAAGGTGGGAGACGCCACTCCCCGGAAGGCGAAACTACCAAATCCTCGCGCGCGAGACACAAAATAATGTCCGACAGCGCGACGCTGATGGATTCGTACACCGAGATGACCGAGTTGCTCCTCCCGAACGACACCAACAACCTCGGCCGGGCGCTCGGGGGCGCGGTCCTCCACTGGATGGACATCTGCGGGGCCATCGCCGCGATGCGGTTCTCCAACCACCAGTGCGTCACGGCCTCGATGGACCACGTGGATTTCATCTCGCCGATCGACCGCGGCGAGGTCGCCATCGTGGAGGCGTTCGTCTTCGACACGGGCGAGACCAGCATCGACGTGAAGGTGGACGTTCGCGCCGAAGACCCCCGCGAGGGCGAGGAGCGCGAGACCACCACCTCCTTCTTCACCTTCGTCGCACTGGACGAGGACGGCACGCCGACGCCCGTGCCGGACCTCGACTGCCCGACCGAGAACCAGCAGGCGCTCAGAGACGCCGCCCGGGAACAGCGCCGCGAGCAGTTGGCCGCGGTCGCCGAGAAAATCGAGAAAAACGGCGGGTAGGTCGGCAGCCTACGCCTCGGTCGTCGTCTCGTTGGCCGCAGTCGTCTCGTTAGCGACGGTCACACCGGGTATCTCGGGGTTTTCGGTCCGGTCGATGGCGACGAACAGACTGAGCGACTCGTTGGCCGGTGCCTCGTCGGGGTCGGCGTATCCGGCCGCGAAGGTCGAGTAGGCGGTGCCGCCCATCAGACTCTCGTTGAAGGTCGCAATCACGGTGCCGTCGTTGTCGGCGGTCGCGGGACGGACCTCGAAGGTGTAGACGCCCTCCGGGAGGGTCACGTAGTCGGTGGCGTTACCGAACGAGACGTTGTCGGCGACCACGTCGCCCGACTGGCGGAGGGTCACGTCCACCGCGGGCGCGTCAGGCGAGGCGTGGATGAGCCGGACCGCCGACTCGTTCTCGCTCGGAACCGCCGGGTCGGTCCGGTAGGCCTGCACGCCGAAGCTCCGGGTCGCGTTCTCCGAGACCTCGCCGGAGGCCATCAGGGTGTAGCTCTCGTTGGCTCGGACCGAGATTTGGGCGCTGTAGACCTCGGTCTCGTTGTCGGCGGTGACGATACTGACCTGATGGTCGCCCGATTCGAGTTCCACGAACTCGGTCACGTCGCTGAACCCGACGGCTTGGTACACCGTCTCGTTGTCCACCAACACGTCTACCTCGGGGGCGTCGGGCGACATGTGCGCGACGCGAACTTCGGCGGGTTCGCCCTCTGCGTCCTGCGTGGTCGAGGCCACCGAGCCGACGCCGAGACTGGCGACGAGGAGGAGCGCGAGACCGACTGCGACTGTTCGTTTCAGCGTCGAAGTGGTTGCTGTCATACTCCACAACCGTTTGCGCCTCGATTCGTCATAAACAGACGCGACTGTCCAAGCGCGTAATCGGGAATGGAGCGGGTCAACCCCGCGATTATCCGGTTAGGCCGACTCGGATTCCCGCGAAATCTGGCTTACGCTGGAAAAGTTGACGGGAGACTGCGCGTCCCCGTCTCCGTCCGTTCGGTTCGCTTTCGGTGGTTCGGTCGCTTTCAGTGGTCCGATTCCGTGGTGGTCTCGTTGGCCGTCTCCGTGGCCGTCATCATCTCCTCGCCGGAGTCGGTGGCGAGGATGACCTCGAAGGGCGTGTCGGCGGGTGCCTCGTCGGGCGAGAGGTACCCGGCCGCGATGGCGGAGTAGACCGTGCCGCCCTCCAGCGAGACGTCGACCGTGGTCACGACCTCACCGTCGTTGTCTTCGGTCGCGGGCCGGATTTCGAGCGTGTAGTCGCCCGCCGGGACCGAGGCGTAGTCGGTCGCGTTCGGGAACGAGACGTTGTCGTACAGCACTGCACCCGAGGACTCGACGGTCACGTCCACCGCGGGCGCGTCGGGCGAGGCGTGAATCAGCCGGACCGAGGCGTTCTCGTCTCCGGGCGTCTCGAAGTCGTCCACGTAGATTTCGGGCGCGAAGGTGTCCTCGGTGACCTCGCCGACGGCCGCGACGGTGTACATCGTGTCGGCCTCGACCGTGACGTTACCCTCGAAGACGACCGTCTCGTTCTCGGAGGTCTGAATCGTCACCGTGTGTTCGCCCGCCGAGAGGTCGAGATAGTCGCTGACGGTTCCGAACTCGACGCCTTCGAGCGCCGCGCTCCCGTCTACCAGCACGTCCACCGCGGGCGCGTCCGGCGAGAGGTGGGCCACGCGGACCTGCGCCGTCCCGTCGTCCTGCCCAGACGTTGCTCCTACTGTTGCGATTCCTGCCCCGACGAAACTCAGCATCACCAGCACGGCGACACCGAGCGCCGCCGTCCGTCCCATCCTGTTTGTGAGTTGTTCTCTCATACTGCGGGCGGCTCTGAGGACGAAGCGTACATAAATCGACACGACCGTCCACGGCGTAACGCCCCGTAGAGACGCCTACAATCCGGATTACGGCCGATGAGATGCCGAGTGTCGGATTCGGTCGGCGTCTCGCGGAAATGCCTTGCTAATCGGTCCCGTTTAGCAGTACCCCGCCAGCTCCTCGTAGGCCTCTCGTGCGACGCGGTCGGGTTCGTCGGGGTAGGTGTAGAGTTCGAGCGTGGCGAACCCGTCGTAGCCGACGTCGTCCAGCGCGTCGAAGACGGCCGCGAAGTCGATGTCGCCCTCGCCGGGCACGCGGTGGTAGTGCTTGCCTCTGCGCCCGCCGACGATGTCTTCGAGGTGGACGCCCGTGATGTGGCCCGCGCTCCGGTGGATGGTGTCGGTCAGGTCCTCGCCGTAGACCGCGGCGTGGCCCACGTCAAGGTTGATGCCAAGCGAGTCCCTGCCCACGTCCTCGATGAGATCGAGCACTTCGTCGGTACACTCCACGAGCAGTTCGGGTTCGAACTCGATGCCGACCTCGACGCCCCGCTCTTCGGCGTAGTCCAGAATCTCGGCGAGCGACTCCCGGAGGTACTCGCGGGCCTCCTCGGGCGGGTTGCCGGGAAGCGGTCGCCCGGTGGCGAGGCAGACCGCGGGCGACCCGACGGCCTCGGCGAGGTCGATCGCGCGCTCGGTGTACTCGACGCGCCACGCCCGGTCCTCGTCGTCGTCGGTGATGATACTGGGGTCGAAGAAGGCGGAGGGCGGCGCGTCGTCGTAGTAGCCCATCGCGGTGTTGGCGTTGACGTTCGAGACTTCGAGGCCGGTCTCGTCGAGAGCTTGCTCGACGGCTTGCCGGTCCTGGTCGCCGAACTCGGGGAAGTAGGCGTGCGGTTCGTCGCCGAGGAGTTCCACCCCGGCGTAGCCGTGGTCGGCGACGCGCCGGATTGCTTCCGGGAGTTCGTACTCGGTGTAGGCGTTGGTCGAGAAAGCCAGTTCGGTCATAGAGCGTGGACGACGGGCGGGTAGTTACGTGTTGTCCCTACTGGGTAGAGTCTCGAAGGTCATTACGGAAGTGCAAGGAGAAAGCCCGGTCGTTCAGGACGGGGATGAAGCCGACAAGTCATCCACAAACCACACTCGACGTGCCGAACGGATGTTTTAAGTAATCAGTCACCATAATACTATTCAACCGAGGCGGCCTGCCCGCCTCTCCTAATCGGACAATATCGGGAATTCCCCGATTCCACGCAGAAGACACCCTCTTCTGTCTCAGGAATCAGGGTGTGGTAAGCGAAAGTATCTCTGAATCCCATGCCGGGATAGGAGTAACGGCTGATTGGCACAGCCAGTAGCTGTCCAACGTGGCGGCTACAAACCGTAACCATCCCAATCCAGCGGTGCGGTGCCGTGGGAATCCTCGCCCTTCAGGGCGGGGAGGATGTCAATAGTGGAGTCGGCAACCAGACGATTGGGACAACGACAACCCCGGAAAGACTACGAAGACGGTTTCTTGAAGCCCCCGCCAGCGGGCGGCCACTTCATCCACCCTACTGTGGTCGCTCAGCCGAGCGTTCGCTGGCGGTTGGTCGACCTGTCGGCGCACGCGGAAAGTCAGGCACTTCCCTCGATAGAGAAATATTCTATTGTCTTTAAGAAATAACTATGATTTCTAAAGAATTAAAAATACGGCTTTCGCTCCGTCACGACGAACGCTGCGGCCGGGCGGCGACGCGCCGCCGCCCGGCCGCTTCCTCCGCCGTCGGTCGGTGGGCGGTCAGTCGTCCATCGTCGCTCAGTTGCCCGTCGTCGTCGTCTCGCCACCGCCTTCGGTCGTGGCCTCACCTTCTGCCATCGTGGTGGTTTCACCGTCGGCCATCGTCGTGGTCGTCTCCATCTGAGGCGTGGTCACTTCCTCGCCCTCGCCTGCCGGGACGATTCGGAAGACCTCGCCGGTCTCGCCGGTGATGACACCCGTGTCGTTGGCGAGGACGTAGAGTTGACCCTCGTTATCCCGGCCGAACGAGAGGATGAACTTGTTGAGCTTGCCGTTCGGGGCTCCGGCTACCTGGAGTTCTTCGAGGTCCCAGAGCTGGTCGTCGCCGCCCTGCGCGGTGGTCGTCTGGCCGCCGTCGGCCGTCGTGGTCTGGCCGCCCTCAGTCGTCGTCTGGCCGGTCTCGGTCCCCATTCCCTCGCCCTCCGGAGGCGTCGCGGCGAAGATGCGACCCGCCGGGTCGGCACCCGTCCGACTGTAGTCGCCGAAGACGTACTTGCCCTGAATTCCGGAGATAGCGTCGTTGTTGTACACGTACCCGCCGATGATCGAGACGCCGACGCCCCGGCCTTCGTAGGTGTGGGGGTACTCGATGATGGGGTCGATGAACTCCTCGCCGCCCCGCACGTTGTCAGGTGTTCCGGTCGGGCACTCCTCTGGCGGGTCGTTGGGGTTCTCGGTGCTGAAGCAGCGGGTCCCCTCCTGGAGGTTCCAGCCGTAGTTGCCGCCGCTCTGGATGATGTCCACCTGCTCGAACAGGTTCTGTCCGTTCGAGGCGGAGAACAGTTCGCCGTCGTTGAACGAGGCCCGCCACGGGTTGCGGAGGCCCCACGCGAAGTGTTCCGGTAGTCCGTCGTACTCCGCGAACTCGCCACCTTCCGCGAACGGGTTGTCGTCCGGGATGGCGTAGGGCAGGTCGTCGCCCTCGTTGTCCACGTCGATGCGGAGGACGCCGCCCATCAGATTCTGCGTCACGTCCTGTCCGTTACCGCCCTCGTTCCCGTCGTACCAGTCCTCGACGTGGCCGAGTCCGGTGTCGTCGGCGTCCCCGCCGTCGCCGGTCGGGATGTAGAGGTACCCGTCCGGTCCGAACTCGACGGCACCCGCGTTGTGGTTGAACTGGGGCGAGGGCATCTCCAGCAGTCGCGTCTCGGATTCGGGGTCGGCGCTGCTCAGGTCGTCGCTGGCCTGGAACTCCGACAGCACCTCCATGTGGTCGTACTCTTGGAGGTCCTCCACGTTGCTCCAGTCGGCGCTACTCACGAACGGCGGTTCCGTGAGCGGCGCGCTGTACCGAACGAAGAACCGACCGTTCTCTTGGAAGTTCGGATGGAAGGCCACTCCGAGGAGTCCGCGCTCGTCGAAGTCGCTTCCCTCACGACCGCCCACGTCCACGGTCTTATCGCCGAGGTCGAGGAACGGTTCGTCTTGCAGGCCGTCGGGGCCGTGGACGTACAGTTGGCCAACTTGGTCGAGGATGAACCTGCGGTCGCTCTCTCCCGGTGCGGTTTCGAGACCGACCGGCGAAACGAACCCGTCGGCTATCCGCTCGACGCCGATGCCCGCGCCGCGGGGCATGAACCGCTCGACTTCCTCCTCGCCCGCCGTGGTCGTCTGTCCCTCGAACTGGATGTTCCCGCGCATCGACGCCGGGTGGACCTCGCAGACGTACTCGGCCATGTTCGTGCTGGCCGTGAACTGGAGCGTCTGTGTCGCGCCCTGCTCGGAGATGATTTCGGTGCGCTCGATGACCTCGCCCTCGCGGTTGAGGAGGGCGACGTTGTGCGGAAGCCCGTCGATATTCTCCCACGTAAACGCGTACTCCTGTCCGTCCTTGAGTTGGAGGGTCGGGTTGGTCTGACCCTCGACTTGGGACGGCGCTCTGCCCTGCCATCCGGCGACTTCGCCGCCGAATCGGTACTCCTGTCTCTCCTGTCCTGTTACGCCGCTGACGGCGACGCCGCCGACGGCGACCACCGTGCCGGTCGCCGCGGTTGCTTTCAGAAACGTTCGTCGTGACGATTTGTCTTCGGTATCTCTCGACATTCGGGACTTCCGACAATCCTTCTCTATATAGTCTGGTAACACCGTTTGCACTACCTAACCGACAGTTTCAGTCCTCGACCGGCGATTAGCCTCGGTCTATCCGCAGGAAATAGTCGGTTTCCTAACTGAATTTGCGATTCGCCGAGTAAAGCCGGATATTCCTATTGAAGTTATAGCTCCGACCGAACTCACGATTTCCTAACGCCCTCACGACACGTCGAACGCCCGTGACAGACCGATTGCTGGCAGGAGGAACGCCACCGCGGCGAACGCCCATCTGAGGCCCGCGACCGAGGCGAACGCCGCGTCGAGGACCACCAGCGCGAGGACGCAGGTGCCCACCGCGGGTCCGACGACCTCGGGCGCGGGGTTCCGATACGCCCCAGCGAGCACCCGGCCCGTCCACGCCAAAAAGCCGCCAGCCAGCGCCGTCCCGACCAGCGGCGAGGCCGATGCAGTCGTCCAGAGGAGGACCAGTACTGCCGCGAAAGCCACGCCGACCCCCACCCCGGCGACCGCAATCGCCCGGCGTTCCGCGCCGGAGGCCTCCTCGGCGGCCATGTACGTCACGGCGGCGACGTAGCCCGCAATCACGACCGGAACTGCGAGCGCCCACGCCGGAAGGCCGACCGGCGAGATTTCGACCGCCGCAGTCGTCCCGAGGAGGACGTTGAGGCCCCGGGCGGACCCCATCGCCAGAAATCCGGCGGACCCGCCCTTCAGCACCCCGTCGTAGAGCAGGATGGTCCCTGCGAGCGACCCCGCGACGAGCGCACCCCAGAGACCTGCCGCCGCGCCCGAGACAACTACCCCGACCCCGAGCAAACCGAGGCCGAACCGGAGCGCCGACGAGCGCGAAACACGCCCCGAGGGAATCGGGCGCTCGGGGCGCTCCTCGGCGTCTTTCGGCGCGTCGAAGTAGTCGTTGAGCGTCGTACCCCCGGCGTAGAGCAACATCGACCCGACAGCGAGTCCGGCGGTCGCTCGGAGCGAAACCGGGGCGTCGGCCCCGACTCCGACCTCGGCGGCGCTTGCGAGCGCCGCGCCCAGAATCACGTCCGGCGGCGCGGTGAACAGGTTCGCCAGTCGGACGAGTTCGGCGTAGGCCGACGCGGTGGTTCTGACGCTTCGAGAGTCGGAGCGAAGGGCCGACACGACACCCACTCACACCCACCCGTGGTCTTCGAGGTAGGCGTAGGACTCGCGGGCGGTCTCCTCGGCGGTCTCCTGATACGGGTAGAGTTCGACCGTGACGAACCCCTCGTAGCCCGAGTCGTCCACCGCTTCGAGGAAGCCGTCGATGTCCATCGCGCCATCCCCGAGTTGGGTGTGTTCGTGCGACCGGTCCTCGGGGATGTCCTCGACGTGGTAGTGAGGGGTATAGGGTCCGAGGGTTTCGACCGCTGTTGCGGGGTCCTCGCCGACGCAGAACAGGTGTCCGGCGTCGAAATTACAGCCGACAGCTTCCGAATCGACCATCTCCACAAAGTCGAGGAACTGGTCGGTCGTCTCGACGAGCAGGTCGGGTTCCGGCTCGACCAAAACGTCCACTCCCAATCGCTCGGCGGTCGGAATCACCTCGTTCAGGCTCTGTGCGAACGTTTCCATTCCCCACTCGCGGGACTGCCCCTCGGGAATCGGCCCGCCGGGTTGGATGGAGACGTGGTCCGCGTCGAAGTCGTCGGCCAGTTCGAGCGCCTTCCGGGTGTAATCGACGCGTTGTTGACGGTACTCGGCGTTCTCCTCGATGTAGGACGGGTGCTGGAAATCCTCGGCCGTCACCATGAACGCGTTGCAGTTGCTGACTTCGAGGCCGGTGTCGTCCAGCGCGTCTCGGACCGCGGCGACGTCGGCCTCGTCGGTGTCGTCTGGGTGGAGGTGGGACCCGCCGAACAGCAGTTCCACGCCGTCGTATCCGATGTCGGCCAGCACTTCGACCGTCTCTACCGGTCCGTACTCCTGAAACGCGTTCGCGGAGAATCCGAAATCCATCGGTCTCAGGGCTCGTAGTCGAAGTTCGGCGACTGGTCGAAAAACTCGTAGGGGTTCTCGAAGACGACCTTCCGGACCTCCTCGCGGTCCCATCCCCTGTCGAGCATCTTGTCGCGGGCCTTGGGCACCGCGAGCGGGTCCGAGGGGTCCCAGTCGGCCGCGCTGTTTAGAATCATCTTGTCGGTGCCGTGTTCCTCCAGCAGGTCGATGGCCTTCTCGTCCTCGATTTTGCCGGGGTAGAGCGTGAACCCGACCCAGCAGTCGGTCTGCAAGGAGGTCTCGACCGTGTTCTCGGTGTTGTGGTCGATGACGATTCGCTCCTCGGTCACGTCCTCGTCCTGAATCATCTCGACCAGTCGCTCGGTGCCCTCTGGCTTGTTCTCGTGGGGGGTGTGGACGATGACGGGGAGTTCGCGCTCCTCGGCCATCCGGAGTTGCCTGCGGAAGGCGTACTCTTCCTCCTCCGTCCCTTGGTCGAGGCCGATTTCGCCGACCCCGACCACGTTCTCGCGGTCCAGATACTCCGGAATCTCGTCCATCACGCGCTCGGCCATCTCGGGATAGTTGGCCTCCTTGGGTTCCAGCGCGATGGTCACGTAGTGGTCCATCCCGGCGGCGCGCTCGGCGCGCTCCGTCTCGAAGTCGATAATCTGCTCGAAGTAGTCGAAAAAGGACTCGGCGTGTTGCTTGTCCGTCCCGCTCCAGAACGCCGGTTCGATACAGCACTCGATTCCGGCCCGCCGAGCGCGCTCGTAGTCGTCGCTCGACCGGGACACCATGTGCATGTGCGGATCGATGATGCGCATCGTTCGCATAAGACACGCGTCGGACTTTGTTATGAAGGCGTTACGTCCACTTATCCCACATATACCGACGACCGCCTCGCTTGCGCCCTCTCCGGCGCGTATTTTCGGTCGGCGAAAATATTTCAGTTATCTCATAACACAGAAGGGTCTCCCCGCCCTCTACGTACGGGATGACCGAGACAGGTGTGTGGCTAATCGGAGCGCGGGGAAACGTGGCGACGACCGCGATGGCGGGGGCGAGAGCGGTCGCTCGCGGTGAAACGGACCAGACGGGGATGGTGACGGGGAGGAGACCCTACTCGGAGTTGGACCTCCCGGCGGTCGAGGAGTTACGCTTCGGCGGGCACGACATCCGAGAGACGAGCGTGGTCGAGACCGCAAGAGACCTCTCCGAGAGCGGGGTGCCGGACTCGGAGACGGTCGAGGCGGTCGCGGACGACCTCCGGGAAATCGACGGCCGAATCCGGGCCGGGACCGCGGTCAACTGCGGCAACGCGGTCGCCGACCTGAGCGACCGCGACCGACTGGAAGAGCGTTTTAGCGTGGGCGAGGTCGTCGCCCAGATTCGGGACGACTACGAGACCTTCCGGAGCGACCACGGTCTCGACAGAATCGTCGTGGTCAACGTGGCCTCGACCGAACCGGAACTGGCCGAGGCGGAGCGATACGCCACCCGCGAGGAGTTCGAGCGAGCCGTCGCCGAGGACGATTCCGACCTCCCGGCGAGTTCGCTCTACGCCTACGCCGCGCTGGTCGAGGGCCACCCCTACGTCAACTTCACGCCGAGTACGGGGTCGGCGCTCGGCGGACTGCGAGAGGTGGCCCGCGACGAGGGCGTGGCCCACATGGGTCGGGACGCCAAGACCGGCGAGACGCTGGTCAAGTCGGCGCTCGCGCCGATGTTCGCCGGGCGGAACCTCCGAGTCATGTCGTGGGAGGGACACAATATCCTCGGGAATACCGATGGAAAGGTACTGGAAGACGAGGAAAACGAGGCCGGAAAGCTGGCGAGCAAAGGGGGCGTCCTCGACTCGATTCTGCCCGACATCGGGCACAACCGGGTCCGAATCGACTACACGCCCTCGCTCTCCGACTGGAAGACCGCGTGGGACTACATCCACTTCGAGGGCTTTCTCGACACCGAGATGACGATGCAGTTCACGTGGGAGGGGTCGGACTCGGCGCTGGCCGCGCCGCTCGTCCTCGATTTGGTGCGACTCGTCGCCCACGCCGACGAACACGGCGAGTCCGGGCTTCAGCCCCAACTGGCCTCGTTCTTCAAGGCCCCGATGGGCGTCGAGGAACACGACCTCTCGCGGCAGTTCGACCTGCTGGACGAGTACGCCGAGCGGTATCTGGAGGATACAGCATGACCGCCGAGCGCGTCGTCGTCCTCGACGTGGTCGGGTTCCGCCCGGCGTATCTGGGAAGCGGGCGCGCGCCGAACCTGACCGACCTCCTCGGCGACTCGGCCGCCGACCTGCGACCGCCCTTCCCCGCGGTGACGATTCCGGTCCAGACCACGCTGGCGACCGGCCAGTCCCCGGCGGCCCACGGGGACGTGGCGAACGGCGAGTACGATAGGGAGTCGGATTCGGTCGCCTTCTGGGAGCGCGACCGAGGAGACCGCGAGCGCATCTGGGAGGCCGCCAGCGATGCCGGGCTCACGACGGGCGTCCTCTTCTTCCAGCACCTCATCGGGACGAACGCCGACGTGGCGGTGACCCCCTCGCCCATCGAGGACGAGAACAACGACCTCATCGAGATGAACTGCTGGACGAACCCCGACGACTTCTACGACGCGCTGGAGGCCGAACACGGTCACTTCCCGCTCCACCACTACTGGGGTCCGGGCGCGAACGAGCAGTCCAGCGAGTGGATTCTGACCGCGGCCCGCGAGTCGGTCGAGCGCTACGACCCCGACCTGCTGTGGGTCTACGTCCCGCATCTGGACTACGACGCTCAGCGCCACGGTCCGGACTCGGAGGAAGTTCTGGAGGCGGTCGAAACCGTGGACGCGATGGTCGGGGAGTTTCTGGACCACCTCCGGGGCGACGACCGCTGGAGCGAGACGGCGGTGAGCGTCGTCAGCGAGTACGGGTTCCACGGCGTCGAGACCTCGGTCTTCCCGAATCGCGCGCTCCGCGAGGCCGGACTGCTTCAGACTCGTTCCGAGGGTAGCGAGGAGGGCGAGCGCGGCGAGGAAAGCGGGGCCGGAACCGACGTGGACATCCCGGCCTCCGAGGCCTTCGCCGTGGTGGACCATCAGGCCGCGCACGTCTACGTCGATTCCGGAGCCGTCTCGGAGGCCCGCGAAGTCTTGGGCGAGTTGGAAGGCGTCGCCGAGGTGCTGGGCGAGCAGGGCAAGGCCGAGTACGGCATCGACCACGAGAACTCCGGTGAGCTGGTCCTCGTGGCCGAACCCAGCGCGTGGTTCCAGTACTACTGGTGGGCCGAGGACGAGGAGCCGCCCGCCTACGCGACTGACATGGACATCCACGCCAAGCCGGGATTCGACCCCTGCGAACTCTTCTTCGGGGAGAACGCTCCCGTCTCGCTCTCGCCGTCGAGAATCAGCGGGTCGCACGGCCGGATTGACGACGACATGGGTGGTATCTGTGCCTTCGGCGGCCCGGCCGCACCGGATTCGGCGGTGCCGAGCGAAGTAGACGCCCGGCAGGTCGCGCCGACGCTCGCGGCTCTCCTCGGGGTCGAGGACGACCTCGGGATGGACTTCGAGAAGCCGTCGCTGGTCGAGTAGCTACAGGAAGTTCTCGGGCGTGCGCTCGAACTCGGACTTGTGTTCGTCCGAGCAGAACCGGTAGCGGTCTCCTCGATGGGTCGTCTCGATCCGCTCGTACTCGTGGACTCGGCCGCCGCAGACTGGGCACTCCGTCGGTGCCATCCCGAGCAACGTCTACCGAGAGCCTCAAAAGCGCTATGGCGGATTCTGACTATTCAGGGCGGGCGCTCGGTGGACCATTCCACCGGCAAACGCTCGGTGCCACAAACCACGAGAACGCGCTCGGTGCTACGGACCACCGGGATGCGCTCGGTCCTCCAGACCACCGTCTGGGTGGATGAAAGGGGCCGGTCGCTCGCGTTCACTTCAGTCGCTCCGTGGGCCACTATTTCCGCGCGGGCGGTGCTGAGAGCGCGGAAATATCCCGCGGAGCGACCGCGAGCGACCGGGGGCTTTCTACAACACGTCGTCCCCGGTTTCCCCCGCCACTTCTGAAATCGCCAGACGACCGAGATACCTGTTTTTCCACGATTCCCGTCCCCGACGACTACCTTTTTCCCGAGCGAAAGCGTACCTCGGCGCATGTCACTCGACGTTGACGCGCCGTCGCCGCCGTCGCTCTCCACGAAAGTAGACGCCTCCCAGTACGAGGACGCCGACGTGCAGGGCGACGACTACCGGCGCGACGAACTCGAAGAATACCTCGAAGACGGCGCATGGGCCGACGCCTTCGACGAGTGGGCCGCCCACACCGACCTCGGCGAAGACGAGTTCGCCATCACGCGGGACCTCGACATGTTCGAGGAGTACGACTTCTTCTGGGACTCGTTCGCCGACCGAGTTGGCTACCACGCGCCGGGCATCCCCGAGGACTGGAAGGCCAGCGAGTACCACCCCGATATCGACTCGTGGAACACGGTCTCGGGCATCAACGCCGCGATGACCGAGTTCGGCCAAATCGTCTGCGACGTGCTGGAAGACAACTACATCGACTGGGAAGGCGAGTACGAGGCTCCCGACGACTTGCCAGATTTCGAGACGTGAACCGGCGTCTTCCTGATTCAGATTTCCCTCGTTCTGGAACTGTGACCGCGACTCCTGTAATCGACGTACCGTCGTTTTAGAAAGCCCCCGGTCGCTGGCGGTCGCTCAGACGGATATTTCGCGGGCGCAGTTCTGCGCCCACGAAATAGGGCCGACTGAGACGACCACGCGATGCGCCAACGACCGGCCCCTTTCAGTCCACCCAGACACAGTAGATGAGTCTGCCGAGCGCGGTGAGCCTACTCTGATACGTCGATTTGGCGGGGATACGAGTCCGGAATCCCGAATCCCCTCGTCTCCAGTGTCTCGATTGCGCCGGTCAGTTTCTCGACCCACTCCT
The DNA here is from genome assembly GCF_004765785.1 of Halorussus ruber. Lineage (GTDB taxonomy): Archaea > Halobacteriota > Halobacteria > Halobacteriales > Haladaptataceae > Halorussus > Halorussus ruber. Next base: position 19,136 of record NZ_SBIT01000018.1, on the reverse strand, counting down.
CGCCCCGAGGAGTCCGGGCGTTCGCGGCGTAGCGAATCGGCGCTCCCGTGACGGTCCGGTCGTTCAGTTCCACGCTGGCTCGGGCGTAGTCGTCGGCGAACTCGGGGTTCGAGAAGTCGATGCGGTCGGGGAGCGCGAGGGAGGGCAAGTCGTGTTCGACCGCCATGTTCCGGTAGGCGAAGGCGGCGTCGATGCCGCCCGCCTCCAGCGTCCGGAGGAGGCCCGTCTCGGGGAAGACGTTGGTCCGGTCGAGGACCGCCTCGGCGTCGATTCCGCCGCCGTTCCGGTCGGCGAGTCTGAGCGCCATCACGGTCCGGTAGCCCAGCGGGTCGCGCTCGGGGTCGGTCCGACCGAGCGTGCGGTCCGAGTCCGAGACGAGCGCGCGCCAGTCGTCGTACTCGTCGGCGAGGTCCTCGCGGAGGGCCACGACCAGCGCGTTCGTTGCGAAGCAGGTCACGCGGTCGGTCAGTCCGGAGAACAGTCGGGGGTCGGCCAGCGCCACCGCGTCCGGGTCGCGCAGGCCGTCTTCGAGGAGTCGGCGGCAGGCCACGCTGCCGTGGGCCTCGACGCTGGCCGCGCCGACCTTCGTGGCGATTTGCTGGAGGCTCCCGGCCACGAGGACGGTGGCCCGTCCTCGCTCGCGGTCGGTGGGTCCGTCGGCATCCGCGGCGGAGCCGTCGGAAGCCGTCTGTCCGTCGGCGTTCGTGTCGTCGGCGTTCGACCGGACCGCTAGCGCCCCGACGCCCGCGGCGCTCCCGGCCACGAACAGGCCCGCACCGCGACGGAGGACTCCTCGACGACTCGGCATGTTCGTAACTGCAATCCGATACGGAAAAAGGATTTCGTAACCAGTAGTGGTTACGTACGGGCCGCTCGAACGAGCGGGCGAGTGTCCTCGTCGAGCGTCGCGGGAATCAGACCCAATCGCACGGAGTGCCTATCGGTCGGTATCCGCCATTAACTACTCTAATCATTGCTTAAGAAAATAATTTGTTGTCTTTAAGAATTAATTATTTGTCCTACCTCCTGAACTTCGCGTTACTCGCCGATCCGCGTTTCACTCGCTGTTACCCGGAAAACCACACGCCTCGCGGCGTTGAACGCTCCACCGGATTCAAGAGGACTAGCGTCGAGAGATATGCTATGGCCTCTCAGGGGGAAGTTGCGGTCGTGCATTTCACGGGGCGAATCGCGGAGGGCGAGGACGAGGGCGAGGTCTTCGACACGACGGACGTGGACGTGGCGATGTCCGAGGACGTCTATCACGGACACCGGGACTACAAACCGCTGGAGTTCCGCGTCGGCGAGCAGAAGGTCGTACCGGGCTTAGACGACGCGGTCCGAGAGATGGAGGTCGGCGAGGAGCGAACCGTCCGGGTCGAACCCGAGCGAGCGTTCGGCGAGCGCGACGAGTCGAAGGTGGTCGAGTACCCGCGCGAGGACCTCGAAGCCAGAAGCGACGTGACCGCCGAACCCGGCGAACTCGTCCGCTCGGAGACCGGCGAGACGGGGTGGATTACCGAGGTGAACGACGAAACGGTCACGGTGGACTTCAACCACGAACTCGCGGGGCTTGCCGTGGAGTTCGACGTGAAACTGCTGAATCGCCACGACGACGGGTAAGGATTTTTCGGGTGGGCGTTTGTGTGGTCACGTTCGGGAAGACACGTGTTACTTCGAGTTCAAGTCGAGAGAATCGTAGAAATGTAGTTTCGAAAGCCCTCGCGGCCCTCGCGGTCACGTGAGCGAAGCGAACGTGATCTCGGAAGACGCGGTTTGTCTTCCGGCGGTCGCTCAGCGGGATATTTCGCCCGCGCAGAACTGCGCGGGCGAAATAGGGCCGCGCTGAGACGACTAAATGAACGCGAGGCCCGCTCGCCCTTTCAGTCCACCGTCGGAGACAAGCTCCGACGAGTCTGCGCTCACTCCGCTCGCGCAGACGCCAGGATGGCGGTTGATTCGCCGAGTGAAGCGTGTGGTTGTTGGTGCTTCGCTAATCGAAGTCGAGAGGAGAGAGAGTTACGACGAGGTCGTCGTTTCCATCCCTTCGGTGGTCGTCTCGCCACCGCCCTCCGTGGTCGTCTGGCCGCCGCCGTCACCGCCATCGGCTTGGACCGTCACGCTCACGCCGTGGGGTACGTAGGCGGTGTTGCAGTAGCCGCCCGTGTTCCACGGGAACTTGTCGTCCTGAATCCCGCGCAGGCCCTCGTCGGGATTCGAGACGGTCGCTGGCTGCGTCCGGCCCTTACCGTCGGTCGCCCGCGAGTGGAGTGTGTGGTCGCCCTCGCTGGCGTCCCACATGTACCGGAACTGCCGCCACGCGTACGGTCCTTGCCGCGGGCCGAAGAACTCGGCGTCGTTCCACGTCTCGCCGCCGTCTGTCGAGACCTCGACCTGCGTCACCCGGTCGTCGCCCGCCCACGCCACGCCGATGACCTCGATTTGTCCGTCCGGTCCGGGCGAGACGGTCGCGCCCTCGCCGGGGTAACCGATGAGCGACTTGACGATCTGGTCGTAGATGAACGCTTGCTCGATGCCCTGGGCGTCCATCTGGCGCTGGGTGTCGAACACGCCGATTCGCGGTCGAGTGTTGGCGTCCTCACCCGCCGGGATGATGCGGTAGGAGTACTGCTGCCAGTGGGTGTAGAGCTGTTGGTCGCCCTCCTCCCACTCCTCGCCGTAGACCATCCGGTCCATCACGTGCATCCTATCGACCCACTTGACGTTGTTGTTGCCGTACCAGCCGGGCACGAGGAGTCGGACCGGGAAGCCGTGGTCGTCGTTCATCGGCGCGCCGTTCATCTCGTAGGCCAGCAGGCAGTCGCTCATCACCTTCCGCATCGGAATCGACCGCGTGAAGATGTCCTCGCCTTCCGGGGCCTCGCCGCCCATCACGGAGAGCCACATGTTCCGGTCGGTGTTCGCGCCGTACTCCTCCAGAATCTCGCTGATGGGCGTGCCGGTCCAGACCGTGTTCCCGACCGCGCCGAACGTCCACGGGTTCCCGCCGACCTGCGGTTCGAAGTAGGCTCGGCCGTTGCCCGAACACTGCATCGTGTGGGTGACGGTCTCGGTCGAGTACTCGCGCTTGATTTCCTCCATCGAAAGTTCGACCTCCTCGTCCACCATCCCGGTCAGCGAGACTGTCCACTCGTCCTCGTTGATGTCCGGCGTCGGGTAGTGGTTCCGGATGTAGTGCTCCTCGCGCGGCGTGATGAAACTCTCGTAGGTGTTGTGCGACTCGGCCTCGGCGTTCTCCGGTTCCGCCGAGATGATTCGCAGGCCGGGATACTGTTCGGCCAGCGGCGGTTCCTGTCCGCCTCCCTGACCGCCGCCTTGCTCCCCATCCTCCGTCGTGGTCTGCTGGCCGCCGACGTTCCCCGAGAGGACGCCGACGCCTGCCAGCGCCCCGGACGCCATCAGGAATCGCCGCCGGTTCAGATACCGGTCGCGCGAGGAGTGTCTGTGTTCGGTCTCGTTTCGCTCGTTCCCCGTCTCGGTTCCCCTGTCTCCCCCTGACATACGAACAACCGGTTCGGCCCACCGCGGCTTAACGTTCCGTCTGAGCTAACAGGTCGGACCTGATAAATCGAATTTGTGTTCGGCGGGAACTATTCCGTTACGACGACTGTACCTATCATTCCCTCGCCGACGTGCGGCACGCAGACGTAGGTGTACTCGCCGGGCGTCTCGAAGGTGTGTTCGTAGGACTCACCCTCGGCCACGACGCGGAAGGACTCGCCCTCGGGGTACGACGAGAACGGCTCGGCCCCCTCCGGAAGGCTGACCTGTCGGGCGGCCTCCGGCCGACACGAGACGTTATGGCCGGCGCTCTGGAACTCCCACCGGACCGTCCCGCCGACCGGGATTTCGGCTCGCTCTGGCACGAACCGGAAGTACTGGCCCGAGGGGCCGACATCGACGACGGCCACGTCGCCCGACCCCCCGCCCGTCTCCGTCGTCGTCTCGCCTGCCCCCGTCGTCGTCTCGTCAGTCGCAGTCGTCTCCTCGGTCGTGGTTTCTTCGGTCGTCTGAGCCGCGGTGGTCGGGAACCCCTCGCCGAGTTCGACCGCGCCGCGCATCTCCTCGGGATGGAACTGGCAGTCGTACCCGGCCAGCGCCCGCCCCGCCCTGAATCGCGTCGCTCGGGTCGCACCCTGCCGGTCGGCGGCCCGGGTCTGGCTCACGGCGTTTCCGTCCGCGTCGAGGAGCCTGAACCGGTGTCGCTCGCCGTCGAGGTTCACCCAGACGATTCGGTAGCGGTCGCCCTGCCGCAACTGGAGCGCGGGATTGCGCTGGCCCTCGATTGCCCGCGGCTGGAGTCCGAGCCAGTAGTCCCGCCGCGCGCCGAGGACGATGGTCGTCCTGTCGGCCTGCGCCGCGTCGCTGCCTGCTCCTGCTCTGGCGAGCGTTGGCGTGGCCGCCAGCGCCGACGCTCCGCCGAGAGCGCGCAAGACTCCTCGCCGCGAAGTTGCTCGCGTCTGTTCGTTTTCGCTGTCGATGAGAACCTCCTCGGCCGAGGCCGAGTCGCTGTCTCCCCCCATAACCGACAGTACCGTCGGCAGTAACCCCCAAATACGTTCGGGTGGTCAGCGCCGAAGGTGGGAGGGCCTCGCGTTGGTTTCTGTCGCTGCTGTCGTTGGGCGAACGGCTTTGTGTAGATTTGCCGTGCCACTAATGTTCACACAAAGACGAAGTAGGTGGGAATTTCTTCTGAACGTGAAAGCGGCTTACCTGTCCGTCGTTCGAGACGGGGAGTCTCATCATGACACACAACAACTCTACGCAGCCTTCCGCGTCGCGTCGCGCCTTCCTCGGCACCGCCGGGAGCGTCGCAGTCGGCGTCGGCCTCGCGGGCTGTTCCGGAAGCGCACCGACGGCAGACGACTCGGGCCGCGAGCGAACCTATCGGATGGTCGGCGGGGCCATCCGGACGCTCGACCCCGCGGCCGCCACCGACTCGGAGTCCACGACCGTCATCTCGCAGCTGTTCGACGGACTGGTCCACTACCCGAAGGGGAACATCGACCCCGAACTGCTGTTGGCCGACGACCACCGGGTTTCGGAGGGCGGGCGAGTCCACACCTTCGACCTCGACCCCGAGGCGACGTTCTCCGACGGGCGCGAGGTCACGGCCGACGACGTGGTCTACTCCTTCGAGCGAATCGCGGCCTCCGACCACTCCACGTCGGCCAGCGACTTGCTGGACGTTCTCGGCGTCGAACACGAGACCGAAACCGTCGAAACCGACGACGGGACCGAAGAGCAATACAAGCCCGGCACGCTCGGCGTCGAGGCGAAGGACGACCGAACCGTCGAGATTCGCTTGTCTGAACCTTTCCACGCCGCGCTCGGCGTGCTGGCCTACCCGTCGTTCGCAATCGTCCCGGAAGGGTTGCTGGGCGACGTCGAGGGCTACGACGGCGAGATGAGCCACGAGGAGTTCGCCACCGAGAACCCAATCGGCGCGGGACCGTTCACCCTCGACACGTGGGAGAAGGACGTGGAGTACTCGGTCTCGGCGCGCGACGACTACCGGGGCGAGGGTCCCTTCGTCGAGGGGATTCGCTGGGAGGTCACGAGCAACGCCTCGGCGGCCTACACCTACGCCATCAACCGGAACGCCGACGCCTTCTGGATTCCGAGCGGGAAGTTCGACCCGAGTCTCGTCACCATCGAGGAGACCGACCGGAAGGGCCGGAAAGTCGGCACCTACGGCCCCCTTCCGGAGAACGGCGAGACGGTCCAGTACCGCCAGATTCCGCTGACGTGGACCTACTACCTCGGGTTCAACGCCGAGAACGTCGAGAAGCCGGTCCGCCAAGCAGTCGCCCACGTCCTGAACCAGCAGACCCACGTGCAGGACATTCACGAGGGGCGAGGCAAGCCCGCCACGCACCTCACGCCGCCGAACCTCTACCCCGGCGGGAACCCGGCGTATCAGGACCACGCCGAGCAGTACCCCTACGGTCTCACCGAGTCGCGCTTCGAGGAGGCCCGAGAGGTACTCTCGAAGGCGGGCTACGGCCCCGACAACCCCGCGGAGATGACGCTCTCGGTCTACGACGCGACGGCGTGGTTCGAGACCGGAAAGCTCCTGCGCGACAAACTGGCTCGCGTGGGAGTGGACGTGTCCGTCGAGCGCGTCCCGTTCTCGACTATCGGCGAGCGCGGCCGAAACGGCGATTTGGACGCCTTTACCTACGGGTGGGTGATGGACTACCCGTCGCCGGACAGCTTCCTCAAAATCCTCAATCCGCCGTCGTCGGACGACTACTTCTTCTTCTGGGGCGGCACGTCGGCGGCCGACCGCGCCGAGAGCGCGTGGCAGACGGTGCGTAATCACCCCTCGGGAAGCGACGCCGACCGGAAGGCGCGGGCAGAAGCCTACCAGCAGATGGAGGCCGCGAACTGGGAGGACGTCGTCGCGCTCCCGGTGTACCACCCCGTCGGCGAGGGGTTCTACTACGACTGGGTGGACGTGCCAAAGACCGGGGCCGCCGGATTCTCCAAGCACAAGTACAACCACGTCCGCGTCGGCAAGCGCGAGTAGTCGGGCGAAACTGACTCCTCGTTCTTCCGGCAAACCCTGATGCAGGAGACTGGTTTAAGTACCCGTGCGTCCTCCTACCACCCGATGACGAGACTCGACCCGCCGACGGAGCGCGAATGCACGGAGTGCGGGCGGCGGGACGTGTGGGACCCCGACCGCCAGAGCTGGCGAATCCGCGACGACGCGAGCGCCGGTAGCCCCAACTGCATCCACGACTGGGACATCAACGGAACGTACCTGCCGATTCGGGAGTAAACCGGTCCGTCGAGCGCGAATCGAACCCGTTCGAGAGCGAGCGGACAGGCCGGGCGTCAGGGTTGGAAATGAAGAGATTTCTTCAGGAATTAAAAACCATTTCTAAATATTGGTTTTTCATTGCTTAGAGATTTGTTTTGTGGGTCTGAGGTGCGCTCGGCGGACTAATCGCCAGCGAACGCTCAACTGAGTAACCAGTAGGGTGGGATGAAGGGGCCGCCCGGTCGCGTTTACCTTGGTCGCTCCGTGACCCCTATCCGAGGTCGGGCGGTGTCTCACCGAACGGAGTGAGGTGATGGCTCGGAAGACGCGGTTCGTCTTCCGGTGCGGAGAGACCGAGGATATGTCACGGAGTCGTTCGAAAATCGGAGATTTTCGTGATCACGAGAGCTTCGCTCTCGGACGACGACCGCGAGCGGGCGGGGGCTTCAAGAAGACAACACCACACTGGTTCTACAGCTCATGCTCACGGTTACGTCGAGACGTCATACCATTTTGGTTCCGGAATCTCAAGTCCAGAAACAAACAAAACGATTGCAGACTCGTAGCGTCCGAACGTTCAAGTCCGATGGCGGAACAACCCCGCGCCATGCTCGCAGTCGCCGGAGGCAAGGGCGGTGCCGGGAAGACGACCACGACGCTCGGACTGGCGGGTGCGCTCGCTCGCCAGCGCAGAACCGTCCTCGCGGCCGACGCCGACCGAGAGATGCCAGACCTGCACGCGATGGCCGGAGTCGCGCGCAGTCCCGGCCTCGACGCTGTGGCCGCGGGGTGGCCCGCGCGCTTCGTCGCCGAACGAGGTGGTACCTCCTCCGGAGAAGTCAGTATCCTCCCCGCCGCGAGCGGTCCGGCGAACGCCGACAGGCGACAGAAATTGACCACCCCCGAGATAGCCAGCCTCAATCCCGCCGAGGAGTGGGCCGACGCGGTCCTGCTGGACTGCCCCGCCGGAGCGGGACCGGACGCGGTCGCGCCGCTCCGCGCGGCCGACGCCGTCGTGGTGGTGACGACCGCCGAACCCGCCTGTCTGCGGGACTCCTCGAAGACCGCCGCGATGGCCCGCGAACTCGGCACGCCGGTCGCTGGCGCGGTAGTCTCCCGCGCCGAGGACCCGCCGGAGGGCGTCTCTCGGCTTCTGGAGTGTCCGCTCCTCGGGACCGTTCCCGACGCCGGAGTCGAGTCGCCGACGTCCGCCGCGCCCTCGGGCGACGAACCGCTGGCCGACGAACGGGTCCGGGCCGCCCACGACCGACTCGTGTCAGCGCTTCAGCCCAAATACTTATGAAACAACGTCGCCAAAGCGTGCAAATACGTGGCACGGCGTCTCTCGACCGGCATCGACGTGTTAGACAGGAAACTCGACGGGGGACTACCGAAGGGGAGCATCGTCTCGCTGTCGGCACCTCCGGCGAGTCAGGCGGAGCTACTGCTGTACGAGTTCACGTCTGCGCGCCGGACGCTCTACCTCTCGACCGACCGCGACGAGGCCGCCGTGACCAAAGCCTTGGAGCGCGCGCCGGGCAACACCGGGTCGCCCGACGTGCGCCGAGTGCCGGGCGACGCCCCGCTGGACCACTCCCAGCGCCTGTTTCGGCGACTCCCCGAGGACTCGAATCTCGTCATCGACCCCATCGACCTGCTGGAGAAGCAAGACGAGGGTCGGTACCGCAACTTCCTCAACGACCTCCAGAACCACCTCCAGAACACCGAGGGCGTGGCGGTCCTCCACGGTCTCGACGGCCGGTCGGTGCCCGACTCGCGCGACGTGACCGAACACATCGCCGACGTGGTGTTCCAGTTGCACACCGAGTACTCCGGCGACACCATCGAGACCCGCCTCGCGGTGCCGAAGTTCCGCGGCGGTCGGGCGCTCTCGGAGACCATCAAACTCGAACTCGCCGAGTCGGTCCGCATCGACACGAGTCGAGACATCGCCTGAGAGGCCGGAATATCGCCTGAGAGGCCGGAGCATCACCTGACGAATCGGAGATTCAACTACTGAGCGTTGTCGACCGCGAAAGAAGCAGGAACGGGTCGGCTTACTCTTCGTCGGCTTCGGCGTCTTCGAGTTCCTCGACGATTTCGTCCTCGTCGACGTCGGCGTCTTCGAGGGCTTCTTCGAGGTCAGCGCCGCCCATGCCGCCGCCCATCATGCCGCCCATCGGGCCCATGCCGCCGCCCTCGATGGTCTCCTGGATGATGACGCGGTCCAGACCGAGCTGGTCCATGACGTTCTGGGCGATCTGCTGCTTCTGGAACATCCACTGCTGGTTCATCGCCAGCTGGGGCGTACTCTCGATGTAGAGGGTCTCCTTCTCGACCGTCTCGGTTTCGGTCTCGGGTTCCCCTTCTTCGTCCTCGTCGGGTTCGACGATGGTCTCCTCTTCGACCTCGTCGGTCTCGATCCACATGTCGAGGTCGGCGTCGATGTACATCGAGACGAGGCCCTGAGCCTGCTCGACGCGGTCGGTGACCTCGCCGACGATTTCGTAGTCGTACTCGATGTCCTCGCCAGCGAGCGGGTGGTTGAAGTCGACGCGAGCGCGGCCGCCGATGATGGTCTCGACGTGGCCGTGGTCGCCGTCGACGTTGACGTGCGCACCGGGGTAGCGCTCGTCTTCCGGAATCTTGTCGGCGCTGACGGTCTTGACCTCTTCGGGGTCGTACTCGCCGAAGGCCTCCTCGGCGGGGATGGTCGTGTTACCCGAGTGACCGACCTCCTTGCCGACGAGGTCCTCTTCGACGCTCTCGAAGATGTGACCCTCGCCGAGGACGATGGTGCGCGGCTCGAACTCGCGCTCCTCCTCGTCGAGACCCTCCTCTTCGGCCACTTCGGGGTCGGTCGTGTCCACGATGTCGCCGTCCTCTACGGTGCGCGCGGTGTAGTCCAGACGGACGAAGTCGCCGTTCTGGAACCCGTCATTGGCCTCCTCTTCTGCTTCCGTTGTCTCTTCGTCGGCCGCTTCGGCCTCTTGTTCTTCACTCATACCCGAAACGTCGCTCGTTCGCCCCTTAAGAATCACGTTTCGTGTTTTTCGATTCGCCCGCGGGCCGAACGGGCGGCAACCAGCCAGAGGCCGAGTAGAACGGTCGAATCCGGAAATCTCGGCGAGCGCGGGAGCGTCGCTGGGGCCAGCACTCGGCGGTCTCGCCGCCAGCGACACCGGACCCTATCGAAACGATTTAAAGTCGCGCCCGGGTAGGAGTGGGTATGAGTCAGTCGAAACAGAAGCAGGCGCGACGATGCGTCTCCTGCGGGATCAACATCTCGGGGACGAACGCCGCGTCGTTCAAGTGCCCCGACTGCGGGCAACAGATTTACCGCTGTGCCAAGTGTCGCAAGCAGAGCAACCTCTACGAGTGCCCCGACTGCGGGTTTATGGGTCCGTAACCATGGGAAAGGTAGCCGCCAAAATCAAGGTCATGCCGCAGAGCCCGGAAATCGACCTCGACGACCTTCAGGAGTGCCTCGAAGACTCGCTCCCCGAGGGCGCGAAAATCAACGGCTTCGAGCGCGACGAGGTCGCGTTCGGCCTCGTCGCCCTCCTGCCGACGGTCATCGTCCCCGACGACACGGGCGGGACGGAAGCCGTCGAAGAGGGCTTCTCGAACGTCGACGGCGTCGAGAGCGTCGAAGTCCAGAACGTCGGTCGGATTTAACTCGGTTTTCGCAGTTTCGCGGTTTGCGGTTTTTTGGTTGGTGGTGAGTTGTGGGTGTCGTAGCTCGTCGTGAGGCTAGTGGTTAGGGTACTGATTTTGTGTCTTATAGAATTGGTTAGTTTTCCCTGACCCATTTTTATATGATTTTATGCTAGCTACTCCCGAAGCCGAGGAGTCACCGCACAGCACCCCCGAACCGCTACCGCGGACCACGCCCTCCCTAACCGACTGCGTTGCTCGTCGCTACGCTCCTGCGCTACTCGTCCCTCGCGCGGAAGGGTGCGCTCACGAGAGAGCGCACCAGCGCACGCCGGGATTTTGTCTGACTTGCCGAAACTTACGGCGTCCCGGCCCCAGTCGGCGCGTCCGGCAAGTCGAACTTCTCGACGTCGAGGTCCAACTCCTCCAGCGCGGCCTCGATGTGGCGCTCCTCGGCGAAGTCAGCGCCGTCCTCCTCGCGGATGCGCTGGGCGGTGGCCAGAACCTCCCCCCGCCGGTCGTCGGGAATCGCCCACTTGTCGGTCGCCAGTTCGATGGTCAGACCGTTGTGGTCGCTGGTGTACAGCGAGTGGAAGATGCCCCGGTCGAACTCGTTGTAGCCTCGTCCGGCGTCTTCGAGGGCCTCGCGGACCTCCACGAACCGCTCGGGGTCGATGGAGAACGAGAGGTGGTGGACCGCGCCGACGCCAGGGCGCTGGGGCCGCGGGTTCGACGGCCGGTCGTCGTCCACGAAGAACGTGAGGATGCGCCCGTCGCCCGTGTCGAAAAAGAGGTGCGTCGAGTCGGGGTCGTCGAGGTTGGGTTGTCGCAGGACCAGCGGCATCCCGAGGAGGTCCCGATAGAACGCGATGGTCTCCTCGGCGTTGCTCCCGACGAGCGTGACGTGGTCGGTTCCGGTGGTGTGCATCGGACTGTCCGGGAGGTCGGCGGTGACCTCGAACTCCTCGGCCGGTCGGCGTTCGTTGGACATAGCTTTGGGTAGTCGGTCGGCGAGTATAGTTCTCAGGTAACACTCGCGTCACCTCAAAAGTGGCTTCGAGAGGAGGGTTACCACGTCGCACGTCGGCCGAGGACGAAGACTAACAGCGCCATCAGGAGCGCGCCGAGGAAGGACTCGACCGTGGCGACGTACTTGGCCCACCCGACCGGCTGTAAGTCTCCGTAGCCGAGGGTCGTGAACGTGACCGTGCTAAAATAGACGCTGTCCAAAAGGAGCGTCGCCGTCTCGGACACCGAATTCGGAAATGTGTTCAGTATGTGCGGATAGCTACGGGGAGAAGTACCATCCGGACCGAACCCACCGAACGGATACAGCACCGCACACGCGAGGATGACGAAAAACGAGACGCCGACCACGCGCCACGGACTCTCCCCGTGTCTCGTCAGGTTTCGATTGACGGAGTAGACGAGTGCTCGAGGGAGGTTCCACTTCCGGAGGTGAGACGGTCGCACCCCGTCTATCTCTCCCCAGTTGTTCCAATTCTTCCAGCGCTGTTTCCGGTGGGCTTCCTCTTTGCAGATGTGGTACTTTCGGGCCTTCTCCACCATCGCGTGTTCCTCGTGTAGCGATTCCAGACGGCGGTAGGTCCACGCCGAGGCCTTGAGGTTGTCCACGTCGCCGAAAATATCGGCCTCGGGTTCGGTTTCGTACCGGCAGTTTTCTCCGAACTCCGTTTGGTAGTTGATTCGAACGTCAGCGAGGTGGACTTGGTAGAGTTTGGCCCGGAAGAAGGTCGCTTGTCGGAGGTCCGCTCGTCTCAGGGAAGCGTTCTCCAAATTGGCTCCCCTGAAGTCGGCCCCCCGGAGGTTGGCGTCTCTCAGAAAGGCGCTCTCTAAATCCGCCCCGGTACAGGTAGCCTCTCGCAAATCGGCGTTCGTGAGGTTTGCGTTCGGAAGGTCGGCGTCGGTGAAGTCCACCCCTTCGAGGGTCGCATCCGCCAAGTCAGCGTCGGTGAGGTCTGCTTCGGCGAAGTCGGTTTCGGCGAGCGCGACGCCCGTGAGGTCCACTCCGCGGAGCGTCGCTTCGGCCAGCGTGGCGTCGCCGAACCTCGCATCGCCCACATTCGCCTCCCGAACGTCTGTGTTCGTGAGGTCGGCGTCGGTGAGATCCGTGTTCGTGAGGTCCACTCCCCGGAGGTCGGCGTCCGAGAGTGTCGCTCCGGAAACGATGGCATCGGTAAGGTCCGCCCCTCGGAGGTCGGCACCGACGAGACTCGCACCGGAAAGGTTAGCCCCGCGGAGATTCGCGTTTGTGAGGTCCGACCCGTCGAGGACCGCTTCTCGGAGGTCGGCGTCCGAGAGGTCCGCATCGGAAACATCTGCGTTCTCACACTCGGACTTCGAGAGGTCGGCCTCCCGAAAGTCCGCGTTAACGAAATTACACCCTCTGAGATTAGTTCCCGAGATATCGACGCCGTAGAGTTCGGCCTCCTCGAAGTCGGCCTCCGCGAAACTCGCCTCGGAGAGGTCCGCCTCACGAAGCGATGCCCCGGTAAAATCGGCCTCGGCGGACGACGCTCGTTTGAGATCGGCCTCGTCGAGTACGGCGTTTCGAAGGCTCGCCAGACGGAGGTCAACTCTGAGGAGCGTGGCACCGCGAAGGTCTGCCCCTGACAGATTGGCGTTCTTGAGACCAGCACGGCCGAGGTTCGCGTCATCGAGCGATGCACCGCCAAGGTTCGCTTGCCGAAGTGTCGCATTTCCGAAGTCTATTTCCGAAAGCTCCGCCCGGCGAAGGTTTGCCGACGAGAGGTCCGCATTGTGTAGGACTGCCCCGTCGAGGCGAGCGAAACCAAAATCCGATTCGGGAAGGTCCGCTGCAGTCAGCCTCGCCCCCGTGAAGCTACTCCCGCGGAAGCTACCCTTCGTGAGGTCTGCCTCACGGAGGTTCGCCCCGTCGAACGTTGCCGACGCGAACTCGGCACGTTCGAGACTTGCTTCGGAGAGCTTCGCCGATTCGAGGTCCACCGCCTTGCCAGTCGTTCGACAGAGGTTCGCCCGTCGGAGGTTCGCGCTTTCGAGGACGGCCGACGAGATGTCGGCTTCAGTTAAGTCCGCGAAAGATAGATTCGCATCGGTGAAGATGGCGTTTTGGAGGGTTGCCCGACGCAGGGTCGCGTCTTTGAAATCGGCCCCGCTGAAGTCAGCGTCTTCGAGGAGTGCGGACGAAAGGTTCGCCCCGAAGAAGATGCTGTCGCGCAAGGTAGTCCGACGCAGGTCGGCGCTTTCGAGTGCGCAGTCGGCGAACGAAATCCGCGTCTGGAAGGCACAGGCTCGGAGGACGGTCCCGTTTAGAACCTCCCCGTCGTTCGCTCGGTCATCGTGAATTCGAGTCGTCGGTTTCTGCGCTCGGTCGGCGTGCCAGAGGCATCGGTCGCTGTCTTCGCACGGTTCTCGACAGCAACAACTGGAAACCTCCGCGGATTCAGTGATGTAGCCACATCGCTGGTCTGGCACGTCCATGCGAGACACGACATAGTAAAATAACTTAAAATTAATTCAGAGTGGAAATTTCCGGTCGACAGAGCGAGCGACCGAGACTTCGTCCCGGATGTCTCACTCCAGCGACTTCTCGAACGCCTGCTGAAGGTCCGCCTTCAGGTCCTCGACGTTCTCGATGCCGATGCTCGCCCGAATCAGGCCGTCACGAAGCCCCGCCGCTTCGCGCTCTTCGGCCGGAATCGCGGCGTGGGTCATGGTCGCGGGCTGTTCGATGAGACTTTCCACCCCGCCGAGACTCTCCGCGAGCGTGAAGACCTCGGTCTCGCTCACCACGTCGGCGGTCTCTTCGAGGCTCGCGTCCATCTCGAAGCTGACCATCCCGCCGAAGTCGTCCATCTGCGAGGAGGCGAGGTCGTGGTCGGGGTGCGATTCGAGGCCGGGGTAGTAGACCCGGTCCACGTCCTCGTGGCCCTCCAGCCACTCGGCCAACTCGCTGGCGTTCTCGCAGTGGCGGTCCATCCGGACCGGGAGCGTCTTGGTGCCCCGGAGGACGAGGAAGCACTCGTGGGGACCGGGGGTCGCGCCGACGCTGTTCTGGTAGAAGCCGAACTGCTCGTCTAGCTCCTCGTCGTCGGTGACCAAGGCCCCGCCGACGACGTCGGAGTGGCCGCCCATGTACTTCGTCAGCGAGTGGGCCACGAGGTCAGCGCCGAGTTCGAGCGGGCGCTGGAGGTACGGCGTGGCGAAGGTGTTGTCCACGGCGCAGAGGGCGTCGTGGTCGTGGGCGATGTCGGCGGTGCCCTCGATGTCCACGACGTTGAGCAGGGGATTCGTGGGGGTCTCGACCCACACGAGTTCGGTCTCCTCGCGCATCGCAGACTCGGTCTCGTCGAGGTCGGTCATGTCCACGAAGTCGAATTCGAGGTCGTACTGCTCGTAGACCTGCGTGAAGATGCGGTGGGTGCCGCCGTAGACGTCCTCGCTGGCGACGACGTGGTCGCCCGCTTCGAGGAGGTTCAGCACGGTGTTGATCGCGCCCATCCCGCTGGAGAAGGCCCGGCCGTACTCGCCGCCTTCGAGGCTGGCGACGTTGGCCTCCAAGTCGGTGCGCGTGGGATTGCCGGTCCGGGAGTACTCGTAGCCCCGGTGTTCGCCCGGCGCGTCCTGCTCGTAGGTCGAGTTGGCGTGAATCGGGGTCATGAGCGCCCCGGTCTCCTCGTCCGGTTCCTGTCCGGCGTGAATCGAGCGCGTCTCGAATCTGAACTCGTCGTCGGTCATGGGCGAACCGACGAACGGATAGCAGGTTACTCTTGTCCTTTGGGCACGTCGCGCCGAAAGCGCTGCTCGACGGGGTGAGTCGAGGCGAATTTTCGCCCTCGACCGACCGAATCTCCTCGTGTCCGAGAAGCACGGAACGTGCCATTTATAATGGAGACAGAACAAGAGGGTGGTACGACTATGCCGAGTTCGAACGGACCCTACCACAGCACTCGCAACAAGCTCTCGAACGACCCCCGCGAGAGCGGTACGTCTCCGCCTCAGCGGGCCGTCCAGCAGTACGAGGAGGGCCAGAAGGTCCACCTCAAAATCGACCCGAGCGTCGAGAAGGGCCGCTTCCACCCGCGCTTCGGCGGCCAGACCGGCGAAATCGTCGGCGAGCAGGGCGAAGCCTACAAGGTCGCCATCAGCGACCGCGGCAAGGACAAGACCCTCATCGTCACCCCCGCGCACCTGAAAGCGCAGGAATAGCATGACCATCTTCAAGGAAAAGGTCGAGGAGGAGTTCCTGACCACGGCGGAAGCCAAAGAACTGCTCTCGGACGTCGAGCAAGAGCGCGCGCTGGACGAGGACCGAGAGATGCGCTACGAGTTGGCCCGCGCCATCGAACACGTCAACCGGTTCGCCACGCTCGACGCCGAGGAGTCCCGCGAACTCGTGGAGGACCTCCTCGAACTCGAGAAGGTGGACGAGCAGACGGCGCACAAGATTGCCGACATCCTGCCGAAGGACCGCGACGAACTCCGCGCTGTGTACGCCCAAGAGCGCTACACCCTCTCGGGTGACGAACTCGACGACATCCTGAACGTCGTCGCCAAGTACGACTGACGACCGATTGCCACCAACTCTTTAAGTATCTCGTCGGCGTATTCCATGACAATGAGCGAACAGAACGACGACGAAGCGCAGGTTCCCGCGGTCGTGCTGGACTACCTCCCGCACGGCCGCGCCGACGACGACCGGCCCCAGTACCAGAAGCCAGCCCTCGCCTACGCCCTCGGCGTCGAGGAGTTCCGACTGTTCGAGGTCACGCTCGAAGAGGACGTGAGTCTCACCATCACCGACCGGTTCGACGCCGACCCGTCGGACGACCTCGTGGCGAACGTCCGCGAAATCGAGTTCGAGGACCTCTCCGGGGCGGCCCAGTCGGAACTCGAACACGCCATCCGAGACGTGGTGGAGTCGAACGAACGGCGGTTCGTGGACTTCTACAACGACGCCCAGCCGATTACCCTCCGGCTCCACCAGCTCAACCTCCTGCCCGGCATCGGCAAGAAACTGCGCAACAACATCCTCGAACAGCGAAAGCGCAAGCCCTTCGAGAGCTTCGAGGACTTGGAGGACCGAGTGTCGGGCCTCCACGACCCCGAGGAGGTGCTGGTCGAGCGCATTCTGGAGGAACTGCGAGAGGACGACCTGAAGTACCGAACCTTCGTGCGCGTCGAGGAGCAACAGGGATAGCGGTCGCGGGCGGTAGTTTTCGTCTTCTCCTCTCGGCTTTCTTTCGTGAATCGCAATTGTAGAGTGGTGTTAAGAAAATATATTCTTATTATAAGGAAATAAATATGCCCCTCAAACCGTGGCGGCAGGACAGTCGCCAAGTTCTCGACGGCGACCGTGAACACTTCTGAAGTCCCCGGTCGCTCGCAGTCGCTCAGCGACGTATCGGCGCTCTCCGCACAACCCGCGCCGATAGGGGTCGCTGAGACGACCACGGGCCTCCGGCCTGCGAGCGACCGGCCCCTTTATCCCACCCTGCCGTCTGATTTGCGGAGCGTTCGCTGTCGGCTGGTCGGCCAAGTGTTCGCTCTCGGTTGGGTCACCGAGCGCCTGCTGTCGGCTGGTCGGCCGAGTGTTCGCCGCCGGCTGGTACGTCGAGTGTTCGCCAGTTGTCTGTGCCACCGAGCGCCGAATCGGGTGATTCGGCGCTCGGCGTGCCTCTTTCGCTCAGAGTGGATCTTTCGCTCGGGGTGCATCTTTATTGGTATCAGCGACGATAGTTCTCGGGAGTACTATGACCGGAATAACCTACGAGGACTTCCTCGACCTCGACTACGACCCGTCCGATACCGACCTCGTCTGCGAGTTCTACGTCGAACCGGCCAGCGACATGGACGTGGAGGCCGCCGCCAGCAGGGTCGCCTCCGAGAGTTCAAACGGCACGTGGGCCGAGTTGCAGGTCGAAGGCTCCGTGCGGGACCTGAGCGCCACCGCCTGCGGAATCGACGGGAACTCGGTGACGGTCGCGTACCCCGACGCCCTCTTCGAGGCGGGCAACATGCCCCAAGTCCTCTCGTGCATCGCGGGCAACATCCTCGGGATGAAAGCGGTCGAACGCATCCGACTGCGGGACTGCGACTGGCCCGAGAAACTGACCTCCTCCTTCCCCGGTCCCCAGTTCGGAACGAGCGTCCGCGACGAAATCTTCGACGCCGGAGACCGGCCCATCACCGCGACGGTGCCCAAGCCGAAGGTCGGCCTCACGACCGACCAGCACGTCCAAGTCGGCTACGAGGCGTGGACCGGCGGCATCGACCTGCTGAAGGACGACGAGAACCTGACCGACCAGGAGTTCAATCCCTTCGAGGAGCGCCTCAAGCGAAGCCTCGAAAAGCGCGACCAGGCCGAGGACGAGACCGGCGAGACCAAGAGCTATCTGGTCAACGTCACCGCCGACGGCGGCGAGATGTTAGACCGCGTGGACATGGCGGCCGAGCAGGGCTGTGAGTACGTCATGGTGGACGTGATTACGGCCGGATGGGCCGCGGTCCAGCAGGTCCGCGAGCGGTGTGAGAGACACGGGCTGGCCATCCACGCCCACCGAGCGATGCACGCCGCCTTCGACCGCATCGAAACCCACGGCGTCTCGATGCGCGTCGTCGCGCAGGTCGCTCGCCTCTGCGGCGTGGACCACATCCACACCGGCACCGCCGACCTCGGCAAACTCGAAAACGAGGACACGGTCGGCATCAACGAGTGGCTCTACTCGGACCTCTACGGCCTGAACGACGTGCTGCCGATGGCCTCCGGCGGCCTCCACCCCGGTCTCGTGCCGGAACTCGTGGACCGCGCCGGAACCAACATCGGGATTCAGGCCGGTGGCGGCATCCACGGCCACCCCGACGGCACCCACGCCGGAGCGAAGGCCCTCCGGCAGGCCATCGACGCGACGATGGAGGGTGTCCCGCTCGAAGACTACGCCGAGGAGCATCCGGAACTCGCGGCCGCGCTCGACCAGTGGGGAACCGAGACGCCGCGGTAGTCAGCCTACGGATTTCGGCAGAATAGCAGGTAGAAGCGCCGAAGAGCCAGCAGACGAAATTTTGCCCCCGGACAATATTATAAATAATAATACATCGGAACAAATCAATAACCCAAGGTACTAAATCGTCTTGACGTATATGGCAAGACGAATGTCGGAGAACCAGCAGAAACGTCGGTCGCAGGGCGCGGCGGGACCGCGGGACCGACCCCGACGGCGGCGACTCATCGACGAGGCCGAAACCGCGAGCGAGGCAGTCGTAGCGGCGGTTGCGACCGCGACGGACGCCGAGAAGGACGCGCTCCCCCCGCTCGGCGACCATCTAGACACCGACGCCCTCGACCGACTGGTCGAGGCCGAAACCCAGTCGCCCGCGGCGGGACTGGTTTTCACCCGGACGGAAGACATCCCGACCGACGTGGAGGTCTCCTTCGAGTATGCAGACTACGACGTAACGGTCTCCGACAACTACGTTCTCCTCGAATAGCGCCGGTACGACGCGAAGTTCGGAGTCGCCCCCAGACGCGCCGAGGTATGTAAAATCGCGGTTTGAGCTTACGGTCGTGTTTAGTTAAGAGTGAAGGATGAGGCGGGAGTGATTTTGTGCTGATTCATGGCCAAAATCACCCGCCTCAGCGGTTGTAGTGACTGGATTGACTTGGAGTTTGTGGAGCGTGAACGGACAC
>NZ_SBIT01000017.1 GCF_004765785.1 Halorussus ruber | reverse complement strand
CGTCCGCTCCCGCTGCCAACATTCAAGAGTCGCGGTGTCTAACGTCCTTTTGAGCAGGTTTGCGGCTTGCATGGACACAACCGCTACAACCTGCTCACTTCTTAAACCGCGCTAACTAGACAGTGCCCTCAAAACACACCTCCAAACGAGAGACAGTCGCGTCGTAGAATCCCAGTCAGCGATACACTTTCCACCCTCGGAGTTGACAGAACCACCGTGGAAACCTTCCGCACCAAGCGCGGGCGGTGCGTGCTGACCGACGAGGAGATCCGCATCGAGGAGGGACTGGTCAGCCACGCCCGGCGCTACTGGGAGGGCAACCGACTCCTGCTGGTCGTCTACCTCGGGGTCTACGCCGCGCTCCTCGCGGCGAGCGCCTCGATTCTGGCCGACGGCGATAGCTGGGACGCGCTCGCGGTCGCGGTCGGCGCGGTCGCGGTCGTGCTGGTTGTCGGGCGCGTTCTCAACCGCCGCCGGGACGTGACCGGCGACGACCGCATCGCGCTCCTCGACGTCGAGCGCGTCGAGGCCGTCGAGGGCGACGACTGGCTGACTCGCCCCCGGCTTGTCGTCCACTACTGGCGCGGCGGCGGGGTGAAACACCGCCACGTGATGATGCCCTCCGGCTTGCTCTCCTACGGCGGTTCGGAGTTCGAGCGCGCGAAAGACCTGCTGCGCGAACGCGGGATTTCGGTGGAGACGATTCGGCCTGATGAATCGTCTGTTTGAACAACCTAATTATATACCTTAACTATATTTTATGGTTTTAGAAACATCTAGATATTGTTTAGAAGTAGAACCGCAACGGCAGCAGTTGGAGAGAACATCTCTGAAGCCCCCGCCCGGTCGCGGTCGCTGAGTGACATATCGGCGCTCTCAGCACCGGAAGACAAACCACGTCTTCCGAGCCATCATCGTCCGAAAATCGGAGATTTTCGTGATCACGAAAGGCTTCGCCTTTCGAACGACCTCACTTCGTTCGGTGAGACACCGCCCGCGCCGATAGAGGCCACTCAGCCGACCACGGGTCTTCGACCCGCCGGGAGACAATCCGCGTCTCCCGAGGTCACGCTCGGTTCCCTCGCGTGACCGCGACCGGGCGGCCCCTTCATCCCACCCGCGGCGGTTGTTCGGTCGAGCGTTTGCTGATAGATTGGTCGAGCGCGTCCTCGTGGTCTGTTCCGCCGAGCGTTCGCCACCGAAGATATTTCCGGCGAGCGCGAGACTATTTCTGACATGACAGAACCGGCGACGGTCGCCGAGCCGTCGGGGAACCCCGCAAAATCCTCGTCCTCGCGCCTGCGGTACCTCGTCCTCCTGCCCGCGCTCCAGTCGCTCGCGGTCCCGCTGGCGATGCTCTCGGGGCGATTTCTCGGACCCGGCCACCCCGTGACGGCCGCGCTGGCGCTCGGCCTGCTCTACGGCGCACTGCTCACCGGCCCGCTGTCGCTGGTCGGCCTGTGGCTCGACGGCCGCCAGCGGAGTCAGCGCCGAGGAGCGCACGAGACCGACTCCGGCGGGCCTCGCTGGCGGCGCTACGCCCTCGCGGCGGTCGGACTGGCGGCGGTGCTGGCCTACCACGGCACCTACGACGGCGCGCTGTTCGGCCTGCTGGAACCGGCGGTGGCGCTCGCGGTGGCGATGGTGCCGGTCGGACTGGCGTATCACTACCGTCGGTGGGCCGCTCGCTCGGCCCGGCAACTCGCGTAGCGCGGAGTCGGCCGCGCCGACTCCGCGTCCGCTCGGCGTCAGAGCGCGTAGTTCGCCACCCAGTAGCCCGCGTAGACCGCGAGAAGCACCCCGCCCTCGATTCGGCCGACTTTGCCCCGGCAGAGGAACGCCAGCACGAGCGCCAGCGACCCGAGGAGAAAGGGCCAGTGGACCGCGCCGACCGCCCCCGAGAGTTCCAGCGGGTGGACCAGCGCGATGCCCCCGCGTTGGCGGTGACGAAGAACAGCACGCTTCCGACGACGTTGCCGATACCGACCTCCGGGCGGCCGTCGCGGACCGGTTCGACCGTGAGCAGAATCTCCTCCAGACTGGCGATGAAGCTCATCGCAGTCGCGCCGAACGCCAACCCGACGAACCCGAAGGCGTCGAGAATCTCGCGGACGCCCGACACCGCCAGTTCCGACCCCGCGGTCATGCCGACGACGGCCAGCAGGACGATGCCGAGTTCGACCCACTCGCGGTCGTCCTCGTCGTAATTTTCGGGGGCGTCCCCCGCTCCCTCGTCCTCGATTTCGTCGGCCTCCTCGGTCTCCAGAAACCGGGTCGGTTGCTTGGACTCCAAGCGGTAGACCGCCCACAGGAGCGGGGCGAACGCGACCAGCAAAATTGCTCCGTCGAGCCGCGACAGCCTGCCGTCGGCCCCCAGAAGCGCCAGCAGCGCGGGCGAAATCGCGGTCAGCGCCAGATACTCGCGGGGCGTCGACTCCTCGAAGGGAACCACCACGCCAGCGAGGCCGACCGCCGCGCCGAGGACGAACAGCGCCTCGCCGAAGACGGTCCCGAGCGCCACGTCCGGCAGGTCTCCCGCCGCGGCCGCGATGCCGAGGACCGCGTTTTCGAGGTCGATGCCCGCCAGCAACACCGTGAGCAGGAAGGTCGAGACGCCGAGGTCCACCGCGGCCTCCGCGACGTGTTCGACGAACTCCTCGACGCTCCAGACGACCACCCCGATGCCGACGAGGAAGGCGAGAATCGGAACGACCGGCGAGGAGACCATGTGGCCCGGAACTGGGTCGGCGAGGCGGATAAAGTCGCGGGGCGAAAGCGTGGGCCAGTCATCGCCGCCGTCCCGAGGCCGGTGGGGTTTTACGGCCGGAGTTCGTCTCGCCATTAGTGAATTCTGACGAAGTCCGACAGCGATGGGCAGAGCGTTCGGGGGAGTACTCGCCGACCTACTACGCCCACCGCGGCCCGGACGAGACCAGCGACGACATTCTCGACCTCCTCGACGCCTACGTCGGGGCCGACGCGGCCGTCCTCGAACTGGGGTGCAGTTCGGGCCGCCACCTCGCGCACCTCCACGACCACGGCTACCGCGACCTCCACGGCGTCGAAATCAACGACGAGGCCTTCGACGTGATGGCCGACGCCTACCCCGACCTCGCCGACGCTGGCACCTTCTACCACGACGCCATCGAGAGCGCCGTCGAGGAGTTCGAGGACGACCGCTTCGACGCAGTCTTCTCGGTCGAGACGCTCCAGCACATCCACCCCGACGACGAGGAGGTCTTCGGCGAACTGGCCCGGGTTACCGGGGACCTGCTGGTGACAGTCGAGAACGAGGACCGGGATGGAGACGGTAACGACAACGGGGACAGGGACAGCGAGTCCCTCGACACCGACGACGCGGACGAGTCCGAGAGCGCCGAAGCGGAAAGCATCGAGGCCGCGGCCCGCCGAGGGGTCAACTACGTCCGCGAGGAGTTCCCGCTGTACTACCGCAACTGGAACCGCATCTTCACCGAACTCGGCTTCGAGGAGGTCGAGCGCCGACCGACCAAGCGCGACACGCTCCGGGCGTTTCGCCGCCGAGACGACTGACGACCGGCCAGCGGTCGAACCGTTTAAGTCATCCGGTTCCAACCCCCGGACATGACGATTCGACACGACGGACTCCGCGCGACGTGGCTGGGCTACGCCGGTCTGCGCCTCGAAGCGTCGGAGGGCACCGTGGTCTACATCGACCCCGGACGGTACGGCACGCTCACCGGCGAGTGGCGGCCCGACACCCCCGACGTGGGCCACCCCGAGGCGCGCGACTACCGCCCGGAGGACGGCGATTTGGTTCTGGTCACGCACGACCACCACTACGACTCCGACGCCATCCGGCGCGTGGCGGGCGGCGACGCGACGGTCGCGGTCTACGAGGCGGTCTACCCGCCGAAAATCGACCGCGACGTGGAGGACCTCGACGACCTTCCATACGAGACGCTCCGGCTCGGCGACGCCGAGGACGAGCTGTTCGGCGAGGCCATCGTGCGCTCGGTGGCGGGGTACAACCAGCCTGACGGCCCGCGAACCGACGCCAGCGGCGACCCCTACCACCCCGAGGGGTTCGGCGTCGGCTACCACGTCACGCTCCCCGGCAAGGGCGGTCAGGACGTGTCGGTGTTCTACCCCGGCGACTCGGACGCCCTGCCGGGCCACGCCGAACTCGACGTGTCGCTGTTCTGCCCGCCGATCGGCGGGGCGTTCACCATGGACCGCCGCGAGGCCGCCGACCTCGCCGAGGAGATGGACCCCGACCTCGTCCTGCCGGTCCACTACAACACCTTCGAAGCCATCGAGACCGACTCGGGGGCGTTCGCCGCCGACGTGGCCGAGCGCGGCGTCCCGGTCGTGCTGGACGAGCGCGGCGAGTAGTCTGGGCCAGTCACGTCACTCCCGTTCTTTCGAGGACGAAAGGCATCAACAGCCCCTGCACCACCGTTCCGAGGACTGCGATGCCGAACACCATCACCCGGAGGTCGCTCCGGAAGGGGACGTCTGCGGGCAGGCTCAGGACGAGCGCGACCGGGACGACGGTGTGGAGGCCGCCCCAGACCATCACGTGCTGGTAGGAAGTCGGCACGCCCTCCGAGACGGTCGCGTTCAGCGCGCCGACGACGCCGTAGACCACGACCCCGCGGACGAGGACCACCAGCACCGCCGCGAGGACGACGATGTCGAGCGACCCGACGAGCGCGTCGGGTCTGACCTGCGCGCCGACGAGGACGTAGACCAGCGTCGAGACGAGAAAGCCCGTGGCGTCCCAGACCGACCTGACGAACTCGGCGTGTTCCGACTGGGCGGTGAACGCCTCGCCCGCCATCCCCATCGAGAGCCCGGTGCCGACCGTGGCGAGGATGCCGCTGACGCCCAGCACGTGGTCGGCCAGCAGGAAGCTCCCGTAGGCCAGAATCACGGTCAGCAGGACCGTCGCCATCTCGTCGTGGACGTACTCGGTCGCCCGGTGACCCAGATACCCCGCGACGACGCCGACCGCGAGACCCCCGATTCCGATGACGACGAAATCGGCCCCGAGTTCGACCAGCGTCCCGGGACTCAGGAGTTGGGCCGCGCGGTCGTCGGGCTTGGGAGCGGCGCGCAGTAACTCGAAGAGGACGCCGAACACCACGACCGCCACCCCGTCGTTGAGCAGACTCTCGCTGTCCACGATGACCGAGAGGCGGTCGGGCGCGCCCAACTCCTCGAACAGCGAGACGACCGCCGCCGGGTCGGTCGGCACGACCATGACCGCGAACAGGAAGGCCACGACCGGCGGGAAGCCGAACGCCGGAATCCCGGCCGCGCCGAGCAGGCCGACCGCCAGCGGGACCCCGAGGACGACGAGAGCGACGGGTACGACGAGGTTCTGACGGAGCTGTTGGTGGTCCAACTCGACGGCCCCGCGAAAGAGGAGCGTCGGCAGGAGGACCGCCACGATAACGTCGTGGGAGAGGACCAGCGCCGGTTGGACGCCCGCCAGCGAGACGCCGAACCCGACGAGGACGAGGAGGACCGAGTAGGAGACGTCGGTCACGCCGGAAACCAGCAGTCGGACGACGAACGCGAGGGCGAAGACGCCCAGCAAGGTGGCGAGTTGCGCCGTGAGGCTCACAGTCGAGACACGTCGCTCTGGCGGAAATAGCTGATTGGCGTTCGTCGCCCGCTGTCGAAACTCCTCGGGACCAGAACCCACCGCGGTTTTATGTTCCTGCTGACTGATTTGTCTGGCATGGACTGGAACGCCCTCGTTGTCCCCGTCGTCCGGTACACTCTCCTCGCCGCGCTCGTGACCGTCGGCGCGGCGTATCTGGCCTTCAGTTCGGGTCCCACGCTCCTGCTGCTCGCGGGAGCGGGGGTCATCTTGGTGGTCCTCGGCGCGGCGGAGGCCGGTCCCGCGCCCGCCTCGGGGGTCGAAGGTGCCGAGTCCGGTGACGTGGGAAGCCTCGATTCCGGCGGCATGGGGGCCGTCGAGGAGGGGATGCAACTGGTCCCCGGAGTCGGTCCCGACCCGGGGGCACACTACTCGCTCCGCGCCAAACTGCTGTTCTACGGCCTCGGACTGCTGGTCTGGGCGATTGCCGGGTTAGCGGTTCTCCTCCGGTAACGCGACCACCCGAACCATTTTTCGCCCGACTGTCGTGACACCCGTATGGGACGCGAACAAGGCCTCCTCCGCGGTCCCGCTGGCCGCTACCCCTACGTCAAATTCGGCTCCGGTCCCCGCACGCTCGTCATCTTCGCGGGGCTGAGCGACGCCTTCCAACCCGAGCGCCCGGCGCGCTACCTCGCGCTCCTGCTGGAACGCTACTACTATCGGCTGTTCACCGACGAGTTCACGATTTACGTCGTGAGTCGCCGCCGGAACCTGCCCGCGGGGACGACCACCCGCGAGATGGCCGCCGAGTACGCCGACCTGCTGTCGGAGTACGACATCGGTCCCGCAGACGTGCTTGGGGTCTCGCTCGGCGGACTTATCGCCCAGCACCTCGCGGCCGACCGCCCGGACCTCGTCCGGCGACTGGTCCTCGGCGTCTCGGGAGTCCGAGTCGGCGAGGAGGCCCGGCGCACCCTCCGGCGGTGGGCCGAGTGGGCCGACCGCGGGTGGTGGTTCGACGCCTATCTCGACTCGATTCCGTGACCGACACCGGCTACCGGCGGTGGCTCTACCCGCCGCTGATTCGGACGGTCGGGAGGCTGTTGCTCTCGGAGCCAGCGGCGGTCTCGGACGTGGCGGTGTCCTGCCGGGTGTGCCTCTCCCACGACGCGACCGACCGGCGGTCGGAAATCGAGGTCCCGACGCTCGTCGTCGGCGGGACCGAGGACTACTTCTTCCCCGAGGGAATCCTGCGGACGACCGCCGACGGAATCGCCGACGCGCGCCTCGAACTCATCGAAGGGACGGGCCACGGCGCGTTCGAGGAGCGAAAGCGCGCGTTCGACAAGACGGTGAAAGCGTTTCTGACGGACTGAACGAGGAGCAGCAGGGAAATAAAATTATTGCCTAAAGAAATATAGGTATTCTCTTAGTAATCAATTCTATTTCTTTTCCTAACAGAAATTTCTTGCCAGTCCACCAGACTAGATACCAGAGTTATATGTTTCCCCACCCTCACCTTCGGAGTATGGACTCATCGCCGGACGACTGGCCCTACGCCGACGAACCGACCGTCTGCGCGGCCTGCGGGAGCGACGACGACCGCCACGTCACGGTCGAGTCGCTCGGCCTCGTCTGGGGCGGCGCGATGGTCGGGGGCGTCCCGCCGACCGAGGTCGGCGACTACTCCGGCGCGCTCGAATTTCGGGTCTGTCACGACTGCTGGACCGAGGAGGGCATCGACGCCCTCGACGAGGCCCGGACGCTCGTCGACCGGGACGCCAGAGCCGAGACGGGCCGCCCGTTCGCGCTGGACGACGAGAAAGTCGCGGCGGCCGCGAAACTCCGCGCCGAGCGAGTCGCCGTCGCCACGCTCCGACCGCTCGACTTCCGGAGCGACCCGGAGCGCGAACACGTCCGCTCGCAGGACGAGGCGGTCGAAGCGATGCTGGACAACTGGTTCGAGGAGCGAACGGTGAAAGCGGACTCGTAGCTACTCGCCGTCTATCATCACTTCGGTCGCCTTGATGACCGCGTTGACCTCCTCGCCCTCCGCCAGTCCCAGTCGCTCCGCGGAGTTGCTGGTGATGACCGCCGTGATTTCCTGCCCGCCGTCGGTCTCCACGACGACCTCGGCCATCAGGCCCTGCTTGTCGAGCGATTGCACCGTCCCCGCGAGTCGGTTGCGTGCGCTGAGTGTCATCGCGCGGGGTACGACGTTCTCTCGCAAATCTCTATCGCCGGTCAAATTCGATAGTACAGAGATAACCCCAGGACCAACTGTGAGGGCCTCGAAAGCCCTCGCGCGGTTCGCGCTCGCCCTTTCAGTCCGCCAGGACGGTGGGTGCCCCACCGAGTGAGTGTGTGGTCGCCAGCACTACTCCACGTCTAATTAGCGTGCTGGCCCTCGCGCCCGCCGCCAATTCCGTTCCCCGCTTGACCCTCGGAAATCCAACCAAATCTACTTGTTATCCCGCCGAAAACTTGTGAACGTGAGTTCTCGAACCGCTCCGAACTTCTGTTCGCAGTGCGGGGAGTCGCTGTCGCCCGGCGACGCCTTCTGCTCGGCGTGCGGGGCCGCCGTCGGGGACGGCGCGACGAGTGCCCGAAGCAGGGCGGCCAGTCGTCCCGGAGGGACCGCTACCAGCAGTCGTGCCGAGACGGCCACTTCCTCCGGGCGAACCGGTTTCCGCCGCCGCGTCGAGGACCTCGCGGTCGAGGGGTGGGACGTGAAACGCGACTACGGGAACCGAGTCGTGATGGTGAACCGCGGAATCGGCTCCATCGGGATACACGTCCTCCTGTTCGTGACCACTAGCGGGGTCGGCAACCTGCTCTACGCCTGGTACAGTTACTCGCTCGGTGCCGACCGCGTCGAACTCCGCGACGACGGCACGGAGCGCTACTCGGACGACCGCAACGCTGCCACCGGCGGGTGGGACCTCAAGTCCGCGGTCGGGGTCGCCGCCGGTCTCTTGCTGGCGGCCACCTTCGCGCTCGTCGGCCTGCTACTGCTGTGGGTCACGTCGTCGCTCGTCACGACCGGCCTCTCGCTCGCCTTCTTACTGGCGGCTCTCGTCTCGGTCCCGCTGGGCACCCAGTTCGCCCCCGGATTCGAGTCGCCGACCACCTTCGGTCGGCGTCGCACGACCGACTCGACCGTCGCAAACGCGCCGAACAAGCCCTGCACGGCCTGCTCGCGCCCGGTCGGCACCGGCGTCCGGCGGACCTTCGCCGAGCGACGATACGTCGCCGGAATCCCGGTCCGGACGTTCGAGGAGGGCGAGAACTGCTACTGTCGGTCCTGCGCGAATGGCGACCCCTTCGAGGAGCCGCTCGAAGGCCGAGAGAACCGCGAGAAGAGCGCCGAGTTCGCCTGATTACAGCACGCCCATCTCGGTCAATCGCTCTGGCAGATAGGTTTCCGTCACGAAATCCAGTCCGTGAGACGCCAGCGACTGCTGTTCGGACTTTTTCTCGATGTCCAATTGAATCTCGATTTGCTCCTCCCAGTAGTCGGTCTGGAAGCGCGGGTCCTCCAACTCGCTTTCGAGGGCGTTGATGTCGGAGTCGCTCAGGGGGTCGGTCGGCAGGTCGTACTCCACGATGTCCTCGGGCTGGATGCCGATGAACTGGGCCTCGGGCGTGGCCAGATACTCGCTGAGGTGGGCCGACTTGATGGACCCGTAGGCCACCGAACTGAAGATACGGTACGACCACGGGTCACCGTCGGCGAACACCGTGACCGGCAGGTCGAGTTCGTCGTGGAGGCGCTTGGTGATGCGCCGGGTCGCCCGCGCCGGTTGCCCCTTGAGGTGGACGATGATGGTGTTGTACTCCTCGTCGAACCCGTTCTCGACCAGTCGGTCGCGCATGCCACCGGTCTCCACGCAGAGGACGAAGTCGGCGTCGTTGTCGAGGAACTCGATGGTGTCGGGGTTGTTCGGAATCTGATAACCGCCCTCGCCGACGTCCTCCTGACAGTGAATCTCGCGCTCGCCCCGGCGGGTCTGTTCGCGGAGGTGGAGCGGCCCCATGATGGTCGCACCGGACTCCTCGGGGCGCATGTGGAAGTCCTCGCGGGTGACCTCCGAGACGATTTCTAAATCCTCGACCAACTGGTTCGACTCGTCCTGCGAGGAGAACTGCGCCTCGTCGACGTCCCAGCTCTCGCTGAGGTAGTAGAGTTCACGTAGCGTGGACGAGCGGTCCTCCTCCAACTGCTCGGAGAGGAAGTCGATAGTGTATATCGCCTTAAGCAGTTTACGAGCGCCCCGGACGCTGTTGGCGCTCCGGGTACTCTCTCGGTCGCCGTAGACCCAGACCTCCTCGTCCTCGTCGAAGACGATGTTGCTCTTGGTCCGGGTCGGGACCGACATCTCGGGGATTTCGCCCCGGTCGAACTGGTCGTAGAACTCCGCGGCGAGGTCGATGAGTTTCTCTTGGGCTTTGGCTTCGTTGTCTGCGCTCATTGGTTGACGGTGAGTTTGGGGTCCTCGATTCCTTCGACGCTAACGTCGAACGATGCGTCGCCTTCGACTTCGTACTCCAGCGCGACTTCGTCGCCGCTCTCGACGGTCGGCGACCACTTGACGAACCACTCGCCGTCCATGTCCACGGCGGTCGCGCCGTCCGAGAGATTCCGCGGCTCTGCGCTCACGATGTCGGTAATCTCCAAGTCTTCGTTTGTACCGGAGTTGTTCTCCACGACGAGTCGCACCGTCCCGTCCTCGACTTCCCGCTCCACGAGGACGTTGTTCATGATGCGGGCCAGCGCGTCCTCGTACCGGGGTTTCTCCTGTCCGGTCACGTCGGCCAACTTCTCGGCCATCTCCGGCAGGATGGAGGCGATGACGTTCTGTTTCTTCTTGCGCTTCTCTAAGGACTTGCGCTTGTTGAGGTAGGACTTCAACTCGCGGGCGGCCTCCCGAATCGCCAACTCGATTTCGTCCTCGATTTCGGGGACGTTGGCCACCGCGTCCTTCGATTCGCTGGTGAACGGGACGTTGGTCGAGGCCACGTGGACCATGATGACCGCGGGGCCGTTCGGGATGCCCGAACCCCCGGGTTGGCTGAGGTTGTAGTTGCGCCAGCCGATGGATTTCACCACGTCGGTCGTCGCGCAGGCCCCGCGCTGGTAGACCAGCGGGACCCGGTTGGCGAACCGAAGCACGTCGGCTTGGCCGTCGGCCTCTAACTCGCCGCCGTAGGCGATACCGGCCTCCACGATGAAGGGGTCGCCGCCGTGAACGTCGGCGTCGCGTGTCGAGGCGGCGTAGAAGTCGGCGTCGAACTCCTTCTTGAGTCCGGCCTCCACGAGGTCGTCGGTGATGGGCGACAGGCAGTTGGTGGGCGGGGAGATGATGTCGGTCTGCTTCATCGCCTCCAGCAGGTCGCTGGCCATGTCGCGGTCGTCCACGAACTCCCGCACCTTCGGCACCGCGTCGGGGACCGTCGTCATCGTGTTCCAGACCTCCATCACGACGTTCTCGCGGGCCGTGTCGCCGATTGTGGCGTCGTCGTACTCCTCGGTCTGGTCGGCCGCGCGGTCCACGTACTCTCGGAGTTCGTCGTGGGTCGCTCGGTCGCGTTCCCGGCCCTTCTCGAATCGCTTGGCGAGGCGCTCGGCCAGTCCCCGGACGGTCTTGTCGTCCTTCCGGGTGCTGGTCGCCTTGTCCACGAGTTGGTAGAGGTCGCCCACCCTGTCGTCGGTGAGTTGTTCCCACGCGGCCTCGACCGCGTTCTCTTGGACCGTGTCGCCGAACGTCTCGCCGTGGTCGTCGCCGACCGATTTGGCAGTCTCGGCGACCAATTCGACCAGTTCGTGGTGGGCGAGTCGATTCCGGCCGACGATTGCCTCGGCCACCTCGTCGCCGAACGCGGCGGTCGCATCTTTGCTCTTGTTCGAGACCGCCTCGGCGACTGCGCGGGCGAGGTCGGACTTCTCGTGCTTCTGGGGCGGTTTCCACGCGGCCTCCCGGCCGAAGTGGCGGTCGCGGAAGTTATCGAGGATGGAGTCGGCGGTCTTGCGACCGACACGGGTGAACTCCTCCTGTACGAACCCCGAGACGCTGTGCGAATCGGTCGCCGCCAGCATCTTCAGGACCGTGCCGAGTTCGACTCCGTGGGGGTGCGGGCGAATCTCCTCGGTCTCTGCCGGGAGTTCGTCGGTCGCCCGCTCGTACTGTCGGGGTTCGTCCATGCTCGGCTCCTTGAACGTCAGGCGAGCGTGGGGGTTGACGACAGCGGTGTGCTGCATGTACTTGAGCAACTGGGAGCGAGCCCGCATGTTGGCCTCCATCTCCAACTCGATTCGGGTGCCGTGGGTCCGGTCCCACGAGGTCGTCCCCGAGTTCTTGATTTCGGGCTCGTTCTCGTCGGTGTCGATGATTAGCTCGAAGTACTCGGCTTCCGCGCTGCCTTTCGTCCGACTGGTGATTTTGGCGGGCTTGCCGGAGGTGAGCTGAGAGTAGAGGACCGCAGCCGAAATTCCGATCCCCTGCTGGCCGCGGGACTGTTCGCGGGCGTGGAAGCGGGAACCGTAGAGGAGCTTCCCGAACACCTTGGGGACCTGCTCTTTCGTGATGCCGGGTCCGTTGTCCTCGACGATGAGGGTGTAGTAGTCGCCCTCGTCGTCGATTTCGACGTAGATGTCGGGGAGGATGCCAGCCTCCTCGGTCGCGTCGAGCGCGTTGTCCACCGCCTCCTTCACAGCCGTCACCAATCCTCGGGCTCCGCTGTCGAACCCGAGCATGTGCTTGTTCTTCTCGAAGAACTCGGCGATGGAGATCTGTCGCTGGCTCTCGGCCAACTCCTCGGCAATCCCCTCGTCCTCGCCGAGCGTCGACTGGATGGATGGCATTCTGTAGTAGCCCGTAACCGCGTGGATGTTAAAGACCTCTCGGTGGCAAAGCGAAAGTAAAAACCGTGAATAAATTGTATTTCAATATATCGAATCGGCGAGCGGTTCGCGGACGAAGAGGGAGGCGAACGCGGGGTTTGAAGGCCGAAACCACCGATTGAGGGGACGAATGCGACTTTTCACGTATCTTCGCAGGCGGGAGTGGACGCCGGTACTCGGCTGCGGCCTGTTCGTCGGGTTCATGGCGGCCGGATACTACTACAACGTCACGTTCGTCCAGTTGGGCCTGCTGGACTTGGGGACGCGACTGGTCGGCATGACCGAGCTGCAGGTTTCGACGTGGATGGCCGCGCTCGCCCTGCTGACGTTCTTCGTCGCGGTGGCGTCGGGTGTCACGATGGACCGGCGCGGGTGGAGTTCGGAGCTTCTGGTCAAGTTCCGACTGCTGTTCGGCGTGGTCGCGCTCCAGTTCCTGCTCACGCTGGTCGCGCCGACGATTCGGACCGTTCCGGCGTTCGGCGCGTGGATTCTGGCGGCCTCGGTCGCGCTCGGGGTCGGGATTCCGGCGTCGTTCAGCCTCGCCGTCGACCTCGTGCCGGTCGAGGACCGCGGGTACGTCGCGGCGGCGATTACCGCGGTGGCGTACTTCGCGGCGAACGTCTACCCTCTCGACTGGCGAATCGAGGCGTTCAGCGCCGTGATGGTCGCGGCGATGGCCCCCGGCGCGGTCGCGCTCGGCGCGCTGGCGTCCGGTCGAGTCGGGGTGGCGAACCGCCTCGTGGCGCGGCTTGCCCGCCAGCACGAGGAGTTCGGCGTCGGGCGGTTCTGTCGGACCGAAACCGGGGAGAGGACGGGGGAAGTCCGGCCGGTCCGGACCCGGAGCTTCGCGTTCTGGGGACCGGTGGTGCTGATGTTCGGCGTCTTCTTCGTGGACAGTCTTGGCTTCCTGCGAATCATCGAGACCCCGTCGTTCGTGCTGGGCGCGTGGCAGTCCCCCGATTTTTCCGACCACCTCGCGCTGGGCGTGGTCCACGTCGTCTCCGCGCTGGTTGCGGGTGTCCTCTACACCAACTTCGACCGGAACTGGCTGTTCCTGTGGGTGTTCGGCCTGTTCTCGCTGACTCACCTGTTCTACACGACCGACGTGCGGACCGCGGCGTGGTTCCCCGCGCTGGCTGGCGGGCAGGTCTCGCCCATCAACTCGGCGGTCTACGCGGTGGCGGTGAGCTTCTACACGACGCTGAACTTCGCGCTCTGGCCCGACCTCTCGACGCCCGAGACGGTCGGGACCCACACCGCGGTCGGCGTGGGGCTGGCGGGCTGGCTGGCGACCTTCCTCAGCACGGCGCTCGCGCTCTACTTCGAGACGGCCGAGGTCACGCTCCTGTCGCACCTCAACGTGGTGAACGCGCTGGCGCTGTTGCTGTTCACGGGGCTGGTGGTGGCGATTTACCTCCGGCGGTTGGTCGCGGCGGCCCGCGGTGACGACGTGAGTTCGAGTCCGGGGGTGCGTCGCTGATGGCCGCCCCGTCCGAGGTCCTGCCCCTGCTGGTGGTCGTGATTCTGCTGATGACCGCCAGCGGCCAGAGCGCGGACCGGATGGAGGTCCACTTCGACGGCGACCGGGCAGTCGCGCAGGTCGAGGAGGTGCTGGTGGTCGGCGGCGGCACGGCGACGATTCCCGAAGGCGCGGCCCCGAACGGGACGATTTACGTCGTCGGCGGCGATTTCCGGGTCCGAGGCTCGCTCGACGGCGACGTGACCCAACTCGCGGGCAACGTCTCGGTGGCCGACGCCGGAGCCATCGCCGGGGAGTACCGAACCATCGCGGGCAACTCCTCGATTGCCGAGGACGCGGCAATCGGGTCGCGCTCGCGGGTCGAGTTCACCCAGCGCGACCGCTCGCCCGCCGCGGACTTCGGATTTCTCGCCCTGCAAGCCCTCTCGCTCGCGCTGGTCGGCGCGTTCCTGACCCGGCGTCGCCCCGCGCTCCTGCGCAACGTCGGCGACTCCATCGCCCACCACTCGGTCGTCAGCGCCGTCGTCGGCGCGTTCACCGGCGCGACGGCCCTCGCGCTGTTCGTCTTCATGGCGTTCACGCTGATTCTCATCCCGGTCAGCGTCTTCGGCATCGCGGTCGGCCTCCTCTCGGCGGCCTACGCCTCGCTGGCCTACGGGTATCTGGTCGGCGCTCGCCTGCCCATCGACCGGCCGGACCTCTCCTCGGGGGTCGGCGTCGCCAGCTTCGTCGTGGCGCTGGATTTGCTCGGGCGCGTGCCGCTCCTCGGCCCCATCGCTCAGTTCACGCTGGTCGTGACGGGCCTCGGCGCGGTGCTGATTACCTACTACGGGTTCCGCGAGTTCGAGCCTGCCCTGTCGAAGTTAGAGGGGTAAGAATTGTTTAGTTGGTTTTGACAAATGTTTAGTTTTCTTTAGAATAGAAGCACAATTCTTGGCACGTGCTGGCGCGCTCTCTCGTGAGCGCGCCTATCCGCGCGAGGGACGAGGGAGCGTAGCGACCGAGGAGGCTGGGGAGGCGTGAGGCCCGCGCTCGGTGTCGCTTTCCACCGGCAGACGCCCGACCGAGCAACCGCCACGGGAGGACGAAGGGGCCGCCCGGTCGCGTTTACGTGGTTGTCTCCGGCGGCTCTATTCTGCGCCGGGCGGTGCTGAGAGGCGCAGAATATCCGCCGGAGTCGTTCGAAAATCAAAGATTTTCGTGATCACGAGAGCTTCGCTCTCGGACGACGACCGCGACCGGGCGGGGGCTTCAAGAAGCGTTCACAGTTCCGGCTACTGTCGAGTTTATGACTCTCCGTTCGAGACCAAATGAACTAGACCAACTCACGAACGAGAACTACACTTTTGATGCGTCCCGACCAAGAACAAGCCATGAGCAGAACCCTGAGCGCCCTCCTGAGTTGGCTCAGTTCCTTCGCCGTCGCGTACCTCGTCGGGCGAGTCGCCGGAGACCACCGGACCGGAATCACGGCAGGTCTCGCCTCCGCGACCGTCGCGGGCGCGGTCAGTTGGCTGGCGTACGGCGTCGCCGAGGCCGCCGAGGAGCGCCGAGCCAGCGAAACAGCCTCCGACCCCGCCACCGACCTCTAACCGCCGATGCTCACGCTCCACATGGGGTGGCGACACCTGCTGTTCGCCAACTGGCCCGTCGCTCCCGAAATCATCGAACCGCGGATTCCCGACGCGCTCGACGTGGACACCTACGACGGGCAGGCGTGGCTCTCGGTCGTCCCCTACGTCAACGTCGACGTGCGCCCGGTGCAGGCCCCGGCCGGTACCGGCATTCGCCTGCCGGAACTCAACCTCCGGACCTACGTTCGGCCCGACGAATCCCGGTACCGCGACCGCAAGCCCGGCGTCTACTTCTTCAGCCTCGACGCCGACGGCCTGCCGGGAATCGGACTGGCGAGCGTCCTCGGCGCGCGCCTGCTCCACGCCCTGCCGTACTACTACGCCGACATCGACTGCACCGCGACCGGCGATGCCCCGAACGGGACCACCATCAGGTTCGACAGCAGACGCCGCCACCCCGGCGCGCGCCCCGTCCGATTCCGGGCGACCTACGGCCCGACCGGCGAGGCCTTCCGACCCGAACCGAACTCGCTCGCGGCGTTCCTGACCGAGCGCTACCGGTTCTACACCGAGGGGTCCGACGCCGGGATTCGCTACGCCGACATCCGCCACGAGCCGTGGTCGCTCTACGACGCGACCGCCGACATCACGGAGAACACCCTCTTTCGCGCCGACGGGTTCGCCGACCCCGAGAGCGACCCCATTTGCTACTACAGTCCGGGCCTCGATATTCAGGCCTCGCCGAACCAGAAACTCGAAAAATAACTCGCAGTCAGCGTCGCGTCAGTCGCCTCAGGCCGTGATTTCGACGCCGAGTTCCTCCAGCAGGGTCGTCGCGCCCTCGTGGGAGGACTCGGGGCCTCGCGCTGTCACGAGGTCACCGTCCACCGTGACGCTCACGTCCGAATCGATTTCGGCGTCCCAGTTGCCGCCCGCGGCCTCGACTTCGTCTTCGACCCAGTAGGGCATCTTCCGGCCGTCGGGAAGCACGTCGTTGTCGTCCACGATGTCCTCGTCCCACTCGTTGGGGAACCCGGTCACGTCCCGGCCGTTGGCGATGGGGTCGCCGTCCTCGCCTTTGGCGAATGCCAGCAACGCGACGGCGTGGCAGACGACCATCGCCTTGCCCTCGTCGCCGGAGACGGCCTCGCTGACCAGTTGGCGGGCGTGCTTGTCCTGATTCACGTCCCACTCGGTGCCGTGGCCGCCGGGGAACACCACGGCGTCGTAGTCGGCGGCGGAAACGCTCGCAATCGGTTCGGGATTGTTCAGGCGCTCGTCGTTCTCGTCGGCGTCTTTCACGCGCTCGGCGGTCTCCTCGTCCACGAACGGGGCGTCCGGGTCGGTCGAGGTCGGGTCGATGACCGGCGGCGACCCGCTCGGCGTGGCGACCGTAATCTCGACTCCGGCGTCGTCGAGCGTCTGCAACGGCTCGACGCATTCTTCTCCCCAGTACCCTTCTTCGCTGACGACGAATAGTGCGGAAGGCATGCATCCCCTCTTGGGAAGTCCCACCTAAACCCGCTTCGCCAGTCCGCTTTTCCCTCCTCGCTTTGCCGCCCGACGCTTGACCGCCCACCAGTTAGTTGTCGAACCACGACCTACAACGAACCGATGAGCCTCCTCCGCGAGGTCATGGGCGTCTACCAGTACGCCTTCCATCCGGGCGCGGTCCTCGCCGCGAGTCTGTTCGTCCTCGTCTACTCCGGGTGGTCGCGCGACCACACCGGGGTCCGGAGCCTCGGCGTCCGAATCGCCGCGCTCGTCGGCGTCGAACTCGTCGCCGCCCTCCCGGTCGCGCTCTACCTCCTCGTTCGTCGGCCGCCCGTCGCTCGACTCACCGCCGGAACCGACTGGCGAATCAACGTCGTCACGGCGGCGTCGCTCGCGGTCGGCGGGACGCTCCTGTGGTTCTACTGGTCGGCGAAACCGTGGCGCTCGGAGGTCGCCACCGCTGGCCTCGCACTCGCCGCCACCGCGATTCCCTACGGCCTCCTCGCGCCCTTCTGGAACGTCTCGGGCCACGTCACGTTCACGCTCGTCCCGACGCTCCTGCTCGCGCTCGCCGACCGGCGGTTCTGGCCCGTCCTTCTGATTCCGGCCGTGATGGTGGTCAATCGCCCGGTTCTCGGGGCGCACACGTGGTTCCAGTCGCTTGCCGGACTGGGTCTCGGGACCGCCGGGGTGCTGGCCGCGCGCCGCTGGCGAGGGTAGGGGTGCAACCGTCCGAGGCAGTCACGGGCGTAGACCGCCGCCACGGGCGTAAACCACCTATGGTTCCGGGCCGTCAGTACTCACAACTCGATGGTGGGGGACGAGACCGGCGCGAGAGCGACCGAGGAGTCGGACCGAGAGCGTCCCGAGGACTGCGAACATTCCGAGCGCCCGGGCCACTCCGAACGGCCGGGCCACTCTGAGCGCCCGGGCCGCTCCGGACGACCAGAACACGGCGAGACCGCAATCCGACTCGACGGCGTGACGGTCGATTTCGAGGCGGTCCGGGCGCTGGCGGACGTGGACCTTCGGGTGGGAGAGGGAGAGTTCGTGACGGTCATCGGCCCCTCGGGGTGCGGCAAGACCACGATGCTCCGGGCGGTCGGCGGGCTACAGGCCCCCAGCGAGGGCACGGTCAGGGTCGGCGGCGACCCGCCGGACCGCGCGAGGGCCGACGGCGAGTTCGGCTTCGTCTTCCAGCGCCACGCGCTCCTGCCGTGGAAGTCGGCGCTCGAAAACGTCGTCTTCCTCCGGAAGATGGCCGGGAAGCCCGCCGACCGCGAGCAGGCCCGCGACCTGCTGGAGACGGTCGGACTCGCGGGGTTCGAGGAGGCCCGCCCCGCGGAACTCTCGGGCGGGATGCGCCAGCGGGTCGCCATCGCCCGGGCGCTCCACCTCGGGGCGTCGGTCCTGCTGATGGACGAACCCTTCGGCGAACTCGACGAACTCACTCGCGAGGAGATGGGCGTCGAGGTCCGGCGCGTCTGGCGCGACCAGCGAAAGACCGTCCTCTTCGTCACCCACAGCGTGCCGGAGGCGGTGTTCCTCGCCGACCGGTGCGTCGTGATGAGCGACGACCCCGGGGAAATCGAGGCCGTCTTCGACGTGGAACTGCCCCGACCCCGCGACGAGTCGGTGTACGGCACCGCGGCGTTTCAGGAGCAAGTCGCGGCGGTCCGGACCGCGCTCCACGAGGGGTACGAACTTCGATGACGGGGTCTCCGCGAGAGCCATGAGCTACGCCGACCGCATCCCGGCCGCCGGGGTTTCGCTTCCGATTGGGGCGCTCGCGGCGGGTCTGGCGGCGTGGTGGGCGCTGGTCGCGCTCCTCGGGATTCCGGCCTACCTGCTTCCGACCCCCGTCGCGGTGGCCCGGCGACTCGCGGACCGGCCGAATCTCTACCTCAGGAACGGGACGATTACGCTCCGGACGATTCTGGCGGGCGGAGCCGCGGGCGTCCTCGGCGGGTTCGGGGCGGCCGCGGTCGCGGTCCACTCGACCGTCCTCCGGCGGGCGCTCTCGCCGTACCTCGTCACGGCGCGCGTCCTGCCGAAAATCGCGGTCGCGCCGCTCCTGCTGGTCTGGCTCGGGACCGGCGCGGGGACCGCGCTGGCCTTCGTCGCGCTCGTCGCGTTCTTCCCGACGTTCGTCAACGCCGCGGCGGGGTTGGACGAGACTCCCGACGAGTACCTCGACTTGCTCCGGTCGGTCGAGGCCGGGCCGGTCCGGACCTTCCTGTTCGTCCGGATTCCGGCCGCGCTCCCCTCGGTGTTCGCCGGTCTGAAGCAGTCGGCGGCCCTCGCGGTGGTCGGCACCGTGGTCGCCGAGTGGATTCTGACCGACGCGGGACTGGGGTATCTGGTCCTCCTCGGCGCGGAGAACGTCCAGACCGACGTGGTGCTGGCCGCGGTCGCGGTGCTGTTCGCGGAGGGGATGGCGATTTACGGCGCGGTCGTGGCGGTGGAGAATCGGGTTTCGTGGTGACCCCCAAGCGGTTATCCGTCGTCCCGTGGTAACCCCGAGCATGCAAGGGCTTCGGTGGGTCCAACTGAGCGAACAGGAGCGAAACGACTTCCTCGGCGACGGCGGCACGGGAACCCTCTCGTTCTCGACCGAAATCGAGGAGCCGCCCTTCTCCCTGCCCGTCTCCTACGGCTACGACGGCGACGGCCACTTCTACTTCCAACTCTCGCTGCCGGACGAGAGCGGGAAAGCGGACCTCCTCGACAACGAGGTCACGTTCGTCACGCACGCCCAGACCGACCGGGGGTGGCGGAGCGTGGTCGCCACCGGGAGGCTCGAAGACGTGACCGACATGGACTACGACTCGGCCGCGGTGCAGGGGATGTGGGCGGTAGACATCCCGCAGGTGGACGTGTTCGACCGACCGCGCGAGGAGATCGAGTTCCGGCAGTTCCGCCTCGACCCCGAGAAACTGACCGGACGGAAGGAAGTCGAATCTGATTCCTGAGTTCGGTTTTCACCAGTTCGCCCGACGCTCGACCAGCGCGGGCACCAGATAGAACCCGACGCCCAACAGCGCCAGCACGCCGAGCGCGGCGACCATCCGGGCGGTCTGAAGCCGCGTCGAGGCCCGGAACACCCGGTAGCCGATACCGGCCTTCAGCGTCAGGAACTCGGCGACTACAGCGCCGACGACGCTCGCGGCGGCGGCGACTTTCTGGCCCGCGAAGGCCTGCGGCGCGGCGGCCGGGAGTCGCACCCGGAGGTACTGGGAGCGCTCGGAGGCCCCGACCGACCGCGCCAGCGCCACGAACTCCTCGGGGGTCGCGGCCAGTCCCTGATACGTCGCTATCGTCACGGGAAACACCGCCAGCGTGCCAGCGAGCAAGGCACGAGCAGACACTCCGTCGCCGAGCCACCGAAAGAGGAGCGGCGCGATGGCAATGACGGGGACGACCCGGAGCGCGACCACGTAGGGCCGGACCACCGCCCGGGTCGTCTCGGAGGCCGACATCGCCACCGCGAGCGCCGTGCCGACGAGCGCGCCGCCGACGAGTCCGAGTCCGGCCGTCAGCGCCGTCACCCCGGCGGCCTCGACCAGCGCGGGCCAGTTCGCCGCGAACGCCGCGGCCACGTCGGCCGGACTCGGGAGGACCACGCTCGGCACGTCCGAGGACCGGACCGCCGCCCACCACCCGACGAGTGCCAGCGCGGCCACGGCCAGCGGCGGAGTCGCCCTTGCGACGAGAGTGGTTGCGGACGTGTCGAAATCGGACACGGACCCCGACGCGACCGACCCCGAATCGTTCATCAGTTGTTACCACCGGCAGTCGTCGTCCCCCGCTCGGTGCCCGCGGCGGTGGTTCCCGACGAACCGCCAGCGGTCGTCGTTCCAGCGCTTCCGCCCGGCGGGGTGACCTGCTCGGCGTACTTCCCGACGTACTGGTAGTCCACGTCGAGGAAGTCGTTGGTCCAGACCGACGCGGGATTGACCTCGCCGCCGAGGAGACCAGCGTCGCGCAGGGCCTGATACATCGTCTCCCACGGCTCGGCGTTGCTCCAGCCCCAGCCCTGCTGGCGGACCGACTCCGAGAGGACGTAGTTTCGGGCCATCTCGACCCACTTGGCGCGCTGGGTTTCGGCGGTCTCTTCGAGCGCCGGATTGGCCGCCACGAGCGCGTCGGTGGCCTGCTTCGGGTTGTCGGTCGCCCACGCCGCGCCCCGGGCGGTGGCGTTGAGGAACCCTCGGACTACCTCGGGGTTCTGGTCGGCGAAATCCGAATTGGCACCGACGACGTGGCCGTAGGAGGGGATGGTCTCGGCCACCGGAATCGAGTAGACCTCCTCGGCGGACTGGCGCGCGACCACCGCGTCGGCGAACACCCCGCCCGCGGCGTCGATTTTGCCCCCGAGGAGTTGCTGGACCGTGTCGAAGCCGGTGTCCACGAGGTTCACGTCCGAGAGGACGCCCTTCTCCTCCAGCAGGAGTTTGGTGAGGATTTTCACCATGCCGGGGCCGGTGCCGACCGTCTTGCCCGCGAGTTGGTCGATGCTCGCCAGTTCGCCGCCGAAGGCCTCCGGCGTCGTGAACACCACGACCGGACTCCGCTGCATCACGACCCCGACCGACCGGGGCGAGAGGCCCCGAGAGTTGACGTTGAGCATCTGGTCGGCGCTCGTGACGGCGAACTCGTCGTTGCCGAGGCCGACCTGCTTGGCGGCGAAGTCCGACCCCTGCCCGCTCTTGATTTCGGCGAGGTTCACGCCCTGCTCCTCGTAGTAGCCCCGCGCTTTCGCGGCGTAGTAGGGCACGTGAAGCCCGTTCGGCTTCCAGTTGAGTAAGAGGCTGACGCCGCCGGATTGCGCAGTAGCGGTCACGCCGAGTTGACTCCCGAGTGCTGTCGCTCCCGTCGCTCGAAGGAACTGTCGTCGTGTCTCCCCCATCGTTGTCCCGTCGGAGACACGACTGTCAGCTTCATAACGGTTCGGGCGGCCTCTTTATTGTTTCTTTTGAATCTTTTTAGTCATGTTAAACATGCTTTTTTCTTTCCTTAAGTGACGCACTCACCATCGGCGCGTGCGAACGCGACGGCGGGCCGTCGCGCCGCGCGCGAGGGACGAGTAGTGCAGGGAGCGAAGCGACCGAGCAACGCAGGAGGTTGGGGAGGACGAGGTGCGGTCGCGGTGCGGGGCGGTGACTCCTCGGCTCGAGCCTGAAGCTATCTCTACTGAATCACATCGTTCGGTCGCTTCCTCTCGACGTGAATACGAGTATTACGAGTTGAAACAGCAGAATCCCGCTCGGCTTTCCGAGGCGCTTCGCGCCTCGCTCTCCTCGGCGACTCGCTGGGCCCCGTCAGCCATCAGGTCGAACCCGGCCGCCATGGCGCGGGCGTCCCACGTCGCGTCGGCCAGAATCTCGTCGGTTAGAATCGCGGCCTGTCGCCAGAGGTGGTCGTCTAAGTCCTCCAACCAGAGGAGGACGCCGCCCGCGGCCCCCTTCGTCGTCGGCGGGACGTGTTCGCCGAACTCCATCTGCTCGCGCGGGAGTTCGTCGGTGCTGACCCAGTGTCGGTCGTCGATGCGCTCGCGGTGGGTGACCACCGTCGCCAGCAACTCGACCGACTCCCGTTCCGAGAAGTCGAGGGCCGACAGCGACCCGGCCAACTCCTCGCCGACTCCTACGTCGGCCTCGAATCCAGAATCTGGATCGAGAATCCCGAGCGCGGCAAGTTCAAGTCGGTCCTCTCCGACCACGTCCGAGGAGTCAAAGAGCGCTTCGACGCCGAGGGAATCGACATGCCCTACCCCTACCGCCAACTCACGGGCGACATCTCCATCGAGGAGGCGGGCGAACTCGACCAAGTGGACGCGACCGGCGATTAGCGACGACCGGCTCCGCGACTACCGACTACTGACCCGCGAGGGAAGGTCACGATTCCGGGGATTTCCTCGTGATTCTGACACCGGTTTCGCGCGCGCGTGTGCGAGGGATTTATCAAGGCGGAACCGCTATTCTGAATCAGGTTTTATGAGTCAGGAAAGTGAATACGGGGCCGGGCAAATCCAGGTTCTCGAAGGCTTACAGGCCGTCCGAAAACGCCCGGCGATGTATATCGGTTCTACCGACGCGCGAGGGTTACACCATCTCGTGTTCGAAGTCGTTGACAATTCTATCGACGAGGCGCTCGCCGGTTACTGTGACTCGATTGAGGTGAGTATCCACGACGACGGGTCGGTCTCCATCGCCGACGACGGGCGGGGCATCCCCGTGGACACTCACGACGAGTACGACAAGCCCGCGGTCGAGGTCATTCTGACTGTCCTCCACGCTGGCGGCAAGTTCGACAACAAGTCCTATCAGGTCTCCGGCGGCCTCCACGGCGTCGGCGTCTCGGTCGTCAACGCCCTCTCCGAACACCTCGAAGTCGAGGTCAAGCGCGACGGCGCGCTCTGGCATCAGGAATTCGAGGGCGGCGAACCGATTAGCGGGTTGGAACGCGTCCGCGACCTCGACCCCGACGAGGAGACCGGGACCGAAATCCGGTTCTGGCCCGACGGCGACATCTTCGAGACCACCGAGTTCACCTACTCGACGCTGGAGAGTCGCCTGCGCGAACTCGCCTTCCTCAACTCCGGCGTCGGTATCTCGCTGGACGATTTGCGCGAGGACGGTGACTCGGACACGTTCAAGTACGACGGCGGGATTCGAGAGTTCGTCGAGTACCTCAACGAGACCAAGACGCCCCTCCATCAGGAGGTCATCTACTTCGAGGACGAGGACCAGAACATCCAAGTCGAGGTGGCGATGCAGGCCACCGACGAGTTGCAGGGGTCCATCCACGCCTTCGCCAACAACATCAACACCCGCGAGGGCGGGACCCACCTCACCGGGTTCAAGACCGCCCTGACCCGGTTCGTCAACGATTACGCCAACGAGAACAACCTGCTCGGCGATTTGGACCAGAACCTCAAGGGCGAGGACGTCCGCGAGGGGCTGACCGCGGTCATCTCGGTCAAGCACCCCGACCCCCAGTTCGAGGGCCAGACCAAGACCAAACTCGGCAACAGCGAGGTCCGGGGCATCGTGGAGTCGGCGGTCCACGACGGACTGGCGACCTACTTCGAGGAGAACCCGACCACCGCCGAGGCCATCGTCTCGAAGGCCGTCGAGGCCGCCAAGGCCCGGAAGGCCGCCAAGAAGGCGGAAGAGCTTACGCGCCGGAAGAACGCGCTGGAATCGACCGCGCTCCCCGGCAAACTGGCTGACTGTCAGTCCCGAGACCCAAGCGAGTCGGAACTGTTCGTGGTCGAGGGCGACTCCGCGGGCGGGTCGGCCAAGCAGGGCCGAAACCGCGAGAATCAGGCCATCCTCCCCATCAAGGGGAAGATTCTGAACGTCGAGAAGCACCGCCTCGACCGCATCCTGGAGAACGACGAGATTCGGTCGCTCATCACCGCCATCGGCACGGGCATCGGCGAGGAGTTCGACATCGAGGACGCGCGCTACCAGAAGATCATCGTCATGACCGACGCCGACGTGGACGGCGCGCACATCCGGACGCTGCTGTTGACGCTCCTCTACCGGCACATGAAGCCCCTCATCGAAGCGGGCT
Organism: Halorussus ruber; assembly: GCF_004765785.1. GTDB lineage: Archaea > Halobacteriota > Halobacteria > Halobacteriales > Haladaptataceae > Halorussus > Halorussus ruber. The sequence continues at coordinate 67,009 of NZ_SBIT01000017.1, read as the reverse complement.
ACGTCTACGCCGCCCAACCGCCCCTCTACCGAGTTCGGTACCGCGGCGATACCTACGACGCCATGACCGAGGAGGAGCGCGAGCGAATCATCGAGGAGAAGTGCGACGGCAACCCGACGCAGGTCCAGCGGTTCAAGGGGCTTGGCGAGATGAACCCCGACCAGCTCTGGGAGACCACGATGGACCCCGACAACCGGATTCTCAAGCGCATCACCGTCGAGGACGCCGCCGCCGCGGACAAGATGTTCTCGGTCCTGATGGGCGACGCCGTCGAACCCCGCAAGGAGTTCATCAAGGAACACGCGACCGAAGCCGAGTGGGTTGACATCTAACCGTCGGCATTCGAGAAACATCACCGACACAACATATGAGTTCAGACGTACCAGAACCGACTGACGTGGACGCTGCACGTATCGAAACCGCTCGCATCGAAGACGAGATGGAGCAGAGCTACATCGACTACGCGATGTCCGTCATCGCGGGTCGGGCCCTCCCCGACGTTCGGGACGGGCTGAAACCGGTCCACCGGCGCATCCTCTACGCGATGCACGAGGAGGGCGTCACCAGCGGCTCGGGCCACCGCAAGTCCTCGTCCATCGTGGGCGAGACGATGGGTAACTTCCACCCCCACGGCGACAGCGCCATCTACGACTCGCTGGTCCGGATGGCACAGGACTTCTCGATGCGCTACCCCCTCGTGGACGGACAGGGGAACTTCGGGTCCGTGGACGGCGACCCCGCCGCCGCGATGCGGTACACCGAGGCCCGGATGGCCCCCATCGCCGAGGAGTTGCTGGCCGACATCGACATGGACACCGTGGACTTCTCGGCCAACTACGACGACCGACTCACCGAACCCGACGTGCTTCCGTCGGCCTTCCCCAACCTCCTCGTGAATGGGTCGTCGGGCATCGCGGTCGGGATGTCCACGAACATCCCGCCGCACAACCTCGGGGAGGTCATCGACGCGACGGTCGAACTCATCGAGAACCCCGACGCGACAGTCGAGGACCTGATGGAACACGTCAAGGGGCCGGACTTCCCGACCGGCGCGAACATCGTCGGGAAGAACGCGGTCCACGCGGCGTACAAGACCGGCCGGGGTCGAATTCGCGTTCGCGCCGAGTACGAAATCGAGGAGCGCGAGAAGGGAAGCGACCGCATCGTCATCACGGAACTGCCCTTCCAGACCAACAAGGCCCGGATGGTCGAGAAAATCGCGGACGCAGTCAACGACGGCTCTATCGAGGGCATCCGCGACCTGCGCGACGAGTCCGACCGCGACGGGATTCGCATCGTCGTGGAGTTGAAGCAGAACGCGATGGCCGAAGTCGTCAAGAATCAGCTTTTGGAGAGCTTCTTGGAGAAGACCTTCGGCGTCATCAACCTCGCGCTGGTGGACGGCCAACCGCGTGTCCTCTCGCTGAAGGAGACGCTGAAGCACTACCTCGACCACCGCAAGGAGGTCGTCCGACGCCGGAGCGAGTACGAACTCGCCGAGAAGGAGGACCGCGCTCACATCCTCGAAGGGCGGCTGACGGCGCTCGAACACGCCGACGACGTGGTGGACATCATCCGAGAGGCCGAGGACCGAGACGAGGCCAAGGCCGACTTGCAGGCGGCCTACGACTTCTCGGGCGACCAAGTGGACCACATCGTCCGGATGCAGTTGGGGAGTCTGACCTCGATGGAGGCCGCCGAAATCGAAGACGAGTACGAGGAGGTCCAGGCCCGCATCGAGCGCCTCGATGAGATTCTCGGCTCCGAGTCCGAACTGCTTTCGGTCATCGAGGAGGAACTCCTCGAAATCAAAGACGAGTACGCCGACGAGCGCAAGACCTCCTTCATCGAGGACGACACCGAGGTCACCCGCGAGGACCTCATCCCCGAGGAGGACGTGGTCGTGGTCGTCACCGAACAGGACTACGTCAAGCGCATGCCGGTCGCGCAGTTCGACGCCCAGAACCGCGGCGGGAAGGGCATCATCGGCGGCGACATCAAGGAGGGCGACAGGGTCTCGAAGGTGTTCCGGGCGAACACCCACGACTACCTGCTCTGTTTCACCAATCAGGGACAGGTCTATCGCCTGAAGGCCTACGAGATTCCCGAGATGTCCCGAACCGCGCGGGGCAAGTCGGCGGTCAACCTGCTGGAGTTGGACGACGGCGAGGAGATTACCGCGGTGGTCAACACCGACGACTTCGAGGACGACGAGTCGCTGAGCATGGTCACGCGCGACGGCTACGTCAAGCGGACCGCGGCCTCGGAGTTCGACAACATCCTCTCGACCGGTATCATCGCCGCGAAGCTGGAGGACGGCGACGAGCTCGTGGACGTGAAGGTCACCGACGGCTCGGCGGACCTGCTGGTCGCCACCCGCGAGGGGATGGCGATTCGGTTCGACGAGGACGAGGCCCGCGAGATGGGCCGGAACGCCCGCGGGGTCCGGGGCATCCGACTCGAAGGCGACGACGAAGTGGCCGGGATGGTCGCGGTCGAGGAGGGCACCGACCGAGACCTGCTGACCGTGACCGAGTGCGGGTACGGCAAGCGCACCGCCCTCGCGGAGTACCGCAAGCAGTCGCGTAACGGCAAGGGACTCGTGGACATCAAGACCGGCGACCGCAACGGGCAGGTCACGTCGGTCAAGTCGGTCGGTCCCGACGACCACCTCGTCATCATGAGCGAGGACGGCCAAATCATGCGGATTCGGGCCGAAGACATCTCGCAGGTCGGCCGGAACACGATGGGCGTGAAAGTGATGGAAGTCGAGGGCGGCGACAGCGTCGCCAGCGTGGACGTGCTGCCCGCCGAGACGCCCGACGGGAGCGCACAGGCGGTAGACAGCGTCGAAGACGTGGAGAACGCTGAAGACGGAGAGAGCGGCGGCGACGCGGAAAGCGCCGAAGACGCGGAGAACGTCGAGAGCGCCGAATAACTACCGCACGATTTCCGCGATTCCGCGGAGATTTTCGACTTCGTACTCCGGTTCGACGGATAGCTCGGCGTCCGCGCAGTGGTCGCGCCGGACGAACGCCGAGTCGAGGCCCGCGCGCTTTGCGGCCACCACGTCGCTCTCGCTGTCGCCGACGAACAGCGCCGTCTCGGCCCCGAGGTCGGCCAGCGCGCGTTCGAGGAAGTGCGGGTTCGGCTTCTTCTTCGCCAGGCTCTCGACGCCCATCTGGCGGCCGTAGTGCGTCTCGAACAGGTCCGCGAAGTCGCAGAACTCCAGCAGGAACTCGATGGTCGCGTGCTGGTTGGAACTCACGATGCCGAAGTCGTGGGCCAACTCCTCGATTGCCGCCACGTCGTCGTAGCGCGCTCGGTCGCCGCCGCGGAACTCCTCGCGCTGGGCCGCCGAGGCGTGGCGGTCCCGCGCCGACCAGAACTCGTCGGGGTCGAGGCCGTAGGGGTCGCAGATGGCTTGTAGGCTCTCGGGGGTTACTCCTCGGAGGACGTCTGCGATGTGGTTCTCCTCTGGGTCCTCGACGCCCACCGCGCTGAAGGCCGACTCGGCCGCTCGGCGCAGGGTCTCGTCCGAGGGCGGCTCGACCAGCACGCCGTCGTTGTCGAACAGAATCGCGTCGTAGTCGGTCATTGGCGTCAGGGCGCAGGCGGCGGACTTGATAGTGTCGGTCTTGCGTGCGTTTCCGCGAGGAGCGGCTTTCGCGGCGTTCGCCGTCGCTCGCGCCAAAAAGACAACTAACCATTTATTTAGCAATTAAAAATAATTCTTAACGCATTGTTTTCACGCCCGTAAGCTCGATGTCGTTCTTCCCCGAATCCGGCGCTCGTACCCCCGGAGTGCCGGGTCGAAGACGCCGAGGACGCGGACGAGCGACTGGCCGGAAAATCCACCGGAAGTCGGAGTGTCCGCCGACCGCCTACAAAATTCTTTTTCCGAGCCCGCTCGCGGCCAGTTCGGTCGCCAGTTCCGCGGTCTCGTTGTGTTCGTCCAAAATTGCGTTGACTTCCACGACCTCGAACGTCCGCAGAACGTCCTCGGCCTCGTCGCGCTCGGCGACTTTCTCTAAGGCGGTGTGGGCCTCCCGATAGTTGACCCCGCCGCGGACCGGCGTCCCGACGCCGGGCGCGACTTTGGGGTCGAGCCAGTCCATGTCGAGGCTGACGTGGATGCCGTCGGTGCCGTCGGTCGCCACGTCGAGGGCGTCCTCGACGACCGGCGTGACCCCGCGCTCGTCGATGTCCGACATGGTGTAGGCGGTCACGTCGCTCTCCCGGATGGCCTCGCGCTCGTCGTCGTCCAGACTCCGGAGGCCGACGATGGCGACGTTCTCCTCGCGGAGGTTCGCGGCGGTCGCCCACTCGGTGTCCTCGAAGTCGCCGATGCCGAGGACCGCCGCCAGCGGCATCCCGTGGACGTTGCCGGAGGGCGAGGTCGCGGGCGTGTTGAAGTCGCCGTGGGCGTCGAACCAGACCACGCCGAGGTCGGCGTCGCGGGCCGCGCCCGTCACGGTCCCGATTGCGATGGAGTGGTCGCCGCCGAGGACGAGGGGGAACTCGCCCGCGTCGAGGGCCTCGGCCACCTCGTCGGCGAGGTTCGTGCAGACCTCCGAGGTCTCGCGCAGGAACTTGGCCTTTCCTTCGCGCGGGGCCTCGGCCTCGGGGTCGCGCTCCTCGGCGCGGGGGACGGGAAGGTCGCCCGCGTCGAGTACGTCGTAGCCGAGGGCGTCGAGTTCGTCGGCCAGTCCGGCGTATCGGATGGTAGACGACCCCATGTCCACGCCGCGCCGGTCCGCGCCGAGGTCCATCGGGACGCCGATGATTCGCACCTGTTCGCTCATGTGCGGGATTTCGGCGGGCCGGGGTAAAGAAGACGTGATTTTCGGTCAGTGCGAATATTGTGGACTGGGAGGAGTTATCGAGTCGATAGCCAAATAGGCGGGAATCGTGGTCTCGAAAGCCCTCGCTCGGTTCGCGGTCGCTCACCGACATATTCCTCGGCGCGCTGGAGGCGCGCCTGCGGATAGGGGTCGCTGAGACGACCATGCAAGCGCGAACCGCGCTCGCCCTTTCAGTCCACCGAGGGTGGTGGTTTGCGTCGCCGAGCGACGCGGGTGGTCGGTCGAAATGTCGAAATCAGGGGGTCGGAGAGGTCGAGTGTCTGCTTACTCGTAGTACGAGCAGACTCGCTTCAGTCCCTCGTCGAAGCTAATCTCGGGTTCCCAGCCGGTGGCCTCCGTCATCTTCGAGGAGTCGGCCATCGTGTCGTGGACGTAGACCTTCTCCGGGATGGGGTTCTCGACGTACTCGGGTTCGATGTCGGTGCCGAGTTCGTCGTTGAGGCGCTCGACCAGCGTGTTCAGGCTGTAGGACTCGCCCGTGCCGAGGTTGTAGATGCCGGTGAGTTCGTGGTCGGCGGCCAGTTCCAACCCGCGGGCGATGTCCGAGACGTGGGTGAAGTCGCGGGTCTGAGTGCCGTCGCCGTAGATGACCGGGGCCTCGCCGTTGGCGAGTTCGTCGGCGAACTGGGCGATGAGGTTGGCGTACTCGTCTTTGTGTTCCTCCGCGCCGCCGAAGCCCTCGTAGACGCTGAAGAATCGCATCCCCGCCATGTTCATGTCGTAGTGGTACGCGAAGTACTCGCCGTAGCGCTCGCGGGCGAGTTTCGAAGCCTCGTAGCCAGTTCGGGCTTTCACGTCCATCTCCTCGGGCGAGGGTTCGGTCCGGTCGCCGTAAATCGAGGAGGTCGAGGCGTAGACCACGGTGTCACACCCGTCTTCGCGGACCTGCTCGACCGTGTTGACGAAGCCTTCGACGTTGACCCGCGCGCCCTTGGCGGGGTCCTCCTCGTGCATGGGGTACGACGAGAGCGCCGCGAGGTGGAAGAGTACGTCCACCTCCTCGGTCGGCAGGTCGTCCTCGACGACGCTCACGTCGTGGAACTCGACCGAGTCGTCCAGATTTTCGGGCGTGCCGAGATAGAGGTCGTCGACTGCGACTACGTCGTTGTCCTCGGCGAGGCGATTCGCCAGATTCGACCCGATGAAGCCTGCACCGCCGGTTACGAGAACTCGCTTGCCGTCCATAGTTCGACTCACCTCGGCCACCGTCAAATCGGTGTCGTTCTATCGGTCGGATGGGAGGTCGTCGCTGGTGGGCCTTCCCGACGAGAATGTGGGGGATTAACTGTCGGGAGGCCGAACGACCGGCTCAGACCTGCGCAATCTCGCGGTTCGTGCCATTTAAGGCCATCTACTACCAAAGATTCGGCAATGTCCACTATCGAGTTGACCGCCAGCCAGAAGAAGATTCTCCGCGCACTCGTAGACCTCCACCGGGAGACCGAGGACGCGGTCAAAGGCGAGGACATCGCCGAGGAAGTTGACCGCAACCCCGGAACGATTCGCAATCAGATGCAGAGTCTGAAGGCCCTCCAACTGGTCGAAGGCGTGCCCGGTCCGAAGGGTGGGTACAAGCCGACCGCCAACGCCTTCGACGCCCTCGGCGTCCAGGACATGGACCAAGAGGCCGAGGTCCCGCTCTTCCACGAGGGCGAAGTCGTCGAGGACGCAAACGTCGAGGAGATCGACCTCGCCAGCGTCCACCACCCCGAACTCTGCCGCGCGGAGATTCACGTCCGCGGGTCGGTCCGGGAGTTCCACGAGGGAGATTCGGTCCGCGTCGGTCCCACCCCGATGTCGAAACTCGTCGTCGAGGGGTCCGTCGACGGGAAGGACGACACCAACAACATTCTCATCCTGAAAATCGAATCGATGGAAGCCCCCGCCGAGGAGCCCGAACACTAACTTCTCGTTCTTCTCGCTACTCGCGTCGATGGGTCTTCGTTTAGACCGCCCTTCGTGCTAGATACTCTCAACCATTGCTTTCGGGCTTTCAAAGCCTTTGTATCCCCGGACTCCGGAGGTTTCGATATGACTGAGAAGGTCGTCGTGCTCGGCGCGGGTTACGCCGGTGCAGGCGCGGTCCAAACACTCGAAGACGAACTAGAACACGTTGACGCCGAACTGACGTGGATTTCCGAGAACAACTATCACCTCGTCCTTCACGAGTCCCACCGGGTCATCAGCGACCCGGGCGTGGAGGACGACATCACGATTCCGGTCGGCGAAATCGCCAGTCCGAGTACCAAGTTCATTCAGGCCCGCGTCGAGGGCGTGGACACCGACGAGCAGTCGGTCGAACTCGACGACGGCGACACCGTGGACTACGACTACCTGCTGGTCGCGCTCGGAAGCCAGACCGCCTACTACGGCATCCCCGGCATGGAGGAGAACGCCCTGACGCTCAAGGGGCTTGACGACGCTCACGAGATTCACGAGCAGGTCAAGGAGGCCGCCTCGCAGGCCTCGCGCAACGACCCCGCGAAGGTCGTCATCGGCGGCGCTGGCCTGTCGGGCATCCAGAGCGCGGGCGAGGTCGCGGAGTTCCGCGACGAGCGCCGCGCGCCCATCGACATCTACCTCGTGGAGGCCCTCGAAGAGATCATGCCCGGGCAGGATTCGGAGCTTCAGGGCACGGTCCGACGCCACCTCGAGGAGGCCGACGTCGAAATCATGACCAACGACCCCATCACGGAGGCCGACGAGGACACCATCTACTTCGACGAGGGCGACCCCCTCGGCTACGACGTGTTCGTCTGGACCGGCGGGATTACGGGCCAGGACGCGCTCGACGACTGCAATCTCGACAACGAACACAACCGCGTCACCTGCGAGTCCGACTTCCAGACCAGCGACGAGAACGTCTTCGCCGTCGGCGACTCGGCCGTCATCGACCAGGGCGACAACCCCGCCCCGCCGACCGCACAGGCCGCGTGGCAGGCCGCCGAGGTCGTCGGCGAGAACATCGCCCGCGCCATCAACGACCAGCCGCTCAAGACGTGGACCCACGAGGACAAGGGGACGGTCATCTCCATCGGCGAGACCGCCGTCGCTCACGACGTGAAGGCTGGCGGCATGTCCTTCCCGGTCCGGACGTTCAACTCCTACCCCGCCCAGTTCCTCAAGAAGGCCATCGCCGCGCGCTGGATTGCGGACATGAGTTCGATTCCCAAGGCGCTGAAGGCCTGGGACTCGCTGTAGCCTAACTGGTTTCTTCAGGTTTTTGTGGTTTTAGCGTTCTTCAGTTCAACATGGTAGCGTCAAGTGTCTGCTTCGTGGCGTTCGGCCTTTTACTGGATATTTTCGGTGCTACCTTAATCGCCGTACCTGACGTTCCCTGGCTTTCAGAACTACTCGGTGCTGGTTCGCTCAAACGTGCGCGAGAACAGATGGAAGCAGAAGGAGTTACAGAAGATGATGTTGGGTTCTCAGATTTAGAGACTATCCTCAATGGAATCCCACCCGTTTCAGACATTGGGACACAAAACGGAGGGGAAAATTATGCTGAAATAATTGTCAACTCTAAGACCGGATATCCCGGTCAAGTTAATTTTACATGGGGAGAGGAATATGTCGAGGCTCGGTATGCACAGGACGCTGACTATGATGATATGGATTACTATCCTGTGGGTGAGGTTTATCGGATAATACGGTCACGCGTCCGAAAACAAGCAACCCGTATCCGTTTGTCCGGACTGTTTCTACTTGCTTCGGGGTTCAGTCTTCAACTACTCGGAACGCTAACCCAGTCTGCTACGGCCTAACGAGATTGTCGCTCTTCTACCCGCGCTCTTCCAGAATCCGGTCGATAATCCGCCCCGTCGAGAGGAGTTCCTCCTCGTATTGGGGTTCGCGGGGTCCGGCGCGCCGGACCTCGCACTCGACGCCGCGCCGGGCGAGTTCCTCCTCGATTGCGCTCTCGTCGTGGTGCTGGTCGTGGCCCAAGGCAATCACGTCCGGTTCCATCTCCTCGATTGGCGCGAAGATGTCGTCCGGGTGGCCGACCCGGGCGTCGTCCACCGGGTCGAGCGCGGCCACCATGTCTCGGCGCTGGCGGTTGGGCAGAATCGGCGGTTCCTTGTGCGTGACGTTCTCCCGGCGGGCGACGATGACCGTGAGCCGGTCGCCGAACGCCTTGGCGTCGCGGAGGTAGTGGACGTGTCCGGGGTGGAGGATGTCGAAGGTTCCCTGTGCGATGACGTGCGTCATTCTGTCTCCTCGTGGTAGTCTGCGTCGTCGTCGAAGTCGTAGCCCAGTTCGGCGTCGATGTCGGCCTGCGTGAAGTCGAAGAACGATTCGCCCTCGGGGAGCGAGACGTCGAGGACGTCCAACTCCCGCGGTTTGCCCTCCCGGTCGAAGGCCTTCCAGTCTTCGTCGTCGTAGGGGTAGCCGATGATGATGTGGACCTTCCCCTTGCCGAAGGTGGCGAGGTCGGCGTCGCTGGGCTTCAGGACGCCGTTGGGGTGGGAGTGGACCGACCCGACCGAGTTGAAGTCGTTGGGGACTTGGCTGGTCTTGACCGTCGCGCTCACGCTGTTTGACTCGGTGCCGGGGATGACCAGCACGTCGGTGATGACGGTCCCGTCGCGTTCGAGTCCCAGCACCCTGGCGTCCTCGCCGCGCAGAAAGCCCATGTACTCGTGAGGGTGAGCGTCCTCGGAGGCCGCGAGGGCGAACTGGAGGGCCTCGTCGGCGATGCCGAGGATTTCGCTCGACCGGAAGAGCCGCATAGCCAAACCTCCGGGCGGGTGCGTTCTAAAGGTTGCGTTGCGCGTGGAGTCCGATACGCGACGCCCGGCCCACTCGTTTCAGCGAGCCACAATGTTTTTGCACCCCGGATAAGTAATAATGTTGATATGGTGAAAAGAAGGTCGGTCCTCGCGGGGGTATCGTGCTGTCTGGCAGGTGGCGGATACGTCGCTCTGACGCGCTCCGGGTCGAACGAAGGCACGATGGAGACGGGCGGCCGAGGTAATGGATGCCGGAGCGGTGTGGAACAGCGCCCAGCGAACGGGACGTTCGAGTTCGTCAACATCCTCCAGTTCGAGGAGGTAGAACTCCACATCGAGGTGAAAAGCGGGAACGTCGAACGCATCGAAATTAGCTCGGACGGTGAGACGGTTCACGCAGTTTCGAGCGTGACGGAAGGGAGACAAAAGATAACCTTCGCAGTGGACGACGCGACGACGTTCGACATCACCGTCTTGGACGAAGACGGGTCGGTCATCGATTCGGCACGATTCTATTCGAGATGCTCCTCGCAGACGACCGGTAGTAGCGGGGCGACGACTTCGTAACAGTCGCTAGTGGGCGTGCAGTCGATACCTCAGCCTCCTGTGGTCCTCGTTTTGTCGCGGTTGCGCCGACGATAGCCGAAGCGGCGACGGAGCCCCAGTATATTTCTCTATTAAAACATACAATATTTTACTATTTCTACCTTACAAAGAACTTAATGCAGTTGGAATTTTTATATTATCTGTGGATAGAAAAGATACCATATCGAGTCGAAGAAACGTGATAAAGTCGATAGCCGGTTCCGCGACCATTCTCGGCGTTGCCGGGTCTGCACAGGCCGCGTCGTCCGAGAAGGCGAGCGAGAAGAAGGTCGGGGCGAAGTCGAAGACGACCCGACTGTCGGACGAGAACGCGCTCAGTCGTCGTGAAGTCGAAGACGAAATCCAGCGTCTCGCCCAGAAGTACGGCGAGGAGAGCGCCAAGAGTATCGTCGCCGGGCCTGTCGATACCCAGAGCGGCGCGTTCGGCGACGACGTGATGACGACGTCCGGTAGCGGACCGAGCAACACCCAGAACCTCAACTACCTGAAAAGCTGGAATCAGGACTACAAGGTCCGCGGTGGAACGCCGGAACGACTCCTGCTGACGACCGACCACTTCCTCTCGGTCTACAAGTCGAACGAGAAGGACTCCCAAGGGCGCTACCACTACTTCTACTGGCACTGGTCGCAGACCGAGACCAACAGCGACTACTGGCACGACGAGACCCACCTCAAGTTCATGCGGAACAAGCTGAACATCCGCAGTACCGACGAAGAGGTCACGGACATTTCGCCCTCCTCTACGAGCGACCTCAACGGTCGCCAGAAGAGCGTCGGCGTAACCGTCGGGTACGGCGGTGCGGAGTTCGGCATCTCCGGAGAGGTCTACGTCAAGGACGCCACGTTCGGTCCGGAGACCGGCGGCGTCGATAAGGGTCCGGCAGGCGAGTTCTCGGCGACGCTGGACGCGAACGGTACGCAGGGCCGACAGTCGCTGAACGCGACGACGGTAACTCGGCAGGCGAGAGACCGGAGCGGATTCTACGACTGCAAGTGGACGACCTACTGCGAAGGTCGTCAGTAGACGTTCGCCGACCGAACGCCAGCGGTAGACGGCAGGGACAGTTCGTCTGACATAGCAGTTCGACGGCGGCACACTCGGCGAGGAGTGTGCTGATACGTGTTTTTTCCGAGCGCGGTTGGAAGCCCGATAACTGAGACGGGGCCTCCCGGCGGCGCTTGCGAATCCAGTTGCAAACTCTTAAACTCGACCGAACCGAAACCACGGACAAGAATGACATCTACTGCTGACTCGGGCGAGGAGACTGTCGTCTACGACCTCGACCCGGACTGCACCCTCGAAGACGTAGCAGAGGGTAACTACTACCACGCGACCGTCAACGGCGTGGTGGACTACGGCGTGTTCGTGGACCTCTCCGATTCGGTCTCCGGACTCGCCCACGAGTCGAACTACGAGGGAAGCTACGAGGTCGGCGACGACCTCGTCGTGGAACTGACCGAGATTCGGGAGAACGGCGACCTGAGCTTCGACCCCGTCGAACTCGAGGAGTACGAGACCGTCGAGGTCGGCCACGACTACGACATCGCCGACGCGGGCGAACTCGGCGACGAAATCGGCGAGACCGTCCACCTCGAAGGCGAGGTCGTCCAAATCAAGCAGACCGGCGGCCCGACCATCTTCCACGTCAGCGACGAGACGGGCGTCATCCCCTGCGCCGCCTTCGAGGAGGCCGGTGTTCGCGCCTACCCCGAGGTGGAAATCGACGACGTGATTCGCGTGACCGGGACCGTCGAAGAGCGCGACAACGCCCTGCAGGTCGAGGTCGATACCCTCGACGTGCTGACCGACGGCGACGCCGACGACGTGCGCGAGCGCCTCGAAGCGGCCTTCGAGGAGCGCGCCGAACCCCACGACACCGAACCGCTCGTGGAGTGGCCCGCGCTGACCCAGATGTTCCCCGACTTGAAGGAGGTCGCGGCTCAGCTTCGCCGGACCGTCCTCGAAAGTCGGCCCATCCGGGTCCGCCACCACGCCGACGGCGACGGGATGTGCGCCTCGATTCCGGTCCAGTACGCCTTAGAGCAGTTCATCGAGGACACCCACCAGGACCCCGAGGCCAAGCGTCACCTGTTCAAGCGCCTGCCCTCGAAGGCTCCCTTCTACGAGATGGAGGACGTGACTCGGGACCTGAACTTCGCGCTGGAGGACCAGGCCCGCCACGGCCAGAAGCTCCCGCTCCTGCTGATGCTCGACAACGGGAGTACCGCCGAGGACGTGCCCGCCTACCAGAATCTGGCTCACTACGACATCCCCATCGTGGTCGTGGACCACCACCACCCCGACCCCGACGCGGTCGAACCCTACGTGGACGCTCACGTCAACCCCTACCTCTACGACGAGGACTACCGCATCACGACCGGGATGATGTGCGTCGAGTTGGCCCGGATGATTTGGCCGCCGATTACCGAGGAACTCCGCCACGTGCCCGCGGTCGCCGGTCTCTGCGACCGGTCGAAGGCAGACGCCATGACCGACTACGTGGAACTCGCAGAAGACGAGGGCTACGAGGAGTCCACCCTGCGGGCGATTGGCGAGGCGCTGGACTACGAGGCCCACTGGCTGAAGTACGACGCCGGGCGCAACCTCATCAACGACGTGCTGAACGTCGGCAGCGACGACGAACAGCGCCACCGCGAACTAGTCTCGTTCCTTGCGGACACCGCCGAGTCGGAGGTCGAGGACCAACTCGACGCCGCGATGCCCCACGTCGAACACGAGCGGCTCGACAGCGAGGCCAACCTCTACCGCATCGACGTGGAGAACCACGCCCACCGGTTCACCTACCCCGCGCCGGGCAAGACGACCGGCGAAATCCACGACCGCAAAGTGCAGGAAACCGGCGAACCGGTCATCACCATCGGCTACGGCCCGGACTTCGCGGTCCTGCGCTCCGACGGCGTCCGCCTCGACATCCCCGAGATGGTCTCGGAACTCAACGAGGAGATCGTCGGCGGCGGCGTCTCCGGCGGCGGCCACCTCGTGGTCGGGTCCATCAAGTTCGTCCCCGGCATGCGCGAGGAGGTCCTCGACGCGCTTGTCGAGAAGATGGCCGACGCCGAAATCGACGAGGAGCTGCAGAGTACGACGGTCGGTCACGAGCAGGACGACTGACTCAACGACGTTTCTCGAAAATCACCTCGCGTTTTGCGACGGCGAGTGCGACGACTGCCCCGACAGCGACCGCGCCGAGCAGTCCGACCGGCACGCGCCCGGCCCCCTCAGCGCCGTCCGCGCTGGCTTTCCAGTCTGCATCGAACGCCCCGGCGTAGAACCCGCCGACCTCCTCGCCGCGCAGGAGTACCGAGACTTCCCGATTCTCCCGCGCGGAATGATTGTTCCAGTTGAGACTGCCGACGACCGCGGCCTCGCCGTCCACGACGACGCCCTTGGCGTGAATTTTCTCGTAGCGTCCTTGGGGGTCGGCCATCCGTGCTTCGAGGGGCAGGTTCTCCCGTTCGGCCATCCCGTTCAGCCACTCCACCAGCGCGCGATTGTCCTCCTCGACGTACCACGCGCTGGAGAGCAAAATCTCGACTTCGACTCCTCGGCGCGCGGCCCGCAGAGTCGCGCGCAGGAGCGAGTGCCTTCGGTCGCCGACCGCGACCTGCTGGACGCGAATCGACTCGTCGGCCGAATCGAGCAGGTCGAGCAGCGCAATCTCCGCGTTGTCCGGAGCAATAATTACACTACTTTTAGCAATCTTTGTATTTTCCAGAGCAATCTCGGACGGAAACGACTCGCTCGCTGGCTGGCCGTCCGCGGCGGTGAAGCTCTGCCCCCTGCTGAACTCCGACCACGGCGTCGCGCCGCGCCACCCCGCGTCGGCGCGGAAGACCGCCGCGAGCTGGTCTGCGGTCTCCTCGCTCCGGACGACCGCGCCCCACCCGCGACTCGCGTTGCCGCCGGTGCCCGACGGTTTCCAGTTCTCGGTCATCACGAGCGCCCGGTCGTCGGCGACGGCGTACTTCGCGTGGTGGAAGTCGTAGCGCGCCCGCGGACCGCCCAACACCCGGACCTCGACGCCGCGGGCGACCAGCGAATCGAGAATCTTGGCCGACCGGCGCGTCAGGCCCCCGACCGGCGCGCCGTCCACCAGCACGCGGACGGAGACGCCGCGCCGGGTCGCCGACGCGAGCGCGTCGGCGACTCTCGGGGAGGCGAAGGTGTAGCCCGCGAGCAGGATGCGCCGGTCGGCCCGCCGGAGCGTTTCGAGGGGGACCGCGGGCGAGTCCGGGAGGACGAAGGCTCGGACCTCGGTCGGACCGGCGTGACGGACCGCGAAGTCGGTCGCGCCGAGCGGAGTCCACCGCCACGCGGCCCCGATTGCTTCCCCATCGCCGGTCCCCCCGGCGCGATGCCAGCGTTCGCCCTCGGGGGCGTCTTCGTAGGTCGCGGTCGAGATAGTGCGGTTTCCCCGGACTAACTCGACGCGCTCGCCGCCGTTCGCCAGCGCGAGGTCGTCCGCGAGTCCGAGGACCCGCGCGTCGGTCTGGTTCCGGGCGACTTCGGGGTCGGGCGAGAGCGCGACTCGGCCCGAGACGGTCGCGTTCGGGAGCGAGGCGACCGACTCGCCGTCGGCGAGCGACCAGTTCGAGGCGTCGGCCTCCTCGGGGAACTCCACGACGACGAACTCCCCCGAATCGCCGTCGGTCACGGGGTTCGGGTAGAGGGCGACGATTTCGGGACTCGCATCTTTGGGTGCGTTCCCGGCGGCCGCGGCCGCTGGCGGTGCGACCACCGGCGCGACGACCGCGAGGAGGACGACCGCGGCGAGGAGTGACGAGCGGACGGCGGCGGTGGCGTCGGAGGCAATGGCGGCGGACGAGTTAGACACGGGCAGGGTTGGTCCCGCTTTCCGATTTAAATCTTCGGGGACCGGTGGCTTTTTGCTGACTACGTTCGGCCGTGTGGATATGGTGGAACTGGCGCTGGCACTCGAACTGGCGGGGTACGCACTCGGCGCGCTCGGCGCGGCGTTGGTCTTCTTCGAGTTCTTTCAACTCCCGAGCTACGTCGAGTACAGCGAGGAGTACAACGACTACAGCGTGGACATCTCGCCGATGGAAGTGACCGAACACACGTGGATCGGTCGCATCGGCGCGTTCATGCTCATCGTCGCGTTCGCGCTCGAATTTCTGGCGGCGCTACTCGCCTGAGGGGTGGACCACGTCCCGACAGTCGGGACACTCGGCGAACTGTGCGGGCCGACCCTTCGACTCGTACTCGATGAGGACGTACTCGCGGGTGATGGCTCCGCCGCAGTTCGGACAGCTACCGAGCGTCGATGCGGACGACATGCGACTACTCGGGAGAAAGGATACGAGGGTCTTTGTTATCCGTCGTGTAAAACGCAGTAACGGGGCGTTACCGGGCCGCGAAGGGACGTTACGGACCTACGCGGTCGGTTCGGCCTGACTCTCGACGGCCTTCTCGGCCTCGGCCTGCACGAGGTAGACGCTGTCGTCGTCGTATGCTCGAACCGCTTCGAGCGCGCGCTCGGTGCCGATTTGGTTGAGCGCCCACGCCGCGCTGGCGCGGACCTCGTCGGTCTCGTCGTTTTCGAGCGTGTCGGCGAGCGGTTCGATGGCGCGCGTGTCGCCGATGAGGCCGAGCGACCGGGCGGCCAGACTCCGAACCGACGAGGCGTCGGCTTCGAGCTGGTCCGCGACGTCTTGGGTGGCCTCCTCGCTTCCGATTTTGCCGACCGCCTTCAGCGCGGGCTTGGCCAATCCGGGGTCCGAATCCACGTAGTCCAGCACCGCGTCCAGACCCTCCTCCTCGCCGATGTTGCCGATGGTGCGGATGGCGGCCTCGTCGCGGCGCTGGGCCTTCTCCTGCATCTTCTCGAGCGCGTCGGGGTGGCCCATGCGTTCGAGCGACTCCATGCAGTGTTCCTCCATGAAGTTCGACTGGAAGTTCTCCAGCGCGAGGATGACCATGTCGACCCGACCGCGCTGTTCCCACGTCTTGACGGCGTGCCACTCCGGCGGGTAGTCTTTGGTGTTGTCGATGTGTTCGTAGAAGCCCTGCGCCTGCAACTTCTCGCGGGTTTCGAGGTCGTCCCACTCCTCGGCGTCCTCGACGCCCGCTTCGAGGTCGGCGGCGGCCTCCTCCAGTTCGGCGATGGTCCCGGCGTCCTCGTCGGGGTCGAGACCGGCCTCGCCGATTTCGACCGCGGCGTCCTCGATAGCGCCCGCGAGGTCGTCCACGTCGGTCGAGATGGGGGCCGTGATGTCCACGTCGAGAATCTCCTCGACGTCGGCGACGAAGGCCTCGACGACCTCGGCCAGTTCCTCGCGGCCGTCGTCGGTCCACTCGGTCTCCTCGACGGTGGTGCCGGTCTCGGAGACGTCCTCGACGACGTCCTCGGCGTAGGGACCGCGCTGGGCTTCGAGTTCGCTCCGGAGGTCCGCGAGGCGGTCTTCGAGTGCCTCTCGGGGGTTCTCCGCGTCCTCGTCGTCCTCGTCTGGCTCGGGGAGGTCGGCGTTCTCGATGTGGCCCTCGATGTCGTCTAGCTTGGCCTCGACCTCGTCGAGGTCGGCCTCGGTCTCGGCCGCTTCGAGTTCTGCCTCGGCCTCGTCGAGTTCCGCCTCGATGTCTTCCTCCGAGAGGACCGTCTCGAGTTCCTCGGTCTCGGCCTCCTCGACCTCTTCGGCCGGTTCCTCGGCGTCGGTCTCCTCGCCCTCGGCTTCCTCGTCGCTCATTCGTCCCACCCCGCAAGGCTTACCGGACTCATATGGTGGAAACTCCGTGCGTACACTTCAAGAGCGTTTCCCTTCCATCTCGGGGGACTCCACGTCCTCGGGGGCCGCCACGCCGGGACCGTCGAGGTCACAGTCGGCGTCCCGCCAGTAGAACCGCGGGCCGAGCAGGAGATACGCCAGCGCGGCCCCGAGCAGAAGTTTCGGGAAGGCCCGCCCGAACGCGGTCGGCGCGAGGATGGCGAGCGCCTGCACGCCGCCCATCGCCACCGCGTCCCGGGCGTAGAGGTCCGGATAGGTCACGCGCGTCACCATCAGGTACGCGAATATCCCGGCGGTCGCCAGCAGGACCGCGGCCTCCTCGACGCCCGCGAGGACCGTCGCCGCCAGCACCGTCGCCGCGAGCGTGCTGGGTACGCCCTCGGTGTGGCCGTTCCCCACGTCGTAGGCGGTGTAGAGGCCCAACCGGACGACCGCCATCGCCACGAAAATCGCGGGCACGCAGAAGGCCGCAATCGCCATCAGGGAGGGACTCTCCAGCCCCCAACGCCCCCGCGCCACGACGAACACCAGCACGGCGGGCGCGACCCCGAACGAGGCCACGTCGGCCAGCGAGTCCAGATACTCGCCCGCGGGGGTGCTTCCGAGTTTCTTGGCGATGACGCCGTCGAGACCGTCTGCGACCGCGGCAAGCAGAATGAGACGCGCGGCCAGTTCCGGCTCGATGGTGGCGGCGACCGCCGCGAGAAAGCCGAGCGCGGCGTTGGCGACCGTCACCGCGTCGGCGACGCCGAGCCGACCGACGAACCGGGGTTGCATACTTGCGGGGTGGGCGACGGCCGTTGATACGTTTTTTCGTTTCCGAGTCGGCGGCTACGACCTTCCGCATGACATAAATCGCTCGCGTCCCGAGAGTCGGACATGGACCGCCGAACATTCCTCGCCGGGAGCGCGACCGTCGCCGCAGTCGGCCTCTCGGGCTGTACCTCCTTTTCGGGTGAAAACGCCAGCGCCGGGCAGGGCGAGTACGACATCGGCATGGGGTCGGCGTTCTTCCGACCGGCCGAATTCGAGGTCTCCGTGGGTGAGACCGTCGTCTGGGCGAACACGGGCAACCGCAGACACACCGTCACGGCCTACGAGGGCCAGATTCCCGACGGGGCCGAGTACTTCGCCTCGGGCGGGTTCGAATCGGAGGAGGCCGCCCGCGACGGCTGGATGGGCAACTTCGAGGGCCGCATCGAGGCGGGCCGGACCTACGAACACACCTTCGAGGTGCCGGGCGAGTACCACTACTTCTGCATCCCCCACGAGCCGAGCGGGATGGTCGGGAAAGTCGTCGTGACCGAAGAATAGTAGCGACTCGTCGCTTCGAAGAAAACGAAAAGTCGAATCGAACTCCGAAGTCCGCGCTTAGACTTCGACTTCCTCTTCGTCCACGTCCACGGAGGTCTCCTCCTCGGCGGCGACCTCTTCGGGACGGGCTTCCATCGTCGCCTTCTGAATCTCGACGCGGCGCAGCGGGTAGATGGTCTTGGCCTCGCCGTAGATGGCCGACGAGAGACGACCTTCGACCACGCTGTCGATGAGGTCCTCGAAGGTGCGGTCCTCGGCGGCCTCCTCGACGATGTCGATCATCGTGCGGCGGATGGCCTGCTCCTGGCTCGCGTCGGCGCTCTTGGTCGTGAACGCGACGGGCTGAATCTGGACGCGGTAGTCGTCGGTCGTCAGGACCGTGATGTAGGCCTCGATTTTGGAGGCACCGCGTCGCACGAGGCTCCGCAGGTAGTCGCGGGTGAGTTCGTGCTTGATGAACTCGGTGTAGGCCGAGTCGCTGCCCACGTCGTTGATCTTGAACGTGAGCTTGGTGTTGTTCTCGCTGGCGTCGCCTTTCAGCTCGCCGAGCGTGGTCTCGACGTTGCGGCCGAGAACTTTGTCCGGTTCGTCTGCGGGGGTGCCACCGAGCTCCTGTCGGTCGAACTGCTGGGGAGCGTGGATGGTGTACCACCGCTTTTCCTGTTTCTGCTTGGATACTGAGCGTTCACTCATGTGTTATCTGTCTGCTTTGTGTTGTCTGCATGTCGTTTAGCTGCCTGTACGACTCGTTGGGCCACGGAGAGGTTCACGACGTAGTCGTCCACCGTGGTCCGGAGGCCGCCGGTCGTCTCGCGCTCGATAGCGGTCACAACTGCGCCGTCCTCGACTCGCGTGTCGATTTGGGGCGTGTTGTCCGGGCGGACCGAGGCCGCCAGAATTTCGGCCTCCTCGACGTCCGTCCGAATCGTCGCCGACCGGCTCATGCTCTGGCCTCCCTGAAGGCGGATAGGAACTCCTTGGTGTCCGTCTCGGGGTCGAACTCGGCGTAACCGCGGGTGGCCGTCCCACCGCCCGTGCCGCCGACTGCGCTCGCCGCCTCCGCTATCGCCGCGCCGACGCCACACGCTTCCGTCGCGGCCGCCGCGGCCTGCTCCTCGCTCACGACGAGCGCGACAGGCTCGGGCGACCGGAAGTCCCGCAGGAGACGGGCGACCGTCTCGACTGGGGCTTCGTCGGTCCGGAGCGCGAACAGGCCGTCGTACCGGCCCGTGGTCCCGTTCCGAAGGACGGCGTGGGCGCGCTCGGCGTGACTTCGCCACGCGTCGAGTGCGTCGCCTCGGGCGTCGTGACCGAGCGCGACTGCGACGCCGGTTCCGGGTCGCTCTCGGGCGAGCGCCTCCAGCACGTCGGCGTAGCCTTCGATTGTGGCGAAGGGGCCGTCTGGTATAGTGTGCGGTCGGAGCGCACGCTCGACTGCCTCGGCGGCGCGGTCGGTCGCGCCCTCGGCTCCCGTGACCGCCAGCGCGAACTCGGAGGCGACGCGGCGGTGGGCCTCGTCGTCGAGTTCGGCGGGGAGACCGAGTTCGGCCAGCGTGGCCTGCACGGCCCCGGCGTCGCCGGAGTAGTCGGCGTGCGCCAACGTCGAGTGGGCCAATCCGTCGGCGAGGTCCTCGGTCGGAATCCCGACGCCGGGTCGGCGCTCGACGCCACCGTCGCGGGCCGCTTCGAGGAGGTGCGCGCTCTCGCCACCGCCTGCGGGGTAGCCCGCGGCGACGACTCCCGCGAGTGCGAGCGTCGGGTCTGGCGACGCGCCGAGATTCCGTGCCACGTCGAAGGCGAGGACGCTCGCGGGCGTCTCCTCGGCGCTGAGGTGGGCGTCCGCGGCGGGGCCGAGACCCACGCCAACGGTCGTGTCGGACGTGTTCGCGTCCGACTCGCTCGCGTCGTCGGGGCCGCTCTCGGGACCGGCCAGCGTCGCGCCGAACCGACCGACGCGCACCTGATAGGGGACGCCGCGCTCGGCGAGAGCGCGGGCGAGCAGCCCTGCGGCGGCGAGACAGTCGCCGTCGGCCCGCGCGAGGAGTCGCACGAAGTCGGCCTCGCGCAAGCTGGCGGCGACGTCGCTGGCCGCGGGGTTGCTCTCGTCCGCGCCGTCCGTTCGACCCGAGGTGGACATCTATTCGAGGAGTTCCTTGGCGGTCTCGTAGGAGTAGGTGAAGTCCGCGTCGAGTTCGTCGCCGCGGTAGTAGTCAACGAGGCGACGGACCTTCGACTGGGTGTTCTGGAGCGCGCGCTTGTTCTGAGCGTCCTGGGGGTTCTCGTCCATGTGCTCGCGCAGTCGGACGGCCCGCTCCATCAGGTTGTAGAGGTCCTCGGGGATGTCGGACTCGGCGTCGTTCTCCTCGAGAATCTCGGTGACCTTCTTGCCGGTCGCCAGCTTCACGTTCGGGACGGGCGTGCCCTTCACGCCTTCGTCACGAAGCTTCAGGCCGATTTGGCTCGGGCTGTGGCCCTGCTCTGCCAGTTCGACGACGCGCTCCTCGATGGCGTCTTCGTCTACGTCGCTCCACTCCGGGGGTTCGTCTGCCACCGGCTTGTCCGAGTCGGACGAGCCACGGCGGCGGGTGTGCATTCGTGCCATTGTTATCGGATTGGAACTGCACAGGCCGCTATCGCCGATTGTGAGGTAGGCGTGCTGATGCGTCGATTGACGCGGCGCACGTCCGCAATCCCGAGCCGGGCAAAAGGCGAGGTCGAACGACCTCGGTCGCGAGCGGGCAACGCCCGCGAGCACCCGGCGAGTCAGATTTGCGGCTGTGCTGTTCCCGTACTCCAATGGATGCACGTCGGAGGGTAAAGGTTTACTATATTCTATTGGGTTTGAGCCTCTTGCCAACCGATTCGGCGCGCGCTGGCGCGGCGTTTTATCGCCGCGCCCTTCCGTGCGAGGTCTGCGGGAGCAAAGCGACCGCAGGCTCGGCAGAGCTTGTCTCTGCCGGTGGATGAGCATCGCAGGCCGAAGGCCGAGAAGCGCAATCGGTTGGGGAGGACGTGGCCCGCGGTTGCGGTGCGGGGCGGTGCGGTAGACGCCTAGACTCAAGCCTGAAGCTAGCTCTTCTCTATCTTCTCTCTCCCGAACCAGCCAGATTTTCTCCCTCTCAAGTCTGAAGCTAGCTTCTTTCTGCCTTCGGCTTCTGTCCGAACGTGTTCTAATAAGCCACGAAAACAGCGACCGAGGTTTCGAAAGCCCTCGCGCGGTTCGCGGTCGCTCAGCGACATATCTTCGATTCGCCTCGCTTCGCTCGGCTCATCTTCAGATAGGGGTCGCTGAGACGACCACGGTAAACGCGAACCGCGCTCGCCCTTTCAGTCCACCAGGATGTGGCCTGTCTCACCGAGCGAAGTAGGGGGTGTAAAGCAATGCTTGTAGATGTTAAATATATCTATACAATTCCAAAAACCAACAAAACACGGCTCAAGACTACCACCCACCGTCGAGCCGTCGCGTGATGCGTCATCGGTTCCCGGTGGTAATCGGAATCCGAGAGGTTTATCAATCACCCCGGCCAACGAAGAAATGCGTTCGAGGGCTCGTAGATCAGCGGTAGATCATCCCCCTGGCACGGGGAAGGCCTCGGGTTCAAATCCCGACGAGTCCACTTCCTCCTTTCGTTCACTTCACTCGGTTCTCAATTCGTCGGTCGTCGTGGCCAAACTTCGCTCGTCCTGTTGCGATGAGTCCGTTCGTATAGTCTTCCCTGTGGCCGGTCGGATACGGTTCGTTGGTTCCCGACCGACGGCTGGGCCGGATTTTACTCCTCCCACGACAGGAGCATAGCGACAGGTGTTACTGTCGGGGTGAGTCGCATTCGACGAGAGTTCGGGATTGACCACGTCAGTGTTGGACCAGTCTTGGTCGGGCAGCATCGCGGTACTCCTCGATCAGCGATTCGACCGCTGTGACGACGGCGTCGGCGTTAGTTATGTGGACAGAGGTAGGGTGATACTCCTCAGAGAATGTGGTTAGTGCTACCGTATCGCTGGTTCGATACAGTCCGATCTCCGGGAAAGAATCGCTGATTTTGACGTCTACGTTGTCGTGGTTTAGATAGTCGTCGTACTCTTCAGACAGAACTGTGAGTACCTGCTCGCTCGTGACGTGTTCCACTTCGAGGCGTTGGCGTCCGAGCCGACCACAAATACCATCGAGAACGTCGCGCTGGATGGTCGGCGTGACAATCGTAATCGGCGACTGGTTGCTGATGTGTTTCGTGAGGGCTCGAGACGCTGCCTGCGGGTCGTAAGTAGTGCTGTGGTACGTCTCCCCCGTGGAAAATTGTTTAGGTTCGAACGTCATCGGAAGCTGCCGGAGGAACTGCCGGTGTTCGAAAGCCAACTCTGTCCGCTCAGCGAGCGCCTCAAAGTTCTCAGATAGCCATTTGCCGAACTCGGTGGGGCGATAGTGGCCATTTCGCTCGGTGACGAGGTCCTGCTCTTCGAGCTGATCTAGTCCCCGATAAACAGTTGTTTTGGAACTCTCGGTGAGGCTCGCAAGCTCTTGGCGGTCCTGAACGCCGCTGGCGACTTGTTTGAGGAGGTCCTGACGTTTATTCACGGTAGCGAGAACGTCGGAGGCGTCGGTTTCAGCCAGCATCCTCATAGATAGTATTAGAGATATATCATATTTTAATTTTCTGGAATCTGTAATCCTAAAAACGCCCGGTCCGTCCAGAACCCCGTTCTCGTACGGGAATCCGAATACGTTCAGGAGCCATGAACAATTCTCGAACCTGATTAATTTAACATAGCTACAAATACATTTTCAAAGCCACACTCTCCGAGTGCAATGTCGGAGGAGAACCGACACACGCGTCGGACGGTACTTCGAACAGCCGGTGTCGCAGTTGCGGGATTAGGAGGCGTTCCCGCGGTGACTGCGACCGGAAGTGAAGGGCCGTCGCGCGTCCAGACGGCCTTCGGAAGTGTAGCGTCCCCTGTCGGGGAAGAGCTACAGGACCGCCTTTGGGAGAGAGCAGTCGAAGCCTACCGCCGAGAGAACGGTGAGTACCCGAAGCGAGCCGCGAGGTTCCACAGTGCTGACGACAAGCCCCTCGTCGGGTTCGCCGTCGGCTTCGACGACCGTGGCGTTCCCCATTACTTCTCGGCCAAGACGCCCGACCCCTCGAAGGTGGACCAGCGCGTCGCGGACCTCAAGCGACGCGTTGAGGAGTTCCGAACACAGATCGGGAGTACCGGCGTCTTCTCGGAGACCCAGTCGGTGACGACCCAGAGCAAGTCTTGGGAGTTCGAGGTCGGCTTCTATGGAAGTGCTGGTACTGATACCGATGCCGGGACGATTCACCACGACATTGAGGTCCACCGACTCACGAACGACGGGACGAGCGACGGCGAGACGTTCGCACCCATCCAGATTATGGAAACCGTGCCGGATGTCTATAGTAACCTCTCGGGCGATACGTTCCACGACTGGAGTCCCGCTCAGAGTTCACCGGGCGTCGAGTCGAGTTCCCTCACCGACTACGCGCCGGTCAACCCCATTAGTGGCGACGGAACGAAATCCGCTCGCCTGTCGGCTCGGGACACGCCACTGTCGTGGTCGTGGACCCACAACGGCGACGTGACGACCGACTCGGCGACGGACGCGAACGACGCGGATCAGCTCCACGGAGACTTCAAGCAGGACTACGGAAGTGGGACCGGCGACAATACCGAAGAGCTGGGCTGTGGTACTGCCGTCGAAACGAACCAGCCCAGCTCCGGCTACTACGACATCGTGGAACTGACCGCCGAAGAGACGTTCTTCTACACGAACGGCGGGAGCGTCTACGACGAGGTGACAGTCACGGACAAGGAGACGATGAGCATCGACTACGAATACCTCTGACCGAACAGAGACCATGTCAAATGACAACCTCTCAACACCGACGCGACGTAGCGTCCTAAAAGCGACAGGAGCTGCCGCGGCCGCGACCACCGTCGGACCGCAGGCAGTCTCGGCACGGCCCGATAGCTCCGACCCATCGCTCCCGGAGGGGACCCGCGTGTTCCTCGGCGGGAACGTCAGCTTCGATCTTCCCGCGGGGCTGGAGCGTTCCGGCCTCGGGAATGCGGATCTCATCGTGGTCGCGCCCGACACGACGGTCGCCCGCGGGAACCTGGTCGCCGCCTTGAAGCAGGGTAAGCCGGTGGCCTTCGCTGGCACCCCCGCATTCGACGGTCTGCTCTCTACCGTCTTCGACGTCCCCCAGACCGCGGTCGAGCAGGCTATTCGTAACGGGCGACCACACGAGGGAACGGACCTGCCGTACTCCTTCGGATTCGAGTACTCGTACGCCAACGAGGAGACAGTCGCGCTCGCGTTTCCGGCGTCCGGCTCACTCAACATCTTCAGACTTCGCACCGGGGAAGCGACCAGCTCAACCGTGTTCGACTTCCTTGGGCAGAAGCTTCAGGCTGGCGGCGACGATGTGACGACGACCGGCGACACGACACTCCAGCCAACGGGGACCATCTGTCCCCCGGCGACCGGTAACGATACGAACTGGAACTGCCTCGGACTCGATGACCTCAGCGTCAGCGACCCCTGCCCGTACGGTGGCTGGGACCGGCGTCAGTGGGGTGCTCGACTTCAGGAAGACGACACTGGCAACGACTGGTTCGGCTGGGAGACCGAACTCCAAATCATCCCCAGCGCGAACGAGGACAACAACTGTAGTTCGAACCAGTGGCGCAACGACTTCATGAGTCGGTCGATGACGTTCAACGACGGCGAGATCGACGACTACGGCCCGCCGAGCGACGAAGGGGATTACACGACGACCAAGTCCGTCGGATTCTCGCTCTCGGCAGGTTTCGACAGCGTCGAAGGAACCGGGTCGATCTCGTTCAGCGAGTCCAAAACCACCTCGGGCGTCAAGGTCGGGACGTTCGTGGGCAACGCCGACGAACAGGTCGACTACGACTTCGACATCAAGCGCGGCGGGAACGTCTCCGACGAGACGCTCACGAGCTACATGGGCCAGCGGACGAAGGTCGCCAACAATACGACTTCAACGGACTACGCCTACGACGACACCTGGCGCTGGTACGACAACACCCTCTTTGGCACGAACACCCACACGGAAGAGGACTACGGCACGGCGTACTGGTCCGCCTGAACAGCCGATTGAGCCGCCCAATTTTTTTGGTACGGTTACAAACGTATAGGTATATTAGGATGTCCGCGCTCCACGTCACTCGACGAAGTGTCCTAACAAGTCTCGTCGGACTCACCACGACTGCCGGGTGCTTCGAGTCGAGAGAGTCAGCACCGGAACCGACGTACGGTAGCGCCGATTCCCCGTGGCCGATGCTCGGTCACGACCGGCGGAACACAAGTTCGACCGGTCTCACTGTTCCAGACGACTCCCTTACGGCCCGGCGGGTCCTCCGGATTGGGAAACCTGACCGCACCGACGCTCCGATCTACGCGAGCAATCGCATCCTCCTCGCGCGGTCGGAGACCAGAAGCCTAACGAGTGGCGCGTTCGCGCTGGAACCGGGAACTGGCGAGCAACTGTGGCACAACCCGGACGTCGTTGACTACACGACGCCATCAGTCTACGGCGAGACGGCCATCTTCTCAGGCGGCGCGAACACCTTCGCCGTGGACATCGAAACAGGGAGAGTGTACTGGCGTCGAAACGTCGGCGGAAGCGGGTTCTACCAGACTCACCTCAAACGGGACGACCGCATCGTCGTCAGATCCGGTCGGCGAGTCGTGGCGCTGGACGCCTATACTGGCGAGACCCGCTGGCAGTCGAAGGAACTCGGCGTCCCATACGGTCTCGCGGCCGACGACGACCGGATCTACGTCACTACCGGTGGTACGGACGTTCCGGCGCTTCGTGCGCTCGAGTGGACGACTGGCGAAACGGCGTGGGAGGTCGAAGGAATCGCACCTGTTCTTTATCCAGTGGTCTCGGAGGGCCAGGTCCTCTACACGGACGTTGAGACCGGAACGCTCTGGGCCTTCGACGCGGCTAGCGGAGAGCGACTATGGCACTATGAGACTGTAGACGCCGACGCACCCCCAGCGGTATCGCCAGACGGTGAGACGATATTTCTCTCCGGAATCGACGAGCCGCAACTCCACGTCGTGTCCGCCGCCAACGGTACCAGAGAATGGAGCGTACAGGCCCAGAGCGCCTACCAACCGCTCGTGACCGGTGAGAGCGTCTTCCTCGCTGGCTACGACATCGTCGAGCGCCTCTCGCTCTCGCGCCGGGAGGTCACCGACTCGATCCAGTTCCGCGGGAAGGTCACGTCACCACTCGCGCTCGGGCCCTACGGACCCATTCTTATCGCGCAAAGCGCCAGTAGTACCTACTTCGCGTACGTGACGACGCCCGAAGACGACAGCGAGTGACGAGCAAACTGCCGATTTACGACTTCGGCTCGCTGTCGTCAGGTGGAAACCTCACCGACTGCCCATGTCGTCGCGTCAGTCAAAACGAACTGCGGGTCGTCGTGACCTATAAGGCCAATTCCAGTCCTCCTACGAGCTTGTTTCGGTCTACGCCCTAGTCGAGTTACGCCTATTTTTCTCGCTACCGCCACTAACCTTCACGCCGGGAGAAATCCGTCGTCGTTCGAGTACGCTATCCCGACTAGCCACCGCGGATGTCGCCAGCGACGTTTGTCCGCCAAGCGTCGAAGCTAGTCTCGCAGCCGAGGTGTCATCGATGTGGTTGATGAACTCCACGCTGTTCTGGAGCGTCGCGCCGCAGAACGGTCCGTCGTTCGGGTCCGCCCACATTGTTGCTGTCGTGGTCGGGACTCTGACGAACTTCCTGATAAGCGCTTCCGGGATACTTCTAACAGACCAGCTTGATATTAGATGCCGATTATATCGTTGTTCTCTCAGTTCACTACAAGGTGTCGTGCGACTCGTCGGTCGGAACCTGACGTGCCGAAGAAGTGACTCGAGAAGTACGGTATCAGACGTTGATGTGGCCTTCGCGTCGCAGTTGGTCCTGTGCGGACCCGTCGTAGCGCCATTCGATGTCGGCCTTCTCGTCCTGCCAGTCCCACGGTTCGCACAGCACGATGTCGTCGCGTCGAATCCAGATTCGCTTGCGCATTCGGCCGGGAATCCGGCCCATTCGCTCGACACCGTCGTTGCACCGGAGGCGCACGCGGTTCTTGCCGAGCATCTCGGTTACGATGGCAAACTGCTCTGAATCGTCGGGCATGCGGAGGTTCCGTCGCCCAGAATCTTCACTCACAACCGATATAGGTGGCGTGTCCTTTTAAATGGTTTCATCGTGCGTGGCAACGACTCTCTCGAAGTCGAGTGCGATAGCACCTCTAGTCAGAAGTCGGCCCGCGAAATCCACTCGCGCGCGACGGCGACGAACCACGCCATCCAGACGGCGAACGCCAGCAGCCACGCGCCATACCGGACCAGCGGGTTCGAGACGAGGAGGTACGCGCCGCCGAGTAACGCCCCGACCGCGACCAGCGCGGCGAGGTTCCGAGGCCTCGGTCCGAGGAACTCGCGCATCCGCCGAGTCATCTATCCGGCGGTCCTACGTGGGCGAGACACATCACGATTGGCGGTCAGTCGTCACGGAGCAGTCAGCCCTCACGAAGCGGTCAGCCCTCACGAAGCGGTCAGCCCTCACGAAGCGGTCAGCCCTCACGAAGCGGCCAACCCTCACGATTGGCGCTCGGTCCGCGAGCGGACCATCAGCATCACGACGCCGATAGCCAGTAACATGACGATGCTGGCGGAACCGATGACGACGAGTTGCACGTCGTCACCGCCGCCCGCCGACGCGGCGACGACTTGGAGCGCCCCGGCCCCGAGGAGGAGGACCACGAGCGCGGCGAGTCGCCAGTCGAACCTGCGTGACGCGGTTGTCATATGCTACCACACCAGTCGGAGCGACGTAACTGTGTCGCCGAACGACGAGTAAGAGCCAGCGATAACTGAGGCGTGACGACTGCCCTTATCCCCGCACGACGACTCGTCCGCCGGAGTGAATCGTGACTTCGTACACGTCGTAGGGGAAAGAGACGGACACGTCGTCTCGGAGGTCGCCGTACCGCCGAGTGTGGAAGAGCAGTTGGAGCGCGTCGCAGTCCACCACCGAACTCAGCGGCGTCATCTGTCCGGGGTCGCGTTCGAGAACCTCCGAGAGCGCGAGTGCGAGGCCCGTGCAGACCTCGCCGTCGAGCATGTGGTGGCTGATATCGAAAACGTAGGTAGAGGTCGAATCGCCGTTGTTAGCGGTGGATTCAATCTCGACGGGGTCGATGTTCTTTCTCGACATACTCATTCGGTTGCTATGCGTTATCAGGGTGGATCGTACATAGGTTTTCCGATGACGAAAAGCGCCGGAAGAAGCATCGAATGACCGACCTATCGCGGTCCAGAGAAACGGCGTCGGTTCCAGCTTCGAGAGATACCGCCTCCGCGCCTTGTTCCCGTCCGGAACCTACTTCCCACCCAAGAGGTACATCCCGATACCGACGAACATCACGAGTCCCCCGAGGATGAACGTCCCGGGAATCGGAAGCACGAACAGTCCCGCACCCAGCGCCATCACGAGAGTCGAGAGTTGTGGCACATCGGAACGAGGGGGAGCCACCGGGGTAGGGTTTGTGGCGGGACTCGCCGCGAACTTTCGAAGTCGCCAGTCGAATCCGGCGTCGGCCTACAGATTCGAGCAGTCGTTGCCCATCAGATTTATACTATCGGACTCGAAAGCAAGCGGAAACATGTGGCCTTGTTCTGAATCGTCGGAGAGAGGCCAGTCAGAGACGCTGGGCGTCGTCTTGCTGCTGGCCATCACCATCGCCGGGACGGGACTCATCCTCGGGTTCGGTGACGTTGCGCTCGAGGACACTCGCTCGTCGACCGAACTCAAGCAGGCGGAACTCGCCATGACGGTGTTCGACTCCCGGGCGGCGAAGGTCGCGCTCGGCGACTCCGACGTCCAGACTGTCGACTTCGGCGGAACCTCGGGCACGCTCCGTCCGGAACCCGGAGACGGGCACATCACCATCGAACACGTCAACTACGACGGGAGCGGGACGGACGAAATCATATACGAGAACGACCTCGGGTCGCTGGTCTACGAGAACGACGACACCAAACTCGTCTATCAGGGCGGCGGCGTCTGGCGGCAGGACGAGAACGGCGGCGTCTCGATGGTCTCGCCCCCGGAGTTTCACTACCGCGGTTCGACGCTGACCTTGCCCCTCGTGCGAGTCACCGGTTCGGGCGGATCTGCGGGCGGGTCGAAGGCTCGGGTGAAGTCGGGCGCGGAGATGAAACACGTCTTCCCCGACGCCTCCGAACACTACGAGGACGACACCTCGAAACCCGCGTACACGAACCCCTCCGAACACGGTCGGATCAAAATCTACGTCGAGAGCGAGTACCACGAGGGATGGGCCGAGTACTTCCGCGAGCGAACCAACGCCAAGGTCAACGATTACGACGCCAACGAGACCGTCGTCATCCGACTCATCAGTACGGGTAACACCGGATTCTTCGATATGCCGGGCGAAGACGGGTCGGTGGACGTTCGGGGCATCGCGGGCCACGGGATGACCGACTTCGAGGTCACAGTCCGGCCAGACGACGCCGACAGCGCCAACTTTGCGAACCTCAAGTGGTCGATGTACGTCGACAAGGGAACAACCCAGTTCGAGATTCACATCCGACAGAACGGCGGGAGCGGCTGTAACGCGGTCGCCTCGGTGACGATTTACTACTCGTCGGACGGCGGCATCCACGAGCAGGGCTGGTACGACGCCGACGCTTTCGAGGCCGAGTGCGGCGACTACAACGGCGACGGCGACGACGAGGTCCGAATGGTCATCGACTTCGTGGACGACGACGACAACGACGGGAGCGTCCACGACGTCGAGTCCGACGACCCGAAACTGGAGTACGTGGACCTCAAGAACAGCGAAGTGATGAACTTCAAGCCGAAGGGCACGGTGCGCGACCCGGTGACGCTGGACGGTCACAACCCGCCAGCGACGTGGGAGTCCGAGAGCTACGAACCCGACGACGGCGACCGGGAGACGATAGACCGCATCGTCAACCACTACGCCTCGGAGATGGGCGGGTTCGCCCTGACCATCGACGACAAGAGCAGTAACACCGTCAACGAAGGGGCCTCCTACGGCCGAATCGAGTACGGCGGCGGCGGGATGTACATCACCTACCTCCACGTCACCGAGAACGAAATCGAGGTCGAGACGAGCTGAATCAGCTGAACGACACGTCTACTCGCGCCACGGTCACGTAGAGGCGCTCGACGCTGAGGGTGCAAGTGACCGTCCCGTCCGAGGGCACCTCACAGGCGTCGGCGTTCCACGCGTCGGGGATTCGTTCTTCGAGGGCTTGCTCCCAGAGCGGCGCGCGCGTCTCGGAGGTCTCGATGGTGTAGGTTATCTCGTACTCGTCTTGCCCGTCGCCGTCGGGGTCGGGGTCGGCCTCGTCGGTCCCGTCTCCGTCGGGGTCGGCCGTGGCGTCGGAGGGAGTGGCGAGCGCGCCGAGGACCTCCGAGCCGGTCAGTTCCGTGCGAATCCGGACCGTCGTGGAGCCGCCGACGCCCGGACTCCCGGCCTTGCGGGTCTGGACGAACGGAATCACGGCGGTCTTGGTGTCTCCGTCTTTCCGGAACACCGACCCCGGTCGTTCGAGGAGGACGCCGCCGGTCCCCCGTCGCTCGCGGAGGACGGCCCCGTTCTCGTAGACCAACTGGACCCGCGAGCCGGTCGGCGAGTAGACGACGGGGTCGATGTTCGTGCTGAATCGGGGCGTCGAGGGAGCGTTGGTGACCTCGACTGTCACCGCGGTCTCGTCGTCGTAGCCCAGCGAGGCCTCCGAGAGCTTGATTTCGGTCGCGCGACTGGGTGCGCCCCGGTGCTGGAGGTCGCCGACGTTGTCGGCCAAGATGTCGAAGACGCGCTCGGCGTTCGAGATGCGCTCCTGCTGTCGGGCGTCCTGAAGCCCGGAGAACCCGAAGGTGTAGACGATTGCCACCGTGGACGTGATGAGCGCGAATATCAGCACGAACCCGATGACGTCGCTGACGCCCCGGTCGGACGCCGCGATTCGCTTACGCATTCTTCACCTCCAACTCGTAAGTCGAGTCGCCGTCCGGGTTCGCGTACCGAATCAGAATCTGCTCGCCGTTCACCGACGACTCGACCACCGGCGTCTCCAGCGTGAGTTCGACCCTGACGCTGATGTCGGTCCCGGTCGCCGACAGGCGGAGGTACGGCTGGTCCGAGCCGGGATTGCGTAGCTCGATGCTGTAGGTCCGGCCCGCGACCTCTCGGGGGAGTTGGCGCTCGATTTCGAGCGTGTCGTCGCCGTCGCCGCCCATCGTCGCGGCGAGTTCGTCGGCCGCCACGAGGTCCGCGGCGAGTTGCTGGCCGATAACTCGGAGTTCCGAGCGAGTCGTCTGCTCGCGCTGGTCGGCCACCATGTCGCCGCCAGCCACGAGGAGACCGGTGATGACCAGCGTCGCCACCGAGAGGTTCAGGATGTAGCCGAGCGTGGTCGAGACGCCGCGGTCGTCCCGGCGGAACCGGTCCGGAAGGCGATTCCGGCTCACGGCGGACACCCCGTTCCGCCGTCGCCGTCAGCGGCGTGTGTCTCGGCGTCGGTGCGCGAGTGGCCCGCGTCGTCGGTCACCGTGACGACGACGGTGTAGGTTCCGCCCCCGCCGTTCGAGTCCGAGAGCGTGACAGACCCCGAATCGCTCGCGCCGCCGACGCTGACCGAGGGCGGGGCGTCAACCGGGGACCCGCCCTGGCGCAACTCGACGGTCACGCTGTCGAGGTCGGCGTTCGGGTCGGCAACTTCCCAGTTCACGGCGAAGGAGGCGTCGCCGTCGGGGTCGCTGTTGTCCGTCACGCTCAGGCCGGTGACGCGCGGATGCTTCGGTGCAGGTCCTGGTTCGCCGTTCGCGGCCCGAACCTCGGTCTCGTAGGTGACCGACTCGCTGGCGAACCGGAAGTCCACGGTGGTCGAGTAGACCGCCGCCGCGGCGTAGGGGTCGTTGCTTGGACTGTCGGCGTAGGTCGGGCCGTCGCAGTGGCGGCCGTAGTTCTCCGCATCGACGCGGTTCTTGAGCGCGTCGCTGGTCGCGTGTCCGGCCCGGTCCACGACGAGTTCGTAGGTGCCGACCGCGTCGTCGCCGTTGACGTAGTAGATGTCGAGCGGACTTTGGGCCTCCTCGAAGAACGAGAGCGCCTCGCAGGACTCGCCGCCGAGCGAGGCCCCGGTGAGGTCCACCGTCGCGGGACCGGGGGTCTGACAGGACCCGATGGCCTCCTCGTCGGCCTCGGCGGGGTCCTCGTCCCAGACCAGCACGCCGACGCTCCCGCCGTCCTCGTAGAGCGCGACCTGCCACTCCTCGGACCCGCCTCGCTCGCGGACCTCCACGAAGAAGGTGCCCGCGTCCTC
Source organism: Halorussus ruber (assembly GCF_004765785.1). Taxonomy (GTDB): domain Archaea; phylum Halobacteriota; class Halobacteria; order Halobacteriales; family Haladaptataceae; genus Halorussus; species Halorussus ruber. The sequence goes on along the minus strand of NZ_SBIT01000017.1, from coordinate 34,268 downwards.
GGGGTCGAAGGGCGCGCTCGCGCTGGTCAGGTCCGAGGCCGAAATCTGGCCGAGGAGGAAGTTCCGGACCTCGACCGAATCCGCGACCAGCCAATTCGGGTCGCCGTAGCCGAGGGGATTGGCACCCGAAGTCTGAGGACGGAACTCTCCGGCGCTCTCGTCGGCGATTCTGGTACCCTCGGTGTTGTCGACGCGCGCGACCCGGAGCGTCCGTCCCGAGACGACCTGCTGGCGGACCACCAACGGTCGCCACTCGGCCAGCGCGGCCGGGAGGTGAGTGTCGGCCAGCTCGGTGTAGTCCGCTCCGGCGTGGTTCCTGTTCACGTGGTCAGTCACGCCGCCGACGCCGTCGCGGACGCTCTCGCGGGCGTCCACCGCCGCGCTGGTCCCGGCCTCGCTGCTCCGACTCGCCAGATTCTCGGTGTAGATGGCGGAGTTGAGGACGACCGCCAGCACGACCAGCGAGACCGCGAGCGTGAGCGCGCCGACGAGGACGAGTTGGCCGCGGTCACGCTTCGTTTGAGACATATTTTTCATCGTTTTAGAATCTTCTTTATTCGTTTCCCGCCGAACGCACTCGACTAACTCGTCTACTGACGCCATACCGTCACCTCCACCACGACGACGTTGTAGACGCTACTGCTCGACCCCGCGTCGGGGACGTAGAAGGCGTTGGGGTCGTCCCCGATTTCGGTGCCCGTCGGGTCGGCCACGTCGTCGCCGTCCGGGTCGGCGTAGAGAACGTCGCTGTCGTACAGCGTGAGCGTCGTCGTCGCCGTCGCCGCGTTGTCGCTGGGTTCGCCCCGGTAGACCAACTGCTGGCTCCGCCGGGTGCCGCCCGTGTCGGTGTAGACGACGTGGACGTTGAGCGCGATACCGCGGTCGGCGAACGTCCGCCCCATCGCGGCGAGGAACCGATTGGGCGGGTCCTGCGTGTTCGTGTAGTGCTGGCCGTTGTCCGCGCCGTGGAACTTCTTGTTCGCCGAGTCCCAGAAGAGGAGCGCCCGCTTGAGCGCGCCCGACTCGGCGGTGGTCTGGAGCGCGCCCTCGGCGGTCGCTCGCTGTTGGTTCTCGATGTGCTGGCTCGACGTACTGCCCGACAGCGGCGTCACGGCCGTCACCTGATACGCGAAGACGAGCGCGCTGACGAGCAGGAGTCCGGCGACGACGCCTTCGAGGGTGTGTGCCTGTGCCCGCATCGCTACCACATCCTCACGAGGAGCGTCGCCTCGCGGTGCTGTATCGAGACCACTCGACGGGTGACCACGACCGACCCGGACTCGTCGGGCGGCGTCTCGCCCGCCTCGAACGTGGTGGCGCACGACTGGTCGCCCTCCTCGTCGATGACGATGTTGCCGTCACCGTCGGCGTCCCCGTCGGAACAGAGCAGGTCGGGGTCGCCGTCGCCGTCGGCGTCCTCGCCGACGAGTTGGACGTTGACGTCGGCGTCGTCAGCGAGTCCGAGCCGTTCCTGTAGCGTCGTCCCCTCGAATCGGCAGTCGGGCGGCGACGACTCGGTGGGCGACCCGGCGAGCGCGAAGAACTGCGAGGTGCAGGAATCGTCGAGCATAAACGGCTCTGGGCCGCGGACCAGTAGACTGCGGCTGAGTTGGTTGGCGACCCGGTCGGCCGCGACGATTTCGTCGCCGCCGCCCGCCTCGAAGGGTTGGAACATCCCGGGGAGGAAGCTGACGACGAACGCGACCGTGAGCAGGAAGACGCTCATCCCGATGGCGAAGTCGAGTGTCGTTTGTGCGCGCATGGTTAGATGAAGATGAACACGATCAGCGCGACGGTCGGCAGGACGACCGCGAACTTCACGCCCGACAGCAGCGACGCGTCGCGGATGTAGCCCGCGATGAACCCCGACAGGATGGCCTGCAGGGTCACGGCGTGGAAGAACAGCATCGCCAGCAGGTTGGTGTCGATGCCGCCAGCGAACTGGGACGCCCCGGCCCCGCCGCCGGACGACGACGCCTGACTCGATAGCCCGGCCATCACGTCGAGGAACTTCACCTTCAGAATCGCCATCACCGCCAACAGCGTGAGGTAGGTCATGATGATGATGACGACCTGCATCCGGGAGCGCGACCGGCGCTCGCGGGCGATGTCGTCCTGATTCTCGCTGGCTTGGGCCGCGGTCGAGAGGACCGCCGTAATCTGGCTGGAGGCCTCTTGGGCCTTCGAGACCAGCTTGACGGTCCGAGCCAACCGCGGGATGTGATACCGGTTGTTGAACTCGATGAGCGCGGCTTTGAGACTCATCCCGTACTCGACCTTGGCGTGAATCACGTCGAACTCGTCGGCCAGCTTTCCGGAGGAGGTGTCTGCGACCGTCCGGATGGACTCCAGCAGGGTCAGGCCGGTGTCGTTGGCCGACGAGAGCTTCCGGAGGTTGTCCGAGAGCTTGTCGATGACCGCCTTCCGAGACCGGACGTTCCAGAGGTGGAAAATCGACAGCGGCAGGAAGTTGACGTACACCGGGACGTAGACGTAGATGAACGTCCCCCAGATGGGTTGGGCGACCATCCCGTCGAACGTCCGGGGTGCCGCGCCGGACCAGACCGCGTTGCCGACCAGCACCAGCGAGGCCGGAACGGTCAGCCCGAGGATGAAAAGCGGGCGTTCGCGGAAGAAGACGTGCGGTTGCTTGAGCAGTTCGATGGTCTCGTAGGTCCCCTCCCGGCTCTTGATGCGGTCGAAGACCGAGAACTCGCCGACGTACTTCTCGATGAGGCCGAGGTGGAGCAGGCCCGCGCCGGTCGTGGCTTCGAGGCGGTCGCCCCCGTCAGACGGATTCAGGTAGCCGTCGCCGGGGTCGTCCTGCTTGACCGTCGAGACCAGCACGAGGAAGCCCACCCCGGTCAGGGGAATCAGCCCGTAGACCGTCGCGTAGAGCATCGACTGCTTGGCCTGCCCGAGCATCGACATGATGACGAGGATGATGATGAGCAGGAGCGGAAACAGAGACAGGGTCATGTACATCTCGCCGAACAGCTCCAGCGTCTCCAAGGTCATCTCCTGTTCCTGCTTGGCGGTGCGCATGTGCTTGTCCTTCTTGTCGTCCAGGAAGTCGCTCATGTCGCCCCCGGAGTTGACGATGGAGAGCATGTCCGTCAGAAACTGACCCAACTCGTCGCTGGGCGTCTCCAGCGACCGCTTGCGAATCGCGGTCCGGTAGTCGGTGTCGAAGTACTCGGTCTCTTGGACGATGGACTGGAACTCGCGGGCGACCTCGCCGTAGGTGTCGTCGGCCTTCGCCATCGCTTCGAGAATCTCCAACTGGTTCAGGCCCCCGATGGAGAGGGCGTACATGAACGAGATGGCGTCGGGCAGGAGCATGTTGATTTCCCGCTCCCTCTCGCTGGCCCGCATGTAGGGGATGGCGACGATGACGCCGAAGCCGACGGCGAACCCGATTGCGCCGAAGACGAAGCCGCTGGCCACCACCAGCGCCGGGACCTTCAGTAACTCGATGATGCGAAGCACCGTGTCGTTGGGCACCGGGACGCCGATGAGGACGCCGACCTCCACGATGCCCGTCACGAACAGGGCGTAGCCCACGAACAGGCCGACCAACCAGAGGAGGACGCCCGCCAGCACGCCGATTGCCAGCCCCCGCGAGAGGTACAGTTCCACGGTGTCGGGCATCCGGGCCTCGGCGAGTTTGGTTTCCACGTCGTCCACGAAGTCGCCGTCCTCGTCGAAGAGATAGTCGAACAGGGGATAGAACACGTCGGCCAGCGAGTCGGCCGACCGCTCGGGGTTTCCGGCGTTCCCGTGGCTCATGTTGCGTCCTCCTCGCTGTCGGCGTCTCCGAACCGGTCGTCCTCGCGGCCGTCGTCTCCGCGCTCGTCGCCGCCATCGTCCGCGTCGAAGGCGGCCTCGAAGTCACCGAACGAGTCGCCCCCGTCGTCGCTCTCGGGGTCGGTCTCGACGCTCCCCGGTTCGACGCCCTCGGGGTCGACACCCTCGGACTCGTCCTCCGGCACGAGGTCCTCGGCGAGGTTACCTAGCTCGTCGTCTCCGTCGGTCTCCTCGGCACTCTCGTTGTAGCTCTCGGGGAAGCTACCCAGTTCCCCGGCGTCGTTGGGGTTGCGGACGCTGTCCTCCGGACCGACCGACTCGGTGTCTTGGACCCGTCCGCGCTCGGTGCCACTCTCGTCGGCGGTGTCGCCGCGGCCCTCGCCTTCGAGGTCCGCGCCGCCACCACTTTCGCCGTCGAGGTCTTCGCCGCCGAGACCCTCGCCGCCGACGCTCTCGGAGTCGAGGATGTCGCCGCCGAAGGGCGCGTCGGGTTGGTCGCCCGCGCCGGGGTCGGCCTCGATTTCGGCGGGCGCGTCGGTGGGTTCGGCGGACTCGGCCAGCGCGACCGCCAGTCCCTCCACGTCGGCGTCCGCGCCGCGGTAGTCGTCCAGCAATCGGTCCTCGGCCTCCGCGAGGATGCCCTTGGCGAGTTCGTAGGTCTCCTCGCCGGGGTCGGGTCGGGGCACCATCTCCTCTTTCTTGGGGTCGACGTTGATTTGGACGCTCTCCATCTCTCGGAGGTCCTGCAGGCTTTCTTCCAGTTTCTCGTTGGCCACCAGCGTCAGGATGGTGTCGGGGTCGTTGATGAACGCCTGCACGGTGGCGGCGACCTGCGCGTACTTGTTGAGACCGTTCTTGATGAGGTACGCGAGGATGACCCGGCGCTTCAAGATTTCCCGCTCCAGTTGGTCGCGGTCCCACCCGCGGTCGAACATGATTTCGTCCATCGTGTTCGACCCCGAGAGGCGCATGAACTCGTCGTCCTCCGCGCGCCACTGGAAGATGTCTTGGACGTTGATTTCGTCGTTCTCGGCGTTGTACTCGTTGATTTCCGTCAAGGACTTGTTCCGGCGGACCTTGCTCCCCTGCACTCGGGTCTGGGTCTGGATGGAGACCAAGTCGAGCGCGGTGAACAGGGTCTTGGAGACGTTGATGGGTTCGGTCGTGAATCGCTTGAGGACCTCGCCGACCGTGTCGGCGTGGAAGGTGGTGTAGGTGGTGTGGCCCGTGGACATGACCTGGAAGAGGGTGCGACCCTCCTCGCCCCGAATCTCGCCCATCACGATGTAGTCGGGGCGCTGGCGGAGGGCGGCCTCCAGCAGGTCGAACTCGTCCACGTCGCCCTTGTCGTCGTCGGAGAAGGAGGGCCGCGTGACCGAGGCAATCCAGTTGCGCTGGGGCAACTCGACCTCGCGGGTGTCCTCGATGGAGACGATTTTGGAGTTACTCGGGATGAACAGCGACACCGCGTTCAGGCTGGTCGTCTTCCCGGACGCGGTACCGCCGGCGAAGATGAGCGACTTGTGGTTCTCGATGGCGAGCCACATGAACGCCATCTCCTCCAGCGAGAAGGTGTTCCAGTTCACGAGGTCGATGGGCGTGAACGGCACGTCCTTGAACTGCCGGATGGTGTAGTTGGTCCCGTGGTCGGAGACCTCCCGGCCGAGGGTGAGCTGGGCGCGAGAGCCGTCCGGCAGGGTGGCGTCGACCTGCGGTTGGCGCTTCGAGATGCCCTTGCCCGACCGCTGGGCCATCTTGACCACGAAGTCGTCCAACTCGGACTCGCCGTGGTAGACGTTGCTGATGACCTGCTCGTAGTCGGTGTGGTAGACGAAGACGGGCGAGTTGTAGCCGTCGCAGGAGATGTCCTCGACGTTGATGTCGTGTTTGATGCCGTCGATGCGCTCGTAACCCGTGAAGTCCCGTTTCAGGTAGTAGAGGAGTTTCTCGGTCTGATACTCCGAGAGGTCCTCGTTGTCCTCCTCGATGAGGACCGGTTCGGGCCGGACCATGATGCCGTCGAGGCCGCCCGACTCGTCGGGTTCCAGTTCCTCGATTTTGGCCTCGAAGGCGGCCCGGACCTGCTCGCGCAGGCTCCCCTCGGCCTCGAAGTCGAGGTCGAGGTACTCGTCGAGTCGGATGCGGGGTCCGCGGTCGGCCTCCTCGTCGGTCGTCGCCGGGAGGTCGTCAGCTTCTCCCGTCTCGCTCTCGTCGGTCGTCGCGGGCAGGTCGGCTGACTCGTCGCCCGCGGCATCTGGCCCTTCGGGCGAGTCGGGACTTTCCGGCGAGGCCGGTTCCGCCTCGGCTTCGCTGTCGTCTTCGACCGCACCTCCGTCCGCGGCGACTTTATCGTTTTCGGGGTCGGCCTCGGGCGACGGTTCGGCGTCGATTTCGGCCTCCTCGTCGGCCTCAGCGTCGTCTTCCTCGTCCTCTTCAGCGTCGTCCTCGATTGCCTCGACTTCGGCACCCGCTTCGTCGCCCTCCCCGCCTCGCTGGCTTTCGAGGGCCTCGCGGATGGGTTCGAACGCCTCGTTGGTCTCCTCGCGGAGGCGCTCGACGTAGGCCGAGACCGCGTCTCTGGTCTCGTCGTAGCGTTCGAGGAGGTCTCTCATCTGGTCGGCGCGCTCGCCGTCGTTCTCGGCGTAGAGGTCGTAGCGCGCGAGCAGTTCGAGGGTCTCGCGCTCGATGACCTCCTCGCGTTCCTCCTCTTCGGCCTCCACGACCACCTCGTCGCTGGAGTACTTGATTGCCGACCGGAGCTTCTTGGTCAGGAAGTCTCGCAGGTCCTCCTCGATGGGCGTGCAGTAGGGTTCCACCAGATAGTACTTGGTCTCGTTTTCCTTCTCGGAGTGGAAGATGACGACGAACGAGAAGGGCTTGTTGACCCAGTAGCGGTCTACTTCGCGGAAGTGCTGTTTCTTGGGGAGCGCGACCTCCTTTTCGAGGTCGTAGCGGTTTGCGACCGTGGTGTGGCCCTCGACCGTCGAGAAGAAGGCGTCCTCGTCCAAGTCCTCGGGCACGTCGAGGGTGCGCTCGTCCTCGATTTGCAGGAGCTTTCGGGCGTCGTGTGCGCCCTCCGCGAGGAGTTCCTCGATGTTCTCCTCGGGGAAGCCCAGCCACTCCTCCTCGTCGAAGCGGTCGATTTCGCCCTCGTCGTCGCGGGGACGCTCCGGGGCGGTAACGTCGGTGTCGGTGTAGTAGTACTCGTACTTGAAGTGTTCCCAGTAGTACTCGCCCTTGGTGACGGGCGTGGTCTCGGGGTTCAGCCACTCCTCGAAGCTCCCGCTCAGGTCCGTGACGGCGGTGCTGGCCTCGAAGACGCTGGCCGGGAAGTCGTCGTGGCCGACCCACTCGCTCCGGTCGAAGGGGACGACCTCGCCCGACTCGTCGCGGGGCAAAATCTTCTCGTCGTCGTCCTCCTCGTAGTAGTACTCGTAGCGGAAGTGCTCCCAGAGGTACTCCCCGAGCGCGACGGGGGTTTGCTGTGGGTCGAGGAAGTCCTCGAAGTAGGCGCTCAGGCCCTCGGCGGTCTCGGCACCCTCCTCGACCACGTCGGCGGTCTCGGCGGGGTCGTGGCCGAGGTACTCCTCGGCCTCGAAGGGGAGGGCCTTCCCCCGCCAGTTGGTCGGCGGGCTTCCGTTCTCGTAGAAGAACTCCGCTTTGAAGTCCTCCCAGTCGTACTCGCCGACGCTGACGCCCGCGCTGGCCAACTGCTCGTCGGAGATGCCGAGCGAGTCCGGTCCCGCGTCGGAGTCGCCCTCCTCGGTACCGGGTTCGTCGTCGGTGCCGGACTCGTCGTCAGTTCCGGACTCGTCTGTGTCGGACCCGTCGTCGGACTCCTCGGTGTCGGATTCATCATCGTCCTCCTCGGTGTCGTCGGACTCGTCGCTAGTCTCATCAGCGTCGTCGGTCTCGTCGGAATCAGACTCTCTCTCGGAGTCGGACTCGTCGGACTCCTCGGAGTCAGCCTCGGATTCCTCTTCTGCGTCGGTCGCGGAGTCGTCGGCATTTCCAATACCCTCGGAGTCGTCGCCGTCTTCCGGTTCGGCTTCCTCCGATTCGCCGTCTCCCGGTCGGTCCGCGGTTGTTTCGTCTTCGACCTCGGACTCGTCGGCGCGCGCAGGTCCGCTCTCGCTCCCGTCGTCCGATTGTTCGCCGTCCGGACGACCGTCGTCCCGCCGTGGTTCTTCGTCGGGGATGACGTCCCCGGCGTCCCGTTCGTCGCTCATTGACTATTCCCCTCGCCTAATGACGCAAAAAACCTTGTAACAGAGAAAAGATACGTCGTCATAGTTTACTTTACATCCTCAATGGAGACATAATGAAAATTTTGGCCGAGAGGATAACAATCTGATACGTATCCGCCGGGCGAGTTCGGTGACAGAGCGGTGAATCCGATTTTTCGGCGGCTCCTCGGCTCGATTACATCGATTCGTGATACGACGGCGGAGTACGGTGTCGTTTCCACCCGGAAATCGCGGGGGTATTTCCGGCGCGCGCCGGACCCCTCGGGAATCGGACTCGAACCGGAAGGCGTAATTGCCGGGACTCACAACCCCCGTGCGTGATTTCAGTACGGTTCTTGGCGATGTTGAGTACGGTCCTGCTCGTGGTCGGGGCGCTCCTCGTGGGCGAGGCCCTCCACGGCGGCGTCGTGCAAGGCACCTACGGGCTGACCTCGCCGTACGTCGTCATCCGAGTGATACTCGGGAGCATCTTCATCGCGCTCGGCTACCGGTTCAAGACGCCCGCCGAGGAGTACGTCTCGACGCCCTCCGACCAACCGACCCGGTCCGAGCAGGTGGGCGACTCCTCGCCAGACCCCGACCAGACCGGCGAGTTCGATTCCGAGATGTCGCCGCTCGGCGGTGACGGCCTCGAACACGTCGACGGCGACGCGCGGGACGATTCGCGGGGCGGTGAGACGCGGGGCGGTGAGACGCGGGGCGAGGAGCCGGACGACGCGCGTGGCGAGGGCGAAACGGATTCGCGCGAGTGAAAGTGCGGAACTTTTAACCTTGGCGAATAATACCACAAACCATGGCGATACGCGAACAAGTGCCGAAACCCCTCCGCGGTCCCGCGGGTTTCACATCGTTGGCAGTCATGCTGCTCGGCATCGTCGTCGGCTACATCCTCATCACCACCGGCGTCACCCTGTTCTTCGACCTGCACCCCATCGAACAGGGAGCCATCAGCAATACTGAGGCGTTGAGTGTCACCGCCGTCGGTATCGTCTCGCTGGTCGTGGGCTATCTCGGCTGGAAGGGCTTCACCTACTTCGCCTACTAATCATGCCCGTAGACGTTCGCTCCCACCCCGATGCGCCCGATTTGGAGAAGCTACAGAACCTCGTCCTCGAACCGATTACCCAAGAGGAGATACGGCGCAGGCGGGACGACGGCGAGGTGTTGGTCGAGGACGTGGTCAACGAGCGCGAGGACCTCGACGTGCGCGCCCCGATGAGCGACGCCCCGGGCGAACCGGTCGAGGGCGACGTGGGGACCGCGCTCTACCGCCTCGTCCAGTTGTTCGGCACGCCGACCTTCCCCGAGTACATGGCGGGCGAGGACATCAGCGACCGATACGAGACGACGTACAAGTATCTCTTCCGGGTCACGCTCGAAGACGACGTGGGTGACCTCCCGGACGAGTGGCTGATGACCATCTGCGACTGGGAACTCGAAGTCGGCGTCGCCGTCTGCGAGTGGCGCGAGGAGGACGGAGAGTTCACGGCGGACACGGACGTGGCGCTGACCACGATGGCGCTGGCCCAGAACGTCACGAGCGAACCCGTCGAGTGCGACTTCAAGGACATCTGGTACTGAACGCCGCCATGGACGACCTGAAGGAGTCGATGTACGTCTGGTTGACCGACGAGCGCAACCGGACGATACTCCTGTTCATGCTGGCGGCCGGACTCGGTCTGAGCAGTCTGCTGTTTTTCATCGCTGGCAGTTCGGGGTCGCCGACTCGGACCGAGTTCGTCCTCCTCGTGGCCTCGATGGTCGTCGTGTTCTACATGTCGCTCCGGACGAACACGTATTGACCGCTCCGGATAGAAAATCAAAATTGTTTCTTCGAGCAATGAAATAGAGTTTTAGAGACAACTAAGTATTCCTCTGGGTCCGACAGGGTCTGTCCGGTCGAGAGACGAGTTACCGGTCAGTCGGGACGTGTGTCACCGGCCGGTAAGCACGTGCATGAGCCCGAACGCGACCGCAATCGACCCGACGAGGAGACCCGCGAACGCCGGGAGGATGCCGCCGTAACCGTAGAGGCCGACCCAGTGACCGGCGTAGGCCGCGACGAGGAAGGCGGGCACCGACAGCACCAAGAACAGCGACGAGAGATAGCTGGCGAGGGTGGGGTCCTCGTTGTGGTTGGCGAACGTGCCCCGCTCGCGCACCGGCTTGTCGGGGTTCGGGGTGTCCTTCGGCACGGGACGACGTAGCGCGGGGCGACTCATAAACGGCCCGGTTAGCGACGCTCCGAGAGACCGACGAGCGCGACTCGCTACGGTTCGAGGTAGCCCCCGACCAGCACCGCGCCGAAGTACGACCCGTAGAACGTCATCACGTACGCCAGAATCCCGCTCGTGACCGCTCGGCCGACCATCTGGCGCAGGATGAGGTCACGCGCGCCGGGCGGGTACGAGAGAATCCACAGCGGCGCAATCCACGCGCCGACGTGGACCGCGAACCCGACGACGACCGCGACCAGCGAGAGGCTGATGCTCTCGGCGAGGTCCTCGGCGAGGAGGTGGGTGTAGGCCCCGCCGAGACCGACGAGGACGAGCGCCCACGTCGCGGAGACGCCCCACGGCAGGAACTGCTCTTTGATGTACATGAACGACCCCATCCCGGCAACCCCGCCGGTCAGCGTCGCCAGCGCGAGCAGGCGGAGTCGGTGGCGGACTGCTCGACCGACGAGCGGAGTACTCGTGCGCGTGCGTTCAGCCATCGTCGTCCTCCGTCACGTCGATTTCGACCTGCTTGTCCTGAATCGTGCCTTCGAGGACGCCGCTCACGTGGAGTCGGCCCGACTCGACGGCGTCGGCGACCGCCTCGCGCTCGCCGTCCTCGATGGAGATGCGAGCGGTGACGACGCCGCTCTCGCCCGACGGAATCGTGGTCTCCTCGACATCCATTCCGAACCCGGTGACCTGCTCGCCGTCGATTTTGCCGTAGAGGTCGCCGTAGCGCGCGGTGAACGCGCTCCGGGTCGGGTTGTGGACTCGAATATCGACGACGACGTGGTCGCCGTCGTCGGAGACGGCGTAGTCGGTCGGGGTCCCGTCGATGCTCACCGCGTTCATCACGGCGACGTGCGCCGAGAACGACGGCACGAACAGCGCCACCGCGACGAGCGCGACGACCAGAAACGACCCCAGCGTAACCGGCTTTCTGGGGGAGAATCGCGTGCGGTCGGTCATGTAATCGTTCGTCCAGTTGTCGGCGCGACAAAAGAAGGTACTGATACGAGACGTGCTCGCACACGATGAGAGCTGAGAGGAGAGCAAAGGAGGAAACGCCGAGAGGGGGAGAAGCGACAAAAAGCGAGAGCCGCAGGGCCGTCAGTCGTCGGCGCTGGGTGCCTTGCGAGTCTTCCGTGCTTCGCCCTCGTAGAGGTGGCAGGCGGTAATCTGGTCGCCCGCCGTGCGGAGTTCGGGGTGGTCCTGCGCGCAGACGGTCGAGAACTCGCCGTCGAGTACCTCGCGCGCGCCGTCCACGTCGTCGTTGACGACTCGCTCGGCGGCCTCACGCAGGGTCGATTCGGCCCCGCTCGGGAGGTCGAGTTGCCGGAGGTCCACGTCCGCACCGGTCGCAACGTCGGGACGGTATTCCTCCGGAATTTCGAGCGTCAGACCGTGTTCGAGCAACTCCTCGACCGACCGGTCGCCCGCGGTCCCGGGACTCGCCTGGACGTCTTCCGGGCCGAGTTGCCCGGTGAGGACCTTGCGCTTGAACTGGAAGGCCCGGCGGAAGGCCGGTTGGCTCCCGGTCCAGTCCTCCGGCGGGATAATCTTCGAACACCGGGGGTGGAACCGACAGCCGGAGGGCGGGTTCCGCGGGTTGGGAACCTCTCCGGTGACGTTCGCGCGGTGGCGCTCGGCGTCGGGCGCGACCTCCGGCACCGCGTCGAACAGCGCCTCCGTGTAGGGGTGTTTGGGGTCCATGACCACGTCGTCGGTCGGCCCCTGCTCGATGATGTCGCCCAGATACATGATGGCGGTCCGGTCGCACATGTACCGGATGAGCGAGAGGTCGTGACTGATGAACACGTAGGTCAGGCCGTACTCGTCCTGTAGCTCCTTCATCAGGTTCAGCACGCCCGCCCGGATGGACACGTCGAGCATCGAGACGGGTTCGTCACAGACGATGAAGTCGGGGTTGACCACCAGCGCCCGCGCGATGGCGACGCGCTGGAGCTCCCCGCCGGAGAGTTCCTTCGGGAACTCGTTGAGGTAGGCTTCCGCGGGCGACAGGCCGACCTCGTTGAGGACCTCGATGACCCGGTCGCGGCGCTCGCTGTACCCGCCGTACATGTCGTTGATTCGGAGCGGTTCCACGACCGACTGGAACACCGTCATCCGCGGGTTCAGGCTCTCGAAGGGGTCCTGGAAGATCATCTGGACCCGCTTTCGGAACTCCTGCTCCTCGCTTCCGGACATGTCGGTGATGTCCTGGCCGTCGAAGTGAATCGAGCCTTTCGTCGGCTCGTGAAGCTGCACCAGCAGTTTGCCGAGCGTGGTCTTGCCACAGCCCGACTCGCCCGCGATGCCCATGATGTCTCCCTCGTTGATGGTGAACGACACGTCGTTGACGGCTTTCACCGGGGTCGGCTCTCGACCCATCAGGCGGTCCATGACCCCCTGAGACATGTCGAACCACTTCGAGAGGTTCTCGACTTCGACTAGTGGGTCTGCGTTTCGGTCCATGTTTCCTCCTTACCAGCTTCTTCGCGCATCATTTCGAGTTCGTTCACGCGGTAACACGCCGAGCGATGCTCGTGGCGGTCGGTGGCCTCGGTCCGGGTACCGGACTCGGCGGCTTGCACGTCGTACATCGGCGGATGCTCGGTGTGACACTCGTCGACCACGAACGGACAGCGGTCGGCGAACCGACAGCCAGCGTTCGGGTCCAGCAGGGTCGGCGGCGACCCCGGAATCGAGACCAACTGCTCCTGTTCCTGTTTGACCGTCGGGAAGGAGTTCTTCAGCCCGAGGGTGTAGGGGTTGGCGGCGTCCTCGAGGACCTCCTCCTTCGGGCCGCTCTCCATCATCTTGCCGCCGTACATCACGCCGAGTTTGTCGCAAATCTCGGCCATGACGCTGATGTCGTGGCTGACCACGAGGATGGAGACGTTGAACTCCTCCTGTAGCTCCTCGATCTCTTCGAGGATGCGGTCCTGGATAATCACGTCGAGCGCGGTCGTCGGCTCGTCGGCGATGAGCATGTCGGGATTGCACGCCATCGCCATTGCGATGACCGCGCGCTGTTTCATCCCGCCCGAGTACTCGTGGGCGTAGTCGTCCGCCCGCTCGGGTTCGATGCCGACTCGTTCGAGGAGGTCACGCGCCCGTGCGTCGGCCTCCTGCTTCGTCGTGTTCGGTTCGTGTCGGAGGATGGCCTCGATAATCTGGTCGCCGACCTTGTAGACGGGGTTCAAGGCGTTCATCGCGCTCTGGGGAATCAGCGCGATGTTGCGCCAGCGGATGTCGCGGATGTCCTCGTCGTCGAGTTCCGTGAGGTCGGTCATCCCGTCTTCGCGGACGGGATACTGGTCGTCCTCGATGACTTCGCGTCGGGGAGTCCCGTTCTCGTCTTGCCATCGGGGAAGCGTCCCGTTGAACCAGACTTCGCCGCTCTCGACGTAGCCGTTGGCGTCGAGCAGGTGGATGAGCGACTTGCCGAGCGTGGTCTTGCCACAGCCGGATTCGCCCACCAGTCCGAACGTTTCGCCGTGTTCGACGCTGAAGCTCACGCCGTCGACGGCGTGAACCTTCGAGTCGCCAGCGTCGTACCGCACCGAGAGGTCGTTTACTTCGAGTAGTGACATGTTAGTTGTCCTCCTGCGGGTTGGTCACGTCCTCCATCGAGAAGCCGATGAAGTAGAACGCGGCCGCCAGCAGCATGATACAGACGCCCGGCGGGATGAGCCACCACCACGCGTCGAAGACGTACCCGTTCGACTTGATGTTCTGGAGCATCAGGCCCCACGAGTTGGCGGTGAAGTCCGCCAGACCGAGGTACGCCAGCGACGCCTGCGCGATGATGGCCGCCGCCGCGTCCTGCGCGAGGAAGACGAACGCCAGCGGCAGGACGTTGGGCATGATGTGCCGGAACACGATTCGGGTGTCGCTCGCGCCCGCGACCTTCGCGGACTCGACGTACGAGCGCTCCTTCAGCGAGAGGGTCTCCCCGCGGATGACGATGCAGTTGTTGAGCCACGAGGTGACGGCGATGCCGAGGATGATGTTCGTGGTCGTGATGCCCCGAATCGCCACGAGGACGATGAGGAAGGGCAGGAAGGGCAGACCGTACATCACGTCGACGACGCGCTGGATGGTCTCGTCGATCCACGTGTTTCCGTAGAAACCGCTGATGAGTCCCAGCGGGACGCCGACGAGACTCGACAGCAGACCGGCCGCGAAGCCGATGTAGAGCGCGTCGTCGGCGGCGTGGACGATGAGCGTCAGGATGCCCTGTCCGAGGTAGTTCGTCCCGAGGGGTGCCCAGAACGGGTCGCCGAACGCGGGCGGGTGCGGCAGCGAATCCGCCTGCTCGGCGGTCAGCCGTCCGGGTTCGGTCCCGAGGTACGCGCGCCACTCCATCGAGTGGGGCGCGAAGAAGTCGGGGAACAGCGCCCAGAGGATGAACACGACCATGATGATGATGCCGAGGACGCCCATCTTCTCCTCGGTGAATCGGTCCCAACCGCGGCGGAACCGTTCGATTCGTGGCCGCCAGCGTTCTTTGAACGAGTCGAACTGTGAGCTACTTTCAGTTTCCGTAGACATTACGATTCACCCCCGAACTTGATCCGCGGGTCGAGATACGTGTACGCGATGTCGGTGAGGAGTCGCATGACGATGATGAGGACGGCGAGCATGAAGAACGCCGCTTGGGAGACGGGGTAGTCCCGACTCAGCACCGAGGTAACGATGACCTGTCCCAAGCCCGGCCAACTGAAGACGTTCTCGATGATGACACTCCCGTCGAGCAGGAAGGCCAGTCCGACGATGGCCTGCGTCGCCACCGGGATGAGCGCGTTGCGCGCGGCGTGCTTTATCATCACGGTCCGCTCGCTCAGTCCCTTCGCCTGCGCGAGGAACACGTAGTCTTCGCTGGTGACGTTGTTCATCGCCGGGCGCATGACCAGCATGGCGCCGACCCACGAGACGAACGCGATACTAAACAGCGGCAGGGCGATGTGACGGAGTACGTCGGTGATGATGTTCACCGTGGTCCACTCGAACCCCGCGAACTTGGTAAACATGTAGGTACTCGGCAGCCACTCGAGTTCGTAGTTGAACAGCCAGATGAACAACCACGAAATCCAGAAGGCGGGCATCGAGTACACGGCCAGACTGGACGTGAAGATGCTCTTGTCCTTCCGGGTTCCGCGCCACCAGCCGAGGTACATGCCCACGAGCGGCCCGACGATGAACTGGACGATGAACGCCCCGCCGAACAGCACGAGAGTCCGCGGGAGTCGGCGGATGATGATGTCCCACACGGGCTCTTTGTACGTCGGGGACCGGCCGAACTGGCCGGTCTGGTAGTTGATCATGAAGTCGATGTACTGTCTCCAAATCGGTTCGTTGAGGCCCCATGTCTCTCTCAGCCTTCTGA
This sequence comes from Halorussus ruber, assembly GCF_004765785.1. Classification (GTDB taxonomy): domain Archaea; phylum Halobacteriota; class Halobacteria; order Halobacteriales; family Haladaptataceae; genus Halorussus; species Halorussus ruber. The sequence goes on along the minus strand of NZ_SBIT01000017.1, from coordinate 18,603 downwards.
TGTCCTCTTGGCCGAGCTCCGGGGTGATCATCGAGCCGATGAACGAACCCGGCATGCTCCGGATGAGGACGAACAGCAGCGACATGATGACAAGCAGGGTCAGGTAAGACACGACCAACCGCTTGCCCAAGTATCGTGCGCTAATTCGTGTCATAGTTTTGCTTCGGTTGCGGTGTGATTAGTTGCTGCCATTGCGACTCTGGCAAATACGTGCTGTTCATGGTGGAGGTTCGTTATGAATGTGATGATTTACCACGCCACGAATCCCCCACACGATGCGCCTACTCGGAAGTACTCGCGTTCGACGTACGAAAACGACGCGCGAGAGGGAAGGAGTTAGGTCGCTATTCCTTCAGGTGGATGTTGTTGAGTGCGGTGCCGAAGCTCGCGTACGGCGGGTCCACGAGGCCCTCGATGAAGCCGTCGAACTTCGCGGTGTTGACCGGCCAGCGCATCTTGTCGTAGTCCATGACGTAGTACGGCATGTCGAGGTAGATGCGCTCTAGGGCCTTCGCGCTGAGTTTGTTACGCTTCTTGGGGTCGAGCTCGGTTCGAGCGTTCGACAGAAGCTCGTCGGCACTGCCGCCGGCCAGACCGTAGCCGACGCCGTTGTACAGCGTCGTCGAGGTGTTCTTCTTGTCGGCGCCGTGGTCCTTCTCCGAGAGGTCGTCGGCGTTGTCCGAGTGGAAGAAGGCGTAGGCCGAGGAGCCGAACGGACCGGTGCCGCCCCAACCCATCGGGTAGATGTCGAAGTCCTCCTGCTGGTAGACCTTCGCCACCATCGTGTTGAACGACACCGTCTGAGTTTTGACCGGGATGCCGAGGCGCTTGAGGTTTTCCGTCCACCGCTTGATTGCCTTGGCCTCCTTCGGCGTCTTCTTCGGCGGGTCGATGAAGACGGTGATCGCGTCGCCGTCCATCACCTCAGGGATGGTCTTGCCGTCCACGCGGATTTCCTTGTCGGCCTTGTCGAAGTCCTTGAGTGCCGAGGACTTGACCTCGCCGAAGGTGTACTCGTGCTTGGGTTCGGTCTGGCTGGCCTTGATGCCCGAGAGACTGCCGGGGTACTCCTTGCCGGCGTAGGTGCCCTCGGAGCCGTCGATAATCTGGCCCTCGGTGAGGAACTTGCGGACGGCCTCCACGTCCGGAACCGCGGCCTCCTTCGCGCGGAAGTCGAAGGCGTTGGTGGCCGGGTGGGACGACATCTCGTCCTCGCCGGCGAACTGGTAGTCCGGACGCGGCGCGGGATACCCCGGCGTCTGGGCGAAGTCGCCCTTGATGGCGTTGTTCTCGAGGAGTCGCTGAATCCAGAAGTACTCGTCGAACATGAAGCCCATCGCCTGCTTGAACGCGACGTCGTCGAGGGGCTTCCGGCGACCGTTGAAGCCGAGATACGAGAACCCGCTGTCGATACCGTTGACGAGGCCCATCCCCTGCTTCTCCTTGACCTCCGGCATCTTCGAGGCCTTCATGCTACCGTAGTGGGTGTCGATTTCACCCTGTAGGAAGGCTTGGGTCATCGCGGTTTGGCTACCGTAGATTTTGAAGTTGACCTTGTCGAGGAAGGGACCGCCAGCGAGGAGCTGGTCGTGTTCCTTCCGCCAGTCGAGTTGGCTGAGGGTGTCGTAGTAATGCTCGTTGTCGAGGACGAGTTGCATCGAGGTGTCCGGATTGAACTTCGTGAGTCGGCCCGGACCGAGACCGACCGGACCGTTGTCCGGGTTCTCCTCCATCGGGTCGTACTTCTTGTAGTCCTTGCCCTCCCACTTGTGCTTGGGCAGGAGCGGGAGACCGCCGAGGGTGTCGTTCTCCCAGTACCCGATGGGCTTGTTGAGTTTCAGCTCGAAGTCCCAGTCGCTCTTCGAGGACTCTTTGATCTCCTCCATCGGCTCGATGATGCTGGCGAACTGGCCGGGGACCTGGTCCATGCAGTACTGGAAGGTGAACAGCACGTCCTCCTTGGTGAAGTCCTCGCCGTCGTTCCACTTCAGGCCGTCCCGCATGTCGAAGTAGATGCTCGGCTCGTCGGAGTCCTTCTCGATGGTCCAGTCGGTGAAGACCCACGGTTTGACCTCGTTCGAGACGGGGTCGAGCGCGACACCGAACTCGTAGACGCGGTACAGCGGGACGCCGCCGTAGACCGAACTGGACACGAGGACGTTCGAGGAGTCGGGTTTCGAGGACATCCCGTACCGCAACGTCCCACCCTTGGGAATGTCGCTAGCATCGCCCGTGACCGTGTCCGACCCGTCGGTCGTCTCGGTCGTCTCGGTCGTCTCGGTCGTATCCTGGTCGCCGCCACCGCTACAGCCAGCAAGAGAGAGGGCAACGGCACCAGCACCACTCGCTTTCAGGAACTTTCGTCGGCTATCGTTCGTACCATCCGATCGGTTGCGCCGGTGTGGCATACCATTGTGGTATGCAATCATGCATTTAAATCTACTGGTTGTGTGATGCTCTCAGGGTAACGTTGCGATAAATACTCGCCAGTAAGACCGTTTCAGGTGCGCTCTGTGCTGCGATTAGCTCAGTAAGGGACGGTTGAGAGGACGTATTATTCGCCTAAGCCGTGACCGTTGAGACCCATGTGACCGAAATATATCGTCGCCGCCGCGGCCATCGAGGCCATCGTTATCCAGAGTTCCGGCGCGAGCGCGCTCGGGTTCGACTGCGCCCAGAAGATGCTCATAATCGACCACAGCGAGGCGACCGCGAACGCGAGCGTCATTATCCACGTGCCGAGGAGGCGCTCCTCGGTCCGGGCGGCGACAAGCGCGACGGTCATCAGTAGCCCGGCGATGATTGCGAGAACTCCGCGAGTGTCTAACGCCATCGTCTCTCACCTATCGGTGAGAAGACGCGACGTATAAAAGTGTGCTTTCGGGATTAAGCGGGCGGCGTGACGCCGAGCGCCTCGACGAGCGCCATCACGCCCGCGTGAGACGAATCTGGACCGCGAGCGGTAATCAGGTCGCCGTGCGTCCTGACGCTGGTGTCGGCGTCCAACTCGGCGTCCCAGTTCGCCCCTGCGGCTTTCACCTCGTCTTCGACCCAGTAGGGGAGTTTGCGGCCGTCGGGCATCAGGTCGTTGTCGTCCACGATGTTCTGCTCCCACTCGTTGGGGAACCCGGTCACGTCGCGGCCTTCTACGAGAAAGTCGCCGTCGCTGTCGCGGGTGAACGCGAGCAGACCGACCGCGTGGCAGATGGCCAGCGCCTTCTGGTCGCCGTCGCTCTCGACCATCTCGCGGAGCAACGTGCGGGCGTGTCTGTCCTGATTCACGTCCCACTCGGTGCCGTGACCGCCGGGGAACACCACCGCGTCGTACATGGCGGAACTGGCCGCCGCGAGCGGTTTCGGGTTCTGTAACCGCTGGTCGTTCGCGTGGACCTCCGTGACGCGCTCGGCGGTCTCCTCGCCCACGTTCTCGGGGTCGATGGACCGGTCGTCCACGACGGGTTTGTTCCCGCTCGGCGTCGCCACGTCCACGCTCGCATCCGTGTCTGAAAGCGTTTCCAGCGGGTCTACGCACTCTTCTCCCCAGTACCCTTCTTCGCTAACCACGAACAAGACTGATGTCATCGTGTGTCACACCTCGCGGTGTCCACTACCTCGCGGAACTCAATAAATCCGGGTTCCGACTCGGGCGCGCGCTGGCCCGCGGCAAAAACTGCGAGCGGTCCGAACGGAATTAGTTGTAAATTTTCATCCGGAATCGCCCGTGTGAGCGATTAGACAGTTCGGCGTCATCCGCCTCGGCTATCTCACGTAGTATTTTAAATTAATCCGTATTGACTCGCCAGAAATGAAAGCTATCTAACCCCTAATTGGAATCTGACAGCGATTACCTCAAATCCGGGTCGCTACTCTCTCGACTCGTCGGTTCGAGCTTGGAAGACGTAGCGGGAGGTGGATTTGAACCACAGTCAGTCCGCTATACTCCCTTCCCTGATTCAAATCCACTCCGAAGCAGATTCGCGGAACTCGGTCGTGACTCGGCGATAAAACGCCTCGTCGGACGTGAGTTCCGCAAAAGTATAGCGGGAGGTGGATTTGAACCGGAGCAAGACGGTCCTGCTCGCTCTCTCCAGTCGCGTCGCAGGCGTGCGACTTGCAGGGTTCAAATCCATCGTACTTTCGAGGAAACGGTTCACTCGTCGCTACGCTCCTCGTTCACGTTGTTTCCTCGAAAAGTAGCGGGAGGTGGATTTGAACCACCGGTCTGCGGGTTATGAGCCCGCCGGAATCTCCTGGCTATCCCATCCCGCTACTATCTCGTAATGCCGTCGAACGAATAAGGGTTATGATTCCGTCGCCGTATGGGAATTTCTCTCGGTATTGTCTGATTACCGAACCACCGAACCGGCGTGTCCGACAGGAGGCGCGGTCGTACCCGCCGAAAACGGCCTGTAGTTGCGCTGAACCCCAAGAGGTTTATCGCTCGGTCGCACGCTACAAATCGATGGAGTACGCGCTCGTCCTGCTGTGGTTCGTCGTGTTTCAGGCGCTCGCGTTCGCCGCGCTGCCGCTCGCTGCCCGGCTATTCCCCCGGTTTCCGGACCGGGGCGCGGCCTTCGCCCTCCCGGTCGCGCTGGTAGTCGTGACGCTGGTCGGCTACTGGGTGGGCCACCTCGGGTTCGGACGGTGGACCGCCTTCCTCGGCGTCGGGGTTCTCGCGGGCCTGTCACTGGTAGTCGCGTGGAGCGACCGGTCGCTCCGGCCGGACGGGGCGGGGTCCCTCGGGTCGGCAGTCCGGCCACGCGCGTACGCGGAGACAATAATCATATTCGCAATCGCGTTCGGACTCCTCGTCGCCATCCGGTCGGTGGACCCCTCTGTCCACCCCGGCGGGGGCGAGAAGTTCCTCGACTTCGGCATCCTGAAGTCGCTACTGCGGGCTGACGCCCTGCCGCCACAGGACATGTGGTGGGCGGGCGAACACATCCTCTACTACTACGGCGGTCACCTCGCGTCGGCGTTGCTGGCACAGCTCACGGGGACCGAGGCCCAGTTCGCGTACAACCTCGCGCTCTCGGGGTTCTACGCCGCGCTGGTGACCGGAGCCTACGGTCTCGCTGGCGCGGTGGCCGACGCTCGCGGGGGCTCCCGCAGGGCCGCAGGGGTGTTCGGGGCCTTCTTCGTCGGCTTCGCGGCCAACCTCGTGACCGCGGTCACGGGCCTCGTCTGGCTCCTGCCCGACGAGATGGCCCAAGGCGTGGCGAACTGGGTGGCGAAGCCGATTTCGGACTCGACCTCGGGCGAACTCGTCACGAAGGGACTGGATTCGTTCGGCTACTGGGGGCCGAGCCGAGTGATTCCGGGCACCATCAACGAGTTCCCGCTATTCTCGTTCCTCAACGGCGACCTCCACGCCCACATGGTCAGCACGCCGTTCATGCTGTTGGTCGCCGCGCTCGGGTTCTCCTACTACCGGACACGGCCGGGCGCGATTCGGCGGCGTCAGGCGCTCGCGTTCGGCGTCCTGCCGCCGATGGTCGGTTTCCTCGGGTCGGTCAACGTCTGGAGTTTCCCGACCGGTCTGGGCGTGGTCTGGCTGGCGATTCTGTTCGCGCCCGCCGGACCCCTGTCGCTGTTCCCCGGCGTCTCGGGGTCGGAGACGGTCGAACCCGTCGCCGACGGCGGCGAGGAGGCCACCCCCGAACGGACCTCCTCGTCGGTCGAGTCGCTGGTCGGCTCGGAGGTCAGGCGAATCGCGGGGGCGTTCGCCGCGACGGGCGCGGTCGCCGCGCTGGCAATCGCGTGGGTCGCGCCGTTCGTCTTCGGCATTTTGCTCGAGTCGGCGGGCAACCGGAGCATCGCCTTCTTCCCCGACCCGTCGAGCGCGGTCGGCCTGCTGTTGGTCCACGGCACCTTCCTCGCGGTGTTCGGAGCGTACCTCTGGCCCCGAGCGCGCGAGGCCTTCGAGGTCGATTTGGGTCGGTTCGCCGTCCTCGCGGGTGTGCTGGTCGCGCTCGCGTGGATGGCGAGCTATCCCGTGCTGGCGCTGGTCGTCCCCCTGCTGGCGGTCGGGTGGGCGCTCCTCCGGACCGAGGGCGCGCAGTACCGCCTCGACGCCGACTCGGCGGCGTCGAGCGTCGGCTACGAGACGGTCCTGCTGGTCGCGGGGGCCGGACTCGTCACGCTGGTCGAGTTCGTCTACGTGCGCGACAGCGCCGCTGGCGGGCGATTCAACACCGTCTTCAAGGTCTACATGCAGGTGTGGATTCTCTGGGCGACCGCCGCGGGGGCTGCGCTGGGCGTGCTGGTCTCCCGGACCGGTCCCGCCGACTGGCGACTCCCGGTGGTGAACATCGACCGCGCGGGCGCGATGAGCGGACTCGCGGCCCTGCTTGTCGTCTCGACCTCGCTCTACGGCGGGATGGCGCTCGGCGGTCACTTCACCAGCGAGTTCAACCGCATCGACGACCCCACCCTCGACGGCAAGGCGTTCGTCGAGGACGACCACCCCTCCGAGGCCGCCGCTATCGCGTGGCTGGACGACCGGGAGGGCCAACCCCACATCGCCGCCGCGCCGGGGCAGAAGGTCTACACGTGGACCAGTCCCTCCTCGTCGCTGACGGGCCTCCCGGCGGTCATCGGCTGGGTCTACCACGAGGGCATCTATCGGGGCCACGACACGGCCGAGGCCCGCGCGAGCGAAGCCGACCGCATCTTCACCGGGTCGTGGGGCGACCGGGCCGAGCTGCTGGACCGCTACGACGTGGAGTACATCTACGTCGGCCCGCGCGCCCGCGACCGCTACGGCGAGGAGGAACTCCAGTTCGGCCAGTATCCGGGCATCGAGGAGGCCTTCCGCGAGGATGGCGTCGTCATCTACCGGGTCGAGGAGTCGGAACTCTGAGTCGGATTCGGCGGGTGCGTTCGGGGATTTCGACCGTCTTTTCGAGTGCTATTTCGTCCTTCAGCAGTCCGGCGCGCGCTGGCGCGCTCTCTCGTGAGCGCGCTATCGGCGTGCGAGGGATGAGTAGCGCAGGCCGCAGGCCGAGCAACGCAATCGGTTGGGGAGGGTGTGGCCCGCGGTCGCGGTGCGGTTGCGGTGCTGTGCGGGAGACTCCTCGGCTTCGGCAATAGCTAGCCTCGCTCGACTCTCCTCGTTTCGTAGCAGGACTACTCGAAGAACAGGACCATCAGGAGTAGCAGGACCACCAGAACAACAGGACCATCAGGAGTAGCAGGACCACCAGAACAACAGGACCATCAGAAGACCAGCAGGCGACCAGCGTAGCAAAAATCGAGGAGTGGCAAAAGCAACAGGTTGTGAACGACCCCGAACGAATCTCGACCACCGAACCCACCTATCGAGTAAAGGCGTACAAAAGCTGCTTAGAGAAATAAAAACAAGGGGGAAAGAAACAATCTCCTGCCCCCCACCCGCCACGAACCAACTCCGTCGTCAGTCGTCGCCGTTGCCGTCGAGCCACGCCGACCGGCAGTCCTCGCAACAGAAGTCGTAGATTTCCGCGGTCCCCTCCTCGTCGCGGCGCGTGGCGACCGGGTGCCACTCCTCGGGGTCGATGCGCTCGTCACAGTGGGTACACTGGGGATTCACGGCATCACTGCTCCGGCCGTCGTTCGAGTGTCCCGATGGTTCGTGACGGTGGGAGTTCGGGCGTTGGTGCATATGCATGGGAGCGAATCACACGTTGACCGGGTTACGGCGTTTCGTCGGTGCCGACGGGGCGGGCCTCCGCGTCTGCGTCGTCGGCGACGCCGACCGTCAGGTCGCGCTGGGTTACCTCTATCTCGCCGTCGCCGTGGACGACCACGTCGCACCCCGCGAAGGTGAACTCCACGTAGCCCTGGTTGCGCCCGCTCCCGCGGGTCGCGGAAAACAGTCGGTCGAGCGCGTCCGGGTCGATAACGTGGTAGAGCGGCCCCACCTCCGTCGGCTCCTTTCCCGTCTCCTCGGCGACCGCAGAAATTACGCGCTGACTCGTCGACTGCTCCTCGAACGTTTTCCCCGTCGTAGTCGTACTCATTCTCTATTCCATTCTATAGTGGGACGTAGGGATAGGAATTCACGATAGATGTATAGCCGGACCGCCGACCGGCGATTTATACATCTAAATCCGACGAGTGAGCGCGCGAGAATCGGAAATCAATCGTCCTCGAACAGCAGGCCGAACAGCGCGCGCTCTGCCGCCCGGAGGTGACGGCTCACGGTCGGTTGGGACACGCCGAGGACCTCCGCGATTTCCTCGGCGGTGCTCTCGCGGGGCCACTCGAAGAAGCCGCTGAGGTAGGCCGTCCGGAGGACCTCCCGCTGGCGGTCGGTGAGCCGATTTGTGAGTTCGGACTCGAACTCTTGGCGGGTCATCACGGGTTCGTCGCGCTCTCGGCGCGCGACCAGTTCCACGTCGTCGTAGTAGTCCTCGAAGCGGTCCACGAACGCCCGCACGTCGGCGCTCTGGGGGACCCGAATCACGAATCGAGTCTCCTCCTTGGTGGCGGTAATCGACTGGGGCATCGCGCCGCGGTCCACCAGCGACCCGAGGAAGGAATCGTGGGCGAGCGTCGACTCGTAGAGGTACTCGTCGTCGCGCTCGGTGACGAGCCGCACGTCTTCTATCCACGAGATGCTCTCGGCGAACTCGATGGTCTCGTCGGGCGGCGACTCACGAATGGTGAAGAAGGCGTGGAGTCGGCCGTCCTCGCGCTCGACCGCGTTCTCGAACTCGAACTTCGCGCCGGTCTGGGTCACGAACGCCAACAGGGGACTGTCGGCCCCGCGGACCCGGAAATCGAGTTCTATCGACCGCTCGCTCACCAGCGCCTGCTTCTGTTCGAGCGCGTTCAGCGCGTAGCCGATGGTCTCGCCGAGTTCCGACAGCACCGCCTGTTCCATCTCGTTGAAGATGTCGGTCTCGCTGGCGTACAGAATCAACACGCCCCTGAGCGCCCCGCCGTAGACGACCGGCACCGCGACGCACGACCGATAGCCGCGCTTGAGCGCCTTCTCGCGCCACGGGTCGAACGGCGGATCCCCGAGCAGGTCGTTCTGGACCTGCAACTGCTGGGTCCGGACCGCGCGTCCGGCCGGACCCTCGCCGCGCGCCGCGTCCTCGTCGGCGGTCACCATCACCTCGTCGAGGTACCCCTCTTCGACGCCAGCCCTCGCTTGCGGTCGGACCTCGCCGGACGCTCGGTCGTGCTTGCCGAACCACGCGAACCGGTAGGGGCCGGTCTCGGTCAGTCGGTCGCAGACCGCCTGCATCACGTCCTCTTGGGAGGAGGCCTGTGTCAGCGCCTTCGTAATCTCCCGAATCACCCGGTTGATGCGGTTGACCCGCTCCAGTTCCCGATTTTTCTCCTTCAGGTCGTTGCGCTGCTCCCGAAGCGTCTCCTCGCGCTCGGCCCGGTCGAGCGCCGACCGGACGTTCGAACAGAGCATGTCCGACAGCGACACGTCGGTCCGGTCGAACCAGTCGGTCTCGGGCGCACCAGCGAGGAAGACGCCGAACTTGCCGAGCGGAATCGAGAGCGCGCTCCCCATCTCGGCGTCGGCGTCGAGGGCCGCGAGGTCCGCGAACGTCTTCGACTCGCCCTCCACGAACGTCTGCCACGCCACGTCGTCGGCACCCTGCCCGAGGAGCGCGTCGTCGATGTCGTCGCCCGACCACTGCCGGACGGTCGGGACGAGCGCGCCCGCCTCGTCGTCGTAGAGCGCGACCGCGGCGTTCGGGAAGCCGAGCGTCTCGACGGCGGCGTCGACCCCCAACTCGCAGATTTCCGCCGAGGTCTCGGCCTCCGACAGCGACTCGAACAGCTCGTTGAGCGAGGTGAGTTTCTCCTCGCGGCGCTTGCGGTCGGAGACGTCGCGGACCACGCCGACTCGACCCACCCCGTCGTCCAGCGGGAGGGGGGCGACCCGGACTTCGACCGGGACCGAGTCGCCGCCGCGGGTGGGCATGGTCGCCTCCAGCGTCACGACCTCCTCGCCGTTTTCGAGCGCCTCCGGCACCCAGTCTAACTCGTCGTAGAGTTCCGCGCCGAGGATGTCGGCGGCGTGCTCGCCGACCAACTGTTCGCGGTCGTAGCCCGTCAACTCGGCGTAGGCGTCGTTGACCGCGACGAACCGCGAGTCGTCGTCGAGGGCGTACACCCCGTCGTCCACCGCGTTGAGCATGGCCTCGTAGCGTTCGAGGCGGCGGTCGCGCTCGCTGCGCTGAATCACGGTCGTCAGGATGCGCGCGATGCTCTGGACGAACTGCACGTCGTGGTCCGCGTAGCTCCGGCGCTCGGTGTCGTGGACGCCGAGGACGCCCCACGGGTCGTCCGGCGACCCGATGACGACGCTGACGCCGCTTTTCGCGCCGATGGACCGGAGGAGTTCGTCGTCGGCGAACCGGTCTTCGGTCTCGAAGTCCTCGACCACGACCGGCTCCTCGGTCAGGAGGGTGTAGCCCGCCTGCGAGTCGCGGTCGGTGCCGATGGTCGCCGAGTCCCAAATCTCGTCGTCCCACCCGACTCCCGTCCGGGCCAGCAGGTCGCCCTCGTCGGGGCGATACTCCAGCGCCCCGGCGTACTCGTGGTCTAACGCCTCGGCGACGAGCTCGGTCGCTTCATCCATCAGGTCGGGGACGCTCCTGTTTTCGAGCGCGTGCTGAGAGAACAGAGAGAGCGCCTCCTGCTGGCGAACCCGGTGGTGGAGTTCCGACTCGCGGCGCTTGCGGTCGGAGATGTCCCGGACGATGCCGGTGAACCGCACTTCGTCGCCCGAGGCGAACTCGCTGAACGAGACGCCCAGCGGGATTTCGGTCCCGTCGCGGCGCTGGCCGGGGAGTTCGAGGTAGTTCCAATCGACGTGGCGCTCGCCTTCGCCGAGGTAGCGCCGAATCCCCTCGCGGTGGCGCTCGGCGAACGCCTCGGGCATGAGTTTCGTCAGGGACTCGCCGACGAGCTCCTCGGGCGAGTAGCCGAAGATGTCGTTTACCGCCGAGTTGGCGAACTGGACGGTGCTGTCGGTGTCGATGACGAGGATGGCGTCGGATAGCTCCTCGGCGAGCGCCCGGAAGTGTTCGCCCGCCACGACGCCTTCGGCGGTTTCGGACGCGACCGCGTCCTCGACTCGCTCGGCCAGCGCGCGAATCTGGTCGGTCTCGGCCCGGCGCAGTCGATCGGCCGTCGCTTGGTCGGCCGTCGCTTGGCCGTCCGTCGCTTGGTCGCCCGCCGAGTGGCCGTCCGCCGCCTCTGCGGTCGGGACGCCCGGAACGACGTCGACGCGGACGCCGGACTGTTCGCGCCGGAAGAGGCTCTCGGCGTCGCCGCTCGCGCGGTCCGCGACGGCCGAATCGAGGACGACGTAGTCGATGTCCTCGCTGTCGAGTGTCGCCAGCGCCTGCCCGACGCTCGTGACGAACGAGAGTTCGACTGCCGGGCGGTCCTCCTCGAACAGCGATTCGAGTCGCTCGCCGGTCACGTCGCTGTCCGCGACGTAGAGGACGCGAACCGAGTCAGCCATCGTTGCGTAGGTCCTGAATCACGTTCACGTTCATCGCTCGTGTGGCGGTATTCGGAGGTGGAGCGGTCGTCGCAACCGAACCACGGTGTCACTTTTTGACCGAGCAGTAGGTACGTCTATAAATAGGGCGCTAGAGCGGAAAAAGGGTACGGCCCGAGTCGGATAGCCGATATGTCGGTCGGATATGTCGTCCGAGTTAGTCCTGCCCGGTCTCGACGTCCACGTCCTCGAACGTGACCGCGACTGACTCGCCGTACCGGTCGCCGTTCTGCTCGTCGTGACGCTCGAACGTCGGCGGCTCGACCCGAACGTCGATGGTGTAAGTGCCGTCGGCGGGGACTTCGAGGTTCTTCCCGTAGTGGTAGAGACCGGGGTGCCAGAGGAGGGGGAGCCGCGTCGGGCCGACCTGTTTGCCGTCCTCGCGGGTCAGCGTGGCGATGACGGTGCATTCGGGCACGAACCGGCCGTCCGCGGCGTCGCAAACCGCGACTTCGAGGTGGCAGTTCTCGTCGTCGGGTTCGACCCACTCGAACCGGCCTTCGCCTTGCAGGAGATACATCCCCTCGGCCTCTTCTTGGGCGAAGCCGACCACGTAATCGCCGACTTCCCGCTTACCGCCGGTGTGGGCGACCTCGTTCGCCATGTAGTCGAGGGCCTCTCGGTAGGCGTCGCCCGCCTGCCGGGCGAGGTCGAGTTGTTTCTGGTCCACTTCGTCGCTCGTCTGTTTCTCGGGATTGTCGGACATGGTGGACAGGGGAAGCACGGTAGTGCGGGGAGTAAGGGTTGTGGCGGGCGAGGAGTCGTCTCCCGCCACGGTTCGGGGTCGTCCCACCGCCTTCAGTCACTCTGGTTCTCGACGACCTCTCGCCACGACGACTCCTCGAAGAACGACTGGAGCGCCATGAGGACGCCGACGTAGGAACCGAACGCGACGACGAGGAAGGACACGAGGAATCCCAGAATCAACTCGCCGAACGGGTTACCGCCGAACATCTGGAGGAGGACCATATCCGACGTAGATAGCGCTCGGAATTAAGCGATTCGCTCGCGGCAGTAGAGCAGACGAGCCGCTCGCCGAGTAGTTCGCCGAAAAAGTGCGCCGGCCGGGAGCGAGCGGACCGATGGTCCGCGAGCGCCGAAAGACGCGAAGCGTCTTTCGGAACTTGAACCAGAGCCAGACGTTCTTGCTCACCTCGCTTCGCTCGGTTCCGCGAGCATGCGACTGGCAGGGCGCAAGTCCCTCGAAGTCGATTTTACGGCTCACGAGTGGCGAGCAGACGAGCTGCTCGCCGGGTAGTTCGCCGAAAAAGTGCGCCGGCCGGGACTTGAACCCGGGTCGATGGCTTGGAAGGCCATAGTCATACCACTAGACCACCGGCGCATTGCGCTCACTTCGTTCGCTTATGCGCCGAGGCTCGCAAATCCTACGGATTTGCTCACCACCGGCGCGCAGCTACATTTCCTCCTTTGCCGTCCGGCATTAAGGGCCTTACTGTTTCGTCCCGCGAACGGTCCCGTAGCAGTTCCCGCTCGAAATCTCGAACTCGACCAGTTCGAGGTCGCTCTCGGCCACGTCGGCCTCGAACTCCGCGGGCGAGTAGATGTGGTAGAACCGCTCGACGCGCTCGCCGCCGGGGAGCGTCCAATCGACCTCCGTATCGAATCCCTCCTCGCCGTCGCGGGCTTCGCCCGCTCGATTTTCCGAGGCGCTCCGCGCCTCGCTGTCGAATCGGTCGTGGGCGGTACTCCACGCGCTGACCAGCGCTCGGCCCTCGGTCGTGAGGAGGCGGGCGAGTTCGTTCAGGCTCTCGACGCGGGCCTCGCGGGTCGGCAGGTGGTGGAGCGTGGCGACGTAGACCGCGAGGTCCACCGTCGCGTCCCAAAGCGGGAGGCGGGCGGCGTCGGCCTGCACGAGGTCTAGGTCGAAGCCTCGCTCGGCGGCCCGCTCGCGGGCGGTGTCGAGGAGACCCCGACTCACGTCCGCCGCGACCACCCGGTCGGCGTGGTCTGCCAGCAGTTCGGCGTGGCGACCGTTGCCACAGCCGAGGTCGAGCGCGACCGGGACGGTTTCGGCGTTGGAGTGGTCCGCAACGAACTCCTCGACCTCGGGCCACGCGTACTCGCGGGTCTTGGCGAAGTGGTCGGCGATGTAGTCGTAGGTCGCCTGAACGTCGCTTCGCTCTGGGGGTGTGGCTTCGTCGCTCGCGTCGTCGTTTTTCTCGGCTTCGTCCGCCCCGTCCATGCGTCTGGGTGGGGTACGGGGCGTGAAAACGACTCCGATGGTAGATGCGTCGGCCTTCTGGATCGGCGTGGGAGTTCGTGATTCGTTGGAAAGTTGATTTCCCGGCCAGCACGGAATAGAGCTGTTTGGTGTAGGGAGCTAGCTATCGCCGAAGCCGAGGAGTCTACCGCACCGCCCCGCCACCGCGACCGCGGACCTCACACCTCCCCAACCGCCTGCGTTGCTCGTCGCTACGCTCCTGCGCTACTCGGCCCTCGCACGCCGATGGCGCGACACGAGGTCGCGCCAGCGCGCGCCGACCGCCGTGTCGGAAATCAAAATACGCCTTAAAGAATTAAATATCTTCTCTAAACAACTCTTCTAACTTTCTAAAGCAATTTATACAATTCTAAGGCCCGACTATGGCAGGAACAGAAACACGCCGTAGGCGATGGTCAGCAGCACCGTCGCGTGCTTCGCGCCGTTCTTGACGCTCCCCTCGCCCATCTGCCCCGCCAGCAAGCCCGAGAACAGCGCCTGCACGAGCGAGGCGTGGAAGAAGAGCAGGGTGTAGCCCTCGACGTTGACGCTCGAAATGCCCGAAATCGGGCCGCCGCCGACAGGACTCCCCGAGGGGGCGCTCGCGCCGGTCGGCAGGTTCGGGATGAGGATGCTGTTGAGCGCGCCGACGATGACGAGGAAGACGAAAAAGGAGAGGTAGATGATGAGGAGGTAGGTCAGCATCTCTTGGCGGCGCTTCTGCTTGAGTCGCCGGGTGTCCTGAGCGTCGTCGGCAGCGATGCGGAGGACCCGCGCGATGTCGCCGCTGGCGGCCATTGCGTTGGCGATGAGCGTGACCGTCCGGGTGATTGTCGGCGTGTCGAGGCGGTCCTCGAACCGGTAGAGCGCGGTCTCGGCGTCCACACCCCACTGGATGTCGGCCCAGAGCTTCTCGACCTCGGTATCGAGCGCCCCGAGGTCGCTGTCGGTGACTCTGCCCAGACTCTCGACCACCGACATCCCGGCCTCGTTCACGCTGGCGAGGCGGTCCAGAAAGTCCGGCACCCCGGCCTCGATTGCGGCGATGCGCCTGCGGTGGAGTTCCTGGACGACCGCGAAGGTGCCGACGACGACCAGCGCGGCCTGCACTACGAAGTCGTCCACGACCCGGAGCGAGAGCGTCCCGGCGGCGAGGTGGGGCCACGACCGGAACAGAATCGAAAGGAGACCGAGCGGCACTGTGGCGTACAGCACCACGACGGGGTTCTCGCGGAGCGTCCGCATCGGGTCGGCGATCGCCTCGCGGAGCCACCGGACGTTCTCGAAGGCGTCCAGCCGCTCGAAGTTGACCGCGCCTGCGCTCGCGCTCTCGCCCGACCCCGCGCTCGCGGTTCCGCGGGCGTGAGCGCCCGCGGAACCGCCCCCGTCCGGGCGAGCCGCGTCCGACCGAACCGGAATCTCGTCCGGGCGCTGGACGCCGGTGCGCTCGGCCGCGGGGTCGTCGGTTCGCCGGACGCCAGCCAGCGCTATCGCCGAGAGGTCCACCTCGCGGTCCTCGCGGGCCGCCCGGAGCGACTCGGTGATGCTGTCGAGGTAGACCACGAACCCGACGTTCGCCAGCGGGATGGCGAGGTAGGTCATCGCCCGGAGGAGCGGCAGGGTGTCGCCCAGCGCCATCAGGCCCATGATGACCAGAATGGTGATGAAAAGCAGGGGTGCGACCACGAACACCGAGACGTACCCCTCCGCGAGGGTGGCGAGCAGTTCGAGGAAGGCCTCCTGCTGGGCCTCGGCGTCCTCCTGGTAGCGCTCGTACTGGTTTTCGAGATACGCCGAGATGCTCTGGCCGCTCTGGAGGACGCTGGCGAGGTTGTCGGCGAACTCGCCGAACTTCTCGCTGGGGGTCCGGTCGGCGAGTCGCTCGATGGCCGACAGCATGTCGAGGCCCGCGTAGTCCATCGCCTTGACGACGACCGCAATCTCCTCGGCGGCCTCGCCGTAGACCTCCCGATTGCGGGCGAGGGTCCGCATGATTTCGGGGAAGGCCATTCCCGACCGCGAGAGGGCGTAGATGAACGCGACGGTCCGGGCGATGCTCTCGTCTATCTTGCGCTCTCTGGCGTTGGCCCGGTACGACAGGTTCTCCCACCGAATCCAGTAGGTCAGACCGCCCGAGGCCACGCCGAGGGTCGCGCTACTGGTCAACAGGAGCGCGAACAACTGGCCCGCCGAGAGGTCCGGAAACACCAGCAGGCTTGCCAGAAAGTGGAGTTGCGAGGGCAGGGTGGCTTGCATCGCCGCTGGCGAAATCCGGAGAATCGCCAGCACGCCCGCGACGAGGTAGACCCCGAGGACGCTCCCGGCGACCGCGGCCAGCCCGGCGTACAGCAGGGTCTTGGCCGCGAACATCCGGTAGGTCTCCTCGGCGTGGACCGCCTGCAAGAGTTCTCGGCGCTGGCGGCGTCGCCTGCCGTGGTCTTCTATCCACCCGCCGAACGCGGTCAGCGCGGTTCGGGTGACGAGTAGGTTGGCCTGCTTGGAGACGGGAGCCGCCGCGACAGGTGCGAGGAGGGCGACCACCAGCACGAGCGGCAAAAAACTGAGCATTACAACCACCCCGTCATCAGTCGAACCCGGTCGAGACCTCGCTGTCGAGGTCCAGGGTGTCCAGCACGCGGTCCGGGTGCGAGTAGTACTCGTTTATCATCGCGGTGAACCGCCGATAGTCGGAGACGCCGCGCTCGCGGAGGTACTGGAGGACGCGCTTTCGGTTCCGGAGTTCTTCGAGAAGTTCGGCCCGGGACCACCCGCGCTCGTCCTGAATCTCGTCCAAGACGTTGCTGTCGTTGCGCCGGAAAGTGTCCTCGTTGGCCTGCCACGAGAAGGTGGTCGAGTAGTCCAAGTCGCCGGTCCGCTGGTCGATGCCCTCGATTTCGGCGAGGACGCGGTTCCGGCGGACGCGCTCGTCGCCGACGTAGGTCAGCGTCTGGACCGAGAGGATGTCGAGGCTCTGAATCATCGCCCGCGGGACGTTGATGGGTTCGTTTTCGAGGCGGTTGATGACGGTCTGGACCGAGTCGGCGTGCATCGTCGAGTAGGTGGTGTGGCCGGTGTTCATCGCCTGAAAGAGGGTCATGGCCTCCTCGCCGCGGACCTCGCCGACCACGATGTACTCCGGGCGGTGGCGCAGGGCCGACCGGAGCAGGTCGTACATCGTGATGTCGGCACCCTCGCCGCGGCGCTCTCGCGTGACCGACGAGAGCCAGTTGTCGTGGTAGAGCGCCAACTCGCGGGTGTCCTCGATTGTCAGCACCTTCGAGCGCGGCGGGATGAACATCGAGATGGCGTTCATCGAGGTGGTCTTCCCCGAGGCGGTGCCCCCGGCGAAGATGAGCGACTTGTTCGACTCGATGGCGAGCCAGAGGTACGCCATCTGGTCGAGCGAGAAGGTGCCGTAGTCCACGAGGTCGATGGGGGTGAACGGTTCGTCGGCGTACTTCCGGATGGTGAACGCGGAGCCTCGGGGGGTGACCTCCTCGCCGAGTGCAAGTTCCGCGCGAGAGCCGTCGGGCAGGGTCGTCTCGACCACGGGGTCGCCGATGCTGACGTGGCGGCCCGACTGCTGGGCGAGGCGGACGACGAGGTTGTCGAGTTCCTCCCGTGCGTAGACGACGTTGGTCTCGATGTCGGTGTACTCGTCGTGGTAGACGAAGAGTGGCAGGTCGTAGCCGTCACAGGAGATGTCCTCGATGTGAGGGTCGGCCATTAGCGGGTCCAACTTGCCGAACCCGCGGAACGAGCGGAAGAGGTAGTAAAAGAGCCGATAGAAACTCGCCTCGTCCACCTCGACGCCGTACATCGAGAGGAGTTCCCGCAGTTCCTCTTTCAGCACGGTCTCGGGGTCTTTGTCGGGATTTTTGGCGTCTCGACTCCCGCCGTCGTCCTCGTCGTCGCCCGCCTCGCGGGCCTCCCGGCGGTGGATGAGCGAGTCGCGCATGTCCGAGAAGAGCCGTTCGAGGAGTTCGGTTTCGAGGTCGTCCAGTTCGGGTTCCACGACGTGATACCGGTACTCGTTCTCCACGTCGTCGTAGTTGATGGCGACGAACGCGAAGGGGGCGTTGACCCAGTAGCGGTCTATCTCCTCGTAGCCGTCGAGGCCGGAGAACGACACCAGCGCGCCGTGTTCGGCCGGGTCGTACTCCTCGGCGTCGATGGCCGACCCGCGGAGGACCTCGGCGGTCCGCCGGAGCGTCCGCTGGAACTCGCGGATGCGAATCCGCACGTCGTCGGTCCACTCGGAGAGGGGAGACTGGGACATGGTGAGTCGAGCGCGAGCGGTCGGGACGCGTGGCCGCTCGCTGACGGTTTACGCGCCACATCACGTCGGGGGTACTTAAATTACCGGTCAGCGAGTGCGTGGAACTGGGTCGAGTGGCGATAGCGTTCTTGACTCAACGACTGCTCCGGTGCGACTTCTGGTTGACTGTTCCGGCGCGCGCTGGCGCGGTTTTCTGTCCGGCGCGCGCTGGTGGGGCCTCTCGTGGCCCCGCCAATCCGTGCGAGGGCCGAGGACCGCAACGAAGTGAGGACCGCAGGCGGGTGGGGAGGACGAGGTGCGGTGCGGTTGCGGTGCTGTGCGGGAGACCCCTAGGCTTCGGCAATAGCTAGCTTCTCCTCACAGACACCCTCCGTTTCGACCGGACTGAACACAGTACGGATTCTAGCAATCGTTATAGCTCCGCCACGTTGTAACCAACTAACAATATGTTAAGAGGCACTGTCTAGTTAGCGCGGTTTAAGAAGTGAGCAGGTTGTAGCGGTTGTGTCCATGCAAGCCGCAAACCTGCTCAAAAGGACGTTAGACACCGCGACTCTTGAATGTTGGCAGCGGGAGCGGACG
>NZ_SBIT01000016.1 GCF_004765785.1 Halorussus ruber | reverse complement strand
GGTATTTCCCGCCACTCTTGTTCATGGCGGTTTCCCCGCCGTCTACCGACGCCGGTATTTCCCGCCACTCTTGTTCATGGCGGTTTCCCCGCCGTCTACCGACGCCGGTATTTCCCGCCACTCTTGTCCCGCTGGAAGTCTCGCTGGCGAGCGCGCTGTTTGTCGAACCGCCGCTCGTACTCCCGGCGCTCGCGCTGGCGTTCGACCGACTGGTCGGACTGGCCGCGACGGCCTCGGGTCCGGTCGCGCGGCCCGCCGTACTTGGGCACGTCTGACTGGCTCTCTGCCTCGTCCTCGGGGAGTCGCTCCTCGCGCTCGGATTCCTCTCGACGCTCGGATTCCGCCCGGCGCTCGGCTCGGTGTTCGCCCTCTCGTCGCTCGCTCGATTTTCGTTCACTCGGCTCCGGTTCGCTCGGTTCCCGAAGCGGTTGCGTGCGCTTCGGTGGGGTCGGTTCGGTCCGGTTCGATGGTTCGGTCCGACCCTGCTCCTCGCCCCCGCGGGGAGCGTTGGCTCGCCCCCGCCCGCCGCCTGTACCGCCTTGAGGAGCCTGAGAACCGTACCGGCGAGACGGTTGGGACGGTTGATTCGTCCCGTAGCGCTGGTCCGATTGCTGTCGGTCTCGCGCCCGGAGGGCGTCTGGCTCTCCGGGCGCGTCGTTCCGGGCGTCCCACGCCTGCTGGCGGGTCCGGTCTCCCTCTTCGCGGCCCGCGTTGGCGTAGGTAGTCGGGGTCTCGTCGGGTCCGGCCTGTTCGTCGCTCTCGTCGGTGTCGCGGTCGTCGGTTGCCATGTCCGTTTCAGATTGTGCGATTCCGCGAATAAACCGGGCCGACCGTTCACATCGTTCGCACCGCTGGCGGGCGATTCAACGCGGCGTTACGGAGACGAGGAGGGTCGATCGAGTGGCTTCGTCCGTTTCTCACGCGGTGCCGACGGGCACATCGTGGTGTTCCGCGGCGAGGAACTCGACGCCGTACTCGTGCAACCACGTCAGGACCGTCCGGACCGACTCGGGGTCGGCGACCCGGTAGGGGGCCTTCGTGCCGGGGTCCTCGCCGACCTTGACGCCGAGTCCGCGGTCGTCAAGCACGCTGAAGGCGGCCTCGTCGGTGGTGTCGTCGCCGACGTAGACGGGAAGCCAGCGCTCGCCCTCGGGCACGAGTTGGTCGTAGAGTTCCCTGACGGCCTCGCCCTTGTCCCACTCGACGTCGGGGCGGAGTTCCAGCACGTCCTTGCCGGTGGTCAGGCGCACGTCGTCGCGGGTGGCGACCAAATTCTCGACCGCGCTCTCCACGACCGGGACCTCGTCGTCGGCCACGAGTCGGGTGTGGACCGTCGCGGTCACGCCCTTGTTCTCCACGATTGCGCCGTCGATTTCGGCGAGTTGCTCGGTGAGGAGGTCGCAGATGGCGGTCACGTCGCGCTCGGCGTCCTTCGCGTCGGGGTGGACCTCGTACTCGCCAGCGTGGATTTCGAGGCCGTGGTTGCCAGCGTAGGAGACGTGTTCGCCGTCGATTCCGACGCGCTCTCGCACGTCGGCCAGTTCGCGCCCGCTGACGATTGCGACCTCGACGTTCGGTTCGGCCGCGAGCGCCTCGATGGCCTCGCGGGTCGCGTCGGGAATCGTGGCCTGCTCGGGGCGGCGTTCGATGGCCGCGAGGGTGCCGTCGAAGTCGAGCGCGACCAGCAGGCCCTCGTGGTCCACCAACTCCTCGACCACGGCGTAGAGGTTGGTGCGGAGTCTGGCGGGCAGTTCGCGTTCGAGTCCGTCCTCGGTCGTCGCGTCGGGGGTCTGGGTGTCTGACATCGTGCGGGTCCGTCCTGGTCGAGAGTGAATCGTCGCGGTCAGTCGTCGTTCGGTTGCGGGCGGTTCTCGTTTGCTTGCGGGCGACTCTGGCGAATCGAGTCGCGGCCCCGCTCGATGGCGGCGGCGGTCTCGAAGGTCGATTCCAGCCACGCGAACACGTCGTCGGCGTGGACCTCGCGCTGGAGGTCGGCGATTCGCTTGCGGCGCTCGGCCCGCGAGAGCGACAGCGCCTCGCCGATGGCGTCGGCGAAGCCAGCGGTGTCGTGGGGGTGGACGACGACGGCCTCCTCGCCCAACTGCTCGGTCGCGCCCGCGAGTTCGCTCAGCACGAGGACGCCGGGGTCGCGGGTCTGGGCCGCGACGAACTCCTTGGCGACGAGGTTCATCCCGTCCCGAATCGGGGTCACGAGACCGAGGTCGGCCTCGCGGTAGAGCGCGGCCAGTCCCTCCTCGGGCACGTAGTCGGTGAGGTAGACGATGGGTTTCCAGTCGTCGGTACCGAATCGGTCGTTGATGCGCCCGATTTCGGCGGCCACGCGGGTCTGGAGGTCGTCGTACGCCTCGATGCCCGACCGGCTCTCGGTCCCCTTCTGGACGTAGGTGAGTCGGCCGCGCCACTCGGGGTTGTCGGCCCAGAAGCGTTCGAGGGCGGCGAGGCGGTGTTCGATGCCCTTGGTGTAGTCGAGGCGCTCGACGCCGACCGCGAGGGTGTCCGCGGGGCCGATGTCGTGGCTCTCGCGGAACTCGGCCCACCAGTCGTCGGCTGAGTTGCTCTCGGCGCTCGCCCTGCCGCCGCGCTCGGCGAGGTCGGCCTGCCGGGTGGCGTCGATACCCAGCGGGAACGACCGCACGAAGGTCCGATTGCCCCGGTAGGAGACGCTCCGACTGGAGCGGTCCACGCGGGCGTCGGTCGCGGCGTCCACGCAGTCGAGGAGGTTCCGGCAGTACTCGTCGGTGTGCAAGCCCACGAGGTCGTTGGCCAGCAGGCCGTCGAGCAGGGCCTCGTACTGCGGGCAGGCCCGGAACACGTCCCACGAGGGCCACGGGATGTGCCAGAAGTGGGTCAGGAAGGCCTCGGGGCGATTCCGGCGGACCTCCCGAGGTGCCAGCGCGAGGTGGTAGTCCTGAAACCAGACCACGGGATTGCGCTCCGCGGCGGTGCCCGCGCCGGAGCGGTCCGCGCTGGACTCGCCTCCGCCGTCGGTCGCGTCCAGAATCGCCTCGGCGAAGTCGTGGTTGGTCTCGCGGTAGGCCTGCCAGAACGACTCCTTCGGGCGCATCTTGGCGGTGTCGAGGTGACACAGCGGCCAGAGGACCTGATTGCTGTAGCCCCGGTAGTAGCCCTCGACCTGCTCGTCGGTCAACCAGACGCGCCGGAGGTCGTAGGCGGGATTTTCTGGCGGGACGGCCACGGTGTCGTCCGAATCGACGACTTCGCGGTCGGCCTCGCCGTCGCCCCACGCGACCCACGTCCCCTCGGCGGACTGCATCACGGGGTCGAGCGCGGCGGTGAGGCCGCCCGCTGGTCTGTCCACGCTGATTTCGCCCTCCGAGTCGGTCGCTCCCTCCTCGAAGGTGTGGCTGTACGGTTGGCGGTTCGACACCACGACGAGCTCGCGGTCGTCACAAAGGTCGGCGACCGTCTCTGCGGCCGATTTGGCTGTCGCCCCTGTCGCGTTCGTGTTCATTCTGAGCGTAACTCTCCCGCCTCGGCGGCCACTCCGCCGTCGGCGAATCTACTACCAGAGGTTAGCCGATAGGAGAGGATAATGTAGTCGTCCGTTCAGGTTAGTTTACGAATGAACTAACGGAGGAACGACAGCCTACTCTCGCGGCGGTTCGATTCAGGCCGCGTTTATCAGCGAGTAAGGCACGATTACTCGTGGTCCGAAGGTACGGACTCGCTCCTCTGAGACCACCATTCAGACGAGGAAAGAGGCTTACCATCGGTGAACGTGTAAACCATCGTTTGTAGGGATTACTAGATGTACCAAAACTTAAATACCGTAACGCCGTAGTATTCGAATACTAATGAGCGACTCCGAACGCGCCCGCAGTAACCAAGACCCTTCGGAGGAACTACCTCCGGAGGAGACCGAACTGTGGGAGGCAATTCAGGAATCGAAGGACGACGAATTCGTCCGCCCGGAGCAAGAGTTCGAGTTCTAACGCGACCTTTTTATCTGGCAGTTTAGAAATATTTCTTAGGTGGTAGTATCACGCGACGCCATTCGCTCTCTAACCGAGACCCATCAGTCGTTATTCTCACCGAGAAAGCGGAAACGAATCTCCTCAAGGATTTCCGGAAACACCACACGTGGCGGGAGAACTTCTGTGCCCTCGTTTATAGAGCGCTAACGGAATCACCTGCGGACAAGTACATCGAAAAACAGTACTCGGACACGCGTCCGATGTTGAAACAGTTACGGCAGGGCGGTAAGTTGCGGGGATACTGCTTTTTCGAACACGTTCCCGGCTTCTACGTGTGGGGTGCTGGTCCTAGTGACAGACCACGACTACAGCTCGTACCCACCGGAGGCTTTCAGCGACCATGCGAGGGGGTTCGTTGCTACTCTCCGGAACTTCGAGACCGAAACGGAAGCGGAGAACTACGTCCGAAAGCGAGCGTTCACACCTAAAATGTGGGGCAACTGGATGGAATCGAACGGAATGGGTAATCCCCACGAAGATTGAGACGAGATAGTCGCGTTTTAGGTCGGGACTTCCCGACCGGAAACAGAACCCCCTCAGAACGAGACGTCGTTCGGCGCCGAGGAGAACGCGCCGCGGTCGGTGTACCCCTTCCGGCCGACTGCCGACCCGCTGACCGAGTTGAACACCGCTTGCCGAACCTCCTCGGCCGACTCGCAGGTGTCGGTCATCGGCGCGAGGACCGCCGCCAGCGTCTCCGACCCGTCGGCGAATCCGATTTCGTACTCGCCGTACTCCTCGGTAAGCTCCTCGATGGTCGCGGGGTACTCGTGGCCGTCCAAGCGCGCGGCCAGTTCGCCGAACTCGACTCCCTGTTCGCGGTGCGTATCTGTCACGGTCGTTGGTTCGGGATTCGCGCGGATAACCTCGGTGGCCGCTTTCGGACATGTTCCCGTTTCTTTAGTATTGTTTTGTGTTTGTTTGAGTTAGGTAGAGTTAGTTTTTGCCCCGAGTTTGCTGGATAGCGGTTCGGACTGGTTACAGGGAAGTCGCACTATGACTGTCCTAGAAACGCACTGCAACCGAGGACGGGACTGACTCGATGGAGCTAGCTTCAGGCTTGAACACAGGAGTCACCGCCACCGCACCGCGACCGCGGGCCTCACACCTCCCCAACCTCGGCGGCCGCGATGCGGCCGCCGTCCCTCGCACGGACGTCTGCGCTGAAGCGCAGACGCCAGCGCGCGCCGAGCGAATAATCCGTCACAAAACCCCGGTCACTCACAGGACAACGATTAACCCCCGTCCCGCCCACTCGGTAGGTATGAACGTCGCTATCGTGGGCGGTGGTATCGTGGGCCTCGCCAGCGCGTACTACCTCGCCGAGCGAGGAGCCACCGTCACCGTCTACGAGAAGGGGTCTATCGGGAGCGGAAGCACCGAGCGGTCGGTCGGGGGCATCCGCGCCCAGTTCTCCACGCCCGTCAACGTCGAGCTGTCGCTTGCGAGCATGGAGATTTGGGAGACCTTCGAGGAGAACTTCGGCGTGGACATCGCCTACCGGCGACCGGGCTACCTCTTCGCGGCGCGCGAGGCGGCCACCGCCGAGGCGTTCGAAGAGCAGGTGGCGATGCAGAACGAGTTGGGCGTTCCGAGCGAACTCCTTGACCCCGAGGAGGCCACCGAGTACTGCCCCGGACTCCGCGCCGACGAGTTCGTCGGCGCGACGTACTCGCCGACCGACGGGTTCGCGGACCCCCACCTCGCCCTACAGGGGTTCGCCGAGGCCGCCCGCGAAGCGGGAGCCGAGATTCACACGAAGACCGGCGTGACCGAAATCCACCGCGAGGGCGGCGAAGTGACAGGCATTACCGCCGAGGGCGAGCGAGAAGACGCCGATTTCGTGGTGAATGCGGCGGGACCGTGGGCGCGGCGGGTCGCCGAGATGGCCGACGTGGACCTCCCGGTCGCGCCCAAGCGCCGCCAGATGATAGTCGTGGACCCCGAGACGCCGGTTCCCGAGGACGTGCCGCTCACCATCGACCTCGACACCGGGTCGCACTTCCGGCCCGAGCGCGAGGGGAAGGCGCTCGTCGGCGGGCACTTCGCGGGCGAGACCGAGGGAGACGCGGACCCCGACCAGAACCCGGACGGCTTCGACCGGAACATCGACCTCGACTGGGCCGCCGAGGCCATCGAGCGCGCCGGGGACTGCGCGGCCTACTTCGGCCAGGAGTCGGAGATTCGCCGGGGCTGGGCCGGTCTCTACGCCGTCACGCCCGACCACCACCCCATCGTGGGCGAGACCGTGCCGGGATTTATCAACGCGGTCGGGTTCTCGGGCCACGGCTTCCAGCACGCGCCCGCCACGGGCCAAATCGTCGCCGAGTTGGTGCTGGACGGCGAGGCGTCGCTGGTGGACATCTCGGCGCTCGGGAGCGACCGATTCGAGACGGGCGAACTGGTCGAGGAGCGAAACGTAGCGTGAGCGCGGTCTGCCCGAAATCCGGGTCCATTTTGGCCCTCCCTCGATAGTATTTATTGTATTCCTTTGACTATTATGCTGGGTAATGGCCGGACTCGTACATTTATGTGCGAGAAGTTCCCACTCACGCCTATGGTAGACAACGCCGATTTCGGCGACTTCGGTGGTCGCCACGTGCCCGAACCGCTGGAAGAACCGCTCGACCGACTCGCGGCGGCCTTCGACGAGATTCACGACACCGACCGGTTCCAGAATCGGTTCCGCAACTACCTCGAGGACTTCGCGGGCCGACCGACGCCGGTCTTCCACGCCGAGCGCCTCTCCGAGGAGTTCGGTGCCCAGATTTACCTCAAGCGCGAGGACCTCCTCCACGGCGGCGCGCACAAGATTAACAACTGCCTCGGGCAGGCCCTCCTCGCAGAGGAGGCCGGGAAGACCCGCCTCATCGCCGAGACCGGCGCGGGCCAGCACGGGGTCGCCACCGCGATGGTCGGCGCGCTGCTGGGCATCGACACCGAGATTTACATGGGCAAGAAGGACGCCGACCGCCAGACGATGAACGTCTTCCGGATGCGCCTGATGGGCGCGGAGGTCAACGAGGTCACCCGCGGCGGGTCGGGCCTCGCCGACGCGGTGGACGCCGCGCTCGAAGACTTCGCCGAGAACGTGGACGACACCCACTATCTGGTCGGGTCCGTGGTCGGTCCCGACCCCTTCCCGCGGATGGTCCGGGAGTTCCAGTCGGTCATCGGCCGCGAGGCCCGCGACCAGATTCAGGAGAAAGCGGGCCAACTCCCCGACGCCGCAGTCGCCTGCGTCGGCGGCGGGTCCAACGCCATCGGCCTGTTCCACGCCTTCCGCGACGACGACGTGGACTTCTACGGCGCGGAGGGCGGCGGCGAGGGTGAAGGCTCGGGCAAGCACGCCGCCCCGCTCGCGGAGGGCGAGGAGGGCGTGATGCACGGCATGAAGACCCGGACGCTGGACGAGGACACCGAGGTCCACTCGGTGTCGGCCGGTCTCGACTACCCGGCGGTCGGCCCGGAACACGCCATGTACCGCGCAATCGGCCGGTGTGACTACCGCGCCGTCGAGGACGACGACGCCTTGGAGGCCTTCCGGATGCTCTCGGAGAAAGAGGGTATCATCCCCGCGCTGGAGTCGAGTCACGCCGTCGCGCTGGCCCGAGAGATTGCACAGGACATGGACGAGGACGACGTGATTCTGGTGAATCTGAGCGGCCGGGGCGACAAGGACATGGAGCAGGCCGCCGAAATGTTCGACCTCGCTTAAATAGCCATCTTAACCTCTATTTCAAAATACTGGCGGGTGGTCCCTCAGGAGATAGTAACAAATAAATCACTGTCGAGGATTGCCTCTTCAATCTCCTCTTGTCCTACAACACCACTCTGTGACTTGCTAATCAGCGAAAATAGCTCCGGTGTCTCAATCACCTTGTAGCCTCGTTTTTCAAGGAACTCTTGAGAATTCCCCGCTATACAAGATTCTCTTTCTGCTGGTTGCAAAGTCCTGTTGGCATTAGCGACTAAAAGACCGTCTACTCCCGTATTTTTAAATTCTTCTTGTGCATTCTCGACCCAGTCATCAAGTTGACGACATTTTTTAATGCCAATATCATTTGTGGTCCCTTCGATTTCCAGTACAAATGCCTTACTGGAAAGGTGGACAAGGCCATCCCGTTTACCAGAAATTTCATCCTCAGTTTCAAATCCAAGATATTCAAACGCTTGAATGACTGTTTCTTCTAGTTCCTCTCCGTCCATGTAGAGAAGTTTCCGGAACTTGTCTAATTCTGCATACTCTTGTCTGAGTTCTTTTATTTTATTACCTATTGATTTTTGTCTTGGTAAGTAGTGTTGGTCTAGCCAGTTAGGTTGAGCTGTTTCTTCTAAATCTATAGACCAACCGTAGAGATTCGACAGAACGCCTCGAACTACGTTTTTGAATCTCCAATTTGGTCTAATTGGTAGGAGGAAGAGAGAGCCAGAATACTTCCGGTCGTTAATTTCACCGTTTTCTGCAAGAGCAGTTGCTATATCTGTCCCTGCCGTGATTCCAATTCTGCAAGCGATATCCTCGCCAAAAGCAGTAGATGCAATAGTATGTTGGTGAACGGTATCAAACAGGTGCTTTGCGTCGTCACTGGTTAAGTTAATCTTTTCAATGAACAATGGCCAGTCGAAGTCACTATCAAAGTACCATTCCCAATTTTCAGAAACGGAACTTCGATTAACCGAAGTACCGGTTTCTTCAGTTGAGCGGACTTTAAAAGGGAGCCACGAAAGCAGATCTTGTTCCACTTTTTTAGTGTCTTCTTCAGTTACATGGAGCAAATTCGGATACCGAGTACGAGGCAAGAAGACGAATATATTATGACCTGCTTTTAGAGACTTCTTAATGTCTTCTTGAGGGGGAAATTTAATCTTATGTGGTATCTCACTTGTTGGGCCTGGTACCTCATCTGAACGTTCAACGATCTTATCCAAATTGAGGAATACAGTGTTGTAGTCTTTGATATTTACTTTAGTATCCCAAGCTTCACTATCATGCTCTATACCGGGAACCGAACCACCGATAGTAAGAATTCTCATAATCGTTCCTATAACCGACGACTCATTCCAAGTATTTTAGAGTACTGAACAGGTCGTCCTCGTCCGGGCTGAGACGGTCGAACTCGAACGAGCTTTCGAGTTCGATTTCGACGTACTCCCGAACCGCGTCACTATAGTCCGACGAATCTGTCGTCATACCTGAATCCTCCTGACGTGAAAGACTCAGCCCCGTTGATATAAAAACTTCAGGTCGCCACGGAGTGTTCACTCCGTCTTCGTCGTCCCTCCCTCGCTCGTCGTCGTTTCACCAGTACCACCGTCGCCACCACGGACGACCACCTCCTCGATGACGTCCTCGTCCCACATGAAGTGGACGAAGGGCTGTGTCTCGCCGTTCGGCAACTCGAAGGCGGTCGGGACCGGACTCGGCTGTGGCCCCTCCGGTGTCGCCTTGATTGGCGGCAGAAACAGGTGCGTGTGGTGCGGGTGGCCGAGGAATCGCTCGTCTTCCGAGAGGGGGACCTCCTCGTCCAGCGCCAAGGCGTAGCTGTCGGCCTTCCGGACGTTCTCGGAGGTCATGAAGTGGATGACCCGGCCTTTCTCTACCACCTCGCCGTTGACTCGGAGCGCGCCGACGCCCCAGAGCGCGGCGTAGTTGAACAGTCGCGGCATCAGGGGCGTGCCGGTGCCCGTGACGCCGTGGAGCCACGTCCCGGTCACGACCCCGCCGCCGGTCTCCCACGGCGGGAAGGGCGGCTTGACGATGTGGTCGAGGAGGACCTCGTAGCGATTGCCCGCGGGGTCGTGGAACTGGGCCTCGACTTCCGCGGTGTCGAGCGTGTCACCCGGTTCGCCGGGCGTGTCGTACGGCTGGCGGTCGATGTATCGCACGTCGAGACGACCCTCGGCCTCGCGGGCCGAGTCGCTGTACCCCGTGAGGATGTCGGTGATGGTGTACGCCGACCCGTCGGAATCTGTCCGGCGCTGTTCGACCGGCAGGCCGACTTGAAAGGTCTGTTCTTGCAGGAGCCTCTTCACCGGGCCTTCGGCCACGTTCACCCAGTGCTGGCCCGTCGTTCGCGGGTTCTCGGGCGTGCCGAAGACGTACTCGCTGATCTGTCGTCTGCCGGGAAGCACCCAGTGGGCGGTCTTGTCGAGTTCCTGCGTCACGTGGACCTCGATGCCCGGCCAGTCGTCCGCGGTGCTTTGTGAATTATCCTGTTCGATTCGAATCGGTACGCCCGCGAGGCGGTCGCCGCCGAGCGCGCCGACCCCCGCGAGTGCGCCGAGTTGCAGAAACTCTCGTCTGTCGTGTGTCAATCTGTCCCACCCGGGGAAATCGACTACTGGTAGAGAAGTAAACGCGCCGCGGTCGTGCAGTCGAAACGAAAAAGCGAAGTCTCGGGGTCAGAACTCGTCCAAGCCGACGTTCTCGCCCTGATAACTTCCGGCGTAGGTGCCGTCGTGGTCGGCCTCCGCGAGGACGAGTTGGGCGATGCGGGCACCCCTCTCGATTTCGATGTCGTGGTGGACCTCCAGCAGGCCCTCGCCTTTGCCCTCGTAGCCAGCGTCCCAGACCGCGGTGTTGAGCATGCAGGAGTTCCGCAGGAGCGACGACCGGGGGTAGATGTAGCCGACGTGGTTCTCGGGAATCTCGACGGTCTCGGCGTACTGGACGACGTAGCCGCCCGGCGTCAGGTAGTAGGTCTCGGGGGCGTTGTCGGCGACCTGCTCGGTTTCGAGCTGTCGGCGGTCGCCGACCTCCTTGCCGTCGCGCCCGATTCGGCCGGGTTCGCGCTGTTCGTAGACTGCTTCCAAGGTGAGGTCCACGCCGTTGGGCTGAACCTGCTCGTCGTCGGTCTCTGACACGTACTCGGCGACGAAGGGGCCGCTTTCGAACATGTGCGTTCAGTCCGACCGGAACGATTTAGCGTTGGCGGAGTCGCCTCGTACGTGAGACGATGGCCCGCTTCACACAATTTTTGCCACACGGCGGCGGGGTTTACTACAGGGGGAATGAATAGAAACACGCGGGATTTATACCCTTGGAGGGTCGATATTCGTTCGATATGGGACAGACGCTAACGGAGAAAATCCTCGAGGACCACCTCGTCGAGGGCGAACTCGAAACCGGCGAGGAGATCGGAATCGAGATCGACCAGGTCCTCACTCAGGACACGACAGGGACGCTCGTGTGGCTTCAGTTCGAGGCGCTGGGACTGGACGAAGTACAGACGGAGCTGGCGGCGCAGTACTGTGACCACCAGACCTACCAGTTCGACTTCAAGAACACGGACGACCACCGCTTCCTTCGGTCGGCCGCAGGCACCTACGGTGCGCACTTCTCCCGACCCGGAAACGGTATCTGTCACAACGTCCACAAGGAGAACTTCGCCGCACCCGGCAAGACGATGCTCGGGTCCGACTCCCACACGCCGACCCCCGGCGGACTGGGCGAACTCGCCATCGGTTCCGGCGGTCTCGACGTGACGGTCGCCATGGGCGGCGGCGCGTACTACATCGAGATGCCGGAAGTCGTCGAGGTCCGACTCGAGGGCGAACTCCCCGAGTGGGCCACCGCGAAGGACGTCATCCTCGAGATGCTGCGGCGCCTCAGCGTGAAGGGCGGCGTCGGCAAGATCTTCGAGTACACCGGTCCGGGCGTCGAGACGCTCTCGGTCCCCGAGCGGACGACCATCACCAACATGGGTACCGAACTCGGTGCCACCTCCTCGATCTTCCCGACCGACGAGAACACGAAGGACTACCTCGAGCGCCTCGGCCGCCCCGAGGACTACGAGGAGGTCACGCCCGACGAGGACGCCGACTACGACGACCAGATCACCATCGACCTCTCGGAGATCGAGCCGCTCATCGCCAAGCCCTCGATGCCCGACAACGTCGTGCCCGTCAGCGAAGTCGAGGGCACGGAAGTCGACCAGGTCATGATCGGCTCCTGTACGAACGGTGCCTACGAGGACATCCTCCCGGCCGCCAAGATGCTGGAGGGCCGTTCGACGAACCAGACGACCGAGATGATCGTCGCGCCCGGTTCCAAGCAGGCCTCCGAGATGCTCGCCCGGAACGGCCACGTCGCCGAGATGATGGCCGCTGGCGTCAACTTCTCCGAGGCGACGTGTGGTGCCTGTATCGGCATCGGTCACGTCCCGGCCAGCGATTCGGTCTCGCTGCGTACCTTCAACCGCAACTTCGAGGGTCGGTCCGGCATCGAGGACGACAACGTCTACCTCTGCTCGCCGGAAGTCGCCACCGCGGCGGCAATCAAGGGCGAAATCGTGGACCCGCGCAACCTCGCCGACGAACTCGGCGACCTCGAGGACCCCGGATTCGAGATGCCCGAGGAGTACCTCGGTAGCAACGTGGACCTCATCGCGCCCGACGAGGCTCCCGACGACGAACTCATCAAGGGTCCGAACATCGGCGACGTGCCGCTGAAGGACGAGATGGGCTCGGACCTCGAAGGACCGAACCTCCTCAAGATGGAGGACAACATCACGACCGACCACATCATCCCGGCGACTTCGGACATCCTGAAGTTCCGGTCGAACATCCCGAAGCTCTCGGAGTTCACCCTCTCGCGCGTCGACGAGGACTTCGCCGAGCGCGCCCAGCAGTCCGACGGCGGGTTCCTCGTGGCTGGCGAGAACTACGGTCAGGGTAGCTCCCGCGAACACGCGGCGCTGTGCCCGATGTACCTCGGTGTCGAGGGCGTCCTCGCCCAGAGCTTCGCCCGCATCCACAAGGCGAACCTCTTCAACTTCGGTCTCATCCCGCTGACCATCGACGAGGAGACCTACGAGAAGATCGACCAGGGCGACAACATCGAAATCGTGGACGACGTGGCCGAGGCGGTCCGCTCCGGTAAGGAAGAGTTCACGGTTCGCGTCAACGACGAGTGGGAAGCGACGGCCCACCTCGACGCCTCCGAGCGCGAGCGCCAGATTCTCGCCGACGGTGGCAAGCTCTCGCACACGAAGAAGCAGGCCGAGTCCGGCGGCGACTCGCCCGCGCCCGCGGACGACTAACTCGCACACCCAATTTTCCGTTTTTTCGCGTCCCCGCCAGCGATGGCCGGGCGGTGACTGGTCGCGCTACCGGAGTCGAGAACGGACAGAGCGATGACGGTCGAGTGCTACGACGAGCGAGAAGTCTGAAAAGGTGGTCGTCGGCCGATTCGACTGGGCGCGTCCGTCAGTACTGACAGGCTGGTTCGTCGTGGGTCGGGTAGCCGCATGACTCCATGATAAATCCGAACATACTCTTTCACCTCCACAGGTATGATACCGTTGCACATACTTTAAATTAACTACTGCGATTACGTACTTTATATGGGAACGGGAGTAACCACGTCGGTAGTCTCACGACTATGGAACGGTTAACTCGCCGACGCGGCGCAAAAGGTGGGGGTGGGTGGGGGAGATTTCGGGAGCTTGCACCTCCGGCCGGAGAGTGCATTTCGTTCTTATGATTAATAGTACTAAAGAATTACGGGGTCGCCGTCGGGCATGACACTCTTAAGGGTCGGGCGAGAAGCCGCGGTTAGTGACAACGACTCCCGTGGGTGACGAGGGCGACGTGGAGATTCGCCAGGCCGCGCAGGCCGACCTGCTCGCCGTGCTTCGCATCGAACGGGCTTCGTTCGACCAGCCGTGGCCGTTCTCGGCGTTCGACCGCTACGTCGAGGAGTCCGGCTTTCTGGTGGCGACCAAAGACGACCAGACCGCGGGATACGGCTCCGACGACGCCGAGAGCGTCGTGGGCTACGTCGTCGCCAACCTCGTGCCGAACCACGGGCGGTCGTTCGGCCACATCAAGGACATCGCGGTCCATCCCGACCACCGCGGCGAGGGCATCGGCGCGGGCCTGCTGGAGCGGGCGCTCCACGTGCTGGAGGTCGACGGTGCCCGGAGCGTGAAACTGGAGGTCCGGGCGAGCAACGAGCGCGCGAGAGCGCTCTACCGGGACTTCGGCTTCGAGTACCTCCGGACGATTCCCCGGTACTACGACGACGGCGAGGACGCGCTTATCATGGTCGTGGATTTGGACGAGTAGCGTGGCGCTTTTCGGTGCCGGAGACCAACGCTCGGGCATGGGATACGCCTGTCCGGTCTGCGAGACGCCCCAGTCCGACGCCGAACACCTCGCCAACCACCTCGCGTTCACGGCGATGCTCGGCGACGAGGGCCACGAGGCGTGGCTGGACGACCACGCGCCGGAGTGGCAACAGCAGGGCGAGGAGGAACTCGCCGAGCGCGTCGAGGAGTACGCCAAGGAGGTCGGCTTCCCGCAGGTGTTCGAAGATACGACCGGCCACGACCACAGCCACGGCGACGAACCGCGGGGCGGGGACCTCTTCGAGGACGAGTTAGAGCGCGCGAACTCGCAGGGCCGCGGGTCGATGACCGGCGGCGCTGGCGGGCAGGGCGGTGCCGGTGCGGGCGCACTCGACGCCGAGGCGCAAGGCATTCTCCAAGAGGCCCGCGAGATGACCGAGGAGATGCTGGACGACGAGGAAGTCGAGGGCGACGAAGCGACCGACGAGAGCGACGAGGAGTAGCCGACCATCTGCCAGCGGGTGCTCGGTGCGACAGACCACCGGCAGACGCCCGACTGATTTTCCGCCGGTCGGGATGAAGGGGCCGCGCGCTCGCGGTCGTCCGGACCGCGAGCGGGCGGGGGCTTCAAGAGAACAACACACCGATAGAATCGTCCGTAGTTCTGGTCACATCTCCTTGGGCTCTAGCGCCTAGACGAAAACCAGTAGTCCCCGGCCTGTCAAACTCCACGCATGGAGACACACGGCTTTCTCGCGCCCGAATCCGAAGCCGACGCCCGACAGCGGTACGACGCGGTCGGTCCCGCGGCCCAGACCGTCGTCAAGGAGACGGCGAAGGCGATGGCCTTCGACGCCGAGGAGTACGACCAGCGCGTGACCGGCGACGTGGTCGAGACCGCCCGCGACGCGCTGTTCGCGTCGCTGCTGGCGGTCCGGACCGGCACGCGCGAGGAGTACGACGAGTGGCTGGCCGACCGCGACCGAGAGGTCATCGAAGAGGGGTCGGAGAACGTCGAGCACGTCGCGTGGCACGACGCCCTCGGCGAGACCGTCGTGGCCGCGACGTATCAGAGCGAACAGCGCGCCGCGGTGGCGACACTCCGGCGGCAGGCGTTCGGCCGCGTTTACCGGGAGCTACTGTAAGAGTTGACTACTGTAGGGGTTGACTACTGTAGCGGTTGGGTAGAGAATTGAGAACATCAGGGAAGGAAACAATTACAATCCCTTAGCAAACAATTTTGTTTCTTTCCTCGATAGGCTCCTCTCCGAGGAGCGCCTCGGCTACGACTCCGCGTCCGCACTCTCGGCGGTCTCGCGCACGTCGTCGCTACACGCTCGGTACTCGTCGTTGGGCGCGTTGCACTCGCCGTCGCAGGGGTGGTTCACGAGGTCCTTCAGGCGGTGGACCGCCTCGTCGGACAGCACCTGCCCGATGGCTCGGGGGTCCTCGGGTTCGCCGTCCCGTTCGCTCGCCTCGCCGTCGGCGAGCGCCGACAGGTCCAGTTCGAGGTCGTCTTCGAGGAAGTTCTCGGCCACGCACCGCCGCCACGCGAACTCGCGGGCGGCCGCCTCGCCCTCCTCGGTGAGCGTGACGCCCTCGTACTTCTCGTAGACCGCGAGGCCGCGGTCGTCGAGCGTGGCGAGCATCCCGGTGACGCTCGGGGCGCTCACGTCGAGGAGGTCGGCGAGTTCGCCGGGTCGCGCCCGCCGGTCGGCCTCGGCGGTCAGCACGTGGATGGTGCTGAGGTACCGACCGACGCTCTCGGAGACATCGGTCATCGTCGTGGATTGACGGGGCGGGCGAGTATAAACGTGTTCCAAGCGGGCTTCGGGTTGGTTGTGCGGGTAAGTTCCGTGGGAAGGC
Organism: Halorussus ruber; assembly: GCF_004765785.1. Lineage (GTDB taxonomy): Archaea > Halobacteriota > Halobacteria > Halobacteriales > Haladaptataceae > Halorussus > Halorussus ruber. The sequence goes on along the minus strand of NZ_SBIT01000016.1, from coordinate 142,627 downwards.
AGGTCAGCACGAGACAGTACGGGACGAGACGGAGAGCTAGCTACTCCCGAAGCCTCGGAGTCACCGCACAGCACCGCAACCGCGCCGCGACAGCCTCACGCCTCCCCAACCGCCTGCGGTCTCTGCGAACGACGTTCGCAGATCAGCGAGACGCGCGGCGTCTCGCAAGCCTCGGGGTTCGCGTTCGCTCACACCCTGCGGTCCTCAGCCCTCGCGCGGTTCGGCGGGGCGCACGAGAGCGCCCCGCCAGCGCGCGCCGGGTAGAGTGCCGAGATAGCTTCTGACCCGAGTTTTATCTCCGAGGGACTCCCACTCCGAGGAGCCACACTTTACCCACCCGCCCTCGATTTTCCACCCATGAGCGACGATTGGCGCGTCATCGAGTCGGTCGCCGAGTACGAAACCGGGTGGTACACCGGGGGCTACGACCTCGTGGAACAGCCCGACGGCTCGAGAAAGAAGTACTACTGGGCCGAACTCCCGCCCGCGGTCGTGATTCTGGCGGTCACCGACGGGCAGGTCGTCTTCGTCGAGCAGTACCGGCCAGCCATCCGCGAGACCTGTCTCGAATGCCCGGCCGGAATCGTCGAAGATGGCGAGTCCTATACCCAAGCCGGAGCGCGCGAACTCCGCGAGGAGACCGGCTTCGAGCCAGCGGGCGTCAGCCTGCTGGAGGACTTCTACTGCTCGACCGGCGTCCTGCGCCACGAGCGCGGCATCGTCTTCGCCGAGGGCCTGACCCCCGTCGAGCGCAATCTCGACAGCAACGAGTTCCTCTCGGTCCGGACCATGCCGGTCGAGGACGCCTTAGACGCCGCCCGCGAAAACCCCGCCAACGACGCCACCATCGAGGCGCTCCTGCTCGCCGAGGAAGAAGGCCTGCTCTGAAGGGAGCGTCGGCGCGGGCGGCCGACGCCGAAATCAACCGTCTCAGGTGTCGGTGACGAGCGTCCGCGCGATGAGTTTGGCCTCGGCCCGGCGCATCCGACCCGAGACCGCGGTCGGCGAGAGACCCTGTTGGTCGGCGAGTTCCTCCAGCGTGATACCGCGCGGCTCCTCGAAGTAGCCGTGTTCGAGCGCGGTCAACAGGGTGTCGCGCTGTTCGGTCGTCAGGTCGTACTTGCCGTCGGCGTCGAGTTCGGTCAGCGAGTGGAGTCGCTGGAGTTCCAGCGAGATGTCGTGTTCGTTGCAGTCGGCCTGAAATCCTCGGACCTCCTCGTGGGACGGGAACCGGAGTTCGAATCGCCACGCGTCGCGCTGGCCGCTGGCCTCCAGCACGGTGGCGTCGGCGTTCCGGATGATTCGCCCGAGGTCGGTTATCACGTCGGTCCACTCCACGCGATAGAGTCGCTGGTCGTCCACGGTGTCAACGACCCGGAGCGAGGCCACGATTGGTTGCTCGCGGACCGTCTCGTCGAACTCGTCTAAGTCCTCGCCCCACGCCCAGAAGAAGGGGAGAATCTGCATCCGCGTGGGGACGACTTTCTCCAGTTCGATTCGCACGTCGGGGTGGTCCGCCAGCGCGTCGCCCAGCGCGAAATCCTCGGCGGGCGTCGTGAACTCCGCGATGATGCTCATCGCGTGGGCTATCGACCTCCCCGAGTAAAAATAGACTTGCCAACAGTTGAGCAGGTTGTCACCGATGCGCCGAGACGACCCCCCGAATCTCGGCGACGTACTCCTCGTACTCGTAGCCGATTCGGGGCAACCAGACGTTCTGGTAGGAGGGGTGAAGGAGGGGCAGGACGACAGTCCCGAGTTCCGAGGACTCGACCGGTTCCAGCACCGAGTCGATGAAGCCGCCGGAGTCGCCAGAGTGGCCCGATTCACCTGATTCGCCGGAACGGTCGCCCAGCACCGACCGCGTGGCGTGCTTCCCGGTGGTCGCCACCACCGCGGGCGAAATCTGCTCGATTTCGGTCACGAGGTGATTCCGGCAGTTCGCGCGCTCCTCGGCGGCGGGTTCCCGATTTGTCGGGGTTCCGGCGTCCTCCGCCTCGTCGCTCTCGGACTCCCTCGGAAAGCACTTCACCGCGTTCGTGAAGTAGAGGTCCGCGGCGTCGAGGCCCGCGTCGGCGAAGAGGTCCCGAACCTTCCGCCCGGAGTGCCGCGAGGTGTAGGCCATTCCGGTCCAGTTGCCGCCCTGCCACCGGTCGGCCTCGGGGTTGCCGAATGCGGGAGCCTCGCCGACGACCACCACGTCGGCGTCGAGCGCCCCGTTGCCCCACGCGATGCAATCCCGAGACTCGACCAGCGCGGGGCACCGCGAGCAGTCCGGTTCGAGGACGTTCCGCGAGTCGGAACTGGGGAAGTCTGGCACGGCCGTCGGTAGGCGGCCCGCGCTACTCAATCGTTCGCTCGCGGAAGCTATTTGTCGCCGGTCGCACACTCACCAGCCATGGACGACCACACCATCCGACCGGCGGAGACCGGCGACGTGGCCGACGTTCGGCGCGTCGCCCGCGAGTCGTGGCACGCCGCCTACGACGACCTCCTCGGCCCGGAACCGGTCGAGTCGGTCGTGGACGAGTGGTACGACCTCAACCAACTGCGCCGGTCGGTCGAGCGCGACGACGGCGTGTTCCTCGTGGCCGAGAGCGAGGAGGAAAATGGTTCAACAGTCGTCGGGTTCGCGCAGGGCGTCCTCGCCGAGGACGAGGCCGCCGAACTCCCGCGAATCTACGTTCACCCCGACTACTGGGGCGAGGGCGCGGGGTCGGCGATGCTGGAGCGCGTCGAAAGCTGGCTGACCGACCGCGGGGCCGAGCGACTCCGTCTCATCGTGCTGGCCGACAACGAGGTCGGCAACGCCTTCTACGAGAGCAACGGCTACCGGACGGTCGGAAGCCGAGAGTCGGAGTTCGCGGGCGAGACTTACGCCGAATACGTCCGCGAGAAGGAACTGTAGTCGGACTGCGGACCCGGCGCGGATTCAGGCCTCGACGTTTCTGAACCGGACTTCCACCCGGAGGCCGCCCGCCGCCGAATCGGTGGCTCGGACCGACCAGCCGTGAGCGCGAGCGATGTCCTCCACGATTCGGAGGCCCAGACCGGTGCCCGTGTCGCTGGTCGTGTATCCGCGCTCGAACAGTTTTTCGTGGCCCTCCTCGACGCCGACGCCGTCGTCCGCGACGTAGAAGCCCCAATCCCCGTCGAGGCCGCCGACCTCGACCGTCACGTCGCCGCCGCCGTGTTCGGCCGAGTTGCGGAACAAGTTCTCGAACAGTCGCCTGAGACGCGACTCGTCGCTCGGAACTTCCTCGGGCAGGTCGTCGGTTTCGAGGTCGGCCTCGCCCGTCTCGACCATGTCCCATGCCTCCTCGACCGCGGCCGGGACCGAGTTGTCGGTCGGGTCGCGGACGGTCCGGCCCTGTTCGGCGAGTTCGAGCGCCTCGTCCACCCGTTCCTCGATTCGGCAGAGCGCGTTCCGGAGCGGCTCGACGTAGTCGCTGTCGCAGTCCTCGGCGAGGAGTCGCGCGTTGCCGTCGGCGACTTCGAGGGGATTGCGCAGGTCGTGACTGAGGACGCTGGCGAACTCGTCCAGACGCTCGTTCTGGCGCTGGAGTTCGCGCTCGCGGCGCTTCTGCTCGGTGATGTCGGTGTAGATGACGAAGCCGTCGGCGTCGTCGCTGGGCGCTTCGACGGTGTGGAGCAGGAAGTCGCGGTGGCCGTCGGCGGTGTTTCGCCGGACCTCCTTGCCCGAGACGTGGTCGCCGTTCTGCATCTGCCGGTTGATTTCCGCCGCGTCGGTCTCGGCCCCCTCGGGGACGATGCGGTCGTCTACCGACTCGCCGGAAATCTCGTCCGCCTCCCAGCCGAAGACCTCCTCGAACGTCGGGTTGGCCTCCGACAGGACGGGGTCGCCGTCCTCGAACACGCCGACGCCGATGGCGTGGGGGATGTTGTGAAACAGCGCGGCGAACCGGTCGCGCTCGTTGCGGAGTTGCTCCTCGGAGCCGATTCGGTCGAGCGCGGCCGAGACGTGAGCCAGCAGGAGTTCCGCGAGTTCGATGTCGCGGTCGCTGAACCCGTTCACGTCGCGCGAGACCGCCTGAAAGACGCCGTGGTCGTCGATGGGAATCGTCACCGCCGAGCGATAGTCCGACTCGGCCGGAGCGACCTCGTGAGAGCGCAAGTCGTTGATGCGGACCGATTCGCCCTCGCGGAACACGCGGGCCGCCATGTTGTCGTCGGCCTCGACCGAGGTCGAGCGATAGTAGCCGTCGGAGGGGACGCCCTTCGAGACGGCCTGCGGGACGAGTCGGTCCCCCTCGGCGAGACTGATGTCGCAGAGGTCGAACTCCAGAATCTCCTCGGCGGCCTCGACCGCCAACTTCGAGAGTTCGGTCCGGTCCGAGCAGGTGGCCGCCTTGGCCGCGGTCTGGTGGAGCGCCTCGATTTTCTGGCGGGTCTGGCGGAGTTCCATCTTCGCCCGGTTCTGTGAAATCGCGTTCTCGATGCGCTTGGCCAGCACCTCGTAGTGGTCGGTGCCGGTCTCCTTCTGGAGGTAGTCGGTCACGCCCGCCGAAATCGCCTCGGAGGCGATTTCCTCGCTCCCCTTGCCGGTATAGAGGATAAACGGAAGCGAGGGATACGTCTCGCGCACTGATTCCAGAAGCTCCAACCCGTTCATACCGGGCATGTTGTAGTCAGAGACGACGCAATCGAACTCCGAGCCGCTGCGGATACACTCGAGCGCGTCGGTCGCCGAATCGGTCGCGGTAGTAGACATCTCCTCGTCGATTCGCTGGAGATATTCGGCCGCCATATCGGCGAGTCCCGGTTCGTCGTCTACGACGAGTACTCGCTTGCCAGAGGACGCCATGGTCGTTAGAGGATACCACCCACGTATAAACTTTCCGAGAAATATTGCCGGATTATATGCCGGGAACGGCCTCGTTCTTTCGGAGCGAGTCTAGTAGAGCGAAAGAACTGTAGATTTCTAAGCGTTACTCTCGAAATTAATGCCGAGCAGTCGAATTTACTCTTCGACCACTTCGATGCCGCGATTGTTTACCGCGGCGGCGTCAAGGCCGACCTCTTCGAGGAACTTCTTGTACTCGCGCTCGCAGGCCTCGGCGTCGGCCTGCTTGTCGCTGGCGCGGTCACAGAGCGCCACGAGGTCCTCAGGTACGTCGTTGGAGTAGACGATCCAGTGGTTGATGAGGTCCGAGAGTCGCCGGATGGGACTCGTGAAGTGGCCGTAAATCTCGAAGTTGAGCGCGTGGTGGCCGCCGAAGGGGTCGTTCATGTACTTCGCGCGCGGCATCACCTTCATCACCGCCCACTGAATCTTGTCGAGTTGGCGCTCGGGTGCCTCTTCGAGCGTGGCGTTGACCGCCATCCGGGGGTCGTCCCACTTCGACCCGGGAATCGAGACGCCGTCCAAGTCCTGAATCTCGCGGAGGGCCTCGCTCCACTCGTCGGGGCTGGGTTGGGGGTGGACGCGGTACATCGCCTCGACGCCGCGGTCCCACATCAGTTTGTGCGTGACGGCCTTGTTGGCCTTCAGCATGCACTCCTCGATGATGGTGTGGGCGCGGTCGCGCCGGGGGTTGAGGACGAGACTGCCGTCCTCCTTTCGCTGTTCGTGCATCCGGTCGGCAAGTTCCCAGACCAGTTCGGTCTTCTCCGCGAGGTCCACCTCGGGGTCTTCGAGGAGGTCGTCGGCGGTCTCGGGGTCGTCCAGCAGGTTCTCGGCCTCGGTGTAGGTCAGGCGGGCGTCGCTCTCGATGACCGACTTGTAAATCTCGATGTTCTCGAAGCTCAGGTTCTCCTTGTCGAGGTGCATCTCGACGGTGTGGGCGAGTCGGTCCTCGTTGGGGACCAGCGAGCAGACGGTCTCGGCCAGCACCGGCGGGAGCATGTGGATGGTGTAGGCGGGCAGGTAGACGGTGTTGGCGCGCTCGACTGCCTCCTCCCACATGTTTGTCTCCGGGTTGACGTAGTGAGTCACGTCGGCGATGTGGACCCAGAGGACGAACTCGTCGTCGCGCTCCTCGATAGAGAGGGCGTCGTCGAAGTCCTGGGCGTCGATGGGGTCGGTCGTCCACGTCGTCATGTCCCGGAGGTCTTTGCGCTCTTCGACCTCGTCCTGAATCTCCGATTGGATGTCCTCGGTCCGCTTCTCGGCCTCGGTCAGGACCGCGTCGGGGAACTCGTCTCTAATCTCGAACTTCTCGAATAACTCCTCGCGCTTGTCTTCGAGTCGTTCGGCCAGTTCGGGTGAAATCTCGACCGGGCCTTGTCCCTCGGGGGTTCCGGCCTCGGCCTGGGCGTCGCTCGTCATACCGTGTGATAACGGAGACGAGTAGTTAGGCGTATCGGAGCGATTCGAGCGTCGCCCCGGTGAGTCGGACCGGTCGATGGCTCACAACCAGTCGGAGACGAATCGGACCGGCACCGACGTTAGTCTCGGGTTACCGCTCGTGGTCGAGCGGCCCGTACCGCTCCTCGACGGCCTCGCAGTACCGATTCAGGAACTCCGCCTCCGAGAGGCCGTCCGCCTCGATGTCTACCAGCAGGTCTTCGAGTTCGTCTCGCGGCTGGTGGCAGAGGCCGGTGTGACACTCCTTGCAGAGATACTCGAAGTCCTTGCCCTTCCGGTCCCAGCGGTCGCCCTCCTTGTCGTACTCGCGGGCGTCGTCGCGGCGAAGGGTCTCCCCACAGGCGATACAGTCGACCGAGTTACCCCGGCTACTCCGGGAACCCCACATACTACTGCACACGGTCCGCCACTACTTGCGGTTTTTGGTCAGAATACACTCACTTTCAGCAGTCGAGGACGTGAAAGTAACGAGTGCTTACCGAGGAGATTTCGAGCCGACCGCGGGCGGAAAATTCGCCGGAGAGCGCGCCAGGCGGAATCGAGACGCGGCGAGAGCCGGACGCCGAGGAGATGTCAAATTTTACCCGTTAACTCGCAAACGTCTAGACGAGGGTCTCTCGACGCTCCGTGTGAAACTCCACACCGCCCTGCTCGTCGGACTCGTCCTCCTCGCCGGGTGTAGCGGCGGCCTCGGCCAGACCGATACGCCGCGCTCGACGGATGCCACCGCAGAACCGACGACCACCGAGGAGTCGGGAGCTGAGTCCGCTCCCCCTCGGCTTTCACAACCGATTTCGGTGGTCGACGAACGCTCGGTCTCCTACCGAGTCGAGTTCTACGTGTTCCGCGAGCCGAGTCCGGTGTTGAACGTTTCCTTCGGGAACGGGACGGCGGTGACGAAGTCCGTCGACGAAAGCGACGCGCTCGTCCAGAGCGTTCCCTTCGTGGACCGAGACGACTCGACGGTCGAACCGGTTCGGAACATCACCGCCATCGCGCCAGCCGTTCCGACTGGCGCGGCCGAGTGGTCCGCGGTCGTGCGACCCGAATCGGCCGTCTCGCTTCCCGCGCCGGTCGAGACGGGGAACGTGACGCTCCTCGTCGTAGTCGAGCGTGCCCCGGCGGACCGGCCGTGGGTCTACAGCGGGGATGCACCGGTGCGAATCTCCTCGTGACGGACTGGAGGAGTTCCGGATGACGCTCCCGGCCGACCGGAACGGCGTCGATGTCGCCAGCAGTTGTCCGTAGCGGGAACAGGACCCCGACCGCGAACGGCCTCCACCGCGGGGCTTATTCGGTCGGAAAGCCAAACGCAAGCCGATGGACGCCGAAATCTCTCCAGAGGAGGTACGCGAACTCTTGGAGGCTGGCGAGGCGGTCCGAATCGTAGACATCCGACCCGAACCAGCGTTCGAGCGCGGGCACATCCCCGACAGCGAGAACATCCCCTTCCACGCGCTCGCCAACGAAGTCGAGCGCCTCGACGGCGCGGAGCGCGTCGTCACCGTCTGCCCGCACGGGAAATCCAGCGTGCAGGCCGCGCGACTGATTTCGTCCTACGAGGGCGTGCCCGACGACGCCCGCGTCGAGAGCATGGCTGGCGGACTGGACGAGTGGGAGTACGGACTGGAACGGTCGGACGCCGAAAGCGACGCGACCGACGAATCCGGCGACGTGACCGAGGGCCCGGACGCGCCGTTCTAGACCATCCTATAGTTGTCTCTAAGAAACGATTTAGTTTTCTAGACAATCTTTTTGCTTGCTTGACCGGACGAGAAGGAGACCGCGGAGAAACGTCGCAACGCTCCGGGTCGCCGAACGCAGTTGCCACTCGTTGACCCTTTTCGACAGCGCAAAACCGGCGTGAACGTTAGGCTACGTTGAACCCTTTGTCACGCAGGAAATCCTCGACGCGCCCGGTGTGGTTGCCTTGGAGCTCTATCTGGTCTTCCTCGACAGTCCCGCCGCACGCGAACTTGGACTTGAGGTCCGAGGACAGACTGTCCAGATCGACGTCCTTGGGGTCGAATCCTTCGATTATCGTTACCTCTTTACCGTAGCGTCGCTCGTCGATGCGGATGTTGATTTGCTGAGACTCTTTGGCAACGTCCTCGCAGACGCAGAGCTCTTGAGGCAGCCCGCACGTCGAGCACACTTCCGACATTACAATTCGGGAATTGGTCGTAGGGGTACAAAACTGTGTCGCTAATTCCCCGGCCTGAAGCCCGAGAGAAACCGAGCGCGAACTGCGCGGAAGGAGAAATAAATACTCTCGCCCGGTGTCTGGATAGTGTTCAAATAAGACAACCGAACCAAAACGAAAGTCTTCTCGAAAGCCCTCGCGCGGTTCGCGGTCGCCCTTTCAGTCCGCCAGGGGGTCGGCTGTGGCGTCGAGCGATACGCACGAGTGGGTCCGCTTCTCGACACCACCGACGAGTCAGCGAGCGCCGAGGAGACCCCGGCGGTCGCTGACCAACTCGTCCACGAGCGAGACCGCTTCGTCCGCCAGTCCGTCGTCGGCGTCACCGGCGTAGCGGACCTGCTCGTAGATGGACCCGACGCGAGTAGCTCGGTCGTCGAGGTCGGTCGTCTCCTCCAGCGCGGTCAGGTACTCGCGGGGCGTCTCGCCCGGCCGTCGCTCGCGGTGTTCCCGACCGAGGAGATACTCGAGCCGGTCGAACGCCCGCGACACGTCGGTCTCGGGGTCCTCGCGGGGTTGCCACCGGAGCCAGACCGCCCGCCGGAGGCGTTCGAGCGTCCCCGACCGCCGACCCGCCGCGAGCAGGCCGACGGCCACGAGACCGCCGAGAATCGTCTGCTCGCGCGACGGCGGGCCGATTGGAATCCCGCCGGACTCGTCGTCTTCCTCCTCGCCGACCGTGCCGCCGCTCGTGGTGGTGAACCCGCCGAACGTCTCGTTGGAGGCTCCTCGGCCCGGGTTGATGGGCTGACGGTCGCCGAGTCCGCCGCTTGCGGGCGTCGAGGGGACGGTCGTGGCGTTCCCGTCGGGGCTGGTCGTCTCGTTACCGCCCGAGACGGTCGTCGTCTCGGTGGTGGTCGGGGTCCACGTGCCCTCCTCGCTCTCGTCGGTGTCCACGTTCGAGACGTTGCTCTGGCGGGCCGCCTCGATTTGCGAGCTCTCTGCCTGCTCGCGCGGGCCGCCCGGCGTGGGGTCGAACCGGACCCATCCGACGTCGGGGAAGTAGACCTCGACCCACGCGTGGGAATCGAGGCCGCGGACGACCCACTCGTCCTCGGCGACGCGCTGGCCCGAGACGTACCCCACCGCGAACCGCGCGGGGACGCCCTGCGACCGCAGCATCGTCACCATCGAGGTGGCGTAGTAGGTGCAGTAGCCCGACTCCATCTCGAAGATGAAGCTCTCGGCGATGTTGCCGTCGGGCCGGGAGACCTCCAGCGAGTAGCTCTTGTTCGATTCGAGCCACCCCTCGATGGCCGTAGCCTTCTCGTAGGGCGTCTCGGCGTCGGCCGCCTCGACGACGCGGTTCGTTCGCTGGCGAATCCGGTCTTCGGAACTCCCCGGCAGTTGGAGATACCGGTTCTCGATGCGCGCCGGGTAGTCGGTGCCCGCGTCCCGAAGCTGACGCTCCGATGGGTCGGGGACCCGACTCACGACCGTGTACTGTTCGCCCTCGCGGAGCGCGCCCACCGGGTCGAACGCGCCGAGCGGACTGACTCGCGTGTTGTCCCGGTCGCCCGACTCCAGCCGCGTCGGTCGCCACATCGCGGGCATCGCCGCCATGCGCTCGGCTTTCACGGTGACGGTCTGCTCGACCGCCCGCGACCGGCCCGGCGGCGCGGGCTGGGGACCGTAGTCTCTGGCCTCGCCCGTCCGAATCCAGCCGTTGCCGTCGTATCGGTCGTAGGCACCGACCCGCCAGTAGCCCGGCTCCTCGGACTCGACGGTGAACCGGACCTTCGGCGAGAGCCGAATCGACCCCACGATGGACATCCGCTCGCCGTTACTGACGAACGCGTCTTCGACCGTCGGGGTGCCGCCCCCGCCGGGCAGGATTGGACTCGCGCCGCCGCCGGGGACGAGGGTGACCGTCGAGGCCAGCAGTATCATCGCCACCAGCACGACCGCGAGGGTATCGACCTGCTCTGGCGTGCCGCCTCGGCGCGCCAAGGTCCCGAACCCGAGGGTCGCGGTCACCGCGAGCATCCCGACCAGCGTCAGGAAGCTGCTCAGGTCGCCCGTCAGGACGAAGAATCCCATCGCGGTCCCGGCCGCGCCGACCGCCAGCGCGTAGCGCCGCCGGAGGACGAGGTACCACGGCGCGAACACCATCGCCGGGGCGACCCCGAGCGCCCACGCGCCGACCTCGGTCATCCGGAGGACCGACAGGCCGGTCAACAGCGCCACGTTGTCCGAGACGACCTTGCCCAGCGACATCGCCACGAGGTAGGCGCTGGGAACCGCGAGATAGTAGCCGACCAGTCCGAGCGCGAGCAGGACCGCGGCAAGCACTACTGCCTGCTTGGGCCGGAGTCGCCGAGCGATTAGCGTCCCCGCGAGCAACGTCGCGGCCACGAGGCCCAGCAGGGTCGTCGTCCCGCCCACGATGTCGGTGACGTGGAAGAGGACGCTCAGGTACGTCGTCATCAGCACCGCGAGCGACCCGACCGCGAGGTGGTGGTACGACACCGACGCGTCGCCGAGACTGAGCCGATTCTTGACCGAGGCGTCGGAGGGGGTGCTATCGGCGCTCATCGGCGCTCACCTCCGTCGGCGAAGGCCGGAGACTCGGCGGGCGCGCTCGCCTCGTCGCTGGCGTTCGGCTCGCTTCCGGCGTCCGGGGACGGACCGCCAGACGCCCCGCCCGACAACTGGTCGAACGTGACCGTGCGCTCGCCGACGGTGACCGTGACCGACTCCTCGTCGGTCCGGCCCTGCACCAGCACGTCGGCCCCGTCTCGTCGGCGGTCGCTGACCGTGCCGGGGTTCGACCGGGCCAGCAGGGTGAGCAGTTCGGTCCGGTGGCCCTCGCCCGCGCCGGGTTCGACCCGGCCGCCGGGGACCGTCAGGCCGACCGCGAGCCCGGCGTCCAGCAGGTACGTCAGGACGCTGGCGGCCGCCTCGGCCACGTCGTCCATCCGGCCGCCCTCGGCCTCCGCGAGGAGTTCGACCTGCTCGCGCTCCTCGTTGGCCTCGAACTCCATCACCACGAGGTCGCCGTCGGCGCGCTTGGCGCTGGACTTCCAGTGCACGTCCCGAAGGGGGTCGCCGCGCTCGTACTCGCGGAGTTGCTCGAATCGGTCCCTGCCGCCGAGACCGAACTCCCGGTGGAGCGCCGTCAGGTCGCTGGCGTCCCGCAGGCGGTGAATCTGAGGGAAGACGACGAGTTCGCTGGTGACCGGGTAGGTGTAGGTCTCCGACCAGACGCCCAGCACGTCCTCGGCGACGACCTCGACCGGACCGACCGACTGGACGCCGCGCTGGCGGAGCGCCACGTCGAAGTCGATGGCGTCGTCGGCGACGGTCGTCTCGACTTCGGGGTTCTGTACGTCGAGGCCGTCGCCGGATTCGAGCCGGACGCTTCCGGAGAGGGGCGTGTCAGCGTCGAAGTCGAGCGAGACGGTGGCGGTCTCGCCAGCGAAGCCGTAGTCGGGCGTCCGGGTCCGGAGGTCCGGCTGGCTGGCGCGCTCGAGCTGGAGCCATCCGGCCGCGAGCGCCACCAGCGCGGGGCCGACGACCGCGTTCAACGAGCGGGCGCTGAACCACGCGGCCATCCCGAACGCGAAGACCGCGGCGAGCGCCAGCGCCCATCCACGTCGCGTCAGCATCACTCCACCGGAACCGAATCGAGCGCCTCGGCTATCAACTCGCGGCCGGACTGGGCCGCCGACTCCGCGCCGGTCCGGACCCGGTGGGCGAGGACGGCCTCGGCCTCCGACTGCACGTCGTCGGGGACCACGTAGTCCCGACCGTCGAGGACGGCGCGGGCTTGGGCGGACCGGAGGAGCGCGATGGACCCCCGCGGACTCACCCCGAGGTCGGCGTGGTCGCGGGTGTAGTTGGCGAGTCGGGTGACGTAGTCCCGAACCGCCTCCTCGGCGGTCACGTCGGCGACCGTCTCGCGGGCCGCGATTACCTCCTCGGCGGTCGCCACGGCGTCGAGTTCCTCGATAGGGTGGCCGCCCGTGACCCGCCGGAGGACCTCCGATTCGTCCTCGGGCGAGGGGTAGCCCAGCGTCAGTCGCTTGGCGAACCGGTCGATTTCGGCGATGGGGAGTTCGTAGGTCCGGTCGGCCTCCACGTCGTTCTGGGTGGCGATGACGGTGAACGGTTGGTCGAGTTTGTACGTCTCGCCGTCGACCGTGACCTGGGCCTCCTCCATCGCTTCCAGCAGGGCCGACTGGGTCTTGGGCGGCGCGCGGTTGATTTCGTCGGCCAGCACCACGTTGCCGAAGACGGGACCGGGCCGGAACTCGAACTCCCGGGTTCGCTCGTCGAAGACGTTCACGCCGGTCACGTCGGTCGGCATCAGGTCTGGCGTGAACTGGACGCGGGAGAATTCACAGTCGATGGAGCGGGCGAGCGACCGGGCGAGCATCGTCTTGCCGACGCCGGGCACGTCGTCGAGCAAGAGATGACCGCGCGCGAGGATGGCGGTCACGATGTGTTCGGTCACGTCGTGGTGGCCCACGATGACCCGCTCGACGTTCTCGACCACTCGGTCGGCGACGGCCGCGGCCTCGTCTACCGGCAGCGGGTCGGGGTTCGGGTCGGTTCGGCGCGTTGGGGGATTGGCTTCCGTCATGGATAGTTCGGTGGCACGCAGAGGGCGAGAAACGCGGCGACCGGACGGCAGGCCGCCGAAGCGTGCGTGTACTACCACGTACCTTTCGCGTCCACCTTTGAAACTTTTGTCCCGGCTTCGACGTTTTCGAACCGGCGTCGGGCGGCGGTCGGTCGCTCGGGCGATGGTCGAATGCTTGTGGGACGGTCGAACGCTCGGAGCGACGGTCATTCGGGCGAAGCGCGACCGGCCGTGCTCGCGGTGTCGTACCAACGCGTCGCGCACCGGAGGCGTATCACGGGGTTTGATAACGCCCTCGGACTTATTTACGGACTCAATCGATGCCTCCAGAAGGTCTCTTCGAACGAGCGGCGGACGACACGCGCACCGAAATCATGGAGGCGACGTACGAGGCGCTGACCGAGTACGGATACGCCGACCTCACCATCCAGCGCATCGCCGACGAGTTCGGGAAGAGCAAATCGCTCCTCTACCACCACCACGACGGCAAAGACGACCTGCTGACCGGCTTCCTCGAATTCGCCCTCGACCACTTCGAGGAGAACATGTCGCGGACGGAAGGCGACGGTCGGGCCGACGAGCGACTCGAGGGCCTGTTCGATACCCTCGTGGACCCGGACTCGGACGTGGACGAGGAGTTCCTCGGCGTCCTCGTGGAACTCCGCGCGCAGGCCGTCAGCCACGAGGCCTACGAGGACCAGTTCAGCAGGAACAACGAGTTCTTCCGCGACCACATCACCGGCATCATCGCCGACGGGATAGAGGAGGGCGTCTTCCGCGAGGTCGACCCCGAGCGGGCGGCGTCGTTCCTACTCACCGTCCTCAACGGCCGGATAACCGAGCGAGTCACGACGGAGAATCCGGCGACCGCCCGGTCGGTCCGCGCGGAACTGGACGAGTACGTCGAGACCCATCTCCTCGCCGACGGCTCGCGGTCGAATCGCGTCGCGTCGAGTGTCGAGGCCTCTTCGGGCCAGCCGAGCGGCGCGAGCGAGTAGCCGACTCGCTCCGTCGCCGAAACTCCCGTCGGTTCGGCGCGACCGCGGTCGCGCCGAACCGACCTACCACTCCTTGCAGTCGGCGCAGACTAACTCCCCGCCGCGCTCGCCGTCGGCCCGCCAGCGGCGCGCTACCGACTCGCCGCAGTCGGCGCACTCGCCGCCCTCCGGCGACCAGTCGAAAGTGGAGACGGCGGGGTCGGCGGTAGGTGGTTCGTCGGCGGCGGATTCGGCGTCGGCGTTCTCTGAATCGAAGGCGTCGAGCGATGCGTCCTCGGGCACGCACGGGTCTACGCAGGCCCCCGTCGTAAGGGTAGCGGAGACGGGGGATGGACGATATGGACGTATATAGATACGTTAAGAAAATAGATATAATTCCTATCCAAACCTAATTGTTTCTCTATAGAGAATCGCGCGAACCTCGTAACCGCAGAAGCACCTTCGAAGCCACTACTCCCGTCAACTACCCGAACGCAGACGAATCAAACAAGTACCCCCGCCACACACTTCCGGTATGGCGAGTATCATCCAGAACATCGTGGACATGGTTGGCTACTTCAGCGACGCCGCGTTCGCCTTCCCGACGTCCATCCTGCTCATGGCGATGGGATTCATCCTCGTGACCGGCTCGGTGCTTGTGTTCGCGTATCTGACCGCTGGCGCGGTGCTGGACCTGTTCATCCCCGAGACGGCGGGTCGTCGGCCGCCTCAGCAACGAGGCTGACCGCCGCTTTCGGGTCCGGGCCGAGCGGCGACCCGGCGACGAAGCTATCGGCGTACTCCAGCACACCACTAATTTTCTCCGCGGCGGTCTCCGGCGTGCCAGCGATGCAGAAGGCGTCTATCATCTCGGGCGTGACGGCCTCGAACGCGCCCGAGAAGTCGCCCGACTCGATTTTCGCGCCGATGTCCTCCGCCGCCTCGCGGTCGATTCCGTGGCGGTCGAGGACCGGCGGGGCGGAACCGCCGACGATGAACGCCACGGGAGGTCGGGCGGCCTCGCGGGCGGCCTCGGCCTCCTCGGCGACGCTGACGCTGGCGTAGGCCGCGAAGTCGAACGCCTCGCGGCCGCCTCGCCCGTCGGGGCGCTCCGCGAGTCCCTTCTCGACCTGCTGGTCGGCCCACTCGAAGTCCTTCGGATGAGAGGCGTTGACCAGCACGCCGTCGGCGTGTTTCGCGGCCATCCGAATCATGTGCGGCCCCTGCGCGCCGACGTAGACCGGAATCTCGGAGACCGCCTCGGGGTAGTTGAGCGCGGCGTCGGTGGCCTGAAACGTCCCGTCGTGGTTCACGCGCTCGCCAGCCCAGAGCTTCTGGGAGACTTTCATCGCCTCCAGCACCCGCCGGAGGGGCTTATCGCGCTCGAACCCGAGGTTCGTGAGCGTCGAGCGGTCGCCAGCGCCGAGGCCGCAGACCGCTCGGCCGTCGCTGACCTCGTCCAGCGTGGCGACTCGGGAGGAGAGCGAGACCGGATGGGTCTCGTAGGGGTTCGCCACGCCCGGCCCGACCCGGAGGTCCTCGGTCGCCGCGGCCACCCGGTCCAGCACCACGAATGGGTCGCGGTTGTTGTAGTGGCAACTGGCGAACAGCGCGTCGAAGCCCGACTCCTCGGCTTTCTGGCCGATTTCGACCAGCTCTCCGACGGGATGCTCGGGCGTGAGTTCAATTCCCAGCAAACTCCCACCCCCTGAGCGCCTGCCGGACGAAGTCGCCGTCAACGTCGCGGTAGAGGTTGTTACTGCCCTCGTGGTTGCCGAACTCCCAGTCGCGGACGACCGCCACCGGGAGGCCGTCGTCGCCCTCGCCGGTCACGAGGTTCGCCGCGGCCGCGAGTTCGTCCACGACCGCCTCGACCGTGACTTCGAGTTCGTGGCCGTCGCGGTCGGTCTCGCCCCGCCAGTCCCGACTCGCCGGGATGCCGGACCAGCCGAGCGCGACTCCTCGCTGACCGTGACGGAAGGGCCGCCCGGAGGTGTCGGTCACGACGACCGCGGGATTCGCGTCGAGATTCCGGCGAATTCGGTCGGCGCTCTCGCTCGGTCGCTCGGGGAGCAAGAGCAAATCGCTCTCTCCGTCCCCGACGTTCGACCGGTCGATACCGGCGTTGACGCCGACGTGACCGAACTTGGTGGCGGTCAGCAGGAAGGGCGCTTCCACGATAATCTCGGTACTCTCCTCCAGCACGGCCTGCGCGAACCGGGGGTCTTTCTCCTCGCCGGAAATCTCTTCGAGTCGTTCGGCGATTTCCTTCGCTCTAGGTCCCGCCGGGAAATCAGCGAGGTCGGCGCGTCGGCCCTCGGCCTTCGAGACGATGGTGCTGGCGACCAGCAGTACGTCGTCGTCTCGGAGATCGGCGCGCTCGGACACCAGCGAGGCGATGTCGTCGCCCGGCCGGACCTCGGGGAGTCCCGGTACCGCGAACACGTTCATGCCCGGAGGTTGGCGCGTGGACGGTAAAAACCCGCCCGAAACGGGCAAACGAGACAGAAATTCGACGGGTGTTCGAATTCTTCAGTTCGGATTCCGCTGCGGTCGGCGCGCGGGGATGCGCGCAGAACTGCGCGCATCCCTCGCGCGAGGGACGAGGACCGCAGGGTGTGAGCGAACGCGAACCCCGAGGAGCGCAGGAGGTTGGGGAGGACGAGGTGCGGTGGCGGGGCGGTGCGGTAGACTCCTGTGTTCAAGCCTGAAGCTAGCTTCCCTCTCCCTCGACCCACCAGCGAAAGACCGACAACTGACTCGTCCCATCGAAAGACCGACTCAAGGTCAGTCGCTACTTTCGATTTCCTCGTCCTCCGCGAACACCCGAACGTCCACCTCGCCCTCGATAATCTCGACGGTCATCATCGTCTCGCGCTCGGCGGGCGAGGCCCCGGTCGCGCTCCCCGGATTCAGGAACCGAATCCCCTCGATGTCGCCGTCTACGACTTCGTGGGTGTGGCCCGCCACCGCGATGCCCGGCCCGGCCAACTCTTCGCTGACGACCTCGGCGATGGTCTCCTCGTACTCCTCGGCCGTCGGGGCCGTGCCGTGAGTCACGACGAATGTCGTGCCCTGAATATCGACCGTGGCGACCTTCGGCAAGTCGAGCGACCCGGAGTCCATGTTCCCCGTGACGGCGGTGAAGCTCTCGCCCGCGAGGTCCGCAATCGTCTCGTAGGCCTCGGGACTGTCGAAGTCGCCCGCGTGGATGGTGTGGTCGGCCGTTTGAATCCGGTCGGCGACCCAGTCGGGGACTCGTCCTGCGCGCGATGGAATGTGCGTGTCGCTGACGATTGCGATTTCGGTCATACGCTCTCGTTCGGCTTCGGCCGGGAAAAACGTGGAGGCGGGCGCGACCGATTCGGCGCGACACCCCAGTGGTCTTTTGCAGGATGCGTCCGTGGATACCGACGGGGGTGTGGTGAATGCTATCACGAAGCAGAGAATCGACAGCAGTGCTGTTCACGGTCGTACTCCTCGCGTCGGGGGTTTCGGGGGCGACGCTCGGCGGCGCAGCGAGCGCGACGACTTCGACTGAGAATCTGGACGGGGCGAGTCCGGCCGCGAACGTACAGAACGGGCAGCAGAGTGCCGAGGAGTCCTGCGCGGCGACGCCGCCGGAGGACGGGGCGGACCCGGACTCCGACGTGAAGGGGTGGGAGAACGGGATTTGGTACGACGAATCTATCGACGTGAACCAAGAAGACGGAGTACAGCAGGACGAGCGCGAGGCAATCGTCGCGCGGACGATGGCCCGCGTCGAGGCGATTCGGTGCGTCGAGTTCAATCAGTCGGTGCCCGTGTCGGTCGTCAGCCGCGAGGAGTTCCGCCAGCAACAGGAGGGTCGGAACGCCTCGCCGGGGCTTCGAGCCTTCGATAACGTGAAGTTCGAAGCCCTACTCCTCGTCAACGAGTCGGCCGACTCCATCGCGGTCCAGAACCGGAACACGGGGAGCGGCGTCCTCGGCTACTACAGTCCGCGACAGGACGAAATCGTGGTCATCGCCGAGAGTCCCGAGGACCTCCGAATCGACGAGTTGACGCTGGCTCACGAACTGATTCACGCCTGGCAGGACCAGGAGTTCAACCTCTCGGGGGCCGAACTCGACTCGGACTTCCGCGACGAGGTCAACGCTATCAGCGGCGTCGTGGAGGGCGACGCCAGCTACGTCGAGACGCTCTACGAGCGCCAGTGCGGTGCAGGGTGGGAGTGTCTCGACCGCCCGGAGCGAGGCGGTGGCGGGCAACTCGCCAACATCGGCGTCTACCTCCTGAAGTTCCAGCCCTACAGCGACGGCCCGTCGTTCGTCCGGATGGTGCGCAACGTCGGCGGGTGGGACGCGGTCAACGCGCTCTACGAGAACCCGCCCGCGAGTACCGAGCAGGTCATCCATCCGCTCCGGTACCGGAGCGACCCGCCGACCAACGTGACGCTGACCGACACCGCGAGCGAGTCTTGGGAGCGCGTCCGAGCGCCCGACCGGGCCGGATACGCCCGCCTCGGCGAGGCCGGAGTGATGATGATGTTCGTCTATCCGTACTACGACAGTCGGGGCCAGACCCAAATCGTCCCGGCCGCGGAGTGGTTCGACTACAACCAGTCGGGCGAAGTCAGCGACTTCGACCCGCTGTCCTACGAGTCGAACTACTCGACCGGGTGGGACGGCGACCGACTCCACGTCTACGAGAACGACGCCGGGGAGTTCGGCTACGTCTGGCGACTGGCGTGGGACTCGCCCCAGCAGGCCCAGCAGTTCGTCGCGGGCTACCAGCGAGTTCTCAGATACTGGGGCGGCGAGCAGGTCGGCCCGAACGTCTGGCGAATCCCGCAGGGCGGCTTCGAGGACGCCTTCTACATCGACGTGAGCGGCCGAAACGTCACTATCGTCAACGCGCCGACCATGGGCCAGCTCTCGGCGGTCCGGTCGGACGTCGGCCCGATTTCGGCGGCGAACGCGACGACTGACGGCGGAGCGTCGGGCGACGAAACGGACGGAAACGAGACGACCGAACGCGAGACGACCGAGAACGAGACCACGACCGCGGCGGCGTAAGCCGGGGTCTCTTCTTTCGACCGCGACCGGGCAGGGGCTTCAGAAAACTCTTTTCGGTATTCTCGGTAATCGTTCTCGACAAACACCTCGACGCACAGACCGGAGTTTCAAGCCGCTCGGAAGTGACCTGTCGAGCATGGACGAAACCCACGTCGTCACCTGCTTCCTGCGGAATCGCGGCGAAGTGCTTCTGCTCCGGCGCTCCGAGGAGGTCGGTTCCTACCCCGGCAAGTGGGGCGGGATTGCGGGCCACGCCGAGGGCGACCCGAATCGGGCCGCGCGCGAGGAAATCGAGGAGGAGACGGGACTCCTCGACGCCTGTTCGCTGGCGCGAGAGGGCGTCACCTTCGAGTTCGATGATTCGGACTTAGAGACCAGGTGGGTCGTCCACCCCTACCTGTTCGACTGCGACCGGCGCGACCCCCGGACCGACTGGGAGACCGCCGAGTTCGAGTGGGTCCACCCGACCGAGATGCTGCGGCGCGAGACGGTGCCCCAACTCTGGACCTCCTACTCGCGGGTCGGCCCGACCATCCAGCAACTCGCCGGGGATTCGGACCACGGCTCCGCGTACCTCTCGGTCCGGGCGCTGGAGGTCCTGCGCGACAGGGCGGGGAGTTTCGCGGAGCGGGACCCCGACCCCGAGCGGTGGCCACAGCTCGCCGCCATCGCCGAGCGACTGCTGGACGCCCGGCCGAGCATGGCCGTGGTCGGGAACCGGGTCAATCGCGCGATGAGCGAGGCCGCGGAGGACGGCGGAAAGACGGCGTCGGCGGTCGAGGAGGCCGCCCGCGAGGGAATCGAGCGAGCGTTTCGCGCCGACGAGGAGGCCGCCGAGAACGCCGCCGACGAGGTTCGCGGCGCGTCGGTCCTGACCCTCTCGCGCTCGGGGACCGTGCTGGACGCGCTCCCGGCCGCCGACCGCGTGCTGGTCGCCGAGTCGCGTCCGGCCCGGGAGGGCGTCGGGGTGGCCGAGGAGTTGGCGCGAATGGAAGACGCCCCCGACGTGGCGCTCCTCACCGACGCCGCAATCGGGCACGTGCTGGCGACCGAGGAGGTGGACGCGGTGGTCGTCGGCGCGGACGCGGTGCTGCCGGACGGGCGCGTGGTGAACAAGACCGGCACTCGGGCCGCGGCGGTCGCCGCGACTCGGGAGGGCATCGACTGCTACGCCGTCGCCGCCAGCGACAAGATTCGGACCGACGACGAGGTCCATCTGGAGGACGGCGACCCCGGCGAAGTGTACGACGGAGACACCGGTATCGAAGTGTTGAATCCGACCTTCGACGTGACGCCCGCCGACGCGGTTTCGGGCGTGATTACCGAGCGCGGAGTGCTGAACGTCGAGGAAATCGGGGAAGTGGACAGAGAGTTGCAGCGTTTCTCGGGGTGGCGCGACGAGGAGTGTGAGTAGGCCGGGCCTTTGCGAGAGGTTCCGACCAAATACGTGCCCCTTTTGGGAATCGACCGCAGAGTACTACGTGGTGGTGATGACGAGCAGTTACCCCCACCGAGCCCCTTGTGACGAGGGATTTCCACCGAACCACCGTTCCTGACGAACCACGCTCTCTGAGACGGAAAGACAATTTCTATACACCACTATACAATTGTTTAGGGGTTGCAGAGTTATTCGAGGCGCAATCACCGCGACCTCGACTCCCGACCCCGAGTTCCCCGACCCGAAGATACAACCGCGCTCGCGCCGCAGGCGTCGGTATGGACCTCCAGCGTCTCGGAATCCACGAGTCCGTGAGCGCCGTCTTCCCGCCCGAGCGACTCCGCGATGCGCTCGACGACGCCGACCTCGCCGTCCCGGTCGTCGGCGACGACGAACTCGGCGACTGCGACGCGCTCGTCACCTTCGCGTACTCCGAGGTCTTTCTCGACGCCGACCTCGACTGGATTCACTCGATTCAGGCGGGCTACGACCGCTTCCCGCTCGACGCCTTCGAGGAGTCCGGCGTCGCGCTGACCAACAGCACGGGCATCCACGACACCAGCGTCGGCGAGTTCGCGGTCGGCCTGATGCTGTCGTTCGCCCGCCGCCTCCACACCTACGTCCGGGCGCAAGAGGACCACGAGTGGGGCCACCCCGCGTGGGACGAACCGTTCACCCTCGACGGCGAGCGCCTCTGCGTCGTCGGTCTGGGCACCCTCGGTCGCGGCATCGCCGAGCGCGCCGACGCCCTCGGGATGGAGGTCGTGGGCGTCCGGCGCTCGGGCGAGGAGACGCCCCACACCCGCAGGGTCTACACGCCCGAGGACCTCCACGAGGCGGTCGCCGACGCCAGATTCGTCGCGCTGGCGGTCCCGCTGACCGACGAGACCGAGGGACTGGTCGGTGCCGCGGCGTTCGCCGCGATGGACGACGACGCCTACCTCCTCAATGTCGCCCGCGGGCCGGTGGTCGTGCAGGACGAACTGGTCGCGGCGCTCCGTGATGGGGAAATCGCGGGTGCCGGTCTCGACGTGTTCGAGGAGGAACCACTCCCCGAGGACTCGCCGCTGTGGGAGATGGACGAGGTCATCGTGACTCCTCACCGCGCCGCCGCGGAGCGGGATTACTACCGGCACATCGCGGAGTTGGTCCGGACGAACGTCTCGCGGGTGGAGGAAGGAGAGGAGATGGTGAATCGGGTGGTGTAAGCAGTCCTAAGCAAATTTCTCTGTGAGCTTCTGGATAAATCGCTTTTTTTGCTCGGTGTTGTTATGCATCTCAACGTAGATTCCGCGACGCACTTCGTTCGGCTGTAGCATCTCCTTATCCCCTTTATGTGCAGGTTCTGTGTGGAGAATATACCGGGTGCGACCGGACTCACCCGGAAGGTCGGACTCGTCAAAATAGTCCTCGTCGTACAGGAAGCCGACGAAATTTCGAAGTTGTTCGGCCGCAGTTTCGTCGTCTCGAAGAATTACGTCGCCATTCTGTTTGGTGATTCCCGTCGTCTGTTCGACGTCCGTCCAGAAATCACCGGGCGATTCGGCTGTCTCACGCTCGACCTCGGCTTCGTCTTCGAGTTCGGCGACGAGATTGTCTACGAGCGTCTTCGCCTCGTTCTCGGCCTGTTTGGAAATCGAATCGCCGACTCGCTCGGCGATGATTCTGGCAATCTCCTCGGAGATCTCTTCCTTGTTCTCCCGAAGTTCGTTCTTCGCGCGGTCGATTTGGACGATTCGCTTTGCGATTTGCTCGGACTGCCCCGACTCGATGGAGTCCTTGGAGAGTGCGGAGAGGAGGTCCGACTTTTGGACGAGTCGTACGTCAAACCAAGAACAGACCCCTAGGAGAAGAACTTCAGCAGGTCGTCACGCTTGGCGTCGTGCAGGTGGTCCTTCACGGCCTCGTTCAACGCATCGACGTTCCCCCGTTTCGCGCTAATCGGCGCAATCGTGTCCTGCCACTGCTTCCACGGCGGATGCAGACCCAGCCTATCGCACAACTCGTTCAGGCGCTCGTCCTCGTCGTCCACCTTGTCCATCTTGTTGACCGCGACGACGACCGGGATGCCCACGTCCCGGAGGAAGTAGAACATCTCCACGTCGTAGGGGACCTCGTCCTCGCCCGAGTGGCGGTCGATGATGTCCACCGCGCTCTTGCCGTCCACCACGAGGACGCCCACGAGGATTTTGTCGGCGTTCTCCTCGACGTAGCGCACGATGTTGGTCTTGATTTGCTCGCGTTGCTCCTCGGGCACGCCGGACATGAAGCCGAACCCCGGCAGGTCGGTCAGCACGAAGTCCTCGCTGGCCCAGTCGTAGTGGTTGGGCGAGCGCGTGACGCCGGGCTTGCTCCCGGTGTCGAAGGTGTGACCGGTGATTTCGCGCATCAGCGTGGACTTGCCGACGTTCGACCGGCCGACGAAGACGACTTCCGCGTCGCGGTCCGGGCGACTCTCGAACATACCCGTAGTAGCCCGCGACGGGGTTTAACGGGTGTGGTTTCTGGAATCGGTCGCGGCCCGGTGGGGATTCGTGTCGCCGGGTTCCACCCCGTGCCACGGCTTATTTACCCCTTCCGTGCCTTCTGGAAGTCATATGCGGCTCGTGCAGGTTTCGATTCCGGCGGGTAAGCGAGAGTTGGTCTCGAACGTCCTCGAAGAGGAGGGCGTCGATTACATGCTGACCGACGAGACCAGCGGTCGAGAGTACACCGCCATCGCCTACTTTCCCTTGCCGACCGCCGCGGTCCAACCGATTCTGGACAAGCTACAGGACGCCGGACTCGGCGAGGACCCCCACGCGGTCATCATCGACGCCGAGACCGACACCTCCCGCCAGTACGAGGAGTTGGAGAAGCGATTCTCCGAGGAGAACTCCGACCCCACGACCATCGCCCGCGAGGAGATACGCACCGAGGCCCGCGAGATGACCCCCGAGTTCCCGACGTTCGTGGCGATGACCGTCATCAGTTCCGTGGTCGCCACCGCCGGGATGCTGCTGGACTCCCCGGCGGTCGTGGTCGGGTCGATGGTCATCGCGCCGCTCATCGGCCCGGCGATGGGCGCGAGCGTCGGCACCGTCCTCGGTGACACCCAACTGTTCCACCGCGGGGTCAAGTACCAGTTCATCGGCAGCTTCGCGGCCATCGCCTCGGCGGCGCTGTTCGCCATCGGGGTGCGCTACGGCTTTCTCGTCCCGCCGGGGACCGACATCCTGACCATCTCGCAGGTCAGCGGCAGGCTGACGCCGGACTTCCTCTCGCTGGCGGTCGCACTCGGCGCTGGCGCGGCGGGCGTCCTCAGCCTCGCCTCCGGCGTCTCGGTCGCCATCGTCGGCGTGATGATTGCCGCGGCGCTCGTGCCGCCCGCCGCCGCGGTCGGCATCGCAATCGCGTGGCAACAGCCGCTCGCGGCGGTGAGTTCGCTCGTCCTCGTCCTCGTCAACATCCTCTCCATCAACCTCGCGGGCCTCGTCGTCCTCTGGTATCTCGACTACGGGCCGAAAAGCTGGTTCCAACTCAACCAGACCCGGTCGACGCTGTTCAAGCGTGCCGGGATTCTCGTCGTCGCCATCGCCGTCCTCTCGCTGTTCCTCGGCGGCGTCACCTTCACCACCATCCAGAACGCCCAGTTCCAGAATCAGGTCCACGACGAGGTCGGGCAACTCGTCGGCCAGCAGGGGACGCCCTACGAGGAGGCGAAGCTGTTCGAGATGACCTTCGAGCAGGCCAGAGCGCTTCCGTTCGACCAGTCCCAGACGGTCGTCATCACCATCGGTCACCCGCCCGGCGAGGAGTATCCGGACCTCGCCGAACAGTTGAACAGACGCATCAGTCGGAACACCGACCACCCAGTCACCGTGCAGGTCCGGTACGTCGAGTACGAGACCGTCGGTTCGTGAGCGATACTGTCGGATGCCGTCGGTTCGTGAGTGAGACCGTCGATTGGTAGGTCAAATCGGCATTTCACTCATACAGAAATTTTTGTCGGATAGCGACGTACCGACTGGCGATGACGAGGAGAATACTCGCAGCAGTGGGGGTCGCGCTCCTGTTGGTCACCGCCGGATGCGCTGGCAGTTTCGCACCGACGACTGACGCGAGCGCACAGCCACAGCAACAGAACCAGCAAGCGCAGAATCAACAATCGCAGAGCCAGCAGGCACAGAACCAGCAGACGCAAACGCAGACTCAGCAAGCAGGGGAGGGCGGCAAGACGATCAGCGTCTCGTCCGCCGGGCAGGCCGAAGCCGAACCGAACCAAGCGGTCCTGCGAGTCGCGGTCCTCGCGCGAGGCGACGACGCCAACGCGGTCCGCGAGCAACTCGCCGAAAACGCCACGCAGATGCGCGAGGCCCTCCGGAACGCCAGCATCTCCGACGACCAGATTCGGACGGTCCGGTACGCTATCGACCAGGAGTACCGCCGAGACGACGGCGAGCGAGAGCCAGCCGGATTCCGGGGCATCCACGCCTTCGAAATCACGATTTCGGACGTGGACCGGGCGGGAGCCGTCATCGACGTGGCGGTCTCGAACGGGGCCAGTCAGGTCGATAGCGTCGAACTCACCCTCTCGGACGAGCGCCGCCGAGAGGTCCGGGCCGACGCGCTCCGGAACGCGATGGAGAACGCGCGGGCCGACGCCGACGTCGTCGCCGAGAGCGCGAACCTGACCGTCGTCGGCGTCCGCACCGCCTCGACCGGCGACGTGAGTTTCAGTCCGGTCAGAGCCGAGGCGCTGTCGGCCGACGCGGGCGGCGGCGGCCAGACCAGCATCGAGTCGGGTCCCGTGACCGTCAGCGCGCAGGTGTCGGTGACGTACAACGCGACCGGGTAGAAAACACCACGTCAGCGGGCTTCCGCCCGGTTTCAGGCGGTCGCTCGCTGGCGCTCGACGAACTCGACTTCGACGCTGACGCGCTGGTCGATTCGCCGGGAGAGTTGGCGCGCGATTTCGTCGGCCAGATTCGGATAGGGGCTGTCGGTCGGTCTGGCGACGACCACGGTCACGCGCTGGTTGGAGTCGAACGCGCCGCGGTCGTTGAACTCGGCCTGAATCGCACGCAGTTCGAGTTCGTCGTACTGTTCCTGCGAGAGCGCCTCGCCGACCGCCTCGTTGGTCGTGTTCTCGAACGCCATCTGCTGGAAGAGGACCGCCCCGGCTCCCGCGGCCGTCAGCAGGACGAGCGCGGTGGCGGCGATACGAACCGTCCGACTCGCCGGTCGGAGATTGTCGGGGGCGTGGGTCTGCCGGTAGCCGAAGAGTCGGAGGACGACGACGCCGACGACGTTGATGGCGAGGGTGTTGGCCACGAGGAGGCTTCCCGCGCCGAGCGCGACCTCCGGCTGACCCGCCGCCAGTCCGATTCCGACCGCGGCCGCCGCGGGAACGATGGCGGCCGCAATCATGACGCCGACGAGCGAGACCGGGAGCGCGGTCGCCAGACCGAAGGCTCCGGCGGCACCGGCCGCGAGCGCGACGACCAGCGAGAGCAGGCCCGGCGAGGCCCGCTTGGTGACTTGGGCGATTGTCGTCACGTCCAGCGCCGCGGGGACGACCCCGGTCGCCCGGAGCAGGCCCGTGAACACCAGCGCACCGACGACGGCGAGCGCGAGGCCGTAGAGTTGGGCGGCCCCGCCGTGGCGAACCATATCCCGGTCGTTCAGCACGACGCCGACGCTGGCGGTCATCGCCGACCCGACCAGCGGCGCGATGACCATCGACCCGACGACGATTGCTGGCGAGTCCAGCAGCAAGCCCGCGGTGGCGACGACCGCCGACAGCAGGGTCATCGCGTAGTAGGTCACGTCGTCGGGCGTCATGTCGAGGGCGGTGGCGCGAATCTCCTCGTGGGCGATTCGGCTGTCCTCCTCGTTGCCCTCGACGTACTTCTCCTCTAACTCGTCGTAGTGAGGCGTCTGTGCCGACTCGGCGGCGGCGACGACGGTGTAGTCGTCCTCGGAGAGTCCGGCGTCCCGCAGTTTGTCGAGGACCGTCTCGACCGCCTGCTTGGGGAGCGGAAACCGGATGAGGGAGGCGTCCCTGTCGGTCTCCTCGGCGGTGACGACGTAATCGACTCGCTCGTCTCGGAGGACGGCCAGCACGTCGTCGCGGCGCGAGTCGGGCACCAGAACTTCGACAATCCGCATCTGGCCGCCACGACTCGTTCCGGCACAAAGGTTCTTGCGCCCGAATCGGGCCTGAGCGCGCTTTGCCCGAATCGGGTCGGAGCTATTCGACCTGCAAACTGGGCCTGAACGCTTTTGGCTCGTAAAACCGTGGATTGCACGTGCGCTTAGTTCACGTCCTCGTCGCCGACGAGCGACGCGGCCCAGTCGTCAAGACGCTCGTCGAGCGCGACATCGAGTACGTCGTCCTCGAAGACGAGGGGGACGAAGTCCTACTGGAGTTTCCGATTCCGAGTGACGGCATCGGCGACGTGATGAACGCGCTCCGCGAGGCGGGTCTCGAAGACGAGAACTACACCGTCATGGGGAACGCCGAGACCGCCTCGACGCCGACGATGGAGACGCTGGAGAACCGATACGCCGACGACTTCGACCCGCTGACCCAGAAGGAACTCCGGTCGAAGACCCGCGACATGGCCCGCGACCAGTTCTCGTTCGTCTGGATGATATTCCTGAGCGCCGTCATCGCCACCGCCGGACTGCTGGTTGACTCGGCCGCGGTCGTGGTCGGGTCGATGGTCATCGCGCCGATGGTCGGACCGGTCCTCACCGCGAGCGTCGGCGCGGTCACCGGCGACCGGGAGATGCTGTTGGACAGCGTTCGCTTGCAGGCGCTCGGCCTCGGCGTCGCGGTCGTCGCGTCCATCGCGTTCGGCTACCTGCTCAAGACGTTCTCGTTCGTCCCGCAGATGCAGATTACGGCGCTCGCCCAGATTAGCTCCCGGGTCGCGCCGAGTCTCCTCACGGTCGCGGTCGGACTCGCCGCCGGGAGCGCCTCGGCGTTCGGCGTGACGACCAAGGGACCGACCTCGCTCATCGGCGTCATGATTGCGGCGGCGCTGATTCCGGCCGCCGCGGCGGTCGGCATCGCCACGATTTGGGGCTTCCCGGTCGTCGCGGTCGGGTCGCTGGTGTTGCTCCTCGTCTCGGTCGTCAGCATCAACCTCTCGGCGTTCGTCACGCTCTGGTATCTGGGCTACCGACCGGAGGGGTTCGAGCCGAACTTGCTGTCGTTCGAGGACAGCCGAGAGGCCGCTATCACCGGAGTGTTCGTCGTCGGGGTTCTCCTCGTCGCCGGATGGGCGGGGTTCGCCACCTACCAGCAAATTACCTACGAGCGTGCCGTCAATCAGGAGGTGAGTTCGGTCCTCGACAACCCGGCCTACGCGAACCTGACCTACGTCTCGACCAACACCCAGTACGGCTTCACCGGGAGTCAACTCACGACCGAGACCGTCACGGTTACCATCAGTCGCACGACCGACCGCGAGTATCCGGAGCTGGCGACCAGATTGCAGAACCGAATCGACTCCGCGACCGCGCAGGAGCCTAAAGTCAAGGTTTACTTCGTGGATTATCAGGTCGCTAACTCGACAGCAAGTGGCGGCTCGTAGCATTCTAGAAAAGGTTTAAGATAGTATATTACTGATTAAGTGCAGGTTCTTGTTTCCCACTCGGGTCAGAGTTGACTCGACTTGAGTGATTCTTCCCTATCGTGTTCCGAATACCAAACCCGGCCGACACTGCAGATTTACATGTCGTACTCACCAACAAAAACGCATGCCCGCCGACACCTCGTCGGACCTTTCTGGTGACGAAAACGAGGAGCCACGGCACGACGAACTCACCCGAGCGATAGAAGAGTTTGCAGCGGGAGAGACACCGACGACGGAAGAGGTCCGTAAGGCGTTCCTCTCGTAAAGCTGGATTACTCGTCGTCGAACGGCAGTTCGGGTTCGTACCCGACCGCCTCGACCGCCGCGTCCAGCACCTCGTCCACGTTCTCGTCGTTCTCGACGCTCATGTAGGCGTCCGCTTCCACGTCGGTCGAGAGGTCCGACTTGTTGGCGACCGTCAGCACCGGCACGTCTGCGAACCGCTCGGCGAGGGCGTCTCGAAGTTCCAACTGGTCTTCGAGGGGGTAGCCGCAGTAGCCGCTGGCGTCCACGACGAAGAGGATGGCGTCCGCGAGGTGGGTCAGCGCCGAGACGGCCTGATTCTCGATGTCGTTGCGCTCGTCCTCCGGGCGGTCGAGCAGGCCCGGCGTGTCCACGATTTGATAGCGGATGCGCTGGTGGTCGAAGTGACCGATTTGGACGCCCTTGGTCGTGAAGGGGTACTCCGCGATTTCGTTCCGGGCGTTGGTGACCTCGTTGACGAACGACGACTTCCCGACGTTGGGGTAGCCCGCGACCACGATGGTCGGCTCGTCGGGGTCGATTTCGGGGAGTCGCCGGAGGTCCTGGTGGGCTTGCCCCACGCGATTCAGGTCGTCCGATACCTCCTCGACGATGTCCGCGAGGCGGGCGAACGCCTGCTTGCGAATCTTGCGGTCCGCGTCGGCGTCTCCCGTCAACTTGCCCTGATACTCCCGACCGATGCTGTGGGTCTTGCGGCTGGCCCACTGGATTTCCGACAGGCTCTGTCGCAGTTCGTCCACGTCCACGATGGCGTCGGCGAGTTCGTAGTAGAAGGGGTCTATCACGTCGAAGTCCGGCCACTCCGCGGCGACGTTCTGGAGGTTGTCGCTCAAGATGTTGGATGCCGTCTGGAGCATCGACTGCTGGGCGTCCGCGCCGCTCTTGGCGCGTCCGGCCCGCGCGGCCCGCGAGAAGGCCTTGTCGATGAGTTCCTCCGACGTTGGTGTCGTCGGCAGGTTCTCGAAAATCATGGGCGTAGATAGGGTCTCGCGGGCTTAAAAGGGCGTCCATACGCGCCTCATAGATGGTCGAGAATCCGTCGCACGTCGGTGGCGTCGTGGGCGTCCCGTCGGTCGAGGTACGCTTTCGCTTCGGCGACGCTCTCCAGTCCCCGGAGTTCCGCCAAGACCTCTCCGGCGTCTCGGTCGTACTTCTGTACTGGTTCCCGGTCGTACCGGTGGTCCGTGATTTGGAACAGGTAGAAGACGTTGTACTCCGGAGGTTCGTCGGCGTAGACGCAGTAGGCCCGCATCACGTCGCCCGCTCTGAGCCGGTCGAGATTCTGGACGCCCTCGAACGGTTTCTCCACGAAAGTCTGTGGAGCGGGATGAGTCAGCGCGTCGTGCAAACGAGAGAGGAACCGTCGCTGGAGATTCGGTTTGTGGTTAAGTTTCCCGAAGAGCGACTTTTCGGCAGGAGTAGTGAAGACTGCGACGGTCTCGTCGGACGTGAGCGAGTGGATTCGGGGAATAGAGTGGCCACCTCGGCAGGCCACCTTCGTCCCGTTTCCGGACAAAAAGGCTCGGGTTAGTCTAGCTTCGATAGAATCTCTTCGAGCGACGCCGTGTCACCGTTTTTCGCCGCCTCGATACCCTTCTTCAGTGGGTGTTCCTTGCCCTCGTCACCGTCGTCAGCTTCTAACTCGTGCCGAGGCAGGTCCGATTCGCTCATCGTGACTACCGATTCTTCGCTCCGAGGTATAAAATTTCGCCCGAAATAGACTTTCACGGGCCGCTGACCGAACTTCGACTGCCAGCGATTCGTCTCGACTCTCGGAAACACGCTACCTCTAAGTACCACTCCATTTTACCACTGGGTGAATGAGCGACGAGAGCCGACAGACCACGTCTCAAACGCGAATCCCGGCACCGGCCGAAAAGCCAGTCGTACTCACCATCGCGGGGAGCGACTCCGGCGGCGGCGCGGGCGTGCAAGCCGACTGCAAGACCTTCGAGGCCCACGACGCCTTCGGGACGAGCGCCGTGACGGCCGTCACCGCCCAAAACACCCGAGGAGTCGAGTCCACGCACGTCCTCCCCGCCGAGGAGGTCGCGGCCCAAATCGACGCCGTGACCGGCGACTTCGACGTGCGAGCCGCCAAAACCGGGATGCTCGCCACCGCGGAAATCGTCCGCACCGTGGCCGAGCGCGCGGCCCGGGCGGAGTTCCCCGTCGTCGTGGACCCCGTGATGGTCGCCGCCTCGGGCGACCGACTCCTCAACCCGGAAGCCGAGGCGGCGTACGAGAACCTAATCGCCGAGGCCGCGCTGGTGACGCCCAACGCCGACGAGGCGGAAGTCCTGACAGGCGTGGCGATAGCGGGGACGGAGTCCGCCATCGAGGCGGGCGAGGAGTTACGGTCGATGGGCGCGGACGCCGCCCTCGTGAAGGGCGGGCACGTCCCCGGCGAGACAGTTCGAGACGTGCTGGTGACCGACGAGGGCGTCGAAATCTTCCGCCACCCTCGCGTCGAGACCGACGCGACCCACGGGTCGGGATGCACGCTCTCGGCCGCAATCGCCGCCCTCCTCGCGCGTGGGAACAACCTTAATAATACGGTCGAAGCGAGCGCAGACTTCATGGAGCGCGCGGTCAGGTACCATCTCGACGTCGGCGAGGGGCCGGGCGCGGTCCACCACGCCGTCGGAGTTCGGAATCGGGCAGCGCGCGAATCTACCGCCGAGGAGGTACGGGCCGTAGTCCAGAATTTTGTCGAAGCGGACGTGTCCGACCTCGTCCCCGAGGTCGGGATGAACGTCGTCGGTGCGACCCCCTACGCCGAGGAGACCGGCGAGACGGCGGCCGTCGAGGGACGAATCACCCGCACGTTCTCGGGCGTCAAACCCAACCGGGGCGTGCGCTTCGGCGCGTCGAGCCACGTCGCGCGCTTCCTGCTGGCCTGCCGGGAGTTCGACCCGGACCTGCGATTCGCCGTGAACTGCCGGTTCGATTCGGACGTGGAGGCCGCGCTGGATTCGCTGGATTGGGAGGTCGCCGAATACGACCGGGGGGCGGAGCCTGACGAGGTGAAAGAGCGCGAGGGGTCCACGATGCAGTGGGGTGCGCGACGGGCCTTCGAGTCGGTCGAGGAGACGCCGGTTGCGGTTCTGGACCGTGGCGAGGTGGGCAAGGAGGCGATAGTGAAGATGGTTGCGGAGGATGGACACGAGGTGACCGAGCGCGTGCTGGCGTTGCTGGACGCGCTCTAAGGGTCCGTCGGGGCGTCTATCCAGTTGTAGCACCGGAACTCCTCGCTCTCGCCCGCTCCGGTCAGCGCCTCGATGGGGACGAACCCCTTCCCGCCGCGCGCGCCGACCTTCTCGCCCTCGGGGTCGTCGGCGACGAACATCGCCTTCGCGCGCATCTGGACGGTGACCTCGAAGTCGCCGACGCCGTCCTCGCCGGGGTCGAAGGACAGCTCGGCCCCTTCGGGGGCGACCCCGAGCGTGACGTAGCCCTCGGGGGACTCGACCGCGATGTCGTGGCTGGCCAGTCCTCCGGCGAGGTCCTCGACCCACTCGCGTAACTCCTCGCGGTCGAGGTCGGCGTCGAGTTCGAAGCTCCCGTCGTCGGCAATTTCGCCCTCCTCGAAGACGAACTCGGGGTATTGGAGGTCTTCGGACGGGAGTTCGTGGTCGTCATTCTTCGTCTCTCCTCCAGTCTCGTCCTCGGTCTCCTTCTGCTCGTCCGTCACGTCGTTACCTTCGTTCATGAGTCAGTCGGCATACTTCAACAGCTTTAGTATTTTGACCTCTAAATCGAACACTTGGATCTCTAAGCGAGAGGAGTATCGAAAGATAAACGCCCCGTACCTATCTAAATTTTGGTACTATGGGTCGTCGGAGACGAAGACCGCCTCGATACGGGAGTGACCGCCGAGATTCGACGGGAACGTTTAGCTCATCGTCCGAGAGGACCGAACCACGACAAGACGCTATCGACCGCTTCGAACGAATGCTGGACATTCAGGTTTCGACGTTAGACGGAATTGATAACAAGTCTGCTCGCCTGATTAGTTTCGTTGGCGTACTTTTGGGTGTAATTGCGACCGTGGCGCGCATCCTCCCAACGATGACGAGTACGAGTGATTTTATTGATACCGGGTCGATTGCTGGCGCTTTCGCACTCGTTATCGGGGTATTTGGCCTGCTTATTTCGCTGGTATATGCCACGATAACATACTTGAGTACAAAATTTGATTACGGGTTAAGCGCCAATATCGCAGATAATCTGGCTCGAAAAAAGGACGTTCAACGGGAAACATATCGGACTGCTATCCTACGAGCGTACGCGGACTCGATCCGAGAAAATAGGCCCATTATCGACCAAAACGCGAGACGGTTTCGATACGCTCTCGCCGCACTCGTCGGGGCACTCTTTTCATTGATGTTTGCTGTAGGTTACTATCTAGTTTCGCTTCCGGATGCCGTTGAGCTGTCAACGCTGTTCTTCGGAGCTATCTTCGTCGGATCGCTTTGTCTTTATATACGCGACGAAGCATATTTAACGACAGACGAAGAAAACGAGGATACGGGTTAGTACCATGAGCCGTCGACTACAGAAAACGGACGATACGGAACTCACGTCTTCCGAGGAACGAGTTCGGGACCTTCTCGGGGACGCATGCTATATTGAAGATGGCGAAGTTCGTCCTACGAGAGAACAGCTAAGTAAGAGCGGCGGCGACAAGGACGAGTAGAAACCCTTTTGCCGACAGACTTCTGTGTGACCGTATTTGACTTACTCTAAGGACCGCTCGGACCTCTTGGCCGACCTCCACGCCGAACTCGAAGCGACCGCGGAGTTGCCCGTCGAGGCCCGAGCGAGTCAATGGCTCGGCGAGGCCGAAGCGGTCGCCGGGGATGCAGTCGGCGAGGAGGTCCCCGAGGCGGTCATCGAAAAGCGCGTCGGACAGGTCCGGATGCTCCTCTCGAACGTCGAGGAGACCGGGAGCGAGGCGGCCGACCGGCGAGTCGCGGCGGCGCGCGAGCTGGTCGAGGAAATCGAATCGAGGCTCTAGGCCTGCATCATCTCGCGGCAGGACTCGGCGCACGCCGCCACCACTTCGGCGCAGACCTGACAGTGGTCGTGGTCGTGACGACGGCACTCCTCGGCGCACTCCTCGGCGGCCCCGGCGGTGGCCTCGGCGAGTTCGTCGCTGTAGTTCGAGTTGCGCGCCATGAACCGGGCGTTATCGCTGGCGAGGTCGGCGACGTCCCGGCAGAGTCGGATGCACCGCGACATGTCCATCTCCTCGT
Source organism: Halorussus ruber (assembly GCF_004765785.1). GTDB lineage: Archaea > Halobacteriota > Halobacteria > Halobacteriales > Haladaptataceae > Halorussus > Halorussus ruber. The sequence continues at coordinate 108,895 of NZ_SBIT01000016.1, read as the reverse complement.
CGAGACACTCGTCGGCGCACCACTCGCAGGCCTGCACCGCTTCGAGGCAGTTGTCCATGCAGTCGTTCTCCAGGTCGCTCAGGTCGAGTTCTGAAAGTGCCATCGCAATGCAGAGACACGGCGAAGACCGGAAAATCGATTGTGGCCAGTTCCGGAAAGTCTGGACACGGACGCACGCTCCCACTCCGGACTCGGTTCGGAGGCCCCTCGCCGTCTCCGAACTCGGTTCAGACGCCCATCTCCGTCCCCATCTCGGCGGGGTTCATCATCCCCTCCTTGACGCCGAAGTAGATGAGCAGGAGGTTGACCGGGTAGGCCGCGAGCAGGCCCATCGAGAGCGAGAACGCCAGTGCAGTCCAGAACAGTACGTCACCGATTCCGGCCTCGCCCGCGAGCCAGATGTCGGTGCTGATGGCGACGATTTCCATCACGGTGATGCTCGCCGTCTCCGAGTAGAAGGCGTCCCAGAGCGCCTCTTTCAGGCCGACGCCCTCCTGCATCAGCGGACCGACCGTCATCAGGTAGCCGAAGAAGTACGCCAGCGCGAAGGTGAGGACGAGAGTACCCGTGGTCTTGAACGCGAACAGGCCGATAGCGATGGAGAACCCGAGGACCTCGCCGGTGCCACACCCCGAGTAGCAGTGGCTGACCGACCGGAACGCCTTGCGCCACAGCGAGTCGTGGTCGATTTGGGTTCGGCCGGACCACCAGTACCCCGCGAGGCCGAGCGGGCCGGAGTACAGCACGGTGAAGCCCCAGACGAACTTCATCAGGCTCTCGATTTCGGAGTTGTTCTTCCAGAGGTCCCAGACGAGAACAGCGAGCGAAATGGCGACCAGTGTTCCCCAGCCCACCAGAAAGGCGGGATTCGTCAGAACGTTCTGTAACGCCTGCTGGATTCCCATATCGTGATGTACGGACTTCAGATTTTACGGGATTGTGGCTAGTCTACGCGTTCGCCGCGACGGTCGAACCCGTGTCGAAGGCGGCTCGCCCGGAAACGGTTCGTCTTCGAAACCGGACGGCGGAGATGGGTTTGGAATCGAAGGGGAAAGTGCGAAAAAGGAGACTCCCCTACTGGGAGACATGGCGAAACAAATCACCGTCGAAGGCATGAGCTGTGGCGGCTGTGAGGAGAACGTCGAGAACGCGCTGCGCGACCTGCCGGGCGTGACCGACGCCGAGGCCGACAACGAGACCGACAGCGTGACCGTGGAGGGCGACGCCTCCGACGAGGACCTCGTGGCCGCGGTCGAGGACGCCGGGTACACGGCGAAGGTCTGAGCGAGAGAATTGTATTCATTCTTTTAAGCAATATTTTTGTCTACTAGAGTTGGCCTTGTATTGTCTTTTGCCGTCTATCCAGACCAAAATAGCTATTTTCCCAAACTTTATCACTCGTCCCCGGACTATCTTCGACTGTCGGTAGACGACGACTAGGCTTCGACCGCGACCGAAAGTAGTAGTCGTTCACGCGAATGCTACGAAAAAGGTGTTTGGTTGAAGTCTATTCGACTATCGTCAGCACGATTCCGGCCATGAAAAGCGGCCAACCCAAGGGCATCCCACTGCCGATGAGGGTACAGCCGCCAACAATGAAGGCGGCCGGAATCTCCTTGCTACGTCGTGTCATCTTTGCTCTGGGCAGCGATTTCTCCGCACGCGACGATGCCCAGCGCCGCGTGCTACGAAAAACGAGTGAGGCGCTTCGGATAGTCTTTATTGTCTATCTTCCACGCCAGTTTTCTTCGTCGGTCGGTTCCCTCACGAACCCCGACCACTTTCACTCCGAACCCGTGCCGTTTTAGTCGGCGTCGCCCCTGTCTCTCGACTATGACTCTACTCGCGCATTCGCTCGTGGCTCTACTTGCAGGTTCGCCCCGCTCCGGCGGTGGTCGTCGTGTCTGAGGCCAGCGAGGTCGGGGGCATCGTCGGCGAGTTCTTCTCGCTCAAGGCCGAGACCGACGCCGACTACCTCGTGATGCAGGTCGGGGACTTCTACGAGTTCTTCGGCGAGGACGCCGAGGAGGTCGCGGACCTCCTCGACTTGAAAGTCTCTCAGAAGTCGTCTCACGGGTCGAGCTACCCGATGGCGGGCGTCCCGGTGGACAAACTCACGCCACACCTCAAGCAGTTGGTCGAGCGCGGGTATCGGGTGGCAATCGCCGACCAGCACGAGACGCCCGACGGTCACGCCCGCGAGATTACCCGCGTCGTGACCCCCGGAACTCTGCTGGAGACGACCGACGCCGACGCCCAGTACCTCGCGGCGGTCGTCCGGGTCGCTCCGGAGCGGTACGGACTGGCCTTCGCCGACGTGACGACCGGACGCTTCCTCGTGACCGAAATCGAGGAGGCCGACGCCGACAGCGCGGCGGACCGGGTGTTCACCGAACTCTACCGCTTCGACCCCGCCGAGGTCCTGCCCGGCCCCGAGGTCCGCAACGACGACGCGCTCCTCTCACGACTCCGCGAACACACCGACGCGACGCTGACCCTCCACCGCGCCGACGCCTTCGCGCCGGGTCGCGCGACCCACGAGACCAAAGCGCAGTTCGGGGAGGAGACGCTCGCCAGCGTCGGCTTGGACGACGGCGGAACGACCAAAAACGAACAGCCAGCGGTACAGGCGGCGGGCGCGCTCCTCTCCTACGTCGAGGAGACCGGCACCGCGGTCTTGGCCTCGATGACCCGCCTCCAGAGCTACGAGGGCGACGACCACGTCTCGCTCGACGCGACGACACAGCGCAACCTCGAACTCACCGAGACGATGCAGGGCGACCGCGAGGGGTCGCTCTTTGCGACCATCGACCACACCGTGACGAGTCCGGGCAAGCGCCTCCTGAAAGAGTGGCTCCAGCGTCCTCGGCGTGATTTGGCGACGCTTCGGGAGCGGGCGGATTCGGTGGCCGCATTCGCCGACTCGGCGCTTGCTCGCGAGACGGTCAGAGAGACCTTGGACGGAGCCTACGACCTCGAACGACTGGCGAGCAAGTGCGCTCACGGGAGCGCCGACGCTCGGGACCTCCTGCGGATTCGAGAGACGCTGGCGCTCCTGCCCGAAGTCGCCGACGCTATCTCCTCGGACCCGCGACTGGCCGACTCGCCGCTCGCGGAGATTGCCACTCGCCCCGACCGCGAGGCCGCCGCGGACCTCCGCGAGGAGTTGGGCGCAATCGCCGAGGACCCGCCGGGCACCGTCACCGAGGGCGGCCTCTTCCGGCGGGGCTACGACGACGAGTTGGACGAACTCATCGACCAGCACGAGGAGGCCCGGGAGTGGATAGCCACGCTTGACGACCGTGAGAAGGAGCGGACCGGCATCACGCATTTGCAGGTGGACCGGAACAAGACCGACGGCTACTACATTCAGGTCGGCAACTCCGAGACCGGCAAAGTCCCCGACCACTACGACCGCCTCAAGAGTCTCAAAAACTCCGAGCGATACACCACCGACGAGTTGGACGAGCGCGAGCGCCAGATTCTCCGTCTGGAGGAGCGGAGGGGGGACTTGGAGTACGAGCTGTTTTCGAGACTGCGGGAGAAGATTGCGGAGAGAGCAGACCTCCTCCAGTCGGTCGGCCGCGCTCTCGCGGAAATCGACGCGCTGGCGAGTCTGGCGGTCCACGCGGTCGAGAACGACTGGGTCAGGCCGACACTGCGCGAGTCGGGCGACCTCGACATCGAGGCGGGCCGCCATCCCGTCGTGGAGCGGACGACCGAGTTCGTGCCCAACGACTTGCGGATGAGCGACGACAGGCAGTTTCTGGTCGTCACGGGGCCGAACATGTCGGGCAAATCGACCTACATGCGGCAGGTCGCGCTGATTACCCTGCTGGCGCAAATCGGGAGTTTCGTTCCGGCCGATTCCGCGGAAATCGGCCTCGTGGACGGAATCTACACTCGGGTCGGCGCGCTGGACGAACTCGCGCAGGGACGCTCTACCTTCATGGTCGAGATGCAGGAGTTGAGCAACATCCTCCACTCCGCGACCGACGAGTCGCTCGTGATTCTGGACGAGGTGGGCCGGGGTACTGCGACCTACGACGGGATTTCGATTGCGTGGAGTGCGACGGAGTATCTCCACAACGAGGTCCGTGCAAAGACGCTCTTCGCCACTCACTACCACGAACTCACCACGCTCGCGGACCACCTCGACAGGGTCCACAACGTCCACGTCGCGGCGGACGAATCGGACGGCGACGTGACCTTCCTCCGGACCGTCGAGGAGGGGCCGACCGACCGCTCCTACGGGATTCACGTCGCGGACCTCGCGGGCGTGCCGAACCCGGTCGTAGACCGGTCGCGCGACGTACTCGAAAAACTCCGCGAGGAGGAAGCCATCGAGGCGAAGGGCGGCGGAGGCGGTTCCGGCGGGACGAAGCAGGTGGTCTTCGACGTGGGAAGCGGCCAGATGAAGACGGAAACGGGGGTGCAGGAGGCGACCGGCGAGGGTGACTCAGACTCGACCGACGACGAGTCGGAACCTTCGGGCGACCTCCGCGAGGAGTTCGGCGACGGTGCCGAGGAGGTGCTGGAAGAGATTGCGGACCTCTCGGTCGGTGAGACCGCGCCCGTGGAACTGCTGAACGAGGTGCAGGCGTGGAAAGAGCGGTTGAAGGACGGCGATAGTTGAAAGACGGCGACAGTTGAAAGACGATGGGGTCTGTCTCGAAAAACGACGGGGTCTGAAACGTCTTCCCACACCTCTATCGAAGTGTTTCGCCGGGAGGTTGGGAAGGGTGGAAGAATTGTCCTTCAGACGAGACACCTCTATCGAAGTGTTAGTTACTGGGGAGACACACACGGAGACACCTCTATCGATGTGTTTCGTTGGTAAGGGTGGGTGGGGAGAGAGTCCTCGACGCGGAATCGACTGGTTTTGACTCGTTCTGTCCGTCTTTTGTTGATTTCTCCTCGTGTAGAAAGATACGGAGCGAACACATCGAACACTTCGATAGAGGTGAGTGGGAGTCCTTTTCGGGAGAAGTCGAGGATTCCGACTAGTCGAGCGAAATTCCAAAGAATAGCCACGATAGGTCCTCTACTGCGGATTATCCGTCCTCTCTGTTGACACTCGCCAGCACTCTCGCCGGGATGGGTGGGGCCACCCCCACCCACCAAATCCCCCCGAACACTTCGATAGAGGTGTCTCTGACCGAACCTTTACTCGAAACGACGACTGCCCGGACACTTCGTCGGACCTCCGAGAGAAACCCCGCTCTCGATTTCGAGTTTCCGGAATCCAATCCCGTCCCGAGGTGTACCCAGCGAACACACATCGATAACGGCAACGTTTAATGGAAGGAACGAGACCCCCGAAGCATGGATTCCGACGCCCCAGTTGGAAACGACGACGACGGGGACGCTGTACTGCGGAAATCGGAGGTGGACTCTCTCTCGACGGACGCGCCGGACTCGGGCACGAACTCGGACTCAAGTACGAATTCGGGCACGGACACGAACTCGGACTCGGACACAAATCCGGACACGGACTCAGACCCGGACCCAAGCGCTCGCGGAACCGAGGCGGAGATTGAACCGCTATCTGACGCTCGCGGGACTGAATCTGACGGACCCGACCTCGACTCTCCCGACCTCGACCCGGACGTTCGCAGGACCGAATCGAACGTCCTCGAAACCGAGGTCGAAGGCCGGTCTCGAACCGGGGACGAGTCCGATTCCGCCGACGAGTCCGCACCCGAGTCGAAGTCGATAGAGGAGATGCTGTTGGAGTTCGACGAGCAGAAGTCGCTCATCCGAAATCGGTCGCTGCTGAACCCCAACGAGGTGGTCGAGGAGGAGCGAATCGTCGGTCGGGACGAGCAGTTGACCCAAGTCACAAAGATGCTCCGGGTCGCCATCGGCGACAACCGGCCGCCGAACCTCTTTCTCTACGGCCCGTCGGGGACGGGCAAGTCGCTCATCATCAACGCGGTCTGCGAGAACATCGGTCGGCTCTGCGACAACCGGGGGATTCGGTTCGGCGTCATCGAGATGAACTGTCAGGACATCGGGACCCTCGGGTCGGCGGTCTACGAACTCGCCAGAAAAGTCGCCGACCAAGCCGGTGTCCCGGTGGAAGTGCCCCAGCACGGCGTCTCGACCAAGGAGAAGTGGCGCGAACTCTACCGACTGGTCAACGAGAACTACGAGACGGTCGTGTTCGTGCTGGACGAGTTGGACATGCTGGTGGGTCGCCGCGACAAGGACCAACCCGCCTTCTCGCGCCTGCTCTATCAGCTCTCGCGGGCCGGGTCGAGCAACGACATCACGGCGCGGGTCTCCATCGCGGCCATCACGAACGACACGAAGATGCTCGAATCGGTGGGGAGCCGGGCGCTGAGTTCGTTCACGCCCGAGGACGTTCACTTCGACGACTACGACGCCAACCAGTTGCGCGCCATCCTCCGCCATCGTGAAGACGCCTTCTACGACGACGTGCTGGAGGACGACGTGATTCCCCTCGCCGCGGCGTTCGCGGCCCAGACCCACGGCGACGCCCGGAAGGCCATCGACCTGATGCGAGTCGCGGGCGACCTCGCCGAGCGCGAGGGTGCCGACCGAGTCAGCGAGGACCACGTCCGGAAGGCACAGGACAAAGTCGAGCGCAATCGCGTGCTGGAGGTCACTCGGGGCATCAGCACCCAGAAGAAGCTCTGTCTGTACGCGACCGCCGCGGTGGCGAGCCAGAGCGGAAGCAGTTCGGCCCGGAGTACGACTGGCTATCAGGTCTACCGGTTCCTGACCGACGCGCTCGACACCGACCAGTACCACCAGGAGACCTACGTCAACAAGATGAAGGAGCTGACGACGTACTCCATCGTGGAGTCCGAGCGCAAGAGCCACGGCCCCTCCTCGGGGATGTTCATCGAGTTCACCTTCAACGAGCAACCCGCGACCATCATGGCGACGCTCGGCGAAGACTCGCGTCTGGGCGACCTCTCGGAGGACGAGGTCACGGCGGTCGTCCGGGCGCAGTTGGCGAGCGACGAGTAATTTTCTCCGCCGAGCGAGATATTTCCTCGCCGGGCCAACCGCCAAAAGGCGAACGATTTTTCCCTATTTACGCGAAACCTGAAACGAATGGCCGACAGGAGTCCGGACGAGCGCGAGTGGGTGTCCCCGCCCGAGTCGTTCGTCGAGCGAGCGAACGTCACGGCGGCGGACCGCGATGCCCTCCGCGAGGCGGGGTGGCCCGAGTGCTGGAAGCGGCCCGCGGACCTGCTGGACTGGGACCGCCGGTTCGACGCGGTGCTGGACGAGGGCGACGAGAACGACGCGGACGATGCGAACGACGCGGACGACGAAAGAACGACGCGCTGGTTCCCCGGCGGGCGACTCAACGCCTCGTACAACTGCGTGGACCGCCACGTCGAGGAGGGCCGGGGCGAGGAGACGGCCGTGACGTGGGAGGGGAAACTCGGCGAGACGCGGACCTACAGCTATCGGGAACTCGCCGAGGAGGTCAACGCCTTCGCCGCGGCCCTGCGGGAGTTGGGCGTCGAGGAGGACGACGTGGTCACCCTCTACCTGCCGATGATTCCCGAGCTGCCGGTCGCCATGCTGGCCTGCGCTCGCATCGGCGCGCCCCACTCGGTCGTCTTCGCCGGATTCTCGGCGGACGCGCTGGCGACTCGTCTGGAGGGTGCGGACTCGCAGTATCTGGTGACCTGCGACGGCTACTACCGGCGCGGGGCCGCCCTCGACCTGAAGCGCCGGGCCGACAACGCCTGCGTCTCGGCCGACCACGAAGTCGAGCAAGTCGTCGTGAACCGACTGGACGACGACCGGTCGGTGGGCGACCACTACGCCTACGCCGATTTGGTGGCGGCCAACGAGGGCGCGGAAGTCGAACCCGTCTCGCGGGAGACCGACGACCTGCTGTTTTTCATCTACACCTCCGGCACGACCGGCGAACCCACGCTGGTCCGCCACACGACCGGCGGGTATCTGACCCATGTCGCGTGGACCAGCCACGCGGTCCTCGACTTGGGGCCGGACGACACCCACTGGTGTTCGGCCGACGTGGGGTGGATTACCGGCCACTCCTACGCGGTCTATGGCCCCCTCGCCCTCGGCGCGAACACGGTCCTCTACGAGGGCACCTCCGACAGCCCCGAGACCGACCGCGTCTGGGAAATCATCGAGCGCAACGGGGTGGACGTGTTCTACACCGCGCCGACCTCCATCCGGGCGTTCATGAAGTGGGGCGAACAGCATCCCGAGAGCCACGACTTGTCTTCCCTGCGCTTGTTGGGCACTGTCGGCGAACCCATCGACGCGACGGCGTGGCACTGGTACCGCGACCACGTCGGCGACGGCGAGTGCCCCATCGTGGACACGTGGTGGCAGACCGAGACCGGCGGGATGGTCCTCTCGACGCTCCCCGGCGCGGACCGGATGCGCCCCGGCGCGGTGGGCAAGAGCCTCCCCGGCATCGAGACCGCGGTCGTGGACGAGACGGGCCACCGCGTCGAGGAGGGCGAGTCGGGCCAACTCGTCGTGACGCGCCCGTGGCCGGGGATGGCCCGGTCGCTCTGCGAGGGCACCGACTGGGGCGCGCGCCGGACTCGCAGGATAGACGGCGAGTGGCAGTACGCCACGGGCGACAACGCGGTCCGCGACGAGGAGGGCTACCTCCACCTCCTCGGGCGGGCCGACGACGTGCTGAAGGTCTCGGACCGGCGGCTCAGCACCACGGAAATCGAGAGCGCAATCGTCGGCGTCGATGGGGTTGCCGAGGCCGCGGTCGTCGTCGGCGACGACGAGGAGGCGCTGGCCGACCCGGAGATTCACGCCTTCGTCAGCCCCGAGTCGAACGTCGCGGGCGACGACGCGCTCCGCGAGCGCGTCGGGGCGGCAGTCGAGGAGGCCATCGGCCGAGTCGCCTCCCCGGACGTGGTGACGTTCGCGCCCTCGCTCCCCAAGACCCGCTCGGGCAAGGTCGTCCGGCGCTACCTCGCCGCTATCGCCAACGGCGAGGACCTCGGCGACACCAGCGCGCTCCGGAATCCCGAAGTCGTCGGCGAACTCGAATCGCTTCTGGACCGGTAGATTTTACGAGAAGCTTCGTGACTTTGTGAGGATGTGAAATCGAGTGAGCGGGAGACCGACTTTGTATCGACAGGAAATATTTCCATTGCTTTAGCATCTATATACAATTCTTTAATAAATACGTTTGTGGGTCGGTATTTGTTCGGTGGGCAGAGAAACGAGAGAAGTCGAGCAGAGCTAGCTTCAGGCTCGAGCCTAGGGGTCTCCCGCAACCGCACCGCAACCTCGTCCTCCCCAACCTCCTGCGGTCCTCGGTCGCGCTGCTCCCTGCGGTCCTCGTCCCTCGCGCGCGAGGCGTGACGGCGTGGCCGTCACGCCCGCACGCGCCGAGGTGGAACAGTCCACCGAGCGACGACCGGCCGACCAATCCACCGTGGGTGGGATGAAGGGGCCGCCCGGTCGCGGGTGGGGGCTTCAAGAAACGTTCATCCCTGCGACTGTCGCCCTCGACCAGACTCCAGCGCATAGCAATCCGCCACGACAACCACCTCCACACTCAAAACGTCAACCATCGTTACGGAAGTTTTATTCGGCTTCTCGAAAGAACGCGAAACGAAATGGGTGGCGAGGCACGCCAGCGAGACGAGTATCTCACGACCGCCGAGTTCGAGCGCCTCCGGCGGCGGACCGAAACCTACCGCGAGGACCTCGTGGTGGCGCTGGCCGGGCGCGTCGGCCTCCGAGCGTCGGAAATAACCCGGATTCGCCCCGGAGACCTCCGCGAGCGCCAGCGCGGCGGCGAGACTCACTACCTCCTCGCGGTGCGCGAGAGCGACGGTGGCGACGACGCGGTCGAGGGCGTCGGCGACGACGCCGATTCCCGCGAGGCCTACGTCCCCTCGACGGTCGCCCACGACCTCCGGAAGTTCGCCAACGTCAACGACGTGGGCCGCCGCGAACTCCTCGTGGACGTGTCCGCTCGGCGCGTCCAGATGCTCGTCTCGGAGGTGGCCGACCGGACCGACGACTTGCAGGGGGTGACCTGCCGGGACCTGCGCCAGCACTTCGCGTGGCGACTCCTCGCCGAGGAGGGCGTCCCGCCCCGAATCGTCCAGCGCGTCGGCGGGTGGCGGAGCCTCCAGAGCCTCGCGCCGTACCTCACCGAACCCACCACGGCGGAGGTCGTGGACGCCTTCGCCGACTCGGCGGGCCGCGGGCCTCCTCCGGCCGGTCGAGGGCGTCCCCCGGCGGGCCACACTCGACCGGTAGCGGGCAACGCTCGCCCACCGGCGGACCGCGCTCGCCCACCGGCGGACCGCGCTCGCCCACCGGCGGAGTATCCGGGGACCGCCCGCCAGCGAACCCGCGCCGATTCGCACCGCGAGGGAGGGAACCGGGGTCTCCTCGCCGCCGCGAGCGAACTCGGCCAAGCCCTCGCCGACGCCTCCACGAGCGAGGACGCCGAACAAGCCGCCTGCGACCGACTCGCGGACACCTACCGGGCGGTCTGGATCTGCGACCAGCGCGGCGAAACCCGGACCAGCGCCGCGTCCGGCGACTCTGAAACGCTCCTCGAAGGGGACGAAGCCGTCCCCGAGAAGGCCCTCGACGCGGCGGGCGTGCTGGACGGCGACGGCATCGCCGACGAGTCCGACGACCGAGCGCCCGACGTGAGAATCGTGGCGGCGTCGCCCGATAGCGCGCCGTCGGCGTCGTCGGGGCCATCGACCGCCGGAGAACTCTCCGACTGCTCGCTGGCGGTCACGCCGCTCCGGTCGAGCGAGACCGTCCACGGCCTGCTGGTGGTCGCCCACGAAACGTTTTCGTCGGCCGACCGGACCCTGCTGTCGGACGCCGGGCGGCGAGTCGGGAGGACCCTGACCGCCATCGCGCGAAAGCAACTGCTTCTGGCCGACACCGGGGTCGAACTCTCCTTCCGGACCACCGACCGCGGGGTGTTCCTCGTGGCCGCCTCGGCAGACCTCGGCTGCGAGTTCGAACTCGAAGGCGTCGTCCCGGTCGAGGACCACTCCCTGCTGTACTTCGTCACCGCGAGCGGGGCCGCGGTCGGCGACGTTCTCGAACGCGTCGGAGCGTCGGACGCCGTGGACGAGGCCCGGCTCATCCGCGACTACGGCGAGGGCGCGCTCCTCGAGTTCGCCGTCTCGGGGGAGTCTATCGCCCCGATGCTGGTCGAGCGCGGCGGGACCGTCCGCGACCTCTCGGTCGAAGGCGGCGTCGCCGACGTGTCGGGGGTCTTCTCCCGGCACGTGGACGTTCGCCGCGTCGTGGAAGCACTCGAGGAGGCCTTCCCGAAGACGAACCTGCGCTCGAAACGCGAGGTCGAGGAACCCGTCCAGAGCGCCGCCAACGTCCGCCAGACCGTCCACGACCGCATCACCGAGCGCCAGCAGTCCGTCCTCCGGGCGGCCTACCTCGCGGGCTACTTCGAGTGGCCCCGCGGCAGCACCGCCGAGGAGTTGGCGGCCTCGATGGGGGTCTCCTCGCCGACGCTTCACAACCACCTCCGGAAGGCTCAGCAGAAGGTGTTGGACGCCGTGTTGGACGGTCCGGACCGCCGCGTCGTGGACGGCGAGCAACACTAACTGTCTAGCGTCACGGACGACTCCGAGTCGAGCGAGCGCGCACCTACTGTCGGAAAAATTTACCAAGGCGCGTTTCAAGCTCTGTATCGACTAAATTTCGGCGTTTGTGATAGTTAGTTCCCCCACTTATATACCGGTGGCGGGACTGTGAACGTGGCTCATGCAGGAAGAACAAGACGTCGAACTCGAAGCCCGACTCGAAGACCGCGAGCGGTTCGAACCGCCCGAATCGTTCGTGGAGCAAGCGAACGTCTCCGACGAATCCATCTACGAGGCGTTCGACGAGGAGTGGCCCGAGTGCTGGGAGCAGGCCGCGGACCTGCTCGACTGGGACGAGGAGTACGAGACGGTGCTGGACGACTCGAACCCGCCGTTCTACGAGTGGTTCACCGGCGGTGAGCTGAACGCCTCCGCCAACTGTCTCGACCGACACCTCGAAGACCGAGGCGACGAGGCCGCAATCGAGTGGGTCGGCGAGCCGACCGACGAGGAGAATCGAACCTACACTTACGAACAACTCCACCGCGAGGTCAACGAGTTCGCTGCCGCGCTCCGCGACATGGGCGTCGGCGAGGACGACGTCGTGACGATGTACATGCCGATGGTACCCGAACTCCCCATCGCCATGCTGGCCTGCGCCCGAATCGGCGCGCCACACAGCGTCGTCTTCGCGGGCTTCTCCGCCGACGCGCTCGCCACGCGAATGAACGCGGCCGACTCCGAGTACCTCGTGACCTGCGACGGTTACTACCGCCGGGGCGACCCCCTCGAACACAAGGCCAAGGCCGACGAGGGGCTGGAGGGCGTCGAACACGAGGTCTCGGATGTGGTCGTCGTGGACCGCCTCGGCGACACCTACGACCACCCGATGGCCGAGACCCACCACGACTACGGCGACCTCGTCGCGGACCACGAGGGCGCGGAAGTCGAACCGGTCGCCCGAGACGCCGAGGACATGCTGTTCCTGATGTACACCTCGGGGACCACGGGGCAACCCAAGGGCGTCAAGCACACCACGGGCGGGTATCTGGCGTGGACCGCGTGGACCTCCCAAGCAGTCCTCGACATCAAGCCCGAGGACACGTACTTCTGCTCGGCGGACATCGGCTGGATTACCGGCCACTCCTACATCGTCTACGGCCCCCTCGCGTTGGGTACCACGACGATGATGTACGAGGGGACTCCGGACCACCCCGAGCGAGACCGCCTCTGGGAAATCATCGAGGAGTACGAGGCGACCCAACTCTACACCGCGCCGACCGCCATCCGGGCGTTCATGAAGTGGGGCACCGAGTTCCCCGACAAGCACGACCTCTCCTCGCTCCGCCTGCTCGGAACCGTCGGCGAACCCATCAATCCCCGAGCGTGGAAGTGGTACTACAAGCACATCGGCGACGAGTCCTGTCCCATCATCGACACGTGGTGGCAGACCGAGACCGGCGGGATGATGGTCACGACCCTGCCCGGCGTCAAGGACATGAAGCCCGGAAGCGCCGGGCCTCCTCTGCCGGGCCTCGACGTGCAAGTCATCAACCCCAGCGGCGAGGAGGTCGAGGCCGGACAGGCCGGACACCTCACGGTCCAGAAGCCGTGGCCGGGGATGCTCCGCACCCTCTACAACAACGACGAGCGCTACATCGAGGAGTACTGGGCGGAGTACTCCGACACCGATAGCGACGACCCCGAGGATTGGGTCTACTTCCCGGAAGACGGCGCGAAGATCGACGAGGACGGCTACATCACCGTGCTGGGCCGCGTGGACGACGTGCTGAACGTCTCGGGCCACCGCCTCGGCACGATGGAAATCGAATCAGCCATCGTCGGCGTCGAAGGCGTCGCCGAGGCCGCAGTCGTCGGCGGGAACCACGAGGTCAAAGGCGAGGCGGTCTACACCTACGTCATCACCGAGGACGGCTACGAGGGCGACGACGAGATGCGCGACCGCATCGTCGAGGGCGTCGAGGACGCCATCGGTCCCATCGCACGCCCCGAGGCGGTCGTGTTCACGCCCGAACTCCCCAAGACTCGCTCGGGCAAAATCATGCGCCGACTGCTGGAAGACATCGCAAACGGTGACGAGCTGGGCAACACCTCGACGCTCCGGAACCCGGACATCGTCAGCGAAATCGAAGCGAAAGTAAGCGACGACTGAGGATTCTCCTCCTTTCGACGCTCGAAGCGAACGCGACGGAACGACGAACGCACTCGAAAAATGTGGCAGACAAAATCACACGCGAAAACCCATGTCAGATAATAACTCACGACAGTCAGATATTCCCTCACGAGAGCGAGACGATAGCTCTCGAAGCGGAGCGCGAGAATCGACTCCCGCGGCCGAAACCGACTCCGCGGTCGGAACCGACCCCACCGTCGAGACCGACGGCGGTGAGCCCGAACCGGGCGAACCTCGTCGGGGAGCGAAGCGGACCGACGGCGGCGTGGCGACCGGCGGACGAGCCGCCGACACCGACTACCTCGACTCGCAGGTCAACATCTTCAAGCCCTCGACGCCGTTCATGCGCGACCACCTCCGCATCGTCTGGACGATGTTCGGCGCGTGGGCGCTGTTCGTCTTCGGGCCGGTGACCGCGACCTACCTCGCCACCGACTTCATGACGAGTACGACGATACTGGGCTTCCCCCTGCACTACTTCTTCACCGCGGTCGGCGCGCCGACTGGCGCGCTCGTCCTCTCGTTCGTCTACGCCCGGAAGCGCGACCAGTTGGACGAGAAGTACGGCATCGACCACTCGACCCCGGCGACGAGTACTGACGCCGAGGCCGCCGCGACCGACGGAGGGACCGACCAATGACGTTCGACCCCGTTCCGCTCGACCTCCTGCCGGACGCGCTCAACGCCTCGTTCAAGGTGATTCCGGCCATCATGGTCTCGGCGATGCTGCTGCTGTTCCTCGGCATCGGCTACGCCTTCCGCGTGGCCGACACCGAGGACCTGTGGGTCGCTGGCCGCTCCATCGGGAACATCGAGAACGGGATGGCGATCGGCGCGAACTGGATGTCCGCGGCGTCGTACCTCGGCATGGCCGCGCTCATCGCGCTGTCGGGCTACTACGGACTGGCCTTCGTCATCGGCTGGTCCACGGGCTACTTCATCCTGCTCATCTTCCTCGCGGCCCAGATGCGCCGGTTCGGGAAGTACACCGCGCCCGACTTCGTGGGCGACCGATTCGACTCCGATACGGCCAGAGCTATCGCCGCGCTGACGACCATCCTCATCGGGTTCGTCTACTCGGTCGGACAGGCCCGCGGGATGGGACTGGTCGGCATCTACGTCTTCGGCGGCGACTACACCACGATGGTCGTCCTGATGATGGCCATTACGGTCGGCTATCTGGCGCTGTCGGGGATGCTCGGCGCGACCAAGAACATGGCCGTCCAGTACGTCATCCTCATCGTGGCCTTCCTCGCGGGACTCTACGCGGTCGGCTTCACGCAGGGCTACTCGACGGTTCTGCCCCAAATCGAGTACGGCGCGCTCCTCTCGGAACTCAACAGCGAGTTCACCGAGCCGTTCTCGACCGGCGGATTCTACCTCTGGGTCGCCACCGCGTTCTCGCTCATCGTCGGCACCTGCGGGCTTCCCCACGTGCTCGTCCGGTTCTACACGGTCGAGAGCGAGCGGACCGCTCGCTGGTCCACCGTGTGGGGTCTGTTCTTCATCTGCCTGCTCTACCTGAGCGCCCCGGCGTTCGCCGCGTTCGGGACCGACCTCTACGCGGACAAGGTCGGCGCGGTCTACGGCGCGAACGGCATGAGCGGTGCCGAAGGCGACGTGATTGTCGTGCTGGCCTCGCAGCTCGCTAACCTGCCGACGTGGTTCGTCGGCCTCGTCGCGGCGGGCGGCATCGCCGCGGCGATTGCGACGACCGCGGGCCTGTTCATCGCCGCGTCGTCTGCCGCCGCCCACGACATCTACACCAGCATCATCAACGAGGACGCGACCCAGCGCCAGCAACTCCTCATCGGTCGCGCGACCATCGTCGCGCTCGGCGCAATCGTGACCGTGACCGCGCTGGACCCACCCGCGCTGGTCGGCGAACTGGTCGCGCTCGCGTTCTCGCTGGCTGGTCTCGTGCTGTTCCCGATGTTCTTCCTCGGTCTCTGGTGGGAGAACGCCAACCGGCAGGGCGCGCTCGCCGGGATGACCACTGGACTGCTCATCTGGCTGGCCGCGGTGTTCAACGAACTCATCTTCGCCACCGACGCCGGACCGGTCGTGCCCGCCTTCGCCGACCTGTTCCCCGCAGTCGGGGCCGCGCTTCTGGGCACGCCCATCGTCTTCGTCGTCACTATCGGCGTCTCGCTGGTGACCGACGAACCGCCGGAGCGCATCAAGCGCATCGTCCGGCAGTGTCACAGCCCGGAACCGATGGGCCAACAGCAGAGCGCCGAGGACGTTGTCGCGTCCGACGGTGGACAGGTTCAGACCGACGGCGGACGAGTCCAGACTGATGATGGACGCACGCAGGGGGACGACTGAGATGTACGAACGCATCCTCATCCCCACGGACGGCAGCAAGACGGCGGAACTGGCGGTCGAGGAGGCCCTCGACATCGCCGAGAAGTTCGACGCGACGGTCGATACCCTCTACGTGGTGGACACCGACGCGGTCGAGATGAGCCTCGGCACCGAGCAGGTCGACCGCATCCGACAGGGCCGGTTCGGCGAGATGGACGAACTCGAAACCCGCGCCCGAGAAGCGACCGAGCAGGTCGCCGAGCGCGCCCGAGACCGCGGCGTCGTGGTCGAGGAGCACTTCCGCGGCGGCCGACCCCACAAGGCCATCGCCGACTTCGCCGAGAACAACGACGTCGACCTCGTCGTCATGGGGAGCCACGGCCGGTCTGGCATCTCGCGGGTCCTCCTCGGGAGCGTCACCGAGCGCGTCCTGCGCTCGACCCACCGCTCGGTGCTGGTCGTGGACGAGCGCGAGGCCGAGGAGGCCGAGTCGTGACCCTCGCGGCGATTTCCGACCGGGTTCGGAACCACGTCCGGGAGCATCGAGACGGGATGGTCGCGGACTTCGTGTTCGCCGTCGTCTGGGTCGCCGTCGTCTCGATGCTGTTCGACGTACTGCCCGCTCCGCGGTGGGCCTACCACCTGTCGCTGGCGGGCGGCGTGGTGGCCTACTACGGCTTCTTCGCCTCGCTGGAGGTGGCACGCGACGAGGTGTAACCGGGTTAGGAAATCCTATAGAAGGCTCTTAGAATTGTTTATATTTACGTAGGAATCGAGAATCGTTTTCACGGCGGCGCGCGTGCACTTCCGCTCGCGGAGTTCGTTCGTCAGCGTCGTCGGCTACCCGTCTCACGAGTCGGCAGTCCCGAGGAGCCACCGGATTGACGACCCGCGAATCGACACTGGCTCGACGTAATTTTATGCGATAAACGACAAAATTTACGGCCGATGAGTCCTTGTCCCTCTCGGCGCGAACTGCTCGGGCTTGCTGGCGTCGGTGCGACCGCGATTGTTGCCGGGTGTTCGAGGTTCGTCTCCTCGAACGGTGCGCGATACTCCCTCCAGAGTGGTCCTCGCGGCGGCACGTCTCTCCTCGAACTGTTCCAGTGGTCGCCGAGACGCCAAGCGTTGCACGTCCGCCATTACGCCGACGAACTCGTCGCAACGTTGCTCGACTCGGGTGAACTGGCGACCGTGGCTCAACCGCTCGGCCCCTACGACCCGAGCGGGACGCCGCCGCCCGCCTACGTCGAACACGAGGACGCTTACTACCGCGTTCGCGTCACTGGTGTCGAGAGCGTGTCGCTCGACCGATGGGAGTTCTGGTTCGAACCGGTCGAGCGAGCGCCAGCGGATGCCACCGTCGTGGACGCCCCCGCCGAAGGACTGTCGGAACTCGACGCCGAAATCGTCGAGCGAGCCACACAGGACGCCATCGGGGCGGTCGTGAACGACCGAGACCTCTCGTCGGCAGACCACGGTGAGCGCGGCGTCGTCTACTTCGAGCCGATGGGTCCCGACGAGAGCGGACTCGTTCCGGACCCGCCGTTCGAGTACGTCCGCGTCGAACCCGACACCGAGTTTCTGGACGAGAAACGCACGCTACGTGCCCGCGCCGCCAAGGGGTCGGTAACGACGAAGCGCTACGTCCACGAGACCGAGCGAGTCGCCGGTTCGCGCTCGGAGCTGCTCGATATTCTCCGGACGCATATCGACGCGACGCTCGACGACGCGGCGGGCGACGTCCGCGACATCGTGACCGAAATCAGCGTCGGAAACGGCATCTACACCGAGCGCGAGCCGATTTCCGACGGACTGAGCCACCTCCTCGAACGACTCGACATCGAAAATCCGACTCCGCCGGACCCGAACCGAGGAGTTCGACGGTGGAGTCGCCACTACGAATACGACGGGGCCTACTACCGGACGACGCTACGCATCAGGAACGACTGAGCGGTCGTGCCGGGCGTTTGGGGCCGTGACGAGTCGTCCGCCGGTCGTGATGGGACCGAGGCCCGCAAAAAGAGGAGGACGGAATCGCGGCGTTAGCCGTAAATCTGGTCGATGAGAGCGTGCGTGTAGCCGCCAGCGTGAGAGACGGGATTCGCGGTGGCCTCGACCAAATCGTTGTAGTCCGTCGAGTTCCAATTGTCGAAGTCGGTGCCGTTCTCCTTGACGAGATGGAAGACCTCGTAGGAGTAGCTGTTGCCGGAGTCGGCGACTTCGTACACGCAGTCCCACGGGTCGCCGTTCCACGCCAGCATATTGTCGTAGTCGTCGACGAAGTTCTCGCCCGAGTTGAAGTTGTTCTTCACCCACTCCTCGTAGCTGTAGTGAAGGTCGTAGTAGGGGTCGAGGACCTCACAGCCGTCGAAGTCGCAGTCAATCTCGAAGTTCATCTGTTCGAGACCCATGCCGCTGTGAAGCGGGACCGACACGTCCTGCACGTAGTGGAGCGCGCGACCGAGGTGTTCGCGCTTGGTCGAGTAGGAGGTGTTCTTGGCCTCGCCCATCTCGTAGTCGCAGAACCACGGTGCGCCGCCGAGACCGTTGAACGTGATGGTGATTCCGTATCCGAGGTCTACGGTGTACTGGTTGGGGTCGTAGTAGTGGCCGTAGTGGTGGGCGAACTCGTTGAGTCCCTTCTTGACGCCGTCTTTGACCCAGTCCGGCCAGTCGGCCGATTCGACGAGCTGACCGCACCCGTTGCAGGGGTCCGAGTCGGGAGTCGGAGAGGCCTCGACGATGTCGTCCTCCTCGTAGCTGTAGAGGTCGAACTCGTTTTCCAGCGTGTGGCGGGTCATGTCCTTGTGCATCGACCCGTACCACTGGGCGTCGATGCCGTTTCGGTTGCCGTTCTCCTTGCCGAATCCGCGGTTGACGGCCGACGCCGCGGTGGTGAATCGGTCCGCTTCGTCTTTGGTGACGCCGCCCTTCGATCGCTCTTTCGCCAGCGTGAACACGAAGTCGTTGCCGTCTCGGACCTTCCGAACGGGGTACTTCTGCCAGAGGTCCTTGAGGGCGTCTTTGGCTTCGTTTTCTTGGGTTTCGCGGAGACCGGCCTTCTCGACGAGCGTCTGGAGACGCTTCTTGTCCAGCGTCAGGAGGTCGTACTGCGGGGTGAGCGATGTGAGCGAGTCATCGACGAGGAGTTTGCTGTGGTCCGGATACGGGACTTCCCCCTCGATTCGTTGGTCACTGTCGCCAGCACTTGCGAGGCCCGCCGCGCTCAGGCCGACGACGGCACCGGAGGAGGCTTTCAGGAAGGTCCGGCGATTGAGGTTCGATTCTGTGCGGTCGTTTGCTTCTCTACTGTCGGTCACAACAAAAATTAATCGATAGTCATTAATAAAATTATTGCTAGGATATTAAATAATATACTCGCCTCCGAATTTAGACGCCATAGAAATTATATAAATCGTGGTGGTTATAAGCGCGTCTGCCGAGGACCGAGGCCCACTCGACCGGAGACTACCAGTCGAACCGGCCACGAGGACGGTAGAAAAGCCGAGCAGAGGTGAGACGCCGCGTTACCGGCCTACGTCGTCGGGGGGAATCGAGCCACGTGAATCGGGTGATGCAGTCAAGCAACGCCGGAAGCGCCAGCGGCGTGTACTCTATCAGTTCGACCGAGACGTTGACCCGGCGCTCGTCGGGGTTGACGAACGGGAACTGGTCGGGCCAGTTGTTGTGGTGGTGGCCGTGGAGGACCCACCCGCGCCAGTTGCCGGGCGCGTCCTCGGGGTCGTGGACGCAGTAGAACGGCACGCCCTCGTAGTCGAACTGGTAGGTCTCGCGTATCTCCACGCCGTCGAGGGTCGGCATCACCCACTCGTCGTGGTCCCCGAGGACGAACTGAATCGTCCCGTTCAGTCGCTCCACCCACGTCGAGAACTCGCCGAAGTCGTCGGCCATCGTCAGGTCGCCGAGGAAGACCACTTCGTCGTCCTCGCCGACGACGGCGTTCCAGTTGGCCACGAGGTCCTCGTTCATCTCCTCGACCGAGTCGTAGGGCCGGTCGCAGTAGTCGATGATGTTCCCGTGGTCGAAGTGCGTGTCTGAGATGACGAAGTCCACACCGAAGTTCCGAAGGCGGACGTGATAACGTCAACGAACTGTTGTTTCAAAGAGCGTAATCTACTTACTTGCGACTTCCAATCTAGTTCCTAAATGATGTATATGCCGTCTGATACGGAACGATTACCGCGATGGCGGCGGTTGTACCGGCGGGCCTCGCAGGTGACCGCCAGTCACGTCCTGCTGGTCGGCTTCGTGCTGGTCGGTCTCGTCGTCGCGGGAGCAGTCCCCGCGGCCGGTGGGACCACCGCACGGGCCGAGAACACCTGCGTCTCGGTCGCCACCTACGACGCCAACGGCGAGAAACACGAGACCACCCTGCTCCTCGAACAGATAGATGGCGACTTCGCGGACATCGCCGAAACCGACGACGACAGCAACCCCGACGGCTGCATGAGCGAGGACCTCTTTCACTACTACATCTTCGACGCGCCGCCGGGCGAGTACTACGCCCACGTCAGAAACGACGGCGAGGTGAACGAGCGGTGGGGCATCTTCGAGGTGACGGTCGAGGACACGGACGAAATCACGCTCGTGTTAGAACGCAACGGCGTGTATCACACCGAAGCCGACGTGTCGTCGCCGCGCGACTCGCGCCGGTTCCAACCCGGCGAGGACGCCCGGTTCGACGCGCGAGTGTACAACCCCGGACACTCGGGGTGGAACGAGGGAGTGAGCGAACCGCTCGGCGTGCAGGGCGTGACGACCGAAGTGTACGTCTACCCGGAGGGGTCGTCCAGACCCGAGACGCCGACCAAGCGCCTGCCCGCCGAGAGCGTCACGGCCGAGCGACACGAGTCGATAACCGGGTCGGTTCCGATTCCGGACGACGAGGGGACCTACAGGGTGGACGCCGAGTTCGTGACCGAGTTCGACGGCGGGTCCGAGTTCACGACCGACTACGTGGACCTCGGGACGATTACGGTCGACTCGTTCGAACCGCCCGAAATCGAGAGTCGAACCCCGGCAACCGGGAGCGTCTCGCTCGGTCCCTCGAAGACCGAATCCTTCTCCGTCAGCGCCACCGACCCTGACAGCACGCCCTCGGTGACGTGGTACGTGGACGGTGACCAGATGACCTCCGGCGACCGGTACGAGTTCGACGCCGGACAGTTCGGCGCAGGCGACCATACAGTCGAGGCGGTGGTCAGCGACGGGACCTCCTCGACCGCCGACGCGACGACCGAGTGGAACGTGGACGTGGCACAAGCGCCCGAGATCGTCTCGGTGACGCCCGGAAGCACCGAGACGGCCCCCGGAAAGACGGTCGAGTTTTCGGCCGAGGGAGATTCGTCGGGTCTCTCCTACGAGTGGACGATAGACGGCGAGACTGTCTCGGGCCAGACCGTCGAGACTACCTTCGACGCGACCGGCGAGAAGCAGGTGCAGGTCGTCGCCGAGAACGACCGAGGCGTCACCGCCGAACGGTCGTTCACCGTTACTGTCGAAGGCACCCCGCCGTCGATTCAGGACCTCTCGATTTCGCCGTCGTCGGTGACAGCCGGCGGGACGGTCAACCTCTCGGCGAGCGCGACCGACCCGGCCGACAGGGACGTGGACCTCTCCTACGAGTGGACGATAGGCGACGAAACCTACGAAGGCCAGTCGGTCTCGACGGCGCTCCGAACCGTCGGGAAGCGGAACGTCGAGGTCAGCGTGACGAACCAGTACGGCGCGTCTGCAGTTCGGAACCGAACCGTCGTCGTCTCCAACGACGAACCGGAACTCGTCCGCGTCTCGCCCGAGGAGGTCCCCGCGCCCGAGACGGGGACTCGCCAGCGGTTCGTCGTGCAAGCGACCGACGCCGACGCGACCCCCGCGACAATCATCTGGTCGGTTGACGGGTCGCCCGCGGAGGAGACCGACCTCTCCTCGGCCAGTCAGAACGTGACGTTCACTCACGAGTTCTCGACCCCCGGCGAACACACCGTCAAGGCGACGATCGAGGACGGCCACGGCGGGAGCGCCACGGCGACGTGGGACGTGAAGGTGGACAATCGCCCGCCGGAGGTCAGCGGCGTTGCGCCAGAGTCGTCGTCGTTCTCGCTTCTCACAGGCGAGTCGCAAACCTTCGAGGCCGAAGCGTCCGACCCCGAAGGCGATTCGGTGAGTCTGCAGTGGTCCGTTGACGGGACCGAGGTGGCGACCGGCGAGCGACTGAACCACTCGTTCGCCGAACCGGGGACCCACAACGTCACCGTCGTCGCCGACGACGGTGCGGGCGGTCGAGACCGCGATAGCTGGTCGGTCAGCGCCCGGAACTTCCGGAAGACGCCGGAGATCGACTCGTCGGCCACCATCGAGACGCTCTCGACCAACGGGTCCCAGGAGTTCATCACCCTCACGCTCCGGAACCCCTCGGTCAACACCCGGACGGCCCACGTGGAGTTGGCGCTCTCGCTACCCAACGGTATCGTCGTCACCGGCGGCCAGAACGTCGCGGAGGGCAACAGGGCCGAGTACGTCAACGAGGAGACCGTCTCGGCGGGCGGCCAGACCAGTCTCTCGGTGGGAATCGAAGTCAGCGACGAGTCGCTGCGGGGCCAGCGCATCGAGATTCCGTATCAGGTCATCTACTACCCCGAGGGGAGTCGAGACAGCTATCGGGTCGTGGAGAACGCCACGAAAGAAATCGGCATCGGCGACCCGTCGGCCTTCGAGGACGAGCAGACCGACTCGGAGACGAAATACGATTCGATTCCGGGGTCGGAAAGCGGGACGCCGGGATTCACGCCCGGAGTGACGATTCTTTCGCTCCTCGCGCTCTGTCTCTGGCTGGTCCGGGCGGGCCGGTGACGGGCCGCGGTTCCCGGTGCTGTTCGGCCTTCTGTGCGGACCGCAGGGCCTACGCCTGTCGCCGGTCGGGCGGCGTCGTGGCCGACCACGGCTTCGTTGCCCCACCGGAGCCGGGTCGGGAAACGGCGTAAATTTATATCAGGGGTGAATTAAATATATACTCCATGAACATCTCTCACTCCCGACGCAGGCTCCTCGGTCTCGCAGGCGTCGGCGTCTCGTCAGCACTCTCCGGTTGCTCGCTCCTCGCCTCCTCGTCGAGTGCGCGGTACTCCCTCCAGAGCAGTCCTCGAGGCGGCACGACGCTGCTTGACCTATTCGAGTGGGAACCGAGACAGCAGGCGTTGCACGTCCGTCGTCACGCCGACGCGCTCGTCGCGGAACTCCTCGACTCGGGCGAGATGACGACCGAGGCCCAACCGCTCGGGCCGTACGACCCGAACGGGTCACCACCGCTAGCCTATACCGAATACGAGGGGTCGTACTACAGCGTTCGCGTGACCGCGGTCGAGGAGGTGTCGCTCGACCGCTGGGAGTTCTGGTTCGAGCCTGTCGAGCAAGCACCGGCAGACGTCGACCCAGTCGAGAATCTATCCGAGGGGCTGTCGGACTTCGACGCCGAAATCGCCGACCGGGCGGTCGCGGAGGCGATGGGGGCCGTCGTTGACGGCGTCAACCTCTCGACGGTCGCACACGGCGAGCGCGGCGTCGTCTTCTTCGACCCGATGGACCCCGCCGAGAGCGAACTCGTTCCGAATCCGCCCTTCGAATACGTCCGGGCCGAACCGGACAACGAGTTCTTGGACGAGAAGCAGACGCTTCGTGCGCACGCCACCGACGGGAACGTGAAAACGAAACGGTACGTCCACGAGACCGAACGAGTGGCCGACTCCAAGTCGGAGTTGGAAGACGTTCTCTCGGGTCACATCGACGCCACGTTCGGCGAGGACCCCGAGGATATCCGCGAGATTCTCGACGAGACTATCGGCGGCGTGTACGCCGAGCGCGAACCCATCTCCGAGTCGTTCGAGAGCCTCATCGCGCAACTCGGCATCGACGACCCGACCCCGCCGGACGAATCCGGGGCCTCCCGCGCGTGGCGTCGCCACTACGAGTACGAGGGCGACTACTACGCGACGACGCTCCGAATCAGAAACGACTGACTGACCGACGAGAGAGCCGTTCGAGTCGAGACGCTTAAAAATTGGAGTGAACGCGACGATATCGCTGGATTAGCCGTAAATCTGGTCGACCAGCGCGTGCGTGTAGGCACCCGCGTGGAAAACGGGATTCGCGGTGGCCTCGACGAGGTCGTTGTAGTCCGTCGAGTTCCAGCTACCGATGTCGGTACCGTTCTCTTTCATCAGGTGGAACACCTCGTAGGCCTGGTCGGTCGCCTCGGCGGCGACCTGATACACGCAGTCCGAGGGGTCGCTGTTCCACGCCCACAGGCTGTCGTAATCGTCGACCAAGTTCTCCCCGGAGTGGAAGTTCTCTCGGACCCACTTCTCGTACTCGTAGTGAAGGTCGTAGTAGGGGTCGATGACCTCACAGCCGTCCCAGTCACAGTCGATCTCGAAGTTCATCTGTTCGAGAGCCATGCCGGCGTGGAGCGGAACGCTCACGTCCTGCACGTAGTGGAGCGCACGACCGAGATGTTCTCGCTGGCTCGAGTAGGAGTGGTTCTCGGCCTCCGCCATCTCGTACTCACAGAACTCCGGTGCGCCACCCATGCCGCCGAAGGAGATGGTGATGCCACAACACAAGTCGACGGTGTAGGCGTCGGGGTCGTAGTAATGCCCGTAGTGGTGGGCGAACTCGTTCAGACCGGTCTTGATAGCGTCCGCGATCCAGTCGGGCATGTCCTTCGAGTCGAAGACGGAGTAATCGCAGGGACACGGGTCCGTGTCCGGTTTCGGCGAGTACTCGACGATGTCGTCTACCTCGTAATCGTAGAGGTCGAAGTTCTTCTCCAACGTCCACCGCGTCATGTCCTTGTGGGTCGAGCCGTACCACTCGGCGGAGATTTGCTTGCGATTGCCGTTCTCCTTGGCGAAGCCGTGAGCCACGGCCTTGCCGGCGGTCGAGAACTCGTCTCGCTCCGTGTCGGTGACGCCTCCCTTCGCACGCTCGTTCGCAAGCGTGAAGACGAAGTCGTTGCCGTCTCGCTCTTTCCGGACGGGGTACTTCTTCCAGAGGTTTTTGAGGGCCGCCTTGGCGTCGCGTTCCTGCTGTGTGCGCATGCCCGACTTGCCGACGAGTTCCAGTAGCCGGTTCTCGTCCAACGTCAGCAGGTAGAACTGCGGGGAAAGCGACCGGAGCGAGTCGTCGACGAGGAGTTTGCTGTGGTCCGGATACGAGACCTCGCCCTCGACCCGCTGGTCGCTGTCGCCAGCGCTTGCGAGACTTGCCGAACTCAGGCCGACGAGGGCCCGGAGGAAGCTTTTATGAACGTCCGCCGGTCGAAGTTCGATTCATCAATTCCGTTTAATTTGTTTTCTATACCATAATACACAATAAATAATTTCCATAATCAAATTATTAGTTTAGATTAAAATAGGAAACTAATTTTATGTTTATATAGAAAATACAAGAGACTAAAATATGCTCGGGTTAGTGCAAATTTTATACCAGCTTCTCTAGTACCACCACACCGAGGAGACATGGCGCGTCGCCCGTACCGACGCGGGTACCAACAACGGATTGAAAGGCGTCTGTTTCGTCAGTCCAGTCGATGACCGACGCGCGACGATACAGGAGACCGAAGACATGAGCCAGCGAATCACCCAACTCGACGACGCCACGATTCGCAAAATTGCGGCGGGCGAGGTCGTGGAGCGTCCCGCCTCGGTCGTCAAGGAACTGGTCGAGAACAGCCTCGACGCCGACGCCGACCGAATCGACGTGACCGTCGAGGAGGGCGGCACCGACCGAATCGTCGTCAGCGACGACGGCGTCGGCATGAGCGAGGCCGACCTCCGGGCCGCGGTCCGCGAACACACCACGAGCAAAATCGAGGACGCCGGGGACCTCGATTCGGGCGTGACCACCCTCGGCTTCCGGGGCGAGGCGCTCCACACCATCGGCGCGGTCTCTCGGACGACGATTCGGTCCAAACCACGAGACGGCCCAACCGGCACCGAACTCCGGATGGAGGACGGCGAGGTCGAGTCGGTCGGCCCCGCCGGGTGCCCCGAGGGGACCACCGTCGAGGTCGCGGACCTGTTCTACAACACCCCTGCGCGCCGGAAGTACCTCAAGACCACGACCACGGAGTTCTCGCACGTCAACACCGTCGTCACCCGCTACGCGCTGGCCAACCCCGACGTGGCGGTCTCGCTGACCCACGACGGCCGCGAGGTGTTCGCCACGACCGGGCGCGGGGACCTCCAGTCGGCCCTCCTGTCGGTCTACGGCCG
Source organism: Halorussus ruber (assembly GCF_004765785.1). Classification (GTDB taxonomy): domain Archaea; phylum Halobacteriota; class Halobacteria; order Halobacteriales; family Haladaptataceae; genus Halorussus; species Halorussus ruber. Next base: position 82,520 of record NZ_SBIT01000016.1, on the reverse strand, counting down.
GGAAGTCGCCACGTCGATGATTCGGGTCGAGGGCGAGAGCGAATCGGGAGGCGTCTCTGTCTCGGGCTACGTCAGCAATCCCGAGACCACCCGAAGCACCCGCGAGTACATGTCTACCTACGTCAACGGCCGGTACGTGAGTTCCGCGCCGGTCCGCGACGCGGTCCTCTCGGCCTACGGCGGGCAACTCTCGGCGGAGCGATACCCCTTCGCGGTTCTGTTCGTGGAGGTCCCTCCGGAGGAGGTCGACGTGAATGTTCACCCCCGAAAAATGGAGTGTCGGTGGAGCGACGAGTCCGCGGTCAAGCGGGCAGTCGAGACTGCCGTCGAGGAGGCCCTGCTGGACCACGGTCTCGTCCGCTCCTCGGCCCCGCGAGGCCGGAGCGCGCCCGACGAGGCCAGCGTCGAACCCGAGCGCACCGACAAACCGGAGCGCGACGACGCCGACGCCAGCGAGCAGACCGAACTGACCGCCGGGAGCGAGACGGCCGAGCGCGAGCAGTCCACGCTCGACGCTTCTCAGACTACCGAAGACACCTTAGAGACAACTGTAGATATTTCTAAGCCATCAAAAAATACCCACGAGGCAGGGGTAGATACTTCTATGGAGGACGCGACCGCCGCCGAATCCGGCGGGTCGGCCGTTCGCAGACGAACGAGTTCGCCTGCGAGCGAGCGCGCTCGCGGCGGGGGCGAGAGCGCGAGCGCAGAACCGCAGGCGAGCGCTCCCGAGCGCGCCAGCGAGGACACGAGCGCAGGCGAGACAAAGAGCCGAGACGACACCCGCGAGTCGGTTGCTTCGGCGACCGACTCGCCCGCCGACCGGACGGACGACGCTTCCACCGGGAAGACACCCGATTCGTCCGCCGACCGGAAGTTCTCGGCACCGACCGAGTCCGAGACGCTCGCGGGCGATTCGACCGACGACCCCGAGTTCGAGACCCTGCCCCGGATGCGGATTCTGGGTCAACTCCACGACACCTACGTCGTCGCCGAGACCCCCGACGGACTGGTGCTGGTGGACCAACACGCCGCCGACGAGCGCGTCAACTACGAGCGATTGCGGGCGGAGTTCGCCGACGACTCGACCACTCAGATGCTGGCCCAACCCGTCGAGTTGGAGTTGACCGCGGGCGAGGCCGCCGTCTTCGAGGAGTACCGCGAGGCGCTGGAGCGACTGGGCTTCCGGGCCGAGCGCGCGGGGAATAAAGAAGTCCGCGTCCGGACCGCGCCGACCGTACTGGACGAGACATTAGACCCGGCGCTGTTGCGGGACGCGCTGGCGGAGTTCGTCTCGACCGACCCTGACGACCGAGGCGACACCGTCGAAGCGGTCGCCGACGACCTGCTCGCCGATTTGGCGTGCTACCCCTCCATCACGGGCAACACGTCGCTCCGCGAGGGGTCGGTCGTGGATCTCCTCTCGGCGCTCGACGACTGCGAGAACCCCTACGCCTGCCCCCACGGTCGGCCCGTCGTCATCGAGTTCAGCGAGAGCGAAATCGAGGACCGATTCGAGCGTGACTATCCGGGTCACGCTGGGCGGAGGGGCGAACAGTAGGGTTCAGACCCGGTTCTGCGCCGCCCCGATAGCCTGCTCCAAGTCGGCGATAATGTCCGCTACGTCCTCGATGCCGACCGAGAGGCGAACCAAGTCCGGCGTCGTCCCGCTGGCCAACTGCTCCTCCTCGGTGAGCTGCTGGTGGGTCGTGCTTGCCGGGTGGATGACCAGCGTCTTGGCGTCCCCGACGTTGGCCAGCAGGCTGGCGAGGTCGGTCTCCTCGGTGACCGCCTGCCCCGCTTCGTAGCCGCCCTCCAGTCCGAAGGTAATCATCCCGCCGAAGCCGCCGTCGAGGTACTTCTTGGCGTTCTCGTGGGTCTCGTGGCTCTCCAGTCCGGGGTAGTTGACCCACGCCACGTCGTCGTGCGAGTCGAGGAACTCGGCGACCGCGAGGGCGTTCTCGGAGTGGCGCTCGACCCGGAGGGGCATCGACTCCAACTTCTGGAGCGTGACCCACGCGTCGAAGGGCGACTGCTGGTTGCCCAAGTCCCGGAGGCCCCGAGCCCGGGCGGCGTAGGCGAAGGCGGCGTCGCCGAACCGCTCGCGGAAGTTGATGCCGTGGTAGGCCGGGTTCTCGTCGGCGATTTCGGGATAGTCGCCCTCCTCCCACGGGAAGGTCCCGCCGTCGATGAGCACGCCGCCGACGGTCGAACCGCTCCCGTGGAGCCACTTCGTCGTGGAGTGCCAGACCAGGTCCGCGCCGTGTTCGATGGGGTTACAGAGGTACGGCGTGGCGAAGGTGTTGTCCACGAACAGGGGCACGTCGTGGTCGTGAGCAATCGCGGCGATGCGTTCGATGTCCGGCGTGACGAGCGCGGGGTTGCCGACGGTTTCGAGGTGGACGAACGCGGTGTCGTCGTCGATGGCTTCCTCGTAGGCGTCGTAGTCGAGCGTGTCCACGAATTTGGCCTCGACGCCCCGGCGCGGCGCGGTGTGGGTGAAGTAGGTGTAGGTGCCGCCGTAGAGCGACGAGGCCGTGACGACGTTGTCGCCGACTGAAGCCAGCAGGAAGGTGGCGAGGTCGAGCGCGGCCATCCCGCTGGCGGTGGCGAGCGCCGCGACGCCGCCTTCGAGGGTGGCGAGTCGCTCTTCGAGCGTGGCGTTGGTCGGGTTCGTCAGGCGACTGTAGATGTTGCCCGGCTCTTCGAGCGCGAACAGCGAGGCGGCGTGGTCGGCGTCGTCGAAGACGTAGGAACTCGTCTGGTAGATGGGCGGTGCGCGCGACCCGGTCGCCGGGTCGGGGTCTTGGCCCGCGTGGACGCTGTCGGTGTGGATGCCGCGGTCGGCGCCGTCTCGGTCAGTCATGGTCGTTCGCACCGACGAATGCCAGCGGCTTATGTCAGAGGGTCCTCGCAACTTCTGCTCCGGGGACGGGATTCCGGCAACTTCTACTCAGGGGTCTACTCCGGAATCGCATCCCGAAGCGCGGGCAGGACCTCGGTCACGTCCTCCCGAAACACGTAGTCGGCCAGCGAGTCCAGCGGCGTCTCGTCCAGATTCACCAGAATAACGGTCGCGCCGTTCCGGGCGGCCTGCCGGGGGAGCGACGCGGCGGGTTGGACGGTCAGCGACGACCCGGCGACCACCAGCACGTCGCTCTCGGCGGCGTACTCCTCGGCGTCGGCCATCGCGTCCATCGGCAGGCGCTCGCCGAAGAGGACGGCGTCGGGTTTCAGCACGCCCTCGCAGTCCGGACTCGGACAGCGCGGCGGGGGGTCGCCCGCCTCGGCCTTCTCGCGGGCCTCCTCGGCGGAAACTGACTGCCCGCAGTCCTGACAGACCGCGCGGCGGGCGTTGCCGTGGAGTTCCACGACATTTTCGGAGCCAGCCGCACCGTGCAGGCCGTCGATGTTCTGGGTGACGACGGCGTCGAGGAGGCCCGCGGACGAGAGGTCGGCGAGCGCGCGGTGGGCGGCGTTGGGTTCGAGGTCGGCGTCGAGCAGGTCCGAGCGGAGTTCGACCCAGTCGGCCCAGAACTCGCCGGGGCTCGCCCGGAAGCGATGCACGTCGAAGGCGTCGGGGTCGTACTCGTTCCAAATCCCGTCCTCGCCGCGGAAGGGCGGGACGCCGGAGGGCACACTCACGCCAGCGCCGGTCAGCGCCGCGGCGGCGTCGGCGGCCCGGAGTTCGCGGGCGGCGGCCTCGATTCGGTCCGAGTCCGGGAAATCGGAGCCGGACGAATCCGAGGAATCCGTGTTCGAGAGGTCCATGTCCGGAAATCGGGGTCCGGCAGGCAAAAGCTATCCGACTGCCTCCGCAATCATCACGGCTTCGCGGTAGTTGGAGACGGCGAGGAGCGCGAGGCCCGCGAGCAGGACGCCCGCCTCTCGGCGCGAGATTGTCCAGTCGCGGGGCGATTGGGTGCGCTCGAACTCCTCGCGCCAGCGCGGGCCGGACCGCTGGTGCCAAATCATCACGCCGCGGGTGGCGACCGCGACGGCCACGTAGGCGGTGAGTTCGTAGACGCCGCTCCGGCCGAGCGCGACCGACAGCGAGGGGGCGAACCGGGCGGTCTCGACGGCGAGCGACCCGGTGCCCCAGACCACCGCGCCCTGCACCCAGTTGACGACCACGACGAGGTAGCCAAGCGGCGTCCGGACCGACCGAAAGGTGTTGGCGGCGACGACGAGGAGGCAGACGCCGAGGTTCCACGCGAAGATGGTCAGGAACTCGGCCCAGACCGACCCGGCGTACGCGGGGAGCGCGCTCGCCGCGGTGGACGACCGGAGCAGGCCCTCCGGCAGGAGGTAGTAGCCGACGTACCACGCCGCGGCGAACAGGGCGGCGCAGACGGCCCAGAACGAGGCGAACCGGACAACCGGGTCGTCGTGGTTGAGGTAGTCGCCGAGCGCGCTGGCGGCGTGGGCAGAGGCGTCGGCGGACGTTTCGCTGGACACGCTCCCAAACCACGGTTGGAAGGCACAAATATCCGAGTGGCGCTCCGCCGAGCGGTCAATTTGCACTAGAAGAAGACACTAAGTCGGTCGAGAGTGTGTCTCTGGTAATGGGGTCGCCTGACACGTCACGGCTGAACGAAGCGTTCGGGCTGTTGAAAAATCCGCGCCGTCGCTACGTTCTCTATCACTTACGAAACGAATCTCGCTCGACTGACCTCGACGCGCTCGGCAGGCACGTCGCCGCGTGGGAGACCGGGACGACCGTCTCGGAGGTAAGCGACGAATCCGTCAAGCCGGTCCAAACGTCGCTGTTCCACACGCACCTGCCGAAACTCGACGACGCGGGCCTCGTCACCTACGAACCCGAGACCGGCGCGGTCGAGTTCGAGGGCACGGACCTCGTCGGCAGGTTTCTCGACGAGACGGCGGAGTACGAATACAACACGGGAGTCGTCGCCGACTGAGCCGCGAGACAGCAACCCTGTCTCAGGCGTTTCTACCATTCCTTAAGCTATCTCTCTATTTCTTAAAGGAACAATCCTGCTTCCCTAGTGGTGCTTGCGGACGTGGAGCGCGCCGCGCGCCTCGGCGCGAAAAACGTCTCCGAAACCGAGTAAGAATTCGCACCCAACCGAGTAAATTATGCCGCGCGCCGCCGACAACCGACGTATGACTGACCTCGTGACCTTCGGCGAGACGATGTTGCGCCTCTCGCCGCCCGACGGCGAGCGACTGGAGACCGCCGACGACCTCGAATTCCGGTCGGCGGGCGCGGAGAGCAACGTCGCTGTCGCCGCCTCTCGACTCGGCGCGGACGCGACGTGGACCTCGAAACTCCCCGACTCGCCGCTCGGGCGGCGAGTCGTGACCGAACTCCGCCAGTACGGCGTCGAGACCGACGTGGTCTGGAGCGACGAGGGGAGACAGGGCACCTACTACCTCGAACACGGCGGCAAGCCCCGCGGGTCGAACGTCATCTACGACCGCGAGGGTGCGGCCGTCACCACCGCCGAGACCGACGAACTCCCGGTCGAGCGAATCCGCGAGGCCGAGGTCTTCCACACCAGCGGCATCACGCCCGCCCTCTCGGAGACCCTCGAGGAGACCACCGCGGACCTCCTCGGCGAGGCCCAAGCGGCCGGAACCACGACCTCCTTCGACGTGAACTACCGGTCGAAGCTCTGGAGTCCCGAGGAGGCCCGCGAGACGCTCGAAGACCTCTTTCCCGACGTGGACTCGCTGATGGTCGCTCGGCGCGACGCCCAGCGAGTCCTCGGACGCGAGGGCGATGCCGGAACCATCGCCGCGGACCTCGCCGACGAGTTCGACTTCCGGACGGTCATCGTGACCCGCGGCGAGGAGGGCGCGCTGGCCCGCCACGACGGCCAGACCTTCGAGCAACTCGCAATCGAGACCGACACCTTGGACCCCATCGGGACCGGCGACGCCTTCGTCGGGGCCTTCCTCGCGCGCCGACTCTCCGGCGACGACGTAGCGACCGCGCTCGAATACGGCTCTGCGACCGCCGCGCTGAAGCGCACGATTCCCGGCGACGTGGCAATCGTGACCCGCGAGGAAGTCGAATCCGTGCTGTCGGAGGCCGGGAGCGAGATTTCCCGGTGACCGGTTCGATTCCCGTCACGCGGTTTTCAGGAAGCCAGAAGACGTATTACGGACTGCTGGTTCACGGTCGAACGCAATGAAACGAGTAGCGACCGCCCTGATGGTACTCGTCGTGACGGCGAGTATCGCCCCCTCCACAGTCGCAGGTACCGTGGCGTCGGATACGACGAACCAGACCTCCGGGCAGGCCTACGTCGGAACGCACGTCTCGTTCGACACCGAGAACCGCGCCGTGACCGATTACGCGGTCCGCGGCGAGACGATGCTCGACTCGCTGAAGGTCCAGTCCGAGAGCGAACTCTCGGACGGCCTCGTTGACCTCGGGGCCTCGCTGTCGGCGGTGACCCATATCGAGGGCGCTGGCCTCGAACTCGGCGCGACGACCGCGACCGAGGCCCGACTCGCCGCCGGGAGTAGCGCGACCATCGAGGCCCACGACAACGGCCGCGGCGTCCTCGTGGTCGCGTCGGGCAACGAATCCGACTACGTCGTCGCCAACCTCTCGTCGGGCGCGACCGCCTCCGCCGAGTCCGACGCGCAGGTCGAAGTGACCGCCGAGAACGGCACCGAGGGCACCCTCCTCGTCGTCGGCGAGGGCAACGCGACCGTCAACGACGACGGCGACGTGACCGCCCGCCTCGGCGAGGACGCCCGCCTCGTCTTCCGGTCGTACCCCGAGGGCAAGGACGACCGAGACGAGAAGCAGGAGGACCTCATCGCGCAGGGCGAGGCCAGAGCCGAGGCCTACGTGATGGCGGACGGTGGAGAGACCGTCGTCGATACGGTGAGCTACGGCGAGAATACCACCGTCGAGACCGCCGAGTCCGCCGAGGGGAAGATTTCCCTCGCGGTCAACCGGACGACCCACGAGGGCACCATCGTCGTCACGAGCGTCTCCGAGAAGGCCCTGAACACCACCGATGACCTCGAAGTCGCGGTGGACGGCGAGGCCGCGGTCGAGGCCCGGACCTACAGCCAACTCGAGAGCGCGGTCGGGAGCGACAAGTCCCGGTACGTCGTCGAGAGCGCCGGAAGCGCGTCTGCCGACACGAGCGCCGACGTACTGGTCGCGGTCAACCACTTCTCCGAGCGCACGATTTCGATGCAGTCCTCGGCGAGCGAGGCGACGACCGAACCCGGCGCGACGACCGAACCCGGCGCGACGACCGAACCCGGCGCGACGACCGCTGATGGGACGACCGAAATCGGCGGCCAGACTGACGACCAGACCAGCGACGAGTCGGACCAGACCACGCGGGACGGCGCGAGCGACGAGACGACGAGCGAGAGCGACGAAACCACGACTGGCGACGGCGGCGCGGACGTCCCCGGATTCACCGCCACGGCGGCAGTCGCGGCGCTCCTCGGGGCGGCCCTGCTGGCGCGACTTCGGTAGTCGGCTCGCTGTTTTCTCGCTGTTTTCGATTTACCTCCGATTTTCCCCCGGCCGGGCGTGCCGTGGGCCGAACGCCTAACTCGCCGGGCGTCGTGGCTCGGAGCATGCCCACGCACGTCGTTATCATCGGTGCCTACGGGAGCGCCGGAGTCGCAGTCGCGCAGGAGTTGGCCGACGAGGAGGACGTGAAACTCACCCTCGCGGACGACGGCGAACCCGGCGGGGGCCTCTGCATCCTCAAGGGGTGTATGCCCTCGAAAGAGGTCCTCTCGGCCGGGAAACACCGGTTTCAGGTCCGCCACGACCACCGCGTCGAGGGGGTCCCCGACGTGGACCTCGAATCGGTCGTGGCGACCAAAGACGAACACGTACAGAACTTCGCGGACCACCGCCGGGCCGCGGTCCACGACCTCGCGGACCGCGAGAACGTCGAGTTCATCCACCGGACCGCCCGGTTCGTGGACGACCGCACCGTCGCAATCGGCGACCGGGAAATCGAGGCCGACTACGTGGTCGTGGCGACCGGTTCGACCGTCACCGTGCCGGACCTGAACGGGATGGACGAGGTCGATTTCTCGACCAGCGCGGACGTGCTGGACGCGACCGAGTTTCCGGATTCGGGCCTCGTGATGGGCTTCGGCTACGTCGGACTGGAGATGGTGCCCTACCTCGCGGAGGCCGCCGAGATGGACCTCACCGTCGTCGAACACGACGACTACCCGCTGGACGAGGCCGACGAGGAGTTCCGGAAGGCGATGCTCGACATCTACCGCGAGGAGTTCGACGTGGACGTGCTGACCGACACCGACGAGCAGTCGGTCGAGGAGACTGCCGACGGAGGGGTGCGCCTGCGAGTCAAGCGTCGAGACCAGCGCGAGACCGTCGAGGCCGACGAGCTATTCCTGTTCACGGGTCGCCGCCCCGCGGTGGACCGCCTCGGGCTGGAGAACACCCCGCTGGAACCCGGGGCCGGGTGGGTCGGCGACACGATGCAGGCCCGCGACGCAGAGCGAATCTTCGTCCCCGGCGACGTGAACGGCCACGAGCCGATTCTCCACGTCGCCAAGGAACAGGGCTTCCTGACGGCCGAGAACGTCCTCCGGCACCGCGAGGGCGAGGCGTTGGAACCCTACCGGAACACCCACCATCACGTCGTCTTCTCGGGCCTCGGGGTCTACCCCTTCGCTCGGGTCGGGGTCTCCGAGAGCGAACTGGTCCGCGAGGACCGCCACGAGGGCCGCGACTACGTGGCCGTCACCCGCGAGGCCAGCACCGACGGCGTGTTCAAGACCAAGGCGACTCCTCGCGGACTGGCGAAACTGGTCGTGGACGCCGACGACGGGACCGTGCTGGGGTATCAGGGCCTGCACCTCCACGCCGACGTGATGGCGAAGACGATGCAGGTCGCCGTCGAGATGGGGTTGGACGTGCGCGAGATTCCGGACCGAGCGTACCACCCCACGACGCCCGAGATACTGGACGGACTGATTCGAGAAGCGAGCGCGGAACTCGACTAAGCGTACTCGTCTGGGTTCTCCTCGAACTCGCGGCGGTGTTCCTCCGAGCAAAAGGCGTAGGTCTCGCCCTCGTACTCGACTTGCGCGATAGCGAACTCCTCGTCGCGGTAGTCGGTCTCCTCGGGACTCGCGGCCTCCACGTCGGCACCGCAGACAGCGCACTGGGGCATCGTCGGACCTGCGACGGCCAGCGCGGAAAGGATTGGGGCCGGACCGGTTTGGCGCACTAAAGACAACTATTTATTTATTTAGAACTTGTATAGTCGTCTTATACACGTTTATAGATGTCTCTGTCTCCCCTGCCCGGCGCGCGCTGGCACGGCTTCATGCCGCGCCATCGGCGTGCGAGGGATGAGCATCGCAGGCCGAAGTGAAACGGAGGCCGAGAAGCACAATCGGTTGGGGAGGGTGTGGCCCGCGGTTGCGGTGCTGTGCGGTGACGCCTCGGCTTCGGGGGTAGCTAGCTTGTCCCTCTTCCGCCCCGCACAGAAGCCGTTTCAGCAAGCAACCACTCACAGCACAGGACACCCACTCACGGAACAAGCGGAGCGTGACAAAACGACGACCCACACGAAACGAATCCCGAGTAGCCGCAACCTATTCGTAGCCGAACGGCGAAGTATTTCGCATGGCAATTCTGGAGATCAATCTCGAAAAACCCGCACTCGTCGAAGAGTACCAGTACCCCGGCGAGGAGACCGAAGGTCCCGCCGAGGAGTCCCCCGCCGAATCCACCTCCAACTCCTCGGGCGGCGGCAAGGCCAAACTCCTCGGTCTGCTGGGCGTGCTGGCCGGGGTCGGCCTGCTGGTCTGGAAGCTCAAGAACCGCGGTAGCACCGAGCAGACCGACTTCGAGGAGTTCGAGGAGCCGGACTACGACGAGGAGGGCTACGAAGAGGACAGTTACGAGTTCGAGTCCGAGGACGAGAGCGGCGGCGCGAAGCGTAAGGTCGCGGGCCTGCTGGGCCTCGCGGTCGGTCTCGTCGGCCTCCTCGCCGCGGTGCAGAAGCGCCGGAAGTAGAGGTCTGGTTTTCGTCGCTTCCCTTTTGTCGAGCAGTCGGGGTTCCTTGGCGAGTAGCTCCGCACGACTCCACGCCCTTTTACGCTCGGACTACGTAGACGACCACAGTATGAGCGAAACTGCGGAGCGCGTCGCGGTGACCTGCCCCTCCTGCTCGCCCGACGTGGAGACGGTCCACGAGGTGTTGAAGGCGGGGAGCGGGCAGTCCACCGTGCGCTGTACGGAGTGCAGTCACGTCCACAAGACCAAAATCGAGGAGCAAGAGGAAGTCGAGCGCGACGTCATCGTCTCCCAAGACGGCGAGTCGTTCACCGCCACGGTCGAGGCCCCGCCCGAGGAGACCGTCGCGGTCGGCGAGGAGTTCGTCCTCGACACGCCCGAGGCCATCATGGTCGTGCGAATCACGGACCTCCAACTCGGCGACGAGAAGCGCGAGGACGAGGCCGAAGTCGAGGACGTCGAGACGTTCTGGACCCGCGCGGTGGACAACGTCCGGGTCAACGTGACCATCAACCCGAGCGTGGGCAACCGCGACGACTCCCGGAGCGTCAAAATCGACGTGCCCGGCGACAAGGAGTTCGAGGTCGGACGAATCGAGGAGTTCGGCGACGAGGAGTTCGAGGTCAAGTCCATCGCGGTCCGCGACGACGCGGTCGGCTACGACTTCAACCCCCTCGGCGAGGAGGGCGACACCGCGGTCGCAAAGGACGTCAAGCGAGTCTACGCCGACGACCAGACCTCCTCGGCGTGGTCGGCGTGGTGAGGGGCTAACAACGTTCAATTCGGTGATAGCATGTTCGGGGATGGGGGAGACGACCGGAAACCGGCGAATAGCGACCCGGGCGACGACTACGAACAGGCCCGCGAGCGGATGGTCGAGAATCTCGCTCGCCGCGAGGACCTCGCCGACTCGACGCTCGCCGCGATGCGAGCGGTCCCGCGCCACGAGTTCGTACCGCCAGAGCGCCGCGACCGGGCCTACGAGGACCGACCGCTTCCCATCGGGAGCGACCAGACCATCAGCGCGCCCCACATGGTCGCCGCGATGGTCGATTTGCTCGACCTCGATTCCGGCGAGCGCGTCCTCGAAATCGGCACCGGATGCGGCTACCACGCCGCGGTCACGGCAGAGGTCGTCGGCCCGGAGAACGTCTACAGCGTCGAGTATCACGGGTCGCTGGCCCGCGAGGCCCGCGAGCGACTGGCGAACGTCGGCTACGGCGACATCTCGATTCGCGTCGGCGACGGCCACGAAGGGTGGCCCGAACACGCGCCCTACGACGCCGCCTATCTGACCTGCGCCGCGCGCGACCTCCCGAGCGCGGTAGTCGAGCAGGTCAGGCCGGGCGGGAGACTGCTGGCACCCATCGGAACCACGACACAGCGTCTCGTCTTCGCCCGCCGACGCGCCGACGGCGGCCTCGACCGCGAAACCCGCGGTCGGGTGCGGTTCGTTCCGATGCAGGAAGATTAAGCGCCCGGCCCGCCGATTTCCGGTATGGACTACCGCGAAGCACTCCTTCTCTGGGCCGCCCGCGAGACGGGTGTCCTCGAAGCGGTCACGACCGACGCCGAGACGCCCGCGGAAGTCGCAGAGTCGGCTGGCGTGACCGAGCGCGCCGCCAGAATCACCCTCGACGCGATGGCCGAGTTGGGCTATCTGGAGGTCGTCGCCGGAGCGCACGCCGAGGACGACGAGCGGCCAGCGGCCAAGCAGTACGAAATCACGAACCGCGCGCTCGGCTTCGTCGCCAAGGCCGACGTGCGCTCCATCGGGTCGGTGCCTCACACCCTCGACTGCGTGGACCGCTGGATTCAGTTGCCCGAGACGATGCGGACCGGCGAACCGCCCGCCCCGGAATCGACCGCCGAGAACTCGGCCGGTGAGAAGTCGGCCTCCGACGAGTGGACGACCAACTTCATGGGGTCGATGGCGAGCGCGGACGACGCCGCGGTCCGGGCGAGCGTCACCGCCGCGGTCCACCGGAACCCCGACGCCGAGCGCGTGCTGGACGCCGGAGGAGGCCCCGGCGTCTTCGCCAAGGAGTTCGTCCGGCGCGGGTTCGACGTGACGCTCGTGGACCAACCGGACGTAATCGACATCGACCGCCGGTTTCTCGAACACGAACCCATCGAACTGGTCGAGGGCGACATCACCGAGGGGCTTCCGGGTGGCGGCGACGACGGATTCGGCATCGTCTTCTGCTCTCGGGTCGCCCACGCGCTCGGTCCCGACGAGAACCGGCGATTCGCCTCTCACGCCCACGACGCCCTCGAACCGGGCGGCGCGCTCGTGCTGACCGACAAAGTCCGGGGCCGGGCCGAGGACGCCGCCCTCTTCGGTGCGCACATGCTGGCTCAGACCGAGAACGGCGACACCTACACCGGAGCGCAGTTCGAGGGCTGGCTCCGAGACGCCGGGTTCGAGGCGGTCGAGATTCGTGACGTGCCGGGCTTCGACCAGCAGGTCATCGCTGGACGGCGGCCGGGCGATTGAAGTTCTCTCATCTCTGAGTGGGCGTATGGAACTCGCGGTGCTGCGCGACGACATGGTCGACAGCCTCGAACACTCCTCGAAAGGAGTCGTCTCCAGCGAGAGCGTCAGCGCCGCGATGCGAGCAGTCCCCCGCCACGAGTTCGTCGACGACGACCGACTCGCCTACGCCGACCGGTCGTTCGAGCAGTCGGGCACCCGCGTCCTCGCGCCGAGTACCGCGGCCCGCCTGCTGGAAGCCCTCGGCGCTTCGGAGGGTGATTCGGTCCTCGTCGTCGGCGCTGGCGTGGGCTACACCGCCGCGGTCCTCGCGGAAATCGTCGGCGAGGAGAACGTCCACGCGGTGGACATCACCCGGAGCGTGGTCTGGGAAGCCCGGAGCAATCTGGCCGCGGCGGGCTACGAGGGCGTCTTCGTGGACTGCCGGAACGGCGCGGACGGTCTGGCGGAGTACGCGCCCTTCGACCGCGTCCTCGTGGAGGCCGCCGCGGCCGACCCGCCCCGACCGCTGGTCTCGCAACTCGCGCCGGACGGGAAACTCGTCATCCCCATCGGCATCGGCGAGCAGTCGCTGACGATCGTCGAGGGGGAGAATCCCGCCGACCCCGACACCCAACCGCTCGGGACCGTCGCGTTCGCGCCGCTCCTCGTGGAGGGCGAGCAGGCCGGGTCCATCGAGCGCAACCGGACCGTCCGCGAGGACCGCGAGCGGGCCGAGCGCGCCAGAGAGCGCCGGACCGGGTGGGAGCAGGACTGGATAGACTGGGACGGCGACGGGAGTCCGCCGCGGTGAACTCTCCGGCGAGCTGCTCACTTCACTCTCTCCGTTCTCTCACTCCCTGACGACCAGTATCGCGGTGTTCTCGCGCTCGTCGGCGTAGTCGCTCCCGGCGGGCGGTTTGACGCTCACTTCCAGCGTGCCCTCCTGCTGGTTCGGACCGAGTTCGGGGTCTACGTCCACGGAGATTTCGCCCTCCGAGTCGGTTGTCGCGGTCTCGACGTTGCCGAGCGTGGCGGTCTCGCCCGTGATGACCACCGTCGCGCCCTCGACGGGCTTTCCGTCGGCGTCCACGACCGTCACGTCGATTTCCTGCTCCTCGGGGTGGATTACGTCGGGTTCGGGCTTGGCGTCGAGTTCCGTGACGGTCAGGCCGCCGATGCCCGAGAGCATGTTCATCATCACGCCGAGGCTGGCGACCCCGACCACGAGCGCGATGACGAGGCGGATGGGAAGGCCCTCGATTGCTCGCTCGTCGCTCTCGAATCGGTCGAGGCAGTCGAACTGCGTCGTCTCGAAGTAGCCGTAGTAGCCGAGCAGGGTTGGCATGGCCCGGGTTCGTCCCGTTCTGGGATTTAAACCCTCGGGCGTTCGGGAGCCGGATTTCCACCCCGAAGCAGGAGATAACAGAAACACCGCTTAGAAAACAAAAATATTGCTCTAAAACAACTCTATACCTGTCCAAACGTTCAAATACGAGAGCGCGACCAACCTGCCCCATGCCTCACGTCCTCGGTCGCCGCGAATCCAACACGTCCGACCCGCCAAGCGAAAACGCCCCCGCCGGTCGCCTCGCTACCGGCCATCTCGGAGCCTATCGCGCCCGCGACGGAAGCCCCGGCGCGGCGGTCCACGTAGACCTCGACGGCCCCCACGCCGGACTCGTCGTCGGCAAGCGCGGCTACGGCAAGTCCTACACGCTCGGCGTTCTCGCGGAAGCACTCGCCCGCGCCGAAGGTGTCGCCCCGGTCGTCGCGGACCCGATGGGCATCTTCTCGTCGCTCGCGGACCTCGGGACTCGCGTCGTCGCCGACCCCCGAGTCGACGCCGACGCGCTCGACCCCCGAGCGTGGTGCGACCTCCTCGGTCTCGACCCCGGCGGCGCGGCGGGCGCGCTGGTCTGGCAGGCCGCGAGCGCCCGCTCGACCCTCGCCGGGATGCGCGAGTTCGTCGCCGACGCCGACACCAAGGCCGTCCGCGCGACCCGCCGGGCCGCCGACAACCACCTCGCACTCGCCGAGTCGTGGGGCGTTTTCGCGCCCGACGGACTGACCGCGAGCCAACTTCTGGACTCCTCTGTCGGCACCGTGCTGGACCTCGCTGGACTCGACGCCGGTCCCGCAAACGCGGTCCTCCGAGCAATCGCGGCCGGACTCTACGACCGCTGTGTCCGAACTCGCCCGCCGCGGCTCCCGTGGTTGCTGGTGGACGAGGCCCACGGGTTCTTTTCCGGGGTTGCAGCACCCGCGCTCCGGACGGCGCTCACCCGCGGTCGCCAACCCGGCCTGAGCCTCGTCGCGGCGACCCAGCGCCCGAGCGCGCTCCCCGCGGTCGCAGTCTCGCAGGCCGACCTCCTGCTGGCCCACCGCCTCACCGCCCGCGCCGACTTGGACGCGCTCGCCGCGGCCCGGCCGACCTACCTCGGCGGGTCGTTCGAGGAGCGCCTGCCCGACGAACCCGGCGAGGTTCTCCTCGTGGACGACGCGACCGAGAGCGTCCACGCGGTCCGAGTCCGCGAGCGCGAGACGCCCCACGGCGGAGCGTCACCGAGCGCGACCGACCGATAAGCCCTCTGAGCGCCGTCTTTCCGGAGCGGCGCTCCGAAAACAGTTTCCCCGTCGGCGTGCTCGTCTCGGACGATAATGTCGGAGACGGAGGGTCGCTCGTCGGCTTCCGGCGACGAAGGCGAAGCGAAGGAAGCCGGGGCGCGACGAGCGGGCGAAGCAGACGAAGCGCCGACTCGACGCTCTCACGCGCTCGAACGACTGGAGCCGATTCTACTGGTCGCGGTCGGCGGCTTCACGGGCGCGGTCTGCCGCCACGCGGTCTCCGTGGCGCTCCCCGGCGGGTTTCCCTGGGGCACGCTCGCGGTCAACGTCGCGGGGAGCTTCGCGCTCGGCGTCCTCCTGTTCGAGGCGAAGCTGGCGGACCGACTCAGCGCCGAGACCCGACTCGTCCTCGGCACCGGATTCCTCTCGTCGTTCACGACCTACAGCACCTTCGCGGTCCAGACCGCCGCGCTGTCGCCCACGCTCGCGGTCGCCAACGTCGCCGCGAACTACGCGCTGGGCTTCGCGGCGGTGCTGGCCGGTCGCGCCGTAGTCCGCTCGCTCGCAAATCCGGAGGTGGCTCGATGAACACCGTCCTGCTGGTCGGCGCGGGCGGGGTCCTCGGCGCGCTCGCCCGGTTCGCGGTCGGGTCGTGGGTCCCCGACCGCCAGCGCGACACGCTCGTGGTCAACGTCCTCGGAAGCCTCGCGCTCGGCGCGCTGACCGCCGGTCTCGCCGAGGACGCCACGCTCCTCACCGTCTTCGGCACCGGCTTCTGCGGCGCGTTCACGACGTTCTCCAGTTTCGCGGTCGAGACCGTGGCCCTCTACGAGAGCGGTGCCAGACGGGAGGCGGTCGTCAACGCCGCGCTGAACCTCGTCGGCGCGCTCGCCGCGGTCGGCCTCGGCGGGTGGCTGGCGACGGGGCTCGCGTGAGGCTGAATCGCCGCCTGAGGCCGCGTTAGGCCCGGACGAGGAGGTCCCACACCCAGAGCGCGACCCCGAGCGAGACGAGGACGATACCGAGCGTCGAGGTGACTGGTTCGGGGACGATAAACAGGATGACGCCGACGAGCAGCAGCGCCGGAATTAGCTCCTCGTGGAGAAAATCGTCGCTCTCGAGGGGTGTGTCGCTGGTCACGTGGCGATAGACGACAGGCTACGAGTTATGTTTTCGGACACGGAAAAGTGGCCACTCGCCGAGTTGTTCGCGGTAAAATACGCCCGAGGCGGGATTTGAACCCGCGTCACAACCGTGACAGGGTTGTATGATGGGCCACTACACCACCCGGGCTTCCGAACGCATTCTCCTGTTTTTGCCGCCCGTATTAACATATGTCGATTTAATCTGGTGTTGTTTCCCGTTGCCGAATATCAACCATCATCGAGACTGACCGAAACGGACTCCCGGAATGAAGAGACAATTCATGGTAAGTTACGGGATTCCGCCATCGAATTCGTAATCTGCTGCCCAATTAATCGATGGATGTTCTATCTCTGCCTCGAAACGGAGTTCCATCTTCTGTTCGGTCGCTTCGTCGATGTCTATCCAGTAGAGTTTCTCGTTTACTGGATACCGAACGGCGAACGCGTCTATTTCTCCGTGGTACGAATTTTCGTGGTACTCGCCTTCTTGAGTCGTTTGGGAGTGAGTGTTGAAACGCATCGTGTCGGGTTTGTTGTTCCAAGCGGTCTTACACTGAACTCGGTGTAGACTGTCGCTGTCGTCCACAATGAGGTCGTACTTGTCATTGTCTCCAAAGGGGAGGGAGACGCTGTACCCGTGTGAAATTAGCTCGGAGATGACTTTTACTTCAGTTTCGTCCCCTTTGTCTTTCGTGTTAGTCGTTGAGCTAGACACATTCAAGTGGATGAACTCCTGGAAGGTTAAATTGACTATAGTGGTGCATATATTTGACGCAGAGAGCGAAATACTGAATCTGTCCGACCGCAAAATCAGCTGAAGAGAACAGACGAACTACTCAACGTTTGGTTTTCGGAGAAAGCGCCCGAGGCGGGATTTGAACCCGCGTCACAACCGTGACAGGGTTGTATGATGGGCCACTACACCACCCGGGCTTCCGAGTGCATTTCTTCGTTGTCCCCGGTTAGACTTAAGGCTTCTCAAACGAAGCCGCCACGACACGGCGTACCGACGCACACGATAGTTGCACTACGCGCCCTCGCCCCAAACGATTTATAGCTCCATCGAGGAATGACAATCGTGGGCATTCCCTACGGTCGGGGTTCCGACGTAGTGGGGTCGGATAGATAGCCGTGCGCGGGCTACTTAGCAAGTCTTAAATGAATACCCTGTGTATTGCCCTGTAGTATCTCGTGATAGCCATTTCTCCATCTGCGCAGACAACCCACCGCCACACATGGTAGACGTAAGCCAACACGACATGGTTCCGGACCACAGCGTCGTCGACGACGAGGAGTTAGACGGCGTGCTGGAGGAGTACGACATCAAAACGACCGACTTGCCGAAGATTCAGCGCACCGACGCCGCGCTCCCCGACGAGGCGGAAGTCGGTGACGTCATCAAGATCGTGCGAGACTCACGAACGACAGACGAGGCGACGATTTACCGACTCGTGGTAGAATAATAATGAACAGAGAAGACCGACGCGAGATTTCCCGAGAGTACTTCTCGAAGGAACGGCTCGCAGAACACCACTACCGTTCGTTCAACAGCTTCCTGACCCGCGGCATGCAGGAGGTCGTCGACGAAAAGGGTACCATCGACACCGACATCGGCGACAAGGAAGACGAGGAGCCGGTCCACGTCGAGTTGGGCGACGTTCGTATCGTGACCCCGCGCGTGCGGGAGGCAGACGGGAGCGAGGAACTCCTCTATCCGCAAGAGGCCCGTCTCCGCAACATCACCTACGCCGCGCCCGTCTTCATGGAGATGTCCATCGTGAAGGGCGAGGGCGAGGACGAGCGCGTCGTGGACTCGACCGAGACCAAGGTGGGTCGGATGCCCATCATGGTCGGCTCCGAGAAGTGTAACATCGCCGGGTTCTCCGACGAGGAACTCATCGAAATCGGCGAGGACCCCGCCGACCCCGGTGGCTACTTCATCGTCAACGGTTCCGAGCGAGTCCTGATGACCAGCGAGGACCTCGCGCCGAACAAGATTCTGGCGGAGTACGACACCAAGTACGGCGACGAGATTCAGGTCGCAAAGACCTTCTCCCAGCGCCGTGGCTACCGTGCCCTCGTGCTGGTCGAGCGGACCCGCGACGGCCTGCTCGAAGTGTCGTTCCCCTCGGTTTCGGGGAGCGTCAACTTCGTGACCCTCGTGCGAGCGCTCGGGCTGGAGTCCGACGAGGAGATCGTCCATCGCGTCTCCGACGACCCGGAAATCGTGAAGTTCATGCTCGAAAACCTGGAGGCCGCCGACGTCCAGACCGAGGAGGAGGCAATCGAGTCCCTCGGCAAGCGCGTCGCCTCCGGGCAGGGCAAGAACTACCAGCTCAAGCGCGCGAACTACGTCATCGACCGGTACCTCCTGCCGCACCTCCACGAGGAGGGCGTCGAGGAGGAGGACGTGCGCATCAACAAGGCCTACTACCTCTGCCGGATGGCCGAGGCCTGCTTCGAACTCGCGCTTCAGCGCCGCGAACCCGACGACAAGGACCACTACGCCAACAAGCGCCTGAAGGTGTCCGGCGACCTGATGAAGGACCTGTTCCGGACCGCGCTGAACAAGCTGGCGCGGGACGTGAAGTACCAGCTCGAGCGCGCCAACATGCGTAACCGACAGCTCTCGGTCAACACCGTGGTTCGCTCGGACGTGCTGACCGAGCGCCTCGAACACCCGATTGCGACCGGGAACTGGGTCGGCGGCCGCTCCGGCGTCTCCCAGTTGGTGGACCGCACCGACTTCATGGGTGTGCTGAGCCACCTCCGACGACTTCGCTCGCCGCTCTCGCGGAGTCAGCCCCACTTCGAGGCGCGGGACCTGCACGCGACCCAGTGGGGTCGCATCTGTCCCTCCGAGACCCCGGAGGGACCGAACTGTGGGCTGGTGAAGAACTTCGCGCAGGCGATGGAGCTCTCCCAGAACATCGAGGACGAACAGGGTCTGAAACGAGAACTGGCGTCGATGGGTGTCGAAGGCATCCCCGGTATCGAAGGCGTCGAACCAACAGCAAGCGCGGACGACTAACATGAGTCAGGGACGAGAAGCGAAAGTATACGTGAACGGTAGTCTGGTCGGTACCCACCCCGACCCCGAACAGCTCGCCGAACAGGTCCGACACGCTCGCCGCCGCGGCGACGTGAGCGAGATGGTCAACGTCTCGGTCAAGGAGCGGACCCGCGAGGTCATCATCAACGCCGACGCCGGTCGCGCCCGCCGACCCCTGCTGGTCATCGAGGACGGCGAACCCCTCGTGACCGAGGAGGAAGTCGCGGCGGTCAAGAACGGCGACCTCGACTTCGACGACCTCGTCGAGCGCGGCAAGGTCGAGTTCATCGACGCCGAGGAGGAAGAGGACATCTACGTCGCGGTGGACGAAGACGACCTCACCGAGGACCACACCCACCTCGAAGTCGACCCGCAGCTCATCTTCGGCATCGGTGCGGGCATGGTCCCGTACCCCGAACACAACGCCTCGCCCCGGATTACGATGGGGTCGGGGATGATAAAGCAGTCGCTCGGGCTTCCGGCGGCGAACTACCGCATCCGGCCCGACACCCGCCAGCACCTGCTTCACTACCCCCAGCTTTCGATGGTCAAGACCCAGACCACCGAGCAAATCGGGTACGACGACCGCCCGGCCGCACAGAACTTCACGGTCGCGGTCATGTCCTACGAGGGCTTCAACATCGAGGACGCGCTGGTCCTCAACGGCGGTTCGGTGGACCGCGCGCTGGCTCGCTCGCACTTCTTCCGGACCTACGAGGGCGAGGAGCGACGCTATCCCGGCGGTCAGGAAGACCGCTTCGAGATTCCGAGCGACGACGTTCGCGGCGCGCGCGGCGAAGACGCCTACACGCACCTCGACGAGGACGGTCTGGTCAACCCCGAGACGCAGGTAGACGAGAACTCGGTCCTGCTGGGTAAGACCAGTCCGCCCCGGTTCCTCGAAGAACCCGACGACATGGGCGGTCTCTCCCCGCAGAAGCGCCGGGAGACCTCCGTCACCATGCGCTCGGGCGAGTCCGGCGTCGTGGACACCGTGACCCTGATGGAGGGCGAGGACGGCTCGAAGCTCTCGAAGGTCTCGGTGCGCGACGAGCGGATTCCGGAACTCGGCGACAAGTTCGCGTCGCGGCACGGTCAGAAGGGCGTCGTCGGCCACATCGCGCCCCAAGAGGACATGCCCTTCACCCAACAGGGCGTCGTGCCGGACCTCATCATCAACCCTCACGCCCTGCCGTCCCGGATGACGGTCGGCCACGTGCTGGAGATGATCGGCGGGAAGGTCGGTGCCCTCGAAGGACGACGTGTGGACGGGACGCCGTTCACCGGCGAGGACGAGGAAGAGCTTCGTGGCGGCCTCGAAGAGCAGGGCTTCAAGTCCTCCGGCAAGGAGATCATGTACTCCGGCATCACCGGGGAGAAGATTGAAGCCGAGATTTTCATTGGCACCATTTTCTACCAGAAGCTCTACCACATGGTGTCGAACAAGCTCCACGCTCGCTCGCGCGGTCCGGTTCAGGTGCTGACGCGCCAGCCGACCGAGGGTCGCGCCCGCGAGGGTGGGCTTCGTGTCGGGGAGATGGAGCGGGACGTGCTTATCGGGCACGGTGCCGCCCTCACCCTCAAGGAGCGACTGCTGGACGAGTCCGACCGCGAGTGGATCTACGTCTGTGCCAACTGTGGCATGAGCGCGGTCGAGAACGTCGAGCAGAACCGCGTCTACTGTCCGAACTGCGAGGAGGAGACCGACATCCACGAAATCGAGATGTCTTACGCGTTCAAGCTTCTCCTCGACGAGATGAAGGCGCTGGGCATCGCACCGCGACTCGAACTGGAGGACGCAGTATAAACCATGTCTACAGGACAAACACCCAAGGAAATCGGCGAAATCAGCTTCGGGCTGATGGACCCCGAGGAGTACCGCGAGATGTCGGCGACCAAAATCATCACGGCCGACACCTACGACGACGACGGCTTCCCCATCGACATGGGGCTGATGGACCCCCGACTGGGCGTCATCGACCCCGGGCTGGAGTGCAAGACCTGCGGCAAGCACTCGGGGTCGTGTAACGGCCACTTCGGTCACATCGAACTGGCCGCGCCCGTCATCCACGTCGGGTTCACGAAGCTCATCCGACGACTCCTGCGAGGCACCTGTCGGAACTGCTCGCGCCTCCTGCTCACCGACGACGAGAAGGAAAAATACGAGTCGAAGCTGACCCGGACCAAGGAACTCGGCAACGACCTGACCGACGTGACCAAGTCCGCCATCCGAGAGGCCCGCAAGAAGGACCGCTGTCCCTACTGCGGCGAGGTCCAGTACGACATCAACCACGAGAAGCCGACCACCTACTACGAGGTCCAGCAGGTCCTCACCAGCGAGTACTCCGAGCAGATCGCCGCCGCGATGCAGGGTAGCGAGGAGGAGGACCGCGAGCCGGTCGCTCCGCAGGAACTCGCCGAGAAGACCGACATCGACATCTCGCGCATCAACGACATCATGTCGGGCGAGTTCCGGCCCCGCGAGGACGACCGGAAGGCAATCGAGAAGGCGCTGGACATCGACCTGACCGAGGAGGACATGAACAAGCTGATGCCCAGCGACATCCGCGACTGGTTCGAGGACATCCCGGACGCGGACGTCGAGACCCTCGGCATCAACTCCGAGCGCTCCCGGCCCGAGTGGATGATTCTGACGGTCCTGCCGGTCCCGCCGGTGACGGCCCGTCCCTCGATTACGCTCGACAACGGTCAGCGTTCCGAGGACGACCTGACCCACAAACTCGTGGACATCATCCGCATCAACCAGCGGTTCATGGAGAACCGCGAGGCGGGCGCGCCCCAACTCATCATCGAGGACCTCTGGGAACTGCTCCAGTACCACGTCACGACGTTCATGGACAACGAGATTTCGGGCACGCCGCCCGCCCGACACCGCTCCGGGCGACCTCTCAAGACGCTGAGTCAGCGTCTCAAGGGTAAGGAAGGTCGCTTCCGCGGTTCGCTGTCCGGGAAGCGCGTCAACTTCTCGGCGCGTACCGTCATCTCGCCCGACCCGACCCTTAGCCTCAACGAGGTCGGCGTCCCCGAGCGCGTGGCCCGCGAGATGACCCAGACGATGAACGTCACCGACCGCAACGTCGAGGAGGCCCAGCGGTACGTCGCCAACGGTCCCGAGGGCCATCCGGGCGCGAACTACGTCAAGCGCCCCGACGGTCGCCGCCTCAAGGTGACCGAGAAGAACTGCGAGGAACTGGCGACCAAGGTCGAGGCTGGCTGGGAGGTCAACCGACACCTCGTGGACGGCGACATCGTCATCTTCAACCGCCAGCCGTCGCTCCACCGGATGTCCATCATGGCTCACGAAGTGGTCGTGATGCCGTACAAGACCTTCCGGCTCAACACCGTGGTCTGTCCGCCGTACAACGCCGACTTCGACGGCGACGAGATGAACATGCACGCCCTCCAGAACGAGGAGGCCCGCGCGGAGGCTCGGGTCCTCATGCGCGTGCAGGAACAAATCCTGTCGCCGCGCTTCGGTGAGAACATCATCGGCGCGATTCAGGACCACATCTCCGGGATGTACCTGCTCACCAACGAGAACCCCCACTTCAACGAGACGCAGGCGCTGGACCTCCTGCGGGCGACTCGCATCGACGAGCTTCCGGACCCCTCGGGCACCGAGGAGGACGGCGAACCCTACTGGACCGGTCGGGACATCTTCTCGGAACTCCTCCCGAGCGACCTGAATCTGGAGTTCACCGGCACGGTCGGCGACGACGTGATTATCGAGGACGGCCAGCTCATCGAGGGCACCATCGCCGAGGACGAGGTGGGCGAGTTCGGTGGCAAGATTGTCGACACCATCACGAAGGTCTACGGCAACACCCGCTCGCGCATCTTCATCAACGAGGTCGCGGCGCTGGCGATGCGCTCCATCATGCACTTCGGGTTCTCCATCGGTATCGACGACGAGTCGGTTCCGGAGGAGGCCCAAGACCGCATCGACGAGGCCATCGACAACGCCTACGACCGCGTCGAGGAACTCATCGACACCTACCAGAACGGCGACCTCGAATCCCTACCGGGCCGGACGGTGGACGAGACGCTGGAGATGAAGATCATGCAGACGCTCGGCAAGGCGCGTGACTCTGCCGGTGACATCGCAGAGGAACACTTCGCCGACGACAACCCCGCCGTGGTCATGGCCGAAGCCGGTGCGCGTGGGTCGATGCTCAACCTGACCCAGATGGCTGGCGCGGTCGGTCAGCAGGCAGTTCGCGGCGAGCGAATCAACCGCGGATACGAGGACCGCACGCTGAGCCACTACAAGCCCAACGACCTCTCCGCGGAGGCCCACGGCTTCGTGGAACACTCCTACACGGGCGGTCTGAACCCCCGTGAGTTCTTCTTCCACGCGATGGGTGGCCGCGAGGGGCTGGTGGACACGGCAGTCCGTACCTCCAAGTCCGGCTACCTCCAGCGGCGTCTCATCAACGCGCTCTCGGAACTCGAAACCCAGTACGACGGCACGGTTCGGGACACCTCCGACACCATCGTCCAGTTCGAGTTCGGCGAGGACGGCACCAGTCCCGTGAAGGTCTCCTCGAACGACGAGGGCGACATCGACGTGGACCAGATCGCCGACCGCATCCTCGACGAGGAGTTCGGCAGCGACGAGCGCAGACAGGAGTTCCTCGGCGAGAAGCTTCCGCCGACGAACCTCTCGGAACACGTCGACGCCAGACAGGCCCAGAGCGACGACTGACGCCACCGCTTCCCAACCAACCGCTACAGGACATCCACGCCAATCATGACAGACTACGACGTATCCGAGGACATCGAGGCCGTCGTCGAGGACACCGACCTTCCGCGACGGCTGAAAGACGAAGTGTACAGCACGGTGGAAGCCCGCGACGGCGTCACCGCCGAGCAGGCAGACCAAATCGCCCGCGCGGTCGAGACGCGGTATCTCGACACTCGCGTGGACCCGCTGGACCCGGTGGGAACCGTCTCCGCCCAGAGTATCGGGGAGCCGGGGACCCAGATGACGATGAACACCTTCCACTACGCGGGCGTCGCGGAAATCGACGTGACGCAGGGTCTGCCCCGACTCATCGAGTTGGTGGACGCGCGCAAGACCCCCGACACGCCGATGATGACGATTCACCTCGAAGACGAGTACGCCACCGACCGCGAGAAGGCCCACGAGGTCGTCTGGCAAATCGAGGCGACCAAGATTCTCGCGCTCGGTGACATCTCGACCAACGTCGCCGACATGGTGGTCTCCATCGACCTCAACGAGGACACCCTCGAAGAGCGGATGATTGCTCCCGACGAGGTGGCGGGCATCATCGAGGACGAACTCGGCGTCCAGACCAACCAGCAGGGGACGGTCATCGAGTTCGGCCCCGAACAGCCGAGTTACCGCGAACTCCTCCAGTTGGTCGAGCAACTGCGCGAAATCGTCTTCAAGGGCATCGAGGACATCACGCGCGTCGTCATCCGCAAGGAGCAACTCGAAGAGGGCGAGGAGTTCGTCCTCTACACCGAGGGGTCGGCGTTCGGCGACGTCATCGAAATCGAGGGCGTGGACGCAAGTCGGACGACCTCGAACAACATCCACGAGATTCGCAAGAATCTGGGCATCGAGGCCGCGCGCGAGGCCATCATCGAGGAGACGATGGACACCCTCGAAGAGCAGGGTCTCGGTGACGTGAACGTTCGGCACCTGATGCTGGTCGCCGACATCATGACCAACAACGGCGAAATCGAGTCCATCGGTCGCCACGGCATCTCCGGGAGCAAGGAGTCGGTCCTCGCGCGTGCGGCGTTCGAGGTCACGGTCAACCACCTGCTCGACGCCGCCATCCACGGCGAAGTCGACGACCTCAACGGCGTGACCGAGAACGTCATCGTCGGCAAGCCCATCAAGCTCGGCACCGGCGACGTGGACCTCCGGATGGGTTCGATGGCCGGTGAGGCCGAACCCGAGGCCTCCGACTGAGCATGGTGGTCACGCTCTCGGACACGGCTCGCCAGTTCATCGCCCTCTTCGAGGACGAGACCGGCGCGACCGCCCGCGACTGCGTGGTCTTCGAGGACGGCGAGGACGGCGACGAGCGCGTGGTCTTCCTCGTCAAGCCCGGCGACATGGCCCAAGCTATCGGCTCGGGCGGCGAGACCGTCCGGAAGGTCGAGGAGCAGTTGGGCCGCGAAGTCATGCTGGTCGAGGACGCCGACACGCCCGAGGCGTTCGTCGCCAACGCCTTGGCTCCCGCGGCGGTGTACAACGTCACCGTCAGCGAGGACGACGAGACCATCGCCTACGCCGAGGTGGATTCCGAGGATACCGGCATCGCCATCGGCGAGGGCGGGCGCAACATCACGGCCGCCGAGAAACTGGCCAAGCGACACTACGACATCGACGACATCCAGTTGACGTAGCGGCCGAGAATCCGTTTTGCTGGCCCGCGCTCCGAGAGCAGCGCGACTCAGTCGGTTTCCGAATGTTCCGCAGCGATAGCGGTAGCGTCGGCAGGAAACAAAATCCGTTGCTAAATATAGAATACCATTACTTATAGAATTGTAATTATTTCTTAGTCCTTGCTGTTCGCTCGCTCTGACGACTTCCCGGCGAAATTTTAGCCCCACCGGCTCTGTTCCCGAGGACAAGCTAATTTGTCGTCACCGTCGATGTTCCCGTGGGATGGGGAATGACAGACAATAGCACACGAACGAACCGAATACCGGACGTGGACGAGCGCGACCGGCGCGACTTCCTGAAGGCGCTCGGTCTCGCCGGGAGCGTCGGCGCGGCCTCGGAACTCTCGCTGTCGGACCTTCGCGGGGCAGTCGGCGAGGAGTCCGCCGAGGAACTCGCCACCGTCGGCGAGCGCATCCGGGCCGACCTCGCGGGCGGCCTCGACGGGGGTCTCCTCGCGGGGGCTGTCACCGGAATCGAGGAGTCCGTCGCCGCACTTCCGGAACTCCGGGCGGCCGGGTTTCCGGACGCGCCGGACACAGCGGGCTACGCGGCGCTGACCGAACCGGCGTGGGACGCCTACGACCACCTCGCCGAGGTCGGCTTCTTCGCCTCGGCCGAGCAACACCTGCCGGAGTTCACGCCGGACCACGTCCGCGCGACCGTCGCCGAACTGATTCGGGCCGAACCGCTCGCGGGGGCGCTGGCCGACGCCGGACTCGGCGAGCGCGAGCGCACCGCCGTCGTGGTGGACGCGACCACCGAGAACCAGCGCCTCGCTCAGTGGGTCTCGACCGCGCGACTCCCGGCCAATCCAGACGAGTACGACCCGGCGGACGTGGCTCCGCTCCACCAGCGCGCGCTCGGCGGGGGCCTGCTCTGGATAGACGAGTTGGACCAGCACCTCTGGCAGCGCGAGGTCGTCCTGACCGAGGACCACCTCGACGCGGGCGTCTGGGACGCCAAGCGCATCCTCGCCGGGACGCACCTGTTCGTCACGGCGGCCCGCGACTTGGCCGGGCCGGAGGACTTGGAGAACAGTCAACTGGCCGCCGCGCTCGCTGGCGGGTCGGCGCTGGCCGTCCGCGGACAGGAGGCCATCGCGGACGACGTGTTCCGGATTTCGGACGCCGAGCGCGCCCCGATGGGAGGTAACTCATGAGTACCGACAGACCGCACGCGAACGTAGAGCGCACCGCAGAGGGAACCAGAGTCGAGTTCGTCGCCGACGGGCCGACGACGATTCGACAGGACGACCAGCAGATTCCGCGGCTCAACGTCACGCAGGACATGCTGCTGGAGGCCGGTGACGACCCCGAAAGCTGGCTGATGTACGGCGGGGGCTACCACCAACAGCGGTTCACCACCGCCGACGCCATCACGCCCGAGAACGTCGGGGACCTCTCGCTGGAGTACACCATCGAAGTCGATACCGACGTAGAGCGGGGCAAACTGGAGGGGACGCCCGTCGTCGTGCCTTCGGACCCGCCGATTATGTACCAGACCAACGGTCCCGGCGTCCTCCGGGCGGTCAACGCCCGGTCGGGCGAGGTCATCTGGACCTACCGGTACGCGCCCTCCGAACAGGGCGGCGAACAGCGACCCGCCATCTTCTGCTGTGGCTCGAACAACCGAGGAGTCGCCCTCCTCGGCGACACCCTCTACATGACGACGCTCGACGCCAACGTCGTCGCCATCGACCGCTACACCGGCGAACAGCAGTGGCTCTACAGTTCGGCCCCGACCGGGCAGGGCTACTCCGCGACGTGGGCACCCGTCGTCTACGAGGGGAGCATCCTCAACGGGAGCGCGGGCGGCGAGTACGGCGTCCGCGGGTTCATCGAGGCCATCGACGCCGAGTCCGGCGAGCGCGAGTGGCGGACGTGGATGACGCCCAGAGAGCAGTGGATAGGCGACTCGTGGCGCAACGGCGCGGCGACCAACTGGATGACCATCACGGTGGACCCCGAGACCGACACGCTCTACGCCAACGTCGGCAACCCCGGCCCGGACGTGAACGGCGCGGTCCGGCCCGGTCCGAACGTCTACTCGGACTCGGTGGTCGCGCTGAACACCGACGACGGCGCTGTCGAGTGGTACTTCCAAGAGGTCCCCCACGACTGGTGGGACTGGGACGCCTCGACGCCGCCGGTCGTCTTCGAGACGGACGTCGAGGGCGAGCGCAAAAAGATGGTCAGCCACCCCGGCAAGACCGCGTGGAACTACACGCTCGACGCCGGGAACGGCAAGCTCTACGAGCGAAGCCGGGAGATAAGCCAGCACCTCAACATGTGGTATCTCCCCCAAGAGACCCTCGAAGAGACGCCGTGGATTATGCCCTCGGCGGACGGCGGCTCGGAGTGGAACCCGGCCTCCTACAGCCGCGAGACCGGCAACCTCCACGTCAAGGCGATGAACTACCCGAGCAAGTTCCAGTGGGACGAGGTCGGCGAGTGGGAGTACCCCTCGACGTACCTCGGCGGGAGCTTCACCGTCTATCCGGCCATGGACGACCCCGGCCCGGCACCCGACGAGTGGGACCAGCAACTCGCGTACTTCTCGGCGGTGGACCCGATGACCGGCGAGGTCGTCTGGCAAGACACGTGGGGCGAGTTCGCCATGGGCGGGTCGCTGAGTACGACGACCGGCCTCACCTTCACCGGCAACGGCGCGGGCGAGTTCATCGCCTACGACTCGGAGACCGGCGACCGACGCTGGCAGCACCAGTTCGACGCCTCGGTGAACTCCTCGCCGATGAGCTGGTACGACTCGGTCGTCGGCAAGCAGTACGTCGCGGTGCAGGCTGGCGGCGGCGGCCTCCGGTCGGCGCAGGCCGGGACCACCATCGGCGTGTTCTCGCTGGAGGAGTAGCGCCCCGCCGCTTTTCGGCCCGCTCGCCGGGCCGATTTTTCGCCACGAGCGAATCTGCTGACCGAACCGAACCTAAGCGGCGCGCACAGCGTTTCGCTGAGACGCGCTCAGATTGGCTAATCGACCCCGTTCCAGCGATGTGCGCCCGTTACGCCGGGTCAAAAGAGGGAGGCTTAAGTAGCTCGGACGGATAGCCCACAGCATATGGCGAACGGCAAGTACGCAGCTCGTAAGCTCAGGAAGGACCGCCAGAATCATCGGTGGTCCGACTCCGATTACGCCCGACGCGAGCGCGGTCTCGGGGAGAAGTCCGACCCCCTCGAAGGCGCGCCCCAGGGCCGTGGCATCGTTCTCGAAAAGGTGGGCATCGAGGCCAAGCAGCCCAACTCGGCGATTCGGAAGTGCGTCCGAGTCCAGCTCATCAAGAACGGCAAGCAAGTGACCGCGTTCTGCCCCGGCGACGGTGCAATCTCGTTCATCGACGAACACGACGAGGTCACCATCGCGGGCATCGGCGGCGCGAAGGGTCGCGCGATGGGCGACCTTTCGGGCGTCAACTACAAGGTAGAGAAGGTCAACGGCGTGAGCCTCGAAGAACTGGTTCGCGGAAACGCTGAGAAGCCGGTGCGATAATCATGGCAGCAGAAGACCAACCCGAACCCGACCGACCAGCGGGCACGGACGAGGAAGGAACGGCCGCCGCCGACCTGTTCGGCGAGTGGGACATCACGAACATCGAGTACGCCGACCCCTCGACCGAGCGCTACATCACGGTCACGCCGGTCGCGCACACGATGGGTCGCCACGCCTCCAAGCAGTTCCGCAAGAGCGAGGTCTCCATCGTCGAGCGTCTCATCAACCGCCTGATGCAGACCGAGGAGAACACGGGCAAGAAGCAGCAGACGATGCGCATCACCCGTGAGGCCTTCGAGAAGATTCACGACCGCACCGACGAGAACCCGGTGCAGGTTCTCGTGACGGCCGTCGAGAACGCGGCCCCCCGAGAGGAGACTGTCCGCCTGAAGTACGGTGGCATCTCGGTCCCGAAGGCGGTCGACGTCGCGCCCCAGCGCCGCGTCGACCAGGCCCTGAAGTTCATCGCCGAGGGCGTCCAGAGCGACTCGTTCAAGACCTCGACCGACGCCTCCGAAGCGCTGGCTAGCCAGCTCATCGGCGCGGCCGACTACGACGTCCAGACCTACGCTATCAACCAGAAGGAAGAGAAAGAGCGCGTCGCGGCCGCGGCCCGCTAAGCTCCGCGCTTTCGGACACGAATCTTCTCTTTCGCGTTTCGACCGAGTGGCTACTTCAGGAACTCGGTCGAAAATCGCCTATTCCGTCTGTTCCGCCCGTATCGACGCGAGCGCTACTCTTTAACCTGTTACGCCCCTCTGCTTTAGCCCGTCAAACTCCTCTGCTACCCTATAGGGGGAGAGTCTGACCGAGGACTCCTTCGAGCAATGTCCGAGAAAAACCGATTTCGAGACACCCGCCGAGGGCTGTTACGGGCCGCCGGTCTCACGCTCGCAGGCTACGGTGCAACGACGCTGCGGGACGAGGCCGACCCGACCCCGGAGGACCCCGAGTCGGCCACGGTGAACTTCGAGACGACGGCGATGTCGAGTCTCGACCACGAGCGGTCCGTCGGTCACGGTCCGTCGCTCCAAGTTCGGTATCCGCGCGGCGAGCATCGCGGACTGGGCCGGGTCTACGAGCCGGGGAGTCCGCAGACGGAGCTGTACACGCGGTACTGGATTCGGTACGAAGAGGGGTTCGAGCCGTCGGGACTCGACGGAAAGTGGGGCGGGCCGAAACAGCCGGGGTTCAAATATCCGGGCGAGTACGGGACGGACAACCCCCCGGACGGGACCAACGGCTGGTCGTCCAAGCCGAACGTGACGCCCGACGGCGGACTCGCCCAGTACACGTGGGACATGGACGTAGAGGAGGGCGAGTACGGCCACCAGTTCGAGGTCGTCTCGGACTTCCCGTTCGGCGAGTGGGTGAAGGTCGAACAGCGCGTAAAGCTGAACACCGTCGCGTCGGACGGGTCGGCGAATCCCGACGGCGTCCTCCAAGTGTGGGTGGGCGACGAGTTGGAGTTAGAGAAGCGGTCGCTGCGGTTCTCGACGCGCCCGGACGAGCAGGGCATCCACGGCTGGCTGATATTTTACTTCGGCGGCGAGGCACCGTCGCCGAAGGACCAGATAGTGAACTTCGACGAGTACGCGCTGACGAAGGGAGACGACACCGACGGCGAACTCCAGACCGGGGCCGCGCGGTGGGAAGGCGGCGGACTGTCGATGTTCTGAGTTCTCTCCGAGTCAGTCTGGGGGTTGGTCGCCTCCCGAAGCGAGTCGCCGGGCTGGCAGTATAGAAACGTATTGATTTCCTAAAGAAATATTCTAATTGCTATTAGACTACTTCACGATTGTCTTTCCGGGCGGTGCTCACTCCTCGTCCGATGCTCCGACCAGCACGAACTTGCTCTCGGTGTCGCCGTTCTTGATTTGCCGGGTCGCCTCGGCGGGGATGCGGAGGGCCTCGCCCGCGTCGAGGTGTACCTCCTCGCCCTCGACAGTGACGGTGGCCTCGCCTTCGAGGAGAACGTAGACCTCCTCTTGGCCGTCCTCGGCGTGGTCGTGTTCCTTGCCGGTCCATCCGGGGTCGGCGTCGAGGATGGAGACGCCGAGTTTCTCGCAGTCGAGCGGGTCCCGCAGGAAGCGCAGTCCGTCGGCTATCGGTTCGACGCTTCGGGAGTCTACCTTGGTGTAGGCCATCGTGGGGTGTACGACGCGGTGGGTGTTTAGTGTGGCGTCGGTCTAGGGAATCTATTTGTCTGAACTGTGACCGCGAACAGCAGAATCACCGCGAAAGTGTCTTCTGAAGCCCTCGCCCGCTCGCGGTCGCTGAGTGACATATCGGCGCTCTCCGCACCGCCCGCGCCGATAGGGATCACTCAGCGACTAAAGTGGACGCGACCGGGCGGCCCCTTCATCCCACCCTGTCGGTTGCTCGGTCGGGCGTTTGCCGGTGGCAAGAGGCACCGAGCGTGCGCCTCGGGCCTCCCCAACCTCCTGCGTTGCTCACTTCGTTGCGCTACTCGTCCCTCGCACGCCGATGGCGCGTCACGAGAGACCGCGCCAGCGCGCGCCGGAATGAAAATTCAGACGAGCGCAATCAGACCGGTCGAGAACCGCCGAAGTCGCCACATCTTTCAAGTGGCTGGCGTTTGCAGACACCGATTTGCCATGGACGAAGCACTCGAAGTCGTCGATTTGCTGGCGGATTCGGGACTCGAAGGCGTCGTGACGTGGCTGTTCCGACTCCTCGGGTTGGTCGTCGTCCTCGCAGGCGTCGGTCTGTGGCTGTTCACCGACATGGGCCTGCTCGTGATTCCGGCCCTGCTGATAGTCGTCGGCCTCGTCCTGCTGGTCGCGCCGAGCGTCCTGCTCGCGCTGGCAGAACTGGCGTGAGACGGGTCGCGGTCTCCTCGTACCGTCACATCTATATAGCCATCATCGCAACCAGTGTGAGTAACCGATGGGTCTTCCGAATAGCCGCTCTGCTGACGAGAGTGGACGGCTCGACCGGCGCAGGCGGGCGATACTCGCCGGTCTCGCCGGAACCGCGTCGGTGGCGTCCGCTGGCTGTGTCCAACAGGTGCGGAGCATCGCCAACCGTGAGTCCTCCGAGCAGGTGTCGCTCGAAGTGAAAACGGTCCCCGCCGACACCGACCCGCGGGCAGTCAAAATCGCCCGCGTCGTCACGAACCGTCTGTCGGCGGTCGGCGTGGACGCGCAGGTCACGCTGATGGACGAACAGGAACTGCTCCGCGACGTCCTCATCAACAACGATTTCGACGTGTACGTGGCGCGCCACCCCGCGTACGACGACCCCGACTTCCTGCGGTCGTTGCTTCACTCGCAGTTCGTCGCGGAGTCCGGGTGGCAGAACCCCTTCGGCTTCACCGACCTCGACGTGGACGAGAGTCTGGAGGCCCAGCGCCGGACCAGCGGGTCCGAGCGGTTCGAGCGACTGGCCGAACTCCAGCGAACCGTCGCGCGACAGCAACCGTTCGCGGTCGTCGCGTTTCCGGACGACCTCTGGGCGGTTCGCACCGACCGATACTCGGGGTGGGAGCGGTTCGGACTCGGCCGACCGCTCGGCTATCTCGCGCTCGAGGCCGACGGTGACAGCCCGGAGCGGCTAGAGACCGTCGTCACCGACGGCCGAGTGACCGCGAACCTGAACCCGATAGCCAGCGCGTTTCGGAACCGCGGGACGTTCACCGGTCTGCTGTACGACCCCCTCGGACGGAACCGCGGCGACGGCGTCGAACCGTGGCTCGCGGCCGACTGGACGTGGCGCGACGAGAGCGACGGCGGACCGACCGCGACCGTCCGCCTCCGCGACGACGCCCGCTGGCACGACGGCCGACGAGTCACCGCCGCAGACGTGGCGTTTACGTACGAGTTCCTCGCCGACACGTCGCTGGGACGAGAGGATTCGTCCGTTCCCGCGCCCCGGTTCCGCGGGCGCATCTCGCTGGTCGAACGCGTCCGGCGGGTGGACGAACAGACGGTCGAGTTCGACTTCGTGGCCAGCGACCCCGCCGTCGCGGTGCGAGCGTTCACCGTTCCCGTCCTCCCGGAGCGCGAGTGGCGCGACAAGTCCTCCTCGACCGGCGTGGCCGGAATCGAGGTCGGCGACCGGACCACGGAGGCGCTCGTCTGGGACAATCCGACGCCGACGGGAAGCGGCCCCCTTCGGTTTCAGGAGAAGACGGTGGGCGAACGCGTCGTCTTCTCCCGGTTCGAGGACCACTTCCTCCACGACGGCGACGCCGACGCCGCCGGACTCGGTGCCGACTTCGCGGAACTCGACGTTCGGGTGGTTCCGTCGGCCGACGCCGCCCTCAACTTCCTCGAAGCGGGACGCGCGGACGCCGCGTCCTCGGCCATCGAACCGCGACTGGTCCCGACCGTCGCCAGACGCGACGGCCTCGACCTCGTCGCCGAGACGTCGCGGTCGTTCTATCATCTGGGATTCAACGTTCAACGCCCGCCGCTCGGCAACCCCCGGTTCCGCCGGAACGTCGCCCGCCTCCTCGACAAGGAGGCCATCGTCGCCGACGTGTTCGACGGGTACGCCGTCCCGGCCGTGAATCCACTCGCCGTCACCGAGTGGTCGTCGCCGGACCTCGCGTGGGGCGACGAAGACCCAGTGGTTCCCTTCTTCGGGGACGACGGAGAACTGGACGCCGAACAGGCCCGCGAAGCCTTCCGAGACGCCGGGTATCAGTACGACGACGGCGATTTGGTGAACAGGTGATTTCAACGTGATTCCAGTTCGCGTCCTCGCGCAGGTGGTCGCCGTCGTCTTCGGCCTGCTCGGCGTCGCGCTCCCCGTGCTTGTCGGCCGCGAGCGGTTGGCCCGCCTCCCGCAGGCGGCCCCGGAGCGAGTTCGCGGCGTCACTCCTCATCTCGGGGGGCTCGGCGCGCTCCTCGTCCTCAACAGCGTGATTCGAGATTTCGGCCCGCAGTTCTCGTGGGTCGTCGGCTGGAACGTCACCGGGACCATCCACGCGATAGAGGGGTCGTTCGTCGCCCAGTTCCAGTCCGCGCTCGTCGGCCCCGCGCTGACCGCGTACTTCTCGATGGTCTACGTCTACGGCTACGTGTTCCTGCTCGTCTTCCCGCTGTTGGCGTACTTCGCGCTCGACGACGGCGGGCCGCTCCGCCGGACCATCGTCGCCTACGGCGTCAACTACGGTCTCGGGGTCGTCAGTTACCTGCTGTTCATCGCGTACGGTCCCCGGAACCTCATGCCCGAACTGGTGGATTCGCTGTTGTTCACGACGTATCCGAAGTATCAGCTACTGACCAGCGAGGTCAACAGCAACACCAACGTCTTCCCGTCGCTTCACACCTCGCTGTCGGTCACGGTCGCACTACTCGCCGCCCAGACGAGGGACACCTACCGCGGCTGGTTCTACGTCTCGACGCTGGTGGCGGGTAGCGTCGTCGCCGCCACGATGTATCTCGGCATCCACTGGGGGACGGACGTTGTGGCTGGCACCGCCCTCGCGGTCCTGAGCGTCTGGGTCGCCGACCGATACGTCTCGGACGCCGAGTGAGGCTCAGTCCGCGGCTTGTTCTTTCCCTCCCACCGCGAACTCTCGGGTGGCCTCGACCAGCGAGCGCCGGTACTCGCTCTCGTCGGGGTCCGGCCCGAGCGACTTGAAGCGGTGTTTGAACTCGGCCAGACTGACCTCCGGCGCGTCGTTGGCGGCGGCGTGGGCGAGGTCGTAGAGCCGGTGGTCCGAGTCCACGAGGTCGTGGCGCTCGACCAGCGCGAGGGCGAAGGCGGCGTTGACCGCGGTCATCTCCGGGTCCGACGTGCTGGTCAGGCGGAGGCCGTCGCGCTCCCTGCCAGCCCCCTCGCGTTCGCGGGTCGGCTGGTCGGCCACGGCGGACGCGAGTTCGGATTCGAGGAAGGAGACGAGTTTGTGCGTCGGGCCGACTCGGAGGGTGATGTCGTCGGCGTAGATGTCCTTCATGTGATTGGCGATCTGATAGCAGTGGGTCACTCGCCTGCGCTCGACCGAGTTACCGGCCAGCGCGAGGAAGAGGACCTCCTCGGTCGATTGGGTGTGAGAGGGGTGGGCCTCCTCGTGGCGGGCCATGTGGGCGAACTCGTGTAAGGCGAGTTCGCGGGCCATCGCGCTGGTCGCGGCCTGTCGAGAGATGTTCAGCACGTGGTCGTCGGGGTGGGCGGTCCACGTTCGCTCGTCGGGGTTCTCCCGGATGCGGACGTGGACTGGCGAGTCGAGGTCGTACTCGGTCTCGAAGAGGTCGCGGGCGCGGAGGAAGGGCGCGGCCGGACCGGGACCGTGGACGTGAACCTCCATGCGTAACCTTACCAAGGCTTCGTCCGGTATGACTCTTGCGTTGGTTGCGCGGCGTTGCCGGTGCCTGACCGAGACCCCGACGATTTCAGGCCGTCCAAACGCTCGGTTTATTTCACCCGAATCGTCCACGGTACTCCCTCACACGGTCTCTCGCGGCGAAACACTACGCTTTTCAACTTCCTTCGGGTAGAAGACCCATAATGGGAAGACGAAAGAAGATCGTCGAACAGTGTGAGCGACTGATGGACAAACCGGAGCACATCCGGAACATCGCTATCGCCGCACACGTCGACCACGGTAAGACCACGCTGACCGACAATCTGCTGGCCGGTGCTGGCATGATTGCCGACCAGGGTGAAGCGACGCAGCTGATGATGGACACCGAGGAGGACGAGCAGGAACGCGGTATCACCATCGACGCCGCGAACGTGTCCATGACTCACGAGTACGAGGACCAAGAACACCTCATCAACCTCATCGACACGCCGGGCCACGTCGACTTCGGTGGCGACGTGACCCGAGCGATGCGCGCCGTCGACGGTGCGCTCGTGGTCGTTGACGCCGTCGAGGGCGCGATGCCCCAGACCGAGACGGTCCTGCGACAGGCGCTCCGCGAAGGCGTCAAGCCGACCCTGTTCATCAACAAGGTCGACCGCCTCATCTCCGAGCTTCAGGAAGGCCCCGAAGAGATGCAGCGCCGTCTCCTCAACGTCATCGACGACGTGAACGAGCTGATTCGCGGCATGACCGAGGAGATGGACGACGTCGAGGACTGGACGGTCTCCGTCGAGGA
Organism: Halorussus ruber; assembly: GCF_004765785.1. Taxonomy (GTDB): domain Archaea; phylum Halobacteriota; class Halobacteria; order Halobacteriales; family Haladaptataceae; genus Halorussus; species Halorussus ruber. Next base: position 46,248 of record NZ_SBIT01000016.1, on the reverse strand, counting down.
GGGCACCGTCGGCTTCGGGTCGGCCCTCTACAAGTGGGGCGTTTCGATGCCCTCGATGCAGCGCACCGGCATGGACTTCGGCGACATCATGGAACTCGAGCGCGCCGACAAGCGCAAAGAGCTTCACGAGCGCACGCCGCTCTCGGACGTCGTCCTCGACATGGTCTGTGAGCACTTCCCCGACCCCATCGAGGCCCAGCCCCGCCGTATCCCGCGCATCTGGCGCGGCGACGACGAGTCCGAACTCGCGGAGGGCATGCGCCTCGTCGACGAAGAGGGCGAAGTCGTCCTGATGGTCACCGACATCGGTATCGACCCCCACGCGGGCGAAATCGCCGCGGGTCGTGTCTTCTCGGGCACGCTGGAGAAGGGTCAGGAACTCTACGTCTCCGGGACCGCGGGCAAGAACCGCGTCCAGAGCGTCGGCATCTACATGGGTGGCGAGCGCGAGGAGGTAGACCGCGTACCCGCCGGTAACATCGCGGCCGTCACCGGTCTCAAGGACGCCATCGCGGGTTCGACCGTCTCCAGCGTCGAGATGACGCCCTTCGAGTCCATCGAGCACATCTCGGAGCCGGTCATCACGAAGTCCGTCGAGGCGAAGAACATGGACGACCTGCCGAAGCTCATCGAGACGCTCCGACAGGTCTCCAAAGAGGACCCGACTATCCAGATCGAGATCAACGAGGACACCGGCGAACACCTCATCTCCGGGCAGGGTGAGCTTCACCTCGAAGTCATCACTCAGCGCATCGAGCGCAACCAGGGCATCCCGGTCAACACCGGTGAACCCATCGTCGTCTTCCGCGAGGCCATCCAGCAGGGCACCGAGACCATCGAGGGTATCTCGCCGAACCGCCACAACCGCTTCTACATCAAGGCCGAACCCCTCGACGAGGAGTTGGTCGAGAAGGTGAAGCTGGGCGACGTCTCGATGGACATGCCCGAGCAGGAGCGCCGTGAGGTCCTCCAAGAGGCGGGCATGGACAAGGACACCAGCCAGAACGTCGAACACATCCACGGGACCAACATCCTCATCGACGACACGAAGGGTATCCAGCACCTCAACGAGACGATGGAACTCGTCATCGAGGGCCTCGAAGAGGCGCTCAACGACGGTCCGCTGGCCGCCGAACCCGTTCAGGGCACGCTCCTGCGCCTGCAGGACGCCAAGCTCCACGAGGACACTATCCACCGCGGTCCGGCCCAGGTCATCCCTGCGGTCCGTAACGCGGTCCACAACGCCCTCGTCCACGGTCACGTCAAGCTCCTCGAGCCGATCCAGAACGTCCGCATCGACGTGCCCAACGAACACATGGGTGCGGCCTCCGGCGAGATTCAGGGCCGTCGTGGCCGCGTCGACGACATGTACCAAGAGGGCGACCTGATGGTCGTCGAAGGCGTCGCGCCGGTCGACGAGATGATCGGGTTCTCCTCGGACATCCGTAGCGCCACCGAGGGTCGCGCGTCGTGGAACACCGAGAACGCCGGATTCCGCGTGATGGCCGACAACCTCCAGGAGGAGACCATCATGGAGATCCGCGAGCGCAAGGGCATGAAGCTCGAACTGCCCGAAGCCATCGACTACTTCTAATCTCTCTCGCCGTCTTTCGTTTTCGCTGCGCTCGGACCGACCCCCGAGCTTCGGCCGTGGTTCGACCGTGCCGCGTACGGACCGCCTAAGACCGGCGTAGGCGATGTATAACCAAGCCATTCGGTAACATACGAACGCACGAGAGTCATGCTTCCCATGGTCGTCCTCCTCTGGGTCGGTATCGTCATCCTCCTGTGGGTCGGCGTCGTCGCGGCCGTCTGGGCGCTCGTGTCCGCCAGCGGCGAGTATCCTTCCGAGGTTTCGAAGGTTCCCGCCAAGGAGTAGTTGCGATAGGGGACGTGGTTGCTGGCATCGGCGCGAGCGACTGTTTTGTCCGAGTTTGAACTGGCCGTCCGGACAGATTGTATAGACTGCCCGTCCGGAGACTGCTCTCGACTACCGTTTTCCGCGGAGGACGACTTCAGCCTCGCACGTCGGACAAGTTGATTGTTCACTCGCGTCGAATATCGTATCGCAGAACGCACAGGGGTGTTCGGTCGCTTCGTCACGCTCGGTTTCGCTCGAAGTGCGAGTTCGGGTCATCGCCTCGTGAGTCTCCACGCTGGCTCCCGATTTGGTTATATGCTGGCTAGATGGTTGTTAACAGTTACCATCTCAGTCGGTGGCTCCGAGTGTCGAAAGTGAAGGGGCGAGATACCGGTGGTAGAAAATGGGTCCTCGATTACGCCCGAACCTCGCTCATCGTCTCACGGAGGGGTCGTGCGAACAGCGCCAGAACGAGAGCGGTCCAAACGACGAATAGAACGACCGCACCGATGTACTCGGTGAAGACTGCCATGTCCCCGCTCGGCGTCGGTCCGAACCAGTAGTCCATCGAAGGGGCCTGTCGGAGAGCGTCCACGACGATGTACAACCAGAACAGTCCCGGTCCGTTCATTACGGCGAGGCCGAGACCCCATGCAACGAGTTTCCGATACGGTGGCTGAGTCGCGTCCTGTCGTTCTGTTGCAGATTTGTAGCTCATTTCACGTATCGAAAGTGAATACGTAGTCGAAAGGTTTTCGAAATTACATTCGTCCGGGTCTCGCACTCGCGCCATCCAACAATGAGAAACGCTGGTCAGTATTGCAACCGTCTGAAGCCTTATCCCTACCCGCGAGTGAGAGGATAGGCAATGAGTGACGACGCGAGTTCTTCAGAAGTGCGGGCCTACACGGTTCGACTCGAACTGGTAGACGAACCCGGCGAACTGCTGGCCGCGCTCGGACCCATCGCCGAGAACGGCGGCAACCTGCTGTCGGTGTTCCACGAGCGCGGGTCGCTGACGCCCCGAGGACACATCCCGGTCGAGGTAGACCTCGAATGCCCGCAGGACCGGTTCGACGCGCTGGTCGCGGACCTGCGGGACGCGGGCGTCAACGTGATTCGGGCGGGCGCGGAGCGATACGGCGAGGAGGTCACGGTTCTCCTCGTGGGCAACGTCATCGAGACCGACTTCTCGGAGACGCTCTCGTTCATCGAGGAGAACGCCGAGGCGTCGGTCGCCGACGTGTCGCTGTCCGCGCCCGGCGGCACGAGTGAGGTCGCCAGCGCCCGCCTCCGGTTGGCGGCCGAGACCGGCAAGACCGGCGAGGTCGTCGCCGCGGTCCGCGAGGTGGCCGACCGGAAGGACCTGCGCGTGGTCGAACCCCTGACGGAACTGGAGGGGTCGGCATGAACGCCGAAAGACGTTCCTGCTCGGTCGCTCTGCTCCCTGCGCGGGGCTGCGACTTTCGAGCTCACACTCGCCACCGGGGGTGGATCGCGTGAAGTTGGCTGTCCTCGGCGCGGGCGCGGTCGGCCGGTCGGTCGCGGACCTCGCTGGCGAGTACGGCCACGAGGTCACCGCACTCGCGGACTCGACCAGCGCGGCGGTGGATTCGGACGGCATCGACGTGGCGAGCGCGCTCGCGGAGAAGGACGAGGAGGGTCGCGTGGGAGACGCGGCTCCCGAGGACGCGCTCGACGCCGAGTACGACGCGCTGGTCGAGGCGACGCCGACGACGCTCGGCGACGCCCAACCCGGATTCGGCCACGTCCGGACGGCGCTCGAACGCGACCGCCACGTCGTGCTGGCGAACAAGGGACCGGTCGCCGAGCGGTACGCCGACCTGCGCGAACTGGAGCGAGAGAGCGAGGCGTCGGTCCGGTTCGAGGCCACGGTCGGCGGCGCGATTCCGGTCCTCTCGACTATCGAGGACTACGGCCCCGAGACCATCTCGGCCGCGCGTGGGGTTCTGAACGGGACCGCGAACTTCGTCCTCTCGCGGATGGCCGCCGAGGGACTGGGCTACGAACACGTCCTCGCCGAGGCCCAAGACCTCGGCGTCGCGGAGGCCGACCCCTCCTTCGACGTGAACGGAACCGACGCGGCGCTCAAGTGCGTGATTCTGGCGAACGTGCTGAGCGAGGGCGACCGCGAGTACTCGCTGGACGACGCCGAGGTCGAGGGCATCGAACAGCTGCCGGGCAACGCGCTGGACCTCGCGGGCGAGGACGGCCGGACCATCCGACTCATCGGCGAGGCCGGACCGGAGGGCGTCCGGGTCGGGCCGCGCCTCGTGCCCGAAAACGGGACGCTGGCGGTCTCGGGCACGCGCAACATCGTCCAACTGGAGACCGACCACGCGGGGCGGCTCAACCTCAGCGGCCGGGGCGCGGGCGGACCGGAGACCGCGACCGCGGTCCTCGCGGACGTGAACCGACTCGGACTCTGAGCATCGACCGCTGGGCCGACGGGGCGTTCTCCCCCGAAATTGTGACCTGACAAGTCCTATTTCTATCGCAGACCGACGGGACCAGTCTGTTGCATGGGCGTCGTTCCGATTGATTTTTCGCGGCGCGGCCGGAATCATGCGATAGTCTAGCAATAACCGCGGGACGGCGGCGGGGCCGACAGCATAGCGTATCGAAATGGTTTTAACCGCTTCTGCCAAAAGATTCCGACAGAGCGCGTCTGCGCGTGAGATACAAATGAGCGAAGACAAACCGCACCAGAACTTGGCCATCATCGGCCACGTTGACCACGGAAAGAGTACGTTGGTCGGACGACTCCTCTACGAGACGGGGAGCGTACCCGAGCACGTCATCGAACAGCACAAGGAAGAAGCAGAAGAGAAGGGCAAGGGCGGCTTCGAGTTCGCCTACGTCATGGACAACCTCGCCGAGGAGCGAGAGCGTGGTGTCACCATCGACATCGCCCACCAGGAGTTCGACACCGACGATTACTACTTCACCATCGTCGACTGTCCGGGCCACCGCGACTTCGTGAAGAACATGATCACGGGCGCGTCCCAGGCCGACAACGCCGTCCTCGTCGTCGCCGCCGACGACGGTGTCGCGCCCCAGACCCAGGAACACGTCTTCCTGGCCCGCACCCTCGGCATCGACGAGCTCATCGTCGGTGTCAACAAGATGGACATCGTCGACTACGAGGAGTCCAAGTTCAACGAGGTCGTCGCCGAGGTTGAGGAGCTGCTCAAGCAGGTCCAGTTCGGCACCGAGGACGCCAGCTTCATCCCGATTTCGGCCTTCGAGGGCGACAACATCGCCGAGGAGTCCGACAACACCGACTGGTACGACGGCGAGATTCTCCTCGAGGCCCTCAACGGTCTCGAAGAGCCCGAGCCGCCGACGAACGCCGACCTCCGCCTCCCGATTCAGGACGTCTACACGATTTCCGGCATCGGTACCGTCCCCGTCGGACGTATCGAGACGGGTACCCTGAACACGGGCGACAACGTCAGCTTCCAGCCCAGCGACGTGGGTGGCGAAGTCAAGACCATCGAGATGCACCACGAAGAGGTGCCCAAGGCCGAACCCGGTGACAACGTCGGATTCAACGTCCGCGGCATCGGTAAGGACGACATCCGCCGCGGTGACGTCTGTGGTCCCGCCGACGACCCGCCGTCGGTCGCCGAGACCTTCCAGGCCCAGATCGTCGTGATGCAGCACCCGAGCGTCATCACGGACGGTTACACGCCGGTCTTCCACGCCCACACGGCGCAGGTCGCGTGTACCATCGAATCCATCGACAAGAAGATGGACCCCTCGTCGGGCGAGGTCGCCGAGGAGAACCCCGACTTCATCCAGTCCGGTGACGCTGCCGTCGTGACGGTCCGACCGCAGAAGCCCCTCAGCATCGAGCCGTCGTCCGAGATTCCGGAACTCGGCAGCTTCGCCATCCGTGACATGGGTCAGACCATCGCGGCTGGCAAGGTCCTCAGCGTCAACGAGCCATAACGCATGCAGCAAGCACGCGTCCGACTGGCGGGAACCAGTCCGGAAGACTTAGACGACATCTGCGACGATGTCCGCGAAATCGCCAACAAGACCGGCGTTTCGCTCTCCGGACCCATCCCGCTCCCGACCAAGACGCTGGAGGTTCCCACTCGCAAGTCCCCCGACGGTGAAGGGACCGCGACGTGGGAGCACTGGGAGATGCGCGTCCACAAGCGTCTCATCGACATCGACGCCGACGAACGCGCCCTCCGTCAGCTGATGCGGATTCAGGTTCCGAACGACGTCAGCATCGAAATCGTCCTCGAGGACTGAGGGACGGGGTTCCCCGTTCCTGTCAGTTCGAGGGAGTTCGCACCTCACCCGCCGATTCGACCGGCGGAAACTTCTCACTTTCTTCGCTTCGAACAGCCGCGCACGCGCGACGCGAACGCTCCCCGGTCTTTTTGACCGCGCCGGACGAATCGGCGTGCGTGCGACGGCCGAGGCACGCGGTTCGACGGTCTCCCGTACCGGCTACCGACTGGTCTCTCGCTCGCGGAGGAGAGCCGTGAGCTACCGGTACGACGACTCCGAGGCGGCCGAGCGCGAGTCGTCGGAATCCTCGGGCTGGTTGGTCGGCAGTCCGACGGTCCAGACGCTCGCGGTGTTTCTGGTCGTCTTCGCGGTCCAGCAGGCCGTGGGGTTCGTCTCCCAGCGCCTCGCGTTCGGCCTGTTCGTCCTCGCGCCGCCGATTTCCGTCCGACCGTGGACCCTGCTGGCCAGCGTCTACGCTCACGCCAGCGTCCCGCACCTCGTCTCGAACGCGGTGGTCCTCCTGCTGGTCGGCTTCGCCGTCGAGCGCGTCACGACCGCGTGGCGCTACCACGTCTTCTTCGCCGGAGTCGGCATGGCCGCGGGCCTCGCGCAGGTGGTCGTCTCGGGACTCGTCGGCGGCGCGACGGCGGTCCTCGGTGCCAGCGGCGCGGTGTTCGGGTTGGTGGGGTACCTCCTCGCGGGCAACCCCGTGACGGACACGGTTCTCCGGTGGCTCCCCCTCAGCGGCCGAGCGCGCATCGCGCTCCTGCTGGTGCTGGCCGTGGGCGTGACGATGCTCACGGCCGGTCCGGGCGTGGCGCTGGTCGCGCACTTCGCCGGGTTCGCGCTCGGGTTGCTGGCCGGTCGAGTGCGCCTGCTTCGCGCGTAATCGGCGAGGGAATTGTTTTGATTGCTTATAGAAGCAAGAATACTGTCTTGACAATTGCCCTATCGTGTCACCGGCCTGCACTCGTTTCTCGACGCTACCGTGCAACCGACCGCCACGCCCGCCCCGAAACATAAGGTTCTAATAAGTGGGCGCGCTACGAACTATTGCGTTCGCGGGCTCGTAGATCAGCGGTAGATCGCTTCCTTCGCAAGGAAGAGGCCCTGGGTTCAAATCCCAGCGAGTCCACTACCTTTTGCGCGAGCAACACGGCGAGTACCGCGTAGCGTGTACTCGCCACTTCTGCGAGCGCAACGTCGTGACGAGCCGATTTGAACCCCTACCAGTCGCACGCCCGGACCGGCGCGAAGCGCCGCATGCCCGGACCGTCTGGTTCCGGGTTCAAATCCCAGCGAGTCCACTCCTGTCTTGTTCACTTTGTTCAGTCCGACAGTCGTGGACTCGCTGACCCTCGCAAACGAACCGCGTTTGCTCAGTCCCAGCGAGGCCACTACAACCTTTTACTTCGGCCGCGCCCCGAGAGGAGCGGCCTTGTAAACCGTTGATGAAACCCCTGCGTCGCTCCCGTTGGTCGCTCCTCGGTCCGCTCACTCGGTTCGTTCGCGGGACAGTCGATGGCCTGACAGCACCGAGTAGCCGCGCTTCCCCTGTTCTGTAGAACGGTTATAATTCCGCAGCTACACGAATACAGACATCTATTTACGATGGTGCAGTAATGCCCGGATTATAGCCAATGCAGAGTACGCCACGACAGACTCCCTCGCTCGACGGGACGCTCCACGTTCTCCCGTTCGAGGGCGGTTCGCTCGCCGACCGCGTCGCGGCCGTCTTCGATGAGGCCCTCGATGCGGTCGACAAGCCCCAAGACGTGTTGGTCCTCAAGCGCCTCCCGAACGGCGTCGCCGAGTTCACGGCCGACCTCCGCGAGCGGGCCGACTGCTCGGTTCGCCCGAACGTCCAGTCGCTCCCCCGCCACGCCGCCACCGTCCTCCACGAGGCCGCTCCCGACAAGCGCCTCCTCTCCTACGAGGAGCGCATCGAATTCCTCGCCCGGGTCCTCGACGGCTACAACTGGTCGTCGTACTTCGAGACCGCCAGCGAACACGACTCGTTCGGCCGCGACGTGGGTCAGTTGCTCCTCGACGCCGCGTGGCAGGGCGGGTTCGACCTGCCCGACCAGGTGGGCGAGTACGACGACCTCCTCGCGGAACTCGCGGACGTGAACGACTCGTTTCACGAGAAACTGGACCAGCGAGGTCTCGTCGAGCAGGCCGACACGATTTCGCGGGCCGTCGAGGCCATCGACCGACCCGGCGTCCGCGAGCAGGTCGAACGCGAGTTCGACGCGGTGGTGGTCGCGGAGTTCGAGGAGTGCGTCGCAATCGACCGGGCGTATCTGGCGTCGCTGACGCGGAACGCGGACCTCTACTGCGTCGCCGAGAATCAGGCCAGCATCGAACGCGTGAAGAAGGAACCCGGCGGCGTCGAGCGCCTCGCCGACGGGCTTACCGTGGTGGACCACACGACCAGCGATGCCGCCCGAGACTCGGTTTCGGAGTCCGAACGCGAGACGGTCGGCCAGCAGTTCGGCGCGTTTCTGGCGACCGGCGACTGCGACGGCGAGGCGACCGCCCGCCTCGTCGAGGCGGCCACGCTGGACCAGCAGGTCGAGGAGGTCGCCAACGAAATCGAGTACCTCCGCGGGAAGCACGGCTGGGAGTACGACGACTTCGCGGTCCTGCTCCGGACCATCGGCGACCCCATGCCCCGCGTCCGCCGGATTCTCCGACGCTCGGGAGTGCCGACCGCCTCGGCCGGGGTCAACGGTCTCGAACAGGACTTGGCGGTCCGCGAACTCCACGCCCTCGCCCAGTACCACATCGACGACGAGAACCACGCCTTCGACCTCCTGACGGCCCGCGTTCCGGACGTGGACGACGACCTCATCGACGAGTGCGTAGACCCCCGCTCGGTGGCCGAGAGCCTCAAAAACTGGATAGTCACGACCGACCTCAAGCGACGAATCGCCGAGGAGACCGCCGACATCGACGCCCGCGAGCAGTTCCGGAACATCTCCCGGCTCGTCTCTATCGCCGAGTTCGTGGACGAACAGGACTTCCTCGAAAGCAACTGGTACCAGTTCGCTCAGATGCTCAAACGCGCCATCACCTACGACGCGCCCTACGCCCACACCGCCGAGGTCAACGTCGCGGAGGGCGGGGTCACCGTTGGCGACACGGCGCTGGTCAAGAACGACTCTCGAAAGGCCGTCTTCCTCCTCAACGTCGTAGACGCCGAGTATCCGGGCGAGGAGATGCTCTCGCCGCTCTTTCCGACGACGTGGATAACCCAGATGGAGGGGTATCCGGCGGTCACTCGCCCGACCGACGACGAGGTCACCGACACCTACGCGACGGTCGCGGACGTCTCCGGCGACGAGTTCGAGCGGTATCACGACGAACGCGCTCGACGCCAACTCGCCATCGGTGCCCGGGCCGCCGAAGAGTGTCTCTACTTCTGCACCTACGAGCAGTCGCAGGGCGCTGTCGGCCGACGACAACATCGCTCGCGCTACCTCCGCGCCGTCCAGAACCATCCCGCCCTGACGCTCGAAACGGTCGAAGGTGCTGGCGAAGACCGGGACATCCACACCCTCGGGAAGGCCTCGACCGAGATTTTGTCCCAACCGTGGCACGAACTCGAAGAAGTGCAGGCCGAGGCCAGCACCGGCGGCGAGGTCGAACTCGAATCCGCCGAGGAGACCCTCGCGGCGATTCAGCGAGTGCTGGACGACAGCGACGACGTGAACCCCCGGTTCGAGCGGGCGGTCCGGACCCAGTTCGACCTCGCCCGCGGGGCGGTTCGTCCCGACGAGGACCGTGGTGAAAATCGGGACGCGAACCGAGACGGAAGTCCCGCCGCGACGGGGGGTGGTGAGTGATGGCCGACGACGTCGTCACGGCGGCCCAAATCGCGTCCCACCTCGAGTGTCCGCGAAAGTACGAGTTCGAACACGAGCGCCCGGTGTCTCCGCCGAAGGAGAGTCTCGACCGCCGCGACGAACACCGTCGAGTGCTGTTGCGCGGGTCGATTATCGCGGGCCTGCGTCTCGACGATGCATCGCCGGACGAGCGCACCGCGGCGGCCTGCGACCGGTTCGAGGAGCTACGTCGCTCGTCTCCGTCGTCGTACCTCGTGGACGAACAGGCGCGGTACGACGGCGAGGTCGTCGCGGCCGCCATCGCGGCCTACTTCGACGCCGATGGACACGAACACGGCGAGCGGTTAGTCGCGGCCGACGAGACGGTCGGCTACGAGCGCGGCGGTGTCCGATACGAGACGACAATCGACGCCGTGGTCGAGCGCGACGGCGGCTATCTCGCGCTCGACTACCGGCCGAACCTGCACGGCGTGCTGAACGTCGGGTGGTACGACGACAACGTCCGGCGCTTCGAGGAGGGCGAGGGATTCTATCCCCGGCAAATCGGCAGTCTCGTCAGGGCGGCCATCGTCATCCGGGGGCTGATGAACGAACACGGACTGGGGCCGAACTATGACTTCGCCTACGTCTCGCTCCTCGAAGACAGTCGGCCCGCCTACGACGCTCCCGGCGAGATTTACGTCGACGTCGAACAGCGTCACTTCGGGGGTGCCTACGACGAGGAACGGGCCGACGTGAACGCGCTGGTCGCCGACCGGGCCGCGGCGCTTCTGAGCGGTGAGACCGACCCCAGAGAGTGGCAGTTCGACGAGATTATCGACTCGTCGTGTTCGTACTGCGCGTACCAGAACGCCTGCCCCGACTACCTCGAATCCGAACTCTCGTTCACCGACCGCCACCGCGCCGCCGACGAATCGCCCGGCCGACCGCAATCGCCCGAGTTCTCCTCGGAGGAGTCCCGATGACTGACGACAGCACCTTCGACCCGAAAGGAAACCAACCCGCCGTCATAAACGCCACCGGAAGCGCACACAAGGTAGAGGCCGTCGCCGGGTCCGGCAAGACCACGACGATGGTCGAGCGACTCCGAAAGGAGATTCGAGAGCGGGAGACGCCCCCGAGCAGGTTGCTGGTCCTCACGTTCGCCAACGAGGCCGCCCACGCGATTCAGGACAAACTCCGGGAGAACCTCGGCCCGGACGACGCCTTCGAGGTGGACGTTTACACCTACCACTCGTTCGCCTACCAGTTGCTTCGGGACTACGCCTACTACCTCGGCGTCTCGCCCGAGTTCGAGCTCGTCACCGAGGAGGACCGGCCGAACCTCATCGAGTCGGTCTACGACGAGGTCGATTTCTCGTTCGTCGCACCGGGCAGGCCGCTCCCCGGCGGCGTGGACGACCGCACCGCCGGAATCGCCGGGCTGAAGACGTTCGTCGAACGCATGCGCCGAGAGGCGGTCGCGCCCGACGACGTTCGGGCGTACCTCCCGGCGGACGACGACCTTCGGGACCTCCTTGGATTGGTTGAGGCTCTTCGAGAGATGGCCTCAGAGGTTGTCGGTGTGGATAAAAACGACCTCTGGAGTAAGAGTGACGAGATAGCCGAGCGGTGCGACCAGCTAGCCCGCGTCTACTACCGAAAGGCCGACCAGTTCGACGCTCCAGACCATATCCACTCGGTCGTTAGTGACCACCTCGAAGCGATGGGCGACACCGCCGAGAACGCGGCTGACCACTTTCGGGCAACCGATGATCTGGCCAAAGCTGAGGAGTTACTTCCCGAGGTCCTCTTCAATGACAATCAGATAAAATCGGTAAAACAAACCCCGATGGGTCGCCTTACTGAGTTCGTCCACATGCTCCGTCGCTCGCGGGCCTTCGTGGACGCTTACGAGGCCTACACCGAGGTCTTGGACGAACGAGGGGCCTTCGACTACGACGAACTCATCCACGAGGCCGTCTCGCTCCTCAGGGACGAGACGGTCCGAGACGACGTGCTTGGCCAGTGGGACGCCGTCTACTGCGATGAGTTTCAGGACACCGACGAGTCCCAACTCGAACTGGTCGAGGAGTTGCGCGACGACCTCGACATCGTTGTCGTCGGCGACAGCGACCAGGCCATCCACGAGTGGCGGGGCCAAGACCCCGAGAACATGTCGAACCTGCCCGACTCCTTCGAGGCAATCGACCTCGAACTCAACTTCCGGTCGCGCCAGCCGATTTTGGACCTGACGAACAATCTCGGCCGCGGGAAGCAGACCATCGAGTCGAACAGGGACCCGGCACCGCCGAACGTCTTCAAGGTCGATAGCGAGGAGGAACAGACCACCGAACAGGTCAGCACGGCGATTTCGAACCTGCTGACGGGCCGGTTCGACGACGTGACCGGCCGGGACCTCTCGGACATCGCGGTGCTGGTCCGCCGAAACAAACAGGCCCGTGAAGTTGCCGAGCAACTCGACGCCGACAGCATTCCTTACACGCTGTCGGACGACACGGCCAGCGACCTGAGTCAGGGCCTTCGGACCGTCCTGTCGTACCTCCGAATACTGGTCTCGCCGGGCGACGACGTGAGTTGGCAGCGCGTGCTGTTGCACCTCTACCGGGTTCCGGAGGCCGACGTGGACGGTCTCCTCCGGGCCGGTGAGACGATTCCCGAGGGGTACGACGCCCTCGCTGGCGCTGGTGACGCCGAGGACGAACTGGCGGACCCCGACGCGGTGGCCGAGGCGATGGCGGACTACGAGACCCTCCAAGAGGTCTCGGCGACCCACTCGATTTCGGAACTCTACCGCCACCTCAAGCGCGAGACCCGAATCGAGTGGTTCCTCCGCGACGTGGACCGCGACGCGCTCCACAACATCGAGCGGTTGATTTCGTCGTTCAACGACAGTCCAGTCCAGTCGCGTCTCACCGACGAGTTCGTCACCCATCTGGAGCGCCGGGCGCACCTGCTGGCCGGAAGTGACGACACCGCCACCAGCACCGGTCCCGAGTCCGAGGACGCCGTGGACGTGATGACGATTCATCAGGCCAAGGGGTTAGACTTCGACACGGTCTTGGTGCCCTTCCTCACCGAGGAGGACTTCGGCCACATCACGCTCTCGCGGTATCAGGAGAAACTCTACAACTACGACGTGCTGGTCGAGGACGTGGCGGGCGAACTCGACGACCCCCTCCGGGGCGACTGCCGGGAGTCGCAGGTCGCCGAAGAGTGGCGCGTCCTCCACGTCGCCATCACCCGCGCCAAGGAGAACCTCTTCCTGTTCGGCAACGACGTGTCCGACGACGACCCGACCGCGCGGATGATAGACGACCTGCTGGCGGGTGCCGACAGCGACGCGCCGATAGCGTGGTCGTCGGAGGGTCCCCGAATGCGCGTCTGGGAGGCCCTGACGGACAGCTACGACGAGATTGCCGAGGCCAACCCCGAGGCCGTCCGCGACTATACGGAAGTCGTCAACCGGGGCGTGGACGAGGACCCCGGCACGATTACCTACTACGGTCGGGAGCTATCGACCGAGGAGGCGCTCGAAGACACGCTGAAGTTCGCCGACGAGGTCGTCGCCGGGACGCTGGCGGACGACGACACCGACACCTCGCGGTTCGCCGACGCGCCGCTCGGGCAGGAACTCGACGTGGAACTGTCGCGCCAGCACAGTCACACCGCGCTCGAAGCGGTCCGGGACTGCGAGCGCAAGCACGTCCTCGACCACGTGGTTGGTGCCTTCCCCGACCCGCGGTCGGGGTCGGGACCGGATTCGTCCGGCCATCACCGGACCGACGTGGGGTCGCTGTTCCACGCCGTCGCGGAACTGGCCTACTGGCGCGACTACGACGAGGTCGGCGAGTGGAAGGAGGCGTGTCGCTGGCTGGCCCGGAGCGAGGACCTCGCCCACGCGCTCGACCCGGCGCTGGACTGCATCGACCGGTACTTCGAGACCCGCGCGTCCGAGTGGTCGGCGGTCGGTGTCGAGGTCCCCATCGAGATTGACGACGTGCCCGAGGTCGACGGCGCGGTCACCGGCTACATCGACTCGGTTCGGGACCACCCCGACGGCGGCCTCGCGGTCGTCGACTACAAGACCAGCTACGCCACGAAGAGCTTCGAGGAGAGCCACCAGTTACAGCTCTACGTCCGGGCCTGCGACCGGTTCGACGCCGAGGTCACCCACGCTGGCTACGTCTACGTCGGCGAGGCCGGGCCGGACACCCAGTTGTTCACCGCCGAGGAGTTGGCCGAGATGTGGGCGGACCTCCGCGAGGACCTCCGCGCCGCCGACGACTCCTCGTTCGACAACTACACGCCCGGTCCCCACTGCGAGTACTGCGAGCATCGCTCGCTCGGGTGTCCCGGTGACGAGTTCGCCTACGACGACGAGTTCCGGGCAGAGTGAGGCTCCTCGCTCGAAGTAGCGAATGGCATATCTAAATGTTTCTTTAGGAATCATATGAATACTTTAAATATCGGTGTAGGTTGCTCAACGTAGTGTTCTGGACTTTCCGGACCGTCGCTGTGGTACCGGCTCGGGGTGGATTCGAGAGACGCTCGTCTCCTGACCCCAGAAGAACAGTTAATAACTCCTGAGTTTTCAAAATCAACCGATTCCGGTTTAGTTCCCGAAACTAAACCGAAACGGGTTGATTCCGAGAGTACCGGTATAAAAGCAGTGTGCTGGTTCGGTGATGGAATGGGGTTGCACCGAATCGAGTTGGCTTCTCGCCGCCGTCTGACGCGCGGCATACACCGAAACACAGGGTTTACCATGCATGAACGTAAGGAAAAGCACGATGAGTCTCAGGTGTTCGCTCCTCGGCCACAGCTACGGGGAGGCAGAAATCGAACGGGAACGCGAGGAGCAGGGAAGCGAAGTCGTCGTCACCGTCCGCGAGTTCGAGGAGTGCGAGCGGTGCGGCGACCGGAAGGTCGTGACCGAGAACAAGGAAGTGACCGCCATCCAGTCGCCCGCTCCCGACCTCGAGTCCGCCGAGTCCGACGTGGCGGGCGACCAGTCCTCCGGCTCGGCCGCCAACTCACCCGCGAGTAACGCCTCCGGCGCGGGTGGGGCCTCCGACGCGAGCGGTGGCCGCGCGGCGGGCGGAGCCAACGCGAGCGGACCGAACGCCAGCGACGGACGAACCACGGGCGGCCCCGCCGCGGGGACCGGTCGCGCCTCCTCGTCCCCGTCGTCCCATCCCGACGTGCAGATGGGCGCGGACGCCGACGCGGCTGGCGACGACGCCGAAATCATCGACGACTCGCCGAGTTCGAGCGACTCGTCGGGGTCCGCCGAGCAGTCGGCCCGGAGCGAAGCCTCGGAGGCGAACACCTCCTCCGGTGGGTCTGGCGCATCTCGCTCCGGCGCGTCCAACACGTCCAGCGCGTCCGGCGGGAGCGACACCTCCTCGACGGCCGAGGGCGACTTCGAGCAAGGCCCGTCGGCCGCGGACGACGACGGCGTCATTCTGGACGACGACGGGGATTCGGGGTCCAGCGCCAGCGACGGCGACCGGACGCCCGGCGAGTGGCCCGACGCGGACACTACCCATCCCGCCGAGACCGACGACAGCCCCCGCGAGTGGCCCTCGGTCGGCCGCGAGGACGACGAGGGGTTCGACGCCGGACCGGCCAACTCCGAGAGCGCGGACGTGGACTTCGGCGGCGGCCTCACGCCAGAGTCCGCCCCGGAGGTGGACGACGACGAGTCCGAGGAGGTCGAGTTCGTCAACGCCGAGGGCGACGCCCTGCGGAGTCAGGACACCGGCGCGAGCGGGGCCGACTTCTCGTCGGGCATCTCGGCGGGCGCGGACGCCCCCTCGCTGTCGGGGCCTTCTAAAGACCCCGACGTGGACGCCGAGTTCGTCTGCCCCGAGTGCGACTACCGAGAGGCGGTCTCGGGGTCATCGCTCCGCGCTGGCGACATCTGCCCCGATTGCAGTCGTGGATACATCGCCCAAGAGTAGCGACGACGTTCGAGACCAGAACGTCGGATTCAAGAGGGAGAACGACGCGAAAAGGGTTTACACCACCCTGTCCAATGGGAGATTACCATGAAGGAGTACAAGATGCGACGCGGCGAACATCTTGAGGACCGCGTCCCGGACATGAAAGCGAAAGTCGAGGAGTTCTTCGGCGAAGTCACCGGCACCGAGGAGCACAACGGCCACGAACTCTACGTGGTCGAGGACCCCGACAACCCGGTCTTCGACAAAATTCTGGCCGGTGCCGCCGAGTACAGCGGCAAGAAGGACAAACTCGCGGTCCACTTCGAGGAGCGCGACGCCGAGGAGGTCATCGCCGAGGGCAACGCCGACGCCGCCGCCGACGCCGTGGACAAGAAGAACACTTTCCTGCTGGAAGCCACCGGCCGCGACGCCAAGGCCCGCCGCGACTCGATGAAGCGGCAGGTCGAGGACGACGCCGAGAAACCCGACGGCGTCTCGTAAATCGGCGCTCCCCTCGAATTCTCTCTTCTCGATAGCCGACGAGCGGAGCGGAAAGCGTCGCAAAGCCAGTATTCTCAGAAGTGGTCGCTCAGAAGTGGTCGCTGTTGGGCGACCCCTCGCCGCGACCCCCGCGTCCGCCCTCGTTGCGGTCGATGCCCATCACGCTCTCCGGTTGGTCGACGTCCCACCCGCCGGTCCCGTCGTCGGCGACTCGGACGGTCACGTCCTCGACCTCCTCGAAGTCCTTGGCGAGGTCGAGTTTGATGTTCTGGGCGGTCCGCGGGCTGATAGCACACCCCGAACACGCGCCGCCGAGTTCGACGACGACCTCGCCGCTATCGGGGTCGGCCTTCTGCACCGCGCTCTCGCCGCCGTGCATGCTGATGATGGGCATCTGCCCGGTCAGCCACCGCTCGACCCGAGCCTTCAGCGAGTCGTCGTCTTCGGTCATGAACTGAGTGTAGGGGCCTGCGGGTCGTAGGACTTTGGGTTTATTCCCGGTACCGCCGCCACGCGCCCGCCCCGAGGAGCGCCGCGACGCCCGCCGAAATCCCGAGGCCGGACGCGCTCCCCGCGGACGAATCCGTCGTGTCGCCCGATTCGGCGGTCGTGGTGTCGCCGCTGAGGGCGGCCTCGCCGGAAGTCGCGGTCTCGGTCGCTCGGTTCGCGGACTGGTTTCCACCGGTCGTCGTCAGCGCCGGGGGGTCCTTCTGGGGTTTGTTCCTCGCGTCCTCTATCGGGAAGGTGTAGAGGCCGCCCTTCCCGTTGTCGCGCCGCCCGTAGCTACTGGCGACGAAGAATCGCTCGCTCGCGCGCTTGGCGGTCCAGAACGACGCTTCGTCGGGCATGCGCCACCACGCCAACTCGGTGGGGTTCGCGGGGTCCGAGATGTCGTGAATCTTCACGCCGCCCTGATACCACGACGAGAACAGTCGATTCCCCACGATGTCGAAGTTGTGCGAGGTGGTCCACGTCCCGCCGATGGAGGGACTGGACGTGGCCGGAGGGTCGATGGTCGAGAGCTTCCGGGGATTCCCGGGGTCGGAGGCGTCCCAGAGGTCGATGCCGCCGGGGCCGCCCTTCCCGTCGGCCGCCCACGCTTCCTTGTTGATACCCAGCAGGCTCCCGTCCTCGTTCGTCATCGCGTAGTGGGCGTTGCCGGGGAGTCGGATGACGTGAATCCGGGCCTCCTCGCTCGGAATCTTCCGGAGTTCTCCGAGCGGTCGCCCGCCGATTCGCGCCCGGAACTGCGGATTCGCGGGGTCGCTCACGTCCACGAGGTAGGTTCCGGCGTCCCAGTGTGAGAGGTACGCCGTCCCGTTCCGGACCCACACGTCGTGGAGCGTCCAGACGCCCGAGGGGACCTCGCGCCACGCCTCGTTTCGGGAGGCGAGCGACCAGCGCCCGACCTCCTCGGGGTTCCCGTCGCTCACGTCGACCATCACGAGCGGATTGGTCGCTCCGTTGTTGCCGGTGAGGTAGACGATACCGTCTCGGATGAAGCAGTTGTGAATCGGGAAGTCGGTCTCGTGGAAGGCGATTTGGGAGGGGTTCGCCGGGTCGCTCACGTCGTAGAGGACGAACCCCTGAAGCACGTCGCCCTGAATCGGGTTGGCCGGACCGGCCGCGACCAGTCGGTCGCCCTCGACTTTCACGTCCTGAATCAGTCTCAGCGGCCCGGTCTCGCGGTCCGAGAGCAGGCCGCGCTTCTCGAAGACGAGTCGCGGGTCGCTGGGAATCTGGACGTCCACGACCGCGAACCCGTCGGTCGCGGCGACGTAGGCGTACTTCCCGCTCGGGTCGGGAACCGCCTCTCTGGCGTTCTCGACGGGGATGCTCCCGAGCGGACTGTAGGGTCCCGGGTGAGCAGTCGTCGTCTCGACCCCTGCGACCGTTCCTGCTGTTCCGAGCGCGACCGACCCCGCGACCCCCCGAAGAAACGCACGCCGTTGCATGGGCGTATTGACGGCCCGGAACAGGATAAAAGGGAGGGCAGGGGCGAATTAGACCCTCGAACTCGTCCGGTCGCCCGTACCGCCGGTCAGCGCGCTGGCGATGGCACCCTTTAGCACCACGTCGTCGCCGAGGTTGGTGAGCTGCACGTCGGGGACGTTGTTGAACACCATCTCGCCGACCCGCTCGCGGATGGGGTCCACGACCAGCGACTCGTTGTTGAGCGCGACTGCGCCGCCGACGTAGACCACCAGCGGCGCGTAGGCCTGCGTGATGTTGGCCACGCCGAGCGTGTTCCAGTGGGTGAGTTGGTCCACGACGTGGTCCGCAAAGTCGTCGTCGCCCGCCGCCTCGAACACGTCGATAGCGGAGAAGTCGGGGTCGCCGAGGGGCAGGTCGGTGTCGAGGTCCCCGGCGCCCTCGGCCAGCAGTTTCGCGTACTCGGGGATGTTGTTGCCCGAGCAGTAGGCCTCCCAGTGGCCCTCGCGGCCGCATCCGCAGGTCCGGCGTCCTCGGGGGTCCACGACCATGTGGCCGACCTCGCCCGCGTTGCCGTCCCACCCGGAGAGGACTTGGCCGTCCACGCAGACGCCAGCGCCGATACCCGAGGAGATGGTCAGATAGACCATGTCGTCGGGGTTGCGGTCGCTGTAGAATCGCTCGCCGATGACGCCCGCGTTGGTGTCGTTGTGGAGGTACACCCGGTCGCTGTCGATGAGTTTGCCGATGGGGCCGGTCAGGGGAATCCGGTCGATGGTGTCGGGGAGGTTCGCCGGGCCGTCGATCGCGCCGTCGGCCAAGTCCAGCGGACCGATGGAGCCGATTCCGGCGGCCCGGACGCGCGCCGGTTCGAGGTCGGCGGCCTCGCAGGCCTCGCGGATGCACTCCAACACGGCCTCGGTGACGGCGATGCCCGTCGGCCCGTTGGGCGTGTTGGCCCGGTGTACGCTCACCACGTCCCCCTCGTCGTCGGCGACTGCCGCCCTGACGTTCGTCGCGCCGAGGTCAACGCCCACGTAGTACGCCATTCACCCGGGTAGGACGGTCCGGCGGCACTTAACTACAAGCATTTACTCGGCGACGAGTATGTGGTTCGGTGGCGTGATTCCGGTCCCGCGGTGCGATTCCTCCCACGAAGGTTAACATCTGTGGCGTGCTATCTATTAGCATGGCTGGTTCGGACGACTCCCTCGACGCGGACGCCAGCGACTCCCCCGGCGCAGACACCGACAACTCTCCCGGCGCGAACACAGCCGACTCCCCCGGCGCGGACCTCACGGACGAGGAGGTCCAAGCACTCCACGAGGTCGAACTCGGCATCGAGTGGCTTCACCGCGCGCACGGTCACCTCGTGGAGTTCCACCACGCGACGGGGCACGCGATGGACCACCTCGCGGACGCCGAGGAGTGCCTGCGCGAGTGCGGCCACGACGGCCTCGCCGACCGCCTGCGCGACGACCTCCTCCCGAGGGGAGTTGTCGGCGATACGTGGTCCTACAGCGTGCTGGAGGCGTTTCAGGACGGCCCGCTGGACAGCGCGATCGCCTTCGAAATGGAGGCCCGCGAGGACCTCGCCGACGGCGAGCGCCACGTCGCCGAGCGCCGACAGGAGCGCGAGTGGAAAGGTCGCTCGGAGAGGTAGGCCGGTCGCGCCGCGCGCGGCGCGACCGGCCGCGACTCGGCGAACGCTCGGCTGAGCAAACGTCGGGGATGTGCCTGACTGACCAGCTGTCAGGATGCGCTCGACTGACCAACCACCGAGGACGCGCCCGGCCGAACAGACCACAGTTTGGGTGGATGAAAGGGGCCGCCCGGTCGCGCCGAAGGCTTGGTCGTCTCCGGCGGCCCTATTCGCGGGCCGGGCGGTGCTGAGAGGCCCGCGAATATCCGTCGGAGCGACCGCGACCGGGCGGGGGCTTTCTAAAACAAAAACACAGGCCGATTCGTCGCGGTCCGATTCCAACTTCAGGTGAGAAGACCTCAGTCCCCCCGAACGAACGTCACCGGGCACGGAGCGTTCAGCATCACCTCTTGGGCCGTACTCCCGAAGACCGCCTTGCCCGCCGGGGAACGCTTACGCCCGCCGACGACCACGCGGTCGGCGTTGACCTCCTTCGCCAACTCCACGATGGTCTCGCCGTGGTCGCCGACCCGGCCGCGGACGCTGTACTCGACGCCCGCCGCGTCGAACTCGTCGGTCAGTTGGCGGACCGTGGCGTGGCGCTGGGCGACCTCGTCGGGGTCGATGTCGCCCGACGGGTCGTAGTCGAGGTTGCTCACCACGCCGTCGAACTCCTCGTCGGTGAAAACGTGGGCCATCACGACCTTCGCACCGGTCGGTCCCGCGACCTCGCTGACCGCGCTGGCTAACTCCTCGGTGCGTTGAGCGTCGCCCGGCCCGACCGCGAGCAAAATGGTATCGAGTGCCATACGGACACGTCTACCTTCCGGATATTAAGGATGTGTGGCCGTTTCGGCAGGTCGGCGGGCCGACAGTCGAGACTGGTACTCGGTCGGAAAGGAATGGGGGGTTCCCCTATAGGGAATAAAAACAATGCTTAAGAAATTGAAAATATTGCTTTATCTCTCCCTCGCCTCATTCTGCCGTCTGGAAGCCTCAACGTAGAAATACGTCGAAGCCGAACCCCCGCGCATGATTCGACCCGACCTGAGCGAGCGAGTCGCGCTCGTGACCGGGAGCGCGAAGGGCGTCGGCCGAGAGCTACTGCTCGAACTCGCCGAGCGCGGCGCGTCTGTGGCGGTCCACTACCGCTCCAGTCTCGACGCCGCCGAGGAGACCGCCGAGGACGCCCGCGACCGTGGTGCGCCCGAGGCGACCACCGTGCAGGGCGACGTGGCCAGTCCCGGCGACGTGGACGCGATGTTCGACGCCGTCGAGGACGAGTTGGGCACCGTGGACGTGCTGGTGAACAACGTCGGCCCGTTCGCGCCCCGCCACTGGGAGGACATCTCCTTCGAGGAGTGGAACACCGTCCTCCAAGCCAACGTCAACGGCACCTACCTCTGCTGTAAGCGCGCGCTCCCCGAGATGCGCCAGCAAGCGTGGGGCCGCATCGTCAACATCGGCTACGCGAGCTCCGAGAAGGGACTGATGTCCCCGAAGAACGCGCCCTATTTCATCGCCAAGCAGGGCGTGCTGATGTTCACCCGGATGCTCGCCAACGACACCCAGTACGAGGGTATCACCGTCAACGCGGTGTCTCCCTACGTGGTCGAGAACTCCGACGAGTTCCCCGACGGCCTCCCGCGAGGCCGCCCCGCCGGATTCGAGGACGTGGCGCAAGCGGTGCTGTTCTTCTTGGAAGAGGACAGCGACTACATCAGCGGCGAGAACATCGAGGTGGACGGCGGGTGGTTGCCCGAGACGGTGTGAGTGGGGATTGGCCCGCGCTCAGATTCCGTCCGGGTCCCACGCCTTCCCGTCGGCCGACCAGCCTTGACGCCCTTCCTCCAACCGAACCGCCTCGTCTATCAGCTCCTCCTGCTCGCGCACCACGTCGGTCATCGTCAGCACCCCGACGATTTCGAAGTCCTCGACCACGGGCAACTTCTTCACGCCGTTCTCGCGCATCTCGCGGACCGCCTTCCGCACGGTCGCGTCGGGCGCGGTCGTCACCAGCGACCCGCTGGCCGCCTTGGCGACCGGAATCTCGGTGAAGGGCCGTTCGGAGAGGTAGCCAGCCTTCAGCGCGTCGCTCTCGGTGACGATACCCGCCGGGCTCCCGTCGCGCGTGACGAGGGCGCTCCCGACGCCCTCGCGGAGCATCCGCCCGACTGCTTCTTGGAGGGCGGTGTCGGCGGGGACGGTCACGACCTCGGTCGTCATGGCGTCTCGAACGAGCATACCAGAACGTGACGCGAAGAGTACAATTTTGTTGGGGTTACGGATGTCAATCGGACTCGGCATCCCCTCGGCGGTAAGATTCAGCTAAATCGGAGACGGAGTTCGGGACTCGAACTCGCTGTGAATGGTCTTCCGGGAACCTCCGTTGGATACCAGCGACGAGGAACCCAGCGAGGAGACAGACGACGAACGGCGTCCACCAGAGTAAGTGTCGGTCTGTTCCGAGTACGACAATCAGTACTGACAGTACAGCAAACCCGAGTGAGATGCTGACGTCGGCGAAGAAGATCGCTCGTCGGTTTGCAGATATGACCTGCTGATTGTATTCGATTTTGTCTTTGTAGGACAGCAGGCGATTCATCAAATACTGCCTCTCCGATGTCGAGTGCTGTATAACCGTGTCCAGTTCGGTCGAGTGGAAAGGACGTCGAACGGCTGTTCCAACACCGAGTGTAGCACTAATCAAGAGAAAGATACCGAGAAAGAGTAGAACTGACCCGAGATACGCTAGGTAATCGGCGCGGACACAGATCGGTTGCTGGCCAATTGCACAAATCGCGTTGTCGAATATCTTCTTCTCTACTTGTACATCGGAGTAGGCTGCCGCCGTCCCGAGTCCGACGAGTAATAGAAGAACGATACGAAGCATTCGAGTGGCGTGGTCGCCGATTCCTCGAATCGAATCGAGTTGCTGTTCTAACGTGTGTTTTGCCGCTCTGTACTCCGTTAGTAGAACGTTCTTGTCCACCCCCATGACTATTGCTAGCAAATAGCTTCATTCGATATATAGATTCGGTGTCGGCCCTACTCGCGGAACTCACGACCCCGACAACAACTTCTTCAGATGCTCGGTCGAGAAGAAGGAGGTCGGCTTGTCCATGTGAACCCCAATCTCGCCCGAAAAAGCCGACAACCCGACCTTCTGGACCTCCTCCGGGAGCGAGTAACACTTCCGAATCCAGTGGCCCAACTGAATCTCGCGGCTCAGGTCCTCGCGCCACGCCTCCTCGTAGTCCTGCAAGGTCGCGGGGCGCTCGGGGTCTACGACCTTCGCGGCGTGGCTGGCGGCGGTCATGCCGTAGAGGATTCCACCACCCGTAAACGGCTTGGTCTGGGCCGCCGCGTCCCCAATCAAGAACGCCCGGCGACTCGTCACGCGGTCGGCGGGACCGATGGGAATCATGCCCGCGCAGAAGTGAGTGGTCTCCACGTCGTACTCGTCGGTGAACTCCTCGAAGAGGTCGTTCGCGCTCGGGTCCGACCCCGGAGGAGCCGCGAGGCCGTACTCGACGCCCGAGTCGCCTCGCGGGATGCGCCACGCGAAGAATCTGGGCGCGGTCAGGTGAACGTCCACGTAGTCGCCGGGGTCGTCCTCCTCGGAGAACGCCAGCACGCCCTGTAGCTTCTCGCCGGGTTCCGGCAGGTCGAGTTCCGACCGGACCCGCGAGACCGGGCCGTCGCACCCCGCGACCATCTTCGCCTCGAAGGTCTCGGTCCCCTCGGGCGTGCTGGCCGTGACCTCGACGCGGTCGCGGTACTCCTCGACCGCGGTGACGCTGTGGTTCTCGCGGAGGTCTGCGCCAGCGTCCTCCGCGGCTTCGGCGAGAAGCTTATCGAGGCCCACGCGGTCGATGACGTTCGAGACGACCTCCCGCTTGTAGAACTGGTAGTCGTCGCTTCCCGGTCCGCCGACGTGGAAGCGCGCGCCGTAGACCTCGTTCTGGAGTAACTCCTCGCGCGCGCCGTCCGGGGTGAACTCCCAGATGTCGGTGCTGACGTGCCCGGAGCAAGCTAACGGCTTGCCGACTTCTCCTTTCTCCAGAGTCAGCACGTCGTACCCCCGCTCGGACGCTCGCCGGGAGAATCGTGACCCGGCAGGTCCTGCGCCGACGACTACGAAGTCGTACATCGCTCGGGCGTACTACCCTCTGGCCCAAGTATTCACCGCTCTGTTCCCCCGGACCCTCCTCGACGTATCCCCGAACTATCCGTCGACGTTCGGTGGTGTCTCCTGCTGAGCGAGTTGTCGCCGCCGCACGTAGTGGGTCGCCGCCGACAGCGCGAACGCCGCGACGATGAGGACGCCCCAGATTTCGTCGGGTATCGCCGACAGCGGCGGGACGTCCAGGAAGTCTCCCAGAACCAACACCGCGCTCACGACCGCCAGCGCGAGGTAGTACCGAATCCACGGGAACTCGTCCTGCGGACGGAGGTACCCCTCCAACTGCGCTGCGTTGTCCGACAGCTCTACGACGCCGCGGTTCTGGTTGTAATCCACGATACCCGCGTCCGCTAGCTTCGGGAGATGTGTCTGATACAGGGATGTGTAGACCGACTTGCGCTCGTTGGCCGACAGTCCCTCGACGGTCGTGTCGTTCTCCCAGGCCGCCACCTGCTCGGCGAGTTCGCTCAGCTCGACCGGACGGTCCTGCTGCTTCAGGTAATGCAGCGTGTATCGCCGCCGCCGGTTCTTCAACACGTCGAAGATGAGGTCTTCGGACAGTGTTTGTTGTTCCGGTGAGTTATCAGCCGAGCTCATGCTACCGAAATCGCTCAATCGCTTGTTGCGTCGGTGCCACCGCCACCCGTCCCATCACGGTACGCCAGTTTCTCCCGGGCCGCACTTTGTTATCCAGTACTTAGCCGTCCCGGGGTCCGGACCCGAACCCGTTGCACGGCGGTAATACCGGGATTCTCTGCGTTAACGTGACGATACAGCGCCGTATTCCAGAAAACAGGAGGTCGCTCGGAGAGTCAGTCGTCGGTCGCTGGCGCGGCCTGCTGCTCTCGGTCAGACCGCGGCCCCTCCAACTCGACTTCGGGGAGCATATCCCGAAGGTACTTGCCGGTGTGCGAATCGTCGTTTCGGGCGACCGCTTCCGGGGTACCCGAAGCCACGACTTCACCGCCGTTCTCTCCGCCCTCGGGGCCGAGGTCGATGACGTTGTCGGCGTTCTTCACGAGGTCCAACTCGTGTTCGATGACGACCACGCTGTTTCCTTGGTCGGTCAATCGCTGGAGGACCTCGATTAGCTTTCGCTCGTCCTCCTTGTGGAGGCCCGTGGTCGGTTCGTCCAGCAGGTAGAGCGTGTCGCCGGTGTCCTTCTTGCCGAGCTCCTCGGCGAGTTTGACGCGCTGGGCCTCGCCGCCCGAGAGGGTCGTGGAGGGCTGGCCGAGGTTCATGTAGTCCAGCCCCACGTCCTTGAGCAGGCCGAGCCTGCGGGCGATTCGCTGGTCGTGTTCGAAGAAGTCGTAGGCCTCCTCGACCGACATGTTCAGCACGTCCGCGATGGTCGCGCCCTTGTAGGTCACGTCCAGCGTCTCGTCGTTGTAGCGCGCGCCGTCGCACTCCTCGCAGGGGACGTAGACGTCCGACAGGAAGTTCATCTCGATTTTGACGGTGCCCTGTCCGCCGCACTCCTCGCATCGCCCGCCCTTGACGTTGAACGAGAACCGGCCCTTCTCGTAGCCGCGCTGTTTCGAGAGCTTCGTCTCGGCGAACAGCTCGCGGATGTAGTCGAAGACTCCGGTGTAGGTCGCGGGATTCGACCGCGGGGTCCGACCGATGGGCGACTGGTCGATGAGCCGGACCTTCTCGATGTTTTCGATGCCCTCGATGGCGTCGTGGTCGCCGGGGTCCACCGAGGTGTTGTCGTTCATCTCGCGGGCCAGTCCCTTGTAGAGGATGTCGTGCATCAGGGTGGACTTGCCGGACCCCGAGACCCCGGTAATCGCGGTGAACTGGCCGACTGGGATGTCCACGTCGAGGTCCTTCAGGTTGTGCTGACGCGCGCCCACAACAGTTAGACTCTCGTCAGTTTCGCGCCGTTCGTCGGGGACCGGAATCTCCTTGCGGCCCGCGAGGTAGTCGCCCGTGACCGACTCCTCGCAGTTCTCGACCTCCTCGACCGTGCCCTGCACGACGACCTCGCCGCCGCGCTTGCCCGGCCCCGGCCCCATGTCGATGACGTTGTCGGCCCGGCGCATCGTGGCCTCGTCGTGTTCGACCACCAGCAAAGTGTTCCCGAGGTCACGAAGCTCCTCCAAGGTGTTCAGGAGTCGGTCGTTGTCGCGCTGGTGGAGGCCGATAGACGGCTCGTCCAGCACGTAGAGGACGCCGACGAGTCCCGACCCGATTTGCGTGGCGAGTCGGATTCGCTGGCTCTCGCCGCCCGAGAGGGTGGCGGCCTCGCGGTCGAGGGTGAGGTATTCGAGGCCGACCTCCTCCATGAAGCCGAGGCGCGCGCGAATCTCCTTGAGAATCTCCTCGGCGATTTTGGTCTCGCGCTCGTCGAGGGTCTGCTCCAGTCCCTCGAAGTGGTCGAGCGCGTCCCCGATGGACATCTCGTTGACCTCGGTGATGGCGGTGCCGTCGACGTAGACCGACCGGCTCTGCTCGTTGAGGCGGGTGCCCTCACACTCGGGGCACTCCGTGACCGCCATGTACTCCTCGATGTGGTCGCGGGTGCTGTCGGAGTCGGTCTCGACGTACCGGCGTTCGAGGTTGGGGATGACGCCCTCGAACTGCTCGTCCTTCTCGCGGGTGCCGTTCTTGGTCGTCCACTCGAAGTGAACCTGCTCGTCGGTTCCCCAGACGAAGGCCTCCTGCACGTCCTCGGGGAGGTCCTCGAATGGAGTATCGACGCTCACGCCGAAGTGGTCGGCCACGTTGTCGAGCTGTCGCCGGTAGTACGTCCGGTTGTAGCTCCACGGCTCGAAGACGTGCTTGAGGGGCTTGGACGTGTCCTGCACGACGAGGTCCTCGTCCACTTCCTTGGTCTCGCCGATGCCCTCACACTCCGGGCACGCGCCGTGGGGACTGTTGAACGAGAACGAGCGCGTCTCTATCTCGCGGAAGTCGATGCCGCAGTGGGTGCAGGCCAAATCCTCCGAGAACTCCACGACGAGGCGGTCGTCGGCCTCTCCTGCGAGGTCCCCCGTGGAACGAGCGGTCGCGCCGCCGATTTCGCCCGCGGCCTCTTCCGGCGGGTCGGGGAGGATGACTTTGAGAACCCCGTCTGCCTCCTCCAAGGCGGTCTCGACGCTGTCGGTGATTCTGCTCCGGGCCTCCGGAGAGACCTTCACGCGGTCCACGATGACATCGATGTCGTGGTCGTAGTTCTTGTCGAGGTCCGGTCGGTCCATCGTGAGGTCGAACTCCTCGTCGTCCACCTCGACCCTGCTGTAGCCTTCACTCACGAGGTCGTCGAAGAGGTCCTCGAACGCACCCTTCTGGTCGCGGACGACCGGGGCGGCGATTTTGGCCTTGGTCCCCTCGGGGAGTTCGAGGACGCGCCGGACCATGTTCTGGGCGCTCTGCTCGCCGACCTCCCGGCCGCACTCGGGGCAGTGGGGCGTGCCGATGCGGGCGTACAGCAGGCGGAAGTAGTCGTGGAGTTCCGTGACGGTGCCGACCGTCGAACGGGGGTTGTTGGCGGCGTTCTTCTGGTCGATAGAGATGGCGGGCGACAGTCCCTCGACGTTCTCGACCTGCGGCTTGTCCATCTGACCGAGGAAGTTCCGCGCGTAGGCCGACAGGCTCTCGATGTACCGGCGCTGCCCCTCGGCGTAGACCGTCTCGAAGGCGAGCGACGACTTGCCGGACCCCGACAGCCCCGTCACCACGTTGAACTTTTCGCGCGGAATGGAGAGGTCGAGGTCCTTGAGGTTGTGCTCCTCCGCGCCCTTCACGTCGATGTAGTCCTTGCTCATCGTTTTCGTGTGTCAGTAAAACGTCTCTTCGCGTACTGTGCCGTCTCGTTCATCAGGAGATAACAGGGATTCAGGGCACTTAACGGGACTGTAATGCAATCGACTGTCACTTCTGACGGACTCGGATCGCCCCACAAAATTCCTCTAAATCAGCCGTTCGCCGGGTCATTCGTCTCCGAGGTTGTACGTCCGCTTACGGATAGCACCGCAACTCGGGCAGACGTGGCTGTACAGGACCTGCGAACCAGTCGTCTGCGCCTGCCAGCTCCCGCCGTCGTCCTCGTGACCACACTCCGGGCAGACGAGGTCCTCGTGTTCCATGTGGGACTCCATCCGCTCGAACGGGGTCGCACCGATGTCCTCGTGGTCGGTCATGTCAAGAAGCACGTGCCGCCTCCAAATAAATCCCGCGCCTTTTATTTCTGTATACGAAATTTAAGCTTCTCCAATTTTGTTTCCAAAAATCATAGCAACTTTCGCTCACTTCTGGCCGAACTACTCGAAGCGACTCGGAAAGAAGGGGCTTTTTGCGATTCCGGAAGTACACCCGGCCATGGATTATCGCATCGACGAGATCGACAAACGTATTCTCTATCACTTGGCCGCCGACGCGCGGAACACGACCGCCCCGACCATCGCCGAGGAGGTGGACGTGACACCCGCCACGATTCGCCACCGCATCCGCCAGATGGAGGACGCGGGCATCATTCAGGGCTATCACGCCGACATCGACTACGAGCGGACTGACAGCCGAATCATCAACCAGTTCACCTGCACGGTCCCGGTCGAGGACCGGCCTCGCCTCGCCCGCGAGGCGCTTCAGGTCTCGGGCGTCGTCCACGTCCGGAAACTCATGGCCGGGCGCGAGAACCTCGTCGTCACCGCGGTCGGGACCGGCACCGACGACATCACTCGCATCGCGCGGGAACTCTCGAACCTCGGTCTCGACCTCGAACGCGAGGACATCGTGCAAGACGAGCAGTTCCAACCCTACCTCCCCTTCGGCCCGGACGACGACGGCGCTCGCCAGTCGCTGGCGGACGTTCAGAGCCTGACCGGCGGTGCCGAGGTCATCGAGTTCACGGTCCCCGAGGACGCCGCCATCACCGGCACGACGCTCGAATCGGCCAACGAGTCGGGTCTCATCGACGACGACTCGCTGGTCATCAGCATCGAGCGCGGTGACTCGGTCCTCACCCCGAAGGGCGACACCGTCATCGAGGCTGGCGACGTGGTCACGGTGTTCGCCCCCGAGTCGGTCTCCGAGCAAATCACCGAGGCGTTCGAGGCGTAACTGACCGAGTAGGGCGAGTTAAGTAGACGCTAACGACCGCCTTCCCGGGTGGCTTTTTCACCGTCATCGCCGTATTCGTTGTCGATGAACGGCGAGAAGGCGTTCGCCCTCCTCCTGCTCGCGGTGTCGGTCTACGTCTCGTGGCTGGTGATATGGCCCTTCTTCACCTACGTCGCGCTCGCGGTGCTACTGGCCTACGCGCTCTACCCTCTCCAGCGCCGGTTCGCGCCCCGCGTCGGCCCCCGGAAGTCCGCGGTCGCGCTGATGGTATCCGCGACGGTGCTGTTCGTGCTTCCGCTCGTCCTCCTGCTTCAGACCGTCCTCGGTCAGGCGCTCTCGGTCGCCGAGCGAATCCAGTCGGGCGACATCGACCTCGCGGTGTTCCAGCGATTCCTCGAAACCGACCTCGGCGCGGACCTGCTCTCGGCGATTCGCTCCGGCGCTGGCACGGCGCTCCAGGAGATGACGGGCTTTCTGGGCGGCGTCTCGAACGTCGCGCTCGGGTTCACGATTCTGGGATTCCTGCTCTACTACCTGCTGGTCGACGGCGAGGAGGCCGTCGGGTGGTTCCGCGAGGTCACGCCCCTCGCTGCGGACGTGCAGGGGGAACTACTGGCGGAACTGAACCGGCTCACCTTCGCGGTGCTGGTCACGCAGGGCCTCATCGCGGTCGTGCAGGCGGTGCTGACCGGCCTCGCGCTCGCGGTGCTGGGCTTCTCGAACGCGCTCTTCTGGACGGTCGTGGCGGTCGTCCTCGGCTTGCTCCCGTTCGTCGGGTCGATGTTCATCTGGATTCCCGCCGCGCTCATCCTGCTGGCTGGCGGGGACCTCCTCGGCGGCGGCGGCCTGCTCCTCTACGGGTTCGGCGTGGTCAACCTCACCGACAACTACCTCCGGCCGGTCATCGGCGGGCGGAGCGCCAACCTGAACCCGGGCCTGCTGGTGGTCGGCATCTTCGGCGGGTTGGTGGTGTTCGGTTTCACGGGCATCTTCGTCGGGCCGATAGTGCTGGGATTCACGAAGGCCGTAGTGGTCGTGGTGTCGAGAGAGTATGCTTGAGGTTGGTTTAATATATAATATCATTTGCTTAGAAATCCCATAGTTACTTTCAGGAGCGGTGACGTGAAGCGACCGATTGATTTCACCACAGCGGACGACAACTGTCTCGTGACCGACTCACGGTTTCGGTTGGTCGTATCTTCGGCTCTCGAACGACAACAATAAATAGTCGAAACGGTGGATTTTATCCATGCCGGTCGGGAGATACTTTCAGGGCCTCACGACGTTCGATCTCCTCGGGAATCTGATTCCGGGGCTCGTCGTACTGCTCACGTTCGTCGGGTTCCTTCCGTCACCACCGCTACCATCGGACCTCGGGGGATACTCGCTCTTCGCTGTCATCGCGTTCTCTCTCGGGACATTCGTCCAGCACCACGCGTCGTTTGCGACCGGCGAACGCAGTAGTTTCAGACGGACGATGCAGGGTGCCGAACGACTTCGGAATTTGACGAAGTCCGACGGCGACGACTCGGACGGCAGTAGCGACGGCGATATTCAATCGCGGGTCAAGTCGCTGTTCTGGGGGATTACACACGCTTACCTTGACCCGGTCATCTCGCCGTACCGGTCCGAGCAAGGCACGATGTTGGACGACGTCGTTCTAACGAACAAAATCTGGGACCACCTGACCGAAACCTACGACATTCCACCGAACACGGACCGAATCGACGTTCTCTACCACCTCATGTCGAGCAAAATCGACGACGTCGGTTCTCCGTCCCGGGCGGTTCGATTTCAAGCCCTCCGAAACTTCAACCGCGGAATGTGGATTGCTACGTGGTACCTCCTCGTCGCGCTCGTTGTCTCGTGGGTCGCGGATTCGCTGTTCACCGAAGGCGAGACACTTTACGCTGGCGTCGTTTACGCTCGCCCGGCCTTCTTCGAGTACTGGACCCCGATTTGGCACCTCGTCTCGGTCGCCATCGTAATCGTCTGGGCGTTCTGGGTCCTCACGGAGTCGTTCGAGGAGGATTACGTCGAGTACCTGTTCTCGGACTACGTCGTCGCCATCACCGGCAACGGAACCAAGATACAGCTACCGGACGACGTGAAACTGACCGTCGCTCACGAGTGGAACGACGACGCAACAACGAGTGGAGACGAAGAGTCGGACTGACTCGACTAGACGTTCGCTCGAACGGGCGACCGATTCTGCTCGTCCTCGATAGCGTGTACTTCCTCGAACTTCCAGTCTGGTGTCGTTTCGTCTTCGCTCACGAGGACTGCTTCGATGCGTTCTCCTTCGCTAAGACGCTCGACCGACTCCCGAATCTGTTCGTCGTAGCTCTCGTCTTCGATTGGCACCGAGACTCGGATTCCTTGGTCATCTCCCCGCAGAACTTCGAGCCACAGATAGTTGTTCTGCTGACGAGTCACTTCGTACTCGGCCCTCTTCGTCTCCAACATGACGTATTCCGAATGGCGGTTAGTAGAGCAATAAATCTTACCCACTTTCGGGAAATCAACGTCTTTGGACCGCCGATTCGCCACGAAGGTATTTCAATCAGAGCGCGCAACACTCCGCATATGGCCGACATCGCCGCCCTCGAT
This sequence comes from Halorussus ruber, assembly GCF_004765785.1. Taxonomy (GTDB): domain Archaea; phylum Halobacteriota; class Halobacteria; order Halobacteriales; family Haladaptataceae; genus Halorussus; species Halorussus ruber. Next base: position 14,387 of record NZ_SBIT01000016.1, on the reverse strand, counting down.
TTGACCGACGACGAGTACACAGTCGTCCAGTCGCCGATTCGCAACAAGTACAAGGCCTACGACGGCGACGGCGACCTCGTCCTCCGGGGCAAGCAGAAGATGTTCAAACTCAAAGAGGAGTTCCCCTTCGTGGACGCCGACGGCGACTCCGCCTTCACCGTCGAGGCCGCCAACGTCTTCGACTTCGCGGGCGACTACGCACTCGTAGACGACCGGACCGGCGAGACGGTCGTCGTGCTGGACAACAAGTTCACCCTACTGGTGGACAAGTGGACGCTCCGGAATCCCGACACCGGGAACCGAATCGCCGAAATCTCCTCGAAGAGCAAGGCCGTCTCGCTCCTGCGGCACCTCCACGGACTCTTCAGCCTGATTCCCCACGAGTACGAAATCACCGACGGCGACGGCGGGCACGTCGGCACCATCGACGGCCGGTTCTCGCTCAAGGACAAGTACGACGTGACCATCGACGACGACACCGGTATCCCGAAGGAAGCGGTCGTCGCGGCCGCGATGGTCGTGGACGCTATCGAGGGGAACTGAGCCGAGCGTCGAACCGCTAGCTGTCGTATCCCGGAATCGAGATGGGTTCTCCGGCCTCGTCGAGATTGACCCAAACGTCACCCCGCTGTTTCACGACGACCTCGAACTGGTAGGCGTCAGTTCCACGCTGTGCGGTCGAATTGAACGATACTACTTCGTGATTGGTGTGGCGCTTCGAGGCCGCGGTTAGACTGTAGACGCCGTCTCCCGTCTCTAGGTTTCGACCTATCGTCTTTGGCTCGCCATCGGCGGGTGCTTCGACGGTCTTCCAGACCGGGCGCTCGGTATTCGCCTCTGGCGGCCCGTAAACCAGCGTCAGCCGTAGTGGTTCGCTGTTCCCGGTGTCGCTCCGAACGACAATTCGGTCGAGAGGTGACTTCGAGTCGGACTCCGAACCGGATTCGTCGCGGGAGGGGAGCGCAGAACAGCCAGCCAGCGCAGTCACCACAGTCGCTCCACCGGCGAGGAGTCGTCTTCGGGACGGGGACAGTTCGTCCATAGCGTTCCCTTCCTTTCGCTCCGGATAAAATTTGCTTCACTTAGTACTCCGGAATCCGGGCCGAGCGGTCGCTCCCCTCCACGAACGGCAGGCTCCCGATTTCGGCAGGGACCTCCTCGCCGCCGACGCGGACGGTCAACTCGGGGTCCTCGCCTTCTCCTCCTTCGCCCGCGTTCTCCGGCCCCACGTCGAAGTCCACCGCGGCGAACGCAATGGGTTCCTCCCGGTCGGGACTCTCGACGGCCCGAGTCACCTCGCCCACCGACTCGTCGCCGCGGAAGACCGCCGCGCCCGAGTCCGGGACCTCCTCGGGACGAAGCCCCACGAGTCGCTGGCTCGGTTGCCCGCGGTTCTCCACCCGGGAGACGACCTCTTGGCCGACGAAACAGCCCTTGTCGAAGTCCACCGCGTTGCGCAGACCGACGACGTTCGGAATCCGGCCCTCTAACTCGGTGTCGAACAGGGGCGTCCCCGCTTCGAGGGTCAGCGACTCCCACGTCCGCCGACCGAATGGCGCGGCGTTCAGGCCCTGATTCAACAGGGTGTCGAAGACGAGTTCGGCGTTCTCCTGCTCGATACCGGTCTCGTTGACGGTCGTGTCGGTGGTGCAGACGACCTCGTAGCCCTCCTCGCCGGTCGGCGCGTCGGTCCGAATCACGGTGACGCCGACCTCGGCCATCCGCCCGCGGACGAACGAGAGGTGGCCGTCCGGCGCGCTCGCGCCGTTGAGGACGCTGGCGATTTTCTCGGTCGCCTTCGGGCCGTGGACGCCGAACACCGCGAAGTCGTCGGAGGCGACCGAGATGTCCACGTCCTGCAGAAAGACCTTGTCGCGCCACTCGTCGGCCAAGTCGGCGGCCCTCCCCGGCGGGACGAACAGGAGCAACTGCTCGCCCGCGTTGTAGACGTACAGGTCCAACTCGATTCCGCCCTGCGGGTCGAGCAGGAGGGCGTAGCACCCCTCGCCGTCTTCCGCGGGCACGTCGTTCGAGACCACGTTGTCCACGTACTCGACTCGGTCGTCTCCTCGGAGGACGACCACGCCGTAGGGCATCTCGGTGACGCCGACGACCCGCCGGACCGCGCCGTGAGCGCGCGCCGGTCGGCCGTAGTCCGCGGGAATGTCCCGTCCGCCGACGTCGGTCCATTCCGCCCCGAGGTCGTCCTGCTGGTCCTCGATAACTGTCATTACCCCGGATTCGGGCCGGGACGGGATTAAAAGGTCGGAATCGGAAGCAAGGGGGTCTGTCCTCTGGCGCGTTCAAGTTCTGTACAGTCGGCAGGCGCTTGGCGAAATTTCTCTCCCGGCGCGCGCTGGCGTCTGCGCGAGCGAAGCGAGCGCAGGCTCGACAGACGCGGTTTGTCTGTCGGCGTGCGCGGTTCTGCGCACGCCAATTCGCGCGAGGGAGGAGGCCGCCTCGAGCGGCCGACGAGGCTGGGGAGGTGTGAGGCTGTTGCGGGGCGGTGCGGGGCGGTCGCGGTGACTCCTTGGCTCAAGCCTGAAGCAACTCCTCGCCGACTGTTCTCCTGTCGCCAGAAACTCGCCAAACGTCACACCTCCCGAGAATACACCCGTCTTCTCCGAAAAATTTCACTAAAGCGGCAGGCGCTCGATGATTTTGTCCACGAACGAGGGCTCCTCGACCTCCTCGTCGGGGTCGGGAATCACCTTCTCGTCGGGGGTGATGAGCGTCCGGTGGTCGCCCTCGCTGGCGTCGATGAGGCCGTCCTCCTTGAGGTTGGCGAGCGCGGTCTCCAACTCGTCGATGTCGGCCTCGACTCGTGAGCGGATTTCGAACACGGTCATCCCGTCGTCGTTCCGGTCGACGAGGGCGTCGAGTACCGCGACCTCGACCTCCTCGCGGTCCCGATACTCCCGCTTTGCCTTCATACGTGGGAGTATGACCGGCGGGCTTTTACCTTTATCTGAAATCCGGGTCGCGGCGAACGCGGGCGCCTCGAAGGCGAGAGTATTAAGCCCCGAAGCGACAGACGTGTGGGTATGGAAGTCAAATCTCGTCACCACCTGCGGAGCGACGAGGTGCGAGAAATCGAGGAGGCACTGGCCGACGGACTCGGCGTCGAGCTGGACGCCGACACCTACGAACTGGTCGAACTGGAGGACTCGGAGTTCGACCTCGTCCTCGTGGACGGGGAACCCGCCGTCCTCTACTACGAGGACGAGCCGTTCCTGACGGTCCGCGGCGCGAACGAGTACCCGCCACAGACGCGGGTCGTCACGGTGGACGCTGGCGCGGTCTCGTTCGTCAGCGACGGCGCGGACGTGATGCGCCCCGGCATCACCGAGGCCGACGAGGACATCTCGGCGGGCGACCTCGTGGCTATCGCCGAGGAGTCCCACGGCAAGGTGCTGGCCATCGGCCGCGCCCAGACCGAGGGGTCGGACATGGTCGGGAGCGAGGGGAAAGTGGTCTCCTCGGTCCACCACGTCGGCGACGAACTGTACGAGTTCAACGTCTAGCGAGGACTTTCCAGCGGTCGCTCACGTTCGTTCGCTCGCGGTGCTACTTCTCGCGCCACACCCACCACCCCAGAACAGCAATCCCCGCCCCCAGCAACACCCCCGGACCGACCGGAACCACGGCCTCGTCGGGGACCACGCCGCCGACCGCCAGCGTCAGCGAGACGCCCAGTCCCGCCGGGAGCGAAATCGCCAGCAGGAGGGCACCCGAGCGCGGCGGGACCTCGTCCCAGAGCAGGCCCGCGCCGAAGCCGACTGCGCCGACCAGCGCGAGGAGGTACGACCAGACCGAGAGCGTCCACCCCGTCAGGAGGCCGCCAGCGACGTAGGCCGCGGACCCGGCGAGCGCGCCGAGCAGACCGGCGAAGAACGCGACGAACCCCGCGGTCGTGACCCGGCCCCACTCGGTCTGGGTCCGGGCGTAGTAGCCCGCGAGACCGACGACTGCGAGCGCGAGAATCGCTGGCGTGAGAACGTCGAGCGTCCCGTAGCCGAGCAGGGTTTGGCCCTGTCCCACCGCGAACGAGGCGACGACCAGTCCCACCCATGCCAGACCGCCAGCGAGGCCCGCGAGGCCCGCGAGTCGGGCGAGGCGCGTTCGTTCGGAACCGAACTCGGACACGGCCCTATTCGTCGGTCGCTTCGCCGTCCGCCGACGACTCGTCGTTGTCCTCGCCCTCGACTCCCTCCAGTTCGTCCTCCTCGTAGGCTTCCTCGTAGCGTTCGACCGCCATCTCGAAGCCCTCCGTGGCCAGTTCGTAGGTCTCGCGCAGGTCCTCGACGGGCGTCTCGGTCGCGTCCACCCGGAGGTCGTCGTAGTAGGGTTCCATCTCGCGGTCCTCGGTCGATTCCACGAGGAGGGCCGCGCTCTGGACGTGCAACTCCTCGCGCTTGTCGCCGCCCTCGGCGTGGCCCGCTTCGAGGGCGTCCACGAGTCGCTCGGCGAGGGGTCGGTCTTCGTCTCGGCTTTCTTCGTATTCGTCAGCCACGGCCTCGACGACGGACTCGCCGGTCAGCAGGTTCCCGGCGACGGTGTAGCTATCGCCCTCGATGTGGCCGTACCAGTCCTTGCACTCCTCGCCGGAGAAGACGAACGTCCCGTCTTCATCGACGCCGTGGAGTTGGCGCTGGGGCGCGCCCTCGTCGGCGTTGAGCAGGGCCTGCAGGGCGTCCTCGACCGCCAGCCCGTCGTCCAGATACTCGACGCCCTTCCGGCCGAGTTCGACGTTGACCAGACTCTGAGTCGCCACCGCACCGTTCTCGCTGGCGAAGGGACAGAGCGTCCCGACCGCGGGCAGGCGGGTCGTGACCGCCACGCCGAACCGGGTCTGGGTGGTGCCCTCGTCGTCTTCGTAGCTCTCGCGGACGCAGATGCTGAAGGTCATGCCCCAATCGAGGACCCGCCCGGCCAAAAAAGTCGGTTTCGCGGAAATTCGTCGCGGTTCGAGGCGCTACTGGACTTCGACGGTGAAGTCGTTGACCTCGCCGTAGTCGCCCGTGACGCCCGGCTCCTCGAAGCTGTTCCAGCTGAGGCGGACGCGGACGAGCGTCTGGCCCGTCGGCGCGTCGCTGGGCACGTCCACCGTCGCGGTGTACGTCGAAGTGTCGTCGGTCACGTCCGAGAAGATTTGGGTCTCGGTCGCGGTGGACCAGTCTTTGTTCTGGTCCCAGTCCACGTAGACGTTGGCGTAGTGGCCGTCGTAGCCACCGTCCGAGAAGTCGAGTTCGACGTCGAACGACCCGCCCGCGCTGACCGTGACGGGACCCGAGCAGGTGAAGTCCTCGTAGGCGTTGTCGGCCGAACTCTCCGAGAACTGGCCGGTGAAGGTGACCGTGTCGATGTTCTCGGCACCGCTGGAGCCGGTCCCGTCGGGCCACTGGGTCGCGTCGAGGCAGTCGCCGCCGTCGCCGCCGTCGCCGCCGTCGTCGCCGTTGATTGCGGCTTCCACGTCGAGCAGACCTGCGCCCTGCTCGTTGCTGCCGAGACCAATGTCCTCGGCGGTGTCTTTGAGCGTGCTGCGGGCTTCGGTGTTGGACGCACCGTTGGCCATGAGTTGGGCACCCGCGCCGGAGACGTGCGGGCAGGACATCGACGTGCCCGAGAGGGTGTCGTAGCCGCCGCCCTTGTACGTCGAGTACACGTCACCGCCGGGCGCGGCGAGTTCGATTTCGGACCCGGTCGAGGAGAAACTCGACAGCGAGTCGTCCTCGTCGGTCGAGGAGATGGCCATCGCGTTGTCGTAGGCGGCGGGGTAGCCGACACAGTCCGAACACGGACCGGAGTTGCCCGCCGACGAGACCACGAGGACGCCGTTGTTGTAGGCGTAGTCCACCGCGTCCTTCAACGTCGAGTTGCCCGAACTCGCGCCGAGGCTGAGGCTGGCGACGTCGTAGCCTTGGTCGGCGGCCCATTCGAGCCCTGCGGCCACGTCGGACCACGACCCGCTTCCGTCGTCGCCCAGCACTTTTCCGGCGTGGAGGGTGGCTTCGGTCGAGACGCCGACGACGCCCTCGGAGTTGTTGACGGCGTCCGCGATGCCAGCACAGTGGGTCCCGTGACCGTCCCCGTCCTCCCACGTGCCCTTCCCGCTGAAGTCCTTGCCTGCTCCGAGGTTGGCTTCGAGGTCGGGGTGGTCGGAGTCGATTCCCGTGTCGAGGATGGCGATGTCGGCACCGTTGCCGGTCTCGCCGTCGCTGTGGGCCACGTCGGCGTCCACGCGGTCGATACCCCACGGCAGGGTCTGAGCGTGGGCGTGGACCGTTCCGTTCTCCTCGACGTAGCGGACGTTCTTGCGCTTGGCGAGACCGCGAGCGGCGTTCGCGGACGCCCGGATGGTCACGATGTCGAGCGAGTCGAAGTCCCGAACCACGTCGCTCGCGGCGTTGCGCGCCGCCTGTCGCGCGGCGTTGCCGCGGTATCCGACGTTGATTTCGACCGTTCCCTTCGCGCCCGCCAGACCGGCCAGTCCGGTCGCCACGACCGACCCGCCGGCCATTTTCAGTACGTTACGCCTCGAAACACCGTTGGTATCTTTTGACATCCATAAATTACATACAATCGCAGATACTTAATATTTTGTTTTCTAATTATAAAATTAATCTATTTTTGCCGTATAGATGGTGTGGGGTAGAACCGCTTCCGCCCCGACGAATTCCGAGATGTTGCGACGGCAAGCCCGTGTCGGTCGGACTCGTCCGTAGTGGTTAAAGAAATAAAACTATATCTTTTAGAAATATAAAAATTGCTAACGGCGTATATAGGTCCTTCTGGTCGTCGCCGACAGAACACGTGGACTCGTCACGACGCTCGTCGTTTCGAAAAGAAATCTGAATCGGCTCGGGGATTCGGGCGCGGAGCGGGACCGCCGAATCAGGCCGAGACGGTCTTGGTCTGGCTGGTTGTGTTGCCCGCCGCGTCAGTAACGGTGAGCGTGATGTCGTAAGAACCACTGCCCTTCTTGTCCTGCAATCGGGCCGACCCCGAGGCGCTGGAGCCGCTGACCGACGTACTGTACGAGTCGACGGTCGAGGACTTCGAGAGCGTGAGGTCAACTGAAGCGAGGTCGCCGTCGGCGTCCGAGACGCTCCAGTTCACGTCGAAGCGCGCCCAGCCGCCGTTGCTGTTGTTCGTGACCGAAAAGGTGTCGATGGCCGGACTGCTACTGCCGCTGGAACTGCTCGTGGTGAACGTGACCGAGCTTCCGGTGTCGGTGTCGCCGTCGCTGGCGCTGGCGACCGCGCGGAAGTCGTAGTCCGTACCGCTACTGAGGTTGGACACGTCCGCGCTGAACGTTCCGGTCGAGGAGAGCGTCTGCGTGCCGGTCGTGCTGTCGAGCGTCGTGCCGCTCTCGCCGTACTCGAAGTACACGTCCGCCGAGGACGCGCCGCCGAGGTCGGTCAGGTCGCCGCTCAGCGTTGCCGACGAGGTGCCGACGTTCGAGGCGCTTCCGGTCGAGACCGTGACGCTCGTGTCGCCGCCATCGCCGCCGCCGAGCGCGGCTTCCACGTCGAGGAGGCCCGCACCCTGCTCGTTGGAGCCGAGACCGATGTCCTCGGCGTTGTTCTTGAGCGCGCTCCGGGCCTCGGTGTTGGACATGCCGGTCGCCATCAGTTGGGCACCGGCACCGGAGACGTGGGGACACGACATCGAGGTCCCCGAGAGGGTGTCGTAGCCGCCGCCCGTGTACGTCGAGTAGATGCTGCCGCCGGGCGCGGCGAGTTCGATTTCGGACCCGGTCGAGGAGAAACTCGACAGCGAGTCGTCCTCGTCGGTCGAGGAGATGGCCATCGCGTTGCTGTAGGCCGCCGGATAGCCCACGCAGTCGGTACACGGACCGGAGTTGCCCGCCGACGAGACCACGAGGACGCCGTTGTTGTAGGCGTAGTCCACGGCGTCTTTTAGCGTGGTCGTCCCCGAACTCGCGCCGAGGCTGAGACTGGCGACGTCGTAGCCTTGGTCGGCGGCCCACTCGATACCGGCCGCAACGTCCGAGAACGAACCGCTACCGTCGTCGCCCAGCACCTTGCCGGCGTGGAGGGTGGCCTCGGTCGAGACGCCGACGACGCCCTCGGAGTTGTTGACCGCGTTCGCAATCCCAGCGCAGTGGGTCCCGTGACCGTCGCCGTCCTCCCACGTGCCCTTCCCGCTGAAGTCCTTGCCCTCGCCGAGGTTGGCTTCGAGGTCGGGGTGGTCGGAGTCGATACCCGTGTCGAGGATGGCGATGTCGGCACCGCTGCCGGTGTCACCGTTGCTGTGTGCGACGTCGGCGTCCACGCGGTCGATGCCCCACGGCAGGGTCTGAGCGTGCGCGTGAACCGTCCCGTTCTGTTCGACGTAGCGGATGTTCGGGTTGTTCTGGAGTCCCTGAGCCGCTTTCGCAGGCATCTTCGCCGTCACGATGTCGAGCGAATCGAAGTCCCGAACCGTCTCGTCGGCCGCGTCGAGGGTCTTCTGGCGACCGCGCTCGGAGGCGAAGCCGACGTTGACTTCGACCTGTCCAGTCGCGCCCGCGAGTCCGGTCACACCGGCCGCGGCCACGGTGCTTCCGGCAATCTTCAATACATTCCGCCTCGACAGCTTATTTTTATTATTAACCACAAATTATGAACTATACTGGTACGACTTAAACATTTTTGTGAATATTATGAATCTTTTGGCCGAACGCGGGGAATACCCGTCTGACGTAAGAACTATACCGTTTCGCTCGGCCCATGTCTCTATGGGCTTCATGAGCAAAATCCTCGGCGACCGGGACGCGAACACCGCCGAGGACTACGTCGAACTCAACCTCGACGACTTCGACACGGCGTCGAGCGACGCCGCGATGCAGGTCCACATCGCCGAGATTCAGGGCCAACAGGACGTAATCGCCATCAAAGACGCCATCTACGACGGTGACCTCGTGGTGGCCGACATCACCCGCCTGCGGACCGAGGACACCACGGTCGAGCGCATCACCAACGAACTCCAGCAGGTCGCCCGCGAAGTGGACGGCGACATCGTCCAGAAGGGCGACGACCAGATTCTGGTCACGCCGACCGGCGTACAGATTAGCCGCGAGAAACTGACGCGCTGAACCGCCCCCGATTTTCCCGCATTTCCCGCTATTCCCGCTTACTTCAGCGCGCGTTCGACGCTACTCGCCACGCTCCGGGCTTTCTCGGCGAGTGGCTCCGAGATGTTCCCCGCCTCGACGGCGGCGTCGAGTTCGTCGTCGTCCACGCGTCGGACCTCGCCGTCGGGAGTCTTCACCACGTCCACGTGGAGGTCCACGTACCGCGCCGAGTCGGGGAACAACTCGACCGGCGTGCAGACGTTGACGTAGGTGCCCTTGCTCCGACCGTCCTCGCTCTTGTAGACTGTCGGGTACCACCACCGGCCCTCGCGGAACTTGGTGACGGCCACGTCGCCCGACTCGCGGTCTGTCCCGAGGGCGTCGTAGGTTCCCCGGCCCGACATCTGGCGGCGGACCGTGACCTTGCCCTCGTCAGGGAGACACGTCGAGACCTCTCCTCGGCCGAGCGAGAAGCACCGGCCGTCGGGCTTTCCGTGGCGGATTTCGAGGCGGTCGCCCTCCGAGGGGCCGAACTGCCGGAGCGTCGCGCCCGTGGGAAACTCGTCGGTTCCAGAGTGTGACTCGCCCGCCCGGAGGTCCTCCACGAAATCGACCGCGCCGCTCGCGGACTTGTGGGCCGCTTTGACTCGGTGGTGGCCCGGCATCGTCGTGGTCACGCCTCGGCGGTCGGCGTCCAAGGCGAATCTGGACTCCCGGCCGAACCAGCACCACGCCGTCTCCTCGGGCGCGACGAGTCGCCGGGGCAGGCGCTGGTTGCCCTCTTCGGGCGAGTCCGGCGCGTCTGCGAGGCCCGCGTCGATTGCCTCGGCCTGCTCGACGGCCCGCGAGAGCGCGTCGTCCATCGCGTCCATCCCGGCGTCGGCGGCGGCGTACTCCCACCGGACGCCCCAGTCGTCGGGCACCTCGGTCGGGAGCATCTCGGTGGTCCGGGCGAGTTCGGTCTTGGTCGCCTCGTCGCCGGAGGCCACCACGCGGTCGATGCCCTTCGAGAGGCTCGCCACCCCGCCGAAGGCCTGAATCTCGGTGCCGAGGGTGGGCCGCCTGTCGGCCCACGGGGCTGCGGCGTCGTGGACCTGCACGCGGACCTCGTCGCCCTCGTGGATTCGCCGGTCCACCTTTCCGAACGAGAGGTATCCCTCCCGGTCGCCCAAGTCCACGACTGCGCCGCCGCCGAGAGTCTCGGTGACGACGCCGTCGAAGACGGCTCCTCGCGGTGTCGGGTCGGTCCAACAGAACGTGTCGATACCGAGGTCGGCGAGATTCTTCCCAATCGCTTCGACCGCCTCGGGGTCCCCGACGACGCCCGCACCCTGTCTGTCGTCGGTGGTCTCGACGCTGGCGTCGTACTCCTCGGCCGGGAACTCGGCGTCGAAGCGCCGCCGAATCGGGGGCGAGGCCTGCACGACTTCGAACTCCTCGCGGAGGCGCTCGGTCAGGGCGGTCGTGTAGATGCCGCGAATCCGGACCCTGTTCATGGTTGCTCGAAGCAAGGGGAGTTGTCTGCGACTCGCTCGACGTTCATGTCCGAAGGCTCGTGAGGCGGACCCTTCGGTGTAGCGATTCGGTCGGAAAATGGGGGTCGGGCGGCGCGCGGTCGGCGTGACCGGCGGGCAGGAATCTACGGGTCGGTGACCGCTCGGACGTCAGTCGTCGGCCGGGACCGAGCCGGTCCAGTTGGCGTCGCTCGCGCCGGGCGAGGAGGCCAGTTCCGGCGCGCGCTCCTCGACTTCGGCCGCTATCTCCTCGGCTGTTTCTTCCGCTGCATCGTCTGTTCGGCTATTCTCGTCTGCTTTCGGCGGGGCGGTGTACATGATACCGCGACTCGCGCTTCGGTACGTCATCGTTATCCACGCTGTGGCCGATTCTCCTTGATAAGGTTACCCCTGAGAGTGTTAATGGTGTATAATCACAATTAAGGTATGAAAGGAAGTTCGTGAGCCAGATAATTGGTCTTGGAATCCGTAGTCCACGGCGATGGAAGGTGAACGCGACCCCGTCGCCGACGGTGCGACCGACTCGGCGGACCTCTACGACATCGCCACGTGGGAGCCTCGGAGCTTACTCGACAAACTCTCGACCGGAATCTACGGCTTCCTGAGTGCGCTCGCGCCCTACGTCGTCGCGCTGTTCGTGCTGGTCATCGTCTTGGTCGAACTCCTCCTGTTCGGCGTCGCCATCACCTCGTTCCGGAACCCGGTCATCGGGGCGTTCGTCCTGCTGTCGGTGGTGCCAGCGTTCGCGCTGGCGGTCTACATCTGGTACGCCGACGTGACGACCTCCGAACCGGTCTGGTTGCTGGCGCTGACCTTCCTGCTGAGCGTCGTGCTGGCGAGTTTCGCGGCCATCGTCAACACGCTCCTGCAACCCGTGGTCACGCTGGTCCCTATCGTCGGGATGACGCTGTTTTTCTACCTCGTGGTCGCGCCGGTCGAGGAGGTCGTGAAGTGGCTCGCGGTCCGGCTCTGGGCCTTCCGCGACGCGCGCTTCGACGCGGTCATCGACGGCGCGGTGTACGGCGCGGTCGCCGGTCTGGGCTTCGCTACCATCGAGAACGCCATCTACATCACGCAGGGGCTGAGCGCCGCGACGCCGCTGGGGGCCGAGGCCATCGCCACCGCGGGCCAGACCGCCGCGGTGCGCCTGCTGGCCGGGCCGGGCCACGTCATCTACTCGGCGTTCGCGGGCTACTACCTCGGATTGGCGAAGTTCAACCGGGAGAACGCCGGGCCGATAGTGGTCAAGGGCCTCCTCATCGCGGCGTTCATCCACGCGACCTACAACACGCTGGTGACCTACCTCAACCCGATTCTGGAACTCGCTGGCGTCGCAGTCGCGCCCGGCGTGGCGTTCATCGCCTTCGTCGTGGTCTACGACAGCTTCTTCGGATACATCCTCTACCGGAAGATTTCGCGCTACCGGAAGGCCTACCGGCAGGTGGACATGGGCCAGAGCGTCACCTTCGAGGGCGTCGAGATGGAACCCGAACCAGAGAGCGACGGCGGTGCCGACCTCGGCGAACGACCAGAACACAGCGAGAACGACGAGCGACCCGGGGACGGGGACGAGTCGAGCGATTCGGACCGAATCGAGTAGCGAGGAGTCTCGTCCTCACGCGAGGGGGTCGGCACCCGAGAGCCAGTCGGCCAGCCACCACCCGACCGCGCCCGAGACGCCGCCGAACGCGCCGAACGAGACCGGGAGGACGACGCCGCTCCCCGCGACGACGGCGTCGAAGGCGGCGACATCCACAACCTTTCTCGCGTCGTAGGCCGCCAGCGAGACGCAGAGCGCGCCGCCGAGGCCGCAGGCCAGCACCCCGTCGCGCAGGCCGTCGAGGAGTCCGTCTGCGGTCCGGTAGCCTACCACGACGCCGATGGTCGCCACCGCGAGCGCGATTAGGACTGCGCCGTCGATTCGGAGGGGGTCGGCGACCAGATGGACCAACCCGACCCGGACGAACACCGCGGCCGACCCCGCCCCGACCGCGAGTCGGTCGGCGTTTGCGAAGCAGTCGCGGTCGGCGGCGTTCCCGGGGTCACAGTCGAAGGGCGAGGAGAGGCGGCGCTCGACCGCGCGGTCGATGCCGAGCGCGATTAGTCCCGCGATTCCGACGCCGAGCAGGCCCGCGGCGGCCGTCACCAGCGTCGGTTCCGCGCCGGGGGTGAGCGTCGAGGCTCCGACTGCCACCGCCCCGGCGACGACCAGTCCGAGCAGGAGTCCGGCGACTCGCATTCGGTCCTTCGTGAACGCCGGATAGTGAAAAAGCTACGTCAGACGCGCGTCGGAATCAAGGGATGATATCTCAAGGGTCGGTCTGGTTGCGGTTTCTTTACCTCCGAACTTCGGCGCGTATTGACGACTTCCGGCGCGCGCTGGCGGACCCCTGTGGTCCGCCATCGGCGCGCGAGGGATGACTGAGCGACTGAAAGGAGCGAGGGAAGAGGTTGGGGAGGTGTGAGGCCCGCGGTCGCGGGGCGGTGTCGTGACGAGCGAAGCGAGTCACGGCTCGTCAGAGCGACGCTCTGACGGTGCTGTGCGGGAACTCCTCGGCTTCGGTAGTAGCTAACTTTCCTCTGGTCGTCCATCTTCCAAAGTGAACGATGAAAAACAGCGCCGCTTACTGCTCCAGCGTCTCCGCAATCTTCTCGTCCGCGACTTCCTCGCCGCCCATCTCGAATCCGGCGTCCTCCAGCAGGCTCTCGGCGTACTTCGCAATCACGTCCACCTCCAAGTGGACCGGGTCGCCGACTTCCTTCTCCGAGAGGTTGGTCACCTCGCGGGTCTCCGGAATAATCGCCACGGAGAAGCTCTCCTCGCCGCGCTCGGCGACCGTGAGGCTGATGCCGTCCACGGCGACCGACCCCTTGTCCACGACGTACTTGCCGAAGCCCTCGGGGATGGCGAACTCGTACTCCCAGTCCTCGCCGACCTGCCGGATGTCCGTGACCTCGGCGGTCGTGTCCACGTGGCCCTGCACGACGTGGCCGTCGAAGCGCCCGTCGGCGGCCATTGCGCGTTCGAGGTTGACTGGGTCGCCAGCCTCGACTTCGCCGAGATAGGTCTTTGCGACGGTCTCGCTGGCGAGGAACACCTCGAACCATCCCGGGCCGTGTTCCTCGACGGTCAGGCAGACCCCGCTGACGCTGACGCTCTGGCCGCGTTCGAGGTCCTGCGCGGCGTCCTCGCCCTCGATGCGGAGGCGACGGCCCTCCTCGGTCACGGTCACGTCGCTGACTCTCCCCGCCTCCTCAACGATTCCGGTAAACATACCAGATTTGTGGGGATGGCCGAGTGAAAAGGATTCCGGAGTTCGAAAGTCGTGTCGGGGAGAGGTCGGTCCGACTTTCCACTCGGCGCGCGCTGGCGCGGCCTCCGTGCCGCGCCATCGGCGTGCGAGGGACGAGCATCGCAGGCCGTAGGCCGAGAAGCGCAATCGGTTGGGGAGGGTGTGGCCCCCGGTCGCGGTGCTGTGCGGAGCGGGAGACGCCTAGGCTCAAGCCCGAAGCTAGCTTCTCGGACTTTACTACTACCGTTCGCTGTCCCTCTAGAACTGACTCAAACGACCCCTGTTGCTCTCGTTGTTTCATCCACAGAAACTTCCATCAGACCGAGCTTAACAAATATATACCGTTCTTAAACAAATATAATAATTTCTAAAACGGCACTGTCTAGTTAGCGCAGTTTAAGAAGTGAGCAGGTTGTAGCGGTTGTGTCCATGCAAGCCGCAAACCTGCTCAAAAGGACGTTAGACACCGCGACTCTTGAATGTTGGCAGCGGGAGCGGACG
>NZ_SBIT01000015.1 GCF_004765785.1 Halorussus ruber | reverse complement strand
GGGTGGGCAGTCAGCAAAGCGCCCGCGAGTGGCTTGTACAGTTTACACACTATTATAACGCACAACGACCGCATCAAGCACTCGATGGACGCACCCCGATTCAGGAGGTGCGTAACTAGACAGTGCCTGTTAAGAAAATATATTTCTGCTCCAAACAAATACAAAACAGTCTCTAAGCCGTCCCGGTAGCTTTTACTCCCCGGCTTTCGCTCACTCGCGCATGGTCTGGGTTCGCTCGGAGTACGCCGGAGAGTTGGCCGTCGTCCTCGCGTGGCTCTCGGCGTTGCTCCCGTGGAACATCACCTACTCGACGCTCTCGGGCGTCGGTAGCGTCCTGTTCGTTCGCTTCCCGTTCTTTCAGGTCCGGTACGTCTTCGGCATCTCCATCTCGGAGGCCGCGGCGGTGATGACGCCGCTCGGTGCGCTCTCCTATCAGGAGGGCCAGTCGATTGCGGTCGCCTACCAAGCGTGGGCGGTCGGCGCGGCGGTCGTCGGCGCGGCGGTGGCGCTGAGTCTCGCGCTCTACCTCGCCGAGGAGCGCGTCGAGGCCGCCTTCGACGCGGTGCGGGCGATGGGCGCGCTCCTCTCGCTGGCGGGGGTCGTGCTCACGGTGGCGACGTGGCTCCTCTGGACGCGCGGGTTCCCCGGTCTGCCGATTCCGGTCGGCGTGGTGCTGCTGTACCTGTTCGGCGGGGCGCTTCTGGTTGCGCGACGGGAGTGACGTGATTCGTCTTCGGCGACTGTTCTTCGAGAAAGAGGAGTTGGACGATGCTTCCTTCGAGAAAGAGGAGTTGGACGATGCTTCCTTCGAGAAAGAGGAGTTGGACGATGCTTCCTTCGAGAAAGAGGAGTTGGACGATGCTTCCTTCGAGAAGGAAGATTTGGACGATACTGATTCGAAGGGACAGAGAAGCTAGCTTCAGGCTTGAGTCGAGGCGTTTACCGCACCGCACAGCACCGCAACAGCTACCGCGAGCCTCACACCTCCCCAGCCTCTTCCCTCACTCCCTCACCGCGTTCGGTCGTTCAGTCATCCACCGGCAGAGACAAGCTCTGCCGAGCCTGCGGTCGCTACGCTCTCGCAGACCTCGCACGCCGGTGGCGCGACACGGGGTCGCGCCAGCGCGCGCCGGAGAAACTACTATAACTCACCGCTCGCCCGCTTCGTTTCGGCGAGACTACTGTTCATGCCCCTATTTATCGGCTGTGCGACCGGTTCCCGGACGAGTAAGTTCGACTTTCTTCGACGGTGTCGCTTCGTGGGAGTGGCGTTACGTTCATGACGCGCCGGGTCGTAGTGGTGCGTACGGAATGAGGCGCGACTACTTCACGCTGGAGGTTCGAAACGTCGATTGGGTCGAGGACGGCGACGAGGCCAAGAAGCCGACGGTAATTATCGACTTCGAGGGCCCCTCCTCGACGCTCCGCGAGCGCCTCACGGGGACAGACGACGACTTGCTCGACGCCGAGGAGACCGACGTGGCGTTCAGACTCCAAGGTCCCGTGGACGACGACGACACCACGGGCGTCGTCAGCGTCACTAACCGCATCACGGGTGACTTCGTGCTGGAACTGAACCAGGACGCCGACGACGTGCTGAAGTTCATCACCGCCGCCCGCGAGTACGGCAAGGCCTCGGGCGACATGGACGGCCGGTACCACGTCGAAATCAGCATCAACG
The DNA here is from genome assembly GCF_004765785.1 of Halorussus ruber. Lineage (GTDB taxonomy): Archaea > Halobacteriota > Halobacteria > Halobacteriales > Haladaptataceae > Halorussus > Halorussus ruber. The sequence goes on along the minus strand of NZ_SBIT01000015.1, from coordinate 186,975 downwards.
GCGACGACCTCGTCGAGTACGACAAGAGCACGTTCTTGGTCTACAACGACGAGGGCAACCTGCTCCGCCAGCACAGTCTCATCCCGAGCGGCGTCGAGCTCTGACCCCCGCCGCTCGTCGGCGACAACTCCCTCCACCCGACAACTCCGAACTGGTCGGCCGGTCCGGACACCGCGAAACTACTCAGAAGCTACCGAACAGCAGCAGGTACGCGAGAACGATTGCCGCCATCAGCACGATGCTCCAGAGAACGATGTCGAAGAGTCCTTGCGGGTCAGTGTAGTCCATACTTACCGAGTACCACGCCCGAGGGTTTATTTTTCACGGGGGATGGACTCCCACGCCTACCGACCGGGGCGTCGCTCACCGGAGTTACTCACACCGAGTCGCCTGCGCCGAACTACCTGCGCCGAATCGCGGAAAGCTAAGTGTCCGCGGGCGTCACGTCACGGTATGGACCTCTTTGGGACCGCGGGTATCCGCGGAAGCGCGGTCGAGAAGGTGACGCCGGAACTCGCGCTGGCGGTGGGTCGCGCCGCCGGACGCGATGGGCAGGAGTTCGTCGTCGCGCGCGACGGCCGGGAGACCGGACCGGCGCTGGCGGCCGCGATGGAGGCCGGACTGGAGAGCGCCGGGGCCGACGTGCGCCGGGCGGGCCAACTCCCGACCCCTGCCCTCGCGTTCGCCTCGCAGGGGCGACGCGGCGCGATGCTGACCGCGAGTCACAACCCGCCGACCGACAACGGTATCAAACTGTTCGTGGACGGCGAGGAGTACGACCGCGAGGCCGAGCAGACCGTCAACCGCCGAGTCGAGGCCGACGAACCCGCAGTCGCGTGGGACCAGTGGGGCGACAGCGAAGCCGTGAGCGTCCTCGACGCCTACCGCGAGGCGGTCATCGACTACGCCCGGGGACAGGGCGCGCCCCTCGACGGACTCCGCGTCGTGGTCGATTGCGGCAACGGGATGGCCGCGGTCGCCACTCCGCAAGTCCTCCGGGCGCTCGGCGGGGAGGTCGTCACGCTCAACGCCAACGTTGACGGGCACTTCCCCGGACGCGAGAGCAAGCCGACCCCCGAAACCCTCTCGGACCTGCGGAACTTTCTGGAAGCCGACGACGAGGCGGACCTCGGAATCGGCCACGACGGCGACGCCGACCGAATCGTCGTCGTAGACGGCGACGGCGAGGTCGTCCACGAGGACACCGTGGTCGCCATCCTCTCGGCCCATTACACCCGACAGAGCGAGGCCGACGACCCCGTGGTCGTGACGACGCCCAACGCCTCCGGGCGAATCGACGAACAGGTCGAGGAGGCCGGGGGTCGAGTCGAGCGCGTCCGACTCGGCGCGCTCCACGAGGGCATCGCCGCGGCCCGCGAGAACGGAGGCGACGACACCGAGGTCGCCTTCGCGGCCGAACCGTGGAAGCACGTCCACACCCAGTTCGGCGGGTGGATAGACGGCGTGACCAGCGCGGCCGTAATCGCTCGTCTCGTCGCCGACGCCGGTGGTCTCGCGCACCTCCGCGAACCCGTGACCGAGCGCCCCTACCGGAAGGTCAGCGTCTCGTGTCCCGACGACGCCAAGGTCCCGGTGATGGAGCGACTGGAATCGGCGATTCCCGACCGGTTCCCCGAGGCCGAAGTCGCCACCGAGTACGGCGTCCGAGCGACCTTCCCCGACTCGTCGTGGGTGCTGGTCCGACCGAGCGGGACCGAACCCTACGTCCGAATCTACGCCGAGAGCGACGACGTGGACGCGCTGGTCGCCGACGCCTCGGAAGTCGTGGAGGCCGAGGTCACCGAGCAGGCCTGAGTCCGACAGGCTCGCCTGCGCTACCGACACTCAAATTTCAGACTACGGCAAACTTTTACCGTATTTTCCATGGTTTTTGGTTTTGAAGCGACGGTTTTATCAATACTTGCCGAAACTCCATAGAGTAAGATGGCAAAAATAGACGAAGGAAAACGGCGGATGCTCAAAATCGGCGGGGCCGGACTCGTCGGAACTGGACTCGCGGGCTGTCTCGGCGGCGGTGGCGGCGGTGGCGGCGAGACGACCACCGAATCCGGCGGCGACTCGACGGAGTCCGGCGACGGGACGACCGAGGAGACTACCACGGAGTCCGAACCGACGAACGTCGGGATGGTGTACGCCACGGGCGGCCTCGGCGACAACTCGTTCAACGACATGGCCCACAAGGGCATCAAGCAGGCCGCCTCGGAGTTCGACGTGGAGTTCAAGAACGCCGAACCCAGCAGTCCCGGCGACGTGGCGACCCTCCAGCGCAAGTTCGCCCGGTCGAACAACCCCGACTACGACCTCATCAGTTGCATCGGCTTCGTCCAGACCAGCGCGCTCAAGGAGAACGCCAAGCGCTTCTCCGACCAGAAGTTCATGGTCGTGGACTCGGTGGTCGAGCGGGAGAACGTGGCGAGTTACACGTTCAAGGAGCATCAGGGCTCGTTCCAAGTCGGCCACCTCGCCGGTCTGTTGACCTCGAAGAAGGACTTCAGCGCCGGGGCGGGCCAGACCAACGGCGACCTGAAGGTCGGCTTCGTCGGTGGTAAGGAGGTCCCGCTCATCAAGAAGTTCGAGGCCGGATTCAAGGCGGGCGTCAAGCACGCTAACTCCGACGTGACGGTCTCGTCGGCGTACGCTGGCGCGTGGAGCGACCCCGGCAAGGGACAGTCCATCGCCAACTCGATGTACAACAAGGGCGCGGACATCGTCTACCACGCCGCGGGCGGCACCGGCAACGGCGTCTTCAAGGCGGCCCAGAAGCAGGGTCGGTTCGCCATCGGCGTCGACTCCGACCAGTCCAAGAGCCTGACCAAGTACAGCGACGTAATTCTGGCCAGCATGGTCAAGTCCGTGGACGAGGCGGTCTACCGCTCGGTCGAGCGTACTCGCAACGGAAACTTCAAGGGCGGGTCGGTCCAGAGCCTCGGTCTGGAGAAGGACGGCGTCGCGGCGGTCTACGGCAAGGACCTCGGGTCGGAAATTCCCGACTCCGTCAAGTCGAGCCTCGACTCCTCGCGCGAGAAGATTATCGCGGGCGACATCGAAGTGCCGACCAAACCCGAGAACGTCTGAGGCGCGGTTTCCGACCAGTTTTCCTCGTTTTCGAGGCCCCGTTCCGGCAAGAAAGCGTCGCTTTCATCACGTTTGCTATGCAATCTCGTGGGGTATGTGGGGGAGAACCAATCGACGACAGTTCTTGGGAGCATTGGGCGGGACGGCCGCGTTCGGGACGACCGGGTTCTTGCAGGACGACACCACTAACGTCGGGATGGTGTACGCCACGGGCGGACTGGGCGACAACTCGTTCAACGACATGGCTCACGCCGGGGTCCAGCGCGCTCAGAAGGAGTTCAACGTGCAGTTTCAGAACGCCGAACCGAGCAGTCCGAGCGACGTGGCCTCGCTCCAGCGCCGGTTCGCCCGGTCGCAGAACCCGGACTACGACCTCATCTGTTGCATCGGATTCGTGCAGGCCGACGGCCTCAAGCGCAACGCCCAGCGGTTCGGCGACCAGAAGTTCATGGTCGTGGACACGGTGGTCGAGCAGGACAACGTCGCCAGTTACGTCTTCAAGGAGCATCAGGGCTCTTTCCAAGTCGGCCACCTCGCGGGCCTGCTGACGACGATGGACTTCAGCGCCGGGACGGGCCAGACCAACGACGCGACGACGGTCGGGTTCGTCGGCGGGCAGGAGGTCCCGCTCATCAAGAAGTTCGAGGCCGGATACAAGGCGGGCGTCAAGCACGCCAACGCGGACGTCAACGTCCTCTCGGCCTACGCCGGGTCGTTCAGCGACCCCGCGCAGGGTCAGTCCATCGCCAACTCGATGTACAACGACGGCGCGGACGTCATCTACCACGCCGCGGGCGGCACCGGCAACGGGGTGTTCAGGGCGGCCCAGAACAGCGGTCGGTACGCCATCGGTGTCGACGCCGACCAGAGCCAGAGCCTGCCGGAGTACGGCAACGTGATTCTGGCCAGCATGGTCAAACACGTAGACGAGGCGGTGTTCCGGTCCATCCGGCGCGTGACGAACGACAACTTCGAGGGCGGAGCGGTCAACAGCCTCGGACTGGAGCAGAACGGCGTCGAAGCGGTCTACGGGCAGGGGCTGAAATCCGACATTCCCCAGCAGGTCAAATCGGCGCTCGAACAGTCCGAGCAGCAAATCGTGAGCGGGGAAATCGAAGTGCCGACCAAACCGGCAAACGTCGGCCAATCGCCCACGACGACGCAGTAGGCAACTGAGCAATCCATACAATTATTTACTGATTGAAGACGCGTCCAAAGCAATCAGAGACGATTCTCCGAGAGCACGAGGCGAAACCAAAAACAGCGAGTTACGACACCGACGACACGTCTTCCGGCTGAAACGTGTCTCAGGATTCCGCGTTACTTAAGCAGGCAGGTCATGAACACCGACAAAAGATGAGCACAGCCGTCCACCTAGAGGGAATCACGAAGCGATTCCCCGGCGTCGTCGCCAACGACGAGGTCGACCTCGAAGTCGAGGAGGGGAGCGTCCACGCCCTCCTCGGCGAGAACGGTGCTGGCAAGACCACGCTGATGAACGTGCTCTACGGTCTCTACCAGCCGGAGGGCGGAACGGTCCACCTCCACGGGGAGCCTCGGGAGTTCGACACGCCGCGGGACGCCATCGACGCGGGCATCGGGATGATTCACCAGCACTTCATGCTGGTCGACACGCTGACCACGGCCGAGAACATCGTCCTCGGCCACGAACCCCGCAAGTGGTTCGGGCTGGCGATGGACCGCGAGCAGGCCGAGCGCGACGTCCGAGACCTGAGCGAACGCTACGGCTTCGACGTCGACCCCACCGCCCGCGTCGAGGACGTGAGCGTCGGGGTCCAACAGCGCGTCGAGATTCTGAAAGCGCTCTACGGGGGAGCCGACGTGCTGATTCTGGACGAACCGACCGCCGTCCTCACACCGCAGGAGGTCGAGGACCTCTTCGAGGTGTTCGAGGAACTCGCCGCCGAGGACAAGACGATTATCTTCATCACCCACAAGTTGGGCGAGGCGATGGAGGCCGCCGACGACATCACGGTCCTGCGCGACGGCAAGAACGTCGGCACCGTGGACGCCGACGGCACGAGTCGGGAGGAGCTAGCCGAACTGATGGTCGGCCGCGAGGTCCTGCTAGAGGCCGACAAAGACCCGGTCGAAATGGGCGACGTGGGCCTCGAAGTCTCGAATCTCAGAGTCACCGACAACCGGGGCGTCGAGCAGGTCAGCGGCGTGAACATCTCGGCCCGCGAGGGCGAGGTGTTCGGCATCGCGGGCGTGGACGGCAACGGACAGTCGGAACTCGTGGAGGCCATCACCGGACTCACCACGCCCGACGAGGGAAGCGTCGCGTTCGAGGGCCGAGACGTGACCGACCTCTCGCGGCGCGAGCGCATCGACGCCGGACTGGCCTACGTGCCCGAGGACCGCCAAGAGCGCGGCCTCGTGATGGAGTTCGACCTCGTGGAGAACGGCCTCCTCGGGAGCCAGCACACCTCCGAGTTCGCCGACGGCGGCCGCATCGACTGGGGCCACACCCGGAATCACGCCGAGGACATCATCGAGGAGTACGACGTGCGCCCGCCGAACGCCGACGCCGAGGCCGAGTCGCTGTCGGGCGGCAACCAGCAGAAGTTCGTCGTCGGTCGGGAGTTCGCCCGCGACCCCGAAGTCGTGGTCGCTTCCCACCCGACCCGCGGGGTGGACGTGGGGAGCATCGAGTTCATCCACGAGCGCATCCTCGACCTGCGGCGTGCGGGCAAGACTATTTTGCTGGTCTCCTCGAAACTCGACGAGGTCCAACAGCTCTCGGACCGGCTCGGCGTCATGCACGAGGGCGAAATCGTGGACGTGGTGGACCCCGAGCGCGTGACCGAGGAGGAACTCGGCCTGCTGATGGCCGGGGAGATTCCGGAGGACGCGCCCAGCATCGCCGACGCTCCGGGAGGTGAACGATGAGCGACGGTGGTCCCGGCCCGGACCGCGACGGCGAACAGGCCGACCCGAACCCCGACGACTCGTGGCAGGTTCGGGCAGACCGGGCGCTCTCCCGCCTCGTGGACGCCTCGGCGGCCGAGCGCGTCCTCATCAGCCTCGCGGCGCTGGCGCTCTCGGTGGTCGTCGGCGCGCTCGTCATCCTCGTCTCGGGGTGGGTGGCGACCTGCGACTCGCCGTTCTTCTCGGCGTCGGGCGTCGGGTCGTTCTGCTACGACCCGGTTTCGGTGTACTACGTCCTGTTCAAGGGCGCGGTCTGGCCCGCCTACAACGTCGCCATCACGCTCAAGGAGACCACGCTGTTGCTGTTCACCGGCCTGTCGGTCGCGGTGGCCTTCCGCGCCGGGATGTTCAACATCGGGACGCAGGGCCAACTCGTGCTGGGTGCGCTCGGGACCGCACTCGCGGTCCTCTGGGTCGCGCCGGTCGTCCCCGCGGGCATCGTCGGCGGTCTGATTCTCATCGCGGTCGGCCTGCTGGTCGGCGCGCTGGTCGGCGGCCTCTGGGGCGCGATTCCGGGCGCGCTCAAGGCCTACGCCGACGCCAACGAGGTCATCACGACCATCATGCTCAACTTCGTGGCGTCGGGCATCGCGTTCACGCTCGTCTCGGAGGTGTTCAAAGACCCCGAGAGCCAGACCGTCCAGACTCGTGCTATCCCCGAGTTTGCGAAGCTTCAGCCCGTGTTCTTCGACACGACGGTCTTCTCGATGCTCGCGCTTGCCGGGGCACTCGCGCTCGGCGGGGCCATTTACTGGATGCTCAACGGGACCTCCTTCGGCTACGACCTGCGGACCAGCGGCGTCCAACCGGAGGCCGCCGAGTACGGCGGCGTCGATTCCGAGAGGATGGTGGTCTCCAGCATGGCGCTGTCCGGCGCGCTCGGCGGCCTCGGCGGCGCGGTCTACGTGCTGATGGTCGCCTCGCGCTGGCGGACCGGCATCCCGGCGCTGGGCTTCGACGGCATCACCGTCTCGATTCTGGCGGGCAACAATCCGCTCGGCGTGGTTCCGGCGGCGTTGCTGTTCGGCGCGCTCAAGACCGGGAGCCTCGCCATCGAGTTCCAACTCGCGGTCCCCAAGCAGTTGGTCGGGGTCCTGCGCGGCCTCATCATCCTGTTCATCGCCATGCCGGAGTTCTTCCGGATGGTCGGCGCGCGCTTCCGGTTCGGCGACGACGAACCGGCGGTCGCCACCGACGGCGCGGGCGAGACGACAACTGGAAGTGACGCCGACGACCGAGGAGGTGACGACGAATGAGCTACGCCGAACCCTCGCGCAAGCGCCGCTGGCTCGCCGGACTCGCCGCGCTGGTGGTCGCGGCGCTGGCGGCGGTCGAGTTGTTCTTCCCCGCCAGTCCGGTCGGCGAAATCGTCGCCATCATCGACGCCAACTACGTCCGGTCGGTCCTGCGGCTCACGGTCCCCATCGCGTTCGCCGCGCTCGGGGGCATCTTCGCCGAGAAGAGCGGCGTCATCAACATCGGCCTCGAAGGCCTGCTCATCATCTCGGCGTTCACCTCCATCGCGGTAGCTGGAGTGATAAGTGGGGGTACGCCGAGCCAGTTCCAGCTCTGGATCGGCTTCTGGGTCGCGGTGCTGGCGAGCGTGCTGTTCGCCCTGCTGTTCGCGGTCATCTGCATCGAGTTCAAGGCCGACCAGATTATCGCGGGACTGGCGGTGTGGCTCATCGCGCTCGGCCTCGCGCCGTTCGCCAGCAAGGTCATCTGGGGCCAGGTCAACAGCCCGCCGGTCGCCACGCTGAACAACTTCGACCTCCTCGTGGTCGAGGCGAACCCGCCGGTCGTGATGATGCTGATTTCGGTCCCCGCGGCGTGGTACGCGCTCAACCGGACCTCGTTCGGCCGGTGGATAGAGGCCAGCGGCGAGAACCCGAAGGCGCTCGATACGGTGGGCGTGGACGTTCGGAAGGTCCGGTACGCGGGCGTCCTGCTGTCCGGATTCTTCTCGGGCCTCGGCGGTGCCGGGCTTGCCTTGGGCCGCGTCGGCCAGTTCATCGGCGGCGGCGCGACGATGGTCAACGGCCGTGGCTGGATCGGCATCACGGCCTACCTCTTCGGCAACTACAACCCGCTCGGGGCCTTCGGCGCGTCCTTCCTGTTCGCCAGCCTCGACGCGCTCCAGATTCGCCTCCAGCAGTTGGGCTACAACATCCCGAGCGAACTCATCGGCATCATCCCCTACGTGACGGTGGTCGTCGTGCTGGCGTTCGTCGGCCACACCCGGATTCCCGCCGCGGCGGGCGACCACTACGAGTCCGGCGAGGAGTAGGGACTCGCTCCGTCTTTCGGTCTTTTGCGTGGCGTTCGGTTTTCCTCGGCAGAGTTGCGACTCTTTCTGCCGGCGTAGGCTAGTTCGGCTGTCCCACTCGGTCCGTGCTGACTCGACCAACCGACTCGGCGCGCGCTGGTGCGACTCTCGTGTCGCACCAACACCGCGCGAGGGACGCGGCCACCTTGCGTGGCCGCGAGGCTGGGGAGGCGTGAGGTCACGGTAGCGGTGCTGTGCGGGGCGGTCGCGGTGGCGGTCCTCCTCGGAGTCAGCAGTCGCTAGCCCCGTGTCCCGGTCCAGTCTGTCCCGCGTCGGTGCCCGGAACCGACAGCCCGGAACGAGCCGACAGCGGTGCAACTCGACGCGTATGGCTCAGCCCTCTCGGGGTAGTCGGACTGGCGGTTCCGCAGTACGCGCGTACTGTCCTCGCCGGGAACCGCTCGAAACGTCCGGCCGGGATTCGTCCCGGCCTCGTATTTGAACCCTTGCGGTAGCGGCCGACGACGATAGAGAAACAAATACAATCGGGAAATGATTATTTCTATTTCCTAAGGACTACTACACGTATATCTCGGTCACTCGCGCGGGAGGTACCGCTTCAACGTGGTCTCCACCTCGTCCAGTCGTTCCACGTCCTCGCGGTCGAACTTGAACGACGAACGGAACCGGCCCGGTCGCTCCAGTACCAGCGCGTCGTCGGTCACGTCGTAGTCCGCGAACGTGTCCCAGTCGTGAACCTGCATCTGAACCTTGACTCCGGCGTCGGTGACGGCGACCTCGCGCTCGTCACCGTTGCCGGCGAAAATCGGAGCTAAACTGCCCATCACGCCTGCGACGTAGGTCACGAAAGTACCCGAATTCAGGTCCCCACCCGCGAACAGCATCACGAGCGCGCCGAAGACGCCGCCGAAGACGACGAACCCTACTGCGAGGAGTTTCATCCGCCGGGCGCGAGGGCCGGGTCGGGCCTCGAACTTGACGTGGACTGTCGCCTCCTCGAACGCGCGTCGATTGCGGTAAACGTCTCCCGCGACGACGGCGACGAGGCCGGGCAGAAGTCCGAGGAGGCCGACGGCCGCGGGCGTGGCGACGAACTCGATTGGCGAGAGGCCGGGTGGTCGAAAGACGAGCGCGGGGAGGTAGACGAGCGGGAGACCGACCAGCGCGAGGTTGCGCCAGACGCCCGTGAGACTCGTAGCAAGGTCGGCTTTTCGGGCCGCCAGATACGCCGCAACAGTAGTCACGGCGAATCCGGCGGCGAGGACTGTCCACAGTGGGCCGACGAAGACCCACGTCGCGGCCGGTACAACCAGACACCCGGTGTACGCTCCGAACGCGGCGGCGAAGGCGCGCTCGTGGTCCATACGACAAGCTACCAGAAAAACGACAATAAATGCTAGTGGTCGCAGACGGGGGATATATGCCCCGCCCGCTCCAAACCCCGCCACCATGGACGAACTCGTCGAAGCCGCACGCGAAGTGCAGGACGAGGCGCACGTGCCCTACTCGGACTACCCGGTCGGCGCGGCGCTCCAGACCGCCGACGGAAGCGTCTACGTCGGGTGTAACATCGAGAACGCCAACTACAGCAACAGCCTCCACGCCGAGGAGGTCGCCATCGCCGAGGCAATCAAGGAGGGCCACCGCGAGTTCGCGGCGCTGGCGGTCAGTTCCGGCGCTCGGGACGGCGTGACCCCCTGCGGGATGTGCCGCCAGACGCTCTCGGAGTTCTGCGACGACGACCTGCCGATTCTCTGCGACGAGGGCGAGTCGGCAGACGGGAGCGCCGACGTGGCCGAGTACACCCTCGGCGAACTCCTGCCGAACACGATTACCGAGGAGATGCTGGAGTAAGGGCGTCGAGGGTGTCGAGACCTGCGAACGTGGACGGTAGGGGCGTCACGGGGTTGGCTTCCGAAGCCCACGCTCGGTCGCTTTGCACCGTTACCGACGCAACGGCAATGAGGGTCGTGAACACCTCTTGAAGCCCCCGCCCGCTCGCGGTCGCTCCTCGACATATCCGCTCCTCTCGGCACCGCCCGTCGCGGATAAGAGTCGAGGAGCGACTACAATGAACGCGACCGGGCGGTCCCTTCATCCCTCCCTGTCGGTTTCCCGGTCGGGCGTTCGCCGATGGAAAGCCTCGCCGAGCGAGTGCCTCACGCCTCCCCAACCTCCTCACTCCCGCGCAGAGCGCGGTCGTTCGTCCCTCGCGCGAATGAGGGCGCGACACGGGGTCGCGCCAGCGCGCGCCGGGAAAGAAAACAGCACGGGTTCGCAACGCGACCACCGCCTCCGAGTATCCTCGGAATTTATACGCACACGCAGAGTCAGCAAACGCGATGACCGGCGATAGCGAAGACCCCAACGACGAGGTGCAGTATCACATCGAGGTCGGCGAGGACGACGTGGCCGACGCCGTGCTCTTGCCGGGCAACCCCGAGCGAGTCGAGAAGATTACTCAGTTCTGGGACGACGCCGAGGAGAAGGCCCACCACCGCGAGTACCGGACCGTCACGGGCGACTACGAGGGCACGCCCATCAGCGTCACCTCGACCGGTATCGGTAGCCCCTCCGCGGCAATCGCGGTCGAGGAGTTGGCCCGCGTCGGCGTGGACACGTTCATCCGAGTCGGCTCCTGTGGTGCGATTCAGGAGGGCATGGAGGTCGGCGACTTGGTCATCACGACCGGCGGGGTCCGCCAAGAGGGCACCAGCGACGAGTACGTCCGCGAGGACTACCCCGCGGTCGCAGACTACGAGGTCGTCTCCGCGCTCGTCGCCGCCGCCGAGCGCCTCGACTACGACTACCACACCGGCATCACGATGAGCGCCGACAGCTTCTACGCCGGGCAGGGCCGACCGGGCTTCGACGGCTTCGAGGCCGCCGGGAGCGACGAACTCGTGGACGCCCTGAAGGACGCGAACGTCAAGAACATCGAGATGGAGGCCAGCGCCATCATGACTCTCGCCAACGTCTACGACCTCCGGGCGGGCGCGGTCTGCTCGGTGTTCGCCAACCGCGAGACCGGCGAGTTCATGACCGAGGGCGAGAACCGCGCCGCCGAGACCGCCAGCCTCGCGGTGAAGCTACTGGCGCAGATGGACCAGAAAAAGCAGGAAGCGGGCGTCGAGCGGTGGCATCCGGGCCTGAGTCTGGACTGAATACTCGACTTCCTTCTCAGCGGCGAGATTTTAAATACCAATACGGGACCAACTCGGGTTGGACGTTTCGCGCAGTTGCGGGCAGGGAGTTGGCAAGTCAGTCAACAGCGTCGATGACTCCGTAACTGCCAGTCCGACTACCCCGAGAGGGCTGAGCCAGATTCAAGCGTTCCGACGCCGAGCCGCCGACGAATGACCGATTCCCACACCATCGGCACCTACCAGTCGGTCGCCGAGGAGTACCGCGAGCGCCACGGCGACCGCTCGGGAGTCGAGGAGCTAGTCGAACAGTTCCTCGACCGGCTCAGAGCAGTCACCGGTCCACGAGCCTGATAAAAAGAGGACGCCGACCACCGCACGACGCCAACAGCGGCGCTACTCCTCGGCGTTCTCCGACGAGCGCACCGACAAAACCGGCACGTCGGCAGTCCGGACGACCTTCGCGGTGGTGCTCCCGAGGAAGTATCGCTGGAACCCGGTCCGACCGTGAGTCCCCATCGCAATCAGGTCCACGTCGTTCTCGTCGGCGTAGTCGAGGAGGCTCCGGGCCGGAATCCCGTCTCGAACCTCGGTCGTCGCGTCGAGACCGGCCTCGCGGGCGCGCTCGGCGACCGATTCGGTCGCCTTCTCTCCCTGCTCTTCGAACTGCTCCAGCAGTCGGGTCTGGGGCGGCATGTCGTTGGAACTCGTCAAGGCCCGGACGTCGACCACGCTGACCGCGTGGACGGTCGCGTCGTACTGCTCGGCGATGGCGAGACCGTGGTCGATTGCGGCGGCAGCGCACTCGCTCCCGTCGGTCGGAATCAGGACGTCGTCGTAGCCGTCGCCGAGGACGCTCCGGTCGGTCGCCCGCACCGTGAACACCGGCGCGTCGGCGAGTCGGACGACGCGCTCGGTGACGCTCCCGGTGACGTAGCGGTTCAGGCCGGTCCGACCGTGGGTCCCCATGAAGACGAGGTCCGCGTCGTTCTCGTCGGCGTAGTCGAGGATGCCCTCGGAGGGCTTGCCCCGGACGACCGCCGTGCGAACGTCGTCGTCGGGTTCGGCGAGGTCCTCGACCTCCGCAATCGTCTCGCGGGCCTCGTCTTCGAGTCGCTCGATGAACTCTTTGTCGACGCCGCCCGCGCTGAAGAGGCCGCCAGCGTCCTGTACGTCCACGACGTTGACGAGGTGGACTGTCGCGTCGAACAGGCGGGCCACGCTCAGGGCGTGTTCGGCGGCGCGCTCGGCGTGTTCGCTTCCGTCGGTGGGGACGAGGAGCGTATCGTACATGGTAATCGTACCAGTAGATACGTCGGGACGTTCCTTAAAATAGCTGGCAGTTCTCAAAAGGCGGGAACAGTCGCTTGCGGAGCGATAGCTGTCTCGATTACAGCAGGTCTGCGTCCACGAGGCGGTCCACGGCCTCGCCGATGCGCTCCTTGCTGTTGGCGTAGGAGATGCGGGCGTAGCCCGGCGCGCCGAACGCGCTCCCCGGAACGGTGGCGACGTGGGCCTCTTCCAGCGCCTCCTCGCACCACGTCTGGTCGTCGTCAGCGACGGGCATCATCAGGTAGAACGCGCCGTCGGGTTCCGGAGCCTCGACGCCCTCCTCGCCCAAGCGGTCAAGCAAGAACTCCCGGCGCTCGGCGAAGGCCTCGACCATCTCTTCGACCGCCTCGTCGGTGTTCCGGAGGGCCTCGACGCCCGCGTGCTGGACGAAGTTGGTCGCGCAGGAGACCGAGTGAGAGTGGAGTTTCCCGGCCTGCGAAATCAGCTCCTCCGGCCCCGCGAAGTAGCCGAGCCGCCATCCGGTCATCGAGTAGGCCTTCGAGAAGCCGTTTATCGTGACGGTCCGGTCGGCCATCCCCTCGAAGGTTCCCAGACTGGTCGGCTCCTCGCCGTAGGTGATTTGCTGGTAAATCTCGTCGCTGATGACGGTCACGTCGTGTTCGACCGCGAGGTCGCGCACGCCCTCCAGCGCGGCGTCGGAGTAGACCGCTCCCGTGGGGTTGCTCGGCGAGTTGACCACGAGGAGTTCCGTCTCGTCGGAAATCGCTTCGCCGAGTTCCTCAAGCGCGGGTTCGAGTTGGAAGTCGTGGGGCGCGAGGTCCACGCGGTTCAAATCTCCTCCTGCGAGCTTGACCATCGCCTCGTAGGAAACCCACGCCGGGTCGAGCAGGACGACTTCGTCGCCGTCGTCAACGAGGGTCTGGATGGCCTCGTAGAGCGCCTGCTTCGCGCCGGGGGTGACGATGACGTTCTCGGCCTCGTGGTCCAGACCGTCGCCCTGCAGTTTCTCGGCGATGGCCGCCTTGAGTTCGGCAATTCCGTTCGAGGAGGTGTAGCCGGTGTGTCCGGCGTCCATCGCTTCCTGTCCGGCCTCGACGATGTTTTCGGGCGTCGGGAAGTCGGGTTCGCCGACGCTCAGGTCCACGACGTCAGCGCCCTCGGCTTCGAGTTCGCTGGCGAGGTTGCTGATTGCGAGGGTCGCGCTCGGTTCGACACGCTGAATTCTGTCTGAGAAGTCCATGTTAGAGTTCCTCCGCGAGTTCGACTGCGGCGTCTACTGCTTCCTTGCCTTTGTCCACGCGCTCACGAGCTTCCGCGCCGGACATCCCCGGCCCGGAGACCCCGAAGGTGACGGGTTTGTCCCGGTCGAGACTCACGTCGATGAGGCCTTGTGCGGCCGCGTCGGCGATGACTTGGTCGTGGTCGGTGTCGCCGGTCACGACAGTTCCGACGACTGCCACCGCGTCGATGTCGTCGCGGCGGGCCAGTCGGTCGGCCGCCAGCGGCGAGTCGTACGCGCCGGGGACGCGGAGGGTTTCGACCACCTCGGCACCGCGGTCCGCGGCGGCCTCGTGGGCGTGTTCTTCCATCTGCTCGGTGATCTCGCGGTTGAACCGCGAGACGACGAGACCGAGGGAAACCATGTGCGCACCGAAGTCTGGGCGCGTAAAAGAACTACCGTTCTCCGGAAAACTTGTATCCCTCCGGATGGATTCCGGAAACGATGACTGCAGACGAGCAGTCCGCGACGACTCGGCGGTGGACCCCCGAGTCCGCGAGCGCGTTCGGTCGAGCGGTCGGCACGAGGACGGCGGCCGCGGTCCTCGCGGTGACGCTGCTGTCGCTGTCGCTCCGACTGTTCGCGCTCGGGTCGCGGACCTTCCACTGGGACGAAGCACGGGTCGGCTACTGGATTCTGCGCTACGCCGAGAACGGCATCTGGGAGTACCACGCCGTCATCCACGGCCCGTTCCTCTACCACGTCAACAAGTACCTCTTCCAGTGGTTCGGCGCGAGCGACTTCCTCGCGCGCCTGCCGGTCGCAATCGTCTCGGGCCTCCTCCCGCTGACCGCGTGGCTGCTGCGCGAGCGACTCCGCCGGGTCGAGATGATAGCGGTCGGCCTCTTCTTCGCGGCCAACCCCGTCATCCTCTACTACTCGCGGTTCATGCGCAACGACGTCCTGCTGGCGGCGTTCATGGTGTACGCGCTGGCGTTCTACGTTCGACTGTTCGACACGAAGAAGCCCCGCTACCTCTACCTCGGGACATTAATGGTCGCGCTGGCGTTCACGACCAAGGAGAACGTGCTGGTCTACGTCGTGACGTGGGTCGGCGCGGCGGTCCTTCTGTTCGACCACCGCCTCCAGTTGGTCGCCGGAGCCGACGACCGGAAGGCCTTCCTGCGCGAGGAGGCCGGGAAGACGTGGCGCGCGCTTCGAGCAGGGCGGTGGGGCCTCCACCTCGTCCTCGGACTCGTGTTCTTCTTCGCGGTCGTCATCTTCTTCTACGCGCCGCGGTCGCAGGGCATCTCCGAACCCGGCCTCTGGAAGGCCTTCTCGAACCCCGGCATGTTCCCCGCGGTCGTCGAGGAGGCGACCGTGGGGTCGTGGGAGTCGTTCGTCAGCAAGTGGGGCGAGGGCAACCAGAAGTCGTACCTCTCGACGTTCAAGTCGCTCGGCGCGGTGCTATGGGCTGGCGCGGCCGCGTTGCTGGCGCTCTCGGTCGTCGGGTTCGTCACCGACCGGTACGTCGGCGAGCGTCCCCGCGACGTGGTCTCGTTCACCTTCTACTGGGGCTTCGTCAGCGTTCTGGGCTACCCCGTCATCGTGGAGAACGCCTTCCCGTGGGAGGTCGTCCACGCGGTCGTGCCGCTGGCGATTCCCGCCGGGGTCGGCCTCGCAATTCTGGTCCGGTGGGGTGCCGAGGCCATAACCGACGGCGACGCCGTGAGCGCGACGTTGGCGGCCTTGCTCGTGTTGCTCGTCGCCGGGCAGGTCGCCGCGACGGGGGTCAGCACGACCTACCAGCACCCGGCCGACCAGCATCTCGACGCGGACGAGACCGAGCGCAACAAACTGGTCCAGTACGGCCAGCCCGCGTCCGGAATGGGGGACACTCTCGAACGGATTCGCTACGCCTCGAACAACAACGAGGGCATCGACGTGCTGTACTACGGAACCGATTTCTACGTCGGCGACGAGTCGAAAAACGACAGGTGGGCCGCCGGAGGAGGATGGTACGACCGCCTGCCGCTCCCGTGGTACACCGAGAAGTACGGCGCGGAAGTCGATAGCACCTCGAAACTCGACGTGGTCGGGTCGAACCCGCCGCCGGTCGTCATCGCCCGCGCCGACGACCGAGACGCGGTGGCGGGGCGACTCGACGGCTACCGGGCCTTCGAGGAGGAGATGACCCTCTGGGGGAGCGAGACCGTCTTCTTCGTAGACGAGGAGTACCTCCGAGGCCAGTCCAGTAAGTAACCACGTTCTTGTATATCGTTCGCCCGAGTTGGCAAATCTTATGCAGACCTATCCACAACCTCCGGGTAGATGAGCGACACAGAGACGCTTGGCGTCGTCGGCGGCGGACAGCTCGGCCGGATGCTGGCGGAGGCGGCCGCTCCGCTCGGCGTCGAGGTGGTGGTCCTCGACCCGACGCCCGAGTGCCCGGCCTCGCCGGTCGCCCGCGACCAAATCGTCGGCGACTTCGACGACGAGGAGGGCGTTCGGGAGTTGGCCTCGCGCGCGGACTACTTGACGTACGAAATCGAGTTGGCCGACCCGGACCTGCTGGAAGCGGTCGAGTCGGAGTTCGACGTGCCGGTCCACCCCGACCCCGAGACGCTCCGGACGATTCAGGACAAGTTGGTCCAGAAGGAGGCCCTGCGAGAGGCCGGGATTCCGGTGCCCGAGTTCCGGCAGGTGGACGACCGCGAGGACTTGGACGCCGCGCTCGAAGAGTTCGGCTACCCCGTCATGCTGAAGGCCCGCGAAGGCGGGTACGACGGGCGGGGCAACGTCCCGATTGCCGACGAGGGCGACGCGGGCGAGGCGCTGGCCGAAATCGAGGAGACCACGGAGGGCGACGGCGCGCGGGCGATGGTCGAGGAGTTCGTGGACTTCGAGCGCGAGGTCTCGGTCATCGGCGTCAAGGGCACCGCCGAGGGAACCTCGGCGAGCAATCGGACCTCGTCCGACGACGACGGCGAGACCGCCACCTTCCCGCTCGGGGAGAACGTCCACCGCGAGGAGATTCTGCGCGAGACGGTCGTCCCGGCCCGGACCGACGAGGCGGTCGCCGAGCGCGCCCGCGAGGTTGCCGAGGGCGTGCTGGACCTGCTGTCGGGCCGGGGCGTCTACGGCATCGAGATGTTCGAGACTCCCGACGGGGAGATTCTCGTCAACGAAATCGCTCCTCGGCCCCACAACTCGGGTCACTACACCATCGAGGGCGCGCTGAGTTCCCAGTTCGAACAGCACGTCCGGGGCGTCACCGGGCGACCGCTCGGCGCGACCGACCTCCGGAGTCCGATTGCGATGGCGAACATTCTGGGCGACGTAGACGAGCGCCAACCCGCCGACCTCTCGGGCGACGAGGCGATTTTGGCCCACCCCGGCGCGAGCTATCACTGGTACGGCAAACACGAGGTCTACTCGCTGCGGAAGATGGGCCATCTGACCGTCGTCGGAGACTGCGAGAGCGACGCGGAATCAGTTGAACAGCTACTTTCGGACGCCCGCGACCTGCGAGACGAGGTGACTTTCCAATGAGCGAGAGCGAACTCCAGCGACTCATCGACGACCTGCGAGCGGAGGCAGAGCGCGACAGAAATCCCGAGGAGACCCCCGAAATCGGCATCGTCATGGGGAGCGACTCGGACCTCGACGTGATGGCGGGGTCCGAGGAGGGCCGACCCGGAGCCTACGACGCGCTGACCGAACTCGGCTTCGAGGAAATCACCGATTACGACGACCCGCCGGAGGCCAGATTCACCTTCGAGACCTACGTCGTGTCGGCCCACCGGACGCCCGAACTGATGTACGCCTACGCCGAGACCGCGGAGGAGCGCGGTCTGGACGTGATTATCGCGGGCGCTGGCGGCAAATCCGCCGACCTGCCGAACATGACGGCCTCGCTGGCCTACCCCCTGCCGGTCGTCGGCGTGCCGGTCCAAGAGAAGTCCCTGCCCTCGGTCGTCGGGATGCCCCAGGGCGCGCCCCTCGTCGCGGTGGACGCGGGCAAGTCGTTCAACGCCGCGCTCTCGGCGGTCCAGATGCTCTCGCGCCAGCACGACGAACTGCGCGACCGACTGGTCGAGTACCACGACGACTTGCAGGAAGACGTTGCCCACGTGTCCCGTCGCCTCCACGAACTGGGGACGCCGGGCTTCCGCGGCGACGAGGAGTGAGCGGCGAGGAGCGAGTCGCTCCTCGTTCTATTTGCAGAAACAAATAGTTGCCTGAGGAAATTGTTTAGAATATTCTTAGCAATATTTTGTCGTCCTTAAGACTTCTATAGTTGTTTAAACGGTTCTGGAGCGCGTGCGAGCGCGGCGTCTCGTTCGCGGTACGGTTCTGCCCCGGTGCGAGCGAAAGCGAGCGGTCCCGCGTTCGCCCGGAACTCCTCGACGCTGTGTCGTTCCTCCTCGAAACCGCCCGTTGAGGGCCGACACGTCGAATATAGAGATTCATCAGCCAGTAGAGAAACTAGACTCCGTGCCCGGTCACGGGAGCTACCATCTTAAATCAACGGTCTTTCGGCTGAAATCCGGGCAATTTTTGACGGCGGCGAAACCCCGGTCTGGGACTCCGCTCGGCGGCTCCGAAACCGATAGCGCCGACCGATTCGGGGGGCTGTTCGGCCGGTTTGCTTTGCTTAACGTCAGTTTCACCGACTGATGACCGCTCGGTAGCGTCTGTGAACCCCCCGACGTTTCGGATTGGAGTCGAAATATTTCGTTTCCCGACAGAAACTCTCAAGTGTGTCAAAGGCGCTTGAGGCGGCCAGATTCGTTGGAAT
Source organism: Halorussus ruber (assembly GCF_004765785.1). Classification (GTDB taxonomy): domain Archaea; phylum Halobacteriota; class Halobacteria; order Halobacteriales; family Haladaptataceae; genus Halorussus; species Halorussus ruber. Next base: position 168,184 of record NZ_SBIT01000015.1, on the reverse strand, counting down.
CGCAAGAATCAACGCTTATGAGGGTGCGCTCATAATCTCCGCGTGGTAGGAGAATATCCGCATGAATCCATGGATAGCTATTGGCGCGCTGGCGCTGGTGGGGCTGTTGATACCGCTCGGGATGATGGCGGTGTCCACCCTGCTCCGGCCCACCGTGCCCGAAAAAGGAAAAACCACAACCTACGAGAGTGGTGAAGTGCCGACGGGCAGCACGCGAATCCGTTTCAACATCCAGTACTACATGGTCGCGCTGCTGTTCGTCGTCTTCGACATCGAGACCGTTCTCATCTTCCCCTGGACGGTCATCTACCGTCGAGCGGTCTCGATGGAAGGCGTCGGCCTGACGGGAGCCCTGCTCCCGATGCTGATCTTCATCGGCGTTCTCGTGGTTGGTCTCGGATGGGCGTGGCGCAACGGTGCGGTTCGCTGGATTCGTCACCCCGACCGTTCCCAACGGAGCGTGGAACAATGAGCGGCGTACTCCGAGACACGGTTGCCTGTAGCACAGAGCCGCAAAAAGAGACTCTCGACACGCTAACGACCGTCGAGGAGGTGGGTCGCTGATGTTCGTCCCCCTCCAAGGTCAGGCAGAGCCGCTGCTCCCCGAGACCATCGGGAAGTGGCTGTTCGGCTCGAACATGGCCATCTGGCAGGAGGCCATCGCGGCCTTCATCGCCGCGTTCATCGTCGGCAACATCATGCTGGCGATGACCGGCATCGCCGGACCGTGGGCCAAGCGGAAGATAACCGCCGCGTTCACCGACCGCATCGCGGTCAACCGCGTCGGTCCCGCTGGCCTGCTCATCATCGTGGCCGACGCGGTCCGCCTCCTCTCGAAGGAACTCATCGTTCCCGAGGAGGCCGACCGACCGGCGTTCGACATCGCGCCGATCGTCGTGGCGTCGTCGGCGCTGCTGGGCTTCGCGGTCATCCCGATGGGACACATCTTCGGCATCAACCTGCAGCTCGCCGACCCCGAGACGGGGATGGCCTACGTGTTCGCGGTCGCCTCCATCGCCACGCTCGGCATTGCGATGGCGGGCTACGCGTCGAGTAACAAGTACTCGCTGATGGGCGGTCTGCGCGCGATTGCGCAGAACATCGCCTACGAGATTCCGCTCATCATCACGGCGGCGTCGGTCGTGCTGTTCACCGACACGCTCCAGATGAGCCAGATCGTCGCGGCCCAGCAGGAGCCGCTTTTCACCGTCGCGGGCATCACGATTCCGTCGTGGTTCGCGTTCGTGAACCCCTTCGCGTTCATCCTGTTCATGGTGGCGAACCTCGCTGAAGTCGGTCGGAACCCCTTCGACATCCCGGAAGCCCCGACCGAAATCGTCGCCGGTTACCAGACAGAGTACTCGTCGGTGTACTTCGTGCTGTTCTACCTCGGCGAGTTCCTCCACATCTTCCTCGGTGGGGCCATCGTCGCCACGCTGTTCCTCGGCGGCCCGACCGGTCCGTTCCTTCCGGAGTCGCTCAACTTCGTCTGGTTCGTCATCAAGATTTGGGCGGTCTTCCTGTTCACGCAGTGGGCGCGTTCGGCGGTGCCTCGCGTCCGCATCGACCAACTCATCGAGATCGGCTGGAAGGGCATGCTCGTGCTGAGCTTCGCTAACCTCGTCCTCACGGCCGTCATCGTTGGGGTGATGCTCTAATGATTGGTGTACTGAAATCGATGGCAACGACGATGAAGCACGCATTGGACGGGACCACGTTCACGGTCGAGTACCCTGACGTGGCTCCCGAAGTAAGCCCGCGGTTCCGCGGGGTCCACAAGTTCAGCCAGGAGCGCTGCATCTGGTGTCGCCAGTGCGAGAACGTCTGTCCGAACGACACGATTCAGATCGTTCAGGACGACCAGCGCAACGGCGAACAGTACAACCTCCACATCGGACAGTGCATCTACTGCCGACTGTGCGAGGAGGTCTGCCCGGTGGACGCCATCCTGCTGACGGAGAACTTCGAGTTCACGGGCGACACCAAAGGTGACCTCATCTACAACAAAGAGCAGTTGAAGAACGTGCCGTGGTACAAGGACATCGACCCCCTCGAGTCCCGGGAACCCGACCGCGGCGCGTGGATCGGCGAGGGCGAAGGTGAGGTGGACTACCAGTAAGTCCGTCTCGAAACGTTAAAAGGACGATTACCAGAACTTCAAGGTGACTGAAATGGTATACGAACTACTCACGTTCGGGCTGTTCGCTCTCGTAACGATAGCGAGCAGTCTGGGCGTCGTCCTGGCACAGGACGTCTGGCACTCCGCGCTACTGCTGGGTGTCGCGTTGCTCTCCGTCGCGGTTCACTACGTGATGTTACAGGCGGAGTTCCTCGCGGCCATGCAGATACTCGTCTACGTGGGCGGAGTGCTCATCCTCATCACGTTCGCCGTGATGCTGACGCGCCAGGCCAAGACCGAAGAGGAGGTATCGAACGTATGAACGGAGAAGACGGAAAGATGTGGCCCGGTGTCGCCGCGCTCGGACTGTTCGCGGTGATGGCGTGGGTCTTCGTCGGCGCCGAGTTCGGCGAGGCCGCGTCCGGATTCGCTGGCGACGCTGGCGTCACCGCGAGCATCGGCTACGCGATGTTCAACATCGGTGCAGAGAACGCGATAGCGAGCGAAGGGTTCCTGATTCCCTTCGAAATCATCGACCTCGTGCTGGTCGCCGCACTCGTCGGCGCGGTCATGCTGGCCCGCCGCGAGGAGAGCGGCACGATTACGTCGGCCCTGCGAGCGCACCAAGAGGCCGGTGCCGAGGCGTCCGAGTCGGCCGAGGTCGCCGCAGATGGTGGCAAACAGCAGGGAGGTGACCAGTAGATGGTCCCAATCGAGTACTACCTCCTGCTGTCGGCCGCAATCTTCAGCATCGGCGTGTTCGGCATCCTGACCCGCCGGAACGCCCTGCTGTTCCTGATGAGCGTGGAGCTACTGCTGAACGCGGCGAACATCAACCTCGTCGCGTTCTCGCGGTTCCACGGCAACCTGACGGGCCAGACGTTCAGCCTGTTCACGCTGGCGCTGGCGGCCGCCGAGGTCGCGGTCGGTATCGGCATCATCCTCGTCCTGTATCGCAACTTCAAGGACGTGGACGTAACCGAAGCAGCAACGATGAGGTGGTAAAACGATGGCACCACTCCCCTTCGAACTGACTCCGGCCATCGCGGCCCTACCGTTCGTATCGTTCCTGATCGCGTTGTTCGTCGGCGCGTTCGCCCCGCGACTGCTCCCCAAGGGCGGCGCGGTGCCCGGCATCCTTGCGACAGGCGGCTCGCTGCTGCTGTCGCTGTGGGTGATGCTCACGGTGTCGGGCGGCGAGACCTACCACGAGTACGTCACGTGGGTCGCGGGCGCTGGCGAAGCGACCTTCGACCTGCATCTGGGCGTCCTCGTCGACCCGCTGTCGGCGATGATGCTCGTCATCGTCTCGCTGGTGGCCTTCCTCGTCCACATCTTCAGCCTCGGCTACATGAACGACGAGGGCGAGACGGGCCTGCCCCGGTACTACGCCGGACTCGGCCTGTTCACCGCGAGCATGCTATCCTTTGTCTTCGCGGACAACCTGCTGATGGCGTTCATGTTCTTCGAGCTGGTGGGCCTGTGTTCGTGGCTCCTCATCGGCTTCTGGTTCCGCGACGACGCCCCGCCGAGCGCCGCGAAGAAGGCGTTCCTCGTCACCCGCTTCGGTGACTACTTCTTCCTCGTCGGCCTCGTCGGCGTCTTCGCCACCTTCGGCACGTCGATGTTCGTCGGCGGCGAAGGTGAGGGCGCGATTCAGTCGTTCCCCCACATCGCCGAGCAGGTCCTCGCAGGCGAGGGCGCGGCCGAGGTGACGACCTACCTCGGTCTCGACCCGCAGGCGTGGTTCGCGGTCCTCGGACTCCTCATCCTCGGCGGCGTCGTCGGCAAGTCCGCGCAGTTCCCGCTGCACACGTGGCTGCCCGACGCCATGGAGGGTCCGACGCCCGTCTCCGCGCTGATTCACGCGGCGACGATGGTCGCGGCAGGTGTCTACCTCGTCGCGCGCATCTACGGGTTCTACGCCCTGCTTCCGCAGGTACTCGCGCTCATCGCGTTCGTCGGCGGCTTCACGGCGCTGTTCGCCGCCACGATGGGCGTCGTCAAGCGCGAAATCAAGCAGGTGCTGGCGTACTCGACCATCTCCCAGTACGGCTACATGATGCTCGGACTGGGCGCTGGCGGCTACGTCGCGGCGACTTTCCACCTGATGACCCACGCCTTCTTCAAGGCGCTGCTGTTCCTCGGTGCGGGGTCGGTCATCATTGCGATGCACCACAACGAGGACATGTGGGACATGGGCGGTCTCAAAGATCGGATGCCCGTGACCTACTACACCTTCCTCTCCGGGTCGCTCGCGCTGGCGGGCATCGTCCCGTTCGCGGGCTTCTGGTCGAAGGACGAAATCCTCTACGAGGCGCTCGTCCACGGCCTCAACACGCCGCTGCTGCTGGCGGCCTACGTGATGGGTCTGCTGGCGGTGTTCTTCACCGGGTTCTACACCTTCCGGATGGTCGCGCTGACCTTCCACGGTGAGCCTCGGTCCGACACCGCGCGCAACCCCCACGACGTTCGCTGGAACGTCAAGGGACCGCTCGCGGTCCTCGGCATCCTCGCGGCGGTCGCTGGCGTCGTCAACATGCTCCCGGTCCAGAAGGTACTCGGTGTGAAGAACATCGACTTCCTCCACCAGTGGCTCGACAGCGGCCCCGAAGCGCTCTCGGCCCACCACTACGGCGAGTTGCTCCACGACTTCGCCCACTACTCGGCGGGCACCATCGGCTCGGGGGTCACGACCGTCCTGCTCGGCGCGGGCCTCTCGCTCGCGCTGGCGCTGGCCGGTGCAGGACTCGCGTGGAAGCTCTACGCGGTTCCGGACCCCGAGGAGCACACCGACAAGCTCGGTGGCGCGAAGACGGTGCTGTTCAACAACTACTATCAGGACGAGTACCAGGTCTGGCTCGCGGAGGGACTCACCCTGCCGCTGGCTCGCGCCGCGGACAAGTTCGACCAGGGCGTCATCGACGGCGTGGTCAACGGCGTCTCCAGCGTGAGCCTGTTCGGCGGGAGTCGCATCCGGCGCGTCCAGACCGGCGTGGTGTCGAACTACGCCTTCCTGCTGACGGCGAGCTTCGTCGTCCTATTGGTCGTCATCGGACTCGTGGGAGGTTGGTTCTGAATGTGGATTGAAGCACTCATCGCTGTGACGTTGGCGTCCGCGGCCGCGGTCTTCCTCGCCCCGAACAAGGTGGCCGGGAAGCTCGCGTTCGCGCTCAGCCTGCTCCCGCTCGTCGGGAGCCTCTGGATGTACAGCACGTACGAGGCCAGCGGCAACGCTCTCTTGGCGGGGAGCGAACTGGCCTTCGAGACGAACTTCGACTGGGTCGTCGCCGGACCGTACAGCCTGAGTTGGCACGTCGGTCTCGACGGCATCAGCATGCCCCTCATCGCGCTGACCACGGTACTCACGTCGCTGGCCCTGCTGGCGTCGTGGACTCCCATCGACGAGCGTCAGAGCCAGTTCTACGGCCTGATGCTCTTCCTCGAGGCGAGCCTGCTGGGCGTCTTCTCGGCGCTCGACTTCTTCCTGTGGTTCGTCTTCTGGGAGATGGTGTTGGTCCCGATGTACGTCCTCATCGGCGTCTGGGGCGGTCCGCGCCGCAAGTACGCCGCAATCAAGATGTTCGTCTACACGAACATCGCCAGCCTCGTGATGTTCATCGGGTTCATCGCGCTGGTGTTCGGACTCGGCGACTCGGTGACCAGCCTCGACATGCCTGCCATCGCCCAAGCGCTCCGCGCGGGCGAACTCGGTAGTCTGGGGCCGGTCGGCGCGGGCACGCTGAAGGTGGCCGCGTTCGTCGCCATGTTCGCCGGGTTCGCGGTGAAGGTCCCGGTCGTCCCGTTCCACACGTGGCTGCCGGACGCTCACGTCGAGGCCCCGACGCCGGTCTCCATCATGCTGGCCGGGGTCCTGCTGAAGATGGGTACCTACGCCCTGCTCCGGTTCAACTTCACGATGCTGCCGGAGGTCGCACAGAACAACGCGCCCATCATCGCGCTGTTCGCGGTGGTCAGCGTCATCTACGGCGCGATGCTGGCGCTTGCCCAGTCCGACCTCAAGCGCATCGTGGCGTACTCCTCGGTCTCCTCGATGGGGTACGTCATCCTCGGACTCGTGGCGTACACGCTCTACGGCATGGGCGGCGCGACCTTCCAGATGGTCGCTCACGGCCTCATCTCGGGCCTGATGTTCATGTCGGTCGGCGTCATCTACAACACGACCCACACCCGGATGGTCTCGGACATGTCCGGGCTGGCGAGCAAGATGCCCATCACCGTGGCGGTGTTCGTCGCGGGCGCGTTCGGGTACATGGGCCTGCCGCTGATGGCTGGCTTCGCCGCGGAGCTGTTCATCTTCCTCGGCTCGTTCGGCGCGTTCGCTGGCTCGGTCTGGTTCACGGCCGCCGCGATGTTCGGCATCGTCGTGGTCGCGGGCTACCTGCTGTTCGCCATGCAGCGCACGCTGTTCGGCGACTTCGAGGTCGAGACCGACTACGAGGTCGGTCCCGCGGCCTTCCACGACGTGGCCCCGCTCGTGGTCCTCATCCTGCTGGTCATCCTGCTGGGCGTGGACCCGAGCATCTTCTACGACATGATTCAGAACGCTGTGGATCCGCTGGTTCCGGCGACTGGAGGTGGTGTATAGATGGCGTTCCAACTTCCGACCTGGATGGCGCTCGGTCCGACCCTCGTACTCGGGCTGACCGCCCTCCTGCTGTTGGTCTTCGACAGCATCGAACCCGACACGACTAACCGCGGTCTGCTGGCCGGTACGGCGGCCCTCGGGTCGCTGGCGGCCGTCGGCCTCTCGGCGTGGTACCTCGTGGCTGGCACGGGCGAGGAGCCGATTTCGCTCTACCAGAACACGGTCGTCGTGGACACGATGACCCTGTTCTTCGGCCTCGTGTTCGCCAGCGTCACCGCGCTGGTCGTGGTTGCGAGTTACGACTACATGCGCGACCACTCCTATCAGGCGGAGTACTACGCGCTCGTCATGCTGGCGGCGACGGGCATGACGCTGATGGCGGCCGCGAACAGCCTCGCGGTCGTGTTCGTCAGCCTCGAACTCTCCAGTCTGCCGTCGTTCGCGCTGGTCGCCATCTTGAAGAAGAACCGCGGGAGCGTCGAGGCGGGACTCAAGTACTTCCTCATCGGCGCGCTCTCGTCGGCCATCTTCGTCTACGGCGTCAGCCTCGTCTACGGCGTCACCGGCTCGCTGCTCCTGCCGGAGGTCGCCAGCGGGGTCGCCGACACGAACCTGACGGGCGTGCTCGGCATCGGCGTCATGATGATTCTGGGCGGGTTCGCCTACAAGACCGCCTCCGTGCCCTTCCACTTCTGGGCACCCGAGGCCTACGAAGGCGCGCCCGCGCCGGTTGCGGCCTTCCTCTCGTCGGCCTCGAAGGCCGCCGGGTTCGCCGTGGCCTTCCGCGTGCTGACGGTCGCCTTCCCGGTCGAGGAGCTCGTCACGGGCGCGGCCGGAAGCGTCGACTGGGTCCTCGCGGCCCAGATTCTCGCGGTCGTCACGATGACGCTCGGTAACTTCGCGGCGGCCACCCAGGACGAGGTCAAGCGGATGCTCGCGTACTCCTCGATCGGACACGCGGGCTACGTCCTCATCGCGCTCGCCTCGCTGTCGGGCGGTAGCGACCAGTTCGTGCTGGCGGGCGGGATGGCCCACCTGCTGGTCTACGGGTTCATGAACACGGGCGCGTTCCTGTTCATCGCCCTCGCGGAGTACTGGTCGGTCGGTCGGACCTTCGAGGACTACAACGGACTGGCCACGAAGGCACCGTTCGCCAGCGTGGCGATGACCGTCTTCCTGTTCAGCCTCGCCGGGCTGCCGCCGTTCGGCGGCTTCATGAGCAAGTACTTCCTGTTCGCGGGCGCGGTCCGCGCAGGGTTCTGGTGGCTCGCCGCAATCGGTGCCATCAACAGCGCGCTGTCGCTGTACTACTACTCGCGGGTCGTCAAGGCGATCTGGATCGAGGACCCCTCGGGCGACTTCGACATCGAGTCCAAGCCCGTCGGCCTCTACACCGCAATCGTCGCGGCCGCGGTCGTGACGGTCCTGCTCCTGCCCGGCTTCGGTTCGGTCTGGCAGTTCGCCACCGACGCCGCCGCGGCGCTCGTGGCCTGAATCGCTCGATAACCGACCTTGGCTTTCGCGGTTTCGTTTTTTCGGACGCGCCAATTCCAACAGCCAGCGACGCGTCGCCAGCCACGCGCGTCGCTCGGTGAAACAGACAACGCCCTGGCGGACTGAAAGGGCGAGCGCAGTTCGCGGCCGAAGGCCATGGTCGTCTCAGCCGACCCCTATCCGAAGGTGAGTCGAGCGTAGCGAGACGAACCGAGGATATGTCGCTGAGCGACCGCGAACCGCGCGAGGGCTTTCGAGATTCGACTCTCTCTATTCGACCCCGCACCTCAATCCCATCTAAACACGACCGATAGACAGCAACACACTTGAATCGATAGTCCCAACGCCCGCACATGGCTACCTCGACTGCGAAGCGGCGGGTCAAGGACAACCCCCGGGCCGCGACGGCGGTCCTCTCGGTGTTGGGATACGTGCTCGTCCTCGGGACGTTCGCGGGCGTACTGCCGATTTATCCGGAACTCGAACGCGCGACCGTGGACCTGCTGAGCCACGCCATCGCGGTCGTCAACACCGTCGCGCTGACCGCAATCCTCCTCGGCTGGCGGTGGATTCGCCGCGGCGAGGTCGAGAAGCACCGCACCGCGATGCTGACCGCGTTCGCGCTCATCATGCTCTTTCTCGTACTCTACCTGACGAAACTCGGCGGCGGGGGCGAGAAGCACATCGACGCGAGCGGGTTGGCCTACTACGCCTACCTCGTCATGCTGGCGATTCACATCGTCCTCTCGGCGGTGTCGGTCCCGGTCGTGGTCCACGCCGTCGTGCTGGGCCTGACCCACACGCCGAGCGAACTGCGGGACACCGCTCACGCGAAGGTCGGCCGTATCGCGGTCGCGGCGTGGGGGCTGAGCCTCGCGCTCGGCATCGTGACCTACGTCCTGCTCAATCACGTCTACGGCGTCGAGGAGTACGTGGCGGCGGCCGTCCTGTTTGTTCCGTGATGGACGAATCGCAACTTTCGACCGCAGCCGAGGACGCCCTCGGCGTCTCGGTCGCGTCGGAATCGGAACTCGACGGCGGCGAAGTCGGGCGCGTCCACCGCGTCGAACTCGCCGACGGTCGAACAGTCGTGGCGAAGACCGGCGACACGCCACTCGACGTGGAGGCGTTCATGCTTTCGGTCCTCGACGACCGAGGTCTCCCCGTCCCCGAGGTGTTCCACGCCGACAGCGACCTGCTGGTGATGGAGTACGTCGAGGGCGACGGCGAGTTCGGCCCGCGAGCTGAGCGCGACGTTGCCCGCCTCCTCGCCGCGCTCCACGAGGAGTCTCCGCGAGAATCAGACGGTAGAGACGGGACGTACGGCTTCCCGCGGGACACCCTCTCGGGACCGTACCGCCAGCCGAACCCGTGGACCGACTCGTGGGTCGCGTTCTACCGCGACCAGAGACTCCGGTTCGTGGCCGAGAAGGCTCGTTCGGAGGGGCTTCTCCCCGCTGGGCTGTTCGACCGCCTCGACGCGCTCGCGGCCGACCTCGACTCGTGGCTCCCCGACGACCCGGCGTCCTCGCTAGTCCACGGCGACGTGTGGGCCGAGAACGTCGTCGCGCGCGACGGCGAGGTCCGGGCGCTCCTCGACCCGGCGTGCTACTTCGGCCACGCCGAGGTCGAACTCGCCTACGCCGCGTTCGTCGGGTTCGGCGACGGCTTCTTCGAGACCTACGACGACGAGCGCGGCATCGACGCCGGGTTCTTCGACGGCCGGTGCGCGGTGTACCAGTTGTACCCCCTGCTCGAACATCTCCGGTACTTCGAGGACGACCACTACGCTCGGGAAATCGGGGAGCGGCTGGTCGAACTCGGGTACTGAGTGGAAGCGATTTTTCGCCGGTCGTGAACCACCCCAAATAAGACGGTCGGCGGTGTCACTCGAACTGTGAGAAGCGAGTGGGGATTTCGGACAGACACCGGCCGAGCGACCGTCGCCGACGGCCGACTCCGCGTCTCGGGGTCGCTCCGGGGCGTACTCGGAAAGCGGTGGCGCGAGGGCTGGGCTCGGAAGGGGTCGGGTCGCCGACTGCTGTTTCTCGTCTCGCTTCTCGGGACGGCGTCGGTGCTTCCGCGCGCGCTCCGGAGCCTTCCGGACGTGCTGGCGGGCCGCGCGGACGTGTCGTCGCTGTTGCTCGTCGCGGGGGCCGGGTTCGTCGTCGCGGCCGTCGCGTACCGAGCCGCCCGAACCCGGAGCGTGCCACTTCGGGCGATTGCCGAGGTCCGGCGCGTGGACCGCGACCGCCTGCGCGTCGAGTACGGGGACGGCGAGCGCGACAAACTCGACGTCGAGACGCCGACTGCGGCCGACGCCGACGAGGCGGTCGAAATCTTCCGGTTGCGGGGCGTGCCGGTCGAGGACCTCACGGATGCGGACGGGCCGGAGTCCTCGGAGTTCCGGCGGCGGCTTCGGGCGAAGGAGAGAGACAAATAGATGTTTGGTAAAGAATTAGATTTATTTCCTAAAGAAATATAAATATGCTTTTGGGCAGTCTCAGCCCTGTACTACGAACGCGCGCCTCCTCGTCCGACGTACTCCGTGACAGTCGGACCCCCTCGACCGACGAACTTCCGTCTGTCAAATTCCCCGCCCGCGAATCCGCCAACTCCGCCGCCAACAACCACGGTTTCAGAAATCAAAACGAACTTTCGGCCGGGTTTCCGTAACTGTCAAAGCCAGACGGGATGAAATGACGGGTATGAGCGCAGACTCCGAACAGCAGTCGATTCGCTGTCTGGTTGCGAAAGTCGGACTCGACGGCCACGACCGCGGCGCGCACGTCATCGCCCGCGCCTTCCGCGACGCCGGGTTCGAGGTCATCTACTCGGGCCTCCACAACGCCCCCGACGAAATCGTGCAGGCCGCGGTCCAAGAGGACGTGAACGTGCTGGGCATCTCCATCCTCTCGGGCGCGCACAACACGCTGGTCCCCAAGGTCATCGACGGTCTCAAAGAGTACGACGCCTTCGAGGACACCCTCGTCCTCGTCGGCGGCGTCGTGCCCGACGACGACAAGGAGGAGCTGAAGGAGATGGGCGTCGCCGAGGTGTTCGGTCCCGGCACGCCGATGGAGGAGACCATCGAGTTCGTCCGCGAGAACGCCCCGAAGCGATGAACGCCGAAGCCGACCACGCCGAACTGGTCGAGGAGCTGCTGGCGGGCAAGCACCGCGCGCTGGCCCGGACCATCACCAAAATCGAGAACCGCGCGCCGGGCTACCGGAATCTCGTCTCGGAACTCCACAAGCACACCGGCGACGCCGAGGTCGTCGGCATCACGGGAAGCCCCGGCGCTGGCAAGTCCACGCTGGTGGACAAGATGGCGAACTTCTACCGCGAGCGCGGCGAGACCGTCGGCGTCATCGCGGTCGACCCCTCCTCGCCGTTCACGGGCGGCGCGGTGCTGGGCGACCGCATCCGGATGGCGAGCAACGTCGGCGACATGGAGGTGTTCTTCCGGTCGATGAGCGCCCGCGGGAGCCTCGGCGGCCTCTCGACGGCCACCACCGACGCCGTGAAGGCCCTCGACGCGTTCGGCAAGGACAAGATCATCATCGAGACCGTCGGCGCGGGGCAGAACGAAATCGACATCGTGAAATCCGCCGACACGGTCGCCGTGCTGGTCCCGCCGGGGAGCGGCGACGACGTCCAGATGCTCAAGGCCGGGATTCTGGAAATCGGCGACGTGTTCGTCGTCAACAAGGCAGACCTGAAGGGCGCGGACCGCACGGTGCAGGAACTCCGCGAGATGGTCCACATGCAGCAGGACAACACCGCGAACCTCGCCACCGGCCACCACGGCGCTGACGCGCTCGCGGACGGCGACGAGGACGCCGAAGAGAGCGAGAAGTCTGGCGAGGACGAGGAGCCCGAAAGCTGGGACCCCGCCATCGTCGAGACCGTCGCCAAGGACGGCGAGGGCGTCGAGGAGCTAATCGACACCCTCGAAGACCACTACGAGTACCTCCAGTCCTCGGGTCTGCTCGAAGACAAGGCCCGGATGCGCTACGCCGAGGAGATTCGCAACCTGCTCCGGGACGACGTGGGCACCCTGCTGGAAGGCGAAATCGAGCGCCGGGGCGGCATGGACGAACTGGTCTCCGGTATCATCGACCGCGAGACGGACCCCTACTCGGTCGCCGACGAGGTCATGGACCCCATCGAGGACTGCGTGGACGAACTGGGCGACCGAGACGAGTAGTCACCAGACCGCTTCGCTTTCACGTTCTTCGCCGTCGCTCTCGCCGACCGAACGTCTGGAAAAAGAGCGCGAAATCCCGACTACCGAAGCCAGCGCACGAGTCGCACGAGTAGAGAGACCGCCGTACCGATACCGGGGACCTTCGAGGAGAGCGCGGCCGCCCCGAGGAGCAACACCCCGCTCTTCTTTCGCCCGCGGACGAACGCCATCGCGGCGTCCGCGAGCGTCGAGACGATGCTGAGCTTGTTCATGGACCGCGAATTTAGGTTTGCCATCGCTACGTGGACAGCGTGTCCGAAGCGGGAAATAGAACGTGGCCACTAGTGGGACTACCGAAACACGAACCGAAAACTGTCCACAAAACGAAACTCGAAAAACCGTCTAAATCTCGCTCTCGAAGTCGTCGAGCGAGTAGGTCGGCTCGGCACCGCGGCGGTCGAGCGTCTCGTTGGCCAGCAGCCAGTAGACGACCGACAGGGCCTTGCGACCCTTGTTGTTCGTCGGGACGACGAGGTCCACGTTGCTGGTGTTGTTGTTGGAGTCGCACATGGCGATGACCGGGATGCCCACCGTGATGGCCTCTTTGACGGCTTGGGCGTCACCGATGGGGTCGGTCACGACCACGACGTCCGGCTCGATGTACCCCTCGTACTTGGGGTTGGTGAGGGTGCCGGGGATGAACCGGCCCGTCCGGGCGCGCGCGCCGACGGCGTCCGCGAACTTCTCCGCGGGGAAGCGACCGTACTGACGCGAGGAGGTGACCAGAATCTGTTCGGGACTGTAGTTGGCGAGGAAGTCCGCCGCAGTCCGGATGCGCTGGTCGGTCTTCGAGACGTCGAGGACGTACAGCCCGTCGGTCCGGACGCGGTGGATGAACCGCTCCATGTCCTTGGTCTTCTGCTGGGTACCGATGTGGACGCCAGCGCCGAGGTAGTCCTCGACGGGGATGAGGAGGTCTGCCTCCTCCTGGTTCTCCATGACGTCCTCGTCGAGGTTCGGTCCCTCGTCTTCGAGGTCTTCGGTTGCTTGTTCGTCGTCAGCCTCGCTTGCCACGTCCTCGTCGGGCTGTTCCGACGGTTCCGCGCCGCCAGCGCCCTCGGGTTCGGGGTCGATTTCGGATTCCGCGGCGTCGAGGCCTTCCTCGTCTACCTGTTCGGGGTCGTTCTCGCTCATAGTCGGGATGCGTTTTGCTCGATGCGAATGAGTTCGTTCAGTTTGGCAGTTCGCTCGCCGCCGACCGCGCCCGTCTTGATGTACGGCGCGGCGGTCGCCACGGCGAGGTGTGCGATGGTCGTGTCCTCGGTCTCTCCGCTCCGGTGGGAGATGACCGGCTGGTAGCCGTTCTCGACCGCGAGTTCCACGGCGTCAACGGCGTCGCTGAGGGTGCCGATTTGGTTGGGCTTGACCAGGATGCTGTTGCCAGCGCCCTGCTCGATGCCCGTCTCCAGTCGCTCGACGTTGGTGACGAACAGGTCGTCACCGCAAATCAGCGTCCGGTCGCCGACTTTCTCGGTCAGGTCGGCGAAGCCCTCGTAGTCGTTCTCGTCCAGCGGGTCCTCCACGTAGGCGAGGTCGTACTCGTCGACGAGGTCCGCGATGTACTCGATTTGCTCGTCGGTCGAGCGCGTCGTGTCGCGGTAGACGTACTCGTCGTTCTCCTCGTCGTACATCTCAGCGCCAGCGACGTCGAGGCCGAACTTGATGTCGAAGCCGAAATCGTCGGCGACGGCGTCGGTGGCCTCGTCGACGATTTCGAACGCCTCGTCGTCGTCGATGGAGGGTGCCCACGCGCCCTCGTCGCCCTTGCCCGCGGCGATATCGCGCTCTGCCAGCAGGTCGTGGACCTTCTGGTGGACTTCGGCGTTGGCGAACACCGCGTCTTGGACGCTCGGCGCGCCGACCGGCGCGGCGAGGAACTCCTGAATCGCGGTCGCGTCCGCGGCGTGTTCGCCGCCGCCGACCACGTTGCCCAGCGGCGTCGGGAACTCCTCGCCGCGGAAGGCACCGCCGAGGTGCTGGTAGAGCGGCGCGCCCAGCACGTCCGCCGCGGCCTTCGCGGCGGCCATGCTGATTGCGACCGCGCTGTTCGCACCGATTTCCGAGAAGTCGTCGGTGCCGTCTGCCGCTCGGAGCGTTCTGTCCACGTCGCGCTGGTCGCCGACGTAGACTTTGCCTTCGAGTCGGGGCACCGCGTACTCGCGGGCCGAGGCGATGGCCTCGTTGGGGTCGAGTTCGATAGCCTCGTACTCGCCCGTCGAAGCACCGCTCGGGGCCGCCGCTCGGCCGAAGCCCCCGCTCTCGGTGACGACGTCGGCCTCGACGGTTCGATTCCCGCGGGAGTCGAGTACCTGCCGGAGTCGAACGTCGGTGACCAGCGTCATTTCTCACCTCGGCGGACGGTGAACGGCAACACGCCCGCGTCGTACTCGTCTGCCGCGATGAGAATCGGCTCCGTCTGGTCGGTGTCGGTCAGCACGGGCGCACCGTAGGACACCTGCAGGGCGCGCGCCCCGATGATTCGAGCCTTCTCGTAGCGGGAGTAGCGTTGTTGAGCCATTACTGGTAGGGAGCGACGATGTCGACGAGGTCCTTGTGCGAGACGAGCATTCGGCGACAGCACTGTCGTTCGACGCCGAGTTCGTCGAGGACCTTCTCGGGGTCCTCGTCGCCCTCTTTCGTCTCAGACCGTGCTTTGAACTCTTCCCAGTACTCCCCGACGACCATACCGCACGTGAAACAGCGGACTGGTACCATCATGGGTTATCGTGCCTCCATCGTGGACCGCGGGTTTCCTGCCATGGTTGTTAGCGGTAGGATTTCTGGTAGCGGGCGCGAGCGCCGGGTCCGCCCCACTTCTTGGGCTCGGAACGCCGCGAGTCGTTGACCAGCAGCGACCGGTCGAACTCGATGAACGCGTCCCGAAGCTCGGCGTCGTTAGTGTACTGCACCAGGCCGCGCGCGATGGCGGTCCGGACGGCGTCTGCCTGACCGCTGATGCCGCCACCCTGCACGTCGACTTCAACGTCAACGTCGTCTCGGGCGGCCTCGTCGGCGATGCGGAAGGGTTCCAGCATCTTCAGGCGAGCCGTCTCCGGTTCGACCAGCTCGACGGGCTGGGAGTTGATTCGCACTCGCCCCTCGCCTTCCGTGACGGTGGCGCGGGCGATGGCCGTCTTCTTCTTTCCACTCGTGTTGGTTACCATGTGACGTTAGCACCCAGATTCTCACTGACGTCGCCCAGTTGGACGAAGCGAATGTTCGATAGTCGGTCCAGCGACGTTCCCTCGAGGACTTCGCCGTCCTCGTCGAGGGGGTTGCCGACGTAGACTCGGACGTTCTCGAACGCCTCGCGGCCCTTGTCTTCCTTGTAGGGGACCATCCCGCGGATGGCCCGCTTGAAGATCATGTCGGGGCGCTTGGGGTAGTACGGACCGCTGTCCGAACCCAGCTCGGCGCGCTTCTCGTAGGTGGACATGACGTCCTCCTCGCTCCCGGTGATGACCGCGTCCTCGGCGTTGATAACCGCGACACGCTCGCCGTCGAGTGCGCGCTGTGCGACTTGGCTCGCCACGCGACCGAGAATGCAGTCGCGGGCGTCGACTACGACGTCTGCGTCGAATTCTGCGAGACTCATCGAATCACCCGGACGTTCGAGCCTTCGGGGTTCTGTTCGATTGCCTGTTCGAGGTCGAGAACCTCACCGTCGGCTTGCTCGATTTTGGTCTCCGCGGTGGACGAAAAGTCCACAGCGGCGACGGTAACTTCTTTTTGCAGGACTCCACTCCCGAGAACCTTGCCGGGCACGATGACGGTCTCGTCCTCCTCGGCGTATCGCTCGATGCGACCGAGGTTGACTTCCGCGTGCGTGCTCCGGGGCTTCTCGAGGCGGTCCGCGACAGTACTCCACACGTCGGCGTCCGAATCGCGGGACGTCGACTTCAGGTCAGCGATGAGACTGGTGAGCCTCGGATTCGTCTTGCTCATAATACTTCCTCCTGATGGGAATAAGAACTGAAGTGCAGGGAGCAGGATTTGAACCTGCGGACTCCTACGAGACAGCGCCCTGAACGCTGCGCCGTTGGCCTGACTTGGCTATCCCTGCACGTCTGAGAACACACGTGCAGCCCGTCGCGGGCAACCGTGTGTTGTGGGTGGCCCTTCAAACCACTTTCGGTCTGACTTCCAATCGCGTGCCCAATCGCCGCGGAGTCCTGCGACTTTTGGGACCACGCAAGCGCCGTGACCGGAGTGCGGTTCGAAGAGCCCAGCATTGTTATAGTTGTACAGCCTGTTCGAGTTCGTCCGCGCGGTCGCTAATCGAAGCGGCCGCGGCGGTGACGATTTCGTCTACGGTCAGCGACCCGTCGGTATCGACGTCGAACACGAACGCGTTCGGCACGTCGTGGACCTCGATTTCCTTGCCGGGATACCGGTTGGTCAGGTCGTGGTCGAACTCCTCGGTCGGGACGAGTTCGCCGTCCTCTTCGATGACGCCGCGGAGGATGTTGGTTTCCTCCTCGCCGTACTCGTCGCTGTCGCCGAGGACTTCCACGCGCTGGAGGTGCCGGTAGCCGACGGCCACGCCGCCCTGATGTTTGGCGTGGTCTTTCCCCGTCGAGAGGACGGCGTCGGCTTCGAGTTCGAGCCGCTGGTCGTCCTTCAAGTCGATGATGGGAATGTTGTCGTCGGCCGGTTGGACCATCCCGTCGGAACTCACGAGGTCGCCCGAGTACGCGGTACTCGGTCCCGACACGTCGAGGCTGAGGGTGACGGTGTCGCCCTCCTCGAACTCGCCGAGCGGCGTCGTCAGCGGGACCAACCCGAGCCGAAGCCCGAGCTGCTCGTCGAACATGACCGACGAGTTCTCGACCATCCGGACCGTGTCGATAGACAGCGTCGGCACGTCCGCGATGATGGCTCGCCGAATCCCGTTGGCGAACGCCGGGGTGACACCTCGAACGAGGAACCGCGCGTGGCGGTCGCCACGTTCGATGAACTCGACCTCGTAGTCTTCTGTCATGGGTTAGAATCCACTCTTGCCCTTGGGGGCGCGGGTACCGTCGTGCGGGATGGGGGTCACGTCTTCGATGCGACCGATTTCGAGACCGGCGCGAGCGAGCGCGCGAATCGTCGCCTGTGCGCCCGGACCGGGGTTCTGCTGCAGGTTGCCACCGGGGCCGCGCACGTTGACGTGAACGCCCTCGATGCCCGCCGCCTTGACTTCCTCGGCGACCGTCTCGGCCATCTGCATCGCGGCGTAGGGCGAGGACTCGTCGCGGTTCTGCTTGACGACCGTCCCGCCGCTGGACTTGGCGATGGTCTCCGCACCGGTCAGGTCAGTGACCGTGATGATGGTGTTGTTGAACGATGCGTGAACGTGGGCTACGCCCCATTTCTCGTCGTCGTTTGCGCTCATTCGTTACCCTCCGCTCGTTCGGGGTGCAGTTCGTCCGCAAGCGGGCTGTTCTCGTCGAACTCGACGGTGCCCTCCTCGGCCGTCTCGACCTTGTAGGAGGGGGCCTGAACGCGCTGGCCGTCGACCGTGACGTGTCCGTGGACGACGAACTGACGCGCCTGGTTGGGCGTGTTGCCCAGACCCTTCCGGTAGGCGACCGTCTGGAGACGGCGCTCGAGGACGTCGGTCACGTCCAGCAGCAGCACGTCGTCCAGCTCGTCGCCCTCGTCGAGGATGCCGACGCGCTGGAGGCGGCTGACGAACTCCTCTCCTTCGACGGCCTCGGTGTCACCCTGCGCACGCTGCGCGAGGATGTTCCGGGCCTCGCGGCGGTAGCCACGAAGCTCGGACTGGGCCTTCCAGAGTTCCTGCTTGTTCTGGAGTCCGTAGCGGTCCAGCAAACTGCGCTCCTCGGAAATCCGCTCGCCCTGATAGGGATGGTTCGGCGTCTCGTAGGCTTTGGTGTTCTCTCCGAGCGCCATTATTCTTCACCACCCTCTTCGGCCTCGGCGGCCTGTTCTTCCTTGATCTCCTCGACGTTGACGCCGATGGTGCCCTCGGTACGCCCCGTCGAACGGGTGCGCTGACCGCGGACCTTCTGGCCACGCTTGTGGCGGACGCCCTTGTACGAGTCGATCATCTTCATCCGGTTGATGTCCTGACGACGGGTCATGTTCAGGTCGTTGCCCGTCTCGTGGGTGGTCTCCCCGGAGAAGAAGTCGTTGCGGTGGTTAGCGAGCCATTCTGGGACCTCGTCGGCGAAGTTCTCGACGGCCTCGACGACGGTGTCGATTTCGTCGTCTTCGAGACGTCCGAACGTCGCCGTGCGGTCTACGCCGGTCTTGTCGGCGATGATGCGCGCCGCTCGGCGACCGATCCCGTTCAGTTCGGTCAGGGACCGTTCGACGGACTTCGTCCCATCGAGGTCGGTCTGACCGATGCGGACGAAGTATCGGAGGTCCTCGTCTTCCTCCTGTGGTTCTTCTGTACTCATGGTTGAATACTGGAAAGCGTCGAGGGAGGGATTCGAACCCTCGAGGCTTGACGCCACAGAGTTAGCAACCCTGCGCCGTGGGCCAGACTAGGCTACCTCGACACGCTTGCATTCACTACCGCCCTCTCGGACTCGGGACGCCGCGCCCCTACAGGTGTGCATTTCAGGGTATGGGCGATTGGTATATAAACGCAACGAATCAGATTCGCCATAATTCGGGACTTTCTCCCACGGTTTTCGGTGCTGTGTCCCACGATTTCGCCCCCGAACGTACCGAGTCCGCGCGCTCGCTCTCGATTCTCAGGTCCCCCAATTCCACGCCTCCTCGCCGCCGCCGATTTCGACGTTCTCGACCGCGCCGACTTCCTCCCACCCGGCGTCCTCCTCGCTCGCGTCGGTGTGGCGAACCGCTAGTTTGCTCCACTCGCCGTCGTACTCCGCCGAGAGTTCGTATCGCTCTGTCGCGCCGTCTTCGGGTCGGACTTCGAGTCGGAGCGACTCCTCGGGCACGTAGTCGATGGGACTCGCTGGCCCCTCGAAGGTGGTCCCGTCCGAGAGCGTGACGCTCACCCGGTCGTTCAACTCCATGTCGCCGAGGCGCTCGACGAGTTCGGTCTGGCTCATGGAACGGGGTTCATCGGAGCGCGGGTTAAGCGTGCGGGCCAGTTTCGAGACCATTTATTTTGTAGTCTGGCGCGTGCCGGGCGCGCTCTCCCGTGAGCGCGCCCATCCGCGCGAGGGACGAACGACCGCGCAAAGCGCGGGAGTGAGGAGGTTGGGGAGGCGTGAGGTCCGCGATAGCAGTGCGGTTGCGATGCGGTTGCGATGCGGTTGCGATGCGGTTGCGATGCGGTTGCGATGCGGTTGCGATGCGGTTGCGATGCGGTTGCGATGCGGTCGCGGTGCGGTCGCGGTGACTCCTCGGCCCAAGCCCGACGCTAGCTTCGTCGGACTGCACACCGACTTAGGCTTGTAGAAAATACCCAATCAATTGTTAAACATCCATCTATATTTCTAAAGGACATCTATAATTATCCCGTAGTGCCTGCAACCCGCGACAATCACACCACTCGAAAAACTCAGACCTCGACGTTGTTGACGTACTCGTCGTTGATTTCCCACTCGCCGTCGTCACCCTTCACCATGTACTCGCCGTAGTAGGGTACTCGGTTTTCTACCGTCTCGCGGAAGGTCTCCCGAATCTCGTCTTTCGTCATCTCGCCCATCGACCGGAGGTCGTCGTTGCGGTTCAGACACCCCTTCAGGTATCCTTCGTGCGTGACGCGCACGCGGTGGCAGTTCGCGCAGAACTGGGCGTTCTCGACGGGGTCCACGATTTCGACCATGCCGCTCGACTCCTCGTCGGCGGTGCCGCCGACCCAGTAGCGGTTCCGGTTGTGCATGTCGCGGGTCTCCACCTCGTCCGCGATGTCGGCCAGCCAGTCGTGGACGCGCTGGATGTCGATGTTCCACTCGGGCTTGCCCGTGAGTTCGGGCATGTACTGGATGAGTTGGAGTTGCAGGCCGTCGTTCTCGGCGACGTGTTCGACCATCTCCTCGACGTAGCCCGCCGTATGCTCGAACACGACCATGTTCAACTTCACGGGGTCGAGTCCGGCGTCGAGGCCCGCCTCGACGCCTTCCATCACCGCGTCGTAGGCCCCGCTCTGGGTGACCTCGGCGAACGCCTCGGGGTCGAGCGCGTCCTGCGAGACGTTCACTCGCTCCAGTCCGGCGTCCACGAGGTCCTCGGCTCGACCGGGAAGGAAGGTGCCATTGGTAGTCAGCGACACCTCCATCTCGTCGGGCGTTCGCCGGATAATCTCCTCCAAGTCCTGACGGAGCATCGGCTCTCCGCCGGTGAACTTGACCTTGCCCACGCCGAACTCGCGGGCGACTTCCAGAAACCGGACGACTTCGTCGGCGGTCATCTCGTCGTCTCGTGGGTCCATCGGTCCCCGCGTGTCGCCCAACCCCTCGTTGTGGCAGTAGACGCAGTCGAAGTTACACCTGTCTGTGAGCGAGACTCGCACGCCCGAGACCTCGCGCCCGAAGTCGTCCTCCAGCATTACTCCTGAACTTTCAGCGTGCGTGTCCTTAAAATCGCTGTCGAGGCCCCCGCCAGCGTAACGGAATTCGGTTACGTTTCGTCTGCGTCTCGCTGGTCGTCGGACTGTTCCCCGTCCGCTGCTCCCTCGTCGTCCTCCACGACCGACGCGGTGGCGTGGTTCTCGCCGACCTCCTCGATTCGGATGTCCACGCGCTCGCCGAGGTCCGCGTCGGGCACGAAGACGACGAACGACCCGATGCGGGCCACGCCGTCGCCTTCGCTCCCGAGGTCCTCGATTTCGACGGAGTAGCGTTCGCCGACTTCGACCGGGGCGGTGTCGCGGCCTGACATACACCCCCACACGACCTGCCGGTGGTTAAGTAATCGGGAGGTAACCGAGCGCAACTCGGCGGTCGAGCGCGGTCTACGCGACTCCAGAGTTGACAAGGCTTATCGACTCGTCGGCCCCTACCTGCGGTATGGACGAATCAGCGGTACGCGAACTCCTTCGGGACGTACAGGACCCGGACCTCGGCGACGACATCGTCTCGTCGAACCTCGTCAACGACATCTCGGTCGAGGGCGACACCGCCAGCATCTCGCTCGCGCTCGGCGCGCCCTACTCGCCCCACGAGAGCCAAATCGCCGACCGCGTCCGAGAAGTCCTCTCGGAACACGACATGGAGGCCGACCTCTCGGCCCGCGTCGAGGAGTCGGTCTCGACCAGCGAGCAGGTCCTCCCGAACGTCAAGAACATCATCGCGGTCGCCTCCGGCAAGGGCGGCGTCGGCAAGTCCACCGTCGCGGTCAACCTCGCGGCCGGACTCTCCCAGATGGGCGCTCGCGTCGGCCTCTTCGATGCAGACGTGT
Organism: Halorussus ruber; assembly: GCF_004765785.1. GTDB lineage: Archaea > Halobacteriota > Halobacteria > Halobacteriales > Haladaptataceae > Halorussus > Halorussus ruber. The sequence continues at coordinate 146,383 of NZ_SBIT01000015.1, read as the reverse complement.
ACGGCCCGAACGTCCCCCGGATGGTCGACGCCGACGAAGTGCCCACGGCCACCGAGGACGAGACCATGATTCCGCCCGAACAGTTCGGCGTGAAACTCATGAGCATGGCCTTCCTCGTCGGCGAGGACGACCCGGTCATCTGGCGCGGCCCGATGGTCCACAAGGTCCTGACCCAACTCTGGGAGGACGTCGAGTGGGGCCACCTCGACTACATGGTCGTGGACCTCCCGCCGGGGACCGGTGACGCCCAGCTCACCCTCCTCCAGAGCGTCCCCGTCACGGGGGCTGTCATCGTCACGACGCCTCAGGAGGTGGCCATCGACGACGCCCGCAAGGGCCTGCGGATGTTCGGCAAGCACGACACGCCGGTTCTGGGCATCGCCGAGAACATGTCCACGTTCAAGTGCCCGGACTGCGGGGGCGAACACGACATCTTCGGCCGCGGCGGCGGCGCGAAGTTCGCCGAGGAGAACGACATGCCCTTCCTCGGGTCGGTCCCCATCGACCCCTCGGTCCGAACCGGCGGCGACGAGGGCAAACCCATCGTGCTGGACGAAGACAGCGACACGGGCGACGCCTTCCGCGTCCTGACCGAGAACGTCGCCAATAACGTCGGAATTATTAAACGACGCCAGCAACGCTGAACCATGTCCCACGACCAAGGCTCCTACGGCCCCGACATGCAGCGCGCGGAAACCCTCCGAGAAATCGCAGAGGACGTCCGCGGCGAGTCCTCCGAGAGCAAACTCGTCGCGGCGATTCTCTACCGCATCAGCGACCTCTACGACCCCGACGAGGAGACCTCGCCCCGCGATATCTACGTCAACATGCGTGAAATCATCCGGACGAAAGAGACGTAACCGACCTCACCGGAGCTTCCGAACGACCAGCCAGCCGACGACGAGCGCGAGGCCGACGTAGATTACGGGCACTCCTCCGATTTCGTATCCGGCGCTCGCTTTCTCCGCGATACCGCGCTCGTAACTGGCGTTGTGATACTCGTAGTTGTCGTCCATCCACGTCGGCCGCACAGGCTCGTAAGACGTGTTCCAGACCCGCGTCTCCTCGCCCGCTTTCCCGGCGAACTCGACTTGGTCCAGCGCACCCTCCTCGGTGGTCATATTCCCCGCGTAGAAGCGCGCCTCGCCAGCTATCTCCGTCCCGCGCTCGTCGAGAAGTTCGACGGTGATGGTACGCGAGTCACCGGGGCGAACCGACGCGGGATAGTAGCTCCCCTCGGTCCCGACAGTGTGGACCATCAGTTTCGTACTGTAGAGTTGCTTCGAGGGATTGACGATGGTCACCTTGGCGACCGCCGACGGTTCGCCGTTGATGGTCCCGTCCGCCACCGTCACGTCTTCGATATAGGGTTTCGGTATTTTCCCGGACTCGGCGGAGTCGATTTTCCGCGTGAAATTGAACTGCGTGTGCCCGCCGAAGGTCGAGAACACGACCGTGTGGTCGTCCTGGTTGACGTTTATCGCTGGCGTAATATTGATTTCTTTTGTGCGATGTTCGCCTCCGGAGAGGTTGAAGTTCGCTGCATAGATGCGTTGTCTGTCGACGGTGAGTACGTATCTTTCTAGATCTATTTTTCTATTAGTCGGATTTCTGTAATCGACGACAACCGTCGAATTGTCGATGTTAAGTGAAATCTGGTATTCGACACCACTAGATGACTTGACTACCGCCTGTGACTCAGTATCTTCCGAGACTCCGGCCCAAACTATGCCACTCTGTACGGAGGCGAGCAAACAGAACAACACCAATGTACGGACGATGGTCGATGAATTGCGTATATTCATGAATTAAGCGCCCCCGTTCGTTTCCGAGCAAGAGGCCTTTATTTCACACCACTTCGTACTGTCTTTCTCCGAAGTTATATCATCTACTATTGTATCTTTGGTTTTAGCGCTCGGATAAGTGTTCTCAGTCGTTCGATACTCAGTCTCCTTCGTGATGTTCCCCGTCTCGGAGTTGTAGAACTCCCGGACGAACTGGCCCGTAATCGTCGCCTTCGTTTCGGCGATGTGACTTTGGTTCGCGTATGCGTCGGTCCAGAACGTCGAGGTCCCGTCTTTCCGAACGAGAGTCCACGCTGTAATCGTCTCCTCGGAAATTCGCCAGTCACTACGGCCGCTCGCTTGCCTCCTAGCGACGGCGTAATCCATAGTTGACGCCTGTGATTCCCAGCTGTACTCGGCCTTCTGTACTTGCTTGTCGCGTGCGGCCTTGTAGTAGGTGACTTGCTCGGTGAACTTTGATTTGTATCGCACTTCGAACTGCGTTTCGTACTCGGCGTCTTCGACTTTGACCTGTCGTGTATCCCCAGTAAAATCGTGGTCGTAGGCGTAGCTAGAGGTAGCCCAGTAGGTCGAGGTCCGCGTGACTGTGTACGTCTTCGTAATTGTCTCCGTATGACAACCGAATTTCAGACTACAGCGCCGGACCGTTTTGGTCCACGTCTTCTCGACTTCGTACTCGTATTCGTACTCTTTTTCGGTCTCGTATTCGGCGTCTTCGACTTTGACCTCGCGCGTCGCTCCCGTCTGCTCGCCGTTCCAGAGACTCGAATCGTGCCACTTGCGGGGTGACCTCGTAGTTGCGGAGTCGAACCACGAGGAGAACGTTCGAGTTCGCGTCTCCTCTTTTCGAACAGTTCCGTCTACGTACCACTGCTGCATCGAGTCGAGAAACTGACTCCGGATTCGTCTATCCGAGAAGCGTTTGGTCTCCTTCTCGTACTTCGCTTCCTGGGTTTTTACGTACTCTTCGAGGACGTATTTAGCGTCGTTTTCCGTTGTTTTGACGGAGTATCCGTCTTCGACATACTCGTCTCGACGTTCTTCCGAGTTGACTGTAGCCTTGCGGATTTTGGGCTTCTCTACCCGGTACGTGAGATTTTCCACGCTCACGTTGGACCAGTATTGGTTATTTTCTAGCAATACTCCAACTTCCGGAAGCGTTGTCTGAACCTCTTTTCTGGTGTTGTTGAGGTTGTAAACCGTTACCGTCGAGTCATGCGGCGAAATTTCGGTAGCGGGAACTTCGATTACACCGACGTACTTGTAGGCGTCTTCAGTCGGCTCCGAATGAGAACTGTCGGGTGCGTCAACGGTTTCCCATCTGGTCACGGTTGCTTCCGGATTGGCGACTGCCAAGCCGAGCGAGAAATCGTCGTAGTACGTCTGTTTCGAGAAGTGGTACGGTTGTGTTTCTACCCTAATTCGCACCGTGTCGTTGGCGTAGTACGGACCGTCAGTCGTGATATTCTCGCCTGCGATGTCCGGAACGAAGTAGTCCAAGAAATTGAAGTTCCGCTTGGTTCGGAGGTCGTATTCGTCCTCGACAATACTAGCGGCCCGGTCGTAAGCCCAGAACTTTGCCGTGGTGTTATCCGGTTTCGTCGGTTCCGCCCCGTACTTCCAGATGTATTTCAGGTCGGTCCCGTCGGGGTCGAACGATCCACTCGCGTTCACGTGGATACCGTGTTCTTTCGTGATATAGTCCTTCGTTCCGTCGTTGAGGACGTCTAATCGGAGCTCAGGTTTGCTTTTTGTGACTTGAAACTTGGTATATTGCTTATTCTGCCAAAGCTTGTTCTTCTGCGAGATTGTCCAATTGACGTTTATATAATATTCACCAGGGACATTTCCTGCCCAGAAACTCTCTATAGCGATTTTATTACCTGACACATTCTTTCTAAACTTCTCGTCTTGGACTTCCCTCAAGGAATTATCTGCTCTCTGGATTTCTATGTCTATATCTTCCGCATCAACTCCATTCAAATCAATCTCCAACACGTGATGCGCCGCGTACCGCTCTGGGTCGATTCGCTCGTGGTACGAGTCAACCGGACTATTCACGAACTCGGAGCGAACGATTTCCGGTTTCTTTACCGGCACGATGTCCCGGGACACGTTCGTCGTCTGTCCGCGTTCGTCTGTAGCGACGACCGTCACCGAGTGACGCTCGCCGGGCGTGAAGTCGTCGGAGGAGAAGTGGACCATCTGCTTGTAGTCCGTGTCGAGGCGGATACTCGACCCTGCAGTGGCGATTGTCTCTCCGTCGACTTCGACGCGGAGCGTGTCGAGGTTCTCGTACTCGTCGAGACCGCTCGCGGTTCCGGAAATCGAACCGTAACGGTCGAGAGACACGAACGAGACGTTCGGGCGGGGGTCGGCCGCGACCGCCGTCGTTCCGTCCGCGAAGGTTGCGACGTTCTCAGATCCGTCTGTGTAGGTGACGACGGCGTAGATTTTGTGATCGCCGGGTTCCCAGACCGTACTCAGCGAGGTTCCCCTGCCGATTCGTCCCGCGGCGTCGTACCAACTGACCGATGCGACCGCGCTTGACGAGGAGTCGAGTCGGACCGAGTAGGCTCCTCGGAGCGGTTCCGTCCCGGTCACGACCGCATCGCCGGAGACTGTCGGCGAAGCTCCGTCCGCGATACTTTTGTCTTCCGGCGGTTGGGTCGGCGGGTCCGTCTGCCCGCGTACCGTAACGGCGAGCGAGGACGTGGCCGATTGTCCGTCCACGTCGGAGACCGTCGCGGTAATCGACCGCGCGCCAGCGGTCGGGAAGTGCTTCGAGACGGTGTCGGTCGGTTGGTCCGCCGAGAGCGAGTGATTCGCTATTTCGACGCCGTCGATGGACCAGACCACGTACTCGAGCGCCGCGGCCCCGGCGTCGAGGTCCGCGGTGTACGTTTCTGTCGCGCCAGTCGTGGATTCTCCCGGCCCCGAGATCGAGATGGAGGGGTCCGCGCCGGGCGAAACATCGACGTAGAGGGTGTCGGAACTGCTCGCACCCTCCTCGTCCGTGATAGTTAGGGTGACGCGATAGCGTCCGGTTTCGGTCGGCGTGAATCGGGTTCGATTGCAGGTGGCGCAGTCGGGAGTGATAGTGTCGTTGCTCGGCGTCTGAATCGACCAGTCGTAGGCTTCGATGCGTCCGTCGGGGTCGCGCGAGCCGGTGCCGTCGAGGAGTACCGTCGCACCCTTCCGTACCTCTTGGTCGAGTCCGGCGTCGGCGAGCGGGGCCTCGTTTTCGGGGGCGGTGGCTTCCGAGGGAGCAGCGATGTTTGCAGAGAGCGTTCCGGCGACAGGGGTCGTCACGACGAGGAGGACGGCGAGAACGACCGAAGTCGGCTTCGACATGCCGACGGTTAACTCCTTTTCGCTTATAAACTTATGTATCTAAAGAGTAAAAATAACTTTCCTGATAGTAGTTTGACGGATTCGATTTTCTAACCGAGTCGGCAGGTCCAGTAATGGGTCGGAAACTTACCATTACCGCCAAATCCTCATGAACATTCCTTGCTAATCTATAGCAAAGGCTTTACTGATTCCCCGATTTATCTCTAATCACTGGGCCTAACGGCCGTGAGCTACAAATATGACTGATGACGAACTCATCTGGCGAATCGCGGGCGGTTCCGGTGACGGAATCGACTCGACGAGCCAGAACTTCGCCAAGGCGCTGATGCGCTCGGGCCTGAACGTCTTCACGCACCGACACTACCCGTCGCGCATCCGCGGCGGCCACACGTACGTAGAGATTCGTGCGAAAGACGAGCCCGTAAAGTCCCGAGGAGACAACTACAACTTCCTCCTCGCGCTGGGTGACAGTTTCGCTCGGAACCCCCAAGAGGAGGCCTACTACGGCAACGAGGAGGTCAAGCCCCTGTCGGAGAACCTGGACGAGTTGCGCGAAGGCGGCGTCATCGTCTACGACTCCGGCCTGCTCGACGCCAGCGAAATCGAGAACTTCGACGAGCGCGTCGAGGAGAACAACTGGCACGTCTACGACCTCGACCTCCGAGGTCTCGCCAAGGAACACGGCCGTGAGGTCATGCGCAACACGGCGGGTGTGGGCGCGACCGCGGCGTTGCTCGACATGGACCTCCAGTACATCGAGGACCTGATGGAGGACGCCATGAGCGGCGACGTGCTGGAGGCCAACCTCCAGATTCTCGAAGAGGCCTACGAGTCGGTCAACGAGAACTACGAACACACCCACGACCTGCGCGCTCCGACCGGGAGTGCCGACGAGGAGCAGGTCCTCGTCTCCGGCTCCCACGGCATCGCCTACGGTGCCTTGGACGAGGGCTGTCGGTTCATCTCGGGCTATCCGATGACCCCGTGGACCGACGTGTACACCATCATGACCCAGCACCTGCCCGAGATGGGCGGCATCTCCGAGCAGGTCGAAGACGAAATCGCCGCGGCGTCGCTCGCCATCGGTGCGAGCCACGCCGGAGCGAAGGCGATGTCCGGGTCGTCCGGTGGCGGGTTCGCGCTGATGTCCGAACCGCTCGGTCTCGCCGAGATTACCGAGACGCCCATCGTCCTCGTGGAAGCGATGCGCGCCGGTCCCTCGACCGGGATGCCGACCAAGCCCGAGCAGGGCGACCTCGAACACGTCCTGTACACCTCGCAGGGCGACTCGAACCGCGTAGTGTTCGCGCCGGGCGACCCCGCGGAGTGTTACGAGCAGACTCGCAAGGCCTTCGAAATCGCCTACGAGTACCAGATTCCGGCCATCGTCCTCTACGACCAGAAGCTCTCGGGCGGCCACCAGACCGTCCCCGAGGAGGTCTTCGACGAGGAGCCCAACCCCGACATCGGGAGCGTCGTGACCGAGGCCGAACTCGAAGAAGCGGTCCAAGAGGCCGGTCGCTTCAAGCGATACATGTACGACGACGAGGAGAGCGGCTTCGGCGGCGTCAGTCGCCGGTCCATCCCCGGCCAGAAGGGCGGGAACTTCCTCGCATCGGGTAACGAACACAACGAAGTCGGCCACATCAGCGAGGACGCCGACAACCGCACCATCCAGATGAACCGCCGGATGGCCAAGCTCGACGCGATCCGCGAGGAGCTGACTGAAACGTCCGACCACCAGCCGGTCTACGGGCCGGAGGACGCCGAGTACGGCATCCTCAGCTTCGGTTCGACCAAGGGCGTCATCGAGGAGGCAGTCGACCGCCTCAACGAGGAGGGCCACTCGGTCAAGGCCATGAACGTCAGCGACATCATGCCCTTCCCGAAGGACGAGGTCACGGAGTTCTTGGAGAGCGTGGACGAGTCGCTGGTCGTCGAGATGAACGCCTCGGCGCAGTTCCGCCGTCACATTCAGGGCCAGCTGGGTCGCTTCGGCGAGAAGCTGTACAGCCTGCTCAAGTACGACGGCAACCCCTTCGAACCGGAGGAGGTCGTCTCCGGCTTCGAGAGCCGCCTCGGCGAGGAAGCCGACTTGAGCCAGTACAACGTCCGCATCGAATCCGCAACGGGTGATTAACCATGAGTGCATTCAACGCAATCGGCGAAGAGCGAGACATCGACAGAGACGAGTTCACTCCGGAAATCGAGCCACAGGCGACGTGGTGTCCGGGCTGTGGGGACTTCGGCGTCCTGAAGGCGCTGAAGCAGGCCATGCCCGAGGTCGGCCGCAACCCCGAGGAGACGCTCCTCGTGACGGGTATCGGCTGTTCCGGCAAGCTGTCGAGTTACTTCCGGAGCTACGGGTTCCACTCCATCCACGGCCGGTCGCTGCCGGTCGCTCGCGCGGCCAAGATGGCCAACCCCGACCTCGAAGTCATCGCGGCGGGCGGTGACGGCGACGGCTACGGCATCGGCGGGAACCACTTCATGCACACCGCCCGCGAGAACCACGACATGACCTACATCGTCTTCGACAACGAGATTTTCGGGCTGACGAAGGGCCAGACCTCCCCGACCAGTCCGAAGGGCCACAAGTCGAAGACTCAGCCCCACGGCAGCGCCAAGCAGCCGATTCGGCCGCTCTCGCTCGCGCTGACCTCCGGGGCGTCCTACGTCGCTCGGACCGCGGCGGTCAACCCGAATCAGGCCAAGGAAATCCTGACGGAGGCGATGGAACACGACGGATTCGCCCACGTGGACTTCCTGACCCAGTGCCCGACGTGGAACAAGGACGCCAAGCAGTACGTCCCGTACATCGACGTGCAGGACAGCGACGACTACGACTTCGACATCACCGACCGCGGCGAAGCGTCGGAGATGATGCAGGAAGCCGAGAACAAACTCTACGAGGGAGAGGTCCTCACGGGTCGCTTCTACAAGGACAGCGACCGACCGTCCTACCAGCAGGAGAAGCAGGCCACGGGCGACATGCCCGAGGAGCCGCTGGCCGAGCGGTACTTCGACGACGACTACGAGTGGGAGCGTAGCTACGACCTGCTCGACCGCCACAAGTAACGTCGAAGTCGATTGCTTCGCTTTTTCCGCTTTTTCGACTCCCCAGAGCGTCGGCGCTATCGGTCGGAAAGCGCAGGTGCTACTTGTCTTGGAATGCGGGCGCTTCTCTGCTTCCTTCTTCGCCACTCTCTCCACCGCCGCCGGGCATGCCGCATCCGGCGAGACCGGCGGCGACTCCGGCGAGCGAGACCTGTACGAACCGTCTCCGCGAGCGTCGTGCCATGTCGCCGGGTACTGGCCGGTCGTCCGAAAAAGTGAGCGTCCCTCCCGAGCGTTCGCGGCCGTTTCCGAGCGTTCGGTGATTGTTCCCGAGCGTTCGGCGAGCGTAGCGTCCCGTTGTCCGTTTTTCGGGTGGAGTAGCTTCGACGGAACTACCACGAGGAGACTTTTTCTCGGTCTACGAACTGTTTTCACCTTCGCAAGGTATTTTTTCCCGTATCCGAAATACACTGGTAATGAGTACCCAATCCACCGAAGATCGAATTCTCTCGGTCCTCGAGGAGGACGCCCAAGCGTCCTACGCCGAAATCGCCGACCGGGCGAACGTCTCGAAGCCCACGGTTCGCAAATACATCGAGAAACTCGAAGACGAGGGGGTCATCGTGGGGTATTCGGCCGAAATCGACCCGAAGAAGCTGTCGAGCAAGTCCATCGCGCTCGTCGGGATGGACGTCGCCAGCGAGAAGTACGTCGAGGCCACCCGCGATTTGAAGGCGCTGGACGAGGTCGAGACGCTCTACTCCTCGTCGGGCGACCACATGCTGATGGCCGAGGTCCGCGCGGCGGACGGCGACGCCGTCGGCGACGTGATTAGCGAGAAGATTCTGGAAATCGACGGCGTGACGGCGGCCCATCCGTCGTTTTTGCAGGAACGGCTGAAGTAACTCGGGCCGGTTGTGGAGTGTCGGCGGTTCGGCGTGGGGTCGTTACTGGGGTTTCGATTGTGGTCTGATGATTCGGTTTTGTTAGTTGCTGTTTCGGAGTCGTAGTTACGAAGGAGTCCGATTATCTCGTCCCGCTACGAGATACGGAGGAAAGGGAAGGGAAGCTAGCTTCAGGCTTGAGCCGAGGAGTCTCCCGCACAGCACCGCCCCGCCCCGCACCGCGACCGCGGGCCTCGAACCTCCCCAACCTCCTGCGGTCCTCAGCCTCCGCTTCGCTCCGGCTTCCGGTCCTCGTCCCTCGCACGCCGATGGCGCGCTCACGAGAGAGCGCGCCAGCGTGCGCCGATAAGAATGATAGATAATTCTCTAGCAATTCTAGTTCTATATTTCCCGAACAAAAAGTTGTCTTTAACCCGCAGAAATCAGGTCAGTCCGCAGCCGGAATCTCGACGCGCTCCAGCGCCCGCTGGATGCGCTCGGAGGCCTCGGCCAGTCGCTCGGCGCTGTTGGCGTAGGACACCCGCAGGCACTCCTCGGCGTTGGTCCCGAAGTCCGGTCCGGGGGTCATCGCCACGCCCGCCTCTTCGAGGAAGAAGTCCGCGGCGTCGAACGCCTTGCGGGACGAGGTCCCGCCGCCCCTCGAACGCTGTTCGAGGACATCTCCCGGTAGGCCGCTCACGTCGATGAGGAGATAGTACGCCCCGCCCGGCGTGTAGCCCATACTCAGGCCCCAGTCTTCGACTTCGCTCACGAGGTAGTCCCGGCGCTCGCGGTAGGTCTCGCGCACGTCGCCGAGGAAATCGTCGCCGACCTCGTTGAGGGCCGCCACGCCGCCCGATTGGACGAAGTTGGGCGCGCAGATGAGCGTGTTCTGGGCGATGCGGTTGACGTGGCCGACGTACTCCTCGGGCGCGACCATCCAGCCGAGTCGCCATCCCGTCATCGAAAATCGCTTCGAGAAGCCGTCTACGACGAAGGCGTCGTCGGTGTACTCCAAGATGGTGTGGTCCTCGCCCTCGTAGGTCAGGCCGTGGTAGACCTCGTCGGAGATGACCGTGGCGTCGGCGGCGTCCGCGAGTTCGACCAGCTCCGAGAGCGTCGACCCCGAAAGCACCGCGCCGGTCGGGTTCGCGGGCGAGTTGAGCAGGAGGGCCTCGGTCTCCGAATCCACCGTGCGAGCGAACTCGCTGGCCCGCGGTCGGAACCCCTCCTCGGCCGCCAGCGGGACCGTCGAGATGCTCCCGCCGACCTGTCTGACGAAGTTCGGGTAGCAGGCGTAGTAGGGGTCGGTCAGCACCACCTCGTCGCCGGGGTCCACCAGCGTCGAGAACGCCAGCAAGAGCGCGGGCGACGACCCCGAGGTCACGACGATGCGCTCGGTCGGCACGTCCACGCCGTAGCGCCGGTCGTAGTAGTCCGAAATCGCCTGCCGGAGTTCGGGCTTGCCCTTCGAGGAGGTGTATCCCGTCTCGCCCGCGCGGAGCGCTGCGACTGCTGCCTCGGTGACTGCCTGCGGCGTCTCGAAGTCGGGTTCGCCCACTTCGAGGTGTACAACGTCGTCCATGCGGTTGGCCCGTTCGAGAACGTCCATCGCGGCGAACGGGGTCGTCCGGGTCGCGCGCTCCGAAACCATGTACAACTGTGAACGTCGCTGGGAGTATAAAGTCTCGATGTGACAGTCAGTATTTGCCGGAGCGGTCGCGCCCCGACCACGACCCTGACCCCCGACGACGCCACGGAAGTTTTGTCGGTGCTGGCACAAGTATCGACCATGCCCACCTACCAGCGAGAGGTCCGCGTCGAGTCCCCCTTGGAAGCGGTCTGGGACTTCCACTCCCGAATCCGCGGACTGGAGGCGCTGACCCCCGACTGGATGCACCTCCGCGTCGAGGAGGTCCGCGGACCGGACGGAATCAAGCGCGGCGACGACGCGGTGCTGGACGCCGGGACCACGGTCCGGATGTCGATGCGACCGCTCGACGTCGGCCCGCGCCAGCGGTGGACCACGCGCATCACCCGCCGCGAGGAGGGCGACGGCACGGCGGTCTTCGAGGACGTGATGGAGGACGGTCCCTTCCCGACGTGGAATCACGCCCACTCGTTCTACGCCATCGACGGCGAGACGACCCTCGTTCGGGACCGCGTGGAGTACGAGCTTCCGGTGGTCCGGGGCCTCCTCGGGCCGCTGGGGTGGATAGGCTTCGAGCCGATGTTCCGGGACCGCCACCGCCGGACGAAGCGAATTCTGGAAGTTTGAGCGTAGTTCACGGCTAAAGGCCTAAAATCAGCGGTCCGAGCAAGACGCCCATCAGATGCACTCTTCGGGCACCGAACTGGGCCGGGACGAGTCCCACGAGCGCGGCGACTGCGAAGACCACCACGCCAAGTTCTCCCGCGAACAGGTAGCTGAGTCCGGCCAGCAGACAGAGGACAGCGACCGAGAGCCGGAACTGGTCTATCGACCCGACCGCGCGGAGGTAGCGGTCGCCGACCGAAAGGACCAGCAGAAACCCCGCCAGTCCCGCAACTGCGGCGCTGGCGAGCAACAGGGGCAGGTTCACCGGGGCGTCGGCCTCCTGCAAAGCGACCATCACGCCGGTCCGGGGCGTGCCGAGCGCCGAGAGCGCGAAGAGGGCGAAGATGGTGTTGGCGGTGTTGACGCCGCTGGTCGCCACGACGAATCCGCGGGCCTCCGTCGAACCGGGGACGAGAGCGAGGGCGACCACCGCGGCGACGGCCGACGAGACCCCCGGCAGGTAGCCCACCACCGCTCCGGCGACGCTTCCGGCGAGTGCGGTGACGGCGACGGTCCGCCGAGTGGTCGCTATCACGGGGTCGTCCTGCTCGGGCACGCCCGACCCCGAGAGGGCCTCGACGAGGACCGGCGCGCCGAACAGCCCGGCGAACAGGGGCGTGAGCATCCCGCCCGCCGCGAGGGGTGCCGCCGGAGAGAGGTCGAGGGTCGCGTGGCCGAGCGCCGCGCTCCCGGCGAAGGCCGCCGCGCCCCCGACGACGGCGCGGGCCGAGCCTTCGGTCAGCAGGAGGAAAGCGACCACGCCGCCGAGAACGATGGGCAGGTGGTCGCGCACGACTGGGTAGGCCACTGTCATCCCGCGCGTGACGGGGACGGCGAGGGGGACCGCGAGCGCGACGGCCAACCCGCTTCCGAGCGCGGAGAGGCGGACGGCCTCCCGCCCGCGTCCAGCGATGACGAGCCGGTGGCCCGGCAGCGCAGTCGCAGCCATCGCGGCGTCGGGCACCCCGAGCGCGAGGGCGGGCACGGCGTCGAGGAAGGAGTGGACGACGCCCGCCGCGAGCATCGCCGCGCCGACGAGCCGCGGCGGGCCCGGGACCGCGGGCGCGGCCGACGCAAGCAGAAGCGCGAGGTTGTTGACGTGCAGGCCGGGCGTGAGACCGCTGAGGGTGCCCAAGCCGATTCCGCCGAGGACGAACGCCAGCGCCGCGGCTGAGACTCCGAGGTCCATCCCGAGTCTGACGCCGAGGGGTTCCATCGGGGCACTTTGGTCGCGTTCTTGGATTTAAAGGTTCGTACCGCTCTACTCGAACTCCAATTCGGCGCGCGCTGGCGCGAGTTCATCTCGCACCCATCCGTGCGAGGGACGAGGACCGCAGGCCGAAGGCCGAGGACCGCAGGAGGTTGGGGAGGCGTGAGGCACGCGCTCGGTTTCGCTTTCCACCGACAGACGCTCGACCGAGAAACCGCCACGGGTGGATGAAGGGGCCGCCCGGTCGCGTGCAGTTTAGTCGTCTGAGCGACCCCTATCGGCGCAGGCGGTGTCTCACCGAACGAAGTGAGGTCGTTCGAAAGGCGAAGCCTTTCGTGATCACGAAAATCTCCGATTTTCGGACGATGATGGCTCGGAAGACGCGGTTTGTCTTCCGGTGCGGAGAGCGCCGATATGTCGCTCAGCGACCGTGACCGGGCGGGGGCTTCAAGAAGACAATACCACCACGATTCTGCTGTTCGCACTCACAATTACACGAAGACAGAGCGACCGGGCAGGGACTTCAAAAATACCTCACCTCGATTCTGTTGTTCACGCTCGCAGCCATATCATGATAGAGCAACACAGAGACGACTTTAACAAATAATTCATCACCGTAAAGCGATACAAAACCACTTCTAACAAACAATCACACACCTGTAGCTATCCGACCAGCATCAAAAGAAAAGTACCAGTTTCGGGCGGTAGAGCGACTTAGCCGAAGAGTTCGCCGAGACCCTCGCCGCTGGCGTCCTCGTCTTCGTCGTCGTCGCCTTCGTCTGCGGCTTCCTCTTCTTCCTCGCCACCTTCTTCCTCGGCGGCCTCTTCCTCGGCACCGCCCTCTGCGGCAGCGCCGCCTGCGGCGGCTCCGCCAGCGGGCACGGCCGCGGCCTGCTCGACGGCCTCGTCGATGTCGACGTCCTCCAGCGCGGCGACGAGCGCCTTGACGCGGGATTCCTCGACGTCGACGCCAGCGGCGTCGAGCACGTTGGTGAGGTTGTCTTCGTTGATCTCTTCGCCCGATTCGTTCAGGATGAGTGCAGCGTAAACGTATTCCATGGTTAGTAGTTTGGGAGTGGTTGGTTATCCGAACATCGCGCCGAGAGCGTCTCCGCCGTCGTCGCCGTCGTCGTCTTCCTCGTCGTCGGCGTCGTCGGCCTCGCTCTCGTCGGCTTCGGATTCGGTTTCTTCGTCGGTCGATTCCTCTTGGGCGGCACCTGCGGCGGGAGCCTCTACGTCACGAAGCTCCTCGGGCAGGGCCTCCTCGTCGTCGATTTGAGCAGCGAGCGCACGAACCTGCCCGTCGGCCTTGCTCACGAGGTCCGGCACGACGTCCGGACTCTCGACTTCGGCCTGGAGACCGAGGCTCTTGGCCTCGCCCTCGGCCTTCTGGATGAGCGTCGGCGTGGTCTGGGCGGTCGGGTAGACCGCGTTGACCGAGAGGTTCCGGGCGCGAGCCGCGGCGGCCTCGATGTCCGCGCGGTAGTCCTCGACGTCGATGGCGAGCTCGTCGGCCTCGAACAGGACGCCGTCGGAGTAGACGCCGCGCAGGTCCAGACCCACTTCCTTCGGCTCGATGCCGAGTTCCGCGAGGACGTTGGCCGCGTCTTCCGAGACTTCCTCGCCCTCCTCGGCGATGACGCTGTCCTCGGTGACGTGGATGGACCCCTCCATGATGCGGGCCGCCGCACCGATGGACTGGAGTTCGCCCACGAACGGACCGGGGTCGACGCCCGTGTCACCCTCGGGGATGACGATGTCGTTGGGCGCGACCTCGCCCGCGCCGATGGGCGCGGGACTCTTCGAGGCTTCGAGCTGTTTGTACAGCCCGAAGGGGTTGTCGTTCGTGCCGATGAGTCCGACTTCGCCTGAGACGTACTGGACGAGGTCTTCGACGCCCTCGTCCACCTGCTCGAGGGCGCGGACCAGCAGCGTGTTCCGGCTGATGCGGAGTTCGGCGCTCCCGTGAAGGTTGCGACGCATCGTCTGCAGCTGGCGCGACGGGATGCCCGTCACGTTGACGATGCCGACGCTGCTGTAGCCTTCGATGAGGTCGGCGATTTCGTCGACCTCCTCCTGTTTCCACTGCGGAATCGTCTCGGTCTTACGCTCGGATTCTGCCGACATTTAGGCCACCTCCACGGCCGGTCCCATCGTCGTCTTGACGTAGACGTTGTCGATGTTCAGCGGGCCCTTCTCGAGGTCGGCTTCGAGTCGGCGGAGAATCACGTCGATGTTGTCGGCGATCTCCTCCGCGTCCATGTCCTCTGCGCCGACGCGGGTGTGGAAGGTGCGTCGGTCGCCGCTCCGAAGCTGGACCGTGTTCTTCATCCGCTGGACGGTCTCGACGACGTCGTCGTCGGGCTGGAGCGGTTCGGGCATCTTACCACGCGGGCCGAGGATGGTACCGAGGTACCGACCGATGTCTTGCATCATGGACGCTTCCGCGATGAAGAAGTCGGTCTCGTCCGCGAGGTCTTTGGCCTCGTCGTCGTCGTCGCCGAGGTCTTCGAGGGCATCGCCATCGAAAACTTCGTCGGCAACGTCTTCGGCGCGAAGGGCGGTTTCGCCCTCCGCGAACACGACGATCTTCGTCTCCTGTCCGGTCCCGGACGGGAGAACGACACTTTCGTCTACGCGGTTCGACGGTTCGTTCAAATCTAGGTCGCGCAGGTTGACTGCGAGGTCCACCGTTTCGCGGAAATTCCGCTCGGGTGCATCCTCGAGTGCGCGAGAGACTGCTTGCTCTATCTCCTGATCTGCCATTGTTCACCTCCGTAGTACGCAGGACGCTCCTACGGGTCAGTGAAACAGGTTACTGCCTGCCGACGCCGTCGCGCGTCGCCAAAACGGCGGGCCGCGAGGACGTGGCACCAGACAGTACAGGCCTGTCTCGTTCCAGAAAGAAGGTCATCCGCAACTTAAACCCGTCGAAGCAACGCGACGCCGCGCCCCCGCCGTCCGCCGGTCGTGAGAGGCTCTCTCACGTGAATCGTGCCCGTGGCGGTTCGGCGAGCGACGTCGCACCGGGATGTATTAAACAGATACTTCGCGTGCGTACGCGAAAGTCGCCGCGCCGACCGCGCTCTGCGGAGACGGCGTATCGAAAGTATTCAGTACCCACCGGCGCTAGCCCTCGGTATGAGCATGGAAGGAAGCGAGTCGGTCACGCGGCGCGGATTCCTTCGGACCGCCACGGGTGCGGCCGCGACTGCGGGCGCGGCGGGGACCGCGGCGGCCAAGAGTCAGGAAGAAGGCGGCGGTGGCGGCGGAACCAAGGAAGTCGTCGTCGGTCCCGGCGGGAGCCTCGTCTTCGAGCCCGCCGAACTCGAAATCAAGCCCGGCACGACGGTCAAGTTCGTCTGGGAGTCGGACAACCACAACGTCGTCCCCGAGAGCCAACCCGACGGTGCGGGATGGGAGGGGACGAAGGGTGCCCCGAGCAAGACCTACGACACGGGTCACGAGTACAGTTACACCTTCGAGACCGAAGGCACCTACGAGTACTTCTGCCAACCCCACAAGACGGCGGGCATGGTCGGGACCATCACCGTCTCGCCGAACGCCGGTGGCGGCGGCGGCAGTAGCGCGCCCGCGATTCCGAGCAGCGCCAAGACCCTCGGTATCGCCACGACGGCCGCGATGGTATTCACGCTCGGTCTGGCCTACTTCTTCATGAAGTACGGCGGCGACTACGGTCGGGTCGAGTAGCGCTCAGCGTCGATTTTTTGCGTTTTCCGCACGTAGCGACTGCTCTCTCCTCTCTTCGCACCGCTGACTACACCGTGTCGGGCGACTCGTGGAGCGTCAACTCTACGTCCCGGCGCTGGCCTTCGAGGTCCTCGACGATGCGGGCGACCACGCGCTCGGCCTCTTTCAGCACGAGCGGTTTTACCTTGTCGATGACCCAGTCGAGCGAGACCAGTCGCGGCAAATCGAGCATGTCGGAACTCGCCGAGTCGGCGTCGAACTCGATGACGAGGTGGACCCGCGAGGCCGTCTCGCGGTCGGGAGGAGCCTCGTCGGGGACCTCCTCGACCAGCCACTCGCCGTGGGCGTGCAGGTCTTTGGTGATTCGCCACCCGATGCGCTCGTGGGGTTCGAAGTCGGTGACCTCCGACCGGACGACGTAGTTGAGTTTCCACCAACTGAGGTGGATGTCGTACTCCGTTCCGGGACCGCCCTCGCCGTGGCGCTCGACTCGGGTCAGATGCTTGGAGTAGTCGGCGTAACCCGGAAAATCCACGAGGAAGTCGTAGGCCTCCGCTGGCGGCACGTAGACGACGGTGCTGAGTTCGACGCTGTCCACGCCCGCGGATTCGGACGAACGCGGCGTAAAACTTCCGGCGGAGGGGTTTTCGGCGGTGGTGTAGCGAGTGTCGGGCTACAGGCTGTAGTCGTGGTCGCCGGTCTCGGTTTCGAGGAAGGCGGTCAGGAGGTCGATAGTCGCCGAGACGTCCTCGCCGTGGACCGTCTCGGTGACGGTGTGGAGATACCGGGTCGGCACCGAAATCGCGCCCACGGGTTTCGCGCCGTGGGTGTTCTGGAAGCCCGAGGTGTCGGTCGCGCCCGAGGGCAGGACCTCCATCTGGTGGGGCACGTCGCGCTCCTCGGCGACCGAGCGCATCCGGCGGTGGACCTTCGGCGTCGTGACGACGCTGGAGTCTTTGAGCTTTATCGCCGCGCCCTCGCCGAGTTCGGTCACGTAGTCGCCCTCGTCTTCGACGGACGGGAGGTCGTTGGCGACGGTCACGTCGAGCGCGACCGCGAGGTCCGGGTCCAAATCGACGCCGAGCGCGGGCGCGCCCCGGACGCCGAGTTCCTCCTGAACCGTCGCGCAGAAGTGGATGGTCACGTCGGGGTCCGAAACCCGCTTTGCGGCTTCGAGCATGGCGAACAGGCAGACCCTGTCGTCCAGCGCCTTGCCCGTAATCTGGTCGCCCATCTCGACGGTGGTCTGGTCCATGCTCACGAGGTCGCCGACCGCGACGCGCTCTTCGACCTCCTCGGCGGGCAGGCCGAGGTCGATGTAGACGTCCTCGACCGAGAACTCCTCGTCGTCGTCCTTGATATGGGTCGGGACGGAGCCGATGACCCCCGTGAGGTCTTCCTCCTCGGTGTGGACCGATACGCGCTGGGCGCGAAGGACGTCGGGGTCCCACCCGCCGAGGGTGTCGATTTCGAGGAAGCCCTCGTCGGTGATGTGGCGGACCATAAATCCAATCTCGTCCATGTGCGCCGCGACCACCACTTCGTAGTCGCTCGACCCCGCTACCGTCCCGACGACGTTGCCCATCGCGTCGGTGTGAACCGAATCGGCGACGCCCTCGAACTCCCGGCGGACGATGTCGCGCACTCGGTCTTCGTAGCCCGGCACCCCGCTGGTCTCTGTCAGCTCGGCCAACAAGTCGAAATCGAAGTCCATGCCAGAACGTGGCGTGTGCGCTGGCTTAAGTTCAGCTATCCGTCGTTCAGAGACAGTTTCGACCCTATAAAGAATCCAAAATATTTCTTAAACAAATATTAAGATTATCTTACGCCGGTTTCAACCGTCGCGTGCCCTCGTTACAGGCCGAACGAGAGCGCGCCCTCGGACAGTTCCCACCGTCTCACCCGCTGTTTGATAGTTCGGTTGGGCGCGTGTACTCGCTCGGCGGCCAATTCCCGACGGCGGAGGAGAGGCCTGTCGAGCGGACAGCGACGCCTTGTTCGAAGAAGGGTAGACCCTGCGCGAGCGGGCGTCTCGACGGCGATTCGGCAGTCGGCGTATAACAAAGCCCGACGCGCCGAAAACAGCGGACAGACCGACGTGTCCGGACGCTCCCGCCACGTCGATGGCTCCAAACAATGTACAACGGAAACACTGTCGGCGTCGTCGTACCGGCGTACAACGAACAGGGATTCGTCGGCGAGGTCATCGACACCGTGCCCGACTTCGTGGACCGCGTCTACGTCGTGGACGACTGCTCGACCGACGACACGTGGCAGGAGATACGCGACCACGCCGAGCGAGTCAACAGTACCGGGTCTGCAACAGAGGACGATGCCGAGGTCGACGGCGACGACGAGGAGTCCCGACCGGACGACCCCCAACCGACACTCGCGGACGGCGGTCTCGCCACCTCGAACCGAGTCGTGCCGATGCGCCACGCGACGAATCAGGGCGTCGGTGGGGCCATCAAGACCGGCTATCGCCGCGCCCGCGAGGAGGACGTGGACGTGACCGCAGTCATGGCTGGCGACGGCCAGATGGACCCGGACCTCTTGGTCCGGCTTATCGACCCGATCGTGAACGAGGGGGCCGACTACGCCAAGGGCAACCGCCTGCTCTCGCCGGAGTTCCGCGCGGATATGCCGCGGTTCCGGCTGGTCGGCAACTGGATGCTATCGGTCCTCACCAAAATTTCGAGCGGCTATTGGAACACGGGCGACCCTCAGAACGGCTATACCGCGATTTCGGGCCGCGCGCTCGACGAACTCGACATCGACAGCCTCTACGACGACTACGGCTTCGCCAACGAATTGCTGGTTCGGCTCAACTGCCACGACATGCGGGTCGCCGACGTGGCCACCCCGGCGATGTACGGCGACGAGGAGAGTACCATCGAGTATCACACCTTCATTCCGAAGGTGTCGTGGCTCCTGCTCTCGAACTTCGCCTCTCGACTCAGGACGAACCTCGCGGAACGCGGTTCGCGGGCGACCGTCGCGGCGTATCTCCTCGGCGCGGTCGGACTGGTTTCGTCGCTGGTCGCGGGGTTGGTCGCGGGTCTCGGGGCCTTCGGGGCGATGCTGGTCGGGAGCCTCCTCTTGCTCGGCGCGGCGATGTCCCTCGACCGGGCGAGCGGCGAGGAGTTGGAGATGCAGGTTACGGAGGGGGTCGAAGGGGCGTAGAGTGAAAATCTGGGTTTTCGGGAGTTTCGGTATTTGGTACACGATTTTGATTTTCTAAGAAATTTAGTTCGGTCTCTTCAGTGCGAATACGACTGTAGCCCACAGAATCCTCGTTGTAATGTTTTATTGAAGCCCCCGCCCGGTCGCGGTCGCTGTGCAGGATATTCGCGGCTCTCCGCACCGGAAGACAAACCGCGTCTTCCGAGCCATCGCCTCGCTTCGCTCGGCGAGACACCGCCCGCCGCGAATAGAGCCTACACAGCGACTAAACTGCACGCGACCGGGCGGCCCCTTCATCCCACCCAGCGGTTTCTCAGTCGAGCGTCTGCTGGCAGTTAGTCAGTTGAGCGTTCGCTGGCGGTTGGTCAGCCAGCTTTCGCTAGTCACAAGCCGCCGAAAACACCGTCGGAGGAAACAGA
The DNA here is from genome assembly GCF_004765785.1 of Halorussus ruber. GTDB lineage: Archaea > Halobacteriota > Halobacteria > Halobacteriales > Haladaptataceae > Halorussus > Halorussus ruber. The sequence continues at coordinate 126,443 of NZ_SBIT01000015.1, read as the reverse complement.
GATTTTGCGTCTCAGACCGTCGCGCCGCCGACCATTCGCTCGTGGGTGCGTTTGGTCGGGAGCGACTTGAGCATCGTCGAATCGGTCGCAACCCGCACCACGAGGTCGGTCAGGTTCACCTTGTCGGCCATGAACGCCTCGCGCTTTCGCGCCCACTCGTCGGCGACGCCCTCCTCGCCGAGGAGGCCGAGCGCGGTCTCTAACACCGGTTCGAACTCCCGAATGTTGTAGATGAGACCGTGCTGTTCGAGTTCCGCGAAGTTGCCCATGTCGTCCTCGCCGACGAAGGAGTTCGACCGAATCGCCGGAGTGCCGAGCAGGGCCGCCTCGGTCACCATGGTCTGGGTGTCCGCGACCAGCAGGGAGGCCTCCGCGAGGGCGTCGTGGAGGAGGGCGGGGTGCAGGTCGAAGGGTTGGGCCGGGAGGTCCGAGAAGTCCATCTCGCCGCCCTCGTCCGAGACGAAGACGGCGGCCTCCTCGGAGAGTTCCTCGACGAGTTGCTCGCGCTTCTCGGGGGTGAATCCGCCCTGTCCAACGTCGTGGTGCGACCCGAAAGCGTTGAGGCGGACGATGGCGTACTCTTCCTCCTCGCCGACGCCCAACTGGTCTCGAATGTCCGATTGAGGTTCGTACTCCTCGGGGTGGAGATAGGCGCACTCTTTGAATCCCTCGAAGACGTGGTGCTTCTCGCCGAGGTCCTTGTCGAAGGTGTGGGGCGTCAGGTAGGCGTCGGCGAAGGGCCGCGAGATGGCGTGGTCGAGGTGGGTGTTCTCCGAGTCGGTGATGAGGACGACCGGCGTGTCCGTCACCGCCCCGGCGTGGGCGGCGTAGGCACCGACCCCGAAAATCTTGTCCGGGTCGTACTCGCGGGTCTTCCGGACGATGGTGTAGTAGTGACTCGGGAGTTGGCGGGCCAGCGAGTACTTGCTGGTCGCCAACTCGCCGTAGACAACGTGAGGCAGGTCGTAGTAGTCCAGCAGGTCGAGGGTACACCCGTAGTCCCGAGCCAGCAACAGGGCGTCGTGGCCGCGGGACTCCAGTTCCTCGACCGCGTTCCGATAGAGGTGGACGTGGGCCGGTGTGTTGGTGAAGAACAGGTACTTCATGTCTCGGCTACACGTCGCGTCGGCGCGAGTATTGTTCTACGCCGCGTTCGCCCGGTTCAGCCCTCGGCAACCGACTCCTCGCCGGAGAGTACGTGGCGTCTGACCACGGGGTAAACGCTCCCTGCCGGACGAAACTCACGGGCGAAACAGTCGGGCGGGCTGTCGGTGCTGTCGCTACCGTTTCGAGAAAACCGCGACGTTCCGAAGAAGAGGCCGAGAGCGCAAAAAGCCGATTAGGAGTCTTCCTCGACGCGAACCCTCGCGGGACCGTCGAGGCGGAAGCCGGTGATTTCGCCCGAGTACCGGTAGCCGTCCTTACCGCCGACGACGTTGCCCGAAATCTGCCCGTCCGTAATCTCGTCGTTGGCCTGTATCGACCCGAGCGCGGCGCTCTTGCGGGCCTTTCCGCTGAACTCCACGACGTACTGGCTGGACACTCGCGGCGTGTCGGTCCCGTCGATGACGATTTTGTTCGGCAGGACGAGGTCGTCCACGCTGACCTGCTCGCCGCCGTAGGTGAGCGTCCACTTGCTCTCGTCCAAGTTCATCGAGACGAAGTCGCCGTTCACGAGGTACGAATCGCCGTACCCGTTGCCCGAGACGCCCGTGACCGTCATCGTGCCGTCGCCGTTGTCGGTCACGCTGTCGTTGCTTTCGGACTCCACGTCGCCCGCGGACGTCCGCTTCTGGACGCTCCCCTCGACCGTGAACTCGTAGGAGATGCTCGACGTGTTCGAGCCTGCGACGAGTTCGAGGACCGTGCCCTCGGCGTCTGCGGTCCCGGATTCCTCGGTCGTCTGGTCGCTACCGGACGCGCTGGAGGTGCCGGAGGCGGCCTCCTCGGCGGTCATGGGGACGCCTTCGGGGACGCGGTCGGCGTTCGCATTCGACCCCCAGCGAGTGTTGGTCGAGGAAATTGTGGGGTCGCCTGCGCGGTTGTCCTGCTCAACGGCGGGACCCTCGATGTCGGAGTCCTTGACTTCGACCGGACCCCACCACGCCCAGACGCCGCGGGAGTTCTTCGCGCCGGGGCTGGAACAGCCGACGTCGCAGGCCCGCGTCGAACCGGTGCGGACCACGCAGTTCTCGACGTGGCAGGTCCGGCCGTCGCGGGAGCCGACCCGGATGTTCGAGATGTTGTTGCTGTTGAAGAAGCTGTCGTAGACGTTGACGACGCCGCCGTGCGCTCCGGCGTAGTCGTAGCCGGGGTCCGTGCCGTACAGTCCGTTGTCGATGAAATGCTGGATGTTGACGTTTCGGAAGTTGAGCGTGCCGTAATGGTCGGGACCGTTGACCCAGATGCCGCCCTTGCCGGTGCCCTCGGTCTGCCCGTCGCCCATGTAGAGGTTCTCGACCAGCGCGGTGCCGCCCTCCGAGACCGCGGGCGTGAACAGGTAGTGCCCGCCGGGGTGATTACCCTTGAAGGCGACGTTCCGGACCGTCCAGCCGTCGCCGTTCGCGTAAATCTTGGCCGACGCGCCGTCGGCGGTCATGTCGATGAGGAGGTTTTCGAGCGTCTCGCCGCTCCCGACGCTGAAGGTTCGGGTCTCGCCCGCAGGGACCGTAACTGTCCGGTAGTCCGCCGCGTTCGCCGTCTGACTCGCCACCGAGCCGACGCCGAGTGCGGCGGCGACCCCCGCTCCGGCGACTCCCAAGAAGGACCGCCGGTCTACTGCTCGTCGTTCGTCGTGTTCGCGTGCCGTCTTGTCGCGTGCCATTGCAGTTTCAAGGCGAGGTTACTATATTACAAGCTTTGCGGTTTCGCTTCAATGGGTGCTTTACGATTTATGTTCTGGACAACTCCGCTCGTTGCTGGCGGTTAGAGGGACTTTCGGTTCCGCTTCCGAAACTGACGAGTCGGGGTCCGTAGACCGCGTGACGGGGCTTTCAACCGGAGGTTAACCCCGGATCGAGTGTGGTAATCCACTCATACTGGGCGCGGTGAGGCGGTTGTCGGGGACCGACGAGTAAGAAACCGTCAACGAGTTCTGTGTTGTTCCGGAACGCTTTTGGCCGCAACGCGATACAACATCTGACATGGCAGACGAAGAAACCGAGGCCGAACTCCGCGAGCAGTTCACCGAAGCGTTCGAAGGCGCAGACTACCCCGTGAGCAACCCGATGGACCTCGTCCCCGCGCTCCCCGACGGACCGGGCACGCGCTTCGAGGCGGGCGACGTGAGCTTCACCGCGATGGAGCTTTCGACCAAACTCTCGGGCGTGCAGGACTTCCCGTACGACGACGTCGAGACCCTCGTGGACGACCTCCTCGAAGGGCTGAAAGAGAAGGATATGCTGTAACTACTCTTCGTCTTCTTCTTCCTCTTCGTCGGGAAGCGCGACCAGCAGTACTTCCCAGACGTCGTACTGTTCGTTGAAGTGACTGTCGAGTACCCGGTCGTTCTCGCCGATGGGAATCGGCTGTTGGGGATGGGACACTTCGAGCCACGTCACCGTCGGTTCGGTGATGTCAATCTCGGCGATGTCGTCGGGTCGCTGTCCGGATTCGGTCGGCGCTCCCATGCTACTCCCCTGTTCCGGGCTTCGCTCGCCCGGACCTGTCGGTGTTCCTTGACGTTCCACGGTAATCTCCCCGACACCCCGTACCACACGATTGTATAAAACCTTGCTGGCGACGTGACTCCGGAAGCGACAAGTCCCGACCGTACTAACCTCCGACGATGAGACGCCCGACTGTCCGGACGCTCTTGCCTACGACCACGGGCTTGCTGCTCGCGGCCTCGAGCATCTTGCTCCTCTCGGGACAGGCGCTCGCTCACGGCGGCGGCCTCCGCGCGGCCGCGGGGTCACTCTCCGTTCCGACGTGGCTTTTCCTGCTGACCGGCGGGGGCGTCGTCGGGGCCTCCTTCCTGCTGGCGAGTTTCGTCACCGACCGAGCCTTCATTCGGGCGGTCCATCGCTGGCGGCGCGTCGCCAGCGCGCCCCTCGACGGGGTGACGACGCTAACTCGCCTCCTCTCGGTGATTGCCTTGGCTGGCGTCGTGGCTATCGGCTTCCTCGGCCCCGAGGAGATGTTCCGAAACGCCGCGATTCTGACGGTCTGGGTCGGCTGGTGGGCCGGATACGTCGCCACGGTCTACCTCGTCGGCAACAGCTGGCCCGCGCTGAACCCGTGGCGCGCGCTCGCCGAGTGGCTCCCCTCGCTCGACCGGAAGTACCCCGAGGAGTTCGGCGCGTGGCCGAGCGTGGTCGGCCTCCTCGTGCTGGTGTGGCTCGAAGTCGTGAGTCCGCTGGCCGACGACCCGCGACTGCTGGCGTGGGTCGTGGTCGGCTACTCTGCGGTGACGCTGGCGGGCGCGCTGGTCTTCGGTCCCGAGTCGTGGTTCGGGCGGGCCGACCCCGTCGCGCGACTCTTCCGGTACTACGGCGCGGTCGCGCCGATTCAGCGCGGCGAGGACGGACTGGCAGTCCGACCGCCGGGCGCGGCGCTGACCGACGCGGGCCTCGCCGACGGCCGCGACGAGGTCGCCTTCGTGGTGGCGATTCTCTGGGTGACGACCTACGACGGCTTCGTCGGGACGCCGTTCTGGGCGGACGCGGCGAACTGGCTGGTCGGCGTCGGCCTGCCCGCGGTCCTCCTCTACCCGCTGGCGATGCTCGCGGGCTACGGCCTCTTTCTGGGGGCCTACTGGCTCGCGTCCGGATACTCCCGCAAGACCGCCGAGACGTACCTCACCCCGGAGGCCATCGCAAAGCGATTCGCGCCGTCGCTGCTGCCCATCGCGGCGGGCTACCACCTCGCGCACTTTCTGGGCCTGTTCGTCTCGCTGTCGCCCGCGCTGGTCGCCGCGCTGTCGAACCCGTTGAGTCCGCCCATCAATCCCTCGGTCGTCGTCCTGCCGGGGTGGTTCGGGATGCTCGCGGTCGCGTTCGTCCTGCTGGGCCACCTGCTCGCGGTCTGGGTCGCCCACGCCAGCGCCTACGACGTGTTCCCGGGTCGCTTGCAGGCGGTCCGGAGCCAGTACCCCTTCGTGGTCGTGATGGTGCTGTACACCATGACGAGCCTCTGGATAGTGTCCGCACCGAGTGCGACGCCTCCATTCGTCTGACATGAGCGAAATCACCCCCGCCTACGATACGGACGTGCCGCCGGACGAATCGCCCGTCGAGTGCCCCTACTGTGAGCGCCCGCTGGAGTCCGCGGAGTTGCTGGTCCTCCACGAGGGCATCGAACACTGGGAGCGCCTCGACGACGACCGCCGCGAGGAGTTCCGCGAGACGTATCAGGACGAGAGCGACGACCTCCGGACCTTCCGCCTCAAGATGCTCGGCCTGCTCGTGGTGGTCTACTTCGCCTTCCTGTTCGTCTACTCGATTTACACGAACGACCCCCTCAGCGCCGCCACGCTCGTCGGATTCGGCGCGGACGCGCTCGGCTAACCAGCCTACAGAATGCGCTCGGCTAACTAGACCCCCGGACGCGCCGCGAGCGCGTTCATGCGCGAGCAAGCGGGGAGGCACGGGGCGCGGTTGCGGTGCGGAACTGTCGCGGCGCGGTTGCGGTGCGGAACTGTCGCGGCGCGGTTGCGGTGCGGAACTGTCGCGGCGCGGTTGCGGTAGCGGTAGCAAACTACCGCGCACGTCCCCGACCAACGAATCTTCTCCCTCGAAAATTTCCCACTCGTTCCGGAAGTATCGCGCCGGTTTCGGAGCGGTGGCCTTTAGTCGGACGCTTCCCGAAAGAGTAGTATGGACGAACAACCCGGACTGAGTGACGAATATCGCAAGGCGAGTCCGTGGCCGCTGTTCGTCGCGTTCGGACTCGCCATCTTCGAGATCGGCATCGTGTGGCCACTGTTCCCCGTCGCGGTCGGCGGACTCCTCCTGTTCGCCGGAAGCGTCGTCGGCATCCTGCGCGAATCGGGCTACATCGCCGACCCGTGGAAGGGACTGGTCACGGCGTCGGTCCTCTGTCTCGCCATCGGCGCGCTCATCTCGTACACCACGGGCGGGTCGGTCCAACTCCGCGGCCTCGCTATCCTCGCGGGCGGGATTATTCTCCTCGCAAGCGGCGTCTTCGGCTCGTTCTGGCAGCCAGACACCGTTTGAGTCGGATATAGATTGCTTTAAACATTGCTTTTATTTCTCTGACGTGGGTGGAGTTGTCCTCCGTCGGGGAATGCCCTCGTGAGCGCCGGTCGGAGGAAATCGGCAACCTATATGAGGTCCCCGTGGGAAGCGCCCCACATGGCAACCCCCATCTTCGAACGGGAGACGTGGCTCGACATCTCGGTCAACATCATCCCCCTGTTCATCATCGGGTTCTTCGTCGCGCTGTTCGCGGTCGCATCGCCATGGGCAATCGAAGGGCTAGTCTCCGCAGTCGGATTCGCCCTGCTGGTCGTCCCCTTCGTCCTGTTGGCGTACCTGACCTACGTCGCGGCCAGCCTCATCGAGGACGCCGAGTCGGAGTAACGACGACCGTCGGTCGCTGACCCTATCGAGGAACTGTCACGTAACCGCGCTAATCGATGAGCTTTCTCTGAGGGATAGCGGAAATATTTTCCTCCCTTTCAGCCGAAATACGACGACTCCGCCGAGTCATATCCTAACCTTTCTTTACCTTGTAGTACTGACCACGGGATATGGTAGAAGCCGGGCAAATAGCAATCACCGTCGTCATGGGGATCCTCCTCGTCGGGGTCGCGGCTTTCCTCTCCCGACTCGAGGACTGGCGTTCCTACACGCCCCTCGGCAGCGGCGGACACGTCGGCGAACAGACAGGGCAGGTTCATCACGAGAAACCTGCCGGAATCGTGCGCTGGTTGACCACCGTGGACCACAAGGACATCGGGTACCTGTACGGGTTCTACGGCCTCTTCGCGTTCGCGTGGGGCGGCATCGCGGTCCTCCTGATGCGGACCGAACTCGCGGTTCCCGAGGAGTTCATCATCGGGGCGAACTTCTACAACTCCCTGCTGACGACCCACGGGATTACGATGCTGTTCCTGTTCGGGACGCCCATCATCGCGGCGTTCGGGAACTACTTCATCCCGCTGCTCATCGGCGCGGACGACATGGCCTTCCCGCGAATCAACGCCATCGCGTTCTGGCTGCTTCCGCCCGCGGCGCTCCTCATCTGGGCGGGCTTCCCGCTGGCGACGCTGACCAGCGGTGACATCCAGCCCGCGCAGACCTCGTGGACGATGTACACGCCGCTGTCGGTCGACCAGACCAACCCCGGCGTGGACCTGATGCTGCTGGGACTGCACCTCTCGGGTGTCTCGGCGACGATGGGCGCAATCAACTTTATTGCGACCATCTTCGCCGAGCGCGGCGACGATGTCGGCTGGGAGAAACTCGACATCTTCTCGTGGACGATGCTGACCCAGTCGGGTCTCATCCTGTTCTCGTTCCCGCTGCTGGGGAGCGCGCTCGTGATGCTCCTGCTGGACCGGAACTTCGCCACGACGTTCTTCGCCTCGGAAGGCGGCGGACCCATCCTCTGGCAGCACCTGTTCTGGTTCTTCGGTCACCCCGAAGTGTACATCCTCGTGCTGCCCCCGATGGGACTCGTCAGCCTCATCCTGCCCCGCTTCTCGGGCCGGAAGCTGTTCGGGTTCAAGTTCGTCGTCTACTCGACGCTGGCAATCGGTGTCCTTTCCTTCGGCGTGTGGGCACACCACATGTTCAGCACGGGCATCGACCCCCGCATCCGAGCGAGCTTCATGGCGGTCTCCTTGGCAATCGCGGTCCCGAGCGCGGTGAAGGTCTTTAACTGGATTACCACGATGTGGAACGGTCGGCTCCGACTCGTCGCGCCGATGCTGTTCTGCATCGGGTTCGTCCAGAACTTCATCCTCGGCGGCGTCACGGGCGTCTTCCTCGCGTCCATCCCCGTGGACCTCGTGCTTCACGACACCTACTACGTCGTCGGGCACTTCCACTTCATCGTCATGGGAGCCATAGCAATGGCTGGCTTCGCGGGCATCTACTACTGGTTCCCGATGTTCACCGGTCGGATGTACCAGAAGACGCTGGCGAAGTGGCACTTCTGGCTCAGCATGATCGGGAGCAACGTGACGTTCATCGCCATGCTCCTGCTGGGCTACGGCGGGATGCCCCGACGCTACGCCACCTACCTCCCGCAGTTCACCGACCTCCACCTCATTGCGACGGTCGGTGCGTTCATCATGGGCTTCGGTCAGCTCATCTTCGTCTACAACCTCGTCGTCTCGTGGCTCGAAGGCCCCAAGGTCGAGAGCGCCGACCCGTGGGACCTCGAAGAAGACGGCATGAAGACCAAGGAGTGGGAGTGGTTCGAGCGCAAGCGCGAGACCGCTATCGCCACCGACGGCGGCGAGGAGATTCGCACCGACGGCGGCGAAGTCGAAGACGACGAATAGACGTACAACCGCTTTTCCGTTTTTTCACGCCGAGTAGCCGAAGCTACGTGTCGAACGACGTAGCACAGCACACAGAATCAGAGCGAATCGACTCGGCGGTCCGCGGGTCGGTCGAGGAGTCGAGCTACTCGGTCGAAGTCAGACGACGCCTCGGCTACGTCAGCGCGAGGATGATGCCCATCGCAAACATCAGGACCGCAATCCCGCCGAGGAGATACGCCAGCATGTCTTTCTCGCTCATACCCGGGATTGGGTCCTCCGGATGAAAAGGCTAATCCTTCCGCCGCTCTCACCACCGGACGTGAGCGAGACGTTCGGCGGTCGGTCGTTCGTCGTCGGGTTCTACGCCCTCATCGTGGCTCTCACGGGCGTCGTGGGAGCCGTGCTTGGCGCGGTCGGGCCGCGGGACCTCACCGCGGTCAAACTCCTCGGACTGGTCGAGCTTCCGCCGACGCCGCTCGGCCTCGCGGTCTACGGCGTCGTGACGGTCGGACTGGCGCTCGGCGTCCCGCTGGCGCTGGTCGTCCTCGTCTCGGAGATGGCCGACGCCGAGCGACCCGACGAGAACCCCTGAATAGTGCTTCGAGATTTGTCTTCGAGGAGCGGACGCTCGGTGAAACATCCCCTCCCTGGTGGACTCTCTTCTCACCTCGTATCTGAACACCACGGTCCAGACAGACCGAACATCTAAGGCCGCGTTCGTCGTGAGTCCGAGCATGTACCACGTCGTCATCGCAGTCGACGAGGAGTCCGACCGCGCGCAGAGACAGGCCAGAGCGGTCGCCGACCTCCCGCAGTCGGCCGACGAAGTGCGCGCGACACTCCTCCACGTCTTCACCGAGAACCCCGACGGCGCGTCGGCGACCCAAATCAGGTCGGTGCGCCGCGCCGAGGAGTTCCTCGACAACGAGGGCGTCGAGACAGAAATCGCCGAGCGGAGCGGCGACCCCGCCGTCGCGGTCTTGGAGTTCGCGCAGGAGACGGACGCCGACTGCATCTGCGTCGGCGGCCGGAACCGCTCGCCCGCGGGGAAGGCCATCTTCGGGAGCGTCTCCCAGTCGGTGATTCTGCAAGCCGACAGGCCGGTGTTGGTTACTGGGGCGATGGAGGAACAGTAACTCCGTTTTTGGGTCTTCGTTCGCTCGTTTTGCATCGCTACGGACTCGACAACAACTGGAGACGTGACCGCTTCTCGAAGTTCTCTTCCGTTTCGTATCACCACAGCTACGACAATAATCGAGGTGATGAACACTTCTTGAAGCCCCCGCCCGGTCGCGGTCACGCGAGCGAAGCGAAGGTGGCCTCGGAGGACGCGGTTTGTCCTCCGGCGGTCGCTGAGTGACATATCCGACGGACGTGGTTGCGACGGATAGAGGGTCACTCAGCGACCAAGCAAGCGCGACCGGGCGGCCCCTTCATCCGCCCCTGTCAGTTGTAGAACCGAGCGCGCCCCAGTGGTCTGTTCCACCGAGCGCCGCGGATGCGCCTGCCGGACGCATCCGCTCGAAGCAAGCTTTGGCATTATTTAGAGACAAAAAAACATTGCTTTAGAAAACGTAATTAATTGTCTATCCGCTCGTCGAGGCCGAATCAGTCCTCGTAGAACGCCCGTACCTCGTCGGCCGCCGCCTCGGGGTCCGATTCGCAGACCGTCCGGCGGTCGTCGCCGTCCGCGAGGACGAACCCCGGCGCGGACTCGACGCCGTGGGTCCGGCAGAACTCGACGGCCGCCTCGCCGTCCGCGCCCGCGAGCGACACGTCGTCGGGCACCGCGTCGAGGAGCGGGTCGAGGTCCTCCTTGGCCGCCTCGCAGGGGTCGCAAAACCGCTTCCAGACCGAGACCAGCGCGCGCTCCTCGCCAGCCAGCAGCGAGTGGGGGTCGTCGGTCACGTCCGCGAAGTCGGCCGGGACCGGCGAGTCGGGCACGACCTCCCAGACCATCCCGGCCATCGCGGACAGCTCCTCGGCCGAGCGGGAGTCCGCGCCGTCGAGATGGGACTCGACCGCGAGGTAGACCACGAACTCGTCCCTGGAGACGCCGCGCTCGGCCACGAGGTCGGCCGCAGCCTCGCGGCCCGGCAGGCCGAACGTCGCCGCGACGGCCTCGTGGAACTCGTGGTCGTCCACGCCGACGTACGAATCGTGGTAGATGGCGTGGGTGTCGTCGAACTCGTCGGTGGTTCGGACCCCGCTCTCGTCGCCGACCGCGAGGACGCCCTCCTCGACCAGCGCGTCGAAGCGCGCCGCTGCTTCGTCGGCCGCAACTGCTGTCGCCTGTGCTGATTGCTCGCTCGGTTCCTCAGACGCCGAGGTATCGGTCTCTCGTTTCGTCATCTGCTCGTAGCTTCTCCGCAGTCCCTTCGAAGACGATGCTCCCTTGGTCGATGACGTAACACCGGTCGGCGATGTCCATCGCCGCGATGGCGTTCTGCTCGACCAGCAGAATCGTGGTGCCCGAGTCGCTGATGCGCCGAATGGCGTCCTCCACGTCGGCGATAATCTGGGGCGCGAGCCCCTCGTAGGGTTCGTCCAGCAGGAGGAGGTCGGTGTTCTGCTTCAGCGCGCGAGCGATGGCGAGCATCTGCTGTTCGCCCCCCGAGAGCGTCCCGGCCTTCTGGGACTTGCGCTCGCGGAGTCGCTCGAACTCGTCGTAGACCTCCTCGGTCGTCATCCCGACGTGTTCGACCTGCACCTGCCCGAGCGACCGCCCGACCGTGTTCGACCGGTTCTCCGAGACCTCCGCGAGGTGGAGGTTCTCGGCCACCGTGAGGTTCGGGAAGACCCGCCGCTCCTCTGGCACCAGCGAGAGGCCCCGCGCCGAGATGTCCTCGGGCGACATCGCGGTGATGTCTTCCTCCTTGAAGACGATGCGCCCGTCGCGGACCTCCGGCGGACGCGCGCCGGAAATCGACCGGAGCGTCGTGGTCTTGCCCGCGCCGTTGCGCCCCAGTAGCGAGCAGACCTCGCCCTCCTCGACGCCGAGGGTCACGTCCCGCAGGATGTGGCTCTCGCCGTAGAAAGCGTCTACGCCCTGTAACTCCAGTAGGCTCATCTCTCGCCCTCCGTCATGCATCCATACCTCCGAGATACGCCTCTTGGACCTCGGGATTCCCCTGAACCTCCTCTGGCGGCCCCTCGGCGATGACTGCTCCGCGGTTCAGCACCACGATTCGGTCCGAGACGTTGAACACCACCTCCATGTCGTGTTCGACCAGCAGGATGGTCAGGTCCAACTGCTCTTTGACCTCCTCGATGAGTTCGACCGTGTCGGCGGTCTCCTCGGGCGACATCCCCGCGGTCGGTTCGTCCATCAGCAACAGACTCGGTTCGCTCGCCAGCGCGATGCCCAACTCAAGCCTGCGCTTGTCGCCGTAGGGCAGGTCCTCGGCGGTCACGTCGCGCTGGCCGAGCAGTCCCACCGCGTCCAAGGTCCGCCGGGCCAGCCTATCGACCTCGCCGTAGTTGTTCCGATGGCGCAGGAAGTTGAACCGGAACGAGCCGTGTTCGGCCGCCAACGCCGCGATTTGGGCGTTCTCCTCGACCGTCAGCTCGGGGAAGATGGATGCGGTCTGGAAGGACCGACTCACTCCCTTCTGGACCACCTCGTGAGGTTCGTGTTTGAGAATCGAGTCGCCGTCGAACTCGATGTCGCCCTCGGTGGCGTCCAACATCCTCGTGACGAGGTTGATGAGCGTGGACTTGCCCGCGCCGTTCGGCCCGATGACCGAGATAGACTCGCCCTCCTCGATTTCGAGGTTCACGTCGTCTACCGCCACGAGGCCGCCGAACGACTTGGTCAGGTTGTGGGTTTCGAGGAGGGCCATCACCGACCACCTCCTCGTCGGTCGATGGAAACCATCACCGACCACCCCCCAATTTCCGAACTGCACTTCCGAAGTCCATCAGCAGCCCCCAGATGCCCCGCGGGAACAGGACCACGACCGCGACGAACACCAGTCCCAGAATCAGGTGCCAGTAGGCCCCGAAGCCGTCCATCAGGACCACCGGCTCTTGGACCAGCGTGACGTACTCGTTCGGCCCGGTGAACGGGAGGGTCAACTGCTGGACCCCGCTGACGATGTTCTCGACGTAGAGGTAAATGGCCGCGCCGAGGATGGGACCGAACAGCGACCCGACCCCGCCCAGCACGGCCATGATGACGACCTCGCCGCTGGTGGTCCAGTAGAACGACGACAGCGGGACGTAGGCGCTGTAGATGGTGAACAGGCTCCCCGCGACCCCCGCGAAGGTGCCCGAGATGATGAACGCCATCAACTTGTAGCGCCAGACGTTCAGACCGACGAACTCCGCGCGCTGGTCGTTCTCCCGAATCGCCCGGAACACCATCCCGTAGGGCGAGTGGAGGATGCGGTTGGCCGCGGCCACACAGAGGACCGCGACACCGCCGACCAGCACGTACTTCCACGTCCCGACAAGCCAGTCGAGTCCCGGCACGGGGTACCGTAACTGAAACACGCCGAACAGCTTCCCGAGTTCGACCCCGGTAAAGCCGTTCTCGCCGCCGGTAATCCACGCCAGCGGCGATAGCGCCATGTAGAACGCCATCTGGCCGAACGCCAGCGTCAGGATGGCGAAGTAGATGCCCCCGCGCCGAAGAGATATGAACCCCAGAATCCACGCCGACAGCGCCGCGAACGACGTGCCCGCGAGGATGATGAGTATCGGACTCGAGGAGACCTGCGCGCTGAACACCCCCGCGGCGTAGGCCGCGCCGCCCCAGAAGGCGGCGTGGCCGAACGACAGCAGGCCGGTGTAGCCAAGCAGGAGGTTGAACCCCATGGCGAAGATGCCCCAGATGAGGATGAGCGTGGCCAAATCCTGATACCCCTGCAGGACGCCGCTGACGACCGGCGCACGAGCGAACAGCCACGGGAAGATTGCGACCGCGAGCGTGGTCGCCGCCACGACGAACAGCTCGCTCTCGCGGATTCGCTCCCACGAGGGGAGTTCGCGCTGAGTTCGCTCGACGACGCTTCCGGTCTCGTCGGTCGCGTCCGGGGTCTCGGTGGGTTCGTCGCTCACGGTGCCACCTCCTCGGCCCCGAGAAGCCCCTGCGGCCTCGCCAGCAGGACGATTGCGGCCAGCACGTAGATGCCGACCTGCGACCACTGGGGCGCGATGGCGACCATCACCGCCAGCGTCTCGCCGATGAGAATCCCGCCGAGGACCGCGCCCGAGATGGACCCGACTCCTCCGATGACCACGACGAGGAAGGAGGGGACCAGGACCTCGGTCCCGATGTTGGGGTTGACCGCGTAGAGCGGCCCGCCGACGACCCCCGCCACGCCCGCCAGCGCCGCGCCGACCCCGAACACCATCAGGTAGGGCCGCGAGAGCTTGATGCCCAGCAGTTCGACCATCTCGGCGTCTCTGGTCCCGGCCCGGACGACCAGTCCGAAGTCGGTGTACTCGATGAGGCCGTAGACCAGCACGACGACCGTTGCCGTGATTCCGATGATGTAGAGCCGCCACTCGGGGAAGGTGCCCACGATGGGGAGACCCACCTGCCCGCTGGCCCATCCCGGTCGGGCGAAGTTGTAGCTCTGGCCGCCGAACAGGATTTTGAACACCTCTTGGACCACGATTGCCAGTCCGAATGTGAGCAGAATCTGGTCGGTGTCGGGCCTGTCGTAGAACGGTCTGGCGACGAATCGCTCCATCGCCAGTCCGACCACGAACACCAGAATCGGGACGATGAGGAGCGCGGGCAGGAAGCCCCACCCCAGACCGAGCGTGGTGTAGCCCCAATCGGCGAGTTTGCCGCCGGTCGGGGTAATCTTGAGCGTGATGAGCAGTCCGGCGTAGGTACCGATTAAGTAGAGCGCGCCGTGCGCGAAGTTGACGAACTTCAGCGTCCCGAGGATGATGGACAGCCCGATTGCCACCAACACGTAGATTGCGCCCTGCTGGAGACCGTTCAGCAGTACCGTCACCGTCTCCGCGAGGAGGCTCACGCTCCCACCTCCGAAGTCAGTTCAGTCGAGTTCCGATGCGTTTTCCCCACCATGTCTGTGTGGTATCCTCTCGCAAGCATAAAGGTTGGTTCCTTCGTTTGAACACGAACGCCACCCCGAAAACGGGGTTCCCCGGCTACTCGTAGGGGCCGAGTTCGCACTCCCCGGCCGGTCCCTCGTCGCACGAGTAGCCGAGCTGGTCGGCTCCCGTGAGATTCACGATTTCGAAGAACTGACCCTGCTGTTGCTCGCTTTCGGACAGTCCCTTGACGACCGGGACCGCGCGCTGGGCCTGATGGTCGCACTTTCGCATCAGTTCCTGGCCCATCCCGATGTTGTTGTACTCTCTCCCCTCCAACTGCTTGATGACCTCCGGCGGGTAGAAGGTGCCAGCGCGCTGGACCGCCGCGGCGTACTGGAGCGTCTGGGCGTAGGCCAGTTGCGCCGGACCCGACGGGATTCGGTCGTAGCGGTCGTTGAACGCCTGCGTGAACTGGTTCGACGGCGGGTTGTCGATTTGGGAGTCCCACGCCACCGTACCGAACACGTCCTCGATGGCTCCGCCCGCGGCTTGGGCCATCGGCCGGTTGTACAGCGGGACGACGATTTCCATGTCCTCGTCCAGCCCCATCTCCTTGGCCTGACTCAGCGAGTTCGCCCCGTCGAGGCCGTAGTGGTCGAGGAACAGCACGTCGGTCTGGTCTCGCGGCACCTGTGAGAGGTACGACGAGAAGTCCTTGGTGCCCAGCGGCGTGGCGACGCTGTTCATCTCGTTCCACCCCGCCTCGCCGAAGAACTGGCTCATCGACGATTGAACCGTCTGACCCCACGTGTAGTCGGCGTACAACTGATAGAAGTTGTTGTCTCCTCCGTACTCGTTGGTGACCGGCGGGACGAGTGCCTGGGCGCTCATGTAGGCGTTGAACATCTCCCGGAAGGAGTAGCGCACGCAGGACTTGCCCGTGGTGTCGTTCGAGTGGGTCAGACAGCACATGTAGTTGACCTTCTCGCGCTGACACAGCTCCTGAATCGCTATTGCGACCGCGCTGGAAGACCCGCCCGACAGCATGATGGCTTGGTCGCGCTGAATCATCCGGCGGGCGGTCTGGCGCGCGGTGTCGGCGTCGGTCGCGGTGTCCCCCGACACGAACTCGATCTGCTGGTCCAGCACGCCGTTGCCCGACAGGTCCGACCAGTTGTCCACCCAACCCCCACCGTTGTTGAGGTGTTCGACCGCCATCCGATACGCTCGTAACTCGTCCTGTCCCTCAGAGGAGTACGGTCCCGACTGGGGAACCGTGAACCCGAACGTCGGGTTGCCCTGAATCGGGAAGTTCCCGATGGGCGGATACTCCTGTGCGCTCGCACTCCCCGCGACCCCCAATCCCGCCAATCCGGTGGCTCCGGCCATCTTCACCACGTCTCGGCGCGACACGTCAGTTTTTTCTCTCCGTGCCATGCTATCACGGGACGAGAACCTCATTAATAATTATACGGGAATATTCCGACCGCCGAGGCGTAAAATATCGGGAGAATCGGAGGGTAGCGAAAAATTGAGGCCGAATCCTCGCAAGATTTGCCGCGCGATTCGTCGTGTAACTCATCCAATAACTTTTGTCGCTTCCGAGGCTGACTTTTGTCGGTCCGCGCTCTCGTCGGGCCATTCGCGTCGAAGTCGCAGGAAATCGGGGCGACCCTACCGCGAGGGGTCGACCTTACAGCACCTCGGCCAGCACCGAGAGCGACTCCACGGTCAGGTCGGCCTCACCCCCGACCTCCTCGGCGGGTTCGCGCGACCGATTCACCCACGCGGTCGCCATCCCGGCGCTGGCCGCGCCCGCCACGTCCCACGGGTTCGAGGAGACCAGTCGGCACTCGCCCAACTCGCGGTCGAGTCGGTCCGCGGCGTTCCGGTAGACCGCCGGGTCGGGCTTGAACGTCCGGACCTCGTGGGCGCTCACGATGTCGTCGAGGAGGTCCGCGAGACCGGCGTTCTCCGCGAGGGTGGCGAGCATCTCGGGGTTGCCGTTCGAGAGGACGACCACGGTGTGCGAGTCGCCGAGGTCGGCCAGCGCGTCGGCGGCGTCCGGGTAGGGGTCGAGGTCCTCGTAGGCCGCGATGATCTCCTCGCGTGCCCGCTCGGAGGGTTCGAGGTCGTAGAAGTTCAGCGCGTAGTCGAGGGCCCGCTCGGTGACCTCCCAGAAGGGTCGGTACTCCTCCATCAGCGCGACCTGCTGGGCGTAGCGCAGTTGGGTCCGCCGCCAGACCGCGTCCACGTCTGCGACGAAGCCGTCTGCCACGTCGAGGTGTTCGCCGAGTGCTGTGGTGACGGTGCTGGTGTCGCAGAGCGTGCCGTACATGTCGAAACAGAGCGCTTCGGAGTTGTCGGATTTGGAGTCGTCGGGGTCTCCGGAGTCGGGCATGGTCTCTGAGTGACTACGCCGCGGGCCTTGAGGATTCGGCTCGGTGCGTATTTTGGCTGGTTCTAATCGTGAGCGCGAACAGCAGAACCGCGGCGGTGTTGTCTTCTTGAAGCCCCCGCCCGGTCGCGGTCGCTGTGGTGGATATTCGCGGCTCTCCGCACCGGAAGACAAACCGCGTCTTCCGAGCCATCGCCTCGCTTCGCTCGGCGAGACACCGCCTGCCGCGAATAGAGCCACCACAGCGACTGAAGTGAACGCGACCGGACGGCCCCTTCATCCCACCCGGTAGTCTGTTCAGTTGAGCGCCTGCCGGCGGTTAGTCGGCCGTGTGCCTGCCGGTTGTCTGGTCTGCCGCGCGCACCCGTGGGGGTTGGTCGGCGGGGCGCGACCGCGAGCGGTCGCGCCCGGCCGAACAATGAAATACGTGCTTTTGAAAATAGATATAGTTATTAAAGAAATAGAAAGTAGGCTAAGATATATGTAGAGGAGACTCTACCCCTGCCCGACCATCCGGTCCTCGTCGTCCCACTCGCGCTCGCGGAGTTCGTACTTCTGAATCTTCCCGGTCGCGGTCGAGGGCAGTTCCGCCACGAACTCGACGCGCTTGACCGCCTTGTAGGAGGCCATGTGTTCCTTCGTGAACTCCCGAATCTCCTGTTCGGTCACGCCGGGTTCGTCGGGGTCGCCCGACGCCGGGACGACGAACGCCTTGGGGGTCTCGCCCCAGCGCTCGCTCGGCGCAGGGATGACCGCCACGTCGGAAACGTCGTCGTGTTCGAAGAGGGTGTCCTCGATTTCGATGCTGGAGATGTTCTCCCCGCCGGAGATGATGATGTCCTTCTTGCGGTCCTGAATCGAAACCATGCCGTGGTCGTCCACGACCGCGAGGTCGCCCGTGTGGAACCAGCCCTCGCGCTTCTCGTTGAAGGCCTCCTCGGTGGCTTCGGGCTTCTCCCAGTAGCCCTCCATGACCTGATTGCCCCGGACCACGATTTCGCCGATGGTCGCGTCGTCGCGGGGCACGTCGTTGCCGTCGTCGTCCACGACCGCGACCTCGGTGCCGAGGACGCCCATTCCTTGGCGCTTCTTGAGCGCGAATCGGCCGTCGTCGTCTTCGTCCAGCAGTCGGCGGGCGTCCGACATCGTGATGAGCGGGCCGGTCTCGGTCAGGCCGTAGAGGTGCTTGAGGTACCACCCGAACTCGTCTTCGACCGCGCGAATCGTCGCCTCCGGCGGGGCGCTTCCCGCGGTGGTGACCCGGACCGGGTTGTCGCCCTGCATCGCTGGCTCGCCGCTCTCCTCGTAGTAGTCCACGAGCATGTTCAGGACCGTCGGCGCGCCGCAGAGGAAGGACACGTCCTCGGCCTGAATCGTCTCGACGATTTCGGCGGCGTCCACGCCTCGCGTGCAGACGTGCTTGGCCCCCATCCCGGTGACGGCGTAGATGTGACCCCACCCGTTGACGTGGAACATCGGGAGCGTCCAGAGATACACGTCGTCGTCGTAGATTTCCTGATGGACCGCGAGGATGTGGGCGTGGAGGGTCTCGGTCCGGTGGGTCCGCATCACGCCCTTCGGGTCGCCGGTCGTGCCGGAGGTGTAGTTGATGGTGATGACCTCGTCCTCGTCCATCTCCGGGCGCTCGTAGCCGTCGGGACTTGCCGACTCGATGATCTCCTCGAAGTCCTCCCAGTCGCCCTCGGTCGCGTCGGCGTCGTTCGAGACGAACGTCTCGGTCGGCACCGAGTCGCGGACCGCCTCGATTTTCTCGGCGTACTCGTAGTCGGCGATAATCGCGTCCACCCCGGCGTCGTTCAGGATGTACTCGTAGTCCTCGGGCGTGAGCCGATAGTTCAGCGGCGTGTGAATCGCGCCGAGTTGCATAATCCCGTAGGCCGACTCCAACTGATAGTGGGTGTTGGGGTCGAGTACGGCCACTCTATCGCCCTTCTCGATGCCGCGGTCGGCCAGCGCCGCCGAGAGTCGGTCGGCGCGCTCGCCGAACTCGTCGTAGGTGTATCGCTCGCCCGTGGTCGCCACGATGGCCTCTTGGTCGCCGTAGTTGTCCCGCGCCCGGTCTAAGAAGTCGGTCACGAGTAGCGGTTTGTACATGCTTAGACTGTTCATGACTTTCATGATATACGTTCTGGTGGGTGCAAGCTTTGGGGCCCAAAAATTTACCAGATAGCGAGTTATTCTCAGAAAATTCGTCGCTTCGCCCACCAGTTATTCCCGCGAAAACGTCGTAGCCGCCTGCGTGAGCATCAAGCAATCGATGCGAGACATCGACCGCGCGGTCGAGGACTCGCTCGGGAGCCACGAGCAGTACGAAGCCAAGAAAGACGGCCGGTCCCAGCGCCGCACCTACGAGAAGTCCATCGAGGAGGTCGGCGAAATCGCGGGCAAGACCGAGGCCGAGCGACTGGCGGCGTGGATAGAGACCACGATTCGAGACGAAAAGAAACTCCCCTCGAGTCGCCGCGTCCGCAAGAAGGGCGCGGAAATCTGCCGGGACGTGGGCGAGTCTATCTCCTCGAACGACTGGCTCGGGGCTTGAGGCGGGGATTTGGCTCGGTGCGTTTGCAGTCGCTGGAGAACTAGACCGGAATGTCGAGAAAGGGTTCCGAGAGTGGTTTAGAAAGCCCCCGCCCGGTCGCGGTCGCTGGCCGACATATCGGCGCTCTCCGCTCCGGAAGACGGTTCTGCTCGGCCTTCGGCCTGCGCGGACTGCGACTTCCGAGCCGTCACCTCACTTCGTTCGGTGAGACACCGCCCGCGCCGATAGGGGTCGGCCAGACGACCACGTAAACGCGACCGGGCGGCCCCTTTCAGTCCACCCAAACGGTCAGTTGTCTCACCGAGCGCGTCTGGTGGTCGCCACACTCAGTCCCCGCCGACCTTCTGCTGGATGTCTTCGACAACGTCGGGGTTCCGGAGCGTCGAGGTGTCGCCCAGTTCCTCGTCGTTGGCGATGTCTTCCAGCAGTCGGCGCATGATTTTGCCCGAGCGCGTCTTGGGGAGTTCGGGCGTGAAGACGACCGCCTCGGGTCGAGCGATGGGACCGATGGCGTCCTCGACGCCCTCCTCGATTCGGCCGCGCATCTCCTCGTCGCCCTCGTAGCCGTCTTCAGTGATGACGTAGGCGTAGACCGCTTCGCCCTTCACGTCGTGGTGGCCGCCGACGACCGCGGCCTCCGCGACCCCCTCGACACCGACGATGGCTGATTCGATTTCCATCGTGCCGAGGCGGTGGCCCGAGACGTTCAGCACGTCGTCCACGCGCCCGAGGACCGTGATGTAGCCGTCTTCGTCTATCTTCGCGCCGTCTTCCGGGAAGTAGACCCAGTCGTCGGGGTCGTCGCTATCGGTGTCGGAGTACTCCGCCCAGTACTCGTTGACGTAGCGTTCGTCGTTCTTGTAGAGGGTTCGGAGCATCCCCGGCCACGGCTTCTGGACTGTCAGGTACCCTGCCTGCCCGGCCTCGACCTCCTCGCCGTTGGCGTCCACGACCTGCGCGTCCACCCCCGGCAGAGGAGGCCCGGCGGAACCGGGTTTCATCGTCTTGACCCCCGGAAGCGTCGTGACCATCATCCCGCCGGTTTCGGTCTGCCACCACGTATCCACGATGGG
This sequence comes from Halorussus ruber, assembly GCF_004765785.1. GTDB lineage: Archaea > Halobacteriota > Halobacteria > Halobacteriales > Haladaptataceae > Halorussus > Halorussus ruber. Next base: position 105,942 of record NZ_SBIT01000015.1, on the reverse strand, counting down.
ACAGGACTCGTCGCCGATGTTGGTGTAGTACCACTTCCACGCTCGGGGGTTGATGGGTTCGCCGACGGTGCCCAGCAGGCGCAGACTCGACAGGTCGTGCTGGTCGGGGTAGTCGTCGCCCCACTTCATGAACGCCCGGATGGCGGTCGGCGCGGTGTAGAGTTGCGTCGCCTCGTACTCCTCGATAATCTCCCAGAGGCGGTCTCGCTCGGGGTGGTCGGGCGTCCCCTCGTACATCATCGTCGTCGTCCCGAGTGCGAGGGGACCGTAGACGATGTAGGAGTGGCCGGTAATCCAGCCGATGTCCGCCGAGCAGAAGTACGTGTCCTCGGGCTTGATGTCGAGGACTGCTTGGGAGGTCCACGCGGTCCACGCCAGATAGCCCCCGGTCGTGTGCTTGACTCCTTTGGGCTGACCGGTCGTGCCCGAGGTGTACATCAGGAACAGCATGTCCTCGGCGTCTCTGGAGACCGGTTCGACTTCCGCGCCCTCTTGGTCCTCCACGAGGTCCTGATAGTAGTGTTCGTTCGATTCGAGGTCGTGGCCGTGGCCGTGTTCGCCCAGCCTGTCCACGACAACCACGTCCGAGACCTCGTGGCCCACGTCGCCGAGGCCCTCGCGGGTCTTCTCGTAGTGGTCGAGGGGGTCGCCCCGCCGGAAGTAGCCGTTCGCCGTGACGAGGTACTCCGAGTCGGCGCTCTCCATCCGAGTGGCGAGCGCTTCCGCGGAGAACCCGGCGAAGACGACCGAGTGGGGCGCGCCGATGCGGGCGCAGGCCAGCATGGCGACGGGCAACTCCGGAATCATCGGCATGTACATCGTCACCACGTCGTCCTCGCCGACGCCCATCTCCCGCAGGGCGGCGGCGAACTCGTTGACCTCGCGGTGGAGTTGTTCGTAGGTGTAGGTGCGGTTCTGTTCGTCGGTCGGCTCGCCGACCCACTCGATTGCGGCCTCGTCGCCCCGCTCGTCCAGATGGCGGTCGAGACAGTTGGCGGAGGCGTTCAGCTCACCGCCGGTGAACCACTCGTAGAACGGCGGGTTCGAGTCGTCGAGTACGGTATCGTACTCCTCGTCCCAGTCCAAGAGTTCGGCCGCGCGCCCCCAGCACTCGGGCCAGTTCTCCTCGAACTCGTCGTAGATGGAGTCGTCGGAGACGTTCGCCTGCGCCACGAACTCCTCGGGCGGCTCGAACTCGTCCTGCTCCTCGAGCCGTGCTTCGAGTTCGGCGGTATCTTCGGGCATAGGTTCGTTGTACTACTCACTCAGGAGAGCAATAAAGGTTGGCGCGAGTTAGCATACCTGAAAGCAGGGAAAGCGCCCCGTTCCAGACCGCAGGCTCCGATATTCGCCGGTTACGTGCTACCTACTTGACCCCTCGAAGCGGGAAAAGAGTCAGTTCAGCGCGTCGACTTCGTCGGTCAGGTCCTCGGGGCCGTCCACCGGGCCGTTGACGAACAGGCCGTGGGCGATGAGGAGTGCGGCGGCCACGCCCGCGACCGTCACGGCGGTCGGGAGCGCGAGCGGCGTGAAGACGCCGACGCCCGCGCCGAGACCCATCGTGGCGAAGATGGCGACCAGCACGAGGTCGTAGTACTGGACGGTGTAGTCCATGCGAGAACTATCGGCGCGCGCCGGGAAGTAAATTGGGACGGCGCTGACTCGGCGTCAGCGTCGTGGTTTTCGCTCAGTACGAGTTGACGAGGTCGATGAAGTAGTCCCAGTCCCAGTAGTCGCCGGGGTCGGTGTGGCTACTGCCGGGGACCTGTTCGTGGCCGATGATGCCGCCGGTCGTGTTGTCCCACGCGTCGTCGGGCACCCACGTGGCGCGTTGCTTCGGAATGTCGTACTCCTCGCAGAGGTAGGCGACGAGGTCGGCGGACTTCTGGTACTGAGCGTCCGGGTAGGGTTCGCTGACGTAGCCGCCGTGTTCGATGCCGACGGAAGTCTCGTTGTAGCTCCAGTTACCAGCGTGCCAGCCGATGTTGATCTCCGAGAGGCTCTGGTAGAGGTAGCCGTCCTCGGCGGTGGTGAAGTGGGCGCTCACGTCGGCGTCGGGGTCCTGGAACCAGTTGACTGCACTACTGGCCGACCCTTGGACCGTGTGGATGATGATCCAGTTAATCTCGCTCGCACCGCGGTTCGCACTCGTGTAGTTGCTGGAGTCGGCTGGCACCCAGTCGACCGCGGGCATGTCCGCCGCGGCGGAGCCCGACAGGGCCGCCGTCCCTGCGAGTCCTGCTGTACTTGCTGCACCGAGCTTCTTGAGGAAGTTTCGTCTCGAACTCATCTGCAATAAATTCAAACGAGCCAATCAGTAATATATCTTTTCTAGTCTAAATATAGTGAAAAATATAGTCGGGACGCGGTAGCGAACTTCGAGGCGGGTCGCTCGACCGACCTACGCCAGACTGACCGTCTCCTGATAGCTCCCGTACTCGGCTTCGAAGACCTTCATAATCTCGCCCATCGTGGCGTAGGCCTTCACCGCGTCGATGATGGCGGGCATCACGTTCTCGTCGTTGTCGATGGCATCCTGCAGGTCCTCCAGCGCGGCCTCGACCGCATCGTCGTCGCGCTCTTCTTTGACCTCCGAGAGGCGCTGGAGCTGGCGGTCCTGAACCTCCTCGTCAACTTCGAGGATGTCGGGCTTGGTGTCCTCCTCGATTTCGTACTTGTTGACGCCGACGACGGTCTCCGTGCCCTCCTCGACGCGCTCCTGGTACTCGTAGGAGGCGTCCTGAATCTCGCGGTGGAAGTAGCCCCGCTCGATGCCTTCCAGCACGCCGTCGCGGACCGAGCCGTCGCCCATCTCCTTGATTTCCTCGATGTAGGCCATCGCCTCTTCCTCGACTTCGTCGGTCATGCTCTCGACCGCGAACGACCCGCCGAGAGGGTCGATGATGTCGGCCGCGCCCGACTCCTCGGCGATAATCTGCTGGGTCCGGAGCGCGACCCGGACGGCCTCCTCGGAGGGGAGCGCCAGCGCCTCGTCGAAGCTGTTGGTGTGGAGGCTCTGGGTGCCGCCCAGCACTCCGGCGAGCGCCTGAATCGTCACCCGGACGATGTTGTTCATCGGCTGCTGGGCGGTCAGGCTCTGGCCCGCGGTCTGGGTGTGGAACTTGAGTTTCTTGCTGGCTTCCTCCTCGGCACCGTACCACTCGTCCATCACGTTGGCGTAGATGCGGCGGGCCGCGCGGAACTTGGCGACCTCCTCGAAGATGGAGTTGTGGGAGTTGAAGAAAAAGGATAGCTGGGGGGCGAAGTCGTCCACGTCCATCCCGCGGTCCAGACAGTCCTCGACGTAGGCGAAGCCGTCGGCGAGCGTGAACGCGAGTTCCTGTACCGCCGTGGAACCGGCCTCGCGGATGTGATAGCCCGAAATCGAGATGGGCTTGATGTTCGGGGTCTCCTCGGCCGCGAACTCGACGGTGTCGGTCACGATGTCGAGGCTGGGTTCGGGCGGGATGACCCACTCCTTCTGGGCGATGAACTCCTTGAGCATGTCGTTCTGGAGGGTACCCCGAATCTCGTCGCGGGGGACGCCCTGCTGGTCTGCCAGCGCGATGTACATCGCGTAGATGACCGGCGCGGAGGGATTGATGGTGAACGACGTGGAGACCTCGTCGAGGTCGATGCCGTCGAACAGGATTTCCATGTCCTTGAGGGTGTCAACCGCGACGCCCTCCTTGCCGACCTCGCCGTCAGAGAGGGGGTCGTCCGAATCCTTGCCCATCAGCGAGGGCATGTCGAACGCCGTCGAGAGGCCGGTCTGGCCGTTCTCGATGAGGTAGTGGAACCGCTCGTTGGTCTCCTCGGCGGTGCCGAACCCGGCGAACTGGCGCATGGTCCACGTCCGACCGCGGTACATCGTCGGGTAGGGACCGCGGGTGTAGGGCTCCTCGCCGGGGAAGCCGATGTCCTCGTCGTAGTCGATGTCTTCCACGTCGTCGGGCGTGTACAGCCGGTCTACTTCGAGATTCGAGACCGTGGCGAAGCGGTCCTTGCGCTCGCCGTAGGCGTCGAGGACCGGGTCGAGCGTCTCTTGTTCCCACTCCTCCTTCGCGTCGCGTATCTCCGCGAGGTCGTCCTCGTCGTACATGGTTGTAATACTTGCCGGACTGTCCATTAAGATTCCGCAACCCGCTTCGGACGGTATCTGGATGGCAAGTCTGAAATGTCGTGAGGAGCGAATCGGATAGGTTTCTTCGTCTTCTGAAGCCCTCGCCCGGTCGCGGTCACGTGAACAGAGTGAACGTGACCTCGGGAGACGCGGTTTGTCTCCCGGCGGTCGCTCAGCGACATATCGCGGGCCTCTCCACACCGCCCGGCCCGTGATTGTGGTCCGGTCAGCCGAGTTCGATTCCGATGGTTCAGTCGGCCAGCTATCGAGCGGCAGATGATAAAAATAGCGCCCGCTTCCTACTGCAACCGCTTGGTCGTCTCCACGAGGGGATGGCGAGCGTAGTCCACGACCTTCACGTCGTCCAAGGTCTCTAAGCCCTCCTTCTCGGCGGTCTTCTGCATGCCGAGTTCCACGTCCTCGTCCACGAGGATGACGTAGGCGTCCATCTCCTCGACGTCGATGCGGTCTGCGGCCATCACGCGGTGGTGGCCGTCGGCCAGTAGCAGGTCGCTCTCGTCGCTACTCGCGGGTCCTTCGTCCCCGCTCGTTTTTCGGGACTCCTCCGGAGTCCCGCTATTCGGCGCACAGTCGATGACCACGAGGGGTTCGGCCAGTCCGCGTTCGAGTTCGTAGGTCCGACCCTCCAGTTCGTCGGCGTAGACCTTCCCCTGCGTGGGCGTGAGGTCCGCGAGCGAGACCTCCCTGCGGGTCTGCTCGACCTCGGTGTCGTGGATGGATTCGAGGGTCCGCATGAGCTTGCCGACCTTCTCGGGAGTCGCGCGCTCGATTTGCGAGCGAATCACGTCCGTGTTCGAGATGATGCCCACGAGGTTGCCCGCGTCGTCCACGACCGGGAGCTTCTGGATGCCCGACCGCAGGATGACCCGCGCGGCGTCGTTGACGTTCATGTCGGGGTGGGCCACGATGAGATCTTGGCTCATCACCTTGAAAATCGGTTCGCCGTCCTCGGCAAGCAGGAGGTCGCGCGCGCTGACGAACCCCTCGACCCGGCGGCCGTCACAGACTGGGTAACCGTTGTGTTCGTCGCTCTCGGCGATGCGTCGGGCCACCTCCTCGACGGTCGCGTCGGGCGAAACTGTCGCCACGTCGCGGGTCATGTAGTCTTTGACCTTGGCCTTGCCGTCGGCAGTTCCGCCGTCCGCTGCCGCCACGTCCATGGTTGAATGGACGGGGTCGGCGGACAAAAGGCTTCCCGCTTCAGGTTTCGGATACGAGTCGTGTTTCGAGGAGCGCGACTAGCTACCGTTTCGCTCGGTGAGACATCCAACGTCCCGGTGGACTGAAAGGGCGACCGCGAACCGCGCGAGGGCTTTCGAAACCATCGTTGCTGTTTCCATAGCTTCTCTGCAAGTCACCGTTCGAGGACTCGGAGCTAGCTACTCCCGAAGCCTAGGCATCACCGCCACCGCCACGCACCGCGACCGCGCCACACCCTCCCCAACCGACTGCGCTTCTCGGCTTCGCCTGCGATGCTCGTCCACCGGCGGACAAACCACGTCCGCCGAGCCTTCGGCTTCGCCGAAGACCTCGCGCGGATGACGGGTCGCACGAGAGCGACCCGTCAGCGCGCGCCAACCGCGAGACAATCACGAAAGTTGCTAAAGAATATAAATTAAATTTCTAAGCATATCTTTACTTGTCTGAAGAACAACAAAACAATGCTCAATCTTCGCCTTCCAGTACCGTCGCGTCGAAACTCGCTTCGCCGCCGTGGGAGTACTCGCCGTCGGTCCGCGGGATCGATTGGACCGTCTCGAAGAAGCGGTCGGTCACCACGTCGCTGACGATGCTGGCGAGCGAGGCCTCCTCTTCGTCCTCGACCTCGCCCAGCAGGCCGAGCGGAATCTGCGCGCCAGCCATGTCGGCGTGGCCGCCCGCGCTCCCGATTTGGCCGAAGGCGGCGCGCATCGTCTCGCCGAGGTCGATGTCGGTGCCCCGCGCCCGCGCGGAGACGAAGACGGTGCCGTCCATGAACCCGTAGACCAGCGTGGTCGTCACGTCCTGCATGTTGAGGAGTTGGTCGGCGGCTTGGGCCAGCGCGTCGCGGTCCGACAGCGACCCCACGCAGGTCGCCAGCACCGTCCCCTCGACGCGCCGGTTGCGAATCGCCCGCGCTATCGTCTCGAAGGTGTCGGCGCTGACCGAGGGGCTCTCGACGCGGTCGAGCGTGGCGGTGTCGGCGTGGGGAAGCAGGTAGGAGGCGGCCTCGAAGTCGGCGGTCGAGACCTCCCGCGAGAAGTCCTTGGTATCCACCCGGATGCCGTAGAGCAGGCCGGTCGCCACCTCCTCGGAGATGTCGATGCCGAGGCGCTGGACGTGTTCGGCCAGCAGAGTCGAGGTCGCGCCAACGTCGCTCCGGAGGTCCACGAATCCGGCCTCGACGGGTTCCTTCGGCGGGTGGTGGTCCACCACGATGTCGACCTCGGTGTCCTCGGGGAGTTGGTCGTTGACGCCCGGTCGGGAGTGGTCCACCAGCGCGAAGCCAGCGAACTCCTCGCGGTCCAACTCGTCGGCGGACTCGAAGTTCCGCAGGTCCAGCTCCAGCAGATTGACGAACGCCCGGTTCTCCTGATGGGAGATGTCGCCGAAGTAGCAGGCTTCGGCCTCGATGCCGACCTCCTCGGCGATGCGACACAGCGTGACGGCGCTCGCAATCGCGTCGGGGTCGGGGTTGTCGTGCATGAACACCGCGAGTTTGCCGTCCACGCGCCGGAGCGCCCGCCGGAGGTTGGCGGTCCGAATCGCGTTCTCGCCGAGCGAGACCGCAAGCACCTGCTGGACGATTGCCGCGGTCGGGTCGATGACTCGGTCGGCCAACTCCGTGATTCGGTCGCGCTGGCTCTCGTCGCATCCCTTCCCGAGATACGCGACGACGTACGCCTCGGGGAACAGCTCGTCAGCGAGTTCGGCCGCCCGACGGTTCGCCTCGGGGTCCCGGTCGGCCACGACGACGACCTCCGCGCCCTCGACGCCCGCCGAGACGGTCTCGGCGTCGGTCGGGTCGCCGATAGTCGCCGAGACGCCCTCCTCGCGGAGCGCGTCGATGCGACTCTCGGCGTCGTCGATTACAAGCAGGCTTCCCTGCCCGTCGGCAATCGCTTCCACGAGGGTCTGGCCGACGGTTCCACACCCGAGTACCAGCCGGGAAACCATCGTATCCCCCGGGTTTCCGTTGCGCGGCCTAAAGTCTACCGTCTAGGAGTTGTGATGGGGTTCGGTGGCGGTTTTTGTGCGTGAATTGGCTCCCGAACTGCGGGCGGTACTCAGATACGAACCACCTGCTTCGCTCGGTGAGACAGCCGATTCCTGGTGGATTGAAAGGGCGACCGCGAACCGCGCGAGGGCTTTCGAGACCGACACTCCGGTTTCATCTGCTAATCTGAACACGACTAGATTGGAGAGGCTAAAGAACCGAGGAAATCGAGTGGAAGCTAGCTACTGCCGAAGCCGAGGAGTCTACCACACTGCCCCGCACCGCAACCGCGGGCCACACCCTCCCCAACCGACTGCGCTTCTCGGCCATAGGCCTGCGATGCTCGTCCCTCGCGCGGATGACGGGTCGCACGAGAGCGACCCGCCAGCGCGCGCCGAAGTGGAGTATCAATTCGAGACGCCCGAAAAACGAACTCCTGCCTCAATCTGTCCGGGGAATCGCGTAGGCTCCGGCGGCGAAGAAGACGAGCGTCAGCGCGACCAGCACGCCGAGTTGGAACTCCCACGTCTGGCCGAAGGCGGTAGCCAGCGTCTCGACCTCGTTTCCGGGCGGCTGGTAGGTCAGCCCGCGCACTCCTCGCGCGAAGTAGGTCAGCGGCGAGAGGTTCATCGCGGGCCGGAACCACGCCGGGAGCATGTCCGAGGAGATGAACGTGTCCGAGAGGAACAGAAGCGGGAGCGCGATGGTGTTGCTCGCGGCGATGACGCCGTCTTGGGAGTCGGCCAGTCCGCCCAGCACCGCGCCCAGTCCGCAGAACAGCGCGACAGCGAAGGCGACGAAGACGGCCACGAGGGCCAGATTCCCGACTCCGAGCGCGAGCGTGGCGGTGCCAGTCACTAACGCCATCAGGCCCAGAATCAGCAGCCCCGCGAGGCCGATGATGGCGACGTTGACCAGCGTGTGCGCGAGCAACCACTCGGACCGCGACAGCGGCGTGGTCGCCAGCTTCTCGAAGCGGTTGCCCTCGCGGTGGCGCGCGACCTCCGAGCCCACCCGCGAGAGGGGCGTGAACAGCACGACCACGGCGAGATACCCCGGCAGGTAGTAGCCCGGCGGTTGGGCGAACAGGCCGCCCCCGCCCGGATTCGTCTGGACCAGCACCGCGAAGATGAGGATGAGGATGACCGGGAAGAAGAACGTGAAGAACACCGCGGTCCGCCGCCGGGCGAACGACCGCCACGCCGCGCTGGCCTCCGCGCGGACCCGACCCGTGGCGCTCATCGCTCACCTCCCGCGACGGCGGTGTCGCCCGCGCTCGCTCCGTCGGTCTCCTCGCCCTCCACGTCGCTCTCGCCGCCGACTGCCCCGGCCCCTCCGCCCGCACCGCCGACCACGGACCGACCGGTCAGTCGGAGGAAGGCGTCTTCGAGGTCGGGTTGCTTCCACGTCAGCGCCTCGTAGGCGACCCCGGCGTCGTTGAGCGCCCGGACCACCTCGCCGATGTCCTCGGGTTCGACGCCCCCAATCGTGACTCGCCCGTCGCCGGTCTCGACTTCGAATCCGGTTCCCGCGAGCGCGTCGGTCGCCTCGGCGGGAGTGGCTTCGTCCGAGTCGGTCTCGACCACGACGCGGGTCCGACCGCCGTACTCGGCCACGAGGTCCGAGGGGGTTCCGACCGCTGCGAGTTCGCCGTCGGCCAGCAGGCCCACCCGGTCGGCGAGGCGTTCTGCCTCCTCCATGTAGTGGGTCGTCAGGAAGACGGTGGTTCCGCGCTCGGCCAGCTCCTCGATGAGCGACCAGAGCGCCCGCCGCCCGCCGGGGTCGATGCCGGTCGTGGGTTCGTCCAGAAACAGCACGTCCGGGTCGTTGACCAGCGTGGTCCCGACGCAGGTCCGGCGCTGCTGGCCGCCCGAGAGGTTCTCGTACCACGTCGAGTCGTCGCCGTCGAGGCCGACCTCCGAGAGGACCTCCTCGGGGTCGCGGGCCTCGTCGTAGAGTCCGGCGTAGTACTCCACCAGTTCTCGCGCGGTCAGTCGCTCCGGCGGGTCGAACGACTGGGGGAGGAGGCCGAGACGCTGTCGGTCGGCCTCGTCCGGGGCGGTCCCGAACACCGACGCCGACCCCGAGTCCGGTTCTGTCGTGCCCGTCAGCGCCCGGACGAGCGTGGTCTTGCCCGCGCCGTTGGGACCGATGAGCGCGAAGACCTCGCCCTCGCCCACCGACAGCGAGACGCCAGAGAGCGCAGTCGCGTCCCCGTAGGACTTCCGGATGTCCTCGGCGACGAGTACGTCTGCCATGTCCGACCGTTACGGTGGTCCGCCCCTAAGCGGTTCGATTCCGACGCCAGCAGGTATTTGTGTAAGCGACCGGATACGTCGGGTATGAGCGACGCCGACCACTTCAGGGCGAATCTGGAGACGAAAGTCACGGCGGAGTTCGGGTCCGAGCGCGACGCCGAGCGCGTGGCCGACGCCGCGGTCCGACTCCGCGAGGCCGAGGAGGTCGAGTGGAACTCCTCGTTCGTCGCCGAGAAGATGACCGACGCGCCCAAGGGACACAGCGTGCCCGAGAAGTGGAACTGGTTGCTCGGCTACTTCGGCTACGGCGAGGAGTTCGCGGAGTACCGAATCGAGTGAGACTCACTCGTCGAGCAGTCGTTCCTTCCGGTGTTGAAACTCCTCCTCGTCGATGAGGCCCCGCGATTTGGCGTCGCCGAGGCGTTCGAGGCGTTCCCGAAGAGTCTCGGGGTCTCCGGACGGCCACTCGTCGCTCGCATCGGCGGATTCGGCTGTATCGTGGCTTGTATCGGTGGGTTCGGCTGTATCGTGGCTCGCATCGGTGGACTCGGCTGTATGCTGGTTCTTCACGTACTCGGCGGCGCGGACGACGGCCGCGGCATCGACGCTCGCTGGAATCCAGAGATAGTACGCCGCGTCCGAGACGGCGATGTCGATGCGGTGGCGACGCCGCCCCTCACGGTGGCGGACGCCAGACACGTCGCTGTAGGGGACGCTCAGCGATTCGTCTCGGTCGCCGACCCCCAACTGGACGAAGATTCGCCGGTCGGTAAAGCAGTAGATGCCGCCTCGGTCGGGTTCGACCGTGTCCTCTGGGTCGCCGATACCGACGCCGGCCTCGTGGCACTCGAAGCAGAACTTGGGGTGTTCACCCGACGCGAGGTGAGTCACGACCGACGATTCGAGGTCGGCGACTGCGTCGGCTCTGCCGGCCAAGCGGGCGGTCGTCACCGACTCGTGGCCGGCGCGGGATGCGAACATCGATGCGAGACGCCGGACGTAATCGTCGGGGTTCCGCATACCTGTCAGACGTTCGTCTATCGCGGAACGTGTTATAATTTCTTTAAATTATCATTGGATATAACTGGATGACAGTCGGTCACAGTCGCCCGCCGAAACTGGGCCGCCAGCGCAGCAACGCCACCGTGACGACGAACGCGAGCGTCCCGATAGTGTAGGACCACTCGCTGGCCGCGGCCGCGACTGCGGTGCCGCTTCCGGCGAGTCCGGCCGCGAGGGTGGCGACGACCGGCCACGTGCAACTTACGCACGAGACGAATCCGACGAGGCCCGACACCGCCGACCCCGCGGTGTCCAGCACGGTGTCGTAGACCAGATACGCCAGCGCGAGGTAGCCCACGACCTTGTAGGGCATCAGCGAGAGTTTGAGGTCCGAACTGGTGTACAGCAGGGCCGGACCCCACCCCGGCGGGAGCCACGCGACTCGCCACCCGAGGGCGTGCATGCCGCCCGGTTTGACGATACCGCCGACGGACGCCAGCAGCAGGAAGTAGCCGACCGCGATGGCCGCGCCCAGATAGCGCGTCCGCGCCGACCGGGCCTCGGGCTTGGTCCGGGCGAACACCCAGATGGAGCCGTTTATCCAGACGAACGGGAAGACGAGGTAGCGCCACTCCGTGATGGTCGCGTCCGAGAGCAGGAGGTACGTGAACGTCAGGATGAGTTCGGTGTTGACCAACAAGCCAGCCCACAGCAATGTGTCTCGATTCGGTCGCAGGCGGTCCGCGTCGAAGCCGAGTGTTCCTGTCATGGTCGAGATGAAGTGTGGAAATCGTCCGTGCGTCGGTCAGAAGACGAGTGCGTCGGCGACGACCGCGACGAGGAGCGCGCCCAGATAGGCGTTCGAGGCGTGGAAAGACCGGAAGGCGGCCTCCTCGGTGCGCTCGCGGTGGAGTCGGACGACGGCCCAGAGGAAGACGCCGCCGAAGGCCACGCTCGTCACGGCGTAGAGCCATCCGAGCGTCGTGACCGCCGAGAGGAGGCCAGCCGCCAGCAGGGTCGCGCCGAGGTACAGCAGGATGTGCTTGCGGGTGACGGCCTCTCCTCGGACCACGGGCATCATCGGGAACCCGCCGCGGGCGTAGTCGTCCTTGTACGCCAGCGCGAGGTTGTAGAAGTGCGCGGGCGTCCAGAGGAAGATGACTCCCGACAGCACGATTGCGGGCAGGCCGATGTCGCCCGTGACCGCGGCCCCGCCGATGAGCGCCGGGAGCGCCCCGGCGAACCCGCCGATGACCGTGTTCTGGACCGTGTTGGGCTTGAGCAGGAGGGTGTAGACGACGCTGTAGAAGAGGATGGCGAACATCCCCAGCACCGCCGCCAGCAGGTTCACCGAGAGGAAGGCGACCAGCGAGAGCGCCGCGAGCGCGAACCCGAAGAGGACCGCGTTGCGGACCGGAATCTGGTCGGTCGCCGCGGGTCGGTCGGCGGTCCGGTTCATCTTCCGGTCCACGTCGCGTTCGAGGACGTGGTTGAACGTGCCCGACGCGCCGATAGAGAGGACGCCGCCCGTGAGCGTGGCCAGCACCGTCTCGACCCGGAGGGCCGGACCGGCCGCCAGCGCCATCGCGGCCGAGGCGACCAGACAGAGCAGCCACATCAGCCGCGGCTTCATCAGTCGGAAGTACGCGAAGCCGGTTCGCTTCGCCCGGTCGAGGAGGCCGTCGGGCTGGGGTCGGCCCGGCGCGGCCGCCGGTTCCTCGGCGTCGGGGACCTCGTCGGGGTCCTCGACGCCGGTCGGTTCGTCGTACGTCTCGGGTTCGAGCGTCCACGCCAGCGCGAGAACCACGCCGCCGAAAATAGCCATGCCGACGACGAGGTGGACCGCCGACAGCAGGGCCGGGGTGGCGGCGGTCGCGGCGAACGCCCCCAGTCCGACCTGTACCGGATAGAGCAGTACTGCGGCGGTGAGCGCGGCTCTGACTTTCCGAGGAGTCTCGGTCCGCCAGCCGAGGACAGTCGTCGCGGTCAGTGCGAGCGCGACACCGAGGGCGGCGACGCGGTGGCCCCACGCGACGGCCAGTTTCGGCTGGTCGAGGGGGACGAGCCAGTTGCCGTTGCAGGCTGGCCACGTCGGGCACGCCGCGGCGGCATCTGTCAGCGCGGTGGTCGCACCGACGACCACCAGCAGGTAGACGCCCATCGCGGTCGCCGCGAGCAGAGAACCGAACCGACGAGAGGTGTGTTTAGTCACGCGAACTCTCCTTATGGCACTTTGGGAACTCGCCATATTTAGTAGAATCGAATCCGGAGGCTCTGGAAAGTCAGCAGGTATTTATGGGGTCTGGCCTAAGGATGCAAACAGCATGAGTTCCAAGCGGACAGCCTTCGCAACGGTACTCGGGGTCGCGGCACTCGCCCTGTTCGCGGACCCGGCGCTCGCCTACGAGTCCACCACCGAGGAGCTAATTCGGTCGCTGAACACTCAGCTCCTCTACATGGCGATCCCCATCACGGTACTGGTCGAGGGCATCCTCGTCTACACCGTCTGGAAGTACCGCAAGAACGACGACCCCAAGCCGACCAAGGAGAACCGTCGCCTCGAAATTTCGTGGACCATCGCCACCGCGCTGGTCCTGTTGGTCGTCGGATACGCCTCCTACGGCGTGATGGCCGACAGCTACGTCTCGCAGGCCCAGAACGACATCGAACCCAACCAGGACGCGGTCGAGGTCGAGGTCGTCGGCCAGAAGTACCTCTGGAACTACAACTACCAAGGTGAGGACGTCTCGGCGACCGGCACGCTCGTCCTCCCGAAGGGACAGAACGTGTATCTAAACATCACGTCGACTGACTGGCTTCACGCCTTCCACGTGCCCGAACTCGGCCTGAAGCAGGACGCCATCCCCGGTCAGCACAACGTCATCAAGACGAAGCTCACCGAGACCGGCACCTATCAGCTCTACTGCGCGGAGTACTGTGGCGTCGGCCACTCCAAGATGCTCGGCAAGGTCGAGGTCGTCTCCCAGCAGGAGTACCAGGACTGGCTCGACGAGCAGCAGAGTAACTGAGCGACCCAGCGGTCTTCTCGCGGTTTCCCCTTCCCTCCCAGTCCCGACTCTTTCTCTCGACGCTGGTCCGCCATCGTCCGCTAGCACTCCTCGCTGATTTCGTCTCGCGCTCGTCACGTCTCGTCTCCGAGGGGTTTCCATCGCTCTCGTGCGTATATATTTTTCTCTGCGCACGCGCGAGACGAGAGCCGCTCGTCCGCTATCGGGGTTCGCTTCGATTCCGCTGTTCTGTCCGCCCGGCGCTCGTCGCTACGATGCTCGTCTCCTCGGCCACTCGTCGCCCGTCGCTCTTCTCCCCGTCGCTCAACCCTCGACACTCGTGGCCTCCTCGCCCCCGAGGAGGCCACGAGTCCGTAGTCGAGGTCCGGGAGGACTCGACGGACTCCGGCGCTGTCGTCGCTCGCTGAAGTCGAGGCAGCGAGGGGAGTCTCGTAGTCCCGTCGGAGCGTCCCACGTGGCTCAGTCGCTGAGCGCTCGGCGGGGTCGCCCAGAGAGGTGGCCCAGAAGAAGATTGCGAGAGGGACGACGAGGAAGGCGACGCGAGGAGGAACCGGCCGCGAGGAGACGACCGACCACGAGGAAGCCGACGACAGCGAGAGTCAGGCAGGACGGAAACAGTGAGCCTTCGAGTTGGACCAGTGCGCCGCGCGTAGCGGGCCAGCGCGCCGCGAGTAGTCGAAGTCCGTCGCGCGCGGGCGTCGTTGCGCGAGAGTAGCGTCGTCGGTGGTGGACCGGACACCAGCCTCGGCGTCGCTTTCGGTCGAGTCACGCGGCGAAAATCCGCCGCCGTGAGACTGATGGAATCGAACCGCGAAAAGGGGAACCGCGAACTGCGTCTTCAGACCGTGATTTCCGCGCCGGCGTACAGCACGACGACGAGGAAAATCCAGACCGCGTCCACGAAGTGCCAGTACATCGAGACCGTCGTGACCGAGACGTGGCGGTCGGCGGTGTACTGTCCGTAGAGCGCCCGGATGAACACGATGCCGATGAGGACCGCGCCCATCGAGACGTGGAGGCCGTGGAGGCCCGTCAGGGCGTAGAACGCGCTGCCGAAGATGCCCGAGGTGAGCGTGAAGCCTTCGTGCTGGATGAACGCGTAGTACTCGTAGACCTGCCCGCCGACGAAGATGACGCCGAGCAGGAGCGTCGCGCCGAGGCCGATGAGGAAGTTCTGCCGATTACCCTTCCGGAGTTCGACGTGGCCCCAGTGGAGCGTGATGCTGGACAGCACCAGCAGGGCGGTGTTGATGAGGACGAGCGACCCCAGCAAGTGTGGGAGTCCCTCCGTGGACCACGTGCCCACGCGGATGAAGAAGTAGTACACGAACCCGGCCCCGAACGTGGCGATTTCAGAACCGAGGAACAGTACCATACCCCATCGAAGTGCGCCGCCGCCGTGTCCCTCGCTGGACCAGAACGCCTTGACGAAGGCGTGGTAGACCCAGCCGTACAGGCCGACGAGGAACAGCGTGACGGACCCGACGAACGTGAGCGGTCCGTACAACGGGTCTACGATTGGTTGCTGTCCCTTCCCGAGGAGGAACAGGGCGGCCCCGATGTAGATGCCCGCACCACCGAGTGCGGTGACGAAGGGCCACCAGCTCGCCTCTCCGAATCCGTGAGGCCAGTCCTCGACGGCCGGTAGGTGATGGCCGTGCTCTTCTGCTGAATCGTCCGCTACTGTCATGGGAGTGGTTTGAGGGCCGAATAGTAAAAAGCCACCTGAACGCGCTCGCGGAACGACTACAAAATTGCCGGAGTATAGCCGGGTTACTACTGTCTAATCGTAGACAATTACGCGATAAATGTCAGGTTAGAAACTTCGAGTCGGGTTCCGAAGCGTCGTTCGTCCGGACAGTTACCGTTCGACCTCGGGGTCGTCCACGACCTGCTGGCGCTGTCGTCGGAGCGAGTCGGGCGTCTTGGCGTAGACGTGTTCGAAGATGTCGTCCACGCTGAGTCCGGTGCGCTCCTCGGCGTTGACGACCGCCTCGGCCACGCGCTGCTCGGCCCACTCGCGGAGTTCCTCCTCGTCGTCGTCACTCCAGTCGTGAGTGTCCTCCAGATACTCGCGGGTGCGCTCGAGGGGGTCTTTCTTGCGCCACTCCTCGACTTCGTCGTCGTCGCGGTACTTCGAGGGGTCGTCGGTGGTCGTGTGGGCACCCTGCCGGTAGGTGACGGCCTCGATGAGGCGCGGCCCCTCGCCGTCCTTCGCGGCGTCGAGGGCGTCCTTGACCGCGCTGTAGACCGCCAGCACGTCGTTGCCGTCCACGCGGACACCTTCGAATCCGTAGGCTTGGGCCTTCTGTGCGATGGTGGCGCTGGCGGTCTGGCGCTCGCGCGGGACCGAGATGGCCCACTGGTTGTTCTGGCAGAAGAAGACCGTGGGCGCGTCGAAGACGCCCGCGAAGTTCATGCCCTCGTGGAAGTCGCCCTCGCTGGTCGCGCCGTCGCCGAAACTGACCAGCGTGGCGGCGTCGTCGCCCTTGTAGTCGGCCGCCATCCCCGTTCCGACGGCGTGGGGGACTTGGGTGGCGATGGGAATCGTCGGCGGGAAGGTCCGGAGTTCGTCGGGATTTTCGCGGTCCACGTAGTTGCCCTCGCCGAGGAGGTAGACTAGCACTTCTTCGAGGTCGAGGCCCCGAGTGAGATACATCGCGTGGTCGCGGTAGGTCGGGAAGCAGTAGTCCGACTCCGAGAGGGCGTAGGTCGCGCCGACCTGCGCGGCCTCCTGTCCTTGGAGGGGTGCGTAGGTCCCGATGCGGCCCTGCCGGTGGAGTTTGACCGCCTTCTCGTCGAACGTCCGCGCGAGTACCTGCAGTCGATAGAGGTCTGTTACTTCCGACTCCGAGAGTTCCGGGTCGGTTCGTTCGTTCACGGTCCCGTCCGGGTCCACCACGCGCGTCAGGTTGGGTGCCTGTATTGCCATGTCGTCGATCACCGACTGTCTACCATAATATGGGTATCCACCGATATAAACCATTGCTCGGGGAACAGATTAGCAAAAATAAGACACTTTCTTTAAAAGGCAAGTTTCGAATCGTCCACGAGACGCCAGCGCAACCGGGTGTGGAATGAAAAATCGTCGGAGTTTTCGATTCGAAAAACTTAGGCGCTATCGCCGTTCATGCGAGGGTATGACACACTGGATCGGCCAGACGTTCACCAGCGACGCCGGATGGAATCACTTGGAAGACCTCGTCGATATCGGCAATCGGATGGCCGGGAGCGAGGGCGAACGCGAGGCCGCGGAACTCACCCGCGACGCGCTCGAATCGGTCGGCGCGCGGGACGCCCGACTCGAGGAGTTCGACATTCAGGGCTGGACCCGCGGCGACAGCGAGGTTCGGGCGGGCGACACCGCCCAAGAGTCCATCGCGCTCCCGCGAAGCCCCGACGGGACCGCGACGGGCGAACTCGTGGACCTCGGCTACGGCCTGCCCGAGGACTTCGAGCAAACCGACATCGAGGGCAAAGTCGTGATGGCCGCCTCGAACGTGCCCGACTACTACGACCGGTTCATCCACCGGCGCGAGAAGTACTACTACGCGGTCGAGGGCGGCGCGTCCGGCTTCGTCTTCCGGAACCACGTCGAGGGGTGTCTCCCGCCGACCGGGAGCGTCGGCACCGCCGAGGACCCCATCGGCGACATTCCCGCGGTCGGCGTGAGCAAGGAAGTCGGGTCCCGCCTCTCGCGGCGCTGGGAGGGCCAAGAGGTCGAAGTCGAGGTGAACGCCGAGACCCACGACGCGACCAGCCAGAACGTCCACGCCGAACTCGGGCCGGACACCGACGAGGAGGTCCTCGTCACCAGCCACATCGACGCCCACGACATCGCCGAGGGCGCGATGGACAACGGCGCTGGCACCGCGATGGTCGTGGAGATGGCCAACGCCCTCGCCGAGCGCGAGGACGAACTCGACACGAAGGTCCACTTCATCGCTTACGGTGCCGAGGAGGTCGGCCTCGTCGGGTCCGGACACGACGCCGAAGCGCGTCGCGCTTCGGCTAGTCGGACGGAGTCCGGCGACGCCGAGCAGGCCGACTTCGACGCCATCAAGGGCATCGTCAACAACGACGGCGTGGTCCGCGGACGCACCCTTTCGTTCTTCACCCACGGCTTCGACGCGCTCGAATCCGCCGCCGAGGAGGTCGCCGACGACTTCGGCCACCCCGTCAAGACCATCCCCGAGCAAGGCCCCCACAGCGACCACTGGCCCTACGTCAAGTGGGGCGTGCCGGGCTTCCACGTCATGAGCGAGACGGGCGACGAGGGCCGCGGGTGGGGCCACACCTACGCCGACACCCTCGACAAACTCGAAGTGCGAGACCTCCGCGAGCAGGCCATCGTGCTGACCGAACTGACTGTCCTCCTCGCGGGCGACGAGTTCGAGGCCGAGCGCAAGGACCCCGAGGAGATCGCCGCCGCGCTCGAAGACGACGACCTTGCCGAGGGCATGAAGATTATCGGCGACTGGCCCTACGGCGAGTAGGGGAATCTTCTTGATTGTTTAGATACTGTATATCGTTCCTAAACATCATTTTTTGTTTCTCTCGCTCGGGGGAAATCCCACCGAGCGCGAGCGAACGGCCGCCGGGATGCGCTCGGTGAAACGAACCACCGGCGAACGCTCGGTGAAACGAACCACCGGCGAACGCTCGGCCGACCAACCGGCAGGAATGCGCTCGGCCAATCAAACCACGTT
The DNA here is from genome assembly GCF_004765785.1 of Halorussus ruber. GTDB lineage: Archaea > Halobacteriota > Halobacteria > Halobacteriales > Haladaptataceae > Halorussus > Halorussus ruber. Next base: position 87,604 of record NZ_SBIT01000015.1, on the reverse strand, counting down.
TGGGTGGACGAAGGGGCCGCCCGGTCGCGTACACTTCAGTCGCCTGAGCAGGCCACTATTCGCCGCGGGCGGTGCGGAGAGCGGCGAATATCCTGCTCAGCGACCGCGAGCGGGCGGGGGCTTCAAGAAGACAACACCACGTGATCCTGCCGTCGTCACTTCCAATTACACCGAGACGAAGCGACCGGACAGGAACTTCAGAGGACGCTGTTCCCCCTCGAAGAGCAGAAAACCGGAGCCCGACTCCGTACCCTTTTCACGGATGACCCCCCAAGTCACACCAAATGCGTAGCGCGAACGAAGCGGAGGTCGGCGGCGCGTGACGCTCGGCATCGTCGGCGACGGCGCGCTCGCCGACCGGATACGCGAGACCGCCGAGGATGCGGGCGAGGCCGTGACCCACGGACCCGAGAGCGACGCGCTCGCGGACAGCGAGGCCGTCGTGGCGGTCGGCGAGTCGGCCCTCCTCGGGGTCGTCCGCGAGGAGGTCTGCGCGCCGGTTCTGCCCGTCGCGGCCGGGCCGGGCTACGGCGGCGTCCCCGAGGAGAGTGCGATTCCGGCAGTCGAGCGCGTGCTGGCGGGCGAGTTCGACACGACCGCGCGAGCGGTTCTGGACGTGTCGGTCGGCGGCGAGCGCGTCGGTCCCGCGCTCGCGGACGTGATGCTCGTGACGACCGAACCGGCCCGCATCTCGGAGTACGCCGTCCACTCGCGCGGCGAGTGCGTCTCGTGCTTCCGGGCCGACGGCGTGGCCGTCTCGACCCCGAGCGGGAGCCACGGCTACGGTCGGAGCGCGGGCGGACCGCTGCTCGAACCCGGCACGGGCGTCGTGGGCGTCGTCCCGGTCGCGCCCTTCGCGGTGAACGTCGATAACTGGGTCCTCTCGACCGACGAGCCGGTCACGCTCACCGTCGAGCGCGACGAGGGCGAGGTCTCGCTCCTGCTGGACGACCGGACCGAGCGCCCGGTCGCGCCGCACACGCCGGTCGAGGTGTCGGCGAGCGAGCCGCTCGAACTCGTCCGCGTCGCCGAGAGCCGACCGTTCTTCGAGCGGTAGGCGACTCGGCCGCGAGAACCGGCCTTGCACCCCCGCCACGAGAGGCCCAATGGAAAGGATATAATACGTCGCCTTACGGATTATCCAGTATGGAACCGCTGTCACTACTCGGACCGATTGACGCGATTTTCGCGGGCATCATCGAGTACGTGGTGTTCGCCTTGGTGCTGGTCAACATGGGCACGCGCTGGTGGGCCTACCGGGACTACCGCAAGCAGGCCCGGAGCGACGACCACGACGAGGAACTCAGCCGCAACTGGCTCCACGAGGTCTCGAACGTCGTCCTCGTGCTGGGGTCGTTCTACCTGCTGACGCTCCACCACCACGCGGGCATGGTGCTCTCGACGCTCGTCCTCGGCCTGTTCCTCACGGACTTCTTCGAGTTCGAGGCCAAGGAAGTCGAACTCCGCAAGGACGAGAAGCTTTCGAGCCCCAAGGGCGCGATGACCGCCTCGTTCGTGGTGTTCCTCTACGCGGGTTACCTCAGCCTGTTCTTCCTCGTCGAGCCGATTTGGAGCGCCATCGTCTAATCGCGGTCCGTCTCTTTTTATCGGGTTTCGCTCTCGAAGCCACTCTTTCTTTTCGCAGCCACCCTTCTTCTCTTAGTCTCGCGTGCGCGAGGAGCAGACTTCCGTACCGAAGTCGGCCTTCGCGCACCGGGGTCCTGTCCCGTCAGACGAGGCCCCGGAACGTCGCCTCGTCCATCTCGACACGCATCTCGCGCATCCGGAGGTTCAAATACGAGGACGCGCCCAACTCCCCTCGGACGCTTCGCGCGGTCACACCCGACGATTCCCGAACTCGCGTCTGCGCAGGGAACGAAGTGAGCCGAGCAGACTCCTCTCCCCGAATCGTCCGGAGCCGAGGCCGGAGACCGCCAGTCCGACTACCCCGAGAGGGCTGAGCCATGACAATCGTCCGCGCTGTCAGTGCCACTCCAGTCGCCCGCGCTGTCACCGACATCTGGCGAGCGCCCAGAGCCATCTTAGCGCGTGCCCCGAGACGCGAGTTGAGGCGCGAGTCGAGGCGAGTCACGAGACGAAAGAGAGCGAGTCACGAGCCAGAACGGAGGGACAGAGAGCCACCGCTATCCAGTTGGTCGAAACAAAGAGAGGAGAGACTGCTGGCGTTACGACGACGCTTCGCGGAGCTGTTCGAGCGCGGGGATGACCACCCAGAAGGCCAGCACGCCGAGGATGATGAACCACGCCAGCACCTCGCGGAGCATGATGGCCGCCTGTCCGTAGGCGTCCAGCCCTTCCGGAATCGCGCCCCAGAGCTGGGCGTCTTCGAAGCCGGGCGTGGTGTACCAGCCCGACAGCACCATCCAGATGAGACCGCCGCCGGCGGCGATAGCCAGTCCCTTGATGAATTCGTCAGCCATTGTTTGATGGTTCGTCGGAGCCGTCTTTAGGTTTTCCCATTCCTTCGGCGCGGAACCGGGTCGCAAAGGCGTAGACCAGGGCTCCCGCGGCTATCATCGCCACGCCGAGGATGGCCAGCGGCAGGTTCATCTCCCCGAAGTCGAGTCGCGCCCGCTGGGTCGCGGTGTCGAGGACGATGAACCCGCCGACGACGAACGCGACCGCGAACATCGTCGAGAACACCGTCACGACCTTGTAGAGATGCAGCGGTACCTCGACTTCGCGTGCGCGAGTCTCCTCGTCGGCGTCGGTATCGTCGGTACTCGAATCCATGTGAGAAAAATCGCAGCGGCGTTACTTCGGCGGTCGGAGCCGGTAGTACCGCCGGTTGAGGTCGTACATGTACCCTTCCTGCATCGACTTGAGAATCGCGTAGGTGAGCGTCCCGCCGATGATGGGCAGGAGGAACGTCAAGTCGAACAGCAGGTGCGGGTCGATGGGCAGCAGGTTCTTGATGGACAGCGCGCTGATGGTCCACGCGAACGTGAACCCGGCCATCCCGACCGCGGCCCAGAAGGGCTGTTCGACGGGACGGCGCGCGCTCCCCTTGTTCAGGAACGGCACGATGGCGATGATGCCGACCACGACGATGTTAGCGACGACACCGTAGGTACGGTCGGCCATCAGCGTGTCGCCGCCCAGAATCGCCAGCTCGGGGTTGAGCGGGCCGAGCTTCAGCAGGCCGAACGACCAGTAGAGATACCAGTCGGGCAGGATGACCGCCGGGGTCGAGTTCGGATTGGCGGGCGGCCCGAGGTGGGGCGGGAGCGTCGCCGCCAGGAAGATGGTCATCCCGACGAAGAAGGCCGTCAGCGAGAGGTTTCGAATCATCTCGTGGGGCCACACCGGGAAGGCCAGCACGTCACGCTCGACGTAACTGGACTCCTGGCGGAGGTCCTGGTCCTCTCGCCGGGCGCGCTCGAAGTACTCGTAGGTCAGCCGGGAGAGACCCTGCGTGCGCTCCTTGCGCTCGCTCCACGTCGGGGTCTCGTCGTCCGGCGGGACGATTCCTGTTCCGCTTCCGTCGGTCTGTGGTTCTTCGTCTGACATTGTTTAGTGGGGTTCCGCGATGCCCTGAATCCACACGATACCGATGTGGACCGCGATGAGCGTGGTCACGACGAACGGGAGCAGGAACACGTGGATGATGTACATCCGCTGGAGCGTCGCCTGTCCCAGACTGAATCCGCCGAACAGTAGCTGTGCGACCCACTCACCGGCCAGGGGAATCGAGAGGCTCATCTCGACGCCGATCTGTCCGGCCCAGAACGCGAGCTGGTCCCACGGGAGCAGGTAGCCCGTGTATCCGAACACCATCGTGAGGCTGATGAGGATGATGCCGATTATCCAGTTGAGTTCGCGCGGTTCCTTGTACGCCCCGGTGAAGTACACTCGGAGCATGTGGAGGAACACGGCGGCCACCATGACCTGCGCAGACCATCGGTGGATGGACCGGAGCATGAACCCGAAGTTCAGTTCCGTCATGATGAACGCCAACTGGTTGTACGCCGTCGTCGGGTCACCGGTCGTCGCTGGCGCGTAGTAGAACCCGAGTAGGGCACCACTCAGCGCCGCGACGACGTACGCGATGGTCGAGAAGCTACCGAGCGCGTACAGCGGGTACCAGTACCAGAACTTGTTGTCCAAGTTGTACTGCTCGGTGTGGCTCTTGGGCATCTGCATGTTGACCCTGTAGTAGAGGGTCTCCAGAATTTCGAGGTAGTCGACGATGCGGAACCGCTTGTCCATCCAGATGAGGACCGTCAGGAACGTCGTCTCGACCGGCGTGAGATTCTTCTCCCGCATCCACTCGCCGTGGTCGTATTCGTCTTTGCGTTCCAGACTCATCTTAGTCGTCCTCCGGTCGCGGGAGTGCGACGAACGATTTCTCGACGATGTTGAAGGGGTCGTACACCGACTGGTGGCACTGGCAGTAGATCATGTTCTGTGCGCTGGCCACCTTCGACCCTTTCAGGCCCTTGAACGTCGGCACGCAACAAAAGTGCGTGCATTTGTTCAAGTTGGCAATGAACCCTTCCTGGGTGCTGGCCTCGAGCCACTCGTTGCTCTTGGCCATCTGCTCGACGCGCTCGCTTCGGATGACCTGAATCGGAATCGTGCTCGAAGCGGGGATGTCCTGGGAGCGCCACGTACCCTGCGCGGGCTTACCGAGGCCGCTCTTCCCGATGCCGTTGCCCCACGTCTTGTAGTCGTCGAAGTCGTCGACGTGGATTTTCTGGCCCTCCTCGACGCTCTCGTTCTGCCACTCGAACTTCGAGTTGCCGCTGTAGCGGAAGTAGTTGTCTTGGTCGGCGTCGGGCTTGAGACCGGGACTGGTCTGGACGCCGCAGTACTGGAACCACTCGCTGGAGTAGGTCTTGCCGCCGAGTTGCATCTCGGCGACCTTGACCTCGCGGCCCTGTTGGGTCTCGGTCTTGACTTCGGGCCAGACGCCCTTGAGGTACCCCTCCGAGTCGATTTCGATGGGAACCTGGGGCATCCCCCGCGGGGCCGGTCCCGCGGTGTTCTCCATCGCCATGAACTTGGTGATACCACCGCCAGCGCCGGTCGGCGCGGTGGCGGAGTTGATACCTGCCGCGGTGGCGGTACCGACGCCTGCGAGCGAAGCGCTGCCGACGACGCCCTTTACGAAGCGGCGGCGACCTGTACTCTCCGGGTATTTGTCGTCTTCTTCTGGCATGTTTTATCGTTTGTAGTACGGGTAGACTGCGTGTTTGAACTGCTCCCACGCGTTACCGAGCGACTCGGTACCGTGTTGCTGTTCTTCGCGGATGTAGAGGTCCTCCCACTTGCGACGACGCTTCTTGACGATCATCACGTCGGGGAGGAACTCCTTGCGGTACAACAGGAGGACGAACGCGAGGTCGACGAAGATTATCGCAAGGATGAATCCGAGGTACATGTTGCCGACCGCGCTGTACCCCCAACCGCTTATCAGTCCGTAGGTGAACAGGCCGACGAAGACGACCTCGACCACCGTCAACAGGACGATGGCGATGGCCGCGGCCGTACTCTCGCGGGCCGGTTCGTAGCGGTGAATGTCGCCGTAAGTTGAACCTGTGGATGACATGGTTATCTGTTACTCCCGCTCGCGTGTGGTGATTCACCGTACTTCAGGGTGAAGAACGTGTAAATGAGCGACACGACGATCATCAGGAGGGTCGCCAGTCCGACGTAGTGCGCTTGGAAGGGCACACCCATGTGTTCCGGGTCTGCTTCCTTGGCACCGCCGCCACCGCCAGTGGAGGCACCGCCCTCTTGGACCGTGATGGTGCCGACCATCCCGGCGGTCTTGTGGGGCTGGCAGAAGTACTCGTAGGTCCCCGTCGTCTCGAACGTGTGGCTGTACTCGTAGCCAGTGTTGTAGGTCTTGCTCGGGGCACCCTCCGTCCCCTGCCAGTCCGCGCCGTCGGGTTGGCTCTCGGGTACGACGTTGTGGTTGTCTGACTCCCAGACGAACTTCACCGTCGTCCCGGGTGCGATGGTCAACTCGGCGGGCTCGAACACAAGGCTCCCGCCGGGACCGACTATTACCTCTTTGGTCGGACCGCCGCCTCCGCCGGACTGACCTCCAGTCGCGGTTCCGTTGGCGGCAGTCGTGGTCTCGTTTCCAGAGGCAGTCGTGGTGTTGCCGGACGACGTGGTCGTCGTCTCCTGCGCCCCGGCGGCCGTCGCCCCCGCGGCGGTTCCACCAGCAACACCGCTGGCTGCCATCAGAAAGTCCCGCCTCTTCATACACATGAATCTCAGGACACGACTTGCTTAAACCCACCGATGCGACCGTATCGGGGTTTCGGCCGTAGACGCCCGGACTCCCGGCTAGTTGCCCCCTTCAGAGGCCGAGGAGACCTCGGTTTCGGCCGCCGCGTCGTCGGGGAGCGAATCGCCCGTCTCCTCGCCCTCTCCGGGGAGAAACTCCGGTCGCTCGTCGTCTTCCAGACCGACCGCGCGCAGGCGGTTGCGGTACTCCTCGGCCCGGAACCGGTCGGAGAGGCGAGCGTTCGCCACCAGCAGGAAGACGAACACGCCGAAGAAGAAGAAGCCGAACGAGGCCACCGCCGCCACGATGGGGAGTCCCATGGCTATCCACGCGACGAACAGGCCGACCCCCGCGAGGACGTGGACCGCAGCGATAATCTGCATCAGTTGGTTGCCGAGTTGGCCCGAGCCTTCGGGGACCTCGGCGGGGTCGGGAAGCACGTCGCCCTCCGGTGGCTCCGGCACTTCGTAGCTCTCCATCGACGCCAGCGCGACCGAGGGTTTCACGTCGCGGAGGACGGTCCCGCTCCCCTCGACGGTTCCGTCGGGATAGACCACGGCGTACCCCTCGTCGGAGTACGCGAGCAGTTGGGGTTCGCTCTCCTGTTCGATGCGCTCGACCACGGCGAACACGTCCCGGTCGGCGACGCGACTCTTGAGGTCGGCCTCCACGCGGTCCAACAGGTCCTCGCCGGTAATCCACGAGTCGTGGTCGAACGCGGCCTCCCACTCCTCGTAGCTCATCTCGGCCATGTCCTGCGGGCCGAAGTTCTCGAAGTCGTACTTCTCTTCGATCTCCTCGGGAGTGAGCCGGGGACCCTCGTCGTCTGGGGTCTGAGTGCGTTCGCCGTCCCGCGACTCCGGGGCGTCCGCAGAGGCTTCGCCCGGGGCGTCCGCGGAGGCTTCGCCCGTGGAGTCCTCCGGGGCGGTCCCGCCCGCCGGGTCGTCCGAGGCGTCGGTCATTGTCGAAACCTCACACCTGAAGGAGTATAAGCGCCGCGACGTTGCTTCGAGGTCCGCGGCGACTGCATCTATGCGTCTATTTTCTTCGCTCGCGTGCGAGGAGCGTTTCCGCACGCCTTAACCGCCCTCGCTCCTAACCGCCGCGCATGGCGAGTGAGACGCTTGTTGCCGCCGCGATGGCTCTCGTCGTTACCGCCAGCTTCCCGTTTTACCTCTACGGCGCGTGGTACATCCTCGACCACGAGGTGGTGACGTGGGACGTGCTGATACACCACCTCAAGTACATCACGGTGGGCCTCCTGCTAACGACGGTTCCGGTGCTTGGTTGGATGCTCCCGCGCTTTTTCGACCAACTCGGGGGGTTCGCGGCCCTCCACGCCTTCCTCGGATTGCAGGCCTACGCGATGCTCCTCGTCGCGCTGACCGGCATCGTCCGCATCTTTCAGGTCAAGCGCCAGCACGACCTCTACGAGGAGAGCGCGGCCGACCGGGACGTGGACATCAACGAACTCCACGAGAACATGGGCGCGTGGCGCGGTCGGCTCCGAATCGGGGTCGCGGGCTACGTCCTGTTCTGGCTGCTGGCGTGGCTGGTCGGGATGGTCCGGTTCGTCATGGACTACGTGCTGTACTGAGAAGCGTCTCTGCCGGTCGATTTCTTCCTAGTCCCACTTCTCGCCGCTGGCGAGGTCCACGTCGCTGTCGAGTTTCGAAGACGGACACAAGTCTTCCAGCACGCAGTCCGAGCAGTCGGGGTTCCGCGCGGTGCAGGTGGCCCGACCGTGACTGATGAGCAGGTGGGTGTACTGTTGCCACTCGTCCTCGGGGACGATGCCCATCAGGTCCTCCTCGATGGCCTCCGGGCGCTTCTCCTCGGTCAGGCCGAGGCGGCGCGAGATGCGCTGGACGTGAGTGTCCACGACGATGCCCTCGACCACGTCGTGACCGTGCTGGAGGACGACGTTGGCGGTCTTGCGCCCGACGCCCTTCAGTTCGGTCAACTCGTCCATCGTGTCGGGGACCTCGCCGTCGTACTCCGCCAGCATGGTCTGGGCCGACGACTTGATGTAGTCGGCCTTGCTGTTGTGGTAGGTAATCGAGCCGATGTCCTCGGACAACTCGTCCTCGTCGGCCTCGGCGTAGTCCTCGACGGTCTCGTACTTCTCGAAGAGGTGTTCGGTCTCCTTGTTCACGCGCTCGTCGGTACACTGCGCCGAGAGCATGACCGCGATGAGGAGTTCGAGTCGGTTCGAGAAGTTGAGCGAGATGGTCGAGTCGGGATACTCGTCGTGGAGTCGGTCGATGACCTCCTCGGCTTGCTCCTCGCGGGTGTCGAGTGGCTCTCCCATGTCGATTTCGTCGCGCGCACGAGGCTTGAATCGTTCGTTACCGGATAGGCGCGGTGGTTCGACGCGCGGACTCGACATTGGTATCGATGAGTCGGCCGTATCCGTGTCGAGGCGAACGCAACGCTGCGCCGCCAGACGAATCAGGTGTAGTTACTCATTTTACGTGAAACGGTGTAACGCGGACATGGCCGACGATTATCGAACCTTCATGCGTTCATACGTACTTTTGCTTTTAGGAGTGATAGCGGTTCAAAACGTCGGATGGGAAACGATAGACAGCCTCGTGCGGGCTTTTGCTTTTCATCCGCTCGGCCCACTCGTAATGACAACTGACCCGCTGAGAGCCGGTGCGACGACGTTCTTCCTCGTCGCGGGGATGATAGCAATACTGATTGGTTCGGTCGGTTGTGCGAAATCCGTCTACGACGCCGTAGAATCGAGGTTCGGGACCGGAAGTGGAGAGTAACTTGTTACTGGCCAGAACGTCACTCCTCCGTTTCTGTGTTCTACGCTTCGGGCCGAAGAGTCCACCTCTTCGACGTGTCGTGTCGGTCCGAGTCGACTCTTCACCAGAGAACACTACTAAACAATTCTTTACCAAATAAGTGGTTGTTCTAGAGAAACAAAAACAAGTCCGAGACGCGACACGCACGACCACTATCGGAGTACCGAGAGTTTTAACCACCAGAACCGCCCCCGTCAAAGCATGAAGGCGACCGCGAAAGCCCACCCGATTCAGGGACTCGTCAAGTACCACGGGATGCGCGACGAAGACCTGCGTCTCCCCTACCACGACTCCATCAGCCTCTGCACCGCGCCGAGCCACACCAAGACCACCGTCGAGTTCGACCCCGACCTCGATTCGGACACCTTCGTCGTCGGCGGCGAAGAACTCGAAGCCCACGAGGCCGACCGCGTGGCGAGCGTCGTCGCCGAGGTCCGCGAGCGCGCCGACGCCGACCACGCCGAGTATCCCGTCCGACTGGAGAGCGAGAACTCCTTCCCCTCGAACGTGGGCCTCGGGTCGTCCTCCTCGGGGTTCGCCGCCGCCGCGATGGCGCTGGCCGAGGCCGCGGACCTCGACCTCTCCCGGCCGGAGATTTCGACCATCGCGCGACGGGGCTCCTCGTCGGCCGCCCGCGCCGTGACCGGCGGGTTCTCCGACCTCCACACCGGTCTCAACGACGAGGACTGTCGCTCCGAGCGCCTCGACTCGCCGCTCGAAGACGACGTGCGAATCGTCGCGGGACTGGTTCCCGCCTACAAGGAGACCGAACACGCCCACCGCGAGGCCGCCGACAGCCACATGTTCGAGGCGCGACTCGCCCACATCCACGACCAACTCGCCGAGATGCGCGACGCGCTCCGCGAGGGCGACTTCGAGCGCGTCTTCGAGACGGCCGAACACGACTCGCTGTCGCTGGCGGCGACCACGATGACCGGCCCGTCCGGGTGGGTCTACTGGAAGCCCGAGACCATCGCCATCTTCAACGCCGTCAGGCAACTCCGCGAGGAGGAGGACGTACCGGTCTACTTCTCGACCGACACCGGCGCGAGCGTCTACGTCAACACGACCGAGGAGCACGTCGATAGAGTCCAAGAAGTCGTCGCCGACTGCGGCGTCGAGACGATGGTCTGGGAGGTCGGCGGCCCCGCCCGGATTCTGGACGAGAGCGAAGCGCTGTTCTGACCGCTCGCGTTTCTGCCGTCTCCCCTCACTTCTAAGCCCTCTCGCCCCCAACGACCGATTGAATGCGAATCGCTATTCTCGGCGCGGGCTACGCCGGACTGACCCTCGCGCGAAAGCTGGAAGGCACCGTCCCCGACGACGTGGAGATTCTGGTGGTCGAGCAGACCGGAAGCCACCTCGTCCAGCACGAACTCCACCGCGTCGTCCGACGCCCCTCGCTGGCCGACGAAATCGTGGTGGACCTCGAAGACGTGCTGGACCGCGCGACGGTCCGCCGAGCCGAGGTCGCCGACGTGGACCCCGAGGAGAGCGTCGTCTCGCTGGCCTCCGGCGAGGAAATCGGCTACGACTACGCCGCGGTCTGTCTCGGGGCCGAGACCGCCTTCTACGACCTGCCGGGCGTCGAGGACCGCGCCACGCCGCTGAAGACGATTGCCCACGCCGAACGCATCCGGGCGGACTTCCTCGACGCGGTCGAATCCGCAAGTTCCGACTCGCCCGCCAACGTCGTGGTCGGCGGCGCGGGCCTCTCCGGCGTCCAAGTCGCGGGCGAGCTCGCCGCCTTCGCCCGAGAGGAGGACGCCGAGAGCGACGTTGCTATCACCCTCCTCGAACAGTTCGACAGCGTCGCGCCATCCTTCCCCGAGAACTTCCAAGCGGCGGTCCGCGACCAACTCGAAGTCCGGGGCGTCGAGGTCCGGACCGGCACCGCGGTCTCCTCGGCCGACGACGAGGCCATCGAACTCGAAACCGGCGGAGAACTCGCCTACGACCAGTTCGTCTGGACCGGGGGCATCCGCGGTCCCGCGGCGCTCGGCGGCGAGCGCCCCGCGGTGAAAAACACCCTGCGCCTCGGCGACGGCACCTTCGTCGTCGGAGACGCGGCCCGCGTGGTGGACGCCGACGGCGAACCCGTCCCGGCGAGCGCGCAGGCCGCGGTCAGAGAGGCCCGCGTCGTCGCCCGGAACATCGCCAGCCTCGTGGAGTACGACCGCGAGGGCGACGATATCTTCGAGCCGCGGCTCGAACCCTTCGCGTTCGACTCGCCGGGGTGGCTGGTCTCGGTCGGCGACGGCGCGGTGGCCCAAATCGGCCCGAAGGTGCTGACGGGACGGGCCGCCAAGGCGCTCAAGACCACCGTCGGGGCGGGATACCTCTCGTCGGTGGGCGCGATTCGGAACGCCGCAGACCTCGTGACCGAGGAGTTAGGCTACGGAAAAGAGTCGAAAACCGAGTAGAGGACGAACTGATTAGACGCCGAAACGATTAGAGGCCGGGGACGCCGAGGGCGTCCGGCGCGATGAGGCCGACCGTGCCGAGCGCGACCAGCACGACCCAGACGGTGAGGTACGCGACCAGCGCGATGCCGATGGCCTTGCCCCAGCCACCGGGGTAGCGCGCGTTGATGACGTACACCCACGCCAGCAGGCCGAGGACCGACCCGATGAGGCCCCCGACGAGGGGGATGAGGCTGAATATCCCGGCGACCAGCCACCAGACGAGCGCGCCGACGAGCGCAGTCAGAATCGCGTACTCGTAGTCGTCACGGTCGGCGATGACGCGCGCGCCGACGTAAATCCCGAACGCTCCGATGAGGAGGCTCACGACGAAACCGATGACGAAGTTCAGGAACCCTACCATGTGTCCGTATCTGAATCGACTGGCCTTTTATAGTTATTGCAAGCGAGAATACCACGCCGTTAGGGCGTGGCCGAATCGGCGTCATCGTCTCGCGTTCGTCCGTGTCGGAAGATTCACAGTTCAGCGCGATGTACCGTGGGCTGTGCGCGGAAAACTGGCAGTTGACTCGGTGTTTGCCACGGCGAGTAGCCGAAAGTAAAAGGTAAGCCGACCGCGCCGACCGACACAAAACCAGATACCTCGAAGCCCCACACGGGGGACGAGTATCGGCTTCGTGGCAGAGCCAGCGCCGTCGGTCGCAAACCTGAGACTCCCAACCTTCCGAATTGACGGGAATCGCACCTTGTGCGGTTCGGGAGGCCCGCGACTTTAGCCGCGGGAGGATGTCACATGTGCCGCATGTCACCCGACCGGAGAAGGCGAGTCATCTGTCGGTCGCAGTTTCCATCTCCTGCTCGACGTGTTTTCGCGCACTCTCGGGCGTCTCGGTCTCCAGCAGGGTCTCGACTTTGCGCTCGAACTCGGCGTCGGAGAGGTCGCCGCGAGCGTACCGACTCCGGAGCGCGTCGAGGGCGTCCTGCTTCGACTCGGTGTCTGCGACCCGGTCGCCCGTAGTCGGACACGGTCGCTGGTCGGTGCGGTTCCGCGGTCGGCGGTCGCGCTCGGCGGTCTCGTCGACTCCGAGGAGGTCGGTCAGCACCTTCACGATGGGAACGACGGCGGCGAACCCGACCGCGAACACGACCCAGAACCAGTCGTAGCCCAGAAAGAACCCGGCGAGGCCGACGCCGAGGACGACGAGCGAGGTCAGTTTCACGAGCGCGTTCTCGTCGTCGTGGTACTCGGTGAGGTCGTCCATGCGGTCGGCTACCACCGTCGATGGTAAAAAGCTTGCAATTTTTCAGACACGAACGAATTCTGTTGTTTTCCCCGCGTCAATGCCTTTAAGTTTCTGGCCGAACCTCGGGAGCGCATGGCACGCGAGACTGCGATACTAGACAAGGCGCTGGCCGGAGCGGTCGGACTGGCCGCCGGTGCGGTAATCGGCGCGCACGCGCTCCGTCGCTACCGGCGAAGCGAAGCGACGACGGTCATCTGCGCGGAGTGCGGCGAGGAGTTACCTGTGGACGACGTTCTGGACCCGACCGTGACCTGCGCCTGCGTCGCGCCGCGGGACTCTCAGGGCTTCTGGTAGCAGGGGTCTTTACCCGCCGCGAACCGTACTCCTCGGCATGGACGACGAGGAGGTCCGCGAGCGACTGGAACAGCGACTGATGAGCCACGGCGTCTACGTGACGAATCTGACCACCGAGGAGGGGACCCTGCGCGTCGAGTACGAGACGGCCACGCCCGGCGCGGCGTCCCCCACCGCGAGGTCGGTCGGGTGCTGAACCGCCTGCTGGCGCTGTCCGAGGACGGGTGGGACCCGACCGACGTGCGCGCGGCGGTGGCGAGCATCGAGGACGAACCCCGCGGGACGTGGCGGGCCGACCGCGAGTGGTTGGTCGGCCACGCGCGCGGCGAGCTTTCGGACGTTGACCTGTCTCAGCGCGTCATCGAGACCATCGAGGAGGCCCGAGCGTGACCGATTCACGCTCAGGTCTCCTCGGTCCGTAGTGAGGTCCGCTCGGTGTCGGCCCGGACCGATGCTATCGGTTCATCACGTCTGCGAGCGCGTCCATCGTCTCCTCGACGCGCTCGCGGTCGGCGTTGTAGCCCATGTGACCGACCCGGAGAATATCGTCGGCCCGCTCGCCGAGTCCGGTGGCCGTGACGATGCCGTGATTCGCTTCGAGTCGCTTCCGGAGGTCTTTCGCTCGCCCTTCGACCCGGAAGGCGGTCACGGTCGGCGAGCAGAGCGATTCGTCGGCGGGGAAGGGTTCGAGGCCGAGGTCACGACCGCGCTGTCGGCAGTAGTCGGCGACCTCCTCGTGGCGGTCGTAGACGCTTTCGAGGCCCTCGTCCAGCAGTCGGTCGAGCGAGGCGTCGAGCGCGTAGAGGTTCGACACCGCGTGGGTGTAGGGCAGGTGCGGCGGTTCCTCCTCGGGAATCTCGACGTCGCGCCACGGTTCGAGGCTGGTGTAGAAGGTGGTCTGGTCGGTCGCCTCGACTTTCTCCCACGCCCGGTCGCTGACCGAGAGGGTGGTCAGGCCCGGCGGAGAACTGAAACACTTCTGGGACGCCCCGAGACACACGTCGATGTGCTCGGTCGGGACCGGCGCGCCGCCGAGCGAGGAGACGGCGTCCACGATGGTCAGGATACCCTCGTCCTGCAAGAGTTCCAGAATCTCGCCGAAGTCGTTGAGCAGTCCGGTCGGCGTCTCGCAGTGGACCATCGTGGCGACCGCGAAGTCGTGATTCTCCACGACCGACTTGACCGCCTCGGGGTCGAACCCCTCGTCGTGGGGCGCGTCGTGGACGACCGCCTCGCCGCCGTGCATCGCCGCGAAGTCCGAAAAGCCCGCGCCGAAGAGACCGTTCGCCAGACAGAGGACCTCCTCGCCCTCCTCGACCAGCGAGGCCACGCTGGCTTCGAGGCCGAGCATCCCCTCGCCGCTCAGAATCAGGGGGTCGTCGTCGGTGCCGTGGACGGCGGCGAGTTTGTCGAGTACGTCGCGGTAGAACGGCGAGAACTCGGCCTGCACGTCGGGATTGAGGGGTGCTCGGCTCATCGCTTCGCGCACGCCCGGCGGGACGGCGGTGGGGCCGGGCGTCATCAGCAGTTCGTCGCTGTCTTCGACCATGCCGGGGGTTGGTCGCGGAGCGCCCTAAATGCCCGTCTTCCGGCCGTCTCGAAACTCCATCGCGTTCGGACCGACGACGCCGACGAGGCGAACTTCCACGTTCGGGAGGCGATTCAGTTGCTCCAACTCGCGGAGACGCGGACGTCGGCGGACGGGAGCGACGCGACGGAAACAATCGAATAATCGAACTGATAATTTACCGAATCGGTTGCTCCTCGGTCGAGGAGAGACGCCGACCATTCACGGTAGCTATCGGGCCGGTGTCGCTGTGCGGATGGTCGGCAGGCCGTCGCTCGGCGGATTATCCGCAGGCCGCCGTTCGTGTGGAGAGTCGCCCGAGAGCGCCCGGGCAGAAACAGAAATATTCTCTAGAAATAGGCATTCATATATTAAAGCATTATTTTACTTGCTTTCTCGATTCCCTCCGTTTCCGCTCGCCTCGCCGGGTGGCGTTCTGCAGACCGTCGCTTACCACCTACCCGAAATCTTAGATAACAAAATCGGCAATTAGATTTATGCCAGAACTATCGAAAAGACGAACACATAAATGAGAGATAACAGTAGCGGCGGGGGTTCGGCTGAAAAGGAGTCGGACAGCTGTGGGGACCGTTCGGTGTGGTGTCGTCTCGTCTCGACCGTGACACCTTCGGTGATCCGTCGCCGGTACGCGGCAAAGTTCACGATCGCCATCGCGCTCGTGGTCCTCGTCGTCGCGGCGGCGGGAGCGGTCACCTACGCCGACGCCCGCGAGATGGCCCGCGACGACTCCGAGGCCCAAGTCGAATCCACCGTCGAGTTGCAGGCCGACTCGCTGAGTCGCTGGATAGACGGCATCCGGACTCAGACCCGGACCGTCTCGGCCCGCGAGTCGCTCGCGGAGGGCAACCAGTCGGCGATGCGCGAGCGACTCGTCGCCGCGCGCAATCGCTCCTCGAACGGCGTGACCGCGCTGTATCTGGTGGACGCCGAGGAGCAGACGGTCGTCGCCAGCACCAAGCGGACCGTCGAAGGCTGGTCGCTCGACCGGGTCGAGATGCCGTGGGCCGACCCCGCCGTGGCCGACTCCTTCGAGGGAACCGACGACGCGTGGACCTCGAAGGCCTACGTCTCGAAGACCACGACCTACACCGACGAGGACTCGCCGTGGTACACCGAGGACGACAAGTACATGGCCGTCGCCAGCCCCGTCGCCGGGAGCGAGGACGTCTACCTCGTCGTCGCGGGCGGCATCGACGACCGGGTGGCGAATCTCCACCAGCCCGCGACCAACCAGACGACGTGGATTGTGAATACTGGGGGCGAGACCGTCCTCGAATCCGACGCGACCAACGTCTCGTCGGCGGGACTGGTCGGCAGTCGCGTCCCCGACCAGCAGGTCACGCTCCGCGAGCGCGGCGACTTCGTGCTGGCGTTCGCGCCCATCGAGGGCACCCGGTGGGTCGCCGTGACCGCCATCCGGAAGTCCGAGGCCTACGCCCTCGGGAGCGCGGTCGGCCGGAACATCGGCTACCTCGTCGGCGCGAGCTTGCTGGCGCTCGTCGGCGTCGGGATGGTCCTCGGGAGACGAACCGTCAGACCGCTGGCGGACCTCCGCGAGCGGAGCGAGCGGATGGGCCGGGGCGAACTCGACGTGGACCTCCAGACGCCCCGCGACGACGAGTTCGGCAGGCTCTACGAGGCGTTCGCCGACATGCGCGACGAACTCCGCGACCAGATTCGGACCACCGAGCAACTCAACAGCCATCTGGAGCAGAAGGCCGACGACTACAGCGACGTGATGGAAGCGTGCGCCGACGGCGACCTCACCGGCCGGATGGACCCCGAGAGCGACAACGAGGCGATGTCGGACATCGCCGAGGCGTTCAACGAGATGATGGCCGACATCGAGGAGACGCTGGCCGACCTGAAGGCGTTCGCCGACGAGGTCTACTCGGCCAGCGAAGTCGTGACCGCCTCCTCCGAGGAGGTCTATTCGGCCAGCGAGCAGGTGACCGAATCCGTGCAGGAAATCTCGGACGGTGCCGAGGTCCAGAACGAGCGCCTCCAAGCGGTCGCCGACGAGATGAGCGGCCTCTCGGCCACGACCGAGGAGATCGCGGCCTCCTCGAACGAGGTCGCCGACCTCGCGGCGGAGACCGCCGAGACCGGCCGCGAGGGCCGGGAAGCCGCACAGCAAGCCATCGAAGGCCTCGACAAAATCGAGGAGACCTCCGACGAGGCGGTCGCCGAAATCGAGCGCCTCGAAGACGAGGTGACCGAGGTGGACGAACTCATCGAGTTCATCGGCGAAATCGCCACCCAGACCAACATGCTCGCGCTCAACGCCAGCATCGAGGTCTCTCGCTCCAGTACCGACGGGGGCAACCCCGAGGGCTTCGCGGCGGTGGCGAACAAGATCAAGGAACTCGCCGAGGAGGCCAAGGTGGCCTCCGAGGACATCGAGCAGCGCCTCGAACGCATCAAGGACCAGACCGAGCGGACCGGCGACGAGGTCCAGTCGGCCAGCGACCAGATTTCGCGCCACACCGACTCCATCGCCGAGGCCGTGGACGCGCTGGAGGAAATCGCCGACTACGCGCAGGAGACCAACACCGGGGTTCAGAACATCAGCGAAGCGACCGAGGAGCAGGCCGACTCGACCGAGGAGGTCGTCACGATGTTCGACGAGGTGGCCCGCATCAGCGACGCGACGACCGCAGAGGCCGAGAACGTCGCGGCCGCCGCCGAGGAGCAGACCACCGCCCTAACCGAAGTCTCGCGCTCGGCCAGCGACCTGACCGCGCAGGCCGACCGCCTCTCGGAGGCGCTGGCTCGCTTCGAGACCGAGGCCGAAGCCAGCGGCCGATTCGCCGACAGCGAGTCGGCGGGCGAGCGACTGGACGAGCAACTCTCGCTCCCCGTGGACGCCGACGATTCCGACGACCCCGACGACCTGTTGGGCGACGCGACCGACGACCCGTGGCGGGTCGAGGACGACGAGGCGAGTGAGGGCGAGACTGTCGGGAAGGGTGACGGTGAGGAAGATGTGGCAACAGAGGAGGAAACGAGCGAGGAAGTGTCCGACTCCGACGCTACCGACGAGAACGGTTCCGGAGACGAGGGCAGTTCCGAAGATGCCGACGACGGAGTAGGTCGAGCCTCCCCGGATTCGGCGTAAGTAGCGTCTCGGAGAGTCGTTTTTCTTTTTGGGGGAGTAATCTGCCTGTTCGGCTCAGTTTCGACTTCTCACTTCGTTCGTCGTCAGAAAGATGGGCGCTACAGGATTCTGAACCAGAGCCAGAGGTTCCTGCTCGCTTCGCTGTGCGGGCTTCCTCTGGCAGGATTCAAATCCTTCGCAAACCGCGTTCGCGGTTCGCGCTGTGGCGAGCGCACGAGGCGCTCGCCGACTTACTCACCGCAAAACGAGTGGGCGCTACAGGATTTGAACCCGTGGCAGCTTGGTCCGAAGCCAAGTACTCTGTCCAGACTGAGCTAAGCGCCCTCGCTTACTTCTACTGGCCGGGTAGTTTTAAACGCCTTGGTTTCGACCGGCCGTGTGATGGCGTAACGAAATTCACTCGGAGACGACCCCGTCCCAGTCGATGCGGTCGATGCGACAGCAGTCGCAGTCGGGACAGGTCTGCCGGTCGAGCGAGAACGTCGCTCCGCAGTCCTCGCACTCGTAGGTCCCCTCCGAATCAGTGTCGGAGTCGGGGGCGGACTCGGAATCGGTGGCCCAAACCACGCGGGCGATTTTGGTAGCTAGACTCATGCGTAGCGTTCCGCCAGCGGTGTACCACCGTTTTGGCGAACCGACTTAAACCATTTTTCATTCTTTTGGCCGTATGAACTTACCGAGAGGTCAGCGAGAGCGCAAGATGCGTCGTCGCCAGTCCCGACGAACCCGAGGAGGCCGAGGAGCCAGCCGCTTCGTCGCCCTCCTCGAGGAGCGCCCGGACCGACCGGCGGACCAGCGCGCGGTCGGCCTCGTCGAGCGACGCCACCACGTCCGAGCCGAGCGCGTCTCGGAGATTGATGGCGGACTCGTCCGACTGGGCGCGAATCCGGAGCCACGTCCGGACCGTGGCGGTCAGGTATCGCTCGGCGAGTCGCTCGGGATTCGAGACGCCGGGAATCGTGGCGAGGTAGCCCGCGGCCTGCGAGTCGGCGACGGCGACGTTCTCGCGGACCCACGCCCGGACCGGCGAGTCGGACACGGGAGCGTCCGAGTCGAGTGCCGCCGAGTCGAGCACGTCCGCGCCGAGGTCGTCCGCGGCGCGCTCGCAGACTCCGACTTCCTCGTCGGCGACTCGGTGGAAAGCGTCGCCGACGACGATAGCGTCCGCGCCAGCGTCGAGAATGCTCTCGGCGCGCTCGCGGGAGTCGATGCCCCCGCCGTACCAGAGGCGCGACCACGACAGGCCCTCGGCGATTTCCGCGAGGATTTCGGCGGCCTCCTCGTCGCCGAAGGTGCCCGAGTACTCGAGGTAGACGAGCTCGCTTTCGAGGTGGCGCTCGGCCGCCATGGCATGCTGTTTGGCCTCGCGGGGCGAGAGCAGGTCCGACTCGGCGACGTTGGCCTCGCGGGCCGCCGCGCTGTCGGGGTTCTGGATGATGTAGGCCTCGAAGACGGCCTCGGCGAGGAGCCACGAGGTTGCGAAGTCCGCGAGCGCGTCGGAAACCCGGCCCGGGAGCCACGGGAGTTCGTCGGCCAGCAGGTCGGGGACCAACTCGTCGCGGATGTACTCGGTGCCAGCGCCGAGTTGCCCCACGAGGGACTCCGAGTCGCCGTTCAGCACCTCGGGAATCGCCAGCAGTTCGGCCTGCTCGCGGGTCCGTGGCGTGACGTGGCGGGGACCGCTGGGTTCGTGGAACACCGGCACCGAGGCGGGCGCGAGCAGGTCGAAGGTCTCCTCGGTGTTCCGGGCGGTCACGTCGGCCGACCCGCCGACCGACACCGCGCTGGTGTGCCGGAGGTAGAGGGGGTAAAGCAGGGGGAGCTTCTTGGCCTCCTCGGGGTCGACCTTCGTGACGTGGGTCCAGTCGGCCGGGACCGGATTGGTGTCGACCGGCAGGACGGTCCGACCGGCGAGTCCGATTCCGCGGGCGACGCGACCGAGCGACCTCCCGACGCCGTCGAGACTCGTCATACAGCCGAAAGAGCCGCCGACAGGTAGATAAATAGCTCGCTTCCGCGGACGAACGCCGGGTTTCCGGAAACCTCCGGATGACTTCCAAACCCTGAAATACCGGGGAAGGCTCCTCTCCGACCAGACATGGGTAGCGTTCGGTCTCGAATCCCGGCGACCGCGCGGGCGCTGTTCGGCCACCTCGCCGAGACGAAGGACCCGCGAGTCGCCACGATGGTGTTGCTCCGCAGCGAGGTCGAGTCGGAAATCGAGTCGATGACCGAGCGCCTGTTTCTGAGCGTCGAGCGCGACCTCCAGCGCGCCAGAGTGGCGGGCGAACTCGACCCCGTTCCCGGCACGGCAGACGAACAGGCCAAGTTCGACTACGACACGCGCCTCGTCCTGCCCGCGATGCTGACCCTCGCCCGTATTCACGTCATGGCGGGCGACGTGCCCGTCTCTCGGGTCGGGAGCGACGTGGACCACGAGTTCATCGCTCGCGGGCGAGAGACGACCCGGAACGTCGTCCGGGCGCTGTTGGACGGCGACATGCGCGACGCCATCAACGACGACGAGTACGAGGACTTCGACACGAACCTCCGACCGCGAGAGCGCGTGGCGGAGTTGGCACAGGAGAGCTTGCAGGAGGGCGTCGAATCGTGGTTCGACAGCGAGGACACCCCGGAAGCAGTTCGGGAGTCGTATCAGCACGCGGTCGAACTCTCCGAGCGCCACCAAGACGAGGACGAGGCGTTTCGGGACCTGCTGGACAGGCTCCGGGGGTCGAGGGAAGGGTCAGACGAGTGGGAGACGGTCGCCGACGAGGTCCGCGAGCAGTACAAGTTCGCGCCAATCGAGGAGGGCGAGTTGTTCGGCGACGAGTCGGACCTGCCGTACTTCGCCACTCAGTACGCCCGGGTCGGCATCCTCTACGAGGACATGCTCAACATGTACGAGGCCGACCTCGGCGTGGACTTGGGCGAGGGATTCAAGCGCGCCATCGTGCTGATGGTCGTCGGCGCGCAGATCGGGTTGGACGACACCGACGACTACCCCGAGGACAGGGGAACCCAACTCACGCCCGTCACCGCCGAGTTGAACCTCGCCGACGACAGGAAAGTCGGCGTCGAGCGCATCCGGCGCATCGTGGAGACGTACCTCGACCGAGCCGACGACTACGCCGACGAGGGCGACCACCTGACTCGCATCGCGGTCGAGTACATCCGCCAGCAGTCGCTCGACCGAATCGACCGCCTGCGGGCGTGAGCCGGGCGGGCGACTCCAGACGCGGAAATTCAGCGAATAATCAAAAAGAATATAAGCGAAACAGGAGATTTTACTGCCAGACGACGCCGGGGACGGGACTAGCCGTGGAACCGTGCCTGTCGAAATTTCACGCGAGGAACCGCCATGTACGGACTGGGTGAGGTCTGTCCGGGGGTCGAGGTCGAACCGGGAACGAACCTCCTGGTGGCCGGGCCGCCGATGACGGGCAAGCGAACACTCGCTCTCAAGATTCTCGCGCACGGAAGCCGTCGCGGGGACGGCACCATCGTCGTCACGACGAAAGACGGCGGTGAGGACGTGCGCGAGGACCTTCGTGAGTTGCTCGGCCGCGACGAGGGCGGACCGCTCGGTATCGTGGACTGCGTCTCCAAGCAACAAGGCATGAACCCCTCCCAGAGCGACGACATCGCCTACGCCTCCTCGCCCAAGGACATGACCGGCATCGGGATTCAGCTCTCGGAGTTTCTGGAGGCCTTCTACAAGGACCGCGGCGTCCAGCGCAACCGCATCCTGCTCCACTCGCTCTCGACGCTGCTGATGTACTCGAACCTCCAGACGGTGTTCCGGTTCCTCCACGTCTTCACGGGGCGAGTCCAGAGCGCCGACGCGCTGGGCATCTTCGTCATCGACTCGACGGCCCACGACCAGCAGACGATGAGTACCCTCAAACAGCTGTTCGACGGCCAAATCGAGATTCGGGAGGGCGACGGCCAACCGGAACTGCGCCTGAAGGGCGTCGGGGGCGGTACCGACTGGCGACCGATGCCCGAGTTCTGACTGCCGGACTGCCCGCCGCTACCTCAATCCTTTTGGACCATGCAACCGTCTGTCGGGCCATGCCCGTAGAGAGCGACGCCGAGTTGCGCGAAATCCTCGGGATGACCCGCGTGGCGGTGGTCGGGTGTTCGACCACGCCCGGCAAGGACGCTCACGAGATTCCCAAATACATGCTCGACCACGGCTACGAGGTGATTCCGGTCAATCCGACCGCCGACGAGATTTTCGGTCGAAAGGCCTACGACTCGCTCTCGGACGTCGAGGAGGACGTCGAAATCGTGAACGTGTTCCGGCCCAGCGACGAGGTGGCGGGTATCGTCGAGGAGGCGCTCGGGAGGGAGGACGCGGCGGTCATCTGGACCCAACTCGGCATCGCCGACGCCGAGGCGGCCGAGCGCGCCGAGAACGCAGGTCGGCGCGTGGTGCAGGACAAGTGCATCAAGGTCGAGCATCAGAAGCTGGTTGCCTGACATATCGGCGCGGTGGCTCCTCCGGTTTAGGGTACACGGCCAGACTGAAACCGCTGGCCACGGACCTTTTCAGACGCAAGGCCCTTGTTTTCGATAGCCTCCTTCGGTGGGGGAGAGTAATTATGACAGAGGAAAACCAGCACTCGCTGAGCGGTGAGTCGCGTCGTTCGTTCATGAAAAAGAGCGCCGTCGCGTCCGGTGGGTTGGCCCTCGGCGTCGGGGGCACCGGAACCGTCGCGGCCCAAGACGGTGACGCGGCCGAAGGCGGGAAGGCATTGATGTTCAACGACGCCTTCCGGCCCGGCGCGCAGTTCCGGGTCGTCTCGCCCGTCATCGAACAGCAACCCGACGTAAGCGGCGTCAATCAGGGCGACATCTGGAGCGACTACAACACACGGGCCATTCAGTTCCTGAACACGAACCAGCAGGTACTGCTGTTCCCGGCCCACGACGCCGAGGTAAAGCAGGGACAGGTGTACGAACTCGAACGCAACTTCTCGCTGTTCGCCGACGACACCAACGACCAAGGTATCATCTCGGTGTCCTTCGAACCGGTCGGCGAGGACGAGGTGTTCGACGACGAATTCGACGTCCTCGACGACGGCGGCGGCAAGGCACTCGTCAAGCGGGACGTGTTCCACCCGAACGCGCTGTTCCGGGTCACCTCCGGCGTCGTGAAGTGGCAACCCAAGGACAACGTGCAGGGGACCGACCTCTTCAGCGACTACAACACCCGGTTCGCCGAGTATCTGAACACGAACAACCAGTTCACGTTCTACCCGGCGCAGGCCGCGGAACTAGAGCGGGGCGCGGTGTACGTCATGAGCGACGAGTTCGACATCACCGACCCCGAGGGTAACCTGATGACCGTGGACTTCGACCGGGTGGACGAAGCCACGCTGAACGACGGCCTCCTCGACGGCAACGGCGGTGGCGGCGGCAACCAGTCGGGCGGAAACGGCGGGAACCAATCCGGCGGAAACGGCGGGGACCAGTCCGGCAACAATAGTAGCTAATTCCTGCGGAGTACTTTTTCCCGTCGAGCGCGTACTCCCGGGTAATGACCGCTGCGGACCACTCTACCGTCTTTCTGGACTTAGACGACACCATCTGCGAGCATCCCCGCTCGACGGAGGACCGACTCGCCGACGCCTTCGAGACCGCCGGGGTCGAACCCTTCTTCGAGGTCTCGGACTTCCGGCGCTGGCTGGCGAAGGTGACCGCCGACTCGACGGTCGAACTCCGCGAGGAGTGTTTCGCCGGTATCGCCGACGAGCAGGACCGGGACCCCGCCGACGCGCTGGCGGTGGCCCGCGCCTACGAGGACCCGGACCCGACCGCGGTCGAGTTCCTGCCCGGCGCGGAGTCGGCGCTGGAGGAGCTTGGCGCGCGCCACGACCTCGCGCTGGTGACCAACGGCGACCGCGAGACCCAGTCGGCCAAGTTGGCGGCGCTCGACATCGCCGACCACTTCGCGGCGGCGACGTTCACCGAACCCGGCGGCCCCGTCAAGCCCGACCCCGACCACTTCCACCGGACGCTCTCGGCGATGGGCGTGGCGGCGGACGAGGCGGTCCACGTCGGGAACTCGCTCCGGGCCGACGTGGCTGGCGCGAAGGCCGCCGGGGTTTCGGCGGTCTGGCTGGCGCGGAGCGACGAGAACGTGGACGTGACGCCCGACCACACCATCGACTCGATGTGGGACCTGCACGAACCGCCGTGGATGGGTTGATCCCCTGAGTAGTCTCGATAGGTATTATAGTCTTGAAGGTGACGGAAGCGGTAGAGGGATGTCTGACGAGATTACGCTAGCCCCACTCCGGATTTCTCCGGCACCCTACGTTCCGGGCCACTCGGGGGAAATCCGTAGCGAGCACTCCTACAGTCGTCTCAGTCTCCCCGACCGACTCGAACTCCACGCCGAACTAGTCGAGAAACACGGCATCGAGCAGGTCCAACGACTGCTGGACCTGCTGGAATGCTGGAAGGAGACGAGCAAACCGCGGAAGGAGACTCAAGACTACGAACGGTTAGTGAGAGAAACGCTCGCCCATCCGGTCGAAATCCGAACTCTCGACGGGCAACAGGACCGGAGTGATTCGCCGTCCACTCCGATGAAGGCCCTGTACGGAAAGTACCACGAGTTGAGCCGGGAGTTCTTCGGCGAGCAGGACAAGACGACGGTCCGCGTCCACCGTGCCGTCCGAAAGAAGGCAGTCGCCGAACTTTTCGCGCAGGCACTTGACGACCCTGACCGCAAAGAGTTCTTCTTCAGGACGACGGTAGTCTCGAATCACAGCACGGTCAAACAAATCGGCGCGGAGTACTCCGACGGCGTGGTCCTCCGCTGGGAGGCCACACTCGATGAAGTCGCGGCCGCAGTCGATTTCCTGCGACCGGGTAACGTTCCGAGCGAGGCGGAAGTCCACCTCCTCGGCGGGACGAGAAAACTCGACGCATCAGCGGTGCGCCACGCGGGAACGGAGAGTCGATTCGAGGTCCCCCTCACGAGAATGACCGACAGAATGGGGTCGCCATCGCAGATGGAACTTGTGGACCACCGCGAGGTTGCCAACTTGCTCAAACACATGGTCGAACACGGAACCCGCGTGGCGACGGAGGCCGGTTCCCGACGGTTGCAGACGTGGTGGGACACCGCCGAGGAGGCAGGTGCGTTCGATGCGGCCGACGAGGACCGCGTTCGGAAGATGGTCTCGTACGTGAGTTCGACAAATCCCGATGCGTACTGGGCATAGCGATATGGAAACAGACGTGTTTCCAAAAACAATTTTTTCCTATTTTTAAGCAATATAAATATTTCTTTACTTCGGTGCTGGCAACGCCAGACACGGATTCGGCATCGGCCTCCCGACGATGGACCGAAGGACCGTCGCCACACGGCCGGGAGAAGTATTTTTAAAGACAGGTTACGAAAGAACACACGATGACCGACTCCGACCTCGGGGACCGTGACCGCTCTCAGACGGACCGAGAGTGGCCCGGCTGTCTACTGCCGCCGTCGGAGGTTCCGGACGACGCTCCAATCGTGGATCTCACCGACGAGGCCAATGCCCGGTGGCTCGACGACCGCGGACCGTCCTCAACGCCGTTCACCGAACTATCGGACGACGAACTCGAAGCGTTCGACCAGACGCTCGAAGACCGCCTCAGAGAAATCGAGTAACTTCGACTACCCTTCCCACTCCTCGAAGGAGCCGTAGATGCCCTTCGAGAGGTATCGCTCGCTGGAGTCGGCGAACACCGTCACCACCGAGTCGTGGGGCGCGTCGAGTTCGCCGTCGCGGATGCGCTCGGCGACGTGGCGGGCCGCCGCGCTGGCCGCGCCCGCGCTGGAGGCGACCAGTTGGCTCTCCTCGCGGGCGAGGCGCTTGAGTTCGTCGTGGGCGCGCCGGTCCGGGACCTGTAGCACCTCGTCCACGAGGTCCGGTTCGAAGAGTTCGTTGGTCGCGGGGTCGTGGGTGCCGATACCCTCGATTTTGTAGTCGGCCTCCTCGGGGTCCTCGCCCTTGGTCTCCGAGTAGAGCGACCCCTCGGGTTCGACCGCCGCGACGTGGATGTCGGGGTTCTGCTCCAGCGCGTACTCGGCGATGCCCATCAGCGTGCCCGCGGTGCCGCACCCCGCGACGACCGCGCCGACCTCGCCGTCAAGCGCCTCGAAGATTTCCGGGGCGGTGGTCTCGTAGTGCGCTTCGACGTTCAGGGGATTGGCGAACTGCTGGGGGACGACTGCGCCGTCCATCTCCTCGGCGAGTTCGTGGGCGCGGTCGATGGCCCCGCCCATTCCGTCCTCGGTGGGGGTGTTGATGACCTCCGCGCCGAGCGCGTCCATGAGTTGCTGTTTCTCGACGCTGAAGCGCTCGGGGACGACGAACACCGCGTCCACGTCGAGTTGCCCCGCGGCGATGGCGAACCCGATGCCGGTGTTCCCGGCGGTCGGTTCGATGACCGTCCCGCCGGGTTCCAACTCGCCGCGTTCGAGCATCTGCTCTATCATGTACTTGCCGATGCGGTCCTTGACGCTCGCGCCCGGGTTGAACGACTCGACCTTGGCGTACACCGGCACCTCGTCGGGCGACGCCTGCACGCGGACGAGCGGCGTCTCCCCGACGGTGCCGAGCACGGAATCCAGCGGCTTCCGGTGGTCCGTCATCGGGTAGGCAAAAGTTGGGAGGGCGGTTAACCTTTTTTGTGTGGAGTCCCACGGGTGGGAAATCGCCGCGACGGGGCGTCTACGAGTCGTCCTCGCCAGCGCCGTCCGCGACGGCCTGCTCCGCTTCGATGTCGTCGGGGTCGATGCCCTGCTCCTCGGCGATGGCTTCGAGGAGGGCGCGCTGTCGGGCGTTCTCCCGTTCCAGTCGCTCGACGCGCTCGCTGGTCGAGTCCAACTTCTCTCGCATCTCGGCGACCTGTTCGCGGAGTTCGTTGAGTTTGCTGTACAGCTTCTCGGCGGTGTCGGCCAGTTTCTGGACCTTCTTGGCCGTGCTTCCGAATCCCATACCCAATCGTTCTCTCGCCCGATACGTGACTTTTCCGACTCGACCGCTGGCCTTTTTCTGTCCCGGCGAAAACCATCGCGTATGTCGCAGGAACAGTTGCCCGAGACGCCCGCGCCGACGGTCGGCATCGTCGCCGCGCTCGCGGTTCTCGCCGCCGTCGTCGCACCGTACTTCCTCATCGCGGCCACAGAGGCCGGGGTCTACTACAGCGCGCCGACGCTCGTCCCGGTCCACCTCGTCGTCGGCCTGTTCGCCTCGGTCGCGGTCATCGTCTTCGCCGCGGGACGCAACGGTCGGACCGACCCGCCGACCGCGGCGGGCGCGGCGGTCGTCCTCGGCGGATTCGTCGCCGTCCTCGTCCTCTGGTGGGCCATCGCGGTCGGCGGACTGGTCGGCAGCCTCACCGAAGTCGCGGCCTTCGGCTACCACCGCTGGATTCTGCTGGCCGCCGCGCTGGCGCTCGCCGGGAGCGCCGGGTGGTTCGCGCGCGAAGTACTGTAGTTTAGTCGTCACCGCCCGCCGCCGACGCCCGACTCACCACCGTAACCACCGCCTACTCCCCTTTCAGCAGTTCCATAACAAAGGTCCGGAGCGTCCCAATACGGTTCGTGTCCGAACGCGACGCACCGGGACGCGAGGAGGCCCGAACCGACGGGGGACTCGGCGACCTCGCCGAGTCCGAGCAAGCCCGGGAGAAGTGGATGCTCCGAGACGACGAGTTCCTCTTGGAGGAGGACCGCGAGTACGTCCTCCGGGACGAAGGCCGGTCGTGGACCGACTACGTCTCGCCGGTCCTGTTCGGCGCTGTCGTCGCGGTCATGCTCGGCGACGTCGTCACGACCGGCGTCGGCATGGCGATGGGACTCGACGAGGCCAACCCCATCGCGGCGGTCGTCATCCGGGAGGCGGGACTCGGCGGACTCGTCCTCGTGAAAGCGATGGCCGCGGTGTTTCTAGTCGGGTTGTCGGGGCTGACCGGCAACTCCCGCCAGACCTTCCGCGCCGGAGGCGCGGTCTACCTCTTCGTCGGCCTCGCGGTCGTCGCCGCGAACGTGTGGGCTATCCTCGCCGTCGCGTGATTTGCGAAAGGCCCTTAAGTCACCGGCCACTTACTACGAAATGGACTAGGTCGGGGAGTTAGGCCCTCCTCGTCACCCGCACTATGGTCTTTAGCGGGGGCCGAATTCCGGAGGCGTCCGGTCAGACCGTACCGGGCCCCGGAAGCCGACTTCGAAGCCTCGTCCTGCGGGGACAGCGGTCCTCGGCGGGCACTCGCAGGAGTGCCGCTGTCGGGGTTTACCGGTGGCAATCCGTCAGGCGCGGAAGCGAGCAGCGGACCACTGGACACCTGTCGCTCGTAGGGCCGCGGGGTGGAGGACGCGACCGGGATTCCCCGGTACGGAACGCCGGGCAAATCCGGCTGTCCACCATTCATACCCAACAACCTTTTCCTGCACTCAGTCGCCCGGAAGCCACGGGCTTCCGGACTCTTTCGCTTGCAAAAGGTTGATCAAAACCACGGCGTCACCCCCTCGTCCGGGCGTCTACGACGCCCGGACTCGAGGGACTCCTTGGTCCGCTCGCTTCGCTCGCGGTACGATTTCTGAGACTCGACAGCACCGCAGAAAGGGCCGTCGTTAGTCGTCTCCTATCCGTCTTACGCCTTCGACCAGCGAGCGGAGACTGGGGCTTTTGACGATTTCCTGCCCGTCGAGGAGACCCATCTCCTCCACGAGTGCGGGCTTTTCGACCCTTTTAGCGCTTTCGTCTTTTTCGTCGTTCATACCTACATATCGTTCTTTCAGCGATATAAATCTACGTCCGACCTCGTAATCGTCCGAAGCGGTTTCGACCGACGAGGTGAGACGATGCGACGAGTAACCCACCGACCACGACACCGAAAAGAACGGCCGAGAGCGACGAGAGGAGCCAACTCGTCTGGCCGAAGTAGAGACCGTACACGACTCCTCCGACGTAGTATCCCATCGACAGGAAGAGAAACACGTGGCTGACGAAGAGCATGAGCGCGTTTCGTCGGTTCGCAAGCGTATTCTGTTTCATCCACGTCGTGTAGTTGTAGAGCAACGCCGCCAGCCACTCGTCTTCTGCGGGAGTTTGCCGTAGAACCTTTCGAACGTCGGCCGCGCCCGCTCCGACTCGAAAAGAAGTATTCGAGTAGGTTCGAACCGCGGCAACCATCGACGTAATCGAGGTGACGACACCAGCGGCGAGAAAGCCGTTCGCCATCCGTTCGATGTCCGGTGTCGTCGTACTGCTCGCCAGTATCGACGCCAACGTCAACACGAGGCCGAGCAGGAGGACGTTGAGACGAAGGACCTGAATCCCCTTGTCGTGGATTTCACCAATCGCCTCGGTCTGTTGGTCGAGAACTGCTCGCGCTTCGTCCCTCGTGACGCGAAGCGACGCCACGTCGTACACCGACTCTCCGCCATCCGATTGCTCGTCGCCCATCGTGGCCCGGATTCGTCACGTCTTCGTACAAAAAGGCTCGCCGGAAAAGAGGCTCGCGGGAAATCAGTCGTCTGCGGCCTCGACCATCCCCTCGACGTTGGTGAGTTCCAGCCCGCCGCCGATGGTCCGGTTGGGGTAGGGGATGTCGATGTCCTCGGCGTCGAATCGCTCCTTCACGCTGGTCACGTAGTCGCCCTTGATTTTGACGTAGTCGCTCCGGCTCGGGTTCGCAATCCAGATTCTGGACTGGAGACCGACCGAGGAGTCCCCGAGTTCGGTGAGCCGCACCGAGGGCGCGGGGTCGTCCAGAATCTCCGGGTGGTCCTCGGCCTCCTCGACGATGATTTCGGTGGCGCGGTCGATGTCGTCGTCGTAGCCGATGCCGAACAGGAACTTGAGGCGCAGTCGGTCGTAGGCGACCGGGTTCTTGATGACGCCGTCGGTGAGTTGGGAGTTGGGCACCGTCAGCAGTTCGTTGTCGAAGGTCCGGACGCGGGTCACGCGCAGGCCGATGTCCTCCACGACGCCCGAGTAGCTTCCGCCGTCCCACTCTATCCAGTCGCCGATTTTGAACGGCTGGTCGGTGTAGATGAACACGCCCGAGACGAAGTTCTTGATGACGTCTTGGGTCGCCAGCCCGATGGCGAGTGTGGCCGCGGCCGCGATGGTCGCCAGCGAGGTCAGGAAGTTGCCGTAGTCGGCGAACCCGAACGCGACCGAGACGGCGACGAAGACGACGCCGAACCGGACGAGTTTGAGCAGGGGCGTCTTGGCGTGGCGGTCCACGTCCCGTCGGTCCAAGAACCGACTGACCAGCGGAATCACGGTCAGTCTGCCGACGAGGTAGATGACGACGAGCGAGACGACGAAGTACAGCGCCTGCGTGACCGCTAAGGCGTAGCCGGAGTTGTCGAGTAACCGCTCTAGAATCGGGAGCGGTTCGACCATCAGTGGAGGACCGCGGTGTTACCTCGGGTCTCGACGAGGTCCGCGTTCACGCGGTCGGCCAGCTCCTCGGCGAGTTCGTCGGTCGTGGTGCCGCCGCGGGCCGCCCGGAGGAACTTGACCTTCACGAGTTCGCGGTCGGCCAACTGGTCGGCGAGTTCGTCGGTGACGGAGTCGATACCGGACTTACCGACCCAGACGGTCACGTCGAGGTCGTGAGCCTGCTTTCGGAGGCGTTCGTCAGTCATGGTTCCTCCTCCGGGTGGAACGACCTTAAAAGGCGGGAACCGAGGC
Organism: Halorussus ruber; assembly: GCF_004765785.1. Taxonomy (GTDB): domain Archaea; phylum Halobacteriota; class Halobacteria; order Halobacteriales; family Haladaptataceae; genus Halorussus; species Halorussus ruber. The sequence continues at coordinate 57,086 of NZ_SBIT01000015.1, read as the reverse complement.
GGCGCTCGAGCGTGAAGCGGAGCGTCGGTGACTCAGGAGTCGTAGGGGTATCGAGACTGCTCGCCGCAGTCGCAGGTAATCACCACGTGGCCGTCTTGAGTCCGGACGCGGGCGTTCTTGCCGGGTCGGAGATAGCTATCGCAGGCGTCGCAGGTGAATCGCTTGAGTTGCTTGGGGAGCGCGACGCGATTGCGCTCGGCGAGTCGGCGCGCGAGTCGAACGTAGTCCCGAGCGCGCTCGTCGTGACACTCCGCGGCGGCGTCGCGGGCGAGCGAGGCGAGACGCTCGATGCGCTCTTCGGCTATTGTCATGAAGTATGGGAATGGGGGGTGGGGGTTTCCGGGGCGAGACAGGACAAGGATAGAAAGTGCCTGTGTTGCCCCATCGGGGTAATTATCTAAGTGGATAATATAGTTTTTGGTTTCTATCGGGCGAATTCGACCATCGTCCGACCGTTTTCCACAGGATTCCGGTCGAGGTTCCACCCGGTTCCGGTAGGGTTTTGTCGCGGGCGCGTTTTCGCTCGGGTAGTGAGCACGCGCGACGACGCCGAATACGCGGTTTTCGGACGATTCCAACGATGAAGGTGAGCCACTACTTCGAGTGGGAGGAGTACATCACGGGCGGGCACGCCCAGTCGGTGGACAACCAGCGCAAGATTATGGACCGGCGGGGCATCGACTACACCCCAGAGCCGACCCTCGACGCCGACCTGCTCCACCTCAACAACATGGGGCCGAAGTCGCTCTACTGGGCCAAGAAGGCCCAGCGCGCCGACGTGCCCGTCCTCGTCCACACCCACCAGACCGCCGAGGACTTCCGCGAGAGCTTCGCGCTCTCGAATCTCCTCGCCAAGCCGATGAAGCCCTACCTCGAATACGCCTACTCGCTGGCGGACCACCTCGTCTGTCCCTCCGAACACAACCGGCGAGTCGTAGCGGAGTACGCCGACGCGCCCAAAACCGTCATCAGCAACGGGTTCGACCCCGAGAAGGTCGAGGGCTACGACGACGAGGAGTTGCGCGAGGAGTATCTGGACCGCTACGACCTCGACCCGCCCGTCGTCTTCAACGTCGGCCACGTCATCAAGCGCAAAGGGTTGGAGTCGTTCGTCGAGACGGCCCGCGCGATGCCCGACCTCGACTTCGTCTGGTTCGGCTACCTCAACCCGGCGGGCGGCGAGTTGGACCGCTTTTTGAAGAGCCGGGACACCAAGCGACTGGTCGAGAGCGCGCCCGACAACTGCCAGTTCACGGGCTACGTCGAGGACATCGAGGGCGCATTCGCGGCCGGGGACGTGTTCTTCTGGCCGAGCAAAAACGAGAACGAGGGCATCGCCCTGCTGGAAGCGATGTCCTGCGGCAAACCGCTCGTGATTCGGGACATCCCGACCTACGACTGGCTGGACGACGAGACCCACTGCCTGAAAGCCAGCGGCGCGGTCTCGGACTTCACGTCGCAACTCGACCGCCTGCGCGACCCGGCCCTGCGCGAGGAGCTGGGCGCGAACGCCGCCGCGAAGAGCCGGGAGTTCGAACTGGACGCGGTGGGCGAAGACCTCGTAGAGTTATATCAGAGAACCGTTTAGTTGTCTTTTATAATACTTCTTGTTTCTTTGACGTAGGATATTGATTCTTGGGGGAACCGCGACGGCCGGTCGCCGAGCGTCGAACTCTCGGGTTCAACGCTCGGCGACCGGCGATTGAATCGGTCCGCCGACCGCCAATCGAATCGGCCGGGCAACTCAACCGAATCGGAAATTTCGCCCGACGGAACAGTCGTCGCCGACGCCCGACTCGCTCCTCGGCGTTCGCTCTCGCACCGCACAGCACGCCTGCCGACGGATTTACCTCCGGCAGTCGCGTCGAACGAACTTCACAAGGCCTTAAGTATCGGTTCCCAAAGGGGCAAATAATGGAACAGGTCGCCGCGTTCACCGACACCTACCTGCCGACCGTCAACGGCGTGACCTACACCATCGCGTCGTGGCGCGAGCGATGGGAGCGTGCGGGCGGTCGGATGGACGTGGTCTACCCCAACGCCGACGGCCACCGGCCGAGCGACGGCGAACACCCCGTCGGAAGCCTCCCCTTCCCGTTCTACGACGGGTTCCGTCTCGGCACACCGACGATTCCGAAGGCGGTCAGAGACGCCGAGGTCGTCCACGCCCACACGCCCTTCAGCATCGGTCTCGGCGGCCTGCGACTCGCGCGCGACCAGAACGTCCCGCTGGTGGCCTCCTACCACACGCCGACCAGCGAGTACGCCGAGTACGTCTCGCCGACCGACTCCGTCGCCTCGCTGGTCGGCCGGATTTCCGAGGCCTACGAGCGCTGGTTCTTCGGTCGCGCGGACGCCGTCCTCGCGCCCTCGACGGCGACCCGCGACCACCTCAAAAACGAGGTCGGCGTGGACACGACCGTCGAAGTCGTCCCCAACGGCATCGACACCGAGCGGTTCCAACCCGTCGAGACCGACGACTTTCTGGACCGCCACGGTCTCCGGGGCGAGCGCCCGCTAATCGGCTACACCGGGCGACACGGCTACGAGAAGCGCCTCTCGGAACTGGTCGCGGCGGCCGCCGACATGGACGTGACCGTCGTCTTCGGCGGCGACGGCCCGGCCCGCGAGGAGTTGGAGGCCCAAGCCGAGAACATCGGCGCTGACGCGCGCTTCTTGGGCTTCCTCGACCGCGAGGAGATGCCCGCGTTCTACTCTGCGCTCGACGTCTTCGCCTTCCCGAGTCCGGTCGAGACCCAAGGGCTGGTCGCGCTGGAGGCCAACGCCTGCGGAACGCCGGTGGTCGGCGCGGACGCCGGTGCGCTGGCCAATACCATCGACGACGGCGAGACCGGCTACCACTACGAGAGCGGGAACATCGACGACTTCAAGGCCGCGATTCGCCGGACGCTGGCCGAGCGCGAACAGTTGCGCGAGACGTGTCTGGCCCGCCGGGACGCGGTCAGCGTCGACCACGCGGTCGAGAAGTTACGGGACATCTACGACAGCATCCGCTGAAACCGATAGAATCAGACGGCGGTCCGGAAACCGAGTCCGCGAACCGGGGCGCGAGCTTCGAGGTAACCTTCTAGAGTTCGACGCGCTCGACCAGATTGTTGTCGCCCTCGCGGATGTTGACCGCGACGATTCGGATGTCGTTTTCCAGTCCCGAGTCCCGAAGTTTCGCCTTCAGCAGGTTGTCCACCTGATAGACGCCCGCGGCGTTGAGCATCTCGATTTCCACGAGGACGGGCACGGTGTCGCCGGACATCAGCGAGACGCGCTGGATGGCCTGACTGGAGACGGTGTCGATGCCCCGACCGCCCTTCTCGTAGGGCATCCGCGAGCGACCCTTCTCCATGTCGAGGGCGTCGGCGACCCGGACGACCCCCGCCTCGGTCGTGAGGGGGTCTTCTTCGGTGTGGTGGCAGAGAATCGCGTGGAGGACCTCGCCCTTGACCCGGATGACCTCCTCGGTGTCGTAGAAGTCGAACTGGGGGAGGATGCGGTCGAGGATGTCCGACGCGAGCGGAATCGACCAGTAGGCGTGTTCGTCGCGGTGGACGACGTGACCGATGTCGTGGATGGTCGCGGCGAGCGCGATGATGACGCTCTCGTCGGCCTCGTCCAGTCCCTGCTCGGAGGCCCCGTTGAAGTCGATGTTGCCCTTCTTGAGCAGGTCGTAGAGCGCGAGCGCCCGATTTCGGACGATGCTGATGTGCTTGCTCCCGTGATCGTTGTACCCCTTCCGGACTACCGGATTGACGTTCTGGGCGTCGAGATAGGTCTGAATCTCGGTGTCGTTGTCGATGAACTCCAGCACCTCGTTGAGGCGCTCGTCGGGGAAGGCGTGTTCGGCCTCGGGGTCGTATTCCCGACCCTCGTCGTCGGACTGCTCGGTTTCCTCGCTCTCTCTCATACCGGATACGTCGTGCCCGAGAAGAAAAAGTCCTCGGCCAGTCTGGCGCGTTTTTCCACTCCTGTCGCTCGTCAACGACAAGTCCGGGCCAATCCGCGAAAAAATACCGGCGACAGTCGAGTTCTTACTCGGCGGCTTCGGCCGCGGCGTCCGCAACCTCGTCGTAGTCGGGTTCGACGCCGGGGTCGTCGCTGACCCACTTGTAGGAGACCTCACCGTCGGCGTCCACGACGAAGACCGCGCGCTTGGCGACGCCGTAGTAGCCCATGTCGGCGAAGTCCATCTCGACGTCGTAGTCGTCGATGAGTTCCTTGTTCGAGTCGCTGATGAGACCGAAGTCCAGGTCCTCCTGGTCGCGGAACTCGTTGAGCGAGAACGGGGCGTCCACGCTGACGCCGTAGACGGTCGCGCCGACCTCCTCGAACTGACCGAGGTCCGACTGGAAGGTACACATCTCGGTCGTGCAGACCCCGGTGAACGCGCCGGGGAAGAACGCGAGGACGACGGGACCGTCGTCCAGATTCTCCGAGAGGGTGAACTCCTCTACGTCGCCGTTTGCGAGCGGTGCCGTGAAATCAGGTGCGGCGTCTCCGACTTCGACCATATGCGTCCAGACGTAGACGACTCGGGGAAAAGACAGTTCCGAATGTGGCCGAGGAACACCCGCCAGCGTCGCCCGTCGGCGGCGAAGGACTCGACTTCTCCGGCGAAACGTGCGAATCGCCGAACGTGTCGGGGGAGCAAAAAGCCTATAATCCAGAATCAGCTATCCTGAGGTAGAGATGGAAGCAATGATCCCACTGTTCGGACCCGTGCCGGGCGGGATGGAGATGATGGTCATCCTCCTCATCGCCGTCCTGCTGTTCGGCGCGAACAAAATCCCGAAGCTCGCCCGCTCGACCGGCGAGGCCATGGGCGAGTTCAAGAAAGGGCGTCAGGAAGTCGAGGAAGAACTCCGCGAGATGCAGGACGGCGGTTCCGAGTCCGTCAGCGCGGAGTCCACCGACACGGTCACCGAGACCGACACGGAAACCGAGACAAACAACAGCTAAATCGCTTTTTTCGCGGGGCGTGTGGCCTAGTGGATTAGGGCAGGAGGTTCCTAACCTCCTGACCGCGGGTTCGAATCCCGTCACGCCCGCTTTCCGACGAGCGAAGCGAGTCGTGAAAGCGGCACAGGGATTCGAACCCTGCAAGTCGCACGCCTGGACCGGCGCGAAGCGCCGCACGCCCGGACCGTCTTGCTCTGGTTCGAATCCAGTCACGCCCGTGAACCTTTTGCTGCGCTCGCGCCCCGAGAGGCGCTCGCTGGCAAAACGTTCATGAAAAACACTGCGTCACCGCCTCAGAAGCGCCAGAGGCGCTTCTTCGACGATTCCTTGGTCCGCTCGCTTCGCTCGCGGTGGAATCGCTAGTTCGACCGCCACGCAACCGCGACAGCAACAACACCGAAACTGCCCAGCACCGCGACAGCACTGCAACCGCGACAGCTACCGCGACCGCCCCGCAATAGCACCGCCACCGCTCGAAAACAGTCGCCCCGCCCTCGACAACATCTCGCAACGCTAGATATCGAACCCGAGGAGAGCGCGCGTCGAATACTGATACGGGCCAGCGTTACACCCCCGTCTCCCCTACGAGGAGGTGATGATTGCAAGCTCGCTCCTCGCAGAGGTGCAACGATGATGTGGCAAGACCTCGTCTTCCTCGTCGGAAGCGTCTTCTCGATAGTGTTTCTCGTGCCGACGCTGAAGGACCGCACCGCCAACGTCCCGCTCGGGACCAGCCTCCCCTCCGCGCTCATCGGTATCGTCTACGGCGCGAGTTTCTACAGCATGGGCATGGCGTTCTCGGCATCGGGGTCGCTCGTGACGGGACTGCTCTGGGGAGGGATTGCGGCGCTTCGGTCGCCCTCGCTCTCGACGCTTTCGCCCGAAATCGGGTCGATTATGGCGCTGTTCTCCTCGGACTGACGGCTCTCGGCTGCTGATTCTGCGTGCGCGAAAAAGCTCCACAGTATCGAGTCGTCCGGCTTCTCCGTCGCCGTGTTCGTCCGTAATGACGACTTCGCCATCCAACCTTTTCCTGCGCGAGCGGTCTCCGCCCGCTCGCTTGCAAAACGTTGATGAAAAGAGGACTACCCGTCGCCGTGTTCGTCCGTAATGACGACTTCGCCGTCCACCACGTCCACGTTGATGAGCGTCTTCACGTCGTAGTCGGTGTCGTCGAGTTCGTTGGCACCCTCCTTCTTGATGACCGCGACTACGTCGGCCACGTCAGCGCCGATGTGTTCGAGCGCCTCGGTGATGGCCTTCATCGTGCCGCCCGTGCTGAGAACGTCGTCCAGAAGCAGAACGCGGTCGCCCTCGTTGACGTTGTTGACGTACATCTCGTTCTCGGAGTAGCCGGTCTGCTGGGAGAGCGAGACTTCGCCGTCGAGGCCGTACTCGCGCTTGCGGATGACGACGAGGGGGATGTCGGTCATCAGGGAGACGGCGGTCGAGATGTGGATGCCCATCGCCGCGGGGGTGACGATTTTGTCTACGTCCTCCAGCTCGGCTTTTCGGATGATCTGGATGACGATTTCGCGGAGGAGGCCGGGTTCGAGGACCGGAATCCCGTCGCTGATGGGGTGGACGAAGTAGTGATAGCCGTCTTTCTCGATAATCGGCGCGTCGAGCAGGGACTGCTTGAGCTTATCCATGTTGGGGGTACTCGACGCGCCAATAAAAGGTGACGGAATCAATCCGGGCATGCGAGGCCCTACAGGGCGAATCGCCCGACGGCGGGGACCGACGAGGTCCGCGCGTCGGTCGGTTGCTCGTAGTAAACATAATCTCGCTCGCGCGTAAGAGAAATATATCTATGCCTCAAGCAATTGAATATTGGTTCTAAAGACTTGTTTGTATTTGTCTCCTCGGTCGGAGTAGCGTCGAGGCCGGTCCGAGGGACTCCTCTGCGCCACCGCCGAGGGACCCCCTGCACGACCGGCGAACGTCCCCGAATTTGAGAACTGTTAAGTCCGGTCCGAGGTGAGTCTCGCACGTGCAACCGACAACGGACCCGGCAGCGTCGGCAGTCCTCGCCGTCGTGTTCCTGCCGTTCGTGGCCGCAGGGTTGGTTCCACTCGTCTACCGGTTGGTGGGCGAGCGGACCGCCTACTACGCGGCCGCGATTGCGCTGGCCTGCTTCGGTCTGGTGGCCAGCCAGTACGGCACGCACGGCGCGGTCTCGTTCCCGTGGATTCGCTCGCTCGGGGTATCGCTGAGTTTCTACGTCGATGGCCTCTCGCTGCTCGTTGGCTTCCTCGCCAGCGGCGTCGGGGTCCTCATCCTCACGTACTCCGGCGGCTACATGCACGGTGAACCGTCCCAGCCGAAGTACTACGCCTCGCTTCTGGCGTTCATGGGGTCGATGCTCGGCGTCGCGTTCGCCGCCGACCTCATCGCGCTGTTCGTCTTCTGGGAACTGACCAGCCTGTCGTCGTTCATGCTCATCGGCCACTACCAGCGACAGGAGAGTTCCCAGTACGCCGCCCGCAAGTCGATGCTCATCACGGTCGCGGGCGGCCTGTTCATGCTGATCGGGTTCCTCCTGCTCCACTCCGTCCTGTTGGACGTAACCTCGGGGTCGAACGCGTTCAGCATCGTCTACATGCTGGAGAACCCCGAACTCGTCCAAGAGGAGCTTCGCTCGGCGGGCCTGTTCCTGCCCGTCCTCGGCCTCATCGGGGTCGGCGCGGCCGCCAAGTCCGCGCAGGTCCCGCTCCACATCTGGCTCCCGAACGCGATGGAGGCCCCGACGCCCGTCTCGGCCTTCCTCCACTCGGCGACGATGGTCAAGGCTGGCGTCTACCTGCTGGGGCGGTTCCGCCCGGTGCTGGTCAGCCACGAGTGGGAACTCCTGTTCGCTATCCTCGGCCTGACGACGATGACGGTCGCCGCGGTGCTGGCGGTCGGCGCGACCGACATCAAGGAACTGCTGGCGTACTCGACGGCCAGCCACCTCGGACTCATCGTGGCCGGGTTCGGCTTCGCCTCGGAACTCGGCGGCGAGACCGGGGCCTTCCACATCATCAACCACGCGACGTTCAAGGCCGCGCTGTTCCTCGTCGCTGGCATCGTCGCTCACGAGGCCGGGACTCGGAAAATCGAGAATCTGGGCGGCCTCAAGGAGGACCTGCCCATCACCGCGGCCATCACGGCGGTCGCGGCGCTCGGCATGGCCGGAGTCCCGCCGTTCAACGGTTTCTACTCCAAGGAACTGCTGTTCGAGGCCGCGTGGGAGGCCGCGGTCCACGCTGGCGGCGGACTGGCGTACCTCTACCCCGCCGTCGCCGTCTTCGGGAGCGTCTTCACCTTCCTCTACTCGATTCGGTTCCTGATGCTGTTCTTCGGCGAGAAGCCCACGGGCCTCCACAAGGTCCACTCCCCGCCGAAGGCGATGCTCGCGCCGCCGCTCCTGCTGGGCGTCATCGCGGGCCTCGTCAGCCTCGGCGGAATCCTCGGCACCTTCGGCATCCACTTCGCGCCCTTCGACCACTTCGTCGGCGAGGTCTGGGCCAGCACGCTCCCGCCGGGGTCCGACCTCCACGGCGGCTTCAGCTACTACTTCCCCGACCACATCACGCCCGCCGTGACGATGAGCGCGGTGACGCTCGTCCTCGGCGCGGCGTCCTATCCCTTCTACGGTCGGCTTCACGAGGGCGTCAACCGCGTGACCGACGTGAACGTCCTGCGGGCCAACTGGTACTACAACTCGGCAGTGTTCGGACTGAACGGGGTCAGCGACACCACCGCCGAGCGAGTCCAGAACGGCCTGCTCCGGACCTACGCGACGTGGGCGCTGGCCTCGGTCGCCGGACTCACGCTCGCTGGCTACGCCGCCACGAGCGTCACGCTCCCCGCCTTCGAGCTCTCGAAGGTCGCCGTGACCGTGCCCATCCTGCTGGTCCTGCTGGTCGCCATCGTCGGCGCAGTCGCGGTGTCCATCGCGCCCTCGCACATCTCGGGGGTCCTCACGCTCTCGATTCTGGGCTTCATGGTCGCGGTGTTCTACGTCCTCGCGGACGCGCCGGACCTCGCGCTGACCCAGCTGGTGGTCGAGACCCTGCTGTTGGTCATCTTCCTGCTGGTGCTGGACAAGCTTCCGGCGTTCTACGGCAACACCGACCGGGCGAAGATGGCCCGCGACGGCGTCCTCTCGGCGGCAGTCGGCGCGACCGTGTTCGTGACCGTGCTGGTCTCGACCGCGGCGACTCCGACCGACGGCATCGCCAGCTTCTTCGTCGAGCAGGCGGTCCCGGTGGGCGGCGGTGGCAACATCGTCAACGTCATCCTCGTGGACTTCCGAGCGTTCGACACGCTCGGCGAGATCTCGGTCGTGGCGATGGCCGCCCTCTCGGTGCTGACGCTCGTCGCCATGCGCGAACGAGGTGAGACCCAATGAGTACAGTCATCGCACGAACCGTCACGCGGACAGTCGTACCGATTATCCTCGTAACCGCAATCGCCCTGCTGTTGCAGGGGCACAACCTGCCCGGCGGCGGATTCATCGGCGGCGTGCTGACGGTGACGGCGTTCGCCCTGATTTACGTCATCTACGGGCTGGACTACTTAGAGGAGGAACTGCTCCACCAGATACGCGCACCCTTGCTGGACTCGATTCGCCACGGCATCGTGGAGAACTACCAAGTCGCGTTCGGCGTGGGGCTGGCAGTCGCCGTCGTCGCCGGACTCGTCCCGCTCGTGTTCGGGGAGAACTTCCTCTATCAGTCCCACTGGTACATCAAGCCCCTGCCGATTTACGGCAAGCTCCACGTGGCGAGCGCCCTCGCGTTCGACCTCGGGGTCTACTTCGTCGTGGTCGGCGCGCTCCTGACGATTCTCGCGGTGGTGGGAACGGAATGACTCAGTTCGTCCTCGCTGGCGTGCTGGGCGTGCTGTTCGCACTCGGGACCTTCCTCGTCCTGCGCCGCGACATCGTCCGCGTGGTCTGGGGCGTCACCATCATCAGCCAGTCGGCCAACGTCTATCTGGTGACGATGGGGGGCCTGTCGGGCGGCGTCCCGATTCTGTCCCACGGCGGTCACGGCGGCGGTCACGCCGTCAGCGACCCGCTGGTGCAGGCGCTCGTGCTGACCGCCATCGTCATCGGATTCGGGACGACCGCGTTCGCGCTGGTCCTGACGTATCGGGTGTATCAAGAACACGGAACCATCGACCTCCTCGAATTGGGTGAGAAAGCGTGAGTCAGCAGTTCGTCGTCGCACCCCTGCTCGTCGCCCTGGTTACTGCCATCGCCACCCTGCTGACCCGGCGGTTCGGCCGGGCGCAGGTGACCCTGAGCCTGCTGGGCAGTCTCGGTTACCTCGGGGCTGTCGCGTTGCTGGTCTCGAAGGTTGACCCCCTCGGCGCGAGCAACGTCTTCAGCTACCAGCTCTCGGGTTGGCAGGCACCGTTCGGCATCACGATAGTCGCCGACTCGCTGTCGGCGTTCATGCTCGCGTTCTCGGCGGTCATCGCTACCGCCGCGCTCGTCTTCTCGGCGAGTTACGTGGACAGTTTCGGCCAGCGAGTCTCCTACCACCCTCTGTTCCACTTCATGATGGTCGGCGTGACGGGGTCGTTCCTCACGGGCGACATCTTCAACCTGTTCGTCTGGTTCGAGGTCATGCTGATGTCGAGTTACGTCCTCGTGGTGTTCTACAGCGGTCCGGAACACACCCAGGCGGCGCTCCAGTACGTCGTGTTGAATCTGGTCGGGAGCGCGGTCATGCTACTGGCCATCGGTGGTCTCTACTCGACCACCGGGACGCTCAACATGGCAGACCTCGCCCGGCGAGTCGCCGACCCCGCGGCCTTCGGCGACTTCGCCATCGCCCCCGTCCTCGGCCTGTCGGCCCTGCTGTTCGCGGTGTTCGCGCTCAAGGCGGGTCTCGCGCCCTTCCAGTTCTGGGTGCCCTCGGCCTACCGCGCCGCGCCCGCCCCGGTCTCGGCGATGCTCGCGGGCGTCGTCAAGAAGGTCGGCATCTACGCCATCGTCCGAGTCTACTTCACGGTGTTCGGCGCGGCCGCCATCTCCGAACTCTCGCTTCCGGGCCTGTCGGTTCCCGACGACGGGAGCGCCCTGCTCGCGTTCTACGGACCCGTCATGTTCGTGATGGCCGCCGCGAGCATCGTCGTCGGCGGTCTCGGCGCGGTCAGTCGAGACGACATCGACGGCCTGCTGGCGTACTCCTCGATCGGACAGGTCGGGTTCATCGTCCTGCCGCTGGCCATCGCCGCCACCGCGCCGACCGAGGAGATTCGCGTTCTCGGGGTGGCCGCCGCGCTGGTCTACGCGCTGAACCACGGCTTCGCCAAGGGACTGCTGTTCCTCGCCAGCGGCGCGGTCTACGACGCCGTGGGGACCGAGCGGTTCCCCGACCTCGGCGGCCTGACCGAGAGCGCGCCGTGGCTCTCGGCCGGGTTCTTCGTCGGCGCACTCGCGCTCATCGGCATCCCGCCGCTGTCGGGCTTCTTCGGCAAGATGCTCGTCTTCGACGCGGCGGGGAGCGCGAGCGCGGCGGGCGTCGCGGGGTCGAACGCCGCGCTCGGCATCGCGCTGGTCGGCGCAATCCTGACCATCGCGTACTTCTCTCGCGCGTGGAACCGCGGCTTCTGGGGTGAACCGCCCCTGCTGGTCCGGAACGCCGACGCGAAGGTCTCGCTGGTCGCGGTCGTCGTGGCGCTCGCGCTGGCCATCGCACTCCTCGGCGTCGGCTTCGACGTCGTGATGCAGGCCGCGAACGCTGGCGCTGAAGCCGCGCTCGACAGGCAGGGCTACATCGACGCCGTCCTCGGGGCCGCTGAGGGCGGGAGCGGAGGTGGTCACGCATGAACACTCGAAAGTGGCCAATCGTCGGCGTCCTGCTGGCGCTCCTCTGGCTGTTCGTCCGCGGGGTCGCGCTCGACCCGATGGCAATCCTCGGCGAATTCGTCATCGGCCTCGGTATCGGCCTGTCGATTGCGTTTATCTTCCGGCGGTTCTACACCGAGCGGACCGCGCTGGCGCGCAACGTCCGGGCGATTCCCTACGCCACGCTCTACGTCGGCGTGTTCCTCAAGGAACTGCTGACGGCGAACATCGACGTGGCCTACCGAGTCCTCGCGCCCAGCATGCCCATCGAACCCGACGTGGTTGTCGTCCCGCTTCGGGTCCAGACCGACGCCGCCGTCACGACGATTGCCAACTCCATCACGCTGACGCCGGGAACACTCACCATGGATTACGACGAAGAAGCGAACGTACTGTACGTACACGGAATCACCGGTCGGAACCGCGAGGCGGTGGTCGAACCCATCCGGACGTGGGAGGACTACGCGCTGGTCATCTTCGACGAGGAGCGAAAGCCCGGCGACCCCGTGCCCCCGGTGCCCGAAGCGCCGAGGGCCGAGGGGCGAGCGGACGGCGGGCCGAACGCTGGCGACGCCGACCGCCCCGAGGAGGGAGGTGAGACCGATGGCGAGTGACCCAACCTTGCTCGCGCCGGTCGTGAACGCTGGCCTGATTCTGGCCAGCGCGCTCACCCTGCTGGCGGGCTACCGGGTCATCAAGGGACCGACGGTGCCCGACCGGGTGGTCGCGCTCGACACCATCGCAACCAACGTCGTCGCCATCGCGGCGCTGTTCGCGCTGTCCACCGGCGAAGGGCTGTTCGTCACGGTGAGCCTCGTCCTCGCCATCATCGGGTTCATCAGCACTATCGCAGTCAGTCAGTTCGTAACCGAAGGTGACATCATCGAATAACCATGAACGAAATCCAACAACTCGTCGTCGCGGCGCTCGTCGTCGTCGGGAGTTTCTTCCTGCTGGTCGGGACGGTCGGCCTGCTTCGGTTCCCCGACGTGTACAACCGGATGCACGCGAGCAGTAAGGCGGCCACGCTCGGAGCCTCTTCGATACTCCTCGCGGGGTTCGTCTACTACGGCCCGCAGGGCGCGGGCCTGACTTCGCTGGTCGGCATCGTCTTCCTGTTCCTGACCGCGCCGACCGGCGCGCACCTCATCTCGCGGTCGGCCCAGAAGATGGGCGTGCCCTTCTTCGGGAAGGCGGCCGAGTGGCCCCGCGAGGAGTCGGACTGACAATTCCAGAACAAAGTTAAACGGTTATTTTCCTCTCCGAAGAGAACGTCTTTATTGTTCTCAGAGCGAATCGGACTCCCAGAGAGCTACAACTCGGCGGCCAACTCCTCGGCTACCTTCCGACCCAACTCGTCTTTCGTCCCTTCGTACTCCCGAGTGCTGTTCTCGCGGACGAACAGGGTCCGGGTCTCGTCGTCGCCCATCACGCTGGCGTCGTTGGCGACTACGAACGAGAGGTCCGCCCGCCGGAGCGTCTCGCGGGCCGCCGAAATCATCTCCTCGTCGTCGCCCGAGGTCTCGGCCTTGAAGCCGACGACGGGGATGTCGCTCTCCTCGCGCACGCTGTCGATGAGTTTCGGCGTCGGCGTCAAGTCGAGGCTGAGGTCCCGTCCCGAGCGAATCTTTTCGTCGGCGGCCTCGACGGTGTAGTCCGAGATGGCCGCCGCCGAGACGACGGCCTCGGCGGCTCCCGCGGCGGCGCGGTCTACAACCTCCTCGGTCATCTCCGCGGCGGTCTCGACTTCGACGGTCTCGGCGTAGGGGACCTCCTCGCCGTCGTGGACCAAGGTCACGTCCGCGCCGAGGACGTAGCAGGCCCGAGCGACCGCCCGGCCGGTCTTGCCCGAGGAGCGATTCGTCAGGACGCGCACCGGGTCGATGGGTTCGCTGGTCGCACCGCTGGTGACGACGACGTTCGCGCCCTCGAACAGGTCTGGCGAGGCGGCGCGGGCGACTTCGGTGGCGATGGCCTCCTCGGTGGCGATTTTGGCCTTGCCCTCCTCGATTCGGGGCGCGACGAACTCGACGCCCCACGACTCCACCCTGTCGATGGCGTCCAGCACGCCGGGGTGGTCGTACATCGGTTCGTGCATGGCGGGGGCGACGACCGTCGGCACGCCAGCCCCGAGCGCGGTTGTCGCGCAGGTGGTCACCGGCGAGTCGTCGATTGCGCTCGCAACCTTGCCGACCGTGTTGGCGGTCGCCGGGGCGACGAGGAACACGTCGGCCCAGCCGTCCCGGCCGCAGAGTTCCACGTGTTCGACCCGCCCGGTGATTTCCGTGACGACGGGGTTGTCGGTTGCGAACTCGACCGCCCAGGGGTGGATGATTCCCTGCGAGCTATCGGTCATGACCGCGCGGACCGACGCGCCGCGACGGCGGAGTTCGTGTGCCAACTCGACTACCTTCACCGCCGCGATGCTACCTGTCACACCCAGCGCGACGTTGACTCCCGCGAGCATTACCCGACGTTCGGTTCCTGAGAGGGTAAAGAGGTACGGGTTGCGGTCGGACTCGGTCGCCGACCCGTATTCCCGGAACCGCCCGGAGGATGATTTAAACTGTTAAGCTTACATCGAACGATCGAACGGTTGCAACGTTCCGGTCGAAACGCCCGGGAACGAATCACCCGTTAATGTACCGCCGGTACAAGGTGGATTACGTATGACAGAGCCATTCGGAAACGAGACGGTCGAGGACGTAAGCGAGGCTTTCGATCTCCTCCGGAACGCCCGACGGCGGGGCGTCCTCTACACGCTCGAACGCAACGAGCGAATGAGCGTCGGTACGCTGGCGAGTCGAATCGCCGCGTGGCAGTCCGAGGAGAGCGAACGCGCGCCCGACGCCGGAAACGTCGAGACGTCGCTCGTCCACTCGCACCTGCCGAAACTCGACGCCTCCGACGTGGTCGAGTACGACCGCGACGAGCAAGCCGTCGAACTCGCCGACGCCGCCAGCGACCTCGACCCGCTTCTGGAATGCACCCGGGAGCGCGAGGCCGGATTCGCCGCCGTGAGCGGTCTCCAGACCTCGAACGTGTAGACGCGACCCGCGCCCTCGCTCCGCTCGGAACCGGCGATACGCTCCGACGACTCGTTTCTTCGACGCGCTCGCTCGACAGCGCCAGCGCTATCGACTGTGGAGTCTATTCGGCGAATCGAAAGTGAAGAGAAAGATTACGCTTCTGCGAGGAGCGTGTCGTCGTACTCGCCAGCGTCCACCTTCTCCTTGAACTCGCGGGCGTCGTCGCCCTCGATGGTGACGCCGAGCGAGGCGCAGGTGCCGACGATTTCTTTCGCGGCGTTCTTCGTGTCGTAGGCGAGCAGGTCCGGGGACTTCTGCTCGGCGATGGTCTTGACCTGTTCGATGGAGAGGTCCGCGACGAAGTCCTCTTGGGGTTCGCCGCTTCCGGTCTCGAAACCGGCCTCGTCCTTGATGAGCGCCGCCGTCGGCGGGACACCAACCTCTATCTCGAAGCTACCGTCGTCCTCGACCGTGATGGTCACGGGGACTTCGGTGCCGTCGAACGCTTCGGTCTGGTCGTTGATCTCGTTGACGACCTCCTGTACGTTAACCGGGGTCGGTCCGAGTTCCGGACCGAGCGGCGGACCGGGGTCCGCCTGCCCGCCAGCGACGAGTACTTCTATCGTCTCAGCCATACCTAAACGAACCCGCGCGGCGGTTTTAAGGCTTGCTAAGTCAGTCGTTCACCCCAGGCGAACGCCGCGACTGCTCAGAAACTCGCTGGCGTCCCGAATTTCGACGGGACTCCCGATGACGCGGACGAACTCGCCGTCGGCGTCGTCGCCGACTTCGAAGAAGGTCAGCGTGAATCGCCCGTTCAACTCGTCCCGAAACTCCTCGAACAGGTCCAACGGCAGGACGAGTTGCGTTGTCTCGCGGAGGGCGACCGGTTCGGACATCGTCGTACGTGAGTTGTTCTCTACCACTGATATTAACGTGTCGAAGTCGGGGCGCGCCTGAGAGCGACTCCACAGAAAGAAAGGGTTTTTCGGCCCGCACGGCCGATTAGCAGATAATGGGACTGGAGGAAGAAATCGAGGACCTCCGCGAGGAGATAGCCGAGACTCCGTACAACAAGTCCACGGAGGAGCACATCGGACGGCTCAAGGCCAAGCTCGCGGAGAAGAAGGAGAAACTCGAAAACCAGTCCTCCGCCGGCGGCGGCGAGGGCTACCACGTCGAGAAACACGGCGACGCGACCGTCGCGTTCGTCGGCTTCCCGAGCGTCGGGAAGTCCACGCTCCTGAACTCGCTGACCGCCGCCGAGAGCGAGACGGGGTCCTACGAGTTCACCACGCTCGACGTGAACCCCGGCATGCTCCAGTACAACGGCGCGAACATCCAACTGCTCGACGTGCCGGGCCTCATCGAGGGCGCGGCGCAGGGCAGGGGCGGCGGCCAAGAGGTCCTGTCGGTCGTCCGCGCGGCGGATTTGGTCGTCTTCGTCCTCTCGGTCTTCGAAATCGACCAGTACGAGCGTCTCAAGAAGGAACTCTACGAAAACAAGATTCGCCTCGACCAGTCGCGCCCGAGCGTCAAAATCGCCAAGAAGGGCAAGGGCGGGATTCGCGTGACGTCGAGCGTCGATTTGGACCTCTCGGAGGACGTGGTCAAGGAGGTCATCCGCGAACACGGCTACGTCAACGCCGACGTGACCATCCGCGAGCAGGTGGACATCGACCGCCTCGTGGACGGCGTGATGGACAACCGCGAGTACATCCCCTCCATCGTCTCGGTCAACAAGGTGGACCTCATCGAACCCGACTACATCGAGACGGTCAACGCCGAACTCCGCGAGTACGGCATCGACCCCGACGAGGCCGTCTTCATCTCCGCCGAGGAGGAGAAGGGCCTCGACTCGCTCAAGGAGACGATTTGGGAGGAACTGGGCCTGATGCGAATCTACATGGACAAGCCCGGTCGCGGCGTGGACAAAGACGAGCCGCTGGTCCTCGAAAAGGGTTCGACCGTCGGTGACGCCGCCCGAAGACTCGGCGGCGACCTCGAAGACCGCTTCCGGTTCGCCCGCGTCTCGGGACCGAGCGCAAAGCACGACGAGCAACAGGTCGGCAAGGAACACGAACTCGCCGACGAGGACGTGCTTCGCCTCGTCGTCCGGAAGTGAAGCAAGCGGTGGAGGGACGCGAGTCGAGCGACCGGGAAGTGAACAGACGACTGCTCGCGCTGGCGGCGATGTTTCTCGTCCCTTGGACCGTCCTAACGACGGGGGATTTGGTGTTCGCGTGGGGACTGCTGAGTCTCGACCCGCTCCACGTCACGACGCTTCCGGACTACCTGTTCGTCTACACCCGCGGGCTTCCCCGGCGACTCCTCGCGTGGCCCGTCGCGGTCCTGCTCTATCTGTTGGCAGTCGGGAGCGCGCTCCTCGGCCTCGTCGGTCGAGAGGACGGCCGCGTCACGGGCGGATTGCTGGTCTTCTCGGGCGTGAGCGGCCTCCAGTTCGCGCTCGGGATGACCCGGAGCGGTCTCCTCGCGGTCCCGGTCGGCGTCGTGCTACTCTGGACCGCGGCGTGGTGGTTCTACTGGCCGGACCTCCGGCGCGCGGTGTGGCGATAGCGGCGGAGAACGTCGTTCCAACGACGAGTGAGGAGATATATACGTGTTCTAAAGAAATAACTAGTTGGCTTTAAGAAACCTATAGTTGCGTTTCCGGGGCCGTCTGGCGGAGGCTCAGTTATTTATTCTTCGCGTGCTCACGCGCGACCCGCATCCGGTCGCGCGTGAGCGAACGAGTCTTTTCCCGGCCTCAATTTTCCCTGGCCTCGATTCGCCCGGCCTTGTTTTTTCCCGCCTCGATTCGCCCGGTCTCGTTTCCGCGAGCGGTAGCCTTTTCGGCCCGGAACGCCCACTTTCGAACGCATGAACGCCACGCTCGACCACGTGATGATGCGCGTAGAGGACTTAGAGGAGACGCTCGACTGGTACCAGAACCACCTCGACTACGAGGAGAAGGGTCGCTGGGAAGCCGACACCTTCACGAACGTCTACCTCGGTCCAGAGGGCGTCCACGAGGAGGGCGCGGTCCTCGAACTCACCTACAACCACGACGACCGGACCTACGAGATGGGCGACGCGTGGGGCCACATCGCCGTGCGCGTGGACGACGTCTACGACGCCTACGAGCAACTGATGGACGAGGGCGTCGAGGACTATCGGGACCCCGACTCCTGCGGCGGGTCCTACGCCTTCGTCACGGACCCCGACGGTCACGAAGTCGAAATCGTCGAGCGCGATTACGGCGCGCGCTGGAGCCTCGACCACACCATGATTCGCGTCGAGGACGCCGACGAGGCGCTCGGCTGGTACACCCGAAAGTTGGAGTACGAACACACCGGGCGCTGGGAGTCCGACACCTTCGCCAACTACTTCATGAAGCCCGAGGGCGCGGCCGACGAGGCGATGGCCGTGGAACTCACGTACAACTACGACGGCCGGACCTACGAGTTGGGCGACGCGTGGGGCCACCTCGCGGTCCGCGCCGAGGACCTGCACGACGACTGGGCGGCGCTGATGGAACGCGACGCCGAGGACTACCGTGACCCAGAATCGTGTGATAATCGGTACGCGTTCACGAAGGATATGGACGGGCACGAAATCGAGGTCATCGAGCGCGAGGAGTGAGTCCGCCTTCGTCTCTCGTCGCTCCGTCCGAGCGGCGTCTCGGCGTGGGATACCTCCACCGTGAGTACGGAAGAAACGCGACGTTCCCGACGAATTTTTATAAGACGTTCCGCTATTCAGCTCCTCTTCATCGACGGTAATCGGCGATTACAGGCGTGAAAACGGCTAACTAGCGAAGCTGGCTCGCCACAAAGCACTTATAATCTAGTGCTAATATTTGAATCGTACCCCTACCCACGGTGGTGGGAGTGAGTACGAGTGTCCTAAGGCGGGGAAACCTAGGTCACGAGGAAAGGTACGACCATCGACCGAATTACCAATTTCACGAACCATGACAAGTACAACTAACGACAAAATCCGTAGTGCGTTCCTCAGTTCCCTACTCGTCCTGTCAGTATGCGCAGGTTCCGTTGCCTTCGTAGGTGCGGCGACCGCAGCCAACAACGCGCAAGCCGCAGGCGCAGATGCAGGAGCCGATTCCGGTTCGACCTTCTGGGCGGGACAGGAACTCTGGGTGAACGCGGAAGAAGACCAAGGTGGCGAGACGTGGCAGATTCGTTCTGTAACAGATAACAACAACGTCGGCGATCTCACGACCGAGTTCACCCTCAACGATACGGGTGAGGCGGTCATCTCCACCAGCGGCCTGAGTGGGGACTACGTCATCGTCGATAGTCAGGGCAACTCGGTCACGCTCGAGAATGGAGACGTGACGGCCCAAGACGCCGGCAATGTCGGGAGCGATGCGTGGGAGGTCGCCACGCAGACGTTCAACGCGTCGGTGAACCGGACGAACGTCACGACCGCGCAGGATGTCGGTCTCAACTTCGACTCGAACCGCGGTAGCTACAACGTCTCCATCACGTCCGACGACCTCAGCCAGAGCGAGCTTGTGGAGGTCTTCGGTGGAGATGCCGTGACCGAGAACACTTCGGAAGGCGTAATCGTCCCCGGACAGGCCGATTCGACGCTCCCGCTTAACTTTACCGAGGCGGGAAGCTACACGCTCGACATGGAAGTCGTCGACACCGACGCCTCTGGGTCGGTCAGCGTCAACGTCGACCAACAGGGCGCGGCCTCCTACTCGCTCGCGAACCCCTTCCCGAGCGAGGAGCGCGGTGACGTCGGCACCTTCACCGTCGAACTCGACAACACCGATACCGCTACCGTCAAGTTCGGTAGCGCCGACGTCAACTACGCGGTGTGGGCCGACGTGACCGACGCCGACGATGACGGTGAGGTCACGCTTGCGCTTCACACGTATGAGACCGACACAGGTACCGCATCGAGCGTCATTACGCTCGCAGAAGGCTCGAACGACGAAATCAGCAACGAGTCGTTCACCGCCGGATCGAATCTGAACACGCCAATCGAGGCCGGCGACTACGACCTCACGATCTACGATAGCGCTGGCGAAGAGGCTGAGTTCGGGACCTTCGTGCTGAACGAGCGCTCGACCGATAGCGCTCGGACGTGGGTCGCGCCAACCGCTAACCTCGCCGACGCCGGTGAGGTCTACGACGCCGTCGCCGAAAGCGATACTGTCGCAGAAGGTGACGCCGCAGTCGTGCAGGTTCAGGCCTCCGGTCTCTACGACTACTTCGAACTCGGCACGGAGGGGCTGTCGATGGAAGTCGTACAGATGAACCCCGGTGCGAATCAGGAGCCGAACGAGATTTCGGCCGAAAACTACGCGGTCATTCCGGACCCGGAGAACAACACGTTCTTCGTGGCCATCGACACGTCCGCGGCACAACCCGGTCAGCAGTACCGAGCGACCTTCACCGTCAGCAACGAAACCGGTGACGGAAACAAGCTCCTTCCCGAAGGAGAGTCACAGTCGGTGAACACGACGTTCTCCGTGGTCGAGAGCGAGGTCACGTTCGACACTACCCGCGAGGACGTGTACGTCGTCCCGAACGGCGAGGTCAACGTGAGCGGCACGTCGACGTTCGCGCCCGGCACGACCTTCCAAGTCACTGCCCGCTCGACCGCCGCGAACCTCCTCCAGAGCCAGCAGGTGACGGTCGATGCTGACGGTACGTGGAACGCCAGCTTCGACTTCAGCGAAGTCGAGAACGGCACCGAGTTCACGTTCACTAACGGTCGAACAGACGACAGCGTGAGTGCGCTCGTCGACGCTGACTTCCAAGGCGCTGGCGAAACGACGACGACGACCACTACGACGACGACCACCACGACGACGACCACCATGACGACTACGACCACCGAAGAGACCACCACCACCACGACGGAGACGACGACAACTGAGGAGACTACTACCACGACCGAAGCGACCGACGGAGGCATCCCCGGCTTCGGTCTCGGTGTCGCACTCGTCGCACTCGTCGCCGCCGCGCTGCTGGCGATTCGTCGCAGTCGGAGCCAGTAACTCGGCTTCGACGCCGCACTCGTTCGGCCCGGCAGTCGCGCTTCGAAATACCTGGTTTTCTTTTTAAGCGGCAGTACCAGTAGGCTTACCGAGGTTTCGGCGAGGTCCTCTCTCCGAGAAACCGACCGATACCGGTCGAAACTGGCGTATACGATAGAATCGGCTCCGAGACGTATCACCGTACTCGTGAGAAAACAGGTTCTACGGTATACGCCACCATCGGCCTCTCTACTGCTTCGTAACGCGGCAATAACTCGTCGTGACAACCAGTAACGAGAGGATTCTCAGACCACAAAGCACTTATAACCACGGCGTAACCTTTCGTCTGTACCCCTACCCATGGTGGCAGTAGCGAGTACAGGTGGCCCACATCCGGTGCGGTTCCGGGTTCCCCCGAGGGCCACGGGAAAGGTGCTGTCGCCGACTGAATAACCAATCCAAACCATGACAACGACAAACGACAAAATTCGCAGCGTAACCCTCGCTGCCATGCTCGTCCTGTCGGTGTTCGCCGGTACCGCCGCCTTCGCAGGCTCGGCGGCCGCCGTCGCGAACAGTGCAGACGCAGCTGGCGCGGATACTGCTGCCGACTCCGGTGCGACATACTGGGCCGGCCAATCCGTGTGGGTTAACGCTGGGAACGATGCTGACGACGAAACTTGGCAGATTCGAGAAGTAAATGATGACGGAGAGATTGGCGGTCTTACGACGGAATTCACCCTCAACGGATCTGGTCAGGCAGTCATCTCGACCAGCGACTTGAGCGGTGAATACGTCATCGTTGACAACAACGGTGACGCCATCGAGTTCGAGAATGGTGCTTCTCAGGGCACCCCCGACAGTAACCCTGTCTCCACTTCCAAGTGGGAAGTCGCTACGCAGGACTTCAGTGCGTCGGTGAACGAGACGAACGTCACGACCGCTGACGACGTCGCGCTCAGCCTCGACTCCAACCGGGGCGGCTACGACGTTGCGGTCTCGTCCGACGACATCGACGCCGAAGATCTCGTCGATGTCTTCGCCGACGGGGTCGCCACGCTCAACGACGACGAGGACGCGGTCATCATCGACGGCGGCGCTGACAAGACCGTCGAACCGCTCAACTTCGCCGAAGCCGGTAACTACACGCTCGACCTGAGCGTGACCGACACCGACGCTGAGGCCTCCGTCGACGTCAACGTCGACGAGGAGGGCGACGCGGTCTACTCGCTCGCGAACTCCTACCCGAGCGACGAGCGCGGTGACGTCGGCGAGTTCACCGTCGAACTCGAAAACACCCAGAGTGCTTGGGTCCAGTTCGGCACCGAAGAAGTCAACTACGCCGTTTACGGTAAGGTGACCGACGAGGACGGCGACGGCGAAGTCACCGTCGAAGTCCACACCTACGAGACCGGTACCCAAGACGCTGACGCCGTCCTCACGGACACTGGCGGTGACGACACAGTCACAGAACAGGGCTTCCGCCAGAACGACGACGATGAAGTCCTGAACACCGACAGCGTCATCGAGGCCGGTGACTACGACATCACCGTCTACGACGACAATCCGACTGGCGACAATGCCGAGGAAGAGGCGTTCGGGACGTTCGTGCTGAACGAGCGCTCGACCGACGCGGCCCAGAGCTGGGTCGCCCCTGCCGGAGCCTCCCTCGACGACTCCAGTGACGTCTACGACGCCGTCTCCGAGGGCGACACCATCGCCGTCGACGACTACGCAATCGTCCAAGTTCAGGCCTCCGGTCTGTACGATTACCTCGACACCGGCGACCACTTCGACAGCCAGAACGGTCTGTCGGTGAGCTTCGACCACACCAACCCTGGTGCCAACCAGGACGGTGTCGCGGTCGACCAGGAAAGCTACGACGTGGTGACGGACGCCCAGAACAACACGTTCTTCATCGTCCTTGACACGTCCGACCAGGACGCCTTCGCGGACGGCCAGGAGTACGAGGCCACCTTCACCATCGAAGGGCCCGAGAGCGAGGACGACGACAACTACAACAAGCTCGTCGCCGAGGACGAGAGCGAGTCCGTCAACACGACGTTCTCGCTCGCCGAGAGCTCGGTTAGCTTCGACACCAACCGTGACGACGTGTACGCTGTCCCGAACGGCGAGGTCAACGTGACCGGCACGTCCTCGCTCGCGCCCGGTAGCGAGTTCACGGTGTCGGCCCGTTCGACCGCCGCGAACCTGCTTCAGAGCCAGACCGTGACGGTCGACTCTGACGGTGCGTGGACCGCTGACTTCGACTTCAGCGAGGTCGAGAACGGCACCGAGTTCGAGTTCACCAACAAGGAGACCGAGGACAGCGTCGACGCCGTCGTGGACTCCAGCCTCGAGGCCGACAGCCCGTCGGACAACGGGACGACGACGACCACGACGACTACGACGACCACCACGACTACGACGGAAACCACGACGACCGAGGAGCCGACCGAGACGACGACCACCACGACCGAGGAGCCCACGGAGACCACCACCACGACCGCGAGTGACGGTGGCATCCCCGGCTTCGGCGTGAGTGTCGCGCTCGTCGCCCTCGTCGCTGCCGCGCTGCTGGCTCTCCGCCGCAGCAACTAGATAGCTAACTAACCACCGGCTTTCGCCGGTCTTTCGCGGTTTCATTTTTTCGGCGTGCCAACTCCCGTAGCGACAGCGTCGTCGCACGTGGGAAACGCCGCGTTTCGACCCGACTAGGCAGACGTTACTCGATTTGAGACGAGCCGTCAACTCTTTATCCGGGGCGCGCTTTCGTCCTTCTAACCGTGACTACCGCGTTGACAGACGGACTCGCGTGGCTCGTCGTCGGACTGTTCGCCGCGGCCGCCGCCCTCGACTGGTACGACGACGACCACGGCCGGGGGCGCGCTCGCTACCTCGCCGCGTTCGCGTGGGTCGTCTTCGGCGTGTTCTGGCTCGCGCTGTTCCCCCACTTCGCGTTCGAGCAGAAGAGCTTCGTGGAGGGTGCGTTGAGTCTGGCCGCGCTTCCGGCCTGCCTGTACGCCGCGTACCTGCTGGTGCAGGGCCGCGAGACCCTCTTTCTGCTCTCGCGGGCCATCGCGTTCATGGGCCTCATCTACCTGCCGTTCACGATGATTCCCGCTGGCAAGGAGTGGCTCATCGAGACGGTGGCGTGGCAGGGCGAGTTCGTCATGGAGACGCTGGGCTACGAGTTCGAGGTGGTCGAGCGCGACGGTGGAATTCGCGGGACGTACTTCTTCCACACGAATGAGGGCAAGTTCAAGGTCAACGTCCTGCTGGCGTGTACCGGCCTCGGGAGCATGGCCATCTTCGGCGGCCTCATCGCCGCGGTCCGCGCGCCGCTCGGCCGCAAGCTCCGGGGCGTCGCCATCGCCATCCCGATTATCTGGGCGCTGAACCTCGTCCGCGTGGTCTTCATCACGCTGGCGTTCAGCCACCAGTGGTTGCAGTTCTTCGTGGACCCGACGATGAGCCTGCTGGGCTATCAGGACCCCCACATGGTGTCGTACTTCATCTCCGACCGCGTGCTGGCTCAGGTCCTCTCGGTGGTCGCGCTGGTCGGTATCGCGTGGGCGGTGGCCCGCGAGGTCCCCGAACTGCTGACGGTCGGCGAGGACGTCCTCTACATCGCAACCGGCGACGAGTACGACCTCCACGAGGCGGTCGGCACCGACCGACCCGTTGCGACCGACGGAAAAGGCGAGTAATCGAGCGCGGCTCAGTGTTTAGAATTATTCGACGTCGAGGAGTTCCTCCGGCGCACCCGCCAGCGCGCCGAGCGCGTCGGCCTCGATGTGGTGGAGGTCGCCCGGCACGACCAGCAGGTGGAGCGGGTCGCCGAAATCGCGGTCGGCCAGCGCCGAGATGCGGTCGGCGGCCACGAGCGGGTCGGGACTCCCGGCGCGGGCGACCACGACGCCCAGCAGGTCGCCGTACTCCTCGGCCAGCAGGTCGGCGGCGTAGTCGGCGGACATGTACTCGTCGTTGCGCACCTTGATGTCGAGGTAGACCAGCGTGTGCAGGCCGCGCTCGCGGTTCTCGTCGATGGCGTCGGTGACGCTGGCGGGGACGCCGTCGGCACCGTGGGCGTACTCGAAGGGGAGCGTCGTGGCCTTGCCGAAGCGGTAGTTCTGGAGGCCGGTCAGGCCGCTGGCCGCCGACTCGGCGGTGGGCGCGTGGACGACGCGCGTGTCGATGCCGCGCTCCTCGGCCCGGAGCCGGAGGTCGACGTGAGTGGTCGAAATCATCGTATCGCCCGCGGTGAGAAAGACCGCGTCGCCAGATTCGGCGGCCCGGAGAATTTCCTCGGGGTCCTGCTCGACGCCCGCCCGGTCGCGGACCTCGATGTCGGTGTCGTGGTAGGCTTCCAAGTCCTCGACGCTCGCGCCGAGGAGTTTGCTGGTGTAGAACTCGGCGAAGGCGCGGTCCGCCTCTCGGAGGACTTCTTTGCCCTCGACGGTAATCGAACGCTCGTCGTAGAGACCGAGGCCGACGAATGTGAGCATACCTCCGGTAGGGACGCCAGCGGGTTATAGCGTTTCGAGTCGGACGCGCTCGCTGGCCCGACGACGAGTGCGTCGGGGCTGGACCCACCGGCGAACCACGACGACCGACGACCACCCACGGACACCCACGACGACCGCGAAGCGTCACGCTTACCGCCACACCCCGAAAAGCGAGAGTATGGAAGTCCCGTGCGTGCGAGTCGAGCGCGAGCGAGGCGAGGAGACTCGCCAGCGGTTGGCCGACGAGAACCTCCTCGCGGCCGAGTTCGAAATCGAAGTCGCGGAGGGGAGCCTCTACCTCCCGGTGACCGACGCCGACCGAGTGCCCGAGGATTTGACCGTAGTCTCGCGCGCCGTCGGCGAGCGCGACACGCCGGACACGCCCACCGACCTGCTGGGCTACGAACCGACTTACGAGCGCCTCGGCGACATCGCCATCTTAGACGAGGACGACCCGGAGCGCGCCCGGGAAATCGCCGACGCCGTGATGGCCTCGGACATCCCCGTGAAGACGGTCGTGAATCGGGCCTCGAAGGTCAAGGGCGAACTCCGGGTCCGCGACTGGGAGGTGCTTGCGGGAGACGGAACCGAGACGGTCCACCGCGAGTACGGCTGCGAGTTCCTCCTCGACGTGTCCGAGGTCTACTTCTCTCCTCGGCTCGCCACCGAGCGCCACCGGGTCGCCGAGCAGGTTGGCGAGGGGCCACGGCCCTCGAAAGATGCGAGCGGGGATACCCCGCGAGCGACCGACGAGCGCGCCTTCGACATGTTCGCGGGCGTCGGGCCGTTCGTCGTCCCCTTCGCCAAGCGCGGCGCGGAGGTCGTCGGCGTGGACCTGAACGAGAAGGCCGTCGAGTACCTCCGGGAGAACGCCCGGCGCAACGACGTGGAAGACAGGGTAACTGCGATTCACGGCGACGTGAGAGAGGTCGCGCCCGAGTATTCGGACTGGGCCGACCGCGTGGTGATGAACCTGCCCCACAGCGCCGACGAGTTCCTCGACTCGGCGGTCGAACTCGCTGGCGACGACTGCGTGATTCATTACTACGACATCCAGCACGAGGACGACCCCTTCGGGCCGGGCGAGGCCGCGATTCGAGAGGCCGCGGAACCCGAGTACGAAGTCGAAGTCGAGACGCGCCACGTGGTCCGGTCGTACGCTCCTCACGAGTTGAACGTCTGTCTCGACGTGCGACTATCTCGCTAACGGCGGGCGATTCCGGAAGCCTTATTTTGCCTGTGGGGAGTAGTAAAGAGTGAAGAGGAAGTACGCGCGCCGGTGTCTCGCCGAGCAACGCGAGGCGAGGCTCGGGACACGAACGAAGTGAGTGTGCCGGTGTAGCTCAGACTGGCTAGAGCGATTCCTTCGTAAGGAATAGGCCGAGGGTTCAAATCCCTCCACCGGCTCTTTCTGCCGAACGTAGTGAGGCTGAAGAGCCTTCTGTAGAGGATTTGAACTACGGAAAAGGCAGTCTCGCCGAAGGCGAGGAAGCGTTTTCAGGTGGTTCATAATCCCTCCACCGGCTTACTTTTCCACGAATTATACGGTGAGTGTCGAGTATTCCTCGACAGCGAATCGGCTATCGGTGAAAGCTGTTACTCCTCAAGCACACTCGCACCTACCTCCGAAACCTCCTGCACGTCCTCGCGCTCCACCCCGTCGAACTCCAGCACGTAGTCCGGCCCGAACGCCGAGGAGGGCGTCTGGAAGCCAGAATTGACCTCGCCCTCGACCACCCGGCGCGCGGACTCGACCGCAGTCTGGGCGGTGAGGTCGTAGGTGTCGGGCGTCCGCATCCGGGCGGCGAAGCGGTTGCCCGCGTCGTCCTCGACTTCGCCCCAGATGCGGGCCAGACTCTGGGCGCGCTCCTCGGCGGTCGGTCCCGAGACCACGGCGTCGATGGCGGCCTTCATCGCGGACTGGACCGGTTCGGTCCCGAGGAGCGGCACCAACGGGCGGGTCTTCTCCATCACGTTCGGGACGTAGTCGGGCACGGTGGCGTAGGTCTCGACGTTCGGAATCCCGGTGGTGAAGTAGGCCGTCGAGATGTCGCCCCAGGGAATCGTCACGGCGGGCTTGGGGCCGCGCCCGAAGTCGAGGTGGCGGGTCTTCCACGCCGCGGGGACGGTCCGAAGCTCGCCGTTCTCTCGGACCGCGCCGGAGCGCGAGAGGCCCTCCACGATGGACTTGGCGGTGCCCGGCGAGAAGGTGCCCAGTCCGTCGATGGCGAGCGTGAGCCTCGTCGCCGAGTCCAGCTGGGTCTGGAGGTAGGCCGCCAGACAGTCGGTCGGCACCACGTCGAAGCCCACCGCCGGGAGGAGGGTCACGTCGGCCTCCTCGGCGTCCCGGTCGCGCTCGGCGATGGCCTCCAGCACGTCGATTTCCCCGGTGATGTCCAGATAGTCGGTGCCGGTGCGCAGGCACGCCGAGTACATCGGCCGGGCCGTCTCGGAGAACGGCCCCGCGCAGTTCAGCACCGCCGAGAACTCCTCGACGTGGTCCTCGACTATTTCAGGGTGTTCGAGGCTGAACACCCGGTGGTCGAGGCCGAGGTCGGTCGCCTGCCGCTCTACCTTCTCGGCGGTGCGCCCCGCGAGGACGGGCGAGAGACCTCGCTCGACTGCCGTCTCCGCGACGAGCGCGCCGGTGTAGCCGTAGGCTCCGTAGATGAGCAGTTCGTCGGTCACGATGTCGGATTAGACGGTGACGGGTAAAACTCGCGGGGCCGATTCTAGGTGAGGGAGTTCTTGCTATGACGACGATTGCGAACGAGAGTGCGAACAGCAGAACTACTGTGATGATGTCTTCTGAAGCCCCCGGTCGCTCGCGGTCGCTCCGCGGGATACTCGCGCCTCTCCGCACCGTCGGAGACGAGCTCCGACGAGCCTTTGGTCGCTTCGCTCCCGCAGACACCGCCCGGCGCGAGTAGTGCCCGCGGAGACGACTAAAGTGAACGCGAGCGACCGGCCCCTTCATCCTCCCGTGGTGATTGTTTCACCGAGCGCGTTCCCGGCGGTTGGTTGGCCGGGCGTTCGCCGGTGGATGGCTGGACGAGCGTTTGCTGGCTGTTTGGTCGGCCGGGCGTTCGGCGGCCCGGCGGCCGCTGGCCGCCGGGCCGCACTCGCGGATTTCTGGACAAAGGATCATATATAATTGGTTAGGAAATATTATAATTGCCCAGAGAAACAAATACAAGGCTTTGATCGGGCTCCGCCGAGTCCTGAGTCACTCCTCGTCGTCGCTCTCGGTGCCGCCGTCGGGTTCGGCCTGCGCGTTCTCGTCGCTGACCGCGTCGATGGGCGACTCCTCGGAGACGTCTCCTGCCTCCGTCGCGTCCTCGGACCCTGCTTCGCTCTCTTCATCGGCGTCCGCGTCTTCGAGGTCACCCGACTCCACCACGTCGCGCTGGTCCACGTCGCCCTCGGCGTGCGACTCGACTTCCGGCGCGGTGTCGGACTCCTCGATGTCGGCGTCGGTCGTATCCACGACCTCCTCGCCCGTGGCGTGGTCGGCGTCCGTGCCTTCGGTTTCGACATCCTCGATGTCCGGCGAGGAGTCGGCCACGTCGGCGAGGTCGGAGGTAGAGGGTCCTCCTCGGGTCGCTCCGGCGGTCGAACCGCGTCCCGTCCGGCGCTGGGCGAGCGCGACGCCGACCCAGAACAGGCCTCCGAGCGCCTGCAAGACGCCGCGCTTGCGGTTGCCCTTCAAGAAGGTCCGCCCGGCCCGGACCAGCGAGACGACCCCCGACGCGGCCGCGAGGGTGCCCGACTCGGCGTGCTTGGCGAGCGCCGGTCCGAGCGGCTTCGCCAGCGACCCGACTCGACCCGCGATTCCGTTTCCACCCTCGTCTAACGTCTCGGTGACGGCGTCGGAAGAACTCATACGTCCGAATCGAGGGCACCGACGTAGAAAGGCGTGATGGCAGTCCGGAAGCGCTCGCGGCGAACTCCGGACCTCGTAACCCAGATTACGCTCAGTAAGGACATCCTACCGCGCGGACTGTCTGCCCGCCGGGAGTTCACCGACGCCAACAATTAACACGGACGACTCCCTAGGTGAAATGCTGGGGCCGCTGCTGTTCGACCGGACTCTGCACAACACAGGAGAGATCGAATGGTCACCGACCGACAACTCCGACGAAGTAAGACGATTCAGCAGCGAACCGGCAGAACCTTCCACTTCGCTACGCGGTTGCTCCCCCGGCGGATACGCAATCCCACGTACGTCCTCTACGCGTTCTTCCGCGTCGCCGACGAGGTCGTAGACGGTGCCGACGACTTACCGCCCGACGAGCAACGGGCGCGACTCGAACAACTCCGGGCGGAGGCGCTCGGCGAAGTGGAGACGGACGACGAGGTGCTCGCGGCGTTTCAGGAGGTCAGCGACGAGCGCGGGATTCCCGACGAGGAGATAGAAATCTTCATCGACGCGATGATTTCGGACATCGAGAAGTCCCGCTGGGAGACCTACGCCGAACTCGAGGAGTACATGCGCGGGTCGGCCTCCGCGGTCGGCGTGATGATGCAGTCGGTGATGGGCGTCGAGAAACCCGAGCGCGCCAAACCTCACGCGGTCGCACTCGGCGAGGCCTTCCAGTTGACGAACTTCCTCCGCGACGTGCGCGAGGACATTCTGGACCACGACCGCATCTACCTCCCCGGAACCACCCGCGAGCGCCACGGCGTCACGGAGGCCGACATTCGGCGTTGCAACCCGACAGACGGCTTCCGCGCGGCGATGGCCGACGAACTCCGGCGGGCCGAGCGCAAGTACCGCGAGGGCGTGGCGGGCATCGAGTACCTGCCCGAGGACTGCCAGTTCGCGGTGCTGTACGCCGCGGTCCTCTACGCCGAACACCACCGCCTCATCCGAGCGCGAGATTACGACGTGTTCTCCTCGGAGCCGGAGGTCGGAGCCTTCCGCGCCGCGTGGCTCTGGGCGAAGACCCGGTGGTACTGGCAGAAGTCCCGCGACCCGGTGACGGTGTTCCGGGCCGTGAGCGCCGTCCCCGAGGCCGAGAAAGTCCACGCCAGCCATCGCCCGGAAGGGGCACCGCAGGCCGATTGAACCCGGCTCCTCGGTGGTCTCTTCCCGGCGATTTTGGAGTTTTTCAACCCTGTTCGGGGCGTTCCCGGCCGATTCCGACGAAGTCGAAGCGGTCGGTTCGAACCAACCCGGCCGAGAGTCCCGCGGCCAGCGCCACCGCAATCCAGTTCCCGAAGTAGACGTTCATCGCGCCCCAGAGGAGGACGAAGCTCACGAAGTCGTCGAGCGCGAACTCGCAGTTCCGGAGTCGGTCGCCGAGCGCCGCGCGGTCGAATCCCCACTCAACGAGCGAGACCGCAATCAGGCCGCTCAGAATCCAGCCCTGAAAGTTCGAGAAGGGGACGCCGTAGTAGAACCCGCCGCCGTAGTCCCAGAAGCCGAGTCCGACCGCCGCGGGGTCCAGCACGAAGTCCACGACCAGCACGACCGCGAGCGCCGCGAGGGTCCGAGCTATCCGGCCTGCCTTCGGGAGCAGAAGTAGGACGAGGAGGTAGCTGTTGACCACCAACGGGAGGAAGAAGACGGGCAGGCCGACCGGAACTCCGCCGACCATCGGTCCCAACTCGATTTGGTAGCTGAACTCGCCGTAGGGGACGCCGTAGTGGACTCCGATGTACTCGATGACGTAGCTGTAGGCCGTGACCAGAAGCAGGCCGACTCCGGCCCGGCGGTCCACCAGCGGCGCGAGACCCGCCACGAGCGGCAGGCGCATCACGAGCGTGCCGAACAGGACCAGCAGAGGATTCATCGCCAGCCACGGCGGGAGCCACCCCTCGTGACTGGCGACGAACATCCCGGCCCCGACCAGCGGAAAGACGACCGCGATGGTAAACCGGTTCTCGCGGACGAGGTCCGAGAGTCGGCGCTCGACCTGGGTTCTACTCAGGTTACCCACGCACGACCCCCCAGAGACCGCCGAGCGTCAGCACCATCCCGACCAGCGTGTTGATGGCCGGGAACCACCAGTAGGCCCGCGAGACCGAAACGTCGGTCTCGGCGACCCCGAGTGCGAAGAGAGGATAGAGCAAGAGGAGCGCCCCGGCCCGAATATCCAGCAGGCCGAAGGCTCCCGCCGCGAGCAACCAGCAGACCCCGCAGTAGGCCAAGGTCCGGCGCTCGCCCAGCACGGTCGCGGTGGTCCGAATCCCGGCCCGGCGGTCGGGTTCGATGTCGGGAATCGCCGAGAAGGTGTGCATCGCCATCGCCCAGAGCCACCCCGAGACGACCGCGAGCGCGGGAGGTTGGCGACCCGCCAGCGCGACGTAGGCCGCCGCGCCCGGCAGGACGTAGAGACCGTTCGAGACCGAATCGAGAGGCGGCACGGTCTTCAGTCGGAACGGGGGCGCGCTGTAGGCGTACCCCAAGAGCAGGAAGGCGACGACCCAGACAGCCACGCCCACGGTCGCACCCATCGGCGGATTCGACCCGAGTGCGAGCGCCCCGACGGCGAAGGCACCCGCCAGCGCGAAACCGGCGAGGCCGCAGAGCGCGACGAGGAGGGTGACGGCGGTCCCGCCCCGGAACCGGGCCTCGGGTGCCTCCTCGCCCGTCTTCTTCGGGTTCTCCTCGTCGATATCCGCGTCGAACACGTCGTTGATGCCGTAGAGGTAGACGTTCGCGGGCAGGAGGAAGTACGCGAACAGCGCGACCCCGGCCGGGGCGAACAGGTCGCTCGGGGCGGACGCGCCGTAGGCGACCCCCACGAGGACCGGTCCGGCCAGATAGAGCCAGAACCGGGGCCGAGAGAGTTTGAGGAGGTACCTCAGCATGGCGCTACTCGCCGTAGTCCTCCAGCAGGGCGTCGGCGGTGTGCTGGCCGCTGATGAGACACATCGGGACGCCGATTCCGGGCGTGGTGAACGACCCCGTGAAGTACAGTCCCGGGACCTCCGAGGAGCGATGGCCGGGCCGGAGCGGGCCGGTCTGGCGCAGGGTGTGAGCGAGGCCGAGCGCGGTGCCCTGAATCGAGTTGTATCGCTCCGCGAAGTCCGAGACGCAGAAGGACTCCTCGAGGACAATTCGGTCTCGGAGGTCTACCCCGGTGTTCTCGGCGATGTCGTCCAGCACGAAGTCGCGGTAGCGCCGTCTGGTCTCGGGGCCGTCGTCGAGGCCGGGCGCGATGGGGACCAGCGCGAACAGGTTGCTGTGGCCCTCGGGCGCGACCGTGTCGTCGGTCTCGCTGGGCACGCAGAGGTAGTACGCCGGGTCCTCGGGCCACGCTGGCTCCTCGAAAATCTCGTCGAAGT
This sequence comes from Halorussus ruber, assembly GCF_004765785.1. GTDB lineage: Archaea > Halobacteriota > Halobacteria > Halobacteriales > Haladaptataceae > Halorussus > Halorussus ruber. Next base: position 24,425 of record NZ_SBIT01000015.1, on the reverse strand, counting down.
GGTCGTTCCACTCGGTCGGCAGGACGAGGGTGTGGTGTTCGAGGCCGTCCACGTCGCCCTCGACGCCGAGGTACAGCAGGAAGGCCGAGGGCGCGTAGGTCCGAGACTCCCAGTAGTCGGCGTCGTACTGGCGACTCTGTGGCGGGAGGAGTTCCTGTTCGGTGTGGGCGTAGTCTGCGTCGCTGACCACGAGGTCGGCTCTGAGAAACCCGTCTTCCGTCTCCACTCGGAAGTTCCCCGCCGACCCCAGAATCGACTCGACCTCGCTGCCGGTCCGGTACTCGACGCCCAGTTCTTCGCCCATCTCGGCGATGGCGTCCACGACGACGCCCATCCCGCCGGGAGTGGTTCCGTCGGCGTCCCCGCCGTCGGTCGCGGTCCCGTCCTTGGCTCTCGGGTAGTGGACGCCGAGGTTGAAATCGACGTGGCTCATCAGGTTGTAGAGCGCCGGGGTGTTCTTCGGGGACCCGCCGAGGAACACCAGCGTGTACTGCATGATTTGGCGGAGTTTGGGGTGGTCGAAGTAGTCGGCGACGTGGTCCTGCATCGACCCGAGGAAGGTCAGGCCGCGGGCGTGGCGGACCACGTCCCAGTCCACGTAGTCGCGGAACCGGGGCCGGTCGGTGTAGACGAAGTGTTCCATCCCGATTTGGTAGGTCTCTTCGGCCTCCTCGAGGTAGGCGTCGAGGGCCGGCCCGGCCCCGCGCTCGTACTCCTCGAAGGTGGCCTTGGTCTCCTCGCGGTCGGCCGTGACGGTGACGCGGTCGCCGTCCTTGAAGAAAATCTTGTAGTGGGGGTGGAGGTGTTCGAGTTCGTAGTACTCGCTCGGACTCCGGCCGAAGTGGCCGAAGAAGCGCTCGAACACGTCGGGCATCAGATACCACGACGGCCCCATGTCGAACCGGAACCCGTCGCGTTCGAGGACGCTGGCCCGGCCGCCCAGCTGCTCGTTTTTCTCCACGACAGTCACGTCGGCGCCCGCGTCGGCGAGGTAACAGGCGGTCGAGAGCCCGCCGAAACCGCTTCCGACGACCGCGACCGACCGGTCCGAGAGTTGCATGTCGGATTCTGAGGGCGCGAGTCACATAAATTGGCGGACCGGTTTCACCCCCGAGGAGGACCGGATTCACTCGCCGTCGTGTAACGATTGAGACGTATCTCCGATAGGCTTATATCCGAACCCTGATGCTGTTGAAAACAGGAAATGAATCCGGCGAAGTTCGCCCTCCTGCTGGGCGTCGGTCTGCTCTCGTTTCTGTTCGTGGTGTCGCTGTACGTCGTCTGGACTCGAATCGTGGGTCTGGACCCCACGCTCGCCCAGCGATGTGCGAGCTTCTCGCGGCCCGCGCGGATGGCGATTGCGCTCCTCTCGGGCGGCGTCCTCGGGACGGCGAGCATGGCCGCGCCCTCGGTGGACGTGGGTATCGCCGGGATGGTGCTACTGGCGGCCAGCACGTTCGCGGCGCTGATGCTGTTCGAGTTGCTCCAGCAGCGCCAGCGAGTCGCGTCGTAAGCGCCGGTCAGGTAGCGTCGCACCGCGCCGACGCCCGCTTTTCTCCGACCGCGCGCTCGACCGCCGAGAGGAGTTCGTCCGGCCCGACGACCTGCCCGCGCTCGCAGAGTTCCCGGTAGAGCGCCGCGGCGTCGCTCCCGGCGAAGTTGCGCTCGGCGAAGGGGCGCTCCTCGACCACGACCACCGAGTCGGCCTCCCGGGCGGCCCGGAGGTTGGCGACGTTGCCCGCGCCGACTTCCACGTCCGCGAGAATCGTGGCGTCGGCCTCGCGGATTCTCTCCTCGGCCTCGCGGCGGGCCGCCTCGCCGACCGGCGCGAACGGCTCTTCTGTCACGGCGTCGAGGCCGAGCGACCGAGCGGTTTCGAGGTCCGAGTCGCCCTCGTTGAGGACGCCGACCGACACGTCGTAGCCCGCCGCCGAGAGGAGATAGAGCAGTCGGGAGACGGTTCCACCGCCGCCGACGACGTGGACTCGGCCCGCCGCGTCGTCGGGGCGCTCTGGCAGGGCCGTGACGTACGTCGAACCCGTGACGGGGTGGCTGGAGACCACGGCGCGCGTGTCGAAGGCCGCTTCGAGGTGGTCCTCGGCCAGCACGTCCGCGGGGTCGCCGCTGGCGCGAATCTCGCCGCCCGCCAGCAGGCGGAGTTCGTCGCAGTAGTGGGCCGCCAGATTCAGGTCGTGGATGGCCGCCACGACGGTCTTGCCCTCGTCGGCGAGTTCGCGGACGAGTTCGAGCGTCCGGACCTGATGGTTGATGTCGAGGCTGGCGGTGGGTTCGTCCAGCAGGAGCGCGGGGGTGTCTTGGGCCAGCGCGCGAGCCAGCAGGACGCGCTGGCGCTCGCCACCCGAGACGGCGGTAATGGAACGCTCGGCGAGGTGTTGGACCTCGGTGCGCGCCATCGCCTCCTCGACGATTTGCTGGTCTGAGTCGCCGTCGGTAGAGGGTTTCGGCCCGGAGAACCGCGACCGATAGGGGTGGCGACCCATCGCCACGACCTCCTCGACCGGGAAGTCGAACGAGAGGCTGGTGTCCTGCGGGACGACCGCGATGCGACGACTGGCCTCCTTCGAGGAGAGGTCGGCGACGGGGTCGCTATCGACGTAGACACTTCCAGAATCAGGTTTTAGAACACCATTGATTGCTCTAAGCAATGTAGTTTTGCCTGCGCCGTTGGGACCGACGAGACCGACGAACTGGCCGTCTTCGATTTCCGTGGTTACGCCGTCGAGGATTTCGGTCCCGCCGAGTTCGACTTCTAGGTCTTGGATTCGTATCATCGGTTCTTGGGACCTCCTCTGGCGGATTTTGTGTTGAAGGAATCAGTCGAAGAGATGCTGAGAGCGGAGTCGGTAGAGCCCGTTTCGAGGCCAGAACTGAGGACGTGAACGCCTCTGAAATCCCCGCCCGCTCGCTTCGATGGGTTCGGTTTGGAGTTGGGATGAGAACTTTCGAGGTTTCTTCCTCTGAAGCCCCCGCCCGCTCGCGGTCGCTGGCCGACATATCCGGACCTCTCCGCACCGCCCGGTCCGGATAGGGGTCGGCCAGACGACCACGGGCCTCCGCCCCGCGAGCGGGCGGCCCCTTCATCCACCCGCTGTGGTTCGGTCGGTCGAGCGCGTCCTCGGTGGTTGGTTTGGCCGAGCGCGAGTGGTGGACCATCGGCCGAGCGCGTGGGCCACGTCCTCCCCAACCGATTGCGGTCCTCGGTCGTCGCTTCGCTCCTCCCTGTGGTCCTCATCCCTCGCGCGACGATGGCGCGGCGACGAGACGCCGCTCCAGCGCGCGCCGGGAGGAGGTCGAAACGTCGTCGTCCGAAAAATCGGTTCACAGCGCATGCACCTCCCGAGTCCGGAGGAGATAGAGGAAAAACGGCGCGCCGAGGAAGGCGGTCACGATGCCGACCGGTAGCTCCGCGGTACCAGAGCGCGCCACCGTGTCGGTGGCGACGAGGAAGGTCGCACCCGCCAGCGCCGAGGTGGGCAGGAGAATCCGGTGGTCCGGCCCGACCAGCAGGCGCATGACGTGGGGCACGACGAGGCCGACGAAGCCGATGACGCCCGAGACCGCCACCGCCGCGCCGGTCATCACGCTGGCGACCGCCAGCAGGAGTCGCTTGGTGCGCTCGACCTCGACGCCGAGCGCGTGGGCGTCCTCCTCGCCGAGCAAGAGGACGTTCAGGTCCCGCGCGTAGGCCAGCAGCACCGCGAAGCCGAGGATTGCGACCGGGAGGACGAAGGTCACGTCCTCCCACGAGGCCAGATGCAGGTGGCCCATCAGCCAGTAGACCGCCCGGCGCAGGCTCTCGCCGCTCTGGAGGAGCAGAAAGGAGACCACCGCGCCGAGGAAGGTCTGGACCGCGACCCCCGCGAGCAGGAGGGTGGCGACCGGAGTCCGGCCCTCCTCGGTGGCGAGCAGGTAGACGCCGAAGGCGGCCAGCACCGCGCCGACGAACGCCGCGGTCGGGAGCGCGAGCGGGACTGCGAAGGGGATTGCGATGGTCGCCACCGCGCCCACCGCCGCGCCCGACGAGACGCCGATGATGGAGGGGTCGGCCATCGGATTCCGGAAGAACCCCTGCATCACGACCCCCGCCGTCGAGAGGGCGAAGCCCACGACCGCCCCGAGCGCGATGCGGGGCAGGCGCAGGGTCACGACGATGGTCCGGGCCGTCTCGGGCACCGCGAAGTGGAACACCGGCGCGAACTCGACGGTCGGCCCCGGAACCGTGACCGCCAGCCCCGCGATTCGGAGCGTCCGCTCGGCGAGTCCGACGCCCGCCGGGACCGCGAGCGCGTTCAATAGCACTTTCCCGACCACGAGATACTCCAGCGACACCGGGCCAATCGCGGCGCTGACGACCACCACGGCCGCCAGCGCGGCGAGGAGTCCGATTGACCAGCCCACGACGCGCGCCGAATCAGCCATCGTGTGAAAGCCTGATTGCTTTAGGTAAATACTTATTGCATACGGCCGGAGATGCGGACGCATGAGACAGAAGGTTACGAGCGTTTTTGCGGTCCTGCTGTTGCTCGCGGCCGGTGTCGCGCCGGTCGGAGCAGTCACCGGCGGCACGGCAGACGCCGCACAGTCGAGTTGTTCGTTCCCCGTCACCAGCACCGACGCGACGGGAACCGAGGTCACGGTCGAGCAGAAGCCCGAGCGAGTCGTCACGCTGTCGCCGAGCGCGGCCCAGACGATGTGGGAAATCGGCGGTAAGTCGCAGGTCGTCGGCGTCTCTCAGTACGCCGCCTACCTCGACGGCACCGACTCGCTGACCAACGTCTCGGGGAGCGGCCAGCAGTTCGTCAACGTCGAGAAAGTGGTCTCGACCGAGCCGGACTTGGTCCTCGCGCCCAACGTCATCCCGAACGAGACGGTCCAGAAGCTCCGAGAGGCCGGACTGACCGTCTACAAGTTCGACTTCGCCACCTCCGTCGAAGACATCTACGCGAAGACCGAACTGATGGGTCAGCTCACGGGCAACTGCGAGGGCGCGACCGAGACGGTCTCGTGGATGAAAGACCGCGTCGGCACGGTCCGAGAAGCGGTCGAGAACTCCGAGCGCTCGACGGTCTTCATCTCGCAGGGCGCCGGTTGGACCGCCGGAGGGGGCACGTTCATCGACAACGTGGTCGAACTCGCTGGCGGGACCAACGTCGCCGCCGAGGCCAACATCTCGGGCTACGGGAAGATTAGCGAGGAGGTCATCGTCGAGCAGAACCCCGAGTGGATCGTCCAACTCGGCGCGTTCGGCGCGTACCCCGAGACCGAGGCCTACAACGGCACCGACGCGGTGAAGCAGGGCAACGTCATCACGGTCAGCAACGAGAACATCAGCCAGCCCGCACCGCGCGTCGTCTACGCCATCACGAAGATGGCGAAGGCCTTCCACCCCGACGCCTACGCCGAGGCGAACGCGACCACGACCGAGGCGACCGAGACGACGGTCGAACCGACCACGACTGAATCGCCCGAGACGACCACCGACGAGGGCGCGATGCAGGAACAGGAGGAGACTACTACTGCGACCGCCGACGGGTCCTCCGGAAGCACCCCCGGCTTCGGCGTCACCGCGGCAGTCGCGGCGCTCGCCGGTGCGGCCCTCCTCGCGCGTCGTCGCTGATCGCTTCGCCAGCCCGTTTCCGGCTATTCTCCGACCCGATTCCTAAGTTGTTTAGGGGCCGGAAGAAGACGTTGACGTATGGTCGAGAAAGTGCTGTGGCCCGCGTACTTCGACGCGGAGAAGACCCGCAACGAGGGACGCCGGGTCGCCGAGGAGATGGCCGTCGAAGAGCCGACGGTGGACGAAATCGCACAGGCCGTCCAGCAGGTCGGCTACGACGCGATAATCGAGCGCGACAAGGCTTACTCCCGCGAGAACTGGCAGGAGAACGGCCGCGTGTTGGTCCAGAACGCCGACGACTCGACGAAGAACGACTTGATTCAGGCTGTCGCGGCCTACGTCGCGGCGCTCCGCAAGTGAGGTGAGAGCCTGATGCAACGAGTCGGCGAAGTCGTCCGGACCGCACAGGGCCTCGCCGTCGTGCGGTGTGCCGACGACGACCACCCGGACGTGGGCACCGAGGCCGTGGACGAGCAACTCAACAGCGTCGGCCGAGTCGTGGACGTGTTCGGCCCCGTCTCCCGGCCCTACGTCGCGGTCACGCCAGACGAGGGCGTCACGCTGGCGACGCTCCTCGGGCAGAAGTTGTACGCGCGGTAGAATCCGAGGTTTCCCTATTCGGGCCGACGCCAGTCGTCCGCGTCCGAAAGTAGCGGGCGTTTCTCCTCGAAGTCCTCCTTGGCCGCGCCGAAGAAGCGCTCGCGGCCGACCGGCGTCCGGACGCCGAGGACCACGGTGTTGTCGGTCACGTCGTGGACTTCGAGCGTCCGCCCGGACGTGACGTGTTCCCATTCGGTGAGGAGCGGCGCGTCCGCGACGACCCGCGACCCGAGTTCCCAACTTAGCCGAGAGAGCGCAGGCAGGCCGAACGGAACCGCGTCGGGGAGGCGGGCGGACTCTGGCGACGCCCCTCGCGTCCCGTGCGTTGACATACCGTCACACGGGCGGGCCACCGACAAAAACCTGCCGTTTGCCTTCGGTTCCCGACACGCGAGGGGAGACCACAACCCCAAAGGCGGAGGGGTGCGAGGCACCCGACATGGAGAACCGAACGCGTGCGTTCGCGGCCGTCGGGTTGACGGTCCTCATGTTTCTGCTCGTCCAACTCGGCGCGCTGGCGCTGGTCGAGCCGTTCCAGCAGGCGGGCTACCAGCAGGTCGAGAACCCCTCGGACCCGACCAACAGTCTGGTCTACGTCGGGGCGGTGCTGGTCCTGACCGGCGTGATGCTGCTCATCATCAAACTCGACGTCCAGTGGCTGCTCCGCGGGGCGATTATCTTCACCAGCGGACTGCTGTCGTGGTACGTCTTCTCGGTCGTGATTCCGGGGTGGCTGGTCGTCTCGTTCGGGGGCGCTCCCCTCAACGTCGTCGCGCTGGCCGCGGCCGGGTTGGTCTCGCTGGCGCTGGCGGTCCACCCCGAGTGGTACGTCATCGACGCCGCGGGCGTCCTGATGGGGGCTGGCGCGGCCGGACTGTTCGGCATTAGTTTCGGCCTGCTCCCGGCCATCCTCCTGCTCTCGGTGCTTGCCATCTACGACGCCATCAGCGTCTACGGCACCGAACACATGCTGACGCTGGCCTCGGGCGTGATGGACCTGAAGATTCCCGTCATCCTCGTGATTCCGCTGTCTCTCTCCTACTCCTTCCTCGACGACGAGGGGATGGCCGCCGAGGACGAAGAATCGCCGGAGGAAGGAACTGCAAGCGCGGCTGACGGCGGCGAACCCTCCGAGACCGACGCCGAGGCCGAGCGCCCGGGAATGGGAGAGCGAGACGTGTTCTTCATCGGACTGGGCGACGCGGTGATGCCCACGGTGATGGTCGCCAGCGCGGCCTTTTTCGCGCCCGCCGAGCCGCTGATTTCGGGCCTCGCGCTCAACCTGCCCGCCCTGACCTCGATGGTCGGCACGATTGCGGGCCTCCTCGTGCTTCTGTGGATGGTCATGAAGGGCCGGGCGCACGCCGGACTCCCCCTGCTGAACGGCGGGGCAATCGGCGGGTATCTGGTCGGAGCTTTGGCGAGTGGGATGACGTTGGTGCAGGCGTTGGGGTTCTAAGAACTCATCGTCACACTATTATTTCATATAGTTGTTTTCTAAATTAAAAGTCCGATGGTGAGCCCGAGACGCTGATTAGAGTACTAACCTTCCGGTTAGACCAACTAACAAGGCACTAAGGCAGATGTGCCTAGATTTCAACCGAACTGAGAGGCTAACTCGCTCTACTTTTATTTTCACTATACTATAGCCAGGTGATTCGTTTTTTCTTGTCATTGGGTTCGGAAGGACCCTTGGCGTGGATGTGTCCCGGCTATAGGTGTTTCAGGTAGGGCTCACCTACCGAGATGTTGTATCAGAAATTTAAAAATCTTACGTCATTTGTGCCATGCCATCACAAGTGATTTGCGAGCCTCTGGCAACCCATAACCAGAGCAACATACTCAAGTGTGAGTAAATATTTTGTAGAGGTATGCGATGGCAACACCCTCGTAATCTGACGGACGTAGAGCGCAAGAAAAACGAAACCAAGGCCGGGACCAACTCGTCGTTCATCGCGGCGATGATGCTGGCGGCCTGAACAGGCGTGACTCGCCTTCGCTGTCTCACTTCTCCGAATTATCGACCCGTGAGCGCCTCGCTCGCCGGAGCGAACGAGATTTCCGAGCCGAGACCCTCGTCTTTGGCCTTCTCGTAGAGCATGTGGGCCGACGCGACCGTCTCGATGCCGGTGCCGCCGCTGTCGAAGACCGTGATTTCCTCGTCGGACTCCCTGCCCGGCGCTTCGCCCGCGACTACTTCGCCGAGTTCCGCGTGGACGTGGTCCTCCGAGATGGCTCCTTCGTCGAGCGCCGCGATGAACGACCCGGCGTCCTGCTCGACGCGGTCGCGGAGGTCCGGCACGTACTTGGCGCGCTCGATGGTTCTGGCGTCGAGTTCGCGCTTGTTGGGGTGGTACTGGCCCATCGCGGTGACGTGGGTCCCCGCCGCTAGCAAGTCGCCGTCGAAGACGGGGTCGCCCGCGGTGGTGGCGGTGACGACGATGTCGGCCTCCTCGACGGCGGCCGCGCTGGAGGCGACGGCGGCGACCGAGGGGTCGATTTGCTCGTTCATCTCGGCCGCGAACTCCTCGCGGGACTCCTTGGTCGGCGAGTAGACCCAGACGCTTTCGAGGTCCCGAACGGTGTCGATGGCGCGGAGCTGGCCGCGGGCTTGCGAGCCCGCGCCGATGACCGCCAGCGTCTCGGCGTCCTCGCGGGCCAGCGCGTCGGTGCCGACCGCGCCAGCCGCGCCGGTCTTGAAGGGATTCATGCTCGCGCCGTCCAGCAGCGCGAGCGGTTCGCCCGACTCGGCGTCGAACAGCGGCGTCATGAACCACGCGTCCTCCTCGCCGAACCCGGCGGCGTACATGTACCCGCCCATCGCGCCGGTCTCGGGGAGGATGGCCGAGTAGTCGGTCAGCATCCCCGGCGGGTCGGCGTTGGTCAACTTCGCTCGCGGTCGGGCCGGTGCGCCCTCGCCTCGCTGGCGGTAGCCCTCGCGCACTGCCTCGACGTATTCGGCGGGCGACGCGAGTCCGGCGACCTCCTCGCTAGTCAGAAAGACTGCCTCGGTCATGGCCGGGACAACACAGTCCAGCCTCAAAGTCGTTGAGGCACCGGCTAGGATGAAGTCGTGTCGCGTTCAGATATACCACTAGAGTCGTGGTCTCGAAAGCCTCGCGTTCTGAACCGCAGGAATTGATAGGACAGCAGTATCCTCGAAAGCCCTCGCGCGGTTCGCGGTCGCTCCGGCAGATATTCGCGGACCTCTCCGCACCGCCCGGTCCGCGAATAGGGCCGCCGGAGACGACCACGGGCCTGACGGCCCGCGAACCCCGCTCGCCCTTTCAGTCCGCCAGGAATCGGTTGATTGGCCGAGCGAAGCCGTGGGTGGCGGCGCTTCTCTGCGCAGAACTCTTGGGGTCGCGGGAGATTTTGAACGTCCGGAGACGCGGCCGTGGCCGCGTCGTCAGACATCTTTGTCTATATTTAAACAATAATTATATTTACTAAGGATGTTTATACATTTCTCGATACCCCTTCACGCCGACTCGACCGGCGACACACTCTTGTGATTTCTCGGTGTACGCCGGGACATGGTCACCCGACTAGCACTTCTCGCAATCGGCGTGCTGGAGGTCCTCTTCCCGCGCCGAATGGTCGATTTCTGGATGCGGCGCGCCGCGAAGGGCGGCGAGGAGGTGGCGCTCAAAGAGTGGGTCTACACCGTCGCCCGCGTGGAAGGAATCGTCATCGTCCTCTGGGTGTTGGCCCGGCGCGGCCGCGGTCGTAGCGAGGAGTAATGTCCGGAAGTCACTCCATCGGCGACACGGCGACGTTCGACCGCTTCGCGCGGTTCTACGATTGGGTCGTGCCGACCGCCGACGAGGACGAGTTGCGCGCGGCGCTCGAGTTCGCCGACCGGGACATCGAGCGCGTCCTCGACGTGGGCGGAGGCACCGGGCGCGGCGCGGCGGCCTTCGACGCCAGCGAGCGCATCGTCGTCGACGCCGCCGAGGGGATGACCCGCCAAGCCTGCCGGAAGGGGTTCGAGGCCGTTCGGGCAGACGCCGCGAGCCTGCCGTTCGCCGACGAGAGCGTCGATGCCGTCACAATTGTGGACGCGCTCCACCACGTCGGCGACCCGGAGGAGACCATCGCCGAGGCGGCCCGCGCGCTCCGACCCGGCGGCGTCCTCGTGATTTGGGAAATCGACCCGACCGCGCCGGTCGGCCGACTCGTCGAGGCTGGCGAACACCTCTACGGCTTCGACTCGACGTTCTTCGCGCCCGAGGACCTCGGGCGCAAAGTCGCCGAGGCGGGCCTCGACGCCAAGTTCCGGTCGCGGGGCTTCGAGTACACCGTCGTCGGTCGCGCACCCGGAAACGACTGATTTTCCGAGTCAGTCCGACAGGCTCTCCGCGCCCTCGCCGACCTGCTCCGCGTCACGGCCGCGAGCGGGACCGCGGTCCGGGCCGCGGTCTGCCCCGCGATTCAGTTCCTCCTCGCCGAGCAACGCCCGCCAGAGGCCGGGCAGGAACCCGAGCCACGCGAGGCCGACGAGCGCGTACCCGCCGAGCGTCAGCAACTCCTCGACCGCGCCGAACGCCGGGAAGGCGGTCGTCCAGAGCGCGAGCATCCCCGCGTTGACGGCGAGGACGCCGAGCCACGGCGGTCGGTGGGCGGCCTCGCCGATAGATTTCCGAACGTCGCCGGGCGTCTCGCGCAGGGCCACCACGACGCTCGGCAGGAGGGCCATCGCCAACTGGAGCATCCACCCGAAGACCAGTCCCTCGATGGCCGCGGCTTCGATGCCCGCCGCAGGGACCGTCTCGGGGAACAGCAACACCAGCGGTGCCCACGGGACGGGGAAGACCAGCCAGACGTACGCGCCGAGGACGTGGGCGAACCGCGAGTCCGTCCACTCTCCACCGGCCCGCCACGTCCCGACGAGGTTCGCCAGCAGGGCGAGCGTCCCGACGACGTAGACGGCGAGTCCGGCCATCGTCAGGGGGTTTATCGCCAGCCACGGCCCGGCCACGAGGCCCACCGCGCCGAGGGTCACGCCCCAGAACGTCACGGGCACCAGTCGCGGGTAGCGCAGTTCCGCGTCGGCCAGCGCCGGAATCACGGCCAGCAACGTCCCGGCGGCCACGAGCGCGAGGAAGCCCCAGACGTTCGCGTGGACGTGGGCCTCCAGACTCCCGAAGTAGCCGCCCGGGCCGTGGTAGTTCAGGAGCATCCCGAACGCCGCGAGGAGGCCGACGCCGAGGAACCACGGCGCAATCGCGTAGTACCGGAGCAGTCCCCCGCCCGCGGCGTCGCTCTCGGAGCCGTCAGCTCCTCGACCGCCCAGATTCGTCCGGTAGACCGACGCCACGAGGAGCGCCAGCGCGAACAGCACGCCGGTCGCGCCGACCGCGGCCGTCGTCAGCGCGCCGGTCGCCATCCCGAGGAGGACGAGGGGATAGCTCGCGTTCAGCGCCAGCCACTGGAGCCACCGGCCTCGCGCGGGCGGCGTCTCATCCTTCCCCGCTGACTCTCCGTTCACTCTCGACTCACCCTTCCGCACCGACGCCGCGAGGCTCGGGAGCGCGCCGAACAGGGCTTGGGTCATCGCGCCGATGGTGACGAAGTGGATGGTCAGCCACCGGAGTCGAGGGAGCGCGTCTATCAGCCCCGTCCCGCCAGCGAGCTTTCCGCCCACCGCCAGCAGGCCCACCGTCAGGTAGAGGCCCGCCATCAGGAAGAACGGGTTCGTCCGCGCGCCCATCTCGGGAGTCCGAGCAGTCGCGGTCGTTTCGGTCGTCTCGGTCGTGTTAGTCGTCACGTTGCTGACTTCGCGCGGGCCGAGGGTAGCCCTTCGCCCGAACCTGCGAGTCTCCTTCGAACATGTTAGTATCTATTTTTAACCGATTGTGGACCTTCCCTCGAAACGAGAACGCGACATGCCACAGGCCAGACTCGCAATCACGCTCCCCGAGGGGACGTGGATTCACTCGCTCTCGACCGAGTACCCCGAGACCACCTTTCGAGTCGTCGCCACGCTCGGCGGGAACGGGACCGGGGTCGCGCTGGTCGAGTTAGTCTCGGACGACCCGGTGCCGGTCGTCTCGGCCATCGAGCGCCGCGAGGACGTGACCGACCTCGCGCTCCTCTGGAAGCGCGACGACGAGGCGCTCCTCCAAGTCGAGACCCGAGACCCCTTGCCGCTCCTCCCGGTCTGGAAGGCGGGCGTCCCGCTTCGCACCCCCTTCGAGATACGCGACGGCCGGACGACGTGGGAGACGACGACCACCGACGACCGACTCGCGGCCTTCGGCGAGGCGCTGGCGGAGTTCGGCGTCGAGTTCGAAGTCGAGTACGTCCGCGGAGTCGAGTCCGGCCCGGCCGACGACTTGCTGACCGACCGCCAACTGGAGGTCCTCCGGGCCGCGGCACAACAGGGCTACTACGAGACGCCCCGGACCGCGACCCTCACCGAAGTCGCCGAGTCCCTCGACGTCTCGAAGGCCACCGCCAGCGACATACTTCAGCGCGCCGAGGGCGCAGTCGTCGACTGGTTCCTCGCCGAGGTCGCACCGCGGGAGTGATAACGCACCGGCCCCAACTCGCGGGTATGAGCAACGCCGAAGAACTCCTCGGGTCGCGGGTGTCCCGCTCGCCGAGTACCGCGCTCCTCGCGGTGGGAGACCTGCTGGTCCTGATCAGTTTCCTCGTGCTGGGCGAACTCCAGCACAACGTGAACCCCGTCGAATCGCCACTGGTCGTCGCCGATACCATCGCTCCGTTCCTCCTCGGCTGGGTCGTCGCGTCGCTCGCGGTGGGCGTCTACGCCACTGACGCGACCCGGACGGTCAAGACGGCCATCCTCCGGGCGGCGAGCGCGTGGGTCCTCGCGGCCGCCGTCGGACTGGCGCTCCGCGCGACCGCGCTGTTCCACGGCAACTCGCCGCTTTCGTTCGCGCTCGTCGTGACGAGCGTCGGCATCGTCTTCTTCTCGACGTGGCGCGGCCTCGTGGCCGCGCTGCGATAAGCCGGAAGTAAAATCGGATTCTACGCCGCGACCCGGCGGTACTCCACGTAGGAGTAGACCGTGGCGTAGAGCGCGACCGCGGCGACCGGGGCGGCCAGAAGCGCCTCGGCGTAGGCCGGAACCAGCGCGGCCAGCGCGGCCACGACGCCAGCGAGTTTGAACAGCGGGGCGACTCGCTCGTGAGTCCGGTCCCAGACCTCGTCGCTGGAGATGGTCCACGGGGTCCGAATGCCGACGAACCAGTTGCGCTCGGCGTGAGCCGAGAGGACGCCGACGTAGTAGTAGAGCGCGCCGACGGCGGGCGCGAGCGCTTGGACCATCTCGAACTCGTAGCCCGCGTTGGCCGCGACGACGAGGAGGTGGAGGTAGACCAGAAACGCGAGCAGGAGGACGACGAAGGTGTCGTACTGCTCGCGGAACTGGGCGACGTTCTCGCCGAGGGGGTCGATTCGGGGGAGCGCCGCGAACAGGACGAGCATGAACGCCGACAGACCGGGGAACAGCGCGAGCGCGGCGAGTTTGGGCGTCTGGCCGTCGATTTCGCCAGCGGCGTTCCAGTGGGTCGCCATCTCGGCGGGCATCTCGGGATACGCCAGCAGGCTCAGGACCGCCGAGAGCGCCACGAGGCCGATACCCGCGAGATAGTGTCGTCGGAGGTTCATGACGCGAACTTGTCTCCTTCTGTATATAAATCTGGGGCCGAGACGCCCGACGAACTGCCGAAAGCGCAACCCTCATTGGAGGTCCCAGATAGTTTCGGGTAATGACAGCGTCGTCGCAGTCCGACATCGACTACGCCGCTCGGGCGCGGGACGTGCTGGGCTTCTCGCGGTGGTGGCAGGTCGCCGCCGCGGCGGTGATGATGGGCCTCATCAGCCCCTACCAGTACGTCTGGTCGTCCATCGAGTCGCCAATCGCGCGGTCGCTCGAACTCGACCCGACCGCGCTCGGGTTCGTGTTCACCCTGTTCGTCATCTTTCAGGCCGGGTCGCAGTTCCCGGTCGGGTGGTACCGGGACCGCCACGGACCGAGGAGACTGACCCTGCTGGCGGGCGTGCTGGCCGGTGGCGGCTACGTCGGGTTGGCGTACGCCGACCAGGTGTGGCAACTCTACCTGCTCTACTCGCTGGGAGCCATCGGGGTCGGCATCGTCTACACCGTGGCGGTCAACACCGCGCTGAAGTGGTTTCCCGACCGCCGGGGGCTGACCACCGGGGTCGGCACGATGGCCTTCGCCGGAGGGAGCGCGCTGTTCGTGCCCTACGTCCGGGCGAACGCGACCGTCGCGGGCTACCCCGACGTGCTTCGCAACATGGGGATTCTCATCGGTGCCGGGATTCTCGTCGGCGCGGTCGTGCTTCGAGACCCGCCGACCGGGTGGGCCGGAGCGACCGGCGCGAGCGCCGACGCCGAAGAGAACCCCGCCGAGGCCCCCGAAGAGGAGACTGACGGCGGCACGACTCCGGCTCACGCGAGGGGCAAGCAGTACACGTGGCGCGAGATGATTCGGACGTGGCAGTTCTGGCTGATGTACGTCATGTTCGTCTTCGCCAGCGGTGCCGGGTTGATGCTGACCGCGAAGGTGGTCTCGTTCGCCCAGAACGTCGAGTTGAACGCCGTGACCGCGACCGCTGGCGCGACCCTGCTCCCCCTCGCGGGCGGCGTCGGGCGTCTCGTGGTCGGGGACATCTCCGACCGAGTGGACCGCGAGCGCGCGATGGCGATTTCGTTCACGCTCTGCGGACTGGGCCTGTTCGCGGTGGTCTGGTTCGGCGTGACCCAGACCTCGCTCGGATTCCTCGCGGCGGTCGTGATTGCGACGTTCTTCTGGAGTCCCCAGTACACCCTGTTCCCGAGCGTCGTGGGCGACTACTACGGTCAGAAGCACTCCTCGGCCAACTACGCACTGCTGTACTCGGGCAAGATGTGGGGCGGCATCTTCGGCGGCGGCGTCGCGGGCTGGCTTGTGACCCAGACCAGTTGGCCCACCGCGTTCGCGGTCGGCGGCGTGCTGGCGCTCGTGTCTGGACTCGGCGCGTTACTGCTTCGGGAACCCGAGGACTGACGGCCGCACCGATTTTCTCGGTTTCTCTGCCCTTCTCGACGCTCGATTCGGCTGCTCCACCCTTCTCGGCGCTCGATTCGATTTCTTCGCCGCGTCGTTTCTGCCGGTCCGACTCGTCACGGTCGGGTGGCGACCTTCCAGCGCCGCGGACCGTCGACCCACCGGCTGACGTTACCGAGTGACGAGTCCGAGTCCGGTTCTCCTCGCGCCGACCAGGAATTACTGACAGAAATTTCCCCCCGGTCCTCTCAGCACCGCTCTCTGGTTACTTTTGGCGGGGCTCAGAGAGAAAACAGATTCGTAGTGTATCCATAAGTTATGACTATCCAATCCAGCGCCTACGATTCACCAACTAAAAACTCCTGTCTCAACTACGGGAAAGAGTTATATACCCATACCGCATATTTTGTAATAGATTATGACTGGGTACTACGACCTCATCCTTGGGCTGATTCCGCTTTCGTTGATTGGCGTAACCGGTGTGTTGAGCCTCGTCGGCTTTTCGGTAACCTCCGCCGTGCCGCTGGCCGCGAGCATTCCCGTGGCACTCATCGGACACGCACTCTTCGTCAACAGCCCCGTCGACGATACCCAGTCCACGACGGAGGCTGTCGACTCCTCGAACTCCTTCGAGCCTGCTGACTGAACGGTTCTCCGCGGCTCTCGCGGCTCTCGCGGCCTTTTCGTCGGACTTTTCGTCAGACTTTGGTACCTGCTTCGGAGTCGAATCTCTGCCTAGACAATTGTACGGTTGTCTTTAGCATATAGATATAATTCCCTAGTAAATGCAGAGTTATTTCTCTCCCGACTAGCGACGAGCGAAGCACAGTTACGACCGCACGCCCAAATCCGGTCATGGAGTACGCGGTGGCTGGGTGGCCCGAGGGGGACCCGAGGCTCCGACTCGACTACCGGGAGTTCAGTTACGCCGGGAAGTTCGTGATGTCGAACACGGGCAAGGCCGTGGCCCGCGACTCGGACGCCGGAGGCGACGGACAGCGCGGAGGCGGCGGACAGAGCGAAGGCAGCAGACAGAGCCGAGGCGGCGGACGTAACGACCAGTCCGAAGAAAGCGAAACTACCGCCCCCGACCGCGACTGGCTCGAAGACGACCGAATCGTCGCCGCCGTCGCGTTCAACGAGGACCGGACCGACCCCGAGACGGCGTGGCTTCGCTACGTCACCGTCCGCCGAGACCGCCGCGGGGCGGGGCTGGGCGCGCGCCTCTCGCGGTTCGCCGCCGCCCGACTCCGCGAGCGGGGCTACGAGACGGTCAAAATCGCGGTCAACAACCCCTTCGCGTACCACGCCCTCTACAAGGCCGGGTTCGGCTACACGGGCGAGGAGACCGGCCTCGCTGAGTTAGTACTCGCCCGGCCCGGCGACCGGTCCCCGGACCGCTATCAGTCGGGACTCGACGCCTACCGAGCGCGCGACGGTCTCGCGTCCGAGGAGCAGTCGTTCCTGTCGGCGAAGGCCGGTTCGGACCCGCCCGACGTGGTTCCGGTGCCCGAATAGCGCCGGTCCCCGAGTAGTGTCGGCCTCCGAGTAGTGTCGGCCTCCGAGTACTGTCGGCCTCCGAGTAGTGCCGGTGTCCGGTAGTCGAGTCCGAGCGAACGTCAGCCTCGCGTGATGTTGGTCGCGCGCGGCCCCTTCTCGGACTCCTCGACTTCGAACTCGACCTCTTGGCCCTCTTCTAAGTCCGGCCCCTCCACGTCCTCCATGTGGAAGAACACGTCGTCGTCCTCGCCGCCCTCCTCGGGTTCGATGAAGCCGTAGCCCTTCTGGTCGTGGAAGAACACGACTGTGCCTTTGACCATACTCCGAATCTCCATCGTGGTGTTCGTTCTCGTGTGCCAAATATTCGAGGGTCTCTATAAAAGGTATCTGGATGGGATGTGGCCGGATACATTTCGGGAACAGCGATTGTTTCGGTAGTTCTCGTATCCGAAACCGCAAGAGCAGACGGGACAGTAGAGTCCTCGAAAGCCCTCGCGCGGTTCGCGGTCACGCGAACGAAGTGAGTGTGATCTCGGAAGACGCGGGTTGTCTTCCGGCGGTCGCTCAGCGGGATATTTCGCGCCTCTCAGCACCGCCCGCGCGCCGATAGGGGTCGCTGAGGCGACTAAGATAAACGCGAACCCCGCTCGCCCTTTCATTCCGCCAGGGATTCGGTTGACTTGCCGAGCGTTCGCTGTCGGTTGGTCCGCCGAGCGTTCGCTGTCTGCTGATTCACCGAGCGCACGCCGCGGGCTGGTTCAGCCGCCGCCATCTACCGACCCCGCGGCCACCGAGGTTAAGCGCGGTGCGGCCGGACAACCTGTAGTTGGGGTTTCTGGGGTATGAGTGACAGAGATTTACCGGGACGGGACGCATCGCTGTGGCTGGAGACGACCGAGCGGACCGACTACGCGCCGCTCGACGGCGACCGGGCGGTCGATACCGCGGTCGTCGGCGGGGGCATCGCGGGCGTGACCGCCGCGCTTCACGCCGCGGAGGAGGGCCAGTCGGTCGCGCTCCTCGAATCCGACCGCATCGTCGAGGGCGTCACGGGCAAGACGACCGCGAAGGTCACCGCCCAGCACGGCCTGATTTACGACGACCTCCTCGACAAGCACGGCCGGGACGCCGCCCGCCAGTACGCCAAAGCCAACGCGGCCGCAATCGAGGAGATAGCCGACAGAGTCGAGGCCCACGACATCGACTGCAACTTCGAGCGCCTCCCGGCGTACACCTACGCCGCGGACGAGGACCAGCGCGGCGCGATAAGCCGCGAGGCCACCGTGGCGGAGGGACTCGACCTCCCCGCCGAGTTCGTCGCGGACCCGCCCTTCCCCGACGAGACCCCCGGCGCGGTCAAGTTCGGCGAGCAGGCGCAGTTCCACCCTCGGAAGTACCTCCTCGCGCTCGCCGACCAGATTCCGGAAGCGAGCGGCGAGGCCGACATCTTCGAGCAGACGAAAGTGACCGCGGTGGACGACCGCGACGGCGGCGACCACTGCCGCGTCGAGACCGAGCGCGGGGTCGTCACCGCCGAATCGGTCCTGCTGACCACCCACTTCCCCATCGAGGACCCCGGCTTGTACTTCGCGCGCCAGTGCCCCAAGCGCTCCTACGTGCTGGCGGTCGAACTCGCCGAGGAGTCGCCGGAGGGGATGTTCTACCGCGACAAGTCGCCGTACTTCTCGGCCCGGCCCCACCCGAGCGCCGAGGGGCCGATGCTGCTCGTCGGCGGGCAGAACCACAAGACCGGGCAGGGCGGTTCGACCGCCGAGCGGTACCGCAAACTGGAACAGCAGGCCCGCGAACACTTCGACGTCGAGTCGGTCGAGTACCGGTGGTCCACGCAGGACTACGTCTCGGTGGACCAGATTCCCTACGTGGGCGAACTCGGCCCGACGACAGAGGGCGTCTACCTCGCCACGGGATTCGGCGGGTGGGGCATGACCAACGGGACCGCCGCGGGCCGGATGCTCGCCAAATTCGCGCAGGGCGAGGACCCCCGGTGGGCCGACGCCTTCGACCCGAACCGCATCGACCCCGAGGCCGCGGGCAAGGAACTCGTCTCGGAGAATCTCAACGTCGGCAAGGAGTTCACGAAGGACTGGGCCGGGACCCTGTTCGGCGGCAAGGACGCTGACGTCGCGCCGGGGGAAGGCAAAGTCGTGCGCCGGGACGGCAAGCCCCTCGCCGCGGCCCGCGACGACGAGGGCGACCTGCACGTCCAGTCCGCGGTCTGCCCGCATCTGGACTGCATCGTCCGCTGGAACGACGGCGAGCAGTCGTGGGATTGTCCCTGCCACGGCTCGCGGTTCTCGCTCGACGGCGAGGTCTTGGAGGGGCCTGCCGTCGAGGACCTGCCGAAACGCGGGGAGTGAGGACTCGACAACCCCGCCGACCACAGAGTTTCGAGGATATAAATAGGTGATAGGCGCGTGCTGGCGCGCTCTCCCGTGAGCGCGCCCATGCGCGCGAGGGACGAGCATCGCAGGCCGGAGCGTAGCGGAGGCCGAGAAGCGCAGGAGGCTGGGGAGGTGTGAGGCACGCGCTCGGGGGCGCTTTCCACGAGCGAACGCTCGGCGACACGAACCATCATGGGTGGATGAAGGGGCCGCCCGGTCGCGTTTACTGCGGTCGTCTCAGCGACCCCTATCGGCGCGGGCGGTGCGGAGAGCGCCGATATGTCGCTGAGACGACCGCGACCGGGCGGGGGCTTCAGAAGACAACACACCTCTAATTCTGACCTTGATTCGAGTTCCAAGGATAATTCGTAGCCACGCCAATTCCACGCTTCTCGGTGACAGTCACGTCGAGACGAAGTAGTAGTAGCTTTCAAACCCACACGCCCCCTACCACCGACCAATGGGAAACACCGATATGCGCCAACTCGCGGTCCTCGAAGAAGTTCCATTCGAGGACCTCGACGGCGAGACCGTCGCCGTGGACGCGCACAACTGGCTCTACAAGTACCTCACCACCACGGTCAAGTGGACCAAGGACGCCGCCTACACCACCGAGGAGGGCACCGAGGTCGCCAACCTCATCGGCATCGTCCAGGGCCTGCCGAAGTTCTTCGAGAACGACCTGACGCCCGTGTTCGTCTTCGACGGGGCGGTCACCGACCACAAGGAGGCGGAAATCGAACAGCGCCGCGAGGAGCGAGCGAAGCGCGAGGAGAAACTGGAAGAGGCCCGCGAGGAGGGTGACGCCGTCGAAATCGCGCGACTGGAGGCCCACACTCAGCGATTGACGGACACGATTCAGGAGACCACCCGCGAGTTGTTCGACCGCCTCGACGTGCCCTACATCGAGGCCCCCGCCGAGGGCGAGGCACAGGCCGCCCACATGAACCGGACCGGCGCGGTCGATTACTGCGGGACCGAGGACTACGACGCGCTTCTCCTCGGGGCACCGCTGACCCTCCGCCAGTTGACCAGCAAGGGCAATCCCGAGTTGATGGACTTCGAGGCCACCCTCGAAGAACACGACGTGACGTGGGAGCAGTTGGTGGACATCGGCATCCTCTGCGGGACGGACTTCAACGAAGGCGTCCCCGGCGTCGGTCCGAAGACCGCACTCAAGGGCGTCAAGGAACACGGCGACATCTGGGGCGTGCTGGAGGAGCGCGGCGCGAGCATCGACAAGGACGTGGACGTGATTCGGGAGTTGTTCCTGAACCCCACCGTCAGCGACGACTGCGAGTTCGACGCCGAGATGGACCCCGACCTCGACGCTGCGCGGGAGTACGTCGTCGGCGAGTGGAAGGTCCACGCCGAGGAGGTCGAGCGCGGATTCGAGCGCATCGAGGAGTCGGTGGCCCAGACCGGCCTCGACAACTGGACCTGAGCGTTCCGTTTCGACCCGGTTGGCTTCGCCGAACCTCTACGACTTCGACCGTTGTCGAAACCCTTGGACTTCTGCGGCGATTCCAAAATCGGTTACACAAGGCTTACTTTTCTACTCTAGAAATATCGGGACTGATGATGTCATCTGTGCTCACAGCAGCATCTAGGGCCAGTATCACCCTGTATACGGTGCCGGTCGTCGGGATCGAACTGGGCCGGACGGAAGTTACCGTGATCGGCATCGGAATGATTCTGATGCTACTCATGGGGTCAGGGTTCTTTTCATCGTCGGAGATTGCGTTGTTTTCCTTGCCGGACCACCAAATCGACGCGATGGTCGACCAGGGGCTACGTGGAGCGCAGGCAGTCAAGTCCCTCAAAGAGGATCCCCACCGCTTGCTCGTGACTATTCTCGTGGGGAACAACATGGTCAACATCACGATGTCCTCGATTTCGACGACCCTCGTCGGCTTCTACTTCGACCCTGGCACGGCCGTGCTCGTCTCGTCACTCGGTATTACGTCGATGGTTCTGATATTCGGGGAGAGCGCACCCAAGTCCTACGCTGTCGAGCACACTGAATTGCACGCACGGCGCGTCGCCCGAGGGCTGAATATCGTCGAGAAAGTGCTGTGGCCGCTCATCACCCTGTTCTATTACTTGACAACACTCGTAAACAAAGTCACAGGCGGCGACGCGTCCATCGAGTCGTCGTACGTCTCTCGCGACGAGATTCGGAACATGATCAAGACCGGCGAACGCGAGGGCGTCCTCGAAGAGGAGGAACGCCAGATACTCCAGCGCACTCTGCGGTTCACCGACGCCACCGCCAAGGAGGTGATGACCCCTCGCCTCGACATGGCGGCCATCTCCAAAGACGCGACCGTCGAGGAGGGCATCCAAGAGTGTATGCAGGCGGGGCACGCCCGCCTGCCGGTTTACGCGGGCTCGCTGGACAACGTGATCGGCGTCTTCGACATCCGTGAACTGGAGGATTCCGACTACGGCACCTTCGCCGACCTCGAGGTCGAGGACGTGGTCAAGCCGACGCTCCACGTTCCGGAGTCCAAGAACGTGGACGACCTCCTCTCGGAGATGCGCGAGAACCGGATGCAGATGGTCATCGTCATCGACGAGTTCGGCGCTACCGAGGGCCTCATCACGATGGAGGACGTGCTCGAAGAAATCGTCGGAGAGATACTGGTGGGTGACGAGGAACACCCGATCGAGTTCGTGGACGACACGGAGGTGCTGGTCCGCGGCGACGTCAACGTCGACGAGGTCAACGAGGCGCTGGACATCGACCTCCCCGAGGGCGAGGAGTTCGAGACCATCGCCGGGTTCCTCTTCAACCGCGCGGGTCGCCTCGTCGAGCAGGGCGAGGAGTTCGACTACGAGAACGTGATGATGCGGGCCGAACAGGTAGAAAACACCCGTATTCAGAAGGTCCGGGTGACCGTCGGCCGCGACACCGCCGAGTCGGTCGAAGGGAAGTCGCCGGCCGGCGAAGGCGAAATCGACTGATCGGGAGCGTCTCAGCGGCCGAGACTTCGGTCAGGTGACTCGACATCTCCGGAAATCCCGTGCTGAAAGTTTTCCGGACGACGCTGTCTGAAGTTCCCGCGGGAGCCGCTACCTCGAGAGGGAGGTGAAAACCATTAGGAGGTCGGCAAACGTAGCCTGTCGTATCGAGTCATGTACGAGAACATTCTCCTCCCGTACGACGGTAGCGAGGGCGCGGCCGAGGTACTCCATCACGCCAGCGAGATTGCCCACTGGGCCGACGCGACCATCCACGTGCTCTACGTCGCCGATACGACGCGCGACAGCGTCACCGTCGTCGAGGGGAAGACTGTCGATGCGCTCGCACAACAGGGCGAGGACATCGTCGACGAGGCCGCAAAGACGCTGGACACGCTCGGAGTCTCGTACGAAACCGACGTCGTTCAGGGCAATCCGGCCCCGACGATCGTCGACTACGCCGAGCGGTACGACCAGGATCTGGTCGTGATGCCGACCCACGGCCGCGAAGGGGTCTCACGATACCTCATCGGAAGCGTCTCCGAGAAGGTCGTCCGGCTCTCGTCGGTTCCCGTACTCTCGGTCCGCATGCAACCCGACGAGACGCTCGTGTTCCCCTACGAGAACATCCTCATCCCGACCGACGGAAGTACTGCCGCGACGCACGCCGCCAGTCATCTCGTCGAGTTCGCGGCGGCGCTCGATGCGACGGTCCACGTCTTGTCCGTCGTGGACGACACGACACTCGGAGTGGACGTCCGGTCCACCACCTCCGGAAAAGAGACTGAAGGGGCCGCGACCGACGCTGTCGAGACCGTCGTCTCGGAGGCCGAGTCACGTGGGGTTACGAACGCTGTCAGCCACGTCGAACACGGAACGCCCGTCGAGGAGATTCTCGACTACATCGAAGCGAACGACATCCACGTCGTCGGGATGGGCACGACCGGAAAGCGTGGCACGGACCGTATCCTGCTCGGTAGTGCGGCCGAGAAGACCGTGCGCTCGGCACCGGTCCCCGTCCTGACTGTCGCACAACCGGAGTGAGTTCTGTCGGGAGGAGCGGTTTTCGTGGGTTGTTCCGGCAGCGCCGACCGATTCAAATCACGAGGCCAGCACCGCCGAGTGTCACCACGCCCGCCGCGGTGAACCCGACGCCCGCGAGTCTAGTGAGGTGGACGCGCCACGGCGCGGGTTCGACGTCCTCGCCGCCGCGCGTGCCGATGAGGTCGGTCTGGATGTCGAGCATGGCGAGCGCGTAGGGCGCGAAGAGTTGGACGAGTCCCATCGCAACCAGCACCAGCGCCGCGGGCGCGGCCTCGGACGTGCCGAAACTGAGGTCCACGCGGCCGAGCGCAACCGCGCCGAGCGCGAGCGTCGGGATAGCGACCACCGTGGCGGCGTGGCCGCGTTCGACGCCGCGAGCGGCCCGGACCGCCTCGGTGAAGACGTAGGCCTGCCAGACGAGCGTGACCAGCACCAGCACCGAGAACCACCCGACTGCGGGGTCGGCCAGCAGCGCGAGCAGGCCCTCACGGAGCGGTTCGCGGGCCTGCGGAATCGGCCAGTCGGCCAGCGCGGTGTCGAACGCGAACGGGAGCGCGGCGTACCGGAGTGCCGCGGGCAGAAAGCCCCACGCGGTGTAGGCCATCGTCGTAGCGAACCCGTTACCCTCGCGTCCGTGGGCGAAGACGTGGAAGAACCCGGCCGTGACGGGCCACGACAGCAGGACGCCGAGGAGACCGACCCACGCCTGCCCGGAGACGACCCGGTCGGCGAACGGCCCGAGCGCGAAGGAGATTTGCTTGGGTAGCTCACAGCTCTCGTCGTAGAAGACGCTGTCGTTGCCGTGGGACTGGCGTTGCTCGCACACCCAGTCGGGCGGGCGGTTCGGGTTGTCGATTCGAATCGTCCCGCCGACGTGTTCGGCGGCGAACCCCGCCGAGAGGACGACGCCGCCAGCGCAGACCAGCGCCACCGCGACGACGGCGGCGAGCGCGACGCCGAACGACGGCGACCACTCGTCGAAGACCTCGGCCGGGCGGACCAGTACGCGCAGAAAGTCGAGGGAGGGCATCGTACCGGGGTGCTAACGCGCCCGGTATATGGTTTCTGGGTTCGCTCTGCGGGCAGACAAATAAAATTATTTTTTAAACGGCACTGTCTAGTTACGCACCTCCTGAATCGGGGTGCGTCCATCGAGTGCTTGATGCGGTCGTTGTGCGTTATAATAATGGGTGAACTGTACAAGCCACTCGCGGGCGCTTTGCTGACTGCCCACCC
>NZ_ML219770.1:203967-229827 GCF_004765785.1 Halorussus ruber | reverse complement strand
GGGTGGGCAGTCAGCAAAGCGCCCGCGAGTGGCTTGTACAGTTTACACACTATTATAACGCACAACGACCGCATCAAGCACTCGATGGACGCACCCCGATTCAGGAGGTGCGTAACTAGACAGTGCCCTCCGAGGCGATTCACTAGTGGACTTTGTCGTGTGACTCAGAGGCAATCCCTCGAATCCGTAACAGCAAAGGTAATCCTGAGTAATCGGTTAGTATGCGCATTCTACTGCTTGCCGAAGATTTCTACCCGAATACCAGTGGTGGCGCACACGTACGGTGGCGTTTTAGCGAACTCTGTGCAGAACGTGACCACGATATCGTCGTCTATACTCCGCGTCGAGAGGATACTCCGGCCGAGGAGACTGTCAACGGAGTCGAAATTCGCCGACCGTACAAATCGACTCCGGAGTCGTTACCTGCGTACCTCTCGCTCGCTTTCCCGTTACGGATTTTGTTTTCGGTACGCCTTCTCCTTCACCTACTCTTCTCAGACGAACTATCGACGTTCGACGGCATTCACAGTGCTTCGAATACGTTACACTGGGTCGCAAAACTCCTCGCAATGCGTTACCGACTCCCGCTGGTCAACTTCGTCGGATACACGCCGAGTCTCGATCCGGATATCGGGTTTTCCCCAAAACTGATCTTCGAGTGGCTCACGTTCCGGTACTGCCTCGGTGACGTGACGTTCTGTCGGACTCCTCAGACCCGGGACCGAATCCGGTCACTTTCAGATACCCGCGTGTCGATACTTCACGGAATTCTTCACGAGGAGAAGATTCGAAGGATTGGAGAGTCGATACCGAGCGACGAAATTCGTGACCAATACGATAGTAGTGAAGAAGAGAACCTGTTAGTCTTCGTCGGTCGAATGACGCCGGTGAAAAACCCGTTCGGGGCACTCGAAGTCGTCTCTCGACTTCCGTCTCAGTACCGACTCCTCTTCGTCGGTGACGGAACAGAAACCGAGGTTGTTCGCAGCGCGGTAACGGAACGGGGCCTTGAAGACCGCGTCGATTTCAGCGGTCTACTCCCACATCGCCGAACACTTCACGTTATAGCCACGGCAGATGCGCTCCTCGTGACGTCCCGTACTGAATCGTACTCCGCCGTTGCGCTTGAAGCACTTGCACTCGAAACACCAGTCTTCAGCACGCCAGTAGGTGTACTGCCGGAGATAGAACACGAGAAGCTACGTCTCGGGACAGTATCGGAGTTACCCCGTTTGGTCGAAGACGCGCGATTCGATGGTCAGGGTTCGTTAGACCGAACTGTTCTCGAAGAATTTTCGATGGGTCGGTACACGGACGAGATACTCACGACGTTCGAACAGCTGCTCGACGAATAAACTCTAGTCGCTTCTGGGCGGACCGTCAATCGACTTGACCAGTTCGCACATCGGTCTCACGACCACATCGCCGCGTCTTTGACGGGTTGCGAGATATTCGAACGCTCGTTCGATGACCGACAATTGGTGGTTGTTCGCCATGTTGTGGAGGTGCGTCCAGAGGTGGACGTGGGCGTCCTCACGTATCGCGGTATCAATCGCGTTGTGAAGATAGCGACGATGGAGCTTTCGTCGGACGGCAGTCGGAAGTACTCTGAAGGCTGGATGTACTCGTTGAGTACCTTGCGGGAGTGCTTGCGACGTTAACGACGGGTACGGTGTACACGGCGTTACGAGGATATCCCCGTCCCGATATAGTTCGGTCGCTGGATGCGTCCTAAAGAGTATCCAGTGATACTTTGCCGGAGGAAACGAATTCGGTGGCCCCGCTGATTCTACCGGGCGTCGCACCACTTCGATAGCGGTCGGTTCTAGTACCGACAACGGGGGTTCCAGATGTCGGGGGAACACGATTGAACGAGGTTTCGGGAGTCCTTCGGACTCGTGTATCTCTTCCACTCGTCGCAGTTCCCATTGGACGACTTCCGGCGCGGTTTCGTCACAGAGCAGATGGGAGTACGTGTGTGTACAGATTTCGTGTTGAACTAGCGACTGTCGGATTCTCGCGGTTAGGTCTGGTGCGTAAAAGATAGGGTCGCTCTTGATGTCCGACCCCGGGTCCTCGTCGAACCAATCTTTCTGATGTGGTCCTTCGTGATCGTCAGAACAAGAGTCGTGAAAGAGGTGGCCGACAACGTCGAACGAAATTGGGACGTTATATCGGTCACACGCGTCCAGAAACCGGTCCAGCGCGCGAGTTTCAGCCTCTCGGCCACTAGACAGATGGTCGTATCTCGGCTTGTCGTGCATTCCCCAACCCAACTCTATCTCCACGCTGATCGTGATTTCTCCAGTCATTTAGTCGAGCCTCCGACGTACGATTCGAGCCACGAGAGATCGACGTTGATTCGATCACCGAGGTTCATCAGCAATTCTGCGTCGTCTTGGTTCAAACTCCGGCTCGCTATCGTGGTGGTGAGATGGACCACGCCGAGTAGCAAGCCTATACCGACGAGTTCTGGCAACGCCAATCGATTCCCTATCAGATACATCGATAATAAGACACCCAAGACAGTCGTCGGGAGCAATGGCTTATACGCATTTAAGCTGATCGGATGTGCCCCGAGAAGACGATAGATAGCGGTGACCTCTGCGACGTTGTACACAAAGTAGCCGAGCGCCGTCGCCACCGCCGCGCCGACGATCTGGTATCTGGGTATGAGAAGGACGTTGAAGACAACGTTGACGACGACACCCGCGAGTGCGGCGTACAACTCTATCTTCGTCGCTCCGATAGCTTTCAAAACTTCTCCGCTAAGTCCGAACATCGCCCGGACAAATTGACCTACTAGAAGGATTGCAAGGGCGGGCGCACCAGGAACGTACTGTTCTCCGAAAAGGACGCGAACGGTATCCGGCGCGAACACTACTACCGAGAGTACGACCGGAAACGTCACGATGATTATCCACTTAGTGGACGTCTTGTACAGGCTGTCTATCTCTTCGTACTCTTTCTTTTTATAGAAATTCGATACGAGCGGTAATAAGAGGAAACTTGCCGAGTTGAGGATGAACATCGGAATTCGCCGAAGCGGTTGAATCGCTCGGTAGTGACCGACCGATTCTGCATTCAGGAAGTAACCGATCATCAACACGTCGAAATTTCCGAGAACGATGAAGAGCGCCGAACTGATAGCCAGCGGCCACGAAAACGACCAGAGTTGCTTCGTGGTGGTTCGACTCGGCATTTTTTCGAGAACTTTCCTGGCTGGTAGTTCCCTGTTGAGCAGTAGGAGTGAAACGCCACAGAACACAGCCGGTACGGTGAGCCAATAGAGTACCGCGCCGGTCACCGCGTCTCCGACGAACAGGAGCGCTCCCAGAACCACGAGAGCTATAAGCCGGGGAGCGATATCGCGGGCAAGGGTGGCCGCGGACGATTTTCCGTAGGCGCGTAAGACACCCAATGTGACGCGGGCGACCGGCAACAGGAGGAGATACGGGAGGAAATATTTGAGATACTGAACTAACGAGGGGTCGTCCATCAGGACTGCGAGGGGTCTTCGCAAACCGTATACAGTGATTACCGCCAACCCGGCGGTCACGAAGATGAGCAGATAACCGGATCGAACGACCTCGTACTGCTCGTCGGTTGTTTCTTCCACCGTGAATATCTGTGTCACCCCCTCTGAAACCCCGGCTATGGCGAGGACACCTATTGTCGAGACGACCGTGTAGGCCAGAACGACGTGACCGAACGTTTCAGGCGGGAGAGACCGAGCAATCAGAATCTGTCCGAGGAGAGCTACTGCGTTTCCGAGCACCGTCCCAGCGAATATAATAACTGTACTTTTCGCTAAGCTTCGGAAACTCCCGGCACCTGAACTCACGACCCAACCTTGGCTCTATGCAACAGTTAAATCTATCGTGTTCTAAACAATCTCCTCCGACACCGCTCCTATCGTCCTCACGTAGTATCCGGCCTTCCAGAAACCGCCACCCCAGAAATACTTCTCTTGAACTTCGGGATACCGCTCCAGCAAGTGCTTGCCGAGTACGAGTTGAACCGGCAAGAGATGCTAATACTCCCACTAGTCACTCAAAGACTGGTGGGAGAGTCAGGACAACCCAGACGGAGGCGAGCCGACACCACCGAGTACGGACAAATCCGGCGCGTACCCACTCGTGATGGCGACCACTTTTTCGTGTTCGGAGTGCGGTCGTGGACGCCACGCCGACCTGAAGCTTCGGAGAATAGCGCACAACGGGAGGGTGAACCATGCACGGCGTAGCAGTTTGGTTGACGCGAACCGTGCGACCTCGCTGGTTGAATAGCCAGCCGTCGTCATCGGGCTACGCCCGATTGCTCGTGGGACGTTGTCCCACGCCGTTGACGCCTGCTGTATGTAAGGAGGAAGACCCCATTGACAGGGCTACACGTGCTGGAAAGCACGTCCTTGGTCACAACTGGACGGCAACCGAGGTCACCGAAAGCGTACTTGAACTCCGAGGAAACGCGCAACCTGAATACGGCACTGTTCAGATAAGCGTTGAAGGATGAGGCGGTTGGAATTCTTGGTGCCTATGCCAGAATTCAGCCGCCTCAACGAGTGTAGCGACTGGATCGAGTTAGATTTTGTGGAGCGAGAGGCGACACCGGAGCCGCTAATGAAACTCAGTATCCACCTTCATGCGGCCGGATTATCACTCACAGATACTGTTTCTGTCTTAGAAAGGTTCGGTGTCGAACGGTGTCGCTCAACGATTCATAATTGGGTGCAGAAAGCCGATCTACAGCCGACTGACGGCAAAGACCCGAATCACGTTGCGGTCGATGAAACCGTGAGTCAGCTCAACGACCAGCGCTACTGGCTGTACGCCGCGGTCAACCCCGAAACCAACGAATTCCTCCACGTCAGGCTCTATCCGACACGGACTATCGTTGTGACGAAACAGTTTCTCACCGAATTACAAGAGAAACACCGCGTCGCCGACGCGGTGTTTCTCGTCGATGGCGCACCGTGGTTACAAGCCGCGCTCTTCGAGCAAAACCTCCGATTTCAGCAGGTCACACATGGAAATCGGAATAGCGTCGAACGTGTCTTCAAAGAGGTAAAACGCCGCACCAACCAGTTTGCTAACCACTTCCGCCGCGCCACGCACCGCTCCGCCGAAAATTGGTTGCAAACCCTCGCCTTCGCATGGAATCAGCTAATCTGAACACTGCCTTCGGGGAATCCTCACCCTTTAGGGCAGGGAGGATGTCAAGGGACAGCTATTCGCCGTCGTGAGAAGCGTGCGCTTCCGTTCGTCCTCATCGGACAGTGGGAATCGAAAAAGTGATTAACAACATACGGGTACTTCTTTTCAGTGACCGAATCCATCAACAGCGCAAAACTGATGGAGACACGTACTGCTATGCCTCTGTTCGGCGATGATTTGGTCGTTACGGTTGATGTAGAGGGGTCTCGCCAGGAGCGAGACTATACGTCTCTGTATCTCTTGGACGACCTTCTCGCCGAAACTGAGATACAAATGACGCTGTTCGTCACGCCGGGTGCTGTCTCTGCTGAGCCGGAATTAATCGAACGGTGGATGAGAGA
Organism: Halorussus ruber; assembly: GCF_004765785.1. GTDB lineage: Archaea > Halobacteriota > Halobacteria > Halobacteriales > Haladaptataceae > Halorussus > Halorussus ruber. The sequence continues at coordinate 224,270 of NZ_ML219770.1, read as the reverse complement.
CGGTCACGTCGTGGGGCTTCACATCCACCCGGAGCGATTGTCTGGGGGGTACTCCGAATGGCTTTCGGACTACGAGTACGACGAAATCGCCGCGTTTCTGGATTCCGCTCTCGAAACGTTCGGCACTGCGCTAGATACGATACCATCTGTATTCAGGGCGGGGCGATGGGAGTACTCACTCCGCTTGCTTCGTGTGCTCGACGCCTACGACTTCAAAATCGATTCATCTCTCCGGCCGACCGAACACGTCAGCGAATTTCCCGCCTTCGGCTTACAGGAGATTCCACTCACAGTATGCTCGGACGCGGCAATCTCGTCCCTGCTCCGAAATCGTGATATCAGCTCACTTCCGTTTACTATCGACGCCTACTTGTCCCGTGGCGTCACGACAGCCGTGTTGTACGCGATGACGGTGCGAGCGCTTATGAGCACTTCCTCGTACACGATGATCGCGTTTCACGACTACGACCTGAAAGATCCGAGTACCTTTTCATCGGTCAAAAGATACCTCTCCAGAGTGGCGTCAGTTACGACTCCGAAAACCATTCGTGAGCTATGAACGGAAAAATCGCGTTCCATCTCGGTGACTTCTCCTCGTTCAACGTGAACCTGACGACGGGGAACTTCGGTGAGATGCTGTCCGACACGTTCCAACTTGACTTAATCAGCACGAACCCAGACGGACTCTCTCCGAAGGTACATCGACACTTCGATACGTACGGTGGAAACTATCCAGATACGAAAGCGGGTAGCGCCAGAGCACTCCGAGCCTACCTTCGGGGGGCGTCACCGGATGTGATTTCCCAAATCGGGGATGTTCCGGTTTACGGAAACATAATATCGCTACTCAAAGACGACGACTCGAAGTTCGTCTGTCGGTATAGTGGCGACCTGTTCTACGAATACAGACTAGAACGCGGCCTTCGGAAAGCGAAAATATTCGCACTGAAGAACCTCGTCGGACGAGTTCCACTCCGATTCGCCGACCGAGCCGTGACGATGGGGCCACGAGAAAAAGAGAAAATCGTTCGGCGCGGAGCCGAACCGACGAACGTCGAGATACTCCCGCCGCCAATCGACGTCTCACGATTCGTGGACGTGAATCCGGTGTTGGTCGAGGGCCTTTCAGCGGACGATCCGGTCGTCTTGTTTGTCGGAAGGGTATCAAGACTGAAGGGAGCGGCGACGCTCGAGTCAACCCTTCCCGAAATTCTTGAACGGCGTCCCGACATACAGTTCGTCTTGGTCGGTGATGAACAGTACAGCCTGGACGTTCCCCAAGAGTACAGCGAACAGGTGTTCACCGTGGGGCGGGTCAATCCCTCTCAGGTGCCGAGTTACTACAAGATGGCCGACCTCTACGTGCATCCGTCGTTGACAGAAGGAGTAAGCCGATCTGTGTTAGAAGCACTCGCGTGTGATACGCCCGTCGTCGTACGTGACGTTGGCGATCTTGCATATGTCACGTCTAACATCTTCACTACGGACGACGAGTTCGTCAACATGGTCTGTGACTTCGAGCGCCTCCCGGTCGAAAATCCGGACAACTTCACCATCGAGAACTTACAATATAAATACAGACGGTTTTTTGAGGAAGTGATAGCATGATGGACATCGGCACTCTCCGGTCACGTCTATATTACGGCACGAAACTGTTGTTCTCGGAGGCGCTCTCTACCAGAGACGCGTTTTTCGAGACAGATGAGCGTCGGAGTCTCGCATCGATTCGTCGGCAGTTCTCCTCGACACCGACCGTCCTGTTCCTGTGCTACGGAAATATCTGTCGGAGTCCGTTCGCGGCCCACTATCTGGAATCGAAGACTCACGAGGGGGTTACGGTCGTCTCGTCCGGCTTCTATCCGGAACGGAATCGTAACAGTCCCGAAAATGCAGTTACTGCGGCACGGAAATTCGGCGTAGATCTCTCTTCACACACTTCGTCGGTCGTCGTCGACGAACTCTTGGCCGACGCCGACATCGTCTTTCTGATGGATTACGAGAATTTGTTCGACTTTTGGACGAACGGATTCGGAAGATACAGTTCTAAGACGTTCCTTTTGAAGGAAGCCACCATCTCCGACTCGCTCGAAATTCACGACCCCTACGGTCGGTCGGTGGAAGGTTTCCGAAAGACGTACAGCGACATCGGGACTGCTATCGACCAACTCATCGAGCGTGTACCGTCGTTAATTCGTCTCTCCTCGGAGGAGTCGTGAAGCCGACTGCAAGAAGTCCCACGCGAACGGCGCGATATCTGTCGAATCCAAGATGTCGAAATTAGAACTCGGGATAGAGAGGCACTGTTCGTACACCGTCCTCGTGATCGACGGCTTGTCGATGAATCCCGGGGAGTCGTCGAGCCACAGACTCAACAGGTGTTGTACCTCGCCGCGAAGGTAACTCGACCGTGTTCCCACGTCGTACTCTGTGGTTTTTTCGGGAGCGTGTCCGTGGCTCAATTGGTAATACACCCACGGGAAGTCGATTCCGGCGTGGATGCCGAGCGGGAGCGACCCCCAGAATCGGGGATTTATCTCCATGAGCTTGTACTCACCGGTCTCACCGTCTCTTCGGAACTCGACCATCGCCGGACCGTTCCAGTTTAGCTCTCGGAGGATTTTCACTCCCAGTTCTCTGACTGCTGGGTCGCGGATTGCTTCGCGGTGGGCGCTCGCACCACCGAAGTAACTCGTGCTTCGGATACGTCGGTGCTGGAATTCCACGATTGGTTCCCCTTCGTCACAGACCGTAAAGAAGCCGACCTCTGTTCCGTCCGGCACGTATCGCTGGACGAGCGGCTCGTGGCCCATCTCTGCCATTGTGGCCTCTACGTCAATCGTCGTGTTCGGTTCGACGAACTCGACACCGGGGTACTGCAGTCGATTGTTTTCCGAGAGCATCGAGTATCGAGATTTGACGACTGCCGGTTCTGGGCTTTGACTCCACTCGGTGAGTAGCTGATTCTCCGGCGTCGGAACACCACAGTCGTCTGCAACTTCGAGTAGACGTTTCCTGTCCCAGACGATATCGAAACTTGACGTGCGCGGAACGACCAAATCGAGTGCGTCCGAGAACTCTGCTCGGTTCCGCATCAGAGTGAAAATTCCGTACTCGTTCATCGGAAGCATCGTGTGGACTTCGTCGGACTCTGCTATCCGTGAAAGCGAAGCGACGAACGAGGCGTAGTCGTCTCGTGGAGAGGAAACCACGGACGTTTCTCGACAGTACTTACTGCGGAGCAGTGGGTGGTTTCGGTCGAACGCGACACCGTGGACGTGAACTCCCTTACGTCCGAGAGAGCGGGCCGCGGCAATACTACTACTCATGCTTCCGCCACAGATTATCGCGGATTCCGTCTCGTCGGTCTTCATCGGTATCCTAACTTCTCTAAGCGTGAGGCGACTTCCGATGGCACTTCCTTCTCGACGGTCCGACCAGCACAGTCGTCCATCTCGACTCGCAGCTGATTCACCGCCTCGCGTACCGCTCCTATTTCGTCAGGATATTCGCCGTCCCAGTCGCTGTCGAGTACGCGTTCTCCGTCTTTGTCCTTCACGTACACTCTGTCGTCTGTTCGGTACATGTAATGTGGCTCGCCCCACGATTTTGGTATTTTCTCGTCGAAGCCAGCGGCGTCAGGAGAAACGCGATAGTTTCCGACGCTCTCGGCGTAGACGTGTTCTCTGGACGGTTCAGAAAACAGCGGTTTTCCTCTACTATCGTCCGTCGTTTCGATGTCCGCGTATTCTACGATGGTCTCGTAGACGTCTAGAAGACTAGTAAGTCCCTCACTCGTCCCCGACGGGACTTCGTTTCCGACCGCCACGGCCGGTACGTGTACGAGGTCCTCGTACACGCCGTACTGATGCTGGCGGAGGCCGTGTTCGCCGAACAACTCCCCGTGGTCTCCGATGACGAAGAGCGCGTCCCAGTCGATCAAATCAAACAGTCGCTGGAGGCTATCGTCGAGATATCGAGCGCACGATTTGTAGCTCTCCCAGTGTCGGTTATGTTCGTTCTCGGTCGTCTGACTATCACGAAGCGTAAGTTCGAATGGGTCGGTTAGATACGGAGTAACCGTCCGGTACTCTTCTGGAGGAACGTACGGTGAGTGGCAGGTCATCAGGTTAGCACAGACGAACACGTCGTCGGAGCCGTGTAGGTTCGCTGATTCGACTTCGTCGTAGAACCAGTCGATACGTTCGGTCTCCTCCTCGGAGTCTCCCGAAGCCACCATCTTGGCTCCCTCGAATAGAGTCGGAATCGTCGGCGAGTCGCTTCGAAGAATCCGATAGGCCGCTTTCGGATACCGGGCGTAGTCGTCGTCGAGTTCGTTGAAGAGTTTGGTCCAGTCGAATCCCGACGATTCTGTCGGCCGTCCCGCTAGATTCGGTCCTCGATAGATCGAGTCGAATCCCCTCCCGAATCCAAAAAACGAGTCGATGTAGATGTTGTTACTGAACAAGTGGGTAGCGAATCCCTCGTTCGACAGCCGTTCCGCTAGCGTGGGCACGGGAGTCGTGAGATGGAGGTTCTCCGAATGTGTTCCTGCTTCCGTGGGATACAACCCCGTAAACAGCGATGCGTGGGCAGGAACCGTCCAGCGCGATGTCGAGTACATGTTTTCGAACACATGGTTTGCGCGCTCGAGCGTCTTCGGCATCTCCGAACAGAAGACGTCGTAGCGAAGCGTGTCTAAGACAATTACTCCGAGATTCATGATTAGTTCTCTTTCTGTTCTCACCACCGTGAATGGCGACCAACAATAACGTTCTTTCGATAACAGTCAAAAGTACGTGACACCGCTATCTTACTGTGTGGCATCTGTCTGCCGCTGCTGTTCAGTTCCGTCGAGGCGGGAAAGCGTAAGAGCGAGACCGAGGATGAACCACATCGGTTTGGCGAACAACCCTAAGTAAAAGAGGTTCTCGACGAACGTTCCACCCACGGCAGCTGCGACGACGATACTGTAGAAGACAGGTCGCCCACGAAGAACGTACCGAACACTTCGCTGCGCTGCCAGTCCCCAGAGAGTCGCTATGAGTGTCACTCCGATTACGCCCGTTGCCGCGGCAGACTCGACGAACGTATTGTGAATTACCAGACCGTCCGTCTGAGTCACGTATTCATATCTGCCTAATCCAACGACGGGATTCGCCGTTGCTATCTCGATTCCGTCGGCGACTTGCGCGAATCGTTTCGTGACGCTCGTGGTACGGACCCGGTACAGGACACTCGCTAACGGGAGGGCAAGAACTCCGAACGTGACTGCCCCAAGCCGGACCGCTATCGTGACGAACCGTCCGGGGTTTGAATAGGAATTGTACTGGATACCGATAGTGTGAATGCCGAGTGCCACGACGATAGCTAATACGGTCGAACGGCTTTGAGAAGTAAGGAGACCGATGCCACACGCCGCCAGTAGCAGTATCGAGACTTGTTTGGCCTTCCAATCGTGGCTCCGTGAGAGCAGTCCGGCTAAATACGCGACACTCGTCGTGAGAAGGATCCCGAAACTTCCGAACGCGAGCGGGCCACCGAGCGTCCGATTGATCGGAAGCACGAACCCTGCGATTTCTCGGGGTGGGATAATCTTCGAGACGGGATTGATAGCACCGATGGCGGCGAGGCCACCGATGACCGAGAACGCGGCTACGCCGACGCTCACGGAGAACAGAACGCGGTGCAGTATCGTCCGACTATCGACCAAGACGAGGAGGGAACCTGCGGTGACGACACAACCGAGAAGAGTGATAGTGTGACGAATATCGGTCGAAATGCCGAGTGCAGAGTGGAGGGACGTATATAATCCGAGTAAAGATCCAGTAAAAATAAATGTGGCTTGCTGCCAACCGAGCGTGACCTCTCGGTCGATAACGACCGTGCCGACGACTGCGAGGACCGTCAAGATGAGGAAAACGTTCGTTAGTGACAACGTTACTACGCCTGTCTCGACACCGTAGCCAGCGAAGGGGAGGGAGCCGCTAAAGAGATAGAGGAAGAGACAGGCAACTCGCTTTAATCGTGTCCCTGACACGAGTAAGAGATTCAGACCGGGTAAAAAGAATGTATTGGTTCTTCGTTGGGCTACCGCCTCGATTCGACGTGTCCCGTCTCGCTTCTGTTCTTTGTCGCTGCGTCGGTCGAACTACCTGCTATTGATTTCGAGCCGTCATATAGTCCGAGCATCACTTTAGCTCCGCACTGCCGTAATGACGTAGATATCGTTTGCGACACAGCCGTCGGGTATATCTGCGTCAGCGACCTCTTCTGACACCACCGTGTACGGTAGTTCATCTAACTTTTCTTTGACTGTCTCGCTCGGTGCACCGAGCATCCCGTGAGTTTCGACCATGATGACACGCGGACGAACAGTAAGGTCGTCAAGAATAGCAATCTCTGAACCCTCGCAGTCCAATTCGAGAACGTCACAGGGTGGCAGGTCACTGACCGCCGCGTGGTCCGGGTCTCCGTGGTTACCCCGAATGTTTTTCGCAGGGCCGACGATGCTATGCTCAATTTCAACTTGATCGGCGACGCCGTTCAGTTCGACTGTTTCCTCTGCATACGTAATAGCATCTGCCGACCCCTCGTACACGGTGACCGTTCCTTCTTCCCCAACCCGTTCTGCCGCTTTGGCCGCTGTGACACCCCAACCCCCACCGACGACGACAATGTCGTCCCCTTTTTCGACATACTGTTCGATTGAGGATATGAGTCCCGACTCGTAGTTTTGCCTGAGTTTGTTCCGCCACGGAAGAACCGAATCGAATGGGCGGGCCGCGTTCACTTCAATACCGTTGTAGACCGTTCTCCGCCTCGGCAACAATGGTGCGATGTGATTGTTATAGATGTAAGGGACTCCGCTAGTGACGAGTCTTTTTGGTCCTTCGTCCCTGAGTGTACGCCAAGCTTTTCGTGCGTTCCCCATTATTATTGGTCAAATCAATTTGACTCTGTTTAATCTTTTCGTATACGGGTAATTCGCTCGTCGTCTCGCTTAATTCCGTAATACGAGCTTAGCGGACGCGAGCGATTACGCCGTATCTCTGGTGAGATCTCCATTGGTGGCCGTACTGGGTGGGCCAGAACTGAACCATCATGTCTGCAGTTCGATGCCGACAACTGGTAAAAGTCCGAACCATCAACACGAACTGAAGGGGATTTAAATACAGAGGCTGCATACCGCTCCCGTAGCCGGGTCAAAGAATGAATCTCCTTCACGTTAGCAAGTTCTACTATCCGAATACTGGCGGCATCGAATGGGTTGTCAAACAGCTTGCCGAAGGAACGGCCGACGGAAATGCGGTAAACGTCCTCTCCTCGGTTCCACGAGGTTTCGGCGGCGACGACGTAATCAACGGAGTTCGCGTGACGAAAGCAGGTAGCCTCGGCGTGGCCCTTTCAGTCCCGCTCGCTCCGACGTTCCCGTTCCATCTCCGGTCGGCAATTCAAGAAGCAGATGTGGCTCACTTCCACCTCCCAGATCCGCTTTCGGTCATCTCCTATCTTTCGAGTAGGGACACAGCGACGAAAACCGTCGCAACGTTCCACAACGACATCGTCAAGCAGTCTACCGCCCTCCAGGTTTATCGACCGTTCCTCGACAGGTTCCTCGAAACGGTTAATCGCATCATCGTCACGTCTCCTGCGTTACTCGAGCAATCGGAATTCTTGACCCCCTATCGAGAGAAGTGTACCATCGTTCCGCTCGGAATCGACGTCGATGAATTCGGCGACTATTCCGGAACTGAATTCGACTTACCAGGTCGAGACCGCCCGACTATCCTGTTTGCAGGCCGTCTCATCTACTACAAGGGTATCGAATATTTGATCGACGCGATGGTGGACGTAGACGCTGACCTACTCATCGCCGGAAGTGGCGAATTGCGTGAAGAACTCGAACAGCGTGCGGCCGACAGGGGTGTCGACAACAAGGTGACGTTCCTCGGCTACGTTTCAGACGAAAAGCTACATTACTGTTACGAGCGAGCGGATGTCTTTGCCCTCCCCTCGATAGCACCGAGCGAAGGTTTCGGTATCGTGCAACTAGAAGCGATGGCATATCAGACGCCTATCGTCAACACTAACATCCCTTCGGGGGTTCCTTGGGTGAGCAAAGACGGGGAGACGGGGCTTACAGTTCCTCCGAGAGACAGCAGATGCCTTTCGAAAGCACTGCGAACTTTAGTCGAGGACGAACAACTTCGGAGTACACTCGGCGACAACGCCCGAAGACGCGTCGAAGCAAAATTCACTCACGACCGAATGGTCTCCAAGACGAACGAAGTGTACGAAGAACTACTCGCGGAGTGAGCTATATCGCTCCACCTATCGGTTGCCAGTCGAAATCGGACAATAGGCGGGCAAGTCGGTCGGTAGTCTCCTCGAGATTCGTATAGTGGCGGACGCGATTCGTTAGCGGTAGTTCGGCAAACTTCGGCTGGTCAGGGTCGAGTTCCCACGGATGGAAGTAAAAGATGAAGTCTCGTGAACTGGCGATACGCTTGACACCGCGTCGGTAGACCGGATACGGAATAAACCGGAAATAACCGCCGCCCGCCCACGGGAGACCTGTTCCGAACGCCTCGAGACGTGGCAGTTGAGCTTCCACGACCCCGGCTTCTAACTCGACAAATGCGTCGTCTGATTTAGAAGATAGTGACCCGTATCGGTCGTGGTTCGAGACGGGAAACGAACTCGAATCGTACTCGAAGTCGAGGTCTGCGAGTACGTCCACCGCGGTATCAGTAATCGAAAAGCTGGGGGCCCGATACCCTCGAATCGGCTGGTCGGTCAGGTCTTCGAGTATCTCTAGGGAGCGTCCGACGTCTGCGCGAATCTCGTCAGCGGACATCTCGGAGAGCAGACGGTGGTTGTACCCGTGACTGGCTATTTCGTGCCCGCGTCGATCAATTTCTCGAACGAGTTCCGGCAGACGTTCTGCGACCCACCCGAGGACGAAGAAAGTCGCTTTCGTGTCGTGTTCATCGAACAAATCGAGGATTCTCCGCGTGTTCCGCTCGACACGAAACTCACACTCATCCCACTCGTCCCGGGATACTGCAGGCCCGAGGTTATGTGCATGAAACCAATCCTCTACGTCGACTGACAGTAAGAACTCGCTCATAGGAGCTTTCCACCTCGTCGTTGGAACTCTCTCCGGTCTTCAGCAGTCGGGAAAGAGAAGTAAGACTCTTGGCCTTCCATCGGAGTACGGGTTACCTCGTCGCGCTCAACGTCACCGAGTGCCGTGGCCGCAAGAGCGCCGCCGATTTCTTTTCCCTTCGTTATGACTCTGTCGAGAGATTGGAACTCGACGGGAAAGGTAGCTTGACGAACAATCTCTCCCCTGTCAATTTCTTCCTCCATCGTATGGACGGTGACGCCGATCTCGTCTTCGCCGTGATATAGCGCCCAGAACGTCGGGAGCATTCCCCGATACTTCGGTAATTCGGCTGTATGGACGTTCAGACAGCCCCAATCAGGTGATTTCAGCACTTCCGGCTCGAATATCTCAGGTGCGGCCACAGAGAGAATCACGTCTATATCTTCGTGTCCTACCCACGAGACGAACTCGTCCGTATTAACGCTCTCACGATGAGACACCGGCACGTCTTGCTTTTGTGCGACGGCGGCTACTGAGAACCCACCGACGAAACGCTTGGCAAGCGTCCGATACGCGTACTGGAAGCCCCGACGAACGAAGTTGACCGGGCCATAGAGACCGTACATCCGACGGGCTAACTCGAACGTAGACTCGTCGAACGACCGTAGTACGACTACGTCAACGATTTCGACCCCGTCGGGGATGTCGGAAAGGAAAGACTCGAAGAAAGTCGGCATATAAAACGGGTCGTCCTGTGTGACGACCGCTACTCTCGTCGACATTGTATACATGGGATGATTCGACCCTCATAAACATTGACGTTCTCGCTGCCCCGTTCCGCCCGCAGTCGGTGAGTACGAAGACGGCGGGTCGCTCAGGCGTATCAGGAATTGACCGTCACGTTTCCACCGTTTTCGACTGCGCTCTCTGAGACTTCTACCGTCCGGTTGCCGACTCGGTACTGCCCCGAGTAGGGCACGGTTACCGAGAACTCCCCGTCTTTTCCGATGTCCACTACCCGGCGATACTCGAACGTCGAACCTTCGATTTTGACCTGCTTTGAGACGATGACCGTCCCGTTAGCCGTCGAGGTTCCGCTCACATTAGCGCCCGGGACGAGCGCGAAGACCTTTACTGACCCGTCCTTGCTCGCGTATACCGCTCGATAGTGACCGGCACCGTCTGCTCCGTTCTTGCCAGCACTTCCATATCGGTGATGTAAGCGGGCGTAGTTGGATTTTGGGGGAACCTTGTGTCGAAGGTCGAGGTTTTTGGTGACGACGAACCCCACTTCGTCTTTGAGTTTCCGATACTCGGACTTGGGAGTCCGCGAAGAGAGGAACTGCTCGTAGGTCTCTCTGGCGAACGTGAACGATTCGGACTGCTCGTTCACGAAGTAGTTGTACATGCGATTACGGCCCCACTTGCTCAACACGTAGTTCTCGGGGTATTCCAAGCCCTGTTCTTCCGCATAGCCATCCATCCACACCGACGCTTGGAATTTGTCGTCCGCTATCTTCACCTGCTCGTGCCGGACTGCAGTTTGGACCGCACCAGCACTCGTTATGAATAACAGCAGTACGGCGACAGCACTAATTGTGCTTCGGTCCGGTAACTCGAATAGACGATGCTCGATATTCTCGTCGCTCTGCTCCATTCGGCCGCGCCAGACTGGCTCGTTTTTGTCTCGTCTGAGCGACGGCGAGGCGGTTACGTCGAGCTTTGCCAACAGAACGACGAGCGCATACGCCGCCAATACTGCCACGAACGGCGCGAGTTCACCGACGAACCGTCGCTGTAGTGTCGCAAGGAGGAGGAAATAGCTACCGTAGACGCAGACGACCAGCCACGTCGAGTGATTCCGGCGATAGGCGCGCCAACCGGCTATTCCCAGCATCGGAACGGCGAGGACCCACGTAAACCCCATTTCGAGTATCGGTCCGAGGAAGACACCGACCAGCCCACCTGCGAATATCGACTGGGTTTCTGCCGGACCGGAGTTGAAGAGTAGCTCCGTCGTTTCGTATCTCAACCGCCACGCATAGCGCGGCAGAAACATGTTGAGAAGCGCGAGTCCGCTTAGACCTCCCGCGACTTCGGCCGTTGCAAGGACGAACGCTGGCATCTCCGCTTGGCGGACTGCTTCACCAATGAGCGAGATTCCCGCCACACTGACGAACAACAGCGCCGGTGAGTACGCAACTAAGTACGTGTGCCACCCGAAACTAACGTGCGCGGAGTACGAGAGGCCTGTTGCTACCGCGAGTCCAACTAGTATCGGCGTGTTCGTCACTACCGGTGAACGGCCAGCTCGAACGTCTGTAATCGTCCGAACGGCGACGTACACACCGAGTGCGCCGATGAGGAGCGGCCCGGCCTCCCACGCCAGTACCTGGCCAGCCACTGCAACGCCTAATACGCTCGCCGTTACCCACGTCCGGACTTCCAGAAGGCGCTCGCGGTTTACGTCAGCCAGCGCGGCCAGCGAGAGAGCAGTTAGGGCGAGCCACGGGTAATCAAAGGCGTGGTGGTCTGCGAACCCCAATCCCGTTCGATAGGCGAATGCAGGGATTACTGCCAGAAGGACGACTGACGCGAGGCCGACGCGACGGTCGTCCGTAATGCGAACCGCCATTGCGTAGGTTAAGACGCCGACGATGAGCGCCGAGACGACCGGATACCATGCCAGCACCCATCCTGCGGCGTCGGTTCCGCCGAAGAGGTTGGCGAACCACCAGAGGGTCGCAATCATTAGCGGTTCGCCTTTAGCTACCGCATCGGGGAGCCCCGAGAGGACGCTGAAATCGAAGACCCCCGTCGCGTTCGCGCTCAGGCGTTCGACCCAGTAGCGGTAGTAGTACGGATCGTTCGAGGGAAGAACGACAAACTCTCCCCGGAAGACGCTCGGGAAAATGTACGTCCGCATCAGGACGACGAATGCGAGAGCCGCTCCGAGCCCTCCCGCCTCTATCCGAGAGATAGATGGAAACGAAAACGAGAGTCGTTCCGAACTGCTGGCGTCACTAGGGTTTGTCTCCCCCTCGAGACTTGCTTCGACCGCTTTTCTATCTGATATTTTATATCTATTTCCCTCTTTGACGACAATGTTCCGAGAGACGAGTTCACCGAATGTACCAGAATCGAGCGGGATATCATCGAAGGACCAGTCGTCAGTACGCTTGTCAACTGCGACGACATCACGGAGGTCCGATTTGATATCGGGTTTCTCTGTGAGGAGGTCGTCAGTCGATTCGCGTATGTCAGTCATGGTGGTCAAATAACGTGACTGTGACATAAACCCTGCGACACGCGGCAACGAAAGCTGACGCCTGCCCCTATCGGTCGAGTCGACGAACTCGGCTTTCGCGAGTCCGACCAACACTGGCTTGAATTACTGCTTGCGCCACTCGACGCTGGTCTGAATATCGAGATCTAACTCGAACCGCTCGGGACGTGGGTCCGATAACTGGCGGTCATTTACCGAGTTCTCTCAACTCGCAATAGCGGACTCGATATTCGGCGAGAAACCACGGGACGACGAGTGTCGCACCGACCACGTTCGCCAAAATATCGACCTCGCTGTAATAGCGAAGCGGGAGAGTCCCTTGAACGAGTTCGGTTAACAATCCGAAAAGTATCGTGGTGGCGAGTACGCTACCGATTCGTTTTCGGCTATTGGGTCGCCACTCGACAGTCGCATAGGCGAGTGCGTACGCTAGGCCTGCGTACGCTGTGAAATGCAGTTTCTTGTCCCAGATAGGTCCCGGACTGTCGGATGGTGTGGGGACCGTCTGGAGTACCGAGAAGTAGACGATAACGCCCGCAACCGCTACCACGCTAGTCCAGCGGAACCAACGAGGGGCTAGTGGAATTGGAACTCGAGGCATATTCTAGGCAGTTCTCTTCTCAAACATAAAGCCATCCCAACGATGTAACGAGCGGAGGGGAAGTGGGTTTTCATCTCCGGCGTAGGGACCTCGTGTAGTCCGTATTGTTGGTTTAAAGCCTGCGACACTCGACAGTAAAACCCGCTTTTCAGAACGGGACAGTTATTCGACAGCTTCCGCCAGTACCTTCCAGACTTGGCGAATTACAATCTTCAGGTCCATCCAGAACGACTGTGTCCGAATGTACTCCATGTCGTACTGGAGCTTCTTGCCCGGTTGGTGGCCCGTCACGTCGTTGATCTGCGCCAGTCCGGTCAGCCCCGGCTTGATGAACCACCGCTTGCGCCACTCCACGACGCCGGTCCGGATGTCGGCGTCCAACTCGGGACGTTCGGGGCGCGGGCCGACGACGCTCATATCGCCCACCAGAATCGACCACAGTTGGGGCACTTCGTCAAGGTGGGTCTGACGCAGTACTCGACCGACACGCGTCACGCGGGGGTCGACGCCGCCGTTGTCCTCCGCGCTAATCGTCGCTCCCGTCTTGGCCTCGGCGTTAGTCACCATGCTACGGAACTTGTAGACCTCGAACGTCTCACCGAACTCGGCGGTTCGCTGCTGGGTGTAGAAGACCGGACCCGGACTGTCGAGTTTGATAGCGATGGCGATGACGGCGATAAACGGCGCGAACGCCAGCAATCCGACCGCGGCAAACACTACGTCGAAGATGCGCTTGAAGACGTAATCCTGCCAGTCCCACGGCTCAAGTTTGATATCCACGAGGACGTCATCCGGGTTGGCCGTCGTCGTCAGCACGTCGTCGGCGTGCTCTCGATGCACCTTCGCGTCGACGCCGTGGTCGTAACAGGTGTCGAGCGCCCCGAAAAACTCCGCGCGGTCGGGCTGGGCGAACGCCAGCACCACCGTATTGACGTTGTAGTCGACGAGCACCTCGTCGAGTCGTGAGAGGCCGCTGAGGCAGTCCAAGTCCGCCAACAGCTCCTCGCCGCTACCGTCGGCGACCGCAGGCTCGCTGGAAACCGCCTCGGGGTCGGTGTAGTACGGACTCGGCGGGGAGACGTAGCCGACCACCGGCACGTCGATTACGTCCAGAATATCGGCAATCTCCTCGGGGTCGTCACCGACGATGACCGCCCGCTCTTTTTCGGCCGGTCGTCGGCGGATTGCGACGAACCACGCGGGGAGGCCGATGAGAAGGCCGACTGCCGCCAGTACGAGCGTAGAGCGAGGAAGTCGATAGGTGTAGTCGAAGTACCCGATGGTGGCGAGCGCGAGGCAGGCGGTGACCGTGCGCCGCTGGGCGAGGAGGATTGTGTCGAGTATCCGCCGCGGCCGGGGTTTGAACAGAGGCACCAAGCTACCGACGACGACGAGCGTCGTCGTCACGACGACCAAAGCGAGTTTGTTGCCGGTCAATACGGTCGCTGGCAGTCGCCGGAATACTGGGACCGCAGTCGTAAACAGCATCTGTAAAGAGGAGGCGTTCGCCAGCAGAACGGCAAGAACCGCAATGAACGCCGTGCCGACGACGCTTACTACTCGATACCGGAACCCGGAGACCATCACCCGATTTGGGATGACGCTATAGCTTAAAACCTGTTATCTTCCTACGACTCTCAGTAGTTGGACATGGTTCCTGCCGACTCGCGCGGTGAGGTTGGCCGATTCGGTGCGTCGTCCGTCGATAGCTACTTTTGGGGGAGGGCGGTGAGTGGGGACCCATAGGAAGTTCGCTCTGGGTAGTCTTTGAGTACTTTTCGCTTGAGCGAGTGCCGACTCGCTTTCACTTCCGTTTCTTTGGGGCGGGACGCAGGACAGGTGAACGGACAAGGCTTTCTGCATCCCACACACGCCACTACGTATGCCTACGACAGCGCCATCTGCACATCACTTTGGCGTGACGGTTACCGACTTGGACCGGGCGGTCGAGTTCTACCGCGACGTGCTCGGTCTCGACCTGCTCGACCGCTTCACAGTCTCCGGCGAGGCCTTCTCGACGGGCGTCGGCGTCGACGGCGCGACCGGGCGGTTCGCCCATCTCGACGCCGACTCGGCCCGCGTCGAACTCGTCGAATACGACCCCGAGGGTGAAGACCCCGAGCGCGACGCGATCAACCAACCCGGCGCGAAACACCTCGGGTTCGCGGTCGAGGACCTCGACCGGTTCTACGACGACCTGCCGGCGGACGTCGACACGCTCAGCGAACCGCAGACGACCGAGAGCGGGACGCGAATCCTGTTCCTCCGCGATTCGGAGGCCAACCTCGTGGAAGTAATCGAGGCGTAGGTAACGCGGTCGGCGATAGCGACGGACCGGCTCCGGACGCCGCGTCGGGGCGACCGACGGTGTTCTCCAGCGAATCTTGCCTTTCGAGACGGCCGACAGTCCGATAAGTGCTCTCCAAATTGAACACATCTCTCGGACCGCTAGAAAACGCCACGAAGTAGTATCAACGCAACCTATCTAGTGTCGTTTTATTACCGACACTTTCATAGTAGTCCGCCATCCGGTTCCGAACGATGCAATCGGAAATCTCACACGAGACGCCGAAGTCCCTCCTCGCGGAACTCGTCGGCGAGGAGTGCTGTTGGTGTACGTCCGGCACGCTCGCGCGCGAGGAGTTCAAAGGCGACGAGGCGGTCGTCTGCGACGAGTGCGGGACGCCCGGCGCGCGAGTCTGGTAGCCGCCCAAATTCTCGGGGTTTCCTGTCGCGTCAGAACAGCGCTTCGAGTTCGTCCTCGTCGTCCCGAATCAGACTCTCCATATTCTCCTCGCTCTCGTCTCGAATCTCGCCGATGTTGTCTTGGGCCTCGACCGCGACCTCTTGGAGGGCCTGGATGCGGGGCACGTCGGTCACGCCCGACAGGAGCGTGACGGCCGCGACGTGGTCGGTGTCCGAGAGGGGGTAGTCGCCGCCCCGGACCTCCATGCTGGCGGTCTCGTTCTCCAGCCACTTGCGCCCGCGCTCGATGCCCTTCCGGTTGAGGTGGTCCTTCGGCCCGCTGACGACCACCAGCGAGCGGTCGGTGCTTCGGACCTCGCAGGGCAGGGTGAGTCGCCCCAGCGCGGCCTTCCGGACGAGACTGGTGATTCGGTTCGTGGTCTCGGTCGGGTCGAGTTCGTCGTCGGAGAAGCGTCCGAGGAGGCCGCCTCCGTCGCCCGTCTCGACCGTCTCGGTGGCGTAGCCGACCGTCGAGACACCGCCACAGGAGAGCGTGTTGATGATCTCGCTGGAGTCCACCACGCTCTCGGCGACGTCCTGGCCCTCGCGGACCTCGCCCGCCGAGAAGAGGATGCCGAACCGCCGGACGATCTCCTCGTTGATGCGGTCGTAGCCCCCGCGGACCGACTCGCCGGTCTCGCGCCACGCGCCGTTGTCGAACACGAGCAGGTTGTCCACCTCGTCCACGAAGGTCTTGAACGAGCGCGCGGCGTTGAGCGTGTAGATGCCACCCTCGTCATCGGCGGGCAGGACGCCCAGTCCGTAGACGGGTTCGGTGTAGATGCGCTTGAGGTGGTTTGTGAGGACCGGCGCGCCGCCCGACCCGGTGCCCCCGCCCATCCCCGCGACCACGAGGAAGGCGTCGATTTCGTGTACCGGCACTTGGTCGATTGCGCCCTGAATCTCGTCCATGTCCTCCTCGGCGATGTCCGCGCCGAGTTCGTTGTCCGCGCCCACGCCGTGGCCCTTCACGCGAGCCTGTCCGATGAGGACGCGATTCTCCTCCGGAACGTTGTCGAGTCCCGCGAGGTCCGCCTTCGCGGTGTTGACCGCGATGGCCGACCGCACGACGCCAGCTCCCGTCCGGCGGTCGTACGCCACGAACTTGTCCACTATCTTTCCACCTGCCTGCCCGAAGCCGATCATTGCGAGCTTCATATTTTGGTGCCTCCCTAACGCCGATCTCCGCGAGTTACCCGGCGACTGACTGCGGGTTGTGCCGGGCTTATCGGCTGTACTCCCACAGGACACTGTTCTTACCCATAGTTATACAGCGACACACGGGGCTTCAGGCGGGGCCATACGAACGTAGATACGAGGGAACTGGTATCGTCTGCGGAGTCAGGAAGTGTTTTCTCGGTCGAGAATCGGACTTTGCTGTCGGTGCGTTTCCGAGGGTCGTCATCCCGCTGGCATCGAATTTTGTTACTTCTCCTCGTCGTAAGCGCTACCTGAAACGAGGAATTTCGCCGGAAAATCGGGAGTCGAGAGCGACCGGAGAGACTATGCCCACATACCAGGCACATTTCCCACCTACGCCCAGATATTGGGGGAAATACATAACTTGTTCCCATTCCTACGTCGGTATGGTAATGTCTAAAGTATCGACGGACGAACGTGGCCGAATCACTATCCCTCGAGAGGCGCGCGAACGATACGGGGACGAGTACCGACTCGTGGAACTTCGAAGTGGGATCAAACTCATCCCGATTCCAGACGACCCGCTCGAAGCCCTCCGGTCGGCCTCGAGTGAGGAGTTCAAATCGGCTTCGACCGAAGAGTTACGCGAGGCGGGTCTCAAACGTGGCCGCGAGGAGGCAGAGGAACATGTACGCTGCCGTTGATTTCTGGGTCGCGCTCCTCAAGGGTGACGACTGGCTCACAGAGCGGGCAGAAGAACTCTACGCCGAACACGGCGACGACCTCGAAGTCTCCTTGACCACGTTCGTAGAACTATTTCTCATCGAAGAGCAGTTCTCGTTCGACCGAGAGCAAGCCGTTATCAGTATTTTGGAGATGACGAACACCGATGTCGACGAGCAGGTTGTTTTCCAAGCGTCGGAATACATAGACGACGGACTCAACGTCTTCGACGCCTTTCACGCGGCACTCGCCGGTGACGTGATTCTCTCGAGCGACAAAGCATTCGATGATATCGGCATCGAACGTGTACAACTCGAACCCGAGACGGCAACCGCCGAAGCGAAAGCAGAGGCCGAAGACGAGTAGTTCGCTATCGGCTTCCGACGCGCGTATTATCCCCGCCCGACAACGCCGAGACATGCGCCAGTTCATCGTCCTCGGTCACGACGCCCCCACGACGCCCGACTTCTCGCTCGACGACCTCGCGGGCGGCGCGGGCCGACTCGACGTGCTGTGTCGGTGCGTCAACTCCGCGTTCTTCCTCTCGCACGATATTCGGGAAGCCGTGCGGGTCCTCCTCGTCCTCGGCGACGAGGTCACGATTCGCTTCGAGGGGTCACAACTCCGGCGACTCAACCCCGACGAGCGGAGTACGGCCGCGCTGATTCGCGGGGCGCTGGAGGCCAAAGACGAGGCCATCGGCCACATGGAAGCCGAGGGGTCGCCCGGCGTCTACCTCTCGAAGCGCGGGTTCGAGCCGGTGCTGGAGGAGGCCGCGCGCGACGGGACGGTCGTGCAACTCCACGAGGAGGGCGACCCGGTCGTGGACGTGGAGCCGCCCGAAAACCCGGTGTTCGTCCTCTCGGACCACCACGATTTCGGTGAGGAGGAAGCGGAGTTGCTCGGCGAGGCCGCCGACGAGCGCGTTCGGCTGGGACCGGAACTCCTCCACGCCGACCACGCGATTACCGTCGCGCACAACTATCTGGATACCGGAGGATTCACGACTTACTGACCGGGATTTGTCGAGAGATACGCGATTCTAATACGATACCCGGCGCGCGCTGGCGGGGCGTCTCGTCGCCCCGCCAACCGTGCGAGGGATGAGCATCGCAGGCCCGTGGCCGAGAAGCGCAATCGGTTGGGGAGGGTGTGGCCCGCGGTTGCGGTGCGGTAGACTCCTCGGCTTCGGCAATAGCTAGCTCCTTCTCGGCAAACATCGTCGTAGATAGAGCGCACTCCGGACAGAAAACAGCAAGAAGCTAGCTTCAGGCTTGAGCCTAGGGGTCTACCGCAACCGCACAGCACCGCAACCTCGTCCTCCCCAACCTCCTGCGTTGCTCGCTCACACCGGAAGACTTCGCTTCGCTCGTCTTCCGAGCCTGCGGTCGCTTCGCTCCCGCAGACTCCGTTCGCTGTGCTACTCGTCCCTCGCGCGTTTCTCGCGCGCCGAAAACCGAACCACATCGTCGTCTTCTCTCCATCTTGAAATCTCTTCGACTCGACGTATCAAACGACACCCTCACGGTCCCCGACCCGTATCACCGAGTATGAGAGTAAGCGTCATCGGCGGCGGCACGGTCACCGACGAGCAAGCCCAGACCGCCGAAGCGGTCGGAAAACTGCTGGCCCAGCGAGGTCACACCGTCGTCTGCGGCGGACTGGGCGGCGTGATGGAGGCCGCCTGTCGCGGTGCGACCGATGCGGGCGGGCGAACCATCGGCATTTTGCCCGGCGAGGAGCGCGCCGCGGCCAACCCCTACGTGGACACCGCCATCGCCACCGGACTCGGCCACGCGCGCAACCCGCTGGTGGTGATGAACGGCGATGCCGTCATCGCCGTCGATGGCGGCGTCGGCACCCTCTCGGAACTGGGCTTCGCGGGCGTCTTCGAGCGGCCAATCGCGGGCCTCGGGACCCACGACGCGCCGGGCGTCGAACCGGTCGAGTCGCCCAACGAGGCGGTGGAGTTCGTGGAGTCGGTAGTATCCGAGCGGGAGGTCGAGACGAATAAAGAATTGTAGATGTTTCTAAGAGCACCAAATAGTTGCTTGAAATAACGAATTTCATTGCCTTCCTCGGTGTCGAGTGACCGCTCCTGGACTCGACCGGTGCGACAACCCTCAAGGACCTCCTCGGAGTACATCCCGTGATGCCACTATCCGAGGAGCAATGGGAGCAGGCCGAACCGGACGACAACGTCATCGCGCTGGTCTACGGCTTCCTCGAAGACGAGAAGCCGACCGCCTACTCCATCGAGGAAATCTTCACGCAGGCCGAGGCCAACGTCCAGCACGAGTCGGACTCGACGTGGGAGAACGTAGGCGCGCTGCTGGGCGAGGAGTCAGCCGAGGACCAGTACCGGTGGGCGTTCGAGTATCTCGTCCACGCCGGGGAGTTGGAGAAGCGCGTCCTCTACGACGGCGGGGAGACGGTCGAGTACTACCGCGCGACGTAGCCCGCTCACGGTCAGCGAAATTCGGAAGGATTAAACTTCGGACGCTCCTTGTTTCACGTGCGGGCCGGTGGGGTAGCTTGGTATCCTTCGGCCTTCGGGTGGCCGTAACCGCGATTCGAATTCGCGCCGGCCCACTTCTTCCCGCACTTCACTCCGACGAGCATCGCGTAGCGTGTGCGAGTCATCCGAAGTGCGGGAAACGTGAGTCGAGCGAATTCGAGCCAGCAAGTCGCAGGCCCGG
>NZ_ML219770.1:0-203957 GCF_004765785.1 Halorussus ruber | reverse complement strand
TCTTGCCCAGTTCGAATTCGCGCCGGCCCACTTCTTCCCGCACTTCACTCCGACGAGCATCGCGTAGCGTGTGCGAGTCATCCGAAGTGCGGGAAACGTGAGTCGAGCGAATTCGAGCCAGCAAGTCGCAGGCCCGGACGCGCAACGAAGTGAGCATCCCGGAACGTCTTGCCCAGTTCGAATTCGCGCCGGCCCACTTCTTCCCGCACTTCACTCCGACGAGCATCGCGTAGCGTGTGCGAGTCATCCGAAGTGCGGGAAACGTGAGTCGAGCGAATTCGAGCCAGCAAGTCGCAGGCCCGGACGCGCAACGAAGTGAGCATCCCGGAACGTCTTGCCCAGTTCGAATTCGCGCCGGCCCACTTCTTCCCGCACTTCACTCCGACGAGTCGCAGGTCCGGAACGACCCCGCAGGTCGTACGTCTGGACCGTTCGGAGTAACTTGACTCGGCGCAGGTCGGACTCTTCCCGCTTTCGTAAACAGGTGGGCTTTCGTCTCGTCACCGCTGTAACTGCCCCTTCTTGCCGGTATCGCGCCGAGACTGTCGGGGCAATCCGCATTAATTCCACGCTCAGTAAGTGTTAGATAACTATCTAGATTCTGTAGAAAATTTTAATAGTATACTTTTCTAACTAATTACTGCCATGTCAGAAAAGACACGGCGGTCGTTCGTGAAGCAAAGTGCCCTGACCACCGCGGGCCTCGGTGCCCTCGCCACCGGAGTCGGTTCGGCCGCGGCCGAAGAGCGGACGAAGCTGACCTCCGCTGATGCGGTACAGATGGACCTCGATTCGGCCGACACCGAACTCGCAGGCGGCGATGTCACGACGATGGCGTCGTGGCCGGTCGAATTCAGCTTCGACATCGCACCCGGCGAAGGGAAGTTCGGAAACTCCCCGGCCATCGCTAGCGGTGCGTACTACGACTTCGACCTGAGCTACTCGCCGGAACTCACCGTCGCCCTCGGATTCCTCGATACCGCGACCGGAGAGTTCGACGGATACAAAGTCACCGGTAGCGGTACGTACCGACTCGAAGCCCCCGTCAGCATCCCGGAGGACAGCGCTGCCGTCGGAATCATCAACCTTGACGGTAACAGCCGCGCTGTTTCGGGCGACCTTTCGGTCACCAACTGACGCGAACTCCCCGAAATTTCTTTTTTGTCCGCCGCCCTGTTTCTCGACTGCGCGAGTATTCATCGCCGCAGTTAGCCGGATTACCGCCTGTATTGCTTATTTCGAAGCACGCGCTATCGTCGGTGGTATTATCACCATTAAAAAATATGGAGTGGCGGGCAAGCGACCGAGAATACTGGACGAGTTGCGTTACTCGTCGCGGATGTCCGTTCGAATCAACTCGTCGCCGAACGGGGTGAGTTTGCCTAGTTCGATTCGGAACGACTCGTCGGCGGTCAGTCGCTCGTCGTACTCGGCACTCTCGTCGGTGGTCGTTTCGGCCGTCTGCTCGTCTCCTGCGAGGTCCACGACGACGCCGTCACCACTCTGCTGGAACTGATTCTCGTTCAGGTCCATCTGGAACGACTCGTCGGCGGTCAGTCGCTCATCGTACTCGGCGCTATCGTTCGCTTCGGTCGGTTCTTCTGGCTGTTCGACGTTCGGAGAGTCCGAACTCACGTCGTCGGTAGCGACGATACCACCGGTTCCGACGGCTAGTATCGCGGCGACCGCGAGCGTGAGTGCGAGTAGCTTCGATTTCATGGTTTTTACCGTTCTGAGTGAGTCGGGGAAGCCGTCGGCGCACAGCCGACGCGTTTCGCCCGCCTCACTCCGGTTTCATCTTAGGCGAAAGACCACTTGATTTCCCGTTGGAAACGTACTGAAAACCGACGAAACGACCGCTGAAACCGATTTCGCCTCACTCGAGCATGACCACGTTCCCCATCCCGCGCCGCTTGCGCTCGGCGAGGTTCTTGCTCTCTAAGTTGTCGAGTACCCTGCTGACGGTCGCCTTCGAGAGGTCGGTCTGTTCGACGATCTCGTTCTGTGCGAGGACGCCGTCGGCGTCGAGGACGGTCTCGTACACGACTTGCTCGTTGCCTGCGAGTTGTTCTGCCCGTTCGCTCCACTCGTCCCGTCGCGCTTCCAGCAACTCGCCGCTCGACTCGGTAGTGCGTTCCCCGTCGGAACTCTCGGTAGCAGTCCCCGCTTCGACAGCGGTTTCGCCGACGACGAGCAGATACGTACCGCTCGCCCCCACGAGGCACGACGCGACCGTGACGATACCCACGGCGCGGTAGTCGAAGTAGCCCCCCAACTCGGCGACCTTCGTTCCGTTCTCGCCGACCGAGACCATCACCGGCGACGGATTTATCAACTGTACGGAGAGGACGAGCGTCGCGGCGACAAAGACGGCCGCCGCAAATAGATGCGTGTTCTGGAGGGTCCGCATGATCATATTTCAATATTCTAAGAGGGTTCTAATTACCGTCGATTTACCGCGTCCAAATGCGGCTGAAACGCTACTGAAACGCGTTTCGAACGTGTTTCACCCCAGCGTTGATATGTTCTTTCGTACAACGCTAGAACCGATGAACGGAGACGTTTACCGCCGGCTTCTCACGCTGGTCGGACTCGCCGCGCTCGGGGTTGGCTTGGCTTGGGCCGGAACTGCCATCGGTGTCGGCGAACCGGTTTCGGAGACGGGGCCCGGAGTGACGTTCGCCGTCGACGAAGACGGAGTTACGCTTTCTGACGACCGGCGAAACGTTACCGTGATGGACGACCTGTCCGGCGTCGAAACGATAGCGATAACCGACGCCGGCGACCGGTTCCATATTCGAACGGAAACGCGCGACTCGCTGACAAACGAAACGCGCGACCGTGCGATAGCGATTGCTCGGGATAACCGGAGTGTCCGTCACGCTCTCGCCGATGTGGGCCGATACGAACTCAGCGTGGAACCAATCACGAAGCTGAACAGCGGTTCGGCTCGAACTATCGAGATAGACGACATAAACGCGTCGGCGGCGAATGCATCGCAAGCGGCGACGTTCACGGTCGAAACCGTCTCGACCGGGGACGACTCGAAGTCCGTCACCATCGACCGCAGTCCGACCGCCGAAACGCAGGCCGTCGTCAGAGCGAACCGGCCCGGAAGCAACGAGACTGTGTACGCGTTCGTCGTCGATTTGACGACTGAAACCGTCGTCGAGGTAGAGGCTAAGCGCCACTTGCAGTGACCGCTCGAACGCGCCTCGTCGGTCGGAGCTTCTGCTGTTCCCCATCTCGGTCCTGCGGAGGAGTGCGGCGAACAACGTTTTATATCTCCGGTGGAACCGATGCACAACGACCAATGGATGCCGCGGACCGCGACGACGAGTTCGAACCCGCAAAGCCGATAGACGCCCCTGCTGATTCGACTGACACCGACGATTCGCCCTCACACGCCGACTCGCTCCCGAGAACCGACGATGACGACGACCGGATCTGGATTCCGCTCGACACCATCGCGGTCCTGAACTGGCTGGGCGACGCGGGCGTGGACGGCGTCGAGGAGCGACTCGGCAAAGTGCTGGCCGACGACTTGACGGTCCAGACCGAGCAGGTTCGCATCGACCACGCCGAGTCCGAGGTCGTCCTCTCCCGGTTCGGTGCCGAGGACCGGGCCGGGGCGCGCGTCCCGCTCCGCAAGCCCTTCGCCGGGCACGTGCTGGTTCTCTTCCCCGTCAAGAGCGCGAACGCGGCGGCCTCGCTGATGCTCGAACGCGCCGTCGAGGACGCCGCGTCGGTGGTCTCGACCGAGATGGGCCGGGACGCGCTGACCGAACTCTGCAACATGATGGCAAACGGGTTCGTCGACGAGTGGGCGACCGTCTTCGACACGCCTTTCGACACCGGCACGCCCGTCGCGGTCCAGAACCCCGAGATGACCCTGCTCCACCGCATCTTCTCGGCCGCCGAAATCGGCCTCTACCTCACCGCGC
This sequence comes from Halorussus ruber, assembly GCF_004765785.1. GTDB lineage: Archaea > Halobacteriota > Halobacteria > Halobacteriales > Haladaptataceae > Halorussus > Halorussus ruber. The sequence goes on along the minus strand of NZ_ML219770.1, from coordinate 200,013 downwards.
GCTTCCGCATCGAGGAGTACGGCATCGACGCGACGGTCTTCGTCTTCCCGAGCGAGGCCGAGTTCGTCACCAGACTCTCGCAGGTCGGTCCCGAGGTCATCGACCGGTAGCCTCTCGACCGATACCCGCTCGACCGATAGTTTCGCCAGAACCGGAACGTTTCTCGCCCGCCGGGCCGACCCTCCGCCATGCCCGAACTCGACGCGCTCGACCACGAACCGCACGTCCGCCGCGCAATCGACCTCGCCCGCGAGGCAGGCGACCGTGGCGACGGACCCTACGGGTCTCTCCTCGTCCGGGACGGCGACGTCGTGATGGAGGAGACCAACCGCGAGAACACCGACGACGACATCGCGCTCCATCCGGAACTCACGCTGGCCCGCCGCGCGGCCCGCGAACTCGACGCCGACGCTCGCGCCGAGGCCGTGATGTACACTAGCACCGAACCCTGCCCGATGTGCGCTGGCGGCATCGCCATCGCGGGCCTCGGCGGCGTCGTCTACAGGCGGAGCAGTCCGAATGCCTCGGGGAAGCGTTCGACGGCCCCGAAGGAGTTCCGTGCGGCGAAATCTTCGAACGCCGGTGGTGCGAGATACCGGTCGTCGGTGGGGTGTTAGAATCCGAGGGGATGGCGCTCCACCGCGAGTTCCGGTGACTCTGTCGGCATTCCGCTGACCTATCGAAAAATCGCCGGAACGCTCAGTCGTCCAGTGCTTCGAGGAACTCCCCGAAGACTTGCGCCTCGATTTCGCGGAGTTCCACCTCGTCGTCGGGGCCGACGCCGGATTTGAGGTCGGCCGGGTCGGTGTCGGTCTCGCCCTCGTGGAGCTGCTCAAAGAGCGCCTCGGCGGCCGCGGAGAGTTTCCCGCGGTGGTCCGCGACGAACTCCAGAATCTCCTCGCGGTCCACGTCCTCTCCGGCGATTTCGGCGTGGGCGACCAGACCGACGCCCGCCGCGAGGAGGACCCGGAACTGGCCGACCTGTTCGCGGACCACGTCCTTGCGGTCCCACGTCGCCTCCAGCAGGTCCGCGCCGCTGTCGTCTTCGCCAGCGAGCAGTCGGTTGAGCGCGAAGCCGTAGAGGCGTCCGACGCTGTCCTCGTTGTAAATCTGGTCGGCGTACTGTTGGATGAGCCGTTCCCGGCGCTCGTTCGAGATTTCGCCGGGGTCGGCCTTGCCCAGAACCATCAGGGCGTGGCCCCACCACTGGGCGAGTTCGTCGTCCTGCTGCTCGGCGTCGAGGATGTCGAGCATCGGTTCGAGAGCGTCGAGCGCGCCCTCGGCGTTCTCCCGCCGGGCGTGAAGTTCGACCACGCGCTCGTAGTGGCGTTTCGCCACCTCGGGGTTGTCGTTCTTCTGGGCCACCTCGGCCAGACGGAGGCCGAGTTCGACCGCCCGCTCGCTGTCGCCGAGGCGACCTCGGACGCTGACCGCCCGGTCGTAGTACTGCTGGGCGGTCTCGTAGTCGCGGCTGTTCTCGGCGCTCTCGGCGCGCTTCTCGTAGTAGACCGCCTCCACGCGTCGTTTCCACGGCAGTAGCTGGTCGAGGTACTCGCCGAGCCACCTGTCGAGTCGGCTCGCGTTCCCCGAAACGTCTTTGGTTCCCATGTGTGACCCACTCACGTGGAGTTTTATAAATCTCTCCATCACGGAATTTAACGTCGGAGTCGGTTCGAGGAAACGGTTGTCGGGCTGACTGGTGAGCTGTTTGCGGGACTGGCGGTGCAAGCGAGACGCGAAAAGAAAGGCGAAGCGAACGTGCTGAAGTGGACTTCGGGCGCTTTAGGCGAGGTCTTCGATGTTGTCGCAGATGGCCTCGGCGTACTCGGTGGTCGAGACCTTTTCGGCGTCCTCGCGCTGACGGGCGAGGTCGTAGGTGACGGTGCCCGAGGAGATGGTTTCCTCGACGGCGTCGCGGATGAGCTTGCCGGTGTCGTCCCAGCCGAGGTACTCGAACAGGAGCCGCCCCGAGAGGATGAGCGCGGTCGGGTTAGCTTTGTCCTGTCCGGCGCGCTTGGGTGCCGAGCCGTGGACCGGTTCGGCCAGACAGCGGTGTTCGCCGAAGTTCGCGCCGGGCGCGATGCCCAGACCGCCGATTTGGGCACCTGCGGCGTCCGAGAGGTAGTCGCCGTTGAGGTTCGGCATGGCGAGGACGTCGAACTCGTCGGTGCGCAGCTGCATCCACTGGAGCATCGCGTCGGCGAGGCGCTCCTCGACCATGACGGCGTCCTCCGGGATGTCGACCTCGTCCTGCTCTTCCCAGAGGGAGTCGGGCGCGGCGAAGACCTCGTCGTCGGGGTACTCCTCGTCGGCGACCTCCATGCCCCACGTGCCGAACTGGCCCTCGGTGAACTTCATGATGTTGCCCTTGTGGACCAGCGTGACCTTGTCGCGGTCGTTCTCGATGGCGTAGTCGATGGCCTCGCGGACGAGACGCTTGCTACCCTTCTCGGAGATGGGCTTGAGACCGAGGCCGATGGGACCCTCGTGCATCGTCTCGTCGAAGCCCATCTCGTCCTCGACGAAGTTCCGGACCTTCTCGACCTCCTCGGTGCCCTGCTCCCACTCGATGCCCGCGTAGACGTCCTCGGTGTTCTCGCGGAAGGTGACCATGTCCATCTCCTCGGGCGCTTTCATCGGGGACGGGACGCCGTCGAGGTAGTAGGTCGGTCGGACGTTCGCGTAGAGGTCGAGCGTCTGGCGGAGCGCGACGTTCAGCGAGCGGAAGCCAGCGCCGACGGGGGTCGTGAGCGGACCCTTGATGGCCACGCGGTGTTCGCGGAGGGCCTCGACCGTCTCGTCGGGCAGGTTGACGTCCTCGCCGTACTTGTCCCGGGCGCTCTGTCCGGCGTAGACGCGCATCCAGTGGGGGTCGCGGCCGGTCTCCTCGGCGGCCTTCTGAAGTACCTTCTGGGCGGCCGGACCGACGTCCTGTCCGATGCCGTCCCCGTGAATCATGGGGATGATGGGGTTCTCGGGGACCTGTAGTTCGTCGTTCTCTACAGTAACCTTCTCCCCGCCTTCGGGGACTTCCACCTTGTCGTAGCTCATAACGTATGGACCTGCGAGGGAGAAGGATAAAAGGTCTGCCGTTTGGCCGCGTAAGTGCCAGAAACACCATTAAATTCATTATATTCTTTCAGGTTCTCGAACGACCCCGTTCGTTTTTCCGGTCATGGCCCGTACTCTCCGGCCATGAGCCAGACCGACCCCGAACTCCACGAGAGCGTCGAGGAGGCGGCGGCCGACATCGCCAGCATGGAGATTCGCGGCGCGGCGACCATCGCCGACGCCGCGGCCGAGGCGCTGGCGGCCCAAGCCGAGGACAGCGACGCCGACTCGCCCGAGGCCTTCCGGGCGGAGATGCGCGCCGCGGGTCGCCGACTCCGAGAGACCCGACCGACCGCGGTCAGCCTCCCCAACGCGCTCCGGTACGTCCTCCGCGGGATGGCGGGCGAGACGGTGTCGGAACTCCGCGAGGGCGTCGTCGAGAGCGCCCACGAGTTCCAGCGCGAACTCGACCAAGCGCAGGACAACCTCGGGCGAATCGGAGCCAACCGCCTCCGAGACGGCGATACCGTGATGACCCACTGCCACTCGACCGACGCCCTCTCGTGCGTCGAGAAGGCCTTGGACCAAGGCAAGGACGTAAGCGCCATCGTCAAGGAGACCCGGCCGCGCAAGCAGGGCCACATCACCGCCGAGCAGTTGCGCGAGTGGGACGTGCCCGTCACCCTCGTCGTGGACAACGCCGCCCGGCGGTATCTGGACGACGCCGACCACGTGCTGGTCGGGGCCGACTCCATCGCGGCCGACGGGTCGGTCATCAACAAAATCGGGACCTCCGGCCTCGCGGTCAACGCCCGCGAACGGGGCGTCCCCATCATGGTCGCGGCCCAGACGCTCAAACTCCATCCGGATACGATGACGGGCCACACCGTCGAAATCGAGATGCGCGACGAGCGCGAGGTCCTCACCGAAGCCGAGGAGCGCGACATCAACGGCGACCTCGGGGGCGAGGGACTGACGGTCGAGAACCCGGCCTTCGACGTGACGCCGCCCCGCTACGTGGACGCCATCGTGACCGAGCGCGGCCAGTTCCCGCCCGAGAGCATCGTGACGCTGATGCGCGAGCTGTTCGGCGACCAGCAGGGCGGGGAACCGTGGGAGGAGTAGTCGAAGTCGTGTATTTAGTCGGGATTTAAAACGAGTCCGGACGAAGTAGCTCCGAATGACTGGCAGAGACGCCGAAAACTGGTATCCTTCGACTGAAGACGTTCTCGCGGTCCACGACGGGATTCTCACCGAGTATCCGGACAGCGAGCGCGGCGTTCGAACCGAACGACAGGTTCAGTTCGCACTCGACTTCATCGAACACGGGTACTTCGGAGAAGTTCCGGAATCCGTCCACGAGAAAGCGTTTCATCTCCTCCGATTGGTAGTCGCAAACCACCCTTTCGTAGACGGAAACAAGCGGACGGCACTCAACACGACCAGCGTCTTTCTCGCAGTCAACGGGTACCGATTCGACTACGGCGACGACGTGCGCGCCATGCTGAAACTCTTCGGCGTCCGCGAGGACTTACTGGCGGAAAACGCGACGGTCGAATACCTCTCGGAACTGACTGCAGTCGAATCTCGGCGAGGATTCAGCGACACTCCCGAGGACCGTCTCCTCGAAATCGCGCAGAACGACCGCGACGCCCACCGCGAAATCTACGATGCGCTCGCCGACGAGTAACCCCGAAACGCCCGCTTTCTCGACGCTCCACTATCGAAATCAAGAGTTCTGCGTCCGAAGCGTCCGGATAACTTTCCGTCGGAGCGTCGTCTCCTCGGCGAGTCATGAACGAAACGGAGCGACGCCGGTTTCTCAGGGCTGCGCTCGCCGGAGCGGGCCTCACGCTCGCTGGCACCGCGGCCGCAGACGAGTCCGACCGCCGAGGAAGCAACCAGAACAATCGGAAGAGCAATCAAGAAACTACTCAAACAACGACAGAGGAGTCTGACGGTGGCGCAGAGTCGGGCCTCGTCACGGTCGAGAGCGACGAGAGCGTCGGCGCGACCGTCGAGCGAATCGAGACAGACATCGAGGACAACGACGACCTCATCCTCGTGACGACCATCGACCACGCGCGCAACGCTCAGAACGCGGGTCTCGACCTGCGACCGACCTCGCTGGTCCTGTTCGGGAATCCCAACCTCGGCACGCAACTGATGCAGGTCAGCCAGACCGCCGGTATCGACCTACCTCAAAAACTGCTGGTCTGGGAGGCCGAGGACGGGACGACCAACGTGACCTACAACGACCCGACGTGGCTGGCCGACCGCCACGGCATCGAAGGACAGGAGGAGGTTCTGAACGCGATTTCGAACGCGTTGGAGACGTTGGCGACTGGTAGGTAACGGTGGCGAATGGGATAAAGTCGGAGGATAGGAAGAGAATTCGACTCGGCGCGTGGGGGCACGCGCAGAACTGCGCGTGTCCCTCGCGCGAGGGACGAGGGAGCGAAGCGACCGAGGAGGCTGGGGAGGACGAGGTGCGGTGCTGTGCGGGGCGATTGCGGGGGACTCCTCGGCTCAAGCCTGAAGCTAGCTACTTCTCGACTTCTTCTGTCGATGCGCTTGTGTTACGGGAATGGGTTGAGAAAGTTCGGAGAACTCGAAGAAGCAATTGTGGTCTCGAAAGCCCTCGCGCGGTTCGCGGTCGCTCAGCGACATATCCTCGATTCGTCTCGCTTCGCTCGACTCATCTTCGGATAGGGGTCGCTGAGACGACCATGGCCTTCGGCCGCGAACCCCGCTCGCCCTTTCAGTCCGCCGAGGGCGGGGTTGGTTCACCGGCCGAAGCAAATCAAGAGTGGTTACTCCGAGTTCCCCCATTTCCGACACCCACACCTTCTTGGGACTCACCGACCCCAGTTCACTCACTATGTCACGATTACCCAATGCAGTCGTCGGCGACGCTTACACCAGCCAGTTCGCGTGGGAGACCCTCGAGGAGTTAGTCGAAGTCGGCAACCGGATGGCTGGCCAAGAGGGCGAACGCGTTGGGGCGGAGGTAATCGCCGAGGCCTTCGAGGAGGCCGGACTCCGCGAGGTCGAAATCGACGAGTTCGAGATTCCGGGCTGGTGGCGCGGCTCCTCCGAACTCGAACTCGCCGACCCGCACCCGCGACGCTACGACGCCAGCCACGAGGTCATCGCCCTGCCCGGCACGCCCGCCGGAGACGCCGAGGGCGAGGTCGTGGACGTGGGCTACGGCACGCCCGAGGAGTTCGAGGACGCCGACGTGGAGGGCAAGATTGCGATGGCCTCCAGCGAGACGCCCGAGAGTCACGGTCGCTGGATTCACCGGATGGAGAAGTACGTCGCGGCCGCCGAGGCCGGGGCAGAAGGGTTCATCTTCCGGAATCACGTCGAGGGGTGCCTGCCGCCGACCGGCGAAATCGGCTACCACAACCGGCCCGGCCCGATTCCCGCGGTCGGGGTCTCCGCCGAGGTCGGGGCGAGGCTGGCGCGCTACTGCGCCGACGACGAGGCCCGCGCCACCCTCTCGGTCGAGTGCCGAAACGAGGAGACCTCCTCGCGGAACGTCGAGGCCGTGGTCGGTCCTGCTGAGGCAGACTCCGAAGTCCTCGTCACCGCCCACGTGGACGCCCACGACATCAGCGAGGGGGCCAACGACAACGGCGCGGGGTCGGTGCTGGTCGCCGAAGTCGGCCGCCTGCTCGCGCAGGTCGAGGACGACTTGGACACTCGCGTCCGCCTCGTCACCTTCGGCTCCGAAGAAATCGGCCTCTGGGGCGCGTACCACTGGGCCGAGAGCAACGACCTCGATTCGGTGAAGGCGGTCGTCAACGTGGACGGCGCGGGCAACTCCAGAAACCTCGGCGTCATGGCGAACCAGTTCGACGCGCTCGCGGCGGTCTTCGCGGACGTGACCGACGACCTCGGGGCACCCCTCTCGCGCCGGGACACCATCAGCCCCCACGGCGACCAGTGGGCGTTCGTCCAAGAGGGCGTCCCGGCCGTGATGGCCTACACCGAGTCCGAGGGGTCGGGCCGCGGGTGGGGCCACACCCACGCCGACACGCTCGACAAACTCGACGTGCGCGACCTCCGGGCGGTCGCCATCACGCTCACCGAATCGGTCCTCGAAGTCGCCGACGACGGCCGGGAGATACCCCACAAGTCCCGCGAGGAGATTCGGGACACCATCGACGAGGGCTACGTGCAGGAACTCAAACGCGGCGGGCGGTGGCCCTACGAGGAAGGTTCGTGCCAGTCAGGAGAGTAGCGCAGTAGAAACACCACGAAGGTCGCCGAAACGAGAGCTTACTCGGGCGACAGAACCGAAACGCCGGGTTGCCGGAGGATTCGAGGAGAATCGACCGCGCCCGAACCGCTTCTCGCCCGAACCGCTTCTCGCCCGAACTCGTCTCTCAGTCCGTCAGCCCGTATCCGCGCTTGAACAGCACGATGTCGAGCGCCAGAATGGCCGCGGTCAGCCCCGAGAGGACCGCCAGCGACCAGTTCGGGTCTACCTCCGAGACGCCCAAGAAGCCGTACCGGACGCCGTTGACCATGTAGACCATCGGATTCAGCATAGAGAGTTCCTGATACGGCGAGGGAAGCTCTCGGACCGCGTAGAACACCCCGCCGAAGAAGACCAGCGGTCGGACGATGAACTGGTTCATCATGGTGAGGTTGTCCCAGTCGTCGGCCCAGAGACCGCCCACGACGCCGAAGCTGGAGAACAGGAGCGTGATGACCAGCGCGAACGCGACCAGATAGAGCGGTTGGGCGACCCCGACCGGGGTGAAGAACGCGCCGATGACCGCGATGAGGCCGCCGACCAGCAGGCCCCGCGTCGCGCCCGCGACGATGTAGGCGACGACCATCCGCGAGTAGGACATCGGCGAGGTCAGCGTCTCCTCGATGTAGTCGTTCCACCGCCCGTGGAAGATGGAAAAGGAGGCGTTCTCGAAGGCGTTCGAGATGGCTCCCAGCACGACCAGACCGGGCAGGATGAACAGGATGTAGGGAATCGGCTCCGTACTCGCGCCGATGCTGATTTCGCCCACGCGGTCGCCCAGAATGACCCCGAACACCGAGAAATACAGCACGTTGGTCACGAACGGCGGGACGAAGGTGTTGCGTGGCCGCCGGAGGAAGCGCAGAATCTCGCGGCGCGCGAGGGTCTTGAAGCCCGTGAGCCCGGCCAGTCGGCTCATTGTCGCTCACCCCCGTCCGCCGCGACCGCCTCGGCGGACTCCTGGTCGCTTCCGCCCTCGCGGGTCATGTCCACGAAGACCTCCTCCAGCGAGGTCCGCGAAATGTCGAAGTTCACGATTTCGTGACCCGCGCGGTCGAGCGCCCGAACGAGGTCCGGCGCGACCAGTCCGCCCTGCGTGGCGGTGACGACCAACTGGTCGCCGTCCATCTCGACCGCCTCGATTCGGTCCTCGCTTCCCGCGCCGCCGCCTCGGAGCATCGGCATGTCGGGCGTTCCGACCGGCGGATTCCGGAGCGTGACCCGAATCTTGTCCGGGCCGCGGTCCATCAGCTCCTCCGGGGTGGCGACGGTCAGGAGGTTCCCGGAGTCCAGAATCGCCACCTCGTCGCAGAGGCGCTCGGCCTCCTCGATGTAGTGGGTCGTGAGCAGAATCGTGGTCCCCGACTCGTTGAGTTCCGTGATGAGGTCCCAGAGGTCGTGGCGCAGTTGTACGTCCACCCCGGCGGTCGGTTCGTCCAGAATCAGCAGGTCCGGGTCGGTGATGAGCGCCCGAGCGAGCATGAACCGGCGCTTCATTCCCCCAGAGAGCCAGTTGAATCGGGTGTCGCGCTTCTCGTAGATGCCGACCTGCTTCAACACCTCGTCGGCGCGCTCCGCGGCCTCACTCGCCGGAATCCCGTGGTATCCGGCCTTGTGTTCCAGCACTTCACGAATCGGGAAGAAGTGGTCGACGTTGAACTCCTGTGGCGCGAGACCGATGGCGTCCCGCGCCTCCCGGTAGTCGTCTTCGACGTCGTGACCGAACACCTCGGCCCGGCCGCCCGACCGCCGGACCAGTCCGACGAGGATGTTGATGAACGTCGTCTTGCCAGCGCCGTTAGGTCCCAGCAGGCCGAAGAAACTCCCCTCCGGAACCGACAGCGACACGCCGTCGAGCGCCTGCACTCCCTCGTACTGTTTGCGAAGATTCTCGACTTCGATGGCACCAGTCATTGGCGAATCGTAGGCAAGTCGGGGCGAAAAGGGCGTTGATGCAGGTCAAAAACTCACGCGAACTGGCGCTCGAACTCCCGGATGGTCGCGTCGGTTCCGGCGACTATCAGTCGGTCGTCGCGCTCGATGCGAGTCGCCCCGTCCGCGACGAACTCGCCGTCGCGCTCGATTCCGACGAAGACGTAGCCGTCTTCGGTCTCGCGCCGGACCTCGCCCAGCGACTCCCCGGCGAATGGCCCAGCGGCGGTTCGGATAACCCGGAGCTGGCTGACCGGCGTGAGGACCTCCTCGCCGCGCAGCTCTCTGGCCAGCAGTCGGGCGCTGACCCGCTGTGTCGAGAGGACGTAGTCGGCCCCGGCGTCGAACGCGGCGGGCGACTTCGCGGTGTCGTCCACCCGAACCAGTATCTCGAGGTCGTCGGTCAGCGTCCGCGCGATGGCCACCACGAGGAGCGCGGTCGAGTCGTCCTCGACGGTCACGATGAGGGCGCTCGCGTCCTCGATACCCGCGACTTCGAGCGTCTCGGGGTCACCGAGGTCGCCGACGACGTCCACTCGGGGTCGGTCCTCGCGGTCGATAGTCGTCACGTCCACGCCTTCGCCCAGCGCGTCGGCGGCCGCTCGTCCCCCGGCACCCATCCCGGCGACGACGACGTTCGAGTGATGGCGAGGCGGTCGGACCCCCGCGGCGAGTTCGCGCACGTCTTCGACTGCTTCTTCCGGACCGACCACGATGAGCACCGAGTTCGCCGTGACGCGCTCGGTCGTGTCTGGCGGAAGCCGGAGGTTGCCGTCTATCCACGCCCCGACCAGCGTGAGGTCCGAGTGCTCCGCGACGACGGTGTCTTCGATTCGGACGCCCGCGAGCGAACTGCTCCGTCGGACGAGCACCTCCCCGATTCGAACGTCGCCGACCGTTGCGTCGCCGAGCGACTCGGGCAGTTCGGCCCACGCGTTGGTCTTCTGGCCCAGTCGCCGACCGATGAGCGCGTCGGGTGACGCGACGGTGTCGGCACCGACCTGTTTGAGCGCCCCCTCGTGGGTCGGTGTGTCGGTAAACGCGATGGTCCGGAGGTCCGCTTTGAGTCGGCGGGCGGTCAGCACGACGCTCGTGTTCCGGTCGCCCGCGTCGGTGACGAGCGTCTCGGCCTCGTCTATCATCGCGCGTTCGAGCGTCTCGACCGTCTCGGGGTCGCCGTGAATCGCCTGATACCCGTCGTCGGAGAGTTGCTTGGCCTCGTCGGTGTCGGACTCGACCAGCACGTAGTCGATGTTCAACCGCTCCAGTTCCTCGAGCAGGACGCCGGTGTCCCGGCGGTACTCGCAGACGATGACGTGGTCGTCCTTGGCGGTCAAGCGGTCGCTGAGGTCGAGGGGCGCGCGCTCGAACAGCGGGATGACCAGCACGCGGAGCGTGGCGAACCCGATGGCCACGCCGGTCAACTGCATGAAAACGACGAACACGTTCATCAGCGGCGACGACCACGGCGAATCCGCGCCGTACCCGGTCGTGGTCATCGTCTCGACCACGGTCTGCAACGACCGGAACAGCGAGTGGTCGTGACCCTCCAGGGTCCGCATCCCGTAGTTGTAGAGGACGCTGTAGAACAGAATCACCGAGACGAGGGCGACGGCGTACACGATGATGAGTCGCTGGCGTCTGGTCAACCACGGAATCCGGGAGTTTTCGCCGGTGAACCACTTCGCCCAGTTGTTGCTCATCGATACGTGTCACGCCGGGTGTCGTCGGTCGCGCGATACGCCATCTCACGTCGAAAGACGGTCTCGAAACCCAAGAGTCGTACTGCCGACTCGGCGACACTTTCCGTGCTGGACCCATCCTGGGTGACGAACAGCGGGACCTCGACCATCTCGCCGATGTGAATCGCCTCGGGGCTTGACCCCGAGGTCCTCGGCAGTGGCCGACTACCGCTTCTTCCGGAGGTCCACGGTCCGGAGTTCGTCGCGGGCGTGCCACGTCCGGGGTCGGAAGGCGACCACGACCGCCGCGGCGTAGACCAACAACACGATTGCAGTCACGACGAGGCCCGGAATCTGGCCGATGGCCGCGCTCGCTGGCCACGAGAGGGGGTCGAACGCGGTGACGCGGATGACCCACGCCCCGAGTAAGACCGTGAACAGCGGGAAGTAGACCCGGCGCAGGCGGTGGGCCAGCGCCTCCTCGGCCGTGATTTTCACCGTCGGCGTGCGGTAGTCGTCGGCGAGGTGGGTGCGCCAGTTCTCGTCCACCAGTCCCTTCGAGGGGTCGAGACCGTAGGCCCAGACGTTCTCCTGGAGCGAGCGGACCCGCGAGCGCCACACGTCGTAGGCGCGGTAGCGGTGGGACTCGACCAGCAGGAAGAGGCCGATGGTGGCCGCACCGACGAGGATGACGTAGTGGGGGTTGCGGACGCTGGAGAACGCCCACGTCAGAATCGCCGCCATGACGAGGACCGACCAGTTGGTCGTCTTGTCGAGGCGTTCGCGCCACAGCTTCATCCGGTGAATCTCCCCGCGGTAGAGGTGGGCCAGCGCGGAACTCGGTCCCATGTCGACGTCGAGCAGGCCCTGTCCGACGTGCGGGTCCGCCGGAATCGCCTCCTCGTCCGGCATCGACCCCTCGTCCGGGTCGGAAGCGGACCGACCGTCTTCGCCGGACGGGGACCGACTCTCCGCGCCCGGCGAGGACCGACGCTCCGCCCCCGACGGCGACCGCTCGTCGGTGTCGGGGTCGGGGTCGGGTGCGGACCGGTCGTCCGCGTCGCGTTCGTCGCTCATACGCTCGAACCTCCTCGGTTCATTGAATATTGTGGGATAGGCGAGTTACTGTACAAAACAGTTCCGAACGGGGCGGTCGGTAGCGCGTGACAGGGAACCGCGGTCGAATCGGAGACGAACGGGAACAGAGACAGACATAAATAATTAATTCCTAAAAATACATATTTGTGCTTTAAATAAATCCAGCGGTTGCTTTCGGACGGCCAGCGGAGCCGCGAGGTCAGAAGTCGGTCAACTTCGCCTCGGTCGCGCCCTTGGCGTCGGTGTCGAACTCCGCGAGTTCCACGAACTCCAGCCCGTTGTCCCGGAGCGCCCGCTCGACGCGCTCGGAGGCGCTGGGCGCGACCAGCATCCCGCGGACGGTATCGTTTGTCTCCTCGTACAGCGAGACGTACCGCTGAAGCTGGTCGAAGTGGTTCAGCGTGGCCTGAATCCGCTTGACCTCCACGACGACCGGGGTGCCCGACTCGTCGCGCGCGAAGAAGTCGATGAAGCCGTACTTGGACTCGCGCTCGTGTTCCACGATGCGCAGGCCCTCCTCCAGCACGTCGGGATTCTCCTCGATGTACTCGTGCATCTCGGCCTCGGTGCCCGACTCCTCGTAGGTCGCGCCGTCGGTCGCGTCGAAGCGCGTCAGCCCGTAGGCCTCCAGAATCCGGGCCTCGACGCGCTCGCTGGGGTTGGTGCGCCGGGCGAGGAGGACCGCCTCGTCTTCGCTAGTGCGCGCCGAGACCGACCCGCCGCCGGGCATCCAGTTGACGGGCTTGTGGCCGGTCGGCTGGTGGACCAGAAACGTCCCGTCGGGCTTGGCGACCAGAATCCGGTCGCCCGGCCCCAGATAGCCGGAGGTCCGACCCTCGTACTCGACTTCACAGCGGGCCTGCACGGTCAGCATCGCGCCGTCCCGAAAGGCGGCCTTCGCCTCGCTGACGAGGGTCTCGGGGTCGGGCGCGGTGAGTTTCTCGGCGACCATTCGTCTTTGCTCGGTGGTCGGTACCGGAGGAAAAAGGTAGTGGATTCGAGGCGGGACGAGAGAAGAGTCGGCGTGGAGGGAAAGTAGGTGGAATTCGTGGAAAAGGCCGGAAGCGAGAGGAGGCTAGCTACTGCCGAAGCCGAGGAGTTTCGGCACCGCCCGCGCCCCGCAACCGCACCTCGTCCTCCCCAACCTCTTGTGCGGTTCGGCGCGGTCACGAGAGACACCGACGGACAAACCGCGTCCGTCGAGCAGTCACTCGCGTCGCTCGATGACGACCGCGCCAGCGCGCGCCAAATCGGAGGGACGAGAGGAGCGCGAAATCCCGCGGTCACGAACCTTTTGTCCGTCGCGTCCCGAGTGCAACCGATGACAGAGCTGTTCGACCTGTCGGTCGAGGACGCCGACGAGGCCGCCGAGCGCCGCGACGAAGTGGTCGCCCGGGTCCGGAGTCACGCCGGGGAAATCGCCCGCGAACTCGCTCGCTTGCAGGGCGGCGACTACGGCAAGCGCACCTTCGAGACCAGCGACGGCGAGTGGACCGTCAAGTACGAAGCCGGAGACCTCCAGTTCCTCCTGTTCGAGGGCGGTCGGAGCGAGACCTACGTCGTCTCGACTCACCAGCCGCCGGACCCCGAGGACCTCGCGGAGGCGATGACCGACTACGAGGAGTTCGTGAAATCGTTCAACCGCTACGTCGAGTCGCTCGACGGCGTGCTGGACGAGGTCCCCACTGACTTCCCCGCGGTCGAGTCCACCGACTCGGTCGTCGCCGAGCGCGAGCGAATCCTCGGGCGGGTCCGCGAGGTCTGCGACCAAATCGCCCGGCAACTCGCGCGCTACGAGGGCGGGGAGTACGGCACTTACGCGACCCGCGTCGGCGGGAATCGCTGGGAACTCAAGTGGGAGAACGGCGCGACTTCCTACCTCCGGGTCGGCGGCGAGGGCGGCATCTACCTCCTCTCGCAGTACGAACAGCCCGCTGCTCACGACGTGCGGAGTCTCGCCGAGGACGTGCCCCGCTTCGTGGAGGCGTTCAACGACTACGTGGACGACTTGGACGCGAGTCTCGACGGCGTCTCGCTCTAGGAGAGCGTCTCTCGCACACCTTTCTTCAGAATCTCCAGTCCGGCCACGGCGTCCCCGAGGTCGATGTGTTCGTCCACGGTGTGGGCCTGCGCGAGTTCGCCCGGCCCCCAGATGATGGCTGGCGTCCCGCGGGCGACGAACTCGCGGGCGTCGGTCGCGGCCTCCAGTCCCCACGGTTCGCGGGGCGCGTCGGCCATCTCCGCGGACAAGTCCCGAAACCGCTCGGCCAGCGAGTGGTCCGCCGGAATCCCGGCCGAGGCGTAGTGTTTGACCAGCGAGCGGTCGGTCTCGACTCCCGCCGCGCGCTCGACTCCGGCGAGCAGGTCCTCGATTTCGGCCTCGACCGTCTCGATGGTCTCGTCGGGGAGGATGCGCCGGTCGAGGAGGAACTCGGCCCGGCCGGGAAGCACCGCCATGTTCGAGTCGGTCCCGGCCTCGAACTCGGTCACGGTCGCGTAGGCCTTCCCCACGAGTGGGTCCTCGCGCTCGCGGAGTCGGTCGTCGTAGTCGTCTATCGCCGCCAACACGGGTCTGGCAGCGTCGATGGCGTTGACGCCTTGGTCGGGGCGACTCGCGTGGGAGGCCGACCCCGAGACGCCGACGCGGTAGGTGACGACCCCCTTCGCGGCGGTCCCGACCCGGAAGTCGGTTGGTTCCAGCACGACCGCCCGGTCCCCGCCGTAGCCCTCGTCGAGGAGCGTCCGGGTGCCGGGCGCGCCGGTCTCCTCGCCCATCGCGGCGTGGAAGACGAGCGAGCCGTCGAGATTTCCGGATTCAATTTCGGGCGCGAGGTCCCGCAGCGTCAGCATGGCGAGCGCGAGGCCGGTCTTCATGTCGGCGCTCCCCCGACCGTAGAGGACGCCGTCCTCGACAGTCCCGCCGAAGGGGTCGCGGGTCCACGACTCGGGGTCGCCCGCGGGAACCACGTCGAGGTGGCCGTTCAGGACGAGCGTCGGGGAGTCGTCCGGCGCAGTTTCGGGGTTCTCGCCGACCCACGCCACG
The DNA here is from genome assembly GCF_004765785.1 of Halorussus ruber. GTDB lineage: Archaea > Halobacteriota > Halobacteria > Halobacteriales > Haladaptataceae > Halorussus > Halorussus ruber. The sequence continues at coordinate 184,940 of NZ_ML219770.1, read as the reverse complement.
GCCTGCGCTCGCTCGGGGTCGGGGGCTTCTACGAGGCGAGCGTCGATGCCGCGCTCCTCGAACCACTCGACGACGAACTCCGCGCCGGGGCGCTCGTCGCCCGGCGGGTTCTCGGTCGGGACGCGGACGAGGTCCGCGGCGAGGTCGGTGAGATCGGCGAGGCCGTCGGGGTCGGGGCCGTCTCCGGGGCCGGTGTCGTCGCCGGATGCGGTCGTCATCTGGGCCGTATTTCGACCCCCGGTGCGTTATACCTCGGGGTGCCATCGCTCGGGGCGAGCGACCTACTGCGTCCGTCCGCGGCCGAACAGTCGGTCCACGGCGTCCACCCCCGGCCGACCCAGCACCGACCCCAGACACAGCCCGAGGTGGTAGGCGTGGTCGTCGGGCGTCTCCCACGCCGAGCGGGCGAACGACGCCGTGGCGCGGGGCGACCACCCGCGCTCTCCGAGGCGTTTCCGGCCCGCCTGATAGTGGGTCTCTCGGAGCGCGCGCTGGCGAATCCGGTCGGGAAATCGCCGGTAGAGCTGTTCGTACGTCGCAATGACATCCATCCGACCGTCGAGGTACCCCCACGATTCGGACAGCGACTCGCCGGTTCGGCCCCGGACCACCAGCGGTTCGGCCACGAAGTCGAACTGCGTCTGGAGCGCGAGGTCGATTTTGAGGCCCGTGTCGTCGGCCCCGTGGCGGTGGCGGAAGGGAAGGACGCGCTCTACGATGTCGGCCTCCACGAGCATGGTCGAGTTGACGCACGGGAAGGTCCGCATCTCCAGCGCGCGCTCGATGACGTTGCCCCGCACGACGGGGCTCGGGAGGAGTTCCCCGCGCTCCTCGTCGTCCATCCCGCAGTAGGCGACGCCGACCTCCGGGTCGGATTCGAGAAGTTCGACCTGCTTGCGAATCTTCGACGGTCGGAGTCGGTCGTCGTCGTCCAGCAGTTGGACGTAGCGACCCTCGGCGCGCTTCGCGCCGATGCTCCGGCCCGCCTGCGGCCCCTCGTCGCGCTTCTGGCGGACGTAGGTCGCGCCGAAGTCCTCGGCGACCGGGCGGGCGTGGCCGTCGTCGGACCCGTCCACGACGATGGCCTCTCTCGGTCGGTACTCCTGGTCGCGGACGCTCTCCAGCGCGCGCCGGAGGCGGTCGTTCCGGTAGTGGGTCGGCACTACGACAGATACGAGACCGTCGGAATCGGAGCCCGAGAGCATGAATACCGAGTACGTCGCCGGTCGGGAAAATCGCGGTGGCGGTCGCGCCCGAACCGGGTTTCCACACCTTGATAAGGGATTGGGTTCGTGGGTTACGATAATTACATGAGTCGGATTTGCGCGGCAACTTACCGGACGCGAGCGGAAGGGCGGCGAGTCGGTGGTCGCCATGTCTGAGACGGAAGCGCGCGAGGTCTCCCAGACCACGCCCCAGTTGGTCGTGGTCTGCGGCCTGCCGGGGGTTGGCAAGACCACGGTCGCCGAGGACATCGCCGAGCGACTCGACGGGCGACTCCTCCGGACCGACGTGATTCGCAAGGAGATTCTCTCGGACCCCGACTACACCGAGGAGGAGGCCCGGATGGTCTACCGCGAGTTGTTCGACCGGGCGAGCGACCTCGTCGAGGACGGCACGAGCGCGGTACTGGACGGCACCTTCAAGGCGGAGAGCTACCGGGACCACGCCGTCGCCATCTCCGAATCGCTGGACGCGCCCTTCCGACTGGTGAAAGTCGAGTGCGCCGAGGAGGTCGTCCGCGAGCGAATCGCGGGCCGCGAGGACGACGAGAGCGACGCCGACTTCGAGATTCACCGGCTGTACCGCGAGCAGTTCGAACCCATCTCGCGGTCGCACGTCACGGTGGACAACTCCGAGGAGATGGCCGACACGCTCCGGCAGGTCGAAGAGCGGTTCTGAAGGCGATTCCGAGCGACGTCGGGTTTTGACCGAGCGCGGACTTGAAACCGGTCCGCGTGGGTCGAATCGGCCATCGGAGACCGCTTTCGGACCCTATTTATAATTGTTTGGCGCGCGCTAGCGCGGCGTTCATGCCCGCGCGAGGTCTTCGTGAGCGGAGTCGTTCGAAAATCGAAGATTTTCGGGATGTAGCGAATCTTCGATTCGCAACAGCACGGAAGACGCGGTTTGCCTTCCGGGGGCCGAGCAGCGCAAGCGGTTGGGGAGGCGTGAGGCCCGCGGTTGCGGGGCGGTGGCGGTCGCGGTGACGCCTCGGCTTCGACGATAGCTAGCTCCTCTTCACGTTCACCACCGTCGCGCACTAACGTCGGGAATTACGGAAAATTCGAGGCGAAAGCCTCGCGCTTCAGGGCGGGGATGAAGCCGACCAACAGTATGCAACTGCCAACGATGGCATAGACGGGGTTCCAACACAATCTTTAACCCGTCCAAATATAGATAGTATGCATAGATGGTAAAGAGTACCCGTCATGCGAAATACGAACTCTATTACCACATAGTATTCGTGCCGAAGTATCGGCGTTCGCACCTGACGGGGAAGACGAAGGAACGTCTTGAAGCCATCTTCGCGGAAATCTGTGAAGACAAAGGCCTCGAACTGGCCGAGTGCGAGGTCATGCCCGACCACGTACACCTGTTCATCGAGAGTCCACCGAAGAACGCCCCGTCACTCATCGTCAACTGGGTCAAGGGCATCTCCGCGCGGAAGTACAACCAACGCTACGACGACCGCGTGAAGTGGACTCGTTCGTACTACGTCGGGACAGCGGGGAGTGCCTCGAAGGGTGCTGTCGAACAGTACATCGATGAACAGGACGGTGGCGACGAATGAAGCGCGTCAACACCTTCGAGGTCGTTCCACAGACTGAGAACGACAAAGAGTGCCTCCTGCGGCTACTCGACGCCTCCGCCTCGCTGTGGAACGAATTGACCTACGAACGTCGCCAGAACTACTTCGGTGACGGCGACGTGTGGGACACCTCCGAGTACCGAGGACGCTACAACGGTGTCGTCGGAAGCGCGACCGTCCAACAGGTCACGCGCAAGAACAGCGAAGCGTGGCGGTCGTTCTTCGCCCTCACGGAGAAAGGCGAGTACGCCAACCCGCCGTCGTACTGGGGAAACGAGGAGGACGGACGCGAACTCCGGACCTACATCCGAAACAACCAGTACACGATTCAATGGGGCAAACGTAGCCGTCTCGAAATCCCTGTCGGGCAAGAACTGAAAGACGAATACGGACTCGGCTACCACGAACGACTCCGCCTCGAAGTCCGAGGCAACCCGAAGTGGGCCGGCAAACAGGGTCGTCTGGAACTTGAGTACGACGAGGTGAGCGACACGTTCAGGGCTTTCCAACCAGTCACCGTCCCTGATTCTCGACTGGATTCACCACTGGCTTCGCACGAAGCCGCCCTCGACGTTGGCGCGACCAACCTCGTCGCCTGTTCCACGACCACTGGGAACCAGTACCTCTACGATGGTCGGAAGTTGTTCGGACGGTTCCGCGAGACGACAGACGAAATCGCCCGCCTCCAGTCGAAACTCCGGGAAGGACGCTACTCCTCGAAACGGATCCGACGGCTGTACCGACAGCGGACGAAGCGCCGTGACCACGCACAGAACGCGCTGGTGCGCGACCTCGTTGAACGGCTGTACGACGAGGGCGTTGCGACGGTGTACGTGGGCGATTTGACCGAGGTGCTGGAAACGCACTGGTCGGTCAGGGTGAACAAGAAGACGCACAACTTCTGGGCGTTCAAGAAGTTCATCCACCGGCTCGCGTGCGTCTGTGAGGAATACGGCATCAGCCTCGAAGCCGAGTCGGAAGCATGGACGAGTCAGACGTGTCCTGAGTGTGCCGACCACGGGGAGACGGTTCGCCACGAGGATACGCTAACGTGTCCGTGCGGATTCGAGGGACACGCCGACCTCACGGCGTCAGAGACGTTCCTTCGAGAAAACAGCGATACGGAAGTCAGGCCGATGGCACGGCCCGTGCGATTCGAGTGGGACGACCACGACTGGTCGGGGAAACCACACCCTCACGAAAGTCCCAAAGAAGTGCGCACAAACCCGCAAGTTGCCTCCGTGGGTCGGTAGCCGAACCCCAACGGAGGAATCCTCGCGCTTTAGCGCGGGGAGGATGTCAATACTTCAGACTCGAAGTTACTTTCCTCTCCTCTTTCTGCCCGATATCCGATTTCCCCGACTCGAACCTTTAGGTGCCCCGCCGTCTACGGTACACTCACGCATGGAAGTCGTACCCAACGACGCCGAGGAGTCAACCGAAGCCGTCGAGGGCGTCCACCTGTCGCTTCTGGCGGGCGCGGAGAAGATGAACGTCCAGCACTTCGACATCGAACCCGGCGCGGAGGTGCCCGAACACAGCCACGACCACGAGCAGGCGGGCTACATCACGCAGGGGACCCTGACGTTCATCGTGGACGGCGAGGAGATCGACGTGAGCGCGGGCGATTCGTACGTCCTGCCGGGTGGCGAACCCCACGCCGCCGAGAACCGCGGGGACGAGCGAGTCGAGGGCGTGGACATCTTCAGCCCGCCGCGGGAGAATCCGGACTGGCAGGACTGAAAAATCGAGGGTCTGTTCTCTCGGCTCTGTAGGGAGAGGAAAGGGATGGGAGAGACGAGAGGGTGTGGACGGGACGGAGACGGACGGGATGGAGACGGACGGGATGGAGACGGACGGGATGGAGATGGACGAGACGAGAGAGCTAGCTTCAGGCTTGAGCCGAGGCGTCACCGCGACCGCCACCGCCCCGCAACCGCGACCGCAGGCCACGTCCTCCCCAACCGACTGCGCTACTCACTCCGTTGTCTCCGAAAATCTCCGATTTTCGGGATGACGAGAGAGCTTTGCTCTCTCGAACCACGTTGCTCGTCCCTCGCACGAAATGGCGCGGTCACGAGAGACACCGGCGGACAAACTGCGTCCGCCGAGCAGTCGTTCACTTCGTTCACGACGACCGCGCCAGCGCGCGCCGACCGCGGAAAATCAGGAGTAGCGCACGCGGACTGTTGGGAGTGAATAGTTCCATATTAGAAGATTGAATACCATTCTAAAACACATCGATATAATTCCCTCAACCACCAACTACAGTCCGAGTCCGAAGATTCACGTACCAAAAAGCCCGACTCACGGGCATGTACGCCGTCGTGGGGTGTAGTGACTGTCAGGCGCTCAAAATCGTAGAGGGTCGCCCGGAGACCACCCAGTGTCCCCGGTGCGGCAAGCGCCGGAAGTTCGAGAAGTTGAAGAAGTTCGTAGAGACCGACGACGAGGACCACGCCCGCGAGGTCCGCTCGTCGATGCTCGCCAACCGGCAGGGCGAGGGCGAGGCGTTCGCGGAACTCGACTCCTTCACCGAGATGGAGGCCCAAATCGAGGAGGCAGGCCCCTCCGACGACGAGTACCTCGAAGCCTCGGGCGTCGATACCGAGGCGGTCGCCGAGGCCGCCGAGCGCGTCGAGAACCGGTCGGCCAGCACGCGGGGGACCTCCCAGAAGGAGACCGTCATGGCGGCCCTGCGGGAACTCGACCGACCGACCGAGGACGAGGTGGTCGCCTTCGCCGAGGAGCGAGGCGTCCCCGCCGACTACGTTCGGAAGTCGCTGGAGAAACTGGCTCGTCGGGGCGAGGTCAGCGAGAGTCGCGGGCGGTATCGGTTGCTCTGACCAAACTTTTGTTCGATGCGCCGATACGTTTGACTACGGATGAAACGTCCCGCGAATCGATGGCTCTCGCTCGTCGCCGTGGCGCTGGTCGTCGGCGGGGGTGTCGCGGCCGCCGCGGTCGGTGTCGAACTGCTCCCGGTCGTCCTCGGTGGCTTCGCGCTCGCATCGCTACTGTTCTCGGTGGCGGGATTCCGAGACGGCGACCGACTGCGCGGCATCGGCAACGTCGTCGCAGCGCCGGGATGGCTCTTCTTGGCGCTTCACTCGGGGAACTCGTCGTCCTCGCTCCGGGTCGGGGTTGGACTCCTGTTCGTGGGCGGACTCCTCGCGCTGGCCGACAGTTTCGATCTCGAACGGCCGGGCGACCGGCCCGACGCGGGCTAATCCGACGGCGAAAAGACGACTCGGTTACGTCAGTCCCAACGCCTTCCACAGCGAGACGGCGAGCGTCAGGACGGTCAACACGAGTTTCAGCAGTCGAAGGAACTGTGCGAACCGCGAATCGGTGAGGACGTCATCCCTCTCGGAAGTTCTCGCGGTCATGGCGATGGTCCCGCGGTGGCGAGGCGCGGCCGTGCAGGGGATGACAGTTGCGAGCGACGGCTGGAGACCGAATCGAACGCGAACGGTACCGCGCCGGAAGGGGAAGGGAAACGATGGCAGGCAGGAACTCACCCTTCGCGGTGGACCACTCGGGGACCAATTTTGGATACGGACGAGAGGGCAATAAACCTCGGCCATGTCCGGAGTGAAAGTAAAAGTGGTCCCGCGATTTTCCCCGAGTGGAATCCACCGACCCCGCTCGGTGGTCGGCCGGGCGAGTCGTCTCCGCCGACTCGCGTGCCCGACCCGAATGGGAACTGTTAGGGGCCGTCCCATTCACCACTCGGGTATGAGCGACGCTGACGGGAACGACGCGACCGACCCGGACGCTCTCGCCGAGCGCGTCCGAGAAGGCGACTTGAGACTTCACGAACTGGAGGACCACACCGACGCCGAGACCGCCGCTGAAGCCCGCCGACGCCTGCTGGAGGCCGAGACCGACGCCGACCTCGACACCGTCGGCGACTTCGCGCTCGACGCCGAGCAGGCGACCGAGACGAGCATCGAGAACATGATCGGCGCGGCCCAGATTCCGATGGGAGTCGTCGGTCCCGTGCAGGTCGCGGGCGGCGCGGCCAGCGGCGAGTTCTACCTGCCCCTCGCCACGACCGAGGGCGCGCTCTTGGCGAGCGTCAACCGCGGTTGCTCGGTCATCGCCACCGCCGGCGGCGCGGACGCCCGCGTCACCAAGTCCGGCATGACCCGCGCGCCGGTGTTCCGGGTCGAGGGCGTGGCCGAGGCCGAGGAGGTGGTCTCGTGGGTCGGCGAGAACACGGACCGACTCCGCGAGGTCGCCGAATCGACCACCAGCCACGGCGAACTGCTGGACGTGGACACCTACGTCGTCGGCGACTCGGTCTACCTGCGATTCGTCTACGACACCAAGGACGCGATGGGGATGAACATGGCGACCATCGCCACGCGCGAGGCCGCCGAAATCGTCGAAGACGAGACCCCCGCCTCCCTCGTGGCGCTCTCGGGCAACCTCTGCACCGACAAGAAACCCGCCGCCATCAACGCCGTCGAGGGCCGCGGCCGGAGCGTGACGGCGGACGTGAAAATCCCGCGCGGGACGGTTGAGGACCGACTTCACACCACGCCGGAGGCTATCGAGGAGGCCAACACCCGGAAGAATCTGGTCGGGAGCGCCAAGGCCGGGAGCCTCGGCTTCAACGCCCACGCCGCGAACGTCGTCGCCGCGGCCTTCCTCGCCACCGGGCAGGACGCCGCGCAGGTCGTGGAAGGGTCTAACGCCATCACGACCGTCGAGGCCCGCGAGGACGCCCTCTACGCCAGCGTGAGCCTCGCCAGTCTGGAGGTCGGCACGGTCGGCGGCGGCACCAAACTCTCCACCCAGTCGGAGGCCCTCGACGTGCTTGGCCTGCGGGGCGGCGGCGACCCCGCCGGAAGCAACGCCAACGCCCTCGCCGAAATCATCGCCGTGGGCGCGCTGGCCGGTGAACTGTCCCTCCTCGCGGCGCTGGCCTCACAGCACCTGTCGAGCGCCCACGAGGATTTGGGGCGGTAGGCCTCGGTGGGGTTTTCCACCGGGAGCGTGCGCTCGGTGGACCAGACTACCGGCAGACGCTTCGTGCAACGACCGACAGTTTGGGTGTCCGCGGGAGCAAAGCGACCGCAGGCTCGGAGGACGCGGTTTGTCCTCCGGGGGCTTTCTAAACTCTGTTCACGAACTTCTCGGCGTCTCTGCTGTTGACGTACTTTCCGACGGTTCTCTCGCTGACGTTCCTTTCGTCTCGTTTCCATCGCGCATCCGGTAGCCACAAGAGCGCTCGCTCCCAAGACCCGTCTACCAATGGCTTCGCCCGCGACAATCATCGGGTTCCTGCTCATCATGGTCGTCAACACCGTCGTGGCCGCGGTCGCCATCCGGTTCTTCCGGCTCCGGCTCTCGACCCAGTGGGGCGCGGTCGTCTACACCGCGGTCTTCATCCCGCTCATCTACATCGTCACGACGATTCTCCTCTCGGGCTTCGTCGGCTTCGGCGGAAGTGGGGTCCAAGACCGTGGGACGGCCCTCATTTTGGTGTGGGTCGTGCCCTTCAGCCTCGCGGTGTCGCTGGACATCTTCTGGATGCCCGCGCCGGACGAGATTGACTTGCCCGACCGAGCGTCGTGATTGTTTGTTGTTATCGTTGAGGCGGGAAGAGTCATCGGAGCAGACTGGACAGCAGTATTCTCGAAAGCCCTCGCACCGAGAACCGGAGAAGCAAATAGGACTGCAATGTCCTCGAAAGCCCTCGCGCGGTTCGCGGTCGCCCTTTCATTCCTCCGAGGGAGTCGGTTGATCAGTCGAGCGTTCGCTGGCGATTGGTCGGCCGGGCGTTCGCCTCTCGACTGCATCACCGAGCGCCGCGGGTCGGGGGCGCTGCTCCGACCCGCCTCCCTTTCCGATTGAATCGGATTTAAGACGCCGCCGGGACCACCACCTCGCATGCACGTCATCGTCCACGGCGGGGCCGGAAGCGACCCCGACGAACCCGAACCCAGACAGGCAGTCCTCGACGAGGCCGCCGAGACCGGCGCAGAAGCGTCCTCGGTCCTCGACGCGGTCGAGTCCGCGGTCCGCGTCCTCGAATCCTCGCCCCGGTTCAACGCCGGGGTCGGCGGCGCGGTCCAGAGCGACGGCGAAATCCGGACCGACGCGGGCGTGATGACCAGCGACCGAGAAGCGGGCGCGGTCTCCTCGATGCGCGGCGTCGAACACGCCGTCAGCGCCGCGAGAGTCGTGCTCGAGGAGACGCCCCACGTCTTCGTCTCCGGCGACCACGCGGTCGAACTCGCGGCGGACTACGGCGTCGAGACCGGCGTGGACCTCTGGTCAGAGGACACCCGCGAGAAGTGGAACGATCTCGATTCGGTCCCCGAAGGCAGTCCGAGCGAACACCTCGACTGGCTCCGCGAGAAGTTCGGCGGAAGCCCCGACAGCGCGGAGGGCGACGGCGATTCCGCAGACGCCGACTCGGCGGAATCCAATCCCAAGGACCACGACACCGTCGGCGCGGTCGCCTACGACCCCGAGACCGACGAGTTCGCGGCCGCGACCTCGACCGGCGGGCGATGGCTCGCGCTGGCCGGTCGAGTCGGCGACGTACCCCAAATCGGCAGCGGCTTCTTCGCGGCCCCGGCTGGCGCGGCCAGCGCGACCGGCGCGGGCGAGGACATCGCCAAGGCCACGCTAACTCGCCGGGCGGTCCGTCACCTCGAATCGGGCCACACCGCTCAGCAGGCCGCCGACCGCGCCATCGAGGAGTTCGCCGAACTCACCGGCTCGTCGGCGGGCGTCATCGTCCTTGACGGCGACGGGACGGCCGGGAGCGCGTTCAACTCCGACGCGATGCAGACCGCGGTCGCTCGGTCGTTCGCCGACGAGTAGTCCGCCAGCGCCGCGGCTGTCGATTGCGCCCGAAAAAGAGTCGAAATCGGAGTCAGCGCCGCGTTACGCTTCCGCGGTCGTCGTCTCGCCCGCTTCGGTCGTCGTCTCGTTGCCCATCGCGGTGGTGGTCTGACCTGCCTCTGCGGTCGTGGTCTGACCGGCCGCGGTGGTCGTCTGACCGGCCGCGGTCGTGGTCTGATCCGCCGCGGTGGTGGTCTCCTCCTCTTCGGGCTGGTTCAGCTGTTCGTCGGTCTGGTTGCCCTCCGCGATTTCGAGCTGGGCGGTCGAGCGAGCGCCGTCGGTGTAGACGCCGTGAGTGAACGTCCCGCCGGGGAACTGCCCGATGGAGACGTTGAACGTCACGGTCGTGCTGGCACCGGCGTTGACCTGCACGAGCTGGGCCTGCACGACGTTGCCCGCGACTCGGTAGGACACCTGCTTTGCGATGTCGTCGTTACCGAGGTTGACGACGCGGGCCGTCACGGTGTACTGCTGGCCCTGCTCGACCTGCGAGGGAGCCTCCAGGTCGCGGATGTCCACGATTGCGAGCTGGCCTCCCTGCACGTTGACGGCGCTGGCCGCCGCCGAGTTGATGGTCGCGCGCTGGACGGTCACGGTCTGGGCGGAGATGCTCTCGATGACGGTTTCCTCGCCCTCTTGTCCGGTCGCTCCGGTCTCTTCTTCGGTCGTGGTCTCTTCTTCGGTCGTGGTATCTTCGACTTCTTCGGTCGTCGTGGTTTCCTCCTCGGCCATGGTGGTCGTCTCACCCGCGGCCGTGGTGGTTTCGTCTTGGAATGCGCCTTCCTGCGTGGTGGTTTCGCCTGCCATCGTGGTCGTCTCACCACCTTCGGCCATCGTGGTTTCCTCCTCGGCCGTGGTCGTCTCTTCGGCCTCGGTGGTGGTCTCCTCAGCCATGGTCGTCGTCTCCTCGGCCATGGTGGTCTCCTCGGCCATGGTGGTCTCCTGGGCGGTCTGGCGCGCCTCGGCGTCGATGTTCGTGATGATCATCGTCCGGACGTTCATCTCCTGGACGTCGACGTTCCGGATGGTCGCGCTATCGACAGACACGTCGCCCATCTGGGTCTGACCGCCATCCATCTGCTGGGTGGTGGTCTCCTGACCCTCGGCCATCGTGGTGGTCTCTTGGCCGTCCGCGGCCGTGGTGGTCTCCTGACCCATCGCGGTCGTGGTCTCGTCCTGAAGTGCGCCTTCGGCGGTCGTGGTCGCCTGCTGGCCGCCGTTCTGGCTCGCGTTGGACTCCACGCGGAAGTTCTGGACGTTCATCCGCGAGACGCTCATCTGCTCGATGGTCAGGTCCTGCACCGTGACCGACTCGACCGACGCGTTCCCGCTCAGCGCCTGCGAGAGCGTCTGGTCTTCGGTCTGCAGGCTCTCCAGCGAGACGTTCTCGAACGAGAGCCGCTGAAGCCTGACGTTCCGCAGGGTCGCGTTCTCTACCGGGTCTTGGGAGCCTGCAACGCTCACTCTATCGACCTGCAACTGCTGTATCGTGGCGTTCTCGACCGTGGCGTTTGCCAACTGCAATTGGTCGACTGTCACGTTCTGTAACGTCACTCCCTCCGTCGATGCGGAGGCCGACGACGATGACGTTCCCCCGAGGGCCGCCAGCGGGACGCTGGCGAGGACGAGAACGGTCACCATCAACACTACGCCTGTTTCTCGTTGCATATGCAGGACATCATATCGCTGGAATCGCCAATAAACGGGAGCAACCGTTCGGGAACGTTCGGGGTTTTGACGGGCTATTACTGGCGTTACAGCCGAATTATTTCTCGAGTACGACCGCCCTAACCGCTCGGTGATATGTACCCAGTCGGAGACGAGATCGCTCGACGCCGAATCGTGAGGCGCAAACTCTTTCCGGCGCTCAGGCCAACACGAATCCATGAGCAGTAGCGACGTGGACCTCGAAGCCGAGAAGTACGAGAAGCACCGTGAGGCTGGCGAAATCCTCGCACAGGTCCGCGAGGAGGCCGCCGAACGAGTCGAGGTCGGCACCACTCAGTTGGAGGTCGCGGAGTACGCCGAGGACCGAATCCGAGAACTCGGCGGCGAACCCGCCTTCCCGGTCAACATCAGCGTCGACGAGGAGGCCGCTCACGCGACTCCCGCCGCGGACGACGACACCGAGTTCGGCGAGGAGATGGTGAACCTCGACATCGGGGTCCACATCGACGGCTGGATCGCCGACACCGCCATCACGGTGGACCTCTCGGGCAACCCGGACCTCAAAGAAGCCAGCGAGGAGGCCCTCCAGGCCGCCATCGAGATGGTCGAACCCGGCGTCGAGACCGGCGACATCGGCGCGGAAATCGAGTCGGTCATCGACGGCTACGGCTACAACCCGGTGGTCAACCTCACGGGCCACGGTCTCGACCAGTACCAGCAACACGTCTCGCCCAACATCCCGAACCGCGCCGTCTCGCAGGGCGTCGAACTCGAAGTCGGCGACGTGGTGGCCATCGAACCGTTCGCCACCGACGGCACCGGCAAGGTCACCGAGGGCAACGACGAGGAGATCTTCGCCCTCGAACGCGAGGGGTCGGTTCGGGACCGACAGGCTCGGAAGGCCCTCGAACAGATTACCGAGGAGTTCAAGACGCTCCCGTTCGCCCAGCGCTGGCTCGACGTGCCCCGCGCCGAGATGGCCCTGCGCCGCCTCAAGATGAACAACATCGTCCACGGCTACCCCGTCCTCAAGGAGGACGACGGCAAACTCGTGAGCCAGAAGGAACACACCCTCATCGTGACCGAGGACGGCTGTGAAGTGACGACGGAGTCGAACTGACGAGAGCGGACTGGGATTCCGCGAGCGAGGGTCTCCTCCGCGAGCGAGGACCCCACTCGGACAATTCTCTACGAGTATCTATCCAGCATTCGGAGTAGCTAAACAAACGTATTTGTTTCTCTCGTCGGTACTCGTCTCGAAAAAGAATCGTTGTTCCGGACACCGAATCGAACGTCCGTCGGTACCGATGGACGCTCTGGCCGTCGTCTCCCGGCGACGGCCCGGCGCGTTCGGACAGACGCGAAACACGGCGGAAACCCCTCCACCCGAGCGGCGGGGAAGTCGGCGGCGTTACGGAGAATCGAGGAGAAAGCCCCGGCCTTCAGGGCGGGGATGAATCTGTCATGGGCTTTCAGAAACTATCGTTCGATGGCACGGCAGGATATTCCTCGCTTCTCGGAACTATTAAGTAATATTGACTATATAGGTCACGTATGGCGAAACAGGTCGTCACCCGCACCTACACTGCTTCCATCAGGAACCAGCAACAGGTGTCCGACGACCTTGACGCCCTCGGGTTCGCCGCGTCCAAACTCTGGAACGTCGGACGGTGGACAATCAGTCGCGTCTGGGATGCAATCGACTACATCCCCGAACACGACGAACTCACCGCCTACCTCAAGCGCCACGAACGCTACGATGACCTGCATTCGCAGTCAAGTCAGCGAGTTTTGCAAGAACTCGCTGAGGCGTTCGCCGGCTGGTACGCCAAACGACACAACGGAGACACGAACGCGAACCCGCCCGGCTACCGCAAACACGGCGACGAACACCCACGAAGCACGGTCACGTTCAAGCACAAAGGCTTCAAACTCGACACCCAGTACAACCGCGTCCGACTCAGCAAAGGCTCGAACCTCAAGGAGTATTGGTCGGACTTCATCCTCTGTGAATACCAGACCCGTCCCGACGTTGACCTCTCCACCGTTGAGAACGTCCAACAAGTCCGGGCAGTCTGGACTGGTGAGGAGTGGGAACTGCACTTCGTCTGCAAAGTCGAAATCGAAGTGTCAGAGGAACCCGGTGAGCAAACGGTGGGTGTTGACCTCGGCATCAACAACTTCGCCGCACTCGCCTACGAAGATGGCCACAGCGAGCTGTATCCGCTCAACTGCCTGAAGCAGGACGACTACTACTTCAGCAAACGCATCGCTCGCTGTGACGACTCGGACTCCGAGCAGGCCACACGGTTGAACCAGAAAAAATCGGCCCGCCGCACCCACTACTTCCACACCCTCTCAAAACACATCGTTCAGCGGTGTGTTGACGAAGGTGTTGGAATCATCGTGGTGGGCGACCTCTCCGGTATCCGCGAGGACGAGGAGGACAGCGAGGCGAAGAACTGGGGCACGCACGGCAACCTCGACCTGCATTCGTGGGCGTTCGACCGCTTCACCGACCTCCTCGAATATAAGGCCGAGATGGAAGGCATCACGGTTGAAGAAGTGTCTGAGCGGGATACCTCGAGGTCGTGTTCGTGTTGCGGTCGGAAGCGTAACGCGAACCGCGTTGAGCGCGGGTTGTACGTCTGTGATGAGTGCGACTTGGTGGCGAATGCGGACGTGAACGGTGCTGAGAACATTCGACAGAAAGTATCTCCGAGTCCCGCCACGGATGGCGGTGATAGGAGTAACGGCTGGTTGGCACAGCCATCGACGTTCCTGTTTGACAAGGAAACTGGTAGATTCACACCTCAAGAACAGGTCACGTCGTAAACCACAATATCCCAACGCGGGAATCCTTGCCCTTCAGGGCGGGGAGGATGTCAAGCGTTGTTCATCCGCTGGCTAGAAGTCTCGCCACAGATTTCGCACTCCGTGACGCGGTAGGGCTCGCGCGAGAACTCGGCGTTCTCTCGCTTCTGGCTCTCGGTCCGAATCTGAACGGAGACCTCGTGTGGGGTCTCGCGTTCGCACTCGTCGCACGATTCCGTAATCGCCTGGAAGCTCTGGTTTTGTGTTGCCATCGTGACCTTCCTCTCAGTCTTTCCTTGTGCTGATAGGTGCATAAAAACCCCAATCCGTTGGGGGGCGTTCGAACCGTTCATTCCGACGCTGTCTTGCGATTTCATCCCGAAAATACACGAGAATCCCCGAAACAGTTTATAGCCTCGTTAGAAGAAGTAATGAAACAAAAACTCCGTGCAACGGCCGAAGATTTTAAATAGGTGGTTCGGCGGACAGGGGTCCGAACGCTGAAACTGCCGAAACCGAACCGAGGCGGTTGCAAAACTGCTATCTCGGGTTCGGCGCCCCCGTCTGCACCGAGAGCGGCCTCGAAGGCCAGCCGAGCGCCCGGGCGGCTCGGGTGCGGTCCGCCACGCCACGCTCGACGCCCCGGACCCGGCGTCCGAGCGCACGCAGACGGTCTGGCGACCGGCCCGCAGGCGGCGGCTTCCCCCTCGCCGGAGGGACGGTGAGTCGTGGTATCACGGAAAGGATACTGTAGGCTCTCTAATACCACGCCCGGAAAGAACGACTGGGCGACGGCGTAGCGTGTCCCTCCTCTGGCCGCTGTCGGACGACTGCTCAGACGAGCGCAGACTCCTCTCGACGCTTAGTCCGGAAACGAAAACGACGTTCGACCGGAAAACTGGCGATTTCCGTGAACGACCGAGACGGGTCGGACCGCGCTCGAACCGCCGGAAGCTAACTGTTGGCGGACGATGGGCGACGCATGGAGCAAGTATTCGCACCGTGGCGTATCGAGTGGGTCGAGCGAGACGGCGACGAGGACGCAATCGAGGGCTGCGTCTTCTGCGAACTCCCCGAGCGCGACGACGACCGCGAACACCTCGTCGTCGCCCGGAGCGACCACGCCTTCGTGATGTTCAACAACTACCCCTACAACCCCGGTCACGCGATGGTCATCCCCCGCGAACACACCGGGGACTACCGGGACCTCTCCGAGGAGGTCCTGCTCGACCACGCCCGCCTCAAACAGCGGACCTTCGACGCGCTCGAAACCGCGCTCTCGCCCGACGGCTTCAACGCGGGCCTCAACCTCGGCCACGGCGCTGGCGGGTCGATAGACGACCACCTCCACACCCACGTCGTCCCGCGCTGGCAGGGCGACACGAACTTCATGCCGGTCATCTCGGACACGAAGGTCATCGTGGAGGCGCTCGACGAGACCTACGACCGGGTGCGGGAGGCCTTCGCCGAGCAGGACGGTACTGACGGGTCGGGAGACGGCGCGGTTCGCGTCGAGTAGCTCCTCCCCGGCGTCGGTAAGCGACACGCCCTTGTCCCGGTAGTCCGAAAGGCAGTCCGATGAGTAACCGCGCGATTCGCCGAGTGGGCGCGGTCGTGCTGGCGGCCAACGTCCTGCTGGTGGTCGCCAAGGGCCTCGTCTGGTGGACGACCGGAAGCCTCGCGGTCGGCTCCGAGGCGGTCAACAGCCTCGCGGACTCGGCCTACAGCCTCGTCATCCTCGCGGGACTCTACCTGACGACCCAGCCGCCCGACTTCAGCCACCCCCACGGCCACGAGCGCATCGAACCGTTCGTCTCGCTGTTCATCGCGCTCGGCGTGTTCGCGGCGGGCGGCGCTGTCCTCTGGCGGTCGATTTCGTCGGTCCTCGCTGGCACCGTCTCGACCGCACCGACCGCCCCGGCCGCGGTCGCGGTGCTGGTCGCCACCGCGGTCGTCAAGTACGGTCTCTATCGCTACTGCGTGGGCGTCGCCGAGCGAACCCACTCGCCAGCCCTGACCGCGACCGCGCTGGACAACCGCAACGACATCTTGACCGCGGGCGCGGCGCTGGTCGGCGTCCTCGGCTCGTCGGCCGGTCTGCCGGTCCTCGACCCCATCGCGGCGGGCGTCGTCTCGCTCGGCATCCTCTACACGGGCTACGAAATCGTCCAAGACAACATCGACTACCTCGTCGGGAGCGCCCCGCCCGAGGACCTCCGGGTCGAAATCATCCGGCGCGCCCTCGCCCACCCGGACGTGAAGGGTGCCCACGACGTCATCGCCCACTACGTCGGCCCGGAAATCGACGTGAGCCTCCACATCGAAGTCGAGGGCGACCGAACCCTGTTCGAGGCCCACGACATCGAGACCGACGTGGTGGAAGCGATTCGGGAACTCGAGGAGGTGGACGACGTGTTCGTCCACGTGGACCCGAAGGAACTCGGCGAGTGGAAGGCCGACGAGACTATCGACGAGTTGGTCGGCGACGGCAACGCCGAGAAGTAGTTTCGACTGCTGACGGCGCGCTTTTATTTTCGGGTTCTATTAGACGGTGAGAAAACATATATGCAATCGGATAGAGTCTCTGTACGGATGAGTCGAAATCGCAGTCTCACGGAGTTCGTCTCCGAACGGCCGCGGGTGCTGAGTGCGCTCTGGACAGCCGCCCTCGCCGGGTCGACGGTGGCCAAGGTAGTCGTTTCGAGCGGCGGCGCGACGACCGGTCCGTAGTCGGTCCCGTTCGAGTCCCCGCTTTTTTGCTAGCCGTCGTCGTCGCAGAATCAGACCGGTTCGCCGAAGGCGTAGACCGTGCTGTGGCCCGTGATTTCCACGTCCACGAAGTCGCCGACCTCGACGCCGTGGTCGTCGGCGTTCTGGACGATGACCTGCCGGTAGGCCTCGTCGTAGCACTTCACGGAGTCGCCGGTACCCTCCTCGACCACCAGCACCTCGTGGGTCTCGCCGACCATCGCGTCGTAGGCCTCGGCGACGACGTCCATCTTCGCGTCGGTCATCTCCTTCGAGCGGTCCTTCTTGACCTGCCCGCCCAGCCCCTTCATGTCGGCGGCGTCGGTGCCGGGGCGCTTGGAGAACCGCGTGACGTTGATTTTCTCGGGGCGGGTCTCGCGCAGCAGCGCCATGCTCTGGGCGTGGTCTTCGTCTTCCTCGGTCGGGAAGCCCACGATGAAGTCGGTCGAGAGCGTCCAGTAGTCCAGATACTCCTCGAAGGTCTCGACGATTTCGACGTACTCTTCGACCTGATGCTGGCGGCGCATGTCGCCCAGCACGTCGTCCGAGCCCGACTGGACCGGCGCGTGGATGAAGTTGTACAACTTGTCGTTCTCGGCGAAGACCGCCGCGAGTTCCTCGCGGATGCCGTGGACGCCCTTCGGGTTCGCCATGCCGACCCGGACTCTAAACTCGCCCTCGATGTCGCAGATGCGGTCCAGCAGTTCGTGGAGCTTTCGCTCGCCGTCGTCCCAGCCGTAGACGCCGGTGTCTTGGCCGGTAATCCGAATCTCCTTCGCTCCGGCGTGGACCAGCGCGCGGGCCTTCTCGACGTTCTCTTCGACCGGCGGGGAGTCGATTTTCCCGGTCGCCTTCTTCGTGATGCAGTACGAGCAGTCCGACATGCACCCTCGGGCGATGGGCAGGATGCCGATGACGCCGTCGAGGACGGGTTCGGCGTCGGGCGTCGTGGTCGGGCACTCGCCGTTGGTGACGGCCTCGGGCACCTCGTCCCAGTGCAGCACGTCGGCGTCCACCCCGGCCTCGCGGAACTGTTCGCCCTGCGCGAGCGCCATGCAACCGGTCACGATGAGGTCCGCCGTCTCGTCTTCCAACTCCTCGGCCCGCCGGAGCATGTTGCGCTCGGTCTTCTCGACGACTGTACAGGTGTTCAGGATAGCCACGTCGGCCTCGTCTGCGCCTTCGACGCGGCGGTGGCCCGCGTCGCGGAGCCGCCGCTCGATTTGGCGGCTCTCGCCCCGGTTCGACGTGCAACCGTAGGTTTCGATGTGATACCGGGCCATTCGCTTACGGGACGTTTCGGCTACGCGGTCAAAAGCGCGACGGATTGACTCCCCAACTTTCTCGTGAGGAGTTGCCACTCTCTGCGTGAGGTGCGATAGTCCCGCGGAGGAATACGACTCCGGAAACAATAGAATACGTCTTTCGGAATCAATATACCGTCTTTAAGAACCATACTTATTTCTCTGTCTGTCCTTCGCTATCGACGGCTCTCCCGCCTCGAACTCGCTTTTTCCGTCCGCGTCCGACTGCTGGTCGGCCCACAATCGACTTTGCCGCCGACGTTCATTTCTCCGCCGTGTCCCTCCTCTGGTCGCTCGTCGTCGCCGTGGCCTCGACAGCCGTCATCTGGAAGGGGAGCCTCTGGCTCGAGGAGGCCGCCGAGAAACTGGCGGCCTACTACGGCCTGCCCGCCATCGTGCAGGGCGCGGTGGTCGCCGCGGTCGGGTCGAGCTTTCCCGAACTGTCGAGTACCGTCATCGCCACGTTCGTCCACGGCGACTTCGAACTCGGGGCGGCGGCTATCATCGGGTCGGCGGTGTTCAACATCCTCGTTATCCCCGCCCTGTCCACGCTGGCTGGCACCGAGAACCTCGAAGCCGACCGGGCGGTCGTCTTCAAAGAGACCCAGTTCTACATGGTCGCGGTCGCGGCCACGCTGGTCGTCTTCTCGTTCGCGGTCATCTACTTCCCGAGTCCGGACTCGGCGCTCTCGGGCACGCTCAACCGACCGCTCGCGCTCCTGCTGGTCGCGCTCTACGTCCTCTACATCTTCATCCAGTACCTCGACACCCGCGACCTGCGCGAGGTCCGCGTCACCGACGCGAATCCGGGGCGACTCTGGGCCACGCTCGCGGTCAGCCTCGTCGTCATCGTCGTCGGCGTCGAGGGACTGGTCACGGCCGTGCTCGACTTCGAGGAGACGTTCGGCATCCCGAGTTTCTTCTGGGGGCTGACCGTCGTCGCGGTCGTCACCAGCCTCCCCGACACGTTCGTCAGCGTGCGCTCCTCGCAGAAGGGCGAGGGCGTGACCAGCCTCGCCAACGTCCTCGGGAGCAACGTCTTCGACCTGTTGGTGGCGCTCCCGGCGGGGGTCCTCGTCGCTGGCGCGACCACCGTGAACTTCGCCGTCGCGGTTCCGATGATGGCGGCGCTGGTCGCGGCGACCGTCCTCTTCTTCGCGCTGGCCCGGACCGACCTCGAACTGACTAGCGGCGAGGCGTACGGCCTGCTGGCCGCCTACGGAGCGTTCGTCGGGTGGCTCCTGCTGGAGACCGCGGGCGTGACGAACCTCTTAGCGTGACGCGCTTCTATCGTGAACGCTGTTCGGAACTTTCCGGCCACAGAAAAATCCCGTTTCAGCTTCTCTGATTCCGACAGGCTCGCCACCGGTTCGGCGGGCTTCGACCGCGCCGCAACCCGGCCACGCCACGTTCTCTGGAGCTGGACTGTCCCTCGAAATCGGTCAGAACCCCCGGCTCGCGTCACTGTCTAACGTTTCGGCCGGTCGAGCGTCTGGTTCGTCGGGTTTGTTTCGTCGATGTCTCGGGCGCGTGTCCGTTCCGCTGTGTTTCACCGAGGCGTCCGGCTGCCGGTCGGTGTTGACAGTGTTTTGATTCGTGGGCTGGTTTCCGGTTCGAAGCCCCCGAAAACCAACGATGCGTGGCCTGAAACCGGCGTTCGGTATGCGGCCAAGAACAAACTACGCCCGACGACTGGTCTCTGCTACCGGGACCGCCCGGTGAGAACTATGAACGTACCATACGTACTGCTACAAGCCAACGGCGGAGAACTGTTCGGAAACTTACCCGAGTGGCTCGGTAACAGCCTCTCGGAGATTATCGCCGCGCTCCCGCGGTTGTTCGGCGCTGTCGTCATCCTGCTCATCGGTTGGGCCGTCGGTCGGATACTCGGTGGCGTGGTATCCACCGTGGCCGACAAGGCCGGACTCGACCAGAGCGCGCGGGGCACCCCTCTCGGTCGGATGATGGGCGACTCGCGCGACGCGCTCTCGAACTTCCTCGGCAAGGTGTCGGCGTGGTTCGTCTACGCGCTGGCTATCCTCGCGGCGGCGAACACGCTCGCTATCCCCATCCTCTCGGAGTGGATAGCCACCGCGGTCTCGTACCTCCCGGCGTTCATCGCCGGTCTGCTGGTCATCATCGGCGGGTTCATCGTCTCGGACTTCATCGGCGACGCCATCACGAGGACTCGCGCGGCGACCCACTCGGCGTACACCAACTACTTCGCCACGGGCGTCCGGATGTTCCTGTACTTCACCGCGGTCGTCATCGGTCTCGACACGATGGGCGTCGACGTGGAGCTGCTCTACATCTTCGCCCAAGCCCTCGCGTGGGGTCTGGCCGCGGGCCTCGCGCTCGCCATCGGCGTCGGGTTCGGGTGGGGAAGCAAAGACTACATCGCCAACAACATGAACCGCTGGGCGGGCACCGCCCGGTCCAGCGCGTCGAGCATCTCCCAGAGCCAGAGTCAGGGGTCGCCCTCGGGCGACGACGACTGACGATTCCTTTTCGGCGTCCGTTTCGGTTTCTCGGCGACCGGCCACGCGAGTTTTTTGCCTGCCGACCCGACCCAGAGTATGGGAACTGTCTCTCGGGCACGGGGGTTCGGACGGCGAGTGTACGCCGACTTCTCCGAGAAGAACGTGACGTTCATGGCCGCGGGTATCGCCTACAACGCGTTCGTCTCGCTCGCGCCGACGCTCCTGTTGCTCCTGCTGGTCGTCTCGACGTTCGGCGGCGGTCTCGAAACCCGAATCGTCGCCATCGCGGGGAACTGGCTTCCCGGCCCGATAGCGAACGTGGTCGAGGAGATATTCCGCGGCGACTCGTCGGCTGCCGGAGCGTCGTTCATCGGACTGGTCGTCCTGGTGTGGGGACCTCAAGATATTCCGGGGACTCGACACCGCCTTCTCCGAGATCTACGAGACCGAGAGCAAGAACTCCTTCGTGGACCAACTGACGGACGGACCGGTCGTCCTCGTCGCGCTGGTCGTCGCCGTCGTCGCTACGGTCGGCGTCACGGCGGCCTTCTCCCAGTTCTCGGACGTGATTCCCTTCCTCGGCTTCCTGACGCCGCTGGTGCTGGTCGCCGGACTCGTCGTCGCGTTCGCGCCGATGTACTACCGGTTCCCCGACGCCGATGTGAGGATGGCCGACAGCCTTCCCGGTGTCGTGTTCGCCGCGGTCGGGTGGGCGGCGCTTCAGGGCGTCTTTCAGGTGTATCTCACGTTCAAGGACCCCGGTTCGGGGAGCTTCTTCGGCAGCGTCGTCGTCGTGACCTACCTCTACTTCTCGGGACTCGTCCTCCTGCTCGGCACGGTCATCAACGCCGTCGTCGGCGACCACTCCTCGGGCGAACCGGGCGGCGTCAGACGGGGCGCGACCAGCCACGACATCGAACGCGAGGAGACCCTCGGCCGCGACGAGGTCGCCGACTACCTCGACCGACTCCGGAGCGAACTGGCCGGTCGCTACGACGGGATGGGTTCGGGACGCGCCGACGAGCGCCCCCGGCCGGACGGCGACGTGGAACTG
Source organism: Halorussus ruber (assembly GCF_004765785.1). Taxonomy (GTDB): domain Archaea; phylum Halobacteriota; class Halobacteria; order Halobacteriales; family Haladaptataceae; genus Halorussus; species Halorussus ruber. The sequence goes on along the minus strand of NZ_ML219770.1, from coordinate 163,196 downwards.
GTCGAACACCGGACGGCCGACGGCGACGAGCGCCGCTGGACGGTCACGCTTCGGTGGGACGCAGACGAGGAGGCCCGGGACTCCGCGCGGAGCGAACGCCCCGCCGACGACTGAGAATCAGTAGTTCTGCCGAAAGTCCTCCACGATTTCGACGCCCGAACTCGCGCCGATGCGCTCGGCCCCGGCGTCGAACATCGCTTCGGCCTGCTCGTAGTTACCGACGCCGCCGCTGGCTTTGACCGGCAGGTACTCGCTCATCAGTTCCACGTCCGCGACTTTCGCGCCGCCGCTGACGGCTTCGTCGTCTGCTCGTTCCGAGGGAACGCTGGCGAACCCGGTCGAGGTCTTGACGAACGCGGCGTCTGCCTCCTCGGCGGCGGCGCAGGCCCGGCGCTTCTCGTCGTCGGAGAGCAGCGCCGTCTCGATGATGACCTTCACGGGAATCGGCACCGCGGCGACGACTTCCTCGATGTCCTCGCGGACGGCCTCGTCGTCTCCGGCCGTGAGTCGCCCGATATTGACGACCACGTCCAACTCGTCCGCGCCGTCCTCGTAGGCGATGGTGGCCTCCTCGCGCTTGGCCGCGGTGGCGTTCTGGCCGTGGGGGAACCCGATGACGGTGGCGAGGGTCACGTCGGGGGCGTACTCCTCGGCCTCGGCGACGTAGCACGGCGGGATGCAGGCGTTCATGCCGTACTCCTCGGCCTCGTCGAGGAGTTCTTCTACGTCGTCGAGGGTCGTTTCGGGTCCGAGGACCGTGTGGTCGATTTTCGCGGCGAGTTCGCTGTCGTTCATACCCGGGTGAAACACGGCGTGACGGTAAAAATGCGGTTATCTCTGGGGGCTGGGCGGTTTGTCGTCGGATGATGGGTAGACGAATATATTTGTGTTAGGAATTATTTTTAATTTCCTAGGAATTTTTAGTTATTCTTGCGGCGTCATCGCAGGTGATGGTGAGTGACAGGAAGCTAGCTTCAGGCCGAAGCCGAGGAGTCTCCCGCACCGCAACCGCGACCGCGGACCTCACGCCTCCCCAGCCTCTTGCGTTGCTCGGGGTTCGCATTCGCTCACACCCTGCGCTACTCGTCCCTCGCGCGGTTCGGCGCGGCGACAAGACGCCGCGCCAGCGCGCGCCGGGTGGTCTGTGAAAAGAAGCGGTGAAAGAGTAGCTACTCCGCCAAAATAATCCGCGCGAGAACCAGCGCAGTCAGCGTCGGGGCGGCCGAGAGCCACCCGAAGCCGCCCAGAATCGCCAGCAACTCCCACGAGTAGAGGAGACCGGGGCCGCTCACGAGGACGATGGCGGCGACAATCCCCAGCGCGGCCCGGACCCACGCCAGCGTCTCCGGCCCGGCCCAGACCACCGCGAAGGCGTCGAGCGCGTCGGCGAGGACTACCGCAATCAGGACCCACGAGACCCTGACGCGGGTCGGCGGCGACACCTTCTCGGGCGGGTCGGGGACCGGAAAGACGAGTCTGATGCGCTCGGGGAGGCGCACGTCGGGGAGCAAAATCGGCGGGAGCGAGAAGCTGAATCCGGGGTCGTCGTCGTCTCGCTCGACTCGACCTCGCTCTCGCGGGGGCGTTCGCCCGGCGTCCTCGTCTGCCATGGTTGTGCTACGTCACCGATGCCCAAAGTCTATTCGTCGCGTCCGAGTCCGTCGCCGGACGTTCCGGACTCCTCGCGGTCTTCGAGCAGGCGCTCGATTACGTCCACCGTCGAGTCGAGGACCTCCTCGGGCGACCGGGAGGCGTCGATGCGGACGAACCGCTCGGGTTCGGCGTCGACGAGTCGCTCGTAGTTCGACTGGACCTGACTCAGGAAGGCCGCCTGCTCGAACTTGTTGGTCGCGCCGCTCCGGGCCGCGCCCGTCTCGGGGTCCACGTCGAAGTAGAGCGTCGCGTCCGGCGGTCGAGTCCACGGCTGGTGGACGCCCCGGATGTACTCCAGCGGGCGCTTGACGTGGTCCCCGATGCTGACCGCCTGATAGGCGTACCGCGAGTCGGAGTAGCGGTCCGAGACGACGACTTCCCCGTCGGCGAGCGCGGGCCGGACCGTCTCGGCGAGGTGGTTGGCGTGGTCGGCGGTGAAGAGGAACAACTCCGCGAGCGAGTCGGCGTCGTCGTCGCCCATGGAGCGTTCGACGGCGTCGCCGTACCACGTGTCGGTGGGTTCGCGGGTGAAGACGAACTCGGGGAACTCCTCGCGGAGGACCTCCCAGACCGTCGTCTTGCCGCTCCCGTCGATTCCCTCCAGCGTGATGAGCATACTCGGGTGGTGGTTTCGCCGCGGTATAAAGACCCGCGAGTCGAGTCCGGGGTCGAGCCAGAGGTGAGCCGGGGGTTGGCCACCCTCGACCCGAGACCGGCCCGAGTCGAGGGCAGAAACCTCCGCCACGGCAGTTACTTTTACTTCCCGACGGTACTTATTTCGGATATGAACATTCTCGTCGCGGGAGGAACTGGATTCGTCGGTTCGTACCTGGTCCCCGAACTGGTCGAGCGCGGCCACGACGTAACTGCTCTCGCGCGCGACCCCTCGGAGGCCGACTTCCCCGAGAGCGTCGAACTCGCTCGCGGTGACGTGACCGCCTACGACTCCATCGAAGGCGCGTTCGAGGGCCAAGACGTCGTGGTCAACCTCGTGGCGCTCTCGCCGCTGTTCAAGCCCTCCGGCGGGAAGTCCCACACGAAGGTCCACCTCGGCGGAACGCAGAACGTCGTCAACGCCGCCGAGGAGCACGGCGTGGGGAAAATCGTCCAGATGAGCGCGCTCGACGCGAACCCGACCGGCCCGACCGAGTACCTCCGGGCGAAGGGCCAAGCGGAGCAAGTCGTGACGGATTCGGGCCTCGACTACACCATCTTCCGACCCTCGGTCATCTTCGGCGAGGGCGGCGAGTTCGTCTCGTTCACGAAGGTGCTGACGACGCCCTACGTCACGGCCCTGCCCGGCGGCGGTCGGAGTCGCTTCCAACCGATTTGGATAGGAGACCTCGCGCCGATGCTCGCGGCGGGCGTCGAGGAGGACCACGACGGCGAGACCTACGAAATCGGCGGCCCGGAGGTGCTGACGCTCGCGGAGGTGACCAAACTCGCCTACCGCGCGGAGGGCAAGTCGGTGACGGTTCTGCCCCTCCCGATGGCGTTCGCGCGCCTCGGCCTGACCGCGGCCGACCCGATTCCGTTCGTCCCCTTCGGGAGCGACCAGTACCGGTCGCTCAAACTCGACAACACGGTCTCGAACAACGACATCGGCGCGTTCGGCGTCGAGGAGTCCGATTTGACGACGCTGGCGGAGTATCTCGGTGTAGAAGACCGGCCGTAGCGGCGGGCCTCCGGCGTTCTCGCCCCCGCCGACGCTCCGTCGATAATCGAGAGCGTACGCTTTCCCGTTCTTTAACATCTCTATTTAAGTATAAACTTAAAAGGACATGTCCGATGACTGGTGGGGTCCGATTAGTCGGAAATGTCGGCTTACCGCCCGTCGATTGGGTATAATCCGGACTTTCCGGTGAGTACAGAGCGGACCAAAAGGATTATCACCCCTTCGCGGTTGTGTTTCTCCCAACGGAGTACGGTCCGGAAAATGAAGCTCGCAATGATTGGTTTCGGGCAGGCCGGTGGGAAGATAGTCGACAAATTCCTGGAGTACGACCAGCGGACGGGCAGCAATATCGTCCGTTCGGCGGTCGCAGTGAACTCCGCGAAAGCCGACTTGATGGGCCTCGACGAGGTCCCACAGGACAATCGCGTCCTCATTGGTCAGTCCCGAGTGAAAGGTCACGGTGTCGGAGCAGACAACGAACTCGGCGCGGAAATCGCCGAAGAGGACATAGACGAGATTCAGGGAGCAATCGACAACATCCCTGTTCACGAAGTCGATGCCTTCCTCATCGTCGCGGGGATGGGTGGTGGAACTGGGTCCGGTGGTGCCCCGGTGCTGGCAAAGCACCTCAAGCGCATCTACACCGAACCCGTCTACGGCCTCGGTATCCTGCCCGGAAGCGACGAGGGGGGTATCTACACGCTGAACGCCGCGCGGTCGTTCCAGACGTTCGTCCGCGAGGTGGACAACCTGATGGTGTTCGACAACGACGCGTGGCGTCAGTCGGGCGAATCCATCGAGAGCGGGTACGAGGAGATCAACGAGGAAATCGTCCGCCGGTTCGGCATCCTGTTCGGCGCGGGCGAGGTCGACGGCGACGACGCGGTCGCAGAGAGCGTCGTGGACTCCAGCGAAATCATCAACACGCTCGCCGGGGGTGGCGTCTCGACCATCGGCTACGCGGCCGAAGAGGTCGAAAACGCCAACTCCGGAAGCGGCCTGCTGTCGCGGTTCACCGGGAGCGACGACGAACCGACCGACACCGCCAACACGACGAACCGAATCACGAGTCTGGTTCGCAAGGCGGCGCTCGGCCGACTCACCCTGCCCTGTGAAATCGAAGGCTCCGAGCGCGCGCTCCTCGTGTTGAGCGGTCCGCCGCAGCACCTCAATCGGAAAGGCATAGAGCGCGGGCGGAAGTGGCTCGAAGAGCAGACCGGTTCCATGGAGGTCCGGGGCGGCGACTATCCGGTTTCGGATTCCCAGTACGTCGCCAGCGTCGTTCTCCTGTCGGGCGTGAACAACGTCCCGCGCGTCAAGGAGCTACAGGAAGTCGCCATCGAGGCACAGGAGAACATCGACGAGATTCAGGAACAGAGCGAAGAGAACTTGGAAGAACTAGTGGAGGATGACGACGATGAACTCGAACCACTCTTCTAAGCTCCTCGCGCTGTTGCTCGCCTGCACGCTGGTCGTCTCGGCGGTCGGTCCCGCCGCGGCGATGTCGGCGTCGGCCAGCGGCGCACCCGGCGAGGCCGAAGTCGGTTCGGACGTGTCCACGACGTTCACCATCACGAAGCCGTTCAGCGACTACGACTCGTGGACCCTCAACGGGACGACGGAGCTGACCGGCGTGACGTGGACCGTCGAACTCTACGACCAGGGCGGTGCCAAGATAGACCAGAAGTCCTACGACGGCCAGTCGTTCGACCACGACCTCGAGAAGAGCGACGCCTACGAGGTCAAGGTCCAAATCGAGGGCACGGTCCCCGAGGTGGAGAACTTCACCTACGACCCGGCCCAGAGCCTCTCCCTCGCGGAACTGAATCAGGTCCGCGAAGGCGGCAGTAGCGAGGCCATCGACTCGTGGGACTTCCGGCCGTACACCGAGGAGAGCGACGACGCGCGCTCGGCCATCGAGAACGCCGAGGAGTCCATCGAGGACGCCGAGGACAGCGGCGCGGGCGTCTCGGAAGCCCAGAGTAACTACGAGGACGCCATCAGCGCCTTCGACGGCGAAAACTTCGGGTTGGCGACTGACCTCGCCACGAAGGCCCAGGACAAGGCCGAGAGTTCCCAGCAGTCGAACCAGCAGACCCAGATGCTGCTGTACGGCGGCGCTGGCCTCCTCGCGCTGGTCGTCGTGGTCGGCGGATTCCTCTGGTACCGCAACCAGCAGGACGACTACGACAAACTCCGATAGCGCGCTTCGCTTTTCGGACCTCTTCTGAACTCTCGACCCGCGCGGGTCGAGTTCGCGTTCTCCTCGGGAGCGTCGGGGGTGACCAACGTGGCGGTTGTTTTGATTGCTTAACAAATTGTTTAGATATTCTTAACACAACTATTCCTGTCTTTAGACCGGTCGGCGCGGGACGCGCCGACCGGCTCACTCGCCTGCACAAGCTCGGCTGACCAACCGCCAGCGAACGCTCGACTGCCCAAACCACCACGGGTGGGATGAAGGGGCCGGTCGCTCGCGTCCACTTCAGTCGCTCCTCGACCCCTATCCGTCGCAACGACGTCCGTCGGATATGTCGAGGAGCGACCGCGAGCGACCGGGGGCTTCAAGAGGCCGTCACCACGGCAGTTCTGCTGTTTGCACTTACTGTTCCACCAAGACGAAGTGACCGGACACGGGGACTTCAAGAATACAACACAGTCACCTCACCGACGATAGCGGTCGGATTTCCATCTGAATCCACTCTTCGACTCCATTCCGTACCCTCTTAAGGAACGACGAGCGAGTCCCAACAGAGATGCGAGTCGTCGTGCCCTACGCGGCCAGCGACCCCAAGACCCGGTTAGCCGACGCGCTCTCGCCCGAGGAGCGCCGGGCGTTCGCCGACGCGATGCTCGAAGACGTGCTGGCCGCGGTGCGGGCGACCGGCCGGGAACCCGAGGTCCTTGCGACCGCGCCGGTCGAGGCGGACGCGCCCGTCGTCGTGGACGAGCGCCCGCTGACCGAGGCCGTCAACGCGCTCCTCGCGGGCGAACTCGCGGAAACCGCGACCGAAGGAGCGACCGACGAGTCGGTCGCGGTCGTGATGGCCGACCTCGCGCTGGCGACCCCCGAGGCGCTCGCGCGCCTCTTCGAATGCGAAGGAGACGTGGTCCTCGCGCCCGGCCGCGGCGGCGGGACGAACGCGCTGGTCGCGCGCCACCCCGACTTTCGCGTAGATTACCACGGGACCTCCTACCTCGACCACCGCCGGGCGGCCCGCGAGGTCGGGGCCGCGGTATCGGTCGTGGACTCCCACCGACTGGCGACCGACGTGGACGAGCGCGCGGACCTGGCGGAGGTGCTGATTCACGGCTCCGGCGCGTCGTTCGAGTGGCTGCGCGGGGCGGGGTTCGAGTTGGCGAGCGACGAGAGTCGGGTTGGCGTGGTTCGGGAGTAGGGACCGCGAGAAGGCCACCGTTTTAATATCATGAGGGCCAAGGTAGGTGTAACTGAACAGCGATGACGAAACTCGAACACATCGAGGTTGAGGGGTTCAAGGGGTTGGAGCATGTCGAGTTCGAGCCTACCGATATTAATCTGATTACTGGGAGGAACAACACTGGGAAGACCTCGTTTTTGGAGGCCGTTGATCTGCTTTTTGAGCCAATAAATCTTCAGGAGTTCGGCAATAACCTTGATTCCGTAATTCATAGGGATTTCGATTACACGGAAATCTCTGGAAAATGTGGTTCAGAAAATCTTAAAATTGAGATAAGAAAGCCATCCCTATCGGAAGCAGAGAGGTTGTTTTTTGAAATCGCTTCTGATATTGGCGGGTTTCAGATGACTCTCACACAATTTACTACGGAAGAGGGAACGGAGATTTCCTCTGAAGAGGGAAAAACAGGGGCACCAAGGCAGATCTACGAGGATATCCGTAACTCAGTTGTAGATGCGATAAAAGAAAATATGGTTAGGGAGCCAACTGAAGAGCTTCAAGATGAAATTTTAATACTTTCTGCAGCAGATAGAGAATATCCCTGTTTTATGGGTGGGAAAAAGAGCACCTCGCTCATAAAAAGAATCATAAAGGATGTAATGAATGAATTCCAAGAAAACGAGGACATTGATGATCATGGTTTCTACCACAATCAACGAGGCCCAAGAGGCTATTTTGAATTTTATTCTAGAAGAGTAGAATTGGGACTTCCCCCTGAAAATACGTTTATAAAACAACCAAAATCGGGAAACTCGGCTACCTTTATCAAATCAACAATTCTTACCAAGAGTATTAATGAAACCAACGATAGTCAAGAGTCGGTTAAAATAGATGACATTGGCGACTTCATCAAAGAGAAAGGTATCGTAGATAGACTGAAAACCTTCAGTTTAGATACCCTGATTTTTGAAACGGAAGATGGCGAGAAACAACCGATTCCCTACGATTTCATGGGTGACGGTTTCAAAGCCATGGTCGGTCTCCTCTGGGAACTCATGGACGACGAAGTAGAGGACCAAATCGTCCTTATTGAAGAACCGGAGACTCACATGCACCCCGGCTACGTCGCCGAACTCGTCCACTTCCTCATTAACCTCGCACGCGACGAGAACATCCAGTTCTTCATCACGACGCACGACCACGATTTCATCAAAGATTTCTTCATGGATATGCCCGAGGAGAAACGCGAATATCTCGAAGACGAGTTCTCGCTGGTCAAGATGGACGACTTCGGGGCGGACGTATCGACCTACGAGGAGGCCGAACACCACCTGAAAGACCTGCATCTGGACCTTCGAGGGATTTAGGCTCGATGTCGAAGATAGTCTTCAGCGAGGGAGAGCGTGACGTACGCTTCATGCGAAAGTTTTTCGACAACTATCACGATAATCCACAGCTTGACGACCTCGTAATCGGGAATCTCTCGAAGGACGAACTACTCCACGAGGAGTCCGACAAGATTCGGTCGTTCTTGGGTGGATGGAACAACCACAACCTGCTGGTCAAATCGGAGAACGGCAAGCCGAACCTCAAGCGTGGGTTCTCGTTCGTCATCCGCGACTTGGCGACCAAACCGGTGGAAAAATACGTCCTCGTGGACCTCGATACCACCGATATCGACAGTTTCGTGGACGACATTCGGGAGCGCGTCCGACAGCGTCACCGCGGCGCAGGACTACGAATTGGCGAAGTCGAGCGTGGTGGCCGATGCCGCGAGATGGTCGTCAAGGACGTCACGCTGGAAAACGAGCGCGGTAACGACCCCCGAACCGGATTCACGATTCTCGCGTTCCGCGAGGACTTGGAAGTCGCCGCAGGTATCGACAAGGACGAGGACGGCCCGGAAGACGAGGCCCGGAAACTGGCGTCACTACTCGATGGCGGTTCGTTCGACAGACTCCTCCAGCGGACCCTCCTCGAAACGCCCGACTGAACTTCCAAACCCTTTTCCTCGCCGTCGCGTAGTTCCGGAGGATGGCAGGTGCCGACATCCCGGGAGGAGACGAGTACGACATTTCCATCGACTTCGAGGAGTCCGAAATACAACGCCTCCTCTCCATCACCCCCGAGGACGTGGAACCCGCCGACGAACTCACCTTCGCCAAGAACGTCTTCGTTCCCCTCACCACCGCCTGTCGGTACACCTGCACCTACTGCACCTACTTCGACCCGCCGGGCGAGGCGTCGCTCCTCTCGCCCGAGGAGGTCCGAGACATTCTCCAAACAGGCGCGGACGCCGGATGTACCGAGGCGCTGTTCACCTTCGGCGACGACCCCGACGACCGGTACACGCAGATTCACGACCAACTCGCGGAGTGGGGTCACGACTCCATCCATACCTACCTCCGCGAGGTCTGCGAGATTGCACTCGACGAGGGCCTACTTCCCCACAGCAACCCCGGCGACCAGACCCGCGAGCAGATGGAACTCGTCGCGGACGTGAACGCCTCGATGGGCGTGATGCTCGAAACCACCGCCGACGTGGGTGCCCACGCCGGACCCCGAGTCAAGAACCCCGGCCAGCGCCTGAACACCATCCGGAACGCGGGCGAGTTGGGGGTCCCGTTCACCACGGGGATTCTCGTCGGCATCGGCGAGGAGTGGCGCGACCGAGCCGAGAGTCTGCTCGCCATCCGCGAGATGCACGAGCGCTACGGGCACGTGCAGGAGGTCATCGTCCAGAACGTCGTCCCCAACGAGCGGTCGAGCTACGAACGGCCGTCGGTCGAGACCATGCGCCGCGTCGTGGCGATGGCCCGCGAGTGCCTGCCCGAAGAAGTCTCGGTGCAGGTCCCGCCGAACCTCTCGCCGACCCGCGAGTTGCTCGACTGCGGCGTGGACGACTTGGGCGGCGTCTCGCCGGTCACCGACGACCACATCAATCCCGAGTACAAGTGGCCCGCGCTGAAGGAACTGGAGGACATCGCCGACGAGGCGGGCGTCCCACTGCGCGAGCGCCTGCCGGTCTATCGGCGGTACCTGCCCGACGAGTTCGACAGAATCGAAGCGGACGGCGAGTGGGTTTCCGAGACGATTCGAGAAGCAATCGCGGCCGACGACGAAGCAGGCGAGCGGTACCGGTCGGTCCTCTCGGTCTGAGTCGCGTCAGTAGCTCCCGCCGAAGTTACTCTGCTATGTTTAAGAAATCAGAATCGTTGTCTAACGGTTGCAATTCTTTTCGAGACGACGAATCCATTTTCGTTCACGTCCGGCAGGCGATTCCGCCGCGGCGGAATCGCCTGCCTCGACCGGGGAAAACGTCGTCGGCGCTGTGGCTCGGCGACGCTACAACGCCACGAGTTCGACGACGAACACCGCGCCGCGAGGGTCGTTGTCCTCGACGCGGACCGACCCGCCGTACTGGCTGACGAGCGTATCGACCAGATAGAGGCCGATGCCGGTGCCCGAACTGTCGAGGCCCTGCTCTCCCCGGCCGAAGATGGTCTCCTTCTGTGCGTCGGGGACGCCCGGCCCGTCGTCCGCGATGGAGATTGCTATCGTTTCGCCTCGGTCCTCGACGCCGACTTCGATGGTGGGTTCCTCGGCGTCGTTGTGCTGGACGGCGTTGTTCAGCAGGTTGCTGAACACCGACGAGAGCATGTTGTTGGCCTGAACCGTGGCGTCCGGAATCTCGCCGTCCACGACGACGGTCGCGTCCCCGTGGGAGGTCCGAATCTTTCGGACCTCGGATTCGAGGACTCGACCCGCGTCCACCGGTTCGAGGTTCGGGTCTTGGTCGCCCGTGATGGTTTCGAGCAGGGTCGAGACCGTCTCGGTGAGTTCCACGACGTGTTCGCTGTTGTCCAGCATTCGGTCGAGTAACTCCTCGTGGTCGGCATCCGAGACCTGCTCGCGCAGGAGTTGTCCCGTGCCGTGGACCACGTTCATGTCGTTGCGGATGTCGTGTTCGAGAATCTGGTTCAGGATGGCGAGTTGCTCGGTCCGGCGGGCGAGTTCCTGCTCGTTCTTCTTTCGCTCCATCGCGTAGCGCATCGTCCGGACCAGCAGCTCCCCGTCGATTTCGCCCTTCACGAGGTAGTCCTGCGCGCCGCGCTGGACCGCGTTGACGCCGAACTCGCGGTCGTTGAGGCCGGTCAGCAGGACGATTGGCTCCTCGTCGGTCTGGGCCAGCACCGAGTCTAAGGTCTCCTCGCCGCTGCTGTCGGGGAGCATCAGGTCCAGCAGGATGATGTCCACCGGTTCGGCTTCGAGCGTGTCGAGGCCGTCTCCGAGTCGCTCCTCGTGGACCAGCGAGATGTTGGGAGAGAGCTGACTGCTGTCGTCCAGCAGGCTCCCCTTCATCTGAATCATCTCCTCGATGAGTCGAGCGTCGCCCTCGTTGTCCTCGATTAGGAGGATGGTTGTTTCGTCCTCAGTCATCGTTCGGTGGAAGTTTGACGATGGAGAGCCAGAACTCCTCTAAGTTCTGGGCCACGTCGATGAACTGGTCGATGTCCACCGGCTTGGTGATGTAGGCGTTGGCGTGGAGTTCGTAGCTCTTGGCGATGTCCTCCTCTGCCTCGGAACTGGTCAGCACGACCACCGGAATCCGCCGGAGCTCCCGGTCCTCGTCGATTTCCTTCAACACCTCCTTGCCGTCCTTCCGGGGCAGGTTGAGGTCCAGCAGGATGAGGTCCGGTTGCGGGGTGTCCTCGTACTCGCCCTCGCAACGGAGGAACTTCATCGCCTCCACGCCGTCGCCGACCACGTGGAGGTTGTTCAGCACGTCGCCCTGTTCGAGGGCCTCCTCGGTCAGGCGCACGTCGCCGGGATTGTCCTCGACCAGCAGAATCTCGATGGGTTCGCCGAATCCGTCATTCATCGGTCTCACCTCCGCTGTCTCCTCGTTCTCCGTCATCTTCTCTACTACCGTCATCCCGCGCGGGGAGCGTGAACGAGAACGTCGAGCCGTCGCCGACTTCCGACTCGACCCAGATGTCGCCGTCGTGGCGGTCGAGTATCTTCTTGCACATCGCCAGTCCGATGCCGGTGCCCGAGTACTCGTCCTTGCCGTGAAGCCGCGAGAAGATGCGGAAGACCTCCTCGCGCTCGTCTTCCGGAATACCGATGCCGTTGTCGCTGACCGAGAAGACGTACTTCTCGCCGTCGCGCTCGGCCGAGACGTGAATCCGAGGCGGTCCCTCGTCGCAGTACTTGATGCCGTTGCTCACCAGATTCTGGAGCAGCATCACCATCTGGCTCTCGTCGCAGACCACGGTCGGCAACTCGTCGTGAGTGACCTCGGCGTCGCTCTCGGCGATGGCGACCTGCAGGTTGTCCTCGGCCTGCGTGAGGACCGACCCGAAGTCGGTCTCCTCGAAGTCGCCCCCGCGGGTGTCGACCCGCGAGTACTGGAGGAGGTCGTTTATCATCTCCTTCATCCGGTTCGCGCCGTCGACGGCGTAGTCGATGAACTCCTGTGCGTCGTCGTCCAACTCGTCTTTGTACTTGCGTTCGAGCAACTGCATGTACGAAGAGACCATCCGGAGTGGTTCCTGCAAGTCGTGGGAGGCAACGTAGGCGAACTGCTCCAACTGGGCGTTCGACTCCTCGAGTTTCTCGACGGCGTCCTTCAACTCGATTTCGGCCTCCTTGCGCTCGGTGATGTCCCGAGCGATGACCTGAAACGTCTCGCGCTCGCCCGGCAGGTCAACCGAGACGAAGACGTTGTGGAAGTACTCGCCGCCGTAGCCGTCCTCGAAGCGCCGAGTTTCGCCGGTCTCGATGACCTCGCGGCCGACTTCGAGTCGCTCGTCGGCGATCTCCTCGGGGACTAACTCGTAGAGCGACTGCCCGGTCAACTCGGTGGGGGTCAGGCCGAAGGAGTCGGCCATCGCCTCGTTGGTCATGACGAACTCGCCGTCGGCGCTGATTTGGGCGATGAGGTCTGGCGAGTTGTCCACCAACAGTTCGTACTTCTTTTCGGTGCGGTGCTGTTCGACCGCGTTGTCGATTTGGTTCGCCAGTTTCTCGAACTGCTGTTGGCCCTCCGACTTCTGGAAGTAGTGGGTCACGCCCGCGGCGACCGCTTCGCTGGCGACCGCTTCGCTCCCGGTCCCCGTCAGGAGGATGAACGGCTGTTCGAAGCCTCGCTCGCGGGCGGTTTCGAGGAACTCGATTCCGTTCCGGCCCGGCATCTGGTAGTCGGTGACGACGCAATCGACCTCCGCGTCGGCGAGGCGGTCGAGGCCCTCGCTCGCGTCCGCCGCCGTCATCGTCGTCATGTCGTAGTCCGTCGCAAGAGTGTCGGCAACGAGTTGCGCGTAGAAACTGCTGTCGTCGACGACCAACACCCGAATAGAGGTGTCCATGTATGTGGCTCATTCGCACCGCCTATCATAAGTGTGATGAAGTTCCCCGTTAATTTATAACCGCGTGAATTTTCCGGCAGCTGTCGGAGACTACCTGAGATACTTGGTCTCGACGCCCGGCAGTCGCTTTCGGACCGCGACGTAGACGACCGACACCCCGAGGCCGACGACCGTGAGCGTCCGAATCGTCCCGTCGAACAGAAAGAGGCCCGGCACCGAGAAGACCCCCGCGAGAACTAAGTCCTCGGGCGCGCCGTCGTAGCGAATCCAGCGCCGGGGTCGAACCCACCGGCTTGCGGGGTGGACGTACACCCCGCGGTCGTCGGTGGCCTCCCACGGTCTGAGTTCGAGGCCGCCACCCGCCGCGTCGGCGACGCAGTGGACCGCGGCCGAGAGGAGGAAGAACGCGACGCCGACCGTCGCGGCACTCGGGGAAAACAGGGCCGCGACGCCCGCCACGAGTCCTGCCGTTCCGTAGTAGACCGGGAAGTGGAGCGTCCGGCGGTGCTGGCCCGAGAGGAGGTCGAGGTCAGGAAAGACGCCGCCGACGAAGGCCGCGAGCGCCGCCACTGGTGCGAGTTCCGGCGCGAGGGCGACCAGCGGGGCCGTCAGCGTAACCCCCATCGCGGCGTGGGTGGTGTTCATCATGATGGGTCAGTCGTCGGTGACATCCCGGTCAGTCGTCCGCGAGCGTCTCGGTCGGCGCGTCCGACTCGGACGAGTCGGTCTCGGGCACCAGCGGCGTCCCGTCGGCGGCCGGGCCGAGTTCGGGGCCGAACGGCGGGTTCTCGGGGTCGATTTCGCGCCGCTGGCGGTAGTCGGTCGAGCGCTCGACCGGGACGCGCCCGACGGCGGTTATCATCTCGACGTACTCGGCGAAACTCCGGAACTCGCCGAACTCGCCGCCAGCGCGCTTGGTTATCTCCTCGCTCAGGATGGTGCCCATGAAGTCGTTCGCGCCGCAGGAGAGCATCTTCAGGCCCTGCTCGTCGCCGTACTTCACCCACGACGACTGGATGTTCTCGACGTTGTCGAGGAAGAGGCGCGAGACCGCAATCATGAGTTCGTCCTCGTGGACGGTCGCGCCGCCATCGACCATCCCGCGGTTGTGGAGGGGCGTGTCGTGATGGACGAACGAGAGAGGCACGAACTCGGTGATGGCTTCCGTTCTGTCCTGCAAGTCCCGAATGCGCTTCAGGTGCTTCACGCGGTGGGCCTCGTTCTCGACGTGGCCGTACATAATCGTCGAGGTCAGGTCGAGGCCGACCGCGGCGGCGGCCTCCATCGCCTCGACCCACTCGTCGCTCCCGATTTTGCCGGGGCAGATGACCGACCGGACCTCGTCGGAGAGAATTTCTGCGGCGGTGCCGGGCACGCTGTCGAGTCCGGCGTCCTTGAGGCGACCGTAGACCTCCTCGTAGGACCAGTCGGTGCCGCGCCGGGCGTGGTAGGCCTCCTCGGGAGTCATCGAGTGGAGGTGGACGCCCTCGACGTCCATCGCCTCCATCTGCTCGAGGTAGGTGCCGGGGTGGGTCTCGTACTTCTCGGGGGCCTTGTAGTTCAGGTCGCCCCGGTCGCTGGCTTCGAGAATTTCCTCGTGTTCGTCGTCCAGCGCGAGGCCGGGGTGGAGGCCGCTGACCGACGTGACCTCGTAGATGCCCATCTCGCGCGCCGAGGAGACGATTTCGCGGGACTCCTCGGGCGTCTTAGTGAAGCCCGCGTGGTCCTCGTCGCTTTCCTCCTCGAAGTTCTGGGCGGTGTTCTTGAAGTTGCAGAACAGACACCCGGTGTTGCACGCCGTGGTGACGTTGTTGTTCAGGTTGGCGACGAAGGTGACGCCCTCGCCGACCTCCTCGGCGCGGCGGCGGTCGGCCACCTCCAGCACGCGCTCTTTCCGTGCGAGGTCGATGCCCCCGCTGTCGGTGCCGGTGGTCATGAGTTCGACGCCGTCCGCCACCGTGAGTCGCTCGCCGTCCTCCGCCTTCCGGAGAGCGTTCTCGAACGACTGGTCGGTCTCGGGCACGCACTCGAAGTCGAATCGCCCGCGCGGGACGTTCGTCCGGGCCGCGTCTTCCATCACCTGTGACGAGGATTTAGAGGGGTAAAAACTGCCGGGTTACGGCAGGGAGACGAGGTTAGTTCCGGAACTTCGAGATAGAATCGAATAGACCCGGCCGGAATCGTAGCCGTGAACATCTTTTGAAGCCCCCGCCCGGTCGCGGTCGTTGCTCGACATATCCGCCTCTCTCCGCACCCCCCGAGGCGGATAGTGGTCGAGCAAGCGACCAAGCAAGCGCGACCGGGCGGCCCCTTCATCCCACCCATGGCAGTTAGTCGGCCGAGCGTCTGCCGGTAGATTGCTTAGTCGAGCTTTCGCGGTAGATTGTTTAGTCGAGTGTTTCAGTAGTTCGGTCAGATAGCTCCCGAAAACCCAATCGGCCAGCGCGCCGCCGCGGCGGTGAGCCGGTTGATGCAATGCGAGAAGGTGCATACTTCGGGCGGGAAAGTATCGAAAAGTGCGCACGGGAATGGAAACGCCTTAGTCCGGCGACAGCGACCCCTCGCACATGAGCGACAGCGACGGGGCATGCAGTAGCGGGGCACGCACTACCGAGGCATGCGCGAGTCGGATTGTCGGACTCGGGTGGTTGCGATGACGAGCGTCAAGGAGTTCCGCATCGAGCGCGAACCCACCGCGACCACGCTCGGGCGGGGCGCGTTCGTCTTCACCGACGACTACTCCGTCTTCGACTGGGGCAAGATGCCCGACGAGATTCCGGACAAGGGCGCGAGCCTCTGCTCGATGGGTGCGTGCAACTTCGAGTTGCTAGAGGAGGCTGGCATCCCGACCCACTACCGAGGAGTAGTTGACCCCGAGTCGGGCGACGTGGTGCTCCTCGCCGAGGCCGACGAGCCGCCGACCGAGATGGCCATCGACCTGACGCAGGTGCCCGACCTGCCGCGCGAGGGCCGGGACTACGACTACGAGGCCTTCCACGCCGAGGCGGGCGACAACTACCTGATTCCGCTCGAAGTCGTCTTCCGCAACAGCGTCCCCGTGGGGTCGAGCCTCCGGCGGCGGACCACCCCGGCCGACCACGGACTGGACTTCGAGGAGTGGCCCGACGGCGCGGTCCAACTGGAAGAACCCATCGTGGAGTTCTCGACCAAGTACGAGGAGAGCGACCGCTACCTCTCGCGGGCCGAGGCCGACCGCATCGCGGGAACCGCCGACATCGGACAACTGGAGGAGGTCGCCCGCGAGGTCAACCGCGTCGTGACCGAGCAGGCCGCCGAGGCCGAGTTGGTCCACGAGGACGGCAAAATCGAGTGCCTCTACTTCGACGGCGAGATTCGCGTCGGCGACGTGGTGGGTACCTTCGACGAGAACCGCTTCACCTTCCACGGCCAGCAGGTCAGCAAGGAGTTCATCCGCCAGTACCACAAGCGCACCCAACCCGAGTGGGTCGAGGCCGTCGATGCGGCCAAACGGGAGGCCAAGGACCGCGACATCGCCGACTGGAAGTCGCTGTGCGAGCGGTCGCCGGACCCGCTCGACGCCGAAATTATTCGGGCCGCGCGAGACCTCTACGCCGCCGGGACGAACGCCTACGTCGGCCGAGAACTGTTCGACGCGCCGGAACTGGCCGACGCGGTGGGCGAAGTTCGAGACCTCTGAATCTCGGCTGGAAAGAGTTTAACGGCCGATTTTCTGCGACTACTTGATTTTCCACTTCGGCGCGCGCTGGCGTGAGTTCATCTCACGCCATCGGCGTGCGAGGGATGAGGACCGCAGGCCCGTGGCCGAGGACCGCAGTCGGTTGGGGAGGACGTGGCGCGGTGCGGTGCTGTGCGGTTGCGGTGTCCCCTAGGCTTCGGCAATAGCTAGCTTTCCTTCGACTTCCGCCGTTGGTACGCAGTTGCCACGAGAGAATCCGCGCGAATCAGAGACGTAGCGACTGTATTCTCGAAAGCCCTTGCGTTCAGAACCGCAGGAGCAGGCAGGACTGCAACGTCCTCGAAAGCCCTCGCGCGGTTCGCGGTCGCCCTTTCATTCCGCCGAGGGTGGCAGTTGGCCCGCGGAGCGCTACCCATCGGCAGATTCACCACGTGAAACGACCCGTCCGTCACGCGGCGCTAAACAAACAGAAACAATTCCTAAACAAACAAAAACAATGTTTAAACAGCCAACTACTTATCTCCGGCGCGAAATCGAGACCGGTTTGCTGAACGAGGCCGACCACGGCGACCAGTAGAGTTCCGCCAGTAGCCAGACCAGCAGGGTCACCACGATGGCACCGAGCGCCAGCACCTCCGGGCCGCCCATCCAGACCGGCGTGACGTACATCAGCGCGTTGGCGGTCCGGCCGGGGAGGAGACCCCTGACGACGGCCCACGTCTTGTCGAGGACGCCCGGTTTCTCGGACTGGGTCGTCACGTCGCCGCCAGCGGCCGCCGCGCTCCCGGTGCTACTGGCTCCGCCGGTCTTCGACTGGAGGTCGGCCTTCGCCGCGCTCGGGCCGCCCGTACTCTCGTCGCCCGTCCCGAGGCGCTCGGCCTCGTAGGGGAAGGCCACGTCCACGCTCCAGACGACCTCGCCCTGCTCGTTCACCTCGAAGACGCGGTTGCCGTTCGAGTCGGTGATGAGCGTGTGGCCGTTGGGCAGGCGGTCGGCGTCGCGGGGCCACTGCATCCGGGCGTCCTGCCAGACCCACGACTGGTTCCACTCGCCGTCCTCGCGCTGGTACTCGATGACCCGGTTGTTCTCCGAGTCGCCGATGAGGACCGCGGGGCCGCCGTTCGACTCGTTGATGTAGTCGGGGTTGTGCTGCTCGTAGATGATGTCGTGGCGGCCGTCCTCGCCGAGCGTCCGGTTCTCGACGAGTCCGGTCTCTCGGTCGAGGAACACCACTTGGTCCTGATTCCGCATGCTGACCATGAGCGTCCCGTCCTCCAGCACGCTCACGTCGTTGATGTGGGTCCAGTCTTCGGGGTACGGCCCGCCGCCCTTCAGCGGGTACTCGCTCTGGGCGTCCCACGACCACTCGACCAGTCCGGTCGTGGTGTTGACGACGTAGACGCGGTCCTGCGCGATGTCGGCCACCGCGAGTCTGTCCTCGCTAACTCGGTCCACGTCGTGCCACCGCGTCGAGTGCTTGCGCGGCGTGATTCGGGCGTACAGTTCCGTGACCTCGCCCGTCGAGAGGTTCACGCGCTCGACGACGTTTCTCGTGCAGGGCGTCGTCGCGTGGCACTCCGAGGCGTTGAGGTGGTCGGCCGCGACGTACTCGACGGTCCGACTCTCGTTTTTGACGGGGTCCACGTCCCAGTAGCGCGTGTGGGTGTCGTCGTAGTACAGCACGCTTCCGTTCGACCGGAAGGCGACCAGTTCGGCCCGCGCTCGCGGCCCGTCGCTGGCCTTCCCCATCCACGTGTTCGAGTCGGTGGCGACCACCGTAATCCCGTCCGCGGAGGGCGCGTCGAATGCTGGCCGACCATTCACCGACGCCGAACTCTCGGCCGAGAGGTAGCCGGACCCGACGACGAACGCCGAGGCCACGATGAGTCCGACGAACAACACTCTAACCGCATCCCGAGAACGCATTGGCGTGGGCTTTGCGACGAGGTGTCTTTGTTATCCGCCGGTTAAGGATTCCAGCGTCGCGTTACCGCTGAAACCAACCGAAAGAATGATTACGGTCAGCTTCCGTTTCAATCGTCGGTCTGCGGTACCACGACCGACCTGTCGGTCGGCTTGTCGGGAGTCGTCCGGTCGAGTTCCGGCCCCATGCCGAGCTGGTAGTCGCCCTCGTCGGCCTCCTCGCGGAGTTCGGTCCGGCCGCGGTGGACCGTCACGTCGTCGGCGAGGTGGAGCCGAACCGCCTCCAGCAGGACCTCGGCTTCGAGGGGCTGGCCGCGCTCCTTCAGCGTCTCGACGCCCGCGCCGTCCGGCACGTTGAACGCCCGCTGGGCGACAATCGGCCCCTGATCTAAATCAGTCGTCACGTAATGGGCGGTCACGCCTGCGATTCGCACTCCCGCCTCGACGGCCTGCCGGTAAGCCTTCGCGCCGGGGAAGGCCGGGAGGAGGCTCGGGTGGATGTTGATAATCCGGCCCTCGTACCGGAAGACCACGTTCGGCCCGAGAATCCGCATGTACCGGGCCAGCACCACGAGGTCGATGTCGTACTCCGCGAGGAGGTCCAGCAGTTCCTCCTCGTCGGGGTTGCCCTCGGCGTCGCCGATGTCGTGGAAGGGAATCCCGTGTTCGGTCGCTACCGGTTGGAGGTCGGGGTGGTTGCCGATGACGACCGAGAGTTCGGCGTCGAGGTCGCCCGCTTGGGCGGCCTCGCAGAGTCGTTCGAGACACTGGGATTCCTTGGTGACCATCACCGCGATGCGCCGGGTCTCGCGGTCGGCCGGGAACCGGACGCGAACGTCCACCCCGAGGTCGTCGCCGAGTTGGCGCAGGTCCGAACGGAGGGCGTCCCGGGAGTCGTCCATCTCCGAGGTATCGACGTGCATCGTCATCCGGAACACGTCGTCGCGGACCGCCTGGTCGATGTCCTCGACGTTGATTTCGCGCTCGAACAGCAAGGTGGTGACGCGCGCGACGAGTCCGGTGTCGTCGTCGCCGACGACCGTGATTTCAGTCAGTTCGCGGTGGCTCATCGTACCACTTGTTCGGGGGACATAGTGGCGGTTCTGACGGTATTCGCGGGTAAAAGGGACCGTTTCGGGGCAACATTCCCGAGGATATGCACGTTCGTGAAACGAACGCAGATTCCGAAAGGGCTTTTGAGCATGAACGACCACCTCAAACCGATGACTGCCTACACCGCCACGGTCACGGTTCGCCTGAAGCAGGGCGTCTTGGACCCCGAGGCAGAGACGACCAAGAAGGCCCTACAACGACTCGGCTTCGAGTTGGAGAGTCTCCGGTCGGCCGACCGGTTCGAACTCGACCTCGACGCCGAATCGGCCGACGCGGCCGCCGAGCGCGCCGACGAGATGGCCGAGCGCCTGCTGGCGAACCCGACCATCCACGACTACGAGGTCGAAGTCGAGTCCCGAGAATGACGGTAGCTATCATCACTCCGACGCCGACCGTCTGCCGACACCACGAGAGGTGGTCGGCGTGACGGTCGCCATCGTCCAATTCGGCGGAAGCAACTGCGACCGGGACGCCCGGCGCGCGCTCTCTCACGTCGGCGTCGACGCCGAACTCGTCTGGCACGAGGAGGGCCTGCCCGAGGACCCGACCGGCATCATGCTCCCCGGCGGGTTCTCCTACGGCGACTACCTCCGGGCGGGCGCAATCGCCGCCAACAGCCCCATCATGGCCGAGATTCGGGAGGCCGCCGAGGAGGGCGTTCCCGTTCTCGGCGTCTGCAACGGTGCCCAAATCGGCTCGGAGTCTCGGCTCACCCCCGGCGCGTTCACGACCAACGCCTCCGCCCGGTTCCAGTGCGAGCGCGTCCACGTTCGGGTCGAGAACGCCGACACGCCGTGGACCGCCAACTACGACGAGGGCGAGGTCATCGAACTGCCCATCGCCCACGGCGAGGGGCGGTTCGAGGTCACCGACGACCACCTCGCGGAGCTGAACGACGAGGACCGAGTCCTGTTCCGCTACTGCGACGAGGAGGGCAACGTCACCGACGAGGCCAACCCCAACGGTTCGAAGGAGAACGTCGCGGGCGTCCTCGGCGAATCGGAGAACGTGGCGGTGCTGATGCCCCATCCCGAGCGAATCTCGCTCCCCGACATCGGCGGGACCGACGGTCAGGGCATCCTGCAAGGTTTCGAAGCCTGAGAGACGGAGCGTCGAGAAACGAAGCGCTGAGAAGCGCAGCAAAGCCCAATCGTCAGGGTTCCGGTGCCCGATTGCCGTTTCGGTTTCGACCGTACGCGAACAAGAGTAGCCAGACGAGCGCGACCACGACCAGCCAGCCGACGATTACGACCAGCGACCACGCCGAGAGTGGACCTGCGGTCACCGCTGTCGGTCCGATCGCCATCAGTACCACTGCCAACGGTCCGAGCGTCGTCGCTCCGACCGTCATCGGTCTATCGAGACCGGCGTGTCGCTGGCTATCCACTGGTCGTCGGTCTCGTCGCTGTTGCGGATCTCTATCCAGCCGTTCGAGCAGAATATCGTTTCGTAGTCGCCCCATCCCTCGGACATGTGTCCGACACACCGGATTGGCGGCGTCCGGCGAACTCCCCGGTCGCCGACCGCCGCCCTCGATGTGCCACCCCCGGTGACGACTGTCGGGCCTCGCGGACTTTGTTATCCGGCGAGTATCCGGCGAGTAGGGTCGGCTTAGACCGTCGAAACCCGGCTTGAAACAGTTTCTCGGACCTATCCCTGCATGAGGTTCAGCACCTCGTCGGCAACGGCTGGTTCGGCCGCGATAATGTAGGTGTGGCCGGGTCGGAGTTCCATCTCCGGGCGAGGGATTCCGTCCGCGACCTCGTCGGAAACCACGAGACTCCCCCGCGGGAGCGACACCGAAGAGAGGGTCTTGCCCGCGGCGGGGGCACCCTCCTGCACCCGAACTTCGAGCAGACGGAGGTCGCCCGCGACCTCCTCGAAGGCGCGCACGTCGCCGCCGATGGCCGCGTTGGCGGCCCCGACCGCCCCGAGTTCCTCGGGAAACACCACGTCGTCCACGATTTCGCGGTAGCTTTCGGCCCCTTCGTCCTCGATGCGGGCGACCGTCCGGAGTTCCCCCTCGGCTATTCGCGTTCCGGCGACGCAGATGCCGAGGTTCGCGCCCTGATTCCCGGTCAGGGCCGCGAGGACGTCGGCGTCGTCGAGGTTGGCCTGCCGGAGGGTGTCCGGGTGGGTCGCGTCGCCTTCGACGATGGTGGCGAGGTACTCGTCGCTTATCTCCTCGCATCGGTCGCGGTCCCGTTCCACGACGGTCACGCTGTGGCCGTACTCTCGCAGGATTCGAACGGTCCGGAGGCCGACGCGACCAGCGCCCGCGACGACCACGTCGAGCGAGCCAGTACTCATAGTTGGTCCTTCCGGCGTTCGAGGAATAAATATACGCCCCCGCCGAACGCCAGCCACGCGACCGCCAGCCCCCACGTGACGGGGTCGGTCACGAGGAAGTAGCCCGCGATGACGAGGTTCAGGAGGATCCCCAGAACCGGCGGCGCGGGGTAGAGCGGAATCTCGAAGGGCCGGGTCACGTTCGGGCGCTCGCGGCGGAGCCGAATCACGCTGGCGTTGACGACGACGAACGACAGCAGGAAAAACAGACTCGACAGGTTGCCGACCTGCTGGATGGGCAGGCCGACGACCGAGACGGCCATGATGCCCGCGCTGACCAGCACCGCCCGGAAGGGCGTCCCGTACTTCGAGTGGAGGCGACCGAAGTCCGGCGGGAGTTGGCGCTCGCGGCCCATGGCGAACGCGACCCGACTCGACGCGAGGACGACCGCGTTGAGCGCGCTGACCGTCGAGAACACCGCGCCGAACGCGATGAGCGACGCGCCGGAGCCGAGCAGTGGGACGGCGGGCATGAACGACTCGGCGGCCTGCGCGATGGCCGTCTCGCCCGCCGCGCCGAGGCGCTCGGCCCCGAGGGTCCCGATGGCGACGTAGACGACCAGCAGGTAGATGACGATGGTCGCCGCGAGGCTCAGGAAGATGGCCCGCGGGATGTTCTTGCGGGGGTTCTCGACCTCCTCGGTGACGGTGGCGATGAGGTCGTAGCCCTCGAAGGCGATGAACGTCAGGCCCATCGCGGGCACGACCGAGAGTTCTCCGGCGGGAAAGAAGGGCGTGAACTCGCCCGGCTCGGCCGCGAACGCGCCGAACCCGGCGAACACGAGCAGGATGGCGATTTTGACCAGCGTCACGGCGGTCTCGGCCCCGCCGCTTGCGCTCGTGGAGACGGCGTTGAGCGCCGCGAGCAGGCCGACGATGCCCACCGCGAACCCGATTTCCGCGACCGGAATCGTGACCCCGAGGAGGCGGGCGGTCTCGGGCACGTGGACGCCGAACAGCGAGAGGAACTCCACGAAGTTCGAGGCGAACCCGATGGCGTACAGCGCCCCGGCGATGGTGTAGGCGAACCAGAGCATCCACCCCATGACGAACGACGAGGCGGGCGCGAACACCTCCTTGACGAAGGCGTAGCCTCCGCCGCTCTGGGGAATCGCGCTCGCCAACTCGGCGTACGACAGCGCGGTGAACGTCGTGACCACGCCGTTCAGCCCGAAGACGAGGATGGCGGCCGGTCCCGCGATTTCGGCCGCGAGACCGGTCAGCACGAAGATGCCCGCGCCAATCATCGCGCCCATGCCGACCATCGTCGCGTCGAGGAGGCCGAGACTCCTCGTCGGCGCGCGTTCGCCCGATTGACTCACGCCCGGTCGATACGACCACTCGCCGGAAATAGGTTCGCCCCGCGACAGATACTCGGCGAGACGTGACTGCGAACCGAGGGAACCACGTCGAAACCCGGCTGGAATCGCTGGCGGGCGCTCGGTTGAACTTTGAGGGCGCGCTCGACTGACCAACCGTCAGTGAACGCTCGACTGACCAACCGCCAGCGAACGCTCGACTGACCAACCGCCAGCGAACGCTCGGCGGATAAAACCGCGGGGTGGGATGAAGGGGCCGCCCGGTCGCGGTCACGCGAGCGAAGTCTTGCTGAGCGAAGCGAAGCAATGGCTCGGAAGACGCGGTTTGTCTTCCGGTGCGAGGGCGACTTCGGGAGACGCGGTTTGTCTCCCGGCGTGCAGTTTAGTCGCTCTGCGGCATATCCGACGGACGTGGTTGCGACGGATAGGGGCCGCAGAGCGACCGCGACCGGGTGGGGCTTCAAGAGGACGACACGGTACGTATCCCCTCGAATACGCAACGGAGCAATGCGACCGAGTAGGAGATTCAAGAAAACGCCATCATGGCGTTTCCCCTCCGAAGAACACAGAAAGAGTTGCACTAAACAAATAAAAACATAGTTCAAAGAATCTTGTATACGTGTATTTCTCTGGGAATCACGACAGAAGACACTTATCAACCGACGACCATCTCCCGGTAATGCCCTCCAGACGCACCCTCCTCCGGACCGCCGGAATCGGCCTCGGCCTCGGTCTCTCAGGGTGTCTCGGAACCGGCGGCGAGTCGCCGGGCGAGACATCAACCACAACCGAGACCACTACAACTGAAACCACGACCGACCCCGAAACGACCACCGCCTCGCCACCGCCGACGGCCGAGGAGGTCTCCCCCGCCGCCGTGGCCGAGCGCGGCGTCCCGGTGGTTCCGAAGATAGAATCCACCGCCGCCACGCCGTTCCGGGCGTTCTCGGTCGGGGACCGCGAGGGAGTAGCGAACCCCGAGGACAACCTGCCCCACCAAGTCTGGGTCTGGAACGACACCGACGCGGAACGCGAGATTACCCTCGCGCTCTCGACGGGCGGGACGACCGTGCTGGACGAGACCGTCGCGTTCCGGGCTCGCGCCGCGCTCGGCATCGAACTCGCCGAGCCACGCCCCTACGAACTCACCGTCAGCGAGGGCGACCGCGAAAAGGTGGTCGAAATCCCGCGCTCGCGCTTCGACTGCAACGACTCGGTGACCGACGTGGCGGTCCAGCGCGAGGAGATTGCGGAGTTCACGATTACGACCGAGATGGCCTGCTCGACCACGACCGCGTCGGGGTCATGAACCGGGGCGAACGCTTCGGCCGTCGCTTGCTCGCCGCCGGTGGTGCCGCGCTCGTCTCCTCGCTCTCGGGCCGTGCGTCGTCGGTCCCGTTCGTCGGCGGGCCGCCCGAGGTCCGCGAGGTCGGCGACGTTCCGGACCGGAGCGTACCCTCGACCCTGCCAGACTCCTCGGCCGACTCGACCGTCACGACGCTCGCGGTCGGCGACGGCGGGGCCCCGGGCGAGACGGTCTGAGTCTGGAACGAGACCGGCCAGCGCCGCGCGTTCGTCATCGAGGTCGGCGGCGACCTAAACGCCGACCCGTGGTTCAGCGGGACCTACGGGTTCACTCCCGGCGCGCGACTCGCAATCGACCCCCGGACGCCGCGGAAATACGCGATTACAGTCGGCGTCGATGACCGGACGAAGACGGTGACGATTCCGAAGTCGCGGTTGAACAAAGCCGACTCGCGCAACCGCACAACACCGCAACCTCGAACCTCCCCAACCTCCTCGTTCGCTCCCTCCGGTCGCTCACTCGTCCCTCGCGCGTTTCTCGCGCGCCGGGATTGAGGGCGAATTTTCGGAGAGAAACTCCTGTTCTACTTCTCTACCGCGCGAGCGGTAGGCTGAAACTCTTCTCGCGCTCGACGACGGCCTCCCACGTCGCCTCGCACTCGCAGGTTACTTCCGAGAAGACGCTGGGGTCTTGGCGGAGGTCGAAGTCCTTGATGGCTTTCTGGACCTTGTCGTCGCACTCGCCGCAGTTGTGCGGGCCGCGGTCGCTCCCGTGGCCCACCGGGTCCGAGACCACGATGGCGTCGGCGTCCGCGGTATCCTCCAGCACTTCGGCGACCGACCAGAGCCACGGCGGGCGGTAGCCGTCCCGGAAGTACAACTGGTCGACCATCGTGTATCGCTGGACGTTGGTCGGGTTCATCGAGACGGTGTGGGCGTACTCGGCGCACCGCCGGACCGACGATTTCATGTCCTCTACGGCCTCGGATTCCGAGAGGAAGGGCGGCTTCATCAGCAGGTAGGCCTTGATTCCGGCCCCGGCGGCCTCGGCCTGCTCGCTGGCCTCGATGTAGTCCTCGAAGTCGAAGTACTTGTTCACACAGTCGTGGCGCACCCGGTCGGTCGCGGTCTCCAGACCGATGGCCACGTCGGTGTCCAAGCCCTGCTCGGTGAAGTCCTCGATTTTCTCCCGCTCCACGAAGTCGGGCAGGCTCTCGACCACGATTCGCTCGCGGTCCGAGAACGTCTCGGCGATGGCTCGGCGGGTCTCCGCGCCGACCTCGCGCTCGTCGAGGAACGACCCGGAGGTGTAAATCTTGATGAGACCCGACTCGCCGTCGGCCTCGCCAGCCTCGATTTGCTCCTGCTCGTGGTCGAGACAGGCGTCGATTTGGTCCATCAGCGCCTCGTGGGCGACCGACCCGCCCTCGACCGACTCGGCGACGTAGCCACACATCGTGCAACCCCCGGCGCGCGCCCACCGACACCCGCCGGTGTTGAGGATGATGGTGAGGCTCTGGTAGACGCCGCCGGGCGTGCGGTCCTCGTCTATCCAGACTCGGGTGGGCTCGTGCGGGTCGTAGGTCTCGTCCTTCTGGGCGCGGATGTCGCGCATCACCTTGTTGTGCGCGTCCATCCCCCGCCCCTGCTCGTAGACGTCCGGACTCGGCTTGCTCATTTAAGGGCGTCTAGCGACCGGGCGCGTAAATCGGCTTCGGGTTGTGGCGTGGGGATGAGGAGGGTCGTTCCGACTGAGTTGCCTTCGCTCTCGGCGCACGCTGGCGTGCCCACGTGGCAGCCGTCGTCGTGCGAGGTCTTCGTGAGCGAACGAAGGCTTCGAAAATCGGAGATTTCGTGGTGTGGCGAATCTCCGATTCGCAACAGCCCACCAGAGCGTTCGCTACCGGTGGACGGGGACCGCAGGCCTCCGGCCGAGGAACGCAATCGGCTGGGAGGCCGTGGCCCGCGGTCGCGGTACGGTGCTGTGCGGTAACTCCTCGGCGTCGGCAATAGCTAGCTTCGTTACATCTCTGTCGGGATTGCGCTCGCAACTCCCGACGCCGAGGCGTCACCGCACCGCGACCGCGAACCGCATACCTCCTCGACCTCCTCGCTCATTCCCTCTGGTCGTTCGCTCGTCCCTCGCGCGCGTTGCTCGCGCGCCGACTACTGTATTTATGGCTCCACGTTACCGAGGAACAATCGGAAGCACAGAGACAATCGAGAGCCGGGATTCAGTCGAGAATCCGGATACGGCCGAGAACTCAGACCTCGGACTCAGGCCGTTTTTCCGACTCTGCCCGACCTACGAACTCGATGCCGAGACGCCAGACCAGAACTGCCAGAAACGCGCCCACGACGTTCGCAACTATGTCTCCGACCGAGAAGCCCCGTGCCGGAATCGAGGCCTGTGCGAACTCCATGCCGACGCCGTAGCCGACTGCCAACAGGACCGCGAGCGCGGCCGCGACCGCGAGACTCCGGCCGGGGGCGAGCGCGGTGGCGAGCGTCCCGGCGAGCGCGGCGTAGGCGACCGCGTGGAGCCACTTGTCCATTCCGAGCACGCCGAAGGGACCCATCGGGGAGAGCCCCGCGCTGGACGGCGAGTCCAGAAGCGAGGCGTACAGGATCCCGGCGGCGACGAACGCGACCGCGGACCACCGGAGCCACGGCGGCAGGCGAAACCCATCGTCGTTCATCGGCCGGAGGTTCGGACCGACCGAGTTAAAAGTCGGTGGTCGGCGGCGACGCTCTATTCCCCCCGACCGGCGTTTCGTCGGTCACGTAACTGATACTGGTTACGGGGACACGGCAACGACTAACAGGATTCCGGCCCAATATAAGGGCAGAACGTTACTATGACTGACCTCGGCGGATACCAAGACCACGTCGCTCGAATCGACCTGAGCGACGAGGACGTAGCATACGAGGGCATCGACGACGAGGACGCCCGGAAGTACATCGGAGCGCGGGGACTCGGGGTGAAGTACGTCTTCGACCAGGGGCCGGACGTGGACCCCCTCGGACCGAATAACCTGTTGGCGTTCATGAACGGGCCGCTGACGGGGACCCAGACCGTAATGAGCGGTCGCATCGCCATCTGTACCAAGTCCCCGCTCACGAACACCGTCACCGATTCGCACCACGGCGGGTGGTCCGGGGCGCGACTCAAGTGGGCCGGGTTCGACGGCCTGCTGTTCGAGGGCGAGGCCGAACACCCCGTCTACGCCGTCGTGGAGGACGGCGAGGTCGAGTTGCGCGACGCCTCTCACGTCTGGGGCACCGGCATCCACAACACTATCGAGGAGTTAGGCGACGAGGTAGAGGGCGAGGTCGGCAAGAACCTCTCGGTGATGGCCATCGGGCCGGGCGGCGAGAATCAGGTTCGCTATGCCTGCATCATCAACGAGGACGACCGGGCCTCGGGCCGAGGAGGCACGGGCGCGGTGATGGGGTCGAAGAACCTCAAGGCGGTCGTGGTCAAGTCCTCGACCAAGATGCCCCAGCCCGCGGACCAGGAGACCTTCCAAGAGGGCCACAAGCAGGCGATGCAGGTGATTCAGGAGTCCGACGTGACCGCGCCGAACGAGGGCGGCCTGTCGATGTACGGCACCAACGTCCTGATGAACCTGACCGAGGAGATGGACGGGCTTCCGACCCGGAACGCCCGGAACACCTCGACCAGCAGCGAGGCCGAGGAGGACCCCTCCGAACCCAACATCGACGCCGAGAACGTCTCGGGCGAGAACGTCCGCGAGAACATTCTGGTGGACGAGCCGACCTGCCACTCCTGTCCGGTCGCGTGCAAGAAGGAAGTCGAGGTCGACGTCCACCACAAGGGGGAGGACCACAACATCCGGATGGAGTCCTACGAGTACGAGTCGGCGTGGGCGCTCGGCCCGAACTCGATGAACGACGACCGCGACAAGGTCGCCATGATGATAGACCGGTGCAACGACATGGGCGTCGACACCATCGACGTGGGCAACACGATGGCGATGGCGATGGAGGCCACCGAGGAAGGCCACCTCGACGAGGGCATCGACTGGGGTGACGCCGACACCATGATAGAGATGATAGAGCGCATCGCCCACCGCGAGGACGACCTCGCGGACCTGCTCGCTGAGGGGTCGATGCGCGCCGCCGAGGAACTCGGCGACGGCGACATGTCCCTCGACGTGAAGGGCCAGACGATGGCGGCCTACGACCCCCGGTCGATGAAGGGGATGGCCATCGGCTACGCAACCTCGAACCGCGGGGCGTGTCACCTCCGGGGATACACGCCCTCGGCGGAGATTCTGGGCATTCCGGAGAAGGTAGACCCCAGCGAACCCGAGGGGAAGGGCGAACTCTGTGCGACCTTCCAGGACCTCCACGCCATCAGCGACTCGTTCGACATCTGCAAGTTCAACGCCTTCGCGGAGGGCATCGAGGAGTACGTCCTCCAGTTCAACGGCATGACCGGCCTCGACTTCTCCGAGGAGGAACTGATGGAGGCGGGCGAGCGCATCTACAACCTCGAACGCTACTACAACAACCTCGTCGGCTTCGACGGTGACGACGACGACCTGCCGGTCCGGTTTGTGGAAGGCGAACCCAAGGCCATCCCCGGACAGGGCGGCTCCGAGGGTCAACTCGTGGAACTCGACCAGTTGAAAGACGAGTACTACGAGGTCCGCGGCTGGGAGGACGGCGTCGTGCCCGACGAGAAGTTGGAAGCGTTGGGTATCGACATCGGGCCGGGCACGGGCGTTAGCTCGGGTGGCGCGGCGGTCTCGGGCGACGACTAAGGAAACCCCGATTTACAGTTTTTTGCGCATCTCCGCGACGGAGTTCCCGTCGTCTTCCCCGAATTCGATTTCGTTGAGGCGTTCGCTCGCGGAGTCGCCGTTTGCGAGCTCGGGGTCGCCGCAGTTGATTTCTTCTCGTTCGTCCGCGTCGCTCCCTGAATCGGTGGTCATGGTCAAACAGAGTGAGCGAGAAAACTGAAAGTGTTCCGATGGAATCGGCGTTCACGCGGCAGGGTGGCCTCGGGCGACGCCTAATCGCGTTCGGTTTCTTTTTTGCCTCCGGTCTCGGGAGCCGTCGGTCCATCTTCGAGCAATAATTCTATTTTCTAGAGCAACGAAATAAGATGTTAAGAAATTGCATTTGTTGCCAGAATGCAACATCTCATTCCTCAGTGACGACCCGGAGCGAAACCGACCGCTACTGCTAACCCCGTTCTACGCTAGCATCTACCATGGAAATCCGCGAAGCAACGAACGACGACATCTCGACCATCCAGTCGCTCGCCCGCGAGGCGTGGACGAAGGCTTACGCCGACACAGTACCGGAGTCCGTCATCGAGGACGCCGTCGGCGAGTGGTACGCCGAGGAGACCATGACCAGAATCATCGGCGACGACGAGCAGGTCTGTCTGGTCGCCACGGACGACGAATCGGCCGATATCGTCGGATTCGCTCACGGCGCGACCGACAACGGTGAGAGAAGCGACGCTTCTCGAACGTCGGAAGACGAGCGAAGCGAGTCTTCCGGAAGGAAGGGCGACATCCTGCGCCTCTACGTCCACCCCGACCGGTGGCACGAGGGAATCGGGTCGGGTCTCCTCGACGCCATCGAGGAGCGACTGACCGACATGGGCGCAGAATCGATGCAAGCGATGGTGCTGGCCGACAACGAGATGGGCAACACTTTCTACGAGGAACGCGGGTTCGAGAAGACCGACGAGGCCGAGACCCAACTCGACGGGACCACACGGACCGAGAACGTCTACGCGAAGGCCAGTTGACCGACAATCCAGATGCACTCGCTCGGCGGACCGATACGTCGGTCCGCCGAGCGCGCGCCAGTTCGATGCAGTATTGCCCGGCCATGAAATTTCGCCGAATCACCCGGCAAATACTGCCGTTATTTACGACGGTAATATTTTCCGCCGACACATTCTTTCGGCGCATTTTACAGTCGAAGGAATGAAATGGCCGAGCGTCGGAGATACAGTAGTTGTGTATGTCCTCTGAAAAACCGACTGGGGCCGACGACAAGCGGTTCGAAACGCTGTCCGTGACCTACGGCGAGGAGCCGGACCTCGCTAGCGGGGTGGGCGACGTAACGTCGCCGATTCACCTCGCCTCGACCTACGCGGTCGAGGGCATCGACATGGATACCGCGCTCGAAGACTTGGAACCCGACGACGGCGAGTTCCTCTACACGCGACTCTCGAACCCGACCCGCCACGCGGTCGAGAAGCGAGTCGCGGCGCTCGAAGGCGGCGACCACGCCATGGCCTTCGCCTCGGGCACCAGCGCCATCGTCGCCACGCTGATGGCCGCAGTCGAACCCGGCGACCACGTCGTCGCCTTCGAGGACCTCTACGGCGGCACCAACACGATGCTCAAGGAGCTGTTCCGCGACAAGCTCAACGTCGCGGTGGACTTCGTGGACGCCGCGGACCCCGAGGAGGTCCGCGAGGCCACGACCGACGAGACCGCCATGCTCTGGATGGAGACGCCGACCAACCCCCTCCTGCGCCTCTGCGACATCGAGGAGATGGCCGCGATTGCCGACGACCACGACGCGCTCCTCGGCGTGGACAACACCTTCATGGGGCCGTACTTCCAGCGCCCGCTCGAACTCGGCGCGGACGTGGTGGTCCACAGCACCACGAAGTACATCAACGGCCACAGCGACTCGCTGGGCGGCGTGACGGTCCTCTCGGACGACGACTACGCACAGGAAATCGGCTTCCTCCAGCAGGTCGGGATGGGCAACGTGATGGCTCCCTTCGACGCCTACATGGTCCTGCGCGGGATGAAGACCCTCCCGCTCAGGATGCGCCAGCACGAGAAGAACGCCGCGGAGGTCGCGGCCTACCTCGAATCTCACGAGTTGGTCGATGCGGTCCACTACCCCGGACTCGAATCCCACCCCCAGCACGACCTCGCCGACGAGCAGATGGACGGCCACGGCGGCGTCCTCTCCTTCGAGTTGGCGGGCGGCCTCGAAGCCGTGGAACACTTCGTCGCCGCGCTGGAGGAGTTCACCCTCGCGGTCAGCCTCGGCGGCGTCGAGAGCCTCATCGAACACCCAGCCAGCATGACCCACTCGCCGCTCCCGGCCGAGGAGCGCGCCGAGTTGGGCATCACCGACTCGCTCCTGCGTGCCTCGGTCGGCGTCGAACATCCCAAGGACCTCATCGCGGACCTCGAACGCGGGTTCGAGGCGATGCGCGACGCGACCGAGGGAGAAGTCGCCGAAGCGACATCTGACGACGACTAAGGCTCGACTTGACGGCGGCGACGTAAAGAGCGCGACCCACTTCCCGCTTCGCTCGGTGATACAACCGAACCCTCGGCGGACTGAAAGGGCGAGCGCGGCTTGCGTTCATCTTGGTCGTCTGAGCGTGGCCCTATTCGCCGCGCGCAGAACTGCGCGTGGCGAATATCCCGCTCAGCGACCGCAAGCCGCGCGAGGGCTTTCGAAACTTCCAATCTATTTCAACTGACGTATCTCTCTTACCTCGAAACTCGAAACATCCTACGTCCCGATAACCACAGCCTCCCGCACCTCCAGCGCGGTCTCGAACTCGCTTTCCCGGCCCTCACGCCGCCCGACGCGAAGCAGTTGCTCGGCGTGCGCGCGGGCTACCGCCTCGCGCTCTCGGCGCTCCCATCCCATATCGTCGCCGACCTCGACCCAGAAGCCCTCCGGCGCGAGGAAGATTTCCCGCACGTCGTCTTCGTGGACGCGCTCGTACTTCCTTCGCAGTTCGTCGCGCCGCGGTTCCAACTCTCGGCGGGCCTCCGCGACCAGTTCCGGCACGCGCTCGCCGCCGACGCTGGCTTTCGCGGCCGTGAGGACAAGCACCTGTCCTTCGATGGGGTTGTCGGCGGTCATGGTCGGCAGTGAGTCGCTGTCATCGTCTGCTGTTCGCTCGCGCTGTCTTCATCCGCCCGCTCGCATCGCCTTCTGGGAGAACTTTTCTATCAGGGGGTCGAGCGCCTCGTCCTCGCCCTCGAAGACGACCGTGACCTCGGTGAGTTTGACCGAGGGACCGATTTCGACTTTCTCCGAGGAGATGCTCGCGCGCCACTCCTCGCCCACCACGTCGCCGTCGCCCTCCGGGTCGCCGCCCTCGATTTCGCCCCCGAGGTTCGAGAGGTAGCGCCGGGCGAGGCGCTCGGAGATGCCTCGGAAGGATTTCTCGACGCGCATCTATCCCTCTGTCCTCGCGTCGAGGCTTCCCCCCGCGACCGGCGGGAAGACGCTCAGGGTGTCGCCGTCGTCGAGTCGGGTGTCCGCGCCGTCGAGGTGGGCCACGTCCTTGCCGTTCTTCATGATGGAGAGTTGGGGTCGCAGGTCGCCCTCCTCGAACACGTCGAGGTCGTATTCGTCCACGAGGTCCGAGAGGACCTCGCCGACCGTGGTCCCGTCGGGGTACTCGCGTTCGAGGGTCTTCTGGCCGACCGCCTCGCGGAAGTTGGCGAAGAAGCGCAGTTCCAGCATGTTATCGCCCCGGTCGGATGCCGTCGCTCACGAGGCGGGCGTGGCGCTCGCGGTCGATGCGCTCGCCGAGGTCCTCGTGGTCGTAGAGCTGGCGCATCAGCGACCCCATGAGGTCGCGCCACGCCATCGCGTAGATGGGCGACTGGCCCCACGCCCGGAGTTCCGCCACGAAGTCGTCGTACTGCTCCCAGCGGTTCTCGAAGCGTTCGAGGGCGTCCACGACCGCACCTGCGGCGTCCTCGTCTTCTCCATCCTCGATGGCCCGGTTGAGTCGCTCCTCCCAGCCCTCGACCGCCCGGTGCATGTCCCGCGCGGCGTCCTCGCCGTCGGCGGGGAGCGATTCGACGATGGCGTCGGGAACCGTCAGCGAAATCTCGTCCATAGGGGGTCGTTGGGCCTCGGCGGCCAAATAACCACGCCGTCTCGGTACCGCGTTCCACCGAACTCCGAGCCGGTATCTGAAACATTAAGTATTCTGACTAACCGAGGTTGATACGATGGGCTTGTTCGGCGGCGGTGGCGACGACGAAATTCGCTACGAGTACGACGAGGAGTACGTCGCTCAAGTCGTGGAAAGCGCCGAGGACGACACCGTCACGGCCGAAGTCCTCACGCGGACCGACTCCAAGCGACTGTTCTCGGGGTCGGGCTACCTCCACGACCAGTCGCTTCTGGCCCACCTCGACGCCGCAGAGCAACCCCACTACGTCTTCCACAACGAGGAGTCGGGCGTCATCACGACCAGCGACGGGTCGCGGCTGGAACCCGGCGCGAACTACCGGGCCGTCGCGGCGTTCACCGATTCTCGGCTCTTCGTCGTCGTCGGACAGGACTCGGGCGACGAGACGCTGTCGGCCTCCTACGACGAGATTACCGGCTTCGACGTGAAGAGCGGAAACAGCCGATTCGTGGTCGAGACCGACGACGAGGGCTACATCTTCGACGTGGCCGACCCGGTCGAGGAGCGCCGCCTGCTCGACATCATCGAGTTTCTGATCTTCCACACCGACATCGAGACGTGGGACTTCCCCGAGAACTGGCACTCCGGCATCCAGCGCCGCCGGGCACAGCGCCTCAGCAGTCGCGCCGAGGGCGCGTTCGACATCGACAAGTTGGAGGGCATCCTCGAACCGCTGGGCGACGACGAGCAACCCCACTACTTGATTCCGGCCTCCAGCGTGACGGTGGACCACCTCGAAAACGCCTTCAAACCCATCGACCGAGTGGTCGTGACCGACCGCCGACTCCTCATCAACGGCGAGGAGACCACCTACCGATTCGAGGACTTCGAGGCCGACGACGAGGCCGAGTTCGAGACGGCGATTCCCTACGGCGCGCTCGACTGGATAGAGGGCCGGAGCAAGGACGGCGAGAGCGGCGCGCTGGTCGTCCGCCAGACGTGGGGACCGGTCTGCCGCGTCCACGTTCCGGCGTCCGCCGCCGAGGAATCCGATTCCGGCGTCGAGGAGTTCGAGTCGGGCGTCGAGGGACCGGAATCGGGCGTCGAAGGACCGTCGTCAGGCGTCGCGGACATCGTGAACGCCATCCGCTACGTCCAGCGCCAGATTCTGACGAGTCGCATCGACTACGACGACACGGACCCGCTCGAACGCATCGAGCAGTTGGGGAAGTTGAACCGAGCGGGGTACATCGACGACGACGCGTTCGAGGCCGAGAAACGCTCGTTGCTGGATAAGTAAGGCTTGGGTTTCTGTGGGGTGGAATCGCTGTGGGACGCGGTGAGATGCTATCGGGTACTTAACTCGGTGATTTGCGGAACTGGCGCGGGTAGGGTCGAAATCGAGAGGAAGCTAGCTATTGCCGACGCCGAGGAGTCTCCCGCACAGCACCGCTACCGCGAACCTCACGCCTCCCCAACCTCGTCGGCCACGTGAAGTGGCCGACTCCCTCGCGCGCGAGGCGCGGCGCTGTCGCGCCGCGCCCGCACGCGCCAGGAGATAATAGAATATTGCTTTAGAAATTGTATTTCTATATTTAGGGATCAATTACATGCCTCCGAGCGCCGCGCCAGAAATAGACCACCACCGACACCGCTTTCGCCTCCCGCGGGCCGAACATGTTCGCAACGCCCTATTCCACGACCGAACCCGTACGCCTAGACATGGAGACAGACGCGCGGACGGTGGAGCAATCGGAGACCGATACCGAGGAGGCCACCGAAACGACCGCCGAGACCACCGAAATCACGAAAACAACCGTCGAGGTCCGTTGCACCGGTCACGTCCGGACCGCCATCGGCGAGTCGAAACTCTCGTTCACCTTCGAGGGGACGACCCTCAGGGAGTTCCTCGACGCCTTCTTCGCCGAGTACGGCGTGAAGGACCTCCTGCTCGCGGAGACCGACGCCGACGCCTCGACCAGCGGGTGGGCCGACCCGCCCGAGGAGCTACCCGGCACGTGGAAGTCCAACCCCGAGGGCGAGCAGACCCGGACCTACGCCCGCGTGGCGGTCAACGGCCAGTTCAACGAACACCTCGCGGGCCTCGACACCGAACTCCGCGACGGCGACCGCGTCGGACTTATGTATCCGTTTATCTTCTGTTGCTGACATGGCTGGAGACGATGCGGGGGCCGACGAGTCACGATGAGCGCCGGAGTCGTCTCGCGGTGGGCGCGGCGCTTCGTCGCCGCGAGCGCGCTGTTTCTCGTCGCGTGGCAGGTTGCGGCGCTCGTCGGAACGCCCAGAGGCGTCCGCGTCACGCTCGCGGTCCACGGCTTCGTCCTCCACACCGTCTTCGGGAAGGCCTACTCGCTGGTGCCCTCGTACTTCGACCGGACGCTGGCGACTCCCCGAGCGCCCGCGGTCCACTTCCCGCTCACCGCGCTCGGCGCAGTCGGACTCGCACTCGCGCCACTCCTCGAAATCCCGGAAATCGCGGGACTCGTCGGCTCGCTCTGCTGGACCGCGGGCGTGGTCGTCTTCGTCGCCGCGCTGGCGTGGACCCTCCGGGACAACCCGACCGGCCGCGAGACCGGTACCAGCGAGGCCAACGCCGACCGCCGACCCGTAGACCGCTTCGCCAACGCCTTCGTGCCGGTCGTCGTGGGGTATCTCCTCGTCGGAAGCTACGGCACCGCGGCGACCCACCTCGAACTCCCCGGTTTCGCGTCGCTCTCGTTCGCCCGCACGGCCCACCTGCTGGCCGCTGGCACCGCCGCGCTCCTGATTTTCGCGGTCGGCTTCCGGCTCTTCCCCCGGTTTCTGGTCGCCTCGCCGCCGAAACTCCTCGTCGCGGTCGTCCTCCCCGCCGGAGCTATCGGCCCCGCGGTCCTCGCGTGGGGTCTCTACCGCGGGGCGTGGTTCCGCGCCGGGGCGGTTCTGGAGGCCCTCGCCGTGGTCGGCTTCGCTCTCGCGTACGCCGTCCTGTTCGCCCGCTCGGAGCGCCGCCGGGTCGGCTTCTACGCGGTCCTTGCCGGGGTCGCGGCGGGCGTCCTCGGCGTGCTGGTCGGCCTCCACTTCGCGTTCGCCGGGTCGGGATTCGGACTGATAGCGGCTCACTTTCGGCTCAACGTCCTCGGGTTCCTCGGCCTGACCATCGTCGGCGCGACCTTCCAGTTCTACCCGCCGACGGTCGGCACCTTCCCCGGTGCCTCGAACCGGACCGCGCTGGCGTCGGTCGCGCTGGTCGGCGTCGGTCTCCTCGTGGAACTCGCTGGCGCGCTCGCCGACCTCTCCGGCCTCCTGTTCGTCGGCCGAGCGAGTGCGTTCGCCGGGGCGCTCCTGGTCGCAGGCCTCGTTCTGGGCGTGTTCGCCGAACGGTCCTAATAGGAGAAAAACCACGCCGACATAGAGTAGATTATTTGTTCTGGTATAAATTATGGAAAGATTGAAGAGCTACGAATAGTAATTATTACATCCGTAACTAAGGGTGTCGGAGTAGATTATGGCAACGACTCGGGTTATGCCCCCCTCAAAAGCAGATACGCTGGACGAACGGGAAGAGTGGATACTCCGACTCCTATATGCCCCGAACGAGAACGGTAGTTCATGTCCTATCTACGGAAAGACACGAATTATGAAGGCCGTTTTCCTTCTCCAGCAGAAGCTGAAAGAACACTTCAATACGAGTGCAGGTTTCGATTTCCGACCCCACAAGTACGGACCATCTGACGAAGGAGTGTACGAAATACTTGAGTCGCTCGATCAGAGGGGCTTAATCAAGCGAATCCCCGAAGACGAACATGATAGCGATTACGAGGGGATGAAGTTCGAGCTTACTGAGAGTGGTTACTCTACTGCTCGGGATTTACACCAATCCCGGTCAGATGACGAAAAGAGACTCCTTGACTGGGTAAAATACAAACAGTCTATGCGGTCACTCGGGGCACTCCTGTCGTACATCTACATGGAATACCCGGAAATGACGACCGAGTCGGAACTGGTGTAGTTACGAATATGGGCTCGGGTGCTGGCGTCTCTGTTTTCAAGATACTTCCACTCCTATTCACGGTCTTGAGTGGCATCGGTGTGATGCTCGCACGCCATCTTGAACACCCGAAGGACGAGTACAAACAGGAAGTCAAAACTCTGCAAGGCGACCGCTGGAACGATGCGTGTGGCGAACTAGGACCTGTCGTAGCTGATGCGTATCAGTTCGTGACTCAGAACGGGAATAATCACTCTCCTACAGAGTTAAGTGACGGTAGCAAGGCCGCGATGATACTCCGCAAAGTACTTGACGATCGTGACGATCTTGGTGATCTAGAGGACAAATTAGAGGCTCTTGACAAGCCGGTTCGAGCATATAAGGACTGCCGAAATAATCGTGAAAGGGCGTTTTGGTTGGCCGTTATCTCTTTTGCCGGATTCGGGCTTGCAACACTCGTTGTCTGGCTTGTACCCGAATCTATGACAACGACAATAGGTGAAGTCGTACTCTTCACCCTCAGCTTCGTGAGTTCTGGTTCCGGTATCTATACCGGCTATCAGTCGACTAGTGCCCGCTCGGAGTTAGATGAGATGGTTGAAGATAAGGACTTCATGTAATTATCTGTCCAGTCGTCTCGCCATCTGAACCTCGTCTACGAGTTCGCCATCGACCTCGTAGTGGTCCGCGCGAGTTGCCTCGCGCTCCCAGCCGTGTTCGTCCAGCATGTCGAGAGCGGCCTCGTTGGTCGCCGGGAGACTCTGGTAGACCTTGATGCAGTCCTCCTCGTCGGCCCACGCGATACCCCGCTCCAGCAGCGTCCCGCCGACGCCCTGCTCGCGGTACTCGGGTGCGACCCCGACGGTCAACTCGGCGGTGTGGCTCCGGGCCGGGAGTTCGAAGCCGTGGACGTGGACCCAGCCGACGATTTCGCCATCGCTTTCGGCTTCCTCCCCGTCGCCTTCTGGCCGAATTTCGGCCACGAAGAACATCCGCGACTCGCGCTCGTTGAGTCGGATGAGCGCGCCGTCCTGTTCGATTGCATCCGCGACACGCTCGTCCACGACGATGGCCCCCTCGTCGGCCACCTCGCGGATTCGGGCCGCGATGGCCTCGCGGTCGTCCTCGTCGGCGGGCCGGACCACGTACTCGAACTCCTCGGCCTCGTAAGTTTGGGCCTCCTCGTCGGGTTCGACGTAGAGTCGCCCGTCGCGCTCGGTCAGCGGCCCGGAATCGAGGAGGTCGTCGATGTACTCGTTGAACTCCGCGACCGAGAGCCGGGAGGCCGACTCGGTGCCCGACCGCGGTGGCTTGGCCCCGGCGCTCTCCTCGACTCGGACCTCGTCGCGGACCTCCTCGCGGGTGGCCGACCCGTGGCGCTCGACGTACCGGTAGATTCGCCCCTCCACGTCGCTGTCGAACTCCAGTTGCGGTGTTCCCATGTCGGCTCTGACTACGCCAGCTATCCTCATGGTTATTGAGTCGATAAGAGCGAGTATGCGCCGGATACGTGCGAACTATACTTCTCTTCGCTTCACACAGACGATCGTCGTAGAAGCAATCTGTTTCGAGATTTACTCCCCTGCCCCGGTGAGCACGGATTCGAGGGTTGCAGCGACTTCTGTACTGGGTTCCCAGTCACCCGCATCGAGCCAGTCGGCCACCTGTATCAGTGCTTGGTTCGTAAGCGGCGTCGATACCGACCTGCAGCATTCGATGAGTTGGCCCTCGTTGGCCCCGGCACACGTGACGATGCTTCGGGCAAGCCGGTCGGCCTCGGCTCCGCCGACCAGGTTCGACAGGAGGCGAAGGATATCGATAATTTCCTCGTCTTTACATGGTTCTGCGTCGTGAATACGTA
Source organism: Halorussus ruber (assembly GCF_004765785.1). Classification (GTDB taxonomy): domain Archaea; phylum Halobacteriota; class Halobacteria; order Halobacteriales; family Haladaptataceae; genus Halorussus; species Halorussus ruber. The sequence goes on along the minus strand of NZ_ML219770.1, from coordinate 123,675 downwards.
ACCAGAGCGAGTCGGTCGCCCGCTCGTCGGGCGTCTCTGCGAGTATCGTCCGGGTTTTTCGCCTCACCCATGGATTCTCGTGATAGTAGAGGAGGTCGATGAATCGCTTTCGGGCGAGTTCGTCGTCGCTATCGGATAGGGCTTCGATTCTCGGAGCGAGACACTCCCCGTCTCGGACGACCGCGGCGGTCCGTGGGTCGTCCGGGACGGACTGGTAACTGAACAGGTACGCGTCGATGGCGTCCTCTGACCGCTTGAATCGGAATGAGTCCAAGTCACCGGCTGTTCGATAGTGCTCGAGTGCTCTCTCTGCGTCCTCCAGATACCGGTCGAAGAGAGGACTGACGGCGGTCTGGGGTTCCCGAGCCCTCGCGTAGGACCGGAGCGTCTCGGCGAGCGAGAGGACTTTGACGATTCCGAGCGGTCGAACCGCGTTCTCGCTGTTGTCGTACGCGGTCACGCCGATACCGCCTTCGAGGTGATACGCGAAAATCGACCACGTTGCGTAATTGCCGAGGAGTACCGCGTGATCGAGCCAACCCTGAGTGCGTCCGGCGAGAAGCGGAAGGATTGCGATGGCAGCGTCGGTCCGGTGGCGTTCCTCGTCGGTCTGTTCGACGGCGAGCGAGGAGACCGATGTCCCGTCCGTAGAGAGACGGTATCGTTCCGTCTCCGTCTCGGCGTCGCTCTCGATAGTGAGTTCGCACGTCGCGTCGGGGTAGGTTGATTCGGACGGCGGTTCGTCAGGTTCCGGAACCCAGCGCTTCCACGTCATTCGTACTCGTTCAGGAGGTTATGTGCAGTCTGCCTCACGGTTTCGTCGTCGTCTTCGGTAGCGAGCTTTTCCAATTCCGTTATCGCCCGCGGCCCGCCGATTTCTCTGAGTAACTTGGCTGCTCGTCGGCGAACTTGAGGGTCGTCGTGTGCGTACAGACCGACCGTTATCGAATCAACTGCCTCATCGTCTGCAACGGGAAGCTCGTCGATTTCCACAACTATATTACGAAGCACGGTTACCCATTTGGCCGCGAGGTCATCTCGGAATCCCCAACCGGTTACCACCGTATCGAGAAGTCTCGAATCAGGCGTTTCGGTCAGCCAGTCGAGCATTTCCTCCCGAAGTCCGACTTCTCCGAACACCGTCTCGTAAGCGGCCACGGCGAGTTCGTCGTCTTCGCTCTCCCGTATCCACGAGAGGACGCCCTCTAGCGTGTCGGAGTCGTATAGTGCTGATTGCGAGCGGGGGAACTGCCATTCGGTCCACTTGCTCTGAACCCATCCGAAGGCACGGAGCTTTCGAAGGTCGTCGTAAGTAACGGAGGACGAGGACTCGTAGATAGCAATCGCTTTTCGGGCGACTAATAGGGCCGCCCGTTCACGCTCGCTCTCCGCGTCAAAGTGCGTGGTCTCGCGACAGTACGTCACGAGTGCCCGTGCAAGTGCAGTTTGCTCTATCGGCGTTGGCGGGCGGTCGTCTGGAGTTCCATACCCTGTTTTCCAGACGAAATACACGGTATCTTCGTCTCGTGGTAGCGCCCACCATTCGGCGTGCTCGAAGTCGAATACCTTTGCCGGTTGCCCGGCCAGGAACGTCGGTATTGACCGCAACGCGAGCGTGAAACTCCACTCGAAAGAATAGACGCTCCGTGTGAACGAGATCGTTTCCGGAAAATCAGCAACCGGAGTCGTATCGAGTGTGACCGAGAGTTCACCGAGTGGATGGGTTTTCCCTGACTCGTCTACCTCTTCGCTCAGTTCGAACGAAAGTGACGAAACTACTCCCATGAACGAAAGTAATACGAGAACGTTGTTACTTCTCCTCGACGTGCCGGACCGTCGAGGCGATACCGCGCGTACTCTCGGCCATCTCGGGGCCGGACATCTCGGCGCGGCCGACCGCGAAGGCTTTCGGTCCCTCGATGACCACCTCGTCGCCGACCCGGATGTCGTCGTCGGCGTCCACGACGCCGGGCGCGAGGACGCTCCCGTGGGGCGCGAAGGCGTCGATTTCGACGCGCTTGGTCGGGGCCGACGACTCGACCCACTGGCGGGCACCGGCGAGGGTGAACGAGAGGACGCCGTACTGGGGCACCATCGCGGCGAGTTGCTCGCCCTCGTCGTCGTGAACCCGGAGTTTGGGGTACCGGGCCTCCGTTCGGATAGAATCGAACAGGTCGTCGCCAGCGCCGTCGCCGAGTTGGTAGTCGGCGATGGCCCGGACCGTGTTGTGCTGGCGCTCGCGCTTGCCGAACTTGAGTTCGCCGTCGAGGGTCCGCATGAGGTTGCCGAGCGACTCGGTGGTGGTCGGGTGGTCGGAGACGGTGTACTCGAACTCCATGCCGAGTTGCTCCTCGACGCGCTCGCAGACCTCTCGGTAGCCCTCCGGCGGGACGTGGGCGATGACGCGAGGGTAGTCGTTGCGTTCGAGGTAGCGCCGCAGGACCTCGGCGACGAACTGCTTTTCGTCCTCGGACCAGCGACCCGTGACGACCGAGTCGTAGTGCTGGGCCGGGTAGGTCAGTTCGAGTTCCTGTGGGACGACGCCGATGGGCGAGGTCATCGAGACGGTGTGGGCGCGGAACTGGATGGCGTCGTGGAACTGGCCGTGACTCTGGGACTCGCTGTAGGGTTTGGCCGCCGAGCAGGGGACCAGCACGAGGGGGTTGTCGAACCGGGAGCGATAGCGCGTGGTCACGCGGTCGGCGAATCGCCGAATCTCGACGCGCTGGAGAGTGTCCTCGGTGGCCGCGGAGAGTTCGGCGTCGCGGATGAGCGGCGTGCGCTGTTCGACGTAGCCCCACTGCTGGTCGAACTCGCGGAAGGCGGCGGTGAGCCACTGGTCGTGACGGGACTGACCCTCGATGTAGTCGCGGAGTCGGCCCGCTCGGACTCGCTCGCGGACGATACCGAGTTCCGCCCGGAGCGCGTTGACGTTGTGGTCGGCGCAGTCCTGCCGGGTGAACTCCGAGACTGACTTCTGGCAGGCCGGACAGGCGCAGGGGAGTTCCGAGAGGTCTTCGAGGTAGTGGCGGCCCTCAGAGGTCAGGTACTTGCCCTCGGTCCCGGCGACGTAGGCCTTGTCGGTGTCCACCAAATCGACCCCGGCGTAGACCAGCGTGGCGACGTTGGCGGGCGTGGCGACTCCCGGCAGGTAGAGCGCGCTGTCGGCAGGGATGGCCTCCTTCGTCTGGACGATGGCGTCTTTGAATCCCGCGCCGTGGCCGACGAACCCCTGCGCGCCGGAGAGGACGTAGGCGTCGGCCCCGTAGTCGTCGGCGGTCTCGGGCGCGACGACGGCCGCGCTCGGGTAGTCCACGTCGGGGTAGTCGGGCGCGAACGAGTCCATGACCTCCTCGTCGGTTCCGCTCGGGAATCCTCGATGGGGAAGGATGGTGAGTACGTCGTCGCTCCCCTCGGGCAGGTCGCGCTCCGCAGTCCAGAGGCTTCCGGCGTCGGCGAGGATGTCGTCCGCGATAGCGGGCGTCGTGACGGCGTCCGCGAGGCGCAACTCGGCGATTCGCGCCGCCCCGTCGCGCTCGTGGACTTCGAAGTAGTCGGTCATACCACCGGTTCGGGGGTCGAAAGGCAACTATCTTGCGAGTCCTCGGCGTCGGATTCGGGTCGTGGACTGCGAGTATCTCATGAGGTGACCGCGGACCGCAGAATCGTGACCGTGAACGTCTCTTGAAGCCCCCGCCCGGTCGCGGTCGTTCCGGCGGATATTCGCAGGCCTTTCCGCGCCGGAAGGCAAACCGCGTCTTCCGAGCCTCGCCTCACTCCGTTCGGCGAGACACCGTCCGGCCTGCGAATAGAGCCGCCGGAGACGACCAAGGTAAACGCGACCGGGCGGCCCCTTCATCCCACCCTGTCGGTTGTTTCACGGGGCGTTTTCCGGTGGTTGATTCACCGAGCGTTCGCCGGTGGTTCGGTCGCCCGGCGCGCTCGCGGCGAACCGCGAGCGCGCCTCGCCAAAGGAATGCTTTAATTCCCTTAAGGCAATAAAAGACTGCTTTTAGAAACAATTAGATCGACGAAGCCCCGCAGAACCTTACCCCGAGAGGTCCACCGTCTCGACGCGCTCGGGGACCACCTTCAGCGCGCTCTCGGGCCAGTCGTGGTAGGCCAGCGTGAACTCCGTCTCGGGGTTCGCCTCGGCGAGGAGCGCCACGCCTTCCGCGGCCGACCGATACCCCTCGGCGTCCATCTCCTCGGGGACCTCGGCGGTCAGCGGGTACGTCTCCGAGAGGTCCCGCGGGAAGGGGCCGAACGGGGCGACGACGCGCCACGACTCGTCGTAGCGGTCGCTCGGGCCGCCCTCCGTGAGGAGAACGTCGCCCTCGGGATTCAGGCGTTCGAGGCGCCGGTGGTGGCGCACGACCTCGGGGCGGCGGGCGCTCTCGCCCGAGAGGTAGAAGAAGGCTCCTTTCGAGACCGAGTCCTCGCGCTCCAGTTGCTCGGCGTGGGCGGTCAGCGCGCGGTAGCCGTCGAGCATGGCGGGATGAGCGCGAGCGCGGGTCTCGACCAGTTCGAGCAGATTTCCGGCCCGGAGCGCCTGCTTGACCGTCCGCATCTCCTGAGAGGTGACGTGGAGGTTGTGTTCGGCCAGCAACTCCTCGCGCTCGCGGTCGGCCAGCGTCCGCATCTCGGCGGGGGTGTAGTCGGCGCAGACCGGACACGAGCAGGGAAAGTAATCGAGGTCGTCCAACTGCTCGGTCCCGCGGACCGTCAGATACCGGTCGTCGCGGGCGTAGAGCGCGTAGGCCGCCGAGTCGAAGAGGTCGCACCCCATCGCCACCGCCAGCGCGAACATCATCGGGTGGCCCGCGCCGAAGAGGTGGACCGGCGCGTCCGCGCCCAATCCGCGCTTCGCTCCAGCGACCACGTCCACCATCTCGGCGTAGCGGTAGTCGTTCATCAGCGGGACGACCGCGCCGACCGGGAACACGTCCAAGTCGGTGGCCTCGGCGTGGCGACCGGCCTCCTCGCGCAGGTCCGGGTAGGTCGAACCCTGCACCGGCGCGTTCACGAGCATCTCGCCGACCTCGACGCCCTCGGCGACTTCGAGGCGCTCTTGAGTCGTGGCTAACTCGTCCTCGGCCTCCTCGCGGGGCACGTCCGGCGGGGTCGGGATGTCCACCGGCGTCCCGATGTCGCTCCCCACGTCGTGCTGGAACTGGAGGATTTCGGGCGTGGTCACGTCGATTTCGCCGTACTCGGCCAGCTGGAACGACCCCGAGTCGGTCATGATTGCCCCGTCGAAGTCCAGCACGTCGTGGAGGCCCCTATCCAGCGCCTTCTCGCGGTAGTCGTCGCTCCCGTAGAAGATGTAGGAGTTGGTAATCAGAATCTCGGCACCGAACTCGGATTCGAGCCGCGAGGGTTCGACGGTTCGCACGTGAGGGTTGATGACCGGCAGCAGCGCGGGGGTCTCGACGGTCACGCCAGCGCGGGGGACCGAGAGTTCCCCGATGCGACCCAGCCCGTCCTGGTCGCGGATTTCGAAGTGGTCTCTCATTGGCCCGGAATAGCCGGACGAGTGGGGTAAGGGTTCCGTTCGTCGGTCGTTCTCGGCGCATTCCGCTGGGGGTCGTGAGAACCGCCGAATGTAGTCGGGAGGCCGCCAGCGCCGACACGTTGACTCGTCTCAGAGTTCCGTTTGCACGTCGAGTGCGTTCAGCTGATCGACCTCCTCGCTGATGTCCTCAATTTGACTCGTCTGCTCTTCGTTGGCGGCGGCGATGGCCTCCGCTCGGTCGGCCACTCGCTCGAATCCGTCGGCCGTCTCGTCGACCATCCCGGTTATCTCTTCGGTACTGGCGGCCTGCTCGTCGGTGGCCGCTGCGACTTCGGTAATCCCGTCGGACACTTCTTCGACGCTTTCGGCTATCTGCTTGAAACTCTCACCCGACTCCCGTACCTTGTCGGCACCGTCCTGAACCACCTCGTTGGCCGATTCGAGTGCCGTGACGGTCTCTTCGGTGTTCGTGCGGACCTCCTCTACTATCGCCTCGATTTCGGACGCGCGATTCTTCGAGTCCTCCGCGAGCGATTTCACCTCGTCGGCCACGACCGCGAAGCCGTCACCGGCCTCTCCAGCACGGGCGGCCTCGATGCTCGCGTTCAGTGCCAGCAAGTTGGTCTGGTCGGCGATGTCGTTGATAACATCCACCAGCTCGTCTATCTTCTGGATACTCCGATGGAGGTCCTGAATCTCGCTAGTGGCCGACTGAGCCTCCTGTTCGATGGTCTCCATCATCTCGATGGTCGCTTCAGCGTCTGCTTCGCCTTCTTTGGCTTCCCTCCGTGCGCGCTCGCTGATACTGTTTACCTCGCTTGCGGTCGCGGCGATCTCCTCTACGGTCGCCGAGAGACTCGATACCTCGCTGGCGACCTGGGTAATCGAATCGAGTTGCTCGGACGCGCTGGCGCTGATTTGCTGTGAGTTTTGAGCGACCTCGCGCGAGGTCTCTTTCAGCTCGTCTACGGATACCTTGATGCTCCCCGTGGCCTCCTTGCGCTCGGTGATATCGTGGAACGTTTCGCTGATAGCCACGACTTCGCCCTCGGCGTCCCGAATCGGACGAACGACGAGTTCGGTCGGAACGACCCGACCGTCGTAGCTCTCTTTCTCGACTTCGACCCGGATTTCGTCTTTCCCTTCGTCAACTACCTGTTTGAGCGTGCAGTTGTCGGTTCCACACACGTCCGGGTGACAGAACTGGTCGTAGCAACTGAGTTGTTCGCTCCCCTCGGCCTCGACTCCGCCCAGTTCTTTCATCTCGTCGTTTTCGAGAACGACGTTGAAATTCGTATCCAGAATCCGCATCGCGGCCCCCGTCGAGTTCATTATCGCTCGAATGCTGTTCGATAAGACGTCGTGGAGCTCCTCCGCTGAGAGTTCTTTCCCTCCCTCGATCTCTTGGGAAAAGTCAGTACCACTCGTCGAACCCGCCTCCGTAACTTCCATACATAAATAAACATTACACGTATATAAATTAGTATTGAAAACATAACTTCCCAGATGTACGGGGTGCGGCTCGGAGTCGCGGCAGAAACTACGACTTTTCGGCCCCGAACGCGTCGTAGTAGAGAACCCCCAGCGTCGTCCGGCCATCCCGAATCCCTCTCTCGGCGATATGCTCCCGTAACACGTCCAGCGTCGTCGTATCGACGCGAATCGACTCGTTGTGGTCCAACTCCTGCTCGGCGGTCGGGGTACACCCGCGGGCGACGAAGAAGTGAAGGACCGAGTTCGCCACGCCGTTTGCCGGTTCGACGCTGGTCAGAAACGCCACGCTGTCGGCCTCGTGGCCGGTCTCCTCGCGGAGTTCCCGGCGGGCCGCCGCCTCGCGGTCGTCGTCCTCGGGTTCCATCCCGCCGACCGGGAGGCTTCGGTTCACTCGACGGACGGCCTGTCGCCACTCCTCGATGACGACGACGTTACCGTCGGGCGTGAACGGGAGGACCACGACGCTCTCGGGTTCCGAGAGGTAGTCGAAGTCGGTCTCGGTCCCGTCGGGCAGACGGACCTCCTCGCGGCGCACGTCGAATCCGGGGCAGGAGTAGGCTACCTCCGCGTCGAGGAGGTCCCACGCGAGTTCGTCTCGGTCGTCGCTCATACCCGGTGATTCGCACCGGCGAAAAAAGACGCTTCGCTCCTCGGAGCGGGAGGACACCCCACAGAGCGAGACGGAAGGGGTTCTTCTCGACGCGCTGTCCTGATTTCGTATATCTATATTTGGTTTATTTAGTGGGGTGTGCGCTCTCTGCCGGGACAGCCACCCCTCCGAGGCCGTCGGCTCGCCCGTCTCGCCGTGTTCGTCGGTCCGACACTACTCGTGGGTTTCCAGTCGCCCCAGCCGATACAGCGCTTCCCCGTCGGGAATCGACGGCAGTCGGACCACGTTCGGTTGGCGATAGAACATCCTCGGCGGAACCCTGCGACTCCGGCATCAGCGTCGTGCTGGTGAACGGAGTTCGGCACCGACTCGCCAACGTCATCGCCGCGGGCAACACGGTCGGTCTCCTCCTGCTCTCGACGGACGATTCCACGGTCCTCGTAGCAGAAGCCGCGGAAACTCGCTTGCGGGGTCCTCCTCGCGGGCGACGAACAACACGCTCACCGAGAACCGGGTCGTGAACACGACGGGAACGGCCCGGCTGTTCGCCGCGCCGAGCGGCATCGTCCCGTTCGACGCGAGTCGTAATCGCATCGGGATGTCGCTCGACGGCGACCGTCTCGGCTCGGGGTCGGGACGTCGCCCTCCGTTCGGCCTCGCTACCGGTGGCTGCTCCCGGTGGAGTCGATGTGGACTCTCCTCGCGTGACCGTGATGGGACGAGTCCGGTCGCGCGTGCCGAACTGCAATTTCGGTACGAGGAGGGTTTGCCTGTGACCGGCGAGGTGTCTACACTTGGCAGTTCGAGGCCGGGGTGGACCGTGTCGGACGCAACGCTCGACCCGACAGCGGAGACGGTGTCCGTTTCGCTCGAACACCTCCGCGTCGGGACCGTCACGTCGGTCGTCCCCGGCGTCGAGAGCGAAACCCTCGACGCCAGCGAACTCTCGGAATTTGTCGCGCGTGCGAGGGTGCCAACCGACGGCTCGCTTCCGACCCGTCGATTCTGGCCTACTTTCGGCCACGTTCTGACCTTCGTTCACGTCGTGAGCGAGAAATAAACCTCATACCACGATATGAATCTCCGGTCGGGATTGGATTGGCTGACGCCCCGAGCCGTACTCGGCTGACTTCGTTCGACTGCAAAGAAATAAATTTCGTTCTTTAAGATACCCATGTGTTTTCTAAATATCCTTATATAATGGTCGACCGCTGATTGCCGGAGAAACAACCTGCGAATCTACCGGGTTTCGGCCTCGGCGGTCGGCCTGCGGCGCTCGGTCTCGCGGGACCGATAGGCGTTGTAGCCCGCCAGCACCGCGACGAGCGCACCGGTCACGACGTCGCTCCAGAACGACGCCGCGGCGGTCGTCTCGAAGACGAACGGTGCGATGACCATCCAGAGACCGAGTAGGGCGACCAGCGACGCGCCTCCGGTGTTGACGCCGCGCTCGTCCGACTGAACCGCGTTGTAGCCCGCGATGCTCCCGATTGCGCCGCCGACGATGATGTCGTTCCAGAAGTTGGCGGCGGGCATCGGCGAGAAGACGAACGCGCCGACGATGAGCCACGTCCCGAGCAACGCAGTCAGGGCCGCGACGTAGCCGCCCGTGTTGTCGTTTTGTCTGTCAGTCTCACTCATGGTCTAACCCCCGAACGGATTACGGTTCCGACACGAATAAATCGAACGCCCGGTCAGCGAACCCAGTCGGAGGACCGGCCGGAGGACACTTCCTCCTCGGTCTCAGAGTGCCCGCGGGGGAAAACCGTGTCATCGCTACCGCCGATTATCGACATTCGAGACGACTTGAATCGCGCCCGCCAGGAGACGGACCAGGACGTGACCGAGGAGTTCGAGACGGTCCGGGACCGATTGGACGCGTTCGCCGACCGGAATCGCGCCGACCGCGAGGGCGTCCTCGACGAAATCGACAACGAACTGCTCCGCATCGAGGAGTTGCTCGACGGCGAGGCCGCCCGCGATATTCGGGCCGCGCGAAACCGAATCCACGTCTTCCGCGATTCGCTGGCCGAGACCGACGAGGACTTCGTGGTCGTGGACTTCGGCGTCCGCCAGCACGAGGAGTCCGAGGGAGAACCCAGGAGTGAGAGAGAGCAGGTTTTGCCCGTCGGCGAGGTCACGATGACGGCTACGGTGGCCAATTCGGGCGAGGACGCCGAGGTCGTTCCCGTCGTCACCTTCTACGACGAGACCGGCGAGGAAATCGAATCGGTCCGCGGGTCGGCGTTCGACCTGCCCGAAGGTGCAGAAGAGCAGGTCGAGATGGAAACCGACGTGCCCGAGGACGCCGCCTACAACGCGGTGTCGGCGGTCGAAGCGAGCGCCTGAAAGAGAGTGTTTTCGCCCCGAGAGCGACGGCGCGGGGCCGTCGCCGACCGCAAACCTTTCGGCGACGCGTTCCCCGGTTTCCGGCATGGTGCTTCCAGAGGGCTTCGCGCTTCCGCCGCTTCCGTACCTCGTCGGCCTGCTCGCGGCGGTCGCGCTGGTCGCCGGGGCGCTCGCCCGGTCGGACCCCCACGTCTCCGACCGGACCGTCCTCGCGCTCACGCCGTGGGTCGTCGTCGGGTCGAGTCTCCACGTCCTGTTCGTCATGGAGTGGGTGCCCGACGCCGTCGCCCCGCTTCTGGGCACGCCTGCGGTCTACGTCACCACCTTCGTCGTCGCCGGACTGGTCTGGCTCGCCGCGATGCAGACCGAAACCGACCCCGTCCGCCCGGGTTTCGCTGTCGGCGTGCTGGCCGCGACCGCAGTCGTCGCCTACACCCTCGCTCGCGGTGCCGAGGGCGGCCTACACCTCTTCTGGCCGCTGACTGGCGCGGTCGTCGCCTTCCTCGTCGCGGGACTGCTCTGGGGCGCGACCCGGTGGACCTATCCGAGCGTGACCGCCGCGACCGGGGCGGTCGGCGCGCTGGTGCTGTTCAGCCACTCGCTCGACGCGGTCTCGACCGCGGTCGGCGTGGACCTGCTCGGGTTCGGCGAGCGCACGCCGGTCTCGCAGGCGGTCCTCGACGTGGCGGCCTCGCTCCCGACCGCCGAGACATTCGGCGTCGGGTGGCTGTTCGTGCTGGTGAAACTCGCTATCGCGGAGGTCGTGGTCTTCCTCTTCGCGGATTTCGTCCGCGAGGACCCAACCGAGGGCTTCCTGCTTCTGGGCGCTGTCGCCGCGGTCGGTCTCGGTCCGGGTGTTCACAACCTCCTCCTGTTCATCGTGGCGGGGTGAGGAGCCAGAGCCGGTGTTTTCGGGCTACTGAATTTCACTTTTCGGCGCGTGCTGGCGGACCCCTGTGGTCCGCCATCGTCGCGCGAGGGACGACTGAGCGACTGTAAGGAGCGAAGGAGGAGGCTGGGGAGGCGTGAGGCCCGCGTTCGGTGGAGCATTCCACGGCAAACGCTCAGCGACCGCGACCGGGCGGGGGCTTCAAAAGACGATATCACAATAGTTCTGTTGTTACTATTCTCAATCACATCACGACGAAGCGACCGGTCGAGACCTCCCAAATCCCGTTTCCCTACCCGACCCACCAGCGTTTTGACTGATGGGTGCATATCGTGGCGGTATGTCGCTCGCAAATCGCCGCCACGGTCGCCAGCTATGGTCCAGGTAGTCACCGCAGGCCACGTCAACTGGGACGTGACGCTCCGCGTGGACGCCCTCCCGAAACCAGACGGCGAAGCCCGAATCGACTCCCAGTGTCGGTCCGGCGGCGGGAGCGCCGCCAACGTGGCCGTCGCGCTGGCGGGCATGGAGTTCGAGACGGGACTCGTCGGGAGCGTCGGCGACGACGAGACCGGCGAGTTCGTCCGCCGGGAACTCACCTCGGCCGGAGTGGACTGCTCGCACCTGCTGGAGGTCGAGGACCACGAAACCACCACCAAGTACCTCATCGTGGACTCGGAGGGCGAGGTCATGGTGCTTGGCAACGAGGGCGCGAACGAGGCCGTCACGCCCGCCGACGTGGACTCGGAGTACGTCACAAGCGCCGACCACCTCCACCTGACCAGCCAGCGCCCCGACACCGCCGCCGAACTGGCCCGGACAGCGACCGAGGCGGGCGTGAGCGTCTCCTTCGACCCCGGCAGGCGACTCGCCGAGCGCGACTTCGGCGAGGCGCTGGCCTACTCCGACGTGGTGTTTCTCAACGACCGCGAGGCCCGGACGATTCTCGACAGCGACTTGGAGCATCCCTCCTCGGAACTCCACGGCCGCGTGGTGGTCATCAAGCACGGCGAGGAGGGCGCGCAGGTCGACACTCCCGAGGCCTCCTTCGACCACCCCGGCTTCGACGCCGAGGTGGTCGATACGACGGGCGCTGGCGACGCCTTCGCCGCGGGGTTCCTCGCGGTGCTGTTGCACGACGGCGGACTCCTCGACAGGGACGCCGACTACGAGCGAGCGCTGGAGTTTGCGAACGCCTGCGGGGCCTTGGCCGCGATGGAGGAGGGCGCGCGGACCGCGCCGACGTTCGAGGACGTGGCGGCGTTTCTGGACGGGCAGTTCTAAGAACTATCTTCCTCGAAAATTCTCGATAAATCGCCGTAGACCTCTTTTCGCATCACGTCACGGACGAAGAGTAGCGCTTCGTGCCAGAGGTCATCGTCGTCTTCGAAGGTTCGTCGGAATACGTTCCATCGGTCCCCAATTGCACCAATCATCGCACTCCGCATTCCGTCCTCGTGGAGGAATAGAATCCGCTGGCGTTGACGGGTAGACATATCTTCGAGGACGGCACCGACTTCGATTCCGACGCCGAGATTTTTCCCGTCGTCGGGGACGACGAACAGCACGACGTTACTTGCTCGGGCGAATTTGAGGCTCTGTGTTCCGGCGTCAAGTTCTTCGAGAGGGATGTCAGGGTCAGTAGCCAGAAATGCGTTGTAACCCTCTGAACGTAGTTTGTCGCGCAAAGCTTCGAGACGAGAGAACATTTCTTCGTTTTCCGTGATGTGTGATTTGTATGGTCCCATCAGATAGATGAGGAACTGGCGATGCCGAATCGGGGGAAAGGCCGAATCCAGCCTTTTGAGAAGTGTTTCCCGCATCTATCTCGATAGACGAAATTGACTAACTTATAAATAGCGGTTTTATCAGGAATGGTTGAGTCAAGAAGCGTTAAGTAACATCGTCTCTGATATACAGATATCGAATACAAATACCGGATACAGATGCCGAATACGGCGAGAAATCCAGTCTAACTCGGCAAACCGACTTCATCATAATTCCCATGGCCAAAGCAGAACGTCACGACGTACCCAAACTTCCGGAGGACAGCGTCCTCAACTTAGAGGACTACCTCTCCATGCAACGAGCCATCGGCGAGGAGACTCGGTACCGAATCCTCGCCGAGTTGCTCCGCGAAGGTGAGATGAGCGCAAAAGAACTCGCAGAGGCACTCGAAATTCCCGCCAACAAACTGCACTATCACCTCGATGAACTCGAAGCCGTGGGTCTGGTCAGCAACCGCTTGGAGAAGGAACGCGGGGCTGACGGCCTCTACTCCTATTACGTAGCCACCTCGCTCGGCAAAGCCGTGATGACACAAGGGATTAGCGAACTCATCAGAGAAGAACACGAGATTCTCACTCGCTACTCATGATTGCCGGTCGCTCCGGACATTGATTTTTGTTTTCACAAGAATGAGATAGGAGTGCTAAATATTTATAGAATAGTTTCTATTCTAACCCATACACGAACCTGACAACGTCGGCACCGAACCCTCACGCTTTTTCTCCCTCTCCCGACAACCTTCGCCCATGGCGAAGCAACCCCATCTCCTCGTCGAAGCGGGCGACTTGAACGACATCGCGCTCATCCCCGGCGACCCCGGCCGCGTGGACCGCATCGCAAACCTCTGCGATAGCTCCGAGGTCGTCGCCCAGAACCGCGAGTACAAGGTCGTCAACGCCGAGTACGAGGGAACGCCCCTCACCATCTGCTCGACCGGTATCGGCTGTCCCTCCGCCGCAATCGCGGTCGAGGAACTCGAAAACGTCGGCGTCGAGACGGTCATCCGCGTCGGAACCACGGGCGCGTTGCAGGAGGGCATCGAAATCGGCGACATGATCATCGCCACCGGTGCCGCCAAGAACGAGGGCACCAGCAAGCGCTACGAGGACGTCGAGTACCCCGCGGTGCCGGACTACGACGTCCTCACGTCGCTGGTCGATTCGGCAGAAGCGAACGACGAGGAGGTCCACGTCGGTCCCATCGCCAGCGACGACGCCTTCTACGCCGAGACCGAGGAGTACGTCGCCGACTGGGAGGAGGCCAACATCCTCTCGGTCGAGATGGAGGCCGCGGCGGTCTTCTCGCTGACTCGCCGCCGCGGGATGCGCGCTGGGGCTATCTGCACCGTGGACGGCAACCTCGTGGAGGGCACCCAGAAGGGCGAGACCGAGGACGAGGAACTGCCCGAGAAGGCCAAGAACAACGTCGAGCGCGCGATCCGGATTTCGCTCGACGCTGTCGTGGAACTGGCGGAATAGTTTTCTCCCTGTTTTTGACAGCTGTCGAATAGCAGACTCGACGTGACCGACGACAGAATTGGTGTAATGTTGTCCTCTTGAAGCCCCTGCCCGGTCGCGGTCGCTGAGCGACATATTCGCGCCTGACCGCAACGAACCGTATCGGCGCGGATAGGGGTCGCTCAGACGACTAAACTGCACGCCGGGAGACAAACCGCGTCTCCCGCGGTCACCCTCGCACCGGAAGACAAACCGCGTCTTCCGAGCCGTCATCGTCCGAAAATCGGAGATTTTCGTGATCACGAAAGGCTTCGCCTTTCGAACGACCTCACTTCGTTCGGTGAGACTCCGCTCGCGTGACCGCGACCGGGCGGCCCCTTCATCCCACCCACGGTGGATTAATTGGCCGAGCGTTCGCTGGTGGGTTGTTCGGCCGGGCGCTCGACGGAACGCTGGCTACTGCGTCTCCGAACTTCCCGAGCGAACAGATATATGGGGCGAGGGCGTCGAAGTGTCGGTAATGCTGGATAGTCTGCGGACGCGCTATCACGCCGCAGTCCGGCGCGTGCGCCGGTTTGAGCGTCGGGAGGTGCGGGACTTCCGCCGGTGGATGGAACACACCTCGAACGTGATTCACCTCTCGGTCCTGCTCCTCGTCCCCCTCCTCATCGCGCTCGTGACGGCCATCTCGAACTCGGTGGACGCGCTTCCGTTCGTCCTCTTCCCGCCGCTGGCGTCGGGGACGTTCACGCTGTTCGCCGACCCCGAGGGCACCTACGCCTCGCCGACCAAGTTCGTCGGCGGCCTCACGGTCGGTGCGCTCTGCGGGACCGCGGCGATTTGGATTGCCCTCCACACCACGCTTCGGGACCCGCTCGGCACGAGTCAGTTGCTCGTCTCGCCCGCCGAGGCCGCGCTGGCGATTCTCCTCACCGGAGGAGCGACGTGGGCGCTCGACTTCGAGGAGCCGAGCGCCTTCTCGACGGCCCTGCTGGCGCTCATCGCCCCGGCGTTCACCAGTCCCGCTGGCATCAACGAGTTCCTCGTGGACTTCGTCGGGTCGGTGTTCGTCTCCAGCGTCATCGTCGCCAGCGCCTTCCACGTCTGGCGCGAGCGGTTCTACGAGCGCCGGTCGCGGTACCTCTACCAGTCCACGAAGGGCGACGACCACGTGCTGGTCCCGATGCGGGGCGAACGCGCCCGGTCGGCGGCCATGTTCGGCGCGCGACTCGCGGCGGCCCACGACGCCGGAAAGGTGGTCCTGCTCGACGTCATCGACGAGGAGGCCATCGAGGAGGCCGAGAAGACGATGCAGGTGCCGACCGAGAGCGCCGGGGCCGAACTGGCCGAGGCCGAAATCACCCGCGACGTCGAGTCCGAGGAGGTCCGGGTCGCCGAAGAGGCCGCCAAGCAACTGGAGGCCGAGGCCGACCGCATCGAGACCAAGGTCGGCGTGCCCTGCGAAGTCGTCGTCATCGGCGACGGGACAGACCTCCCGCGAACAGTACTGAAGACCGCCAGAGAGGCCAACTGCGACCTCATCGTCACGCCCTACGAGGAGGAGAAGGGCAGTCTCTCGTCGTTCGTCCGCGAGCTGTTCCGGAGCAACATCGACACCGTAGCGTTTCGCTCGGCCGACGGCTCCCGCGAACGCTGGAAGCGCACGCTAGTCCCGGTCCGGCGCGCTGGCGACACGGCTCACGCGATGATAGAGTTCGCGCGTCGAGTCGCTGGCGGTTCGGGCCGGGTCAGCGTCTGCACCTGTATCGACCGCGAGGAGGAGCGCCGGGCCACCGAGACGACGCTGGCGAACCTCGTGGAGGCCTTCGAGGGGTCGTTCGAGACGCGCGTCTCGCGGTCGTCCATCGAGTCGTTTCTGGAGGCCAACGACGCCTACTACGACCTGACCGTGATGGGCGCGAGTACCGACCGGTCGGCCGCCTCGCGGTTCGTCTCGCCGCCGACGTTCGAGCGACTGCACGAGTTGGACTGCGACGTGGCAATCGTCCACCGGGGGTAGTTCTCAGTCCGCCTTCGGCGACTCGCCCGAGAGGCGGTCGGCTACGCTCTCCATCCCGTCGCTCCCGAGCGCCGAGCGCACCAGCAGGTGGCCGCCGATGGTCGCGGGGCTGATGACCGAGTCCGCGCCAGCGCGCCGGAGTTTGTCCACGTTCTCGCGGTCGGTGGCGGCCGCGACGATGCGCACGTCGGGGTTGAGTTGCCGGGCCGTGAGGACGGCCAGCGCGTCCTCGGCGTCGTTGTTCGTGGCGGCGACGACCGCCCGCGCTTCTTCGATGCCGACGCGTTCGAGTGGCTCCTCGTCGCTCGGGTCGGCTTTCAGGACCTTGAACCCGCGGTCGGAGAGTTCGGAGACGCGCTGGGGGTCGGGCGTGACGACGACGAACTCGACCTGTTCGGCGAGTTCGTTCAGGATGGGTTCGGTCAGGTCGCCGTAGCCGAGGACGATGACGTGGTCTTCCAAGAGTTCGAGCTGTGTTTCTGTCATTCTTCCGAGTGCTGTGGCGAGGCGGGCTTCGATGGCGGGGCCGAGAATCGACGCCAACGCGACGGCGAAACTCGCGGTGCCGAGGACGACCACCGTGAGACTGAACAGTCTGCCGGTTTGTGTCGTCGGCGTGAGGTCGCCGTAGCCGACGGTGCTGGCGGTGACGAGCGTGTAGTAGAACGCGTCCAGCGGCGTCTCGACGTTCTGGAAGTGGTCCGCGAGCGCGTAGGTTCCGACGGTGCCGTAGACCTGCACACCGGCGAGCGCGGCCAGCGAGGCTATCTGCGTCGTGGTGAGGTCGACCTCGCGGTCGAACCGGCGGCGGCCCGCCAACACCACCGGGAGCGAGGCCATCGAGACGGCGACCAGCGGGAGGGAGTAGGGACTCGACTGGACCAACCCCTGCGCCGCGGTCAGCGGGAGCAGGAAAACCGTCGAGTACCACGCCGCGCGCAGTCCGCGGCGCATCCCGAACGCGCTGGCCAGCATCAGAAACCCGGTCAGCGTCCCGGTGAACCCGGCGGTCTCCTGCGCCCACTCGGGAATCTGGCCGCCGAAGAGGTTCTGGGTCGAGGCCGCGGTGAAGCCGATGCTGGAGACGCCCGTGGCTACTGACAGCAGGGCGACCGCGAACGTCAGCGTCACGGTGACGCGGACGCCGACGCGACCACGCCACGTTCCCGCCTCCATGTCCGTCTCTGTCGGCGTCTCGCCAGATAAACGGTCGGTAGTTGGCTCGGCGAAATCGGCGTCGGCCAGCGTAAAGCAATCAAATTATTGCTTAAGAAATTGTGGAGGTATGTTTGCGTGGTCCGGCGCTCCTCGGACTGCGGCGAGTCCGCGACTCCGAACGCGACGGCAGGCCGACCAACCGGCGTGGGTGCGCTCGACTGACCAATCTTGGCCGGGTGGATGAAGGGGCCGCCCGGCCGCGCTTGCTCGGTCGCTGGCCGACCCCTATCTGAGGCGGGCGGTGTTGAGAGCCGAAGATATGTCGGCCAGCGACCGCGACCGGGCGGGGGCTTCAGAGGCGTTCACGGTCGTGATTCCCCCTCGAATCGCTACCAATGCAAAGCGACGGGGCGGGGGCTTCAAGAGGACATCATCACGCCGGTTCTGCGGTTCGCGTGTGCAGTCAAATCTGGATTCTACGGTTCGCGGTCACGTCTCGCTCTCTCAGTAACGAAGCATTCGAAGGAACGTGGCGCTTATCAGCACTCGGGCGTTAGCCATCGAACATGCAATTCTGCGACGAATGCGGCTCCATGATGAAGTCTATGGGGTCGAAGATGATATGCACGAACGACGACTGTCAGGACACGACCGAGAAAGACGAGGACAAGGCCGCCGAGTTCGTCTCGACCGAGGAGCAGGGCGACTCCGACGTCATCGAGACCTCCGAGGACGCCAACTTCGAGGGCAAGCCCACCGCCGAGGACGTGACCTGCGACGAGTGCGGCCACGGCAAGGCGTGGTACACCATCAAGCAGACCGGCTCTGCGGACGAACCCCCGACGCGCTTCTTCAAGTGTCAGGAGTGCGGGTACCGCTGGCGGGAGTACAGCTAACGACGCTCTGAATCTCGGAATCGTTCTCCGACGGACTTTACGAAAGGTTCTATTGCGGACGTGCGACCGGAACGGCTCCCTATCGTTTATATACTAGTGAGGTGAATTCGGTAATATGAGTGTCGAGATAGAGGGCTTCGAGGAGATGGCCGACAAACTCGACCGACTCGGAGAACGCACGGAGTCGGGCGAGCGAACGAACGCCGTCTCGTTCGGCGAACTGTTCCCGGAGGATTTCATGCGGACGTACACCGACTACGAGTCGATAGAGACGTTTTTCGCGGCGAGTCCGTGGACGGTCGAAACCGAGGCGGAGTTCAAGCGGATTCCCGAGGCCGAACTCGACGAGTACGTGGCCGAACACACCGGGTTCAACTCGTGGGAGGCCATGCTCTCGGTCGCCGCCAGAGAGTGGTTGAACCGGCAGCTTTCGGGTTAGTCGGCCCGTTGGTCTTCGACAGTGTTCGATTCCGAACACTCGTCTGATGCATTCTCGCCGTCTTCGGGGTCGGCCTCGGACGCCACCGTGTCGTCCTGCGTATCGTCTCGCTCGTTTTCGCCGTCTCGCTTTCCCACTGGCCCGTTCGGATACACGTCGATGTCGTGTCCGGTCCCCTTGATTTCGACTTTCGTCGGTGGACCACTCGCGCTATCGTCGTCCTTGTGGAGGGCGTAGACGCCGACGAGAAACGAGCCGATTGTCGTCGCGCCGAGAATGGCACGCCAGAGCGCCCGAATGGTCTCGGTTACGTCGCCGTATCGCGGCTTCTCGACGATAATCCGCACCTCTACGAAGTAACTCGCACCGAAGAGTACGAACGCGAGGAGACCGACGAAGAGCAGCAGCATCGGAAAGTAGCGTCTGTCGTCTATTTCGACTAAACTCATCGATGTACTCCGACTTACCTACACCACGATATATAAACTTGTGGAGAGCTGTTCGGTTCACGACGCCCGAGGAGAAATCGGAGACGGGACGATGATGGGAACGCCAGCGAAGCTACTTCTCGCTCGAATCGGACTGCTGGCGCGCTGGCGGCGTCTTCGACACGACCATCCCGAGGTCCCCGCGATGGTCGGCGACCGCCTGATACACCGACTCGCGGAACCGGTTGTAGTCCTCGAAGTTCCGGAGGAACCGGACCAGCGATCCCGCGCTCTCGCCGACTTCGGACCGGACGAGCGCCTGCTCCAATGACTCGCCGCAGGAGTACACCCGGCCGTCCGCGATGAGGTGGGCGCACTCCTCGTAGTCGTCGGGCAGTCGCTCGCGCTCCTCGTCGGTCAGCTCCGAGAAGCCGACGATTCGGAACTCCGAGCGGTTCCCGAAGAAGTCCGCCCACCACGTGCAGAATCCGCAGTCGTCGTCGTAGACGAGGGTTATGTCGCTCATGTGTGGAACTGACGGGCGTCGGGCACTAATCTGTGTTGGAGAACCAGCGGAGACTGCCAAACTGGTCGGTGGCCCTATTCCGATATCGGGCTTACGTGAATCGCCCAGATAGTTTCTTGTTCTTCGACAAATAATCAATCCTCTCAAAAGATTATTGTTCTACAAGACGGTTATTCGATGTAGAGGTGCAATAGACCATGAACGACGCTTCACCGGACGATACCGAAAAAGGTGGTCCACAGGCGGCCGAAACGTGGGTCGAACAGACGAGTGCGTTCGACCGAGTGATGTCGGTCGCGCTCTCGGTGTCAGACCCGAAAACCGCGAAGTCGATAGCGAACGAGGCCTACGTCGCCGAGACGACCGCTCGAAATCATCTCGAACGACTCGTGGAACTGCGGGTTCTCACGTCGGCGACTGCGAACGGAACGACGACGTACTCGCCGAACTCGGGGTATCTTCGGTTTCGAAAGCTATCGGAGTTAGTCGAACAATACGATAAAGACGAAATAGTCAAAAGGCTGGCTGACCTCAAAGCCGATATCGAGGTGTGGGAAGACGAGTACGGCGTGGACGACCCCGACGAACTCCGGGTGAAAGCCGCCGCAGACGGCGTTTCGGCCGAGGAGACCCGTGAGCTTCTCCAAATCGCGTCGGAGTGGGAGTCCCGCGAACACGAGAAATTCATGATGCGCGACGCAATCGAGCGATACGACAGGCTTCGAGAATCGAGTCGAGAACAACTGCACAGTTGAACGATGGACGAGTCGCTGGCATTCGACGGCGGGTTGCCACCGGGGTCGGTCGGTGGGAAGCGCAGACGCATCTTGGACCAACTCAAGCGAAACCTCCGACATCACCCCGGAACCGCGGCAGTCCGGTTCGAGGAGAGCGGAACGGGAACCGACTGGCGACTCGTCACGGACCTCGCGCTCTCGGTGCTACTGAACGAAAATCCTCCGGTGAACGACGCCGAGTTGTACGTCAACTGGTGGCCGCATCCCGACCCGACGCCCGACCAGTTCAAAATCCATTATGTCGAATCGAGTGGGTTCGACTGCGGTTGGCATCGACAGGAGAACGACCACGTGGCCGGACTCGACCACTATCAAGAGCGACATCCATCGGACGCCGAGTACACTTACGAACCGGCCGATTTCGACCACGAGAACCCGGTCGGGATTCTCTGGGAGACCCTAGACGAGAAGCTACTACCCCGACTCAGAAGGCGCGTGGAGTCGAGTCGACCACACGAATAGTTAGTAACTCAGAATCGAGTGGTAATTTTCACTCATTCCCGACGTTTTAGCCTCACCAGACCGAAGTCGTGGTATGCGACTCCACGACAGAGACGTTCGGCAGGACGTGCGGGAACTCGGGGCGCTCTTGGGGGACGTATTAGAGGCCCAGACCTCCAAAGAGGCCTTCGAGTTGGTCGAGTCGGTCCGGACCGACGCCATCGACTACCGACGGGGCGAGGCCGACAGTCGGGACGCGCTCCGGGCGGAACTCGCCGACCTCCCGCCGGAGCGCGCCGGGGTGGTGGCCCGCGCCTTTGCGACCTACTTCGAACTCATCAACCTCGCCGAGGAGCGCGAGCGAGTCCGGGCGGTCCGAAAAGGGGGCCAAGAGGGGACGCTGGCCGACAGCGTGGCCGAGGCCGCCGAGACACTGGCCGAGGAGGGCGCGGACGCCGAGGAAATCCAGCAGATTCTCGACGACGTGCTGGTCGAACCCACCTTCACGGCTCATCCCACCGAGGCCCGCCGGAAGACGGTGAAGGCGAAACTCCGGTCGGTCGCGGCCGACATCGAGACGCTGGACGAGCGCAGGCTGACCGACCGCGAGGAGGCCGTCGTCGAGCGCGACCTCGAAGCCGAGGTCACCAGCCTCTGGCAGACCCCGCAGGTCCGCGACCGCAGGCCCGAGGTCACCGACGAGGCGCTCAACGTCCAGTGGTACCTCGAAAACACGCTGTTCGACGTGGTGGGCGAGGTGTACGACGAACTGGAGCGCGAACTCGGCGACGAGTTCGGGGACCTCGACGTGCCCAAACTCTTCGAGTTCCGGTCGTGGGCCGGGAGCGACCGGGACGGCAACCCCTTCGTCACGCCCGAGGTGACTGCCGAGACGCTCGACCGCCAGCGAGAGGTCGTAGTGGCGCGCTACCGCGAGGAGTGCAAGCGCCTCTCGGGCGTGCTGAGCCAGAGCGACCGGAGCATCGAGATGGGCGAGGACCTCCGAGAGCGAATCGAGGCCGACCGCGAGCGCCTGCCGGGAGTCGCCGACGAGGCCCGAGAGCGCTATCCCGACGAACCCTACCGCCAGAAGCTGAAGTTGATGCGCGAGCGCCTCGACCGAATCGGCGACGTGCGACCCGGCGAGTACGAGGAGACCGACGAACTGCTGGCCGACGTGGACGCCATCGCCGAGAGCCTGCGGGAAAACGGCGCGGAAGTCGTCGCCGAGAACGATGTGGACCCCCTCCGGCGGCGAGTCGAGACGTTCGGCCTCTCGCTGGCGAGTCTGGACCTGCGCGACCATCAGCAGAACCACACCGAGGCAGTCGGCGAGGCCCTCGCCCGGGAGGGCATCGACTACGCCGAGATGGACGAAGACGAGCGCGTCGAGACGCTGACCGAGGCGATTCTGCAGGACGGCCCGATTATCGACGTCGGAGCGGCCGCCGACGCCGAGGACCTCTCGGACACGACGAGTCGGGTCCTCACGCTGTTCGACAGGACCGCCGACTGGCAGGACGAGTACGGCGTGCAGGCCATCGACACCTACTGCATCAGCATGACCGAGGAGCCGAGCCACGTCCTCGAAGTCCTGTTTCTCGCGGACCAAGCCGGAATCGTTGACTTGCCCGGCTACTCGGGCATCGACGTGGTGCCCCTGCTGGAAACCGAGTCGGCGCTCTCCGGCGCGCGGCGAATCATGGGCACGCTGTTCGAGAACGAGGCCTATGCCGCCGCGGTCGAGGCCCGAGGAGGAACCCAGGAAATCATGCTCGGCTACTCGGACTCGAACAAGGAGAACGGCTTTCTGGCGGCGAACTGGAGCCTCTACCGCAACCAGAAGCGCCTCGCCGAAATCTGCGAGGACCACGACGTGCGCCTCCGACTCTTCCACGGCCGCGGAGGCTCCATCTCGCGTGGCGGCGGCCCGATGAACGACGCCCTGCTGGCGCTCCCCAACGAGACCATCACGGGCGAGGTCAAGTTCACCGAGCAGGGCGAGGCCATCGCCGAGAAGTACGCCAACCCGAAAATTGCCGAGCGGAATCTGGAGCAGATGCTCAACGCCCAACTCCGCGCTCGCCACGAGGCGATTCGGGAACCGACCGAGGAGGTCCCCGACGAGTGGACCGAGGCGATGGCGACCGCCGCGGATTCGGCGCGCGAGGCGTATCGGGGCCTGCTGGAGACCGAGGGGTTCGTCTCGTACTTCGAGCAGGCGACCCCCATCGAGGTCATCGAGGAACTGAATCTGGGGTCGCGCCCGGCCTCCCGGTCCGGCGAGCGCACCGTCGAGGACCTGCGGGCGATTCCGTGGGTGTTCTCGTGGACGCAGGCCAGAGCCATCCTGCCGGGGTGGTACTCGCTCGCGGAGGGACTCGATAGCTACCTCGACGCTGGCGGCGACGTGGAGACCCTCCAAGAAATGTACGAGGAGTGGCCCTTCTTCCGGACGACGCTGGACAACGCCGCGCTGGCGCTGGGCCGGACCGACCTCGAAATCGCGGCCGAGTACGCCCAACTCGCGCCGAGTGACCTCCGCGAGGAGTTCTTCCCGCGAATCGAGGACGAGTACGACCGGGCGGTCGAACTCGTGGGTGAGATTACCGGGCGCGAAGGACTGCTCCGCAGAGACTGGCTCGAAGAGAGTCTGGAGCGTCGCAACCCCTACGTGGACCCCCTCAACCTGCTTCAGGTCAGACTGCTGGCCCAATCTCACCGCATCCCGGAAGAAGACCGAACCCTGCGACTGACCGTCAAGGGCATCGCGGCCGGGATGAAGAACACGGGGTAGTACAGGGGAGTACAGGATAGTACGGGATAGAGTCCGATTTCAGCCGCTCAGAGGTTCGAGACGGTGTCTTCGAGTTCGGCTATCATCATCACCTGCTCTTCGGTCGCGGCGGCGATGCTGTCCACCTCCTCGGAGACCCGGTCTGCCTTCTCGGCGGCGTCGTCTATCATGCTTGCGACCTCCTCGGTGCTGGCGGCCTGCTGGTCGGTCGCGTCCGTAATCTCGCCCATCCCGGTCGCGGTCTCGGTCGCGGCGTCCACGATGCGTTCGAGTTTCTCGCCGGTCTCTTCGACCGCCTCCACGGTGTCGGAGATGGAGCGTTCGCTCTCGCCGAGGCTGTCGAGGGTACTCTGGGCGCGGTCCTCGATTCGGTCGACCATCGACTCGATTTCGGAAGCGCGAGTCTGGGACTCCTCGGCGAGATTCTTGACCTCTTCTGCGACGACCGCGAAGCCGTCTCCGGCCTCACCGGCGCGGGCCGCCTCGATGGAGGCGTTGAGCGCGAGCAGGTTGGTCTGGTCGGCGACGTCGTTTATCATCTCGACCGCGTCGCCGATCTCCTCGACCGCATTTTGCAACGCTTGAGCGTCCTCCACGATGCTCTCGCGGGCCTCGTCTGTCTCGCGGGTGGCCTCGATGGCGCGCTCGCCGAGGACTTTGCCCTGCTCGGCGAGTTCCTGCGCCTCGCGGCTCTGCTCGCCGACCTCCTCGGCGCTGGCCGCGATTTCCTCGATGGTGGCCGACTGCTTGGACACCTCGGTCGCAATCTGGTTCATCTGGTCGGACTGCTCGTCGGTGAGTTGACTGATTTCCTGGGCGCTCTGGTTGACGTCCTCGGAGGACTCGTTGAGGTCGGCGACCGTCATCTGGGTCTGCTCGCCGACCGCGTCGACCCGACTCAGTCGCCGCTCCAGCGACTCCTTCTCCTCGCGGAGTTCTTCGAGTTCCGCGGCGTCGCCGCCCATCTCGTAGGCGTCGAGGCCTGCGCTCGCGTCGAGTGCGAACAGCCGACCGAGGGACTCGACCTGCTCGAAGGTCTCGTCCACCCGAGCGTTGACCTCCTCGACCATCGCGTCGAGGTGGCCGCCAGCGGGGTCGGCCGCGACGACTTCGCCGCCGTCGGTCGCCGCCTCCTCGCCCGTAGCGGGGGCGAGTTCGCGGACGGTCTGTTCGACTTCGGCCTGAAGTCGCTCGCGGAGCGCGGGCAGGACCGCCTCGAACAGTCGCGCCTGACTGCACAGGTACGCCGACGGCGACAGGCCGAGTTCGTCGTGGGCCGCGCCGAAGCGGGCGCGCTCGGCGAACGCCTCGGCGTCGTAGTCCGTCTCGGTGGTCAGGGACGCGCCGAGGTCCGCGAGCGCCGCGAGTTGGTCGTCGTCTACGTCCTCGCGGTCCGCGTAGGCCTCACGCAGACGCTCGGCGACGGCCTCGCTGTGACCGTCGGGGGCGATGCCCGCAAGCGTTTCGGCGTCCGATTCGTCGAATCCGACGAGCGATTTTCGAGCGTCGAGGTCGGTCGGTTCGACTGACACATCGTGGGCTGACTCCGAGAAGATTTCAGGCATTTTAGTCAATTACAAAATACCTATCGGGGGGCTTAAATCAGTACCGTTTCCGGGAGCGGGGATAACCGTTACAGACGTCGGTGGCTTTGTCCGAATGGGATGGGGATGAACGAGGAACACGAGACGGAAATCGACAGGCGGAGCTTTCTCAAACAGGGAGCAGTCGGCGCGTTCGGCGTCGGCGGCTTGGGTACATTCGCCGCGCAGGACGAACCGGACCGCGCCCGCTTCGCTCGGCGGATGGCCTTCGACTACCCCGAGCGACTCGGCGAGAGCCTCCGGCGAAAAATCGTCCTGCTGACCGACAAGACGGACGACGACCCGGACGTGAGCGAGGTCGACACCTGCGAGTTCGCCAACTGGCCGCCCGACAAACTCACCCTCTGGGAGGGGATTCTGGTCGAGTGGGACGGGGCGGCTGGCGGGTTCTTCGGCCGGAATCCCGACGTGCGCGCCGAGCAGTTGGTCGAGCGCAAAAAGATATACGTAGACGAACAGGAGACGCCGCCCGAACTCGGCACGCCGTATATCGTCTCCGGGCTCGTCGAGTGCCCGGAGGGACTCGCTGGCGTGACCGCGACCCAGATTCCGGGCATCGACATCAAGACCGGCCCCGGCGTGAGTACCGGTGAGGGAGCGCGGGACCTGACCGAACGGTTCCGATAATCGGCGGGACCCCTTTAGAAGCCCTTTTGCTCGCGGAGGAGTGACTCGGAGACGTGTCCGCAGACGACCTGCGCGTGGAGGTCTACCCCGGCCGCGAGGCGGTCGTGGAGTTCGACCCGGACCTGACCTTCGAGTGCGTCGAGGAGTGTACGTGGTGCTGTCGGCACGGCGTCCTCCTCTACGACGAGGACTTTCTGGAACTCGCCGAGCGCGCGGACCTGAGCGAGGCCACGACCCGGTTCCGCGGCGAGGACTTCGTCCCCCGCGAGGAGAAAGACCGGGACGACCACGTCGCCGACGACGGCGCGGCCTGCTACTTCCTCCGCGAGGACGGCCGCTGCGAACTCCACGCCGAACACGACTGGAAGCCCGCGCGTTGCTCGGTGTTTCCACTGGAGGTGGTCCTCGAAGACGGCGAGATTCGCGTCTCGACCCGCGAGAAGGCGTGGGACCACTGCGAGGGGATGAACGTGAGCGAGCGCCGGGTCGTGGACAACCTCGACGCCTTCCTGCCGGAGTACCTCTGGGAACTGGAGAATCCGGACACCAAGCGCGAGTTGTAACCGTCGGCGAGTTTCGGCGGTCTGGATTTTCGGCGTCGTAGCCACTCCTCGGCCTTCGGTTCGGCGCGCGCTGGAGCGACGCTCGTGTCGCTCCGGCTCCGCGCGAGGTCTGCACGAGCGAAGCGAGTGCAGTCTTCGAAAATTGGAGATTTTCGTGCTGTGGCAAATCTTCGATTTGCAACAGCTCGGCAGACGCGGTTTGTCTGCCGGTGGACGCGGCCGCCTTGCGCGGCCGCGAGGCTGGGGAGGCGTGAGGCCCGCGGTCGCGGTGCGGTTTGCAGTCGCGGCGCTCTGCGATGGGTCCCCGACTCGGAGGAGTAGCCAGCCACCTCGTCACCGACCCTCCTCGTCACCGACCCTCCTCGGCCAGTCGCTACCACCACGAACAAACCGCTACCGAGTCCTGCTCGAAGAGTCTGTGGCTCAGCCGTTTCCGGTTAGTCGGACTGGCGGTCCTCGGCCCCGACCGACGAGCGACCGCCGGAGGACAACCCGCGTCCTCCGAGGTCACACTCACTTCGTTCGCGTGACCGCGCGAAACGTCCGGGCCGAGTTGATTCGTTTTCGCATTTGAACCTTCGCGTGCGAGAAAGTTCGCGTACGAGGAAGACGATTCGCGTGTGAGAAAGACGAGCAGAAATTCACCCTAAAGAACGAATCTATTGTCTTTTATGAATCAAAACATTTCTCTAAGCAATCCAGTATGTGTCTAATGGCGGACACGCTCCGCTCCGAATGCGACGCCGTGCGGACGGAATCGAAGTGTCGTTCGGGCAGAACGCACTTTTGCCGGGGCGTCGAAACGTGGTACCTCGAATGGACCGACCGGAGGCTACACGCGTGACGGGCTGGTTAGAAGGGAGCGTCACGTTTCTCCAGACCGTCATCGCCGGATTTCTCGTCGTCCTCCTCGCGCTCGGGGTCGTCAACCTCGGGATTACCATCGTCGCGTCGCTGACTACCTTCGGCGCGGACGACCCGTCAGGGGTCGTCTCGCTCATCCGGTCGGCCATCGACATCGTCCTCTACTTGTTCGTCGTCGTGGAACTCTACAAGACCATCGTCGCCTACGTCGAGGCCAAGAGCGTCGTCGTCGCGGTGATACACGCCGGTCTCATCGCGGTCGTGCGCCAAATCATCATCTTCAAGCCCGACGACTACAATCCCACGGAGGCCATCACCATCGCGGGCGTCTACGTCCTGCTTCTGGTCGCGCTCTTGGCTGGATTCTACATCGTCCACCGCGAAATCGAGGAGTCGGACCAACTGGAGTGATTCGGGATTCGGGTGGCCGATTTGGAGTTGGGGATTGATTCAGAGTGACGGAGTTCGGGAACCAGAGAGTCGATTGAAACTGGAACAGAGGTTTCGAAAGCCCTCGCGCGGTTCGCGGTCTCTCACCGACATATCGCGGACCTCTCCGCACAGCCCGGTCCGCGATAGGGGTCGCTGAGACGACCATGCCCTTCGGGCGCCGGAGGACAAACCGCGTCCTCCGAGGTCACCCTCGCTTCGCTCGCGTGACCGCGAACCGCGCTCGCCCTTTCAGTCCGCCAAGGGAGAGGATTGCTTCGCTGAGCGAAACCGGGAGTTGTCTCCATCTCGACCACCGCACCGCGACAGCCTCGAACCTCCCCAACCTCTTGCGCTTCTCGGTCGTCACTCCCTGCGGTCGCTCCTCGCTGCGATGCTCGTCCCTCGCGCGGTTCGGCGCGACCAGCAAGCGGTCGCGCCGGAAGACAAACCGTGTCTTCCGAGCAGTCGGTCGCTTCGCTCCCGACGACGCCAGCACGCGCCGGGAGAGAAGTCGAAATGTGCGCTACGTTGAGCTACGTCGAACTCTTAGGACGGGAGCGGACAGAGACTCGCGGTCAGCACCGCGATTTCGTCGGTGTCGTTGCGCGCGCCGTGGACCTCGCCGCGCTCGTGGAGGACGACGCCGGGTGCCTCGATGGTCTCCTCGTCGTCGCCCTGAATCACGGTAACGGTGCCCTCCAGCACGTGGAAGACGTTGGTCGCGTCGGCGTGGTCGTGAGCCGAGAGTTCCGCGCCGGGGCCGAGCGCGAACGCCTTCACCAGCACGTCGTCGGTCGCGGCCAGTTCCGTGTCGATGACTTCGCCCGCGTCGGGTTCGAGGTCGGGATAGCGGTCGAGTCCCATGCCACGTTCGACGGTCGGACGCGCCTTAAAAGCCGGTACGGAGAAGTACAAAAGCGGGGCGGCTGGGTGGGCGGAGTAGCGCAGTCGATGGGTGCCTCTGTCGTGGTGAGTTGGAACGACGAGCAGCGACGAGGCGGTCGGCGTCGCGCTGGCGGAAAACCGGGCCGGTGGGCGGGTCCGGCCCGGCCGGGTGTGTTCGTCGCCGCTCGTCGTCGCGCCGGGATGTGCGGTTGCGGTCGACAACGCGTTGCCGGGAGCGGAGACGACAACGCGCCGGTCGCAACGACCGCATCAGTTCCTTGGGGAGCGTCCCACTTCAACCGCGGCGACTGTACAGACGATTCAGAGCCGTTCACCGCCCGCTGAACGGTTTTAAACAGTTCATTATATTTAGGCGCTAAGTCCCCTTCCTCAGGGAGTCGTTCGAGAGAGCGAAGTTCTCTCGTGATCACGAAAATCGAAGATTTTCGGACGACAACGCAGGGAGCGAAGCGACCGAGTAGCGTTAACGAGATGCGCCGCGTCTCGTTCGCACATCAGAACGCTCCGCGTTCTGAGGACACAGTAGAGAGGGGGATACAGCACCGTCATCGTCTCCCAAACACTCCGCGACGACAGACCCACAGGCCCACGCAATCGCAACTCTTATTTGTGTATTTTATGTATAGTGTGTTGTGACGACTCGCAAAAACATCTCCATCCGTGACGACCAAGAGGAGTGGATTCAGGACAACCACCTGAATCTCTCCTCGTTCGTCCAAGAGAAACTGGACGAGCTTATCGAGGAACGAGAGTCATAGATGCACTACAACTATAAGTATCGGCTCGACCCACCGGAAGCCCTCACCGAGACGCTTCTGCACCACGTCGATACTTGTCGGCAACTCTATAACCACGTCCTCTACAAACTCAACGAGGCAGACGAGATTCCAGCACGCTACAAGGTACAGGGGACGCTTCCCGACCTGAAATCGTGGTGGGACGACCTCGGAGACGTTCACTCGAAAGTGTTGCAGATGGTCGTCAAGCGCGTCTACGACAACCTCTCCTCGCTCAAAGCACAGAAGGAGAATGGGCGTGCTGGGGGAATGCTCAAGTGGAAATCGCCTCGGGAGTATCGGTCGCTCACCTACAACCAGTCCGGCTTCGAACTCAAGAATACGAGTGGTCGGCCCGTGTTATGGGTGAGCAAAATCGGTGAGATTCCAATTCACTTCCACCGAGACATCTCCGAGAACGCGACTATCAAACAGGTCACGGTCAAGCAAGAACCTACGGGCGAATGGTTCGCCACGTTCGGTATCGACGTGAACGAAGACACGCCCGAGAAGTCGGAGAATCCAGATCGAATCGTCGGGGTTGATGTAGGAATCTTGAAGTACGCACACGATACCGATGGAACTGCTATCCAGTCACCGGACTTCTCCGACGAGCGCGAACGGTTAGAACGTGCCCAACGCAACCTTTCGCGGAAAGAACACGGCTCGAACAACTGGGAGAAACAACGCAAGACGGTCGCTCAACGCCACGCCGACCTGAAGCGGAAGCGTCGAGACTTCTTGCACAAACTCTCGGCATACTACGCCCGCGAGTACGACCTCGTAGCGGTCGAGGACTTGGACGCGAAGGGACTGGTCGAACTGCCGGGCAACTCTCGTAACCGGGCCGGAGCCTCGTGGGGAACGTTCCTGCGGATGCTCGAATACAAGTGCGAGCGCGAAGGAACACACTTCGTCGCCGTAGACTCCCGAGGTACGAGCAAAGAATGCGCGTCGTGCGGAACAGAGACGGACAAGCCGTTGTGGATGCGTGAGCATTCGTGTCCATCGTGTGGGTTCGAGGCGGACAGAGACGCGAATGCGGCGTGGAACATCCTTTCTCGCGGTCTCGAAGATGTAGGAGTGGGACACTCCGAACCAATGCCTGTGGAGACTGCGCTCCCTGCGGATACACCCGTATCTGCAAAGCGCGTCGTGGAAACAGGAAGCCCTACCCTCACCGAGCGAACCGCATCAGCGGTGAGCGAGTAGGGTGGGGTAGTTCACACAGTTCAACTCTCGCGTATGATATGTTATTCGTTCGCAAGCACCGACTGAACGCTTCCGGAAAAACGAGAACGTGCCGTTAGGCTCACCGGCGGCGTCGAAATCTGGCCTACGTCCGATGCTCGCCGACGAACCCTTTCGAGAAAGCGATCCACGCCAGCACGCTCACGAACAGAATCGGCGGCAGGATGGCAAAGCCCCACAGGGGGTCGATGCCCCACGCCAGCAAGAGGACGACGTCGGCCAGTCCCAGCGCCAGAAACGGTAGGACGGCCAGCGCCGCCCGCTTGCGGTCTATCGACCCGGACGACGGGAAACGGTTCTCCATGTATCCCTCTCGGTTCCCGACCGACAAAAAGCGTCCGCTCGCGGGTGGCCGAGAGGAGGTGGCCCCTCGTGGGGGTCAGGACTTTGAGGAATGGTGACGTAGCACGCGACATGCCGACTGCGACCCAACTCGAAGCCGAACCCGACGTCGAATCGGGCGTCTGGTGGCTCGACCTCGGCGGCGTCAACGCCTACCTCGCCGACGACCGCGGCGACCTCGTGCTGGTGGACGCCGGAACGCCCCGCGACGGGCAGGCGATTGCCGACGGCGTCCGCGAGGCGGGCCACCGCGTCTCCGACATCGACCGCGTGCTGGTCACCCACTACGACTTGGACCACGTCGGCGCGCTCTCGAAGCTCGGCCTCGACGCGCCGGTCTACGCTGGCCGGGCGGACGCCGAGGTGCTGGCCGGACAGCGGAAACCGCCCGCGAAGAATCACAAGGGCCTCCTCCAGCGCGTGACCGACCCGCTCGTCTCGGTGCCCGACCTGCCCATCCGACCGGTCGTGGACGGCGACCGAATCGGGAGCTTCACCGCCTACCACACGCCGGGCCACTCGCCGGGCCACATGGCCTACGTCGCCCAGTCGCCGAGCGTGGCGTTTCTCGGCGATCTAGTCCGCGAGGAGAACGGCGAGTTGGCGGCCTCGCCGTGGGTCATCAGCTACGACACCGACGAGGTCGAGCGGAGCATCCGGCGGTTGGCCCGCAAAGCGCCCGCCTTCGAGATGGCCGCGATGGGCCACGGCACGCCCATCATGCGAAACGGCGGGAAGCGACTGCGGGAGTTGGCCGACCGAATTTGAGGGCGGGAAAAATCGGGGGATCGGTAGAAAGTATTTACCTGACACGTTCGAAGCTGACGTATGCGCCGCCGCGCCCTCCTCGCGTCGCTCGGAGCCCTGTCCGCTGGCTGTCTCGGTTCCGGTTCGTCCGACCCGACCGCCGTGACCCGGACAGCGACGACTCGCTCGACCAGCGAGTCCCCCGTATCGACTACCGAACGTCCCACCTCGACTCCCGAATCGTCCGAGACGACGACCGAGGCCGACGAAACCACTTCCGAGTCCCCGGAGACGCCCGAACCGGACGCCGAGTTCGAGTTGACCGACCTCGCGGTCTCGACCCGAACCGAGCGCCCGTCGGTCCGGTACGTCCTCGAACCCTCGGCGTTCTACTCGGCGGACGCCGTCGAGCGAGAGGAGACCGAGACCGGCGAGGAGCAAATCGTGAGGGACGTCTCGGAAATTTCGGGCCCGAACGTCCGTGAGGCCGTCGAAACCGCCCTCGAAGGCGGTGAGTGGCGGTCGAACGACCTCCCTGAAGGGTTGGCCGACCTCGTGAAGCGCGTGGACTTCTTCACCGGGGCCGGAGCTACCGGCACCCACACCCACGTCGGTCTGGAACTCCACCGTCTCAGTCCCGACGCGCCCCCGGCCGTCGAGTTCGACGCCGAAGTCGTCGATTCGTACGTCTCGCCCGACGACCCCGGCGTCGTGGCGCTGTCGCTCACGAACGCGAGTTCCGAACCGCGGACCGTCTTCTCCGGAACCGTTCCGCCGTTCGGGATGGTGTTCGCCGAATCGGTCGAGAGCGACGACCGATTCCTCCTCTGGCGGCCCTACGAGTTGGAGGGATGCGTCCAGTTCACCGACGACGGGTACGCCAAGTGCGCTATCGGAAAGACGACGAAACTCTCGCCCGGCGAGACCGTCTCTCGGGAGTACGAGGTTCTCCCGAGTACGACCGCGAACCGCCCGAGATACACCGTCCCGCCCGGCCCCGGCCGGTATCGAATCTCGGACTCGCTGACTCACTACGCGAAGACGGGCGCACCGGAGTCGAAGCTCACCTTCGAGGCCGAATTCTCCCTACAATCGCGGTAGAAGGGGCAGAAATCCGAGTTCAGGCCGCCAGTTCCTCGGCGACTGCTTGTGCCGACAGGAGTTGGGGGTCCACGATGAGGTCGGCCTGCCCGCGGGCGAAGTCTGGCAGGGTCTGCTCGGTGTAGACGACGACCTGCACGTCCGCGTTGAGGTCCTTGGCGATGGGAATCGCGGTCGCGCCCTCGGTCTCGGTCAGGACCAGCGCGTCCGCCTCCGTGATTCCGGCCTCTTCGAGCGCGGGCCGGTTGGCCACCTCCTCGATGTGGCTCACTTCGACGCCCTCGTCGGCGAGGGCGTCACCCAGTCCGTCTTCGTCGGGACCGACGAGGATGACCTTCATCTCCTTGGTCTCCGTCATCTTACTCGTACTCGATGGTGGCGGGCGGCTTGTGGGTCACGTCGTAGACCACCCGCGAGACGTTGTCGTTCTGGCCCGTGATGCGACTCTGGATTCGCTGGAGGGTCTCCCAGTCGATTTCCTGCGCTCTGGCGGTCATGCCGTCCCGGCTCTCGACCGACCGAACCGCGACCACGTGGCCGTGGACGCGGTTGTCGCCCTTGACGCCGGTCGCCTTGCCGAGGACCGCGGCGAACGCCTGCCACGGGTCGTACTCCTCGAGTTCCTCCTCGACGACGTGGGTCGCCTCGCGGGCGACCTCCAGTTTCTCGTCGGTGACTTCGCCGAGGATGCGGACCGCCAGTCCCGGTCCGGGGAAGGGCATGCGCTCGGCGATGATCTCTTCGAGGTCCAACTCGCGGGCGACCTCTCGGACCTCGTCCTTGTAGAGGTCGCGCATGGGTTCGACGATGCCCTCGAAGTCGACCACGTCGGGCAGGCCGCCGACGTTGTGGTGGGACTTGATGGTGCCCTCGCTCTCGATGCGGTCGGGGTAGATGGTCCCCTGCACGAGGAATTGGGCGTCGGTCTCCTCGGCGACCGTCTCGAACTCGCGGATGAACTGCTCGCCGATGGCGTGGCGCTTCTCCTCGGGGTCGGTGACGCCCGCGAGGACGTCGAGGAATCGGTCCTTGGCGTCCACGATGCGGAGGCTGTCCATGTAGTCGAACGTCTCTCGAATCTCCTCGGTCTCGCCCTTCCGCATCAGGCCCGTATCGACGTAGACGGGAGTGAGCTGGTCGCCGACCGCCTCGTAGGCCAGCGCGGCCGCAGTCGAGGAGTCCACGCCGCCCGAGAGTGCGATGACGGCTTGGGCGTCGCCGACCTGTTCACGAATCTCTGCGATCGCGTCTTCGATGAACTCGTCCGTGTTTACCATTAAGCTTCGACCTCCTCGGGTTCCTCAGTGTTCTGCTCGCCGGTTCGGTCCAGCACGGCCTCCAGCAGGCCGACGAACGGCGGACTCGCGCGGGTCGGTCGGGACCGGAACTCGGGGTGGAACTGGGTGCCGACGAAGTAGGGGTGGTCGTCGAGTTCCAGAATCTCCATCCGGTTGCCCGACTTGCCCGAGAACACGAGATTCGTGTCCTCGAACTTCTCGAAGTACTCGGGGTTGACCTCGTAGCGGTGGCGGTGGCGCTCGGTGCAGGAGGTACCGCCGTAAATCTGCTCGGCGAGCGTGCCGGGTTCGATGTCGGTCTCGTGGGCACCCAGTCGCATCGTCCCGCCGAGGTCTTCGAGGTCGTACTGCTCGGGCAGGAGGTCGATGACCGGGTGGGGCGTGTCCTCGTCGATTTCCGCGGAGTGTGCGCCCTCCAGTCCGAGGACGTTCCGGGCGAACTCCACGACCGCGAGTTGGAAGCCCAGACAGAGGCCGAGATAGGGGATGTCGTTCTCGCGGGCGTACTGGATGGCCTTGATCTTCCCGCGGGTGCCCCGGGAGCCGAATCCGCCGGGGACGACGATACCGTCGGCCTCATACAAGCGGTGTTCGTGGTCCTCGGCCATCTTCTCGGAGTCGACCCACCGGACGTTCACGTCCACGTTCTTCTCCAGTCCGGCGTGCTTGAGCGCCTCGTTGACCGACATGTAGGCGTCTTCGAGGTCGTACTTGCCGACGAGCGCGATTTCGACCTCGCCGTGGGTGTCCTGCGTGACGAGGCTGCGCCACGTGTTGTCGCGTTCGTCCTCGGGGAGCGCGTCGTCGGTGAGCTCGAAGCGGTCCATGACGTACTCGTCCAGACCCTCTTCCTCGACCATCAGCGGGACGTGGTAGATGTCCTCCACGTCGGGGTTCGAGAAGACGGCGTCGGTCGGCACGTCGCAGAACAGCGCGATTTTCTCCTTGGTCGAGGGGTCGAGTTCGTCCTCGCACCGACCGACCAGAATGTCGGGTTGGAGGCCGATAGACCGCAGTTCCTTCACGGAGTGCTGGGTCGGCTTGGTCTTCTGCTCGCCGTTCTTCGAGTAGGGGACGAGCGTGACGTGAGTCAGCAGGAAGTCCTCTTCGTCCTCCTCGTGGGCGAACTGCCGCAGGGCTTCGAGGAAGGGCATCCCCTCGATGTCGCCCACCGTGCCGCCGACCTCGACGATGCACACGTCGTGGCCCTCGGCGGCCTCCCGAATCCGGCGCTTGATGTCGTCGGTAACGTGCGGGATAATCTGGACGGTCTTACCGAGGTAGTCGCCAGCGCGCTCCTTCTCGATGACGTGCTGGTAGGTCTTGCCCGTGGTGACGTTGTGGTCGAACGTCATGTCCACGTCGAGGAACCGCTCGTAGTTCCCCAGGTCGAGGTCCACCTCGCCGCCGTCTTTGAGGACGTACACTTCCCCGTGCTGGAAGGGATTCATCGTCCCCGCGTCTACGTTGAGATACGGGTCGATTTTGACCGCGGTCACGTCGAATCCGGCGTTGGCCAGCAATCGGCCGGTGCTGGCGGCCGTGATGCCCTTGCCGAGTCCCGACATGACGCCCCCGGTCACGAAAATGAACTTGTTTCCGAGGGAAGGGTCGTAATCAGTTTCCGGTTCTGTCGGCATACTGGGTGTCGGCGGGCGCGATTCAAAACCATTTCGGAGCGCGCGTTGCGCGTCAGAAAGTGGCACAATTGAGAGTGCCCACGAGCAACGTCTATTGTTTTGGTGCGGCTTTAATCTCCGCGTTCCACCGAATGTCGTATGCTCGGTCCGTCGGCCACTTCATGACACAAGTCGCATTTATGCCTTGGGTTGAGTCGTACTCTCCAGTCCACGTTATCCCGTAGCTTCCGGCTTCTCCGACCTTCGTTTGTTTTGCCGAGTACTCGACTTTGCCAGCATGCAAGGGGAACTCTATAGTCGGCCCGTCACGAGCAGATGTAGCGAACGAAACGGGAACCGGCCCATCGCTTGTCGTTCTGGCAGGGTCGTACCGCCGCATGTCGTCCGAGTCGTGAACGAGACGTACCGATGGCCGAATTGATTCGAGTTGGTAGGAGGTTTCGGGTACTGCCCCACTCCAGAGCCACGCTCGATAGAACTGCTCACCGTCCAGTTCCAACTCGGGAATCCGATACAGAACGACGAGGTGGTCGGACGTGAACGCAGTATCGTCTGCCCGGCGTCCAGTCGTCGAATCTTGCCACGCGCCGACGTATTCGAGACCGTGGTCTGGTTCGTTTGCTGACAGCCCCCAGATACCGTTTTCACCGTACTCCTCCCGGTTCTCGTCCATCGCGGCTTCGAAATCCCTACGCGACATTGAATCCGAATCGGGGGATAAAGATAGTTCAGTACTCGCTGTAATCGGCTTTTTTGAGGCCTGTGAGCTAAGCGTACTACAACCGGCTGTCGTGGTAGCTAGCCCAACTCCCCCGAGTATCTTTGCGAACTCCCGTCGGGAACAGTATTTGTTGTTTCTCATGTTTGCGGTACTAATAAAAGAGATTGATGGGAAAGCGTGTCGATTAGTAGACGTCCGAAACCAGCTCGAAGGTGTAATCGAACTGTCTAATTCCGTCCGTCGGTCGCTGTTCGACGTGGAAACCGCTCGCCTCTTGAGCGCCCTCGTAGTTACCCGTCCAACGAACCGCAAATTCGTCCGTACTGGTGCTCGTTTTGTTAGGATGGTACTCTATCGTGTCTTCGAGTAGTTCGACGGTCGTACTGGCTGAGGCCGTCACTTCACCAGTCCCTGTCTTACTAGTCGCCGTCGTTTCGAGTCCGAGGTCCACGTCCGTACCGTTTCGACTTATCGAACTGGCTGGCTTGTACTGTTTCAGTTCGGAAACGTCGGTGTGGTTGACGTGGTTGCTAAACTCGACCAAGTTGCCCTCGTAAGTCGTCTTCTGTAACGACTGAGCGGTACTCCAGTGGTGGTAGATGTATCGCCGCGCACCGCTCTCGGTGTACACATCGGTCTCGTAGATGTCGATGATGTGGTCCGAAACTGCTTCTTTGGTTTCGACGTGGCCGTCCTCAGAATGAACGAGCGTTCCGTCTACATCGGCGCTGGCGCTGAACTCCTGCTGGGGTTCGACGGCGAGCGACTGAGTGGCTTCAGTCCCGTATCGCTGTTCCATCTTCTCCGCAAAGTCACGCCGTTCGGAGAGCGAGAGACCTTTCGAATTCGGGGTGACGGTACCCGACGTTCGTGCCACGTTGTAATCGCCAGACTCAGAACCCGTTGCGGCCGCAGTGCCAGCGGAAGCTCCGGAAATTGCCAGCGAGGCGGCTCCGATTTGTTTAATGAACGTACGACGCTTCGA
This sequence comes from Halorussus ruber, assembly GCF_004765785.1. Lineage (GTDB taxonomy): Archaea > Halobacteriota > Halobacteria > Halobacteriales > Haladaptataceae > Halorussus > Halorussus ruber. Next base: position 86,214 of record NZ_ML219770.1, on the reverse strand, counting down.
ACTTCCTGTATTTTCTCTCTCCATCTGCGATTCAAATATTAAATACCCAATAGTTATATTTTTCTAACTAATTTATATATGATGTTTTTTCACAGTATTGGGTATATCTATTATAGTATTTTAGGTATTAGGTTTGGTACTAGAGGTAGATAGTGAAATAATTCAAATGTTCTATGGTATATGAGGTACCTTGTTGGTCAAAAGCAGAACTACTGCTTTGCAGTTCGAAGTAACTCGGCAAGATGCTATTAGTGCGGGTCCGGCGCGACGGCGAGGTCACGACTGTCTCGGTCGAGGCCGGCGAGCGGCTGGAACTGGTCGCTTGAGAGCGAGAGAAACATCTTGGTTGCTTAAATGGTTGTATATATCTCTCGAACACTCGACCAGCCGAATCCAGTTACTGCTCGTCGTCCTCCCACGGGTAGGTTTGACCGCCACCCTCGTAGGGTTCGTCCTTCGGATGGGTCGGGCCGCTGTCTAACTTTTTCCCGTTCGCTCGAAGTTGGATGAGGAATGCGAAGAGAAAGAAGACGTTCGCGCCGAGTCTGAACATCAATCGCTCGCTGACGGTCGGGCAGTTGCCGACACAGCGAATGAGGTTCGACATGGCGAACGGAAACAACCCGAGAAAGACCAGCAGATACGCGATCTGGTCCTCCGACGTCAGCGACCCCTCCGTTCGAAGCGAGAAGACGGTGAGTACGAGACCCAGTCCAGACAGCAGAAGGACGAGACTGACGACGGAGAGCAGACCCATATCTAGACGTGACACGTCGATAAAATCACTCTATCGTTCTCGGTTATTGCTCTCGAAGCTCCGCGACCAGAAACTCACCGACCGAATCAGCCACCTTCTCGTGCTGGCCGACGAAGAAGTGGTCCGCGCTCATCTCCACGACTTCGCAGTCGAGTTCCTTGGCGCGCTTGACCAATCGCCGCCAGTTCGCCGTCTCGTCGCGCGTGCCGTAAATCACCTGTACCGGCCCCGTCACGTCCTCCAGCGTGGCCGCGGCGTCCAACTCCTTCGTCAGCCGCGAGGCCGGCGCGAGCAGGGAGACGGCGTCGGGCTGGTGGTCGATGGTCGAGGCTGCGAGGACGGCGATGGCACCGCCGAAACTGAACCCGAAGATGCCCACGCGGTCGTACCGCTCGCTCGCCCACCGGAGGGCGTTGCGGGCGTCCTCGCGCTCGCCGAAGCCCTCGTCCCAGTCGCCGTAGTCGAACCGTAGGCAGGCAATTCCTGATTCGCAGAGGGCTTCGCTGACGGCTTCGAGGCGGGCGTCACCGCGGTGCCCGCGGTGCTGTGGGTGGGGCGGGCAGGCGACGACGATAGCTTCCGGGTCGGCGTCTTCCGGGGTGTCGAGCGTTGCGCGCACGTCTCGACCGCCGGGGATGGGGAGGTCTTCGGAGTTCATGGGTCGAGTTTGGGGGAGCGTAGGAAAAAGGGTTGTAAAATAGAACCAAGAAAAGTGGGGTCTGTTTGCTCTGACGACGTGAGTGTGAACACGAACCGCAGGACTGCGGTGGTGTTGTCTTCTTGAAGCCCCCGCCCTGTGGAATGTCCGACGGGCGCATCCTCGTGGACTGTTTGGCCAAGCGTTTGCTCGTGGTCTGTTCCGCCGAGCGCTCGCTCGTGACCCGGAGATGAAGTTAGGTAGTTGATAAATCGACTCGCGGGATAGCGTCTGACGACTGTTGGGGAGGTGAGGATTTTAAGGGTCAGGTCACGAAAGAGGGTGGTATGGGAGTACTCTCACGCCTGTCGTACGTCGTCCGCTCGAAGATCAACGCCGCTCTAAATCGGGCCGAGGACCCCTCGGAGACGCTCGATTACTCCTACGAGCAGATGCGCGACGAACTGCAGGAGGTCAAGCAGGGCATCGCCGACCTCACCACGCAGAAAAAGCGCCTCGAGATGCAGAAGCGACGCCTCGAAGAGAACGTCGAGAAGCACAACGAGCAGGCCCGTCAGGCCGTCAATCAGGACCGCGAGGACCTCGCCCGGCGCGCGCTGGAGAAGAAAAAGCAGAAGATGAACCAAATCGAGGACCTCGAGAGTCAGATTGCGAGCCTCCAGAGCACGCAGGACGACCTCGTGGACAAAAAGGACCAGCTCCAGAACCGCATCGAGGAGTTCCGCACCAAGAAGGAGAGCATGAAGGCCCGCTACGAGGCCGCCGAGGCCCAGACCCGCGTTTCGGAGGCCATGACGGGCGCTGGCGACGAGATGGAAGACGTTGGCCGTGCAATCGAACGCGCCGAGGAGCGCACCGAGGACATGGAGGCCCGTTCAGAAGCGATGGACGAACTCCAAGAGTCGGGCGTCTTCGACGACGCGCTCTCGGACAAGGACAGTCTCGACCGTGAACTCGAAGACGTGCGGACCTCCGGCGAGGTCGATGCCGAACTCGAAACCCTCAAGACCGAGATGGGCAAGGGTTCGGGGTCGTCCGACGCCGGGTCCGCAGACGAGGACGTGGACCTCGAAGCCGAACTGGAGACCGAAACGGAGTCCGAGACCGCCGACAAGGACATCGAAGCCGAGTTAGAGGAGCTCAAGGACGACGACGAGAGCTAAGCTGCGACCGTCGCGTTTTCCGCGTCTGACTGCATCGCCCCAGCAGACTGCACGGTCTCGGCGGATTGGGCCGCCTCCGCGAGTTGCTCGGCGGTGTCTGGCTCCTCGGCCGCCGTAATCCGAACCGTCGCGCCCTCGCGCTCCACGACGTAGTGGATGCCGGGTGCGTGGTCACCCGCCGGAACGAACAGCGTGTCGCCGGTCGGCGTCTCACCGGTCGAGCGCGCGCCGTTGGCCGCCAGCATCGACCGCCACGCCGAGGCGAACTCGCGGGCCTCGCGCTCGTTCTCCCACGCCGTCACCCAGTGGGTCGCCGGGCCTCTCGCGCCCGCCGCAGCGTAGTAGTACATCCGGTCTCCGGCCCAGCCGTCGGCGACTTCCGCCGCCCGAGCGAACGACAGGTTGTTGATGCGCAGCGAGTGGCGGACGACCAACTCGCCCACCGTGTCGGCGTGGTACCGGGTCAGGTTCTCGGAGTCGGGAATCTCCGGGGGCGAAATCTCGGCGCGCTCGACGCGCTCGTCGGGGTGGAGGAGTTCCGCGGTCGAGTTCGGCGGCGACTCGATTTCGTCCGACCGCTCGTCCGGCGCGCTCCCGGCCATCGCGTAGAACTCGTAGCCGTAGTAGTAGGGCGTCCCGGCGACGCTGTGGGGCCACGCCGACCGCGCCAGCGACCGGTTGTAGCTCGTGACCGAGTAGTTGCTCTCGCCGTACCGGGCCAGATACTGCTCGGTGACCCACATCGCGTCGCCCTCGACCAGCGCGGCCGTCACGAGTCGGGTGTCGGTCGTCCAGTACTGGAACTGCGAGCGCATCTCCCGGCGCGAGGAACTCAGCAGGTCGTTCTGGAACTGGAGCGCGTGGACCAACTCGTGAGCCAACACCACCTCCTGCGAGATGCCGTACTCAGCTAAGTCCGCGTCGTCCATCAGATAGATGTGAACCGCGGCTTGGCGCTCGACCGCGTAGCCCAGCGGTTGGCGGCGCTCGGTCGAGGCGTTCGAGTAGAGTTGGAGCGTCTGGGCCCCGATTGGACGGATGGCACCGAACTCGTCGCGCATGTCGTACTCGGAGCCGTTCTCGGCGTCGTACTCGTGGAGCGTGATGCCTTGGGTAGCCGAGAGACCCCGGAGTTGCTCGACGCGGCTCAGGATTTTCTCGGGGTCGTAGTCCGGTTCGAAGTCCTCCGTCTCGATGACGACCGACTCGCTCTCACCATCTACCTCTTGCCATACACTATTAAGTTCGTTCTTTTCCCCTACTAAATCATGCTTTGGCCCTACTGCCCCCGTCTCCCCCGTCCGGTCGCCCGCAACTGGGGCCGCGCCCGCGAGGACGAGCACGACCGCCAGCGCGAGGGCGAACCGGCCTGACCGTGCCATGTCTTCACGCACGGGCCAGAGCGACAAAAGGCCCGCGGGTATTTCCGTCACGGGAGCGTATCCGAAGTCACATGTCGGAGAGCGGAGGGTCTGACGACGACTCCCAACCGAGCGACACGATGCGCGAACGGGCCGACAAGAGCAGTTGGAAGCTCTGGCTGTTGATGGAGGCCAACCGGTGGGTCGTGGCCGGAGTGTTACTCGTCGGCGTGTTCGTCGCGCTGGTGGTCATCGGGGTTCTCGACCCCTCGCCGCTTCAAGCCTCGGTGGCCTCCTCGGACCCGAACGAGACGCTGTTTCAGGCGTTCGTGACCGCCATCATCACCGGCGTGACGCTGGTGGTGACGCTGAACCAGTTGGTCCTCTCGCAGGAACTCGGGCCGGTCGGCGACCAGCGCGGTCGGATGGAGGACGCGATGCAGTTCCGCGAGGACGTGGAGGAGGTTCTCGACGCACCGGTCAGTCCGCCGGAACCGGCCTCGTTCCTGTCGGAACTCATTCAGGAGACCTGCTCGCGGGCCAACGACCTCGCCGACACCGTCGAGGACGCCCGCGACGAGGAGTTGAAGAATATCATCGACGACTACGTCGACGGTCTGACCGAGAACGCCAACGAGGTCAGCGACGAACTGGCGGACGCCGAGTTCGGGAGCTACGACCTGCTGTCGGCGGTGCTTGACTTCAACTACTCGTGGAAGATTTTCGTCGCCCGGCGAATCCACAACGCACACGACGACGTGCTCACCGAGGAAACCAGAGACGCCTTCGACGACTTAGAGGAGGTGCTGAACTTCTTCGGCCCGGCCCGCGAACACTTCAAGACGCTGTACTTCCAGTGGGAGTTAGTCAACCTCTCGCGGGCGATGCTCTACACCGCGGTCCCCGCGCTGGTCGTGGTCTCCTCGATGATTCTCTACTACGACGCCACGGCGGTGCCCGGTTCGACGCTCGCCATCAGCAACGACGTGCTGGTGACGAGTCTCGCCACGGCGATTGCTATCGTCCCGTTCATGCTCCTGCTGTCGTACATTCTCCGGATTGCGACGGTCGCCAAGCGGACCCTCTCCATCGGTCCGTTCGTCCTCCGGAACGTGGACCGGAGCGACGAACTCGACTTCGACGGGGAGTGAGCGTCGGCGCGTGCGACTCCGGGCGAGCGAACTATCGAAGACGGTTTTACGCATCGCGCTCCATTTTTGCGCAATGAGTACTGACGACACGACGACAGACGCCAGCGCGCCCGACTCGGAGGACCGCCACGAGAACGCCCGCCAGCACGTCGTCGCGGTGGACGCCGACGACAACGAGCAGGACACCGTCAATCGCCTCGACGCCCACACCGGAGAGGGCATCCGCCACCGGGCGTTCACCTCGCTGGTGTTCGACGGCGACGGCAACATCCTGCTGGCCCAGCGCGCCCCCGACAAGCGCCTCTGGGGGACGTGGTGGGACGGCACCGTCGCCTCCCATCCCGTGCAGGGCCAGAGCCAAGAGGAGGCCACTCGACAGCGCCTCGAAGAGGAACTGGGCATCACGCCCGACCAGTACGACGACCTGCGAGTCACCGACCGCTTCGAGTACCGGCGGCACTTCGAGAACGCGGGCCTCGAACACGAGGTCTGCGCCGTGCTGAAGCTGACGCTGGACGACCTAACGCTCGACCCCGACGAGGAGGAAGTCGCGGGCCTGATGTGGGTGCCCTACGAGCGCCTCCACGAGCATCCCGAGTGGTACCGCCAGCTCCGTCTCTGCCCGTGGTTCGAGATTGCGATGCGGCGGGATTTCGAGTAAAAAGTATAGGATTTCAATTTAAATGTAGAAGATTAAAAAGCCGTTTCCAAAGAAATTCGAATAGTTTCTCATACCGAGATTTATCACGTTCAAGAACATCCCGCTCTCGGGCAAGGCCAGGTAGATGTAATTCTCCCTGAAAGAAATCTTCGCCCTCATTTGTAATTGTTGCTTCACTATTCATGTCTCCTTCTGCGAAATTAAAATCCAGAAGAAGCGGCTTGTCCTGTTGGATTTTATCAGGTAAATTAGATACTTTCATCCCCGATTCCGGCAATTGAATATCATCCCTTTCCTTTTCAATTGTCATTAAAGCTCGTTGACGGGCGAGTTCTAGTTTATCGATTGCTCCCCGAAGTCCTGTATCACGGTCCCCTCTGTTGAAATCCGAGTTATAGGATGACTCTGTCTGGGCAATTATTTTAGAATGATACTCAATAAATCCCCGAATTGTTTTTGCTCGGGTATAGTATCGTACAAGAGCATTAATCTCAGCGTCACTAAGGAGACCTAAATTACCCGTGTTCGATTCATATACCGACACAGATAAGAAATCATAAGCAGGCGGGTTAGTTTCCGGCCAGACATCTAACAAGCCGGTTCCTTCTAATTCGGCGAGAAACGCAGCACGAAGATTAGACCTCCTGTCATTCTGTCTTTTCTTATAAAGACAATAGCTCCCAACTACACCAATCATTGCCGGAAGGAATAAAGAAAGAAAGTTCACCAATATAGCTGGCTCCATCATGATTCTGGCAAAACAGCCACAAGTGAAATGGATTACTGTTGATTGCTCATTGACCTCAAATAAAACGGATCACGATTTGTTTACTCTCCTCGTCCCGCCAGACCGGCCAGATGCCCGGCCTCCTCCGTGATTATCTTCTCGACTCCGAGCCGGGCGGCGTTCTCGCTCCCCGGCAGGCAGAAGACGACCACGCCGTCCGCAATCCCGGCGGTCGCTCGCGTGCCGACGATTCTGGTGCCGATCTCCTCGAACGACAGCGACCGGAACAGTTCGCCGAACCCGGGCAGTTCCTTGTCGAACAGTTGCTGGGCGGCCTCGATGGTCACGTCGTCGGGGGTCACGCCCGTCCCGCCGGTCGTGACCACGATGTCCACGTCGTCTCGGCCGACCAACCCGTCGATGGTGCCCTGCACGCCGTCGTAGCTGTCGTCGATGAGGTCCCGGCTGACCACCTTGTGCCCGGCGTCTTCGAGGCCGGAGACGACCGTGTCGCCCGAAGGGTCGTCCGAGAGGCTTCGGGACGAGGAGACGGTCACGACTGCCGCGCCGAGGGTCTCCACGTCGTGAGCGTGGTGGTGGTCGGCGTGGTCGTGGCCCTCGTCGCCGTGGCTCTCGTCGCGGTGGTCGTCGCTGGTCTCGCTCTCGGTCGGTGGACTGGCCTCGTCCTCCTCGTCGTCATCGTCGTGTCGCCGCGTGTCGCGCGATTGGAAATCGACCATGTGTCAGTATTTGGCAGACAGCACCTTAAAGCAACCCCGCTATCGGCCGGAACTGTCACGCGACCGACTCGAAGTGGGCTGGTCGGCGATATCTGCGCGTTTGAGGTACAGTTTTACCCCGCGAAGCCCACCTGTCTGGTATGAAAGCCGTCCAGTTCAGCGAGCACGGGGACCGAGACGTCATCGACTACGACGAGTTTCCGGACCCGACGCCGGACCGCGACGAAGTACTGGTCGACGTGAAGGCGGGCGCGCTCAACCACCTCGACATCTGGACTCGTCGGGGCCTGCCCGGATTGGACCTCGAAATGCCCCACATTCCGGGGAGCGACGGCGCGGGCGTCGTCCTCGAAGTCGGCGAGGACGTGACCCGGTTCGAACCGGGCGACCGCGTGGCCGTCTCGGCGGGTGCCTACTGCGGGAAGTGCGAGTTCTGCCGCGACGGCGAGTACACGATGTGCGTCAAGTACCACATCATCGGCGAACACGTCCGGGGCGTCCACAGCGAGAAGGCCGCCGTTCCCGAGCAGAACCTCGTGGAGGTCCCCACGGGCGTCGAATGGGAGACCGCCGCCGCGGCACCGCTGGTGTTCCAGACCGCGTGGCGGATGCTCCTGAACCGGGGTGGTCTCGACCCGGGCGAGAAGGTGCTGGTCCTCGGGGCCTCGGGCGGCGTGGGCCACGCCGCAGTCCAAATCGCCGACTACGCCGGAGCGGAGGTCTACGCCACGGCCTCGACCGACGAGAAACTGGAGTACGCCGAGGAGGTCGGTGCCGACTACACTATCAACTACGAGGAGGATGACTTCGCCTCGGAAATCCGTGACTTGACCGGCAAGCGCGGCGTGGACATGGTCGTGGACCACGTCGGCGAGGCGACCTACCCCGACTCGCTCAAGAGTCTCGCCAAGGGCGGGCGCATCGTCACCTGCGGGGCGACCACCGGACCGAACCCCGGCGCGGGCCTGAACCGCATCTTCTGGAACCAGCTGTCGGTCATCGGTTCGACGATGGGGAACCCCGGCGAGGTGGACGACGTGCTGGAACTGGTCTGGGACGGTCCCTTCGAACCCCGCATCCGCGAGGTCCTGCCGATGAGCGAGACGGCCCGCGCCCACGAGATGCTCGAAGAGCGCGAGGGCTTCGGCAAGGTCGTCGTCGTGCCCGACAGCGAATACGATAGATGACCGAAGACACCTACACGCACCAACCGGGGCAGGTAGATGGCGAGCGAGGAGGGCGAGATAGCGAGGCGCAACGCGACTCGGACCATCGAGCGGCGAAGCCGCGAGACGAGAGTGACGACGACGAACTCGTCCACCCGAATGCGCCGGTCGAGCGCGGCCGAGAGACGTGGAACGTCCGCGACTGGGTGCTGGTCGGCGTCATCTTCGTCTCCTTCATCGTGATTCCGGCCACGATTTACGTCCTGCCGCCGGTCCGGCCCTTCCGGTTCGCGTATCTGGTCCTGCCGCTGATTCCCGCGATTCTGCTGGGTCTGGTCGCGGTGTGGTCGGCCCAGCGGAGCGAGTGAACGGACAGCAGAGACAACTTTTTGTTTCCTAAATATAGGAGGTTCGTTTCTTAGCGGCTATATAGTTGCCTTTGCGGTCGGCGCGTGCGAAGCGAGACGCCGCAGGCGTCTCGCCGCGCGCGAGGGACGGCGGCCGCGAATGCGGCCGCCGAGGTTGGGGAGGTGTGAGGCCTGCGGTAGCGGTGCGGTGTCCCCTCGGCTCAAGCCTGACGCTAACTCCTACAATCCTACTCCGTGCAGATTCCGAAAGTCGAAGACTGCAATCGCAAGTCCCAGTATCTACGCCACCAAAACCGACTCCTCGACGAACTCCTCGCCGGTCCAGCGCCACGACCCGACCGAAACAGTCTCACCGTCTTGCGCACCCTCAGTCCCACCGAGAGAGACAATCAGATACGACCGGTCGGGCCACGTCGCCTGCGCGGCGTCGGTCTCGCTCGGCCCCGCGGGTCCTCGCGGGTGGGAGTGGTAGAACCCCACCACCTCGCGGCCCGACTCCTCGATTGCCTCCATCAGTTCCAACTGCTCGCGCGGGTCGATTTCGTACCGCGTCCGGGGCGTCTCGGCGACGTTTTCGGCAGGGTGACGAGTTTCGACGCGGTGTGTCGGGCCGTCTGCGCGCTCGCCCTCGGTTCGGGTGCCCGCGAGGAGGCCGCACGCTTCGTCGGGTGCTTTCTCGCGTGCGTGGTCGAGGATTTCGTCGCGGATTGACTCGGGGATGACGATGGTGGGCACTGGGTGTTGGTTATCGGTCTGGTTGGATAAGTTGTCGTGTGACGGAGTTTACGGGCAGAAGACCGACAGGACCGGTTTTGGGGTGGGTTCGTGGTGATGAACATTTCTTGAAGCCCCCGCCCGGTCGCGGTCGCTCAGACGACTACAGTAAACGCCGGGAGACAACCCGCGTCTCCCGAGGTCACCTTCGCACCGGAAGACAAACCGCGTCTCCCGAGCCGTCATCGTCCGAAAATCGGAGATTTTCGTGATCACGAAAGGCTTCGCCTTTCGAACGACCTCACTTCGTTCGGTGAGACTCCGCTCGCGTGACCGCGACCGGGCGGCCCCTTCGTCCCGCCCCGTGGTTTGTTCAGTCGAGCGTTCGCTGGTGGTTTGTTCAGTCGAGTGCTTCTGGGGGAATGTCTCACCGAACGTGTCCTGTCGGCTGATGCACCGAGTTCTGCCACGTACAATGTTTCACCGAGCGCCCGCGCTGGCGCGCGTAGAACTGCGCGCGCCAGCGCTCCCCGCCTCGTCACCCTCGTCTGGCTCGTCCGACTCGTCATCGAGCCGACTCGAATCGGCCGGTCGTCGTGGTAACGACTTACACGCGAGGACCGATTCCGAATTTCGAAATCGTACTTCGGAACTCGTAATCTATCGTCGGACTTATTACGATGAACGAACTTCGGTCTACCAACAGATGACTGAGGACACCGCAGGCGACGGACGCACCATCCTGCTCATCGGCAGCGGACCGATTCAGATCGGACAGGCCGCGGAGTTCGACTACTCGGGGGCGCAAGCCTGCCGCGCGCTTCAGGAGGAGGGCGCGCGGGTCGTGCTGGTCAACTCCAACCCGGCGACCATCATGACCGACCCCGAGATGGCCGACGAGGTCTACATCGAACCCATCACGACCGAAGCCATCGCCGAGATTATCCGGAAGGAGAACCCGGACGGCGTCATCGCCGGACTCGGGGGCCAGACCGGGCTGAACGTCACCGCGCGGCTCTCCGAGGAGGGCGTGCTGGACGAACACGACGTCGAAATCATGGGCACGCCGTTGGACACCATCTACGCCACCGAGGACCGCGACCTGTTCCGCCAGCGCATGCACGAGCTGGGCCAGCCGGTCGCGCGCTCGACCACCATCTCGCTGGACGACGACGTGGAGGTCACGGAACTGACCGAGGAGGACCTCCGCGACGAGGTAGAGGCCGCGGTCGAGGAGGTCGGCGGCCTCCCCGTCATCGCGCGGACGACCTACACCCTCGGCGGGTCCGGGTCCGGCGTCGTCTCCGAGATGGACGAACTCCTGACGCGCGTCAGGAAGGGCCTGCGTCTCTCGCGCAACAGCGAAGTCCTGATTACCGAGTCCATCTCCGGGTGGGTCGAGTTGGAGTACGAGGTCATGCGCGACGCTGGCGACTCCTGTATCATCATCTGCAACATGGAGAACATCGACCCGATGGGCATCCACACCGGCGAGTCCACGGTCGTCACGCCCTCGCAGGTCATCCCCGACGACGGCCATCAGGAGATGCGCGACGCCGCGCTCGAAGTGATTCGGGACCTCGGGATTCAGGGCGGCTGTAACATCCAGTTCGCGTGGCGCGACGACGGCACCCCCGGCGGCGAGTACCGCGTCGTGGAGGTCAACCCCCGCGTCTCTCGGTCCTCCGCACTCGCCTCCAAGGCGACCGGCTACCCCATCGCCCGCGTGACCGCCAAGGTCGCGCTCGGCAAGCGCCTCCACGAAATCGAGAACGAGATTACGGGCCAGACCACCGCGGCCTTCGAGCCAGCGATCGACTACGTGGTCACCAAGGTCCCGCGCTGGCCCAAGGACAAGTTCGGCGACGTGGACTTCGAGCTAGGCACCGCGATGAAGTCCACGGGCGAGGCGATGGCAATCGGCCGCACCTTCGAGGAGTCCCTGCTGAAGGCGCTTCGCTCCTCGGAGTACGACCCCGACGTGAACTGGGCCGAGGTGGACGACGAGACGCTCGAAACCGACTACCTCGAATCGCCGACCCCCGACCGCCCCTACGCCATGTTCGAGGCGTTCGAGCGCGGCTACACGGTCGAGGAGGTCGTAGAACTGACCGGCATCGAGGAGTGGTACGTCGAGCGCTTCCAGAACGTCGCCGACGCCGCGGTCGCCGCCCAAGAGGGCGACTTCGAGACCGCCGCCGAGCGCGGGTTCACCGACCACGAGATTACCGCCATCGCTGGCGGCGAGTTCGACGACACCCACTCGTCGTGGATTCCCGACGAGGGCGGCGAGGCGTCTACCGACGCCGCGAAGGAGACCTCCGCGGACGGCGCGGGCGTCACCATCGACGACGTGGAAGCCAGCGCCCCCGACCGCGACTTCAAGCAGGTAGACACCTGCGCTGGCGAGTTCGCGGCCTCCACGCCGTACTACTACTCCTCGCGCCGCCCCGGTGACGGACTGGGCCGCGACGAGGTGCAGGTCGACAGAGACGTAGAGAGCGTCGTCGTGGTCGGCGGCGGCCCCATCCGCATCGGGCAGGGCGTCGAGTTCGACTACTGCTCGGTCCACGCGGTCCGCGCTCTGCGCGAGCAGGGCATCGACGCCCACGTGGTGAACAACAACCCCGAGACGGTCAGTACGGACTACGACACCTCCGACGGCCTGTTCTTCGAGCCGATTACGGCCGAGGAGGTCGCGGACGTCATCGAGACCACCAACGCCGACGGCGTGATGGTCCAGTTCGGCGGCCAGACCTCGGTCGACATCGGCGAACCCCTCGAAGACGAACTCGAACGCCGGGGCCTCGACTGCGAGATTATGGGCACCCCGGTCGAAGCGATGGACCTCGCGGAGGACCGCGACCGGTTCAACCGCCTGATGGACGAGATGGGTATCAGCCAGCCGGAAGGCGGCTCGGCGACCAGCGAGGAGGAAGCCCTCGAACTGGCTCACGAAATCGGCTACCCGGTCCTCGTGCGGCCCTCCTACGTCCTCGGCGGTCGCGCGATGGACGTGGTCTACGACGACGAGGAACTCTGCCAGTACATCGAGGAGGCGGTCCGGGTCAGCCCCGACAAGCCAATCCTCGTGGACGAGTTCCTCGCGGACGCGGTCGAGTTGGACGTTGACGCCGTGGCAGACGGCGAGGACGTCCTCATCGGGGGAATCATGGAACACGTCGAATCGGCCGGGGTCCACTCCGGCGACTCGGCCTGCATGATTCCGACCCGCGCGCTGGACGAGGCGACCCTCGGTCGGGTCCGCGAAGTGGTCGAGGACATCGCGGTGGCGCTGGACACGGTCGGCCTCCTCAACGTCCAACTCGCGGTGCAGGACGGCGAGGTCTACGTGCTGGAGGCCAACCCGCGCTCGTCGCGGACCGTCCCCTTCGTCTCGAAGGCGACCGGCGTCCCCATCGCCAAACTCGCCGCGAAAGTCATGGCTGGCGACTCGCTGGCTAACCTCGATATCTCCGAGCAGGTGCCCGAGAAGGTCAGCGTCAAGGAAGTCGTCCTGCCCTTCGACCGCCTGCCGGGCAGCGACCCGCGCCTCGGCCCGGAGATGAAGTCCACGGGCGAGGTCATGGGCACCGCCGAGACCTTCGGCAAGGCCTACGACAAGGCTCAGGACGCGGCCGGGTCGCCGCTCCCCGACGAGGGCACCGCGGTCGTGGATTTGGACGTGGACGGCTTCGAGGAGTACTACGACCTCGACACCTTCGAGGACCTCGAAACCGCGATTCAGCGCGGCGAGGTGGACCTGCTCGTGACCCGCAACCGCGACGCGCTGGAGGCCGCGGTCGAGGAGGAAGTCACCTACTTCTCGACCGAGGCGAGCGCCGAGGCCGCGCTGGAGGCGCTGGCCGCCCGCGAGGACCCCCTCGACGTGGAATCGGTCGATACGCGCGCCAAAGAGTCCCGCGAGTGGGGTAAGTAGCGGCGTCAGTCAAGTGGCGAAAGTGATTTATCTGGCCTCTCGGATGTAGCGGCCAGATGAAAGGGTCCGCGAACCAGAACTTCTCGCCGTGGGACTTCATCGTTGACGTAGTCCCCGGTGTCACGCTCCTCGTTCTCGTCGCGTCGCTGTTTCCGGCGTCGGCGACCGACCCAATTCTGGCGGCGCTCGGGTCCGGAATCGGGTTCCTGTTCGTCGCGCTGGTCGTCGGTTACGTCGTCGGCCTCGTCCTACAGGAGGTGTCTCGGCGACTCGACAAGCGAGTGATGGCCCGGTTCGGTGCCGAGAAGAGTCCCTTCATGGCGGAGTTATCACAGGCGCGAACCGACCGGACGAACAACCACCAAACCCTGCGACGGCAGTTCTTGGAGGGCGCACAGTTGTTCTTCGACGCCGACGGCGTCGAGGAGTACGACCAGATTCCCAAGCGCTTCGGCGATTATCGGCTTCGGGCGCTCACCCAGAGTTATCTGCTGAACAACGACATCGGCAGGACACAGCGCTTCCACATGCTGTTCGTCCTGATGCGGAGCCTCTACGTCACGTTCGCTGCGACGGGACTGGGATACGTCGCGCTGACGGTCGGCAACGCGGCGGGTCTCTACGAGGGACGATGGTCACTCGCGGCGACGGCGGGTCTGGCCGGGGTGCTGGCCGGTCTCGCATTCGTGGCGTACAACCAGCGACTGTTCTACAAGGAGGTCATGGCGAAATCCATGATTCGTGACTTCTACGCCGCGGAAATCGCCTCACAGCAGGTCCCGTTCGACTCGGGGCAGGCCTCGACCGACTCGAAGCAGACGCCGTCCGACTCGGGACCGAACGCGTCTGACTCGGGGGACCCCCGCTCGGTCTCAAATCACCGCAAGGCCAATCGCGCCGCCGACCAGCAGGGCCGCTAAGGCGTACCACGGTTCACGCCGGACGGTGCGCTGTGCGGCCGGAATCTCGCCGGTGTACTTCACCCCCAGTGCCACGCCGACGAAGGTGACGGTGACCCCGACTGCGGCGCTCGTCCGACCGATACCGTGGGCGTAGCCGGTGAGGACGCCGATGACCGCCCCGAGGACGACCGCGTGGACCTCCGTGTACGTCAGAGGATTCTCGCTCCCGAAAACGGACTTTGCCATGGGGAGTCTAGACGCCACGGGCGTTAAATTAGTTTTCGATGCGATAAAATTAGCGTCCGTTGTCTCGACGCCCGGCGTCGGTCTCCGACGCCGGGCGTCGAACCGCTTGCCCTCAGATGCCGACGCCGGGCGCGTGGTCCTGATACCGGAGGAGTTGGCTCGCCCGGTCGGCCTTCGCCAGCAGGACCTCCTTGAGCGTCGGGGGGTTGCGTATGCGGGTGTCGTCGAGGAGGTCCTCGGGGAGCGCCAGCGTCCCCTCGGGGACGCCCTCGTCGCCGTGGACTGCGACGTGGCGGTTGTCTACTTTCATCACGAGCGGGGTGTCGAGGCGTTCGATGCCGTCTCCGGAGGCGTACAGCTGTTCGTTGATTCGCTCGTGTTGCTCGCGGCGCATGGCCGGTTGCTCGCCCCGGTAGGGCTCGACGTAGAGCCGACCGAGGTAGTAGCCGCTCGAAAACTCCTCGAACATGAGACGTGGTATCGTATATCACCCATAGAGATAAACCTTTCGTAAAGATTTATATAGTAGGGCAAGTATACTGTTTAAGTCCTTTCGACGTTTCGGGGTTCGGTAGGTGGTCGGGGCTTCGAGAACCCTCACGCCTGGAACCGCAGGAGCAGACCAGCCAGCGATGTCCTCGAAAGCCCTCGCGGGCCTCGCGGACGCTCAGCGACATATCCGACGGACGTAGTTGCGTCGGATAGGGGCCGCTGAGCCGACCACGTAAACGCCGGAAGACAACCCGCGTCTTCCGAGGTCACCCTCGCTCCGCTCGCGTGACCGCGCCCCCGCTCGCCCTTTCATTCCACCAGGACCGCACGTGTTCCACCGGCCGAAACCGGGTGGTTGTCCCCCCGGACGAAACCGGACGGCAGGACGTGTCTCGACACCGCAACCGGTTGGGCCGCGGACCGTCTTTCGTCCCTTGCCAAATATTCTCAATGCTTTAGAGCAGAGAGACATTGCTTAAACAAATATAATTAATTTTATCGCCGTCCCGAGGTCCTCGACCGGTTCTGCGAAGACCTTTGTCGCTGGCGCTCCCGTGGCCGTGTATGGCGACGTTGGAGCGCTACGCGCGTCGGTACCTCGAAGACGGCCCGAATCTGGCGTGGCTCATCGCGGTCAACGTGTTGGCGATACTGGTCGGCGTTCAGTTCTACGTCGAGACCCTGCCCGAGGTCCCCGTCTACCTGTGGCCGCTGTACGCCGATTCGCCCGCCGCGCTGTTTCTGGTGACCCTGTCTCTGGTGACGCTCCTGCCGAACCTCGGGCGGTCGCTTTCCGACGCGCCCCGGAACCGCGCGCTGGCGTACCTCCACACGCTGGCGTTCGCGTGGCTGGTCAAGTACGGCCTCTGGACGTTCGTCTCGCTGAACCTCGGCTTCGGGGCCTACTTCGGCCCGCCGTGGAACCCCGACGCCTTCTGGTCGTACTGGTTCATCATCGTGACTCATCTCGGATTCGTGGCCGAGGCCTCTCTCCTCCCGCTCTACGGCGCGACCACCCGGGGCGCGCTGGCGACGGCGCTCGCCGCGCTATTGGTCAACGACGCGCTCGACTACGTGCTGGGAATCCACCCGCCGCTCCGGTACGACCCCGACTTACTGCTCCCCGCGGCGACCGTCGCGCTCTCGGTTCTCGCGGTGGCCGCCGCGGCCCGCGCCTTTCCGCGACTCCGGCGCTCGGGAGAGCGAACTGAAACGTGATTTCTACCGCCTTTAAACTCTAAGCGCGCCTCTGGATGCTTCAAATCGCCCCGTGAACAGAACGAACGAATGTCGGCCTTTTTAAGATGCGGGGGTAAAGAACCAACCGATGACCCCCTATCGAGCCGTCCTGTTGGCGCTGTTCGTCGTCGGAGGTTCGCTGACCGCCGCCGTTCCGACGAGCGCAGCGAACGTCGGCGTCGATTCGTCTCCCGGCGTCGCGGTCTCCGACGAACCGGTCGAGGAGGCCGTCGCCGGAGACGCGCGACCGACGGCCGCCCCGAACGGCACGCAGAATAACTCGACACTCGGTGCGGACATCTCCTCGTTCATGCAGTCGAGCGCCGTCGAGGTCGGCGGCGCGGTCGAAACCGGCATGTGGACTGCGTCGTTCAACGCCACCGACAACCAGTCGGTCCAGACCGAACTGGTCGAACGTCGGACCTCGGAGCTCCAGACCGAACTCGCAGAACTCCGCGAGCGCAAGGCCCAACTCGTCGCCGAGCGCGAGGAGGGCGACGTCTCCGAAGTCGCCTACAAGGCGAAGGTCAGCCGCCTCCTCGGGCAAATCAACGCGCTCCAGTCGGCCATCGACGCCACCTCGGTCCGCGCGACGCGGGCCAACGCCAGCGTCGAGTCGCTCGACGACCTCCGGACCGAGTCCGAGAACCTGACCGGGCCGGAAATCGCGTCGGTCGCGCGCAACCTGACCGGCGTCGGGAACGGCGAGGCCGGGCCGCCGAACGGCGTCGGAAACGGTAACAACGGCAACGGCGCGGCGGGCACGGGCGACAAGACGGGACCGCCCGCCGCCGCGGGCAACGGCACGGCCAACGGAACCAACGCGAGCGCACCGGGAAACTCGAACCCGCCGGGCAAGTCGAATCCGCCGGGCAAGTCGGGTGACTCGGGCGAGGCCCCCATCGTCGGCAACAGCACGGAGAACGGGACGACTGTCCCGAACGCGAGCGCTCCCAACGCGAGCGCCCCGAACGGAACCCCACCGGCCACGCCGCCCGGACAGGGTAACGGCGACACCGGCAACGGAAACGGCGCGGACGCCGCCTCGCAGGTCGTCGCGTCCGTCACGTCCGCCGTGTCCGCGACGCCCGACTTCTTCAGCCACGTCCCGGAGACGTTCGGCCCGCGCACCTACACCGTCGAGTACGAGCTGACCGCCGCGTAGAAGCGCGCGAGAGACACCCTTTTGAGTGACCGATTCGTAGCTCCGGATAGCGAATGGACTCCGCCGAGCTACTCGACATTCTGGGCAACGAGAACCGCAGGCGCATCCTCCGGCTTCTCGCGCGCAGACCCTGCTACGTCACCGAAATCAGCGAGTACCTCGGCGTCAGCCCGAAGGCCGTCATCGACCACCTCCGAAAGCTGGAGGACGCCGGACTCATCGAGAGCCGGACCGACGACCAGCGCCGCAAGTACTTCAGCATCTCGCGCAACCTCCGACTGGAGGTCAGCGTCTCGCCCTACGAGTTCGGGATGAAGAGCGCCTACCCCGCCAGCGCGAACCTCGACGTGAGTCGCTGGCGCTACCTCTCGCTGAACGTCCAGCTCGACGCCGAGGAGCGAGACGCGGGAGTGGACGAGGCCGAGACAGGTGCCGAATCCGAGGAGAGCGACGACACGGAAGAGCGCGTCGCGGACGACGAAACCGTCGAGCGCGCCACCACGCTCGCCGAGGAGTTAGACGAACTCCAGCAGCTCCAGCGCGAACTCTCGCTGGCCCAGCGGTGGGTCCACGGCCGCGTCGCCGACGTGCAGGACCGACTCGGCGACGCCCTCGACGGCGAGGAGGAGAGCCGACTCCACGCCGAGGTCCTGTCGGCCATCGCGGGAGGCGAGGCTACTGTCGGCGAAATCAGTCGCGCGGTCGAGGCCCCGGAACACGTCGTCGAGGCCTGCCTGTCGGAACTCGCGGACGAAGGTCTTGTCGAGCGTGACGAGAGCGAGGAGTGGGTGCTGGCAGAAGAATAGCTATATATCCGCGGTCAGCCCGTTCCGGAGGTCGCCGCCGAAGTACGCGCCGAGCGCACCCGCCAGCAGGCCGGTCCCCGCGCCGAACATCGCCAGCGGGACGCCCGCGTCGCCGAAGGCCGTCAGCGCGAGGTTGCCCAGTAGCGCGGTCAGTCCGGCGGCGACTGCGCCCGCGGCGGCCGATTCGAGGACGGTCGAGCGCTCGACCGCCAACCCGAGGAGGAACGCGCCAGCGAAGACGCCGACGAGTCCCGCGAGGTTGTCGAGGACGGGGAGCGGGATGAAGGCGTTTCCGGCGAAGCCCGCGCTGCCGAGGACGACGAGCGCGTAGAGGAAGACTCTGGGCGAGAAGATGCTGGCCGCTCGGTTCCGGGCGCGCTGGACGAACGACGAGGAGTCGGTCTCCTGCTCGGTGGAATCGTCTCGGAGGGTCTCGGTGAGGTCGTCCGCGAACTCCTCGCGGGTGCGCTGGTCGGAGCGCTGGGGCATGGTGGAGTGTGGGTTGGCCGAGGTAATGGGTCTTTCCCGTGACCCATCTCTATTCATCGTCAGTACCCGTGGTTATTCATGGTCAGTACCCGTGGTGTTGGCCGTGGGGACCACTGTGCGGTCCGCCGTGAGGTCCGGTAGGCCCGTCGTGGTGCGGCTCGCCGCGATGCGGACCACCATCGTTGTGGTGATGGCCCGCGGTCCCGTCGTGGTGCGGGTGGTCACCCCAGTAGTCGCCGTGCTGGTGGGTGCCCCAGTCGTTGTGCAGTCCCCATTGGTCGCAGACGTGTCCGACAGTCGAGACGGGGTCTCGGGCGAAGTCGGTCGGATGAGCGCCCGCGGTCGCCGTCAGCGCGAGGCCGAGGATGGTCAAACCGGCGAGGGCGGCCACCGCCGCCCGTAGTTTCGTGGTCATGAGTTGGGCCTCCTAGGTGAGTGTAGGACGCCAGCGCCCATAACCGAGCAAGGCCATTCTCACTGGGTGGGAACTCGACACGAACCGGGAATCTCCCCACGCGTCGAAAAGATGGTTTCAAGTCCGGCGCGCCGGTACTCCGGAGTATGAACCCCGGCGACCGCGTCCGCGTCGAGCGGGCCGACCAGACCTACGAGGGCGTACTGCTCCCCTCCTCGACGAGCCAGAACCTCGTCGTCAAGCTAGAGGGCGGGTACAACGTCGGTATCGACCGCGAGGAGGCCGACGTGGACGTACTCGAAAGCGACGTGTACGACATCGAGGAGGGCGACACCGACGAGTCCTCCGAAGTCGAGTTCGACCCCGACCTGCCGACCGTCTCGCTCATCTCGACCGGCGGGACTATCGCCTCGACGGTGGACTACCGGACGGGGGCCGTCACGGCCCAGTTCGACGCCGAGGACGTGCTTCGGGCCGTGCCGGACCTCGCGGGCCGGGCCAACTACCGGGGTCGCGTGGTGGCGAACATCCTCTCGGAGAACATGACCCCCGACGTGTGGCGCGACCTCGCAGAGGCAGTTCACGAGGAGATCGAGGCGGGTGCGGACGGCGTGGTCGTGATGCACGGCACCGACACGATGCAGTTCACCGCCTCGGCGCTCTCGTTCATGCTCGACACGCCGGTCCCGGTCGTGTTCACCGGGAGCCAGCGGTCCGCGGACCGGCCCTCCTCGGACAACGTGATGAACGCGGTCTGCGCCGTCGAGGCCGCCAAGGCCGACGCCGCCGAGGTCATGGTCTGCATGCACGCGACCGAATCCGACGACGTGTGCGCCCTCCACCGGGGCACTCGCGTCCGGAAGAACCACACTTCCCGGCGCGACGCCTTCGAGACGGTCGGCGCGAAGCCGTTGGGCGAGGTCGAGTACGCTGGCGGCGACGCCGAGGTCAGTTTCCGCCGAGAGTACGCCGAGCGCGGCGAGGCCGAGCTGTCCCTCGCGCCCGAACTCGAATCCGAGGTCGAACTGCTGAAGTTCACGCCCGGCATGGACGAGTCGGCGCTCGACGTGGCCGAGGGCAAGGCGGGACTGGTCCTCGAAGGCACCGGGCTGGGCCACGTCCACTCGGAGTGGACCGACCGCATCGCGGAACTGGTCGATTCGGGCACCACGGTCGTCATGACCAGCCAGTGCATCGAGGGCCGGGTCTGCGACCGCGTCTACGACACCGGTCGGGACCTGCTCGACGCGGGCGTCGTGGAGGGCGAGGACATGCTCCCCGGCACCGCGAAGGTCAAACTGATGTGGGCGCTGGCCAACAGCGACGCCCCCGAGAAGACGGTCCGGACCCCAATCGCGGGCGAGATTACCGACCGGTCGGTCCCGTGGGAGTGAGAGAGGGCCGTGAGTAGCGACCGAACCAGCGTCGAGGTCCGCGAGGCCCGTCCCGAGGACTACGACGCGATTGCGGCGTTCACCCAGAACACGTGGCCCGACCGCGACGGCGGCGACTACATCCCCGACATCTACCACGACTGGATTGAAGGCGAGGAGAAACGCACCGCGGTCGCCGAAATCGACGGCGAGGTCGCGGGTCTCGCCCAGACGGTCCTGCTGTCGGACTGGGAGGCGTGGAATCAGGGACTCCGCGTGAACCCCGACTTCCGGGGACGGGGCGTCAGCGTCGCCGTCACCGAAGACCTCTTCGAGTGGGCGCGAGAGCAGGGCGCGACCGTCGCCCGGAACATGGTCTTCTCGTGGAACGTGGCCGGGTTGGGCCAGTCGCGCGCCACGGGCTACGACCCCGCGACCGAGTTCCGGTGGGCGCACCCTGACCCGGACCCGAACCCCGACCTCGATTGCGAGGTGACGGCAGACCCCCGCGCGGCGTGGAACTACTGGACCGACAGCGAGGCCCGCGACCGACTCCGCGGACTCGCACTCGACCCCGGCGAATCGTGGGCGCTCTCGCAGCTGACCCGGAGCGACCTGCGCGAGGCGGCCGACGACGGCGGCCTGTTCGTCGTGCAGGACGACGGCACGCGCGGGTTCGCCCACCGAATCAGAGAGTACGAGCGCGAGGCCGAGGGCGAGAGTAGCGACGAGACCGAGACGTGGGTCGAGTACGGCGTCGGCGCGTGGGACGACGCCGAGAGCGCCGACGCGCTGTTCGGCGCGATTGCCCGCGACGCGGCCGAGGTCGGAGCCGACCGGACTCGCGTGCTGATTCCCGAGAGCGTTCGCCACGTCAGCGACGCGGCGTTCTGCCGGGTCGAAATCGCCGACGACCCAGACTTCGTGCTGGCGGCCGACCTGACCCGGTAACCGTCGGAGAGCGTCAGTCGTCGTCGGCCGGGCGCTCGTCGGTGGACGGGTCGTCCGCGGACACGTCCTCGGAGGGCATCCCGTCGTCGGGCGTCGGAATGTTGCGGTCGGACACCTCGATGTCGTCGTCGTGCCAGTCGAACTCGTCGAGTTCGTCGCTCTGGCGCAGGACGAAGGGGCCGGAGGCCAGCGTCTGTAGCGTGACCGTCATCGCGCGGACGACGTAAGAGGTGAGGACGACGTAGGGCGCGAGCGCGACGGTGTAGGAGAAGGCGACGAACATCGTCAGCGGCACCATGCTCACACCTTTCGTGAATATCCGGAGTTCGTCGGTCGGGACCAGCGGGGAGCTGGGCGAGTGAATCGCCAGCATCACGTAGGAGATGTAGACGACGGTCGGAAGCGCGACGTAGAGGAGGCGGGCTGACAGGCGGGCGAACTCCCGCTTGTAGTACAGCGACTTGAAGTACTCCCGCCCGGTGGCGAACACCTTCAGCGTCTCCACGAGGTCGTCGATGGCCTCCTGTTGGTCGTCGCCCAGACAGTCGCCGTACTTGCGCTTGAACCGGCGCGCGACGTGGATTTGCCACGAGTAGTCGTAGTCGAGTCCCGCGAGCAGGACCTTGAACGAGCCGAAATTCGCGCCCGAGAGCGTCTCACCCGCCTTCTCGGCCTCTTTCGAGACCTCTTCGGAGAATATCTTGGCCTCGTCGGCGAACTCGTCGTTGTCACCCTCTTGGGCGATGGCCGTGATGCCCTCTGCCTGCCGGTCGATGACTTTCAGAATCGTCCGGAGGAACTCGGCGGGCCGGGCCGGACTCACGTCGGACTCGATGTACTCCTCGATTTGGCCGCGGAAGCGGACCGAGGCGTCGATGCGCTCGCGCTGGGACTCAATGTCGGTTATCTCCTCGGAGAGGACGATGGAGTTGATGGACACGACGATGGAGACCAGCAGAATCGACCCGCTCAGGAGCGCGCTGAACAGTGTCTGAACCGTACTCGTGTTGCTGAGCAGTTCTTGCAGATTCCACGGTCTGAGGATAGACGTCGCCAACAGCACGAAGAGGACACCTACCAGAATCGCAAACGCGACCCACATCCGCTTGCCGCGGAGGAGTACCCACTGGCGAACTCGCTTGTACGGCGAACTCGGCCCCTCCCTGCTTCCCGGTATCAGCGAGTCGAGTGAACGATTTTCGGAGTCCCCATCTCCCACACCCATTCTCAACAGAGGTAGTGGACCACGACCTTAAGCACTTCTGGCTGAATCGGAAAGTCGTCCCTATCGGCCGTAATGGACGCTCTAGCGACCGGTCAAGCGGAGGGTACGTCGGCGCTCCGCGGCGGTCAGACGACCGGTGACTTCGGCGCTTCTCGACGGGATGGCGGTTGGTAACGAGACCCTACCCGCCGCTGACCGGCGGGAACAGCGCGAGTTCGTCGCCCGACTGGAGTTCGGTTTCGAGGCCCTCCTCGGTGTGGACGTTCGTCCCGTTCCGCAGGACGTTGATGTGTTCGCGCAGGTCTCCCTCCTCGTAGATTCGGTCCTTCAGGTCGGGATGCTCGGCGACCAGCGCCGACAGCGCGTCGCCGACCGTCTCGCCCGGTTCGGCCTCGACCTCTATCTCCTTCCCGCCAGCGACCTCGGCGAGGTCCGCGAACAACTTCCAGCGCATGTCGAGTCGTTGGGGGTCGGCGGTCTTTGTTCCATCGCTCCTCGAATGACACCTCCGACACCGCGAACAGCGGAATCGGCCTCGAAACCAGAATCGCACCCGTGAACACCTTTTAAACCCCTCCCCGGTCGCTTCGTCTCGACGAAACCGTAACAGCAGACAGCAGAGCTAACGTGATGAACGTTTCTTGAAGCCCCCGCCCGCTCGCGTGACCGCGACCGGGCGGCCCCTTCATCCCACCCCGTGGTTGGTCGGTTGAGCGTTCGTTGGCGGTCGGTCGGCCGAGCGAGTCCCGGTAGCTGTTCCGCCGAGCGCCGCGCGACCGAGGAGCGGCCGTCGCCCTCGTAGAAAGAATTGTAAAGTGATGTTAAAGAAACAAAATCAAGTCTATAGGAAATAAGAATATTTCCAAACACCACTTATGGGGTCCCGACCAACTCCAGTCCAGTCTTCACCAGTACTGCCGCACCTGCGCCGACCGCCGAGTAGAGATAAACTCCCCGGTCGGTTAGCTGTCGTCACCCGCGTCGGACTCGACGCCGATGGTGCCGATGTCCTCGTCGTCGCCGCCCGCCATCGGGCAGTCGGCCACGCGGAAGTGGTCGCTGTCGGGCATCGCCAGAATGTCGGCCTCCTCGTGGGTGCAGGCCAACTCCGGCGGGTCGCCGAAGTGCGGACAGCCGTGGCAGGTGTCCTTCGAAATCGTCCGCACGTCTCGGTCGTCGCCCGTTCTGGCGGTCGGGCCGGGAACGTCCGCCGACCCGACCGCGTCGGTCGTCGTACCTGCGTCGCCTGTCGTGCCCGCGTCGGCCACCGTACCCGCGTCGGGTCGGGCCGCGACCGAGGAGTCGTCGTCGCCCTCGGCCAACTGCTCCCAGAGCTTCTCGCCGTCGAGTTCACCCACCTCGACCGACTCGAAGGGGTCGGTGCCCTCGGTGCGCTTGCGTCGGCGCTCGTCCACCGCCGAGGCCACGTCGGCCAGCGGCCCCTCGCGCTCGGGGGCGTCGGGGCGCTCGCTGGCCGGGCGGTCGCCGGTCCGCGAGCGGACCTCCGCGGCGAGGTCGCCGAGGGGTTCCTCGCGCCCGCCGCGGTCGAGTTTGTCGCTCCGGTCGGGTCGGTCGCCCCGGTCGCCGTCGCCGGAATCGGTAGACTCGCCGCTCATTCGTCGTCGTCCTCCGTCACGATGTTGTCGAGGGCGTCGCCGATGTCCCTGCCGTCGGCCTCCATCACGCTTGCGATGTCCCAGTCGGCGCGCTCGCCTTCCAGCGCGGGCGGGTCGCCGACCAGCAGGCGGGCCGACCCGAAGAAGCCCTGCTTGGGTTCGACGTCGTTGAAGGTGCTGGCGCAGTGGGGGCACTTAGGTTCGGCCAGCAGGCCGATGTGGACCGTCTCGCCGCAGTGGCCGCAGTCGGCCGAATCGACTCCTCGGCGGTTGGCCAGATGGGCGAGTTCGTCCGCCGCGGCGCGCGAGGCGTGGCGCGCGGTCAGCGTCTTGGTGTGGTCCCGAAGTTCGACGGTGACCTCCGCCAGCGTGGTGAGTTTGGCTTCGAGGTCGTCGGTCGCCTCGGTCAGGTACTCCAGCACGTCCTCGTAGTTCTCGAAGCCGGTCTCGACCTGTTCGTCCAGCTCCGCGACGGTGTCGGCGAGGCCGTCGAGTTCGTCGGCGAGTCGGTCGGCCCTCTCGGCGACCTCCTCGGTGCGCTGGCCGAGGTCGGGGTGGTCGTGGTCGGCGGGAGCCTTCTCGTCGGCCTCGCGCTTGACCTGCACCACCCGGTCGCGCACGTCCTGAATCTTCTCGTCGAACTCCTGCTCGGCCTCGGCGAGGTCGGCTTCGACCTCGGCCAGTTGGGTCTCGAACTCCTCTTGGGTGGCCGAGAGGCGCTCGCCGAACTCCCGTCGGAGCGCGGCGAAGGCCTCTTCGGTGGCTCCGCCCGGCGCGTCGCCGTTCCGGAGGCGCGCGAGGAGTTCGTCTCGGTCTACCCCTAGCTCCTCGGCCTTCGCGTCGAGCCACCCCTCCAGCGAGTCGTCCGGTCGGTCAGACGGCCCGCCGACATCTTCGCCAGCCATTCGGTTTCAGTTATCACAGCCTCAACTTAATGGTTAGCCTCACGCCCCGCTAAACTGCTCGCAGATGACACGCGAACCGCATCCACTTTTGTCAGGTCTGTCCGAACTGCCGACAGATGGCTGACGACGCGCTCACTGAGGGCATCACCGCCGACGATTCGCTCGCAGGCGGCCCACTCGCCGACGCAGACGCCGTCCTGTTCGACCTCGACGGGACCCTCGTGGAGTACGAACGCTCGCCCGGCGAACTCCTCGATCTCGCCTTCGAGTCGTCCGGCGTCGAGCCGTTCTTCGAAGTCGAGGAGTACTTCGACCGGTTCGAGGACCATCTCGCGCCCGGCGTCTCCATCACCGAGGGGCGCGCGAACTGCTTCGCCGCCATCGCCGACGACTGCGACCGAAATCCGGACCTCGGCCGGACGGTCGCCGAGGCCTTCGCCGACGAACGCGACCACGCCCGAGTCGAGTGTCTCCCCGGCGCGGAGGAGGCCCTCTCGGCCCTCGCCGCGGACCGCGCGCTCGGCGTCGTGACCAACGGCCCGCCGGAGATGCAGGCCACCAAACTGGAGTCTGCGGGGCTGGCCGACTACTTCGAGACGGTCGTCTTCGGCGGTCACGACGCCCCGGCGAAGCCCGACCCCGAACCCTTCGAGGTCGCGCTGGCGGACCTCGACGCGGCGGCCGACCGGGCGATTCACGTCGGCAACTCGCTCTCCTCGGACGTGGCAGGGGCACACGCCGCGGGCCTCCAGTCGGTGTGGGTGCCTGCTCAGGACGACGTCGAACCTGAGCCGGAACCGCACCACTCGTTTTCGTCGCTGGCAGGTCTGGCGGGGCTGTCGTCGGGCGAGTGACGTACAGGAGTTGCAGTCGTTTCAGAGTAGAGTAACGCTGATTACGTCGTGTACACTACGTACGCCCGTGTCTATCGACATCGACGAGTTCGAAGAGAAGAGCGAGGCCGAACTCGCCGACATGACCAACGGCGAGCGAGTTCTTCGCTTTCTCGCTCACAACGACGACCGTGCGTTCAAGCCCGCCGAAATCGCCGAACAGACTGGCGTGAACAAGAACTCTATCGGGAACGTCCTCGGGCGACTGGAAGACCGCTCCCTCGTTCGTCACAAGGGACCGTACTGGGCGATTACCGACGACGAGCAGCGTCTCGCGTCGTTCAGTAACTACTTCCAGACGACCTCGGCTCTCAACGACCGTCTCGGCGAGGAGGACCCCGACGAATGGGCCGACCATGCTCCCGACGAACCACATCCAAATGCCGAACAGAATGCCGAGGACTGATTCTCTCTACCGAATATCGAGCAGATTCGCCACGACCATCACGACCCCGAGGACCGCCAGCAACAGCGAGAAGCGGTCTCCGCCGACCAGATACTCGTAGCCGCCCCAAATCGCCACGCCGCCGAAGAAGGCCACCTGCCAGTTCTTCGCGTCGACGAGGTCCCGAAAGACGCCGACGACGAGGAGGCCAGTCAGATACACGCCGAAGAGCGCCGAAAGGATACCCTCGTCCGTTTGGACCGCGACGGCCAGACCGGCCGCGCTCAGGAGGAAGAGGACGCTGGCGAGGAGCTTCGCCGCCAGCCCGGTCACTCGGTCTCGGTCCACGAGTCAGTCGGTGGACCCGGAGCCGTCGGCGTCCTCGCCGTCGTTTTCGCCCGGATTCACGTCGGTCACGGTTCCGACGCCCTTGCTCTGGCCCTCGCGGAAGACGAACCGCTGGCCCTCCTCGACCAGATAGGGTCGGAACTTGAACCGGACCGTGGTGGTGCCCGAGTCGCCCGGCAGGAGCTGGCCCTCGTGGGGGTGGAACTGGGCGGCCTCGCTGACGGTTTCGAGGTGGAGAACCGGCTCGTAGCCGTCGCCGATGCGGGTCGGGTGGTTGAGGACGACGACCTCGGCCTCGAACTCCCGAACCGGGTCGGGGTCGGCCTCCTTCGGCAGGAGGACCATCCCGCGCTCGATGTCCGATTCCCGAACTCCTTTCAGCGCGATGCCGACGATGCGGCCCGCCTTGGCCTTGTCAACGCGGTGGTAGTGCATCTCGATGGACCGGACTTCCACCTCGCGGAAGGCCCCGTCGGCCATCGGGCCGATGAGCAGTTCGTCGCCCGCCTCGACCTCGCCGGACATGATGGTCCCCGAGGCCACCGCCCCGACGCCGGTGACGGAGTAGGTCCGGTCGATGTACATCCGGAAATCGCCCGAGTCAGCCGTCGTCTTGGGCAGGCGCTCGAACATCTCGTCCAGCGTGTCCATGCCCTCCATCGTGACCGCGCTGGTGGTCAGGACCGGCACCACGTCGTCGCCGATCTCCTCGATTGCGGCGTCGGTGCCGTGGCGCTCGATGCGGAGTGGCGTCTTGCCAACGTCCCGCAGGAGGCGCTCGACCTCGCGCTCGACCTCCGCGACGCGCTCGTCGTCCACGACGTCGGCCTTGGTGATGGCGACCATGGTCGGGAGTTCGGTCGCCAGCAGGACCCCCAGATGCTCGCGGGTCGTCTTGGTCGGGCCGTCGTCCGCGGCGACGGTCAGCAGGCCGTAGTCGAGTTTCTGGCCCACGAGTCCGCGGATCGTCGTTCGGAGCCACGGCTCGTGGCCCACGGTGTCCACGAACGAGACCAACTTGTCTGACTCCTCCACGACGCGGGCGCGGTCGGTCTTCCGGTGAGGGTTGTCCATCCGGACCGGTCCCTCGCCGTCGAAGCCGTAGACGCCGTAAGAGAGGTCCGCCGAGAGGCCGCGCTCGACCTCGTGGGGTTGGACGTCGAGGTAGCCCCGCGTGCCGCCCTCGCCGTCGTCGGACTGGCCGGTGACGAGGGTCCCGACCAGCGTGGACTTGCCGTGGTCGACGTGGCCCGCGGTCCCGACGACGATGTGTTCGCTGTCGGTGTCGAGCATCGCGCCCTCCCGAATCGTGGCGACCCCGACGAGACCGTCCGCCTCGTCGTCGGTATCGCGGTTGGTCACGAACAGCTCGTCGTGTTCGGTCGCCGACCCGTCGTCGGCGATGCCCCACGTCTGTACGTCCTCGATGTGCGCGCCCGCCTCCTCGGCCAGCAGGCTGAGTACGTCCATCGACTCGGAGAAGTCCTCGTGGCTGATTCCGGCGATGCCGCCGTCGTCGGTCACGCCCACGACGTAGGTGGCCTCGCCGTCCCCAGACAGCACTCTGTGGCGGAGTTGGGCCGCCAGACTCTCCATCCGGCCCTCGGACAGATGGAGGTCCTTGGTGAGTCGCTCTTTGAACTCCACGCTTCCGCCCTCCTGTTCGCCGCGTTCGAGGGCTCGCTGCAGTGCGGCCCGGTTAGGGCACATACGACCGGATTAGGCCGGAGCAAAGAAAAGCCTTGCCCGGATTCGAACGGCTACGTTTCCCACGGTATCGGGCCGTTCGGACGCGCTTCGGGGCCACCAGTCGTCCCGAAGCGCGCGTCGAACGGGAAACCAGATTGTTTGCTAAAGTAATAAAAACATTTTTAGAAAAATAGATACAGTTCTTTTAGAATCGTATAGAATGACGCGAAGCTACCGGCGAGTCACGTTGACCGCGATGTTCGGGTCGTGAGTGAACTCGACGCCGACGGGCGGTGCGCTCGCGTTCTGCTCGTAGACGAGCGTCCCGGTCGTCCCCTTCGGCACCGCGAAGACGGTCCACCCGTAGTAGTTGGTCCCCGGCGACATGGCGAAGTCCACGAAGCCGTCGTGGTCCGAGAGCGGTTGGTGGCCGTAGGTCTCGTTTTCGGTCCGGAGTTTAAACCCGGACTCTCGTATCTTGGCCTTCCCCTCGCCCGTGTTGTTGACCGACATCCGGACGAGGACGAACTGCTCGCCCCGCGGCGCGCGGTACGATTTCGCGTCGCTCTCGTTCGGGTCGATTTCGTCGGTCACCCGGGCGTTCCACCTGACGCTGAACGTCGTCGTACTGTTCGCGGGCGCGACCGATTCGGCCTCGATGGGCGCGCTGTCGCCGCCGCCGAGGAAGGGAAGCGACGGGCCGACGAGGACGCCCGCGCCGACCAGCGCGACCAGCACCACGACCGCGAGCGCGGGTTTGGTCGGGACCGACACGTCGGCGTCGCCGAGCGCACCCGAAACTTTCGCGGCGACCTGCTGGCCGACGGCTCGAATCTGGTCGAGCGGCGAGTCGCCGTCGCTTCCGCCGCCCGAACCGCTCGCGCCGCCGCCGTCGGCGTACTCCTCGGCGAGGTCGGTCCATCCCTTCTGTTTCAGGATTTTGGCGACGCCCTCGCCGTCGAGGAGGTCCACGCCCGACCCCTGCGAGACCTTCTTCGCGTGGTCTGAGAGGCTTCCCGCGGTGACGATAGCCGCTTCGTCCACCTCGTACTGCTGGCAGAGCTTGGCGAACTGCTGGACCTGCTTGCCGCCGACCTCCTCGGAGCCGGGGCGCGCCCAGAGCAGTCCCTCGTCGCCGGTCTCGGGCCGCTGGACCGCGACGAACACCCGACCGTCGTCGTTCTTGACTTGCGTCTGCCAGCCCTGACGCTCCCAGAGGGCCGCAACGAACTGACCGAATTCGGACTGGTCCATTCCCTGTAGCATGATTTCACCGCGGGGGAACCGTGTTCGGGTTCATATCCTCAGGCCCCGTATAAAAAACATCGGACCCTTTGCTGAGTCGTGGCTGGATGGGTCAGAAAAGTAGCGACTGTGGCCTCGAAAGCCCTCGTGCTCGGAACTACAGGAGCAGACGGGACCGCAACGTCCTCGAAAGCCCTCGCGCGGTTCGCCGCCGGAAGACGGTTCTGCTCGTCGTCGTCCGAGAGAGCGAAGCTCTCTCGTGACTGAGCGGGACAACGTCCCGCGAGGGCAGCGAGAGCTGTGCTCTCGCGTGCTCACGAAAACCTCCGATTTTCGAACGACTACGCTCCTGCGCGGACTGGGACTTCCGAGGTCACACTCGCACCGGAAGACAAACCGCGTCTTCCGAGCCGTTGCCTCGCTTCGCTCGGCAAGACCTCGCTCGCGTGACGGCCGCTCAGCGACATATTCCTCGTTCACTTCGTTCGCTCCGGAGAGGGGTCGCTGAGACGACCACGACGAACGCGAACCGCGCTCGCCCTTTCAGTCCACCAGGACGTGGTCTGTTTCACCGAGCGGAGACGTGATTGATTGCGCTGGCTCGAAACCCCGCCCGACTACCGCCGTCTGGCGGCCAGTAGCGCGGCCGCCAGCACCGCGACGACGCTCGCAACCGGTCCGAATCCGGGGACGCTCGGGATGGGACCGCCACCCCCGCCGCCGTCGCCGTCACCGCCGGTTCCGTTCTTGGCCGCCTGCTGGGTCAGCGGTTTCCGAGTATCCCCCATTCCGACCTGCGTCAGGCCCTCGGCGGTCGTCTTCGTGGTCGTCGTCGCGGTCGTCTTCGTAGTCGTCGTCGCGGTCGGCGTCTGAGGCGGCGTGGTGGTCTGGTTGTCCGAATCGTTCGCGGTCGTGGTCGGCGCGGCCGTCGTGGTCTCCGGCGGCTTCATCTGCGCGGGAATCGAGCGCTTCTGGTCGCTGAGCCGAATCTGGAACTCCCGGCCCGCTTCGAGGTCCGAGAAGTCGAACGATACCTCGAAGGTCCGCTCGCCCGAGACGGTGACGGTCCGCGGGTAGTGGAAGGGCGGAACGGCGGCCGACCGCGCCGAGATGTTGACGGTCGAACCGGGCGTCAGCGTCGTCTTCCCGTGGAACGTGGTGTCGTCCTCGACGGTCAAGGTCTCGCCGTGGTACTCCTCGATGTTCACCCGGCGCTCGGCGACGCGGACGTCGGTCGAGACGGTCTGCTTCGAGTCGGCGAGTTCGCTCCGCTCGGGAATCGTGAACCGGACCTCGTACCGGTCGCCCGCTTCGATACTGTGGTTCCCGGTATCGACCGCGAGGTAGAACCCTTCGAAGTCCCCGCCGGTGATGACGCGCTCGGCTTCTGCGCCTGTGAATGTATGGCTCTGCTCGTTCATCGCGTTCGTCTGCTCGAAAGCGACGCGTATCTCCTCGCCGTCGAGTTGGGACGTGTCGAGCCCTCCGCCAGACTCGACCAGCGGCCCCCGGACGCCGGAGGCGTCGACGCGGAGGAACAACCAGTCACCGCGGGCGACCGACCCGTTTCCCCACGGCGCGACAGATGCCCCCTTCACGTCTGCGGCGGTCTCGAGTTTCGACGTGTCGGTTCGCTCGGGCGCGATGCGGGCGGTCACGTCGTTGGTCGCGCGCTCCTCGACGACTAACGCGGCGAGCGCCTGCTCCTGTCCGTTCGTCGTGACGTTCATCTGGTAGCGCGCTGGCTCCAGCGGCGCGTCGATTGCGGGGGTCCGGAGCCGCCGACTCGAGATGGAGCCTTCGGCGGCCCAGACCATCTCCGATAGCTCGTAGCGGTTCGACTCCCCGGCCTTGTAGGTGTTGAGCCGGAGCGTCGTCGTCCCCGAACTGACCCGCACCTGTAGCCAGAAGTTGGTCTCGGGCGACCCGAGGTTCACCGTCGCGGCCTTCGAGGTGGTGACGGTGATGTTCGCCACGTCGCCGCTCTGCTCGTAGACGGCGGTCTCGGCGAAGGAGGCGCTTCCGGCGGCGGTCGCTGTTCCGGCACCGACCCACGGGACGACTGTCGCCGCGAGGAGGGCGACCGCGACCGCGGCGACGGCGCACTGCGGAGGTCTCGCTGACATGGCGGGGTGAAAGTTAGCGAGGTGTTATGACCCCTCCATAATAAATCCGATTGGTGATAATCCGACCCGGCGCGGGGAGAAGGCAGGGAGGGCGAGGAGCGCGGAAATAACTCAGTTGCGCTCGTCCAGCACTTCGTAGGCTTCCTTCACGCGCTTGAACTGCTCTTCGTCGCCGGACTCGCGGTCCGGGTGGACCGACTTGACCTTCTGGCGGTAGGCCTGTCGGACCTCCTCGGGGTCGGCGTCGGCGTCGAGACCGAGGACGCGATAGGCCTCCGCCGGAGTCGGCCCGGAGTTGCCGACGGTGCGGGCCCTGCCCCGCGACCCGGCTCGCGCACCGCCCGCCTGTCCTCGTCCCGCTTGCCCCCGACCGGCCTGCGCTCCTCCTGCTCGCGCGCGGCGCTGTTCGGCCTGCCGCCCGAATCTGCTCTGGGAGAAGGACTCACGCGCTCCGGCTCCGAATCCGCCGGTCTCGGCGTCCGCGCGGCGATAGCTCCCGGCGCGACCGGATTCGACGCGCTCGCGGAGTCGCCCGCTGGCCTGATACCAGACGAGATAGGCGGCCGCGCCGAACGGAATCGCAATCGCCAGCAACGCGGGACTGTAGACGAACGCCAGCACGAATTCGAGGGTGGCGATGCCCGCGAGGACCGCGGCGAGTCCGAACAGGAGCCGGTCTTGCTGCACGCTCGGGTCTTAGGCGCGCGTGATTGTAAGCGTCCCGCTGACGGGGGTGATTGTGTGAATTTGTGAGTTCAAGGCTATAATTTGATGTACGGCGTGTGCGAGAAGGAGACAGACAATGAACGAGGGATTAGGAACGGTGGTTCCGAAAGCCCTCGCTCTCGAATCTGCAGGAGTAGATAAGACCGCAATGTCCTCGAAAGCCCTCGCGCGGTTCGCGGTCGCCCTTTCATTCCCCCAAGGAGAGCGGCTGATTCACCGAGTGACATGGGTGGTTGGCGGTTCTTCTCGAATGCGGTCGGCGCGCGCTGGCGCGGCTTCATGCCGCGCCACCGGCGTGCGAGGGACGAGCAACGCAGCGAAGCGAGTAGCGCAGTCGGTTGGGGAGGACGTGGCGCGGTGCGGTGCTGTGCGGTGACTCCTCGGCTTCGGGAATAGCTAGCTTCGTCTCCAAAAACCACGAATGTGGTTGCAGATTCAGAAAAATACAAATGCCGATGCAATTTGACAAACAGGACTCGCTTCTCCCCCACACAGTTCCGACATAGCAAGACCCATCCCGACCCACCGCCAACCCTCGGCCATGAACGACAGCGCCGAGGAGACCAAAGTCGAGTGGCGCGAATGGGGCGACGAGGCCTTCGCCGAGGCCCGCGAGGCCGACAAGCCGGTTCTCCTCTCGCTCTCCGCGACGTGGTGTTCGTGGTGTCACGAGATGGACCGCGAGGCGTACAGCAACCCGATGGTGGCCGCGAACGTCAACGACTCGTTCGTTCCCGTCCGGGTGGACATCGACCGCCAGCCGCGGGTCCGCGAGCGGTACAACGTGGGCGGGTTCCCCTCGAACGTCTTCTGCACGCCCGGGGGAGACCTGCTGACGGGCGCGACATACCTCGGCATCGACGGGATGCGCCAAGTCGTCCAGCGCGTCCGGGACCTCTGGACCCACAAGGGCGAGGAGGCCGCCAGAATCCCCCGGAGCCTGCGCGAGGACCCGCCCGCCGGAGACCTCTCGCCCGACATCGAGCGCCTCGTCGCGGGGCAGTTGGGCGACAAGTTCGACGAGAGTTACGGCGGGTGGGGCGACAGCGAGAAGTTCCCCCTGCCCCGGACCGTGGAGTTCGCCCTCAAGCGCGAGCGCGAGCAGGGACTGGCCACCCTCTCGGCGGTGAGCCAGCACCTCTACGACTACGACGGCGGGTTCTTCCGGTTCGCCGAGGGCCGCGACTGGAGCGACGCCCACCACGAGAAGTTGCTCTCGACCAACGCCGCGCTGGTCCGGGCATACGCCAACGCCTACCTCTACACCGGCGACGAGACCTACCGAGACCCGGCCGAGCGCACCATCGAGTACCTGACCACGACCCTCTGGAACGGCGAGGCCTTCGCCGGGAGTCAGGCACCGGGCGACTCGCCGGAACTGCCCGAGAGTGGCGATGCGGACGGCGAGGAGGCGACCGGCGAGCAGTCCGAATCCGACCAGACCGACGCCGAGGACGACCCCGACTACTACGCGCTCGAACCCACCGACCGCGAGGCCGCCGACGCGCCCGCGGTGGACCCGACCGCGTTCGCCGACTGGAACGCGATGGCCGCCGACGCCCTGCTGACGTTCTCGGCCTACACCGACGACGAGCGCGCCCGCCAGTACGCCGAGCGTGCGCTCGACTACGTGCTTTCCGAGCTGGTCGCGGACGGCGAGATTACGCACTTCGACGCCGAGGAGTTCGGCGACGAGGGCGAGACCAGCGAGTCCGGCCTGCTGGCCGACCACGCCCACCTGCTCGGCGCGCTCACGACCGCCCGGCAGGTCACGGGCGACGAGCAGTACCTCGACGCCGCCCGCGAGGTCGCCGACTACGCGCTGGAGAACCTGCGCGAGAAGGATGAAGGAGCCTTCGTGGACGGCCCCCGAGAGGGTCCGGGCCTCCTCGACCGACCGCTCCGCCCGCTGGACCACAACGCCGAGATTGCGGACGCGCTCGTTGACCTCGCCGTCCTGACCGGCGAGGAGGCGTACCGCGAGGCCGCCGAGGGTGCCATCGCGGCGTTCGCCGACGCCGCGGACCGCCTCGGCGTGCAGGTCGCGGTCTACGCCACCGCCGCGGCGCGCCTCTGCCGGGACCCGCTCGTCATCGAAGTCGCCGACGACGC
This sequence comes from Halorussus ruber, assembly GCF_004765785.1. Lineage (GTDB taxonomy): Archaea > Halobacteriota > Halobacteria > Halobacteriales > Haladaptataceae > Halorussus > Halorussus ruber. Next base: position 51,460 of record NZ_ML219770.1, on the reverse strand, counting down.
CGGGTCGGACCTCCACCGCGCCGCGATGCGAGTCGCCGACCACGAGAAGGTCGTGGTGCCGGGCGTCGCGGGCGACGAGTACGAGCAGGGGTCGGCCTCCGTCGTTGTCGAGGGCGAGCGAAGCGAGGCCGTGACCACGCCCGAGGAGTTGAGCGAGCGCGTCGCCGAGTTGACGGAGTAGCCCAAGCGATTTGGTCTCGGAGTAGGATTCGCCTTACAATTCTCTAATATTTATATTTGTTTCTTTGATGAATATATTTATTTCTCTCTTTTCAAACTCTGTCCGCTCGACTACCCGCCCTCACCGAACTACTACAGTTTCAACAACAAACGAGGAGAGAGTTTATGAGGAGGGAGCGTCTGGCTCCAATATGGCGAGTTTACGAGACCTCGGCCTCTCCGAGTACGAGGCGCGAGCCTACCGGTCGCTGTTGGACGCCGGGCCGACAACGGCCAAGGAGTTGTCGCGCGCGAGCGACGTGCCGATGGGTCGCATCTACGACGTGCTGAGCAGTCTGGAGACCCACAACCTCGCGCGCTCCCAGAGCGCGAGTCGCCCCAAGAAGTACGTCGCGGTCGAACCCGAGACGGCGCTGAATCGCCTGCTCGACGACAAACTCGAGGAGTTAGAGGAGCAGGCCGACCAGTACGAGGCCATCGTGGAGGACCTCACCGACGAACTCGACGCGGGCGACCCCGTCGAGGAGGGCTTCTGGACCGCCGCGGTGGGTCCCGAGGACTCGACGGACCTGCTGGTCGAGCGCCTCGACGCGGCCGACGACCAAATCGTGATGGTCGCTGGCGGTTCGACCGCCCAGTTCGACATCGGCGACGTGGGCGATTTGGTGGCCGAACACCTCGAAGCCGCCTTGGACCGCGGCGTCGAGGTCTCGCTGTTGCTGTCGCCGGAGGTCGTGGACACCCTCCCGCCGAGCGTGGGCGAGCGCTACGCCGAGACGTTCGCCGACCACCCCGAGTTCGCGGTCCGGACCGCCGAGGGTCTGCGCGGGACGTTCAACCTCATCGACGACGTGGAGGTCTGCATCGAGGTGGCGAACCCGCTGAACCCCGACGAGGCGTTCGCCATGATAGACATGAAAGACCCCGAGTTCGCGGCGGGCGTCCGCGAGACGTTCGCGCCGCGGTGGGAGGCCGCCGAGCCGCTCTCGTTCGGCGGGTAGGGACCTCGGTCCCGAGACCCGATGCACGCCGACGACGATGGTGGGGTTTTTAGAGGGCTTCGAGCCTACTCGACTTTAGATACGTTGCCCCAAATTAGCGACCGTACCGACGTTGCAGACGCCTGCCGCGTCCGAGAGCCACACTCCTTATTAGCGAGCCAATAGAGGTATAACTTCGATGAGTTTCGATCTTCTAGAGACATTGCGAGGAGGCCACGAATCAACTCTCAACGATATTATCGGATATACGGCAAGTCTGGCGCTCCTCGGGCGGACCCTGAAATACTTGGCAGTGACGCCGCTGCTGCCCATCTTCGTCGCGCTCTACTACGGCGAAAGCACCCTCCCCTTTCTGATAACGTCCGGCGTGATGATAGGGCTGGGAGTGACACTCGAACGACTCCAGTCCGACCCGGACTTGGGCCATCGTGAGGCGTTTCTCTTCGTGAGCATGACGTGGTTCGTCGTCCCGCTCGTCGGGATGATTCCGTACCTGATTGCGGGCCAAGGGACGGTCGCCCACCCGGTCAACGCGCTGTTCGAGAGCATGAGCGGGTTCACGACCACGGGGTCGACCGTCCTCGGGGAAATCTCGTTCGCTCGCCACTCGCGGTCGATACTCATGTGGCGGCAGTTGACCCAGTGGCTCGGCGGCATGGGGATACTGGTCCTGATGGTCGCCATCCTGCCGGAGCTTTCGGTCGGCGGCGCGCAGGTCATCCGAGAGGAGTCCCCCGGCCTCTCCATCGACAAGCTCACGCCCCGCATTCAGGACACGGCCCGCGCGCTGTGGGGAATTTACGCCGCGTTCACGCTCGGCGCGGTGGTGGTGTACTACGGGCTTCATCTGGCGGGCGTCGCGCCGAACATGGACTTCTACAACGCGGTCGCTCACGCGCTGACCACCCTCCCGACCGGCGGATTCTCGCCAGAGGCCCGAAGCGTCGAGGCGTTCTCGCCGATTATCCAGTGGGCGGTCATCCTCTTCATGGTCGTCGCCGGGACGAACTTCGCGCTCTTCTGGTACGTCTCGAAGGGCGAACCGCGCCGCCTGACGCGGAACGCGGAGTTCCGGTCGTACCTCCTCGTGATGGGCGCGGTCAGCGGCCTCTTCACGCTCCTGCTGTTCTACGGCGTCGGCCTCGCGGAAGTGCCGACGAACATCGCTCCGCTCTCGGGCGACATCGAAAACGCGCTCCGACAGGCGGTGTTCCAGACCGTCGCCATCGTCACGACCACCGGGTACGCGAGCATGGACTTCAACACGTGGGACCAATCGGCGCAACTCGCGCTCCTCTTTGCGATGTTCTTCGGCGGGTCCGCTGGCTCGGCGGCCGGGTCGGTCAAGATAATTCGCTGGTATCTCATCAGGAAGGCGATGTCGCGGGAAGTGTTCAAGTCGGTCCATCCCGAGGCAGTTCGGCCCATCCGGGTGTCCGACGACGTGGCCGACGACGACGCGGTCAGTAGCGTCTTCGTGTTCGTGATGATATTCATCTGCATCTTCGCCGTCTCGTCGGTACTCATCTACCTCGACGGCCTCCGAGTGGGTCTGGAACTCTCGGCCATCGAAGCCGTGAGCGCGTCTATTGCGACCCTCGGGAACGTCGGGCCGGGAGTCGGCATCGTCGGCCCGATGAACAACTTCGAGCGATTCTCGTCGGCCACGAAGCTCTACATGGTGTTCCTGATGTGGATCGGCCGATTGGAGATTCTCTCGGTACTCGTAGTCCTCTCGCCGTCCTACTGGCGGCGCTGAAACCCTACACCTTCGAGAGGACTTCCTCCGAGACCTCGTCGTCGGTGAACAGGATGACGTGGTCGCCAGCCTCGATGACCGTGTCGCCGCGCGGCGTTATCATCCGGTCGTCGCGGGCGATTGCACCGATGACGACGCTGGCCGGGAGGTCCGCAATCGACTCCTCGACCGGTCGCCCCGCCAACACGCTCTCGGGGTCGATTTCGATTTCGAAGACCTCCGCCCGGGAGTCCTCGATGAACGAGAGCTTCTCGGCTATCTGCTCGCGGGTGAACCGGGCGATTTCCTCCCCGGTCACGATTTGGGGGTTGATTGTGACGTCGACGCCCACCTCGTTGAACAGGTCCCGGTACTCCTCGGACTCCATCACCGAAATCGCCCGCTTCACGCCCAACCGCTTGGCGAGGAGCGCGACGAGCAGGTTCTTCTGGTCGTTGTCGAGCGTCGTGATTACCGCGTCGGCCTTCCCGAAGTTCTCCTGTTCGAGGAACTCGGTGTCTGTCGCGTCGTTGTTCAGCACGATGGTCTCGGACAGCATTTCCGCCACTTCGTCCGCTCGCTCGCTGTCCTGTTCGATGAGACGGACGTCGACGCCCCGGTCCTGTAGCTGACGGGCCACGTGGACCCCGATTTCGCTCGCCCCGACGACGAACACGTTTTCGGTCTCGCTCGGCGTCTCGTCCGGAATCACCCGTAGCGAGAACTGTCGGACGCCCTCCGGACTGCCGATGACGACGACCTTGTCGTCGGAAGTGAACGTCGTCTCGCCGCGCGGAATGAGGACCTCCCCGTCCCGGAGAATCGACGCGAACGTGAGCGATTCGACGCGGTCGGCCTCGCCGACCGTCTGTCCGACGAGCGGGCTGTCCTCGACGAGTTCGAACTCGGCCATCTGGACGAGTCCGTTTGCGAACCGGTCGACGTCGGTCGAGAGCGGGAGGCCGACGACTTGAACCGCCTCGTTCGCCGTGAGCAGCGTCGAGCAGACCATGAAATCGACGCTGAACGCTCTCCGCGACCGCTCCCACGTCCGGAGGAGGTCGGCGTTCTTCACCCGGGCGATGGTAAACGGGTCCGAGACGGTCTTGGCCGTCCCGCAGATTGCGAGGTTGCTCTCGTCTACGTCCGTGCTGGCGATGAGCAGGTCCGTCTGTTCGAGCCCGGCCTCCTCCAGCGTCCGGAGCGAGGTCCCGTCCCCCTCCTTCGCCAGCACGTCTAACGAGTAGGTTAGCTCCTCGATGCGCTCGGGGTCGCGGTCGATCATTGTCACTTCGTGAGTTCCCGCGAGGTTAGACGCGATGTTCGAACCCACTTCGCCAGCGCCGACGATGAGAATCCGCATGTCCGATGTTCCTCCCGTCTGTCCACAGACGAGCGAGAGCCGTATGAGCCTTACCGCTTTCTCCGGTGGGACGATTCCATCCGGCGTTGATTCGGGAAACGCGCCGTTTCTCGATTGAATCTGGGTTAATCCGACCCAACGCGACCAAATCTGGCTTGAGGAGCGACCGGGTTGAAAGCGTCTGCGAGCGTTAGCCGGAGTCGGGGTGGGAAAATGACTGACTCACGCAGAGACGGAGAATCGCCCGAGGAGACGAACTCGGGCGACGGAGCAGAATCGACCGACGGGCGACTCGACCGACGCTCGGTGCTGAAGGGGACCGCGGCCGCCGGACTCGCCGGAGCAGGACTCAGCGGGGCCGCGAGCGCCGAATCCGGAAACGAAATCACGTTCTGCGCCGCCGGAGACGAGACGTTCAGCTACTTCGTTCGCGTCTCCGACTCGCTGTGGCGCGGCGGGACCTACGAGAGCGACGAGTACGACGCGGTCGGCGACGACTTCGCGGAGGGCGCTGTCTCCGAAGAGCGGTGTGACAGCTTCCTGTACTCCGGCGAGGTAGACGAGCTGAAACTCGACGGGAAGGGCAAGGTGTTCGTCAACGGCGACCTCGTCCGAGACACGACGAGCGACGACGACGAGAAAGACGAGGACCTCCCGAACCGCATCCGCATCGAGGCCAAGGGCGAGCGAGTCGCCTACAAGTTCCGAGTCTCCGGGCGCGTCGAGAAGGGTCCGGAGGCCGGGACGCTCGGCGTGGACACCATCGAGGACAACGTCGTCCGCGGGAAAGTCGGCGGCACTATCGAGGGTAACGAGGACCCGGTGGACGACTACCGGTACTCGGGAGCGATCGCGTTCGACAGCACCGACGGCCCGCTGAAAGTGACGCTTCACATCGACGACGACTGATTCCGTGACGAGTGAATCGAGGCGGAATCGGGCCGTAAGCATAAACGCGCGGAAGTCGTGTCAGAAGCTATGAACCGGGAGCGACGGGCGGTCTTGAAAGGGGTCGGCGCGCTGGTCGCGGGAGCGGTCGGAACCACCGCGGCGGCGGGGAGTGGCGCGGCAACTGGAGGCGGCGCGGCGACCGAAAGCGGCGCGACACCTTGGAATCGCGGCGCGGACGAGAGCCAAGCAGACGGGACGCGCGGGGCGGCGGCCCAGCAAGTGGACACGTCGCTTCCGCCGGGCGTCACCCTGTTCGACCTCAACGACGACGGCGCGTACACCGCGACGGTCGCGGCCGCGCCCGAGGAGATGCGCGACGAGGGCCATCCCGGCCCGATTCACGTCACCTCGAACGGGAATTCGACGGTCGATTACGCGGCCGCAATCGCCGCGCCGGAGACCGAGACGACGCTGGGCGGACTCACCGAACTGACCTACGACTACTACGCGGGGCCGGACGACACGGCCATCGCGCCCGACCAGACGTTCGTCGTGGTCGAGAACGACGACGGCCGACACGGAATGTACCTGACCTCCGACGCGGGCGGTCCGAGCGGCCAGTGGGCGACGTTCGACGTGCTGGCTCGGATGCGCGGCGACACCGAGGACACGAGCGGGTGGTTCGAGTACACCGCCGTCGAGGAGGGCTACGACGGCCAGACCTTCGACAGCGTCGTCGAGCGCTTCGGCGGCGAGGCCCGCCTCGTCCGGGTCGGCGTCGGCCACGGCGACGCCGTCAATCCGGCCGTCCTCGACGTGTTCTACGACAATCTGGTCGTGAACGGGAGTACGAGCAGGTTCCCGACTTCGGTCGCCAAGCGAGTGTCGAACGCGGTGAGGACCGAGTAAGCGCGGGACGTGCCGGTCGCAACCGAAATCCGAACGCGCCCCTGTTCTGGCCGAGCGGACGGGCCGAGGCGGCCGATAGCCGCCTCGGCGCTGCGAAGCGCCGATTATCTCGTCCGCCGAAGCGCCGATTGCCGACCGCGGGTCGAGGATCACGAAAAGAAATACATATATTGCTTTAATATAGGATATTATTTCCTAAATGCCTATTTCTTCACCCCGGCAACCGAGGCGACCCGGCCGCGATTACGGTCGGCGAGCAGTCGCCGCGACCGACCCCGATGACGGTCTCCACCGAGTCGCGGCGTTCCGTGTCCTCCTCGGGGGCGTGGAGCGAGCATGCGGTCTCTCGAACTCGGGCACGAAAGGAAATAGTCATACGGTGTGGCTCGCAAAAGCCGCCAAGAATGAGGGAGGATACTGATGCGTGTCATCATCATCGGCGCAGGTGAGGTCGGCTCCTCCATCGCCTCCAGCCTCGCGGACAGCCACGAGGTCGTCGTCGTGGACGTGGACGGCGAGCGAGTGGACGCCCTGACCTACTCCGAGGACGTGCTGGCCATCGAAGGCGACGGGACCTCGATTGCGACGCTCCGAGAGGCCGGAATCGACGACGCCGACATGATTATCGCTAGCACCGACGAGGACGAGACGAATCTGGTCGCCTGCGGCACCGCCAAGACCGTGGACGACCCGTTCACCATCGCGCGGGTCAAGAACGTCGATTACCTCGAAACGTGGCAGCACGCCGAGGACCAGCGGGCCTTCGGCGTGGACTTCATGGTCTGCTCGAATCTGCTCACGGCCCAAGACATCGTGCGGGTCATCGGGCTGCCCGCCGCGCGCGACGTCGACCCCTTCGCGGGCGGCGCGGTCCAGATGGCCGAGTTCGAGGTGCGCGAGGAGAGTCCGGTCGCCGACCAGACCGTCAGCGAGGCCGACCGCTTCGACTCGCTGACGTTCGCGGCCTTGCTCCGGAACGGCGACGTCGAGATTCCCCGCGGTAACACCCGCATCCGGTCCGGCGACAAGGTGGTCGTCATCGGAAGCCCCGAGAGCGTCCAGGAGTTCGCCAGCGAGTTGGCTCCGCGGAAGACGCCCTCCAGCAACGAGGACTTGGTCATCATCGGCGGGAGCGAAATCGGCTACCACACCGCTCGCCTGCTGGAGGAGCGCGGTCTCCACCCGCGCCTCATCGAGCGGGACCACGACCGCGCTCGGGAGTTGGCCGAGGAGTTGCCCAACACGGTCGTCATGGAGAGCGACGCGACAGACGCCGAGTTCCTCGCCAGAGAACACGTCGACGAGGCCGACGCCGTGGTCGCCGCGCTCGAAAGCGACGAGAAGAACCTGCTGGTGTCGGTGCTGGCCAAGCAACTCGGCGCGCGCCGGACCGTCGCGGTGGTCGAGACCAGCGAGTACGTCAGCCTCTTCGAGACGGTCGGCGTGGACGTGGGCGTCAACCCCCGCGAGGTCACCGCCGAGGAGATTACGCGGTTCACCCGCGAACTCCACACCGAGAACGTCGCGCTCATCGAGAACGACAAGGCCGAAGTCCTCGAAGTCGAGGTGGACGGCGACTCCGCGCTCGTGGGCCGACCCATCCGAGAGGCGGTCGCCGACCTGCCGGAAGGGTTCGTCGTCGGTGCCATCACCCGCGACGAGGAGTTCGTCGTCCCGCGGGGTGACACGGTAATCGAAGCGGGCGACCACGTGGTCGTGTTCGTGGACAGAGACGTACTCGAAGAAGTGACAGCCGAGTTATGACGGGAGTCTAACCGCCATGTCTCGGTCGATGTTGAGTCTGCGAGTAGACTGGCGAGCGAGTTGCAGTCTGGTCGGCACGGTCGTCAAGTGGCTGGCCGTGGCGATGGTGTTCCCGCTCGCGCTCGCCGTCTTCTACGGCGAGGGCGTGACTACCTTCGTCGCGTCGATGGCGCTGGCGGTCGCTGTCGGGTGGAGTCTCGAACAGTTGGACGACGACCCGGACCTCGGGGCGCGCGAGGGGTTCCTGATGGTCGCGCTGACGTGGCTGGCGGTCTCCATCGTCGGGGCCGCGCCCTACGTCATCGCCGGCGAGGGGACGGTCGCCCACCCGGTCAACGCGCTGTTCGAGACCATGAGCGGGTTCACGACCACCGGAGCGACCGTGATGAAGAACATCGGCTTCGAGGACCACTCGCGGGCGCTGATGATGTGGCGACAGCAGACTCAGTGGCTCGGCGGCATGGGAATCGTCGTGCTGGCGGTCGCCATCCTGCCGGAACTCTCGGTCGGCGGCGCGCAACTGATGGACGCCGAGGCCCCCGGTCCGGGCATCCAGAAGCTCACGCCCCGCATCGCCGAGACGGCCCGCGCGCTCTGGAAGGCGTATCTGGGCATCACCGCGCTCGAGATGACCCTGCTGTTCGGCCTCCACCTCGTCGGCCTCGCGCCGAACATGACCCTCTATCAGGCGGTCGCTCACGGGTTCACCACGATGGCGACCGGCGGGTTCTCCCCCGCCGCGAGGAGCATCGAGGCGTTCTCCGCGGCGGTCCAGTGGCTCATCGTCCCGTTCATGGTGGCGGCGGGGACCAACTTCGCGCTGTTCTGGCACGCGCTGAACGGCGAACCCGAGGTCTTCGGCGAGGACAACGAGTTCCGGTTCTACGTCGGCGTGCTGGGCGTGTTCTCCGGGCTGGTCGCGCTCCTGCTGTTCCTCGGCGGGACGGCCGAGTCCGCGGTCGTCGGTCCCATCGCCGGGAATCTGGAGAAGGCGGCGCGCCACGCGGTCTTTCAGGTGGTCTCGCTGGTGACGACCACGGGGTACGCGAGCATGGACTTCAACACGTGGGGGGCCCCGGCCCAGTACGTGCTGTTCGTGACGCTGTTCATCGGCGGCTCTGCTGGCTCGACCGGCGGTGCCATCAAAATCGTGCGCTGGCTAGTCATCCTCAAGTCGCTCAAGCGCGAGCTGTTCACCACGGTCCACCCCGAGGCGGTCCGACCGGTCCGACTCGGCGGCCGGTCGCTCGACGAGCGCGCGGTCCGGGGAATCTACGCCTTCACCCTGCTGTATCTGGTCATCTTCTTCGTCGCGGCGCTGTTGGTCTACCTCGACGCGGCCCGCACGGGGATGGATTTGGTCGCGCTCGACGCGATGAGCGCGGTGGCCGCGACGCTGGGCAACGTCGGTCCGGGCTTCGGCATGATCGGCCCGATGAACAACTACCTCCCGTTCCCGGCCTCCTCGAAGTTGTTCATGGTGTTCCTGATGTGGATCGGCAGACTGGAGATTCTGCCGGTGCTGGTACTGCTGACTCCGGCCTACTGGCAGTCGTAGCCGAGAAAAATTCAGCGCGAAATTACGGATGAGCAAGGAGAAAGCCTCGTCGTTCACGGCGGGGATGAATCCGACAATCCCTCCATTAGCCACGTTCGACGTTATGAACGGATGGTTTAACTAATTCGATACCGTACTAATAGTCAACCGAGGCGGCCTGCCCGCACCCTAATCGGACAATATCGGGATTCCCCGGATTCCACACAGCACCCTTTCTGTGCTGGGACTTCGGGGCGCAGGCAACAAAAGTACCTCCGAATCCCATGCCGGGATAGGAGTAACGGCTGGTTGGCACAGCCAGTAGTTGTCTTTCGAGACGACTACAAACCGTAACCATCCCACCTCAGCGGTACAGTACCGTGGGAATCCTCGCCCTTCAGGGCGGGGAGGATGTCAATTCTCGTCGGTCTTCCCGAGGTAGTCGCTGACCAGCAACTCGTGGCCCCGGCGCAGGCGCTCGGAGACGGCCTGCCGGGAGATGTCGAGGCGCTCGCCGACCGTCCGGAGGTCCACGTCCCGCGGGACGCTGTAGTAGCCCAACTCGAAGGCGGTCGAGAGCGCCCGTCGTTGCTTGTCGGTCACGCCAGTCCGTGCAGAGGGCGCGTCGTTCGAACCGTACAGTCGGGTGACCGTCGCCTCGTAGCGCTGGTTGAATTCGTCGTCGAACACCTCGCCGATGTCTCCTCGGTCGGCGAACCGCAGCTGGAAGGTCCAGACGCCGTCGGTGGCAGTCGCGCGCAGAATCACCCCGCCGCGCTCGGCGATGGCGTCGGTGAACTCGCAGATGTCGCCCTCGAACTCGATTTCGAGGAGTTCGCCGTCGCTGTCCTCGCCGAGTTTCCGGACCTCGGTTACTGACGGGTCGGCCGCGAGCAGGTCCGCGGCGCGACCCGTCTCGACGTCGGAAACCCACGCGTGGGGCATCATCTGGTCGTTCCCGCCGCCGACGGTGCGCTCGATGCGGACCGTCGCCTCCGGCGCGCGCTCGAAGGTCTCCGCCAGCGCGAGGGTCGAGGCCGGAACCTCGACTTCGAAGGTTGTGGCTACGCCCATACTTGCTCGAAAACCGTTGCGCGACGACTCGTCGGTACCGAACGCGCGTCTCGTCTCTCGATTGCCATCCTATCTCTACTTAATAAAAGGTCGGCATAAGGACACGGCCTCAATATTAATGCTCGTCTCGGTCGGTACGCTGTTGCCCGTTCACCAGCAGGGTGTTTTGCACGAGTGCGTCGTGAGCGCGCCGCAGTCGCTGGGACACCGAGTTGGCCGAGATGTCGAGGTGGTCGGCGATGTCCTCGACGGTCGCCTCGCGCGGCACCGAGAAATACCCCAGCTCGGAGGCCAGAACGAGGGTCTCGCGCTGTTCGGGCGTCAGGCCGAACTCGCCGTGCCGGGGTTCGGTGGTCCGGTACTTGCGCCGGAGTTGGAAGTTCGGCCCGAAGTGAGTACGGAACTCCGAGAGTTCGTCCTCGTCGGCGAACCGCAACTTGAGGAACCACTCGCGGTCGGCGACCGCCTCCTGGATGATGGCGTGTTGGTCAATCATCGCGTCCACGCGGCGCTCGACCGACTCGTGCCACTCGACTTTGTACAGCGCCGTCCCGTCGAGTCGGTCGAGCGTCGTCACGTCGGTGACCGTCCCGTCGTCCTCCATCGCCGACGCGAAGTCGTCGATGTCGCCGCCCGAGGCCCAGAGGAAGGGCATCACCCACTCTCTGCTGTGGGTTGCGAGGCGCTCCATCTCGATTCGCATGTCGGGAACCGCGTCGAGCGCACTCTGTAACGCGAATTCGTCGGTCGGGACTTCGAACTCCGCGACGAGGCTCATAGAGACACGAATTGCACCTCCGCACGGAAACCGTGTTTGGCAGGCCAGACTAGTTGGAAGATTGGACTTTGGACACCGAACCGTTTGGCAGGTAGAACGAGACCGGTGGTCTGCCCGCGGCACTAACGCTTTGGTCCCGCTCGTCGTATTCCGTGATATGGTCCGTGCGTACACGACGGTAATCACGGGGACGGGAGCGACCGAGGACGCGGCGGCCACCATCCGCGACCTCTCGGGAGTCACGGAGGCCCACGTCGTCGCGGGGGACTTCGACATCGTGGCCGAAATCGAAGGCGAGACGATTCGAGACCTCCAGAAGGTAGTCACCGACGGGATTCACACCGTCGAGGGCGTCGGGACGACTCGGACGTACATCCAGATGGACTGACGTTCGGGACTAGGGAATAGGTAATTTTTACAATCTTTAAGCATGGTATAGGTTGCTTTAAGAAAATAGAATATTCCTCCGGGCGGTCGATTCCGGAGCGCCGCGCTCACTCCCGACTGCGAAAATCGGCTGGCGACACCGGGGCGCGCTCGGTGGACCAAACCACCACGGGTGGGATGAAGGGGCCGCCCGGTCGCGCTTGCTTGGTCGTCTCTGTGAGCCACTATTTCCGCGCGGGCTGTGCAGAGAGCGCGGAAATATCTCACAGAGCGACCGCGACCGGGCGGGGGCTTCAAGAGGACAACACCACGACGAATCTACGAATCACAGTCATACTCACGTATCTACCGCTCTCGAAACCTTCGAACCTCTCAAAACCAAATTCACACCGCAGTAACCCACACTCGATACCCCTCCGGTTGGTCGTAGACCTCGCGGAAGACGCGCTCGACGCACTGGGAGACTCGATTCGCGTCGGCCAGCGCCGACACCCGGACGTTGATGCCCTCGGCCTCGTCGGGCCGGATGATGTCGTCGATTTTGAACGCCGGGAAATCCCCGAGGAGGGCCTTCAAGTCGTCCAACTCGGCGTCGGTGCAGTCGAGGTTGAGCGTCCCGTCGCCGAACTGGACCCACGGCGGGGCTTGCTGGGGGTCGGCGGACTCTTCCTCGTCCGCTGTTTCGCCCTCCTCGCTCTCGATTTCGCGCTCCTCGCTTGCGTCCTCGCCGTCGAGCGCGGAGGCGTCCGCGTCGGCCTCGAAGGTGACGAAGGCGCTCGCGCGCTCTCGGTGGGCGGCGATGCCTTCGGCGAACAGTTTCTGGCGCTCCTCGGGGGTTGCGGCGTCGAATCGGGTCATACGCCGGGCTACGCGGGCGGTCCTGAAAAAGGCCAGCAGAACGAGTTCGGGAGGATTTCTGCGGCTGAAGTTTTGATTCCCGCACTCTGAATTAGTGGGCACGAAAGTGGGGTCGAAGGGAGGAGGAAGCTAGTTTCAGGCGTGAACACAGGAGTCACCGCAACTGCCGCGCACCGCAACAGCCTCGAACCTCCCCAACCGCTTGCGGTCCTCGGCCTTCGGCCTACGGTCCTCAGCCCTCGCGCGGTATGGCGAGAGATGAACTCTCGCCAGCGCGCGCCGAACGACAGATGGTCGGGGATCGAGGCGAATCTGAGTCTCGGCTGTTATCTGACACCTCCACCCACTGACACCCGCCAGCCTTCAATAAGACCTTTGCCCGGCCACGGCGAATGACGTGATATGAAAGGTGTCGTCGGTGGGGGAATCGCGGGTCTCGCGGCCGCCTACCGCCTCCAGCAACACGGGCACGACGTGCAGGTATTCGAAGCCAGCGACCAAGTCGGCGGTCTCGCGGCGGTCTACGAGACCGCGGGCGACCCCGTCGAGAAGTTCTATCACCACCTCTCGGCTTCCGAGGAGACCATCGTGGACCTCGTCGAGGAGTTGGGACTCGGCCACAACTTGGAGTGGCCAATCGGCAAGAACGCCTACTACTGGGACGGGACGGTCTACCCGATGGACAAGCCGTGGGAGATTCTGGCCTACCCCCACATGAGCGTCTACGACAAGTTCCGCCTCACGATGCTCACGCAGGAAATCGACGTGCGCGGCGGGATTCCGAAGTTCGACACCTACGAGAATCTGGAGGACTTCGAGGACGTGCCCATCGAGGACTTCCTGCGCGAACACACCTCCAACGGCGTCTACGAGGGCTTCTTCGAGCCACTGCTCGACGCCAAGTTCGGCGACCGGAAGGACGACGTGAGCGCGGCGTGGTTGCTGGGGCGCATCAAGTTCCGCGGCGAGCGCGACCTCCTCCGGGGCGAACCCCTCGGCTATCTCGAAGGCGGGTTCGGCCAACTACTGGACGCCCTCGTGGAGGAGGTCGGCCGCGAGAACATCACCACGAACGCCCGCGTCACCGATTTGGACCTCGAAGACGGCTCGGTCAGCGAGATGACCGTGGAGGTCGCGGACGGCGCAGACGCCGCCAGCGAGGAGCCGAAAGCCGAGGCCGAGGCGGACGGCGGCGTCGAGACCGACGACCCCGAGACGACCACCGAGACCCACGAGGTCGAGGACGTGGTGGTCGCGGCGATGCCGAACGTCCTCGAAGACCTCTGTGGCTACGAGTGCGACATCGACTTCCAGGGCGCGGTCTGTGCGCTGGTCACGATGGACGAGGCCCTGACCGACACCTACTGGCTCAACGTCGCCCACGACGCGCCCTTCGGCGCGCTCATCGAACACACCAACTACATCCCGCCGGAGAACTACGGCGGCGACCACCTGCTGTACGTCGCCAGCTACATCCAGGACTACGAGGAGGACCTCTGGCAGATGGACGAGGACGAAATCGAGGACCTCTGGTTGGGCCACGTCGAGGAGATGTTCCCCGACTGGGACCGCTCGCACGTCGAGGAGTTCCGCCTCGCCAAGAACCCCCGCGCCGCGCCGATTTACGAACGCGGGTATCTCGACATGGTGATTCCCTACGACCTCGGCGCGGAGGTCGCGGACGGCCTCTACTACGCCGGGATGGCGAGTCGCGCGCAGTATCCCGAGCGCAGTCTGAACGGCGGCATCGTGGCAGGGTACGAGTGTGCAGATAGAATCGCAGGACGAAAGCAGGTCGTCAGCCCGGAGTAGAGCTTCTAGTAATTCCCTTACCAAAATACATTATTTATTACAGTATGTCAAACAGAACATTAAAATAGAAGGAAATATGAAGGCAAGATTACATGGCCTTAAAACGAAATGCAGGTGCCTATATTGGCGCAGTTATTTTGGCTGGAGTTGTAACCTCTGCATTAACTTTATTTCTATCTGGTCTAGGATTTGGAACTAACGTAAATACGATTAGTTCGGTTCTAGCTTTTCTTACTGTTACCACCACAATTTATGAAAAGTTATTGAAACCGATTCTTGGCGATGGAGAACCTCAGGGGGAAACAACTACTAAAGAAACGACGAAAAAGAAGGAACAAGGCGAGGAAAGTCCCTCTACTGGCGAACCTCAAGACTTATCTCTTTCTCGACCTGCAAGGCGATCTGCGCAACGTGCGAAAGACATCCAGTCAAATAACGATCTTCGAGAAGTAGGAAATGGATCATATCCGGAAAATACACGGAAGATTATCAATTGGCTTCAAGGAATATTACCTTTTAATTGGATGAAGGTAGAAGCTCTACTGTTTATGGGTGGTGTCGCAAGCACAATCTGGATATTTCTTGTTTTGATGAAATTTATCTCCACCGCTGGCTATTCTTCGCCGTGGTGGTTCCAACCTCTTCTTCAAGCATTTCCGCTTGCGGTAACTGTCAGTGATATATATGAATTGTTGATTGTTCCAATTGTTATTATATTCATTACATCGTGGTATTTTGGGACAAAAAAGAAAACTACCTGTGATATTTGCGGGAGTCCTTTTGCTCTTAAAAGTTTGAATAGGTATCACCATCCAGATAATAAATATCTCCGAAAGGATACTGACGAAGATGGAAATCCCATTTCTTGGTACGAAATAGATGGCCACCGAGTCCTTTATTGTGAAGTGCATGAACAACTAGTCGCCCGAGATATTGATTGGAAAGAAGAATAAATCCTCAATTAAACTTCTGTTGATTATGCCTCGGCGTCCTCGTCGCTCACGCCGGGCGCTTGGCTCACGTCTACTTCGTCGGGCTCGTCCTGCCCGCCGACCTGAATCTCGCCGTCGGGGCCTTGGACGTACACGTCGTCCGCAAATCCGCCCTCCGCGTAGGGGTGTTCGGGTTCCTCCAACTTCTCGGGCGTCGAGGGCGCGTCGGGAATCCCGCCCTCGGGGGTGAACTCGCCGAGCGGGTCCTCGATGGCGATGCCGTGGCGCTCGAAGAACTCTCGGTAGCGGTCGTAGTGGTCGTCGAGTTCGTCGCTCGGGAACTCCATCATCTCGGTCCAGCCGTGGTTGTAGAAGTCGAAGTTGGCCTGAATGTGGGTGATTTCGCGGGCCTCGGCCTCGGGCGCGCCCTCCTGTAGCGCCGCGAGGTAGGTGTCCATCGTCGCGTCGAAGAAGGCGTCGAGGCGCTCGCGGCGTTCTTCGCGGTGAGCCTCGTCGGCCTTTTCGAGGAAGATTCTGGTGTGCAGGTCCACGAGCTTCTCGCTCACGATGTCCGAGACCACCGGCAGTTCCAGCGCCTTCCGCGAGGCGAAGTGGCGGACGTTCTGGTTTATCTTCATCGTTCGGTGTTTAGGACGCGACGCCCAAAAGCTCGTCCGTTCGTGAATATCTGGCACGATACTGAGATAGCAACCGACTTTAACCCCGAAGATGAAGATTCGGTTATGAGCGAGTCGTACGTGATTATCGGTGACGGGATTGCGGGAAGCTCCGCTGCGGAGACCATCCGCGAGGAGGACCCGGACGCCGACGTATCGGTCATCACCGACGAAGGTGAGGCCCTGTACAACCGTATTCTCATCAAGGAATTCGCAAAAGGAAAGCTCCCCGAAGCGCCCATCTCCATCCACGAACCCGAGTGGTACGACGAGCGGGACATCGACCTCGAACTCAACACGTTCGTCACCGAGGTCGACCCCGACGCCCACGAGGTCCACACCCACGACAGCGGAACCTTCGAGTACGATAAGCTCCTCGTGGCCACGGGCGGCACCCCTACTCAGCTTCCGGTGGACAACAGCGACGCCGAGGGCATTCATCACTTCTGGACGTTCCAAGACGCCCGGAAGATTCAGGAGAACGCCGACCAAGCCGACCAGGGCGTCGTCGTCGGCGCGGGCCTGCTGGGCATCGACCTCGCGGCGGTCTGCGCCGCACAGGACGTGGACGCCAAGTACATCATGCGGGGCAACCGCTGGTGGCGCTACGGCCTGAGCCTCGACGGCGCGGAAATCATCCACGACGCCCTCGAAGAGAAGGGCGTCGAGCCGGTCCTCGAAAGCGGCGTCGAGAGCTTCAAGACGGACGACGACGGGCGCGTCGTCTCGACGGTGGACGCCAACGGCAACGAGTACGACAGCGACTTCGTCGGCGTCGCCATCGGCCTGAACTTCAACACCGAGTACCTCCAGGGCACCGGCATCGAGGAGGACAGCGGTATCGTCGTCGACGAGTACATGCAGACCAACGTCGAGGACATCTACGCGGCGGGTGACATCACCCGGTACTACGACACTATCCTCGACGAGTACGCCCAGAACGGTTCGTGGGGTAGCGCGAAAGAGCAGGGCCAAATCGCCGCGAAGAACATGGTCGCCGACGACGAGGAGGCGGCCTTCCGCTGGGTCTCGTCGTACTCCATCACGCACTTCGACTTCCCCTTCCTCAGCTTCGGCTTCCCGACGCTGGGCGACGACGAGTGCGAGCGCAAGTACAGCGACACCGAGTGGCGTCGCCTCACGTTCAAGGACGGCAAACTCATCGGCGGCGTCCTCATCGGCGACATCGCCCCGCAGGGCAAGTACAAGGACCTCATCCGCCAAGAGGCCGAGGTCGCCGACCAGAAGGAGACCCTCCTGGAGAAGGACTTCGACCCCGAAGAGCTGGCGATTCCCCAGGAACAGTAGGCCGCGCGATTCGCCCTTCGCCCGACCTCACCGCGCGAACCACGAGTCGGCCGGAATCTCGTACCCCTTCTCGTCGCAGATGTCCCTACCGAGCGACCGCACCGACTGTTCTTGCGGGAGCGTCTCGGATTGCCGTATCGAGCGTTCGATGTCCTCGGCGAGTCGGTCCACTGCCGACTCGTCGCCGATTTCCCGCATCGCTTCGAGCGCCTCGCGGTACTCGTGGTCCTCGACTGCGGACCCCGACCGCTCGTCGAGTGTCTCGGCGGCGGTCTCGGCGATTCCGTCGAGGTGGCGGCGGACGCTTGCCATGCGCGAATCGACGGCCCGAACGCCCAAAATCCTGCTTGCCGAGGCGACGGTCGCGTCTCGACCGCGGCGAGTCGCCCGACTCGGAGCGAAATCGCGGGCCAACCCAACGTTGTTGTAGTTGGAACCGTTAGCCCAGCCTATGCCCCAACTCGAAATCTCGCTGTCCGACGACATGGACATGCAGATCGACCAGCTCGTCACGCAGGACGAGTTCGTGGACCGCCAGGAGGCCCTCGAGGAGATTCTCTCGCTCGGCATCAAGGAGTACCAGACCACGATGGAGACCGACACCCGCGACGAGATGGAGTTCGCCGACGAGATGATGGAGACCACCGAGCGCTCGCTGGGCGACGAAGACGAAGGCTACCGCTTCTAAACCGCTCCGCCGCTCGACCCGCCGGTATCGCGGCCCTCCGGTCCGCGGCTCGCCGGTTCCGATCCGGCGTTTGGCGTTCGACGTTCAGCGTTCGACGTGCGACGCGACGATTGCCTTTTCGAAGTCACCCGCGAGCGGAATATCTACGCGAGAGACGTGTTGGTTACTGGCGGCAGAAGGTTTAAGATACTCCACGACATTTGGTATCGTGTAGCACAATGTCCTCGAACACGACCCCGCGAACAGAGAGGGACGGGCGAACCCTTCGCGTCCGTCCGACGACGACCGTTCCGCCCGGAACCGCGGTCCGGCACTTCGACGAGTTGCCCGAGCGCGCCCAGCAACTGCTCGTCGAGTACGACGAGCGAGCGACGATTGCAGTCACGCCCGAACTCGCGTCGGTGTTCGCCGACGAACCGGTGGTCGTGTTCTCGGAGTACCTCCGCGTCGAACTCGTCTGAGGTCCGGGACGGTTCGACGGCGGACTCACGGCGGAGTCCGTACCGAAGGCGTTTTTGCCGCCACGCGCCGAGAGGGAGATATGAACGGAAGCGGCGAGATGACCCTCGCCTTCGAACTCTCTGCGCTGGAGGAGATGGAGACGTCCGAGGCGGTGTTCGACGACGCCCGCCGGTGGAGCCAGTACGTCGGCGTCGTCTCGGACAAGCCCACCTACGTCGTGACCAACTTCACCCGGAAGAACCGCATCCGGCAGGACTTCTTCTCCGGCCCGAAGGGGAAAGGCGAGAGTTTGGAGAGCGTCCGCGAGCAGTTCGACACCGACCGCCACGTCTTCGTCGGCACGACCGACGAGGACCGCGAACTCGCCGAACAGCAGGAGTGGGAGTACCTCGACGTCGAGGAGGCCGCCGAGGCCGCCGAGTGGGAACTGGCCGGAGACGGCGAGGACGGCGAGGACGGAGTCGAGGAAGACCAGCGCGACGACTGGCCCTGAACTCTCCTCTCCGCTCGTTATCTTCTTCGCCCGTCGGTCACGCGCAGGATAGCCTCGGTGAACGTCTCGCCGTCTCTCCGGAGGTCTTTCAGTCGCTCGTGGGCCTCGCGGGAGATGCAGATTTGCTTCGCCATCTTCGGTAGAGATGGTTGGCCGCCCGCTGGTATTTGAACCTTGGCGTCGGAATCGCCGAGAAGTGTCTTTGATTCGTGGTTTCAACGAGGCCGGGAGTGAGAAGACCGGACAGCGACGGAGAGCTAGCTTCAGGCTTGAACACAGGAGTTACCGCACCGCCCCGCACCGCGCCTCGTCCTCCCCACCCTCCTGCGCTACTCGCTCCGCTCCGTTGCTCGTCCCTCGCGCGCGGCGCGACGCTTTCGGGCGTCGCGCTCGCACGCGCCGGAGCGGAAAGCGAAGCCCTATCGACATCACTAACAAATAATAATAATAGCTAAGAATAAATATACAATTCCTTGAGACAACTAAGTATGTCTTCAACGGAGCTATCTTCGACCCAAACTACCCAAACCGACCCACCATCCCCCAAGTCGCGGCCTTTAAACGCTCGAAAACCCAACCACCTCGCATGGCAGAACCGCGCGTTCCGGGCGGTCGCGGGGCGAAACTCGAACTCCCCTGCGGCGAGTCGGTACACGTCCACGACCTCGACATGGGCATGCGCGAGTACGACTGCGACTGCGGCGACAGTCACGCGGTCGTGACCGACGTCCACCCGCCCTCCCGCTTCGTCCCCGAGTTCCTCGTGAACGTCCTCCGAGAGACCGTCGAGACCGACGACGACCTCGGCGAGTTCGGCACGGCCCACATCATGGGCGTCGTGCTGGAGGAGTTCCCCGGCGAGGTCGTCAGCGAGAACGTCGAGGAGGACCAGGACGTGGGCTACGCGCTGGTGTGGCTGACCGACTTCGACTCGCGTCGCCTCCACGAAATCGTGGTCGAACTCGTCGTGGAACTGATGGAACACGCCGTCAGCCACGCCGAGAACGACGACGCGATGACCCAGTTCGAAGAGGAGATGCTGAACTTCGACATCGAGGAGTTCGTCGAGCAGTACCGCCGCGAGCGGGACTTCTCCGGGCCGCACGACCGCGCGGTGTAGATTTTCCGTCCGTCGAGTTCCCGGGCGTCAGACGCCCGTCTGACTGAGGGTTAAGTACGATACTGCGGAAAGAGAAAACATGGCCCAGCGCGCGAGGGAGTACGAGCAGATACGGACCGTCCTCGCCGAGGCTGACTCCGACGAGGCGTTGACCGCGCGCGAAATCCTCCAGTTGCTCGAAGCCCGCGGCGAGCGAATCGAGAGCGCCCACCGCGTCGCCACCGTCCTCGGGCGGCGCGCCCGCCACGGCGACGTGACAATCATCGAGTCCTCACCCTACCGGTACCGACTCGAAACCTGATTCCGCCCGATTTTACCCCGGGTTCGGTTCGTAGTTTTCGCCGACGGCGAGTTCCAGCACGCGCTCGTTGGTCTGCATCGTCAGCGCGTCGTACTCCTCGGTCTCGCCGTCGAAACTGAACCCGACCGATTCGTCCCGGCGCACGTCGATACTGAGCTCCGACGCCAGCAGTCGCGTGACGTGTTCGGTCTCGTCGCCGAACAGTCGGTGGAGCGCGGCCTCCTCTAACAGGTTGGTCGGGGGCATCCGCTCGATGATGGTCGCCTCCAGCAGGCCGTCCTCGCAGTTGCCCTGTGAGCGCCCCTCGGCGGGGAACCGCCGGGCGTTGCCGACCAGCACCATCACCGCCTCGCCGGACCACGTCTTCTCGTCGGTCGGGCAGTCGGCCTCGACCGCGAGGGGGAGTGCGTCGAACTCCCGGACCGTCCGGAGACCCGTGAGGACGTAGGCCAGCACGCCGAGTCTGTCCTTCATCTCCGTCGAGGTTGCGGCGCTGGCCTCGGCGGTCAGCCCCGCGATGCAGGAGTTGACGAACAACTCGTCGTCGCCCGCGGTCGCCACGTCGATGCGGCGGCGCTCGCCGCCCATCAGGACCTCGAAGGCGTGTTCGACGCTCTCGACGCCCACGTTCCCGGCGAAGTTGTTGCCCGTGCCGGTCGGGACGACGCCGAAGGTCACCTCCTCGAAGGCGTCGGCACCGGCGAGACCCCGGACCACCTCGTTGACAGTGCCGTCGCCGCCCGCGGCCGCCACCACGTCGGCACCGGCCTTGGCCGCGAGTCGGGCGAAGGTGACGGCCTCACCGGCCGCGCAGGTCTCCAGCACGGTGAACCCGGCCTCGGCGGCCACCTTCCGAATGCGCTCGCGGTGGTCGCCGTTCCCGCTGACGGGGTTCAAAACCAGAATGCGGTCGTCCGAGACGCCGCCGTCGGCCGCGACAGGGTCGCCCGCGGGGGTCCCCCAAATCTCGGGCATGTGACCAATGATTTGGGGGCAGAAAGTCAAAGGTCTACCGGCTATTACATCTCGGCGTGTACGCCGTCGACCTGCACTCTCACACGCGATTCTTTCACGGGCACGAGCGGGCCGCCGAGTACTACGACCCGCTAGGGGTTCGACTACTGACCGAGGCCGCGCGACTGCGGAATCTGGACGGGGTGGCGCTGACGAACCACGACTACTACCGGGAGTTCGACGTGGCGGGGACGATTCCCGGCATCGAGGTGACGACCACCCACGGCCACGTCCTCGTGGTCGGGCCGAACCCGCCCAGTCAGACCGAGCCGGGTGACCTCTCGCCCGAGGAGGCAGTCGAGATAGCCCACGATAGGGGGTGTGCGGCCATCGTCGCCCACCCGTACCGCAACAGCACGGTGCGGGAGGTCGACGCCGACTTCGACGCCATCGAAATCAACGGCAAGCACCCCCGGACCGAGCAGTGGGTCCGGAAACTCGCCGACACCCACGACCTGCCGCTGGTCGGCGGGAGCGACGCCCACTACCCCTTCGAGGTCGGCCGGGCCTACACCGAAATCGACGCCGAGGAGTTCTCGCCCGAGGCAATCGTCTCGGCCATCCGCGACGGTCGAGTGGAGACGGAGGTCCACTACGGCCGGTTCAACCGGGCGCTCAGGACGCTCTACCAGCGAATCCACGAGGAGAAGGATTACCTTCAGCGCCCGGAGGAGGCCGAGGTGGAGTCCGAGACGCCCGGCGTCGGGAAACCGCCCCAGTAGCCGGGCGCTTCGGTCGGTAGTCGGGCAGTTCGGCGAGGAGCCGGGCGCTTCGGTCGGCAGGGTGAGTCGCCCGGTTTTCTTCTGGTTAGATTATTGTTGAGTAACACGTTCTCTGTGTTAAAATTTCGCGTTCGTTCGTCGTCGGCTGCGTCGCGTAGGGAACAATTAACTAACATATATCGCGGCAAGTATCAAGTCGGATTCAGCGATGAGACAAGACGAGCGAGACTCGAACGAGGGAGAATCGACCGGAACCGACGACCACGCGGCCGGAACCGACGACCGCCTCTCGATGGACCGGCGGCGGCTGTTGCAGGCGACCGGCGCGGGAATCGGCGGTCTCTCGTTGCTGAACTTCGGCGGCGAGGTAGCGACCGCCCAGTCCGACTGCGCCGACGGGCCGTTCGAGCGAACCCACTCGGGCGCGACCATCAACTTCGGACAGATTCGCGCCGAGCAGGCCCGCGGCGAGATTGGTTCGGTGTCTGCGGCGAGTCCGCGGAGCGAGGAGGCGGCGGACCTGCGACGGGCGGCGCTGGACGCCGAGGGCGAACAGCCACCGCGGCAGGCCGCCCGCGAGACTAACCTCGACGACCCCGGCCCGCTCGACGTTCGGACCGAGTACGACGGCGTGAACGCCGACGAGACGCGGGGCGGCGTCCCCTCGGACTCGCAGGTCGCGGCGGGGAACGGGAAAATCGTCCACGCGCTCAACCGGCAGGTCGCCATCTTCAACAAGCAGTCGGGCCAGCGCGAGCATCAGGTTCCGCTCGAACGCCTCTGGAAGCCCGTCATTCCGGAGCCGGAGGGCGGATTCGCGTTCGGCGAACCGTTCGTGTTCGACCCGAGGGCGCGCTACGACCGAGAGGCGGACCGGTTCGTCGTCTCGGCGACCCAGTACGAACCGGGCATCACGACCGACGGCGAAATCATCGACCGCGAGGAGCTGGAGGAAGGCGAGTACGAGGGCGAGCAGGTCAGTCGCCCGCCGCGGGGCTGGTGGGTGGTCGCGGTCTCGGCGACCAGCAACCCCAACGGGGAGTGGCACGTCTACCGCATCCCGCCGCTGGACAACGAGGGGCTGGTGGACTACCCGCCGCTCGGTATCGGCGAGGACGCCATCTACCTGACCCAGAACTTCTTCGGCGACGCGTTCGAGATTACGATGGTGACCCTCGACAAGGCCGCGATGTACGCGGGAGAGTCGGTGACGGGCTACCACTTCACCGGGATGAACGACCCCGACTCCGACGGCCTGACGTTCACGGTCCAACCCGCGCTCCAGCCGTTCACGGGCGGGGAGACAGAGACCTACTATCTGGTGAACGCCGACTTCCCCGCGCCGGACCCGAGTCCCGAGACGCTGACCCTCTGGGAGCTGACCGACCCCCTCGATAGCCCGTCGCTTTCCTGCTACACGCTCGACGTGGCTCCCTACAGCTATCCGCCAGCGGCCCGCCAGAAGGGCGGCGACGAAACCGACTACGTGGACACCCTCGGTACGCGCCTGATGAACGCCGACTTGGACGGCGGGTCGCTCTGGACCGCCCACACCATCCAGTACGACTGGGACGGCGACGGGCGCGCGGTGGCCGCCATCCGGTGGTACGAAATCGACGTGGCCTCGCGGTCGGTCGTCCAGAGCGGCGTCTACGGCGAGGCCGGGACCTCCTACTACATCCCGACGGTCGGGGCCGACGACGGCACGACGGTCATCGCCCACAACGTCAGCGGACCCGACACCTACATCCAGTCGGTCGTGGCGGGCCGGACCGCGGACTTCCCCGAGGGGCAACTGGAGGACGCCGTGGTCGTGCAGGACGGCGAGTCGAACTACGACTTCGGCGAGGGCTTCGGCACGCCCGCCAACCCCCTGCGGTGGGGCGACTACAACGGCGTCTCGGTGGACCCCTCCTCGGGGCGGTTCTGGACCGTCAGCCAGTACTCGCCGGACGTGGAGATTCCGCCGGAAGCCGAGGAACGGGACCCCTACAATACCCGCATCGCCGAGGTGAGCCTCGACGAGTAGCCCGAATGGGAGACTGAGTCGGCTTTAGGTCGGCGCGCGACTGAACGACTAACATACGACTGACTTTTCTTTCCGACCGGCGCGCGCGAGCAACGCGCGCGAGGGACGAGTGAGCGACTGAAAGGAGCGAACGAGGAGGGTGGGGAGGTGTGAGGTCCGCGGTCGCGGAGCGGTTGCGGTGACGCCTCGGCTTCGGCGATAGCTAGCTTGCTTTTGCCTGAAACCCTGCTCGCGCCGACAGGACAGTCCGGAGTTCAGGCGGTCGCTAGCAGTCCACCGATTCATCCTCACTTGCGCCGCTTTCGAGTTCCGAAACGTCTCCGTTCGTCGTCACGCGCGCCGTCGCGGCTCCTTCGCAGAGAGACATACGAAAACAGTCGTTAAGCAATCACACAATCCTATCTAAGGGACCAAAAACCACTTCTAAGCGCCAACTCCCCCGACTTTCGAGATTCGAACCGACCTTGTCGCCCGGTCACAACAAATTATCCCAGTTTCTCGTCCAGAATCAGGCGCGTCTTCGTGTTCACGACCTCCTCCAGTTCGCGGGCTTTCGTAATCAACTGGTTCACGCTCTGGGTGTCGGCGGCGTCCACGACCAGCACGATGTCCTCCTCGCCGGAAACCTGCCAGACGAAGTCCACCTGCTCCCAGTCGGCGACTCGCTCGCCGAGGTCCGAGGTGTTGACGTCCACCGCCACGTCGAGTTCTATCATCGCCTTCACGTTGCCGGTCCGGGTGGCGACCGTGAAGCGCTCGATGACCCCGTCGTCGGTCATGCGCTCGACGCGGTTGCGGACGGTGCCTTCGCTTGTGCCGACCTCCTCGGCGATTTCGGTGTAGGGCTTTCGGGCGTCTCGACGCAATATGGACAGGATTTCTCGGTCAAGTTCGTCCATTGAGATGTGTGAGTAGACGGGGGCACCACTTGATGATTACGAAATTCGTAATCTCGCTACGAAAGCAAGGTTTATACACCGGGATTACGTATGAATCTCGTAATGACGGCCGCATACGTAGCGTTGGAGGGTGGCAGCGTCGTGGAAGCGCGCTGTCGCGCTCCGGGCACGTCACACGGGGAACTGGTATTCACGACCGCGTACACGGGATACGAAGAGAGCCTGACCGACCCCTCTTACGAGGAGCAGGTCCTGACCTTCGCGTACCCGCTCATCGGGAACTACGGCGTCCGAGAGGAGCGTTTCGAGGACGAGGACGTCCACCCGAGCGCGGTCGCCGCGCGAGAACTGACCGACGACGTCGCCGAGTGGCTCGAATCCGAGGGCGTCCCCGCCGTGGACAAACTCGACACCCGCGACCTCGTGGGCCAGATTCGAGAGGGCGGCGCGATGAAGTGCGGTATCTCGGCAGGTCCCGACGCCTCCCCCGAGAAGGCCAAGGAGGCCCTCGCGGACTGTCCGGGCATGAGCGACCACACCGACATCGGCGCGCAGGTCAGCGTCGCCCACTGCGAGACTCACTATCCCGACGACGAGGCGGCCGCGGACGAAGGCCCTGACGTGGCGCTCGTGGACTGCGGCGCGAAGGGGTCCATCGTCGAGTCGCTGCTCGAACGCGGTGCGACGGTCCACGTCCTGCCCTACGACGTGACGCCCGGCGAGGTCGCGGACCTCGACCCCGACGTGCTGTTCGTCTCGAACGGCCCGGGTGACCCCGCGAACTTCGAGGCCGCCCAGTCGCTCGTGGACGAGTTCGTCGGCGAGGTCCCGCTGGCGGGCATCTGTCTCGGCCAGCAGATCATCGCCCGCGCGCTCGGCGGCACCACCGAGAAGATGGACTTCGGCCACCGCGGCGTCAACCAGCCGGTCCGCGACCTCCGGACCGACAAGGTGGTCATGACGACCCAGAACCACGGCTACACCGTCGCCGAACCCGGCCGACTCGACGTCACGCAGGTCAACGTCAACGACGACACGCCGGAAGGTCTCGAAAGCGAGGACCTCGACATCATCACGCGCCAGTACCACCCCGAGGCCAACCCCGGCCCGCACGACACCCTCGGCTTCTTCGACGACGTGCTGGAACTGGCCGGTTCGGAGCGTCGAACCCCCGTCGCGGCCGACTGACGCTCGGCCACCTCTACTGCGGCCATCGTTTTTCGGACGATTTCGCCCGAGGAGCGACCGCGCTGTTTTCCCCGATTACTCTCCCGTCCCGTCCTCGACTTCGATTTCCACCGGTTCGAGGTCGTCGGGGTACTGCCAGTCGATTTCGACCAGTCCCCGAGGAGTCCCGCGAAGTCCCGACCGCGAGACCACCTCGAAGGTCCGGTTCCCTGCCGCGGGCGTGAACAGCGCGGCGACCATCAACCGGGCCACGTCCGCGCGGGGAATCGACCCCGAGACTGTCGCGCCGCCTTCGCCGACCAGCACGTCGCCCGTGGCCGGTCCATCCGTCAGACCGCCGGGGCGCAAGATGGTGTACCGAAGCCCCGACGACCGGAGCGCGGCCTCGGCGTCGTTCTTCGCGCGCAGAATCGGCCCGAGGAGCATCCGGAACCCGGCGGGCATCGACTCGGCCGAGTCGCCGACGCCGATGGAACTCTCGAAGACGAACGCCTCGCAGTCGGCCGCGACCGCCGCGGTGACGAGGTTTCGGACGCCCTCGCCGTCCACCAGCGGGTCGCCCAGAAGCGGTGCGAGCGTCGGCCCGCTCCCGACCGCGCACAGCACGGCGTCACAGCTTCGGACCGCGCGGGCCGCGTCCCGCGGTTCGAGCAGGTCGCCCACGACCGTCTCGTCGGCCCCGCGGGCCAGCAGTTCTCCTCTGTCGTCGAGCGAGCGCGCGAGGCCGACGACCTCGCACTCGGTCGATTCGAGCGTCCGCAGAATCTCTCGTCCGGTGCGGCCGGTCGCGCCCGCCACGAGGACGCGGTCGATGGACTCGGCGGGCGCTGTGTCAGTCTCCCCCATGCGAACACCGACGGGCCGCGCGCTCAAAGGCGCTCCGACGATTTACTCGGGCGCTCGATGCGTCAACTTTACATTCGCGGTGGGGGTCGTCGGTACGATGGTCTTCGACTTGGTACTCGGATTTTTGGTCCTCGTGACGGCGTCCTACATCGGGACGACGCTGGCGCTCAGAGGCTTCTTCGGTCGAGAGCGGTATCGGCCACCCTCCGAAATCGGGTCCGGTGGACCGCCGGGGAACGGCGGTGGCGGACGAAGTGACGACCGAAGCGACGAGTAGTCGAGAAAACGAACTCGCCTATCGCTCGGCGGCCAGCGGGAGGTCCGCGAGTTGGCTCTCGACCATCTCGGCGATGTCCGCGCTCCGGTCGGAGTGGGTCCGCGCGAGGTCGTGGGCCTCCTCGAGGCCCTCGGGGTCGGCGACCGGGACCATCCGGAGGGTCGTGCCCTCGGGACCGATTTCGGCGAGGGTGTAGGCCTGCGGGAACGACGAGAGCGCCGGGCAGACCAGTCCTCGAATGTCACCCGAGATAGCCGCGGGCAGGTGGACGTGCCCCGAGAGGTGGAGGGCGTCGTGGCCCGCCAGCGCGTCCACGAAGGCCGAGGAGTCCCCGACCGGCGGGTGGGGCGCGTAGTGAGTCTCGGCGAGGTGGGATTCGAGGCCCGGCGGATTGTGGTGCGAGACGACCAGCGCGGCGTCGGTCTCGGGCAGGGCGGATTCGAGCCACGCGAGCTGGTCGTCGGAAATCGCGCCGTCGTGGGTCGCGTCGAGTTCGCCGCCGGGCGAGGAGGCCGAGTTCAGGCCCAGCACGTCTACGCCGCCCAACTCCTCGCGGAAGGGGAACTCCTCGGGCGCGAACCGCTCGGCGAACTCGGCGACCGGGGGCGTCTCGTGGTCGTCGAAGGCCTTGGGCACGTCGTGGTTGCCCGGCACCGCGACGAACGGGGCGTTCAGGTCGGCCAGCACGTCGGCCACGCCGTCGAAGTCCTCGGGGCGACCGTCCTCGGTCAGGTCGCCCGCCACGATGACGCCGTCTACCTTCCGCGCGTTGGCGTCGGCAACCGCCGACCGGAGGCGCTCCTCGGTCCGGTGGTAAGCCTTCCACGTTCCCTCCTTGTCGGTCGAGAGGTGCGGGTCGGAGAACACCGCCAGCGCGGTCCGGTCGTCGGTCCGCGGGCGGTCGAACCGCGCCAGCGTGGTCGGGTCGGCGCGGGAACTCAGTTCGGTCAAATCGGTCTGGTCGGTCCGGTCGGTCTGGTCGGCGGTTTCGCCGCCTTGCTGGTCTAACTCGGCGGGTGCCGGTGCGTCGCGTCGGCGCTTCTGGACCCCACTTCCCTCTGTCATTGGTTGGTCGAAGCTAGCCCCCTGAACCTCATAAACGTAGCGCAGAAAGTATATATTTAGCACCCTAAACTATATAGAATGGGCGGTGGGTCGGAGAGCAGAAACTACAAGACGCCTCCGCTCACTTGTCACGCCGAATGCTCGACGAGTTGCTCGGTCGCGCGGAGTTGAAAGACCGCATCGCCGACCTCGAAGAGGAGAAGCGCCACCTCGAACGCCAGTTGGAGGCCGAGGAGGAACGCCGCGCCGAGGCCGCCACCGCCCGACAGGAGGCCGAACAGCGCGTCAACCGACTCGAAGACCGCATCGCCGAGTTGGAGGACCGCGTGGAGCGCACCGAATCCGACGAGGCCGACCTCGAATTTCGGGGCGTCGAGACGGTTCGGGGCGACCGCCTCGCCGAACTCCTCTCGCGCCTCGACTCCGTCGAGACCGACCCCGAGGGCGCGCTGACCGCGATGGTCCCCGACGACGCCGGGCTCCCTGCCGAAGTCGAATCCGCGTTCGGCGACCACGCTACGTTGGTCAGTCGCGCCCGGCCCTGTCTGGCGGTCACCGACGACGCTGGCCTCGTCAGCGCCGCGCTCGCGCCGCCGGTCGAACCCGACCCCTTCGCTCGGTGGGCCGACGGCTTCGACCTCGACCGCGAGTGGTTCCTGCCGACCGGCGAGTTCGCGCTGGCGCTGGTCCGGTCGGACGTGTTCGCGCTCGGCGTCTACGACGAGACCGAGCGCGTCTCCTTCGAGGGATTCGAGAGCGACGTGAACTCAGACCACTCGAAGGGCGGGTTCTCGCAGGGCCGGTTCGAGCGGCGACGCGACGCCCAAATCGACGAGCATCTGGAGAAGTGCGAGGAGACTATCGAGGAGATGGTCGGCGAGGACGGTCCGGATCGCCTGTTCGTCGTCGGCCAGCGCACGCTCCTCGGGGAGTTCGAGGAGCGGGCCGAGGTCACCAGCGCGGTGGACGCGACCGGGGAACCGAAAGAGGCCTTGGACGACGCGTTCCGAGAGTTCTGGGCGACGCTACTGTACCGGATTTGAGTGGACGCGGTTTCGTGACTCCTTTCGGCGCGTGCTGCTGAGCCGAGAGAGAAGTCTCGAGTCGGGTACGAACGACAGCGAAAAGGGTTGGATTCGTCGTCTGCGTTATCCGAACATGTCCCGCATCATCGGGTGCATCTCCATCAGTTGCTCCTCGGCGATCTCCTCGTAGAGCTTGTAGGTGATGGAGACGGTCAGCAGCAGTCCCGTGCCGGAGACGCCGCCGATGGTGCCGAGCATGTTGGCCATCACGGCCAGCAGGCCGACCAGCGCGCCGCCGATGACGGTGACCTGCGGGATGTAGCGTTCCATGACCTTCTCGATGACGCCCGTGTTCTGGCGGAAGCCCGGAATCTGCATGCCGGAGTTCTGAATCTGCTTCGCGGTGGCCTCCGGACCCATGTCGGTCGTCTCGACCCAGAAGATGGCGAAGATGGCTCCGCCGACGACCATGAACGTGAGGTCGATGAGGACCCGGAGGATGATTTGCCACGGCTCTTGTGCAGTTCCTGCGAGCCACCACATCCACTGCTCACGCGCCTGAATCGGAGCCAGGTAGTAGAACAGCCCGCCGGTGGGGGTCCCCTGCGAGTAGGTCCCTAGCCAGCCGGGCATCCCGCTACCCAGTTGGCTGTAGAGGATGCGCCCGAGGAACTGGAGGTTGGCCTGGAGCGCTCGGACGAGAATCATCGGCAGGACGCTCGCGTAGATGAGCTTGACGGGGAAGCGACCCCGAGCGCCCTTCACGCGGGCGTGGCTCAGCGGAATCTCGACCCGGACGCTCTCGGCGTAGACGACGATGGCGAAGATGAGTACCGTCGTGACGAGCGCGAGAATTCCTCCGCCGCCGAGAAGGAGGTACTGAATACCCTCTCCGGTCAGCAACGAAGGCGTGTTCTCAGCAGTCCCCGTGACGAGGCCGATCCACGTTGGGATGAGGCCAGTCTCGCCGGGCAGTCCCGGCCACGCGAACAGCCCGCCCAGGAGCTTCTGGCTGACGCCAGCGATAATGAACAGGCCGATGCCGGAGCCGACGCCCCACTTGCTGATGATCTCGTCCATGAAGAGGACGAGGATGCCGCCGACTGCAATCTGGGCGAAGATGAGCCACTTGACGCCCATCGCGCCGCCGGGGAGGCTCGCGGCGACCTGTTGGTCGACCTGCAGGAATCCGCCCGCGAACACCATCGGGAGGCCGGTCAGGAAGATCATCACGACCACCAGCAGCTTCTGGAGGCCCTGATAGAGTACTTGGTCGCGGGGGTCGTCGGTGTCGAGTCCGAGCAGGTCCGCGCCGCCGAGCAACTGGAGGACGATGCTCGCGGTGACGATCGGACCGATACCCAGCTGGAGGACTGTACCTTGACCGCCCGCCAGTATGGAGCGGAACTGACCGAAGGCGTCCGCGCCTCCGATGTTCACGCCGTACAGGTAGACGTTCGTGAGGAAGAAATACAGAACCAACACGCCCGCAGTCCACCCAAGCTTTCGCTTGAAGGGGACGTGGCCCTCCGGCCGTCGCACGGAGGGCATCCGCGTAAGTACTGGTTCTGCCGCTTCTTTCCAACTCATATATCGCAATACATCGGACGGGGGCTTGTATGTGCTTCGCTTTTGGCCACGAACGTCGGCGCGCGAAATTCCGAATTTAACGAGTTATTTAAACCGCGAGACGGCGAAAGCGCACCTCACGAGCGGCGCTTCTCGGTCGCTCGGCTCGCGTCCGAATCGGACCCCGCCTCGAATATGCGGATACTAGCCACCCTTTCGGACCCCGACCGCTCGCCGTTCCGACCGTTCGACGGTTCGCTTTCCGGACCCCTCGACGGTTCGCTCTCTGACTTCTCGACCGCTCGCAGTTTTGACTCTTCGACCCCCGGCCCCAGAGTGCTAACAGTTAACACGAGTGCGGCCGTGTTCGTTCCCATGCCGACGATTCGGTTCGAGGAGAAAGAAATCGAGTGCAGTCAGGGGGACGTGCTGAGAGACGCCCTGCTCGACGCGGGAGAGTCGCCGCACAACGGCGCGTCGGAGTATCTCAACTGCCGGGGTCACGCGACCTGCGGGACCTGCGCCGTCGAGGTCAGCGGCGACGTGAGCGAGATGCGCGACGACGAGCGCAGGCGACTCTCACTCCCGCCACACGACGAGGACTCGGGACTCCGACTGGCGTGCCAGACCCGCGTGCAGGGCGACGTGGAGGTAATCAAACACCCGGGCTTCTGGGGCCAGAAAATCCAGCGCGACGAGACGGCAGGTGGGCGGGACCGACGGTCGGAATCGGTCGAGCCGGGAGCCGACGAGTAGCGCCGAAAGAATCCTATAATTGTCTTTTAGATTTATTTAAAATCCTTAGGAACCACTACAGTTGTCTTTCTCTCGAAATCTCTCGTCTCCTCCTGTCGGAAGGGACACCGAGCGTCTGCTGGCGGAAGGAACACCGAGCGTCTGCTGGCGGAAGGGACACCGAGTGTCTGCTGGTGGTTCGCCCAGTCGAGCGCACCCTCTCCGAGCGGTCCGACCACCGCTCACCCTCTCCGAGCGGCCCGACCACCGCTCTACCTGCTCGGCCACCTCCACCCGCCGCCGACGCCCGAACTTATGCCGGTTCCGCCCGAATCTCGGGGCATGACCGTCTGGGTTCTGGGCGACCAGTTACACCCCGACGCGGGACCGCTCGGCGAAATCGACCCCGGCGAGGAGCGCGTCCTCCTCGTGGAGGCCCGCCGGTTCGCCCGTCGGATGCCCTACCACCCCCAGAAACTCACCCTCGTCTTCGCCGCCATGCGCCACTTCCGCGAGGAGTTGCGCGCGGACGGCTACGAAGTCGAGTACCGGCGGGCCGACACCTTCGGCGCGGCCCTCGCGGACCACTTCGAGGCCCACCCCGACGACCGACTCCGGGTGATGGAACCCGCGAGCCACGGCGCGGCCGACCGCCTCCGCGAACTCGTCGCCGACGCCGCTGGCGAGGGCGGGGACGAAGGCGAGCGTGAGGACGAGGACACAGCGGACCGCCTCGAAATCGCGGAGAACGACCTGTTTTGCTGCTCGCCCGACGAGTTCGACGCGCGATTCCCCGACGCCGTTCCTCGTCACGAGACCTTCTATCGGTGGATGCGCCGGGAGACGGGGTACCTGATGGAGGAGTCACCCGAAACGGAGGACCCCGCCGAAAGCGACGAGCGAGGGGGCGAACCCGACCCTCGACCCATCGGCGGGGAGTGGAACTACGACGAGACGAACCGCCAGTTTCCACCCGACGAGTACGAGTTTCCCGACCCGCCCGCGTTCGAGGTCACAGAGACGACCCGCGAGGTCGCCGACTGGGTGCGCGAGGAGTTCGAGACGTGGGGCGACGAGCAGGTTTTCGTCGGCGACGGCGACCGCTTTCGCTGGCCCGTCACCCGCGAGCAGGCCCTGACCGCCCTCGACCGGTTCGTCGCCGAGCGCCTGCCCGAGTTCGGCCCGTATCAGGACGCCATGCTCGAACGGTCGTGGTCGGCCAATCACGCCCTGCTGTCGCCCGCGCTCAACCTCGGCCTCCTCCGGCCCGAGGAGGTCGTCGAGCGAGCGATTCGGGCCTACGAAGCAGACGAATCGGGTGCGCCACCCATCGAGAGCGTCGAGGGGTTCGTCAGGCAGGTCCTCGGCTGGCGGGAGTTCGTCCGCCACGCCTACCGCCGCCGGATGCCCGCGATGGGCGAGGCCAACCACCTCGACGCGACCCGCGACCTCCCGCCGCTGTACTACGACGGCGAGACCGACGCGAACTGCCTCGAAACCGCGGTCGGGCGCGTCTGGGACCGCGGCTACAGCCACCACACCGAGCGCCTGATGCTCCTCTCGAACTTCGCGCTCATCTACGGCGCGAATCCCCGCGAACTCAACCGCTGGTTCCACTTCGGCTACGTGGACGCCTACCACTGGGTCACGACCCCGAACGTCGTCGGCATGGGCACCTTCGCCACCGACGCGCTCTCGACCAAACCCTACGCCGCGAGCGCGAACTACATCGACAAGATGAGCGACTTCTGCGGGACCTGCCGGTACAATCCCGACGCGACGACGGGCGAGGACGCCTGCCCGTTCAACGCTCTCTACTGGGACTTTCTCGCCGAGAACGAGACTCCTCTGAGAGGCAATCACCGGATGGGCCTGACCTACCACAACCTCGACCGGAAATCCGAGGACGAACTCGCCGCCATCCGCGAGCGCGCCGCCGAGGTCCGGAAACTCGCCGCCGAGGGAGACCTATAGGAGCGCGTCCACGTCGGTCACGTCGTCGAGGACTACGTCTGGACTTATATTGGAGTTCTCTGCGTCTGCGCGCGTTGCCACTCCCGAGAGGACCAACGCGGTCCGCAGACCCGCGCGCTCGCCGAGGAGCACGTCGGTGTCCAACCTGTCGCCGACCACCAGCACCTCGTCGCCCCGGCCCGCGACTCTGGCCTCGACCGCCTTCGCGGCGGTTTCGGCGGGCTTGCCCAGCATCGCGTCCGGTTCGCGCCCGGCGGCCTCCGCGACGGCGGCGACGATGGCTCCCGACCCCGGCACCGGGCGCTCGGCGGCGGGAATCGTCGGGTCGGGGTCGGTAGCGAGGAAGGCGGCGTCGTCCAGCGCCCAGAGCGCCTCGCGGAGTCTGTCGTAGGTGAACTCGCGGTCGATGGAGGCGACGACCACGTCGGCGCTGTCCGGGTCCGAGACGAGGGGGACCTCGCGTGCCGCCAGCATCTCGCGCAGGCCCTCCTCGCCGAGCAGGTAGGTCGCGCGTCCGGGGTACTCCTCGGCCACGTAGTCGGCGGTCAGCGACCCCGAGGTCACCACGTCGTCGGGCCCCACCGCGAAGCCGAGGTCCGCCAGCCAGTCGGCGTAGTCCGCCGGGGTCCGGGTCGGGTTGTTCGACAGCATCAGCAGGTCGAGGCCGCGCTCGCGGAGTCTGTCCACCGTCTCGATGGCTCCGGGGATGGGCCGGTCTCCTCGGACGAGGGTGCCGTCTACGTCGAGGACGACGCTTCTGATGGTCATCGGGGCGTAGTTCGGACTCGGCCACCTTGGGTCTGCTTGCGGCCGAGAGCGTTCGGACCGGATTTCTTACGGAAGTGCAAGGAGAAAGCCCGGTCGTTCAGGACGGGGATGAATCCGACAAGTCATCCACAAACCACACTCGACGTGCCGAACGGATGTTTTAAGTAATCAGTCACCATAATACTATTCAACCGAGGCGGCCTGCCCGCCTCTCCTAATCGGACAATATCGGGATTCCCCGATTCCACGCAGAAGACACCCTCTTCTGTCTCAGGAATCAGGGTGTGGTAAGCGAAAGTATCTCTGAATCCCATGCCAGGATAGGAGTAACGGCTGATTGGCACAGCCAGTAGCTGTCCAACGTGGCGGCTACAAACCGTAACCATCCCAATCCAGCGGTGCGGTGCCGTGGGAATCCTCGCCCTTCAGGGCGGGGAGGATGTCAAGCGACCGCCAGCGCACCACAAAGCACTTTATACCCTCCTATGAGCCACAGTACATGAACCGCGAGACGATGCTGGCGGGTGCAATCGCCGTCGTCGTCGCGGTGTCCGTCCTCGCCGTCGCCGTGGTCCCCGGCGCGATAGCCGACACCGAGTCCGACCCGGTTCGGACCGGCCACCTCTCGATTCAGGAGGTCGCTATCGCGCCCGGCCCGGTGTCGGGCGGCACCGCGACGCTACAGGTCGATACCCGCCTCAGACACGCGAGAGGGCGCTCGGAGAACGTGACCCTCCTCGTCCGGGCGGTCCACCTCGACTCCGGACTGGTCGAGACGACCAGCGAGCGGCCCGTCGAACCGATTTCGGGCGACCGGGAGATTTCGGTCCGCCAGAACCTCTCGGTCGAGCGCGCCGGAGGCTACCGCATCGAGACGGTCGTCTACCGCGACGACGAGCGCATCGCCGAGGGGGCGAAGGAGGTCCGCGGCGTCGGCACGCTGACGCCGGAGTACGCCCGGACCAGCGTCAAGTTCCACTGGCAGGGCCAGAGCGGCCTCCCACCGGTCGAGTACGCGATTCAGGACGCCGCGGACAACCGGACGACCCTGAACGTCTCGACTTTCCTCACCAACGAGGGCGACGCGCCGTCTGAGCAACTGCGCGTGGTCTTCACCGTCCGGCAGGCCGACTCGAACATCGTCGCCGACCGCTCCTCGGTCGGCGTCGGACAGATCGCGCCGGGCCGGACCGCCGCCCCGAGCGTCGAACTCGCGGTCCCCGACGGCTACAACTACTACCTCGACGCGGTGCTGTGGAAGGACGGCGTCATCGTCGGCACCGCCCGGAGCGTGGCGAACCTGAACCCGACCGAGACCGTCGAGGCCAACCAGACGGTCCGCGAAGTCGGTATCGAGGTCGGCGACTTCGAGGAGGACCGAGGCGGAGCCGGAGGAGCGAGCGGACCGAACTACGAGACGACCGTCGAGAGCGGCGACCGTAGCGGCGGCGTGCCCGGATTCGGCGTGGGCGTGGCCGCCGTCGCGCTGGTCGGCGCGCTCCTGCTGGCGCGGAGACGAACGTGAGAACCCACCCATGAGCGAAGCCAACACCGACACCGAGATTCCCGACGAATCGACCGCCAACTTCGACGTGCAGACGAACCTCTACCGGGCCGCGCTGGGACTGTTCGCCCTGCTGGCGCTGGTCGCGGTGATTCAGTTGTACAGTAGCGTGAACGCGACGATTAACACCTTCATCTCCCACAAGTACCGGCCGCTGTTCCGGGCGGCGTTCAATCTGGTCGTGTTGCTGGTCTCGGGGATTGGGATTTCGTGGAGCGTTCGGGAGTTAACCAGAAAATAAAAGCTGGAATGAATATAAAATCATCTCGTGATTAGAAGTCTAGTTCTGTCCGTCGATATTGTGAATTCTGCTAGTGTCGAGATGATTAGCGCAGGAATTTCTAGTCTTCTAACTCTCGCTTTAGTTGGTTTATATTTTCTTCAGACAAGAATACAGGAGCAACAGAAAACGATTATGCAGAATCAGGAAGACCTGATGGAAAGGGAACATACACCCCTGATCGATATTGACTACTTGCTACCAAAGTCGGCCAGCTCGGCGGGTGTTTCAGAAAATTCTCTAGTAGTTGAATTGCTAAATGTCGGAAATGGAGTCGCAATTGACCCACAGGTTTACATTTTTACAGAATTTGACGAGGAGACAATTGAGACACCAGAAGTCCACTTCCCATTAATCCGTAAATCTGACAGGAAATCGCGTGAGGATGCTGGTTATGGTGAGTTATCTACGGCCCTTCCAGCAGATTCGAATGGTAAACTGTACGAGACTAATTTACAAATTGGCGTTAGGAAAAGTAGCCAAGAAAAAATAAAATCAATGCACTTCCACAAAGCGTTAAAATATTTATATGAGCAGGGAGTCGAGACCCTAAAATTAGAAATGGGTGTTCAAGTGTTCGACATTGACAATAATGTTCACGAATTTGAGGTTTTGAATTGTGATGTGAATCTCTCTCATGTTGTCTCGGGGCCTCTTGGTCCGAAACCAAATAAGGAAATAAACGACGACTTTTCGGCGGAAAAACTGTCCTTCACTCGTGTTTTCCGATATGTTACTGCAGAACGTGGTGGTAAAATTGTCGATGGAGATGGCGAAAACGGCCCATGGACTAACAAGATGGATGAAATAGCTGTACAAATATTAGACCATGCAATTGACGAGATAAGCAATAATGAGGAAGACTTCTCTGAGTTTCTGGAGAAGAGCGATTTCCCTAAATCTTAGCCGATAGTGAATCGGGGGCTACCGCGAACGCCCATCCCGCTATCGCACCGCCTCCTCGGCTTCTTCCATGAACGCCTCTTGTGCGTTCCGGACCTCTTCGTCCGCGGGGGAATCTGCTCGTAGCTTCCGAGTGCATCACCCATCGCTTGCAGTTGTCCGACAGCAGGGTCGACAGAATCCAGTTGAAGCGCTCTTGAAGCCGGTAGTCCTCGATGGGCGCAACAGCCTCGACGCGGTTATCCAGATTCGCAGTCATCTAGTCGGCGGACAACGCTGTACAGCATTGCTGTCCGCTTACAGGTGATGTTATCAGGAAGTAGATTCTGCGTCTGGAAGAAAATCACGCATCCAATAGTTTAAGAAATCTGACAGTGGGCCAACGCGGATTTGAACCGCGAACCTCCCGGTTATCAGCCGAGCGCTCAACCTGATTGAGCTATTGGCCCGCTGAACGCATTCAATCGTTGCGCCCTTGAATGTTTAAGCGTTTCCTTTCGATTCGGCTTCGACACGCCCTCACGGGGTTTCCCGGAGATATTAGCCGGTTGGTTCGTTTGGCCTCGCGGTTTCACCGCTCGGCCATTCGCGGCGCAACGCGCCGCGCTACTTCTCCTCGTCGTCCTCGAACTCGATATCGTAGGAATCGTCGTCTACGCGGTAGGTGTCCTCGGAGTTCGACTGGTTGCGCGAGCCGCTAGCGCCACCTGCGCCAGCGTTCCCTGTACCGCCCGCGCCAGCGCCGGTGCCGCTCGCGCCGCTCACGTCCTCGGCGTTCGGGAAGCCGAAGGTGTAGACGTTGCCGGTGGCGAACCCCCCGGTCTTCTTCTCGACGTAGGGCTTGACGACCCACTTCTGGACCGCCTCGCGGACGAGAATCCGCGAGGGCGGGAAGGCCAGCAGGAAGCCCACGGTGTCGGTGACGAGGCCGGGCGTCAGCAGGAACGCGCCCGCCGCGATGAGGAGCGCGCCGTCGGTGAGTTCGTCGGCCGGGACCTCGCCCTTGCCGAGGGTCTTCTGTAACCGCCGGACGGTGTGGCGGCCTTCGGCGCGGACGAACAGCGTCCCGACCAGCGCGGTCAGCACGACGAGCGCGACCGTGAGGACGGGACCGAGTTGCGTCGCCACGTAGACGAGAAACAGCGCGTCCACGAGCGGGATGATGAGCAGTCCGATTAGTGCGCGTTTTAGCATCGGTTCTTGTCGGTGGTAGTCGTTCGCGCCGTAAAACGCTTTAGGTGGGGTACTGGCGGGGTGATTTGAAGAGACCGCCTCTGTCGGCTGTTTTGCCGCGACAGGATATAGCGACACGAACCGCAGCACACGGTGGGTGTTGTCTTTTGAAGCCCCCGGTCGCTGGCGGTCGCGCTGCGGGATATTCTCGGCTCACTTTCGGTTCGCCCCGAATAGTCGTCCGCGGAGGCAACCACGGGCTGGAGCGCCAGCAGGTGAATCTTCCGTGATTTAAGCAATCTAAATATCTTTCAAGGATAGAATTACAATTACTTAGTAATTCTCTGCTTTGCTTATTGGCGCGTGCGGGCGCGGCCCGGCGGGCCGCGCCGCGCGCGAGGGAGTCGGCCGCCTCCGGCGGCCGACGAGGTTGGGGAGGACGAGGCGCGGGGCGGTTGCTGTGCGGGACGCCGTTGCTCAAGCAGTCGCTCGCTTCCCGTCTTCTCGGTCAGTAGTTGCGGCGCGGTCGGTGCTGGGTGGTGTGGTCTCTACGTTAATAGACAATCCTCCATAAAAGACGGGCAGGAAATCTCCGGCAAACGGCGGGAGGAATCTCGGAGCCAGCAACCACCTCGACGAACGAATACGACTCGTCCCACATCCCCGGCACGTTTTTGCCGACCGAAGCGGTCTATCCGCTATGCGACTGCTGTTCATCCACTCCGACCACCTCGAGTTCGAGACCACCACGGAGGCCGGAGACGACCTCGCCGAGACCGAGGAGGTCCCGATGGAGGGTCGGATGGACGACTGCGTGACCGCGTTCGTCAGCGTCGAGAGCGAGGACGAGGCCGACTTGGACGCCGTGGTCGAGAACGCCGCCGACGAACTGCGCGACGTGACCGGCCAGCTAAACACTCGGAAAATCGTCCTCTATCCCTACGCGCACCTCAGCGAGAGTCTCGCCAACCCCGACAGCGCCAAGACCGTGATGCGCAACCTCGAAGCCGCGCTCGAAGGCGAGTACGAGGTCCTGCGGGCACCCTTCGGCTGGTACAAGGCCTTCGAGGTCGCGTGCAAGGGCCACCCGCTCTCGGAACTCTCCCGGCACGTCACCCCCGAGCGCGGCGAGGAGGCTGCGGACGCCGAACGCGCCCCCAGCGAGTGGAAACTCGCCTTCCCCGACGGCGAGACGAGGGACGCGCTGGACGCGAAAGACGCAGACCCGGTAAGCGACGACATGCGGGCCTTCGTCGAAGACGAGGTCGAAGGAAAAACTGCCAGCAAGGGCGAGCAACCGCCTCACGTCGAACTCATGCGGGAGAAGGAACTGGTCGGCGACGACGAGCTGAGCGACGTGGGCAACCTCCGGTGGTACCCCCGCGGGAAACTGATTCGGGACTCGCTGATGGCGTACGTCAACGACCTCGTGGTCGAGTACGGCGGTATGCCGGTCGAGACGCCCATCATGTACGACCTCGGCGTGCGAGCGGTTCGAGAACACTCCGAGAAGTTCGGCGAGCGCCAGTACCGCTTCGAGTCGGGCGACCGCGAGATGATGCTCCGGTTCGCGGCCTGCTTCGGCCAGTTCTCCATCATGCGGGACATGCACATCTCCCAGTCGGACCTGCCTCTGCGAATCTACGAGATGTCCACCTACTCCTTCCGGCGCGAGCAGCGGGGCGAAGTCGTGGGCCTCAAGCGCCAGCGGGCGTTCACCATGCCCGACATGCACACCGCGACTCGGGACATGGAACAGGCCAAAGACGAACTCGAAGCGCAGGCCAAGCTCTCTCTGCGCACCAGCGAGGACCTCGGCCTGAACTACGAGCCAGCGATTCGGATGACCCAAAAATTCTACGACGACAACGAGGAGTGGGTCGAAAACCTCGTGGACGATCTCGGCAAGCCCGCCCTGGTCGAAATCCTGCCCGAGCGCCACCACTACTGGTCGGCCAAGATCGACTTCGCGGCCATCGACCAACTCGGCAGACCCATCGAGAATCCGACCGTCCAAATCGACGTCGAGAGCGCCGAGCGGTTCGACATCGAGTACAGCACCGGACAGGAGTCCCGCCATCCGCCCCTCCTCCACTACTCGCCGTCGGGCGGCATCGAGCGCGTGCTGGCCGCGCTGCTGGAAACGGCCGCCAAGCAGGAGACGCCGCGACTCCCGACGTGGCTCTCGCCCACGCAGGTCCGGTTCGTCCCGGTCGGCGAGGAGCATACCGACTACTGCGACGCCCTCGCCGACGACCTCGAATCCGCGGGCATCCGGGCCGACGTGGACGACCGGAGCGAGTCGGTCGGCAAGCGCATCGCCAGAGCCGAGACCGACTGGGTGCCCTACTACGCGGTGGTCGGGGACCGGGAAATCGAGAGCGACGAGGGCCTCCTCGGCGTCAACGTCCGGAGCGAGGAGGCCGAGCGCGAGATGACCGTCGAGGAGTTGCGGGAGACGATTCTCGACGAGATAGGTGACCTGCCCAAAAAGAAGCGATACCTCCCCCAGCACGTCAGCAAGCACCCGCATTTCACCGGGCGGTAGAAGTCAGTAGTGAAACCATTTCTACCGCGTCGTGGTTCGAATCTTAGTTCTCGGCAGGACTTGCGTATTTCTAGGTTTCAGGACCTCTACTCACACCACAGACGTGTTTCTCGGTATCGAGCCACAATTTGAATATTCCTTATGGGAATAAATCCGTGGTTGTTTAATACCTCGAAGTAATACGCTCGGGCACCAATGGCTTCGCTCGACTTCGAACCGCTCACCTACGGAGAACTGTCGCCGGAGCGACGGCCCACGCTGGCGCAGGCGTTGGTTCCCGTCCTCGGCGTAATCGTCTTCCTCGGAATCGGGTCGGGGTACCTCAAACTCGCGCCCCACGGACCCCTCCTCTGGAGCGTCGTGCTGACCGGGCTGGTCGGCTACTACTGGATGGGCCTGTCGTGGGACGAACTCTACGACGGCATCGCAGACAGCCTCCTGATGGGGCTACAGGCCGTCCTCATCCTGTTTACCATCTACGCGCTCATCGCCACGTGGGTCAGCGCCGGGACGATTCCGGGCCTGATGTACTACGGCCTGTCGATTCTCACGCCAGCGGTCTTCCTGCCAGCGACAGCGATTCTGGCGACCGTCGTCGCCTTTTCCATCGGGTCGTCGTGGACCACCGCGGGGACCCTCGGCGTCGCGTTCATCGGTATCGGGTCTGGTCTCGGCATTCCCGAACCGATGACCGCCGGGGCGATTCTGAGCGGTGCCTACGCGGGCGACAAGCAGTCGCCCCTCTCGGACACGACCAACCTCGCCGCCGCGGTCACCAACACCGACCTCTACGACCACATCCGGGCGATGCGGAACGGCACCGCGCTGGCGCTCGGCATCTCGCTGGTCGGCTACGCCCTGCTCGGTCTGCGCGCTGGCGGGGCGATTCCCGAGGGGCAAGTCGCCGAGATTCAGGGCGCGCTGGCAGGCACCTACGACCTCTCGCTTCTGGTCTTCCTCCCGCTGGTCGTGACCTTCGGCCTCGCGCTCTACGGCTACCCGGCGCTCCCCTCGCTGGTGGCCGGGGTCTTCGCTGGCGTGTTCACCACCATCACGGTGCAGGGTGCGGGCTTCACTACCGCGTGGGACGTGTTCCTGAACGGGACCGCCCCCGAGACCGGCACGAAGCTCGTGAACGACCTGCTGGCCGCCGGAGGAGTCTCTGGCTCTGCGTGGACTATCTCGGTCGTCGTCGCCGCGCTCTCGCTCGGCGGCCTGTTGGAGGGCATGGGTGTCCTCGCGGTGCTGGCCCACTACCTCGCTCGGGGCGTCCAGAGCGCGACCGGACTGGTCGTGAGTTCGGGGGTGTCCGCGATTCTGGTCAACGTCTTCTCGGCACAGCAGTACATGGCCATCGTCGTGCCGGGGATGACCCTCCGGAACCTCTACGACGAGTACGACCTCGAAAGCGAAAATCTCTCTCGCGCCGTCGAGGCCGCCGGAACCCCGACCGGCGCGCTCATCCCGTGGCACGCTGGCGCGGTCTACATGTCCGGCGTTTTCGGCGTGCCGACCGGGGCCTACTTCCCCTACTACTTCTTCGCCTTCCTCTCGCCGCTCGTACTGTTCGCCATGGCGCTGAACGGACGCGCCACGACGAAAAAAGGACCCGCTGACTCGCCGACCGCCGCCTCGGCCGACGACTGATTTCGTTCAGTTCTCGCGCGCGCCGGTTCCGGCCCGCTTCATTCCCCCGAGGTCGATGTCGCCCTCGGGCATCGGGACGCCGGCGTACTCGTCCTCGTCGAGGAGCAACGCGCCGTCCAAGTCGGCGTAGTCCAGCAGGGGCGCGAGGTGGGCCGCGCCGGAGATGGCGGCGTTGGACTCTATCATGCACCCCAGCATGACCTCCAGACCGTGAGCGCGGGCGGTGTGAATCATCCGCTTTGCCTCGCGCAGGCCGCCGCACTTCATGAGTTTCAGGTTGGCGATGTCGGCCTTGTCGGCGATTCGCGGGATGTCGGGGAGCGTGACGCAGGACTCGTCGGCCGCGATGGGGAGCGCCGACCGATTCCGGACGAACTTCAGTCCCTCGGGATTGTCGGCCGAGACGGGCTGCTCCACGAATTCGAGGTCGTACTCGGCCAAGCCCTCGATTTTCCGGACGGCCTCGCGGGGCGACCACGCCTCGTTGGCGTCCACCCGGATGGTGGCGTCGGGGGCCGCCTCGCGGACCGTCGAGATGATCTCCTCGTCGCGGTCGGTGCCGACCTTGACTTTGAGGACCTCGTAGCCGCGTTCGACCGCGGTCTCGGTCTTC
Source organism: Halorussus ruber (assembly GCF_004765785.1). Classification (GTDB taxonomy): domain Archaea; phylum Halobacteriota; class Halobacteria; order Halobacteriales; family Haladaptataceae; genus Halorussus; species Halorussus ruber. The sequence continues at coordinate 8,348 of NZ_ML219770.1, read as the reverse complement.
TCGGCCATCTTCTCCGTCGAGTCGATGCCGATGGTGTAGGAGGTCGGGACTGTCTCCTCGGCGTCGAGGCCCCAGTAGCGGTACAGCGGCAGGTCGGCGCGCTTGGCGACCAAGTCGTGGAGCGCGATGCTGACCGCGCATCTGGCCGCGGGGTTGCGCTCGACGGTCTCGCGCATCCGGCGCTCGATGCGGTCGAGTTGGTGGGGGTCGCCGACCTCCTCCACGACTTCGAGGAGGTCCGGCAGGACCGCCTCGACCGTGGCGGCGGTCTCGCCGTAGTGTTCGGAGGGCGCGGCCGCGCCGACGCCCTCGGTGCCCTCGTCGTCGGCGATTCTGACCACGACGTTCTCGGCGGTCTCTTGGGTGCCGCGCGAGATAGTGAAGGCGTTTTCGAGGGGAAGCGAGACGCGCTCGAACTCGGTGTCGAGGCTCACAGAATCGCCTCCAGCACGGCGTCAATCTCCTCGTCGTCGCCGAACCGAACCGGGTCGATTGCGGGCGCGTCGAGTTCGTCGCCGAAGGTCTCGACCGCGTCGCGGGCCGCGGCGTCGTCTTCGACGTCTCGGGTGTTGAGCGCCCCGGCGACGACTTCGGTCTCGTTGACCGGCCGGGCGAGGTCCTCGTAGAGGTCCACGTAGTCGGCGACCGGCGGCAGGTCGAACTCCTCGTAGCCGTGGACGGCCTCCCGGCCCGCCTCGTGACAGAGGACGAGCTTGTCGGCCATCGACCCGTGGAGGATGCCGCAGGTCACCGCGGAGTAGGCCGGGTGGACGATGCTCCCTTGCCCCTCCACGAAGAGGTAGTCGTAGTCGTCGCCGCGTTCCAGAATCATCTCCTCGACCGCGCCCGCGGTGAAGTCCGACACGACGCGGTCGATGGGGTTGCCCCAGTTCTCTATCATGATGCCGGTCTGTCCCGTGGGGATGAACCCGGCGTCAGCGCCGCGCTCGCGGGCCGCCTCCAGCAGTTCGAGCGTGGCGGTCATCTTCCCGACCGAGCAGTCGGTGCCCACGGTCAGAATAACCTCGGCGTCCACTTCGTCGGCGATACCCTGCGAGACGGTCAAGTCCTCCGGGGGCTTGCGCACGTCCCAGATGTCGCAGTCGTTCTCCTCGGCGAGCGCGGCGAACTCCTCGTCGTCTTCGAGGAAGTAGTGGAGGCCGGAAATCAGGTCGCAACCCCGCTCTAAGGCGGTGGTCACGTCCGAGCGCCACGACTCGTCGAACCCGCCGCCGATGGGCGCGATGCCGACGATGAGCGCGTCCACCTTGGGGGCGTCGGCCATCTCGGCGACGATGGGGGCGTCCTGCACGTCCGGCACGTGGTCCGAGACGCGCTGACCGGCGTTGTCGCGGTCGAGGACGGCTTCGACCTCGTAGTCGGCGTAGCGGAGCAGACCGACCGCGGTCTTGGCGCGGTCGGGGAACTTCTCGTGAGCGAGTACGGCGACTCTCATGTCTGGTGGATTGTCGGAGCGGGGTATAAAACTCGGTGTGCCGGTAAGGGTTCGAATAGAGTACTATAATTCGTTTCTAAAACAATAGAAATTTATCTTTTAGAAATGCTTCTGTGTCTTTAGAAATTGTTTTGATTTCCTCGTACTGCCGACGTTGTTCCGGGTTGACGGAAATTCGACCGACGGGAGCGGGACGGAAACGGGGCGGGAGCAGGACGGGGCGGAATGAGAGCAGGACGAGAGCGAGACGCCGATTCGAGACCGAAGTCACCGAACGACCGTCACGGGGACTGGCGACTGGCGCATCACGCGCTCGGCGGTACTCCCCAGAAGCAGGCGCGAAACCCCCGAGCGACCGTGGCTTCCCAGAACCACGTGGTCGATGTCGTGGTCCTCGACGTAGTCCAGAATCACGCGCGCCGGGCGTCCCGTCTCGACGGCGGTCGTCACCGAACACCCCGCGTCGGCCGCGATTTTCGCCGCGTCGGCGCAGACTCTCTCAGCCTCCTCGGTGGCGCGGCGCGGCCACTCCTCGGCCTCGGGCAGGCCGTGGGCTTCGGCCTCGTAGACGACGCTGATAGGGTCCACGACGTGGAGAATCGTGACCTCGGCGTCGGGGTGCTTCTCGGCGACGTATTCGACCGCGCGCTCGGCGAGCGGCGACCCGTCGAACGGGACGAGGAGACGGTCGGGCATGGAACTAATCACGCCGTCGCGCGCCATAGTTCCGTCGCCGCGGGCAGGCGGACGACTTTTGTCAGGACTCGCGCGGCGGCGGCGCGTTCTCCTCTTCGCCCGGCGGCGTCCCCAACCCCGGCGGTTCCGGCGCGGGATGCTCCAGCCACCCCTTCTGGCCGTGAATCAGCTTGTACGCCCGGCGGAGCAACTGCTGGGACGGACTCCGGTCCATCTTCGGCGACACCCGACCGTCCCGAATCGCCGCGGCGACGCTCTCGGGCGTGAGTTCGTCGGCGTCGATTTCGGTGTAGGCTCGCCCGACCTCGACCGGGTAGTGGGCGTCGCTCCCGCCGACCAGCGGCAGGCCCCGGTTCTCGGCCAACTGCTCGACCCACGCCGCGGGGTCGGTCCCCTTGCCGTTGACCTCGACGGCGTCGAAGTCGGCGTCGGCCTCCCGCACCGTGCTGTTGCGGAAGGGGTGAGCGATGACGGCCGCGCATCCCCGGGCGTGCGCCATCTCGACGGTCTGCTCGGGCGTGAGTTTCCCTTCCGGAGTCTCCTCGGGCGGGTCCGGCCCGACGACGAGCGCGTGACCCCGCGTCGTGGTCACTTCGATGCCCGGCAGGACCGCGACCGACTCCTCGCCGAGGTCGAACTCCCGGTAGTAGTCGTGGTTGGTCGTGACCACGGCGTCGAGGCCCCGATACCCCGCCATCTTCGCCAGCAGGCGCACGCCGACGGGGTCGTAGGCCCGGCCCAGACTGGGCACGCCGTGGAAGAATCGCGTGTGAGTGTGAATATCGACGCTGAACACGGACGAACTAGCGGACTCGCCGGGTTAGCGGTTTGGGCCGACCGAACCACCGAGGATGCGCTCGACTGGCCAGTCCACCGTGGAACAAGCCTGACCGAAGAATCCACCGCGGACGGGGGCTTCGAAAGACAACAAAAATACCGTTCTGCTGTCCGTATTCGGACCGATTACGTCCTCAAGACTCCTCGCACCCTCTCAAGCCCCGCTCTGGAGAACCAACCAAGCGACGAACACCGCCAGACCGCCGAGGCCGGTACTCGCCACGGCCCGCGCCCGGAGGCGGTCCAGCAGTTCGTGGGCGTCGTCGGTGACTTGGGCGACCTCGTAAATATCGCCGCCCAGTTCGCACCGCGGCAGGAAGTCCATGGCGACGTGGAGGAAGACCCCGGCGGCGAAGCCGAAGACGAGGCCGTTCACCGGGCCGCTACTCGGGAGCGTGAGGAGCGCGGACGGAATCGCCGTGATTCCGAGGCCAGCGGCCGGGAGCAGGAGAATCGAGACCGGTTTGCCCGCCCGCCGGAGGCGGTCCGCCGCGGCGTAGCCCGCCGGTCCCTTGTGCGAGACGATGGCCAGACCGAGCAGGAGTCCGAGCTCAGGCATGTTACCGTAGACCAACCCGATGATTGCTCCCGCGGCCAGCGAGTGGGCCACGAGTTCGATTGCGGTGTGGTCGAACGGGAGGTCGGCGTGCATCGCTCGGTGGCCGAGCGTGTGCGAGGAGAACCCCAGCAGGACGCCGAACGCGATGCCGAACCCGCCGAACTTCGGGTGGTGGCCGATGGCTCCGGGCACGATGAACACCGCCGCGCTGGTTATCATCGCGCCGCTGGCGAGGCCGTAGCCCCAGACCAGTCGCCCGGCGTCGGTCGAGGCCCCGGTTCGCCCGCCAGCGAGCGCCGACCCCGCCATCGCGGCGAACGCCACCCACGAGATACCGACGACTTTGACTAATCCCGCCGAGAGCGCCAGCGGTGTGAGTGCGAGGAGTACGACCGGACCGACGAGACCGAGTCGAGAGACGCGCATGTTGTTAACCAGACCGCTCGAGTTAATAAGCGCGTCGGTCGGGTTCCCTGAATCAGATTGACGAGTCGGTCGAGTGCCGTCGTGACGAGTCGTTCGGGCGTCGTCGCCAGCGATTCCGCCGCGGCGTATTTGCCGTTCGAGCGCGTCTATCCGGTATGCGAGACGTGCCTGTAGTGTCGCTCACGTGGCGCGACGGACTGTTCGCCCACTGGCCGGTCGAGGCCTCGCGGCTCCAATCGCTCGTTCCCGACGAACTCGAAATCGACACCAGAGAGGACTCTGCGTGGGTGTCGGCGCTCCCCTCGCTGGTGCGAGCGAGTCGGCCGTGGCTGCTGCCCGAACCCGCCGGACTCGACTTCCCGCAGGTCAACCTCCGGACCTACGTCCGCCACGAGACTCGTCCGGGGGTCTACTTCCTGAGCCTCGACGCCGCGACCGCGTTCGGCGTCAAAGTGGCTCGGGCGGTGTGGGGCCTGCCGTACCACCACGCCGAAATCGACTTCGAGACGGACGGTGAGCGTCGGCGGTTCGAGAGCAACCGCCTCCACACCGACGACTCGCCCGCCCGGTTCGCGGCCGAGTACCGACCCACCGGTCGCCCCTCTCACGCCGACCGCGACTCGCTCTCGGCCTTCCTCGCCGAGCGCTATCGGCTCTACCTCGTCCGAAACGGGACGGTCTGGTGTTCGCGCGTCGAACACGACCCGTGGCGTCTCGCCCCGGCCGAGGCGACGGTCCACGCCGACGACCTGCTGGAGTCGGTCGGCCTGCCCGCGCCCTCGACGGACCCGATGGTCCAGTACGCTCCTCGGGCCGAGTTCAGGATTCGGACGCCCTTCCGACCCTGACCAGCGCCAATCGCCCACTCCTCGGCCGCGACCGGCACCGACGGCAGGTACCGGTTTACGTTTCGGCGACGTGAGATGGGTCGTGACGACCGTACCCGACGACTTCCGCGACCTGTTCGAAAAGCAGACCTTCGCGCACGTCGCCACCCTCCTGCCGGACGGGACGCCCCACTCGGTCCCGGTCTGGATAGATTACGACCCCGAGGAGAACCTCGTGGTGTTCAACACCGTCAGGGGGTCGCGCAAGGAGCAGAACCTCGAGGAGAACTGCCACGTCGCCATCTCGATGACCGACCCCGACGACCCCTACCGGTTCCTCGCGGTCCGGGGCGAAGTGGTCGAAATCACCGAGGAGGGCGCGGTCGAACACGTCGACAAACTCGCCCAGCGCTACATGGGCGTCGAAGAGTACTCCCGAGACGAGGACGGGGCGCGAGTCGTCGTCAAGATTCGCCCCAACAGCGTCACCGCGCGAGACGAGTCCGACGACTGAGCGACCGAGACTGAAGGGCGTCTTTCACCCTCTGGAAGACTTATCACGAACTGCCTCGGAGCCTGACGCGTGCAAGGGACGACACGACGCTCGCTCCTCGCCGGGGTCGGCATCTCGCTCGCGGCTGCGGGGTGTCTCTCCGACGCGGAGGAGACCGGCGAGGCGACGACGCGGACCTCGACGCAGGTGAGTCTCAGGACGGAGACGACCGAGACCTCGACGCCCGAGAATCCGATTACAGTCACCGAGGAGCCAGCAAACCGCGAGGCGACCGCCCACGCCTCGAAGGTCCCCGACGCGGACCACGCCATCACCCTCCGGAGCGAAGTCGGCGAGACCCGAGTCCGGGTCCGAGTCGTCCGCGAGGAGACCGGCGAAGTCGTCTTCGAGACGACCGAGACCACTCCCGTCGGGGGCGACCTCTACAACCTCCGAGAGGCCGACCCCGAGGGCATCGAGACTTTCCGAATCTGTGCCGAACTCGTCGGGTCCGGAGGTACCGCGACCGAATCCGACGCGACCGAACCGGACTCCGGCGAGGACACTCGTCGGCGGGACTGTGCGACCATCCGAACCAGCGCGTGCTACGCCGACGCTCACGTCACAGTCGAGGAGGACGGGTCGGTCAGCATCGTCTACGCGATTTGCTGATTCGATGCCGGGCGCAACGCGAGTCCTCAGAGAGCGTTTGTCCCTGCGCAGGCCCCACTTACCGACGTTCAGCAGGCTGGTAACAATGACCGTGGCGGTCGTAGCGAGCCTATGTCGAACGCGACGACTGAGCGCACAGCCTCACAGACGCCGGACTCCTCGACCGCGGACGCCACGGGCGCGGACCCACCTTCGGCCTCCTATCGACTCCTGACGCTCCTGCTGTTCGTCGGCACGGCGGTCGCCGGGTTCGCGGGTGCTACCTCGACCGCTGGCGGGTTCGGCGCGCGGATTCTGGGGTCGTTCGCGGCCGGACTCGTCCTGCTGGCGAGCGTGTTCGTCGCTCCCGTGCTGGTGTACGCCGACGCGGTGCGGGTCCGGGCGCTCGACCTCGACTGGTCTCCTCGGCCAGTGGTCCACGCCGCGGGCGCGTTCGTCCTCACCGTCGCCGCGAGCGTGGCGCTCGAACTGGTCCGGATGCCCCTGCTGTCGGCGATGCACCCCGTGAACGAGATGTATTACTCGCTTTCGTCCGGGCCGCCGCGGGTCCAGTCGATGCTGTTGACGATTAGCGCGCCGCTCGGGACGCTGTACTACCTCGCGCGCCGGAACCAGCACCTCGACGGGAAGACGCCGTCGCGCTACTGGTGGTTGCTCCTGCCCGCGGTGGTCGCCGTCGGCGCGGGCTATCTCGCCGCGGAACTGGCCGCGCCGGGGTCGCTGACGACCGTCGCCGGGGGCGCGATGGTGGTCGCGTCGCTGTTCCCGGTCGGGGCGTACATGGACGCTCGGTATCTCCGGAGTCGGTCGTCCGGCGGGAAAGCGGATAGCGAGGCGTCGGGATGGCGTCCGAATCCCGCGGTCCAGTTCCTGCTTTCGTACCTCAGCGTCCTCGTGTTTCCGATTTCGGTCCTCTATCCGGCCTACGCGGTCGGGTACCTCGCTCGGCGATTCGGCGCGGGTCGGTAGGAAGGTCGTTTCACGCCGTCGCCTGACGGAACTCTTTGAGGCCCAGCACGTTGCCGTCTACCTCCTCGGCGGACGCCTCGATGGCGGCCCACTGAATCAGGTCCGCGGCGTCCTCGGGGTCGCGGCCCTGCCCGCCGGTCAGGTCGGTGGCGACCGCGCCGGGTTCCACGACGCCGACGGGGAAGTCGAGTTCCGCGGCGAACTGCCGGACGACGGCCTCCGCCGCGGCCTTCGAGACGGCGTAGGAGCCGTAGCCCGGTTTCGCGTCCCGCGCAATCTTTCCGGAGGGGACCAGCACCCGCGCGTCGTCGGCCAGATGCGGCAGGGCCTCGCGGACCGCGGTGAAGACTCCTCGGGCGTTGATTCGGAAACTGTCGTCGAACGCCGAGTAGGAGTCGCTGGCCAGCGGCGTCTCGCCGGGACTGCCGTGAAAGACGCCAGCGCAGGGGACCACGAGGTCGATGCCGCCGTCGCTCTCGCGCGCCGCGGTCTCCATGAGTCGCTCGACGTCGAACTCGTCGCGCACGTCGGCCCGCATCGCGGTGGCAGTTCCGCCCGCGTCCTCGATGTCGTCGGCGACGGCCTCGATTTCGTCCTTCTCGCGGGCGCAGAGGACCACCCGCGCTCCCTCGGCGGCGAAGCGCCGCGCGACCGCCTCGCCGATGCCTCGACTCGCGCCTGTCACGACCGCTGTCAGTCCGTCCATGCCTCCGCTGTCGGCCTCCTGACCCAAACCGGTTTCTGCATCTGCCGAGCGAACGGCAAAAGTCGATGACTGGAGGAGACAATCCCATCTATTTACTTAAGAAATAAATGAAATTGCTTAGGAAATTCATAACCACCCGAGAGCCGCGGCGAGCGCGGGCGCTCGCCGCGGCGGACGCTCGGTGCAACCTTCCACGGAGCGAACGCTCGGCCGACTAATCCACCGGGACGCGCTGAGTCGGACACTCCACCGGGGCGCGCTCGGCCGACCAACTGCCGTGGGTGGGATGAAGGGGCCGCCCGGTCGCGGTCACGCGAACGAAGTGAGTGTGACCTCGGGAGACGCGGTTTGTCTCCCGGCGTGCAGTTTAGTCATCTGAGCAGGCTACTATTCGGAGCGCGGGCGGTGTCTCGCCGAACGAAGTGAGGCGAGGCTCGGAAGACGCGGTTTGTCTTCCGGCGCGGAGAGCGGCGAATATCCTGCTCAGCGACCGCGACCGGGCGGGGGCTTCAAGAAGCGTTCACGGCCTCGGTTACGGAAGTGCAAGGAGAAAGCCCGGTCGTTCAGGACGGGGATGAATCCGACAAGTCATCCACAAACCACACTCGACGTGCCGAACGGATGTTTTAAGTAATCAGTCACCATAATACTATTCAACCGAGGCGGCCTGCCCGCCTCTCCTAATCGGACAATATCGGGAATTCCCC
>NZ_ML219769.1:181890-248120 GCF_004765785.1 Halorussus ruber | reverse complement strand
TTCCCATTCCCATTTCCATTGCCGTTCCCCGCGCCGAAGATGGCGGGAAGTGCGTCGAACTCGGCGAGGGAATTCGTAAGCGAGTCGGAGAGTGAACTGTCGGTCTGCGAGTGGTTCGGTGGGGAGAGCGTGGCGCTGGCAGGGGTGAGTGTCGCCGTGACGATAAGAATAGAGAAGGTGACGGCGAGGGCGCGTTGCGTGCGACGGTCCATTGATTACATCCCGATATAAATTCAGTTATAAAATTATTTTTGGTATTATTAAACCTAGATGGAATGAATAGATTCAAACGGTCGCAGTCAACCGAGCCTGATATACCTACGCAATTAAATAGGACTGCCAGATTTTGAGACAAGAAACAGGTGGGAGCAGAAATCCCGTCACACACCAGTCCGTCGGTCAAACGAGACCTCCTGTTCTCGAAATTCAACTGTCAGGTAGCCGCCACACCAAAATAGCGTCTCAGTCAGAGTCGTCTGTAGCCGTCTTGTTGATTTGAAGTTCAACGAGTTGGCCCGGTGGGAGGTCAGTCTCGTCCAAGACTTGGAGGAATGTCTGCCCGTCCCCACTCAATACTCGTGCTGTCACAGTCTCGGTCGCGTCCTCGGCGTCAAGCTTCGCCTCGATAGCGTCCAACCGAGTCAACACCGTCGATTCGAACGAGTCCGTCTCGGAATCCGGCGAACTCGCCGCCGCTGGGTCGTCGCGTACGTCTTCAGTCGTTTCTGGGTGTGACTGTCGATTTTCAGTCGAAGCAGACGGGCCACTAGTTCGACCATCGTGGTCAGTCTCAATCGATTGAGTAGAGAATTGGTCTCGAAATTCGTCAACGGCCACGCCTTCCGTCGCTACATCGATCGGCGTTCGCTCGGGAACTGGGAAATTCTCTCGGGTGGCAACGGGTTTGTCGCCGAGCGCCTGCCATTGTTGCATCCGAATCTTTTGGGCGACGCGGTCTGTGAGCCAGCCCGGAGCAACCCATTCCCCCGACTCGTAGAGAGTGTGCTCGTGTGAGTCGTTGGTACCCCATGTGAAACACTCGTCGTAGCGCTTCTGGAACCGATTCAGCTCCCCGCCTGTCGCGTGCTTGATGACGACGTGCTGTGGCGCTAGCTCCGCGACGGTCTCGTCGAGCGTCTCGGGCGTCGGATGGTTGATGACCTCGAATGCGTGGGCCGTACACGACCCGCCGGAAACAGGCTCAGCCCCGCCCGTCGTAAGTTGGACGAACACCGCAGAGGGGTCGTTCTCAATAGCCCCGAACAATCGCTTGGCGCTTCCTCGGACAGGCTCGTCAGGGCCACAAATCGTGATTGCACCCGAGTCCAGTACCTCCGACGGCTCAGAGAAAACCCGCTGTGATTCGGCGTTCGGCGTATCGAAGTCAAGGTCGTCCCAGAGTTTCGCGGTTTGCCCAACGAGCCGAATCGGGAGTGTCCGGTCAAGCTCGTCGGCGAGGTGGCCGAGGAGCGTCGCGTAGTGGACGCCGGTTAGCGCGCTCGTTGCAACGACGACAGATGACCCGGCGAACCCGCGTTCGAGAATCGTTCGCAATGAATCGTTGAGGTGGGTCGTGTACTCGTCGGTCGTCGCAACGTTCAGCAGAACGGCGTCGATATCGACCGGTAAGGCCGTCTCCAAGCCAGGATATCCCGCGCAGGGCCGAGTCGTGAAGTCGCCCGTTGCGAGGAGATACTGCATTTCGTCGTCGAATGCCGAGTTGGTACTCGCTTCGTCGTGGAACCGGATGACGAATCCGACAGCACCGGGCGTGTGCCCTACCGGAATTGGACGGACTTCGAGGTTCGGCAGGATAGCGGTCCAGTCCTCGATTGGTTCGAGCGCGTCGAGTGCGTCTGAGACAGCCCCGAGGTCGTTGTGTTTCTGGGCTTCGGGGAGTGCGCGCTCGACAATTGTCGCTGTTGCGGGCGCAGTATAGATCGGAGCGTTATGGCGAACGTTGTCGCCAAGCGTTCGATAGTGGTCGATATGGCCGTGCGTGAGCAGTATCGCGTTGAGATACTCGTCGTCAGCGAGGAGGGCGTCTAAATCAACGCCGTCTCCGGCATCGATGAGGATGCACGCGGTCGTCCCATCGTTCGTGTGAAATCGCAAGAGGGTCGACTCATTTCCCTCGTAAACATTCGCGTTCTGGTACGAGATATCCATCTATGTACAAGTATGGTAGGACCACCCGTACTTGAAAACCCGACAAAGAGCTTCTAGACAGGATGAATACTCGCTTTTACTCGGGGAAGACAGTCAGCGACGGAAAGTACGTGTCGTAGAATGCATCGTCAAAGCTGATGAGTGCATCTGCATCAGCTACCGCGTGACCACCGATGACGAAATCCGCGGCAATGTGCTGGCGTGGCGCGAGTTCGCCACCACACTCCTCACATCGCACGGTCTGCTTCGTACCACAGGACGGACACTGAAGCCCATCTGGTCGTCGGTCAGTATACTGTTGGAATTGTTCACCTGCTCGGAAGAGCGCGGCTGGAGACGGGTCTTCGAGCTGAATGCTGAAGTCCTCGAGAAACTGGTCAAGTTCGGACGTCGTCTCGAAGTGACCATCCGCCGCAAGTTCTGCGTAGACGATGGATGGAATGACGACTTTGCCGTCCTGATAGGCGCTTCGGAGTGCGTCCTCACTTGCGTCAGCATAGCCATCCTCGTACAACAACGCGAGGAGTGCATTCGTATCAACCGACGTGATCACGCCTCAGCCCTCGAGTCTCCGTCGTCATCGTCGTCGTTCACATCGCGTGGATACTCGCCGCGGAGTCGGCGCATTCGCTCAGGCATCGACGCTTCGCTCTCGGCACTTCCGCGGTATTTTTCAAACGGGTTCTCACCGTTGGCTGTCGTCGGTTCTTGTTTCTGAATCGTATAGCCAGCGTCGGTTTTCTCGAAGGCGAGTTCGTCGCCCGGTTCAATCCCGAGGGCGTCACGAATCTCCTTCGGAATCGTGACCTGACCTTTGGTAGTGACCCGAGGCATCTCAAGTAGAATTACGGAGTAATACGTAATCAGTATTACGGGGCCGGTGCTCTCGTACACTTGACTGCATGCTATTGAACGGACCATCCAGCGAGGCAACTCACCAGAGAGTAGCTATCAGCGAACACAAACGAGTTTTTACCCCCTGGAAGGGTGCGGGGATAGCATTCCCTGCCCGAGAAATATGGCAACACTCCAAGCAGCAACAACGTCGGACGGTGTCACCGTCACCGATGCACAGGCAGTTCGAGAACTCTGCGAATCATACTGTTTCGGAACGCTCGAATGGGAGGTCGACGACCACGCTCGACTCTCGATTTGGGGCTACGACGCATTCGAGGTCTATGGGCGTCGAGAAAACGGCCTGCCAGACTACGAAGCAGGACAGCGGACCCACAAGTTCCTTCGAGCACTCGCAACGTACGTCGAGGAGGACGACGAACTCGATATTCAAACGGCCGGATTCACCAAGTGTCGATTCCCGGTGCTTGCCGCTCGATACGTCGTCCGGCATGGCGACGTCCTGCGAGCAGACCTTCGGACTCTTGAGCCAATTGAGGATCGAACGGTGTGACGCGTCTTACCGGAATAAACGCGTCACTGAACCCGGTCCTAGAGAGTGTCAGCGGAGGGATTTCGTGGGTGACCCAAATACTGATTCAACTTCGGCGGCAATGTCGTCGACAAGGATGTCGCGCCACGTTCAGCTTGATGACGACCTCTACGAGCGCATCAAAGCAAATAGACAGGAGGGAGAGTCGTTTAGTGAGACTATCGAGCGCCTCATCGACAACCGTTCGCTCCGCGACCTTCAGGATGTCTTCGACAGCGAGCAAGTGGGTGAGATGCGGGACGCGATCAAGATACCAGAGGAAGAGGATACTGCCGAGGTCCGTGAACTCGGCAAGCGCTTCGACTAATCGGCAACACAACTATATTATGCGGGACGATGAACACGTACGTATGGTGCATACAGACGACTCCGCGGTCGAACGCGTCAAGCTCGACCGACTGCGGTCGTATCTCGACCAAGAGCGAGTCGTCTTTGCGATTCTCTTCGGTTCGCACGCACGCGGAACTGCTGGACCGGACTCAGACGTGGACATCGCACTCCGGTTCCCGGAGACATTGGACGCTCGGGAACGATTCCGACTGCGAAACCAAATCGATGCGGACCTCCAGCAGTATGCCGAGGAGTTTGTGGACGTAAGCGATATCGAGCAACTCCCGACTGCCGTCGCACACGCCGCTCTTCAAGACGGTCTCCTGCTAACTGGCGACGAACAGGCCGTCGAGACATACCACGAGCAAATCGAGAAAGAGTACGAATCAACGGTCGACGAGCGAAAACGCCAACAGCGTGAATTCATCGACCGGTTAGCGAGCGGAGACGCATAGATGGTCAACGAAGACGTGTTCGTTATCAAAATCCTATCAGACTTGCTGCCTCAAGCAGAACATAGTGTGTCTCCACACTACCTTTTTACCGATAGAGTTCCCTCTATTGACCATGAGTAGTGACCGTATCGACGCCGAAAGTAAGGTCTCGGGCAACCAAGCGAACATCCCTGCCCGAATCCGGCGAGAACTCGGAATCGACGACGGTGACCAGTTGCGCTGGCACATCGAAAAGGATGGCAGTATCCGCGTCCACGTCATTCAACAGCGGACAGGCACATTTAGTGACTTCGAGGGCTACGACGGGGATACAGAAACAGACGTAACTACCGACCACGACGCCTGGGGCGTCGATATCGAATAAATGCCTCGGGCCTTACTCGACACGTCGGTCCTCTTCGCAGCGGCCTATCGACGAGATAACGCACACGATACTGCGCTCCCCATTCTCCGTGGCGTTGACGACGGGTCGTTGCCGGAGGCAGTCATTCTCGATTACGTTCTGGCAGAGACGATGAACGGACTCACCACCCACGCCGGACACGATGCGGCCGTCGATCTTCTTGACCGAATCGAAGAGAACGCTCGCTTCCACGTCGAGTCACTGACTACCGATGCCTTTGCGACAGGAAAAGCACTATTCAGACAACACAAAGCACTCTCGCTCGTCGATGCGTGTATCGTCGCCTACATGCAGACAGAAGGGCTAGGATATCTCTACGCATTCGATGATGACTTCGATGCGGCTGACGATGTCTACCGACTCGATACTGCGACAAATCCGTACGACCCCAAATAAACCGCCTCGTAGTCAAGCTCCAAGATACTCGCGTTGTTCATCTGTAGATAAGCCGCTTCGATAGACGAGTTAGAGCCAGTCAGTTAGTTTTTCTGCCCCCGAGGGGTGCGGGGCACTCGGCGTTCGTAAGCGTCGGCCGCACTCGAATATCATGCTATCGAATACTTGTTCACGAGTTGCTTTCAGTGACTCCGAAACTCGCCACGACGAGATGCACAGTACGATCGAAGCGTGGATCGACGACCTCGTCGCTCTCACTGACGAGGCAAGAGCCAGTCAGCAGTTCCAAGACTGGCTTGGTGTTCAATCCCAGTTCCACGACTACTCCCATCGAAATACCCTGCTCATCCAACTCCAGTATCCAGAGGCGACGAAGGTCGCTGGCTACAACACGTGGCGAACTGAGTTCGACCGGCATGTCCAAGAGGGCGAACAGGCCATCTGGATCTGGGCACCGATCATCACCAACCGGTGTCCCGAGTGCGAGAATTCGCCGAGCTATCACGAACAAAGCGACTGTGAATACGACGAGACGCCGCCGGAGGAGTGGTCGAAAGGGCTTGTCGGCTTCAAGCCAACGGCGGTCTTCGATGTGTCTCAGACCGAAGGTGAGCCGCGTCCTGAGCTAGAAACCGAGGCGACTGGGGATGCCGACCACCTCGTGCCTGCACTCAAGGATGCGGCCGCTGATATCGGCGTGACAGTTCGTGTCGTCGATGCTGACGAGTGGACGCATGGCGACGCAACGGGCGTCTGCAAATATCGGAGTAATCGTAATCTCCAACCAGTCGTCGAGGCGAAAGCCCGCTCGAATCAGGCCGATCTCGCGGTCACGCTGATTCATGAGTACGCCCACGCACTCCTCCACGCAGACATCACCGACGAAACCGAGCGGGCGAAACGCGAGGTCGAAGCAGAAGCCGTCGCGTACATTGTTGGCCGGTACTGTGGGCTTGACACGGATGGGTCGGCGTTCTACCTCGCTGCGTGGCAGGGCGATGATTCAGCGTCGATCCGAAATCGGCTTGACCGGATTAGCAACACGGCAAAAGAAGTCGTCAATATAGTTGATAGGTGGGCCAGCGAACCAGACGAGACGTAATCCGCGTAAGTATCTGCTTTCTCAACTTGCTCGAAGGGGCCTGAAGTCGGTTTCAGCCGGTAGTCCATACTGTAGTGGCGATGAGGGAGAGAGGACCGCAAGACGTGAGGTCAATCGCGTCACAGCAGAAACGTCACGAGGAAGCCGACCGCTGTCGCCAGCGTGATGTACGGTCCCGCGTCCTCGTAGGCGTCGGGATAGATTTCGCCCGCGAGCGACGCGAGGATGGCACCCCCGGCGAACGCCCGGACCGCCCCGAGCCAGTAGTGCGACAGGGACGGCAGGTACCAGTAGCCAGCCATTACAGACGCGCCGACCACGAGACCGGTTGCGACCCAAGCGCCGAGAACGACCCACCGACCGTGGTTCTCCTTCATGTTGGTCCCGGACATCATCGATTGCGACCCGTTGGTCACGACGAGCGCGAATAGGAACGAGAGTGCGCCGTGGACCTGCCCCGACGCAGCGAGCAGCGACCCCATCGCCGCATTCTCGGGGAGCCGTCGGTCGTCACGCTCGCCCACAGTCCCACCCGTTCTCCTTTGTCTCGTCGCTCATCGTCCGTCAATGAGGATGTCGAGTCCGCCGAACGTCCCCACGCCAGCCACAAAGAAGCCCGACGCACCCCAGCGACCGATGTTGTGGAACGCCGGGTCGAACAGTTCGAAGGCGAGCGAGATGACCAGTGACCCGCCGCCGACGGCAAGTAGGATGGCCTGCCACCCTCGACGCGGATCAAGCCAGAGGGCGACCGCTGACCCCACCGCCATCGAGACGGCCGAGAACCCCGCGTAAAACCACGGGTTCGACAGAAGCCCTCCGGAAAATCCGCTCGGACCAGATACCTGAGCAAGAATCAAATTGAGGTCGAGCAGAAGTCCCATACGTCAATTCAATATCTACCACGGGAAGATAGCGATGGCCAATGTCGGTCTACCGCCGAAAACCTCCGCCGGTTGTGTCCGTCTACCGGAATTCTACAGTACCTAGATTCCATCCACCAAGTCTGTCAGCAGTTTGGGGTGAGGACTATACACGTCGGCACAGTAACAGAGGTAACCATCGGCTCCGCCGGCGGACGGTTTTCGACGTTTCCGTTTCCGCTGACGGAGTCGAAACCAGAGGAAACCTATGGTCGAGATACTCTATGCCATCCAGCACGCGTTCATGCGCAAGACCGTCGAGGCGATAGACGGACACGTGGCTGCCGAGTCTGCTTACGTCCCACTGAACGCCGGGGCGCGCGAGTGCTGCGACGCCGGAACCCTCCACGCGGCAGACGTATCGCAGTCGGTCGTCGCCGAACGAGGAGACGACCTTGGGAGTCGCTTCGTCGTCGCCGTCGTCCACGACGAGGCGTTCAAGGTCGGCGTAGCGCTGGCCGAGGACGCTCTCGACGGCGTCGCCGAGGACCGACGCCCGGTGGTAGGTCGGGAGGACGACGCTGACGGTCATCGGCGGAAGCACGGTGTTGGGCGGGAAAGGGGTTGTGCCCGAGGTGAGGAGAGAGTTGTGTCGGAGAAGACGCCAGCAGAAGGAGTGGGTACGAACGGTTGTCCTGCGCGACCGTGGCCGACGGCCGCGGTCGTGCTCGCCTAAGAAAATGAAATACTGTGTTAAGAAATTGCTTTTCTATGTTAGAGAAATAATTACATTTCTACGGCTACACGCCCCACGGGTACGCCTCGGGCGCTTCGCTCAGGTCTGGTTCGACGCCGAGCGAGTGGAGCGCGGTCGAGTCCTCGACGTGGACGAACGAGTCGTAGCGTTCGGCCAGATTCGTCGGAACGTAGTTGTACGTCTCGCGGTCGGGGTCGTAGACCACGCCGATGGCGCGGTGGCCCCGGCGCTCGGCGAGCGCGGGCGCGTCGGTGTCTGGGAGGAAGCAGTCCTCGCCGGTCGCGCGGTGGAAGGTGTTGCCGACGCTCCCCTCGCGGGCTGGCGGGACGCGCATTTTCTCCTCGTCCGCGCCCCACTCCTCGCCCGCGACGACCTCGCCCCGGTGAGTGCCGAACCCGACGACGTGGCACTCGCCCGGATGGTTCTGGCGAGCGAGTTGTCCGAGGTTGTGCTTGCCGCGGTCGGCCATGTCGGTCGCCCGGGCGTCGCCGACGTGAGTGTTGTGCGCCCAGATGACCGCCGTCCCGCCGTGGTGGTCCGCGAGTCGGTCGAGCGTCGCCATCATGTGGTCGTCGCGGACGTTCCACGACTCGGCGCTCCCCTCCATCATCGACCGGTAGTACTCCTCGGCGTTCTTCGCCACGAAGGCGTTCTGCTCGGCGGCGAAGTGTGCCTCCGGGTCGCCGTCGTACCGTTCGTGGTCTCGCCGGAGGTCCGCCAAGATTTCGACCACCTCGTCCTCGCAGTCCGCTGGCGCGAGCCGTGTCGAACGGCCGTACTCTCGGGCGTCCTCGCCGTAGGGTTCGAAGCAGTTGTAGGCGTCCCGCGCCCGCTCGGCGGCCTCCGGGTCGTAGTCCTCCAAGTACTCGACGACGGCTTCCATCGACTCGAAGAGGCTGTACACGTCGAGACCGTAGAAGCCGACCTGCTCGTCGTGGGACCGTCCCTCGTTGTACCCTCGGAGTCGGTCCACGAGCGCGGCGACCTCCCAGTTGGCCCACATCCACGTCGGCCACCGCTCGAACTCCGCGAGGACGTCGGTGGCCCGGTCGTCGTCGCGCTGCCCCCGGACGTACCTGTTCACCTCGTAGCAGTCGGTCCAGTCGCCCTCGACCGCGACGAACGAGAGTCCGCCGCGCTCGGCGAGTTCGGCGGTCAACCGGGCGCGCCACCGGTAGTACTCCGAGGTCCCGTGGCTGGCTTCCCCGAGGAGGACGAAATCCGCGTCCTCGACCTCGTCGGCGAGGCGCGGGAGGGCCCGCTCGTCCAGCGGTTCGGCGCGCTCCTCGATGGTGCTAGCGGCGCGCTCGATACCCTCGGTGCGGGCGAACGCGCGGTCCCGAGTCGCCATCGAGCTATCAGTCCTCCCGACTCACGAACTTGCTGAATTGACATCCTCCCCGCCCTAACGGGCGAGGATTCCCCGAAGGGGATATTCAGGTTGCGCGTTTCCTCGGGCCTCAAGTACGCTTTCGCGTGGGCCGTCAACGGTCGCCGTCCAGTTGTGACCAAGGACGTGCTTTTCAGCGCGTGTAGCCCTGTCAATGGGGCCTTCCTCCCCGCATATAGCGGGCGTCAACAGCGTGGGACAACGTCCCACGAGCAATCGAGCGTAGCCCGATGACGACGGCGGGTTCTTCAGCCCGCGAGGTAGCACGGTTCGACTCGCCCGAAGGCTACGGAAATCAGGGATTTCCGTGCTCCCGAAAACGCAGAGCGTTTTCGGAGACGTTAGCCCGTGCATGGTTCACCATCCCGTTGTGCGATATTCTCCGAAGCGTTCAGGTCAGCGTGGCGTCCACGATTGCACTCCGAACACGAAAAGTGGTCGCCATCACGGGTTCCCATCGAACCACACGCCGAACACCGCTGGCTGGTATGGTACGCATCGACTTTCTCGACACGAATACCGGCGCGTTCGGCTTTGTACGTGATGAACTGTTGGAGTTGGTGGAAGTGCCACGAGTGGACACCCGACCACGAACTGTTCTCGCGGGTACCTTCGAGGTCTTCTATCCGAATCACGGGGTTCTCGAACTGATCCGCGAACGTGATGAGGCGACGGGAGAATTTGTGGTTCAGGTCTTTGATTCGACGCTGTTCTTTGTCACCCATCACGGTTGCGTGCGCGAAGCGCACCCGCTTCCGAAAGCGAATCGCGTAGGGAACGATATTTGCGTCGAACGTACTTCGCCTCACCACCCGACACCAGCATCGACTCGTCTTCGCCGTAGGCGGTCACCGCGAGGATGTGTCGTTCACCAATATCGACACCGATGGGCGTTTCACCCGACGTATCAGCGTCGTACTCAATGTTGAACGTACAGTACCAGTCGTCTCCGCGACGGTAGACCTGTAGACGGGTCTTGTCGGCGTCACCTTCGACCAGTCGGTCTACGGGGTCGGCAATGTCGTCGTACACTTCAATGGGCGTGTACCACCATTGAGAGATGCACGGGAAGCCGACGACGACTGTACCGTTCTCGGTCGTGTCGATTTCCCAGTTCTGGTTGTTGATGGCGAACGGCTGACTCTCTCGGTAGCGAACCTCTCCGTCCTTGTTGTGGTCGGATTTTGCCTCTCGAATGGCTTGGTTCTGGATAGCCGAGTAGAGTGCGTTGTCGATGCTGGCCGTGGTCACGGATTTGCCGAAGTTGCCGTTCACCCATCCGTCGATACAGGATTGCTTGGTGTCACGGTAGAGGCGAGTGGCGCGTTGCCACTCTTTGCGCCGTGAGAGGGATGGGTTGTGGAACTTTGCGGTGACAGTCACCGTGACCATTACATCGGTAATTTAGTCTATCATCCTAAGTATTTATTGGAATATCCGGCCGTGCTATCGTTGGTGGTTTGTGTCATCGTTTGTCGGATTCATCCCCGCCCTAAAGGGCGGGGCTTTCTCCTCTCAATTCCGTAATGTGTTCGAGTTCGTCGCTCGAGATGAGGTCGTACTCGATGTCGGCGTCGCTCTCCCGAGCACGGTGTTCGAAGACGAGTCCCGTCTCGCGTGTTGGCAGGTCCGTTGGCGGCGACGTTAGTGTGTCGTACGAGCGGATCGTCAGGTCGGCGTCAATCAGCGACTCGCGGGTGACGGACGGTAAGCGCTCGTGATCGTAGATCGGTGCGCCTTCGTATTCCGGGATGACGTAGGGGAGCCGCGACCCTTCGTCTCGGGGCAGTCCGTATTGATGCTTCCCATCGCCGTGGAAGTTGCGGGTCAACTCGGGGTCAACACCTTCGCGTTCGCCCTCGCGGTGACGTTCGCCGCCAGCACACCGCTACTCAGTCCCGTCGGCTATCAGACGAATCTCATGGTCTACGGCCCCGGCGGGTACGAGTTCACCGACTTCGCACGCGTCGGGGCACCGCTCCAGTTCGTCCTAACCGTCGTCACGACGGCCGGGCATCGCGTTCTTCTGGGGCCTGTGACGACACCGGGATTCCGATCCGTACTGTCCACCGGTGTCGCTCGTTGCAGTCGTCCTCCGACGAGTCCCTCACACGACAATGGGAGTGTTGGAGCGATCTGCACCCGTCGGTGGGGACTCCTCGTCATCATGAGCGGGGAATTCGTGGTCGCGGAGTTCGTATTCGTGTACCTCCGGCCACCCCGGGTGAACGCCCCCGCCAACCGAGGAAAACTGAGTGCAGAGTGGGTACAGCTAGTACGGAACTCGCTCGACGAATCGAAGCTATCCGGATTTCGGGCGGGTACTCATCGCGAGAGGGCTACTCAGGTCCACACATCACACAGAGATTACCTGCTCAATTGAGGCGGGCGAGGAACCCGGCAGTCGTATCAATCCGTACCGAAACTACACAAAGCGCCGCGTTCAATCTGTTCTGTATGAGAAAATACGGAGCCTTTCCTAAGTGATGGTACGAAACAGGGACGATACTCAGTCACCGTGGTCGCGGTCTGTAAGCGACGTTCTGGAACAACTCGACGTATCGAAAGACGAGGGGCTGACGGAAGAGGAAGTCAAGCGCAGACGAGAGCGGTTCGGTCCCAACGAGTTACACGAAGTCGAACAGCGACGCTGGCTCGAGGTTTTAGTGAACCAGTTTGCGAGTGTTATCGTCCTCCTGCTCGCAGTTGCGGCCGTGGCGGCGTTCGTGATGGGGGACGTTATCGAAGGGACCGCGGTTCTCGCTGTTCTCGTCATTAACGGTGCCATCGGCTTCGTCACCGAGATGCGTGCTATCCGTTCGATGGAGAGTCTACAGGAGATGACGGAGGTCGAAACCAGAGTCCGCCGATCCGGCGACGATCAGGAAATTCCGGCGGAGAACCTAGTTCCGGGCGATATTGTCATTCTCGATGCTGGTGATATCGTCCCGGCCGACCTGCGGGTGATAGACCCGTCCAAGCTCCAAGTTGACGAGTCGGCCCTCACCGGCGAATCCGTCCCCGTCGGGAAGACCAGCGAGCCCCTCGATGAAGACGTGCCGCTCGCCGAGCGGGAGAACATGCTGTATAAGGGGACGTACCTGACGCGGGGCACCGCAGAAGCAGTCGTCGTCGCCACGGGCCCGGGCACAGAACTGGGGCAGATATCGGCATCGCTCCAAGAGACAGGTGAGAAAAAGACACCACTCCAGGGGAAGCTTGACGACCTCGGACAGAAACTCGTTCCATTACTCCTCGTGGTTGCGGCTATCGTCCTCGTGTCCGGCTGGCTCAGGGGGCAGGATCTCTTCCTGATGGTTGAAACGGCCATCGCGCTGGCGGTTGCGACAGTGCCGGAAGGGCTCCCCATTGTCGCCACACTCGTGTTGGCGAGGGGGATGTGGCGGATGGCCGACCGCAACGCACTCATCAGCAACCTCGCCTCCGTCGAGACGCTCGGCTCCACAACCGTCATCTGCACTGATAAGACGGGAACGTTAACGGAGAACAAGATGACGGTGGCCGCCTACGAGCTGGCGAACGGCTCGGTGGAGGTCACAGGGACTGGACTCGACACTAAGGGGACGTTTCAGCACGGCGGCCAAGAGCTAGACGAGCCACAGGACCCCGCCATGCAGGAAGCGCTCAAAGTGGGCGTCCTCTGTAACAACGCCTCCGTGACCGAGGAAGACGGCGAACTGAACGTTTCGGGCGATCCGATGGAAGTCGCCCTCCTGATCGCCGGGATGAAGGGCGGGCTCAACCGGGACGCCCTCCTCGAATCGCTGCCGGAAGCCCGGGAGGTGTCGTTCGACCCGGCCGTCAAAATGATGGCAACGTACCACGACTCCGACGGACGGTACACGGTAGCCGTAAAGGGGGCTCCGGAGGAGGTCATCGACGCGTCTTCTCGGGTGGTGACGGGGGAGGACTCCAGAGAGTTATCGGCGACCGAGAAGGACGAGTTGATCGAAAAGAGCGAGCGAATGGCCGAAGACGGGTTGCGCGTTCTCGGACTCGCCAAGAAAGACGTGGATAGTACAGAGGGCTCGCCGTACGAGGACCTGTCGCTGATCGGGCTCGTTGGATTGATCGATCCGCCGCGAAAAGAAGTCAGATCGACTATCCAGCGGTGTCAGGACGCGGGGATACGAGTCGTCATGGTGACCGGCGATCACGCGGGAACGGCCCAAAACATCGCCCGGAGCGTCGGACTGGTCGGCTCGGACGACACCGAGGTCGTCGAGGGTCGTGAACTCGACGACGTCGAAAACCTCACCCAGGCGGAGCGGGACCGGTTCGTGAACGCGTCCGTCTTCGCGCGAGTGAATCCCGCGAACAAACTCGATTTAATCGACGTTCACCAGGCAGCAGGCTCTATCGTCGCAATGACTGGCGACGGCGTCAACGACGCGCCAGCACTCAAGCGGGCCGACATCGGCGTAGCGATGGGTCAGCGGGGGACCCAAGTCGCTCAGGAAGCATCGGACATGATTCTGCAGGACGACAACTTCGAGAGCATCTATCACGCCGTCAGAGAGGGACGGATCATCTTCAGTAACATCAGGAAGTTCGTCCTGTATCTCATGTCGTGCAACGTCAGCGAACTGCTCGTCATACTTATCGCCGCGCTCCTCGGCTTCCCGCTTCCGTTGCTCCCGCTGCAGATTCTGTTCCTCAACGTCGTGACCGACATCTTCCCGGCGTTCGCGCTCGGTGCCTGCGGCGGCAGTAGTGACATCATGGACCGCCCACCTCGGGACCCCGAGGAACCGATTATGACGCGAATCAACTGGACCGAACTGGGGCTGTTCGGAATACTGATTTCAGCCGCGGTCATCGGTGCATTCGTGATCGGCGGTAGGATGTACGCCGGGGGTATGGACACTGATGAGGCCGTCACAATCTCGTTCCTCACGTTGGCCTTTGCCCAGCTCTGGCACGTGTTCAACGTCCGGGATATCACGTCAGATCTCGTCAGAAATGAGGTCACGGAAAACCTGTACGTCTGGGGTGCCCTGGGCCTGTCATCAGTAATCCTCTTCGGCGCAGTCTACTTGCCCGGCATCTCTCTGGCGCTGAGTACCACCCCCATCGGGGTCGAGGGGTGGCTGCTCGTGTTCGGGATGAGTCTCCTCCCCTTCGTAATCGGACAGCTAGAGCGTGAACTCCGACGGCGAGTCGGAACGTCCGACTCGTGACGATGCTCGGAAATGGGATCTCGGCCTTGTTGAAACCCTCACCTGCTGACGGAATCAGAATGGCTGTGAGCAATGTAGAGCGTGAATCTATCGTTTCAGATACTGGTTACGTGTCCATATCGAGGATTTCGTTCCTCGCTTGTCGGTATGGACACCAGTCCTTTACTGGCGGCGCGAGACAGACTTGATAATGGCTACCGAAGCGACGTTTACCGTTCCGTCAGACCAGTTCCCCCTCGGTACAGTGTTCGAACAATTGCCGGGCGTGACAGTCGAACTGGAACGAATCATACCGGCCCAAGACGTCGTGATTCCCTATTTCTGGGTGCGCGGGACTGCCGTTGATGACATTGAGGATGCGTTTCTCGACCATCCGGGAGTGGAGAACATCCGACTCGTCGATTCCGTCGAAGACGAGCACCTATTGCGCGTCGAGTGGACGCTGAAGTACGACAGTGTTCTGAGCACGCTGATGGAAACGGGGGTTCCCCTTATTAAAGCGGTCGGCACGAGCGAGCAGTGGACGTTCGATATTCGGGGTGACGACCGACGTGACGTTGCGGCATTCCAAGAACGCTGTCGGGAGTTAGCCATCCCGATTACGCTCACCAAACTGCAAGCGCTCACACCCATCGAGTCAGCGGCCGAGACAGCACTCACCGACACCCAGCAGGAGGCGTTGGAGCTCGCGTACGAGCGGGGCTACTTCAACACCCCACGCGACGTGACGATGGCAGACCTCGGCGACGAACTCGGCATCTCACAGCAGGCGGTCGCATCCCGTCTCCGACGCGGGATTAGTGCTATCCTCGGCAGTACGCTGACCGAACTTCACCCACCAGATCGAACCACTTAAAAACGATTTGTATATCCAAAAACAGGGGTGAACCGCGTTGGCTGTTTACAGAAGCGTATGGTTGGGACACCTGAACTCGACACGGCTCTCGACGTCTGTGAAAACAAGCATCGTCGCATCGTCCTTGCGACACTCGCAACTCAGCAACAGTCGGTTTCGATAAACGACCTCGCAAACGCGATCATCGAACACAATCACCACACGTCACCGACAGAGGCTGCTGACGAGACAGTCACACAGATTCACACCGCCCTGCATCACACCCATCTTCCGAAGTTGGCCGAGGCCGGATTCATCAAATACGACGCTGAGCGGCAAGTGGTGGAGCCAACAGTCCAGCTCGAACAAGAAGAGTCCCACCTTTCGGCAATCCTCGCTATCGATTCTGAGCTTCCAACTACTTGAAGGATGCTAATTAGCACACGATGACGATCAACGACTCTACACCCGTCGATGGCACGCCCGTGACCGAACAGAAAAGAGTGGTCGAAGCACACCAAGACACTTGAGACCGAAGAGGTGGACGAAAAAGAGTACCAGATTCGAGACGCACCCCAGTTACTCGCTTTAAAGAACGAATAAAGCGGTGTCGGTAATCAATTCGCACCACAAACTGCTCACACCATCTACTGTCAGATTTGGAGGGTTTCAACAGAGCCGGGTTCTCGATTACAATTCGGATTCGACCGAGCCGAATCCTCACAGCGAGAGGTCAATCAAAACAGGTAGCCAAACGCCTATTCCTCCTGCAGAGTAACGCTGTTCCCAGGCCGAGCGCGAATCTTTTTGTCATCGGTTAACGAATTCGCGGTCGTGAATCTCAGTAAGGGATTTCTCCTCGCTTTCGGTACCGTCCTCATCGTGCTGTCGGTCGTACTGGTCCAACCGTTTCTCCAGTACGTCCTCGGTGCCGTACTCCTCGCCTACGTGCTGTATCCGCTGCAAGTCCGCTTTGAAGCGTACGTATCGCCGATGGTTGCTGCACTCTCGCTCGTCGTGCTGGCAGTTGCCGGATTCGTCGCTCCATTCGTGGTAGTTCTTGCAACCGTCGCGGATAGTGCCGACCGAATCCTCCGGGACTTCGACACTGACGTGATGCAAATCGAGATGTTCGAATCCCGAGTCGAGGAACTCATTGGACAAGAGGTCGATATCGTCGGAGAACTCGTCGGCTCGGGACGGGAAATCGGGACGATCGTGTTCGAACGGTCGGCCGCAGCGTTCGGTACGATCACTTTCCACCTCATCGGGATTGCGCTAGCGCTCTTTCTCATCTACTACCTCCTCAAAGACGGCAATGATCTGCTCGACTGGCTCCACCGAACGATTCCCCTCCCGATGGACATCCAGCGCGACCTTTACGCGGAGATCGACGACGTGATGTGGGGCGTTCTCTTCGGACACGTCTTCGTCGGTATCGTCCAGGGGGTCGTCGCCGGTGTTGGGCTCGCCGTCACTGGCGTTCCCAATGCGGTGTTCTGGACGGCGGTCATGATAGTTCTCGCTATGGTTCCGCTCGTCGGTGCGATTCCGGTCTGGGGAGGAGCGGTGGTCTACCTCTATCTCACGGGCGAACCGGTACTCGCCGTGGGACTGTTCGTCTACAGCGTTATCGTGGTTGGACTCACCGACGACTATCTCCGTCCATTCGCCGTCGATAGGTATGCGAAACTCAATCCCGCCGTCATTCTCCTCGGTATCCTCGGCGGCGCGTACGCGTTCGGAATTATGG
Organism: Halorussus ruber; assembly: GCF_004765785.1. Classification (GTDB taxonomy): domain Archaea; phylum Halobacteriota; class Halobacteria; order Halobacteriales; family Haladaptataceae; genus Halorussus; species Halorussus ruber. Next base: position 231,019 of record NZ_ML219769.1, on the reverse strand, counting down.
GACTGTTCTTCGGCCCCGTCATCCTCGGTGCGCTCAAAGCCACTCTCCGCGTCGGCTTGGAGAATTGGTCTCAACTCGACGAGAGAGACATCGGCTGACTGCCCGGTCAAGAACGACGAGGACGAGAATAGGTGTAATAACTAACGCTACCGTACCTGTCTTACTAGAAGGCTTATCGATTCGTTCCGCGACTCGCAGGTTCCCGTCGACGATGACGCTCACGAGGCCTTCCACGATGGGACCGTTGCATCCGGTCAGAAAACGACAGAAGACGACATCGACGACATCATCTACGGATGAGCATCTTCATCGATACGGATGTGTTCTACGCCCACCACGACGAGGATGCCGCGAGACATCGACTCGATTGCGAGCTTCGACGACGATTTCGACGGCATCCACGAGCGGACTGACCCGAGTACCGTCACGATGTAAACTATCGTGAACCCGGATTCGACATGTCCGACCTCTGTTCTTGTAAGTAATCTCCAAACCATCTTCGGTCGGGTCATGCGTCCATCTGCTCTCCGAGCGAGCAATCAAAACAGACAACGTCTTCTGCATAATTAGCACTTTTCAGGCATCTGCTCTAATCTAAAGGGTAGGACTTACTCTTCGTACTCCGTGATTTTTCTGCCCCTGACGGGTGCGGGGCACTCGACTTCTCGGTGCCTCACGACGATAATGACGACACCACCCGCAAACCTAGAGACGACGAGTAGAGTGAGGAAACGAGCACAGTACGAAGCCTTCGAGTTCGAACTCCAGAACGGTGATGTTCGTGTTCGGAGCGGGAGCTACGCCGACCCGGAGAATCACGAGTACACCGTCCGAATCGAGGACGACCTGCCGACCGCGTGTACGTGCCCGGCAGACGCGAAATACAGCGGTGCGTGCAAACACCGTGTCGCAGTTGCGCTCCGCCGACCAATTCTCGACGCCGTTCGCCACCATCAACTCCTCGCCGACGGTGGCGAGACTGTTCGACCCCAAACCAAGTGCGCGACCACGAGGAGAACTCCGAAGAACAAGCGGAGGCCGACGAGCCAGACTGCGACTGTGCGGACCTCTCCAGCGATTTTCCGTGCTGGGAGTGCTACCGGACCGGACGACGTGACCTCCCTGAATAGTACTCCACACGTCGAGACGACCCCTTGCGTGTTCTCACGCTGTATCGGAGTACAACAACACCCAACCGATTCCGAACCCTGTGACTTCCCCTGAATACCCGAACGACGACGCTTCGCTCGCACGACTAACCATCGCAGTCACGAACACCAACCTTCCAGAAAACGAAGCCGAACAGCAGGCTCGCTATCAGTCACTCGAAGCGGCCGTCGGCACCGTCCTCAACGAGACGCTCGGTGAGACCACGACAGACATCGAGGCGATGCTCGGGCACACGTACACCTCGGTCAGTCCCGTCTGTCCAGCGTGCGATAGCGCGCTCACGCTCGACGGCATTCATCTCGGTGAGGGTGCAGATGCGCACGCGGTCGCACGGTGTTCAGCCGACTGTGGCTGGACCGGTGACGGCGTGTTCAAACTCGTCGATCTCGACAGAAACGGTAGCGACCACTACGATATTCTTCCGGCGCGGAGTCCCGAGAACGTTCTCGATTGGTTGTAAATAGCCACCAATCTTTGATGACGTCGGCCCCCGAACGGGATACTGTCCAACGATGTTCGACGACATTCTCGTCCCTACAGATGGCAGTCCCTGTTCAGAGGTGGCCGCCGAGTACGCCGAGGACCTGGCAAGACAGTATGATGCGACCGTCCATGCGCTCTGCGTCGTCGATTCGCGCGGCCTCGAAAACGCACCGCGGTACGACCGGCTCAAAGCGGAGCGGACTGAACTGGCGGAACGAACCTGCGCGAACCTATCGACGACGGGAGTCGAGACCGAACAAGCTGTTCGCACCGACGTCCCTCATACCGCGATTCTGCGGTACGCAACGGACCACGGAATCGACCTCGTCGTGATGGGGACCCACGGCCGGACCGGCGTCGAACGGTATCTGCTCGGAAGTGTCACCGAGAAGGTCGTTCGGCTCTCGGACGTGCCGGTATTGACCGTCAAAGCGGAAGAGGAGAGCGGTGTCACGTTCCCCTACACAGACATCCTCGTACCGACCGACGGTAGCGAGGGTGCTGGGGCTGCAATTGGTCCTGCCGTCGATATTGCCAGCACCTACGATGCGAGCTTACACGCGCTCTCCGTCGTCAATAAAGCGGCGATGGGGTTCGATGTGCGCTCCGACGCGAACCTCGACAGTCTCGAAGAAGCAGCGCGAACGGCGTTGGATACTGTCGAAGAACGCGCGACAGAGGCATCCGTCTCTGCGGTCGAAACGAGCGTCGAATACGGCACCCCGTATCGAGAGATTCGCTCCTACGTTGATGAACACGAGATTGACCTCGTCGTCATGGGGACGCAGGGGCGCAGTGGTATCGAGAGATATCTCCTCGGGAGCGTCGCCGAGAAAACCGTGCGCACGTCACCGGTGCCCGTGATGACCGTCCGACAGTCCGACTCCTGAAATCTCCCTTTCCCACACTGACTCCGGCCTGGGACCCCGTTGAGGTACGGTCCATATTCTTAAACTGCTCGACAGTCGCGTTCGCCCAGAAGTGGGGTCCTCATCTACCGGTCAAATCCCCAAGTATCCATACGTCGGCAACACTGAGCGACCCTCATTCAGTCTCTCGTCGCACGGTGAGTATCGGCGCATCGCTCGTACGCAACACCCGCTCAGTGACGCTCCCCAGTAGATGACGTCGTACCCCCGAGCGGCCGTGTGTTCCCATCGTAACGAGGTCTATTCCATACGCACTGACGAAATTGTTGATTACCTCGTGGGGGATTCCGGGTTGGACGTGGGTACTCAGGGCGACTTCACGTTCTGATACCTGCTCTGCTACCGCTTCAACAACCTCGACCGCTTCGTCACGTAGCGGATCACCGATTGATGGAAGCCCCCGCTCACCTTCAATCACATAGAGTACACGCACTGTAGCTTCCAGTCGCTCTGCAAGGGCTATTCCGTGTTCGACCGCAGCAGTCGCACCCGGACTCCCGTCTGTCGGGATGAGAATCCTCTCGTACCCCTCTCGCTCTTGGGCGATTGCATGCGGTGGGACTGCTAACACGGGACCGTTGCTCGACCGAATCACACGCTCGGTGACACTGCCGAGGAGGGCCCGGCTCAACCCACGTCGTCCGTGCGTCCCCATCACGACGAGATCGATGTCATTCTCTGATGCATAGGAAAGAATCGCTTCGTACGGACTTCCCTTCACGATGGCTGAACTACAGGAAAGGTCGGATTCCTGCTCTATGAGTTTCTCAAGCGTAGCTATGGCGTCTTGAGCCTGTGCTTTCGCAAGTCGGTCAGTACGTTCGGTATCATCAGTGACGCTGATGAGGTGGACGGACGCGTCGAATGCCTCCGCAATCACGTGCCCATGGCGAGCGGCGGCTTCTGCAGATCGACTTCCGTCGGTCGGAATGAGAATTTGGTCGTACACAGAGGTTCTTCGTGACCATTGCACTATGTTCTTGTGTAGCACATACTGGAAGGAGAATCCGATGGAAGAGATAGAATGAGGGCGTCCACGATAGACGGAAGCCAGTAAGGTTACCCTCAAATGTCCTAAGACGGGTTCCCTTTCAAACGGAAGAGTTCCGGCCGAATCATTCACAAGAGGTTCTGAGTGATGCTCCTCGGATGAGAAAGCCGAGAGAGCTAAACGGTCGTCTGAAACCCCCCTCTCGGGGAATTTAGCGAAGAAGCCCTCTCCAGTAGAGAGGTACTCAGGTCGTCTCCTCCTCGGGGGGCTGATAGGCACGGCGAGAGAGCTGAAAGATGTTGACCATTCGGAGGATTCCGTGAATACCCAGACATGAGCCGAAGGCAATCGTCCCCAGTTTCCCGCCCGACCCCCCGAGAAACGGCGTCGTGTACGCGACGACCAATCCGACTCCGATTCCAGTCGCTCCAATCCACCACTCGTTTGGAATGCGTTTGGGGTCCGTCATTCCAGCGAACGAAGCGGAGTAGACAGCCGCGGCGAGGAGTTCCCCCGAGGCATCGAAGAACCACGGGAGCAGGAGTCCGCCGACCGCACCCACGAGTCCAGAGGCCAGAACCGGGCTGGCGGGCGAGCGTGTATGGATCGTGAAGGTGCTGATAGCACCAAGCGCCGCAAATCCAACCACAGGTAGGATAACCGGCTGACCGGGGAGAGGGCCGCTCTGAAACGAGCCAGCGGTTGGCACCACGACCAACAAGACCCCGACGAACGCGGTCGTTCCCAGCTTGCCACCCAGGCCGTGAAATACCGGATGGGCGACGGTGAACAGCAGGCTGGCCAGCACCGCGGCGAGGGTGGCGTACCAGTACGACCCGAACAGCTCCGGCGATGTCATCCCGACGAACGCACCACAGTACACCGGAATGGCCGTGTTCGGGACAACGACGGCTGCGATGATGCCGACCACGCTGGCTGCGACGATGGGAGAAGTCCCGAGTTCCGCGACGCCGCCGAAGGTGAGCAACGTCCCGCAAACGACAGCCAACAGATTCCAATGGGCCTCCCTCATAGTGACTGTCCCGTCATCGATAACGCGACGCAGTTCCCACCACTCGTATCTGATTCCGACCCCGATTCCGAGAGTGCCAGCAATGAGGGCCGGACTCAGTATTACGAGTCCCCGCGGGAGGAAAGTTCCCCACACGCCGAACCCGAAGAGAACGAGCGGTGCCACCGCCAGGAGGAGAAACCCCACGACCACTGGCGGCCAGGGCAGTGACCATTCAGGTGGGTTCCAACGCCTCATCAATAGTTTCAGTCGTATTGGTTTGCCTGCAGGCTTTTCTGTTTCGCGGTCCGATTGGGAGTATGACACGGCAACTCCTCGTCCCTGTAGATGGGTCGTCGAAGTCTCTGGAGGGCCTGGAATACGCGGTAACGACGTATCCCGATGACGAGATTACGGTACTTTCTGTCATGACGCCGCACGGCGCGTGGAACGACGGCGACAGTCCGCTCTCTCAGGCCCAGTTCGAGAACTGGTACGACGAGGCGCGAGAGGAAACCGACGACGTACTCGACGAGGCACGCCAACTAGCCGCCGAGCACGGCGTGGAGATAACAACGGAGGTTGATGTGGGCGAACCGTGGCGGGCCATCGTCGAGTACGCCGAGGAGAACGACATCGACCACGTCATCATGGGGAGTCACGGTCGAGACGACGACTCACCACTTCCCCTGGGGAGTGTCGCCGAGACGGTCATGCGACGTTCCCCCGTGCTCGTTTCCGTCGTCCGATAGAGCGCCACAACCGCCTATTCGTTCGACTCGGGTTCACGAACCCACATCACGGGAACCGGCGACGTTCGGACGAGTTTCGCGCTCACGCCGCCCATCACGTAGCGGCTGAAATCCGTCTCCCCGTGCGTCCCCAAGACAGCGAGGTCGATTGCATGCTCCTCCATGTACGAGCGAATTTCCTGCGACGGCACACCGTGTTCGATGTCACTCTCGATTGCGTCAAGCGACCCCGCCTCGGCAGTCTCGATTGCGTCCGTCACGATTTCGTTCGCTCGCTCCGCCAATTCTTCCTCTTTCAGGACGAGTTGCGCATCGGGTCCGAGATTCCCCGTCTCGACGACGTGCAGGACGTGAAGCGTGGCACCGGTTGCGTTCGCCACGGCGATTCCGTTCGTTAGCGCGAGTTCCGCACCGCGACTCCCGTCCGTCGGAACGAGGACGTGCTGGCAGGGATAGGCGAGCGGACGCTCCCTGTCGGGGTTGACCGCGACGACAGGCACCTCCGCCGTGTTGATGACACGTTCTGTCACACTCCCGATGAGCGACCGCTTCAGTCCACGCCGCCCGTGCGTCGGCATGACAATCAGACCGACGCTGGACTGCTGACTGTACTCGACAATCGAGGTGTACGGGTCGCCCTGGCGGATCTCCGGGACAACAGCGATGCCTCGCTCCGTCGCACGCTGTGTCGCCTCGTCTACGATTCGTTGGCCTTCCTGCTCCAGTACGTCGATCACGTCTCCTCGAATCTGGGTGAGACCGTCTCGGCTGGTGTCTGCGACGTTGAGGATGTGGAGTGTGGCCTCGTGCTCGGCCGCGATCTGGAGTACGTAGTCGAGGACCGATTCCGCTGGCTCGCTCCCGTCTGTCGGGAATAGGATGTTGTCGAACATGGTGTCGTAATACGGGGAGTGGATCGACGTTATTCTCGCTCGGTACTGCTATCTAACCCCCGCTTCCGGCGTCTCGGCGTCACGCCACCAGACGAGTTCGAACTCGATGCTCTGTTTGGCCGCTGTATCGGCCTCCGTCCAGTCCGACTCGCCTTCCAGTTTGAGCGTCACTGGGGCCGTTGGATTCGGCTGCACCTGCTGGTCAGCGAGTTCGAGCGTCACGTCTCCGTCGCTGTCGAGTTGCTCCGCGAACTCTCGGAGGTACGTGGCGATTTCGGTCCGTGTCTTCTCCGATTCCGTTTCGAGCCCTCCCGTAGCGTACGGTACACTGACGGACCCGATAAACACGGGGGTGATTCTCGGTCTTGAGGAATGACGGTCTCGTTCTATGGCGGCAAAATTTCCACCCACAGTTCTCGATACGCTGCGGCGAAAAGCAGACGGGATATCTGACGCTGGCGTGCGTACGCGAATCCTGAGTTCACGATTCTGTAGGCTGGAGTGACTCGAGCGGTTCCACGGTCTGGAAGGCCAGTTTGAATGCTGTTGGTCCCTTTAGTCTTCCTATGGGAGCCGAGTCCGCAAGCGATGCTCTGTCTGACCGGTGGGCCGTCTTTTTCGTACTCCTTCCAATTATCGGGGGCGGATTACTGTTTTTCCTGTTTGAGAGCGGTGACGTTCATCGCCTCGGTCTCTTCCTGATGGGTGCTGGGGTGGTTGTCGGCAGTGCACTCCTCTTGTTGCGGAGGCAGTAACGGTGACTGCCCAGCGGCCGAGGGGCGACGGAGTGGATTTATGCTCCTCGAAGTCGTGGAAATCGTGGGGGAAACAGATGAAGTTTGATGAGTTTACGGGCCAGATACAGCATCGACTCGAACTACCGGGGACTGCCGAGACGCTGCGGGCAATTCGAGCGACACTCCTGACTGTAGGACAGCGAATTCCGGAGGGCGCGGCCGAGGACCTCGCCGCTTCGCTTCCGATGGAAATCAAGTGGTACATGACCGGTGCCGTGCACGAACACGGCCAGCGGTTCGACTGGAAAGAGTTCGTCTCGCGGGTCAGCGAGATTGAGGGGATAGATCGCCCGGAGGCGGCGTACCACGCGCAAGTCATCATGGATCTGGCGAGTACGGTAGTCCCGGAGTCCGATTTCTGGCAGTTACGCGATCAACTCCCCGAAAGTGAGGACGATGAAAACTGGGGAAAGCTGTTCGCGGTGACCGACGCAGGTGGCTGGGGTGAGGCGCAGGAGAACCAAACGGGGGGCGGTCCACAATCCGACGCTGAAAGCGACGCCGAACCGGGAGACACGTCCGAGTGATTCCGTTGAACCCCAACTGCGGATAGTTCAGATTGGCAGCCCTCTCGGTCTCACAAGCCTTCAATTCCAACGCGACCGTTCTCGATTTTCTCAGCCTTCGAAGAATGATTGCACCTCGTCGACCGGTTTCGCATTGAGAACATCGTCGGCGGTACACCATCCGCGTCGGGCCTGGGCCACTCCGAGGTGCATGAAGTCAAGTCCGGCAGTCGTATGAGCGTCCGTCGAAACCACGTACGTCGCGTCATCGCGGTACTCCTTGACGTGTTGCCAATCGAGGTCCAGTCTCTCGGGTTGCGCATTGATTTCGAGCGCTATCCCCTCCTCCGCAGCGGTTTCGACGACGGCTTCGAGACCGAGGTCCAGCGGTTCGCGCTCGTGAATCAATCGATTCAACGGATGGGCAAAGATGTCTATAGGGTGATCCACGAACGCCTGTTGAATGACCTCCGTAGGGTTCGACGGAGTACTGTGCATTGCACCGACCACCATGTCACAGCGGTCGCACCACTCCTCGGAGATATCGAGACCGTCGGTAGTGATCTCGGCTTCGATACCGTGGAGGATCTCCACCTCCACATCGTCGTCCGCCCTTAGGCGCTCGATTTCGTCGCGCTGGTCTTCAAACTCGTCCTGGTCGATGCCGCCAGCGAACTGGAACGAGGGACCGTGGTCGGAGACGAGGACGTAATCAAGGTCGCGTTCGTCGGCCGCCTCGGCCATCTCGCGGACCGTGGCCGACCCGTCGGAGTACCGGGTATGCATCTGGAGGTCGCCTCGAACGTCGTCGAGTTCCACGAGGTCCGGCAGTTCGTCGTCGGCCGCTGCCTCGATTTCGCCGGTTTCCTCCCGGAGTTCGGGCGGAATCCACGCGAGGTCGAGGGCGTCGTAGACGCTCTCTTCGGTCCCTCCGGCGATACGCTCACCGACTCGCTTGCCGGACTCCGATTTCTCGACTTCCGAGACGTCGAACAGACCGTACTCGTTGAGTTTCCAGTCGCGGTCGATGGCGACGTTCCGAAGTGCGATGTTGTGGTCTTTCGACCCGGTGAAGTAGACGAGCGCGGCCCCGTACTCCTCGGGAGCGACGAGTCTGAGGTCGATTTGGAGGTCGCCCGACACGATGACGGAGGACTTGGTCGAACCCCGTGAGAGGACGTCCTTCACGTCCTCGTGGGTACAGAACGTCTCCATCGCGCCTTCCGAGTCGTCGGCCGTGGCCAACACGTCGAGGTCGCCGACCGTCGGGCGACGGCGGCGGAACGAGCCGACGATGTCGACGCGGTCGAATTCGTCGGCCGCGTCGAGTCGGTCTTCGAGTTCGCGGGCGATGGGGAACGCCCGGCCGAGGAGCACCCGTTCTTCACCCGATTTCGCCATCTCGATGTGGTCGAGGACGTTCTGCTGGGTCTTCTCGCCGAACCCCTCGACTTCGGCTATCTCCCCTTCTCGGGCGGCCTGTTCGAGGTCTTCGAGGTCGGTCACGCCGAGTTCCTCGTGGAGCGTCTTGGCGGTCTGCGGGCCGACGCCTTCGACGCGGGTCACGGCTTCGATATCCACCGGACGGTCGGCTTTGAGCTCCTCGTAGTACTCCAGTTCGCCGGTTTCGAGGTATTCAGCTATCTTCTCGGCGATAGACTCTCCCACACCTTCGACGTCCTGTAGCTCGCCCCGCTCGTAGACGTCCTCGATGTCTTCGGATAGCGATTCGACGCTCCGCGCCGCCCGCCGGTAGGCCCGCGGCTTGTACTCCACCTTCTGGATTTCGAGGAAGTCGGCGATTTCGTACAGCAGGTCGGCTATCTCCTTGTTCTTCAACGTCTTTCCCCCGGTAAGTGGGTGTTCGCTGGCGCATCGTAAGTAACCCCGGCCCGTTTCGCTCGGCCGTGTTCAGATACGAACCGACAATTTTCACAGTCGCTGTTGCTGGTGCGGTTGCTAGTGCTGTCACGGGTGCTGGTTCTGTCGCGGGTGCTGGTGCTGTTTTCACATGCTCAACGATAGCGGCAGTTACGGGTGCGGTTCTCCCTAATTCACCGATAGCTCGAAACACTGCACGAACAGCGACCGCTTCACTAATCCCAACCGCCACGACAACAGCGACAGTCACGCCAACAGCAACTGCAACCATCTGTCTGCTTGAGCATCCTCATCCTCACCCGCGACAGCAACTAAACTATCTTCGCGTCGAGACGCGAGAGGATGAACCATCTATACCTATATTAAAGACAGGCATGTTTATCTTAAAAATGGAAATATAATTCTCGATAGAGCCACCGAACCGTCGCTACTCGGATTCAGTGACGTACTCGCACTCACCGATGCACTCCTCTTTGAGCGGGTCGTCACCTAGCACCTGTTCGGGTTTCGCACCGCTCCGGAACACCGTGATGCCTTTGAGGTCGAGTTCTCGCGCACGCAGGAAGATATCTCGAACGTCCTCGACGGTGGCCGAGTGGGGCAAGTTCACGGTCTTGCTCACGGCGTTGTCCACGTGCCGCTGGAAGGCGGCCTGTATTTCGAGGTGACGGTCGGCGGGTACGTCGTGTGCGGTCTGGAACAGGCGCTTCACGTCGTCGGGAATCGCGTCCACGTCTCGAATCGTCGTCCTACCGTGGAGTTGGTCGAGGAGGTCCTCGGAGTAGAACCCGCGCTCGTTCGCTATCTCGACGAATCGGTCGTTCACGATTTCGAGTCCGTCCATCACCTGCTTGGTGTAGGCCACGCCGTAGATGGGTTCGACGCTCGCCGAACACCCTGCGATGAGTGAGATAGTGCCCGTCGGCGCGATAGTCGTCGTCGTCGCGTTCCGCATCGGTTCCTCACGGGTCGAATTCTCCCACGCCGGGAACGGTCCGCGCTCCTCGGCGAGTTGCTTCGAGGCGTCCCACGACTCGCCGTGAACGAACGCCATGAGCTCCTCGGCGAACTCGACGGCTTCGTCGGAGGCGTACGGGATTTCGAGGTCCGCGAGCATATCGTGAAATCCCATCACACCCAGTCCGAGTTTGCGAGTTTTCGCTACCGCCGCCTCGATTTCGGGAATCGGGAACGCCGACATCTCGATGGCGTTATCGAGAAACCGCACTCCGAGGTGGACCGTCTCGCGGAGTTTCTCCCAATCGACTTCGCCGCCGTCGGTGTGGTTTCCGAGGTCGACCGAACCGAGGATGCAGGCCTCGTAGGGCAGGAGCGGGACTTCGCCGCAGGGGTTCGTCGCCTCGATTCGGCCTAACTCCGGCGTCGGATTGTGCTCGTTTATCGCGTCCAGAAAGAGTACTCCGGGGTCGCCGGTGTCCCAAGCCGCTTCGGCGACGGCCGACAGCAGTTTGTCGGGGTCCGCCTGCCCGACCGTCTCGTCCGTCCGCGGGTTCACGAGGTCGTAGGACTCGCCCGTCTCGTAGGCGTCCCAGAACGCCCCTGTCGTCGCCACCGAGAGGTTGAAATTCCGTAGCGCGTCAGCTTCTCGCTTGACATCGACGAACGTCTCGATGTCGGGATGGTCGACGCGAAGCACGCCCATGTTGGCACCCCGTCGCCGCCCACCCTGTTTTATCTGTTCGGTCGCCGTGTCGAATATTCTCATGAAGCTGACCGGCCCGCTCGCTACGCCGCCGGTCTTCTGGACCACGTCGCCCTCGGGTCGGAGCCTCGAGAACGAGAACCCGGTCCCGCCCCCGCTTTGGTGGACGAGCGTGGTCTGTTTGACCGCGGTGAAGATGGATTCCAACGAATCGTCGACTGGCAGCACGAAGCAGGCGGCGAGTTGTTCTAACTCGGTACCCGCGTTCATCAGAGTGGGCGAGTTCGGCAGGAAATCCAGGTTAGACAACGCTTCGTAGAACTCGTCTTCGACCTCAGCAGCGTCGCCCCCGAACTCTGTCTCGGCCCGCGCGACGTTCGACGCGACCCGCCGGAACATCTCGTCGGGTGTCTCGACGACCTCGCCGGTCTCGTCCCGCCGGAGGTATCGCTTCTTCAGGACCGTTTCGGCGACGGTGTCCAGCGAAGCCATGCCCTAGAACTGCTCGGTCTTCCTACAAAGAGTTACTTTTCGGTTGAGGGAGTTGCTCGTCTGAATCCCCGTTCCGAAGTTCGGGGTTTTCAGATTGGAAAGAGTGCGAAGTAAATATATAAACCTCTGCGTGTACGCGACACGCCTCTGCGTGCACGCGAAGGAGTTGCTACCGCGAGGCTCCGATTACCACGAACGAGCCGTCGCCGTATCCCGAGCGAACCGGTTCACGTTCGTCTATCTCGGGGAGCTCGTCGTAGATGGTCTGGGCGAACTCGAAGTCGGTGAACCCGGCAGTTTCGAGCTCGTCGACGAGTTCGTCGGTCGAGACGAACACCGCGTCCCTGTAGAACGGATTCTCGTCCTGCATCTCCTGATACACTCGCCCGAGTTGACTGTCCTTGTCGATGAAGCCGACGACGAGGGTGCCGTCGGGCCCGAGAACTCGGTCGGCTTCCGCCAGCGTCTCCGGAATATCGTCCACGAAACAGATTGTGGTCACGATTAGCGCGACGTCGAACGCATCGTCTTTCAGCGGAAGCGCTTCTGCGACGCCCTCGACCGCGTCGATGCCTCGTTCGCTGGCGTACGCCAGCATCGCTCCCGAGGGGTCGACGCCGACCTCGACATCCAGCGGCGCGGCGAACCGGCCGCTCCCGACGCCGATTTCGACCCCGTACCCCGACGATGGGAGGAGACGGCGGAGCGCCGCCAGCTCCGACTCGTAGGCGTACTCGTTCTGTTCGAACCACTCCTCGTATCGGTCGGCGTGTTCCTCGAACGGTTCAACCTTCGGCATAATTCAGCGTTCGCTCGCTTCGGTCTTCGCCCTGTCGGTAGTCACAAAGAGCGCAACGGGTCCGGCGAGATGACTTATCTTTAAGCCCGGCGTAGCACCTTCATCGCAGTCGAACGCGGAGGCCCCGTCGTCATTGGGAACCAACAGTCGGACCGGTCTCGACAGACACCTCCTCGGGAGTGTCACCGAACGAGCCGTCCGGATGGCCGGTGTCCACGTCCTCACAGTACGATAGAGCGCGACTGACCCCGGAGGGGGCGCGACGACTCAGTTTTATATTCCCCAGGGATACAACTCGGGCACGGCTTCGCGGTCCGCGTGATAGAACTCGGAGGTACCGTGGGACGCTTCTCCCGGCAGGACGTACCGACTGTCGCCGAGGTCCGCAACGAGGTTGTCCAAGTCCGTCGGACTCGTCAGTTCGGTCGCGGCTGACCTGATTTCGCTGGCCGCTGCCTCGATGTCGTTCGGTGCTTCCCACGACGTACGGTCTCGAAGCTCGCTCATCGCAAATCTCCGCGTTCGTGGCTCTCTCCGGCTATTCGGAGTACCCTTCCGTGAGGAACTCTCCTTCGGTCTCGTACACCGATACCAGTTCCTCGATGAACTCCTCGTACGATTCGTCCTCTTCCAGATGCTGTTCGATTCGATCTGCCAGTTCGTCGTCGAGTTCTACTGTGACGGTCATGGTCGGATGGGTTCGGTCTCAGTACGGCGGTGATTCGGTCTCGATGACTCCCGTGAGGTGTTCCATTTCGGTCGAGAGCAACACAAGCAGGTCGTCCAGCGTCACGATGCCCTCGAGGCTCCCGTTCTCGTCCACGACGGGGAGCCGTCGCACGTCGTTCTCGTACATCGTCGCGGTCGCTTCGAAGATACCGTCGTCTCCCTGCACCGTGACCAGCGTCTCGGTCATGATGTCCTCGGCAGTCACCGTAGTCGGGTCCTCGCGCGGTTCGAGCACCTGCAATACGAGGTCGCGGTCGGTGACGATACCCACGGGCTCGTCGTCGTCTTCGATTATCACGCTGCCCACGTTCTCCTCTCTCATCACTGTCGCCAGATTCCCAGCGGTCTGATCACTCGGAGCGGTCATTACGTCAGTTCGAGCTACGTCTAGTACTGTCACTATCTCTCCCCCGTTACGTCTCCGACGAACACGAGTATAAATGTATGTTTACGGCAAATGATTGGCGAACCAGTCAACTGCGAGTTCTTCGAACGCATCGCGGTTGAGTTCGAGTACGTCGGTATCCTCGCCGCCGACGACGAACAGCGTCGCGGCCCGAACGTCGTCGAGGCGTTCGGCCGTCGTGTCGACCCAGCCACCACGAGAGACGACCGCCTCGATGTCCGAACCGCGTCTCGCCGTGGCCCGGAACGCGGCGGCCGCGCCGGTACTAGAGCCGAAGTAGCCGAGCGCGAGGTCGCTCGTCTCGTCGTGTTCTCTCAGCCGACCGTGACTGCTAGCAACCGGTCGGTCAGTAGCGGGATATCGAATCGGTTCTCTCGGGACTGGTCTTCCTCCTCGGTGAGCAGGTCAAAGAGGAGCGGTCCGAGTCCGCGTGACCGGAGCGCTTCCGCGACGTCGTTGTTTCGAGGACTGTGCCGACTGCTGTCGCTTCCGTGCGCGAACACGACCAATCCCGGGGCGTTCGCCGGGACGCGGAGGTCCCCCTCCGGCTCCACCAAGCCAGCGTTCGACCCCGAATCAGGTATCGCTACCACCGTGTCGGAAAAGTCGCCTGCTCAATTTTTGTATCTCTATCCCGATTTGTAGACGATGTACGAGCAACTGCTCTTTCCGACCGACGGCAGTGACGGCGCATCACTCGCGTTAGACCACGTCCTCGATATCGCCACCAGCCACGACGCGACGGTGCACGTCCTCAACGTCGCAGATACGACGCAGGATAGCCTCACCCAAATCCAAGGAGAAATCATCGACGTGCTCGAACAGGAGGGCGAGGAGATCGTCCAAGACGCCGCCACTCGCGTGCAGGACCGTGGCGTCGATGTTGTCACTGAGGTGCTCCAAGGTGAACCGTATCGGACGATTCTCAACTACGCCGACTCTCACGACATCGACCTCGTCGTCATGCCCACGCACGGACGCCGCGGACTCGAACGATTCCTACTCGGCAGCACGACAGAACGCGTCGTCAGACGAGCAGAGACGCCCGTACTCACGATTCGCCCGGACGACGAGACCAGAATCACTTACCCGTATCGAAACGTACTGGTTGGCACTGACGGGAGCGACTGTGCCGATCAGGCGCTCGACGTGGGCGTGGACGTGGCGAACGCCGACGAGGCAGCGCTCCACCTCCTCTCCGTCATCGCGCTTCCGTCGCTCGGTGCCGACGTTCGTCTCGACCTCCAGATGGAAGCCTTAGAGGAGGGCGCACACACCCTTCTCGACGACGCGGCGGAGGTCGCAGCGGATGCTGGCGTCGAGGAGGTTTCCACGGCGGTCGAACATGGCCCCTCGATTCACCAAGTGATACTGTCGTATATCGAGGAGCACGACATCGATATCGTCGTCGTCGGGACGCAAGGTCGAACCGGTTTCGACAGGTACGTACTCGGAAGCGTCAGCGAGTATCTCGTTCGCACGTCACCGATTCCGGTCCTGACGGTGCGAGCATCCGAACAGGAAGTGTAACTTTAGTGGTTCTGTGGCCGTCGAGAACCCCGCTACTCGAAACCCGTCTCCTCTCGATAGTCCGTCAGCAGTAGTTGTCAATACTGTTTCGTTATTCCGATTCGAGGGGACAGCGTCCAGTACAGACAGGTGAAGAGCTAATCAGTACGTTCGTCGCGGCCAGCGCACGAAAAGACGTGCTGTCGAAGAGGATGACATCCCGTGAAGCGCCTCGGGGTCAAGCCCCGTGGTAGTCGCCTTGCCATTCTGTAGACGGCGGAGTATTCTCGCTACCGCACGTACGGATGGGTTGCTCGCGTTCGCTCAGTAGTGTTTAGCGCGGTACTGCTTGCCGAGTTCGGTCGTGAAGTCGGTCAGTCGCACCACGTCGTCGGCCGTGAGGTCGTCGTACTGCTCGACGTAGCTCTCGGCGTCCGCGCGCTCGGCGTAGGGGACCGGGTTCGTCTTCATCGGCAGGTCTGAGACGCGCTCGCCGTTCGTTTCGAGGACGAACCACGCCTCGAGCGCGTCGATTAGCTCGTCGGTGCCGTAGTCGTGAACCCACGCGGAGACGATACCGTCCTGCTCGCGCTCGTCGGCGAACGCGGCGGTGTCGGCGTAGAACGCGCCGAGACACCCCGGCGAACAGGGGAACTCGCGCCCGCCGTCCTCGAAGGCGACCTGCGCGTTGGCGTCCGGGAACTTCGCCGGTTGCATCCCGCAGACCGGACAGGTCGCGTCGTCGGGGACCTCCACGGCGTCGAGGACCGACGAATCGGTCGCGTCGGGGAGGAACCGCCCGCGGTAGGTGGCCGCGAGCGCCGCGTCGAAGGCGTCGAACCCGACGATAGCGTGTTTCGTCAGGTCGTCGTACTCGGCGACGTAGCTCTCGGCGTCGGCCTCCTCGGCGAACGGGAGTGGGTTGCCGCTCATCGGGCCACCAGCCCGCTCGTCGTCGGGGTCGAGGACCCAACTCGCGGTGGTCGCGTCCACGAGGTCCGTCGTGGTCCGGTCGCGCGCCCAGGCGTTCGCCACGTCGTCGCCGGTCGCGCCGTCCACGAACTGCCCGGGTTTCGCGGCGAGCGTGACCAGACATCCCGGCGAGCAGGTGAACGCTCGCCGTCCGCCGTCGCCCTCGAGCGTGAGTTGGGCGTTCCACTCGGGGAAGTTTGCGACGGTCATGTTACAGACCGCACACCGATCTGACTCGGTCGGTTCCGCGGGTTCGTCGAGAGCGACCGAGTCGGTCGTCTCCGATTCGGTCGCGGTCTGGGTCGCCTCCGTCTGGTCGGTGGTTCCCGTCTGGTCCGTGGTCGTCTCGGACGTGCCACCGTTCCCGGTACAGCCAGCCAGTCCCGCACCGAGCGCGACTGCACCGGTCGTCAGCACCGTCCGGCGGTCGATGACTCGGCCGTCGTCGTTACTCATACCGTACTCTACCACCCGGAGTCTAATGAGTGGGTTGGCACGATTCTCGAAATCGAGGGAAGAGGAGGTGACCCCGCGATACGAACCGCGGGCCGTCGTCGCTCAGTGAAGCCCCATCGCTTCGATTTGTTCCTGATACCGGTTCCGAATCGTGACCTCCGTCACCTGCGCGACCTCCGCGACCTCGCGCTGGGTCTTCTTCTCGTTACACAACAGCGACGCCGCGTATATCGCCGCGGCCGCGAACCCCGTCGGCGACTTGCCCGAGAGGAGGCCCTGCTCGGCGGACTTGTCGATAATCTCGTTGGCCTTCACCTTCACCTCCTCGCTCACGCCGAGGTCTGAACTGAACCGCGGCACGTACTCCTTGGGGTCGACGGGCTTCATCTCCAAGCCGAGTTCCTGCGCGACGTACCGATACGTCCGGCCTATCTCCTTCTTCTCGACCCGGGAAACCTCGGCGACCTCGTCGAGACTCCGCGGGATGCCCTCCTGGCGACACCCGGCGTAGAGACAACTGGTTGCGACGCCCTCGATGGACCGGCCGCGAATCAGGTCCTCCTTGAGCGCGCGCCGGTAGATGACCGACGAGACCTCCCGGACCGACCGCGGGACGCCCAGCGCCGAGGCCATGCGGTCGATTTCGCTGAGCGCGAACTGGAGGTTGCGCTCGCCCGCGTCCTTGGTTCGGATGCGCTCCTGCCACTTCCGGAGGCGACTCATCTGACTCCGCTTCTCCGACGAGAGCGACCGACCGTAGGCGTCCTTGTTCTTCCAGTCGATTTGGGTCGTCAGCCCCTTGTCGTGCATCGTCTGGGTGGTCGGGGCACCGACCCGACTCTTACTCTCGCGCTCGCTGTGATTGAACGCACGCCACTCTGGCCCGCGGTCAATCATCTGCTCCTCGATAACGAGTCCACAGTCCTCGCAGACGACCTCGTTACTATCACCGCTCGTAACGAGGTTTCCGGAACTGCATTCGGGACACTGCTGGCTCTCTTGTTCCTCCTCGGTAGTTTCTTCGTTCGACGCGGATTCGTGCGTCCGCTCACGCTGGCGATTTGGCCGGGGCATTAACTTGACCCATACATAGTAGTCTCCTCGTCTAATAAGTAAGGTTTTGCTCGGCGGACGGAAGACGCGCGTTTCAAGCCCTCCTCTCGCTCGAAGTCGTCGCTAACGACCGCAGAAAGGGTTATTTTCCCTACATAAGACTAGCCCCCGGTGCGCTCCGTTCCTTTCGCGTCCGGGCGACCCGGTACTACTAACCGCCCCAAATTCTGCGTCTCGCTACTGCCCCACGACTCGTCTCGCCCACGCGTCTCGCCAGTCGTCCACGTGTTCGGCGAGCGCGTCGTAGCTGAACTGGACCGGTTCGTCGGGGACGTGGGCGTACTGCCGAACGTCCGGCGGGAGCGAGGCGTTCTCGACGGTCGGGATTCCGACGTTCTTGACCGCGGTCTTGCGCTGGACCTCGGGGTCGAGGAGGAAGGCCGCGAACTTCCGGACCAGTTCGTCGCGCTCCGTCGTCGCAAACTTCCCCACGCCGTCGACGTAGGCGTAGCCCTGGTCGTTCGGGAAGCCGATTTGGTGGCGTCGCATGTCCACGTCCTTCTCGGCGGCGTACACCTGATCTGTCGAGTACGAGACCACCATCGGTGCCTCCTCGTTCGAGTAAGCGGTGTAGGCGTCGCTCCACGACCCCAGCACGCGGACCTCGTTGTCCATCAGTCGCTCCCAGTAGTCGAGGTAGGAGTCCGGGCCTTTCTCCTGTATCGTCCAGAGGAGAAAGAGTAGTCCCGTTGTCGTACTCTGGGGGTTCGCCAGTAGGAGCGAGTCGCGGTACTCCTCGGTGGCCAGCGCGTCGAACGTCGCCGGTTCCGACACTTCCCGCTCGTCGTAGACGATGCAGACGTAGGAGGCCCCGGTCGGCAGGACCCGTCGCTGCGGGTCGAAGTGGTAGGCGTCGGCGATATTCTCGGCGTTCTCGACCGCTCCGGTGTCGAACCCCGAGAACAGCGGCCTGTCGAGGACGCTGTCGGCCCGAACCAAGTCCTCCGGCGTGATGCCGACGTAGGCGTCGGCACCGAGGTCCACGCCCTCCTTGCGGCGTTGGACGAACCCCGTGAGTTCGTTCTCCGGCACGACCCATTCGAGCGTGGCGTCGTGGCGCTTCTCGAACTCGTCTTTTATCCACGCCCCGGCGCTGGTACTCGGCGCGTCCACGAACGACCCGTAGGTCCCGACCCGGAGCGTGTTCGGCGACGGCGACCGCAACGCCCCGCCGACGCACCCGCTGGCCAGCACGGTGGCCGCGGCCGCGCTTCCGCCGAGGAGTTCCCGACGGGTGACGGCCTTCTTTCTCCCGCTCATCGGTCGCTCACCGCCTCTCGCCCGAGGTGCGTCTCGACGCGCTCGACTTTCTCCTCGACGGCGAGGTCCTCCTCGCGGAAGTGGTCGATTTTCAGGCTGGTCATCGTTCTGGTCGCGTCGATGGCCTCCGTCGCGGCCTGCGCCGCGTCGAACACCTCGCCGAGGTCGTCGGCCTCGATGGTGGTCTCCATCGGGTTCGTCTCGTAGCGCACGTCGAACTCCTCGAGCGCGTCGATGGCCGCCGCGATTTCGGCGTCGAAGTCGGCCTCCGGGTCGTCGAGCGGTGCGACAGTCAGCATCGCCGTCACGGTCATGTCGCCGACTACTGATTATCGACTCATATAACCCGGTGATTGTACTCGGTGATTGCGCCTGCACTCAGACCGGGAGTCCGACGGCGTCGCTCGTCGCCGCGTAGGACAGCCAAATCGTGCCGCCGACCACCAACAGCGCGTAGAGCGCGTCGAACCAGAGATAGCTCAGGTAGTGCCAGACGTACAGCGCCGCGACGACGAGAAAGCCGAAGCGCGCGAACCACGAGGTTCGCCACTCCCGCTTTGCGTGTTCGTAGACGTTCTCGGCGTCGTCCTTCGAGGGCATCGCGTGCCACGCGAACGAGAACGCCAGCCACGCTGGCGGCCCCGTCGCGTAGGCGAACAGCCCCATCCCCGTCGCTCGCGTCACGGACAGCAGGACGCCCGCGACGACCGCGAACGCGACCGCCAAGAGCGTGTTGACCGTGAACGGCGCGAGGCTAATCCAGAACGCGTCGTCGTACCGGGACGGTTGCTCGTGGCGCACGAAGCCGTTCGGCGACCGGAGTTGGAAGTAACAGACCTCCCGAATCTGTAAGTCGCGTTTCTGGCACGCTCGTTCGTGGGCGTACTCGTGGGCGACGACGCCCGGAAACGTCGCCAGCGCGATGAGGACACCCGGAATGAGCATGGATGGACGAACGCAGAAGGGGCGTATAAATTATCGGATTCTTATCACGGGGTCGGTCGCGGTGACGCGAGTGGACGCCGCGACGAGGCTGTCGGAAACGATACCAAAGCATTGTTTTGTTATGTTTAAGAAATAATTACCTGTCTTTACGGTCGGCTTTCGTCTACGGGCACCCGAGCGAAGAGGAGAAGGGTAGTTTCGGGAACTCACGATGGCTCTGCTGAAATCACCTGTCACCGACCGTAACCCCGACCCGACCGACACCTCCGAGGCCGTGACTAATGACGAACTGTAAAGTACGTCGATTGGCTTCTCCCGGTTATGACCACGCTCCGTGACGACGGAGGAGCCCGGCCGTCGTCGCTCTCAGGCCGGTTCTCGCCCGAGGAGGTCAGCATGGCTGTGGCCATGCGTGGGTTCCGCTCCGAGCGAGCGAAATCGCTCGCTCGGCTCTGTCGGGACCGCGGTAACTGGAACGACGCCAAGCGCGTCTGGTACCAAGAGCGCCTGTCGAACCGTAGCACGCGGGGGCGTTCTCGGAACATCTACCGCGTGCTGCGGTCTCGGTTCCAGCACGCGCCGCCGAGTCTGTCTAACCCCGCGGACCTCGGTGCGGTGTTCGACGCCTGTACGACGGCGCGGGACGAGACCCACTCGTGGGTCGAAAGCTATCCTGACGCGGAGGGAGCGTAGCGATGGGCCGCGAGTGGTTCGCGGACGCGCCCCAGGAGGTCGCGGAGTCGGTCCGAATCGACCGAACTGGCCGGACGGACCGGAGTCACGCCGACGACGGCCATCGAGCCGAGGCCATCGAGTCCTACCGCGTGACCGCCGACTCGCGGCGCTTCCTCGGGGAGTTCGTGAATCGGCTCCTCGGCGAGACCGACGACGTGCGCACGGGGGCGAACCACTGGCTCTACGGCTACTACGGAACTGGGAAGAGCCACACGCTGGCGGTCCTCGACAGCCTGCTGGACACCGAGTGGCTCCGCGGTCGCGCCGACCGAGTCTGGGACAAACTCGCCCCGGAAGAAGTAGACGACGCAGGGGCGGAGTCCGACGCGGCCGACCTCGGCGACCTCCGTACCGGGTGGGAACGGGTCCACGACGACTATCACGTCGTCCCGATTTCGGTCAACCTGCTGAAGTATCGGGGACAGAAACACCGGAGCTTCAGCGAGAGTATTCTCCGGCACGCCCATCAGAACCCCGTTCTCACGGGCGTCGATGACGAGATTTCGACCGGCCTCTCCTCGCACCTCGACGTCGCGTACTTCGAGGAGTGGTACCGAACCACCGATTCGTGGGACGACCGACAGGACCGAGCGGCCGAAATCGTGGCCGAAAAGACGCCCGACTCGCCCCAGTACGACTGGCGGACCGCGGACCTCTGGGAGGATATCCAGCGGTACAGCGCGCTCTCGGATATCGTCCTGCCGGAACTCTTCGAGGAGGCGACCGGCACGCGCGACGGCTACGCCGACCTCCGGCCCTCCGACATCGGCCCCGAGGAGGCCGTCGAGCGGCTGGAATCGCTCCGGGTCGAGCGCGAGGAGGAACTCGGCGACCCCGTCAAACTCGTCCTCCTGCTCGACGAGGTCGGCCGCTTCGTCGGCACCGACTTCGAGCGCCTGACCGAGTTGCAGACCCTCGCCGAGAACGTGGACGACGTGGGCGACGGCGACATCCAACTGGTTGCGACCGCGCAGGCCCAAATCGAGGACGTCCGACCCGAGTTCGCGGCCCACGGCGCGGACTTCAGCATCGTGAAAGACCGGTTTCCCCACCGGTACCAACTGTCGAGCGAACACGTCAGCGACGTCGCCGAGCGCCGCCTCCTCCGGAAGTCCGAGACCGGCGAACAGGCAGTCCGCAACGTCCTCGCAGACGCCGACGTGAAACCGACCGAGTCGCTGGTCCACAACGAAGTCAAGCGCAACACCAAGCCGCCCCTCGACGCCATCGACGCCGAGGAACTGGTGGCCTTCTACCCCTTTCTGCCGTACCACGCGCCGCTGTTCCTCGAAATCCTGTGCAACCTCCGCCGGGAAGCCGCCGGTCCCGCCAAATCCATCTTCTCGGGGACGGCGCGGGCGGTTCCCGCGCTGATGCACGAACTCCTCGAATCGTGGATTGAGAAGGGCGAGCGCGACCGCCTGCTTTCGCTGGTCGATTTCTTCGACCAGATTCAGCCGGAACTCTGGGACCTCCTCCCGCAGGACGTGCGCGTCGTCGTGGGAACGGAAGAGGCCGACGGGACGGCGAAAGGCGAGCGGCCTGACAGAGCAACGCCCGACGAGGTACGGGCAATCAAAGACGAGGTCTACGACGACGACAGCGACATCGAGGAGTTCGACCTGCGGGTCGCAAAGGCGCTCGTCCTGCTCCGGCGCGTCCACGACATCGTCCCGCTGAACGAGGGCAACATCGCGGTGGCGGTGATGTCTGACCTCGACGGGAAGTCGCGGATACGCACCGCCAACCGGGTCGAGGAGTCGCTCGACCGCCTCCAGAAGTTCGTCCGACCGACCCGAGACGAGGGCGGCCCGCGCTACCGGTTCGCAACCCGAGACGAGCGCGCCATCTACGACCACACCGAACGGAGGGAAGCGAACCCAGACTGGGACGAAATCGTCGGCGCGCTGGACGACCACCTCTGGGAGCGCCTCGCGCAGGACCTCGCGCTACCGGAGTCGGTGCCCTACGGCGAGTCCGGCGACGAGTACCCCGTCTCGTACAACTTCGCGCTCGACGGGACCGACTTCGAGACCACCCGCGAAGCCGAGGGCGGACTCGCGGTCGACGTGGCGGTGCAGGGCGTGCGCCCGAACTCGACCACCGAGCGAACCGCCGAGGACACCCTCTACTGGGAAATCGACACCGACGGGCTACAGGACCTGCGAAAGCGCCTCGTGGAGTGGTGGGCGCTCCGTGACGCGACCGAGGACCGCGCGGTACCCCCCGCAGTCGAGCGCGACCTCGAACAGCGAGCGAGCGCGGTCCGGCGCAAACTGGTCGCCGCGATGACCAGCGGGTCGTACACCGTCAAGGACCGCACCGACGTTTCGGGCCTCTCGAAGGCGGTCCGAATCGCGGTCGACGTCGCGTACCCCGACGACTTCCACCCGATGTTGCTCCAAGTGGACGAGACCCGACTCCGAGAACTCCGGGAACTCGACAGCGGCGACCCCCTCCCGGCGTGGGCGCGGACGATTCAGGTCCCCTCGCCCGACCACGAGGCGAACCGGGGCAAACAGACCATCCAGCGAAACGTCCTGTCGCTCACCGGCCGACAGCTCGAAGACCGCGAGGAGGGCCTCGAACTGACGACGGTCCTCGACGGAATCGCCGAGCGCAAGCCCTTCTACGACGACGCCCGGCCCGCGCTCCGTGCGATTCTCTGGGGCTTCTGCCGGAAGGGCCGACTACTCCCCGTGGACGAGGCGGGCAACACGCTCGAAGACGAGGCCCTCCTCGATTCCGACGCGCTCTCGACCACGAGGCTGACGCTCCTGCCTCGCAGACCGCTCGGGAAGATGCTCGAAGACGGCGGGTTCAAGGAGACGACCGAGACCGTCGCCGACGGTCTCATCGCGCTCCAAGACGCCAACCGCGGAATCGAGTCGCGCCTCACCGACCTCCGCGAGGACGTGGAACTGGTCGCCGAACTCGACGTTCGGACCGACGCGGTCGCGGGACTCCTCGATGCCTTCGCCGACGAGTTGGCGACCAGAGCCGACCGCGCCGCCGACCGACTCGCCGTCGCCAAGTCGCAGGGCGAGAAACTGGGGGAAGCCATCGAGGAGACCAACGACGCCCGAGAGTGGCTCGAAACAGTCGCCGACGTCTGGGACCGACGCCTCGCGTCGCTCTACCGACTCGACGCGGTCCTGACGGTCGGCGACGACCGATTCGACTGGGTGGACGAGCAGGCCCGAGACGCCGTCGAATCGCGGTCGGACGCGGTCGCGTCCTTCGAGGGCGAGTGGTGGACGACCGACGGCTGGAGCGCGTTCTCCAGCGAACTCGCCGGGGGCCGAACATCCGAGGACCTCGCGTCAGCACTCGAACGCTCGTGGGAGTCGTTCGCCGCCGACCGCGATTTGGACCGCCTCGTCGCCCGCATCGACGACCACCCGTGGGTCGTCCCTGTGACCGAGATTCCCGCCGGAGTCCACGCGACCTTCGAGGCGGAGTTCCTCACGCCGATGGGTCGCCTCCGGCGGTGGTACGAGACGATAGACCGCGCGATTGGCGCGCTCACCGACGAGCGCGACGGGGGCGAACGTGACGGGGACGAACGCGACGGAGACGAACGCGACGGGGACGAACGCGACACCGACGAACGCGACACCGACGAACTCCTCGAAGCGACCGACGACGTGGCGAAGCTCGACCCGCTGGCCGACGCCGTGAGCCCCAGTCCCGACGAGTTGGCGGTCCGACTCGACCGACTGTCCGCGGTCGTCGGCGACCGGGGAATCGAGGAGGTGGGCCGAATCGGCATCGTCCCCGGCGACCGACAGGGTCTCGAAGACCACTTGGGGAGACTCGTCGCCGAGCGAGAACTCGAAATCGAGGAGACCGACCACGGAGTGATTGTTCGATGAGCGGCGACACCGCATCGCCGTACCGAGAGTTCAAAGAGGAGATTCTCGCCTTCGCGCAGGGGCGACGCGGCATCCGCAACCCGGTCGTCGTCGCGGCGGTCGAGCCCGCGGTCGAGCATCGAGCCGGCGGCCGGTTGGCGTCGTGGGCGAGTGACGGAAGCGGCGCGGACGGGACGAGCGCGGAAACCGAGGAACCCCCCTCGATTCCCGACGAGGTGACTGTCCAGCCGATTTGGCTGGACGAACTCCTCGCGCGGACCGACGTGTACAACCTGCTGGTGGACCTCGGCGAACCGCTGGCCGAACTCGAAGCCGAAGACGGCGTGTCGGTGGGCCAGCGCGTCGAGAGGACGATGCAGGACCGACTCGCCGAGGAGTTGGTCTGGGAGATAGTCACCGCGGAAGTCGAGGAGGCCGAGTTGAACGAGCAGAGTCACGTTCTCCTCCTGCTCGACCTCGGGAGCCTCTCTCCCTACACTCGCGCCTCGGAACTGCTGGACGAACTCGACCGGCGGAGCGTCGAGTCAACCGTCGCCGCTCTCGTCCCCGTCCCGGGCGACGCTGTCGGCGGGAAGGGACGTTTCTTCGGCGGCGACTCGCGCCACTGCTACCCGGCACACCAGATAGACGGGCCGATTCGGGGGGAACACCTGCGACGATGACGATTTCGAACCTCTTCCACAGCGACCCGACGCGACGACTCGAAGAAGTACAGAAAGTCAACGCGCGCGAGAGAGCCGAGACCGACGTGCGCGAGTTCTACGAGACCGACAGCGCCGAGCGCGTCCTGCGTCGGCTCGGCGAGACCATCGAAATCCACCCCGGCGAGGCGGCGCGGTTCCTCTACGTCCACGCCACGTTCGGGTCCGGCAAGACCCACCTCCTGAAACTGGTCGGTCTCGTCGCGGGCGACTCGGAGTTCTCGCATCTGGGCGACCGACTCGCCGAGCAGTGGCCCGGATTCGGCGACCTCCGGCGCTCGATTGAAGCCTCGCACGCCGACAGCCTTCGCCCGGTCTTCCTGAATCTCCTCGACCGCGACGCCTCCACGGAGCCGCCGCTTCCCTTCCTGATTTACGAGGCAATCGGCCGGGAGATGGGCTATCCGACCGACCCGAACTGGTTGTTGGAGTGGGCGTGGCGAGTGGACACCGAGTACGAGGGCGTCTGGGACGCGCTCGCGTCGTTCGAGCACGACGGCAGGACGTTCGAGGAGGTGCTCGACGAGCGCGCCTCGCTCCGGAGTTGGCTCTACGAGGCGCTCCCGGCGATGGCCGAGACGACCGGGACCGACCTCGACTCGCGGTCGGGCGTGAAAGCCTCCATCGAGGCGGCGGAGGCGGAAGCCGAACCCGAGTCGTTCGGCCCGGGAAATCTCGTCTCGCGGGTCGAGACCGCGACCGAGGAGCTGAACGCCGGAGAGGCGAGAACCGAACTCCTGCTGGGGCTGGACGAGGTCGCGCTGTTCGTCGGCGACAGCCCCCACCGCTATCGGGAGTTCGAGGAGACGATGGCGGCGCTCCAGCGCGGGCCGAATCCGGTGGTCGTCACGACCGGTCAGTACTCGCTGCCGGAGACGCGCGAGAAGTTGGTCGGCGAACCGCCCGAGGACCACTGGACGCACCGACAGGTGCCCCTAGAGGGTGCCGACACCGAGATTATCGTCCGCAAGCGCTGGCTCCAGAAGGGGTCCGCGGGCGAGGACCGGGTCGAGTCGCTGCTGGCCTCGATGCCGGACCTGTCGCTCTCCACTCACTCGTCGGTGACGAGCGCCGACCCGGACCCGGTCGAGTCCTACCCCTTCCGCGAGTACGACCTCTCGCTTTTGCGGTCGGTGATGCAGGAGCTAATTACGCAGGGTCGGGAGACCGCTACGCAGGGTCGAAAGGCAGACCGAGACTACGTTCAGGGCCGGGCGCTGTTGGTGTTGGTCCGGTCGCTGTTCACCAAGTTCGGGTGGGCCGACGCCGAGGAGGGCGAGCTGGTCACGTGGGACGTGCTGTTCGACCTGCTGGTCGAGGAGACGACCGGCGTCCCGCCGTGGGTCCAAGAGATGATAGACAACACGCTGGTGCCCACCTTCGGCGGCGAGACGGAACGCGCAGAAGCGCGGGGGGACAGGCGGGGAGACGTGCGGGAAGCGACGTGGGAGGTCCGACTCGCCAAGGCGCTGTACCTCCTCAACCAGACGCCAGCGGTGCCCTCGACGCCGGAGAACCTCGGGCGGCTGATGGTCGGCGACGCGTCGGCGTCGGTCGAGGCGGTCGTGGAACGGACGAGAGAAGGGCTGGAGAGTCTCGCCGACGAACAGAAGGTCCTCACCGAGACGACCGACGAGGGCGAGGAGGTCTACACGCTGGTCTCCGAGGAGCAGGAGACCATCCTGAGCCGCGCGCAGGACCGGGCGGCCGAGATTTCGCCCCACCAGCTGTCGGCGCGGCTCGAAGCACGCCTGCGGGAGAACGACGACCTCCTCCGGAGCGACGGGAGCCGCCACGAGGTTGACGTGGGCGACGAGCGACTGGTTCCCCTCCGGTACGACTACTCGGTCCTCGAACCCGTGGACCGCGCGCCCGCCCCGGAGTACGACGCGCTCCGGATTCGCGTGCTGGCCGACGACCCCGAGACGCTCGGAGAGCAGGTCGAAGCGTGGCAGGAGGTCAACGACGGCCGCGAGGGCGGCGAACGCGTGCTGGTCGCCATCGAGGTGAGCGAGAAGGTACTCGACCGGATTCGGAACGTCGTCGGGATGGGGCGGGTGCTGGAAGCAGAGACCGAGTCCCACGAGGAGTTAGAGAAAGAGTACCGGGCCGACGAGCGCCGACTCGAAGCCGACGTGAACGAGCGTCTGGAATCGGCCGGGGTCTACACCGTTCACGACTATCGGGGGGAACGAGACAGCGCGCTGGAGCGGACCGTCGCCGACGAGGCGGACGCGGTGTTCGGGTCGGCGAGAAAGACCCTTTCGCGGCCCCTCGTGGAGGTAGACGACGCGAAGGCGATGGCGAAGTTCTTCCGGGGGAGCGGCGAGTGGCCACTCTCGGCCGCCGACGCCGCGATGCTCGGGGTCGATACCGACGCCGCCGAGGTCACGGACACCGGGTGGTGCCGGGCGTTCGTGGACCGGTACGAGTCCCGGAAAGCGCTCGACGTCGAGACGCTACTCCGCCAGACGACGAGTGCGACCGGCGCGTATCGCGGGACGCCGCGCGAATCCATCGTGGCGCTGTTGGTGACGCTTGCGACCTCCAACGAGGCGGTCGCGCTCAAGCGCGACACCGAGTTCGTGACCGACCCGGCCGAAATCGGGCGACAGGTCCGGACCGAGGGCCGATTGACCGCGTTGCAGGTCCGCTTCGGCGTCGCGGTCATCGACCCGAAGCAGGTCCGGCGACTCGCCGCGGTCGTGCTGGACGAACGGCCGAGCGGCGAGGGACCGGACGAGTGGCTGGCCGAACTCGGCCGCTGGGTGGACGAGAACAGCGCCACGGTCAAGCGGACGCTCGTGGGCGCTCGCCGGGAGTTCGACGCGAATCTCGACGCCTTCGAGGAGACGATTGACCCCGCTCTCGTCGGGGAGGACCTCTCGACGTCCGACCTCGACAGCGACGACGACCTCGACGGCCTCCTCGCCGAGGCCGAGACCTTCGCCGCCGCGCGCGACCTCCTCGCGCTCGGTGGCGACGGAGGGGTTGTCGCCGACGGGACGAGCCTGTGGGCTCGGTTCACCGACGCGCTGGACGTGATGACCTCGCTGTACCCGAGTGCAGAGATTACCGCTGGCATGCGCGAGACTGCGGAGGCCGAGTCGATACCGAGCGCCGCCAGCGTCGAAGAGCGTATCCGAGACGCCGAGGGCCACCGCGTCGACGTGGTCTCGGCCCAGTACCGCCGGATTACCGGCGAGGACGCGACCCAGCCGTCTCCCGCGGAGATTTGCGAGGCCCTGACGGCGTGGCTTCGGGAGAACGAGGAGACCGTCCGCGGTCTCCTCGACGCGGCGGAAGCCGAGTTCGAGGAGGTGGCGCTCGGGGACCTCCGGGCGACGTTCGAGGCGGTCTGGGACGGCGCGGCCCTGACCGAGCGCGAGGTGGTCGCGTCGGCCGCGGTCCGGCAGGCCGAGAGATACGAGCGCGCTCGCCGACTGCTCGAAGACGCGAAGGAACCGGAGTCGCCGGAGGGGCCGGATTCCGGCGGCGAGACGTGGGCCGACCTCCGTCGCGCGGCCGACCGACTCCGGCGGGAGCTTCCGAACGCCGACGTGACCGACGAGGTTGCTTCAGCGGTCGAGGCCGACGAGGGGTCGGACGCCGAGCGACCGAGCGAGGCGCGGGCCGAGGAACTGCTCGCCGAGGCCAACCCCGTCTTGGACCGTCTCGACCGGGTTCGGGAGCGACTGAACGAGTTGGACGACGGGAGTATCGTGTTGGTCGAGGACGGCGGCGGGGACTGATTCGCACTCTCAAACCATCCTTAGCCTATTTCAAAGAAATTTTTATAATTGCTAAAGAAATGAAATCGTTGTTTTCTGGACGACGCCCGGTTCTCTCACGCCGAGATTTTGCCATCGGTACTCGAATGCATCCTGCCCGCGTTGGAGACTCGACTCACCGTCCGGCAACGCAGAATTTCTGCACAGTCTACAATGTTCAAACATTGTGAAAAGTGGAGCCCGCTCGGCATGCAATAATACCCGAGTGCGACGCACCGCTAAGTATCGTCCTCGACAGCGTCCCTCCCTCCCGATTCTACGCTCGCATCCCCGGAGAAATAGAAGATGCCGGGAATGAGCGTTTACGCCTCACAGACCTCGCAGTCGGCGACGTGGCGGTAGTAGACCAGCCCGCCGAGCGCGAGGACCGACACGACGCCCAGAATCGGTCGGTAGGGGTCGAAGTAGGTCATCAGCGTCGAACTGCCGAACAGCGCCAGCAGGAAGACGTTGCAAATCGGGCACCCGAACGCCAGAAAGCCGCCGACGACGCCGCCGAGGGCTAGCCCGTCGTTGCCCGCCCGGTTCTTCGTCCACTCTTGGACCGCGTAGGCCCCGACGAGCAGCGACGTGAGGACCAGAAACACGTAGTCCGGCACCGTCCGCGGGACCATCCGCACGTAGATGGGATTCGGAACGAGGCCGGTCACGACACCGAAGAGGGTGAACGCGCCGACGCTGACGCCGAGTCCCTTTGCGAGTTGCGTCCGAGTCGCTTCCATGGAGTGGACGGAACGACCCGCCGAAGGCTTATAAACGATTGGCCTTCGGAGCGGCGTGGTGTCGATGAGAGGCGTCACTCCTCGGCCAACCGCATCGCAACGCTGTACATCTCGCCCACCGACTCCTCGCCGATGGATTCGACCAGACGGTCGGCCTCCTCGCACAGCGGTCCACCCAGTTCGTCGGGCAACCGCTCGGCGGCCGAGCGCGCGACCTCGGCGTGGGCCTCGACGTGGCTCTCGGTCCACGGAACCGGGTCCAGCAGAGTCCTCCTCCGGTCGAACACCCACCCGTATCCCGCGAACAGTCGCCGGAGCGCCGCTGGCGGGTAGAACGTGAGCGCGGGCCGACCGTCGGCCAACTCGGTGGCGGCGTCCTCGACCGAAAAGAGGTCCCGCATCTCGGCGTCGTCGGGAAGCGGCGCGTAGTCGTCCACCACGAGGTGGCAGTCCGACTCTGCGACCCGGGTCAGCTCCGAGGCCACGGCGTCCAGCGACTCCGGCGGGAGGACGTTGAACAGGCCGTGTGCCGTGATAACGTCAACCGAGTCGTCGGCCAGCGGGAGGTCGCGCAGGTCCGCTTCGAGGAGGGCGGCGCGGTCGGATTCGTCGGGGCCGCCCGGTCCGACCCGCTCGCGGACAGTTCTGGCGTGGTCGGCGTCGTTCGTCACGGCGTAGACTCGACGGGCACCCGCGTCGAGGAGTCCCGCGGTGGTGTTCCCGACGCCCGCCCCTGCTTCGAGGCAAGTCGCGCCCGCTACCGGGCGGTCTTCGAGCGCGGTCGTGACAGTCTCCGGCACGTCCATCGTCCCCGGTTAGTGGTGCAGCTGCTCGGGCACCGGACTCTCGTCGTGGCGCAGGCGCTCGACCAGCGAGCGCTGGGCCGACTCGTCCATCCCGTCGTAGCGCCGGGCGGCGTCGAGGACCATCGCCACCAGTTTGGGGTCGCCCGGACTGACGACGCTGGTCAGCCCCTGGGCGGCCGCGAAGTCGAATCGCTCCTCGATTTCGGCGGGCGTGTCCACCGGTTCGTACCAGTTGGCGTAGGGCCGGTCGGCCTCGGGGAGTTCGTCGGTCGGCGGCCACGGTCCCTCGGCGAACGCCTTGATGCCGAGCGTGCCGACGTTCTGTTCGTCGGCGCGCTCCAGCACGGCCTCGTAGTCGTGGTCCTCGCCGTCTTTCCCCACGACCACCGGGTTCAGCGGGAACATCACGGTTTCGAGGTCGTCGATGCGGTTCATCGCGTCGAGGATGAGTTGGGGGTTCCCGTGGCTGGTCAGGCCGATGTGGTCGATGAGGCCCTCGTCTCGCGCGTCGCGGAAGGCTTCGAGCGCGCCGTCCTCGCCCGTGATGGTGTCCAACTCCTCGTCGTATTCGAGACCGTGGACCTGATAGAGGTCGATGGTCTCGACTCCGAGGCGGTCGAGCGAGCGTTCGAGTTTCCGGCGCGCGCCGTCGTAGTCGCGGGCCTGCGTCTTGCACCCGAGGAAGATGTCCTCGCGGTGCTGGCGGAGTTTCGGGCCGAGCTTCAACTCCGCGTCGCCGTAGGTCGGAGCCACGTCGAAGTGGTTGACTCCTCGGTCGAGGAGCAACTCGACCATCTGGTCCGCGCCGTCCTGTTCGAGCCAGTTGAGCGCGATGGCTCCGAAGGTCAGCACGCTACTCTCGTGTCCCGTGTCGCCGAGCGAGCGCGTCTCCATATCGGCTGTTCGGCGGCGGAGTACATAAACGTGAGACGAGGCGGCCGGTCCGACGACGAGCGAAACAGGCGAAGTGGCCGGTCCGACGACGGGCGAAACAGGCGAAGTGGCCGGTCTGAGACGAGCGAAACAGGCGAAGTGGCCGGTCTGAGACGAGCGAAGTAGCGTCGGTCAGCCTCCGCCGGACCTCGCTGGACCTCGCCGGACCCCGCCCGACGGCCGGTCGTCAGAATGATACTTCCCCGCAGGGTTGCGAACCGTTGCCAATCACGAAATGCCCGGTAGACCGGCTTATACACCACCTAATATCGGTCTTCGGGGAGGAGCGTCGGGAGCTTTCTGTCGGAAAACGTAAAATCTGACGTTTGTCCAAAATCGGCAGCTCAGACGCGGACCCCCCCGCGACCGAGTTTAGTAGGTTGCTAAACCTACCAGCCCCGGTATGGTTAGACGACGACGCGCGTCAGACTCGTGAACGCGAAAATACGAAAACACCCCGATATTATTGCAATCACAACCAGAGCTTAGAATTGCTGAAACGGTTAGACAAATGCCCGATTTAATGGTCGTAAGGTATATAATTGTAGGATTGATTGCTCTCTATAACTGGCCATGAACAAGCAAATCACGCGAGGAGGCGTACTTGGTGTGGTGCTCCTCCTCGTCGCGGGGATGCTGACGCCCATCGCGGCCGCGACCGGAACGGTCGCACACTCCCCCTCGGCAAAGAATCCGATTACGAGAGGTACCGACCCGATTGCGACCGACGTGTCGGAATCGAACGTCACCAACGTCACGAGCGACGGCGGCGCGTTCGCCACGGTGAACGGGACGCCCCACTTCTGGCGGTCGTCGAGTCAGCAGTTTGACGTCGGCGTCGCCATCAACTCGTCGGGAACATATACTGTCTGTCTCTCTGCCGATTCCGACGAACGTCGAGCGTCCGCGCTGAATCGAACGGCTAGAAACGGAACGCTCGCCGCGAACCAGAGCTTCGCGGAAAACCGGACCCTCGCCGAAAACCGGACCGCGGACCGGCAACCCATCGCGTGCGAACGCTTCGAGGTGAACGTGACCGCGAACCGGACGAACGCGAACCTGACGGACGAAAATTCGGCGAACGCCACCCTGAAGAACGCCACGAGCAAGAACCGGACGGTCGTCACGCTCACTCGGGACCGCCCCTTCCCCGACAACGCGACGTGGATGACCGTCGCGCTGAAGAACGCGACCACCAACAACACCCTCGACGTCTCCTCGGTCAAACTCGCGGGCAAGTCCGAGGACCTCGACGGCGACGGGCTGGCGAACCAGCGCGAACTCGCCGCGGGCACCAACGTCTCGGTGGCCGACAGCGACGGCGACGGACTCGCCGACGGCCTCGAAGTCAACCAGTACGGAACCGACCCGCTCGCGCCCGACACCGACGGCGACGGACTCAGCGACGGGGCCGAGGTCCACGAATACGGGAGCGACCCGACCGCCGTGGACAGCGACGGCGACGGTCTCTCCGACGACGAGGAACTCAAGCGCGGGCTCGACCCCACTACCATCGACTCCGACGGCGACGGACTCTCGGACCTCGTGGAACTCGAAGAGGGAACCGACCCACTCGACCCGGACACCGACGACGACGGGCTTTCCGACGCCGAGGAGTTCCGCGGCGATACCTCGCCGACCGACGCCGACTCTGACGACGACGGCCTGAAAGACGGCGAGGAACTCGCGGCCGGAACCGACCCGCTCGACCCGGACACCGACGGCGACGGCCTGACCGACCGCGCCGAGGTCGAACGCTACGGCACCGACCCGACCGCGACCGACACCGACGGCGACTTCCTGAGCGACGAGACCGAGGTGAGTCTGGGCGTCGATCCCACCGACTCGCTGTCCCCAGCGTGGATGACCGGGAGCCTCCTCGGATTCGTGGCTGGCGTCGGCATCACGGTCGTCGTGACCGGCCGCGACCAGCTTTCGGTCGAGGGTGCCCTCGGCCGGTTGCACCCCCGGCGGCTTCGCTCCGAGCGACCGCGACCCGAGCGAGTACTCGTCCGGCGACTCTCGGCGGCACTCAGTTCCGGACGGAGCGCGAGCGCCGTCGAAGCGATTAGCGACACCGACGATGGCGACCGGATGTCCGGCGAGGAGTCCCGCACGGGGTCCGACGAGGCCGAGGGGACGACGGCGGTCGAAGTCGCCGCCTCCGCCGAGGTCGAACTCGTCTCGGACGCCGAACTCGTCGAGCGGATGCTCCGGGCCGAGTCGGGCCGGATGCGCCAGAGCGACATCGTCGAGATAACCGGC
Organism: Halorussus ruber; assembly: GCF_004765785.1. Classification (GTDB taxonomy): domain Archaea; phylum Halobacteriota; class Halobacteria; order Halobacteriales; family Haladaptataceae; genus Halorussus; species Halorussus ruber. Next base: position 197,433 of record NZ_ML219769.1, on the reverse strand, counting down.
TGGTCGAAGGCCAAGGTCAGCAGACGCCTCTCGGCGATGGAAGACGACGGGACCATCACCAAGGTCCAAATCGGCCGCGAGAACCTCATCTGTCTCGACGGCGCGGTCCCCGACCCCGCGGTGCCCAGAGAGGTACCGCCCGCAGGTAGGTCCGGGGGCCTGACGCCGACAGCGGCCGGGCAGTAGCGACAGCCCCAGCGGTCGGGCGAGTAGCGACAGCCACAGCGTCTGGGCAATAGCGACAACGTACGAGTGCGAAGCGCGACGCCGCGGCGTCGCGCTTCGCGTCTTCGCTCGGCCGTCCGTCTGCGTCCGGCGCGGACTTCGCACCCGGCGCGGACTGCGTGCCCGACGCGACCCGATAGCCCTCGGCATCGCCACGAGACGGAATACGCAGCGAGCGAAGCGAACAGCGGCGAGACGGGGCGAGTCGAGACGAGGAGAACTGAGTCAAGCCGAGACGAAAGGGGCGAGCCAAGACGACGAACGGAGGAGGAATGCGCCGGGGCCGACCGCGAATCTGCATCGGGAAGTCCGCCTTTCGCGCCGCAGCGTCCCGACTGAACAGCGTACGAATCCGGCCAGAGCGACAGCTACAGCGTATCCGTCGGTTTCAACCGGGCGTCGACCCACATCGGGGCGCGAACAGCGCCGATTGACGTAGACAGTTCTAGAAGGAGTACTGTTTAGCGGTTCCCAAAAGCGCAGTAGAGTGAAACAGGCCATCAGCGAACGCACTCGGAGTTGTTTCGGAAAGATCGCAAACCGATCGCGTGGGATTGTGAGGGCGTCTCGACCGCGAAACCGCGAACAGAGTTTTGGTTTTCGGGGACGTGTTCCCTCGGATACCTGATAACGGAATACGAATCGAAACCCGGTTTCAGGACCGAATTCCGTTTTTCATCCCGGCGTAAACTAACGAAACAGTAAAAATTGGGTGCAACAACTGAGGAAAGTCGGCATAACAGTAGTAACGGTCACCCCGGTATTAACCCCCTGACTGGTAATGCTGGATTAGACCGCCCATGTCCGCTAGTAAGGAACCGATTGAACCGATTGACGCGAACGAAGTCGAGAACGACGAGAACGCCCCCGACGTCGAGAACGACGCCGAGAACGACGCCGAGGCAGACAACACGCTGACGCGCGACGAGATATTCCACATCCTCCAGTGTCGCCGTCGCCGCCTCGTCCTCAAGTACCTGCAGGAACACGACACGCCCGCGAAGATGACCGACATCACCGAGAAAATCGCGGCGGTCGAACACGACACCACCGTCGCGGCGCTCAAGTCCCAAGAGCGCCAGCGCGTCTACATCGCGCTCTACCAGTCCCATCTCCCCAAGCTCGACGAGGAGGGCGTCATCAAGTACCAGCAGAACCGCGGCATCGTGGAACAGACCGACCTGACCGACTCCTTCGACCGCTACCTCGACGAGGAGCCCTCGATGCGCGAGGCCGAGGAGACGCCCGACCACCGGCCGGTCGAGACCGACGACCGCAGCTCCGAGATGGCTGACTCCTCGTCGCGGCCTACCACGTACGTTGGCGGTGCGGGACTGGCCCTCGCCCTGCTGGTCAGCATCTACGCGAACCTCCCCAACACCCCCATCCCGTCCGGCGTCGGCATCGCTATCGCCACCATCAGCGTCATCGCGCTCGTGGCCGCGGGGACCATGCGCCGGTCGAGCGACGACCAGGCAGACAAGTAACGTTCGAGATTTCGCTCTCCTGACTGTCGAGCCGACTTTTCGGTCCTTCGACGCCGACTCGACGCTGGTCGAAACCGAGGTACTGCTCAGAGAGACGTACAGAAGCGACTGTTATGAGGAGAGACGTACGGAAGCGACTGCTGTGAGAACAGCGTGTGCGGAAACGGAGTGTGGCAAAACGGAGTACCGGAACCGGGGTTCCGGAAAACGGAGTTACGGACGACACGGAGCACGTGAGAACCGCCGACGGACGGTGGGGTCGGTCACCGGACGCGAATCCGGTCCGACCCCACGGTCCTGCGCCGACCTCATATGGACACAGGGCGCCCCGACGCCGCCCGTTGGTGAGTAGATGGTCCGGAGTACGGCAGTTCCTGTCGTCATCACCTCCTTGGGTCGTCCGGTGGGGGAGACGCCCCGGTTAGGTGGATGGCCGCTATGCACCTTCCTATACGGGCGATAACCGGCGTCTAGCCACGTGATAACTCCTCCCGGCCCAATCGGATGGGAAGCGGACGACCGAGCAACGAACTGGGACAATTGCTAACAGGTTCATAACGAAACCGCCGAGCGCCGAACGACGGGTATGGGGGACTCGAAATCGCTACTCGACCTCGTCGAGGAGTCCGACGAGTTCGAGCGATGTCCAGACTGCGGCCGGTACTTCGCGCGAGCGGGCAACCACCGTTGCGAGACCGACGAGCGCAAGCAGCGACAGAACCCGCCGAGCAGAGACGAGCGGACCCGGCGCGCCCGAGAGGACGACCGTCAGGACGACACGCTCGTCGGCCTGTTCTGCCCGAGCGGCGGCAACACCTACGCCTACCACGACCTCGCAAACGGGAAACCGCGGTGCGGCTGTCACCACCACGCGGACGCCGACGAGCTAGAAGTAGTTTCTCTCGCACGCGCGAAGGCTCGGGGTCGAGCGCCCTGCGGTAGCTGTCGGCGCATCCGAGTCTCGCGTCGAACGGAAAGTTCGACGCGGTAAGCGGGCGCTCCGGCGGGGCGACCGCCGTGAGGAACCGTCAATGATTGGGACTCGACAGAATTATCCTGCGTATAGTCACGCTGGTAGGCGTCCTTTGGATTTCCATGTTCGGAACCAGCGGTATCCGCGGCGAGGTCGGAAAGCAAGTAACCGCGCAGTTGGCGTTCGACGTGGGCCGCGCGCTCGCGTCGGAGGGGTACGACAAGGTTCTGGTCGGGCGAGACGCCCGCGAGAGCGGAACCGTCCTCGCCGACGCCGTCAGCGCGGGACTGCGCGACTGCGGGGCCGACGCGGTCCGGGCGGGCGTCGTCACCACGCCGACGCTGGCCCGGAGCGTCTGGCAGGTGGACGGCGACGCCGGGGTGATGGTGACGGCCTCGCACAACCCGCCGAAGGACAACGGCCTGAAGCTCTGGGACATCACCTCCCAAGCGTTCGACGGCCAGAAGCGGGTCTCGGTCGCCGACCGCCTCGAAAATCAGGACTTCGAGTCGGTGCGCTCTCAGGAGTTGGGGGAGGAAATTCCCGCCCCCGACCTCGCGGAGAACCACCGGAATGCGCTCACCGCCGCAATCGACCTCGACGGCGACTCCGGCGACGACCTCTCGGTCGTGGTGGACGCGGGCAACAGCCCCGGCATCCTGACCGCCGACGTGCTTCGGGACCTCGGCTGTTCGGTCACGACGCTGAACGGCGAGTTCGACGGGCGACTCTCCGGCAGGCCGAGCGAACCGACCGCCGAGAACTGTCGCGGCCTCCGAGCCATCGTCGCCGAGAGCGACGCCGACTTCGGCGTGGCCCACGACGGCGACGCGGACAGGATGATGGCTGTCACCGAGTCCGGCGAGTTCGTCTCCGGCGACGTGCTGTTGGCGCTGTTCGGGCGTCGATACGCCGAGGAGGGCACGAAAGTCGCCGCGCCGCTGAACACCAGCCTCGCGGTGGACGACGCCCTCCGGTCGGTCGGGGCCTCGCTGACCCGGACGAAAGTCGGCGACGGCTACGTGGCCGAGCGACTGCAGGACTCGGGCGTGGTCTTCGGCGGCGAACCCAGCGGCGCGTGGATTTGGCCCGACGAGGCGTTCTGCCCCGACGGCCCGCTGGCGGCGTGCCGGTTGGCCGAAATCGTCAGCGAGCGCGGGTCGCTCGACGACCTCGTGGCCGACATCGAGACCTACCCGACCAAGCGCACCAGCGTCCGGACCGACGAGAAGCGCGAGCGAATGCAGATGGTCGCCGAGACGCTCCGCGAGGAGTACGACGACGTGGACACCCGCGACGGGATTCGCGTCGAGGTCGATGGCGGGTGGTTCCTCGTCCGCGCCAGCGGGACCCAACCGCTGGTGCGCGTGACCGCCGAGGCCGAGACCGACGAGCGCGCGACCGAGTTGTTCGACCGGGCGGTCGAACTGGTCGAGCGCGCCGACGACCCGAACTACAATCGGCAGGAGGGCGGTCGCCAGAAGGACGGCGGACAGACGAGCGGCAGTCGGGACCGAATGGGCATCAGTACGTCGGTGAACGGACCGTAGACGCGAGTGCGGTCGGGAGGAGAATCGTTCGGAACTCGGTTTCGAGAGCCGTCGCGTCGATTCTTCGTATTGGTCCGACTGGCGACCGTCCCCCGACTCGGCCAGTGTCTCGCGCGTGGCTGGGTCGGTCGCCCGTCGTCCAGTCGAGCGTCGAGAAGGTGACGTCTGAGCTGTCGCCCCGGTAATCACGAGGATAAGCACGACCGAGGCCCTCCAGACGGACCGTTCTCCTCGGAAGTGCCGGGTTGGCAGCAGCCTGCGGACTCGGTTGGGCTGGCATCGAACACGTCTCCGTGACCGGCGAGGTGAAGCGCAAATACATCGACGTTTCGTGGGACGATAACGGGCGACAGTGACACGGACGCATCTCGTGGTCGATGGTCTCACCAGCGCCTGAGGGCGAAATCGAGGTTTCGTATGCTCCAACTTACGCGGAGGAGGCAGTCCGTTCCCCGAGAGAGATTGTCGTGGACGAGGAGTTAGATAGCCGCCTTCGCGGGGAGTTTAGTGACGTTACCTACCGACTCGGCGTCTGTGGAACTGCGTCTGGTGACTGTGGGTTCAGCATGAAACGGGTAGGCCGAGACGGCTTCAACCGCGCGCAGCTGGGCGATGCGGCGACCGTCGCCGATACCGGGGACCGTCTCTACGTGTCCGACGTGGCAACCCAGTCTGACTGGTCGGGTTCGTCGGAAATCACGACGTTCGACTTCGCCGAGACCTACTCGACGTATCCCTAAATCACCACAAGGCACTTGCGGCGATATTTTGTAAGCCCGACATGCGCGGTCGTTCAATAGTCGTGACGGGTCTCGGTCTGCTGCTCGTTGGGTTCACAGTATACACCATCGCAGTCCGATTTCCGCAAGCACCGTGTCGAGGCGTCGATTGTGGCACGTCGCTCTTCGGAACTCTCCCGCAGTTGATACTCACGGTTCTCGGCGGACTTCTCATCGCCGCTGGCACGTTCGAGTCGGCGACCGACCGCTACGAAATCGGGCACCGAGTGTGGTTCTCCGGCTGGGGTCTCCTCTGCGGTGGGGCGGTCGGGACGTATCTGGCTGTCCTCGGACCGACCGAACCCGTCTTCTATTGGCTTCCAACTGCTGTTGGCGGGGCAATCGACGGTGTACGGGCGATGTGGGGTTACCACTACTGAGAAACACGTTCGAACGCCGCCGGTCGAGGAGTCCGCAAAAAACGAGCGCAGTCAGTCCAGATACCCGAGCGATTCCAGTCGCTCCTCGACTTCGCCGCTGTCCACCTGCTCGTAGCCCTCGCCCGCTTCGGACTCGACCTGCGCCAGTACCTCCTCCAAGACGTAGGCGACGTACTCCTCGGGCGAGTCGAAGTCGGTCCGGGGGAGTCGCTTCTCGACCCGACTCACGAGTCGGTCGGGGAGCGCGATGCGCTGGGTGGGTTCGGGGGGTTCGGTCTGTCCCATGTCTCTCGAAGCGACCGCAGGCCACAAAAGATAGAGCAATCGTTTTTATTGTTTACCATTCGTATAGGATGTTTAGCAACAGGATAATAAACGTCTTCAGGCGCGAGGACACCTCTATGACCGACGAACGAGCGTCCACGACAGACGGCAGAAACGTCGTCCTCCTGACTATCGACAGCATCCGCTCGGACTACTGCGGGTTCGGCGGCCACGACGGCAACCTCACGCCGAAACTCGACCGACTCGCGGACGACGGTCTCCGGTTCGAGAACGCCGTCGCGCCCGCTCCGGCGACCCACGGCTCGGCGACCACGTTTCTGACCGGCGAGTTCCCCATCGAGCGCGAGGGAGCGAAAGGCTCAGACCAGGCCTCGATGAAGGCCCACATCCGCGAACACCTGTCGGCCCGCGACACCGTGGCCCAACAGTTCTCTCGGATGGGCTACGAGACGGCGGCGTTCACCGCGAACCCGTGGACCTCCCGCTACTTCGGCTTCGACAAGGGATTCGACCACTTCGAGGACTTCATGGACGACGACGCCTCCGAGGGCCTGCTGAAGGACGGCGAGCAGACCAACGCGCTCTCCTCGCTGGCGGTCAAGGCGATGAACTGGTGGCAGGGCCAGGATATGTTCATGTCGTGGGAAGCGTTCTACGACGACATCGTGGCGTGGACCGAGGAGGCCGACGAACCCTACTTCCTCTGGGTTTTTCTGGTGGACGTCCACCTGCCGTACCTCCCGCCGGAGGGCTACCGGTCGCGCTCGCGGCTCACGACCTATCCGGCCAACCTCGCGCTGTTCGCCGACCGGGGCGGCGACGGCCTCACGCCCAAGTTCCACGACGTGCTGACCGACACCTACGAGGACACGATTCGCTACACCGACGAGTTCGTCGGCCGGGTGGACCGCGACTTCGCTGGCGACCCCCTGATGGTCGTCCACGGCGACCACGGCGAGGCGTTCGGCGACCACGGCATGTACGGCCACGGTCGGGACCTCTACGAGGAGCTAACCGACGTCCCCCTCGTCGTCGCCAACGGACCCGAGGGAACCGTCGAAAAACCCTTCTCCCTGAAGAACCTGCCCGACCTGCTGACCTCGCTGGCGCGCGAGGAGGACTACACCGACGCGCTGGACACCTACGTCTTCTCGCACAACCGGATGCCCAAGGTGGCGGTCCGCGGGGAGGACTGGAAGTACATCTGGCAACCCGGCGAAGACGAGCTGTACGACCTCGAAACCGGCGAGACGGTCGAGTGCGACGACCCCGAGCTTCGAGAAATCGGCGCGGGGCTGATAGAGCAGTGGCACGAGTCTCACGCCGAGCGAGAGCGCATCGCGTCGGCGGCAGAAGAAGTCGCGTCCGGCCAGCGAGTTTAGCTAATCTTCGATTTTTGCGGGGCGTCCCAGTCGATTTCGTCGAGAGCCTCGCGGTAGTCGCGTTCGGAGAAGCGCGCGCCGTCGACCGTGACCTCGCCGCGGCCGGTGACGACGACGACGTGTTTCCCGGCCTCGAATTCGAGTCGCCAGTCGCCGTTGTCCTGCTCGTCGAGCGCCTCCAGAATGCCCGGGTCGAGCGTCTCGTACAAGGGTTTGGACTGCCACGGGTGGACGCCCTTTACCTCTGCCAGCGCTAAACATACGCGAGTACTCAACGACTCCGGAGTGGTCTGTTCGCCCGCCGTGTGTTCCAGCCTCATCCCGACTCCCTCTAAGCCGGATTCGGGCATAATTATGCGGTAGATAAGCCCTCTCGCGGCCGATTCCGCAACAAATCGGCGCTAAATTTTGGCGGGGCGGTGGCGACCGCCGCCCCGCCGACGGCCCCGGTCCGCGGTCGCTTAGCCGCCGGATAGTAAACCCCCGGAGGGCCGAAGCGGCGAGCAAGAATGCAAGCCACGATTCTGTCCGCAGGGAAGGGAACCCGAATGCGGCCCCTCACGGACGACACCGCGAAACCGATGCTCCCGGTCGCCGACCGCCCAATCGTCGCCCACGTCGCCGACGCCGCCATCGCGGCCGGTGCCGACGAACTCGTGCTGGTCGTGGGCTACGGGGCCGAACAGGTGCGGGACTACTTCGGCGAGGAGTACGCTGGCGTCCCCGTCACCTACGCCGAGCAGGCCGAACAGACCGGCACCGCCGACGCGGTTCGGGCCGCGAGTCCTCTCCTCTCCGGCGATTTCGCCGTCCTCAACGGCGACAACCTCTACGACGCCGAGAGCCTCGAAACGCTCTTCGAGGACGGACCCGCGGTCGGTGCCTTCCGGGCGGAAAATCCATCGAACTACGGCGTCCTCTCGACGGAGGACGGAGGCGGCACCGTCACCGACATCGTGGAGAAGCCAGAGAATCCCCCGTCGAACCTCGCCAACGCGGGGGCCTACGTCTTCCCCGAGGAGACCACCGACTGGCTGGGCGTCTCCCGGAGCGAGCGCGGCGAGTACGAACTGACCGACGTGCTGGACCGCGTGGTCGCGGAGTACGACGTGACCCCGGTCGAACTGGGCGACTGGCTCGACGTGGGCCGCCCGTGGGAACTGCTGGAGGCCAACGAGCGCCGACTCGCGGACCTCTCGCGCCGGGTCGATGGCGAGGTCAGCGACGACGCCGAACTCCGCGGCCCGGTCGTGGTCGAGGAGGGTGCGACCGTCAAATCCGGCGTGGTAATCGAAGGTCCCGCAATCGTCCGAGAGGGCGCGACCGTCGGTCCGAACGCCTACGTTCGGAGTTCGACCACGATTGGGCCGGACGCGAAAGTCGGTCACTCGGTCGAAGTGAAAAACAGCCTCCTGCGGGAGGGAGCCACGGTCGGCCACCTGAGCTACGTCGGCGACAGCGTGCTGGGCCGGGACGTGAACTTCGGGGCTGGCACGAACGTCGCCAACCTGCGCCACGACGGCGAGGACGTGAAGCTGACCGTCAAGGGCGACCGCGTCTCGACCGACCGCCGGAAGTTCGGCGTCGTGGTCGGCGACGGCGCGAAGACCGGCATCGACACCAGCCTCCACCCGGGAGTCCGCCTCTCGTCGGGCACGACGACGCTCCCCGGTGCCGTGGTAGACCGGGACCGATAGTGTGGCGAGTCGATAGCCGCCCGCAGGGAACTTTGGTTCAATGAGCAGGAGCATCACGCGCGGCTTCGTGTCGGTCCTCGGCACGAAGGTCATCGTGCTGGCGGTCGGTATCGTCACCTCGCCGCTGTTAGCCACGCTTCTCGGGGAGGCCGACTACGGCGACTACAGCTTCCTGCTGTCGGTGTTCTCCATCTTCATGATTTTCGTCAGCTCGGGCGTGACCGACGGCGTCCAGAAGTTCCTCGGCGAGGAGCGCGCGGACTCCGCGTGGCAGGAGCGCGTCGTCGGGTTCTACTTCCGGCTCGCGGTCCTCCTCGGACTGCTCGGGGCGGGCACGCTGGTGTGGTTCGCCCAGTCGGACCTGCTGGCTCGACTGGTCGAGGGCGAGCAGTTCCGGCGGTACTTCTTCCTGCTGGGCGGCCTCGTCGTGGCGGCCCAGTTCCGGTCGTACGCCCGCCGGACGCTGATGGGCTTCGGTCTGGAACCCTACTCGGAAGCCCTCAAAGTGCTGAATCGCCTGACGTTCGTCGGAGCGGGCCTCGCGCTGGCGTGGCTCGGCTACGGCGTCGAGGGCGTGCTGGCGGGCCACATCGTCGGAAGTACGCTGTCGGCGCTCGTCGGGTTCGCGCTCATCGCCCGGCAGGTGTCGGTCCTCGACGCGCTCCGCATCGCACCCCGCTCTTTCCCCCGCAGAGAACTGCTGTCGTTCAACGGGATGAGCATCGTGCTGGTGGCCCTGCTGATGTCGATGTACCACGTGGACGTGATGATGATTCGCGTGCTGGTCGACGGCCCGGCGACGGCCTTCTACAAGGTGGCGCTGGTCCTCGCGGAGTTCCTCTGGGTCGCGCCGATGGCGCTCCAGACGGTCCTGCTCCACTCGACCTCGAAGCTCTGGTCGCAGGGCGACCGCGAGCGAATCAGCCAGATGACCGCCAAAATCACGCGATACAGCCTGCTTTTCACCGCGCTGCTGGCGGTCGGCATCGGGTCGCTCGCGCCGGTCGCGGTGCCGATGCTCTGGCCCGACAACTACGCGGCGTCGCTGACGCCGCTGTACCTGCTTCTGCCCGGCGCGGTCGGGTTCGCGGTCGCCCGCCCCATCCTCGCGGTCGGGCAGGCCAAGGGCGACCTCGGGCGACTCATCGCGGCGACCGGCACGGCCGCGCTCGCCAACGTCGTGCTGAACTGGTTTCTCATCAACCGCTACGGGATGCACGGCGCGGCGGTCGCAACGAGTCTCAGCTACGGGTCGATGTTCTTCCTGCACATCTGGAGCGCCCGCGGACTGGGCTTCGACCCGCTGGCCGACGCCCGCCTCGTCCGGGTCGGGGTCACGGTCGGCGTGGGCGCGCCGCTGGTGGTCGCGGCCTCGAAGAGCCTCGCCCCGCCGATTCTCGCGCTCGCGGTCGTGCCGGTCGGCGGCCTGACCGTCTTCGCGGTCCTCGCGCTCGTGACCGGCGCGCTCGACCTCTCGGAGGTGCTGGACGTTGCCTCGTCGCTCCCGGTCGTGGGACCGCGGGCGAAGTCCTTCCAGCGGCGACTCCGGTACTCCTCGCGGCGGGACGCGGTCGATACCTTCCAGCGCGTCCTACTGGTCGCGGGCGTGGCGCTCATCATCGTCGGCGTGAGTTCGGCCGTGACCGGCGTTCCGGTGTCGGTCGGCGACGACGGCGACGGCGCGGACGTGCCCCTGACCACGAAGACGCCGGAACCGAACCAGACCGCGGAGGAGACCGCCGCGCCGACGACCGGCGCTCCTCCGACGACGCCGGGTTCGGCGACGACCGCCGCTGACGGCGGAACGACGACAGGAGGAGGCAACACCACCGCGAGCGGCGCGACCACGACCGACGGGTCGGGGTCGGGCGGTGGTTCCGGCGGCGACGCAGGTGGCTCCGATGGTTCGAGCGGGTCCGGTGGCTCTGGCGGCGACTCGGGTGACTCCGGCGGTTCGGGCGGGTCCGACGGCTCCGGTGATTCGGACACGACTACGACGGAAGCCACCACGACGGAAGCCACCACGACGGAAGCGACGACGACCACGACGCAGGACACCACGACAGAGGCCACCACGACCGAGACGGCCACGACGACCGAGACGGCCACGACGACCGCCGGGACGACGACGCAAACGACCACCACGTCCGACACGACGACGGAGACGACGACAACGACGACGAACGAGACGACCACACAGACCACGACCGAAACCACGACGACGCAGACGGCCACCGAGACGACGACCGAGACAACCACCACCTCGGAAACCACGACTGAAACGACCACCACCACCGAGACGACCACGACGGAGGACACGACGACGGAGACGAGTACGACCGAGACGACTACGACGACGGACTCGACGACCGTGTCCGATACGACAACTGATTCGACAACAGCGTCCGATACGACGACTGACTCCACGACGAGCGACACCACCACGACCACCGCGGCCGAGACGACGGAATCGGTCGAGACGGCGACGGGGTAGCTGGCGGGCGAAGACCCCCGGACTCGGCAACCGATACGTTTCCTTAATAAACCAAAATATTTCTTTAGAAAACAACTACATTTCTCTCTGCCGACCGGTTCCGACTCGTCGGAACCGGTCGGCGCTCCGAACTCCGAGTCGGAAGTCCGACTCGTCGGTCAGAGGAGACGTTCGAGCGCCTCGGCTGGCGCACGTTCGAGCGCCCCGACCGGGCGTCAGTCGGCGCTCGCGCTCGAGCTTCCGCTCGCGCTACTCCCGCTGCTGCTCCCGTCCATCTCGGCGGGGTTGCCCATGCCCTCCTTCACGCCGACCGCGATGAGGGCGGCGTTGACCGGGTAGGCGGCGACGAACCCGAGCGTCAGCGAGAAGAACAGCGCGGTCCAGAACAGCGGTTGGGTCCACTTCGCTCCTCCGGCCAGCAGGAGGTCAGTCCCGATAGCGGTAATCTCCATGACGGTGATGCTGGGCGTCTCGGTCCAGAGGGCGTCCTTCGCGGCGGTGGCGAACGACTCGCCCTCCTGCATCAGCGGGCCGACCGTCAGCGCGTAGCCGAACAGGTACGCCAGCGTGAACGTCACGACCGTCACCCAGAGCGTCGAGAAACTCAGGATGATGGTCGCCGACGTGATGCCGATGACCTCGCCGAGTCCGCACCCCGAGTAGCAGTGAGAGTCCGAGCGGAACCCCTGCTTCCAGAGCGAATCGTCGTCGAGTTGGGTCCGGCCGGAGTACCAGTACACCGCCAGACCGACCGGGCCGGAGTAGGCGACCACGAGCGTCCAGACGAGTTTCATCAGCGACGGCAGGTTCTGGTTGCGCTTGTGAACGTCCCACCAGAGGACCCCGAGCGAGACGAGGTTCAGCGTCGCCCAGATGCCGAGAGTCCACCAACTCGCAAGAACCGGCTTGACGAGGTCTCTGGCCGGGGCGAGCGCGTGTTCGACTCGCGTGGCGAACTCGACCAGCCACGGCGGCACCGGCGACCCAGCGAGTACGACTTCGGCCAGCAGTTCCCCTATCATGCTTCTAGATATCACACTCGTCCTTACCGAGGTTGTGGTTAACAGAGCGAAGTCGGAGAGGGCGATTCACTTTGGAAACGAAGCCTCGATTCGAGACGTGCTGAACGAGAGAAACCGAGGCCGAGAATCGAACCGCGGTCGGACGACTCGCCGAGGGAATTAACCGGGACGCCGCCGTGTCCCGACACATGGCTTCGCAAGCGGCGGTCGAACGCCTCCCGACGTTCGTCGCGCTCGAAGCGCTGTCGGTCTTGGCGGGCGAGCGACCCGGCGCGAGCGTCCCGTTCGACGCCACCTACTTCGACGGCGTCGGCAGGGCGACGCAGGCCACGCCGGACGAAACAAGCGCCATAGACCCCGAAACTCGCCTCCAACAGGTCCAGCAATCCCGGCTCGCGCTGAACACGACGTCGGTCGCACTCGACGCCTTCGAGCGCGAGGAGGTGCTGGCGGCTTCCGAGGACCTGCGCGAGACCGCCGAGCAGTTGCCCGAAGTCGAGTTCCTGCGCGCCGCGTTCCCCGGCGAAGTCGTCGTCGTGCCGGAGTGGCTTCGGACCGGGCGCATGGCCGACTGGGGGATGCGGGCGTACTTCTTCCGCGAGGAGGACGCGCCCGACCCCGCCGAAATCGTGGAGCGAAACGTCGAGGCCGAGGTGGAGGGGAATCGCTCCGCGTTCGAGCGCTATCAGGGCGACCTCCACGGCTACCCGGAGTGCTGTATCGAGGCCTTCCACGACCGGGCGCAGGACCGGCCGGACCCCGAGTGGCGGTCGGTCGAGTCGCTCGCCGACGAGTTCCGCGACGAGGCGCTCCGGCGAGGACAGAACGTCTCGATAGACGACGTGCTACCCGATTTCTTCGAGTCGGAGCGCGCGCTCGCCTTCTTCGCCCGCGAGTTCTTCCCGGAACCCGACTGCGAGACGGCCCGCGCGGCTGGCGAGGAGGTCTGCGGCGCGCTCCGCGAGGCGGTCGGCGAGGCGCTGGCGCGGGACTACTTCGCGCTCAACTACGCCTTCTGCTACGCGGTGGCGAGAACGCTCCGCGAGGGGCCACCGGGTCGGGGCGGGCGCGGGCGGCCCGCTGCCGGGGACCTCGGGGTGGAGCACTTCTCGTTCTACGCGCCGCTATCACACGTGAGGACGTTTCCGAGGTATGGATGAAACAGTGGTTTCCAGATAGTAGTATTCGAATAAAGGGATGGAATTCCGATTCGGAGTAGATGGAACGGGGTTTCGAAAGCCCTCGCGCGGTTCGCGGTCCCTCAGCAGGATATTTCGGGCGCGCAGAACTGCGCGCCCGAAATAGTCGCCATGCTGAGGCGACCGAGGTAAACGCGAACCGCGCTCGCCCTTTCAGTCCGCCGGAGGACAACCGCGTCCTCCGAGCCTGCGCTCGCTTCGCTCGCGCAGACGCCAGGGAACTCCTGTCTTATCGAGCGAAGCACGCAGATGTCAGCGCGTGCTGAAGGTGGCTTCTATACTCCCTACGCTTCCGCACTTCCGAGGTCCGCGCTGTTGGGCACGACGTGGGTCTCGCCGACCACGTCGAGGAGTTCCTGATACCGGTTGCGGATGGTGACCGAGCTCACGTCGGCCACCTCGCTGACCTCGTCCTGCGTGCGCGACTCGTCTTCGAGCAGCGCGGCGGCGTAGACCGCGGCGGCGGCGAGGCCGACGGGGTGCTTCCCGCTGGTCACGCCCTCGTCTCCCGCCGCGCGGAGGAGGTCCCGCCCGCGGCGCTCGACGGCGGGCGAGACGCCGAGTTCGCTGGCGAACCGGGTGAGGTACTTCTCGGGGTCGGCGGGCTGGACTTCGAGGCCGAGTTCGCGGACGACGTAGCGGTAGGTCCGCTTGAACTCCGTCGCGTCGATGCGACTGACGGCGGCGACCTCTTCGAGGCTCCGGGGCGTCCCGGTCTGGCGCGCGGCGGCGTAGACCGCGGCGGTGGCGACCCCCTCGATGGAGCGCCCGGGGAGGAGGTCCTCCTCGAGCGCGCGACGGTAGATGACCGACGCGGTCTCGCGTACTCCTTCGGGGAGACCGAGCGCGCTCCCCATGCGCTCGATTTCGCCGAGCGCCTGCTTGAGGTTGCGCTCTGCGTGGTCTCGCGTGCGGAACCGCTCGTCCCACTTGCGCAGGCGCTGCATCTTCCGGCGCTGGCTGGTGTTGAGCGAGTTGCCGTAGGCGTCCTCGTCCTGCCAGCCGATGTTGGTCGAGAGGCCCTTGTCGTGCATCAACTTCGTCGTGGGTGCGCCGACGCGACTCTTCTCGTCTTTCTCGTTGGCGTCGAACGCGCGCCACTCGGGACCTCGGTCTACGGTGTCCTCCTCGACCACGAGGCCGCACTCCTCACACACCGACTCGCCGTGTTCCTCGTCTGCGGCGACGTGGCCGCCACACTCGGGACAGCGTTGCTCCTCTGGTTCGGCCTCGCGCTCGACCTCGAGCTGTTCGCTGGTCTGTTCGTCGTAGCTCTGGATGTTTGTCGCTGTCATGTTGGTGAACTCGTGACTGCTGGTGTCCGAGCGGGAGAGACCCGGAAATAGCTCGGAGGGCGTTTCTTCCTAACGTGAGGTTAGGGCGAAAGATATTTAAAAGTTTCGGTGACTTTAAGTGGATTCGATTTCCGAAGCCGGGACTGGTCGAGCTATGTTCGATTGAGAGACAGAACCAGTAGACGGAGAAATAATAGCTCGCTCAACCTGTACTTTCACGTTAGTTATAAATAGTGGTAGTGAAATGCTAACCTGATGTCTAATAGCAGTAAAGAAATCGAACGGTACACTTTCAACGACGAGGAGGTAGCATACTCCTTCAAACACCGTCCGACCGGATTTATACCGTGGCTAAAATCTCTGTTCGGATACGGGGAGAGCCATTGGTACGTGACGAACGACCGGCTTATCAAGCACGACAAGATGGCGGGCGGATTCGGATTCCAAGAGGTCCCGCTCGACAATATTACGTCGGTCGAGTATGGTCGCCAAATCGACCTTCAAACCTTGATACTCGGGATCGTTACGATACCGATTCTCGTCGGTATCCTTATCACGCTACTTGCGATATTCCGCAAGCCACAGGTCCTCAAGCTTCATATATCGGGTGGCGCTAACCTCTCAGTCGAAATCACGAAGGGGACCGACATCGAGGAAATCCTCTGGTATCTGCCCGCGCAACGGAAGATTGACTCCGAGAAGCACCGCGCATAGAAATTCCGTAATTTTCCGGTATTAGTTCTCGGCAACCCCGTTCTCGGGTCGCTCAGAACGC
>NZ_ML219769.1:0-181880 GCF_004765785.1 Halorussus ruber | reverse complement strand
AACCACGCCCGTCTATCGTCTGCCAGCACTGCCGCGGACGCGGCACCCGCCGCGTCCGCGCCCAACTCGAACGACCGGGCCACGTCCTCCGGCGTCGTGATTCCCCCGCCGAGGAGAACCTTCGTCCGCGGGTTGCGCTCCGCGACGATGCCGACGAACTCCTCGACCAACTCGGGCCGGGTCTGGGCGAGCGCGTTGCCGGACGCGATGTCCGAGGGGTTCTCGAAGATGACGCAGTCGGGGTCCCATTCGAGGACGGCCCGGCCCATCTCGACGCTGTCGGCGCAGACGATGGCGTCGAGGCCGCACTCCTCGCACCGCCGAATTTTGGCCTCCACGTCGGCGAGCGTGTCGCGGCGCTCGGGGTGGTTCATCATCACGCCCGCCGCGCCAGCCTCGGCGACCGCTTCGGGGAGAATCCCGCCGGTCTCGCGCCCCGGTTCGCCAGCGTCGACGGCCTGCGCGACGACCGGGAGCGACGTGTTCTCGGCCACGAGGCGGAGGTCCGTCGCCTGCGGCGCGATGGCGAAGGTGGCGTCGGTCTCCTCGGCCACGGACTCGACTGTCCGTGCGTAGGACAGCGCGTCCGCGCCGTAGGTCTCCTCGTAGGTCTTGAGATTGAGCAGGAAGTGCGGGTAGTCGAGGTTCACGCCTCGTCGTTCGGTTCGGGGCGTGATAGAAGTTCGTCGTTCGCTCCGGGGGCCGTAGTGGCGGTCGGCAGAACCGCGAGGAGGGACTCGCAGATTGCTCGAACTCGTTTCAGTAGTCGCTGTTACAAAAATTCGTTTCCGCGAACCCTTTTTTGGCCGTCGGGAGTAGCGCCGGACATGCTCTCGCTGGTCCGTCGCTACTACATCTACCGGGCGACACTCTCGGCGGGGTTCTACATCCCCGTCTCGGTGGTCTACATGAAGTCCCAGGGCCTCGGTCTCGCCGACATCGGGTTCGTGCAGGGGGCCTTCCTCTTCTCGATGGTGGCCTCGGAACTCCCGACGGGGTATCTGGGCGACCGCCTCGGTCGCCGGAACGCGCTCGCGCTCGGCAACGCCATCGTCGTCGCGGTGATGCTCGGGTTCACCGTCGCCGACTCGACGCCCGCGTTCGCCGTCGTCTACGTGGTCTGGGCGGTCGGGTGGACCTTCCGGACCGGGACCGCCGACGCGTGGCTCTACGAACTGCTGGCCGAGCGCGACGCCGAGGACGAACACGCCAAAATTAGCGGTCGGGCCAACTCGACCCTGCTCGTGGTCTCCGGGGCGACGGCGCTCGCGGCGGGGTTCCTCTACACCATCGACCCGGCGGTGCCCTTCCTCGCCAACGCCGGGTTGGCCGCGCTCGGCCTGCCGATACTGGCGACGTTGCCGAAGACGCAGGGCGCGGGGAATCCCGAATCTGCCGACGGCGAGGCCGAGACGATGAGCGTCCGCGAGGCCGCTCGCGCCCTCCGGACCCAACTCCCGCGCCCCTCGATTCGCTGGATAGTCGTCTACGCCGCGCTGTTCAACCTCGTCTTCTCGGTGACGCGGGTCTTCGAACAGCCAGCGATGCAGTCGGTCGGCGTGCAAGTCGCCGAGTTGGGCGTCCTCTACGCCGGGTTCAAACTCGTCTCGGCGGTCGCGTCGAGCGCGGTCGGACCGATTCAGGACCGCGTCGGCACTCGCGGCGTCCTGCTGGCGCTGGTCCCCGTCGTCGCCGTCGCCTACGCCAGTTTCGCGGTCGTGCCGATTCTTCTCGTGCCCGCGCTGTTCGTCCGGCGCGCGACCCAGCGGGTCACCCGACCGGTCAGAAACGAGTACATCAACGACCGACTGGAGAACGTCGGCCGCGCGACGGTGCTGTCGGGCGTCTCGATGGCACTCACGCTCGTCTCGGGCACCGCGAACGTCCTCGGCGGCCGGGTCGCGGCCGACATCGGCCCGCTCGCCTTCCTCTCGGCGGTCGGCGTGACCTCGGCGCTGGCCGGGGGCCTCCTCTGGGTCGTCGCGCGGCCAGTCCGAGAGCCGGTCGAGGAGGCCGGTGCGGATACTGACGCCGGTGCAGACACTGACACCGACGCGGATGGCGAGACTGACGCTGTGGCGTCGTAGTGTCGGGAGCCACGGCGTCGCTCGGGAGTGGCGTAGCGTTGGAAGCCACGGCGTCACTCGGGACGGATAGAGATAATTTCTTATTTATTTAGAAAACGAAAATTAGTCTTTAGTAATTCTATAGTTATCTACACCGATGCTCATCGAGGCGAGCGCCGCAATCAGTCGTCTTCCCGAGGAGGACGAGAGCCGACTGTTTGCGTCGGGCCATTATCCTTTTAATTATCAGCGGATTACCCGTTAGGACTGAATGGGAGACGACCGGCTCGACTCGATACAGCACGTCCTCGACCATCCGCGGCGGCGGGCGGTCGTTCGCTATCTGGACGAGAAGTACCTACCGATACCTGTTCCCTCGTTCACGACGTACCTCGCCCTCCGGCTGTTTCCCGGCGCGGAAGTAGACGACTTCGAGACCTACCGCGAGGAGGTCGCCGAGAGCCTCTCGCGGGACCACCTGCCGAAACTCGACGAGGCGGGCGTCGTCGACTACGACCCGGACGTCGCCGACGGTATCATCGACCGCGGACCGGAGTTCGACCGCGCCGTGGAGTTCGTGGACGCCGAGTCGCGGACCGCCTAGCACTCGGTGTCGGCCATCTCGACGCCGCCGTCGCCGCCGAACCCGATGTCGATGTCTACCTCCTCGTCCATCTGCTGTGACTCGCGGTCCGTGCAGTCCGCGGTCGTCTCGATGCTCCGAGCTTTTACCCCGTCGAGAAACAGCGAACAGGTGTACGTCGCTCCGCTCGGGACGTTCGAGACGGCGTCGGTCTCCGTGAGGACGTGCGGGTCCGCCGGGTCCGCCGCGGGCAGTCGGTACGTCCGGTCGAACGCGGTCTGTCCGTAGAGTCGAATCTGAACGCGGGCGTCGTAGGCGTCGGTCGTGTAGTTCCGGAGTCTGAACCCGAGCGTCCCGACGAAGGGGAGTGACGCACATCCCGACAGTCCCGCAAGACCGGCGAGGCCGCCGAGTCGGAGCATCTGCCGCCGCAACCGAGACGTGGACATGTCGGCCAAGTCACGAATGAGGGCCAAAGTCCTTCTGATACGAATCAGACCCATCCGAAGAGGTATCCTGCTAGACGTTGTCACGGTTCGGCGACGAGAGGGAGCGCGCACAACGCATGGTGGGGAAAGCAACGACAGACAGGACACTCGTCGCGGGGTTGGTTCTCGGACTGCTGGTCGCGGGCGTCGGCGACGCGGTTCCGGCGGCAGAACCAACCGACGAGGAGGGACAGCACGACCGAACACCAGTACTCGGCGACGAGCGCCGGGGCCACCGCGCCATCGGCGTGGTCTACGACCCCGACCGCGAGGCGTACAACTACGTTCCGACGAATCTGGCCGAGCGCTACGACTCGTTCGTCCACGCGAGGACTCGACCGCGCTCCACTCGCTCGGCGTCGAACCCGACCCGAGCGAAGCGCCCGAAGCGTACCCGTGGGGCGTGTAGCATATTTGCCACGCCCGCTCTCCGAACTCTGCGCTCGGTGGCGGGGCGTGGTTGTGCAGAGTAACTGAACACCGATACAATCATACCACTCGTTCTCTAAGGGCCTGTTAGTGCGACGGAAGAACAAACTCGTCATCGTTGGCGTCGGCATCCTCGTGCTGTTGGGCGGCCTCGGGGCCACGACGATGAGCGCCACGACGGAGTTCGTCACCCCGACGAAACTCGACGACGGCGGCTATCAGGGTGACTGGGTGAACCTCGAAGGCTCCGTGACGAACCTCCAGACGGAGGGCCAGCGGGCGACCTTCGACGTGAGCGACGGCAACACCTCGGTTCGAGTCGTCTACGAGAAACCGCTCCCCGACACGCTCCAGAACGGACGCATCGTGGTTGCGAAGGGCGTCTACGAGGACGGCAAACTGGTCGCGGACAAACTCTCGGTGCGCGCCCACGAGGGTAGCGAGCGCCCCGACGATACGTGATGGAGGGCGACGACACTGCCGCGCCAGCGATTCGGACGGCGAACCTGACCAAGGAGTACGGCCAGTTCGTCTCGGTCGCGGACCTCTCGGTCGAAATCGACCCCGGCGAGACGGTCGGCCTGTTCGGGCCGAACGGGGCCGGGAAGACCACCATCCTCCGGATGCTCGCCGGACTGACCCGACCGTCAGACGGGTCGGTGTTCGTCCACGGGACCGAGTTCGAACCCCACGACCAGCACCTGCGGAGTCGCATCGGCGTCGTCACTCACGACTCGATGCTCTACGACGGCCTGACCGCCCGCGAAAACCTGCGGTTTCACGCCCGACTCCACGGAGTTGACGACATCGAAGACCGGACCGAGGAGGTCCTCGACACGGTGGGGCTGACTCGCCGGGCGAGTCGCCGCCCCGGCGCGTTCTCCCACGGCCTGCGCAAGCGTCTCTCGCTGGCGCGGGCGCTGCTGCACGACCCCGACGTGCTGTTGCTCGACGAACCCTACACCGGTCTCGACCAGCGCGCGGGGGCCGACCTCGCGGCGGCGCTCGACGACCTCGAAGACAAGACCGTCGTCCTGACGACGCACGGGCTGGAGCAGGGGCTCTATCACTGCTCTCGCGCGCTGGTCCTCGACGCCGGGCGGCTCGAAGCCGACTTCGCCACGCGGTCGCTGTCGAGCGACGAGTTCGAGGCCCGCTACCGGCGGACCATCGGTCTCGACCCCGAGGAGGTGGCGATTTCGGAATGACGGGCTTTCTCTCGGCGGTGTACAACGTCGTTCGGAAGGACCTCCTCGTGGAGGCCCGGACCAAGCAGGTGACGACCACGGCGACGGTGTTCGCCCTGCTGGTGGTGCTGGCGTTCGCGTTCAGCTTCGTCAAGACGTTCGCCGACCCGCGACTCGTCGGTCGAGGCGCGCTCTGGATCGCGTTCGTCTTCGCGGGAACCCTCGGCGCGACCAAGACGGTCGGGATGGAGGCCGACAACGCCGCCATCGACGGGTTGCTCCTCGCGCCCATCGACCGGTCGGCCATCTACGTCGGGAAGGTCCTCAGCACCGCCGTCTTCGTCGTCGTGGTGGACCTCGTGACGCTCGCGGCGTCTATCGTCTTCCTCGGCTACGCGCCCGCCCCGGACATCGTCCTCCCGCTCGTCGGCGTGCTGGTCGTCGCGGCGGTCGGGTTCTCCGCGGTCGGGGTCATCGTCTCGACGCTGACCCACCAGTCGGCGCTGGACGAACTCGTCCTTCCCGTGTTGCTGGTCCCGCTGGTCGTCCCGATTCTGCTCGCGGGCGTCGAACTCTCCGACGCGCTGGCGTCGGGCCGACCGACCGGAACGTGGCTCCGCCTCCTCGGGGCGTACTCCGGCGTGGTGTTTCTGGCGGGGATTGCGACGTTCGATTACGTGGTCGAAGGATAGAAGATTATCTGCTAGAACTCACTTTCTATTTCCTAAAGAAACAATCTGTTGTCTTTATGGGCGGGTGGACGAGAGGTTTCGATACCGCGCCTACCCCGGTCCGAAGGCCGCGATGTCGGCTCCGACCGTCGCCAGCGCGTCGGCGGGGTTCGGGTCGCTGTCGGCCAGATGCGTGTAATGGTGTTCCGGGATACTCGCCAGCGCCGCCGCGACGGCCTCGCTGTACGCCTCGACGCCCGGTTCCAGCGGGTCCTCGCCGCCCCAAATATCGCGGATGACCGTCATCGAGTCGATGCGCACCTCCAGCCTGCGCGGCTCGTAGCGAGCCAGCAGTTCGGAGAGGCCGAGCTGGAGGGCGACGTACTCGGCGGTGTTGTTCCCTGTCCGAGAGCCGACGGGGCGGCCGAGGCGCGCGAGTTCGTTCTCCTCGACGTCCGTGATGACCGCACCCGCCCCTGCGGGACCGGGGTTGCCGCGCGAACTGCCATCGACGTAGAGGACGAACGCGTCGCTCGTCGGCTCGGAGACGGGTGGCCGGGTGAGTCCCGACGCCAGCAGGCCTTCGAGCGCGCGCCGCAACTCGTCCGAGGAGGTCCCGGGGTCGAACAGCCCGCCGTAGCCGGGGACGGCGTCGTCGATAGCGTCGGTAGCGGCCGCCATCTCGTAGCCGACGCCCGCGAGGACCTCGTCGACGAGCGCGGCGAGCGGCGTGAGGTACTCCGCCGGGAGGGGGTCGTCGGTCACGCCGCGTCCTCCTCCGGGCTTCGGTTCCGGCTCCTCACACTCCCGTTCCCGGGGTGTCGCGTTGGCTGGTCGCACGACTGCATATCGGCCCTTGGTGGTCGAGCGACATAAACGAACGACCCGGAAAAGCCGATTCCCCGGAAATCAGAAAAGTCGGTCCCCGAAAATCAGAGGACCCGGTACGCGACGAATCCGCCCGCGACCGTGGCGACGAGGCCGCCGAACAGCGCGAGCGCCGGGAACTCGGGCATCGAGTTGCTCTCGGCCGAGGCCTGCGCGGCGGTCCCGCTTCCGTTGGCGCTCGCGCTCGCCGACCCCGTCACGGCGGGCAAGTCGAGCCGAATCGTGTCGTTCGCCGAAATCGGCTCGGTGTTCGTCAGGAGCGGAATCGGCGCGTCACCGGCCTCTAGGTTCTCGGAGTGGGTGACGTTCTCCGGTTGGTAGCCCCGGAAGACCACCGCGACGCTGTCGGCGTCGCGGTCGAACTGCTTTTCGAGCGTCCGGCCCCGAAGGTCCCACGCGACGCCGACTCGCGCCGTCGAGTTCGCGGGCACCGTGACGTTGAGCGAGACGCCGCGAGGCGTCTTCTGGTAGTCGGTCTGGCGGCCTTGGAACATCGCCGCGTAGGGCTGGGCACCCTTCGGCGCGACGAGTTCGACAGATCCGACGAACGGCTTGTCGCCCTCGTTTCGCAGGGTGAGCGTCTCGACCGCGCTGGGCGATTGGGAGGCGTTCTGGGGCGCGATGACCTGCACGACGTGGCTCGCCGGGTTGCCGCCCGAGACGTTCAACACCGACTCGTCGTCGGTCGGCGGAGGCGTCTCGACGGTGATGGAGTCGGTCCCGTTGGTCGCGCCCGCTCCGGGGGTCGAGATGGTGCGGACGTAGGGCACGCCGTCGACCGTGACCTGCACGCGGTAGGTCGCGTTGGGCTTCAGCGGGCCGAACGAGAAGGTGCCGTTGGAATCGACTTTCGTCCGGTCCACCGAGTAGCCCGACGAACTCGTGAGTTCGACTGCGGCGTCGGTCCGGGGTTCGCCCGAGGCGTTCACGACCGTCCCCGACAGCGACTGGTTCAGCGTCATCGAGGCCGAGGTCTCGTTGCGAAGGACCTCGTAGTGGACCGCGCCGTCGTGGACCACCTGCACGAGGTACAGCGGCGCGTCGGGCGCGTTCACCGAGAACTCCTCGCCGTCGATTTGGGTCCTGACGGGCTTGGCGGCCTGCTGGAAGCCCTGCGTCATCGGCGTGACGGTGACGTTCGCGCCGTCGGCGGTACCGTTCTCGACCGTGACCGTGCCGGAGATGGGGGTCGCCCCGGCGGCGACCGCGGCGAAGGCGATGCTAGCGAAGACGAGTGCGATTGCGAGTGTCGTTTTTCGTGCCATTGTAGATTCCGTCGTCTCTCAGTCGTCTGCCGTCTCGACGTCCGTTCCTGCCGCGCTCTCTGCCTTCTTGGCCCTCGTCCGCGACCTGACGCCGTGGGCCGGGTCGTAGAGGAGGACGAGGCTCATCCCCGCCAGCAGCATCAGGATAGAGAGGCGCATCACCGACATCATGGGGATGCGCTTGACCGTAATCGAGGCGGTGCCGTCGCTGACGCCCACGATGACGTAGGTGTCGGAGATGAGGCCGCGCTCGATAAGCACGTCGCGGACCTGCATCCCGCCCTGCTGGACGTACTTGCGCTGGCCCGCGACGCCGCTGGTGACCTTCGACCCGTCGCGGTAGACGCCCATCGAGACGCCGTTGGCCTCCACGCGGGTCGGGACGACCTCCTCGGGCGGCGCGTTCGCCGAGCCGATCATCGAGGAGTTGGTCAGCACCATCGCGTTCGCGTTCGGCACGAAGTTCCACATCAGTCGGCCCTTGGCGACGATCTGCTGGCCCTCTTGGACCGAGACGCTCGCGCTCGACCCGTTGGCCTGCGGGACGCCGACCCAGACGCCGGAGCCGTCGAGTTGGACGACGGTCGCGCGCGGGCCTTGCCGAATATTCGTCACGGTGCCCGAGACGGTCTGTACCGTGCCGTTCAGCGATTGGCCCCGTTCGAGGACCTTCTGCGTCGAGAGCGCGTAGGTATCGACCGGCGGGTTGCGCGGGAACTCCGAACTGGAGTAGCCGAAGATTCGGACCGAGTAGTCGGTGCCCTCGATGGGTTTCTCCGAGGAGTCCACCGCGCCGCTGGCGAGCCCGGTCGCCATGACCGAGGCCTGCCCCGCGAAGAGGTACATGAACGGCAGCGAGAGGACCAACAGCGCGACGCCGACGTGGATGGTCGTGATACCGGCCTCCTTCAGTTTCGCGTCGCGTCCCGCCGCCGCCGGGATGCGCTCTGCGGCGCGCTTGAACATCCCGAGGCAGACGTACGCGACCGGCGGCAGCACCGCCAGCGCGCTGACGTTGCCGATTAGCTGGTAGAACAACGACCCGTTGGCGGGGTTCGGCGTGAGCTTCCACGTCTCGGAGGGCGCGATAAACGCCGCGACGACAGTCGCCACCGCGAAGACGCCCAGTCCGATTTTGGCCCGGCGCTTGCCCTCCACGTCGAAGTCCATGTAGAACCCGAGCAGGAGCAGGGCCGCCACCACGAGCGGGAAGCTCCAGAGGTTGTAGTACTGGCTCTCGACCGAGACCTCGATGCCCGACACCGCGTCGCGCAGGACGGGGAAGGTCAGTCCCCACAGCGAGACGAACGTCAGCAGACCCAACAGCAGGACCGCGCCGTGGAGCATGTTCGACCGCGTAATCCACTCGTCGGTCGAAGTCCGCTCCTCGCCGTCTCGCAGGAGCCAGTAGCCGAACGGGACGCCGACGCCGAGGACGGCGGTGATGCCCATCAGCACGAGCAGGGAGATGCCGATGCCGCCCGAGGCGAACGAGTGGACGGACCGGAAGACCCCGCTCCGGACGACCGAGGTAGTGTAGACCGCGAGCGCGAACGTCGTCGCGGTCATCGCCGGGGCGAGAATCGTGTACTCGCCGTCGGGTCGGTAGCGCGTCACCGCGTGCATCGTCGCCGTCAGGAACAGCCACGGGACGAGAATCGCGGTCTCGACCGGGTCCCACGCCCAGATGCCGCCCCAGCCGAGGACGGTGTACGACCAGAGGCCGCCGAGCGCGACCGCCGCGGTCAGGAACAGCCAACTCAGTCGGAGCCAGCGCGTGACGCTCCCAATCCACGTCGAGTACAGGCCGCCGTTCCCGCGCAGCAGCGAGATGAAGTGTGCCGCGCCGATGGCGAACGGCATCGTGAGCAGGGCGTAGGAGGCGAACATGACCGGCGGGTGGATGGCCATGTACGGGTCCACCAGCAGAGCGTTGAGGCCTTGCCCGCTAGTCGGAACGTACCCGTCGGGCGCGTTGGGGAGTTCGCTCCCGACCGGCGCGAACGGACTCCGCAGGAGCAACATCCCGACGAAGTAGGTGACGACGCCGACCGTCAGCGACTGGACCAGCTTCGTGTCTCTGCCCTCCATCCCGCGCAGGAGCGCCGCCGAGAGCGCGACGAACGAGACGATGGTCGCCCACAGCAGGATGGACCCCTCGTTGGCAGCGTAGACGCCGGTAATCCGATAGAGGAGCGGGAGGTAGTCGGCGGTGTTCTGCCAGACGTAGGCGTTCGAGTAGTCGGTCGTGACGAACTGGTAAGTCAGGTAGCCCAGCGCACTCGTCAGCAGGGCGACCGCGCCGCCCAGAAGCGGCGTCACGTACTCGACGTACTGGTCGTCGTCGGCCGCGTAGGCCCGCACGAGGAGTCCCGTCGCCGAGACCAGCGCGAGGAACGCCACCGCCAGCAGGATGGTCCCGGGCGTCATTGGCTCCCACCTGCGGTTGCAGTGGCGTTATTTGCTCCCGCCTCGGCGTTGGCCTTCTGCTTCGCTCGCTCCAGATACGCGAGGAAGTCCTGTTTCGGTGCGTAGCCCGAGATGCGGGTCAGCACCTCGCCCTCGGGCGTGACGATAACGTGTTGGGGCGGATAGTTGACGTTGTACTTGCGTTGCAAGCGCGAGGCTTCCGGACCGTCGTTGTCGAGGTTGACCGCGACGAGTACGAACTCGTCGAGGCGAGACTGAACTGTCTGGTCGGAATACACTTGTCGGTTGTAATCTTCGCAGTAGGTACACCACGTCGTCCAGAAATACAGTACGATGGGTTTGTTCTGCTCTGCGGCCACCTCCTCGGCCTGTGAGAAATCGGTTCGCCACGCGGTGTCGCCGTGATAGGAGTACTGCTCGTCGCTCAACACGGGGGCCGCGTGCATCGAGAGATACCCGATTCCCAGAACCAGCGCGAGAAACGCTAAGGTGGACGCCTTCCGGGGGGTTATCGGCATGCTACTCCTGTTTGTGGCCGCTGTCGCAAAAATGTACGGAATATCCATTACTCGAAATCTCGTATTCTTCCCGGTTGTTAATACCTCCCTATAAAAAAGAGGCGTGTACCCGCAATATTGTGGCCTTTCAGCCTTTTTCTAAAATGAACTTACATTTTTATCGGCCTTCAGCAGTAACGTTTAACACGGTCATGGGTATATTGTGAATTATCAGTTTCGGGCAAGAGAGCGGAAGACGAAAACGAAGCAACGAGATACGTGAGATGGACGAAATATGAGTCAAAGTAATTCAACGTTATACCTCAAACCGGCGCTTCTCATCGTCGGCGCGGCCGTATTCGCCGTGGTGCTGATGCTAAGCCTCAACGGCTTGCTGGCATTCATGAACGGCGGGTTCGCTGGAAGCGCACCCGCCGCCGACGGCGGCGGTGGCGGCAACGATACTGGCGCTGGTGACGGCGGCATTATCCAACTGCCGGGTGAATGGAGCGGTAACAAGTGGTACAGCAAGGACCTGCGAAACAACGGGTTCGAGTACAAGAACGCGACGGCCGGTAACAAGGTCCAGTTCCAGCCGAAGAAGATGAACAACTCGACGCTTCCGGAGAAGAAACAGCGTCGAGAACTGGTCAAGTACGGACGGGAACTGTTCGCCAACACGTCCAACGAGATGCCGAACCACACGGGCAGCACCCGAATGTCCTGCGCCCACTGTCACGGCGGCGGTGACATGCCGACGACGACCGGCATGGTCGGTCAGGACATCGACATGATTCCGCTGGTCGGCACGGCGGCGGGCTACCCCGAGTGGACCGGTCGCACCCAGCGGATGCGCGACATGCGACAGCGCATCATGGGTTGCTTCCTCCGGAGCATGGACGCGGCCAACTCCGAGGACGGCGTCCCGGCCTACGACAGCCGCGAGATTCAGGCCATGGAGTCCTACATGGTCTGGCTGAACAAGGGAACCCCGAGCCAGCGGGTGCCCTACTGGCGACACATCCGCAAGCCGAACGAGAGCGAGAAGGTGCCCGTGCCGGAAGTCAACCCGGTCCGAGGAGCCGAGCTCTACCTCGAAAACTGCGCGTCCTGTCACGGTAAGGACGGGCAGGGTACTGCCGGTCAGTACCCGCCGCTGTGGGGCGAGGAGTCCTTCAACGACGGGGCTGGCATGGGTCGGCTCTACACCTCGGCTGGCTTCATCCGCGAGGCGATGCCCTACGGCACCGCCCACACGTTCGAGAACTGGAGCGACGTCCACGACGTCGCCGGGTTCATGAACGCTCACAAGCGTCCGCACCTGCCGCGACAGCCCAAGGACTGGGCCGAGTCGGGCGTGAAGAAGGAAGGCATCTACTACCAGCGCGCTCAGGAGTACTGGGGCTACGACATGAACCCCATGACGAAGAAGCTGATGCTCGCTGGCATCCCCATCGGAGAGCAGCCGCTCAACGAGAGCGACATCCCGGACGACGTCGCCAAGTACGACGACCCGATGAAGAACGCTTCGGTCAACGGGTCGTGGAAGACGACGTGGTACAACAAGTCGAACACCTACGCGAACTGGGAGATGGGCGAGGGGTCGCTCAACGAGACCGACGACAACTCGACCTCGAACACCGACAACTCGACCTCGAACAGTTCGTCGCTGACGGCGCAGGGTGCGATTGCGGACGCGATGGCCGACGATGCGGCCGTCGCGTCGCGCGAGAACCAAGCGAGCTAAGGTTCTGCACCGTCTTCACAATTTTGCACACGTGATGGACGTACCAACGACGACCGCGGTGTTTCTGGCAGGCGTCCTGACGATACTGACGCCGTGTTGCCTCCCGATGATTCCGGTCCTCGTGGTCGGCGGGACGGGCCATCGGTTGCGCCCGGTCGCCGTCGTTGCGGGAAGCACACTCACGTTCACGGCGCTGGGAGTCGCT
Source organism: Halorussus ruber (assembly GCF_004765785.1). GTDB lineage: Archaea > Halobacteriota > Halobacteria > Halobacteriales > Haladaptataceae > Halorussus > Halorussus ruber. Next base: position 169,424 of record NZ_ML219769.1, on the reverse strand, counting down.
ACCGGGTCGATTGGAGCGCTCACGCCCGACTCGGTTCGACTCCCGTTCGCGGTCCTGATGCTCGCGTTCGGGGCCGTGATGGCCGACGACGACCTCAACGCGATTTACTCGAAGCACGCTTCGCGGTTCGCCGGGCGGGCGAACGCCGCGACCCGAGTCTTAGACGAGGAGCGCTATCCCCTCGCCAACGCCTTCGTCGTCGGCCTGCTTCTGGGAGTCATCTGGCTCCCCTGCGTGGGTCCGGTCCTCGGAGGCGTCCTCGCGTACGTCGGGACGACGGGCGACGTGGCCCGGAGCGCGTGGCTCCTGTTCTCCTACGGGGTCGGCTTCTCGGTGCCGCTTCTGGCCGTCGCCTACACGGCCAAGCACGGCGGGCGGCGCGTCCTCGACTCGGTCACCGACCGGTCGTTCGCCGGGAGCGTCCAGACGGTGACGGGGTACAGCTTCGTGCTGTTGGGCGTCGCAATGCTGTTCGGACTGGACAAACTCGCGCTCGCCACGCTGGTCGAACTGCTATGATACCACGACTATGATAGGGACAGAAAACGACACGACGTTCGGGCGAACCGAATCGGAGCGAACGAAAAAGAGGGAGCGATGACGGGATTCAGCAACGTACTCGGCCGACTGACGCGGGCGATGAAGTGGCTGGTAGAGAGCAGAGGCGTCAAGTGGGGGACGCTCGTCTCGGGCGTCGCCTCGATGCTCCTCGTGTTCGGGGTCGCCTCGGACACGATGTACGGCATCGAACACGGCGGGAACTTGATTGCCTACTGGCACATCTCGCTGGCGTGGGTCGCCGCGCTCGCACTCGGGACGACGTTCGTGGGAAGCGCGCTGTATCTGCGCTATCGCGGGCGCTTCTGGAATCGACTCGCCCACAGCGCCGGGGAAATCGGCTTCATGTTCGCCACGCTCACGCTCGTCCTCGGCAGCATGTGGGGCAAGATTATCTGGAACTCGTGGTGGGAGTGGACCGACGTGCGACTGGTGACCTTCCTCGTCGTCTGGTTCATCTACGCGGGCTACCTCGTAGTCTACTCGGCGACAGAGCGTGGGAGCGACGAGGTCTACGCCTCGGTCTACGGCGTCGTCGGGTTCATCACAGTGCCCATCTCGTACCTCTCGACGCGTCTCTGGACGCCGACCTTCCACGAGACGACGGTGGGCAACCCGCAGGTCAGCGCCAACATCGACCCCCTCGCGCTGATGGTCTCGCTGGCCGCGGCGAGTTTCCTCTACCTGTATCTCGTCGGCATTCGCATCGAACTCCACGAACTGGAGGACAAAGTACTTCGACTGCACTCCCCGAGGAGGTGACAACGCATGGAACCACTACTGCTGGCCGGATACACGACGCTGTTCGTCGTGTTCTTCGGCTACGTCGCGTACCTGCATCGACGGATGGAGAAACTCGAACGCCGACTGACCGACCTCCGAGAGTGAGTTGTCGGGCCGAGGTGACTGACCTCCGCGGGCGAGTCGTCGGTCTGGAGTGACCGGCCTCAACGAGTGAGTCGTCGGGCCGAGGTGACCCACCTCGGCGAGTGAGTCGTCGGTCCGGGGCGACCGACCCCGAGTTCGGTCGGTCCGAGGCGACTAAGAGATGTATACTTTTATCACAAGCGCACAATACAGTCAGTATTATGTCTCCCAACACGGATACGAGCGGAACCACGCGGCGGTCGTTCCTCCGCGGCACGGCCGCAAGTGCCGGGGCGGCGGCCGCCGCCGGAGCGTCGATGAGTACGGCTAGCGCCCAGAGCGAACCGGACTACGGCGACTGGTTCAGCGGTGTGAGCAACTTCGACGGCACCTACGACTTCACCGGCAAGAGCGAAGTGAAGGTCACGGTCGGTGCCAAAGGCAACGGCGGCGCGTTCGCGTTCTCCCCCGCGGCGATTCGCGTCGACCCCGGTACGAAGGTGGTCTGGGAGTGGACCGGCAAGGGCGGCTCGCACAACGTCGTGGACAACGGCGGGTCCTTCGAGAGCGACATGATTTCGACGGCGGGCGAGACCTACTCCCGCACGTTCGACTCGGAAGGCACCTTCAAGTACTACTGTCAGCCTCACAAGATGATGGGCATGAAGGGCGCTGTCGTGGTCGGCGGCTCCGGCGGGAAGGACCCGAGCGAACTGAGTTCGAGTTCCTCGGGCGGTTCGGGTTCAGGTTCGGGCTCGTCCGGCGGCTCCGGCTCGGGCTCGTCCTCGGACAGCTCCGGCGGCAACCCCGACGCGAAAGACGCCGAGTTCTTCAGCGGTGCGACCATCGTCACGAGCGTCGTGATGTCCTTCCTCTCGCCGCTGGTGTTCGCCGCGCTGCTGTTCCTCAAGCGCCCCGACGACGGCAGAGAGGAGTAGCCTCACAGTCGGCGGATTCGGACAGGCAGTCGGGAGCGCCAGTTCGCTCCTCCCGAGTGCTTTCTCGCCGACCCTACGACCCCGACCGTGAGACTGTCGGCGCTGTGTACACTTCCAAGCTCGACTGTGTGTCGTTCGCAAGATTTGAAATACCGTACAAGTTTGAACTCAACGCCGTCGAGCAGTCGAAGTATCCATGCGACTTATTGCCGTGCATAATCTTGTAACAACTATAATGAAAGACAAACTCGGCGGGGCCGCGCTGACGGTCGGCGCGGTCGTCCTGTTCGTCGCGGCGGGCACCTTCACGATACTCGGCAACGCCGCGATGGGCCTCACGGTCCTCGTCCTCGCCGCGAGCGCGCTGTTGACCGGCACGGCGGGCGAAGACGACCGGGCGGTGTAGAAACGACCGGGCGGTGTAGAAACGACCGGGCGGTGTAGCGCCCGGTGAGGGCGAGGATGAGGGTGAGAGATTTCGAAACCGCGCCTGATTTCTCCAGAATATCCAAACCTACCTCACACCGAGCGCAACCGGAATCGCTCGGCGGGCGGCGACAGAATTTCGAGCGGTTCGGGGTCGGTGTCGCGCTCCAGTCGCCCGAGCCACGTCTGCACGTCGTTGATGCGGAGCTTCAGCCGAACCGGGAGGTCTTGGAGGTCCGGCCTGTCGCGGAACAGTTTCTCGTCCAAGTCCGCCCGGTCGTACTCCCGCCTGCGGTCGGGCCACGCGTTCTCGAAGTCGCTGAGCAGCGGCGTCCGCGCCCGGACGAACTGCTCGATTTCGTTGAGCGCCTTCGAGTCGTGCGGTCGGTCCGGCGGGCGGTGGCGCAGGACGTCGTCGTCGATGCGCTCCAGCGCCCGGCGGAAGGTCCGGGTGTTGCGGCGCTCCGGGGGCGTCCGGAGGTGCCAGTCCAGCAGTTCGGCGTCGGCCGCCGGGAAGGACTCCAGAAAGTGGTCGGCCAGATGCGTCCGGAACGAGAGCGTGGGCTGGTTGGCGATGCCGACGACCGCACAGCCGTTGTGCGGCGAGTCGTACCGACCGTCCAGTCGGTCGAACTCCCGGTCGAGGGCGTCGCGGGCGAACGCCTCGCTCTCGACGCCGACGTCGAACCCGGTAGCGTGGTCGCTGAGCGAGACGAAGCCGAACTTGTCGGTCACGAGTCGGCGGGCCGGGTCGAAGTCGGTCGCCAGTCGGGACCGGGGAAGCCGGTATCCCCAGACCTCGACGCCGTCGCGGGGCAGGAAGTGCCCCCGGAGGAAGGTGTCGAACAGCAGGCCGTGGTACATCGCGTCGGCACCCATCCGGTCGGCGTAGGCGGCGTGGTGGACGTGAATCGACTCCCGAATCCCGTTGCCGTACCGGACCGTCTCGAAGTCGGTGGTCAGGTAGTCACCGTCGGCCTCGAAGGCGACGTGTTCGCTGTCGTACTGTTCGGCGATGCGGGCCGCGGCCTCCGACTCGCGTGCACCCTGCCGGGAGACGGTGTAGGACTCGTCCACGTCGGTCGGCCCGGCGAGGAAGGCCCGCGAGTCGTAGCCCGCGCTCAACAGCAGGCCCTTCCGCCCCGGCAGTCTCGCTCGGCGCTTCAGGGCGCGTTCGAGCCGGACCGCGAGTTGCTCGACGTGGTCGAACTCGGTCGGCCGGTAGGCGAACCGGTCGAAGGTCTCGGTTCCGTCGGCCCGGAGTCGCCCGTCGAAGGGCACCCGCCGGAGTTCGTCCACCAGCGTCGAGTTCCCTAGCACCACGCCGAGGTGAAGGAACTCCAGCAGGCTGTCGCGGCGCACCGTCGGGTCCGACACGGTCCGGGCGATTTCGAAGGCGTCGGAGCCGAACACCCGGACGCCGGGCGCGTCGGTGTAGAAGCAGTCCCACGTCCGGGCTTGGTCGGTGGCGACGTACGCTTCCCGGCCGGTGTCTACGACCGCGAGGTGCGAGCCGTTCACGTCGGCCAGCGCGTCGGGTCCGGCCGCGATGGCTCGTTCGAGCATCCGTCTGGCCGGAGTCGTGGTCTCCTCGGGGAGCGAGGCCTCGCCCCAGAGGACGCAGAGTCCGTCGTCTCCGGCGTGAACGTCAGTCCGGCCCGGAATCCCGAAGCCCACGTCTCGGATGCCGACCGTAATCCGGCTCCCCTCGACCACGCAGTCGAACGACGAGGGCGAGCGCAGTCGCTCGAAGTCCGCGCGGTCGCCGAAGACGCCGAACAGTTCCGTGTTCATCGGTCCGGTCTCCACTTATTCGACGGTGACGCTCTTGGCGAGGTTGCGCGGCTTGTCGATGGAGCGACCGAGGCTGTCCGCGGTGTGATACGACAGGAGCTGTAGCTGGACGTTCGCCAGCAGGCCCGCGAGGTCCGGGTGGGTGTCGGGAATCGGCAGGTGGGCGTCGGCCACGTCGGTGATGCGGTGGTCGGCGGGCGAGACGGCCACGATGGGCGCGCCCCGGGTCTGGGCCTCTTGGGCGTTGGTCACCGTGGTCTCGTCCTCGCCGCCCGTGACGACCGTGAAGATGGGCGTCTGGGGCGTGACCAGCGCGAGGGGGCCGTGCTTCAACTCGCCCGCGGCGAAGCCCTCGGCGTGTTCGTAGGTGATCTCCTTGAACTTGAGCGCGCCCTCGATGGCGACCGGGTAGGCCAGTCCCCGGCCGATGAAGAAGAAGGCGTCGCTCCCGAGATAGTCGTCGGCGACTCCCTCGGCGATTTCGCGGTCGAGGACCGTCTGGACGTGGTCGGGCAGGCGCTTGAGTTCGTCGTAGTACGCTCGGGGGTCGTCCCACGGCGAGTCCCCGGCCGCGTCGGCGGAGATGCGGTGGGCAAGAAGCGAGAGCGCGACCACCTGCGAGGAGAACGTCTTGGTCGCGGCCACGCCGATTTCCGGCCCGGCGCGGATGAAAAGCGCGTCGTCGGCCTCGCGGGCCGCCGACGACCCCACGACGTTCGTGACCGCGACGGTCCGCGCTCGGCCCGCCGTGGCCCGGTCGAGCGCGCCGAGGGTGTCGGCGGTCTCACCGCTCTGGGTCACGGCCACGACGAGGGTGTCGCTATCGACCGGGATGGCGTCGTCGTACTCGCTGGCGCGGAAGGCTTGGGCGGCGACTCCGGCCTTGTTGAGCAGTTGCGCGCCGTACTTCGCGGCGTGGAAAGAGGTGCCGCAGGCGACGAACTGGACGCGCTCGACGCCCTCGAAGGTTCCCGCGGGGAAGTCGTCGAGGTCCGGCTCCTCGCCCTCGTCGTCGATTCGGCCCTGAATCGCGTTCGTCAGCGAGGTGTTCTGGGTCTCGATTTCCTTGCGCATGAAGTGGTCGTAGCCGCCCTTGCCGGTCTCCTCGGGGTCCCACGAGACGATTTCGCTGGACCGCTCGACGGGTTCGCCCGCGAGCGTCGAGAGTTCCACGTCGTCGGGGCGGATGACGCCCACCTCGTCGTCCTCGAAGTAGACCACTTCGTCGGTGTGTTCGAGGAAGGCGGGCACGTCGCTGGCGAGGAAGTACTCGCCGTCGCCCACGCCGAGGACGAGCGGCGACCCGCGCCGGGCGGCGAAGACGGCGTCCTCGCCCTCGACCATCGCGGCGATGGCGTAGCTTCCGTCGAGGTCGCGGACCGCCTCTCGGAAGGCCTCCTCGGGGGCGTGGTCTTCGAGGTGGCGCTCGAAGAGGTGCGGGATGACCTCGGTGTCGGTGTCGCTGGTGAACTCCCGGCCCTCGGCCTTCAACTCCTCGCGGAGTTCGGCGTGGTTGTCGATGACGCCGTTGTGGACGACCGCCACGTCGCCCGAGGAGTCGGTGTGGGGATGTGCGTTGTCGTCGGTCGGCGGGCCGTGGGTACTCCACCGCGTGTGCCCGATGCCGATACCGCCGTAGATTCCGCTGTCGCTCACCGACTCTTTGAGTTCGTTGACTTGGCCGCTGCACTTCTGGACCGCGAGGCCAACGCCGTTCTCGACCGCGATGCCAGCCGAGTCGTAGCCCCGGTATTCGAGGCGTTCGAGGCCGCCCAGCAATCGGTCCACGCCGTCGTCAGCGCCGATGCGGGCGATGATGCCGCACATGTTAGCTCACCCGCCCGTAGACCGCGCCGTTGGTGGTCGATACGTCGGCGTTCGCGTCCGGACATCTACTTCGAGTTGAACTGTAGTCCATGTCTTCCGACTCGGCCGGACGGTGCATTACTATAAAGCGGGTAAGCGAGATTTTATCGCTCGGATAACGGCCCCGACGCCCTCGGGCGGTTACTCGACTGCAACAGTTGCATTTATTTCAGACAGCGAGCCGACCGTTTCGGGGGAGGACCCGCGGAAGGCGGCGGTTTCGGGGGAGGCAGTAGCGCACCCACCGACCGGTTTCGCCCGGTGACCCAACCACCCTCTCTAGCACGGTGATCCAGCCACTCTCCCTGGTGGACTGAAAGGGCGAGCGCGGTTCGCGCAATGCTTGGTCGTCTCAGCACGGCCACTATCTCGGGCGCGCAGAACTGCGCGCCCGAGATATCCTGCTGAGCGACCGCGAACCGCGCGAGGGCTTTCGAGGCCGTTGCTGTCCGGTTTGCTCCTGCGGTTTCGAGCGCGAGGGCTTTCGAGGCTTCTGCTGTCTCGTCTGTTCCTGCGGTTACTCATCCAAAACCCCGAATCGCTTAGCCGGTCGATAGTAAATGGCGTTCGGACCGACTCTCGTCTCGTGTCTGACCGCCGTAAACTGCTGGGCGCGGTCGGTTCGGCGCTTCTCACGTCGTTCGCTGGCTGTGCGAACGTCGTCGAGGAGACCGCCGACGGCCCCGACCCGACGACGACAGAGGCACCGCCGACGAGCTACACCCAGCCGAACGAGACGACAGCGCAGGCGATGAACGAGACGACGGGCGAACAGACCACCGCCGGGAACTCCTCGGAGGGCAACGTCTCACGACCGGGTGACGCCGACGGGACGACCGACGAGGAGGCGCTCGGCCGCGTCACAATCGAGAAGCCCGCGGTGAAGCTCCCGAAATCGCTCGTCCCGAGCGACCCCGGCCGGTACGACTACGCCCGCCTCGGCTCGGCGGACGCCGACGCGACCGCGGTCCTCTACGGCAACTGGAAGTGCCCTTACACCCAGGAGTTCGTCCTCCAGATGCTCGGCGACGTGGTCGAGGAGTTCGTCAAACCCGGCGACGTGGCGCTGGAGTTCCGGGCGCTGAGCTACCTCGACGGCGAGCCGTTCCTCGGCCCGGACGCGCCGCGGGCCGCGCGGGCCGGACTCGAAGTCTGGAACTCCTCGCCCCGCAAGTACTGGCAGTACTTCTCGTCGGTGTTCACCAACCAGCCGCCGGAGAAGTACGACTGGGCGACCCCCGACAGGCTCAGCCGGTTCGCCAAGTCCGCCGGGGTCAAGTCCGGAGCCGTCGAGAACGCGCTGTTGACCGGCGCGCACCGCGAGAGAGTGCGTGCCACCACGAAGGCGGCCGCCGAGCAGGGCATCGCCACCGTCCCGCGGGTCGTGACCGACGCCGCGATCACCGCGCCGACGGTGGACTTCGCGGCCACCAAGCGGCAACTCCGGCGCGCGACCGACTACTGAGGTCTCGACGCGAGCGAGAGAGGGAGGCAGAAAAGGAGACAGACTTACATTTCCTTTAGCAATAAGTATATGTCTTTAGCGATTCCATAAATTGCTTGCCGACGTTCACCGCGAGCGGGCGACGTGACGCTACTGGGATTCTATGTGGTGGATGGTAACAGCTAACGATGTGCGCGGTGAAGTGTACTCGGAGTACCCGAGGAGACGCCACGGAGGCGAGACGCCATCGTGTCGAATCGAGTGCTTGACCCGGAGGAGACCCATGAAAGTAGCGAAGGAAGACATTCCGACCAAAATCGACAGTCCGAACGCCGTGGCGCAACACCAACCCGACTTCGGCGACGCGACCGACTACGGAAACATGGCCGCTGAGCATTTCACGATAGCGAAAGGGACCGACCTCACTGCGCTTCTGGAAGGGCTGGAAAACGACCGCTGCCAGTCACCGCACTGGGGATACGTAGTGAGCGGCGCGCTGACCGTCACCTACGCCGACGACAGCGAAGAGGCCGACGAGGGCGGCGACATGTTCTACTGGCCGCCCGGGCATACGGTCCGGGCCGACGAGGACACGGACTTCGTTCTGTTCAGTCCGCAACACGAACACGGCGAGGTTCTCGACCACATTCTCCAGCAAATGGAAGAGCAGTCCTGAGAGGCCCTCCTCGCGTCGTATCTTTCGGTTTCGACTCCCGCGAAGCGTCGAGAGCGCACGCGAGTCAGTCCCGCTCGTCGTCCCGCGTCAATTCCCGTCCTCGTCCCGAAGCGACTGCAACTCGACCGGCTCCTCGCCCGGGAGAACGATGATGTTCTGCCGCCCGGCGCTGATTTTCACCACCTGTCCCTGCGCGTCCATCCGCGCGAGGAGGCGGCTGACCTTCGACTTCGACCACGGCGTCTCCGAGACGATGTCGCTCTGGGGGAGTTTCCCGTCGTTGTCTTCGAGGAGCTGAATCACGCGCTCGCGGTCCGAGAGCGGCGGCGTCGGGTCGTCCCTGATTTCGGCGTCATCGGTGCGCTCGCCGTCGCCGTCGGTCGAAACCGATCCGCGCCCGTCTCCTCTGGCGGTCGCTCCGCGGTCCGACCGGTCGGCGTCCGCGGGCGCTGAGTCGGCAAGCGCCGACTTCGGCAGTTCCGACTCGGCCGGGTTCGACCGGTTCGCCGCCCCCGAGCGCGCGCCACCCAAGCGCCGCCGGAGCGCGCCGACGGCCCCCGGCGCAAACCGGGACACCAGCGCGACGGCCACGCCGAGGACCACCATCGCGGCCACGGCGAACCCGACCGCCGTCCGGGGGTTCGTCGGGTCGGTGCCGAGCGAGGCCTCGGTCGCGTCGCCGAGGAGGTCCCGGTCGGTGTCGGCCCTCGTGGGGTCGGTCCCGGCGCGCCGCTCGGCCCGGTTGGACAGGCCGTCGGCGTCGAAGTCGCCGGTCGGCGAGAGGACGTGAATCCGGAGGAACTGGCTCGCCACAATCGTCTCGTTCGCGCCGACCCGCGCCATCGTCACCGTGACGTTCTGCGCGCCGAGCGCGGTCGATTTCGCCACGTCGAGGCCGACCTCGGGGTCGGCGGTCGGCCCGAGCGATGCGTTCGTGCAGTCGAGTTCGGTCGCCTCGGTCAGCGCGCAAATCCGGTACTCGCCCGCGGTCGCAATCTGACCGACGGTCACGGTCAGCGAGTAGGGCCGCGACTGCCAGAGGTAGACGGTGTCCTCCTCGCGCGCGGCGACCGCCTCGCCCGAGGCCGACACGTCCTGAACCACGGCGTCGGTCTGAGTCGTCTGGGCCGATACGGTCGTCGGCGGGGTCGCGTCGGCAAGCGCAAAAGAGGCCGCCCCGGCGACGAGGACGACGAACGCGACCGCGAGCAGTCCCGCGACGAGGCGCTGCCGCCACACGGCGTCTCGTGTCTCCGTATCAGTACTCGAACTCCCCGTCATCGCGGTATCGGCTTTTCGCGGTCGCTGCGGTCGATTTCGCGCCGGAACTCTCTCGTCGGCCCGCGACGCGGTGCCAGCCAGCTAAAACACTGCGTGTCCGCGCTCATACCTCCTAAATTCCGAGCTAATCGGGTAATACTATCCGGGGGCTAAACTGGAATCGCTCCGGGATTTGGGGGTGCCGAACCGGCGCACCCCGACTCGGTCTGAAAACCCTAAATCGACCAGCGAACGCCTAAATCTGGCTTACCCGCCGGATAGTAAAGCCCCTTCCGTGGTTTCCGAGAGACGAGCGCGTACGGTCTCCGTACGCATCACCGACCATACGCATGAACTCGTCACAAATCGCCATCGTACTGGGTACGAGACCCGAAATCGTCAAGCTCGCGCCCGTCATTCGAACGTGCCAGCGCCGCGACGTTCCCTGCACCGTCGTCCACACCGGGCAGCACTACTCGCCGCAGCTGACGGAGGTGTTCTTCGACGAGTTGGAACTGCCGCGGCCCGACCGCACGCTGGGGGTCGGCTCCTCGACCCACGGGGAGCAGACCGGGAATATGATAGCGGGCGTCGAAGAGGTCCTGCTGGAGGCCGACCCCGAGACCGTCCTCGTGCAGGGCGACACCAACACCACGCTCGCGGGGACCATCGCCGCGAGCAAACTCGACGCCGAACTCTGCCACGTCGAGGCCGGACTCCGGAGCCACGACCGGGAGATGCCCGAGGAGATAAATCGCATCATCTGCGACCACACCGCGGACAGGCTCTTCGCCCCGACCCCCGCGGCGGCCGAGAACCTGCGCGCGGAGGGCATCCCCCGCAAGCGCATCGAGGTCACCGGCAACACGGTTGTCGATGCGCTCGAACGCCACCGCTCCATCGCGGCCGACCGGAGCGACGCCCTCGAAGCGTTCGGCGTCGAGGCGGGCGAGTACGGCCTCGTCACGCTCCACCGCGCCGAGAACGTGGACGACCTCGACCGGTTCGCGGACCTCCTGACCGGCATCGACCGCGTGGCCCGCGAGTTCGACTTGGAGATGGTGTACCCGGCTCACCCGCGCGCACGAAAGGTTCTAGAGGACCTCCCCGTGCCCGACTCGATACGGGTCGTCGAACCCCTCGACTACTTGGAGTTCCTGCGACTGGAGAGCGACGCGGGCCTGATTCTGACCGACTCGGGCGGCGTCCAAGAGGAGGCCTGCGTGCTGGACGTGCCCTGCGTCACCCTGCGGGAGAACACCGAGCGCCCCGAGACCATCGCGGTCGGGGCCAACCGACTCGGCGGCGTGACCCCGCCCAGCATCGTGGAGGCCGCCCGCGAGATGTACGAGGCCCGCACCGGGTGGGAGAACCCCTTCGGCGACGGCGACGCCGCGGACCGCATCCTCGAAACCTCCGCCGCCACGGTCGCCAAGGAGGTGGCCTGATGACGGTCTGCGTCCACGGGCTGGGCTACATCGGCCTCCCGACCGCCGCGGTCTTGGCCGACGCCGGTCACGAAGTCGTCGGCTACGACGTGGACTCGGAGGTCCGCGAAATCGTCCGCGGCGGCGACTCACACATCGAGGAGCCGGAACTCGCGGACCTCGTCGCCGAGGTCCGAGAGCGCGGCACTCTCGAAGTCGCCGCCGAGGTGCCGACCGCCGACTACCACCTCGTCTGCGTGCCCACGCCCTTCGACGAGGAGGCCCGCGAGGCGGACCTGCGCTACGTCCTGAGCGCCGCCGAGAGCATCGGCGAGGTGGTCCGGTCGGGCGACGCCGTGATTCTGGAATCGACGGTCCCGCCGGGGACGACCGCGGGGCCCTTCCGCGAGGAAGTCGAGGCCGCTAATAAATCGGAACTCGTCGCCGGAACCGACTTCGAGCTGGCCCACTGCCCGGAGACGGTCTTGCCGGGCAGCATGCTCGCCGAACTCCGCGAGAACGACCGACTGGTCGGCGGCGTCACCGACGACTCCGCGCGGGCCGCCCGGCGACTCTACGAACCGGTCGTGGACGGCGACATCGTCACCACCGCGAACCCGACGGTCGCCGAGTTTGCAAAGTTGGCCCAGAACACCTTCCGCGACGTGAACATCGCGCTCGCCAACGAGGTGGCGAAGGTGGCCGACGACTACGGCGTCAGTTCCCGCGAAGTCATCGAAGCCGCCAACGTCCACCCGCGAGTGGACATTCTCCGCCCCGGCCCCGGCGTCGGCGGCCACTGCCTGCCCGTGGACCCGTGGTTCCTCGGCCACGACTCGGACCGACTCGACTTGGTCGAGCGCGCCCGGGAAATCAACGACGGGATGGCGGGCTACCTCGCCGACGTGCTGGCCCGACGCCTCGGGTCACTCGACGGCCGGAAAATCGCGCTCCTCGGGGTCGCCTACAAGGGCAACGTGGACGACACCCGCGGGAGTCCGGGCCTCGCGCTCGCCGAGGAGCTCCGGTCGCGGGGCGTCTCGGAGGTCGCCGTCCAAGACCCCCGCGTCTCGGACTCGGCGCTCGGAAACGACTCGGACTTCAGTCTCGAATCGCTCGTGGGCGTGACCCACGACGCGGACGCCATCGTGGTGACCGCCGACCACGACGAGTACGGAACGCTCTCGCCCGGCGTCGTCACCGACCGGACGGCGGGCGAGGTAATCGTAGACGCCTGCGACGCCCTCGACCGCGAGCGCTGGCGAGGCGTCGGCGCGGAGGTCGAGACGGTATGAGCCGCGGCGACGGGCTGGTCGGCGACGAGTCGGAGAACGAGAGCGCCCACAGAGATTCGGTGTCTGGAAGTACGAAAGCCGAACGAGACGCCGTGAGCGTGAGTACGACGGCCAGCGAAGACACCGCGAGCGCGTCGGTCACGGCGTGGGTGGACCTCGTGAGTCCCTCCCACCCGTTCCTCTTCGACGGACTGGTCGAGTCGCTGTCGGACCTCCGAGTGAAGACCACCGTGCGCGAGAAGACCGAGACGGTCGCGCTGGCCCGGCAACTCGGCTTCGACTTCGAGGTCCGGGGCCGGGACTTCGACAACCCCCACCTCCGGAAAGTCGGCATCCCGCTCCGGACCGCCCAACTCGCGGCCGACACCCCCGAGGCCGACGTGTCGCTCTCCTCGCGCAACGCCATGTGCGTCCTCGCCTCGAAGGCCCGCGGGATTCCCTCCATCCACTTCACGGACAACGACATCACGGCCTACGCCGACGGCCTGTGGGCCGAGGAGCTGTACAACTGGCTCGAAGCCCGCGCGACCTACACCGTGGTTCCGGAGGCCTTCGACGTGGGCGAGCTGGAGAAACACGGCGCGTCCCCGGCCTCGGTGTACACCTACTCGGGCTACAAGGAGGACATCTACGTCGCCGACTTCGACCCGGACCCGACGTTCACCGACCGACTCCCCTTCGAGCAGTACGTCGTGGTCCGACCCGAGGCCCTCGACGCGGCCTACGTGGACGAGGCCTCCTCGCTCGTCCCCCGGATTCTCGACGGCGTGACCGACGCGGGCTACAACGTCGTCTACCTGCCGCGGGGCCGGGGCGACCGCGGGTACGCCGCGGGGTACGACGACAAGCGCGTCCACGTCCCCGACGGTGCCTACGACGGCCTCCAGTTGGCCGCCCACTCGCGGTGCGTCCTGACCGGGTCGGGGACGATGGCCCGCGAGGCCGCCTGCATGGGCAAGCCCGCCGTCTCGTTCTTCCCGAACACCCCGCTGTCGGTCGACCAGCAGATGGTCGAGGAGGGCCGCATCCTCCACTCTCGCAATCCCGACGAAATCGCGGACTACGTCGCCGGACTCGACGCCGACGACGCCCGACTCGACCGCTCGCGGTCCAAGCGGGTCCGCGAGGAAGTGGCCGAGTTGACCGACCGGCTGGTCCGCCGAGCTACGAGATGAGTGGTCGGACCGCGAGAGGAATGGTCGAACCGCAAGATGAACAGTTCCGCCGAATCCGACCTCGTTCCGCGGATTATCCCCTCTTTAGTAATGGCGATTCGCCGTCTGAGCAACGATTACGAGAGCCGATTCACCCCCGACACAAAACCATGAGTTCGTACAACGAGAACACCGAGCAGACAGACCCTCCCGAACGGACAGACCCTCCCGAACGGACAGACCCTTCTGACCAGCGCGAACAAGCCGACCAGACCGGCCAAACCGACCAGACTGACCGGACCGAACAGACCAATCGAAGTTCGACCGGCGAGCGCGCACCGACCCCGCCCAAGTCCGTGCCCGTCTGTCTCGTGGGACTGGGCTACGTCGGCCTGCCGCTGGCCGTCGAGTTCGACCACGCGGGACAGCGCGTCGTCGGCTACGACATCGACGAACAGCGAATCGACCGACTGGAGAACGGGACCGACGTGACGAACGAGGTCGGCGACGCCGCGATTGCCGAGAGCGACGTGCGGTTCACCGCCGACCCCACCGCCATCGCCGACGCCGAGTACGTCTTCATCACGGTGCCGACGCCAGTCGACGAGTTCCAGAACCCCGACTTCCGGTTCGTCGAGCAGGCGGGCGAAACCATCGGCGAGTACCTGACCCCCGGCGCGACCGTCGTCCTCGAATCGACCGTCTATCCGGGCGCGACCCGCGACGTGCTGGTTCCGGCGCTGGAGTCGGCCTCGGAACTGAGTGCTGGCGAGGAGTTTCACGTCGCCTACTCCCCCGAGCGGGCCTCGCCGGGCGACGACGACCACGGCCTGCGCGAGGTGGTCAAAGTCGTGGGCGCAGACGACCCCGAAGTGCGGGACGACGTGGCCGCGCTCTACGAGTCGGTCGTCGGCGCGGGCGTCCACCGCGTGAGTTCCATCGAGGCCGCGGAGGCCACAAAGTGCATCGAGAACGTCCAGCGGGACATCAACATCGCGTTGGTGAACGAACTCTCGATAGTATTCCACCAGATGGGGCTGGACACCCAAGAGGTGCTGGACGCCGCCCGGACCAAGTGGAACTTCCACGACTACTCGCCCGGACTGGTCGGCGGCCACTGCATCCCGGTCGACCCCTTCTACTTCGCCTACGGGTCGGAGATGCAGGGCTACACGCCCAAACTCACCCTGAAGGGCCGGGAGATAAACGAGTACATGCCGAAGCACGTCGGCGAGGTCACGCTGAAGGCGCTCAACGACGCCGGGAAGGTCCTCAGCGAGAGCGAGGTGCTGGTGCTGGGACTGGCCTACAAGCCCAACGTCGCCGACATCCGGACCTCGGAGGTCGAGGGCGTCATCGACATCCTCGAGGAGTACGACATCGACGTGGTGGGTCACGACCCCCACGCCGACGACGAGGCGATGGCGGACCACTTCGACATCGAGGTCCGCGAGTCGCTCGGCTTCGAGGGCGCGGACTGCGTCCTGCTGGCGACCGCCCACGACCGGTTCGAGCGCCTCGACCTCGGGGCAGTCGCCGACGCCGCGGCCGAGGACCCGGTGCTGATGGACGTCAACGGCATGTTCGAGGCCGAGACGGCCGAGGACAGCGGGTTCATCTACCGGAGGCTGTGAGATGTACCGGGACACGCGCGTCGGGGTGGTGGTCCCGGCGTACAACGAGTCGGACCTCGTCGCCACCGTGGTCGAGACGATGCCCGAGTTCGTGGACCGCGTCTACGTCGTGGACGACTCCTCGACCGACGACACGTGGCAACACGTCCAGCGGGCCGCCGAGCGCGCCAACCGGCGCGCTCGGCAAGAGCAGGAGGAAGCGGAGAACGAGAAGGAGGACGACGATGCCGCCGAGAGCGCCGAAACAGACGAGCGCGAACAAGCCCGCGAACCGGCGAAGGCTGACGGGGGTGAGCAGACAGCGGGTCTGCGAGCCTCGTCGGAACCCCGTTCCGACGGAGGAGTCGGCGTCGAGGAGCGCGTCGTGCCGATACGCCACGAGGAGAACCGAGGCGTCGGCGGCGCGGTCACGACGGGCTACTCGCGGGCGCTGGACGACGACGTGGACGTCATCGCGGTGATGAACGGCGACGCCCAGATGGACCCCGACGAGCTACCGCGCCTGCTCGACCCCATCGTGGCGGGCGAGGCCGAGTACGCGAAGGGCAACCGACTCCTCGAAGCCGACTTCCGCGAGGGGATGACCAACTGGCGACTGCTGGGCAACTGGTCGCTGACCTTCCTGACGAAAGTCGCCAGCGGCTACTGGAAGACGATGGACCCGCAGAACGGCTACACCGCCATCTCCGCGGACGCACTCGAAACGCTCGGACCGGAGGACTTCTATCAGGACTACGGGTTCTGCAACGACGTGCTGGTCAAACTCAACGCCCACGGCTACACGGTCGCCGACGTGCCGATGGCCGCGGTGTACGGCGACGAGACCAGTAGCATCGAGTACTCGTCGTTCATCCCGAAGCTCTCGTCGCTGTTGGTCAACCGGTTCGTCTGGCGGCTCCACACCAAGTATCTGGTCCGGGACTTCCACCCGCTGGCGCTGTTCTACCTGTTCGGGGTCGCGTCGATGGCGGTGGGAGGCGTCGCGGGGCTGGCGGCGCTGGTCTCGGGGAGTGAGGACGCGGGCGAAGACGGAAATGCGGTCGGAAGCCCCCAGACGCGGGGCATCGCCGCGCTGGTCCTCCTCCCGGTCGGCTGTCTGGCCCTGCTGACCGCGATGACCCTCGACATGCGGGCGAATCGGGACAAGGAGGTGCGTGCCGAGTGAAGGTCCTCCAACTCGTCACCGAGCGTCGGCCCTTCTTTGACGCGCAGGTGGAGGCGCTGGAACGCGCCGGGGTCGAATCGACCGTCTGCGAGGTGCCGGGGTCTCACTCGGCCGCGGAACCCCGGACGGCGGCCGAGTACGCCCGGTTCTCCCCGAAGGTCCTCTCGGCGCTCGGCGACCACGACCTGATTCACGCCCACTACGGGTTGACCGCGCCCTTCGCGCTCGCCCTTCCCCGGCGACCGGTCGTGCTGACGCTCTGGGGGACCGACTTGATGGGCGAGAGCGAGTGGATTCGCCGCATGAGTCGGTTCGCGGCCGGACTCGCCGACGCGACGATTCTGCCGAGTCGCCGGATGGTCGAGACGCTCGACAGGCCCTACACTCACGTCCCGTTCGGCATCGACACCGACCGCTTCCGGCCGATTCCGCGGGAATCGGCCCGCGAGCGAGTCGGGTGGGAGACGGAGGGGGACGACGGAGAGGACGCGAAAATCGTCCTCTTCCCCTACGACACCGACCGCCCGGAGAAGGACTTCCCGCGGGCCGAGCGCGTCGTCGAGCGCGCCGACGCGGACGCCGAGATTCGGGCGATTACCGGCGTCTCCCACGACGAGATGCCCCACTACATGAACGCCAGCGACGCCCTGCTGGTGACCTCGACCCGCGAGAGCGGGCCGATGGTCGTCAAGGAGGCCGCGGCCTGCGGCCTGCCGGTGGTCTCGACCGACGTGGGATTCGTCTCCGACGTGCCCGGCGCGTCGGTCTGCGACTCCGACGAGGAGTTGGCCGCGGAACTCGACCGGGCGCTGGCCGCGTCGGATTCGGCCGCTGCTGACGCCGAGTCCGACAGAACCGCCCCGGAACTCCCCCGGAAGTGGGAACTCGACGCGACCGGGCGGCGACTCCGCGGCGTCTACGAGCGCGTCCTGAGCGAGCGCGGCGCGACCGGAGACAACCTATACATTGCTAATCAAAATGTTAGTATATTTAATACAAATTTAAATATGTCCGAAAGTGAGACGAACACGTCCGAACCCGACAGCGGAGGTATCACCTGATGTCCACGCGGTTCGACGGCTTCCTCGGCAACGTCCGCATCGACAGCACGATGGCCGGAATCGGCGTCGTCATGGCGCTGTTTTTGTTCCCGCTCCGGTTCTTCGCCTCCCAGATTTACATCGAGACGATTCCCATCGTCCTCGGGGCCGCCTGCCTGATTTACTTGGCGGGGGTCTACACCGAGACGGGACGGAATCACTCGCTTCCCCGCCTTCCGACCACCGTCGCCGCGACACTACCGAGCGTGGTCGTCGTCGGCGCGGCGGCGCTGGTCGTCGTCGCGGTGCAAGCTGGCGAGCGCTCGCTGTTGTTCTACGACATCGCGGGCGTGCTGGGAACGCTCGTGGTCGGGCAGGTGCTGTTCACCAGCGAGGAGGACTTCGACCGGCGGTGGTTGCTCGCGCAGGTCGTCCTGCTCGCGGCCGCGATTCGACTGCCCGCCCTCTACGTGAATCCGGGGTTCATCGGCATCGACCTCTGGACGCACGTCCCGCGACTCGCCGACGCCATCCTGACCCAGGGGTCGCTGAACGCCATCGACGACAACAAGCACTTCGCCGCGCCGTTCTACCACCTCTACGTCGTGGCGAACTCCCTGCTGCTCGACGCGTCGCTCCGGACCGCGCTCCACCTCTCGCTCGGCCTCGTCATGCCGCTGACGCCGCTGTTCGTCTACGCGACGGCGAACCTGCTGGTCTCGACGCGGTGGGCCGTCCTCGCGGCGGCGCTCTACGGCGTCGCCGACTACCCAATCGAGTGGGGCATCCACCTGATTCCGACGAGTCAGGGCCTGCTGATGTTCCTCGCGGTCACCTACATGGTGGTGCGACTGATGCGAGTCGAGCAGCGACTCCGGGACTTCCTGCTCCTGTTGGTCGTCTCGGTCGCGCTCATCCTGACCCATCAGGTCTCGACGTTCATCATGCTCGTCCTGCTGGGTTCGACGCTGGTGGCGAGGCTCCTCGTGGAGTACGGCCCCTTCGCCGGGACGAACACCGTCTTCAACCCCTTCGACGGCGAGAAGACGGTCCGAGTCGCGGGCCTGCTGGTGTTCGACGCGGGGTTCACCCTGTTCATGTGGTCGTTCACGCCCTACGCGGGGGCCGACCAGCCCTTCCTCTCGCTGGTCCTGAGCTACCTGCTGGAGACGCTCACGTCGAGCGCCGGGTTCCTGAATCTGGTCGGCGGCACGAGCAGTAGCTCCAGCGGCGGCGAGGCCGCGAGTAGCGCCGCGCCCACGCTGGTCGAAGAAATCGCGCTCTACGTCGACACGACCGGCTTCCTGCTGTTCATGTTCCTCACGTTCGTCGGCTGTCTCTACGTCATCCACCGCAAGCGGGCCTCGCAGGCGACGTTCACCCTGCTTGTCGGGACCGCCATCATGCTGGTGTTCGTCCTCGGCCTGCCGATGTTCGGCATCGACAACTTCGTGCCCCAGCGCTGGATCGCGTTCATGTACGCCCCGATGGCGATTCTGGGCGTGGTCGGCCTGCGCTACCTCTCTCGAACCCTCGACTCGCGGGCCTTCGTCGCGCTCGCGGTCCTCCTCGCGCTCGCCTTCCCGAGCGTGATGGTGATGTCGAGCAACGGGACGGTGGACGACCCGGTGTTCGACGGCCAGCGCGAGCGCCTGAGCTACACCGAGCAGGAACTCGCCGCCGTGGACACCATCGCGCAGATGACCGGGTCGCCCGACCGCGACCGCCTCACCGGTCGCCAGATTCTCCACACGGACCACCCCTACCAGACCGTCTTCACCAGAACTCGGTCCTACCCCGCGGCCCCGGCGGTCGTGAATAAATCCCGGCCCGTGACCCACGACATCGTGGTCTACAGGGGCTACCAGCGCGAGGGCGCGTCGTTCTTCCTGACCGCCGAGGAGGGAAGCGGAGCGATTCGGGACATCCCCCAGTCGCGGCTCTGCCGCCGGTCGATGGGCGAGGTCTACGTCAACGGGGACGTGGCGATGTGTTCGACGCCCTGAGCTGATTTTTCGACGGTTTGAGGTCGGTTTTCGTTTCTCCATCGCTTTTCTGAGTCGTAGCAGGAAGACGAACCACCAGAATCGGAACGAAGGTCTCGAAAGCCCTCGCGGGCCTCGCGGTCGTTCAGCAGGATATTTCGCGGGCGCAGTTCTGCGCCCGCGAAATAGGGCCGTGCTGAGACGACCACGTAAACGCGAGGCCCGCTCGCCCTTTCAGTCCGCCAGGGCGTAGTTTGTGTCACCAAGCGACGTAGGTGGTTGTCACGCTATTTTAAGCGGTGGATAGCACCGACCGCGGGCCGTCAATGTCATCTAAATTTGAGGAATAGGTGGGTGCCTATCCACCGGCTACGTCGCGCATATCCGGCGCGTAATAAACTGCGTGCCGGTCCGAGCGGGGTGTATGGAGTCCGACGAAACGACCCGACGACGATATCTGATGGCCGCCGGAACCACAGCGACCGCACTCCTCGCCGGATGTCAGGGGTCGAACCCCGAGGAGACGACCACGACTGCGGGGGAGACGACCACTACGGGCGGGACGACCACGACCGAAGGCGAGATGACGACCACCGAGGCCGAGGAGACCGCCACCGAGAGCGAGGACTACCCCGAGGACACCAACCCCGACGACGGCTACCCGCCGGAGTTCGACGACCAGCCCTCGGCGGTGGACTTCGACGCCGAGTCCTTCCGGACCGTACACGAGCAGGCCGAGAGCGGTTCGACCGTCGAGGTCCCGCTGGTCCCCCTCGACGTGGCGTACAACCTCTACGCCCGCCGCGAGGCCCGGATGGTAGACGCCCGCGCCGAGGTGGGGTATCAAGTCGAACACGTCCTCGGCGCGGTCCGGAGTCCCGCGCCGACGGGCACCAGTAGCGACCCGACGGGCGACTGGCCGAAGTCCGACCGCGTCATCACCTACTGCCACTGCCCGACTCACACCGCCGTCAAGCGCGCGGCGAACCTCATCGACAGCGGCTTCGAGGAGGTCTACGCCCTCGCTGGCGGGTATCAGGCGTGGCAGGTCGCCGACTACCCGACCGCCGGAGCGGGCGTCCCCGCGACGGCGAAGACGTGGACCATCGAGGGCGAGGCCGACGGGAGCGACGCTGGCGGGGTCGCCTACGTCTACAACAGCAAGACCGACCAGGTGGCGAGTGCGAAAATCTCCTCGGACGGCTCGTACGCCATCGACTTCGCGTTCGCGTCCGTCTCGGGGGCCGACAGCGTGACCGTCGGCACGCCGAGTTACGAGGTCAAGGGGACGCTCTCGGCGTTCGCCGGAGGGACCGTCACCGCCGACGGAGTCGTTGGTACCACCACGACCGGGTTCGGTGGGACGACGATGAACGAGACCGCGACGAACAGCACGACGACGATGAACGGGACGACGAACGAGACGATGACGAACTCCACGACCGCGATGAACGGGACCGACGACAGTTCCGACGTGAGTGGCTTCCTGAACTGGCTCCGCTGAGGGGAGCAAACCGCTCCCGTTACCGCTCGGCAGACCGGCCGAAGAAATAATTTTCGTTGTTTTCCGATTGTTCTACTTGCTCAAATGCGGCGCTCGATGGCTTGCCGGAGGCCGGTGCTGGCCTGTCGAAGCGTCGGGCCGGGGTCGTCCAGACGGAAGTAGTCGAAGTCCGGCCGTTCGTAGCACGACCGGAGAATCTCGCGGGTCGTGCCGACCAGCGACGGTCCGTCCACGAGCGACGAACGCTCGCGGACGATGCTGACCAGATGTTCGAGTTCACCGGCCAGATAGTGCGTCCCGACCCCGACGTCGTACCCGGGGTCGATGCGGTCGGTCCGTCCGGTCACCTGAAGCCAGTACCAGAGCGGGAACGCCGCGCCCGCGCGGGTCGCACACGCGAGCGACTGCCACATCCGCGGGTTGAGTTCGACGGGTTTGAACTCGCCCGTCTCGGCGTCTTCGACGTACTCGATGCAGGCGAGTCCGTGCCAGTCGAGACTGGAGAGGAGCGACCGGGACACCCGGTCGAGTTCCGGAATATCGACCGTCTCGCGGTAGACGCCGCCACCGCCGGTGTAGGAGTCGCCCCGAATCTGGCGGTGCTGGAAGGTCGCCAGCGGTTCGCCGTGGTCGAACAGCGCGCCGACCATGTACTCGTCGGTCCCCTCGACGTACTCTTGGACGACGGGCGTGTGGTTCATCCGGGACCGAATCGCGTCCGCGTCGGGCGATTCGTCCGCGGGGACGTGTGTCACGAGCTTCTCGATGCTCGACTCGCCGGGGTCGAACGAGTCGACGTACTCGTCCACGAGCAGGTTGTACCGGGACTTGACGATTCTGTCCGAGTCCCAGTCGTCCGCGTCGCCCAGCGGTTCGGTCTTCGGGGCGGGAACGCCAGCGTCGTCTGCGGCGTCCATCAGTCGTTTCCTGTCGTGGGCGCGTTCCAGCGTGTCGAGGTCCGGCACCGCGATGTCGACGTACCGGTCGAACTCGTCGCGGAACTTCGAGAGGAGGTACGGACCCTGTGGCCGGTGGGGGACGATGGTCCGCACGTCCGGACGCGCCGCGAGTCCGAGGAGCGCGTCCCGGTAGGCGTAGAGGTCACGAGTCGGCGGAATCGTCACCACCTCGTCGCAGTACCGCGACGCGGTGACCGGGAGGTCCTCGTCAGCGACGGCGACGATGGTCCGCACGTCGGCCCGCGCCAGCGACCGGACCGAGGCGTACCCGTGGGGGTATCGTGACGCCGGGATGACGACCGCGTCTCGTTCGTCAGCCATTCAGCGTTCACTCCGTCGTTCGGTCGCTCCGCGGTCGGTCGCTCCGCGGTCGGTCGCTCCGCGGTCAATCACTTCGCGGTCGGCCGCTCCGCGGTCGGTCGCTCCGCGGTCGGTCGCTCCGCGGTCGGTCGCCACGTGTTCGGTCACGGGGAGTTCCAGAAGCGTCATGAGCGTGTACAGCTCGTTCGTGTTGTTCGCCCCGTCGAGATGGTCTCGGTAGCAGGTTTCGACACCCTCGCGGTCCAAGAAGGGAAGCTGGTCGAGGAGTCGCTCGTTGTCGGCGAGGGTCTCCTCGACGAAGTCGCCGCTTCGCAGGAACTCCTCGATGTCGGTCCACGGCCCCTGCGTGAAGTGGCTTTCCGGCGACCAGTCGGACTCGAAGTGGCGCTTCCAGAAGGCGACGGCCTTCTCGGCGAACGAGTAGCCGTAGTGGGGGTAGTCGAGCGGGACTCTCGATTCGCCGTGCGGGAGTTCGGCCAGTTCCGGGGCGAGTCGTTCGAGCGCCCGGTGAACGACGTTCCGCCGGAGGCGATACTTCAGGGGCATCTGGAGGTGGAGGTCCACGAGTCGGTTGTCGAGGAACGGCGACCGGTACGGCATCAGTTGGGAGGAACTCCGGGTGAGTATCTGCTCGGTGTCGTTCGACAGCGGGTAGTACTCGCCGCAGAGGACGAGTTCGCGGATGGAGTTGTACGTGATGCCGTGGTGGTCGATGCGGTCGCCGTCGTACCCGACGTTGGCGTCGAGAATCTCGCGCATCGACACCGAATCGTCCACGTAGGCCGGTAGCTCGACCGCGGTCCGGTGAACGAACTCCTCGACGGTCTCGATCGGGTCTTCGACCGACAGGTGAAGCGTGCCGAGCGACCCGAGCGACACGTCCGGCGACGGAATGCCGTGGTCTTTGAACAGCGTGTCGGCGTACATCCCCGAGAGGAGGACGTCGGCCTCGTCGGTCAGCGCGTCGGCGAAGCCGGTCGTCCGGGCTTGGCTGAACCACCCGTCGAAGTTCGAAAGCGGCGCGTTGCGCGCCAGCGCCGCCTGCTGGTGGTCCCGACCCCGCTTCAGCAGTTCGAATCTGGCGTCGGCTCTGGCGGCGACCCGGGTCGTCGTCCGCGCCTCTCGGTTCAGCCAGTCGTTCAGGTGGAAGGCGGTGGCGTCTCCGTTCAGCGCGGCGAGGACGAGACGCGAGTCGCTGCCGCCGCTCAGCAAGACGGCGTAGTTCACGTCGTCGCGCACCCACTCGTCGAGGACGGTCTGGAGCGTCCGAGTGAATCGGTCCACGAAGTACGAGAACGGCCGGTCGAGCGGGTCGAAAATCGGCTCCCAGTACCGCGACTGCTCGACCGACATCGAGTCGAGGTCGATGGTCGTCACCGTCGCGGGCGGCAGTTTCTCGACGCCCCGTAGCGGCGTCGTCACGCCGAACGACCGCTTGTACGCGAGGTACTCGTAGAGGTACGGCCGGTCGAACGCGGCCTCGAAACCGGGGGCTCGGGCGAGCGACTGGATGTCCGTCGAGAAGAGAAACCGGTCGGACTCCGGCCGCGCCCGGAAGACGGCTTTGGTCCCGAGGCGGTCGGTTGCGACGTGAACCGTCTCCTCGGACTCGTCGTAGACGACGCCGACGAAGCTCCCGTTGAGCTTCGAGAAGCACTCGACGCCGTGCTTCCGGTAGCACCGGGCGCAGTACTCGACGCAGTCCATCTCGGCCGGGCGAGGAGAGTACCGGTCCTCCTCGCGGATTCCGTACACGTCGCCGACGAGCCAGAGTCGCGCGTCGTCGCCGACTTCTCGGACCGGGGTCTCCGCGAGCAGTGGATGGACCGAGGCGTGGACGCTCACCGAATCGTCGTCGTAGGTCGCCGACGTTTGGGTGTCCGACCAGACCAGCGATTCCGCGACCGGACCCGCGTCGGCCCGACTACCGATTTCCCCGCATATCTCACTCATCGTTCAGCTGAGTCCGGCGAGTGGCGAGTACCGCGAACGCGAACACCGCGAGCAGGGCGGACCGACCGCGTCGGCTTCCGGTGGCGGCGAACCACGCGAGCGAGGGCACCTGTCGGGGGCCGACCGAGGCCCGCCGGAGATGCGAGAGTCCGGGGAGGAACTGGCCGTCTCGCAGGAAGTACTTGGCGAGGATGAGGTCGTGAGCGCCGTACACGTCGTAGCCTTGGCGCTCGGCCTCCCAGACGAGGTCGTTGTGCTTCTCCAGAAACTCGATGCCTGCCTCGGCCGCGGCGTCGGCGTCGGGCGACCCGGAGTAGTGGCGCACGACCAACTCTTCGGGGACGTGGGCGAGTTTGCCCTCCAGCAGGACCCGAAGCAGGAAGTCGGGGTCTTGGAACCAGTCTAACTCCTCGTCGAAGCCGTCGATTCGGCGGGCGACCTCGGTCCGGACCAGCAGGGTCGAACCGGCACCGGTGTGGAGCGTGTCGGCCAGCGTCGGTCCCACTAGCTCCTCGCCGCCCTCGACGCGCTCGCCCGGCGTGTCCGTCGAGAGTATCGACGCGGCGGTCTCTCGGATGAGGCCGGAGACGCCGGGCACGGTCACGTCGTAGTCGGTGTAGACCGCGACCCACTCGTCGTCTGAGTCTGATTCTTCCAACTCGGATTCGCCCTCGACTTCTTCGAGGCGGTCGAGTTGGGCTTCGAGTTTCCGGGGTCGCCACTCGTCGTCCGAGTCGAGGAAGGCGACGAACTCGCTCTCGGCGGCCTCGATGCCGGTGTTTCGCGCCGGGTTCGCGCCGCGGTTGGTCTCGTGGGCGAGGTACCGCACCCGGTCGTCGTCGTAGGCGGTCACGACCGCTTCGGTGTCGTCGGTCGAACCGTCGTCCACGACGAGGAGTTCGAAGTCGTCGTAGGTCTGTGCGAGGACGCTGTCGATGGCTCTGGAGAGCAGTTCAGCGCGGTTGTACGTCGGGATAACGACCGAAACTGTGGACATCGCAGGGGAATATGAACCGACGGGCCATTACTACCGACCGGCTAAACCCGGCCGCCGCGGACCGGCGACCGGGTTTGATTCCGCATAAGTCCACAGACTGTTGCAGGGCGCTGGCGGCCGTAGACCCTGCCTTCCAACGACTTAGCTGTAAGATAGTAAAGCCCAGAACCGCGGAACGTGGGGAAGCATGCCGTGACGAGAACTCGCGGTACGACCGGCGTACCGGGCAGAGAAACCAGAATCCGCAAACGCAGACACAGCATGAAACCCCCGAAATCGACTCATCGACACCGCGAATCGAAGCCCGCACACCTGCTGACAGGGCAGGCCGCACCGAGGAGGACTGCACCGAGGAGGGCCGCGTCGTGACCGACGCCAAAGCGACCACCGTCCTGCTCGTCGCGCTCCTGGTGGCCTCCTCGTTCGGGACGGCCACCGTGGGAGCAGGAAGCCTCGCAGGAGATGCAACCGGAAACGACGCCGCCGGAAACGACGCCAGCGAGAGCGCCGGAGACACCGAGACCTTCCACGTCGTGCAGGGCGAGGAGTGCTACGAGGTCACCGCCCTCGGCTCCGGCGAGAAGACCGTCTCGGAGTTCTACGACTACCGAGCAGGTGCCGGGACGCTCTACGGCTCCTACGGCGAGGACTCGCAGGCAGTCCAAGAGAATCAGGTCAGCCACGTCTTCGTCTACGAGGGCGAGGAGGGTCTGAGCCTCGTCATGCTCCACGACGACCTCAACGAGACCGGCGGCGGCGCGGCCACTTTCGACATCTCGGGCCTGCCCGAGGAGCGCGAGTGGGTAATCGAGGACGACGACTACGCCAACCGCGACGACAACTTCGACCACGGCGAGACTAGTTCGACGATCGACTGGATGTGGGGCGACAACCGCACCGACGGCGCGGCGGTCCGCGGCCTCGACGCCGACTTCGAGGGCATCACGGTCGAACCGGCCTTCGGCGAGGAGTCGTGGGCGTACCAGAACCGGTCGAACCCGTGGCCGTTCGCCACCGACGAAATCGAAGACTGGCAACTCCAGTCGGGCACCGGCGAGGAGTTCTCGCTCGACAGGGACGAACCCATCAAAATCTTGAAAGGGAGTTGCGGGGGCGGCGAGGACGGAAGTGAAGACGAGGACGAACACGGAGACGAGAACGAAGGCGAGGACGGACACGACCGCGATTCGAGCGCCGCACTCTCCGTCTCGCCGGAGACCGTCACCGAAAACGAGTCGGTCCAGTTCGAGGCCAGCGGACTCGCCGAGGCCTGCGAGGACGCGACTTACAAGTGGGACTTCGACAGCGACGGCGACACCGACGCGAGAACCGACGACCCGACCGTCAGCCACACCTACGACGACGCCGGGAGCTACAACGCCACGGTCACCATCGTCCGCGAGGACGGGACCGAGGAGTCCTCCTCGACCAGCGTCGAGGTGACGGCCGACGACCAGAAGCGAGTGTGCAAACCGGCGGAAGAGGGTGAACCCGAAGACGGCGAAGGCGAGGATGAAGAGAGCGACGAAAACGAGGATGAAGAGAGGGACGAAAACGAGGATGAAGAGAGCGACGAAGACGAGGATGAAGAGAGCGACGAAGGCGAAGATGAAGAGAGGGACGAAGACGAGGATGAAGAGAGCAACGAAGGCGAGAGCGAAGACGGCGAAGGCGAAGACAGCGAAAACGCAGAGAGCGAAAGCGAAGGCTCGGCGTAGCCGTCGCTCTCGGGCCGCGCGTATTTTTCCCGAAAGGGCAATCCTACGTCGTATTTCCGTACCGAGTCCCAATCGAGGCTCCGGCGTTGCGGACGCCGCCGTAGAGGTCGCAGTTCACGACTTCGATGTTCTCGCCGTCGAGGAGGTAGAGCGCGGGGTAGTCGCCCCACGAGTCGGCGGTCGCGTCCTCGAACCGGGTCCGAGAGCCGGTGTTGTACAGCGGGTAGTTGCTCGCCATGTAGACCCCGCCCTCGACCAGACAGTCGTCGCCGTGAACGTCGAGGGCGCGGCGGTCCCGTCCGGGTTGGTAGACTTCGAGGTCGTGGAACTCGCAGTGGTCGCGGCGGCAGAGAACCGCCGGGCGTCCCTCCTCGCCGGTCGCCCACCCCGAGACGGTCAGGTTCCGGGCGACGACCGGGCCGGGCGCGTTCCCGAAGATTGCGAGGCCGTACCCGCCGCCGTCGAGGTGGACGTCGGAGTCGGCGACCGTGACGCGGTTCGCGTTCGGCGCGACCACCATCGCGGTGTTGGGCCGGTCCGCGACCGCGATGTTCGCCTCCTCGATGCGGGCCGACTCGACCTCGTCTTGGACCGAGAGCGCGTAACCGTTGGGTTCGGACAGGCTGATGCTGACGTTCTCGACGAGGAGGTCCCGACTGGCGTCGAGTCGGATGCCGCGCTGGTTCACGTCCTCCGGGCGATTGCGGTCGACCTCGATTCGCGTCCCTTTGATGTAGCTCGCGTCCCCGGCGATGCGGACGTTGGCGACGTTGCTGTTCCGGTAGCGCCCGCCCTCGACCAGCACCCGACCGTCGGGGGTGTCGGCGTAGAGGCCGTTGTCCGGAAAGCCGCCGATGTCGAGGCCGCGGAGTCGGAGCGTGCCCCGGTGGTAGGGACTCACGAGGACGCCGGTCGGGCCGACATCGATGTTCCCCACCGCGTTTTCCGAGTACGCGCCGCCGTCAGGGGCCGAGAATCGCTCGACCGACCCCCAACCGTCGGAGTCGAGGACGTTGAACATCGCCGGGCCGAGCGTCCCCCGGTCGTGGTGGCCGACCACGTCCACGTCGCGGACGAACAGGCCGGTGGTGACTTGGGCCTCGATCGCTCGCATCCCCGTGTCGGGGGCGGTGAGGTCGAAGGTGAAGCCCGAGAATTCGAGGCTCTGGCCGGGGTCCTCGAGGACGCCGAGTCGGAACAGCCACGGCGCGCTGTAGTCGAAGTCCGACGTCGGCACGATGGTCGCGTCGTCGCCGACGAACCCGACGTGCTGGAAGTCGGTGAACCGGAACATCTCGTCCATCGCGTAGGTGCCCGGCGGAAATCGCAGGAGCGTGTCGTGGGTGTCCGGCCCGAGGAGGCGATTCAGTACCGGATTTATCGGTTCGTTCCCGGTGTTGTCCCCACCGGCCTCGACCACGTCGATGACCGTTCCGTAGTCGGTCGAGGCGCTCACCTGACCCGAGAGCGCGAGCGTCGCGGTGACGGTCGCCGCGGCGGTTTTTAAAAATTCGCGTCTGTCGCGTCTGTTCGACTGGACGGGTGAGTCTTCTGAAGGCATCCAGTTCGGGCGTCTCACGAGGACACTTTATATAGGGGCGACCGTTTCCCGCGGTGAACAGTTTACCAACTGTTGCCAAGGATGTATCGAGACGGAGGGAAGCGTGTCGAGACAAGTAGATGTCAAGAAAGGCAATATATGGGCAGCGGAAACGTCGGAGTGGGGGCGTCAGGCCGAGGAGACCGAATCGAGAACGGACAGGAGAGAAATAACCGCGTCTCGTCACTCAGTCTGGGCCGCGAGCATCGACCGGAACTCCGCGAAGACCGGCGCGCCGTCGTAGAGCCAGACCGCGACCACGACGCCGACCAGCGCGAGTTCGAACAGCAGGAGCGGGCCGAGTTCGAGCGCCCAGAGTCGGACCAGCCACTCCCGCAGGTAGTACAGCGTCCGGGCGAGGAGTCCGGCCTCGGTCGGCGACGCTGGCCGCGTCACGACGGGCCACAGCACCGCGCTGACGGCCAACTCGTCGCCCAGCAGGAAGGGGTACACCACGTCGCCGACCAGATGCGAGAAGTGGCCGACGACGAAGGCGACCGCGAGCGAGGGCGCTCCCCGGTAGCGCAAGACCAGCCAGAGCGCCACCGCGAACGTCGGGAAGACGTACGCCGAGTGAGCGACGGCGTAGCCCGAGGGGAACACCCCGAACGTCCACGAGAGGGGCTTGTCCACCAAGTCGGGGAAGAGTGCGCCCAGTCCCGCCGCGAGCGCGAGTCGGCCGTCTGGAGATTTTCCGCGGACGACGTGACTGTAGAGCGAGACCAGCAGGTAGCCGAACGCGACGTGTTCCCACGGCCACATCAGTTGGCTCCTCGTGAGGCGGCAGTCACTTCGACCGGGAGGCGGAGCGCCCGGTAGGCGCTGTCGAGGCTCGGGTCCTCAGGCACGTCGCCGCGGTAGACCAGCACGACGACCCGGAGGTCGTCGCCGGTGGTCTGTGGCGTGACGCGGGCGGTGACGTTCCGGGTCTCGCCGTCGGCGAGTTCGAAGCTCCCGCGGTCGATTTCGGTCTGAGCGAGGACCTCGGCCGAGGCGTTCGCGCCGGTCGAGGAGTTCGTGCCAGCCGACGCGTTCGCTCCTCGGGTAGCGTTGGTCGCGTTGGCGGTGTCGCCCGTGGGGCTATCGACGCGCTGGAGCGCGACCACGTAGCCGTACTCGACCGACGACCCCTCGCGGTTGGTGACGCCGAACTCGAAGGGCTGGGTCTGGCCGCGGACCAGCGACGAGGGGTACAGCGACGTCGTCTCGTCGGTGACGTCGCCCGACTGGACGTAGAGTTCGGTGAAGGCCTCGTCGGTCGGCGTGGCGACGAGCGCGTAGCCGACTGACGAGGCCAGCACCAGCAGGCTGACCGCGAACAGGAGCGTCGGCCACGAGCGAGACGTGGCGGTCGAACCGAGCGTCGGCGAGGACTTGCCGAACCCGGACGACCGACCCGGGAAGTTCGACAGCGAGGGGACGCCGGGCGCGTACCGCTCGTCGGCGGACTGGCGGGCGCGACTCAGGACCGCGCCGACCAGCAGGACGAAGGTGGTGACGAAGACGGCGACTTGAATCGGGCGGGCCGCGATGGGGAACGGCGAGAAGTGGACCGCCAGCGCCACCGCGGGCACGACGACGAGACTCCAGAGGACGGCGAGCGCGGCGCGCTCGATGCCCCCGATTGCGTGGTTGCCGCGGGCGAACGCCTTCTCGAGGCCGGTTCCGGACGGGCCGATAGTGGACTCCTCTGGCGGTTCTCCTCCGGTCGGGTACGCCAGCGAGACGACGGCGTAGCCCGGCAGGAAGATAGTGGTCGGAATCAGCAGGGCGAAGCGAACGATACCGTCGAGCGAGAGGGCGGTCGCGGCGGCGGCGAGCGCCAGCAGACCGAACGCGACCAGCAGGTCGAGGTATCCGTGTGCGGGGCGTGACTCCATCGGCGAGAACTCTGGAACCGGCGGGCCTTTATTATCCGCCGGATAAGGCGGGTTGGCAGTGTGTTAGGTCGGTCTGCACGCCGAAAAGGGGGTCGGTTCAGATGTCGTTGCCGTACATCGAGAGACCGTCGGACCCCGCGTCGAGGACGCCGCCGACCAGCGTGTTGTCCTTGACTTTCGCGTCGGAACACGAATCGTTGAGCCGGAGCGCCTCGTAGTCGGAGTACGAGTCGGCGTAAATCGACTCGATCCACGCGCTGTCGCCGTTGACCACGATGGGGTGGTGAGTCGTCTCGAAGGTGCCGCCGTAGACCAGACAGTCGTCGGCGTTGATTTCGAGCGCGCGGCGGTAGTCGCTTCCGGGCTGGTCGATTTCGAGTCCGCGGAACTCGCAGTTGTCGCGCTCGCACCGAATGGCGTTGCGGAAGACGCTTCCGGGGGCCGAGCCGGTGACGCGAACGTTCGTGACGCCGACCTCGCCGGGTTGGTTGCCGCCGCAGATTTCGATGGCGTTGCCGCTCCCGTCGATGTCAACGTGGACCTTCTGCACGTAGGTCGGTCCGGCCTCCTCCTCGATGACGATGGCCTGATTCGTGCGGTCGGTGCGCTGAATCACCGACGAGTTGTGAATCTTGGCCGACTCCACGCCGTCGAGGACGGTGATGCCGTTGCCGTTGGGCTTGTCGAGTTGCACCGTCGAGTCGAGGACCTGCAACCACGACCCTTGGTCGAGGCGAATCGCGCGCTGGTTGTGGAAGTGGTCGTGGTTGTCGTCCACGATGACGGTCGCGCCGACGATTTTGCTGTGGCGGCCGCCGATTCGGAGGTTGCTGGCGTGGCTGTTCCGGAAGACGCCGCGTCGGATGACGACGGTCCCGTTTGCGTTGCCAGCGTAGACGCCGTTGTCGGGGAAGCCGCCGAGTTGGCAGTCCACGAGTTCGACCGTTCCCTCGTGCCAGCGACTCACCATGATGCCGGACGGCCCGCGCCAGAGGTTCCCGTCGTTCGGCGTGTTCGACACCCACTCAGCGCCAGCGGGTGCCCGGAAACGCTCGACGGTGCCGGTACCGTCGGGGTCCATCACGTCGAACAGGCCCGGACCCCACGTGCCGCTGTCGTGCTTGCCCACGATGTCGATGTTCCGGACTTCGAGGCCGGTCGAGACTTGGGCCTCGATGGTCCGGATGCCGGTGTGTGCGGCGGTCTGGTCGATGGTGAAGTCCTTGACCAGCAGGTCCTCGCCGGGGTTGTGGTAGACGCCCAGTCGGAAGAGTCGGCGGTTCGGCTCCTCGAACTCCCAGTAGTCGCCGGGGACGATGGTGGCGTCGTCGCCCACCATGCCGAAGTGGTCGAAGCCGGTGTGGCGGAACTCCTCGTTCATCCGGTAGCGCCCCGGCGGGAAGACGAACAGGGTGTCGTCGCCCGCGTGCGCGTCGAGGACCGGCGTGATGGACTCCTCGCCGGTTGTGTCCGCGCCCGCGTCGGCAACGTCCACCACGGTGCTGTATTGGTCTTTCAAGTGTTCGATTCGGGAGCTCGACGCCGCGCTGGCCCGCCCGACCAGCGAGGAGGCCCCGCCGGAGAGCAGGCCCACAGCGCCGAGAGACGCGAGATAGCTTCGCCGAGAGGTGGTTCGACCGCCGTCGGCGGTCGAACCGGACTCGTCGGGAGTCGATGCGTGGGAGGTGGATTGTTCGGAAGACGATGCGTGGGAGGTGGATTGTTCGGAAGACGATGCGTGGGAGGCCGCAGAGTCGCCGTCCGCGGGAGATACGTCGCGCGCCGAAGCGTCGCTGTCGTCGCCAGATTGAGGTGTCCGTGTCGTCATATTTTTTCTCTACGGTCCGTCGGGGAGGGAACCGTGAGAAAAACCTTCTGGCCACCCCAATTGGTTGCTGTCGTTCACATGGCCACGCTTTAAATCGGGGTGCGTGACCGCTCTGCGAGGCGGACTCCCGCGCGCCGGAGTCGCAGTCGCCGACCGGGACTCCGGCACACGGATTAGCTAACTATATATTTTCTAAAGCATCATTTTTATTCCTTTTGCGATTGTATATAATTCTTTAGGCGGTGCCGATGACCGGCCGAGGAGGTAGCGGCGTCCCGTTGGGCGGTCACGACTCCTCGGTCTCGACCACGATTTGCACGCTGTCGCCGTCCTTCAGGAAGTACTCGGTCGGGTCCACGGACTCGCCGTTCACCCGAATCGAGACGGTGATCCCGGCGTCACCGCGCCGGTAGGTCGTCCCGTCGTAGCGCACGGCGGTGGCGTTCGCCTCGACGCCGAACGACGACAGCGCCCCGGCCAGCGTCGGATTCCCGCTCGCTCGCCACGTGTGTTCGTCGTCGTCGGCAATCGACAACTCCTCGCCGGAGGCGAGTTTCCCGAGCGGGAGTTCGGTTCCCGCGACGACGACGGTCACCTTGCCGGACGCTTCGCCCGTCGCGTTCGCCGAGTCGTCCGACCCGCCGGAGTCACCCGCGGTCGTCTCGGTCGCGTCGGTCGTCGCGTCCCCGCCGACGCTCGGGCCGCCGGGGCCGTTCGCGCCGAGTCCGGCACACCCGGAGAATGCCACGAGTAACCCGACTACGGCGACCGTAACGGCGCGTCTAACCGCTCGTTCGTCTACCAGCGAATCAGCCATATCTCCGTGACGGGAACGGGGAGCCATTATTATCGGTCCACTATGTCGGCATTAAGCGAATCATAATTATCCTCCGACAGGCCCAGCGACCGGACGAGAGATGTACGAAACCGCTCGCCGGGTCGCTTACCGGGCGGTCGATATGCCGCCGGAGGTGGGCCTCCAGACGCCATGAGGGCCGACACCATCCTGACGGCGGTCGTCGCGCTCTGCTGTGTTCTCGCTATCGGCGCGACTTCGACCACGCTCGACTCGACCGTCTCGACCGACCCCGACGACGTGGCGGAAGTCGATTACGACAAAATCCCCATCGGGTCGGGACACGCCAAGAACTTAGACGACGCCATCGACGGCGGGAAGTCGGCGTCGAGCGACTCGGGCGCGTCCCCGAACTCCGACTCCGGAGCGGGGGCCGACAAGTCCGGAACCGGGTCCCAGAGCGCCGCCTCGAAGGACGGCGAGGGCGGCGACAGCATGGGGTCGGCCCAAGGGCAGGGCGGCCCGAGCGAGGAGGCCAGCGGCGAGGGCCAACAGGACCAGCAGACCGGCGGCGACGGGAAGGAGACCACCCAGAGCAGCGGTGGCGGCGGGCAGGACTCCAATTCGGGCAAAGGAAAGGGCCTCGTCGCTGACCAGCCGACGCTTCTGGAGCGCCTGATGGCCCTGCTTCAGCAACTGTTCGACCTCCTGCTGACGGCGCTCCCCTACGCCATCCTGCTGGCGCTCCTCGGCGCGCTCTACCGGTACCGCGACCGGATTCTTTCGAGGGTCGCGCCCTCCTCGTCCACCGACGACTCCGGAGAGGACCCGCCCGAACCCGACCCGGACAACCCGATTTCGGCGGCGTGGTACGAGATGGTCGAGCGCCTCGACTTGGACGACCGGCGCGACCTCACTCCTCGGGAGTACGCCGCCGCCGCCCGCCGACGCGGCGCTGACGCCGACGCGGTCCAGACCCTCACCGGCCTCTTCGAGGAGGTCCGCTACGGCGGCGCTCGCGTGACCGAGGAACGCCGCGAGCGCGCCGAGGAGATCAGAGACCGCGTCCGGTCGCAACTCGACCGGGGCGACGCTCAAATCGGAAGCGACGGGCGACCCGGAAA
Organism: Halorussus ruber; assembly: GCF_004765785.1. Classification (GTDB taxonomy): domain Archaea; phylum Halobacteriota; class Halobacteria; order Halobacteriales; family Haladaptataceae; genus Halorussus; species Halorussus ruber. Next base: position 135,215 of record NZ_ML219769.1, on the reverse strand, counting down.
CGGCGGCCGACTCGAAACCGACGGCGGAACGGAGGACCAGCGATGAAGAAGTACCGCGTCCTCTCGGGGGCCGCAGGTATCCTCGCCCTCGGGGCGGCACTCGCGCTCGGCGGCGGTCCCGCCGGGACGGCGGTCGAAGCCCTGCTGACGGCGCTCGGCAACGACTATCTCGTCGTGGCCGTCTTCGCCAGCGTGGGACTGCTCGTCGCCGCCTCCGCGCTGGCCTCCGGCGAAGCCAGCGGCCTCAGTCAGACCGAGACGCCGACGCCCGAGCGCCCGGTGACCGCGCCGACGGCGGGCGACGACGTGGACGACGCCCTCGCCAGTCGGACTGCGCTCCTGCCGGTGGTCGGCGACGACCGCCGCGAGGACCTCCGCGAGCGCCTCCGGGCCGTCGCCGTCGAGTCGTGGGTCCGCCGCGGCGAGTGGTCCCGCGAGGAGGCCGAGAAGCGCCTCGACGAGGGGACGTGGACCGACGACTCGGCGGCCGCCGCCTTTCTCGCCGGACGAGAACCCGGATTCGGTGCCCGCGCAGTAGCCCTCGCCCGCGGCGAGCCGTGGAGTCGCCGAGGAGCGCGCCGGGCCGCGACCGCAGTCGCCGAGATTGCGGCGAATCCCACCGAGCGAAATCAACAACAGAAAACATCCCGGGAGGAGTCCCGATGAGCGAGACCCGACGCTGGCGCGGCATCGTCGCGGTGGCGTTGCTTGTCGGCGGGGTCGGACTGCTCTCGGACCGGCCGAATCTGGTCCTCGTCTCGGTCGTCGGCGTGGCGTTCGCGGTCTACCCGCGAGTCTCGCCCGCGCCGCCCTCCTCGCCGAATCTGGAGGTCGAGCGCCGACTCGGCGACCGCGCTCCCTCGCCGGGCGAGTCAGTCGAGGTCAGCGTCACGGTCCGGAACGTCGGCGACGACGCGCTCGCCGACTGCCGAATCGTGGACGGCGTGCCCCCCGCGCTGACGGTCACCTCGGGGTCTCCTCGCTACGCCGGGCCGCTCCGGTCCGGCGGGGAAGCCACCTTCGAGTACGTCGTGACCGCCGAGGAGGGCAAGCACGGCTTCGACCCCGCGACGGTGGTCGTCCGCGACGTGAGCGGTGCCCGCGAGGTGACGACCACGGTGGCCGCCGAGACCGAAATCGACTGCACCGTCGAGCAGGGCGCACCGCCGCGCCGGAGCCTCGCGGTCGAGGAGGCTGGCGACCTCCTCACCGACCAAGGCGGGGCCGGAATCGAGTTCCACCAGACCCGCGAGTACCGCCGGGGCGACTCGATGAGCCGAATCGACTGGAAGCGCTTCGCCCGCGCTGGCGAACTCACCACCGTCGAGTACCGCGAGGAGAAGAGCGCCGCCGTCGTCCTGCTGGTGGACGCCCGAGCGCCCTCCTACCGGGCCAGCGGGGACGACCCCCACGCGGTCGTCCGGAGCGTCGCCGCCGCACAGCGACTCGCGGGTGCCCTCCTCACCGACCGCAACCGGGTCGGCGTGGCCGCCCTCGGCAGAGAGAACTGCTGGCTCGCGCCGAGCGCCGGGACCGACCACCAGACGCGAGTGACGGGACTCCTCTCGACCCATCCCGCGTTCGCCGCGTCACCGCCCCGCGAGGGAGAGGGAGAAGCGGATTCAATCGAGGACCAAATCGCCCGCGTCCGCCGCCAACTCAGCCCGGACACGCAGGTCACCCTGTTCACGCCGCTGTGCGACGAGGGCGCGGTGACCGCCGCCAGCACGCTGGAGGCACACGGCCACAGCGTCACGGTCCTGAGTCCCGACGCGACCGGCGACGGGACGCCCGGCCGCCGACTCGCGTCGGTCGAGCGCGAAAACCGTATCTCCTCGCTCCGCAAGCGCGGGATTCCGGTGGTCGATTGGACCGGCGACGACGGTCTCGCCGGGGCGGTCGCCAAGGCCAACGAGCGAGGTGCCATATGACCGCGAGCGAGAGCGGAGAACCGACGAGAAAGCAAGGAAAGCAAGGTAAAAGAACAAATAGACAGGGCGAAAATGTAGGAAATCGTGGTTACGGGCCGGACGAGGAGGCGGAAGCGGCAAGCCGAGCGATTGCGGTCGGCCGCCGCCCGACCCGACTCAGTGCCGGACTCGCGGCGCTGGCGGTCGCTGGCGGAACCCTCCTCGTCGGCGGCCCCGGCGGCTCTGCGGTCGGGGTCGTCCTCGTCGGACTCGCGGCGATGGCCGCGGGCGACGAACTCCGGTCGCGCGGGCGGCGAATCCAGTCGTGGCTCGTCCTCGGGGTCGGCGTGGCAATCGCGCTCGGCGGCGTCGCCGCAGGGCCGGTCATGGCCGACGACTTCCCCGGCATGTTGCAGGCACTTCCGGGCCTCCTGGGGGTGCTGATGCTCGGTGCCGGGGTGGTTCCGATGCGAGGGCAGGGGTCGCGCAGACTGGTGAAACTCGGCGCGGGCCTTCTCCTCGTCGGCGTCATGATTGCTGGCATCTTCCGGGCGGTCCCGGCCGGGACGCTGGTCGCTGGCGCGGCGGTCGCGCTCGTCGGCTGGGACCTCGGCGAACACGCCATCAACGTCGGCGAGCAGATGGGCCGGACGGCCTCGACGTGGCGCGCGGAGGGAGTTCACGCCGTCGGCGCGGGCCTCGTCGGCGTCGCGGCGGTGCTGACCGGGGACCTCGTGGACGGCGTGGGTTCGACCGGGCTATCGCTCCCGGCGCTTGCCTTGCTGGTGCTTGCGGTGGTCCTGCTTAGTGTGGCGCTTCACGAGTAGGTCGGGATGGCTTTGTTTAACCCACTCATTTCTAACAAGTTTGACACAGCCGTGCGTGATTAAGAGGATATATTGAGCACGCTCATCAACAACTCGTCCAAGGACTGGCAGAATTAGCGTGCTGAGTACAGGGCGTGTATCGGTCACGAGGTCGTCTCATCTAGCGAGAGACGGATTTGTGGATACAGAGAAAGGATTGAGCCCGGAATACTTCGGACTTTGCGAAAAAGAACCGGTGGCAATCAGGATGGTGAGAGCGGTTGGAGCTATTTTGGCGGTGAATCTTGGAGTTTCTATGATTGCGAAATACTAAGAGGGGAGCAGCCCTCCGTCATGAGTGAATGACTGGTCAGAATCAAAGCATCACGGATGTCCTACAAGATTTTGTCTCCGAATTAGATGATATCACTGAGGTTCCTCAAGAAATCGAGGATCTGCTTTCCGAGAGAATCAACCTTGGAGACATTGATTTTGACCGTGAACCGGAAGACTTCATCGAGCGAACCCTTATTTTCCCTTTGATTGATGCAACAGGACTAAACCGGGTTTCCGGACGCCCGTCCAGAAGCAGGACAGCAGGGAACAAGACGGAGCGTGAAGCACCGGATTTCCGGCTGGACGAGGAAAATGGTGTAGAGGTGATAGGGGAATCCAAGCCACCTCACAATATCGAAGAAGCGGTTTCAGATCTTACACAGGAATATCTTAGGACGATTTGGTGGAGTAACTACGGTATCGCCACCGACGGATTCCAGTGGATTGTATACCGTGCAGACCGTGCGGCAAACGACTACCAAAAAGTTAGGGAGATCAACCTAATCCCTTTGATCCGGGCAGTATCTATTTCTGAAGGAGTAATCGACGGTGACCCTGAGACAGAAATCGAAGAGGGAGTCAACGAGTTCACTGAGATATTTGCTCCTGATAACCTGCTGCCGATTCTAAAACAGGAGGCTCCGAAAGAGTTCCGTGACACACGCGCCAAAGACGTTGAGAACTTCTACAACTTCTACATCGAGCTCTTGTTCGGGGAAAGCGAGGAAGAAGATATCTCCTATGACACTACTTTGGAGGAGGATATCGTTGCACCTGACTCAGCAACCCGTCAAGACAAACGATTATTTGCTGTTACACTGGTTAATCGGTTGCTGTTCGTCAAATTCCTTGAAGGTGAAGAGGAAGACGATGAACTAGCTGTTCTTCCACACGGGTTTCTCCGGCAAAGAGTAAAGGACTACGGATCCAAATCTGGAAACCCTCTTCCTGGATCGCTCTACAAATCCGTTATAGAGCCGTTGTTCAACGATTTGCTGGATACCAGAAAAGAAGACCGGTCTGAAATCCACAGGGGGGATTGGTTCGACGATGTCCCGTACCTGAATGGCGGCTTGTTTCAGCCAATCGTAGAAGATGAGGAAGAATACGATGTCAGGAACAGGACTCTGAGAACCGTTATCGAGGACTTGGTAGAGGCAGGAGCTGTTGAACTAGAGTCGGAGGAGGACACTATCGACCCTGCTATTTTGGGAAGTGTGTTTGAACGGACTATCAACCATTTAGGCAGTGAAAGCGGGCAGCAAGAGGAAGGTGCATACTACACTCCGGATGATGTGACTTCGATGATCAGCGAGGAAGTCGTAGAGTCTAGAATAAGGGATGAAATCAGTGAAGCCTTCGCCAACGGGTTGGATAAAGATCAAGAAACCAGTGATGTTATAGAAGTCTGGTTGAAGCAACGGTCTCTGTCACGGACTCTCCGAGACTTTGGGCAAAGAGTCGAACTCGAGATCTACGAAGACTATCTGCCGCCCAGCAAAGACACAGGGAATGTTGATTTCCCGGTTGAAGTTGACTTCGGAGATGAAGATGCAATCGATGAGGCGATGGAGGCTGTCAGGGGTATACGGGTTGTCGATGCTGCTTGTGGTTCAGGACACTTCTTGACCACGGTGATGGACGACATAGTCCAGGTACAGGAAGCACTTCTAATCGGTAAAAACGGTGGACGTGACCCGACGAAGAAGCAGGTCTACGACGAGAAAAAGACGATTGCATTGGATTCCTTATTTGGAGTTGACATCAACGATATAGCCGTTGAAATCGCTAAGCTACGGGTCTGGCTGAAAATGGTGGAGGACAACGGCTGGAAAGAGAAGTACGGTGAACTCCCGAGTATAGACTTGAATATTGTCGCCGGTAACTCACTGGTAGGTTTCCCGGTTACAGGATCCGCAGGGATGCAGACACAGATCGGGGCGGTAGACGACAGAGTACGCAGACTCAAGGAACTGAGGAAACAGTACAAAAAGGTGAACGGCGACCTCGAAGACGGCGAAAATGAAGGAGAGGATACGGAGATAACCCGTAGAGAAATACTGTCGCTCGAAGAGGAGATCAAAGAGGATAGAGACGAAAGATACCTTTCCTCTCTCACCCATACATCTAAAACATCTTTCGGCACCAGCAGTGAACTCAAAAAGTTCCTTGAAACAGTCCCAGAAGGAAATCTCCAATCAACTATCGAGAAAATCAAGGTGGAAAAGGAATCTGGAGATCACTTTAATGATGAAACCAAGAAAGACTTGGAGGATCTTGGTGCAAGGGTTCACTCCAAGTCAGCTGATTTCATCCCAGAGAAATTGATTGATGAAGGCAGCGGGGTAATCGAACAGGAGGAAAAGCTTGTAGAAACCGTGATCCAGCTGCTGGAAGATGATTACGTTGCGTCACAGGTTATCCGGCAGCCAACCTCCTACGACATCGAGAAAATCCACGGCGACCCGGTGCATTGGGATACCGAGTTCCCGGAAGTCTCACTCGAGGACGATTCCACTCCAAAGGTAGGGGAGTTCTCCGGTTTCGATATCGTGGTCGGTAACCCTCCTTACGGAGAAGATGTCCTCGATGAGCACGGAGAGATCTTCATAGAACCGTATGAGACATCAGGGCTTCCAGACGTAGCAGCCCCATTTGTTGAAAGACAGTTGGCGTTACTTGATGAAGACAATGGGAGTTTCGGGAACATCGTAAAGCTTGGATTGTTCTACGACTCCGGATACGAACCATTCTGGAATTTCCTTGAAGATAGTATCAACTGTCGTGTAGCCTGTTATCCTGACCGGCCTAAACAAGTGTTTGAACACGCCGATGTCCGGGTAGGAATCATCACAGGATTCCCCAGCGAAGACGGATCCATCCAGACCAGCGACCTTCTACCGATCAGTGATGAAAACCGGCAGGAACAATTCGAAAACATTGATTACAATCCCATCACCGGGTTTATGCTTCGAGACGGAATCGGTGAAGACGGTGATGGAGGCCCTTACCTGCCGAAGATCGGTCCGGATATCAAACACGGCATCCTAGAAAAGCTTCGGGATAGCTACGATGAGAAAATGGTTGACCGGTACCAGCGAGGTATAGACGACACGGATGACAAGTACCAGGTTTGGAGACGTGAAGGTGCCCGGTACTTTATCAACCCGATGCTCGAGAAACTGTACGACGCCAGGGAAAATGAGCCATTCTGGTTTGAAACCGAGTTAGAGCAGAAAATGACGTTCATTACTCTTCAGTCAACGCTGTACTACGCCTACTGGACTACGTACGGGAACCAGCATCACCACAACTGGCCGCACATTGAGGCGTTCCCGTTCCCTGATCAGGAAACATTAGAAGAGAACAGAGAAGAGATCATGGATAAAGCTGACCGGTTGTGGAGGGGGATGAGCAACTTGTTTAGCACGGATGCAATAGGTCGTCCGGATTGGACTATCCGGCCATTAAAACCGTTGCTGAATGAAGTTGACTCGTTGGTCGGAGAGATCTATGGCTTGGATGAAGAGGAGATCGAATGGTTGCAAGACTACCACACGGATCTCGGAGAGAAAGCTGGTAGAGGGGCTGCCCCAGACGACCAGATACGAAACTACTGAAATCTATTATTTACTCAGCTACGAAGGACCGCTACATCATTCTCGACGACACATTACCGAGAAAGCCGGGGATGAAGTCCCGGCGTCGGTCGCTTCTACAATCATACCGAAGGTGATACTGTTTGGGGCCAAGACTTCGTCTACGCCTTCTACGCTGATGACAAAACGGAGAGTGTCATAAAAATCCTACACACCAAACAAGAATCGCTCAGTGCAACCTCCGTATTCAGCACGCCCTCGATAATATCTTTTGTACTTGGCAAGAAGTTCCCCGATTAATTCGCACCACGAATCGTGTCCGGAGCTACTGTCAGACGGACGGTTTCGGCCGGGCATCGAAATCGGAAAGTGGAGTTCACTTCGCCCGCTTAACTGTCGGAACGGACACCTCCGAGAGAACGTCCTCGACGATGTCGTCCCGACCGACCGCGTCCACCCGAGCGTCGGCGGTCAGGACGAGCCTGTGGGCCACGACCGGGCGGACGACCGCCTTCACGTCGTCGGGGACGACGAAGTCTCGGCCTTCCAGAAGCGCCCGAGTCCTCGCGGTCTCGAACAAGCGTTGGGTGCCTCGCGGGGAGACGCCGACCTGCGTCCGGGGGTCCTCGCGGGTGCCTCGGGCGATGTCCACGACGTAGGACTTCACGTCGCGGTCGAACTCGATTCGCTCTACGAGCGACTGAATCTGCTGGAGTTCGGTGGGGTCGAGCTGGCGCTGGGCGCTCGGGGCGCGGTCGTGGCGGGCGTCCCGGCGTTCGAGGAGTTCGAGTTCGCCCTTCTCGTCGGGGTAGCCGAGGCTTGTCTTGACGAGGAAGCGGTCCTTCTGGGCCTCCGGCAGGGGGAAGGTCCCCTGCCCGTCCTCGACGGGGTTCTGCGTGGCGATGACGACGAAGGGCTGAGGGAGTTGGTGGGTCTCGCCGTTGACCGTCACCTGCTCCTCCTCCATGGCTTCCAGCAGGGCGGCCTGTGTCTTCGGCGAGGCGCGGTTGATTTCGTCCGCGAGGACGACGTTGGCGAACAGCGGGCCGCGGTTGAACTCGAACTCGCGGCTCTGCTCGTCGAAGACCTCGGTCCCGGTCACGTCCGAGGGGAGGAGGTCCGGCGTGAACTGGATGCGCGAAAAGGAGAGGCCGAGCGCGGTGGCCATGCTCTGGGCGGTCAGGGTCTTGCCGGTGCCGGGGACGTCCTCCAGCAGGACGTTGCCCTTCGCCAACACGCCCGAGAGGATTGTCCGGAGGGTCTCGCGCTCGGTGATGACGGCGTTCGAGATGGCGTCGAGAACGTCGGTGCAACGGCGACTCGCTTCGGACGGGTTCATGGTCCACGCTTAGTGGGACAGCTACGTAGTAATGCGATTGCTAACTGAAGGAAGTCCTCAGGAGTCGCGGGGGAGCAAGGTGTTCCCGACGAGTTCCCCGGTCGCGCGCCGGAGGTGTTGGGAGACCGCGGAAGTCGAGAGGTCGAACTCCTCGGCGAGGTCGGTCTGGGACACCTTCCGGGGCACGTCGAAGTAGCCCGATTCGTAGGCGGTCCGGAGGATGCGCTCCTGTTCGGTACTCAGGCCGTAGCCGTGGTTGCGTTCCAGACCGTCGGTGTCGGTGATGCGCTCGACGCCGAGGTCGATGTCGGCGTCCCGGCACCCGCGGACGAACCGGACCAGCGCCTCCCTGTCTGGCAGTTCCATCCTGACCGTCCACCCCTCGCTGGTGCCGCTGGCGTCGTGAACGTAGGCCTCGGCCGAGTCGAGCGGGGACAGACGCTCCCGGCCGCGGGCCGTGAGTTCGACGCGGTACACCCGGCGGTTCGGCAGGTCGGTGACCAGCGTCGGGCGGGCGACGGTCGGGTCGTCGGCGAGGGCCTCCTCGAATGCCGCAGAGTCGCCGCCGAACCCGGCGACGAACACCCGGTCGGTGCCGAGAATCGCCGACTGGGGACGGACCGACGTCTCCGGGGCGTCGTCCAGCGCGGGCACCAGCGGCAGTTCGGGATGCGAAAGCTGGACGCGGGCAAAGACCTCGTAGGGGCGGCGTACCACGTCCGAGTCCGGTCGCTCGTCGTCGCCGTCCCGAGTCATCGTCCGTCGGTCGTGGCCGGTAGTTCGCACACGTGTTCCTGTCGGTCGGGGGTCGGTCGAGGTCGATCCGTTTGGGGTCGTATCGGTGGGGCGGTTCGGTAGGGTCGTGTCAGTCGAGGGCCTTCAGCGTCGCTCGATGCGGGTAATCTCCACCATCCACTCGGTGTCCTGTCCGGAAGTCACGTCGAGCGAACGCGGCGTCTCGACGTTACTCCGGCTGGCGGTTCGCAGCAAGTCCGCGAGCGCGGACTCGAACTCCTCGGTGGTCATGCCGTCTGCGGGGGTGTCGGTTTGGCTCACGTCTCTCTTCCCTCGCAAATCGCCAGACATCGAGGTGTGTTAAATCGGCGCGACCGTTGTCGGGCGTTCCGAGGCCTTAGCAACCGCATATGCTCGCTTCGTCGGGGGCGGCCTCACCCCGGGTCGTCCGGAGATAGCACTCGTTGAACCGGACAACGACACCTCATACTTAAGTCCGAACCTGTGGACGTACTGGACAGAATGAGTCGGCCGCAGGAACCACCAGACTCGGAATGGGGTCGGCCTCCGGAACTCGGGCCAGCGGGAGCGGGCGGTGGGGACGAGGACCTCGCCCGGCGCATCCGCATCGCCGTCGAGGACGCCGGGACGCCGATTACCGTGAGCAAGCTCGCAGAACGCCTCCACGGCGCTGACGACGCCATCGACGACGCCACCGAGTACGGCGACCTCCACGAAGCGTTGTATCGGGACTACCTTCAGGCGCTCGACGCCGAGACGGACCTCGTCTTCGACATGGAACTCGGACTGGTCTATCCGTCGGATTCGACCGCCGAGGAGTTCGGCGGCGGGTAATCGCTCCCCGGACTCCTCGCCGCGCCATTCTTGACAACTGTTGCGAACGTCGTTGCAGCAATCGGCGAGCGCGTTAACTGCACGATAGATAAGGGAGTACGGTCCCTTTACTCGGATATCTCGGGGATGAATCTGAAATCGAACGAGGCCAGACCGGGCGACCGAAGGAGTTACGACGGCCAGTCGCGCGAGGAGTGGGACGACGACCAGACGTACGAACTGCTCGCCAACCGGCGACGGCGCGAGTGCGTCCGGTACCTCGCGCGCCGGACCAGCGACGAGTCGGAGACGGTATCGGTGCGGGACCTCGCCGACGGGGTCGCCGACGCCATCGCGGGCGGCGAGTCGGCCCCCGAGAACCTCCGCCAGAGCGTCTACACCTCGCTGTCACAGCACCACCTCGACAAACTCGACGAGTGCGGGGTCATCGAGTACCATCCCGACTCGCGGTCGGTTTCGACCGGCCCGAACTTCGAGACGATACGCCGGGTCTCGACCGACGCGACCGCCGAGCGCCGCGTCGGCGCGATTCCGCCCTGGACCAGCGCGCTCACGCTCGCGGCGTTGCTTCTCACGGCGACGGCGTATCCGCAACTGCCGACGCTCCCGGTTCTCGGGGTTGCCGCGCTGAATCTAATTCCGGTCGGCCTGTTCGTCCAGACGCGCTTCGCGGGGGAGTGAGTCTGCGGTCGGAGGAGTCGAGGTTAGAAGGATATAATTGTTGTCTTAAGAAATTATATTCTATTCTTTCCATATCTAATTATTTCTTTATCGCGCTGATTTCGTACCGTCCGGCAAGACTCCTCGACGGTATTCGAGGCCTTTCCACCCTAGAGAACGATATATCTGAATACGGTTTATTTCAGGATTAGCTAGTCGTCTGCTTCTTCGGACTGCGCTTATCTTCTGTATCCTCGGATTACGCCCTCCTGCGTACAGATTCACTCGACTCTGTTCAGTTGTCGAGTTCGTCGAACGCCTCTCCGGCCTCCTTCGCCGTCTCCTCGGCGGTGATGTTCTCGTAGGCCTTCATCGTCGTGTCCGGATTCGCGTGTTTCAGGTGCTTTTGGGCCCACTCCAGACCCTTCGTCCGAAGGAGCGCCCCACCGGCACCGCGTCGGCCGCCGTGGAGTTCCAGATACTCGCCGTCCTCGGTGTCGAGGCCGGGCACGTCTGCGGCCTTCGAGAGGCGTTGCATCAGGTTCCGCGCTCCGGCGGTCGTCAGCGCGGGCGGGGCGATTTCGTACTCGTAGCAGATTTCCAGCGCCGTCGCGTCGTCCCGAATCTCCTCGATTTCGCTCTCGTCGTGGCCCTCGGCTTCGAGGCCCGCCGTCGCCGCCGACGCGAGCGACGGCGCGTGCAGGGTCGGGAAGACCGGCCACTCGTCGTTCGGCGGGTCAAAGACCTGCTTCCAGCGGTCGAGCGCCCGGACCGCCTGTTTCGGGACGCCCGTGTCGGTGTACTCCTGCTTGCCCTTTTCGAGGATGGTCATCGTTCCGCCGTCGAGGTCCACGTCCCGCCAGCGCACGCCGTCGCGGCGGTCGTCGTTCCGGTCGCGCAGGACCTCGCCGCCCCGGACGCCGGAGTAGCCGACGGTGGCGACGAGCGCCCGGTCGCGGGCCTCGGCGAGGGCGTCTGACCCCCGCTCGTCTATCGCCTCGTAGGCGCGCTCCTCGACGTACGCCACGATGGCCTTCCGTTGCTCCGGCGTCCAGAACTGCTGTTCGTGGTCGGCCTGCTCGTCGGCGTCGGGAAGCGGTTCGTCGGCGCGGGCGCTTTTGGCCGGGTTCTCGGCGAGGTAGGGCCGTCGCTGGCACCACGAGAGGTAGGCTCGCACGTAGTCGTAGTACTTCCGCGCCGAGGAGGCCGCGAGGCCGTCGCTGTCGTCGGTGCGGCGTTTGAGGTGGCGCGCGTAGGCTTCGAGGTCCGTCACGTCGAGCGCGGCGAAGGTGTAGGTACTGCGCTCGTCGTTGGTCCACGCGACCCACTCGCGGACGACGCGCTCGGCGTTCCGGCGGTAGTTGCCCGAGTCGTTGCGCTTGCTCTTGTCGGTGAGGAAGTCCGAGAGCGGTGCGTCGAGCGGCTGGTCAGTCTTCGTAGGCATGGTGTTTCTAATCGCTGAGTCGGGGGTTTTGCTGTCGAGAGGCCGGTTCTGCACGATTCGGCGGTTTCGTGCGCCACCGAGGGCGCGGTCCCACTAAAATTTACTCGTGATTCCTGCGCTAATCACAAGTGCATTCGTTCGAAGAGAGATATGGACCGAGAGCGCCGCAAAAGCCCGAAATCTTCTGAATCGCGGGAGAGAATGCATTTTTAAACCGTATTTAGCTATACGGAATTTGTGGCGGGGGAGTCACAGCCGATAGGGATACCAGCCCTTTTCCCTCGTTAGCGAGTCTGTACAGTATGTCCTTCTCTCCGATTTCTCAGGCGACTCAGGGATTGGCCTCGACACCGGTGACGGCGGAGATGCTCGTCGTCTTCGCTCTCATTCTCCTCGCTCTCGTACTCTTTGCGACCGAGCGGTTCCCGATCGACGTCACCGCCATCCTAATAATGGTGTTGCTGATGGTGCTCGAACCGTGGACACAAATCACTCCGCGGGAGGGGATTTCCGGGTTCGCAAACCCGGCGACGATCACCGTCTTGGCGATGCTCATCCTGAGTACGGGCATCAACCGAACCGGCATCGTCCAGTTGATCGGCCGGAAGATGGCCGCGTTCGCCGGGGACGACCGGCGCAAGCAACTCGCCGCAACGGTCACCGTTACCGGTCCGGTCTCCGGGTTCGTCAACAACACGCCGGTCGTCGCAATTCTCGTGCCCGTCATCGCCGACCTCGCGCACGAGGGGAACACCTCTCCCTCGAAGCTGCTGATGCCGCTGTCGTTCGCGTCGATGCTCGGGGGGACGCTCACACTAATCGGGACATCGACAAACATCCTCGCCAGCGATATCGCGGCCCAGCTCGGTGCGGAGTCGCCCGGACTCGGGCTACACGCGTTTGGAATGTTCGAGTTCACCAAACTCGGTGTCGTCGTCTTCGCCGTCGGGACGCTCTATCTCATGACGGTTGGCGTTCGACTGCTCCCCGAGCGGATTCCCGCCGACGAGGACCTCGTCGAGGAGTACGCTCTCCAAGAGTACCTCGCTGACGTCGTCGTCCCGGCGAACTCACCGCTTATCGGCCAGACTGTCGAGGAGGCGCTCGGCGACGACGACCTCGATATCGACGTGTTACAGCTGATTCGCTACGGCGAGCGGTTCGACGAGCCGCTCGCTCGAAAGGAGATTCACGAAAGCGACACGCTCCGACTCAGGACGAACCGAGAGACACTCGGGGACATCATGGATACGGAAGGCCTCAGACTATCGGGCGGTCCGCGAACCGAGGACGACCTGCATCCATCGGAGGAGGAGGAAGAGGAGGACGAACCCGTTCTCGTCGAAGTCGTCATCCCGTCGGGGTCGTTTCTCGTCGGCGAAACGCTGGCGAGTTCGTCGTTCCGACAGCGTTACGACGCGAACGTGCTGGCCTTTCGTACCCGTGGAGACGTGGTCCGGGACCGGTTCGAGGACATCCGTATTCGCGTCGGCGACACGCTCTTGGTTCAGGCACCGCCCGACAGCCTCACTCGACTCGTCGATAACGAGGACTTCATCGTCGCCCACGAGTTCGACGAGGTGACCTACCGGAGCGAGAAGATTCCGTTCGCGGTCGCCATCATCGCTGGCGTGGTCGCACTGCCAGCACTGAACGTCCTGCCGATTGTCGTCTCGGCACTTGCAGGCGTCGTGGCGATGGTCTTCACCGGCGTCCTCGAGCCGACCGAACTCTATTCGTCCGTCGAGTGGAACGTCATCTTCCTCCTCGCTGGCGTCATCCCGCTCGGCATCGCCCTGCAGCAGACGGGGGCCGCAGCGCTGCTCGGCGATGCCGTCGCCTCAACGGCGACGTTCCTGCCAGCGATTGGCGTCCTGTGGGTATTCTATCTAGCGACCGGGCTGTTGACGAGCGTCATCAGCAACAACGCGAGCGTCGTGTTGATGATTCCGGTGGCCGCCAACGCCGCCCAGTCGATCGGGGCGAACGCCTTCGCGTTCGTCCTGGCTGTCACGTTCGCGGCCTCGACGGCGTTCATGACGCCGGTGGGCTACCAGACGAATCTCTTCGTCTACGGCCCCGGCGGGTACACGTTCTCGGACTTCATTCGGGTCGGCGCGCCGTTGCAGTTCCTCCTCTCTATCGTCACTGTCCTCGGAATCGCGTTCTTCTGGGGCGTCCGCGTATGAGCTAGTTCCCACGGGATGGCGACTCACCGGAGATCGGATTCGGAGGTCGGCGATGAGGGCGATGGGGGAGTCGAATCGTTACCCGACTTTATTGTTCTGCCGGTGTAACGTTTCGTATGGCACTCGATGTAGCGGTTCCGGAACCACCAGACCTCTCGAACCGAGGGATGCCGCGCGAGTTCGAGTGGCAGGACGAGACGCTCGGGTCGGAGGACTTCTACCGCGAGGACCTCGAAGACCTGCTCCAAGAGGGCGCGTGGAAGGAAGGGTTCGACGAGTGGGCGGACTACACGGACCTCGACGAGGAGCACGTACGAACCGTCAGCGACCTCGGCTTGTTTCAGGCGTTCGACTTCTTCTGGGACCCCACCGAAGACCGGCTTCGCTCCGACGCCCCGACGATACCGGACGACTGGCGGGAGCGAGACGCGACCGAGTCGCTCGATTCGAGTACGGTTTCGATGATCGACACTGCGTTACAGGACCTCGGTCGAGCCGTACAGGAGACACTAGAGGACTACCTCGAACGGAACGACGAAGCGTCCGATTTCGGCTGGGGCGAAGAAACGTACGGCAAACGAGACGAGTGAGTACCTATTAGCGGGTTTTTCCGACCCGACACGTCGAGGAGACTAGACAAAGAGAACGGGAGATAGAAAGCTGTAGATGGGAGAGTGGCGATCTGGCGTCAAGAATAGAATACGACGCCGTTGCCGGTAACGAAGAGGGCACCGGCCTCGGTACACACCGGCCCGTGATGAGTCCACCCCTCGAACGCGGTGCTATCGCGGACAGTCCCGGTTCGGGCGTCAAGGCGGAGCAGGCGGTTCGAATCGTGCTCGCGGTTCTCGGCGACGAACACCGCTTCTCCCGCCGCGGTCGGCGGTGTGACCCACGTGTCGGTTCCCCCGGCGACGCGCGTCCAGAGCACGTCGCCGGTTTCCGGGTCGAACGCCCGGATGCGGTCGCTGGCGGTGGTGTAGGCTTCGAGGCGGGCCACCAGCGCGGACGAGGTCAGCGCCCCGAGTTCGTAGGAGGGTTGGGCGTACTGGTGTCCGGGGTCCCCCGAACCGAACAGAGTGTCCTGTTCGTGACGCCAGACCTCCTCGCCGGACTCCAAGGAGACCGCCACGAGCGGGCCGTCGAATATCGTCACGTAAGCGAAGTCGTCACCGAGGACCGGCGGGCCGTCAGCCATCTTTGGAATCGTGGTTTCCCACGTCACCGCACCCGTCGCCGCGTTCAGCGCGACGAGCGACCCCGAAGCGTCCTCTCCCCCACCGCGCGAAACGTAATAGGCGGTGTCGCCCTTCACGGCGGGAAAGGGGGTGAGAGAATCGACATCGAGTTGTGTCTGCCAACACTGTTCGCCGGTTTCGCTGTCGAGCGCGACCACAGTCTGTCCGTCTTCGCGGACGGTTGGGTCGTCTAACAGAACCTTGCCGTCGGCGAGTCCGAGCGGCGGCGCGTACCCGTGGAGGTCGCCTATCGAGTCAGACCAGCGTTCCCGTCCATCGACCATTCCGAGTGCGAGCGCCGTCCGACCCCGGTCTTCGATGTTCGTGTGGTAGTAGACGCTCTCGCCCGCCGCGACGACGGGACGAGCCTCGCGGTCACCCGGAAACGGGACCCGCCACGCTCGCTCGCCGGTCCGGAGGTCGAACGCGAACAGCGACTCTCGGTCGTTCCCTTCGACGGCGGCGACGAACGCCACGTCGTTCGCCACGGCCGGTGGGCCGTGGTTCGAGACGCCCCAGCTAACGCGCCACTCCTCGGTCAGCGATTCCGGGGCGGTACTCGCGGGTGCCGTGGCGGTGTGTCGCCGGTCGTGGTTCGGGAACGACCACTCGTCGTCCTCGACGGCGACCGGGAGCGCGTCGCAGTCGGGTGGTGCAAACGGTCGCGCACCGACGAGGTAGCCCCCCGTGCCGCCGACGAGGAGGCTTCCCCCCGCGGCGGCGAGGAGCCGACGCCGGGAGAGCGCCGATTCGGTCGTCTCCGCTTGCTCGGTCGAAGTGGCCTCGCTCTCGGTCGGGGACGCCTCGCTTTCGGAAGTTGGCTGTCGATTTTCGGTGTCGGTATTGGTATCGGTTCGACCCGAATCTGGCGTGGAGGGCATTATCTACGGTCACGGCTTGTTCGGATCGGAACTTCAGTCTACGGAATCAGCAGAGATTGGGGGAAAAATTATCGGGTGTAGGTGTACCCGCCGTCCACGACCAGCGACTCGCCGTTGACGTACGACGAGAGGTCGCTCGCCAGAAAGAGCGCGGCGTCGGCGATGTCGTTCGGTTCGCCCAGTCGGCGCGAGGGAATCGACTGCTCGAAGGCTTCGCGGCCCTGTTCGCCCATCTCGGCGTCGTCCAGCATCGCCGTCTCGACGCCGCCGGGGTGGATGGCGTTGACACGAATCCCCTCGGGACCGAGTCGGTGGGCGAGCGCGTAGGTCAGCAGGCGGAGCGCGCCCTTCGAGACGCAGTAGGTGACGTACCCGCCGTTACCGACCAGACCGGCGACGCTGGAGACGTTGACGATGCTCCCCTCGCCGTGTGCTATCATCTCGGCGGCGGCCGACTGCGCGCCGAAGTACGCGCCCTTGACGTTGACGTTCATCAGTCGGTCGTACTCGTCGGGCGTGACCTCGAAGAACTCCTCGTTGCGGAAGATGCCCGCGTTGTTCACCCAGACGTCGAGATTTCCGAGTTCCTCGGCCATCTCGACCGCCGCGTCGAGGTCGTCGGTGTCGGTCACGTCGCACTCCACGAACGCGGTCTGGCGGTCGGTCTCGTCGGCGATGAGTTCGTGGGTCGGCGTGCCGCCCTCCCGCGGTTGCTCCCGAACGTCGGCGACCACCACGTCGCCGCCGTGGTCGGCGAAGGTCCGCGCGATGGCGCGTCCGATGCCGCTGGCCCCGCCGGTCACGACTGCGACGCTGTTTGCTAGCAGTTCACGCATACCGCGCCTAGACGGGATTCGGCGTGATAACTCTGTGTCAGACGCTAGTAGTATTGGGGTAGAAGTGCAAGTGTCTGAGTTGGTCGGGACAGAAGTGCAAGCGTCCGGGTCGATTCGGTTTCGTCCCCACCATATCTCGGGGTACGCTGGCGTCCTCAACGTCGGTTGCGGCAGTTCGAGGGCGAGGAGTCACCAGCGCTCAGCGCCGTCGGGCGCTCCCGGCCAGCCACCAGCCGAGGAGTTTTTCTTTCTCCTCGGCCGAGGGGTGCTTCTTACTTCGGGCGTACTCCTTGCCCTCTAGCACCTGCCGTTCGAGGACGTTGCTCGCCAGTCGGAGCGCGTGAGCGGCCCCGTAGCCCTCGCCTGTGCCGACGAAGTGGCCCTTGTCGGTGAACAGCCGGATTCGCGCCAAGATGAGCGGCGTCCCCCGGAAGGTCTCTTTGTGTTCGTGGAGGTAGACGTCGGCTTCGAGGACGGACAGCTGCCGGTACTTGTCCGCGATTCGCTCTATCATCCCGGAGACCTCCTCGCGGGTGATGTCGTCCATCAGGTCGATGCCGATGATTCGAACGTCGAGGTGGTCCTCGTCGGTCACCGTCAGCACGTCGAGCGCGTCGGTCTTTGTCACGATGCCGACCGATTCCCCGCCGGTCGTGACCACCAGCGAGGAGACGCCCTCGGCCAGCATCGTCTCGACCGCCTCGTCGAGTCCCGCGTCGGGCGACGTGGTGAGAACCGGCTCGGACATCACGTTCCGGACCGGCAGGTCTAACATCCGGTCGAGGTCGCCGCGGCGCTCGCCGAACCCGCCGTGAGAGCGGCCGCCGACCGAATCGAACCGGGGCGGCGACCCGCCCTGCTCTTTGCGAATCTCGCGCCCCGAGAAGTTCACCACGTCGAAGAGGCTGGCGACGCCGACCGCTTCGTCCTCCTCGACCACCGGGAGGTGGGTGATCTTGTGTTCGCGGAGGAGGTGAAGCACCTCCCCGAGCGTGGTCTCCGGGTGGGCGGTGACGAGGTCGCGGGTGTAGACGTCCTCGACCGCCAGCACGTTCAGGAAGGGCGCGACCGCTTCCAAGACCGCATCGGCGGTCACGACGCCCCTGAGGTCGCCGTTCTCGAACACCGGCAGGAGTTGGACGTTCCCGCCGACCATCAGGCGGGCGACCTCCCGGACGTTGGTCGAGGGAGTGACCTTGGCGACGTGCCAGACCAAGTTGCGGGCCTTCTCGTCGGGCGGGTGACGACCGGAACTCAGCTGTCGGCGGGTAACCAGTCCGCGGTACTCGCCGTCGTTAGTGACGACGACGGCCCGTAACGGCTCCTCGAACGCGCCGAGGAGTTCCGAAACCGGGGTGTCGGAGTCGACGGTCTCGAACTCGGTCGAGACGATGTCTCGGATGTCCATGGGGAATCAGTCAATCGGATACGAGCCGAGACGAATTGAGCGTTTCCCACTAATTCTGGTAGGTTTTAGTATAAATATATATTTCTTTTGGGATTGTTTCTATTTCTTTCCGCCGCGTTAGGTCCCGAGGCGGCGCGAAATCGAGGTGCGGACCGTGCGCTACGACACCCCACACTTTTACTCGTTGACACCGTCGCGGGCGTATGGCCGTGGGAATCGGTGCGATCGGGGTCGGGGGAATCGGCCACTTGGAACTGAACTTCCTCACCGAGCTGGGGAACGTCGAAATCGTCGCCGCGGCGGACGTCTCGCCGGGTGCCCGCGAGGTCTTCGAAGCCGAGTTCGACGCGCCCGCCTACGGGGACTATCTCGACTTCTTGGAGGCTCACGCCGGGCAACTCGACGGCGTTCTCATCGCAACGCCCCACGCCTACCACTACGAACAGGCGACCGCCTGCCTCGAAGCGGGCGCGCACGTCCTGCTGGAGAAACCGATGGTCGTGGACGTCGCGGACGCGGTCGCGCTCGAAGCGACCGCCCGCGAGCGCAATCGCCTCCTCCAAATCGGTTACCAGCGACACTACCACCCGGCGTTTCGGGCGATGAAGAGCATCATCGACAGCGGGCGCATCGGCGACGTTCACACCGTGGTCGGCTACATCGGGCAGGACTGGATTACGCCCCATCGGGGCACGTGGCGGGTAGACCCCGAAATCTCCGGCGGCGGGCAACTCTACGACACCGGGTCGCACCTCGTGGACGCGCTGGTCTGGATGCTCGGCACTCCTCGGAGCGTGACCGCCTCTGTCGAGTACGCCACGCCGGGCATCGACGTGAGCGCGGCGCTCACGGTTCGATTCGAGCGCGAGGAGGGGCCAGTAACTGCGAGCGTGGCGGTGACGGGCGACGGCGTGGCGATGGACCCCCGTGAGGGTTACGTCGTCTGGGGCACGCGCGGGAGTCTGGTCTACACGGGCGACGACCTCTACGTCGAACACAAGGGCGCGACCAGATACCCCATCGAGAACGGACTGCTGTCGAACTTCGACGCGGTGACTCGCCGAAAGGTCCGGAACTTCGCGGACGCGATTGCCGGGCGCGCGGAGCCGATGGTCCCGGCGAGCGAGGGCGTCCAAGTCACGGCGCTGACCGAGGCGGCGTACCTCGCTAACGACGAGGGTCGGGCGGTGGACGTGCAGGAGTTGCTCTCGGAGGCGGGCGCAGAGAGGTGAGCTTTTCAGTCGCTCGCATCGCTCTCGTCCGTCCCGCCCTCGTCCGTTCCGTTCCCGTTCGTTCCGCTTCCGTCCGTCCCGCCCTCGTTCGTCCCGCTCTCGTTCGTCCCGCCCTCGTCCGTCCCGCCCTCGTCCGTCCCCTCCTCCAACTCCGCGACCCGGACTATCGTTTCGAGCGCCACGTCGGGCGTCACCGAAATCGAGTCGATACCGGCGTCCAGCAGGAACTCGACGTACCCCGGCACGGTCGAGGGCGCGTCGCCGCAGATGCCCACCCGGCGGTCGGCGTCGTGGGCCGTCTCGACCAGCGAGCGAATCGAGCGCGTGACCGCCTCGTCGTCCTCGCGGAACAGCGAGGCCAGTTTCGCGGAGTTGCGGTCGATGCCCAGAACGAGTTGCGTGAGGTCGTTCGACCCGACCGAGAACCCGTCGAACACCTCGGCGAACTCGTCGGCCCGAATCACGTTCGAGGGGAGTTCGGCCATCACGTACGCGTCGATTTCGTCGGTATCGAGGCCGAACTCGTCCATTAGGTCAAGCACTTTCCGCCCCTCGTCGGGGGTGCGACAGAACGGAACCAGCACGACGAGGTTGTCCAGACCCGCGTCCTCGCGGACTCGGCGCAGGGCCTCGCACTCCAGCGAGAAGGCCTCGCGGAACTCGGGGTCGTAGTAGCGCGACGCGCCGCGCCACCCGAGCATCGGGTTGGCCTCCTCGGG
The DNA here is from genome assembly GCF_004765785.1 of Halorussus ruber. Classification (GTDB taxonomy): domain Archaea; phylum Halobacteriota; class Halobacteria; order Halobacteriales; family Haladaptataceae; genus Halorussus; species Halorussus ruber. The sequence continues at coordinate 115,028 of NZ_ML219769.1, read as the reverse complement.
TTCGTACCGATTTCCGCCCCTGAGGTTGCGGTACTCGTCGGTCTTGAAGTCGCTGAGTCGGACCACTACGTCCTCGGGGTGAAAGGCGGCCGCGATTTTGGCGATGCCGGTCCGGAGGCCCTCGACGAATCGCTCGCGCTCGCGCTCGCCCTGCTCGATGGCGTAGAGGGGGTGGTCGCCGATTGCCGACGTTATTATAAATTCTTCGCGCGCGAGACCGACGCCGTCCACCGGAAGCTGGGCGAGCGAGAACGCGCGGGAGGGTTCGCCGAGAATCAACATCACGTCGGTCTCGGTGTCGGGTATCTCCTCCAAGCGATTCTCGCGGACCTCGTAGTCGAGTTCGCCCTCGTAGACCCGGCCGGTGACCTCGGTGCAATCGACGGTGACGGGCGTGCCGTCGCGCAGAACCTTGGTCGCGTGTTCGGCCCCGACGACGGCCGGAATCCCGAGTTCGCGCGAGACGATGGCGGCGTGGGAGGTCTTCCCGCCGTGTTCGGTGACGATGGCCGAGGCCTTGCGCATAATCGGCTCCCAGTCGGGGTCAGTCGTGTCGGTGACCAGCACGTCGCCCGCCTCGAAGCGCCGCATCTCCGTGAGGTCGCGCATGATTCGCACCGGGCCGGAGCCGATGGCGTTGCCGATTGCGACGCCTTCGAGGAGAGTCTCGCCCTCCTCGGTCAGGTGGTACTGGCGAATCGCGTGGTCCTCCGCGCTCCCGTGGACCGTCTCGGGGCGGGCCTGCACGACGTAGAGTTGGTCGCGCTCGCCGTCGTAGAGCCACTCGATGTCCATCGGTCGCCCGAAGTGGTCCTCGATGGTCTTGGCGTGGCGCGTGAGCGCGCGGATTTGCTCGTCGGCCAGCGCGTACTGCTCGCGCTCTGATTGGGGGACCTCCTCAACCACGTTGCGGTCCTCGCGCCACACCATCCGCGAGGCCTTCTCGCCGAGGCGCTTCTCGATGATTCCCTCGGTGGGCTTGAACGCGACGTAGCGGTCGGGGTTGACCCGACCCTGCACGAGGAGTTCCCCGAGGCCGTACGCGGCCTCGATGACGACCGCGTTCTCGAATCCCGTGTCGGGGTCGATGGTGAACGCCACGCCAGAACACCCGCGGTCGGCCCGGCCCATCACCTGCACCGGGCAGGCGAGTTTGACCTCGCGGTGGTCGAACTCCCGGTCGGCCCGGTAGGTTATCGCGCGGTCGGTGAACAGCGAGGCGTAACACCCCTTGACCGCCTCGATGAGGTCCTCCTCGCCCGAGACGTCGAGGAAAGTCTCCTGCTGACCCGCGAACGAGGCGGTCGGGAGGTCCTCGGCCGTCGCGGAGCTTCGGACCGCGACCTTCGGCTCGTCGGTCCCGACCTCGTCGGCGAGTCGGCGATAGCCCGCGAGGACCTCCTCTCGGAGGTCCGCGGGCATCTCCGCCGACTCGAACAGTCGCCGGAGTTTGGCTCCTCGGTCCTGTAGCGCCTCCACGTCGTCGAGGTCGAGGTCGCCCAGTAGCTCGTCTATCGACTCGCCGAGGCCCGCCGCCGAGACGTAGCGGTCGTAGGCCGCCGCGGTCGTGGTGAACCCCGGCAGAGTCGGCACGTCGGTACTGGCGAGTTCGCCGAGATTCGCGCTCTTTCCACCCACCCGGTCGATGTCGTCCGACCGTAGCTCCTCGAGTGACAGTACGAATTGGTCGTCCCCCATGTGAACCCCGTTGTTCTTCTTCGGGAAGCGCCTTAAACGGGGGTCCTCGGTCGGAGAGGACCTCGGCTGGGTCTCGGTTTGGTTCGCGGAGTCAGATTTTCGTCGACCCCCTGGGGTTCAGCGGGGTATTGGCGGTCGACGAAAACACTTGTATGGGTTCGGCCACGAGAGGCGGATAGGCCGGGAAATCCGGCATGGTTTCAGCAGAACCCTTGTGGGTTTGAAGCTGGGAAACGACGACCGGCACGGGTGAGAATACCGGGGTTTCAGCAGAACCCTTGTGGGTTTGAAGCCTCGTCGGGGCGGTCGCTCTCGTTGGCGGCGTTGGTCTCGTTTCAGCAGAACCCTTGTGGGTTTGAAGCACACTACCGCGACCGACAAGACGGTCGTGAATCGGGTTTCAGCAGAACCCTTGTGGGTTTGAAGCTCGACCTCGACCATCCGCACGTCGTCGCTGGCCGTTGTTTCAGCAGAACCCTTGTGGGTTTGAAGCGGTTTGTTCTCGATGATGTACTCCGCGCCGTACTGGTTTCAGCAGAACCCTTGTGGGTTTGAAGCGGTGAATTACTCGGCCGAGCATCTCACCGTGCGCTAGTTTCAGCAGAACCCTTGTGGGTTTGAAGCTACGGGTGGCGCGCGCTCGGGTTCGCGTCGGCGGCCGGTTTCAGCAGAACCCTTGTGGGTTTGAAGCGGTGTAGGTCGCGGAAAGGTCAACAGTACCCGACGTGTTTCAGCAGAACCCTTGTGGGTTTGAAGCGAGGACAGCGCCCGACCGGCCAGCCCTGCGACGCCGGTTTCAGCAGAACCCTTGTGGGTTTGAAGCCCCTGCTCCACGAAATTCACGGTTATGCTACTCGCGTTTCAGCAGAACCCTTGTGGGTTTGAAGCACCGAGGACGCCGAGAACACCAGCGGGACGACGAGGTTTCAGCAGAACCCTTGTGGGTTTGAAGCGGCCTCGTGTGGGTCTTCCGGGTCATCGTGCGGCGTTTCAGCAGAACCCTTGTGGGTTTGAAGCCACGGCATCCCCCGCGACGAGATCCGCCAGCAGTACCGGTTTCAGCAGAACCCTTGTGGGTTTGAAGCCCCGATGGGTCCGAGTCCAACCGGTCGCGCACGTCTGTTTCAGCAGAACCCTTGTGGGTTTGAAGCCGAGGACACTTTTGCCCGCGCCGGTTTCGCCCCCGATGTTTCAGCAGAACCCTTGTGGGTTTGAAGCGTTGAATCCGCCCCGCTCAGCAATCCACCCGTTCACGGGTTTCAGCAGAACCCTTGTGGGTTTGAAGCTCCCATCTCGGGGGACAAGTCCCGACGAACCACAAGTTTCAGCAGAACCCTTGTGGGTTTGAAGCAAACGGTAATCTCGGTGGGGGGTTCGGGTGAATTTGTTTCAGCAGAACCCTTGTGGGTTTGAAGCTCGATAGGTGTCAGTCCGAGTATGCGACAGCAGGTTTCAGCAGAACCCTTGTGGGTTTGAAGCAGCGCGTACGACGAGGACTTCGCGGTGCTGTTGGCGGTTTCAGCAGAACCCTTGTGGGTTTGAAGCGGGAGACACAATCCCGTTCCGGACCCTCGGGACGGTGTTTCAGCAGAACCCTTGTGGGTTTGAAGCGTGCTAGCCGGTGACTAGACGACAAGAGGGATACAGCGTTTCAGCAGAACCCTTGTGGGTTTGAAGCCAAGACCGGACCGACCGAGAACACGGAGCGTGGTCCGTTTCAGCAGAACCCTTGTGGGTTTGAAGCCTTCGGCCAGACGTTCGCAACCTCGATCCCCTGCCAGTTTCAGCAGAACCCTTGTGGGTTTGAAGCCGCGGGACCGTCGAGAAGGCCGGGACCACCCCCGCCGGTTTCAGCAGAACCCTTGTGGGTTTGAAGCTTACGCGGTTGGGTCGAATTCATTCGTGCTTCACCTGTTTCAGCAGAACCCTTGTGGGTTTGAAGCGGTATGTCGCGTCCCATAGTCGTGGCCACGGACCGAATGTTTCAGCAGAACCCTTGTGGGTTTGAAGCAGGCCGCACTCGCGCCGTACGCGAAGCCCGGCCGTCGTTTCAGCAGAACCCTTGTGGGTTTGAAGCGGCCCGGAATCGAGCGTTCATACGACGTAGTCCTGTTTCAGCAGAACCCTTGTGGGTTTGAAGCTCCCCCGTAGTTGCCCTGTGCGCCGGTCACGCCGGTGTTTCAGCAGAACCCTTGTGGGTTTGAAGCCGGGTCGCATACCCCCGTCGAGGAGGTCGCGTCCCCTGTTTCAGCAGAACCCTTGTGGGTTTGAAGCAGCACCTCCTTGTAGAGGCCCCGCGAGTCGGTCTCGGTTTCAGCAGAACCCTTGTGGGTTTGAAGCCCGTGGAGTTGCCCGATAGCGTCCACGGAGACGGTTTCAGCAGAACCCTTGTGGGTTTGAAGCAGGTCGTCGGGCCACTCCCGGTCGGTCTCGCGGGTTTCAGCAGAACCCTTGTGGGTTTGAAGCCCGTGGAGTTGCCCGATAGCGTCCACGGAGACGGTTTCAGCAGAACCCTTGTGGGTTTGAAGCGCAATCTGCAACCCGAGTTCGATGTTCTCGCGCGAGTTTCAGCAGAACCCTTGTGGGTTTGAAGCGCCCTCGACCGGGTCGGTCGGCGCGCCAGCCTGCACGTGTTTCAGCAGAACCCTTGTGGGTTTGAAGCGAGGCTCGCCGCGCCGCCGGTCATGTGGTAGACGTGGTTTCAGCAGAACCCTTGTGGGTTTGAAGCACGTTGGCGCTCCGGCAGTTGGCGAAGAAATCGAGGTTTCAGCAGAACCCTTGTGGGTTTGAAGCACTTGTCCGCCGTCCGGCGGCTGACCGGATTTGGTGTTTCAGCAGAACCCTTGTGGGTTTGAAGCGGCCGGGGCGACAAGCCGGAGATTGGCGACGCAGACGGTTTCAGCAGAACCCTTGTGGGTTTGAAGCTCATGTCGCAGTCTACAGACTGGGGGCTAAAGATAACCGTTTCAGCAGAACCCTTGTGGGTTTGAAGCGTGAGTTGCTCCAGCCAGAAGTCTTGGTAGGCGTGTTTCAGCAGAACCCTTGTGGGTTTGAAGCCTCGACCGGCCGCTGTTCCGGCCCGACGACGCATACGTTTCAGCAGAACCCTTGTGGGTTTGAAGCTCGGGTGAAGGCTCCGCGCCCGCCGAGTACGGCCACGTTTCAGCAGAACCCTTGTGGGTTTGAAGCCTCGTTTGGGTGGCGAAGCGCGGGCGCGTGGTGCAAGTTTCAGGAGAACCCTTGTGGGTTTGAAGCCTTCTGGGTCGCGTACTCGGGCGGGTTCTCCCAGTTTCAGCAGAACTCTCCGAGGAGTCACCCGCGGTGGAACATATCCTGACGCATCCGCAAAAGACCACCACGCAAATGATTCCATTTGTTTCCAGAGCATACAGACAATCTACGAACATAATAACATTGCTAAGAGACCACAGACTGTGGTCTAGCCGAGGAGAACACCGGAACCACGATTGGCAGTCCTCCGACAGTCCTCCTCTGGCCCGAACCCGTCGAACAGGTGAAACCGGGAAACCGACGCCCCGAGCGCGGGTCGGCGGGTTTTAACGAATTTAAGATTACTCTAGCGAATGCGCTATGGTTTTACTATATGCTATCCGCTATGGAACATATTTACGGGTCCAGACCGTCCATTCGTCTATGGCCGCGAGCGACTCACCGCCGATTGGACTCTCCCACCCGACCGTCGAGAAGCCGAAGGACTCCTCGTCGGGACGCGGACGGCGCGAGCGCGTCACCTGCGTCGATTGCGCGTACACGGTCGAACTCGGCGACGACTTGCCGCCAAAGTGTCCGGAGTGCGGCGGCGCGTTGACGTTCGACACGTCGTAGCGCGGGGGAGACGTTGGCGGAAACGTCGGTCGGAGTCTATCTTTCAGAGTTTTTCGCTCAGTGCGGAATGCACCGAGAGAAGCATCCCTATCGCTCGCGTGTAATTGCCGGATGGCAAAGTATTATTCTGGTGTGTTATAGCATACCGAAATGGAGGGCGCGCTGAACGGGAGTCAGCTATCGCCTGTCATCCCGGGCTGGTATCCCGTCACCACTACCCAAACTGGACCTTCTCGGGAGGACTGCGCCCCGAATGAGGACTGCGCCCCGAATTCAGGATTCGACCAGCTTGACGATTTCCCGGCGCATGTCGCCGCCGATGGGGATGTCCGCGAGTCTGCTGTCGAGGCCGACCGACTGGAGGATGAGGTTCGAGTCGTCGAGTAGCGAGAGTTTGAGGTAGGTGCCCTCGCGGTAGCCGTCGCTGGTGCGGTCCATGTCGATGATTTTGAGCGTCTCGTACTCCCGGAGCTGGTCGGTGATGCGCTTCTGGCCGAGTTCGTCCACGTTGATGGCCTGCGCGAAGGCCCGATAGACGCGGTACATCTCGGTCGCTTTGAAGTACGACCGGTCGGTGAACTCGTCCATCGCGGCCAGCGAGGCGATGGCGATTTTGGCCTGCGTCGGACAGCCCCGAATCAGGTCCCGGATGCGCGTGACCTCGGCGTCGTCGTTCGCCGAGCGGACGTGTTCCTCGCGGACCTCGTCGGCGTCCTCGTCGCGGGCGATTTCGCCCGAGAGGCGAAAGAGGTCGAGCGCGCGCCGGGCGTCGCCGTGTTCCTGCGCGGAGAACGCCGAGCAGAGCGGAATCACGTCGTCCGAGAGGACCCCGTCCTTGAAGGCGTCGCGCCGTCGTTCGAGGATTTCGCCGAGTTGGTTGGCGTCGTAGGCGGGGAAGACGATTTCGTCGGGCGAGAAGGAACTCTCGACGCGCGTGTCGAGTCGGTCGCCGTACTTCAGGTCGTTGCTGATGCCCAGCACCGTCATCCCCGCGTCGATGTCGTTCTCCTCGCCAGCGCGCGAGAGTTGCATGAGGAGTTTGCTGTCGTCGGCCTCCTCTGGGGGCATACCCGTGTTGAACTCGTCGTTGGGCGCGAGGCGGTCGATTTCGTCCAGCACCACGATGACGGCGTCGTAGAGTTGGTTGATGATGTCCCAGAGGCGGTCGTAGTACGCCCCGGTGGCGATGCCCGAGGCGGGAATGGAGACGCCGGTCTCGTCCGGTCGGTTGAGCGATTTGGCGAGGTTGATGACGGTCTGGGTTTCGGAGCGGCGCTGGCCGCAGTCCACGATTGCGCGCCCGACTCGGACGTCGTTGTCCCGCGCTCGCTGTTCGACTTCCCGACTGACGTACCGCGTGACGAGCGTCTTTCCGGACCCGGATTTGCCGAGCAGGAGCGTGCCCTTGCCGGACCCGCCGTCGAGCGTCGATTTGAGGCGGCGCGCGACGGTCTCGATTTGCCGGTTTCGGCCGACGATTTTGTCCTGATTCGGCACGTGGTCGATTCGGAGCAGGCTCTCGTCGGTGAAGATGGGGTCCTCCTCGTTGAGGACTGAGAGGGGGTCGTCGCGCTGTTCGGTCCGCGAGTGAGCGACGGCCCCGTGTTCGGCGGCGTACTCGCCGAGCGTTCGTTGGTCTACGCTGTCGGCCATACACCGGATTTCAAATGAAATCGCCTTAGTTCTTTCTCGTCGGGGAAGTCTCGGTATCGAGGTGTTTTCAGCGCGAGAGGAGGTTCGAGCGGTTGTCTGCTCGCAGAACCAACTGTTTCCGTGTCCGCCTTTTTTAGTCGTCGTTCGTGGATGTTTTCCCGGTCGTCCTTCGTGGGCGTTCTGCAACAGGTCATGGATAGAATACATCAGGTTCGACACCGGGTTTCAAATGAAGTCGAGGGCGAGGTGAAGTCGGGGTGAAGTAACGTTGAGGGTGAAGTGAAGTTGAGGGTGAGATGAAGTCGAGGGTGAAATCGGAGGCGAGGAGTAAAGTCAAAGGTGAGGAGTGAACTTGAGGGCGAGCGGAAGGAACTCGGCCGACACACACACACCAGATTTCAAATGAAATCCGATTTTGCGGCGGGGAGGGGTGGAGGCCGGGTCGGCGTGCGCGAGAACTCGGGAGCGGCCGAAACACCGGCAAATAGCAGTTTGAGACTACGGAACGCGAGTTTTCGTTTCAGATGGAGAGCTATCGCTCACTTCGCGTTATTATATAATTAACTGTTTAGGTAAAGTAGTAGTAAGAGAAACGAATGTAGAGAAGCCAGCACAGCAGACGACGTGATATTCACGCCTTCCAATTCGACCATTTAAGTGAAAACCGCCATGGAACTCGCTCTGGCCTCCCCGACACCAGAACCCCGACCCTTCTTCACCGCCAATTCATTTGAAATCCGGTGTGGGTCCCCTCATTCAGAGCGACCCCTTCTCGTCTGATTTCGTCGTCTCGACTTCCTCCCGCTCACTCCATCCCACCCGCTCACCCCCATCTCACCCGCTCACCCCATCCCACCCGCCCACTTCAAACTACATCCTACCCACTCACTTCAAACCAATTTCATTTGAAATCCGGTGTGGGGGAGAAAAGAGACACCGGCGACTACCGACCGCCCGTCGGGAACTCCGCGACCGCACCGGCATCCACGTACGAAACGTACAGCGACTCGTCTGTCGCCCCCCGATTCGCCGTCGCCAAGGCGAGCCGACTGTGCGACTCGGGTTCGTAGCGCCACCGGGTCTCCCCGGAGTCGGGCGCGACTGCGACTAACTCTCGTTCGGCGGAGACCACGACGACCGCGCCGACGGCGACCAACTCGTCCACGGTCGGCGCGTCGGTGACGACCTTCCAGCGCCGGGTCCCGTCGAGGCCGAAGCAGTCCACCCGCGCGAGGCTTCCGCCGTCCGGGTCGTTGACCTCGCTCCCGACGAACACCGCGTCGGCGGTCGGTTCGATGCTCTCGACGTCGTACCCGGCACTCGCGCGCCAGACGACCTCGCCGGTCTGGCGATTCAGCGCGACTACCTCCTCGTTCGAGTAGTCCTCGTTGTGAACGACGACGTACACCTGCGGGCCGAGTCGCGGCAGTCCGTCGATTTCCTTGTCGAGGCGCGCTCGCCACAGGACGCTCCCGTCGTCTGGTTCGTACGCCGCCACCACAGACCCCGTCACCGACCCGTATCCGTCCGTCGCTCTCCGCGCGACGATGACGAGTTCGTCCTCGGCAACGACAGTCGGGTACGACGACCACGCTTCCGTCTGCCAGCGAACGCTTCCGTCGCTCGGCGACAGCGCGGCGACGCGCGTTTCGAGGTCTGCTGGCACCTGCACCGCGAACAAATCCGCGGTCAGGCCCGCAGTCCGGTAGGAGTTGGCGACGGGCCGCTCGAATCGCTTCTCGCCAGTCTCGGCGTCGAACCCGCGAACTCGCTCGTCGTCGCTTCGAGAGTAGGGGTCGAGGTCCACGAGGAGCGACCCGGCGCGGGCGATTGTCCGGCGCTCGTCGAGGCCTTCGCGGTGCCACAGACGTTCTCCTGTAGGATTGACGGTATAGAGGTCTCCGTCGGTGCTGTGGACGTGGTAGGGGCCGCCCCGTTCCGGAACTGCCGGACGCGCCTCGATGGGGCCTCCGGTCTCGACCCGGAACTCGGCCGTGCCGTCACTCGCGCGGATGCCGTGGAGCGCCTTGTCCTGCGCGCCGACGAGGACCTGCCCGTCGGCGACGACCGGCGGACTCGCGGCGCTCGCGTTCGGGATGTCGTATCGCCACGTCGGTTCGACGCTTCCGCCGAGCGATTTCTCGACTGATTCGCGGAGCGAGGAGAGCGAACTGCACCCCGCGAGCGACAGGGACCCGGCGGCGGCGATGCTGCCCAGAAGTTCGCGTCGGGAGGCGTAGCTTCCCAGCACCTCGCGTCGGGAGGCGTACGTTTCACCGTCCGACCGGTCCGAACGCTCTCCCGTCACGCCTCCAGCACCTCCTCGCCGAGTCGCGCCAACTGATACGCCTGGCCGAGGTAGACGCCGTCGCCGATTGCCGCGGCCCAGCGCACCTGCCCGCCGTCGGTGTAGCCCTCGAATCGGTACTCGCTGACGAGCGTCCCGTCGGTGTCGTGGACGTACAGAACCGTCGGCGAGAAGGGAACCGTCCCGCTGGTGCCTCGCTGTCGCACGTCGCCGCCGACCAGCGTCACCAGCTTCGCGTCGGGAAGCGTCGTCCCACCGTCCGTCGTTGGCCCGTCTGCCATCGTCGTCCCACCGACTAGCGTCGGCCCGGACGTTATCGCGTTGGCGGTCTCGGTCCGCCAGCGTCGCTCGCCCGTCTGGGCGTCGAACGCATACAGGTAGTAGTCCGCCCCGCCGACGAACACCCGGCCGTCGGCGACCAGCGGGGGCGTGAAGACCGCGTTCTGCAACGCCCCGCGCCAGCGCAGGTCGCCGGTTCCGGCGTCGAACGCCAGCAACTCCTCGGTCGCGCTTCCGACGTAGGCCGTGCCGTCAGCCACCGTCACGCCCGACATCGGCGCGCCGACTTCTACCTTCCATTGCTCCGTTCCGCTGGCGTCCACGCGCCGGAGCGTCCCGTCGAGGAGCGGCACGATGACGCCGACTTCTCGGCCGTCGTCTCCTTCTCCCCCGCTGCCGTGGTCCGCGGCGGGCGCTCCCGCAATCGAGGCCGGGAGGTCGTGGCTGTACCGGCGCTCGCCGTCGGCCGCGGCGAACGCGACGAGTCGGTCGGGCACGTCGTCCTCGGTCCCGGAGGCGGGAACCACCACGCTCTCACCGGCCGGGACCGGCGCGAACTGGACCGCGCCGGGGTCGGCCCGGTCGAGTGCCCGAATCCCCGTCTTCCAAGCGATTTCGCCCTTTCGGTAATCGACAGCGAAGACCTTCTCTGCCTTCGAGAACACGTAGGCGAACTGCTCGTCCGCGCCGACCGGCGAGCTCCGACCCTCCTCGGCGGAGACTCCCCACCGTTGTTCGCCCGTCTCGGGGTCGATTCCGGCAATCATCGGGTCGTCGCGGTGGTGACTGCGCGAGCCGAAGACGAGCGGACTGTCTGGTGGTTCGACGCCGGGGGTTGACTTTCTGAGGTGGGTTCGCCACGCCGTCGGCGTCGGAAGGCCGTCGTCGTCGCCCGTGAACCCGCGGAGGCTGCTACAACCGGAGAGACCGACCGCGAGCGCCGGGAGGGTCTTGAGTGCGTCGCGTCGCGTGTGGAGGACCATCGTCCGCCGATTCCGAGCCGCCCGGTATCAGTTTTGTCCTCTGGTTGGCACCTTCCGCCCTGAACGCCCACGCTGATTTGACCCCACCCTCCAAAGTTTCTGGACAGTTTAGAATTTCTACAATGTGTGAAAATTGTACAGGTTTCGGACCTTACGGACTGTCGAAAATCGGTCGAGCGTCGGAAGCATTATAGAGCCGTACTGAGACTGTGTAAACGCTCCAAACACCGCACATAGTCTGAACGGTCTACAATGTTTGAACATTTCACGAGGTCCGGAGTTCTCGAACCGTGCGAGAACTCCGGACCGTCTGGACTGTCCGGAAAGCCCGCGACGCTCGGGCGACCGACCGCGCTCGAACATCGTAGAGTGTGCGAAAATCGTGAGCTGTCCGAACATTGTGGAGTGTCTGAACGTTGTGGAATGTCCGAACCTCGTGGGGTGTCTGAACACCGTGGAATATCCGGACCGTCCGGATATTCCAGACGCTTCGGGGTTCCGCCGACGTGCGAACCGTCTGTGATGTCCACACGTCACGGACAATCCACACGTCGCAGGCAGTCCACACGTCGCAGACTGCTCACAGTTCGCGGACTGTCTGCAGTTTGTCAACCGTCCGCAGTTTTCCGACTGTCCGCACGTTGCGAACTGTCTGGAAAGCGTGGAATGTCCACACATTGTGGGCTGTTCAGACCGTGAGGAGGGAGAAAATCACTATGGCACGCGCAGTAACCGTCAGTCTCCAGAAGGGTGGCGTCGGGAAAACGACCATCGCTATCAACCTCGCCGAGCGACTCGCGGCCCGCGGCAACGAGGTCCTCCTCGTGGACCTCGACCAGCAGGGCAACGCGACCGAAGGCGTCGGCCTCGAGGAGTTCTACAAGGCCGACACGCACCTCGGGCACGTCCTCACCGAGGACGACGGCCCGGATCCGGCGGACGTCATCCAGCAGGTACAGAACTTCGACGTGATTCCCGCCCACGAGGACTTCGACGACCTCGAAGACAAGGTCCGCAACTCCACGTTCGGCATGCTCTGGCTCCGCCGGAAGGTGGTCGAGCCGCTGCTGGGCGAGAAGTACGACTACATCGTCGTGGACGCCCCGCCGAACCTCGGCCCGCTCTCGGACGCCGCGATGATAGCCACCGGTAACGTCATCGTCCCGCTGCTGATGAGCGAACCGAGCGTCAGCGGGTTCGAGCGCATGGTCGACCAGCAAATCAAGCCGATTCAGAACGAGGTCGAACTCGAAATCCTCGCCATCGTCCCGAACTCGCTGTCGGGCAACAACGAGGAGAAGCGAATCATCTCGGACCTCGAAGACTCGCCGTTCAGCAAACAGCTTCCACAGTTCGCACGGTCCACACATTTTGAACAGTCTGACTCGCCCGGCCCGGGCATCCGCGACCGCATCGCGTTCAGTCGGGCGTGGCGAGAGGGCGTCCCGCTGGCCGAGTACGACCCCGAGAGCGACATGCTCCCGCGCCTCGACGAACTCGCGGCAATCGTGGAACGCGGCGAGGTCGCCTCGGAAAGCGAGGAGGCCCAGCGCGAGGAGGTGCGCCTCGATGGCTGACGACAACCGCTTCGCGGGAATCAGCGAGCAACTCGGCGAGGGAAGCGACGACGAGGACGCGGAAACTTCGGACTCCGACGCGCTCACGTCGGAGTCCGAAGATGTCGCCGAGGGGGAAGTCGGAGACGCCGCCGAGGAGAAAACCGGAGACGCCGCCGAGGAGGAAGCCGAAGTGGAGAAAAACACTGACGGGGCCGAGGAATCCAACGAAGTCGAGAAATCCGCCGAAACCGAGGAGACAGACGAGGGCGGCCCCGCCTTCGACTTCGGGACGACGGCCCAGACCAGCATCTACCCGCGGACCGAAACCGCCCGCGACACGCTGGACGACGTCGAGTTCGAAGTCGAGGGCGTCCTCCGGCGCGAACACGACGTGCGGGACCTCGCCGGGCGCGAACTCCACGACGCGATGATTCGCCTCGCGGCCGAGCGACCCGAGGAGGTCGCGGACCTCGTCGTCCAACTCCGGGACGACGAGTAGGTCCCGCGAGGGTCGGGGTCTGGAGGGGCCGCAAGTTCTGAGATCGTCTGCGAATTTTCGACGGTCCACAGGTTCTAAACAGTCTGCAACGTCTCCAGGACCCGCAATATCTAAAATCTTCGCAAGGTGTAGAATGTTTACAAGGTGTAGAATATCTACAAGGTCTAGAATGCCTGAAAGGTGTAGAATATTTACAGAGTTTAGAATATCCACACAGTTTAGAATGTATAAACGCTGTTAGTGGGCGCGCTCCCGCCCAAAAACACGTTCAGAAATATTTTATTATATTTAAAAATTATTTTATTCTTATAAGTAATAAATATATTCTCCAGCGTCGCTCGTCGCTGTACGTTTTCGTTCTTCGTCGCGGTGCGTTTCGTTGGGAGTCACGCACGAGGAGATATTCCCCCGCGCCTGCCGGTTTTTAAACCCTTTTCAGGCCGTTGTGCGTACTACCGAGTGGCTATGACTGACGCCGACTCACTCGACCTCGACTTCGTACAACTCGGCCGGACCGGCATCCAGACCAGCGAACTCCAGTTCGGCACGTGGCGATTCGGAAAGGAGACCGAGGAGGGCAACGTCGAAATCGGCGAGGAGCGCGCCTACGAACTCCTCGACGGCTACGAGGCCGCTGGCGGTCGGTACATCGACGCGGCCGACGTGTACGGCGGCGGCAAGGCCGAAGAGTGGATCGGCAACTGGCTCGCCGAGCGCGACCGAGAGCGCTACACCGTCGCCTCGAAGATTTACTGGCAGATTCGAGACGGCGACCCGAACAGTCGCGGCACCAACCGCAAGAACATCCGCCACCGCGTGGACGCGATTCTCGACCGGCTCGACACCGACTACATCGACGTGCTGTACATCCACCGCTGGGACGACCAGACCCCGGCCCGCGAGATGATGAAGACGCTCAACGGCCTCGTCGAGGCCGGAAAGGTCCACTACCTCGGCGCGTCGACGCTCCGACCGAACGCCTGGAAAGTCGCCAAGGCCAACGAAATCGCCAAGTCCGAGGGCTGGGAGCCGTTCACCGTCCTCCAGCCCCGGTACAACCTCGTGGACCGCGAAATCGAAGGGGACTATCTGGAGATGGCCCGCCAGTCGGACCTCGCGGTCTGCCCGTGGAGTCCGCTCGGGCAGGGCTTCCTGACCGGCAAGTACTCCCGCGAGGACGGACTCAGCGGCGAGTCCCGCGCGGCCGAGTCGAGTCGCTTCCAAGACGCCTACCTGACCGAGGAGAACTTCGACCTCCACGACGAACTCGACGCGGTCGCAGACGAGGTCGACGCCACGCCCGCCCAGACCGCCTTGGCGTGGCTCATGCACCGCGACGGCGTCACCGCGCCCATCGTCGGCGCGCGAACCACGGACCAGCTCGAAGAGAACCTCGCCGCGGCCCAAATCGACCTCTCCGACGAGCAGGTCCGGCGACTCACCGAGGCGAAGGGCGGCCCCTACGCCGGACTCTGAGTCGGTCGTCGCTTTCGCACTCCGATTCTACTCAGTTCAGGTCCGCCCGCTCGAAGACCCAGTAGCCTCCGAGGAGTGGCACGACAGTCCACGCCACCAGCACGAGGACGAACACCCACCATTCGAGGAAGACCGGCACGGGACCGCCGAGGAGGGCCTCCGGGCCGGGGAGCGCGGGGTCGGCCCCGCTCAGCGCCCTCGTGACGAGCGCGCTGTAGGCTCCCGAGGGACTCAGGCCTTCGAGGAGCAGGAACCACGCCGGAACGGACCCGCCCGGCGGCGACCCCTCGACGACGAGATGCGCGCCCTGCGGAAGCAGGTCCCAGAGGAGCGCGAGGCCAAGGTAGCTGGCGATGCCCAGCGTCATGGCCCTCGCTCGCGTCGGGGTCGCCGCTGAGATGCCGACCGCGATGCCGACGAACGAGATGCCCAGTCCCACCGTGAGCGCGAGGACCGCGAGGAACGCGCCGACCGGAAGCCCGCCGTAGACGACCCACGAGAGGGCGCTGGCGAGGACGAACCCGATGGCGAGACCGACCGCGACGACCGCTCCTCGGCCGAGGAACTTCCCGAGGACGACCCTTCGCCGGGTCGGTTCGAGACCGAGCAGGAGGCGCAGGCTCCCCGACTCTCGCTCGCCAGCGATGGCGAGGTAGGCGGCCACGAGCGCGACGATGGGCACCAGCATCGCGGCGAACTCGCTGGCCGCGCCCAGCCCCATCAGCGCCGAGGCGTCCATCGCGGGAATCGCCAGCGGCACGATGGAGGTCACCGCCATCATGACCGCGACGACGGCGACGAGTCCCCAGAGGAGCCGCGACCGAACCGAGTCGTCGAACTCCCGCCGGGCGATGACGCGCCAGCTCATCGGTTCGCCTCCGGACTTGCCTCTGTGGCCGGAGCTACCTCCGGCGCTGGCTCGTCGGGATGGGTGTACTCGGCGAACAGCTCTTCGAGCGACGACTCGCTGATTTCGATGTCCAGTATCGCGCTCCCCGCGTCCCGCACCCTGTCGATGACCGCGATTTTCGCGGTCGGGTCGGTGCAGGTCGCTCGGACCAGATTCTCCTCGACGGTCGCGTCCGAGACGCCGTCGAGTCCTTCGACGGTGAGGCCGGTGGGCGGCGAATCCACGGTCAGCGCGATGGTCGCGCCGGTTCCGAGCGCCTCGCGCAGCCCCTCGATTGAGTCCTCGGCGACCAACCGCCCGCGGTTCAGGATGCCCACGCGGTCGCAGACCGCCTCGACTTGACTCAGGATGTGCGACGAGAAGAAGACGGTCCCGCCGTCCTCGGCGTGCTGTCTGGTAATCTCCCGAATGTCGCGGATGCCGTCGGGGTCGAGTCCCGACGAGGGTTCGTCCAGAATCAGTAGGTCGGGGTCGCCGACCAGCGCCATCCCCAAGGCGAGGCGTTGGCTCATCCCCTTCGAGTAGCCGCCCGCGGGCCGATTCGCGGCGGTCGGGTCCAGACCGACCCGGTCGAGAATCCGGTCCGGGTCGTCCTCGACGCCCTGCATGTCGATGGCGAACTCGACGTGTTCGCGCCCGGTGAGCCGGTCGTAGAGGCTGTAGCCGTCGGGCAGAATCCCGATTCGGTCGTGAATCTCCTCGGCCTCGCGCTGGGCGTCGTAGCCCAGCACGGTCGCGGACCCCGAGGTCGGTCGGATGTAGTCCAACAGCACGTCGATTGTCGTGGACTTGCCTGCGCCGTTGGGGCCGAGGAAGCCGAACACCTCGCCCTCCTCGACCGTCAGCGAGAGGTCGTTGACGGCGTAGACGTCCTTTCCGTACCGCTTGGTCAGGTTGCGGGTTTCGATTGCGGGCACGTTCAGTCTCCTCCTGCCGGTCGGCCAGCTCTGACAGTCAGACCGCGCACCCGATTCTGGTAGAGGCTCCTTCCGACGAGGCCGACGACGGCGAGCGCGACCAGCCACGTCAGAATCGCGTGGGGCACGTTGACCGTGACCAGCGTCTCGGGGAGGAGTTCCCCCTCGGGCGCGACCACCGACAGGTCGATGGGGATGCGCCCCTGCGTGGCGTTGTCCGCGCCGTGCATCAGCATGGCGAGCCACGCGCTCCCGCCGGAGCCGTTGAACACCCACGCCAGAAGCACCGAGAAGCCGACGATGCCGACGAAGTACGCCGCCACCATCGAGGCTGGCCAGTCGGCGCGGACGCCGCCGGGGACGAACTGCGGGAGGTGCCAGAAGCCCCAGAACAGGCCGACGACGAGCGCGGCGCGAAACGCCCCGTATCGCTCCTGTAGCTCCGGTTGGGCGAACCCGCGCCAGCCGAGCTCCTCCTGCCCGCCGCCCAGCAGGGTCCCGAGGACGACGCCGATGACGATGGTCGTCGGCGCGAGTTCGAAGGACGCCCAGTCGATTGGACCACCGAGCGCCCACGAGGCGACCCCGGTCGCGTAGGTGATGGCGAAGGGGACGCCGATGGCGAGCGCGTACCACTTGGGGTGGACGCGGAACTTGAGGATGCTCCCGAGCCACTCGCGGACGCTCTCGCCGCTGGCGTAGACGACGATTGCCGCCGCGACGGAGGGCGAGAGCGCGCCCAGAAAGCCCGTGACGAACCAACTCGGCCACGACGGCTGTGTCATTCCCAGCAAGTCCGGTACCGCTTCGAGGCCCCACGCCAGCGCGTAGGCGAGGACGAAAAAGGACGTGAGGCGTCGTTTCCGAATCGGTTCGGTCAGTTTCATACGGGGCTTTCGCTGTCAGGGGTGAAAAGTATTATCAATAGGATTACATTTTGTCAGGGTTGCTACTCAAAATATTTTGACTTACCGTGACTGGAGTCCGACCATTCGAGAGTAGAACAGCGGAGCCTTGCCAAAAACATCATCTGCTGATAGACGTTCCCGACCGTGCGAAATATCGAGCGTGCATTAATCGAGTCGGTCAGATATTCCCGAAGATAAATGTCCTGATAGATACTAGTTATAATATGGTTAACCTGATCGGACTGATTATGGGAGTAATTGCACTCGGATTCGGTGTACGAGCAGTAATTTGGCCGTACAAGGTTGCAAAAATCAGCGAGCGATGGGACGCTATCGGAAGTAAGCGACGGCGCTCGGAAATAGAGCCAAAAGAGTGGAAAGTGAAACTTACAAGACTGTGGGGCGCGGTTTTGATAGGAATCGGGGTGCTTCTCCTACTTATGTCAACCAACTATGTATGAGAAAAAGGTCAGTTAAATTCTATAATTTCGCACCACGAGTTGCTCACGCTCCCTGCTGTCAGCGCCGAAGGGTTTCGACAGAGTCAGCGGCGGTCAGCCGTCGATTTTCTGCTTCTCGGGAGTCGCTGGTTCCACGTCGAGCGCGCCGTCGAGGAGCAGTTTCAGTTCGTCGTCTCGTGAGCGGTCGCCTTCGTCTCCTCGGATGGACTCGTCACCGTCGCGTCCCTCTGCTCCCCGATACCGGACCGTAATCGTCGCGCGGAAGGAGTCCTCGTCGTGGACCTCGGTCTCCCACTCGCGGATGTACTTCTGGACCTCCCAGAAGGGGACCGACTGGATGTCCACGCCGCGCTCCCAGTAGAACGCGACGACCGCGGGGTGGTAGAGCAGGCGGACGTACAGCGGCGCGAAGACCTGCCGGTAGCAACTCTCACACCGTGCGATACAGTAGTGCGTTATCGACTCGACCGTCTCGTCGGTGCCGATTTCGACCGCGGTTCGACCGCCACAGACCGGGCAGGTCCCCCGGAGCGCAGTCGCGTACTCGTGGTGAATCCGCCGGTCGCACGACCGGAGAATCTCCTCGCTCGTCCGGTCTTTGGCCTCTGCCGGGGAGAGGTCGTAGGTGACGATGGGAATCTCACAGTCGGGACACCGGACCGAGAGGGCCTTCTCGCTGTACTCGGCCCGCAGGTCCGCCGACTCGCAGGACGGGCACATCCCCTCGACCTCGGTGGCCTCGAACGACGGGCGCTCGGAGTAGGTGCCCGAGAGTATCGCCCGGACGATTCTGTCGCCCGCTTGGGTGAGTCGGTAGCGGTCGTCGTCCTTGTAGAGGAAGATTTCGTCGAGGAGGTCCAAGTGGTAGGACAGTTGCGACGTGCTGTCGATGGGGACCTCGTCGTAGAGTTCCTTGAACGTGAGCGCGCCCTCCTCGCCCCGCTCGTCGCGTTCGGCCTCCGCGAACACCCGCAGGATTTCGGTTCGCAGTTCGCTACCCAACGCCGAGAACGCCGCTTCCGGTGAGACGGGCGCACTGTCAGCCATCGGTGAGTCGTTTGGCGGGCGCGTCCTAAGCCCTTGTCCTCGGTCGGTTGGTGTCGGTGAGAGACGTTCCGGAAACGGCGATGGAGCCTCGGCGTAGTTGAGCAATGTAATACAGTCTTTAGAAATTCTAAATATATTTAAAGAATCTCATTTAGTTTCTCTTAGACAGAATTAGTTACTCGATGCTTCTCCGAGCGGGCGTTTTGGCGGAGTCACGCCTCGGTTCTGTGTCTCACACTCCAGAAGTCACACCTTGACTCTCTATCTCACACGCCAGACAAGTTTAATATACCGTGCCCTGTACGTCAAATCGAAGTCACGACCCACGACGAACGAGGTAACTCCGCACCATGACACTCACTCGCCACGTCTCGCGGCACGCCCCTTCCTGCGTAGCCGCGGGACCGAAACTCGAGGAGGTCCGACCCTCCCGGGGTGCGGAGCGACCCAATCGCCGGGCGTGGCGTCGCGGGGCGTTCGCTGGTGCGATGCCCTCCGGCGGACTCCCGACGCTTTTGCCCGCATAACTCGGCCTCCTCGCGGAGTACCCGCCCGGGGCGGAGGAACACGGGCTTTCTGCTAGCTTTCACCCACCAACGGTTCTACACCACACCCAGTCCAGACGCGAGAGACCGCGATGGCGGGATTTCCCCAGTCGGGCCAAGGGGCCGCGCTGGAACCGCGGTGTCCGCGAGGACGCGGGCGTTCGAATCGCCCTCCCGCCGTCTCGGGTGCGTGGTCCAACGGCACGACGCCTGCCTCCAGAGCGGGAGATGGCCGTTC
This sequence comes from Halorussus ruber, assembly GCF_004765785.1. Taxonomy (GTDB): domain Archaea; phylum Halobacteriota; class Halobacteria; order Halobacteriales; family Haladaptataceae; genus Halorussus; species Halorussus ruber. The sequence continues at coordinate 95,701 of NZ_ML219769.1, read as the reverse complement.
GATTCGGTCCGCACCCATCGCCGCCGCATCCGAGGCGGCATCCGACCGCTCCCCTTCGACGGGGGCGACGACCTGCGCGCCGGTAGTCCAGTCGGTCAGGACGCCAGCCTTCCACGCTGGAGGCCCCGGTTCGAGTCCGGGTCGGCGCATGCGGATTCCCTGCCGGGAGGTCCCGCCGGGTGCGGGAGTTCGGCTGTTACCCGAACCGCGCGAGGTTCGAGTCCTCGTCCCGGCGTTCGAATCCGACGAAACGAACGGAGGAGACTACGATGACGATAGAAAAACTCGACCTGCAGTACAGCGACGAAGACATCCGCGAGTTCGTCGAGGACGCGGTCGCCCGAAAGGGAACTCGACACCGACCGCGGTTCTACGCCGTCACGGGGAGCCACGTCTACGGCTTCGACAGCGCCGACAGCGACATCGACGTTCGCGGCATCCACGTCGCGCCCGCCGAGGAGTACGGCTACCTCCGGACCCCGACCGAGGAGGTCACCGTCAATATGGACGGGACGACCGAGGGGTTCGAGGAGTACGCCGAAATCGACCTCCGGAGCTACGAACTCAAGAAGTTCGGCTCGCTGCTGGCGAAGGCCAACTACAACGTCGTCGAGTTGGTCTTCGAGGCCCCCACCGTCATGAACGGCCTCCCGCTGGAGATGGACGCGCTGAGGGGTCTGATTCGGGACCACCTGCCGATGAACGTCCCTCACGCCTACCTCGGCATGGCGAAGTCGAACTACTACAAGCACCTCGACCCCCAGAAGACCGAGGGCTACGACCCCCGAGCGAAGAAGTTCCTCTACGTCTACCGGGGCCTCCTCGGGGCGCAGTACGTCCTCGAACGCGAGGACGTCGAGGCCGACGTTCGGGAACTGGCCGAGGCCGTCGATGGCGGCGACCCCGACCTCGTGGCCGACCTCGTCGCCCACAAGCGCGAGGCCGACGACCCCCATGTCTCCGATTCGCTCGAAGAGCGCGCTCGGTCGGCCATCGTCGAGCAGTTCAACGCGCTCGACTCGCTGCCCGACCCCGACAAGTCGGGGTACCGGGAGGCGCTCGACGACTGGATGCGCAAGGTCCGGGCGTGAGTTTGCCCCCGAGCGACAGCCAGCGGGAAAGCCTCCGTCATTTCGCTCCGAGCGAGGAGGAGACTCGATTTCCTCACTCCTCGTCGAGGTCCCGAAGCAGTTGCTCGGCGACCGAGGTCGTCACGTAGTAGGTGTGCTTACGGTGGGTCTCGTCCTTGGGCTTCAGCTTTCGCTCGTTCTGCTTGATGATGCTCCCCTCGTAGGTCGTGACGAGGCCGACCCGCCGGAGCGCCCGGTAGAGGTGCCGAACGTACTCGAACTCCATGTCTAACTCCTCGGCGGTCATCCGGGGGTAGTCCGGGCCGCCGCGGGCCAGACGCTTGGCGATGGTCTGGCCGTCTGGCAGGTGCCGGAGGACGTTCAACTTGCCCTCGCGCTCTTCGAGGAATCGCAGGAGGTGGTCGCCCTGCTGTGAGAGCCGGTAGTAGGTGTGGTGCTGGCGGACCTCGTCGGCCTTCTTGGCCTTGACTTGGCGCTGTTTGACCGTGCCCGACTCGATGCGTTCGAGGAGTCCCGCGGTTTCTATCTCTTTACAGAGGTCTTCGACGTGGCCCCGGTCGGCGTCGAGGTGGCCCGCCATCGACCGCGGGTAGTTGCCGCCGACTCGGTCGAGGTGGTAGCAGACGAGGTACGCGACCGGATCTGCCGGGAGCGGTGCCAGTTGGCCGACGATGGACCGCTTTCGTTCGAGGTCTGCTTCCAGTTCGGCGGCGCGCTCGTAGCGCCGCTGGGCGTTCTCGGGCGCGTCGGCGTCGAGGTCCAGACAGACGTCGATTTGGTCGCCCCGAGGCGTCTCCAAGGTCAGTTCGAGTTCGCGGTCGTCCCAGTGGTCGCCCTCCTCGCGGCGCGCCTCTTCCAGCGCCTCCTCGACCGCCTGAATGCGGGTGAAGATGGTGTTGGCTTCCCGGCGGAGTCGCTCGACCTCGGCCTCCGAGACCATGCTGTTCGTCGGTAGTCGTCGCCCCCGTAAGTATGTGATGAGCGGCGAAGCCGCCGACTCATCGACTCCCTGTCGCTCGGCTCACCGCCCTTCTCGATGCCGGGACGCGAGTTCCTCGCGGGTCGCGTCGGCCAGCGCACGGAGATTGTCGCTGACGCCGACGGGATACTCGCCCGATTTCCGGGGTCGGCCGAGCGGGGACAATCTATTCGGACCCGACCGTCGTACCGCAATGGAAACCAACTCCCTGATGATGAACGACAGCCGCCCGAACATCGCTATTTCGTACTACGAGGACCGCGGCAATCCCCTCAAACTCGAACTCTTCGACCGCCTCAGGTCGTGGGCCGACCTCGAACTGCTGGACCCCGAGCGCGAACACTCGGACCTCGCCGACAGAGGCCTGGACCTCTATCACATGGCGCGCTGGCGGCGGGGCGGGCTCGCGGACCTCGAACGGGCCTGCGAGGCCGGGATTGCGACGCTCAACTCCTACCGCGGGGCGGCGCGACTCGAAGACCGACTCGAACGGTGCAAGACGCTCCGAGACCGCGGGTTCCACGTGCCAGCGTTTCAATTCGGTCGAGCCGAGGAGATTACGCTCCGACCGCCGGTGGTGGTCAAGCCCCGCCGCGAAATCGTGGAGGGGAGCCACACGTTTCGCCTCGTGCGCTCCGCGCCTATCGACTTCGAGGGCGAGCGGTTCGTCCAGCGTTACGTCGTGCCGCGGCGCAGTTACAAGATTTTCCGGGTCGGCGAGCGCGTGCGGACGACTCGACACGAGCGCCCCGACGGAAAGCCCAGAGCGGTCGAGACCCGCCGCCGGTTCGCCGAACTGACCGACGAAGTCGCCGACCTCTACGACCTCTCGGTCTTCGAACTCGACATCGTGGTCCACAAGAACCTCTACGTCATCGACGTGAACCCGGTGGTGAGTCTGGAAGGCGTCGGCGACGCGGTCGATATTTACGAGGAGTGCATCCGAGAGCGGATTCGGGAGTCTCGGTCTGGGGAGTCACCATCCCGGGAGTGAGACTCGCTCAGAGACGATGCTCGCTCGGCGCGCCGAGCGAGCATCACAAATATCCATATAACATATATAGACATTTCCTAAACAATCAAAATTACTGCTCTCTGCCGCCTCCGACTCACCACGTGGCTTCCGCGAGGAGACCCTCCTCGTCCGCGCTCAGGTCGTAGTAGTGGACCGTCGCCTCGCGCCGGTCGGCATCGACGGTCATCCAGCGCACGTCGCCAGCGTAGTCGGGGTCGCTCCCGCCGAGGTGGCGGGCGATGACGTACTTCACGCCCTCGACCGCGGTGGTCTCTCGCCCGTGGTCCGACGAGTAGTGGCCCGAGTTGACGAGGACGGTGTTGCCGCGTTCGAGGACGTGCTGGACCGAGGGGTAGTTGAGCGTGAACCGGTAGGCTCCGGTGTAACCCGTCTCCCAGTCGGGGTGGAGTTCGGTGTGCTTGGCCAGCGGCGCGTGGCAGAACACGAACGTCGGCACCTCGCCGTCCTCGTCCATCAGTCGCTCCAGCATCGACAACTGCGGGGCCGTCACGAAGTTCTGGGTCTGGGTGAGGTGGTGATACCCCTGATGGGGACTCGAATCGAGGAAGACGTAGCGCGCGCCGTCCTCGCGGAAGTGGAACCACTGGGGGTACTCCTCGGGCGGGAAGAACTCCTCCCAGACCGACAGCGGCCGGTCGTGGTTCCCCCGAATCGGGTGGTACTCGCCGTCGAGTTCGTCGTCGAGGAGTTCCTTCGCCCGCCGGAAGTCCTTGCGGTAGTACTTGTTGTCGGGGTCGTCGTGCCACCTGCCCCAGTCGGTTCGGTGGGGGTAGTGAGACGCCAGCGTCCGCAGGTCGCCGCCCGCCACGGTCCAGTCCACGCCGACCTCGTTGAGTTTCTCGCAGGCTCGCCGAGCGCGCGGGACGCCGTCGTACTTCCGGCGCTCGCCCTCGGCGTGAGTGTCGGACATCAGGTGCAGGTCGAAGATGAGGCCAATCGTTCGCATGGTCACTCGCTGTAGAGGATGACGCTGGTTCCCTGGTCGAGATAGCCGGTGCCGCCGGTCGCCTTCGCCCGGAGTTCGTAGCCCGCGAACACCTCGCCGAGGTCGGTGTAGTCGCCGGGTCGCTCCGGCGCGAACTCCACGAACGGCGTCTGGAAGTCGTCGCCGTCCTCGTGGGTCAACTCGATTTCCGCGTCGTAGGGCTTGCCCTCCCTGAGGTGGGTCGTCCGCAGGAGGAGCGTGAGCGTCGCGCCCGGCGTCACTCGGGCGTGGCCTCGGAGGTTGAGGTAGAGCGGCGTGCGCTCGATGTCCCCGGCGTAGGGGAGCGTCAGCCTGTTCTTCTGGACGGTGACGTACTCGTCGCTGGTAATCTCCCAGTCGGTGTCGCCGGGTTCGGACTGGCGCGGCGCGGTCCCGAGCGGCCACGACGCCAGCAGTTCCGGGCCGCGCGTCCGGGGTCTGTAGTCCCGCGAGACGAGGCCGGATGCACTCCGGTCGATGGGCGAGTCTCGGTCGAGGGGCCGGTCGTGTTCGTCCATCACGACCCACCTACGCAACGCGCAGGGTGATAACTGTAGTCGCCTCAGCGAGGCGCGAGTCCGACGCCCTCGGCCAGCAGTTCGTGGGAGCGCAGGGCGTCGTCGTGGTCGGCGACGACGTGCTGAATCATCACCTCGTCCACTCCGACGCGGTCGGCGAGTTGGTCCAACAGGTCGGCGAGCGTCTCCGGACTTCCGGAGACGGCTCGCGGCCACTCGTCGGCATCGAGCGTGGCTGGCGTCGGGTCGGGGACGTCGCCGAGTTCCTCGATGGCCTCGTCCACGGACGGCGTGGTCCCGACCTCGCCGCGCTGCATTCGCGCGAACGACGCTTCGGCCACCGCCCGGAGTCGGGCCGCCTCCTCGTCGGTGTCCGCACAGACCGCGTTCACCGCGACCATCCCCTCCGGACTCTCGATGCTCCCGGCCAACCGCGACGGCCGGAAGTGCTCGCGGTACGCCTCGAACGATTGGACCGCGAGGTGCGGGCGGATGAACGCCGCGAAGCAGTATCGCAGTCCGAGTTCGCCCGCGATTTTCGCGCTCGACGGACTCGACCCGAGGACCCACGGGACTGGCGGTCCCTCGCCCGACCGCGGGATTTCGAGGTCGCCGTAGGGGTGTTCGTCGGGGTAGTCGTCGTAGAGGTGGTTGACGACCGCCTCTATTTTCTCGGTGTGGTCCTCGTCGGGGTTCTGGACGCGCCGGGACGTGCCGAGCGCGCGGTCGGCGGCCGGGGACCCGTTCGCGCGACCGAGGCCCGCGTCGATTCGTCCGGGCGCGAGCGCGTCCAGCGCGCCGAACTCCTCGGCGACCTTGAACGGACTGTAGTGGTTGAGCAGGACCGCTCCGGACCCGAGGCGAATCGCGTCGGTTTCGGCTGCGAGGTGCCCGAGCAGGACTTCCGGAGTCGTCCCGGCAATTCGGTTCGTCATGCCGTGATGTTCGGCTACCCAGAATCGAGAGTAGCCGAGTCGTTCGGCCCGTCTCGCGGCTTCGACGGTGTTGGCGTAGGCGTCGGTCGCGGTGCCATCGTCGGGGACCGGCGAGAGATCGACGACAGAAAGCTCCATGTCCCGTCTCGGGGTTTGGGCAGAATAACGGTTTGGCTCTCGGCGGTTCTCTCACCGGAGGGTGCCGACCCCGAGTCGAAGGCGTTCGAGACGCTCGCTCCGAGCGCGACGGAAACTCAGAGCGTCCGGAACACCCGCACCGTGTCGCGCTTGCCGGGTTCACAGAGCAGTTGCGCCACGCCCAACTCCGAGAACTCGTCCTTCCAGTTGCGGTGGTAGAGCGGGAAGTCGTCGTGGACGATACTCACCTCGCACCCTTCGCGGCCGCGCCGGGGGCTGTTGCCCTCGTTTTCGGCGGTAATCAGCAGGTCCGACGTGGCGCGCACGAGGTCCTCGAACACCCACTTGTTCTCGGGGTGGACGTGCTGGAGCGTCTCGACCGAGAAAATCACGTCGAAGCGGTCGGCCTCGAACTCGGGAACGATGTCCTCGATTGCCCCAGTGTGGAACGTCCCCGTCTCGGCGAGTCGCGGGTAGTGGTCGGCCATCACGTCGAAGGAGTCGGCGTTGATGTCGATGCCGGTCAGGTTCTCGTAGCCGCGGTCCAACAGGCGCGCGAGGTGGCGACCGGAGCTACACCCGACTTCGAGGATTTCGGCGTCGCTGGCGACGTAGTGGTCGAACACCGCTTCGAGGGTCTCGGTGACCTCGTTCTGCCCGATTTCGGCGTAGTAGCCCGGCGAGAACTCCTCGGAGCGATTGGCCCAGTACTCGTGGTTGTCCTCGGGTGCCACGTCCTCGTCGGGTTTCGCGTCGTCCTCCGGTTCCATGCGTGGGGGAACGTGGTCGGCGAGTAAAGAGTCCGCGGAAAAGGAGTCCGCGGAGAAAGAGTCCGCGGAGAAAGAGTCCGCGGAGTCTCGGTCGCGCCCGACGGAGGGTCGGACTACGCGACCCCCGGAGTACCGGATTGCTGTGACTGCGTCGGCGAAGTTTCCATTCCGACTCTCGAACGCGCGATTTCTTTCGACTGCTAGCGTCTCGCGCGCGCAAAGTACTACAGTATAAGTCGCAATCGGGGTAAAGGATGCCGACGTAGTATCAGGTATGAGACCTCGATACAGACACGACGCTCGCGCTGTCCTGCTGACGGTCGCGCTCGCCGTCGCGGCGTTCAGCGGGACTGCGGTGGCCCACGGCGGCGACGACGGCTTCCACCATCACAACGGCTGGATGGGAACCCACGGAGCGTGGGGCGGGTTCGGCTTCCTCTGGATGCTCCTCGGCGGACTCGCCCTCGTCGGGATTCCGGCCCTCCTCGTCTACGCCTACGCCAACCGCGGTAGTGGCGGACGCTCCGACGAGGAGGCGCTCTCGCTCCTCCGACAGCGCTACGCCCGCGGCGAAATCGACGAGGAGGAGTTCGAGACCCGACGCCGGAAACTCTCCCAGACCGGCGACACGAGATAGCCCCGGGCGTCGGCTTCAGCCCGCGACTGCGCAGCTTTCTTGTAGAAGTGAGACAATACGGATAGCAGTCTAACCGAGGTCCCGAAGTTACTCTGGTCGTTATCTCCACCTATTTACCGTCCACAACAGTCATCAGTTTCGGGGCCGAATTGTGCGGTATGGACTATACGATGCAGAAGCGAGTGGACGCAGATTTCGACGCGACCGTCGAGCGAACCATCGACGCGCTGGAAGACGAGGGCTTCGGCGTCCTCTGCGACATCGACGTGCAGGCGACCTTCGCCGAGAAACTCGACGAGGAGTTCCGCCAGTACCGCATCCTCGGGGCCTGTAACCCGCAACTGGCCTTCGAGGGACTGGCGGACGAAATCGAACTCGGCGCACTCCTCCCGTGCAACGTCATCGTCTACGAGACCGACGACGGCGTCACGGTGAGCGCCGTGGACCCGGAGCGACTCGTGGGTATCACCGACAACGACGACCTCGATTCGATTTCTGAAGAAGTCGGCGAGCGGTTCGAGCGCGTTCTCGACGCCCTTTGACATCCTCCCCGCCCTGACGGGCGAGGATTCCCACGGCACCGCACCGCTGGGTTGGGATGGTTACGGTTTGTAGTCGCCTCGAACGACAACTACTGGCTGTGCCAACCAGCCGTTACTCCTATCCCGGCATGGAATTCGGAGATACTTTTTTTGACTTCACCCCGTGTTCCGATACAGAAAGGGGTTCTTTCTGCGCGGAATCGGAGAATCCCGATATTGTCCGATTGACAGGGCCGACAGGCCGCCTCGGTTGACTGTTACTCCAGTAGCTGATAACTTAAAACATCCGTTCACACGTGGTCGGTGGAGGAATTGTCGGATTCATCCCCGCGCTAAAACACGGGGCTTTCTCCTTGCACTTCTGTAAATCCGGTCAGGTGTCGTCCGAACTCGGCCACCGTCGGGCGTCGTCCTCGACGACCGCCCGCAGTTTCCGTCGCCGGTCCGCCAACTCTTCGAGCGACTCGCTGAACTCGTCCGACGAGACGGTCGAGATGCCGGTCTCTTCGAGGGCGTCGATGTCCGGCGGCGGCGGGGTGTGGTCGGCGCTCTGGATGGTCGATTCGAGCGTGTCGAGATAGCCGCCGATGCTCGACCGGGCGTTCGCCACGACTGCGGGGTTGGGCCGGTCCGCTTCTCGCACTCCGAAGCGGAGCGCCGTCAGCGCGTCTTCGAGGATGGCGATGCTCACCGGGGCGGCCTGCCGGGGGTTCTCGCTGTGGAAGTAGTGGAGAATCGGGTACGCCTTGTGGTTCGCCGACAGGGTGTTCAGTTGGCTGACGAACGTGTTGAGCGGTAAGTCGAGCGACGAGAAGTCCTCGCCGTTCCACGCCGACCGGAGGAGTTCCTTGCCCCCCATTCCGAGGCCGGTCACGTTGCTGGCGAACGCGCGCTTCTGGGAGACGGCGTCGAGGACCGACAGGACGTAGGTGACGCTCAGCGTGACGAAGAGCATCCCGCCGCCGGTCGCCAGCGCGGTGGCGATTCGCCAGACGCCGGTCCGAGGGACGAAGTCGCCGATGCCGAGCGTGAACAGCGTGTAGCCGGTGAAGTAGACGCGGTCGGCCCACGAGATTCGACCCCTGTTCAGGGTGTCGACGAGCGCCCGCTCGGCGCTGGCGAACACGAGCGTCCACCCCGCCCACAGGAGGACGAGCCAGCCCAGAAGGGTGAGGACGAGGACGAGCGGGCCGACCAGACTCAGCACCCGCGAGTGCCGTTCCGCGGTCCGGCGGAGCGCCCGCCACGTCCAACTCATGAGGCGAGTCGTCAGCGGCCCGGCACCGCCCTCGACCCAGAGCGTCGTCCACAGGAGGTCGCCGATGGCGACCGCGATGAAAGCGACGCCGAGACCGAAGTACAGCAGGTTCATGGTCGTTCTATCCCTTCTACGGGATACTCCCCTAACGTGATTGCGACTAGTGAAATCGGGGAGAGTCGCGGCGCTACTTTCGCGTTCGGTGAGAATCCGCCGAGAAATTCGAATTTCCGAACGTCGCGCTTCAGAGACAACATATTATTTCTATGGAAATGAAAAACATTTCTTAAGGATAGAAGGAGATTTCTCGGAGGAGAGACTTCGCGGGTCCGAAACGCCGCTCACGCGCTCACGAGGTCGTCGGACTGCTGGGCGTCGCCGCCGAGATACCGCTCCAATAGCGCGAATCCGGAGTCGAGCGTGATGGCCAGCAGCGCGCCGGGCACGGCCCCCGCAATCGCCATCTCCATGTTGTAGAGCTTGATGCCCTGAAGCACCCACGTCCCGAGGCCGCCGCCGCCGACGAAGAACGCCAGATAGGCGGTGCCGACGCCGATGACCGAACTCGTCCGGATGCCCGCGAAGATGACCGGAATCGCCTTCGGGAGTTCGATTTTCCGCAGGACCTCCGTGTCGGTCATCCCCATGCCGCGGGCGGCCTCGACCACGCCGTCCTCCACGTCCTCGATTCCGGCGATGGTGTTGGTCAGAATCGGGAGGAGAGCGTAGACGAACAGGCCCGCGACCGCCGTCACGAACCCGATGCCCGTGACGGGGAGCATCAGGAAGATGATGGCGAGCGTCGGGATGGTCTGAGCCGTGTTACCGAATCCCTTGATGGTCGGCTTCGCTCTGGGGAACCGGGTCGCCGCGATGCCGAGCGGAACCGCGACGAGGATGGCCAGCAGTTCCGAGACCAGCACGAGTTTGATGTGCGTCCAGAGGTGGTGGAGGAACTGCGACCAGTTGCTCGTGATGAAGTCGTAGGCTCCCGGTAGCTCCTCGAAGATTCCGAGGGGGGCGAGCGCGATTTCGAGGAGCGGGACGAGCGCCAACTCCGGCGGCGCAGACACCATCTCAAATCGACCCCCGCGTCGGGTCGCTGGTCCCCCGGAGGTCGGCCTCCTCGACCACGCCGACGACCTCGCCGTCCCGAGCGACCGGGAGGCGTCCCGCGTCGGTTTCGAGCAACCGCGAGAGCGCGATTTGGGCGGTGTCTGAGGGCGCGACCGGGTCCACGTCCGGCAGGCGCTCGCCGTTGGTCTCGTACATCACTTTCCTGACCGGCGTGACCTGCAACTTCTTGAGTTCGCGGTCCTGCCCGATGAAGTCCCGCACGAAGTCGTTTTTCGGGTTCTCCAGCACGTTCTGGGGCGTGTCGTACTGGACGAGTTCGCCCACGTCGAAGATGGCGATACGGTCGCCCATCTTGAGCGCCTCCTCGACGCTGTGGGTGACGAACAGAATCGTCACGTCGAGTTCGGCCTGAATGTCGAGGAACTCGTCTTGGAGTTCCGCGCGGGTGATGGGGTCGAGCGCCCCGAACGGTTCGTCCATCAGCATCACGTCGGGGTCGGCCGCCAAGGCCCGAGCGACCCCGACGCGCTGGCGCTGGCCGCCCGAGAGTTCGGTCGGGTGCTGGTCGCCGTACTCCTCGACCGGCAGGTCCATCAACTCGAGGAGTTCCCGGACCCGCTCCCGAATCCGGTCGTCGTCCCAGCCCTTGAGTTTCGGCACCGTGGCGACGTTCTCTCGGACGGTCATGTGGTCGAACAGCCCGATTTCCTGAATCACGTAGCCCACGTCGCGCCGGAGTTCTATCTCGTCCTTCTGCTCGATGTCGGTGCCCTCGAAGTAGACGGTCCCCTCGGTGGGTTCGATGAGGCGGTTGACCAGCTTCATCGTCGTCGTCTTCCCGCACCCGGAGGGGCCGACCAGCACCGTCGTCGTGCCCTCCTCGACCTCGAAACTGATGTCCTCGATGGCGACCGTGCCGTCGTCGTACTGTTTGGTGACGTTGTCGAATTCTATCATGGTTTTGCGCTGGTAGTGGTGGTGGTGGCGTCTGCGTCGTCGTCGCGCCCCGAAACCCGCGACGGCGCGGCCCCGGCCAGTCCTCGGACGGCGCGGGTTCCGAGGTTCGGCTGAATCTCCTCGCCGTTCCGGAGTCGGAACACCTGCTCGACCACGCCGAAGGCGTAGTCGATGGTGAGCGTCAGCAGGGCGAGGGCGACGGTCGCGCCGACGATTTCGACCGTGTTCGAGCTACGATACCCCTCGAAGATGGGGACGCCGAGGCCGCCCGAGCCGACGATTTCGCCGATGGCCGCGATGCCCACGAGCAGGACGACCGCGTTGCGGACGCCGGACATGACCACGGGCAGGGCCATCGGAATCTGAATCTTGCGCAGGCGCTGGAACTTCGTCATCCCCAGCCCCTCACCGGCCTCGACTGCGGCCTCGTCAACGCCGGTCAATCCGACGTAGGTGTTCCGGATGACGGGCAGTTGGGTGTAGAGGATGAGCGCCATCACGACCGGCGGCGACCCCGTGCCCAGCGAGGGCAACAGGAGCGCGAACAGCGCCACCGAGGGAATCGTCATCATGATGCCCGCCAACCACAGCACCACCGTCGCCAACTTGTCGTTGTAGGTGATGAGCGTCCCGAGCGTGACCCCCAGCGGCACCGCGACGACCAGCGCCCGCAGGACGAGAATCGCGTGCTGGCGAGTGTACTCCAGCAGTTGGGTCTGGTTCTCCGCGAAGTACCGAAACACCTCGGTTATCATTCCCAGCACGACGAAGGCGGGTTCGCCGACGGCCGCGAGTTCGCCGAGGACTGCGGGTCCGCCGATGGCCGCGGGGCCGCCGATGGCCGCGAGTTCGCCGACGAGCGCGACAGCGTTGGCGGGCATGGAGTTAGACGATTCCTTCCGACTTCAGGAAGTTCTTGGCGACGGTTCGCGCATCTTTGCCCTCGATGGAAACCTTCTCGTTCAGGCCCCGGATGGTCTCGGTCGTGAGTTTGCTCGCCACCTGATTCAGCGGTTTCTCGATGGCGGGGTTCTCCTCGACCACCTTCTGTTTGGTCATCGGCGCGGGGTTGTACACCGGGAAGAAGCCCTCGTCGTCCTCGAGCGAAGTCAAATCGAACTTCAGAATCTTCGGATTCGTGTTGAATCCGCTCCCGAGGGCGGCCTGTCCGTTCCCGACCACCTTGTAGGTCAGCGCAGATCCGACGTTCTTGGTGTTGAGCTTCTCGGCGGCGTCCGCGAAGCCGTAGTGTTCGGTGACGCCGGGCCAGCCGTCCTCGCGCTGTTCGAACTCGGCGTTCATCACGACGGTCGCGTCGGTGTTGCCGTTCTTGACCCACTCGGCGAACCCGGAAATCGAGGAGACGCCCGTCTCCTCGGCCCACTCCTTCCGGACGAGGAGGACGTAGGTGTTGTTGAACGGCGCGCGGTCGAGGAGGGTGATGCCGTACTCGTCTTCGAACTCCTTTTCGACTTTGTCGTAAATCTCCTCGGGGTCGGTGATGACCTCGTCGTGTTTCGGCGGGAGCGTCGCCCAGCTCGTCCCGGTGTACTCCCAGTAGAGGTCCGACTCGCCGCTCTTGAGCGCCTCGAAGTTGGTGACCGAACCGCCCAGTCCGACCTTGTCTTTCACCTCGACGTCGGTGTTCTCTTTCAGGGCTTCGACCGCGAGGTAGCCCAGAATCTTCTGCTCGGTGAACGACTTCGAGGAGACGGCGACGGAACCGCTCCCGCCCGAGCTACCGCCGAGGACGGCACTACACCCCGCGATGGAGGTCAACCCGGCCGCCCCGGCCGCCGCGCCGGTTTTCTTGAGGACGCTTCGCCGTGTGGTCTCGTCTCGCATACCTACTCGTAACCGGAATATACCGATTAATCATTGGCACGAACTATTATCGGTCTTTAAGTACCCTGACTCACGTCGCTCTCGCTGGCACGACCGTCACCGGCACGCTCGCGTTGAGGACGACTCGCTGGACGACGCTCCCGAAGACGGCCTTCCCGGCCGGACTTCGCTTGCGACCGTAGAGGTAGAGTCGGTCCGCGTCCACCGATTCGGCCGCGTCGAGAATCGCGTCGGCGGTCCGGTCGTCCTCGCGGACGCCGTGCGGGGTCACGTCGAGTCCGCCGTCGGTCAGTACCTCGGTGGCCGCGCCGACCCCGGCCTTCCGCGAGGCGAGGTCGTCCATCGACGCCCCCTCGGCGTCGAGGTTCTCGCGCGTCGATTCGACCTCCTCGCGGTCGAAGACGTGCAGGACGACGGCTTCGGTGCCCTCGTCCTCTACGTCGGTGACGATTTCCGCCACGTCTCTGGCCCACGGCGCGTGGTTCTTCACCGGCAGTAAGACGGTACTTTCCATACCGACTCATTGGCCGACTGGGCCATCATTCGACTGTACTACATGTAAGGCGTATAAGTCAGATTCGTCAGTCGTCCTCCGCCGCGAGGTTGACGTAGGTCACGAGAAACTCCATCAGCGAGCGCTCCGCCTTCCGGAGGTGGTTCGAGGCGGTGGTCTTCGTGATGTCCATCTTCTCGGCCAACTCCTCCAAGGTGGTCTCCCGCGGGATGTCGAAGTAGCCCTCGTCGAGCGCCAGCGTGATGAGTTCGCGCTGGCGGGGCGGGATGGAACTCAGCAACTCCTGCCACTCGGCCGCGCTCGGGGTCACCTTCCGACTGAAGTCGTTGGAGATGCGCTCGACCGAGACCGGACCGAACTCCGAGAGGACCTCCGTGGCCTTCGACAGCTCCTCGCGGTCGTTCAGAAGCAGGTCGAAACACTCCCGGCCGTCTTCGAGTTTGGTCGGCCCGAGCGGGAGAAAGCCCTCGTACAGGAGCGTCTGGAGCGGCGTGAACTCGGTGAGCGACCCGCGGACGAACAGCGTCGCCGACTCTCGGTCCGCGTGGTCGAGTTTGTATCGTTCGAGGACGTCCACCTCGTCGATTGCCTGATGGTCCTCGATGACCGCGAGCGAGGCGTCCAAGTCGTCGGCCTCCAGCGCCACGATGCCGATGTAGCGCCGGTTCCGAAACGTCGAGGCGAGGAACTCGGCGAAGACGCCGTAGCGTGCGAGTTCGGCGGTCCAGTCCTCCTCGTACCGGACGCAGACCTTGGCCGTGAGCATTATGGATACACCATTCTCGGGAGGGGTTAAACCTCCCCGTGGTCCGCCAGTTCGTCCGTCCGCCCCGACTCGGCGGCGTCGTTCGATTCGTTCGCGTCGCGCCACGGCCCCAGTAGCTCCTCGACGCTCGCCGACGGAGAAGCGAGGGTCTCCTCCACCCACTCGACGGTTCCCGACGAAAGTGGCCCCTCGAACAGGTCGGCCGCTTTCGCCCTGCGCTCGGCGTCGGAGAGGGGTCTTTCCTTCGCGCCCTTCGCTCGGGTCACGTCCGAGGAGACAGTCTCGCCCTCGCCGTCGCTCAGGACGAGTTCGACCCGCGCGAGACACTCGGCGGGGAACCGGGCTTCGAGGTCCGAGTCCACGACCATCTCGACTCGGTCGGCGAGCGCGAGGACCGATTCCTCCTCGCGCCGAGACGTCCCGAGTTCGGCAGGGGTGAACTCGCCGCGCGCCAGCGCCGCCGCGACGGGGTACGGATACGAGTACTCGGCGGCCTCGACCGACTCGGGGCGGCGCGTCCCGAGGTGGGTCGCCGCCTCGAAGGTGTGGACCCGAATCGTCTCGACCGACTCGGGCGAAATCTCGCGGGAGTTCCGCAGGTCCAAGACGGCCTCGACGCCGGGTTGCGCCCACCGACAGCAGGGGTAGGGCTTGAGGTACCCCGTGGTCAGGTAGCAGTGGTCGCCGAGGTCCTCGGTCGCGGAGACGCCCTCCTCGTCGAAGACGGTCCCCGCCGCGGTGAATCCGGCCTCGGCGAGGTCCACCGCGGCGGTCCCGGCGTAGGCACCCCAGCCGATACCGTCCTTGGTCATGCCGGGGCGCTCGACGCCTCGCATGATGGGCGTCCGAGGCGCGTGGTACTCGGCGGTCCCGAGGGCGCGGGCGGTGGTCTCCCAGTCGAGGCCCCGGAGTCGCGCGACTGCGGCGGCCGCCCCGAGAGCGCCCCACGACCCGGTGCCGGTGTAGACGCCGTCGGTCTCGTGGACGGCGAGGCCCGCCCGGACTGCGAGTTCGTACCCGACGCCGACCGCGGCGAGGAGTTCGCCGACCGTCGCGCCGACTGCCTCGGCGGCGGCGAGCGCGGGCGGGACGACCACGGCGGCCGGATGGCCCTTGACCTCGCGGTGGCCGTCGTCAACGTCGAGCGCGTTCGCTGCCGTCGCGTTCACGAGGACCGCGCCCTGTTCGGAGAGCGTGCTTTCCTTACCGCCCTCCCCCGAGAGCAGAGTTGCGGCGTCTCCTCCTTTCCCGTCCCCGCCGTGGTGGTCGGCCGCGTACTCTCGGACCACGTCGGCGGTCGGCAGGGCGAACCCGGCGGTCGTCGCCGCGAGCGCGTCGAGGACGCGATTCCGGAGGTGATTGCGGGCCTCCTCGGAGAAGTCGCTGCGGGTCGCGTCGCGGACGAACGAGACGGCGGTGTCGGTGGTCATGCGGGAGAAATGGGACAGCGCTGGGTCGGGACGCTCAGTCGCCAGTCGCCGTCAGTCGTCGTCTGCGGGCGCGGCCTCGACCTCCTCCCAGTCCTGCTTGTCCACGTCGAGACCGTAGAGGTCGATTGCGTTCTGGCCGAGAATCTTGGCCTTCTGCTCCTCGTCGGCCCCGATGCAGTTTATCTTCTCCAGCGCGACCGGGATGTTCGAGGAGTGCTCGGCGGCCATGATGAGCTTCTCCGCGCCGACGCGCTCCATCGCCCGGCGGATGTACATGTTCATCGCCAGCGTGGTGTCGAGGTAGATGTTGTCCCAGCGGTCGGCCATCTGGATGGCCTCCTGCGTGAGAGTGTAGGCCCCACCCATGTGAGCGAAGATGATGTCGAGGTCGGGGTAGTCGTCGGCCACGTCCATGTACATGCCGGGGACCGAGAACGGCATCCCGTGCGGGCCGGTGTGGACCATCACGGGCACGTCGTTGTCCACGCAGGCGTCGAACACGTCGTAGGCGATGTCCGAAGTCGGGTCCACGCCCCACGCGAGGGTATGGAGTTTGACGAACTTGAAGTCGAGTTCCTGGACGCACCGGGTAATCTCCTCGTGGACGAAGTCGGTCCCGAGGTGCGGGTTGACCGCCGCGGTCCCGAAGATGCGGCCGGGGTACTCTTGGCTCGCCTCGTAAATCTGGTCGTGGACCTCCGAGACCGACTTGTCCGTCTCTCCTCCGAGCGGCTGGAGGATGGTTGCGTCCACTTTGTTCTCGTCCATCGCGTCGATAATCTGCTCGACGCTCTCGGACCACTCGAACGTGCGGTCCTGCTGGGCGTTTTCGTTGCCGATGTGGTGGTGTCCGTTGACGACCGGGTAGTCTGCCATTGCGAATAGTTGTTGTGGGAATACTCCCCATGAGGTTTGACGACAACGTGTACACTCTTGAAGTGGGGTCGGGAGTATCGAACTCCGCTGTCCGGTCGGGACGACGGGGGGAGTCGGTACAGCGGTAGCGCGATTCAGATGACCGCAAACGCGATGCCGACGACCGAAACGAGACCGAGGAGACCCGTGACGACTTTGCCGAGTTGGCGCGTCCCGAGAACCCACACGAGCCCGGCTTTCACGAGAGTATTTGCGATAGCACCGATGACGATGCCCGTCGTCGCCACCGTCGGAGTAATCGACCCCTCCCTTGCGAGTGTACTCAGCGTGAGCGTTATCGCATCGACGTCGGCGAGACCGGAGACGAACGCAGTTACGTAGACGCCCGACACGCCGAACCACGTGTCGGCCGACTCGGAGACGAGCAACACCAGCGCGAAGATTACCCCGAAGAACAGTCCGGTCCGGAGCCTGAACGGGTTCGTGATATCTATCTCGACGACGTTCGGGTTCTCGGTCGTCGACCGCCAGTAGAGGCCCGCCGCGACAAGCGCGCCGGTAATCGTCATCGCGCCCAGTGGGATTACCACCTGCGGCAGAAGCGCCGGGTTGACGAACGCAACTTCGACTACCGCCCGCGGGAACATGACTGTCGAAGCGACGACTATCGAGAAGGCCGAGACGTGATAGAGCGACGGCGCGTCGGCCGTCTGCTCGGCCATCGACACCGTGGTCGCCGTCGAGGAGACGAATCCGCCGACGATTCCGGTCAGCGCGATTCCCCGCTTCGGGCCGACGATTTGGCTCAGGACGTAGACCGCGAAGCTCAGTCCCGTGACGAAGACGACCATCAGCCAGACGTACTGGGGGTTGAGTCCGGCCAGCACGTCGAGTTCGCGGTCCGGCAACACCGGGAGGACGACGACCGCCACGAGGATGAACTTGCTCGTCGCGCGGCGTTCCTCCTCGCCGACTTGGTCCACGAAGTCGTGAATCGCGTCTTTGGCGGAGAGGAGGACCGTGACCGCTCCGCCTACGATGACGGCCAGTTCTGCGCCCCGCTCTGAATGCGTCGTCAACGCCCCGAGGAAGATGGTGAGAATCGCGGCCGTCAGGGTCGTCAGCCCGATGTCTCGTTCTATCCAAATCTTCCCGGCATACGCGACAGTTAGCGCGAGCGTGATGGCACCGACCGCGACGGGTAACAGCGCGGGGAAGAACGCGTAGACGAGCGCACCGATAACCGCAAACAGGGGGAACGTGCGGCTACCCGCGAACGTGCCACCTGATTCGGCCTGCTCCCGTTCGAGGCCGACGAGTGCGCCGATAGCAAACGCGACGAAAACGCGGAAGGCGAGTATCAACAACGAGTCGGTAGCCGGTTGGACCATTCCGTTCGGGATTCGATTCACCCTGTTGTCAAGCTTCGGGGAGATTCGTCCGTTGGAGACTACTCACCGCGAAATAACGGTTTAGAAATTTCGGAGTCGTCGTACTCAGCTATCGAACCGGTGGAGGTCCCTCGGACCGGGCACGACCGCCCCGGCGCGCCCATTACTTCGAATTAAGCCACTCACACGATTATATAACAAATATTTTTATAGTCAAAGGA
The DNA here is from genome assembly GCF_004765785.1 of Halorussus ruber. GTDB lineage: Archaea > Halobacteriota > Halobacteria > Halobacteriales > Haladaptataceae > Halorussus > Halorussus ruber. The sequence goes on along the minus strand of NZ_ML219769.1, from coordinate 77,756 downwards.
AACATATACATTTCTCCTCGCCGCTCCGAACCCGGGTTACTCGCTCGCCTCACCGTCAGTCGAGTCCGAGCAGTCCGGCGGGCGTCTCGGTCACGCACCGCCGAACCGACTCCCGAGAAACACCCGCGTCCGCGACCGCCTCGGCGAACTCTCGCAGTCCCGGCACCGGCGGGTTCTCGGCCTGCCCGTAGTCGGTCGCCAGCACCGCGTTCTCGGGGCCGACGCGCTCGACTGCCTCGGCGACGCGCTCGACGGTGTGGCCCTCGGTACTCTCGACCGAATACGCGCAGTACTCCATGACCGCGCCTACGTCGGCGAGTCGCTCCTGCTGGTCGAGGGAAATGTCCACGACGCGGAAACAGGGGTGGTTGACTAGACAGTCCACGCCCGCGTCGTCGCAGGCCGCCGCGACCGCCTCGATTTCGTCCGGGGTCGCGTGGCCCGTGCCGACCGTCGCGTCGTATCGCTCCGCGAGGTCGATGATGGTCCGGGTCGCGTCCGTGACCTCGCCGTCCCGAGCAACCGGAATCTCCTCGTCCGGGCCGGGCACGCGCTGGCCGACGAATCGCTCGACGCCCTCCTCGCGGGCCTGCGAGGCGTGGTTCGCGCTCCACGCGGTCGGAAGCCAGACGACTCGTCCGCCGAGTTCGAGCGCGGTCTCGACCGCGTCTCGGTTCAGACCCCCGACCGTGCCGTTGCAGGCGACCCCGCCGTAGAGGAGTTCGTCGCCGACCGCCTCGTTCACGAGGTCCACGCGCCCCGCGGTCGGGACCACGTGGCTCTTGACCACGACGCCGCGCATTCCGGCCTCGCGGGCGTCTCGGGCGAGTTCCACGTCGCTCTCGAATCGCTCCACGAGGTCCGGCGCGGTGTGGACGTGGAGGTCGATGGCCCCCGCCAAAATGTCCGAGTCCGTCACGCCACCACCTCCGCGAGGAGTTCCATCGGGTGACGAGTCTCCACGTCGCAGTCGGCGAGCTGCTGGCCGCAGGAGGCCCCGCTGGCGGCGACCACGTCGGCGTCCGCCGCGTCGAGTTTCGCCGCGAGGTCGGTCCCGAGGTCCATCGAGAGGTCGTAGTGGTCGGTCTCGTAGCCGAACGCCCCCGCCATCCCGCAACAGGTCGCCTCGACCGGCGTCACGTCGTAGCCCGCCTGCCTGAGCAGGCCGACCGGCGCGTGGTCGCGGCCCCTCGCCGTTGAGTGACAGTGACCGTGGTAGGCCACCGAGCGGTCGGCGGCGTTCGAGTCTGCTTCGTCGGGTACGGAAAGAGTCCCGCCCGTCACCTCGTCGAAGAGGAACCCGGCCACCGTCTCTGCGGCGTCCGGAACCGGGCCGGAATTGGCCAGCAGGTCGTCGTACTCCTCCAGCGCGCTGGCGCAGGAGGGTTCGAGGCTGAGGACTGGCGCGTCCTCGGCGACGTCCCCGAGCGTCTCGACGTTTTCGGCGGCGTCGCGCTTGGCCTTCTCGACCATCCCCTGCGAGAGCGCCGGGCGGCCACAGCAGTTCACGTCCGGAACCTCGACCGCGTAGCCGAGGGCTTCGAGGACCCGGACCGTCGCCATCCCGACTTCGGGGTGGTTGTACGTCGCGTAGCAGTCGGGATAGAGGACGACTGCTCCTCGCTGGCCCGCGGTCGGCGCGGAATTGTGAGCATCCATCCTGTCCAGTAGCGACTCGCTGGCGAACTCCGGAAGGCTCCGCCGCCGGTCGATTCCGAGGACCTTCTCGGCGACGACGCGGCCCGGCTCGAACTCGGCGAGTCTGTTCGCAATCGGGGCGAGCGCGCTCCCGACTTCGTTCAGCGTCCGGACGTTGCCGAACAGGCGAGCGCGGAGCGGCACGCCCTCCTCCTCGTGTTTCTGGTGCTTGGCCTCGGTCTTGAGCTTCGCCATGTCCACCCCGGTCGGACATTCTGTCTCGCAGGCCTTGCAGGAGAGACACAAATCGAGGACCTCCTCCTGAAACCAGTCGCTCGTCAGCGCGTCCTCGCCGAGTTCGCCGTCGATGGCGTCTCGGAGGGCGTTGGCTCTGCCGCGGGTGCTGGTTATCTCCTCGCCGGTCGCCCGGTAGGAGGGGCACATCACGCCGCCCTCGGTGGTCCGGCACTTCGAGCAACCGTTACATTGCTCGACGAGCGAGTCGAACCCGCGCTCGTCGCCGAAGTCGAGCGCGGTCTCGACTTCTCGGGGGTCGTAGTCGTCGTACCGGAGCGCGTCGTCCACGCTGGCCAACTCGCCCTCCGAGTCGGGGACGACTTTGCTCGGGTTGAACACGTCCCCGGGGTCGGCGGCGCGCTTGACCCGCTGGAAGGCCTCGTAGAGGGTCTCGCCGTACATCTCGGGCAGGTGTTCCGAGCGCAGGCGACCGTCGCCGTGTTCGCCCGAGACCGCCCCGCCCACGTCCAGCACCACGTCGTGGACCGCCTCGGAGACCGACCGGAGGAGTTCGCGGTCCTCCTCGGTCTGGAGGTTCAGGAAGGGCTTGACGTGGAGGACGCCCTGCCCGGCGTGGCCGAAGACGCTGGCGTCGAGGCCGTGGTCGGCCAGCACGTCGGCCACCCGGTCGAGGTAGGCCGGGAGCCTCGCGGGCGGAATCGCGGCGTCCTCGATGAACGACAGCGCCTGCTCGTCGCCCGGATGGCGGTTGAGCAAGGGGTTCGACGCCTTCCGGACCTTCCAGAGTCGGTCCTGTTGTTCCCCCGTTTCGGCGCGCTCGACGGCGACGGTCTCGGCGGTCGTGCTGGCGGCGACCGCTTCGTCCAAGCGCCGCGCCTGCTCGCTGGCGTCGCACTCGACTTCCACGAGGAGCGCGGCCCCGGCGTTCTCCGGCACGAGGTCGATGCCCCACGCCTCGCGGGCGTGGCCCAGCACCGCGTCGTCCACGAGTTCGACCGCGCTCGGGTCCGCGGCCAGCGCGTCGGTCACGGCGTCGGCGGCGCTCCGCACGTCGTCGTAGAAGACGAGGGCGGCGGCGCTGGTCTCGGGGCGCTCGGTGAGTTCGAGCGTGACCTCGGTGACGACGCCGAGGGTGCCCTCGCTTCCCACGAGCAGGTTCGAGAGGTCGGCCCACGACCCGTCCCCGGCGACGCTGGTTTCGAGGTCGTAGCCGCTGGAGTTGCGCTCCACGTCGGGATATTTGCGCTCGATTTCGTCGGCGAGGTCGGTCCCGAGGTCGCGGACCGTCCGGTAGAGGTCGCCGACGCGGTCCTCGCGGGCGAGTTCGGCGTCGAGGTCGTCGCCCGCGACTCGCTCGAACGTCTCGGTGGTGCCGTCGGAGAGGACGCACTCGACGCTGGCGACGTTGTCGCGGGTGGTCCCGTGGCGCACCGAGTGCGGCCCGGCGGCGTCGTTGGCGACCATCCCGCCGATTGTGCAGGTACTCGACGTGCTGGGGTCCGGCGGGAAGTAGAGGCCGTGCGCTTCGAGTTCGTCGTTCAAGTCGTCCAGCACGACGCCGGGCCGGACGGTGACGGTCTGGTCCTCGGGGTCTACCGACAGCACGTCGTCGAAGTGGCGCGAGCAGTCGAGGACGATGCCCTCGCCGACCGCGTTGCCAGTGAGGCTCGACCCCGCGCCGCGGGCGACCACGCTGGTTCCCTCCTCGCGGGCGAACTCGACGGTTCGGCGCACGTCAGAAACCGAGGCGGGCCAGACGACCCCCGCGGGTTCGACCCGGTAGATGCTCGCGTCGGTCGCGTACAGCGTCCGGGTCGTCTCGCCGAAGTCGGCCTCGCCGTCGAGACCCCGGAGGTCGGGCGGGACTGAGCCTCTCCTCTCGTCGCGGTTCGCGCTGGCTCTCGTTCCTGCGTCTCCGTCTGTACTCATTACCTCTCCGTGCGCCCGCGAAGGGGATGGTCGTTCAGTCGAACATGGCGCGGGTTTTACGAGGAGCAGCCTTCTTAAATCGCCCACGTGCCGGTGGAATTTCCCCTTCTGTGGGCAATATAAAGCGTAGATACTGTCGTTCTCGTGTTTCTGGTCTGCAGAGTTAAACGAATCTATAAATACGGGCTGGTTGTCGGGATAGTGGGACTAACCCATGAAAGACCACGACCTAACTCGGCGTGACGCCCTTCGCGGGCTGGCGGGAGCGACCGTCCTCGCTACTGTGCCCGTCGGAACAACGCTTGGCCAGACCGTGAAGAGTAATTTCAAAGACGAGGACGACAACGGCATTCCGGACGAAGGTGAAGTAGTGACCGGGACCTACAAATCACTCTACGCCTACGACGCCAACGGCGATTGGTACTGGGACCTCGGCGATGGTCGCGTGCAGGGGACTGTAGACAGCGTGAACGCGCTCGACCAATCCACGCTCACCACGTGCGACTACAAGGTTCAGTACCGGGGGAAGTTCGAGAACGACCCCTTCCTCGACTCCGGGTGGGTGAAAAACAACATCAACTGCAAGGGTTACGACGACGACGGCAACTACAACTACATCATCGTCCACGAAACCGACCCGCGCTACACGGGAACCCGCCCGAGTATCTGGGGGGACTGGGAGTACCACGTCGATGTCGAATCCGGTGTCGGAAACAAACTCGCTGGGCCAAAAACACCTCAATAAGACGGGAGTTTCCCAGTCGTAGCTTTTCTTCCCTCCGTCCCGAAGCTCCTCCACGTCTCCCGAAAAGGGGCGGACATGTTCTCGGGTAGCCTGAAGTAGTTGGATAGTGGTATGGTACCCATGAGCGAGAGCCAGCGCGTCGCCGCGTGCCAGTTCGAACCGACCATCGGCGACGTGGACGCGAACCTCGACGCGGTCGAGCGAACCCTCGCCGGACTCCCGCCGAGCGCGGGGGTCGCCGTCTTTCCGGAACTCTGCGTGACGGGGTACGACCTCGACGCGGCCCGCGAGCGAGCGACTCCCGTGCCGGGCGAGGAGACCGACCGACTCTCCTCGGTCGCCGACGACCACGGCGTGACGGTGGTGGCGGGCGTCCCCGAGCGCGACGGCGAGGACCTCTACAACAGCCTCGTCGTCGTGGACGGCGACGGCGTGCGCGCCACCTACCGGAAACAGTACCTCTGGGGCGACGAGGCCGAAGTCTTCGAGACGGGCGACGGCCCGACCGCGGTCGAGACCCGCGTCGGGACCGTGGGGCTGGCGCTCTGCTACGACCTCAACTTCCCGGAGGTCGCGCTGGACTACGCCCGCGAGGACTGTGACGTGCTGGCGGTCTCGGCGGCGTGGCGCACCGACTTCGCCGACGACTGGCGGCTCCTCCTCCGCGCTCGGGCGCTCGACGGCCCCTACTACGTCGCGGGGTCGAACCACGCTGGCGACCAGCGCGGCCGAAACCACGCGGGCCTGAGCCTCGTCGCCGACCCCACGGGCACGGTGCTGTCGGAAGTCGAGGCGGGCGCGGGCCACGCCGTCGTCGCGGTGGACCCCGAGCGCATCGAAGCGGGCCGCGAGCGGAATCCAGTGCGCGAAACTCGGGGATGGGCGGAATAGAGAGTGAGGTGGAGCGGACGGTGAAAGCAATTAGGATGTTTGTTTAGGAATTGTTATTATTACTCAAGGACAACTGAAATCACTTCTTCTGCATCCATCCCTCACGCGCTAGACGCTCTCGAAGTTCGTCGTACAGGTCCGCACAGCTTTCCTCCTCACTCCGGTGCGGGGCCACGGCCGAGAGCGTCTCCCAGTCGCCGACCAACACGAGGCGCTTTCGAGCGCGAGTCAGCGCCACGTTCAACCGGCGCGCGCCCTCGTCGGGGAGTTCGAGGAACCCGCCGTTGCCCTCGTCGTTGCTCCGGACGAACGAGACGACGACGGCCTCGCGCTCGCCGCCCTGAAACGAGTCCACCGTATCGACCGTGACTCGACCAGCGCCCTCGATTCCGGCCCGCCGAAGCCGCGAGCGGATGCACCCGACCTGTCCGCGGTACATCGAGATGACGCCGACGTCCTCGGGCGCGACTCCGTTCTCGACCAGCGTCTCGACCTCCTCGGCGACCGCTTCGGCCTCCTCGGGGTTGTACAGCGAGTCGCCGCCGGACTCCCGTCGCTCCTCGCCGTCCACGTCCACGCCGACGAGGGGGTCGAGGTCCCCGACCTGCCAGTCCCGGTTCCGGTCGGCGGTCTCCAGACTCCCGCCGTAGAAGGCCTCGTTCGGGAACTCGGCGATGTCCTCGTGCATCCGGTACTGGCGACCCAGCAGGACCGAAATCTCCTCGCCGTAGCGTTCCAGCAGGTACTCGAACAGCGAGGAGTGGCTCTGTTCTTCTTTCATCGTCTCGTCGGCGCAGTAGGGCGGCAGTTGCTTGTGGTCGCCCGACAGAATCAGCTTCCGCGAGCAGTCGAGGACGATGGCCGTCGCGGGGCGACTCGCCTGCGTGGCCTCGTCCACGACGCCGACGTCGAACTGGTCGGTGTCGAACTGGGCGGCCCCGCTGGTCGTCGCCGCCACCACGTCGGCTTCCGCGACCGAGGCGTCCTCGTAGTTGCGCTCGACGACCTCGTTCGTGGAGTTGTGGCCGACCCGCGCGATGCTGAGACCGTCTCCTTTCTCACCGTCGTCACGCTCCCGGCACGCGACCTCGTGGAGCGTGCCCGGTTCCGGGTCGCCGACGGTGCTGTCGCCCACCAGCAGGTTGTCCACGGCCTGATTCGAGTGGGCGGTCACCAGCACCGAGTCGCCGTGCCAGACCGCGTGGAGGACGTAGGCCGTGAGCGTCCGAGTTTTCCCCGTTCCGGGCGGGCCGTGGATGCACAGCAGGTCCTCGGCGTCGTCGGCCCACTTCAGCGCCTGCTTCTGGTACTCGTTCAACTCCAGCTCGACGCTCGGAACCGAGAGCCGGTCGGCGGCGAATCTGGCGGGGCGATTCCCGGTCAGCAGGTCTCGCTTGGACTCGTTCGACCGCACGCTCTCGACGGCCGCGGTCCGGCGCTCGAAGGGCACCGGATTCAGGAGGTGGGTGAGCCAGAACTCGCGGTCGCTCGTGAGCAGTTCCTCGACGACGGCGGGGTCGAGCGAACACCGCCGGTCGGGTTTCACCGTCAGCACGGACCCCTCGACTGCTGTCGTCCGCACCGCGAGCGGGAAGCGGTCGTCGTCGTCCAGCGTATCGACCAGAAAGACGCTGTCCGGGTAGATATCCTCGTCCCGGTAGCGGTCCACGTCGCGTCCATCGCTATCTCTCCCACCCGGACCGCTCTCCGCAATCTGGAACTGGAACCGCCCGACCGTGTTGGGGTGGCTCACCCGCCCGAGCGAGACGAACGGTCCGGCCGCGATTCCCTTCCCGACGAGCGTCTCGATACCGGCCTCGCGGTGGCGTCGCCGGTTCGCCCGCTGTTCGGCGTCGCGCTCGGCGGTCACGAACTCGACCAGCTCCTCGAAAAAGTCGCGGCGCTCTCCATCCGAGAGCTGGGATTTCGGCGTCACCTCCGGGTCGGGTAGCTCGAACTCCGCGAGTTGCTCCTCGGCCGCTGGCGTCAGGTCCGGGTGCCAGTACTTGAGTCGGTCGCCGATGGTGGTCTCGGCCGCCTCCTCGACCGAGACGAACCGGACCGTCCCGTCGATGCCGAAACTCGTGTCGTACCACCCGATTTGCTCGGAGTCGGGCCGCCAGAGGACGTACTCGTCGGTCGTGACCGGGTTTCCGGCCTCGTGGAGCGGCACGGCGTAGCCGTCCCGGTTCGGCGGCGTCTCGCGGACGGTCCGGGCCGCCCGGTCGAGCGCCGCCGTCAGCACCGCTGGCGAGTTGTTCCGCTCGAACCGCGTCGTCCGGTCGAGGCTCCCCTTCCCCCGGAGGAGCGTCGCGTCTCGGACGTTCCAGCGCTGGGTGAGCGCGCCGACCTCTCGGGCTTCGTCGCCCGCGTCGCTGGTCTCCTCGGTCTCGTCGCTGTCCGCGGTCATGTCCTCGTGGCCCCTCGGTCGAACGCCCTCGTCTGGCGAACGCCCGCCAACACCGGCTCGGGGGGTGATTTCGAAGCCATCGCTAAAGTCGTCTCGGAGTAGGAGACACCGAGATGATAGGCGCTGCGTTTCGGGACGAAAAATCGAACTGCTGGGGCGTCAGTCCGCCTTCGCGTGGGCGTCGGTCGCCTCGCTCACGCCGTTCGCTCGGAGTTCGGTGATGCTGCTGTACAGCACGGCCGCGCTCACCACGAGTGCGGACCCGAGGATGAGGACGATGCTGACCGTCTGTAGCACCGACACGTCGAAGGCGTTGCCGAGGTTCTTGCTCGCAACTGCCAGACTGCCAGCCAACAGCATCGCCGCGAAGTACCCCTTGATGTCGTCCTCGTTGGCCAGACTCGTCGCGGCCGCGCCGATTCGGGCACCGAGCGCGCTCCCGGTGAGCAGGGACGCCACGACCGGGAGGTTCAGGTAGCCCGACTGGGCGTAGGTGAACGCGCCGAACGCTCCCGAGAGGGTGATTTGGAGGATGTCGGTGCCGACCGCGACCGCCGCGGGCACGCCGAAGCCGTACATCATCGCGGGCATCAGCAGGAAGCCCCCGCCGACCCCGAGGATGCCCGAGAGGATGCCGATGCCGAAGCCGACCGCGAGGATTATCCACAGCGAGACGCTGGAACCGCCGTTGAGCGAGATGGTCGGCGGGATGCGGACGTTCCGGAGTTTCTCGGCGAATCGGCTGCCGTCGTCGCCGTCGTCGTCGCTTCGGGCGTCGCGGAGCGTGACGAGGCCGACGATTGCCAGCAGGCCGATGTACGCGACGCTGATGAAGAGGTCAAGCGCCCCGGCCGCGCTGAGGAACTCGATGACGTACTTCCCCACCTCGATGCCGCTGGTCATCCCGACGACCATCAACACGGCGAGTTTGTAATCGACCTGTCCGAGACCGCGGTGCTTGAGCGCCCCGATGACGCTCGTCCCGAAGACGAACGCGAGGCCGCTCCCGACCGCGACCTCCGACCGGAATCCCATCACGAGCAACGCTGGCGTGACGAGGAACGACCCGCCCATCCCGAAGAACCCGAACAGGATGCCGATGAGCAGGCCGAAGCCGGTGAACGTGGCGACCATCAGCGCGCTCATGCCGAGTATTTCCATCGCTATTCACCCCGCAGGGCGCTCCGGATTCGAGGTCCGAGTACCTGTCCGAGTGCGCCGTAGACGACGTACAGTGAGATTGCTTGGACGAACACGAGTCCGACGAGGGCGAGCGCTTTCGCGTTGCCGGAGAGGGTTTCGATTCCGAACATTGGTTGTGGGAGAGTTGGTTTAGTCGTCGGTGACGGCGATGTCTGCCGAGACCGTACGCCACGCCTCCATCCCGCCCTCGACGGTTTTGACGTCGTGGGCGTGACCCTCGGCTTCGAGCCATTCGGAGAACATTTCGGCCGACCGGCCGGTCGCGCAAATCGTGACGACCGTCTCGTCGGCGTCCAGTCGGTCCGGGTCGAACTCGCCGACGAGTTCGTCCCTGTCGCCGGAGTACTCGACGTTTTCCGCCCCGGCGACGTGCCGGTCGTCGAACGCCTCCGGCGAGCGCGTGTCGATGAGGACGAACTCCTCGTCGGCGTCTCGCATGTCTTGCAAGGTTTCGGCCGATATCGTTTCTACCATCGTTGGGTGTCCCTAGCGGTGTTGCACGTAAAACGATTCGAGCAGGGAGAATAATGTGTGGTAGACCACCGTTACGACCGCCGCAACCCCGGAGTACCCGAAATTATTTCCGGTACTTTACGCCGTTTTCAGGCTTTTGCAAGCCTGTTTTCGCGCTATCAGGCCGACCGCCACCGCCGATGGAACCAATAACGTCTTATCGGACCGGCCCTAAGGTTGTCTTGTGGGAATAATGCAAGACTCATCGGTCGAGGAAATCCTCGTAGACCTCCCACCCAGTTCGAAGTTCATCTTTCACGTTCTCTCTCGGGAGGGGTCGATGACGCTCAAGCAGATCACCGAGGAGACCCTCCTCTGTTCGCGGACCGCCAGATACGGTCTCACGCAACTCGAGGAGGAAGGTCTCGTGGAGGCCGCCCCGGCGCTCCGTGACGGCCGCCAGACCTGTTACAGCGTCAGCAGGCGGTCCATCGGGACCACCGCGACTGGGTATCCGGAGTCCGTGCTGGTGCGCCCCGACGGCCTCTACAGGCAACTGGAGGAGTTCGAGACCGACGACCCCGAGTTCCGCCTCGTGGAGGTCTCGACTGGCGACGAGTACGACACCGGCCACATCCCCGGTGCCGTCGAACTCGACCTGAAACGGGACTTCTCCGACGCCGGGACGCGCACCATTCCGGACGCGAACCGATTGGAAACGCTACTGGGCGAGCGCGGTATCACGCCGGACTCGACGGTCGTCCTCTACAGCGACGGCTTCAACGAGTTGGCGGCGTTCGTCTACTGGGCGCTGAAGTACTACCGCCACCGCGACGTGCGCCTGCTCAACGGCGGGAAGCACTACTGGACCGAGAACGACTACCCGACGACCACCGAGACGCCCGAGGTCACGCCGGTCGAGTACGAGGCCCAGCCCCCGAACGACCACGTCAGGGCCTACCGACGCGACGTGCAGGACGCCCTCTCCGAGGACGTGACCATCGTGGACGTTCGCTCGCCCGAGGAGTACTGCGGCGACGCGGACGTTCCGGCCCGCGCCAGCGGACACATCCCCCGGACGGTCAACATCGAGTGGACGAGCCTCGTCCGGGAGTGCGGCCGCTTCGAACACCGCCGCGCCCTCGAACGACCCTTCGCCGAGGTCGGTATCGAGGAGGACGACGAGATTATCGTCTACTGTAACATCGGCGAACGCTCCGCGCTCGTCTGGTTCGCCCTCTCGGAACTGCTGGAGTTCCCCGAGGTCACGAACTACGACGGGTCGTGGACCGAGTGGGGCAACCTGCTGGACGTGCCGGTCGAGACCTGCGAGAACGACCCCGAGAAGTCCCGGTAACGACTGCTCGGAGTCGTCGGCTGGTTTTCCGTCGCCCGTCTTGGTCGTCTCGCGCCGACCCGCGCCGTCGTCGCGTCCGTGAAGTTACACACATCTATTTCTTCACTTTAAGCATATAAATATTTCTTTAATATTTGTATATATTGCTCTACGATTGTTCAACACCCTCTCCCGCCCCAGTCACAATCAGGTCTCGCCCCGTCCCTGCGACCACCGCAGTCATGAGTTCCGCTCCGCCTCCGCGACCATTCCGAAATTTTTGTCGGAGGAATTCTGAAGACGACTAACTGACCAACATTCTCTCGGGTATCTCAACGGTCAGGTATCGCCACGCCAAAGATTGAGTGTCTATGGACCACATCGTGGTACTCGGTGCGGGGGTGGGCGGGACGATGACCGCCAACATGCTCTCGCGCCGGCTCGACCGCACCGATGCGAAAATCACCATCGTAGACAAGAGTACCGAACACGCCTATCAGCCGTCGTTCTACCTCCTCCCGTTCGGGTACATGGACCCCGACGACCAGTTCCGCGACGTTCGGGACATCCTCCGCGACGGCGTCGAGTTCGTCCACGACGAGGTCACGGGCGTAGACCCCGAGGAGAAGACGGTCTCGCTCTCCGAGGACGACCTCGACTACGACTATCTCGTCGCCTCGCTGGGTCACCGACTCGCCCCCGAGACGACGCCGGGGATGGTCGAAGGCTGGAAGGAGACCGACTCCGTCCACCCGTTCTACCACTACGAGGGCGCGATGAGCATGCGAGAGGCCCTCCCCGAGTTCGACGGCGGGCGCTTCGTCGTCTCGGTTCCGGACACCTCCATCAAGTGCGGGGGTGCCCCGCTGAAGATGACGATGCTCGCCGAGGACTACTTCCGGCGGCGCGGCATCCGCGACGACGTCGAGGTCGTCATGACGAAACCGAGCGACGCCATCTTCGGCGTCTCGCCCTACCGCGAGAAACTGGAGGAGATTTGGGCCGACCGCGGCATTCAGGCCGAACTGAACTTCACCGTCGAGTCGGTCGATTACGAGAACGGCGTCATTCGCTCGGAGGAGGGCGACTCGCTCGAATACGACTTCTACGTACCCGTCTCGCCCCAGTACGGCCAGAAGGCCCTCACCGAACGCTCGCCGCTGACCGACGGCGGCGAGTACGTCACCGTCGATAAGCACACGCTCCAGCACGAGACGTACCCGGACGTGTTCGCGCTCGGTGACGCCGGCGACACTCCGAACGCCAAGACGGCCGCCGCCGCGCGGAAGCAGGCTCACGTCGTCCTCGACAACCTCACCGCCCACATGGAGGACAAGCCCCAGACCGCCGCCTACGACGGCTACGCGGCCTGTCCGCTCCTCACGAAGAAGGGCAAGGCGATGGTCGCGGAGTTCGACTACGAGAACAGCATCTCCGCGCCCGTCGAGAGCCGCGCCAACTGGATAATGGACATCAACGTCCTGCCGAGCGTCTACTGGAACCTCTGGCTCCGGGGCTACGACCCGCTTCCCTAACATGGCTAGTCAAGACCGAAGCGTCGGCTCCGACGCCGCCGCACAACTCGACGCGGACGAACTGGCGCGGGCCATCGAGGAGAACGACGCGAACCTCGCGGAACTCCTCGAACTGCTCACCGTGACCGAGGAGTTGGCCGCGGAACTCGTGCCCGAACTCCGCGACACGGTTCGAGACAACCGCGAGCCGATTCGAGACCTCCGGGTCGCCTTCGAGCGCGAGGAGACGATGGTCCTCCTCCAGAAGGTCGGCGAGCAGTCCGAGACGCTGGTCGAACTGCTGGACCTCCTCGCGGTCTCGAAGGACCTCACCGACGACCTCGTGCCCGAACTCGTCGTGGCGGTGCGAGAGAACCGCGAGGTCCTCGAACGCGTTCGACCAACCTTGGAGAACGAGGACACGCTCGTCCTCGTCGAGCGACTCGGCGAGAACGCCGACACGCTCGTCGAGATGCTGGAGTTGCTGGACGCGACCCACGACCTCGCAACGGAACTCACGCCCGAACTGACCGACGCCGCGACCGACAACCGCGACGCGATTCGGGACCTCCGGATGGCCGCCGCCGGGTTCGCCGACGCCCACGCAGAGAACGACGTGGACATGTACGAACTCGGGCGGAACGCGGGCAACATGGTGGCGTTCATGCAGAAACTCGGCGACCCGAGCGTCACCGCGGCCCTCGACGCGACCATCGACGGCTTCGCCCAAGAGGACCCGAAACCCGTCGGATTCTTCGGACTGTTCCGGGCGCTGTTCGACGCCGACGTGCGACGTGCGCTCGGCCGCCTGCTGGCGGCGGCCCGCGGCCTCGGCGGCGTGGATTTCGAGGGCGACGACTGACGGCGCGCCGACGCGACCTCGCCCGCTGGCTATCTTTTTCCGTTTCGATTCCGGTAACTGCGAAATATACCTGTGCCAACGAGTACCTCAGCTCGAACAACCAGAAATATTGTTTCGGACTTCACAACGAGTCTCCGGAAAGTCCGAAAGAATAGTTCGTAGAAGGCCCGTTTAGTGTGGGCGTCTCCAATCGTTAGATAGAATGTCAGACTCAACTGAGACCGACGCGACGACGGTCGAGACACCCGGAATCGGCGACCGCTTCCCCGAACTGGAAGTCCAGACGAGTCACGGCGACCTGTCGCTTCCCGACGAGTACGAGGGCGAGTGGCTCGTCCTGTTCAGCCACCCCGGCGACTTCACGCCGGTATGCACCTCCGAGTTCGTGGCCTTCGAGCAGCGCCGCGACGAGTTCGAGGACCTCGGAGCGAAACTGCTGGGCCTCTCGGTGGACCGCGTTCACTCCCACATCAAGTGGACCGAGTGGATTCGGGAGAACCTCGACGTAGACATCGGCTTCCCCATCGTCGCCGACGACCAAGGGAGCGTCGCTCAGCGACTCGGGATGCTCCACCCCGGCGCGGGCACCGCCACCGTCCGGAGCGTCTTCGTCGTGGACCCCGAGGGAATCGTCCGGTTGGTCCTGACCTACCCGATGGAGATCGGCCGGAACATCGACGAGATTCTGCGGTCGCTCCGCGCGCTCCAGAAGAGCGACGACGACGGCGTCGCCGCGCCCGCCGACTGGCCCGACAACGAGACGTTCGGCGACAAGGTTCTGCTGTCGCCGCCGAGCACCGAGAGCGAGGCCCGAGCGCGCGAGGACGAACTGGACCCCGACCGCGACGAGTACTACGACTGGTGGTTCGTCACGAGCGACCGATGACCTGACCGCGGAGTCCTGCCTCGCGGGCGCGCCGTACACTAGTATGAACTGCGGTACGAACCGCACGAACCGCGGTGACGCCCGCCGAACTGACACCCCGACACCACCTCACACCAAATGATCGACCCAGTCATCGCCAGCAGACTCCAGTTTGCGGTGACGACCATCGTCCACATCATCTTCCCCGTGATGAGCATGGGCCTCGCGCCCTTCCTCATCTATTTCACGTGGAAAGAGATACGGACCGACGAACAGGTATACGAACAACTCCGAGCGTTCTGGACCCAGATTTTCGCCATCTCGTTCGTGGTCGGAACCGTGACGGGCATCGTCCTCGAATTCGAGTTCGGCACCAACTTCGCGGCGTTCTCGACCGCCGCGGGCGAACTCTTCGGCGGCCCGCTGGCCGTCGAGGGGATGATGGCGTTCATGCTCGAAGCGACGTTCCTCGGCATCTTCGTCTTCGGCCGCGAGCGCGTCACCGACCGCCTCTACATGCTGTCGAGCATCTTCGTCGGCCTCGGCACGTGGCTCTCGGCGGTCTGGATTCTCATCGCCAACTCGTGGATGCAGACGCCCCGCGGGTTCGAGATGGCGACCAAGAACGGCCAGCCGATCGTCTCGCTGGTCGACCCCATCGCCGCCTACGCCAACCCGCGATTCCCGTGGATGTTCGTCCACATGCAGAACGCCGCGGTCCTCTCGGTCGCGCTGTTCATGGCGGGAGTCGCGGCGTACTTCGTCTGGACCGACCGCGACACGCAGTTCTGGCGCAAGACGATGAAAATCAGTCTGGCGGTCCTGCTCGTCACCGCGCCGTTTCAGGCCATCCACGGTGACGCCTACGGCCGCCATGTCGCCGATACCCAGCCCCAGAAGTTCGCCGCGATGGAGGCCCAGTACGACACCGACTCGTCGGTCGGGCTGAAGCTCCTCGCCTTCCCCACGAGCGTCTCGGACATCACGGACCCGCGCGCCGAGGAGCTATTCGTAATCGAGTTGCCCTTCCTCGCGTCCATCCTCGCCAGCGGCGGTAATCCCGGCGCGACCATCACCGGGTTGAACGACATCCCGACCGAGGACCCGCCCGTCGCCATCGTGTTCTGGTCCTTCCGTGCGATGGTCGGCCTCGGCATGTGGTTCATCCTGCTTTCGTTCTGGGGCGGCGTCCGCTGGCTTCAGGGCAAACTCTTCGAGGACGATCTCCTCGCAAAAGCACTCGTCGGCTCGTCGGTCCTCGGGATTCTCACCGTCGAACTCGGTTGGATAGTCACCGAGGTCGGACGCCAGCCGTGGGTCATCGACGGGGTGATGAAGACCAGCGCGGGCGTCTCGCCGAACCTGACCGGGACCGAGGCCCTCGCCACTCTCGTCGGCTTCGTCGTGGTCTACAGCCTCCTGCTCGTGCTGTACACCTACGTCGTCCTCCGAATCATCCGCGAGGAGGCACCGACCGACCCGCCGAAACAGGCACCGGCCGACCCGCCGAAACCCGCCGCCGAGACGCCCGAAAGCGCGGAGGGGGTCCCGAGCGATGACTGACCCCGTCGCGCTCTCGCTGGCCGACGGCCCGCTGTTCGGCCTCCCGCTCGACACGCTCTGGTTCGCGCTCGTCTTCGCCGTCCTCGGGACTTTCCTGTTCCTCGACGGGTTCGACTTCGGCGTCGGCGCGCTGTTTGCGACCAGAGACGCCGAGGCCGAGCGCGAGACGCTGCTGGCGGCCATCGGCCCGTTCTGGGACGGCAACGAGGTCTGGCTGGTCGTCTTCGGCGGGATGCTGTTCGCGGTCTTCCCGTCGGTCTACGCGGCCCTGTTCAGTCGCCATTACCTCCTTCTGTTCGCCATCCTCGCCGCGCTCCTGATCCGCGGTCTCGCTCCCGAGATGTACGAACAGCGCCACGACGACCAGTGGCAGACGTGGTGGGGCCGGGCCTTCGTCGTCGGGAGCGTCACCGCCCCGTTCTTCCTCGGCGTGTTCGTCGGCAACTGGCTGTTCGGCGTCGAGGAGTTCGCGTCCGCCGCGAGCCTCCTCGTCGGCCTCGCAGTCGTCGCGCTCACCATCACCGACGGTGCGACCTACCTCGGCCTGAAGACGCGCGGCGACATCCGAATCGAGACGCGACCGATGGGACACCTCGCGCAGGCCGGCTATCTCCTGCTCGTGGTCGCCGCGCTCGCGGTCGGCGGCCAATCCGCCTCGCACGTCTCGCTCCTGTCGCTCCCGACGCTGGCACTCCTCGCGCTGACGGTGCTGTTGGCCGCGGCGAACGTCGTCGCCAGCAGGCGCGACCGGCACGTCCTCGCGCTCGGTGCCGTGGCCGGGCAAGCCTACGGACTCGTCGCGCTGGTTGCGACGCTCCTGTTCCCGCTAATCGACCCCGTGGCCGGCCTCGAAGTCGCGGACGCCATCGTTTCGACGCTCCCGCTCAACCTCTCGACCATCGCCGCGTCGCTCCTCCTGCCGCTGGTCGCAACCTACTTCGTCGTGCTGTACTCGTCGTTCAGCGGCCCAGTCGAGGACGAAGAATCCTACGCTTGAGAACCACGCGCCGAAACTCCTTCTCTTCGCTACTCGTTTTGCCACTTCTTCCGGAGGCCAGCGCCGAAGGCCAACAGCAGCGCGCCGATGGCGAGGTTGCGGAGGAGCGACCCGAAGTCGCCGCTGGCGGCGTACTGTAGCAGGCCGGTCACGACGAGGAAGCCGACCACGAAGACCGTCAGTATCAGCGTCCACGTCGCCACGTCGAAGGAGTCGGTATCAGTCATGAGCGTTGCATTCGGGGGAAGGCCGGAAACGCGTTCGGGTCCGCGGCGTCAGTGTGCGACCGCTTCGCCGGAGACGCCAATCGAGGAGAGCAACAGTCCCGCGGCGACGAGCAGTCCGAGTCCGAGCGCGGTGACGATGTCGCCGAGTGTGAGCATCCAGACGGCCGCGAGGCTACTCATGAGGACGAGCGCGACGCCAACTATCGTCAGGGGACTGTCGAGGGAGGCGGAGTCGATTCGTGCTGTCATTGGTCGGTCACGGGCGTAGCTAGCGGACGCAGTCGCAAATAGGCGCGTCTGGCCGAGATTATCTCGCGTTTCGAGTCCGACGGCGCAGATGTCGGTAATATTTTCGCGGGTGGTGGATTCAGTTTTCGCGGGCCGGGAGTTCAGTCCCGCGGGTCGGGAGTTCAGTCGGCTAGCACTGCTCGGCGAACTCCTTCGTCGGTCCCAAGAGGACGTAGTCGGTGTCCTGCAACTCCTCGACGGAGTCCGACCCGGTGACGAACATCGCGGTCTTCAGTTCGGCGACGAGGTCGTCCACCAAGTCGATGACCGCCTCGGGGCCGGACCCCGCTGGCTGTAAGAAGGGCTTGGCCAGCCCACCGGCCTGCGCGCCCAGCGCGATGGCCTTGGCGACGTCGAGGCCGGACCTGACGCCGCCGCTGGCGACCACGCAAGGATGGACTTCCGCGGTCTGGAGCGTGCTGACGGCGGTCGGAATCCCCCAACTCCGGAACCGGTTTCCGATTTTCGCGTGGCGGTCCGCGCCGACGGCGCTCGCGCGATACGCCTCGACGCCGGACCACGTCGTGCCGCCCTTGCCCGCGACGTCGAGGACGTCCACTCCCGCGTCGGTGAGCCTCCGTGCGGTGCCACGAGATAGCCCGTTTCCGGTCTCCTTGACGATTACGGGGACGCTCAGTTCGCTCGCCACCAGTTCGATGTTGGTCAGACAGTCCCTCGCGTCCACGTCGCCCTCGGGTTGTGCGGCCTCCTGGAGGAAGTTCAGGTGAATCGCCATCGCGTCGGCGTCTATCATCTCGACCGCGCGCTCGACGCCCTCGACGCCGTACTCCGCGAGCTGTGCCGCACCGATGTTGCCGTAGATGAACGCGTCGGGGGCGGCGTCGCGGACGACGGTGAACGATTCGAGCAACTCCTCGTCGTCGGGTTCCTCCAACCCCGCGCGCTGGCTTCCGACGCCCATCGCAATGCCGGTCTCCTGCGCGGCCGTCGCCAGCGAGCGGTTGATTTCGGTGGTGTTGGGGTGCCCGCCGGTCATGCTCTCGATGACTATCGGCGCGGCGAGTTCGCGCCCGCAGAAATCAATCGCGGTGTCGATGTCGTCCCGATGGATTTCCGGTAGTGCCTCGTGGACTAACTGGACGTTGGCGAAGCCGCTTCCGGACGTCTCGACGTCCTCCTCGAGAATGATGTCGATGTGGTCGTCCTTTCGACCGGACGTCTCTGGTTCCATACCTGTGTGTTCACCAGACAAGCTCCATTAACCGTCCGATTCGCGGTCGTTCGACGACCGCGAATCGGTAGCCCGACGCGGACAGCGGAAGTGCCCGACGCTGATAGCGGGAGTCAACGGATGAGAGCGGGAACCAGTAGCTAAGAGCGAGCGTTAGCGGCTGAGAGGGACTGAGAAGGCGAATATAGATATATACGTATGTTCTCGACAGGGCCGGATATATACATACGCCGTAGGAATAAGCGGATACTCCCCGTCTATCTAAATAGAACCCGATGAACGAACTCGCACTCGAACCCTCCGCCGACTCGGTCACCGTGCAGGTAGTGAACGCCGTCGCCGACGAGACCGGGCGCGACCCGAAGGCCCTCCCGCCGCTCCACGACGTGGTCGATACGGACGCGCTGGAAACCATCGTCGCCCGCGAACCGACGACGTCGCTGATAGGCGGCGAGTCGGACGCCGTCGAGGTCACAATCGAATACGCCGGACGCGTCGTGACCGTCTCCTCGACCGGGGAAGTCGATATCTCCGAGGAGGCCGCCGCGTCCCTTCGCGCCACTCCGACGTAAGCGCTCCAGTTCCGCCCACGGCTTCGCGCCGCCCGGACGCAATCGGTATCCCACCGCCCGACGTAATCGCTACAATCTCAATCACATCCATGATAGAACCCACCAAGAAAGACACGGCCTCGAACCCTCGCTACCACTTCATCGAAACCGACGACGCGGAGTACACGGGCTACAGCGACTACGACCCGCAAGTCGGTCCCGTCTACGTCATCGAATCCGACCAGCGCGACGACGCCTGGATTCAGTCCTCCTCCTCCGTCGACGTCGAGCGCTGACGGTCCTCTAGCGGTGTAGGGCGTTGACAGTTCTCTAGCAGGGTAAAGCGCTGACGGTTCTCCAGCGGTAGAGAGTACTGACGGCGCGGTTTGGCTTCGAGCGAGTCCCCACCGCGAGAACGATGGATATAGCTACATATTTCCTAAAAATATATATTTATTTCTTAGGGGAATAATCACATATGTCTGACGATGCGTTCTACTGTCGGGAAATGCGTTCGTCTCATTTCCCGAATTCGTTTTGGCGAGCGACAAATCCTGTCTGACCACCATACTTATTACCTGTTCTCGTTGGAGATTGCTATTCAGATACTGCTTGCACATCAGTATCTGTCATTCCGGGCTGGTATCCCGATACCACTACTCCCAAACTGGACTGTCGTGTTACACTCTGCCGCGCTACACCCGCATATCGGACCCTGAGTGTCGCACCTCGACACCGTTCTGGCAGTTTCTGGGCATACATGAATCCAAAGAATCATATTACAACAATCAGTCTCCGATTTTATGGGTTTATTTGACAGACTCCGGGGACTTCTGACGGATACCGACGGCGGAAGCGGACGACCGAAGGACGGACTCGACGGGGCGAAAGATGGACTCGCCGAATCGGAGGACGAACTCGGCGAATCGGAGGACGAACTCGGCGAATCAGAGGACGAACCCGGCGAATCGGAGGACGAACCCGGCGAACCGAACGGCGAGGAGCGACCGAGCGACCCGCCGACGAACCCGATGGCGGCGGCGTCGGTCGGAAGTGCAGGCCCGAGTGTGCAGAGCCACGGAAGTCATTGGGACACGCTCGTCCCCGACGAGAACCGGGAAGCGGCAATCAAGCAGTTGACGATGTCCGCGGTCGAGGAGGGAACCGTAATCGACGGGTTCGACCGGAACGGCCGCGAAGTGACCGGCCATCGCCTCGGCGACGACCCAGTCGGAACGGTCGCGGTCTCGCTCGACGGTGAAATCGCCACGGCGTATCCCGTCGTGGAGGGGGTCTCCCACGAGGTCGAGATGGAGTCGCTGAACGAGTGGGAGACCGGAATCGAAGCGTGGTTGGGGGGAACCCTCGCCGACGCCGCAATCACGGTCTTCGCCGCGAACTACTTCGAGCATTCGCCCGAGCGATTCGGCGGCGACTGCACGATTTCGCTCGCGCTCCTCGCCTACGATTTCGGCGAATCGGAGTACGATACCGTCGTCGACGAGAGCGGAGAGGAGGTCGACGTTTCGGACTTCGTCGGGTTCCGACCGTGGGAGCGAGGCGCACCGGACGATTACGTCGTCCGCACGAACGTCGAAGAAGTCGAGCGCGTCTCTCATCGCAGCTCTGACGGTTCTTGCGGCTCCGATGGTCCTCGCGGTTACGACGGGTATCTTCTTCGCGTGCCGCTGTTCCGGACAGACGACGCTGGTGTGGGCGACGACGCTGGTGTGGGCGACGGCGCTGACGCGAATGACGGCGCGGACACGGGCGATGGCGCAGATGTGGACGTGGCGCTTTTCGTCGCCGACCACGTCGCTGGCGACTACGAACCGCAAGTCGGCGACACCGTCGAAGGGGCGTGCTGGCTTCAGGCTCGGTTCCAGTAGCGAATAGGCCTGTTCCGGACGGGAAGCGAATTGACGGGCGAGGCGCGCTCGACCGCCGAGTGGTTCGCCACCCACGGCACGAGGAGGTCGGCCAGTCGGCGATGCGCCTCGTCGTACGAGAGCGGTGCGGGCGAGTCCCCGCGCTGGCCTCGATACGACCCGAACTGCGTGTGGTTCACGCCTCGAATCTCGCGGACGGTCGCGTTCGCCGGGAGTCGAGTCCGGCCCTGTCGATAGTTCTCGCGGTCGAGGACCGTGTCTGCGCTCCCGGTGACGCTGAGGACGGCCATCGGCGCGTCGCTCACGTTCGCGTTGCAGTAGGACGCCAACAGGACGAGACCCCGCACGTCGTGAGAGTCGGCGTACCGGCAGGCGGCGACGCCGCCGAGCGAGTGTCCGCCGACGAACCACGTTCGGATGTCCGGGTGGCGCGCCCGAATCGTCGGATTCGTCCGGATGCGCTCGGCGGCGTCGGCGTCCAGAAGCGCGACGTTGAGCGGCATCCTCGGGACGAAAACCGTGACGTTCGCCCGGGTGACCAGCGGCGCGAGCGAACTGTCGTAGGCGTCCGGGGCGACCCGAGCGCCCGGATAGAAGACGAGTCCGACGGTCGAGTTCGGTTCGGAAGCCGAATTCGTCCCCGTGGTCGGGTTCGACCCCGGAGTCGAGTTCGCGGCCGTCGGCGAGAGGACGCGGACGCCGTCGATGGTCGTCACCGAGACGCGCGGGTCGTCCTCGACCGACTGGACCGACGCCGCGGTCCCGTGATAGGGGACCGAGAAGTAGACGGTGACGCCACCGAGCGCGACGACGAGAAGCACGACGACGAGGAGTCCTCCTCGCTTCCACCAGCGCATATCAAGACGTGACGGGGCGCGTCTGAAAGCGTTGTCTAATAGCGGGAGAGCAATCGACTCCTCGGGAGGAAAATCCAAACTCTGACGAGCAGAAGTCGCTTTGGTGGCGGCTACTGCGGCGGACACTACGTTTTGTGGCGCACACTACGTTTCCAGTGGAATTTCCAGTAAAATCGAGGGGCGAAGGACACCAGTCGTCGTTGAGACACACACCGGGTTTCCAGTGAAACGGGGTGTCGGTGTGGGGGTTAGTTCGCGGGGTGTCTGTAGGCGGCGGGAATCTCGGTGAAAACTTCGAAATTTCCCATACTTTTATTATAGTGGATGGCGTAAAAGTTCATTAAGTTAGCTAACGCTACAATGTAAATCGTAGCTTTGCTACGATAACCGCCACGTGAAACACCCCCGCCAACTTCTCCGCTGGCGTCTCAACTCCTCCGCTAACGTCCCAACTTCTGCGCTAGCCTCCCAACTCCTCCACTAACGTCCCAACTCCTCCACTAACGTCCCAACTCCTCCGCTAACGTCCCGACTTCTGCGCTAGCCTCCCAACTCCTCCGCTAGCGGCTTTCTTCTCCGTTTCAGTGGAAATCCGGTGTCCGCGTCAGTTCCGAATGTATCCGCGTCAGTTTCGAGTGCGTCTGTGTCAGTTTCGAGTGCGTCTGCGTCAGTTTCGAGTGCGTCCGCGTCAGTTTCGAGTGCGTCTGCGTCAGATACCGTACTTCTATCGTCAGACACCGGATTTCTATTGAATTGCACTCGACATCTCGTGGCACCGAACCGGCGTTTCCTCTGGACCCTCCCCTCTCTCCACCCCATTTCACTGGAAACCCGGTGTGTGTCTCTCGACGATACTACTAAGTAGGTTTCACTGGAAACGTGGTGTCAATGAGCGATACCGACGACAGTCTCTTCTCGCGGGACGACCCTATCTTCGCCGACAAGGAACTCCTCGAAATCAACCACCTCCCCGACGACGGCCGCATCGTCGGTCGAGACGACGAAATCCAGTCGCTCGCCAACGCGCTCAACCCCGCGCTCTTCGGACAATCGCCCAGCAACGTCCTCCTCTACGGCAAGACGGGCACCGGGAAATCGCTCTGCGCCAAGCACGTCTCCCGCCAACTCGTCGCCGAGGCCGAGTCGGAGGGCGTGGCCGTCGGCCGTGCTTACGTCGATTGCGCGCAGGACACCACCGAAACGCAGGCGGTCCAGACCATCGCCAGCGAGGTCAATCGTTCGGGCACCGACATCTCCATCCCCGACAAAGGCATCTCGACGTCGACGTACTACAAGCGCCTCTGGCGAATCCTCGACGCCGAGTACGACGTGGTCATCATCATCCTCGACGAAATCGACAAGCTCGAAAACGACGAAATTTTGATGCAGCTCTCGCGCGCTGGCGAAGCGGGAAAGCTCGACTCCTGCAAACTCGGCACCATCGGTATCAGCAACAAAATCAAGTACAAAGACCGCATGGACGAGCGCGTCAAATCGAGCCTCTGCGAGCGCGAGTTCGTCTTCCCGCCGTACAACGCGAACCAGCTCCGCGACATCATGGCCGCGCGTGACGACGCGTTCAAAGAGGGCGTCCTCGAGGAGGGGACGATTCCCCTCGCGGCGGCGCAGGCCGCTCAGGAACACGGGGACGCGCGGAAGGCCATCGACATTCTGCGCTACGCTGGCGAGATTGCCCAGTCGGAGGGCGACGCGAAAGTCCGCGAGGAGTACGTCGAACAGGCCCGCGACCGCGCCGAGAACGACCGGTTCCGCGAACTCATCCGCGGTGCGACGCCCCATTCGAAGCGGACGCTCCGCGCGCTGGCGATGCTCTCGATGAACCACGACGGCGACGCGTATCGAACGTCTCGGGTCTATCAGGCGTACGAAAAAATCTGCGAACAGGCGGGTGCCGACCCGCTGTCGGCGCGCCGCGTTCGAGACCTACTGCGCGAACACGCCTTCTTGGACGTCATCGAGCAGGCCGACCAGAGCGGCGGAAGCGCGGACGGGAACTACACCGAACACCGCCTGGTCGAGGACCCAGAGGTCGTGATGGCGGTTCTCGGCGACGAGTAGCCGGATTTCACTGGAAACGAGGTGTCTGGCTGGCTCCGCCCCTCGATTGATCCACTCCCTCGATTAATCCACTCCCCCGATTAATCCACTCCCTCGACTAATCCACTCCCTCGACTAATCCACTCCCTCGACTAATCCGCTACCTCGACCACGTTCAGCGACTCGTCGATGGCGAGCGTCAGTCGGTCGTCGTCGGCGGGATAGGTCACACTCGCGCGAATCGGGTCTCGTTCGTGAATCCGACATCGGTCGCCGTCGAGCGCGCTGAACCGCCAAATCGAGGCCTCGCGGACGTCGATTTCCCGGTCGTGATAGAACGAGACGACGGCGGGGTGGTCCACGAACGCCGTTCCGACGTCGGCGTAGAGGCTCATTCCACAGCGGCCGCAGTCGTACAGAGCCATCGGAATGTCCTCGAACTCCTCGGGCGAACTGTCCGACCCCGCTTCGGTCGCCGGTACGACCGCCGACTCGATTCGCCCCTGACAGTACGGGCAGAATCCGTGCTTCGATTGCTCGATGAGCGCTTTCGCGTACCGACCGGCGACCGACGGGAAGGCGTCCGGTCCGTAGCCCGCGAAGATACCGGGCGGGGCCTCGAACTGGGTCTCGAGCGGACACTCCTCGCAGTCTATCGTGACCCGCTCGTCCTCGTACCGGAACGTCATCGGAGCGTCACAGCCGGGGCAGGACTCCTCGACTGGAAGCGAGTCCACGGACCCTTCCTTGGTGTACGCCCCGGCGAGGAGCGAACCGACGACGTACTGGCCCGCCGGTTTCAGCTTGTATCCGTCGTCGGTCTTCGCCACGAACCGCCCGGTCAGTTTGCCGAGGTGGTAGTTGAACTGCCCGGAGTCCCGCATCCCGACGGCTTCGCGCAGTTGTGCGAAGGTCGCTTCGCCGTCGGCGTCCGAGAGTTCGCGGAGGATAGCGATTCTCGACGAGTCCGAGAGCATCGAGAACGCCTCGTCCGGGTCCACGGCTTCGACGATGTGGGGGTCACTCATGGTCCTCTCTTACCCTAAGAATCCGGACAGGATGAATCCGACGGTGCGCTCGCGGTCGTTCGCTACAGCGTCCGCTTGGTCACGTCCGAGTCGCCGCGCCGTTCTTGATGGCGGTCTTCTGTTCGCACTCGTAGCACCCGTGGACTTCGCCGTCTCGGCCAGCGAAGACTCGTTGGAACTCCTGCGTGACGAATCCGCCGCAGTTCTCGCATTCGGGCATGGCTACGTCTCGGAGCGCACTCCCATTCACTTTTGGGGCCAATCCGCGGCGACAGCACGCTCTCGGCCGCTCGAACCACCCGCTCCTCGCCATCGGCCGCTCGAATCGCCTCCTCCTCGCCGTCGAAGAAATCGGTTTCGTAGGGCATCCCGCTACGAGGCCGACCGGTCTGCACTCCTGCTGTCCGACTCGTCCGCACCTCCCTCGTCACTCGCCCCGGACCGCTCGCCTTCGAGTTCCGCTTCGAGGTCTTCGATGCGGCGCTGTTGGGCCAGCAGCATCGAGAACAGCACCACGACCATCGGGTTCTGGTGGTCGAGGTGGCCGCCAGCGTCGGCGTACTGGCGGGCGTCCTCCCAGAGCCGGTCGAAGCGGTCCCGGTCGGGCCGCCGGAGCGCCCGCCGGTAGTCCCGCCAACTGTCTTCGAGCGACCGAAGCACGTCGCGGAACCTCGGATTAGTGCGCGCCATCGACGGTCACCTCCCGACTCCGCGCGAGCGACCGGAGCGGTCCCGCCGCTCGCTCGCCACCCTCGACTCCTCGGCGTCGAACGCCCGCGTCTAACTCGGACAACTCCGGTTTCGGTACCCCACCGTTCCGTTGTACTGCTCGCATACATCCGGATACTTTCGGTATCCGGTTAAGCCTCGGCGCGCTCCTTCCGGAAGTTCCGGAAGCGAGTTCGCCCGTCCTATTCGTTGGATAGCTACCCTGAAATGGCTGTCCTGTCCGATTTCCAGATGTTGCCGAAAGCAGAGCGACGAAAGCGAAGGTCGGTCGAGAGACAACCCGGCCGAGGCCCGGCTCCCGTCAGCAACGGCTGTCCGAGTCCTGCAGGAACGTCGGCCTGTCACCGAGTCCGTACTCGAAGATGACGTGCAGGCACATTTCGTTCGCTTCCGTGTTGTCGATTCCACGGAGTTCCCCGCGCGCGGTCTGGTCGTCCACGACGCCGTGAACCGCGACGGGGTCGAACTCCTCGGGCGGTTCTCGGACGACCGATTCGCTGGTTTTCGGGGCTACCTCGCGGGACTCCCACTCGCTCAGTCCGTCGCTCGTTTCGACGGCGAAGTGAAACGCGTGGCTGTCGTCCGTTCCATTCGCAAGTTCGACCTCCAACTCCGTAATCGTGGTCGTGCTATCGGGAAAGCCTGCACACCCGGCGAGGAGTGCCATCGCAACGCTACTCTCGGCTACAAAGCGACGGCGAGTGAAGGGCATTTCCTACGCAATTCTGACAACGCGATATTAATTTTCCGCTCGGTGGTCCGTCCGCGCGCCGGAGCCGCGACGCCATCTACTCGGGGAGGTTCTCGAACGTCTCCGAGACCGACCGATACGTCCGGTCTCGACTCGTCCCCTCGGCCCGAATCACGTCGTACTGGTCCATCTTCGAGAGGTAGTTGCGAACTGTCCGGTCGGTCTTCGGGTCGTCCATTCGCTCGCGGTACTCCTCGTACAACTCGTTCGGCGAGATGGCGTCGTGTTCCTCGATAATCTCGTAGAGCGCCTTCTGGTGAGGAGTCAGCGTCTCGACGTCCTTCTCGTGGCGCTCGGCGCGGGCCTCCGGAATCGACGCTTCCAGAATCTCGTCGGTGATTTCCGAGTCGTAGTGCTGGTGGGCCTGCCGGGCGGCGGTCCGGAGGATGCTGAGTGCGACCCGGGCGTCGCCGCCCGCGGCGTCGGCGATGGTCGCAAGCTGGTCGCGCTCGATAGCGCCCTCCTCCAGACCGCGCTTGACGCGAGCATCCATGATGGAGACTAACTCCTCGGAGTCGTAGCGGTCGAAGCGAACGCGCTCGCACCCGGTCAGCCGACTCGTCAGGCGCTCGTCGGCGTTCGCAAACAGCTCGCGCTCGCGGTTGGCGATGAGGAGCATCGAGAACTGGGGTAGTTCGTGGAGGTGATACAGCAGGTTCTTGTCTTCGAGCTGGTCGGCCTCGTCCAGAATCACGACGCAGGGAGGGCCGTCGTAGGTTCGCAGGCGCTCGAACAACTCGTCGCGCGGCGTGGACTGGCGGTGAATGTCCACCGTCTTGCCGAGGCCCTCCAGAATCCGGTAGAGCGTGCGGAACTCCGAGAAGTTCTGCCAGCAGTTGACGTACTGGTACTCCACGTCGAGGAGTTCTTGGCGCAACTGCTCGGCGGTGTACTTGGCCAGACACGTCTTGCCGACGCCCGAGGGACCGAGCAGCAGCGTCGTGTCGGCGGGATTGCCGTCGGTCAGCGGCGCGAGAATCTCGGTGAGGTGGGTCACCTCGGCGTCTCGATGCTCGACTTCGCGGGGGACGAAACCGGTCCGGAGGACGCGAGCATCGGTTATCATTACTTCCGGTATCAGGCCGCTGGTACATAAAAGAAGAGGCTCGTTTCCGGAAATTCCAGAAGTGTTCTCACGGTACTCGGTCGTCGGCTGGCTCGTGACTCGATTTGTTGATGGGTTCGGCCAGTTACCGAGCCGAGAATTTCGTAGCGTAGTATCTTTCACACCAAAATACGTCCGCACAACGGATAATACAAACCCGAACGCTTTGGTAGAGGAACCTTGAAGTAGGATGCACAGGAAGTGTTACATATGAGTGAGACCGTCGAGTCGAAGTTCACAGTCGAGGATATCATGAACAACGATATCTGGCTCAAAGATTTAGAGCGCGGTCTCACTGTCGCCGTGGAAGCTAGCGGGATGGAGTACTCTCGGGATATTCGGAAGAAAATCGACCGACTCTCCGAAGGCGATACGATCGCGGCAGAACTAGAGAGTCGCAATTCACTACGAACTATCTGGGCCTTCGAAGACATCGAACACAAGCGGGTCGGCAGTAACAAAGCGCGCGTTTAACCTACTGGTACCAGTTTGGAGCGTCTCGGCGCTTCCACGCCGGTTCTTCCCTGTCTTCTTCGTCTGCCGTCTCGTGGATTGCGAGGAAGTCCGTCAACAGATACTCGATGAACTCCTCTTCGAAGTCCTCTTTCAGTTCCCAGAAGAAGTAGAGCAACAGCGCGTACCCGAGGCAGAGAATCCAGAGAGGAGTCCAGAGTTCCACGACTACGGGTTTCCAAACCGTCAGGCCGACGAACTCGGCGAGAGAGGTGATCTCCTTTGAGAACCCTCGCGCGATAACTGCGGTAAACATCAGCAATAACGAAAAGTAGCAGGCGATCCACATTCCTCGATGGAAATTTCGAATCGCCTGAAAGCGGAGAGCTCTAGAGCTTTCGGCGCTAGATTCTATATCGCTGGAAATCAAGTGGAGTAAGTCCCCGTACTGGTCGTACTTACGATTTAAATCGTACTTTTTCCGGCAAATAGCCCACGTTTTTCCGGCGAGCGTCACGTCGGACAGTGGCCGGTCGCGTTTGATTCGAACCATCGCCGAGGCTTCGATTACTGCTCGGTACCAGCGGGCAGGTACTCTGGTGATCTTTCTAAGTATGGTCTCGCTATCTAATACGCCTTCACCAATAGATACGTCGGCGTCTTCCTCGGACGAGTTATTATTCAGATAGTCGTCGAGGTCCCACTCTTCCGGTTCCTCCGGGTGGAGGAACGAATAGACGGCGTATAGCCACGGATGTGCTGTCGGAAATCTCTCGAAATCCAACACCTCCGACTGACCGAGACTCTGATTGATAAGAATCGAGTTTCGAAAGGTTTCTCGTTTGCCGACTGCTCGCGCTGCGTAACTTTGAATCAAGTGTCCGAGAGCGAACGCTACTACCCCCAACAGAAAAACCGTCGCCAGTGGGGATGACCCGATTTGCGTCACGCGGTCTGGTGGAAGTAACACGATGACACTTCCCATGAGTAGAATACCCGGGACGAAGTTCCCCAGAAGATCGAATACGGAGAGGTCCCCAAAGATTCGGCCAATCGGCATCGTCCTAAATTCCCATCTCTCTAACTGATAAATGTATCTAAAATATCAGCAACTAACTGGCGAATATTCGCCGACTACCACGCAAACCTCGCGCCCGCACTTCTCGAACGATCTACATCCGATTTGAACTATATCTTCTCGGTCAGCGCGCTTCCGATTCGAGGTAGTCGAACTGCTTCGTCAGTTCCGCGCGGCGCTGGCGCTTGACGATGGTCGCGTCGAACGCCGGTCCGGCGTACGCGACGCCGATTGCGAACTCCGTCGTCGCGCTCACGGTCGATTGGCCGTCGTTCCCGTCGAGGGTGTACACCGTCTCCATCTCCTCGAAGATACCGTCGCGCTGTTCGTAGGCGAGGACGGCGTCCGCGCGTTCGACCACTTCGAGCGTCAACTCGATTTCGAAGAACAGTCCGACCGAGTTGCGAAGTCGAATCGTCTCGCCTTCGACCTCGACGCCGTCGAACCCCGCCGCACGCATGAACGGTCCAACGTCCCTGATGCGCTCTCGGAGAAGTTCGGGGGACGCCTCGATGTCCCGCGTCACCGTTACTGATTCCATGCCTACAGTTCTCGGCGGAAGCGGGATGAGCGCTTCGACGTGGACCTCGCGGGGTGGTCCGCTCGGGGGCCGAACTCTCGGGGACCGAACTGGCCGCGTCGTCCGTCAGTCGTCACGCCGTCCGACAGGGGGACGGCAATTGACGCGCTGTAACGTGGAATGACGAGCGCGATACGAAGTACAACGCGCGAGGAGTCGAGAGCAACGAGTCATTCACGATTATCAATTTTGAATTTCCGAGGGCGAGACCGCCCTGAACCGGACGAACGAAAGTCTCGCTTCTTGCTCTCGCCCGTCGAACAGTACGGGGATACCAATGAGCCAAACAGCAACCCTCGAAGTCACGCCCGAAGAAACCCGCGTCGCCGTCTTTGCAGGCGCAATCATCGCAGTCCTCGGCGCGCTCGCAACCCTGTTCCCGTTCGTCACGGGACTCTCGCTGTCGATTCTGTTCGGCGCGCTCCTCGCGGTCGGCGCGCTCGTTCACGTCGCCCACGCCTTCTCGGCGGGGAGCCTCTGGAGCGCCATTTGGCAGGTCGTCCTCGGTGCCCTCTACGGGTTCGCTGGCATCACGCTCGTGGCGAATCCCGTCGTCGGATTGGCGACGTTGACGCTTCTGGTCGTCGTGTTCTTCGTCGTGGACGGCGTCGTCGAAATCGGCTGGGCGCTCGCCGGTCGCCCCAACGACGGGTGGGTCTGGATGCTCGCCAGCGGCGTCGTGTCGCTACTCCTCGCCGTCTTGCTCTGGGCCGGGTTCCCCTCCACCGCGCTGTGGGCTGTCGGCGTCCTCTTCGGCGTGAACCTGCTGAGCACCGGCGTCACGCTGGTCGCGCTCGGCGTGACGAGTCGCCGCAGTGCAGAGGAGGCTGACGAAGCCGAAGACACGCCGATGGGCCAGCGAGGCCGAGAAGCGTAGACTCGCGGCTCCCATCTCGATTTTCTCTCAGGACTGTCCGTCTTCGCGGAGAGTCTCGTCGAGGAAGCGCAGCGTCTTCTCCCACGCGTCTTTGGTCGCCTCCGGGTGGAAGCTCTCGCCGCTCGGGTTGGCGAAGGCGTGGGCGGCCCCCTCGTAGACGTGAATCTCCTTCTGGACGCCGAGGTCGGCGAGCGTTCGGTTGAACTCGCGGACGCTCTCGATGCCGACGACTTGGTCCTCGGCCCCGAAGATGCCCAGCACCGGGGCGTCGATGTCGCGGAGGACGGACTCGTTCGTCGTCAGCGTGCCGTAGTAGATGACCGTCGCGTTTAGTTCAGTCTCGCTCAGGCTGAGTTGGAGGCTCTGGCCGCCGCCGAAGCACCACCCCAAGCTAGCGACTTTCTCGGTCGTGTACGGGAGGTCACGAATCCCTTCCGTCGCGCGGCCCATCTTCGCTACCGCTTCGTCGGGGTTGTTCCGGACCTCGGTCGCCAGTTCGGACGCGGTCGAGGAGTTGGTCGCCACACGTCCGTCGTAGAGGTCCACGGCGAAGACGACGTAGCCGTGACCGGCGAGGATGTCGGCCATGTGGCGGATGTTCTGGTTGAGTCCCCACCACTCGTGAATCATGACGACGGACGGGTACTCTCCGTCGTCGGCCGGTCGGGCCAAGTAGCCCGGCGTCCCGTTAATCGTCGTGTTCTTCGCCGTAATCGGCGCGAGGTTTTCGGCGCTGAAGATGTCCGCGTTCGAGCCGGACGTGACGGGCTGGCACGTTCCGTTTTTCTCGATTGCTCCCGGCTGACAGCCCATGTGCGGTGTCTGGGTGTACGACGCCTCCGCCGTTTCGGTCCCGGTTTCGGTCGCCGTCGCTGTCTCGCTCCGGGTGGTTTCGTTCTGTTCGACTGTGGTCGTCTCCTGTGCGCCGACGGTGTTCGCTCCTCCGTCTGCTGGCGTCCCTGCGAGCGTCGTGGCGGTCCCGCCTGCGAGTACCAACGCGACTGCCGTGGCGACGACGAGCGTTGCTCTACCGAAACGAGTCATTTGGTATCACGTCTCAATACGGGGCGAGAAATAGAATAAACGAGTACGACCGTTCAGACGCGTAATGGAACGTACTCCGCTTCACGGTCTGATTTTGCCCCGTCAATTCATCAGTACCATTTCACAACGACGACGGTCGTCACCGAGGAGACCGGGCGATAGCCGTCACCGAGGAGACCGGGATTCGAGTCGGGCCAGCAGTTGGTCGGAGACGCCGGTCAGGTACGCCGTGCCGAAGACGGCGACCAGCAGTCCGCCCAGCGTGTTGTACGAGAGGTCCAGAATCGTGTCGCCGAGTCCGTACTGGGTGAGGATTTTCGGGATACCGAGCAGTCGTGCCGCGACGGCGATGTAGAACTCCAGCAGTTCCCAGAAGACCCCGAACGCCATCACGAACACCAGCAGGTACGCGAAGGTGAACTTCGGCCCGAGGTGGATGTACTCGGTGTGTTCCTGCACGGCCCGCGTCACGGCGTAGGCCGACCCGACGACCAGCGACGACGAGAGCGCGTGGGTCATGTGGTCCCACCACCACGTCGAACCGTAGAGGCTCGCAAAGTCGAGGCCGGGGAGCGGGAGCGTCCCGAACGCGTGGAGGAACATCGCAAGCGTAATCCAGAGGACGAGCGCCACGTCCATCGTGATTTGGTATCGCTTCTCTAGCAGAGCCGGGAGTTGCGTGACCAGCAGTCCGACCGCGGCGTTGACCGCGATTCCCGCGTTGCCGAGCGAGAGTCCGACGACAAAAATGGCGACCATCACGACCTGCAGCAGTCGGACGAGTCCGGCCTGCGCTCGCTCGGAGACATGAAGCCGGTTGCGGACGCTCACCGGGACCGCGCCTCCGTTCCCACCGCTTCTTCTGGCCCCGTCGCTCCATCTGGCCCCTCCGCGCCGAGTTCCACCTCTTCACCGCCGACTCGGTCGCGGTTCGCGCGGAGTCGCCGCCGGAAGTACGCCCGGAAGAGGCCACCGGCCACGAACCCGGCGAGGGTGGCGGCGGTGAAAATCATCATGAGGTCGTCGTTGGTCTCGACGAACTCCGTCCCGAGGTACCTCGCGGAGGCCGCCGACCCGACCGCCCAGAAGCCAGCGGTCGCCATCGTCGTGAGGACGACGAAGAACACCGCGAAGTTCGGGGTCGTGCGCACCGAACTCGTCGTCTGGAGCGCGACGACCGCGAGCATCCCCAGCGCGGCGATGCTGAGGCCGGTGACGAAGTCCGCGAAGAAACTCAGCCCGAGCGCGCCCACCGAGAGGGGAATCGTACAGACCAACAGGAGCGGCCACGGCGCGGTCCGCGTCCACGACTCGCTGGCGAGTGCCGGCGCGACGGCGACGAACGCCGCGACGACCGCGAGCGCCATCCTGACGAGGAGGAACTCCAGAAACGCGGTTATCGCCACGGCGACGAGGACGCCGACGAAGAACCACGCGATGGCCGCGTTGACTCGTGAATCCGCGATAAACCACTCTTCAGGTAGTTGCTGGCTCATGCTCGACTGCTCCGTTCCGAGGGGTCGGTCGTACTCGACCGGACCGGCAGAGAGTCGCTTCGACCGGCCGAGGCGCGACCGACGACCCGACGGAATAGCCCCGATACGTCGCGCGTCGGAAAAACGGTTGCTACCGTCCAACTGTCGAGACGGCGAGACGCGCGCGGAAATCGACCCTTTCCCGAGCGACGACCACGGACTTTCTGGAGCGCCGACCACCGGAGAGCCGCCTCTCGAATCGCCGACTACCGCTCGTCGCTGGCGGCCGCGTAGCACTCGTCTACCTTCTGCTGGATGCGCTCGGCCACCCGCTCGCAGTAGCCCCAGAGCGCGTCGTTGAGTCGGTCCCGCACGTCGTCGTCCACGCCCGTCAGGCCGCCGTCCCCGGCCTCTGGTATCTGCGGGTGGTACGTGCAGACGACCTGCGGGACGTCCTCGTCGTCGGCGGCGCTGGCGTGGGCGATGCCGTAGCTGTCCGACCCCCAGATTCCGTCGCCGGTCTGCCTGCTCGACTCCGAATCGAGGCGGTCGAGTCTCGTCAGTCGGTTGCGTGATTTCGATGAGCGATTCTTCCAGCTCGGTACACCCTGCAAGGGTCGTAAGTGCGCCACCTGCACTCGCCGTGAGAAACCGACGTCTCGTCGCTCGCGCTGGCATACCAGACGATTCTTTACTATCCGGATAGGTCTTTTTTCCCCTGAAGCGACATCGAAACCCGAAATGGAGTGTCGAGCGGACAGTCCAAACAGGGCAGGGAACCCAGCCGAAACACTCTCAAGACGACCCTCGGCGACGACGGTACCGAGCGCCTCCTCGCCGGGCAAGCGGGCGTAGTGCTCCCCGTCGTCTTTGGTGATTCGTTCGACGCGGTCGCCATCTACGCCGAGGAGTTCGTTCGTGACGTTCGCCTCAACGCTGTCGTACAAGAGGTGCGCGCCTTTCTCTATCTAGGTGGCCCAGTTAGTTGGTTAGTTTGGTGGTACTAACGGCGACGGGGAGTCAGGGAAGTAGAAACTATTATCCGGCGAAACTGTATCGAAATAACACATGACGTACTGGTGGGTGAACACCAATAAAAGACACCTCCCGGATGATGGCCGGAAACCGCTTCACGAGGGATTCGTATCGACGTACGGTGATAAAGACCGGTTTCCGCAACGCGCAACAGAAGGCGACAAGGTATTTTCGTTCCTCAACGGGGCTGGCATTATCGGGTACGGAACTATCCGAACCGGCGAGTACACGACTGCGACTGACCCAGATAGCCGAGTCTACGAACGCGAACACACGGAATATCACCTCCCCGTCGCGTGGCATTACCTCCTCGACTCGGACAACGCGATTAGTAGCGCCACGGCAGCAGAGAAACTCGGTTACGACGGTCCGTCATTCGATAGCACGTACCGGAAGATCGATTCGGGAACTCCGAAAGCGCTAGTCGAGGAGATTCGGGCACGGGCTCGGACGATTGATCGACCAACACCCGACCAGTCTCGCCCTCACGTGGAATCTGAAGGGTATTATTTTGACCTTCCCGCGATTCAGTCCGCGCTCTGGTTGTTCGGTGAGCTGAAAGCGGACCCAACTCCCGAGGAGGCTGTTCTTGCCGCAGAGGGGCTAGTTGAGTACTTCTGTAATTGGGGGCCATATCGCGGGACGACGCACAACGACCATGGCACCTCGATGGACTTCACCACCGACGAAGCCGAGGACTTAGTTGACACTTGGAGTAGTGAAATCTCCATCGCGCTCGAGGAGCGGTGTGGCGTCGATGTCGCCCCAGACACCATCGCCGCCCTCGGGCGAGAACTTGGACTCGGGACGTTTCCGGATCTTACCGCCGATTACTTGCTGAACCATCTCTGGGACGTGTCTGCGCACCTCCACGCCATTGACCCTGATCACGAAGAAGGGCCACGAGACGTCGTTTCAGTCTACGATGATTTGTACGACGAGCTGCCGGCGGATTTCTGTGCGTATTGGCGGAACAAAGACACCGAGGAGAGTCCGATTAACGAAATCCGGGTCAAGGCGCTTGACCGGCACGCGAGCAATCGACTTACCAAGCGTGCATACGAGAAAGACGAACAAGAGGTCAACCAGCAGTACGACCGTAACATCACAAACGGATGGCGTCCATACGCAATCCTCGGCGGTGTGTACTATGACCTCCTCAAGCCGCGTCTGCGACATCATTTCGACTCTCTCTGTGAGGAGCTCCTGACCCTTGCTGACGGTGAGAACTTAGAGACGCATGTCGTCGATTACATGGGGTCGATGCAGAAACTCGGGAACTTCGGATGGTGTTGTGTCTACCCGAAACCCGAAGAAGGCGAATCCCACAAGGACCACTACCAACTCTATCTCGGCATCAACCACAACTACGTCCAGTACGGTCTCAACATCGGGAAAGATCTCCGCACCAGCGACTGGCGATCCATCCGCGATCTCACCCGTGTCGACCGACCAAACGAAGTCCTCCGATGGGACCGCGTCGAAACCAAACTGGAATTGGTCAAGCCGAAATTCGACCGTCTCAACGAGTTCGGTCCAGGAGAACGTGAAGACGAGGACACGAAGCTAGACGTCACCGCTACCCCCGAGATAGACGTCTCACCGGAAACGATCGACGGCTTGCACTTCCCTGAGACGATGGCGATCAGCCTCGATGGACTCCTCCAGCAAATCGAGGCTGCACTCAACGCAGGGAACCACATCGTCTTCACCGGCCCACCCGGAACCGGGAAAACGGAACTCGCGGAACAAGTCGCAACCCATCTCGCCGACGAATACGACGTCTATACTGGTACGCATCTCACTACTGCAACTGCCGACTGGTCGACATTCGAGACGATTGGCGGCTACATGCCGTCGCGCGAGGGTGACCGCGAACTCAAATTCCAGCCGGGCCAGCTCCTCCGCCGGTTCAAGCAGGACGGTCGGCAACGAAACGACGTGACCGTCATCGACGAGATCAATCGGTCGGATATCGACAAGGCGTTCGGCCAGTTGTTTACTGTTCTCTCCGGCCAACACGTCCAACTTCCCTACGAGACAAAGCAGGAGAACGAGATTCTCGTCCGGCCAGCACAAGCGGAAGATGCTCCTACTGACGGTGACGAAGACGACGACAGTAGCGAATCGGGCGGAACGGACCTCCCGCTCGAAGAGTTTATCGTGCCTGACTCGTGGCGGTTGCTCGCCACGATGAACAGCTACGACAAAACGTCGCTGTACGACATGAGCTACGCGTTCATGCGTCGGTTCACGTTCATCCGGGTCGGCGCTCCCGAGATTCCTGACGCCGAAGACGCAGCCCCGACGCCGGAGGAGTTCATCGCGGGGTATCTGGCCGAGTGGGAGGATATCGACCTTGAACCGCAAAGTCCCGTGGTGGCTGGCGTGCTCTCGGCGTGGCGAATTATGAACGAAGACGAGCATGCCCGGAGTCTCGGGCCTGCCATCGCGGAAGACATGCTAGGGTACGTCGCAGGACTCCCACGTGCGACGAAGGAACAACGTAATCGTGCAGTTGCAGATGCGGTTGTGGCGTACGCGTTCCCGCAGATGGAGGGGATGCTCGACCGACGACGCGACGACGTAATCGAGAAGCTAGCGTCGCTGTCCCGAGTGAGTACCGAGCGAATCGAGACCGCAGCGAAGGAACAATTCCGCGGATAGACGAGGAGCTATCGCATGAAGCCCGAGGAATTGATCGACGCGGTGGCCGAGAATCTGGAGCTGTACGTCCTCTCGGGGGAGCTCAATAGTGACGTCATCGGTGGTGCGTTAGCTGAGGCTGCGTTCGGTGAACGCATCGCCGGGTTTGACGATTTACTCATCCTCCATTACTTGCTGGAAGCAGACACCGTCGCGTTCGCCGAAGAGTTGCGCCCGCGGGTTCGTGAACTCCGGACGGGAACGTCAACCGAGGAGAACATCACCCATTCAGAAGTCTCAAGCCGGGTTGATTGGAGCAAGACGATTCGGGAGCGGTATAGCCGGGACCCCGATGACCAAACGGTGTTCGTCACCCAGTCCCGATACGAAGAGTACGACCTCGACGAGAACATCGTCCTGCGCGCGCTGCTCCAACGACTCGACGCGGGCCTGGAAACGTGGGCGGACGAATTAGCCACGTACGATTGGGGGAGCAGATGGGGCGAACAGCTCCTCGGTCGGACGCGCCAGACAATCGAGGGGAACGTCAATCTCGACCGAATCCGCGACCCGGATACCGGCGAACCGACGAACGCGATGCTCGAAACCGCGTCTCGGTCACGGCACGCACTCTACCGAGACGCTGCCGAACGCTACCTCCGCTACGAAGAACTCCTCTCGACCGAAGTTGACCGAGAGCTTCTGACAGATCTTCTGTCGAATACGCTCATCGTTCCAACCGACAGCGGCCACTCACCCGACCAGCAGTACAGCACGCTCTTCGAACTCTACGTGCTCTTCGCCGTCATCGAGACGTTAGAGGAGATACTCGGAACTGACGGTGAGCTCGCACCGATTCAGACTAACCGTGACGCCGTCGGTTCCTTCGAACTCGACAACGGCGACCACATCTCCGTATTTTACGAACAGGCGGCCCGGTCGAAACAGTTCTCGTTCCTCGGTGATACGGCCGACGTAGACGCCGCGTCGGTGACGCGACGGGAAGCGATACGAACACGAACCAAAGAGATAGCCGGTGACCTCTTCGACGCCGGGTCGCAAGTCAGGACGAAACGCCCGGACGTGCTCGTCGTCTACGAACGCGACGGCTCCATCGACCCGCAGCGGTCGTTAGTGGTCGAGGCGAAGTATCACGGCTCGGGGCGGTCGGGCAAGGATACCGTCGAGCGCGGCGTTCGAGAACTCCTCGAGTACCTCGCCTACATGCGTCACGACGAGGAACTCGTCTTCGGTAATCCAGCCGCAGACGACTGGCGAGGAGAGGAGAACGGACTGCTCGTCACCGACGACGACCGCCGCATCAACACGCGCGTTGACCACCATCCAATCCGCATTACCCAAGCCGGGTCGCTCGCCGAGTCACTCCGGACGCAGCTCGAACGCCTGTACGCCGATTCCTCCGAGGAGGCCCCCTCGTAGCTCCCCCGCGAGGGACGAGATTCGGACGCCGGTCACTCCTCGTCGAAGCTTCCGAGCGAGCGGTCCCCGCCGAGCATGCGCTCGTATCCGTCGTCGTCGGTCACCTCGGCGAGCGACTCACACGTCTCTCGGAGGTCGTCGTCGTCACTCCACTTCTTCAGGTAGTTGCCCACGGTCTTGCCGTGTTCGTAGCGGTACCGCAGGAACTGGGCCTTGTCGAGCGCCGACAGCGACTCGTCGATGGTGCCGTTGACCCGACTCTCGATGTACGCCCGGCGGTCGTCGTCGTCCCACGTCCCGAGGCTGAATCCGTCCCGCGTGGAGAACAACTTCTTGTCCTTCAACTCCTCGGGGGTGACGTTCGCCGACCGACACTCCAGATTCACATCGTCGTAAGTCGGGTTGTGCGTATCGAGGAGGCTCAGGAACACCTCGACTTCGCCCAGTTCGCTGTTCTCTTGGATGATGCCGTAAATCTCGTCCACCACGTCCTTCGCGGACATGATGTCGCCGAATCGCCGGACCTCGCCGTGGTGTTTCGAGTACTCGTGATAGCACTCGCCCATCTCGATGACGCCGATGTCGCCGGACTTGAGGTCTCGATTTTCTTCGAGTTGTTCGCGGGTCTCTTGGGCGGTTTTGATGATGTTGCGCCGGAGATTCCGCCACGTAATCGGTTCTCGTTCTTCGATGGGACGAGCGACGACTGCAATGTCGAACGCGACTGCTTCGCCCTCGATAAACTTAGCAAGGTCCGAAGAAATCGGGTACGTTGCAGTCACTTCAAATCCGTTATCGCAGAGCGATTCTAGCAATTCACCCCACGATTCAGACCCAGCATGGTGGTACGTGAATGTTAGAACACCATCATCTACCAGCGCGTTGTTGATGACTTCAAGTGCCTGTCCCATCTCGTGTTCGAAGTCTTCGGCAGTTTTGTCGAGGTAGGGATTTGTGACGATAGATTCTGCGCGAGGAGTTTTCTCAGCATCGAAGCCCTCATATTCGCCTTCGAGGAGTATCTTTTGCCAGATGTAGAAGTAATCGGCCACCTCCGAGTAGATGACGTTGTCGTAGTACGGTGGGTCGGTGATGACGGCGTCATACTCGTTTTCGTCCTCGATAAGCCGCATATCCCCACGGTATATGTCCGTGTTTTTCCCAATCGGTTGTTTGTAGGAGTCGGTCTCTCTGTTCTCGCCATTTTCAACGTGACGCTCAGTAGGAGCGTGAGCATACTCAACACCAGAGATTACCATGTCCCATGTTTTTTCGAATGTCCCCCTGCCGTACTTCGTTCCCCAGACGTTCGCCTCAATCATGTCATTCTGAGGCGGGAACGCCTTCATCCGATGAAGTGCAGACTCAATCTTATTCCCGGTATAGTTGTACATCGTGAAGAGATTCTGGAACATAATCGAGTCAGATAGGGCGAGAAGAACGTACTCCTTCGCATTCTGGGAATCAATCTCCTCGATGGACCGCATAAGTTTTGAGAGCGCGAGAAGCTGTCTCTCTGTGTACATATCTGTCCAGTCTTTGTAGCCGTGGTCGAAGACAGGATTCCGGTCCGAAGTCAGGTGCCCTTTGGGTATCTCTTCGTCAGGAACGTACTCGTGTAATTCCTCGTTCTCTTCCCACTCGAATGCGGCCTCGGAGAACAATGCTTCGTCAAATTCACCTACTGGCTTATATCCCTTTGCGTCACTTCGAGAACCATGTTCGTCGCATGTGGGACAGTAGTACTCTACTGCGTAGAGTCGCAAGTCGAAGCCACCCTGTTCCTGAATCGCGTCGGTGATGCCGTACTTCTGGCCGCAGTCAGGACAGGTGTACTTGCTTCCGGAGGTATTGCCCTCCTTGGGAACGAACTCGTGGGCACACGACGAGCAACTGCACTCGCTCTGCCAGTCGTCCACC
Organism: Halorussus ruber; assembly: GCF_004765785.1. Taxonomy (GTDB): domain Archaea; phylum Halobacteriota; class Halobacteria; order Halobacteriales; family Haladaptataceae; genus Halorussus; species Halorussus ruber. The sequence goes on along the minus strand of NZ_ML219769.1, from coordinate 37,869 downwards.
AGCACGATGTCGCCGCAGTCGGGACAGAGGACGTTGTACTTGTCGTCGTTGTCGTACCGACCCTTCGCCACGCGGTAGTCCTTGAACAGCGGGACCGTGTGCCCGCACGCCGTACAGTCTAGTTCCTTCACCCAGAAGTTGTACATCACGTCGGCCTCGTGGTCGTGACCGTGGTCGAGGCGGTCGTCGTTGTCGGCGGCCTCCTCGTCCACGTCGGCGTTGGGGCAGGGCGTCCGGTAGTACTGGGTAATCTCGTCGGCCACGTCGTCTTTCACCTGCTCGAACGCGGCCTGTAGCTCCTCTACGTCCGTCCGGCCCGCTTCGAGTTCCTTCTTGGTGACGAACCACGCGACGGGATTCAAGTCGTAGCCGACGGACTCCGCGCCGAAGCGCGAGGCCTCGACCAGCGAGGTACCGCCGCCCATGAAGGGGTCGAGGATTTTCTTCTCCTCGACGCGAACGTCCTTGGGGTAGAGCTTCCAGAGGCTCTCGGGGTCGGCTTGGTCTACGTTCTCGATGAGTTCCTGAATCTCGTCGGAGCCTTCGCCGAAGTCGGCGAGCGACTGGTTCTCGCCCGGCTCGTAGACGGACACGTCGTCCGGGTCGTCGAGGAGGGTGTAGAGACAGATGGCGCGGAAGACGCTGCCGGGGCGTCGCGCCCACCACTTGTGCATGGTGTAAATCGGCCGATAGTACTGCTTCGCTCGGCTCTCCTTCTCGGCGATTTCGTTGATGCGCTCGATAGGGAACCCGCGTTCGATTGGGAGTTCAGTCCGGCCAGAATCGTCCGTCATAGCTAGGTACCCGTGTAGTCGAACAGTCCCTTCATAAAGATGCATGAATGATGAATCCCGCCGAATGCGGCGATTCCTGTCGAATCACCCGCGCCGGTTACGGCACCGCACACCCCGATTCAAGCATGTTTTTGAATTGTTAAACGATTAATTTCATTTCTTTCCACACCCGGTCGCCGCTCGTGAGTCCGTTCGTGGAACCCGTCCCGTCCGTTTCGCGGCTCCGAATCACCTCGCCGACGCTCACGGCGAGGCTTCTGACGGAGGAGGAGAGACGGCGGCGTCGGGTTGCGAATGGGTGACCCGCGCCCGACTGTCAACCGGGCAGGACTCGCTAGAATCGGAGCGCGAGGAGACTCCTCCAGACGAGGCTGTCGCACTCGCGGCCGAACGGGTGAACGCCTGCACTCTCCGGAAACGCCACCCGAGGAGGCACTCCCGACGCGGCCCGGTACCCGCGCGAACGAAGCCAAACCGAACCAGCGAACCAGCAACTTAGCGACCCGATCGCTCGCTTCGACAGGAACGACAGACGACGCCCGCTTCCCCGATGCGGGCCGAAGTCTGGGCGTCGAGACTGCAACCACACCGGTTGCAGGTGACCGCGTCGGTCACTCCGACTCCTCGACCGTACGGGAGCGTAACCGAACGACTCCGACCGCCTTCCGCGAGACCGACGACGAGGTCGCCCTTCTCGTACTCGACGACCGTCACCGTCACCGCTTCGAGCGCGACCTCGACTGCGTGTCGCTCCCGAACCTCGCGCCGCTTCTCCGGATAGTCTCGCTCCCGCTTCGACTCCAGCGCTTCGAGTTCGGACTCGATTTCCTCGCGCTCCTCGCGCAGCTCCGACCGCTCTTCCATCGCCGCGAGTCGCTCCGCCCTGTCGGCGGCGTCCTCCAGTTCGCGCCCGACCGCCTCTAGCTTCTCGGCGACTCGCTCTCGCTCCGCTCGTAGCTCCTCGATTCTGTCGTCTTGAAGCCCGGCGTACTCCTCTAGCTCGACGTTCGCGGCGCGCAGCGACCGGTCACGAATCGACTCCAACTTCGGAGACAAAACCGATTCCGCGTGCGACTGCGCGGCAGACCGAACACCATCGAGTGCGTCAGCGGAGACCGACTCTTCTACCACTTCGACCCGTCCGTCGCCGGGTTGCGGTTCAGCAGTTACCGAGTCGAACCACGCCGCTAGTTTCGGGAGTCGTTCGCCGGTCTCCGCGTCGACTGCAATCGGGACCACAATCGTTTGCTCGAACTCGCTGACCGTCTCGACTGAGGCCTCGAAGACGATACAAACGGCCGTTCGGTCGTAGTACGGTCGGAAGGACCGATTAGTAACTTCGATTGGCGACTCGGCGAGCCAATCCGGGTCCGGAATATCGCTGATACCGTCTCCGACGCGCCAACGACCGACCGGACTGGAGTCCGCATCCTCCTCGAGAATCGCCTCCACGAGTTCCCCGTCCGGAGCGCGAACGTACTCGTCCGGACCGAGTTCGACGTCAGTCTCACCTGATTCCGCTATTTCGGCCGCGGGCACTAACCGAATCCTCCCGTCGTCCGCCCTCGCAAGTGCGCTATCCAACGGCCCGATTCCCGTCGGGGTATCCGATTGGCTGGTGATACGCCACGCGCCCTCCTGCTGGTCAACGGTTACCTCGCTTGCGGCGAAGACCGTAGTAAGATACTCTTCGAGGCGCTCCTGCGTCCGGTCGAGCGCAAAATCGCTCCTGACTTCGCTTTCTGGCATCGCTACTCACCTCGCTGTCCATCCCCGAGGTCGACGGCCTGATCCGTTCCGAGGTCGAATCCCGAGAAGACGTCGTCGTTGAACTCCTCCATTTTGTCGGCAAGTGCTTGTTGTTCGGTGAGATCGACTGCCATCGCATCAAAGTCGTTCTCGAGGTCGACTTCGGAGTCTGCATTGACGAGCCGCTCGAAGATTTCGTCCTCGAAACTCGACCCGGACTCCTCGAGCCGCGAGAGGATGGTACTCAGCTCTCCGACCGTCTGTTGGAAGAGGTCGATCTTGTGGTAGAGCTTCTCTAAGACGTACTCCTCGATGGTGTCGTTGAGGGCCATGTTGAAAATGAAGACGTCGCGGTCTTGGCCGATGCGGTGGACGCGGCCGATGCGTTGCTCGACCTTCATCGGGTTCCACGGCAAGTCGTAGTTCACCATGATGTTGCAGAACTGGAGGTTCCGGCCTTCGTTCATCGCATCTGTCGAAACGAGAATCCCGCCCTCACGACGGAAATCCTCGACAATCGCTTCCTTCTCCTCGCTTGAATGCCCGCCGTGGAATGCATGGACGGTGTAACCGTCCTCCGCAAGCGAGGAGAGGAGTTCTTGCTGGGTGGCCCGGAACTGGGTGAAGACGATGACCCGGCCCTTTTCGACGTGTGAGCGGGCCTCCTCGACGATGTCGCGGAGTCGGTCCTGTTTGGTGACGGTGTCGATGCTGTCGATTTGGTCGACGATAGTCCGGAGTTCGTCGCGGTGGGTGAGTTCGTTTTGCTCGTGCAGGCGTTTTTCGATGGTGTGGCGGAGGGCGGCCGGACTGCTTACCACTTCTTTCTGGAGGAGCATCAGGACGAGTTTTTGCCCGCCGTCTCGGCTGTACGCGCCCGTGACGTAGTCGGAGACGAGTCGATAGAGTTCCTCCTCGTTCGGGGTCGGGTCGAAGGTCCGGGTGTCGATGTGGCGGTCGGTGAAGTCGATGTCTGTTTCTGCGCGCCGGTTCCGGATCATGACCTCTGCGAGGCGGTCTTTGAGTTCGGTCGTGTTGATGAGCGTTTCTTGACTGCTGTTGATGAAGTAGTGTTTGAACGTCTCGCGGGTGCCGAACAGGCCGGGCCGGAGGAGTGAGACGATGTTGTAGAGGTCGGTGACGTCGTTCTGAATCGGGGTCGCAGTAAGGAAGAACGCGTACCGATACGTGAGGCGGTCGATCAAATCATAGCGTTCCGTTTGTTCGTTTTTGACGTAGTGGGCTTCGTCGAGGACGAGGACGTCCCAGTCACGTGCGAGGACAGTCGAGCGGTAGCGGTCGCTCTTTGCCGTATCAATACTTGCGATGATCTGGTCGTGACTGTCGAAACCCTCGAACTCGTCGTCGTAGTTGCAGATATACTCGAGGCCGAATTTCTCCCGCATCTCGCCCTGCCACTGCTTCGCTAACTGGGCGGGAGTTAGGATAAGCACGGAATCCGTCGTGTCTCGATACTGCATTTCCTTCAGAATCATCCCCACCTCGATAGTCTTCCCGAGACCAACTTCATCGGCGAGTAATGCCTTCCCGTTCATCTCGAATAGCGCGCGATACGCCGCATCGACTTGGTGTTCGAGGAGTTTGACGTCCTCCGAATCAAGCGCCGAGAGGGATTGCAGTGATGTGTCTGGCTGACCAGCTAGTAACCGACGAGCGTGAAGTGATCGATGGTGGTTTCCATTTCGACCAGTAGATGAGTTTTCCGAGACGGATTTCTCGATAGCGTCGGACGTGTCCGATGTTACTTCTACTGAGATGAAAGCGTCGGTGTCCTCAGTAAGGTCCGCTGAATCGGGCATGCGTCTTTCTGTCTCGTTCATCCTTTATCAAACTGCAGTCTCGATACTAACCTTCGAAGATAGCTCATATACTCTCACCCCTAATCTGTCGCGCATTTGGCGGTGGCGAAGGAGGACTGACGAAGGTTTATGAACGGTGCCGCCACAGGTTGCACTAACATGGCCCATCAGGACGAACAGGAGGGCGGACGAGAGGACTCTCGCACTTCGCTTCCGATTGAGCGTGGCTTCCCTATCGAACGCATCAACGAAATCGCCGAGAAAGAGGGCCGAGCGAAACAGCACTATCGGCCGATTTACACGATGCACAAGTGGTGGGCGCGGCGTCTCGGGTGTGTTTTCCGATCAATCAGTCTCTACTCTCTTCTCGATGACGAAACTGAGATTCACGCTTCCGAACCCGGCGAGGAGACGACGAAGCTGAGCGACTTCGGTCTCGGAACAGACGACCTCGAAAAGTGGGTGGACGAGGTAGATGCGGCGGGTCCCGAGAGCCTCTGGAATCTCTATCCGAAGGACGTGACTGTCGAGGACAAGCGCGTTCTCGACCCCTTCATGGGTGGTGGGACGTCACTCGTCGAAGCGTCTCGATTCGGCGCTGAAGTCGTCGGGAACGACCTCAATCCGGTTGCGTGGTTCGTCGTGAAAAAGGAGATGGAAGCCGGGACGACCGACCTCGAAACGCTTGACGAGGCCTTCGAGGAGGTCCGAGACGCGGTGGGTGAGGAGCTTGCCTCGTATTATCGGACGCCGTGTCCGAACGCTGACCACGAGGGGGACGAGGGGCATTTCGCTGATGTGATGCATCATCTGTGGGTGAAGGAACTCGATTGTGTCTCCTGTGGAAATGGTGTGCCGCTGTTCTCCGACTATCGCGTTGCGAAGGGCCGGTACGAGAACGATGGGCAGTACATCGTCTACTGTCCGGATTGCGAGGGCCTGACGTACGTTGACGACTGGCGGAGCGAATCCGCCTGCGACAACTGCTTCAACGAGTTCATCCCCGAAGATGGAACGGTCCACCGAGGAGAGTACTCGTGTCCGGACTGCGGCCAGAAGTACGGTATTACTGACGCAATCGAAGAGTTAGGCGATTATCGTCAGAAGTTGTACGCGGTCGAGTACTACTGTGGGGAGTGTGAGGAACTCGGCCGGGAGAAGTCCGCGACGAAGGGGTACAAAGCACCGACTGAGTACGACAGACAGCAGTACGAGGAGGCTGTCGCGGAGTGGGAGGAGTCGCCGGAGTTGCGCGAGTACGTTCCTGACGAGCCGATTCCGGAGGGTGCGATTACTGCCGCGTCCTCGATTAGTGGGAACGACGTCTTCCAGCACGGCTACGAGGACTGGACGGATATGTTCAACAAACGCCAGTTGCTCGCGCTCTCGAAACTCCTCCGGGCGATCGATTCCGTCGAGGAGCAAAACGCTCGTGAGTACCTCCTGTTGGCGTTCAGCGACATGCTGCGGTTCAACAACATGATGGTCGGGTATCAGGCCTCCCGCAACCACATCAACGACCTCTTCCAGACAAACTCCTTCGACCCGCAACAGCGGCCCGCTGAAGTCAACGTGTGGGGGACCGAGTACGGCATGGGGAACTTCCGGAAGAACTGGGAGATGATCCGGGAAGGCGTCGAGTACGCGAACGCACCCACCGAACGCTACATCGAGGACGGCGACCCAGTCGAAACCGAGCCATTCGAGACTCCCATCGGTGAAAACGCTACACTCCATCAAGGCGACATGCGGACGCTCGGATTCGAAGACGAATTCGACGCCGTCATCACCGACCCGCCGTACTACGACAACATCATCTACTCCGAGGTCGCCGACTACTTCTACGTCTGGCAGAAACTCCTCCTCGAAGACGAGTACGAAGGCTTCGACCGAGACGTAACCCCACGCGCCGAAAGCATCGTCACGAACCCTTTCCTGGACAAAACGACGGAAGACTTCGAGTCCGAACTCCACGAAGCGTTCGCCGTCATCAAACAAGCCCTCACCGACGACGGCGTCCTCGCATTCACCTACCATCACAGCGACTCCGACTCCTGGGGTGAACTCCTCGCGTCGCTCTGTGATGTCGGGTTCGAGGTGACCGCGACGTACCCGATTTCGGCGGACGTCAAGAAGTTCATCACGGGCGAAGCAGTTTCCTTTGACATCGTTGTCGTTGCTCGGCCGATCGAGGAACACAAACGAACGCCTATTAGCTGGCGGAAACTGCGAGGCCGCATCTATCAGGCCGCTATAGAAACGCGGCAACAGTTCGCTGAGGGCCGTGACCTTTCCCGTGGTGATATCGGTGTCATGGAGATGGGCGTCTGTTTCCACGAGTACTCGAAGCATCACGGGAAGGTACGGCGTGACGGCGAAATCATGGAGGCGAAGGAAGTTGTTGACGAAATCTACGGCATCATTCAGGAGGCAAGTGAGATTGGGGTTATCGACGTGTTCGTCGATCTTCTCCGAGAACCGAACCCGACGTTCGACAACGTGAATAAGCTCTGCCGAGGGACGAACGCGGACCCCGACGACTTGAAAGAGCTGCGGTTGTTCTCGATGGAGGACGGGTTTGAGCTCGGCACCTGGGACAACGAGAAGCGCCAGGCCTACATCCAAGATCGAGTGAATAGTGACGGGGCGCTCACGACGCTTGATAAACTGCAGTTCCTCCGGCATCGGTATGAGACGGGGAAGACGATCCAGAACTACGTGAGTAAATGGGGTGTCGATGATGACCTCCGAGACCTCGCTGCTCGCCTCGCCGATGTAACTGGCGACGACACGTACCGGCGTGTCCTCGGCGACCGCGATATCTCCAGCTTCTAACACCAGCCCCCGTTTTCTCCCCGCTTTTGTTCTAGCTGGCCGGTGTTGTGAATTTGGATTCGTGCACCGCAGTACTTATGCAGTACCTACTTCATCATCCGAACATTCACATGACATCCACCGGGTCTCTTCCCTATACGATTGCGGACACCGTTACTCTAAGCGAGGAGTTACGCGAAGAAGGCCGGATCGACGGCCAAGTCAAACTCTACAATATCGACAAGAGTAGCGAATTCGAATCAGACGCCGCGACGTTCTTCGAGCGAACAGTCCCGACTCAGGGCCTGCACGAGACGCTGACTATCCTCCGAGACTCTCTCAACGGAGAGGACCCGCGCCAGACTCACATTCTCTACGGGCCATATGGTTCCGGGAAGTCCCACCAGATGGTGGCTCTCTATCACTGCTTCAACAACCCCGACGCCGCCTCCGAATGGGCGGACGGAAACATCGACGGACTCGGCGATGCGCTCCCCGAAGACGCAGTCCCGATTACCGTCGCAATGCAGTACGAAAACAACGACTACGACTATCTCTGGGAGCCATTCTTCGAGGAACTCGACTACGACGTCGGTTCGTTCGAGACCGGCGGCTATCCCGACGTCCAGACCATCGAAGAAGCCGTCGGCGACCAGACAGTCGCGTTCATCGCCGACGAACTCGAAGACTGGTACGACACCCTCGACGACGAACACGAAAGCGCAAACCGGGCCTTCCTCCAAGCGCTCCTCGAAGCCACGGCACTTCCTGACCTCGAACTCTATACTATCGTCTCCGTTCTCCGGAAGGGCTCGAAGGTTCACAACATCCTCGACCGCGAGGACGCCGTCGAAGTGAACATGAGCAGTAAAGTGAGCAAGCGCGACGTCCTGCTCCACCGACTCATCGACGACGTCGAGACCGAGCGCGCTCGTGAAATCGTCAATGGATACGTCGATGCCTACGAGACCTCGGACTACGTCGAGGTCGAACCCAGCCTCCGAGAGGACATGCGGGAGACCTACCCGTTACACCCCGAACTCATCGAAGCACTCGAATCCCGCTACTACGAGAACGAAGACAACCAGAACACGCGCGGGATGATATATCTCTTCTCCACCCTCCTCCTGGAACTCCGTGACGAGACGGACTTGATTACGCACGGCAACGTCGATGCCGAACGGTTCGAAGACGAACTCTCGAAAATCAACTTCGAGCGACCGTCCGCGTGCATCTCCGACATCAAAAGCCGCGTTGGAGACGAAGTCGAATACGGACGCCGCATTCTCAACACGATTCTGCTCTACTCGCTGAACGACAGCCACGGCGAAGGAGCCGAGGTCTCCCAAATCGTCATGGGGGCGTACCAGACCAACGACCGCATCTCGGACATCTACATCAACCTCGAACAGCTCCACGGCGTCGCGTGGCACCTCCACAAACTCAACGGCAAATTCGCCATCCGAGAGAAGCGCAACCCCAACGCGCTCATCCGGAACGCCGCCAGCGACGTCTCCGAACGGTCTGCAAAAGGGGAAATCGCGGAAATCGTCGGCGAACTCTTCGGACCCGGCACACATACTGTCGGCTTCCGCACCGACGACATCCGAGACATCCCCGACTCTCGGGACATCAAAGTCGTCGTCAAAGACAGCGAATGGACGAAAGACGAAGTCAAGCGCGTCATCACGGACGACGGCCGCGGTCGGAACTGGCGAAACACCTTCGTGTTCGTCCAGCCGGTCGAAGACGAAGCCATCGAATCCGGCACTCGCTACATCGACAAAGCCCGCTACGTCGAAGGCGCACGCCAAGTCCTCGCCGACGACGCCCTCGACGAGAACATCCGGACCACCATCGAGGCGATGAAAAGCCAAGAAGCAGAGGAACTCCGGAAAGAGCTCCGCCGAGCGTACGGCGAAGTCATCGACGGCGACGACCTCCTCAACGGGTTCGACGACGCGAAACCGATGGCGCTCGACGTCTTCGTCTTCGAGGGCGACGAGTACAGCGCCCGCAACATCGCTTCGGAAGCTTCCGCCGACCCGTTCGACTTGGAGGAGCCGACTTGGACCATCGTGGAGGACCTCCTCGACCGGAAAGGCAAAATCACGCCCGAAGACGCGTACGAGGAGTTCCTCCGCCGACCGAGCTATCCCATCCCCGGAAGCGTCGGTGACGTCATCGACGCGGCGGAGGCGGCGCTCGAAGAGAAACCCGTCCTCATCCACACCAAAGACGGCGGGTTCGCGGAAACTCTCGAAGACCTCACGCCCAAGACGACCATCATCCACTCCGGCCCGGTCGAGACGTGGGACATCGACGACATCGAGGAGGACCTCCGAACCCAGTTTAGCGGTGATACGAACGAGATCGACATTGCCGAGTACTACGAGGACCTCCTCACGCAGACGGAGGTCCGAATCGAGGGCGACGAGAAAGACAAGCTCATGATGGCGGTCGGCCGCCTCACGAACGACGACGCCTACATCGTCGTCCGGGGAACGACCGTCCTCGACAAACCGAAGCTCGATGCGGCGATTCGGGACGTTTCCGAGGCGGACATCATCGGGCCGTCAGAGATTCGAGCGCGGGTCGACGAGACTATCACCGCCGATGGCCGAGCGAGCATGGACCGGATTCTCCGCGACATCCGGGGCGATTCGGACGTGTTCCTGCCGCCGGACCAAACCAACACGGCGGTCCTGAAAGTCGTGAACGACTGCCTCACCGAGAATTACGTTCTTGAGGCGGGCCGTCGATACCTCTCCGACCTCGGTAGTCGTGACCCGACCAGCGTCACGCTGGTACCCACGGTCTCGAACCGCGTCGGCGAGGAGATCCTCGAATACATCGACAACTTGGACCCGAAAACGAAGTTCACGGTGACGGACGTCCGCGAACGGTTCGGCAGCTCCGTCTCCGAGGCCGCCGTCCAGACGTTCCTCCTCCAGAATCTAGGGGAGGATACGGAGCCCAAGTACAAGATCGGGACGAACGGCTCGACAGACCCGAGCGACTGGATGAACGGCTACCCGTTCAAGACGCCGGGTGATGGCGAGGATACGTGGGACTTCGATCACGAGTTCGATAGTCCGACGAAGATGCGCAAGCGGTGGCGGCAAGAACACCAAGAGGGACTGCTCAACTACGGTTCGATTCGATTCGTCCTTCCCGAGTCGGATGGCGTCCCCGAGGAGATGCGGGATATCGCCGCAATCGAACGGACGCACGTGGACATGACGCTGGAGTCCGACCAAGAGTACACGGTGTTCTCGCGGCTGTTCGACAAGGTTCCGGAGAACGCGACAGACATTCAAATCGAGATGGAGTTCCGGAAGGAGTAACCGAGATGCCTAGCCGAGATTCAGAGAGCGAGACCGAACAGTCGGACCGCGAGCGGACCGAACTGCCAATCGAGCGCGGGTTTCCAATCGAGCGCATCAACGAGATCGCCGAGAAGGAGAGTCGCGCCAAGATGTACTACCGGCCCATCTACACCATGCACAAGTGGTGGGCGCGCCGTCTCGGATGCGTGTTCCGGGCAATCTCGCTGTACACCCTGCTGGACGACCCTGAGAAGGTCTCGGTGAACGACCCCGGACAGGAGAACGAGACGCTCGCGGACTTCGACTACGGCGAGACAGACGTAGCGGACCTCCTCGGGCAGGTCGATATGACCGACCCCGAGAGCCTCTGGGAACTCTACCCCAAGGACGTGACCGTCGAGGAGAAGAAGGTGCTGGACCCCTTCATGGGCGGCGGCACCTCGCTGGTCGAGGCCTCGCGCTTCGGCGCGGAAGTCGTCGGCAACGACCTCAATCCGGTGGCGTGGTTCGTCACCAAGAAGGAACTCGAAGCGGGCCAGACGGACCTCGACGAACTCGAATCGGCCTTCGAGGAGGTCCGCGACGACGTGGCCGACGAGATTACCCAGTACTACAAGACGCCGTGCCCGAACGGGGACCACGACGCCGACGTGATGTACAACTTCTGGGTCAAGGAGTTGGACTGTGTTTCCTGCGATGCTACCGTTCCGCTGTACCGAGACTTCCGAGTCGCGGCGGGTCGGTACGACAACGACGACAAGTACAACGTCCTTTGCCCGGCCTGCGAGGAGGTCGTGCTGGTTGACGACTGGCAGAGTGAGTGCGATTGCTCGGAGTGTGGTCACGAGTTTACTCCGAAAGAGGGTCACATCGACTACGGAGACTACATCTGTCCCGACTGCGGCCAGAAGTACCCCGTCACCGACACGATTGAAGAGCAGGGTGGCTTCGACATTCGACTCTACGCGGTCGAATACTACTGCCCACATTGCGACGAACAGGGGTGCGAGAGGAGTGAGGTGAAAGGCTACAAGACGGCCGAGGAGGCCGACAAAGAACTGTTCGAAGAGGCCAAACAGGAGTGGGAGGAGTCCGACGAACTCCGACAGTACGTCCCTGACAAGCCGATTCGACCCGGATGGAAGACCGACGCGACCCAGTTCGATGGGTCGATGGGAGGCAACGGTAATCTGCCTAGCCACGGGTACGAGAAATGGACCGATATGTACAATGAGCGGCAGTTACTTTGCTTGTCTAAACTCCTTAGAGCATCAGAAAACGCCGCTCAGGACGATGTTAAGGAGTATCTTTATCTGGCAATTTCGGACTCCCTGCGGACGAACTGCATGATGACTTCTTACGACTCCACCAGAAACGGCGTTGACCACATTTTCCGAAGCAACTCGTTTGAGCCACCGCTATATCCCGCAGAGAACAACATCTGGGGGACAAAATACGGTCGGGGTACCTTCACGGCGTCGTTCGATATGGTTAAAGCTGGTGTTGAGTACGGACGAAACCCCACAGAACGGGTCGTTGAAGACGGAGAAACGAGGGAAACAGCCCCGTTTCGCCAGCCAGTCGGAGAAAACGCGACAGTTACCCAAGGAGATTCTCGACTCATCGACGCCGAAAACGAGTACGATTTGGTCATCACCGACCCGCCGTACTACAATAACGTTCTCTATTCCGAACTATCCGATTTCTTCTATGTCTGGCTAAAGGAGGTACTTGAAGATGACTACGACTGCTTTGAGACAGAACATACTCCTCGGGCGGAGAGCATCGTGGTCAATCCCGCCTCAGATAAGGAAATAGATGACTTCGAATCCGAGTTGAAACAGGCGTTCTCCACAGTTCGGCGTGCGCTGAAGGACGACGGGGCACTCACCTTCACTTACCACCATAGCGACTCTGAGTCGTGGGGTGAACTGCTGGAAGCACTCTGTGAGGTTGGTTTCACCGTCACCGCGACGTATCCCGTCTCGGCGGACCTCACTAAATTCCTCGAAGGTGAATCCGTCTCGTTCGACATCGTCGTGGTCGCTCGGCCCGCAGAGAATCGCACCGCAATTTCGTGGAACGACCTCAGACGGAACATCTACGACACCGCCCGCGAGACGCGCAAGAAGTTAGAGGAGAACCGCGACCTCTCGCTGGGCGACATCGGCGTCATCGAGATGGGCGAGTGTTTCCGCGAGTACTCCAAGCACCACGGCAAGGTCCAGCACGACGGCGAGATTCTGGACGCCAAGGACGTGGTGGAGAAGATTTACGGCATCATCCAAGAGGCCAGCGACGAGGGCATCGAAGACGTGTTCGTGGACCTCCTCAAGACGCCGGACCCCTCCTACGACGACGTGAACAAGCTCTGCCGGGGGACCAGCGCCACGCCCGAGGAGCTAGAGGAGATGCGCCTCTACACCCAAGACGACGGCTTCGAACTCGGGACGTGGGACAACGACGCGCGGAAGGCCTACATTCAGGAGCGGGTCAACGGCGAGGGTGGCGACCACCTCACCAACCTCGACAAACTCCAGTTCCTGCGCTACCGCTATCAGGAGGGCAAGACCGTGGGCAACTACGTCGAGAAGTGGACCACCGGGCAGGACATCCGCGACCTCGCGTCCCGACTCGCCGCGGCGACCGACGACGACACCTACGAGCGCGTCCTCGGGAACCGGGACCTGACGAACTACTGACGAGGGCCGTCCGTCTCCGCCCTCGGTGGCTGTTTTCGCGGGACCGACGCGTCGGTCCCGTCCGACTGCTCCCGGCGCTGACTGACTGTCCCCGGCGCTGACCGACTGTCCTCGGCGTTGACCGACTGGGGGAGTCCCCGCGAACAATCGCAGTCCGAGCGCGAGCCCGTGGGTCGGCTGGCGGTGGCCCCGTCGCTGGAGCGGCGCGTCCCTCGACTGAGTCGGCATTTCGCCCACGCCGTCCGACTCGCGGTTCTGCGCCCGCGTTGACCTGCCGCTCCTCGTCCACCAGCGAATACAGGCAGAACAGACAACTTCGAGCAATCCAGAGGAGTCTTTCGACATTCTATATAATCCTTAAAGAAATGTATCCCTTGTTTGAGTGCCGTGGAGGCGCTCCGCACCGCCGAGGAGCGAAACGCGCCCTCCTCGATACCTGTCGAACTATCTGGTCAACTCCGTGCGGTGATTCTCGTTACATACTTACCACTACGATTCGAAACTCAACCGAACAACCAATGCCTGAAGCAGGCCGACTTCGTGGGGTCTACAACATCGTTACCGCGGGGGACTACGAGACGGTCGATTACCAGATTCCAGTTGACGAGTTCCTCGAACGCCTCGAAGACGACGACGTACCCGAGGAGGTTACTGTCGTGGGACTCGAGGACGCCTACGACGACGAGTCCTTCATCGACGAACTTTCGCGGGCGATGGACCGGAAAGCCGACGATTTGGAGAACGCCGACCCGACGCCGATGGTTCAGTTCGAGATCGACGCCGACATCCACCGTGGCCAAGTCGCGTTCGACATCTTCCACGAGGGCGAAATCTATCCGCTCCACGAGGTGTTCGGCCGTCAAATCAAGCCGAAAGACCAAACCGGTAGTTGGTACACCACGCCGTTCTAGGGCGGACTCGGCTCCGTCCGAAGGTCGACCCGGACCGATTCGACGGAGCCGTCGTCGCCGGTATTGATGAAGTACAGGTCAATCCACTCCTCGCTCCGCGTTCGGTCCGAGCAAAACACGGGGACGCACGTGTAGGCGTACGGTGACCGGTCGTCGAGTTCGAGTTCGATTTGGTCGCGCGCCCAATTCCCCTCGTCCTCGAATTCGGTGATGTTCCCCGCTAACCACGAGAGTCGCCCCGCCATCTGGAGGATACTCCAAGAGAACTGGCGCTTGTTCCGATACGCGAACGGGCCGCTCATCGACTTGACTTCCGGGAGCGCGGTAGCATCGACCCCCTCCAGACAGATAGCGGTCTCGATACCGTCCGGGGTCGGCCCCTCGACTTCCCGCATGATTTCGAGCGCTGGCTCCTCTTCCACGAGAACAGCAAAGAGGTAATCGTGAATCGCAGCCTCGTACGCACTCGGCGAAAACCCCGCGTCTGTCTGCGGCGCAACCACGCGGAGACGAGCATCCGACTGCACGACCGTTCGCTCTTTCGGCTCCATCAACGGACACAGGAACCCAAGCTCGTCAGCCTCAAGCAGATACGCGTAGCTGAACAGCCGCGACCGGGACGGTGACCGTTTGACGGGGTCTTTCCCCTCGGCGTAGTACTTCGAGTCGAGTACTGCGAGCGTCTCGTCACCCTCGATCAATTCGTGATCCGGTTGGTGGAACACGTCCCCCTCGCCCTCGAACGGCGTAACCGTCGGCGACCCACGCATCGCTACCTCCGACGTCGCCCCCAAATAATCGTAGCCGCTGATCTCGTCAAGCTGGTTTTCGAGGACCACCTGCGAGTACTCCTCGAACAGCGACTCCATGTTCATCACGTAGTCGACGGACAGCTCGTATCGACCGTCGCTAAATTGGTGGCCAAGCGACGACGAGAGGATCGTCTTCGAGACGTAGAGGGCGTCAGCGTAGTAGCGGCGTTGCCGAGGTAAATCTTCTACCGAGAGTTCGTGGTAGTCTCCGACGCGCTGTGCATCGCTCGTTACACCCATCTCTTCGAGACGAGCCACCTCGCGGTCTAACTCCGAATATATCCGTTGGTGCTGTCGGGACCAGTCGTCCCGAGCGCCGTCTTGAAACAACCGTAGCAGCGTTCTGCCAGCGTACTGCAGGAGCGAGTTGGCCGCGTTGTCGTAGTCGACTTCGTTCTGAATCCATTGGGGCTGTAGCTTCCCGTGGGCTTGATTCAACAGCGTCTGCTCGAGGTCAATCTGGCCACGCCCGTCCATGTCGTTGACGCGGCAAACGTTGAGGTCCCGAATGAATCCGCGCCGCCGGATTGTCGACAGCCCATCGAGGAAGTTGATTGCGAGTATAACGAGGACGTCTTTGAGGTCCGTCCCGTCTTCGAGAACTTGATCCGTCGGAACTCCTCGGTACTCCGCGGACCGCTTCTGCTCGTAGACCGCCAACAGCATATCGAAGATGTGTTCCCAATCGACCTTCGGGTCGATCCGCACAGTCGCGTTCGGAGTGATACTGACTGTGCCAACTAGGTCGGTCGCGTCTATCCGAAGGGTCGACCCACCGTCGTGAAGCCGAATCGTGAGGACCTCGTACTCCCGACCCTCCTCTGCTGGCCCGATAGCCTGCTGACTCTTCCGATACAGCCCCTGGGCCTCCACAGTAAACGATGCCCGTTCTATCTGACGGTCGATACTCTCGGGACAGTCCCGAATCTCTATCGTCCCCCGCTCCGGAATCGGATACGTCCGAATCTCCGGGTCGTATTCGTAGACGGCGTCGACACTACTCGCAGGCTCTCCTCGCCCGACCGAAGTTGCAATCCGTTCGTCCATGGAACTCATCGAGGATTATGTCCCGAGCTGACGGCGCTCTTCAGCTAACCGTCGCTCAGCTACTTCAACAGCTGGCTCGAGATCGAACGCCGTAAACTCGTCGTCGAGGAGGCGATAGTGTTCGGCGATTCGTTCGATCTGCGGGAAGGCCGCCGTGTTCAAGAGCCGCGGCACGAGGAAGGTTTTGTACGCTTGGCCGACCGCCCGTTCGAGGTCGTCTTCGTACTGGCCGTCTTCAGCACACGCCGCCCCGATGAATGCAGCGACGTCTCGGTAATGCATCGGCCCGAACCGCATAATCGACCCCTGCGAGGTATCTTCACGGCCGCGATTGATTCCTCGATAGTCCGCCTCGAATAGTTCGTACAAGCGCGTCGTGTCGATATCGATGGCGTTCTCGACGAGGTCGTCGAGCCAGCCTTCCAGTAGTTGTCGGCGGTTCTCTTTGGGGTACTCGTCGAGTTCCACCATCGCAAACCGACGCGTAATCGCGTCATCGAGCTCGTTCACCGTCCGATCCGACATGTTCATCGTACAAATGATGTTCACTCGCTCGTCCAACTCGATCGTCTCACCATCGTCCGTCTCAAAGATCGTCTGGTGCGGATTCTCGATGGCCGTGTAGAGGGGACCGAAAATCTTCGAGATATCCGCTCGCGTGATTTCGTCGAGGATGACGCCGTAATCCACGTTGAACTTCCGAGCGCGTTGCACCGCCTTCGAGACACATCCGAGTTCACGATGATACTGGATTCCGCGTCCGGAGGTATCCGGAGAAATCCCGCCGATGATATCCGACGGCGTCCAGGACGGCGTCGCCGTATTCAACGTGTACCCGATGCACGTCCGTTGCGCGAGCTGCTTCGCAAACGTCGTCTTCCCCGTCCCAGTCGGCCCATACAACACCACCGGTTTCCCCGTCTCGAGCGCCACCGTCGCATTCCGAACAGCCTCCTCCGGAACCAGAATCTCCTCGGGGGTATCGTCTCCTCGGTAGCTCACGAGACGCTTGACGTCCCGAGGAGCTATATTGGAGTTGAGTACTGCCTTTCGAATCTTCCCGAGCCCCCGCTGTCCATCGTGCGTTTTGTCCAACTCCTCCTCTTCGATGAGGTACCGAATTACGTCGACGCTGGCGGCATTTTCGATCGCGTTTTTCGTCTCCGATTCGTTCCGGCGGAGAACATCAATTTCGTCGCGGGCTTGCGATAGAGAAATGTTGTTGGTCATTGCGAGGAGTAAATCAACCCCGTTGCTTAAATCCCGATGTAGTGTTCGCGGGACGCCCAAGTGGACGGCACTGTCTAGCTCGGCCAGTTTGAGAAGCGAGCAGGCCGTAGCGATCGGTGTCCATGCAACTCGCAGACCTGCTCAGAGAGACGTTAGACACCGCGACTCTCGAATGTTGGCGGCGGGAGCGGACGGCGACGCCCGTCAGGGCGTTCGCCGTCCGCCCACGCTGCCGGGTGTTCGCTCAGAGAGACAGCAGCGATTCTCGAGTTAGTAGGCGTTGAACGGACACGTGGAGCGGTCTGGAGTTGGGTACATCGACTGGCTGACAGCGTGGGCGACCCCTCGACGCGGGTCGCGGTCGACGAGACCGCTGTCCGAATCAACGGCGAGTGGTCTTGGGTGTACGCTGCGATCGACCTCGAAACGAAGGTACTGCTTGCTGTCGCCGTGTTTGGACGGCGTGGCACTGATCCAGCAGCTGCATTCCGCCACGGCCTCACTCAGAAACGCGAGTGTTCAGAAACCGTGTTTCTGGTCGATGGTGCAGGCTATCTGATTGCTCTCTCCCGATTAGGATCGAGCGGTCAACTTGAGTATGTCGACCGAACCCACATCGAAAAGTGGTTTCATACCCTTGAGGTGTGAGCTGACCGCTTCCATTCGTCGTGGGTGGGCAGTCGGCCGAGCGTCCGCCAGTGGCTTGCGTCGTTCGTCCATTACTATAATTTTCAGCGACCGCACCAAGCACTCGATGAACGCACACCGGTTGAGGAGGTAAACTAGACAGTGCCACCGAAACCAAATCGAAAAATGGTTTCAGACCCTCACGATGCGCATCGACCGGTTCCATACCTCGTGGGTGGGCAGTCAGCAAAGCGCCCGCGAGTGGCTTGTACAGTTTACACACTATTATAACGCACAACGACCGCATCAAGCACTCGATGGACGCACCCCGATTCAGAAGGTGCGTAACTAGACAGTGCCCCGACAACGGACTCATGGAACGGCAGACAACCGGTGAGGATCGAGTTCGGATGGTCGCGCGTCAGTTGTCAGAGCCACGGACCGCAAACTGGATTGCCTCCGAAGCAGACTGGTCGCACGAACCGACCAAGCGCGTCCTCGAACGGCTGGTCGACGATGGTATTCTCCGTCGTGACGACAGCGGTACACACACCACGTACTCGCCGGATTACCGCCGCCAAGCGATGCAGGAAGCAACGCGCCTTCGAGACAGCGGGCATACGGTCGAAGAGCTCACGGACCGTCTCGCCGACATAAAGGCACAAACCCGGGACTGGGAGGACGAGTTCGAGGTTGAGTCACCGAATCAGCTTCGCGGAACAATCGCCGACGAGGCTCTTGATGCTGAAGACGAAGACCGCCGCCGCGAAATCGCGCGTGAGTGGGAACATCTCCAGCGCCGCATCCAGATCGTCGGGTTCGTCATCCGAGAATGGGACTTTCTGGCTCCGACAACTGAGCCAGCCGAGGCCAGCAGCTAACGGAGGTCTGTTCCACACCCCGAGGGTGATCCGAACGCGAACCTGTACGCGCAACTGAAGCAGGGCGTCCTTGAGCGTGTTCCCCAGATTACGACGGTCGAATACGTTCCAGATGCTATCGAAGCCAAGCAGTTGCGAGCGACGTTTGACCCGACCCCCTTGACCCACCAACTGGACCGGAATCACCAGAACTCCTCGTAGCGTGGTATCGCCAGGAGCCACACGATTGGTTCCGCGTGAACTACACCGACCCGAATACGGGGTTTCACGCTGGTTGGCACCAAGACGAGGTTCATCCTGATCTCGGTCGGACGCATTTCTAGTATACGACTGACGACGAGGAAGACCGACGGAGTATCTCGTTCGAACATGAGACTCCGTCCTTGATTCTCTGGGAAATCATCGACCAACTCCTTGAGGATATCCATCCGACATACCATTGACGCCCCTGCCTGAGGAGCGAGGATTCTCGACGCTTGAGTAGTGTGACGCTCGCAATGCTCGTACAGGACGAGCTAGCCGACCGAGGAGAACGTTAGATACAATCGACGAGCGACGTGCATGTAGGAGAGGCATTCCAAGCCAGCGGGTGGAGTGGCCAGCAGAACCGACAGGAGGTACATCGGATGCGTGTACTCCCTCTCGGAGCGACGGAAATGAGGGGCGGTTTTATTGAGGTCCACTTTGAAATCTAACTGAATGTACGATCGGATCCTGCTTTCGACGGACGGTACAGTCGCGTCTGAAGAGGCTGAAACTCACGCACTTGATCTCGCAGCCGCGCACGATGCTGTTCTTCACGTTCTCTACGTCGTCGATGAGAACGTCGTGACTGCGTACAGCGGCGACGAGTACGTCGACGAAGCCGAAGGCCCTGAACACGGTCTCGAAGAACACGGTGAGGAGACGCTCTCAGAACTCCGAAGCCGAGCATCAGAAGCCAGCGTCGACATCGAGACGGCGATACAACACGGTCGGCCTGCTGAGACTATCGTGGAGTATGGAGACGAGACTGACGCGGACTTGCTTGTGCTCGGAACGAAACGACGGCCGGACGAATATCGCGCTCTGCTCGGGAGTGTCACCGACCGGGTCCTCCGATTGACGACCCGGCCAGCGACCGTCGTAAAAACTGAAGTCAGCGAATAGCGCCGGAGCGGTCAGTAACCGCTATTACTGAACCGCCACGAGCGTGGTGGACGGTGATTCCCGCTTGGCGAAGCTCTTCTACCACCAGTGGCGGGCCATCACCCCGTCTGGCCGGTCGCCTCGGACGAGGTGTACTACTATGAGCCGTCGGATCGTACCCGTGCCCTCGACTGGGTGACGACAAGCAACGGCAATCCTCATAAGAAATCATCTAATAACTGAACAAAAATGGACGTCGACATCGCGATTCACGACGCGTACGTCCTCACGGTCGACGAACGGAATCGCCTCTACGAACGAGGCACGGTACTCATCGAAAATGGTCGCATCACCGAGGTGCGAGCCTCGCGGGACGACGATGCGGACATCGCGGCCGCCCACGTCATCGACGGCGAGGGCAAGCTCGTGATGCCGGGGCTGGTCAACGCCCACACCCACCTCGAACTGACGCCGCTCATCGGCGCGTTCAGCGACCTCGACCTGATGGAGATGATGAGCGGGATGACCGCCATCTACGGCGACATAGCCGAAGGCGAGTACGACTACCTCACCGAGGCGGGGTACGAACTCGCCGCACTCAACTTTCTCGCCGGTGGCGTCACCACCGTCAACTCGATGGACGTCCGCCCGTGCGCGGGCGCCGAGACGTTCGGCGAGGCGGGTCTCCGCGGGTTCTTTGGGATAGCGCTCTCCGACCTCTTCTGGGACGTCTCTGTCGATGAGCAGTTCGCCCGTGCCCGCGAATTCATCGACGAGTACCACGACACCTACGACGGACGAATCCGAGCGACAATCAACCCCCACGACGACTGGTCGTGTACCCGCGAGCTGTGGGAGCGTACCGCTGACCTCGCCGCAGAGTACCCCGACCTACTCGTCCACACCCACCTGCTCGAACTTGAGGAGAGCAATACGATGGCGCGGGCGAACGGCGCCGAGGACTCGCTCACTCTCCTTGACGACGTCGGCCTCCTTGACGATCGGCTGGTGGCCGCCCACTTCCGCCTCGCCGACGACGAGGATATCCGGCGGACTGCCGAATCGGGCGCGTCGGTCGCGCATTGTCCGTCCATCTTCTGCTACTGGAACACGGACGGCGATGTGCAGTGGACGCCGGTGCCGGAACTCCGCGCGGCGGGCATCGACGTCGGATTGGGTATCGACGACCATTACTGGCACGACTCTTACAACCTGTTCGGGGAGGCGCGACAGGCAAGGCTCGCGGCCAATCTCAAGCGGTCGACCGGTCAGTACCACTCGATGGAGTTAGTGCGGATGCTCACCATCGAGGGGGCAGAAGCCCTCGGCGTCGGCGACGAGATCGGGAGCCTCGAGTCTGACAAGCGGGCCGACGTCATCTTGCTTGACGTCGAGAAGCCCAAGTTCACACCCCTGACCAATATTCCAGCGCAGGTCGCCAATAACGCAGCGCCAGCCGATGTGGAGACGGTCATCGTCGATGGCGACGTGCTGATGAAGGACGGCGAGATCGAGACGATGGACGCCGACGCTGTGCGTGAACGTGTCGAAATCGCGGTCGACCGCTTCGCGTCGGAGACCGACTGGGAACTCGGAATCGGTGGAAGTGAGCCGCCGGGTAGGGTAGATGTCGCTCGCGACCTGCCGAAGCGCGGCCCTGCCCAGTTGCTCGGGCGGCTTGCCTTCCAGTCGCTCAAGGACAAATACCCGTTCTAAGACAAGTCGGTGGGATCACCCGGAAACAACCCGGTGACGAGGCAGATTTGGACGTGAAAGGCGAGTGTCTGAAATCACACGTTGTTCCTTTCGAGACTTCGGTGACAAGGAGACTCAGACCATGCTGTAGCCGCTTCTGTTGGTCTATATGATTCTCGGACAGTCGGTACGAAACGATAGGTCGCCTTAATACCCTGAAATTATTTACTGGCACGAGAGAAACGCGACAACGAATGCCCTCCCGCTCCCGACGGCGCGCCCTCCAGGTAGCTGCCGGCTATATCAGTCTGCTCGCCGGGTGTAACAGTCGCCCCGACTCCTCGACCACGCCCACGCCGACCGCGAGGAGTCCGCCGAACGACGCGGTTACTGACCCACCGACAGTTAACCTCCGGAATCCAGACGGCTCCGCCGTCGTTATGAACAGTGACGAGACGACTGAGGACGACACCGAGTCCGACGACCACCTGTGGCGACACACCCTCGTCGCCGACGAGGAGTCGGCCGACGAACTCGTCTTCGCCGACGTTGAAGGCGTCGAGCGCGCCCGCCAGTTTCTCGTCGATACTGACTTCGGCACCGAGACGGTGTACGTCGAACAGACTGAACTCGGTGAATGTTACGCCCGAGAACTCTGCTGGGTCCGCTGGACCGAGTCCGCAATAGAGACGTCGTACCGCGACGGCTATCGCGACGCCGACGTCGCCTGCGACACCGGAGAAGATGACGTCGTGGCGCTCCTCGTCCGACTCCCGGTCGCACTCGACTCGGACCAGATTCGCCGCTTCAGTTCCAACAGCGGAAGCGGCGGATGCCGGACCCACACTAGCGAGGAGGAAACAGCGTGAGGTCGTCGCTCGGCCGTCGGCGCGTCCTCGCGCTGACAGCGACCACGGCACTCGCAGGTTGCAGTAGTCGCCTGCCGTGGAGGGGCCCGCCCACTATCGACGCCAGTCGTCTCAGCGAGATGGCGAGCAAGCCCGCACCGTCAGTTTCGGAGACGCTCCCGGTCACAGTCGAACCGTCGTTCGCCGCCGCCCAAGCCGAGGCCGCACGCCAGTTGCTCGACGACGTTCCGCGCACCTTCGACAGCGACCTCGTTCCCAACGGCGCGATTCGCAAGCGACTGAACTACCTGAACGATTCTGCCAGAGAACAGGTCCGAGAGATCGAGGACGCCCCGACGACCCTCGAACGATTGTGGCAAGCCAGTCGCGCTCGGCCGGACGCTCGCGAGGTCCGAGCGACGTGGCGGGCGATCGACTCGGATTTGACTCGCAAGGAAGTCCGCGAGGAGACCCCCGAGATTCGTGCGACCACCGAGGAGTTCGCGTCACGGTGGTCGTACATCGGCGACGACCCGGTTCGAGCGCTCCGCGTCCACGCCGAAATCGAGAGCGACCTCGTCGGTGCCCGCAACTGGGCGGCGTCCGATGGTCGGGATCACCGACAGTTCGGGGACGGCCCGTTCGGAGTCGGCGAAGCGGCGAGTAGGCTTGAACGCGCTCGCGTGGACAACGACGTGATGAACCACATGTTCGACCGCTTCCAGCACAGTCTCGAAACGACGTCCGACCTCAAGCCGCGACTGGAGACGGCCCGCCGAACACTCTACGGCCGTGTCCAACGGCGAATCGAGTCGCTTCCCGACGTGGACGCCGACCTCCACGAGTCGCCGAGCGCACTACTGGACAGAAACGTCGGCGACACGGCAGGGGTGTGGGCGCTCGCGAGGCTCTATCAGGAGTCGGAGCGTAACGCTCTCGTCCTCCGCAACGCGGACGACCCCGAACCGGCGCTCGCTCGGAGAATCCTCGAAGCGACCGCCGTACTCGTGACCGTCCGCGCGTTCGACCGCCTTCGCAGTCGCATCGAAAACGGCGACGAAATGAGTGTCGAGTCTGCAGAAGCCGTCGTCGCTCTCCGCGAAAACGCCCTCGAAGCAATCGAGGCCGCTCGGACGAACGAACTGGCTTCGGGATTGGTCCGAGAGCTTCTGCCCCAGTTCGCCCGGTACGTTCGCTGGACCGACGAGGAGTTTGCGAACCAATCGGGGGCGATTTCGGTTCGCTCCGTCGAGCGGGATGTCGCCGACTACATCGTCGCGGCCGAGACCTGTCGCGTCCTTCCCGCAGTCGCGTCCGACACCGCGAAGGTAGTACGCGAACCATAGAGAGATAGCGTGTCCAGTACTACACCGACGGCCTCCGTTTTCAACTCGGAGACGGGTGCGACCGAGACTACGACGGGATGTGTCCCGTAGTACCCTGAACAATTCACCACAGAAGACATTTATCCGGATAGGTCAGTACGCCACGGTATGGACCGCCGCGCCCTCCTCGCCTCGCTCGGCTCGACCGCGACATCCGCCTTGGCCGGATGCTCCTCGGCCGGTTCGAACTCGAAGCCGACGAATTCCCGAACGACGACCGACCGCCCTACGTCGGCAACGACGACGCCGGGAACCGACGCGGTCGAATCGGTGAGCGCAGGCGATGTCGTCTCACTCCCCGCGGGTACGGTCGAACTCGGCCCGCTCGCCGTCCAGTCGTCGTTCCACCGGCAAGTCAACCTCGCGTGGGAAATCGTCGGTCGGCGCGGCGAACTGCTCGTCGTCCTCGACCTCGACGTTGCGGAGTACGACCAAGATGTACACCGACTTCCCCTCGGCATCGAGGTCGATGGCGAGCGCAACCCTGCGGGCAGTGAAGCTCCGGTCCACTCGCTGAATCGGCCGAGCGTTCGCGTCGGAGTCTCTGTGCCTACTGGGTCGGGCAAAGAGTTCGCGGTCCTCCTCGACGGGGGTGAAACTACATATCGATACCCTCTGCCGGGGGTGCTCCAGAAGCAAATTCGGGAACCGCCCGCGTGGAACGTCGACGTCTCGTTTCCAGACCGCGTCCGGAGCGACGGTGAACTCGATATTACTGTCACCGCCGAGAACACGGGGGCGAGCGAAGGGACGCTTGTCGGTGCGGTCACCCACGACCGTATCTACGACAAGTTCTGGGACTTTGACGTCAATGCCGCTCCCGGTGAACGCGTAACAGAGACCGTTTCAGTCACCTACGTCGGTGGTGAAGCTGGCGACCTCAGCGTGAGCGCCTCGTGGGGTCTCGGCCACACCAGCGAGACAGTCGCTGTCGTGACCAATGGTTCTGACGGCGGTTAGCTCGTTGGTGCCGGTGTACACGCTTGACGGGAGTAACGGTCAATCGACCTGGGCGTGACGACAGAGTTTGCGATCGGTGCGGCGTACGCCACGCCGGTATTCGACGCGACTAACGTCAAACGGCAACGTCGGGAAGAACTGAGCAAATAGCTCGACTGTCTCGAATCGAAAATACACCGAGTTCATGTTGTTCGGTCGCGTATCACGAAGAACTATTTGTACGGTGGCGAACAGCTATATTGATGACGCCCTCCAGACGAAAACTCCTCTCAGCTCTTGGCGTCGCTAGCACGTCACTACTGAGCTATTCCGGTACTGGCCGAGGAGCTCCGCCTTCGGTCCCGGAAACGACGTGGAGTCGAACCTATGCTACCAAGGGTCGATACGCGGGAATACAGACAATTGTTCCCGTCGGTGATGGGTATGTTCTCGCTGGAAACGTCGAAACGCAGACTTACCAAGGACTGGTGGTTCGAACGGATACGGCAGGCCGGGTCCAATGGCAACGGGCAGTTAGCGGTTCTCCAAGTCTCTTCACTGCAGGGGCTCGACATCCGAATGGCGGTGTCGTTCTGGCGGGGACAACCAACGTTAACGAACAAGTTCACATCAATGACGAGGCACCGCTCTCTAGTGACCCATGGCTTGTTCGCTTCGACGAAGACGGAGACATAGTGTGGCGTCGAACGCTCCAGCCGACCGCTGGCAGTGGCGGCATCAGTAGCATCGCGCCGATGGCGGACGGCTTTCTCGTCGGTGGTGAACGTCGTGTCGACAGAGACGAAACGTCCCGGCCGTGGGTTGCGTCCGTCTCGACGAGCGGCCATCAACGCTGGGCGAAACCACTCGCCAGTCCGGATCGACAGGGTGGAGTAAACGCGGTCGCTGCCTCCGATAATGCGTTGTATGCCGGGGGGTCCACGAAGCCTGCTACAAGTGACGACTATGGCAGAAGCGAAGTCCCCTTCGTGAGTTCACTTACCGCCGACGGTAGCGTGCAGTGGACGTACACCGCCGATGAACCGAAAGGCGCTCGAATTGCGGATCTCAGTCCGGATGCGCGAGGTATCGTCGCCGTCGGTAATCGTGGGTTCTCCTACGACGATGATGGGCAAGGCTGGCACTTCCGTCTAACTGTAGCTGGAGACGTCGAGTGGCGACACTCTCATTCAACTGGACCCTGGAATTGGCTTGCGGAGGTTGCAGTTCTCGACGATGGTTATCTGCTCGTAGGTACTCGGGAACGCACGCCAGATAAGTCGCGTGAAAATGGGCCTCGCGGTGCGTGGGTTCTGCGAACGGGACCGACTGGACAAGTACAGTGGGAGACAACCTATTTCGACGGCCAGCACAGTACTGGCGATGCAGTTCACGTCCTCGATACCGATGCGTTTCTCATTGCTGGACAGACAGGAGCCAATGGGAACAGAGTCGGATGGCTGATGAACGCTGGTGGCCCTGAACCGAAAAACACCTCCGACGTCTCTATTTCGATCGGAAAGTTCATCGACCAGACTCCGTCGAATGCTGACGATATCGCATTCGGTGCGGTGGTCGGCGCTGGTACAGTCACAGCACTCCAGCACGTATTCAGGGACGATTGAGATGAGACGCGATACGACTTACTGGTTATAACAAGCACATTCTGATACCCTATCGAAGGAACTAAGCAATTCGTACTACGAATCTACTGAGTCCCGGCCTCTACGGGAGTCTCTTCACAGTCTGTTGGTACGACAAGGAGGGATGCCTCAGGGAAATTGCCCGTAACGATATTGACTTTGTGACAGTCGTTGCGTTCACCCGCCGCAGCGGTCAGTTCAGCGTCTCTCCATTCACTATCCTTTGTTTTTGCTCGGACTACCCACCGCTGGGCGTCAGCATTGTCTTTCCACTCGTTAAGAACAATCTGGGGCCGTTCTTTCGGCGAACCGGGGGCGAGCTGGTATGACGAGTTGAGGACGGTCGTTCCATCGCGGATGACCTCGACGGCTACTTCAAACGACTCGTCGGTACTGTTTGCAAGCACTACCTGACCGAGTCGCTGTGTTTTCAACCCTAGTTCCGCCTTGAGGGTTGCACACCCTGCAAGAGACGGGAGGACTGCTACACCACTACGTCGGAGGAGAGCCCGCCGAGGAAGGGAACCAGTCACATCGGATAACAGTTAGACAATTAGAAGAAAGCACCGATAGCAGGGATATCGATGTATTTGATCCACGCTCGTATCGCTCACCACTAGGTCATCCCGCCCAACAGTAGAGATAGAGTCATACCCGTCTTCAGATGTCGGAATTCTCCTCACTACAGTTGTAACAAACATCCCAAATAGCCATGGGTCAACGGTATCAACACTAGTTCTATGTCGAGCGGCACCATCGATATCGACGAGTTCGAGAACGCCGACGACGACGAGTTTGAGGAGCAAAACGATACCGAGCGGATCGTGGTGTTCCTTGACGAGAACGACGACCGTGCGTGGAAGGCGGCGACGATTGCCGAGCAACTTGAGTTGGATACAGGCGCCGTGAGTGCGATTCTCTCACGACTGAAGGAACGAGGTCTCGTGCGGCACAAGCGTCCGTACTGGGCGATTACTGACGATGAGGAACGGCTCCGGGCCGCCTACCGCCTCCACCAGCACCACCAGACCGCAGACGAACAGTATGGCGAGGAGCATCTTGAAGAGTTGAAAACCGACGAGATATGAGTAAGAAAGAACCCCGTTGGGCCGAGAACGCGGATGCAGAAGAGCGTGTCCGCCATGTCACGCTAACGCGGACTGAGCCACGTACTGCGGAGTGGGTTGCTGGGGAGGCAGACGTCCCACGCGACTATCCGGAAAGAGACTCTGGAGGAGTCCTTCGAGCGACTCGAGTTCTCGGTCGTCGGATGTGGGTAGCCCGACGTAGTATTCGAGGCGACCATCGGGTGAAGCAGTGAAGAGCCATTCGAGTGTCCTCGGATCGGGTCAGTCTTCGAGCTAAGTCGTCGTGACCACGAGCGCTCGTCGTCGTTCGTGAGCAAGCGATGGAGATGGGTAAATTGCGTAGTCACAGAACCGACTGAGAGCGAGTCGGTGGTCGGCTGGATTCGAATGTAGCGTCGTTCGAAGGGGGTCTGAGAGGAGTCGTCGAAAGGCATGCGGAATCCGTCGAATCGTCTATTGCTCACGCTGTAGCCCGATAAATTCTCGTTCAGGCGAACCGAACGCAGAGGGTGGGTAACAGGGTTTCCGGGACTCTTGGTCGAGAACCGAGATATAATCATTCAGAAAACTTTTCCAGTATCAATGGGACTACTCCGATGATGCCCTCCCCAACGTTCTCGCGGCGAGCCCTCCTCACCGCGGCCAGTGGACTCACAACTGGTCTCGCTGGCTGTGCTACCTTCGAAGAGTCTGGGTCGCTCCCGTTAGGCGACTGGCCGCAGGTAGCCCGTACTCCGACGAATACCGCCTTCTATCCGAATGCGACCGTGCCCTCGAAGGTCACCGAAGCGTGGGACGCTCATATTGGCGGCTGGCCCTACACCTCTCCCATCGTCGGTGATGGTCGAGTGTTCATCGCTACGCAGAACACGCTCACCGGAATTAGAGCCACGAGCGGCAAGCGCACCTTCGAATCCGACCTCCCGCACGAACCCGGTGGGACACCTGCCTACGATTCCGATAGTTCGACAGTCTACGTGCTGGCCTACGACCGAACGACCGATGAGGAAGGTGCATTCGTCTACGCCTTCGACGCCACGGGCGGCAATAGAAAGTGGGCACGGAAAGTCGGCGACGACGCAGTATATGCACCCACTCTTCGGAAGGGCACAGTTTACGCTCGGACCAGCAACGCCGTCGTCGCACTCTCGAACGGCGAGGAGTTGTGGCGATACAACGGTCTCGAACCGCTCGAATATCCCGAGTATAATATCTCGGACTCGCTCGACGTCACAGGGAACGTCGCGCCCGCGGTAACCGGAGATCGGGTCTACGTCCCTGTACAGCATGGCGTCCTCGCACTCGACCGCAAGACGGGCAAACAGCGCTGGCAAGACGACGTGAAGTACGCGCTGGGCGTCTCAGTCGGCGAGCGCGGTGTCTACGCGCAGGGCTACAAACAGCTTCGAGCGTTCACTCTCGACGGCTCAGGTCGCTGGACGCGCGACGACATCGGCGGGACCTCTGCACCGACGCTATCCGGCGATGCAGTATACGCCAAAGATGGCGATACAGTCCGAGAACTTGACCCCAAGAGTGGTGAGACCCGCTGGTCGTTCGACCTTCGGACGACCGTCATGTCGTCTCCATCGCCGATACTCGAGAACGCCATCATCGCACCGAGCCATCGCGCGGTCGCAATCCGACGTGGGAACGGTCTCAAGACGAAACTCTCCGGGCGGAAGCTCTGGGAGACAGAATTCGATCCGGCCCAGACCGCTGCACCTGCTGTCGGTGCAGGACGTCTCTTTCTGGTTGATCCATTTCGACAGCGACTCGTCGCCTTCGAGTCCGCCTAGGGACGTAGACGACGTGTGGCTAGTCCCCGCAATTGCACTCCAGCGATCTGTCGAAGAGACCACAACTGACAGCCACCAACGCGAGCGACCAACCAGGAGGCACCTCGAGTGTCGTGAGTGCGACCGTGGTACGGGGCACCGACTCCTCGACTTCGAGACCGTTCCAGACGACGAGTGGAGTGGTCACCCGATGTGGGAGTGCCACGTCTGCGGAATGCCTCGATACGGGCCAGAACCCAAAGTGGGCAAGTAGGCGAGATGGTAATCTTAGCAGTAGTTAGTAGTACGGTTTCTTTGTTCACTTTGTAGTCCGTAACTGTCTCAGTAGTTTTGCTCAATACATGGTGAATAGTTAGTGTTTCGCCAATTATATTTTTGAGGGGCATATAGTGCGGATATGTCCCTCACTAGCAGTCAAGTAGACGAGATTGAACACTGGACGGGGAGACTCTTGGCGATTGCTGGCGTCCTGATACTCATTGAAGCTGCCAGCGGTGCCATCAGTGAGAGTCTACGTGGGATTCCGTTTGCATGGCTTCTCACGTCAATTCCGTTCGGAATCGGCTTTGTCTTACTCCCGCTCGTGCTGCTTAGGTCGTATCAGTACCTCTCGGACCGTACACCGACATCGGCTATCGTCGGGGTTGCCCTCGTGGCGGCGCTTCCGGTTGGGGCCGTCGTCATAGTAGCGTGGGCTGTCGCGGCTGACGCCAGTAGTATCGTCCCCGACGTAACCGTCCTGCCGGTCAAGATCGATACTGTCTTTTTCACGCTCTTGGCCGTGTTCGCGGGTGGCATTGCGACATTTGGACTCTCTTTGCTTCGGTACGACCGAACCCGACTGCTCGGAGGGGCGTTACTGATGTTTGGATCGGCCTGGAGCCTCCCGCTGGTCGTCGTGGGACTATCAGGAGTGTATCCAGGGTGGCTTTCTCCTCTTCTCGTCGCCTCAGTGGCGACAACAATGATAGCCATCGGCTACTGCTTCCCACTAGTCGAACCTGAGAGTCGATGAGAACAGACGTTGTGCTGTACTTATCCTCTAAATCTTGCACGCCGTTTGTAGCAAATCCTATAGACAAACCAGTCGTGTCATACGTCGCTTCCTTAAATCGGACGTCAGTTGCATCGGTGATTCTGAATGAAGAAATCGTGCTACCCTCTACTGTTAACCAACAGACGAGCGCGTATTTCGGCATTGTTGGTTAACTACAGTCCAACTCACAACTCCTTCCCAGTTGGACGATGTCAGTCCGTGTTTTTCTGCGCCGACGATGAATGCTGGCGCAACAAACAGTAGCGCGGCATGTAGTCGCGTGCGTCGGCAGATCGAAGTGAAAACCAATGCATATGGTGATTTACTCGCTGGTAGAGGCATCGACACGAGACGACGCACTCACAACTGGAAAGACAGTATTTGACCAACTCGTCGGGGCTAACCCACACGCAGATGCTGTGTTCGATTACTACGTGACGTTCGATGAGTCGGGCACGTCAGTCGCTGGGAAGGCCCGGTGGGGCGACCTGCCAGTAGCAGTTCCTGTGGAATCCGACGATGGTCAGGAACTGCTAGAACGTGGGTGGGAGGCGACGAAGAGCGAGTTCGAGCGGAATCTTGACCGCGTCCGGGACGCGCTTGAGGAATTGAGCGGCGAGGAGATTATGCGCGATGACGGACTCGCCCGGCATGCGTTCCACCAAGTCGGCGCGTACGACGGCCCCACCATCTTCCTGTATGACGAACACGGCAGTGGTATTCGGCACCGAGACCAGCTCGACAGCATCCTTGACGAGAGCGAAAACCTCTGGATTGTCCCAACAGACGTTCACTACTGAGCACCTGAAGTAGCCAAGGAATGTGACGGAGTGGACGAGATTTTAGGCTGGAATTGGACGAGTAGACCGAGAATAATATATTTCCAGTACAGTAGATATATGTTCGAGCAGAGCGTAGATACGAGTATGTCCGACGACCCCACCCAAAACGATAACCAGAATCAAGCGTCGATGACGCGTGGTGAACGAATCCGCGCGGCTGCGCGGACGCTCCAGACACCGCGTACTGCCTCGTGGATCGCCGATGAGACAGACGCGTCGGTGAAAACAGCCCAGAAATATCTCAACCAACTCGTCGAGGACAACGTGCTCCGGAAGATCGAGCAGGGCGACCAGACGCTCTACTGCGTCGACCAACTCATGGCGACCTACCGTGAAGTCGCTGCGCTTCAGCGCGAACACGACCGCGAAGCACTCACGACCTCACTCGAATCCATGCGCACCAAAATCAGGGACTGGAAAGCTACCTACGACGTCGAGACACCGGGTGAACTCCGGGCGAGTATCGCCGACCTCGACAACTCCGAGGAGATCGAAGAACGACGGGAGGTTGCCAGCGAGTGGGAGCAGCTCAAAGAGCGCATCCCGGTCGTCCGGGCAGCACTCAACGAATACGACTGGGCAAACGAGCGTGACGCCCTCCCTGCCTAATACAGATGAGGCTACCAGGAACGACAAGCAGTTCAGTCTACGAGGGGCTGAAGGACGTCCTGCAACGACACCCAACCACCACGACGGTTGCCTACAAACCGGATAGTATCGTCAGGCAGTTCCTACAGGCAGAAATCGACCCAAGCCGTGTCGTCCCACCAACGGGACCAGAGCCACCAGCACTCGACGTTGAGTGGCGGTTCGTTGAGGATGAACCGTACTATCGCATCCACTACGCTGATTCGAATACAGGGTTCAATTGTGGCTGGCATCGCGACCACGACCATCAGGACCTCGGGCCAGTTCACTTCCAGTACGAACACCCCGTTGCGGGCAAACGTGACCACAAGCCTGCCGAATTCGAGAAGACACTTCCAACAGAGGTTCTCTGGACCGCACTCGATCGACTGTTTGAGGAGAAAATCCCGACACTATCGGATGAAGGCTGACATCAACTAGTTTCATCACCGCCGAAGTGACATTCGACGAGTCTGGCACACCAGTCGCTAGCAAAGCCTGCTGGGACGACCCTCCAATTGCAGTAACGATAGATATGACGACTGGCTTGCCCGGCACGCGTCAAGAATCCCGACCGTATCACGAAGAGTAATACGTTCTGGATTGTGCCAGCAGACGTTCACTACTGAGCGCCCGAGCGAGCCAGGAAACATGACGGAGTGACCGCGTAAGTTTTTCACCCCCTAAGGGGTGCGGGGGAACTTGAAGTAGTCCCTCGAATTGAACCATGAGTGGAACAATCGACTCGCAGTCGCTTGAACAGACACGGCCAAACCAGAATCAGGATATCGTCTACGTCGGCTACCGGCGGTGCGGACGCGCTGTTGTGGAAAAACAACCCGGACAAGAGGTGACGCCAGAGCCGAGTCTCGAACTGGCGAACCACAGTCCCTCGGGTTTCGGCTGGGGATACGGTGGAAGTGGCCCGTCGCAACTTGCGCTAGCACTCTTGCTGGACTATACCGGCGACGAGGATGTCGCACTAGCCCACTACACTGGGTTCAAAAACCGGGTCGTGAGCCAGTTAGACTGCTCTCATCCTGAAGGGCACTGGCGACTCACCGGCACCGACATCGAAAATGCCCTTCGTGAACTGTCCGACGACGTGGTCGCACCGTCCAACTGAACACTAAGTAATACAGCTACACCATGTCAGAACACAACTCGCCGTCTCGCGCAAGCAACGAATCGAAAGCGACCAATGACGAATCGTCACCAACGGAGTACGTTGAGCGGAGCGACGTCGGTGTCTCGCTCACCGTGAAACTCAAGCGAGGGACTGGGACGCGGGATGAAGACCAGATTAAGGCGAAGGTCAAAGCGAAAACGCTTGACGACGCCCGTGACGATATGGACGCACTTCGAGCGTATATTCGTGATCTTGCCGAGGAGGCTCGTCAGATTCAACCGGTGGAGTGAGACGAACACGTAAATGAGTCAAACGGGGTTTAGACTCAAATAGCTCTGTTAAAACCCTTAATCTCTGATAGGAGGGGACATGCGAAATTTGTGGTGCGAATTGACCATGGGACTTCCCATTATTTACGTATAGTATTCCGAGAGATGTGCTGAATATAGAGGCTGTGTTCAAGAAAATCATCGCTTAAGGGCACAGATTTGTCACCTACTGCTCGCGGTTCAGACGTACCTGAATATCGCGAGCCACCAGATGTTCGGACCGGGGTCAGTCAAGGTCTCTATCTGCTCAGGCATCTTGTCCGGCTCTAATACCCCGTGTGGGGCTACTGTAAGATGCACTTCTGTGCTTTCCGGGGTTGAGAGCGCCGAGCCAGTAAATGGTTTACCGGTCGTTGAGATGTGACCGCTTAGGGTGAGGGTGGAATCGTTGACCAGCTCGCCGGTCACGAAGAACCCGCCTTTTCCCGCGGCCTCTCCAAATGGCTCATCCGCGCCACAACCATTGACACCGTCTTCTGAATAGATAGTCTTCACTCCAATTCTAACTCTTCACGCCGTCTTTTTGCATCTGTAATCTCCTTCTGGAGACGCTGAATCATTTGGTTATCTTCAAGACTAGGATTGAGATCTATGACTGTTTCATAAAAATTCTCCGCTGTTTCGATGAGTTCAGAAACCCATTCTTTTTTCGCCACAACTGCGCTTGTATCAACCGAAAGGCGTTGGTCAGGGTTACGTACACCCTCAATGGTTGCGCATCCAGTTAGCTTGACTGAGTCCTCGTCATGCGGTTCAAATACAAGCCACATTGGTCCATTTTCGTACTCAATAACTACCTTTTCATCAGCGAGTATTTTCCTAAGTTCCCCCAACTGAACGATTAAATTAGTCGTCATATAACCACTATTCATGTAATTTTCATCACCAAACACATATGTGTCTCCTACTTTGACTCTCGTTCTCACAATCGGATCCGGTCGTTCGCGTTTTGTTACGGATTCCTGGAACTCAGAGTCGTATTGAAGTTCAATTGAGACACTATCAGCAGTCATCTGTATCACTTTACCCATTTTCGACTTTTCCATTTGGGAGAACAGAGACTCGCATTCCGCTAATCCCCGAATTTGGGCAACTCTCCTCAGTTGGCTCAAAATAACACTTCCATTTTCCCAATGGGACGATCTCTCGCCTTCTTTCATCGATCGGTAAATGAGTTCACGGACATTCCTCTGATCAAGGAACTAATCATCTCCTTCGGCTATCGGAAGAATATATTCACTTTCGATACTTACGCCGGTTTCCTTTTTCCTCGCAAGCAACAACAAAGCCGTTGCAGGAAGACTGACCGCTTCCTTGGTCGTCGTTGGCTCACCTTTAACTGTCGAGGAATGGTGGTCTAGCAATTGCTGTATTCCTTCTGCTACCATATCTTCATCAGTAGCAAGAATACCTTCGACGAAAGTAGCGATAGCACCGAAGAACTGTCTCATTTCTGGTCGCAAGCCGTCAAGAGAGTTATTGAGTGACTGGAAATTCGCCTTGGCTTCTCCTGTGTCAAGGATAACCGACGCAAGAGCCTTTGCGGCATAGTACTTGAAGTCCATATCCGGAAATTCAGTAACGTATGTGGTGTCCATTTCGAGCGTTGTTCTCGCTACCTCATCCAGTAACTCCTCATCACATGCGAGAGGTGCAGTATACAGAGCATCAAGTAGGTAACTCGGTTCACTTTCACGATTTCCTTTGGTGATCTCGTCTTGACGTTCACGTGCCGTACGGACACCCGACAGATAGTAGTCTACCGCTTCGGCGAACTGTTCGCACGCCTTCGATTCTTCGCCTAAGAGCGAAGAGTATACACCGAGGCTACGATAGTCACCACCTAGTGAATTATAGACTAAGTGAACCCTATCATGCGGGACCTCTCCCTGTTTTAGATTTTCCTTTGAATCATCAATCATATCCTTGATGAATTCACGTTTCAACCGTAGCTCGTCCTCTGTTTTTGAGATCATTTTACGACTTTTCCGAGTTTGATAACATCCACCCTCGTTATCCGAAGGTCGTTGAGATTATCTAAAGCCGTTTGCCCATCTGGCTTCGCGTTCTGCGCTGTTACGAGTTCTTTTCGGATATTTCCTGTCTCGAAGGCTTGTTGCAGTTCCCTTACCATTTTTAGCTGCTCTTTTGTCGTGGCTTTGTCCCTCATCTCATCAATTGTCTTTCTAATCCATTCATCAGACATTTGCTTGCCCTTTGTTTCGGTACCATCTAACCACGTCTTTTTAGAGATACTACCGCCTTTGCTCTTGAATTTTGCTTCGATGATGACCCACGTGGGACTATCGGGGTCTTTCGCAATCACGTCGAAACCAGTATCCTCAGTCCCGGTATCGAAGGGGTCACGAACGTCGTACCCGCGTTTGTCGGCCAACTTCGGAGCAATCTCATCCTCAACAATATCTCCTTTTTCTGTCTCAGAGAGTTCTGAAAGGTCCCTGTCGCCAACACCACCTTTTGTTCGCACGTACTCCTCACCATCCTTGGGATACTTTACGCTCACGTCCATACCATCTCGCTCTGCGTTAATTGTCAGAGTATCACCATCAGCCCGAACTGTATCGATTTGGTCCGTGTTTTTAACCAGCTTACTGAGAGTCCCAGTATCAAGACGAGTGATTAGTTTTACCGCATCGCTATCTGCATCGGCGAGCAGACGGATTGCTCGATCCCGGGCAACCCCGTCTGCCGCGTCAATCCGTTGAATGGCGTCCTCTATTTCCTTTGCAGATACCTCATCCTCGTCACTCGCCTTGACAACCGATTGGGCAGCCTGCTTACTAGTCTCCTTATCCAAACAACTCTGGGTGTAGCTCTGAATGCTTAGACCCGAACGTGAACACGACGCTCGAAAATCGAATATATCCTCAACAGAATCTTTATCCAGCTTATTTATTGCCTCAACTCCGTCGTCACCTGTGTACGCTAAAACCGTTCGCAGGCGTGCCTCCTGCGAGGGCGACAGGTCGTCAATCTTGTTACCATCAATCTTCCGTAGATGCCCGTACAACCGAGTCTGTCCAGCGGCCGTTTTCGCCCCGCTCAAGATCCGTTGACCACTTTCTTTCGCCAGCCAGGTACTTCCTTCCCCGAGGCGAGTGCCTAGCTTGTAACTGCCACGTTTGACGGGTCCTGTCGTCCGGCCCTTGGCCGCGTCGAGGTACCGTTGGACCTGCGTCAGCCGACCATTCCGGTCGAGTTTGTCAACTACATTTGAGAACGTATTCGTACTCTTAACCGCATTCTTCGCCTGCCCACCGACGATGATCGCAACGACTTCGAACGCGACGTAGCCGAGGTAGTAGCTCGCCCGGAACGACTCGTACTCGTGTCGCTCACTCGGGTCGTTCGGGTCGTACGGATTGGCCTGTTGTTGTTGCTCCTCGAACCCCTCAATTAGTTGCTGGGGAAGCGTCTTGAGGAGTTTCTTGACGAGACCCAACTGGTTAACGAGTCTGGCGAGTTGCTGGAGCGACCGGAGAAACCCAAGTGGATTCTCGACCACCGCGTTGAGGGCACGAGCAGTACTTCCCGCGCCGACGGTAAAGCCCGAAAATAGACCCACACTACTTGCTGCCGCTGTTTCGTTCCCATCGTGTTCGTCGACGAGTTCCTTCGCCAGCGACCCCCAGACGGTCGCGCGCTCCATCGCCACCTTCGTCCGCTTATTTTTGTTGCGGTCGCGGGCACGGACCTCGACCGTGGTCCCTGTCAGCCCGTCGAAAATCGTCTCTTTTGCGCCGGTCTCGAACTGGGCCGACCGACTGACGTGCCGGTCGCCATCCCACGAGGCGTCAGTTTTCACCTCGCCGTTCTTGACGAGTGCTGACGATTGGAGTCCGCTCGGGTCATCCGCTGAGTAACCGATAGAGTAGACAGTCTTTGCACTCCACGCCTTCTTCTCGAATTTCGCCCGGAACACGCTGATTTCCGGCCCTTTGTAGTCGTAGAGCGTCGGATCGGTATCGTAGGCCAATTCGTCGCCGTCGGAAATCCCATCGCCGTCGGTGTCCGCCCGCGATGGGTCAGTCCCGAGTTCGAGTTCTTCCCCGTCCGGAATTCCGTCGCCGTCGGAATCCTTCCGCATGGGATCTGTTTTGACAGTCCGCGATGCGAGATGACTTCCCGGGTCGCCGTCGTTATAGAGCGCGGCGAGGAATTTCTTCGACTTCTCCTTCGATTTCGTGTACTGGACGGGGTGACGTTCGTACGTTTCCTCGTAGTCGTCGAGTCCATCAGCGTCGGAGTCGACTTCGGTCGGGTCGCTCTCCAACTCGAAGTACCCGCTATCGACGTAGCGGGCGATGTGACCAGCTACCTCCTTCCCGTCAGAAATCCCGTCACCGTCGGTATCAGCGTCGTAGGGGTCGGTATAAATCCGGCCGGTCCCGGTCTTGATACCGAGTTTCTCCAGCCCGTTCGTCAGGCCGTCGCCGTCGCTGTCGCGCTTCGTCTCGACGTCGAGATACGGCAGACTCGCCCCCGAGAGGTTCTGCTGATGTACCCAAACTTCCACCGTCTCGCCCGTCGGATTCTCGAACGTCTCGTCGATGTAGGCGCTCTCGAACGCGCGCTCGCCGTCTTCGCCGCTGAGGTCGAGGACGTGGCGCGTCTCCCCACCGACTCGAACCGCGACGGTGACGC
>NZ_SBIT01000010.1 GCF_004765785.1 Halorussus ruber | reverse complement strand
GTGTCCGTTCACGCTCCACAAACTCCAAGTCAATCCAGTCACTACAACCGCTGAGGCGGGTGATTTTGGCCATGAATCAGCACAAAATCACTCCCGCCTCATCCTTCACTCTTAACTAAACACGACCCTTAGATTGAGGGAATGCCATATCCGTCGGTAGCCCCACGCCAACATGACAGTACAGAGTCCGGACTCGGAGGAGGAACTCGACCCCAGTGAAATCCACAACGTCCTCCGGAACGACCGACGCAGACACGCGATTCAGCATCTCAGAGATACCGACGGACCGCTCTCGGTGGATACGCTCGCCGAACACATCGCCTCGGTCGAGACCGGCGAGGACCCGCCGCCCCGCGACGTGCGCAAGAGCGTCTACGTCTCGCTTCACCAGACCCATCTCCCGAAACTCGACGAACTCGGCATCGTGGACTACGACCAGCGCGAGCAGATGCTCGAACTCCGCGACCGGGCCGAGCAGGTCGAGGTCTACATGGAAGTCGTCTCCGAGGGCGACATCTCGTGGGCGACGTACTACCTCGGCGTGAGCGCGCTCGGCGCGCTGACCCTGCTCGCGGTGCAGTTCGACATGCTGTTCGTCTCCTCGTTCGGCGTCGAGTTCTGGGCGTGGTACTTCCTCGCGCTGGTCGGCCTCTCGGCGAGCTATCACTGGTATCTGGAGCGCAAACAGCGGATTTTCGGGTCGTGAATTCGCAGAGAAGGCATTGTTTTGGTTTGCTAGAAAAACACAGATATTTCTTAGACAATTGTATCTGCTTCCCTGATGCTTCGCTGACCCGACGTGACCGCGACAGCGAAAATCGTCGCCGTGAACGTTTTCTGAAGACCCCGCCCGTTATCGGCCACACCGAGCGTTTGCCGGGTGATTAGTCAGTCGAGCGCGTCCCGGCAGTTGGTTCGCGTTCGCTCGTCTCGACAAACCACCGGCTACGCTCGACTGACCAACCGAACCCTGGCGGACTGAAAGGGCGAGCGCGGTTCGCGGCCGAAGGCCGTGGTCGTCTCAGCGACCCCTATCGGCGCGGGCTGTGCGGAGAGCGCCGATATGTCGCTGAGCGACCGTCACACGAGCGAAGTCTTGCCGAGCGAAGCGAGGCAACGGCTCGGAAGACGCGGTTTGTCTTCCGGTGCGAGTGTGACCTCGGTAGTCACAGCCCGCGCAGGCCGGAGGCCGAGCAGGAATGTCTACCGGTGGCGAACCGCGCGAGGGCTTTCGACACCTCTCCTGTCTCGTCTGCTTCTGCAGTTCAGAGCGCGAGAGCTTTCGAGGACGTTACTCTCACCCGACTCTCGCATCCACTCAAAAATCTCCGAGAAAAGACGCCTAGCCGATGTACCGCAGGTCCTCGTCGGTCGGCATGCCGGACTGCTGGTTCTCCATCTCCTGAATCTTGTTCGCAACGTCCTCCATCTCGTCGGCGCGCTCCTCCAGCGACTCGTAGTCGATCTCGAAGCCGAGCACGTCTTCGAGGACTTCCAGCACCGCTTGGGCGCTCTTGGGGTCTACGAGGTAGCCGCTGGTCTCGCCCATCAGGCAGGTCGCGCGGAAGCCCCGGCGCTCGCCGAGGCCCAGAAGCAGGCCGCTCGTGCCGACGATGCCGCCCGCGGGTTCGTCCTCGCGGAACTCGACGCCGACCTCCTCTAACTCCTCCACGAAGTCGGCGTCGGTGGCCGCGCCGAGGACGGCGTACTCGTCCATGAGTTCGCCGGTCGGGACGCCGCCGAGCGCGTAGATAGTCTCGACGCCGAACTCCTCGGCCACGTCGAGGAAGGCGTCGGTGAGGCGGTAGTGACCAGCGCCGTCGTTGGCCTGATGGTCGCCGGTCAGCACCAGCAGGTCGCGCTCCTCGAGTTCGACTGCGTGAATCTCGGCGCAGACGAGCTCGGTCGTGCCGTCGTCGCCGACGCTGACCTGCGGCGGGAGGTGTTCGGAGTAGACCCGCCGAACGAGTTCGCTGTCCTTCTCTTCGACGAGGTGTTCGCCAGCGAGCTTTCCGACGTGGCCGACGCCCGGCAGGCCCTCCACGAGAACGGGGTCCCGCAGGTCCGGGTCGGCGACTGCCTCGATGTCGAGTTCGTCCATGTGGCTTACTCGCGGGCGCGCTCCTTAAGTGCCCGTCGGTACTCGCCGTGGGGGTCCTCGGGGTTGAACGGCGCGGGCGCGCTGTTGACGGCCTCGGCTCCGCACTCCGGGCACGTCGAAGAAAGGGTGTACACCGGTCGGTCGTGGCGATTGCGCCACGCCGAGCAGACGCGGATGTCCGATTTCATCGTCGAGTCGGTTCGACCGTCGCCATTACTCCTCGTCGGTCTGGCGCTCGCGGTGGAACGAACCGGTGCCGCCGACCGATTCGATGGCCGATTCGGCGCGGGCCGCGCTCTCTTCGAGTTGCGACTCGGCGGTCTTGTAGTTGGGCGCTTTCACCCGGATGCGGTACTCGGGCGCGCCGACGTAGGTCACTTCAAGTTCGACCTCGTCGGGGATTTCGCCGTTGCCCTCGGCGGCCTGCAGGGCTTCCTTGATGTCGTCGACGCCGCTCTCCGACGCGCTTTCGAGGTTGACGTAGCCCGTGACCGTGACGTAGGGCACCGAGACGTTCTCGCGGGCGGTGTCCACGATGGCCTCGACCTCCTCGTCGGTGAGGTCGGTCGAGTCGAGTGCCTCGGGGCCGTGAATCGCGGCCTGCTCGAACCCGCCGTAGAGGCCGCCGAACTCCGCGAGGAGTTCGTTGGCGACGTGGGTGTACTTCTCGTCGCCCATGTCTTCGCCGAAGGCCAGTTCCATCCAGTTTCCGGCCTTCTGCTCGTTCTTCCACTCCTGAATCTTCTCGGAGTGCTGGTGGTCGTTGACGTCCTTCAGCGAGAGGTCGATCTGCTGGGCGCTCTCGTCCACGTCCAGCACCTTGGCAACGACCGTCTGGCCCTCGTTGACGTGGTCGCGGATGTTCTTGATCCATCCGCTGGCGACTTCGCTGACGTGGACGAGTCCTCGCTTGCCCTCGTACTCCGAGAGGTCCACGAAGACGCCGAAGTCCTCGATTTCGTCTATCTTGCCGACGACGAGTTC
This sequence comes from Halorussus ruber, assembly GCF_004765785.1. Classification (GTDB taxonomy): domain Archaea; phylum Halobacteriota; class Halobacteria; order Halobacteriales; family Haladaptataceae; genus Halorussus; species Halorussus ruber. The sequence continues at coordinate 249,904 of NZ_SBIT01000010.1, read as the reverse complement.
GCCGGTGTCGGGCCAGCCGCTGTATTTCATCGGGCTTCCACTGTGTCAGTCACTTCGCCTTCGAATTCGGCGTCGCCGCCGGTCGGCCGGGCGAGGGTCGCGCCGCAGACGGCGCAGGCGACCTCGGTCGCGGCCTTTCCGAAGACGGTCTGTTCGTTGTCGCAGTCCGGACACTGCACGGTGTAGAAGTTTCCTGCCATGTTAGTCCTCCAGTTCGAGTCGGCCAGCGCGCCATCCCTCGCGGAGGTGGGCTTTGCCGCACTCGCTGCAGCGGTACTTGAGGTCGGTTTTCTTCGTGGGCTTGTCGCCACCGGGCACCTTCGAGAACCGACCGCGGTTCCCGATACCCTTCGAACCCTCGCGCTGCTTGCGCTGGTCCCACTTCATGCCGGACGAGCGGCCGGTCCGGACCTTCTGGACTTCGTGCTCTTCGTGTGCCTTGCAGTGCGGGCAGTACGTATTGAACCGTCGTGGCATCTGCATAGATATCTACCTTGTCGTGGTGTAGGGCCACGGGGCTTAAAACCCGTTTGGTTCACAATCGCCGTCGGCGAGTCCCACTCGCGCGCCGCGCCAGCTTTACCTAAAAAATCAAGCGCTAATGCCCCGTCCTCAAGGAGTCGTTCGAGAGAGCTTTGCTCTCTCGTGATCACGAAAATCGAAGATTTTCGAACGACCTGTGGAGACTGCGCTCCCTACGGACACCGATTTGGTGTCTGCAAAGCGCGTCGTGGAAGCAGGAAGCCCACCCTTACCGAGCGAACCGCCTCCGTGGTGAGCGAGTAGGGTGGGAGGAAGTCACTTTCACCGCGGGCGGCACGAGTTTAAGTTGTTCCAGAACAAATTATACATGAAGGCCGTGAAAGAAAGGGGCGCGTGGTGGTGTGGCGGCGGTTGCGCTCCGATTTCGCGGTCTCGGAGGAGACCATGAAAACCTGCCATTCGACCGGGTTTGCAACGCACGGAATGGACCGCACGGGGTTTCACGAGGGCGAGAAACAGCCTCGCTCGGGAGGAGAGCGATGACGGGAGTCGTCGAGTCGCTCGCGTCCGCCGGAGAGAGCGCACCGGTACAGCGCGTCCGCAACTATCACCTGACCGACCGGGCGGCGAGTCCCCGACCGCGGGACTTCCTGACCGCGATGCGCCGAGCGAGTGACCTCTGCCTGCGCTGGGCCGGTCCGGCCGGGAACCGCTTCGTCCGATTCGCCGACCCCGGCTGGGAGTGCGCCGAGTACGACGGAGTTCGGGGCCGAAAGGCCGTCAACGAACTCGATGTAGACCGACTCCGAGAGTGGCTCCGCGAAAGCCCGCCGGAACTCGTCACCTACGAGGAGGTCCGCGGCGCGTTCGAGGACGCCCCGGTAAGCGCCTCGCCCGAGGCCTCGGTCGCCACCGACGGCGGTCCCGGCCCGGACGAGCCGATTCTGGTCGAGCGCTATCTCGACCTCCTCGCGGACCCGGAACTCGACCGCCGGGACGCCGACGCGCTCGCCGACGCACTTCCGGCCGGACCGGAGGAAGTCGTCGTCCGACTCCCGCTGGCGCTGGCCGAGGAGACGCCGCTCGAATCGGTGGCCGGGAGCGACCGCGTGTTCGTCGCCGAGTCGGTCGCCGACCGCGGAACCGAGCGGGCGCGCTACCTCCGGCAGGGGCCGAGAGGCGCACTCGTCCCCCGTCACGAGACCAGACGCTACGAACTCGCCGAGGACGCGACCGTGGACCGAGACGAGTCCGGACCGGGGGCGACTGGTTCCCCATGAGAGTCCAACACCGCTTCGAGTGCGTCCACTGTGACCACCGCGTCCACGCGACCGGCGACGACAGCGAGCAGGCCCGACAGGTCGCCCGCGAAGAAGGTGCAGCGCACGTCAACGAAGAACACGGGAGCCTCCTCGTCCGGTCGGACTGCTGGCCCGACGAACTCGCGCCCGACGACCTGCTGGCCGGTGACGCGGCGTATCGCGCCCTCCGAGGGTGGCTCGCGCCCGCCGACGACTTGCTGGTCTGTGCCGATTGTGGCTACTACTTCGGGCGGGACGACCCGGACCCCGACCGCGTCCCGGTCGGCCGAGCGGGGCTGATTTGCAAGGTCTGCTACGAGCGCCGAGTCGAGGAACACGACGACTCGGTCGCCGAAGCCATCGAAGATTTCGTCCGGTGAAACCGTTTGGGCACTTATTCCAATAGTAAAATTATTAATAAAATCGGTCGGGAGAAGGTCGATGACGACCAACCGACGTCAGTTCCTCAAGCGCCGTGCAGAGTGGCCCGACACCTACGACGCCGTCAGCAACGTCGTCGGCGGGATGTTCAACGACCACAACCACGAGGACGACGTGCTGCAGTGGATTTACGACTCCTTCGAGTTCGACAAGGCGCTCGGCGAGACGGGCTACGAGGACGGCAACACGCCCGCCCCGAACTACACCGAGTTCGACGGGACCTCGCAGGTCGGCGACGACCACTCGGGCTACCTCGACCACCTCTCGGACGAAATCGTCTACCACATGGAACACGTCGGCTCCTACGTGAGATAGGCGGTCTCTCCGGTCTTTCCCGAAGCGCTTAAACACGCTCCTTCCGAATCGGCGAGCATGAAGCGACTCATCATCCACGGCGACCCCGGAATCCGGAAGGACGCCATCATCGAGTACGATGGCGGCGAGCGCGTCTGCTACGCCATCAACCGGCAGGGCGACTGGCACGGCCCGGACGAGCCCCAGCTCTGGTGCATCATCGGGACCGAGGACGAGCGCGACGACTTCGACCGCCAGAACTTCGTGCCCCACTGGCTCGAAACGGAGTCCATCGACGCCGAGGCCGTGGACGTGATTCGCGGCACCAGCGAGATGACCGTCTGAGCGTCGGCGACGCGCTTCTCAATTTTCGGCCTGTCGATTTTCGCCGCTTTTTGCCGCTTTTCGCCGCTTTTTACCGCCTTCTGGAGTCAGTCGTCCGCCGGAGTCGCGGCGTGTTCCGGCGCGGGTTCCATCGTGAACATCACGGCGAAGACGCCCGCCGAGACCACGATGAACGCCGCGGCGGTCCAGAACGCCACGAGGACGGAGGTCGCGTCCCAGATGGCCCCGACCAGCACCGGCCCGCCGACCTGTCCGACCTTCCACGCGATAGAGCGCAGCGAGAGGCTCGACCCGACCGCGTCGAAGTGTTCGCCCTCCTCGACGAACAGCGCCATGCTGGCGGGAAGCCGGAGGCTGTCGGCCACGCCGAGGACCGCGTAGGCCGCGAACAGGACGAAGAAGGCCCCCGGAAGCGCCAACTCGCGGCCGAGCGCGGCGAGGGTCACGCCGGGGACGATTCCCTCCGCGAACCCTGCGAGAGGGATGAGCGCGGTCCCGACCGCGTACGTCACCGCGCCAGCGAGGATGAACCGGTACTTCTCGCCGAAGCGGTCGGTCAAGTCGCCGACTTTCCCCTGCGTGAGCGACTTGGTCAACTTGCCGCCAGCCATGATGCCGCCGATGACGAGCGCGTTGATGCCGAACTCGGTCCGGGCGTAGATTGGCAGGAAGATGATGACCGCCATCTTGCCGACGCTGAACGCGCCCCGGAAGAACACGAGCGCCTTGATGGCCCGGCGCTCCATCAGGTCCACGATGGTCTCGTAGCCCGAGGCCTCCTCGGGGTCTGCCTTCCCGCCGGGGTTGTCCCGCAGGAAGGCGAACACCGAGAGGAAGGCGACGATGGTGAACAGCGACAGGACCGCGTAGGTCTCCTCGAAGCCGTAGACGAACAGCAGGAGGCCGCCGAAGATGTCGCCGAAGAGGCTCGAAAACGCGCCGACCTGATTGTAGGTTCCTATCCAGAGGCCGCGGGACTCGTCGGGGCTGATTTCCCCGACGGCGGTCATCCCGGTAATCCAGAGGATGCTCGCGCCCAGCCCCTGCACCACCCGGAGGAGGACGACGTGTTCGACGGTCGAGACGAACGCGAAGCCGACGAAGACGGCGACGTTGAGCGCCAGTCCGACCAAAAGCAGGCGCTTCGAGTCGCGCAAATCGACGTACCGGCCGAGCGGCAGGACGATGAGCAACTGGACCGCGGCGAACGCGGTGCCGAACAGCCCCTCGACGGTGCCGGAGGTCTGGAACATGTCGGCGTACAGCGCCAGCGCGATGAGAATCGTCGAGTACGCCTGACTCCGGGCGAACGCGGTGCTGGCGAGCGCGAGGAACTCGCTGTTCTTGAAGAGGCGGAGCGACCCGCCGCTCGACTCGGACACTGTTACGATTCGAAATAGCCGGACTGCCGGTAATAAATCCACGGCTCGCGGAAACTGACGCATCGCCAACAGACACCCATCTCCCGGGAGATCGCCAGCAAGCGCGGCGGTCCGCCGGACCGCCGCGGCGCGCTCGGTGGAACCAATCACCGGGACGCACCCGGCACCGCGCACATCAGCGAACGCTCGGTGAAACAAACCACCGGGACGCGCTCGGTGAAACTTCCCGCCGGAATGCGCTCGGTGAAACGAACCCCTGTTTGGGTGGATGAAGGGGCCGGTCGGTCGCGTTTATCTTGGTCGTCTGGCCGACCCCTATCCGCGACGGGTGTTGCGGAGAGGAGCGGATATGTCGGCCAGCGACCGCGACCGACCGGGGGCTTCAAAAAGACATTATCGCCGCAGTCCTGCTGTTCGCGGTCCTGACTACATCAAGACAGAGCGACCGACCGGGGGATTCAGGAAGACACCACCGCAGTCCTGCTGTTCGCGCTCCCAATTCCATCGAGACAGAGCGACGGAGGCTTCACTACCGAAAAACACGACTACCACTCCCGATCATCAAAAACGAAAAACCGAACGTCCGAATCTCGACCGCGTCAGTCGTCGAGGTCTTCGACGGCGTCGGCGATGCGCTGGAGCTGACGGGTCGCGTCGCGGACCTCGTCGCGGAGCTGTCGGACCTCGCGGACGAGGTCCTCGTCGCCGCGGGACTCGCTCTCGCCGGGTCGGCCGCCCGGACCGCCGCCCATGCCGCCGGGGCCGCCGCCCATCATGCCGCCCATCATCTGCGCGAACGGGTTACCGCCACCGCCGCCCATGCCGCCGGGGCCGCCGCCCATCATCTCTTCCATCTTCTCGCGTCGGTCGCCCTCCTCGCCCTCGCCCTCCTCGGCGCGCTTCTCTCGAATCTCCTCGACGCGCTCGCGGAAGGACTTCTCCTCGCTCTCTCCTTCGGATTCGGTCTCGTCAGGTGCGTTCTCCTCGGAGTTGTCGTCTGCCATGCCCGGGGGTTCGGGGGCGAAGTGGAAAAGGGTGGTGACTTCGCGGGACGACTGAGGTGTCTGCCCGGCGGAAGTTCCGGTCGGGAGTCGCGTGGTCGAGATGACGGGTCTGGAGTCAACGAGCCATTAGCAATAATATTATTTATCTAGTAAGTATACAAATAATTGTAAGAATTGTAAAGTTGTCTCTAGAGGAGTATCGCCGCGCTTCCGGCACCTCGCGGCCCGGCGGCCACTCTCTCCCGCGACGAAGAACTAGCCGCTCGCCGTCGATTTCGTGGTGAATCGCTTCGCCTCTCCCGTCCGAGAACCGAAATTTGATTCGAGCCGATAAATCCGACGCGCGTCTGACGCAACGTTTACTTGTTCGCGTGCGATGGCCCGTACATGACTAGCCTCGCGGAGGCCTACGAGGAGAACGTCGGGGAGGTCGGGAACGTCCGGCGGCTCTACCTCGGCGTCGGCCTGTTCGTCGCCGGGGTGCTGCTCGTCGTCCTCGGCATCTTCATGTCCACGACGGGCATCCACGCCGCGTTCGGCCTCAAGTACTGGCAGGGCCGCGAAATCGCCGGGGTGCTGGCCGGTCTCGGCGTCCCGGCGGTGTTCGTCGGCATCTTCAGCGTCCTGCCCGCGAGCCAGCGCGTCCGGGCCGCCGCCGCAATCGGCGCGGGCATCGCGGTGCTGGGGGTCGCGCTGTTCACGAACGCCTACCCCTACCATTGGGCGGGCGTCGGCGAGGGACCGGACTTCACCTTCCAGGTGGTCGTGGTCTACTTCCTCGGCGTCCTCGTCACCTTCTGGTGTCTGTTCGTCGCCGTGGCGAACTTCAAGACCAGAAACGACCCCGGCGGGACCGTCACGCTCGAAATCTCGCAGGGCGGAGAGGTCCGAACCGTCGAGGTCGAGAAGGGCGAACTCGAGGAGTTCGACGACTTTGACGACCTGCGCGCCTTCCAGACCGGACTGGCCGACGCTGCCGCGGGCAACCCCGACAACGACCCCACGCCGACTTCGCCCCCGGGCGAAGCCGAGACCGGCCTCGGCGGCGTCGGCTTCTTCGGCGACACGCCCGACGGCGAGACGCCGACCCAGACGAACCAGCCTAACCAGCAATCAAAAGGCCACCGCCAGACCGGTCGCGGCGTCGCCACCAGCGACGGCGGAACCGCGAGCGACGATATCACGTCGCCGCTGGACGACGCCGACGCGCCGGACCAACCCCGCCAGCGGACCACCGACGCCTACTGCGGCAACTGCAAGCACTTCGAGTACGTCCGGACCAGCGACGGGATGCAACCCCGGTGCGCCTACTACGGCCGGACGATGGACGACATGGACGCCTGCGAGCAGTGGGAACCGAACAGCTAATCACGCTCTCTCGAACCCTTCTTCGAACCGGAAGACGCCGTCGCGCTGGATTACCTCGCCGTCCACCTCGATGAACGAGTTCTCGCTCACGTCCACGAGCACGTCCACGTGGCGACTGCTCTCGTTGAACTCGCGGTCGTCGGGGACGCACTCGTCCATCGCCTCGCCGAGCGCGACGTGGACGGTGTCGCCCATCTTCTCGTCGAACAGCATGTTGTGAGAGAGTCGGTCGATGCCCCGGTTCATGCCGACGCCGAGTTCGCCGACCCGGCGCGCGCCCGCGTCGGTTTCCAGCAGGCGCTCCAACACGTCTTCGTTCCGGCCAGCGTCGAACTCGACGACCTCGCCCTCCTCGAACTCCAGTCGAGCGTCGTGGACTTCGCGCCCGCTCTCACGGAAGGGAACGTCCACGAACAGCGTCCCTTCGACGCTATCGACAACCGGCGAGGTGGCGACCTCGCCGCCGGGCATGTTCCCCGTACCGTAGTCGTTCAGGGTTTCCATCCCGTCTATCGACATCCGGAGGTCGGTCTCGCCCGAGACGACCCGGACCTCCGAGGCCGGGTCGAGAATCTCGACTAACTGTTCCTGTCGTTCGCGCTGGGCCTCCCAGTCCCGGTCCATAGCGCCGTAGACGAACTCCTTCCAGCCTTCTGTACTCATCTCGGCCTTCTGGGCGTCGGCGGCCGTCGGGTGTTTGGTGATGACCCATCGCTTGTCGAGGCGCTCTTCGAGAATCGGCTGGCGCGCCCGACCGGCCGCCGCTCGCTTCTCCGGGTCGACGTCGCTCATCTCGGCGGCGTTTCGCAGGCCCCCGACCAGAATCACCACGTCGGTTTCCTTCATCGCCGCGAGGTCGTGGTCCTTCGTCCGGTAGTCCTCGCTGTCCATCTCACGGTTGTAGGCCCGACTCGCGCGGGAATTCAGCCACGAGGTCGTCGGGCGCGCACCGCGCTCGCCGAGTTGCTCGTAGAGAGCCACGACCAGTTCCTCGGCCTGCGTCGGCGCTCTGATGAGGACGTTGTCGTCGGCGCTCACGTCGGTACAGTGGTCCACGAGGAGTTCGGCGTGCATCCGTACTCGGTCGTCCATATCTCGACAGCACGAACTATCGGCACAAGAACACTCGCCACGCTCGGTGAAAGTAAAAGTGAAACCCTCGTCAGAGGCCCGCCAGCGTTGCCGCGACCGACTCCCAGTGGCTCCCCTTCCAGAAGTGCTGTCCGCAGTCCGGACATCGCCAAACCCGCGTTTCTCCGACATCCGGCGCGTACTCCGGCGTCGAATCGTCGCTCTCGACCGCGACCAACTCGCCGTTGCACTCGGCGCACCGCGCCGGTTCCGACAGTTCGAGCGCGAATCCCGCGTCGGCCAGTTCCCGCAACTGGTCGGTCACGTCGCGGGAGTAAATAAGTAGTCCGTCCGCGCGCGAAGCCAGTTCGGCGTCTCGCGTGACGAGCAGTCGGTCCTCCTCGCGGGCGAGGTCCAAGAGCGCGTCGTCGGCCTCGATTCCCCGGTCGAGAGCATACGCCGCGTCGAATCCGCACATCCGGAGATAGGTCGCCAACTTGCCGACCATCGCGTCGAGGAGAAGCGGCGTCTCGCCCGGCGTCCGACGCGACGAGTCGGCGGCCATCGACTCAGTGGAGGAACTCCCGGACGCCCTCGGCGTCTCGAGTGTTCAGAATGTCGTCGGCCTGCGCCCACCCTCTGCGGGCGGTGTGGACGCCGTACCGGACGTACTCGTACTCCGGCGGGGAGTGAGCGTCGGTGTCGATGGCGATAGTCGCGCCCTCCTCGACGGCCTGCTTGACCGCGCTCCCCCACAAATCGAGTCGGTGGGGATTGCTGTTGATTTCCAGCGCGGTGTCGTTCTCGGCGGCGGCGCGGGCCACCACGTCGATGTCCAACTCGACGCCGGGACGCCGGTGAATCATCCGGCCGCTGGGGTGGCCGATGATGTCCACGCTGGGATGTTCGATGGCGGCGACGAGGCGGTCGGTGGCGTCGCCCTCCAAGGCGCTGTGGGGCGAGGCGACCACGCAGTCCAGTTCTGCCAGCAGGTCGTCGCCGACGCTGATTGCGCCGTCCTTGTCGATGTTGGCCTCGACGCCCGCGAAGACGGTGACCGGGAGGGCCGATTCGAGGTCTCGAATCTCCGCTACCTGCTCGCGCAACTCCTCGTCGTCGAGTCCGACGCCACCGACCATCCCCGGCCCGGTGGCGTGGTCCGAGACGCAGATGTAGTCGTGGCCGAACTCGGCGGCGGCCTCGGCCATCTGCTCGATGGTGTACTCGCCGTCGGACCACTCGGTGTGGAGGTGCAGGTCGCCGCGAATCTCGCCCGCTTCGAGGAGGTCCGGCAGGGCGTCGTTCGCGGCGGCGTCGATTTCCCCGCGGTCCTCGCGCATCTCGGGTTCGATGAAGGGCAAACCGAGGGCGTCGTACATCCCCTCCTCGGTCTCGCCCGCGATTCGCTCGCCGACTCGCTGGCCGGAGTCGAGGTCGTCTACGTCCGAGATATCGAACACGCCGTACTCGTTGATTTTCAGGTCGCGCTCGATGGCGTAGTTGCGCAGGCGAATGTTGTGTTCCTTGCTCCCGGTGAAGTACTGGAGCGCGCTCCCGAACTCGTCGGGGACGACGACCCGGAGGTCTACGCGCTGGCCCTCCGAGCGGACTGCCGCTTTGTCGGTCCCGGCCTCGATGACTTCGTCTGCGTTCTCCCAGTCGGTGAAGGCGTCGATGACCGCCCGTCGGTCGTCGCTCCCGACCAGCACGTCGATGTCGCCGATGGTGGGCTTCCATCTGCGGAGCGACCCCGCGAGTTCGCACCTGTCGGCTTCCGGAATCGCCTCGAAGAAGTCGAGTGCGGCCTCGCCGACCGGGCGGGCGTCCCCGAGCAGTTCCCGGCCTTGGGACTCGCGGGCGAACTGGATGCCCTCCAGAATGTTCTGCTCGGTCTTCTCGCCGAACCCGGAGACCTCCCGAATCTCGCCCTCGCGGGCGGCGTTTTCGAGGTCGTCCAAGTCCCGCACGTCGAGCGCCCGGTAGAGGTCGCCGACCGTCTTGGGGCCGACGCCCTCGACGCTGGTGAGTTCGGCCATCTCGACGGGTAACTCCTCGCGGACCTCCTCCAGTTGCTCGAAGGTGCCGGTCTCGACTGCCTCCACGACCTTCTTCGAGATGGACTCGCCCACGTCCTGAATCTCTCGGACCGGCTCGGGACCGCCCTCCGCGACCTCCTCGATGGGTCGCGGATGGTCGCGGATGCTCTCGGCGGCCCGCCGATACGTCCGGTGCTTGTACTCGACGCCCTGAGCTTCGATTCGGTCGGCGTACTCTTCGAGGAGACTTGCGATTTCGTCGTTCCGTCTCATGGTTTACAGTCGTCCGCGACTGCTGGCGTCCTCGCGGCCCAGCGCCTGCTTGAGGAAGGACATCCAGCGCTTCTGATCTGCGGCCTCTTGGGCCTCGGCCTCCTGTTCGAGACTGGTCGGCCCGAGGCTCTCCAAGGCGTTGAGCGCCCGGTCGATGCCGATGATGGCCCCGACGAGGTCCTCGCCCTCCTCGCGGGAGATGTCGGCCTCTTCGAGGCGCTGTTTGCGCTGGAGGCGCTCGCGCCGGAGGTTCTTCTTGGCCCGGTCCACCCGGTCGCGCTCGCCGGAGGGGACGGTGTCCCGGCGCTTGATCTCGAAGACGAACTCTCGGAGGTCTATCTCCTCGTCCTGCACGTCGATGGTCTCCGGGATGTCCGCGCCGACGGTCGCCCCCTCGCGCTCGACGCGCTCCAGCAGTTGTTTTCGCTCGTACTCCTTCACGTCTCCATCTCGGTTCGCCAGCGTCAAAAATTCGCCGGGAAACGGTGGTCAACGGGAGTTCACTCGTCAAAGATGCGGGCGGGAACTGCCGATGTATGCACCCCGGAGTACGACGAACTCCACGACGCCGTCCTGAACGCGCCGCCCCACGACAGAACCGAGGAGATTCGCGTCCTCGAACTCGGCGCGGGGACGGTCGAACTCGCGTCGATTTGGCAGTACTACAACTTCGCGGTGTACGGCGGGCAGAAGGGCGACTAAGTGTCGCGCGAGGGCCGTCGAACCACCCCAAAGCACATCACGCCCGGAATGTTCTGTACAGCTGTCATGAGACGGAAAGCGATTGCCGCCCTCCTCCTCGTCGGCGCAGTCGGCGCTGGCGCGTTCGTCGTCGGGTCCGAGTCCGCCGCCACCGTGCGAAGCGTCGAGGTCCTCGACACCGAGTGCGACGACAGTTCCTACCAGAGTCGCCTCGAACAGCGACCCACCGACGGCGGGACGCGCGTCGTAGTCGAGGACGTGTTCGTCGCCTCCTCGCCGGGCCACGCGCTCGACGCCTCGCTCGCCGAGGAGTCCGGTAACTACACCCTGACGCTCACGGCGCGCGAGGAGACCACCGACGCCGAGCGCCGGGACTGCGCGGGCGAACTCCACTACCGCGCGGTCGTCTTCGTCCCGACCGAGAGCTTCGACCTCACCGTCGTCCACGGCGACGAGGACCACGTCGTCCTCCACGACGGCGAGAGCAGTTCGTGGTCCGGCTCCGACTCCTCGGCGCAGGGGTCGGCGGCAGAGAGTTCGTCGGCGGCGGAATCGGCAGAAGGGTCGGCCTCAGAAGGTGCGTCGTCGGAGGAATCGCCAGAGGAGTCGGCGGCGTCGGAACCGGCGACGACCACCCCGTCGGACTGACTCCGAGCGAGCAGTCCGCTCGCCCGCTAAAGAAACGTTTTCATTTATTTAGTAAATGTTAATATTTCTTTAGGCAATGTAATTACGGCTGAGTCGAACCACCGACACTTATCGGGTTCGACGGTCTCTCTCCGGACGTGCCCTCGAACGAGGCGGACGCTCGGCCGGTCGGCACCGACGCGGACTCCGGCGACGCGCCGGAGGTCCGGACCGCCGGAGCGCTCGCCGCCGCGCTCCTCGCGCTGGCGTTCGTCGGCGCGGCGACGACGGGCGTCTTGGGAATGGTGGGGCCGTATCTCCTCGGTATCTCGGCGCTCGCTGGCGGACTGCTCGTACTCAGTCGGCGCTGAGCGCCGCGCGGTTCGCCGTCGCTCACCGCTGGAGCCAGTATACCGGCCGGTGGGAGAACCGGCGTCGCCGAATCGCCTCCGAAATCGCCGCGAGACCGGCAAAGCCCATCGACAGCGATGCCATCCCGAAGTCGGTCCGCCAGTTGAAGAACATCCGGCGGGTCAGGACGTAGTAGGTGCCGTTCTTGTCCACGCCCAGTTTCCCCATCTTCTCGCGCTTGCCCGGCAGTTCGTCGGCGCGCCGGACCGCCACCGCCTCGCCAGCGAGCGCCCGGTCCACGATTCGCTTCTGGCGACCGTCGAGGTCCTCGTACACGATGAACTCCTCCAACTCCGGCGCGATACCAGTCACCGTATCGACCTTCTTGACCTCGTACTCGTAGGCTCCGATGCCCGCGACGAGCGCCCCCACGAGGAGGCTGAATCCGACGAACAGCAGCGCGAACTGGAGGTTCTTTCCCATACTCGCTCGTGTCTTCTACAGGATATATTATTTTCCCCCTACACGTCGTCTCGGCCTCGCTCGAAGCGCCACATCGGCCGCGGGAACACTCGAATCGCCCGGTGTCACCGCGCGGTCCAGACCACGCTTCGGTGGGGGAAGTGATGGCGACGGATGGCCTCGCTGGTGGCCACAATCCCGCCGAGCGTCATCCCGATTGCGGCCAGACCGAAGTCGGTCCGCCAGTTGAAGAAGATGCGCCGAGTGACGAGGTACGTCTCGCCGTCGCGCTGGACGGCGAGTTTCCCCTTCGTCTTTTTCGGCCCCGGCAGGTCGGTCGGGTCGCGGAAGACCAGTCGCTCGCCCGCGATGGCCCGGTCCACCGTTCCCCGGTCGCGCTCCGAGAGGTCGCCGTAGGAGACCAGCGACTCGGTGTCCTCGGGAATCGCGTCGGTGGTTCCGAGGGACGCGACCTCGTACTCGAAGGCCCCGACGCCGACGACGAGTGCGCCCGTCAGCAGAAAGATGCCGACGAAGAAGAGGCCGAAGTGGAGGCTATCGCTCATAGCTCGGTAGTGTGCGCCGCTTTATATATCGTTTTCGCTGGAATGAAACGCGATATCGAGCGACAAAGCCACTCGCCGACGGTCAGAACGGTCGATGGTCCACCACGTAGTGGTCGCCGTCCCGTCGGTAGTCCTCGACCGTGTAGAGTTGCAACTCCCGCTCCTGTTTGGTCTTGACGCCGAAGTCGTAGTTCTCGGCCTCGTAGCCGAGGTCTTCGCCCTCCGCGAACTCCCGGTGAGCGTCGAGGCGCTTTCGGTTCTTCTCGTCGGCGAACTCCTCGATTTCGGCGAGGCGGTCGTCGAACACCTCGCGGAACTCCCTGCTGAGTTCGTACCCCGTCGAGTTGCGCCCCGCGACCATCGCCGCGAGGCTGGTGGTGCCCGTCCCCCAGAAGGGGTCCAGCACGGTGTCGCCGTAGACCGAGTACATGTTGACCAACCGGTAGGGCACCTCGAAGGGGAAGGCCGCCGACCGGGTCCGGAGTTCGTCGTGGTCTAAGTCTTGGCCCTCGCCCTGCACGTCGGTCCAGAGGTCCGAGAACCAGACGTTTCGCTCCTCCCAGAAGTACGCCGACTCGTAGCGGTGCTGCGCGCCCGTCTCGAACGACCGGCTCTCGCCCCCGTTGCGAAACAGCAGGACGTACTCGTGTTCCAGCGTGGTGTAGGCGTTGGGCGGCACCATCCCCGACCCCATGAACTTAGTGAGGCTGTTGACCGGCTTGCGCCACAGCACGTCGGGAAGCAAGTCGAAGCCACGCTCCCGAAACCGAGTGATCAGTTCGGCGTGGTTCGGGTAGAGTTGGAACCCGTCGCCGACGCTCCGGGTGGCGTCACCGACGTTGATCGCGGCGATGCCGCCCTCGACGAGGACCCGCGAGAGTTCGTCCCAGACGGGGTCGAGCGCGGCGTGCATCGCCTCGAAGGCGGCCTCGCCGTCGCCCCGCGCCACGTACTCCTCGATGTCGGGATTCAGTTCCGAAAACAGGTCGTCCCACATCTCTATCATGGGATACGGCGGCGAGGTCACGACGAGTTCGACAGAGTCGTCACCGACGGCAGTCATCTCGCGGGCGTCGCCGACGTGAATCCGGTGTTCGGTCTCCATCCGCTCTGTGGTCCTATCTCTGGTCCCACAGAATTATTTTTCGGTTCAAAACAGTTGTAACTTGCAGTCGGCCGACGTTAGGCCATCGCGGGGGCCTCTTCGGCCTCTAGCAGTTCGTGGTAACGGTTCCGGATGGTGACCTCGCTGATGTCGGCGACTTCGCTCACTTCGGCCTGCGTGGTCTTCTCGTTGGTCAGGAGCGCGGCGGCGTAGACCGCGGCCGCGGCCAGTCCGACCGGCGACTTCCCGCTGTGGACGCCCTTTTCCTTGGCGGTCTTGAGCAGTTCGCGGGCGCGGTGTTCGGCCTCGTCCGAGAGTTCGAGCCCGGAGGCGAACCGCGGGACGTAGCTCTCGGGGTCGGCCGGCTTGACCTCCAGATTCAGCTCGCGGACCACGTAGCGGTAGGTCCGGGCGACCTCGCTCTTCTCGACGCGCGAGACGTCGGCAATCTCGTCCAGACTGCGCGGGACGCCTGCCTGTCGCGCGGCGGCGTAGACGCAGGCCGTCGAGACGCCCTCGATGGAGCGACCGGGGAGGAGGTCCTCGTCGAGCGCGCGCCGATAGATGACCGAGGCGGTCTCGCGGACGTTGTTCGGCAGGCCGAGCGCGGAGGCCATCCGGTCGATTTCGCCGAGCGCCTGCTTGAGGTTGCGCTCCTTGCTGTCGCGGGTGCGGAATCGCTCGTTCCACTTGCGGAGACGCTGCATCTTCTCGCGCTGGCGCGACCCCAGCGAGTTACCGTAGGCGTCCTTGTTCCGCCAGTCGATGTTGGTCGAGAGGCCCTTGTCGTGCATCGTGTTCGTGGTGGGCGCACCGACTCGGCTCTTCTCGTTTTTCTCCTTGGAGTCGAACGCGCGCCACTCCGGGCCGCGGTCGACTTGGTCCTCGTCCACGACCAGTCCGCACTCCTCGCAGACAGTCTCGCCGTGTTCGGTGTCGGAGATGAGATTGCCGTTACACTCCGGGCAGGCGGTCTGTTCGTTCGATTCTTCCTCTACTTCTTCCTCTTGGTCCGCTCGCTTGACTCTAGTGCTTACGTCTGACATGTTGACTCCTCGTTAACGGAGATGGCGTGGGCTACCGGGCAGGGAAAACCTGGAAAACCCCGGACCTCAGTTCCTTAACCTTGCGTTGTTCCGAAAGGTATTTAGTATTTTCGGATTTTACTTCCGGGTTTCTCGTGAACTGCTCTCACACCCGGCCGAGACGCCCGTCTCGCTTCCGTCGAGGAAAAAATTTAAGTTCGATTTTTCGATTTCGACCGAGACGAGCGGGCGATTTAACCCATAGGGGTCCGAATCCCGGAGCGATGGCAGGACAGACCGAGCGAGTCGTTTCGTTGGCCCCGAGTGCGACCGAGACTCTCCACGCGCTCGGCGCGAACGATTGCCTCGTCGGCGCGACCTACCACTGCGAAGCCGACGCTCCGGCCGTCGGCGGATGGCTCAACCCCGACTACGAGGAGGTCGCCGAACGCGACCCGGACCTCGTACTGACCGCCGACGACTTGCAGGCCGACATCGCCGACGACCTCCGCGAGCGCGGCCACGAGGTCTTCCACGCCGCGCCCGCCACGCTGGACGACGTGGTCCGGTCGTTCGCCGACCTCGGGGAAGCGGTCGGACGCCCCGACGAGGGGTCCGCACTCGCTCGGCGCGCCAGAAACCGACTCGACCGCGTGGACCGCCTCACCCCGGACGCCGACGCCGAGCGCCCGGTGGTCTACTGCGAGGAGTGGTCCGAACCCCCGATGGCCGCGGGCAACTGGGTCCCCGAGGCGGTCGAGGCCGCGGGCGGACGCTACCCCTTCGTGGCCCCCGGCGAGCGCTCCCGAGAGGTCTCCGTCGCCGAGGTCGAGACCGCCGCCCCCGACCACCTCGTCCTCCACCTCTGCGGCCACGGCAACTGCGCGGACCCCGAGGCCGTCACCCGGCGCGACTGGTCGCTCCCGGCAATCGAGCGCGACAACGTCCACGTCCTCGACGACTCGCTTCTGAACCAGCCGAGTCCCCTCCTCGTGGAGGGCATCGAGACGCTCGCCGCGAAGTTCCACCCCGACCGAATTGGTTCGTGATTCCCTGAAGCGTTCCAATCCCGACTGTTTCTATCGCAATCACCAAGTTCGTCCGATACCACCTCACGCTCATGCGAGTCGGTGTCGGCAGTACGAACCCCGTCAAGGCGGCCGCGACCGAATCGGCGTTCGAAGCGTTCTCCGAGGCCGCGGTCGAGTCGGTCGCGGTCGAGTCGGGCGTCAGCGAACAGCCCTTCGGCGAGGCCGAAACCGTCGAGGGCGCGGAGAACCGCGCCAGAAACGTCCTCGCGGCGGGCGAATACGACCTCGGAATCGGCTTGGAGGGCGGCGTCGCCGAAATCGAGTCCGCCGACGGCCTCTTTCTCATCATGTGGGCCGCCGCGACCGACGGCGAGCGAATCGGGCGGGGTGCCGGGCCGCGTCTCCGCCTCCCCGAATCCATCGCAAGTCGAGTCCGCGAGGGCGAGGAGCTAGGCCCCGTGATGGACGACGTGCTGGACATGGAGAACGTCGCCGAGAAACAGGGCGCGGCGGGTGCGCTGACCGCCCACGCCATCGACCGGGAAGGGGCGCTCCGGCAGGCAGTCGCTGGCGCGCTCGGACCGTTCGTGACCGAGTTGTACGAATGAGCGCCGAGAAACGCGAATGAGTGGGTTTCTCCACCGCGTCCTCAGTGCGTTCGTTAGACTGTTCGGCGTGGTAGTCGCAGTATTCGGTGCGTTCGTAGCGACCACCGGGTCCTCCGAAACGGGAATTCTAATCGTCCTCTTCGGAGTCGCGTTCGCGCTTCGGCCGCACTTCGTCGGAAAAGCCGCTGACTGGACTCGAATGCTTATCGACTGAAAACAAGTGAAGTCAGTCGGTCAGTCGTCGGTCGCCGGGTCGGCCGCGGCCCGCGCGTCCTTGCTCTCCTCGACGGCGGTCGTCAGCGAGACGTTGAGCCAGAGCATCGAGGCCACGCCGCCGACCAGCGTGACGATGTTCTTGACCGCGTGGTCGAGGATGGCCGCGCCGAGCGCGACGCTCCAGCCGAGAGGAGTCAGGCCGACGACGAGGAGGGTGAACGCGCCCTCGTAGAGGCCGACGCCGCCGGGCGAGAGGGGCAGGACCTTGGCGAGGTTGCCGACGCTGACCGCGAAGAAGCACACCGCGACCAGCATCGGGAGGGTGAGCGAGACTCCGAGGTCGAACGCGACCAGCACGAGCAGGGCCGTCACCACGTCGAGCGTCCAGATGGCGAGGCTGGAACCGCCGACCGTGAGGAAGGCGCTCCGGTTGCCCGCGACGGTCTGGACGTCGCCGGTGAACCGCTCGATGACGCCCGCGACGTAGTCGGCGTACGAGTCGTTGCTCAGGCCGGAGACGACGCACCGGACGAGGTTGCGGTCCGACCGCGCGCTGGCGACGATGACGCCGACCGCGAGGATGGCCGCGAGGCCGACGCCGCCCGCGACGTAGAGGGCGGTCTGTCCGGCCGCGCCGTAGTCGCCGCCCTCCGCGCCCGAGGGCGTCGAACCGAACAGGGTCGATTCGAGGCCGCCGGTCGCGCCGGTCAGCGCGAGACCGATGAGGACCACGCCAGCCAGCATCGTGATGGTCAGCAGGTCGAAGACGCGCTCGACCGCCAGCGAGGCGAAGCCGGTCGGGTAGGGAATCGAGCGCCGGGCCTTCACGACGTAGGCCCGCACCGCGTCACCGGCGCGAGCGGGGAACACGAGGTTGCCGGTCTGACTGATGAATATCGCCCCTGTCAGGAAGCCCGCGTTCTCCGTGTAGCCGAGTTCTTCGAGGATGTCCTTGTAGCGCGTCCCGCGGAGGGGCCACGAGATGGCGTAGACGAGCGCGGCGGCACCGACCAGCGCGGGGTCGGCGTTGCTCATCTGTTCGAGGACCTCGTTCAGCGGGAGGTACTGGCCCATCAGGAGGACCGCGACGATGGTCAGGAAGATGCCCGCCGCGATGGAGACCCGCTTGGTGATGCGTGGTTGGACGGTGAACTCCCACCAGCACCGCATGATTTGGCTCCCCATCCCGACCACGTCGCGGACGATGTCCACTTTGGAGTCGCCCTTGGGTTCCCAGTCGACCGCGAACTCCTTGATGTCGTAGCCCCGGCGCTGGGCGCGCACGAGGACTTCGGTGTCCCAGAACCAATGCTCGTCCTCTACCTCCGACAACACGTCGAACAGCGCGGTCCGGTCGAACGCCTTGAACCCGCACTGGTGGTCTCGCATCTCCGACCCGAGGAAGAGGCGAGTCAGGCCGTTGAAGCCTCGACTCGCAACGTCGCGTTTCGCCGGGCGGTCGGCCGTCTCGCCCGGCATCCAGCGCGACCCGGTGGCGAAGTCGTACTCCCCCGACCGGACGCTCTCGACCAGTTCTTCGAGGTGGCGCATGTCGGTGGCGAGGTCGGTGTCGAAGTACACCAACGTCTGGCCGTCTGCGGCCTCGAACGCGCGATTCAAGGCTCCCCCTCGGCCCAACCGCTCGTCGCTGTGGTAGTGTCTCACCCGCTCGTCTTCGGCGGCCATTCGGTCGGCGATTTCGGGCGTCCGGTCCTCACACCCGTCCTCGGCGACGATGACCTCGAAGGTCCCCGCGGGAAGGAACTCGTCTAACGTGGCGAGCGTCGTCTCTACCGTGTTCTCGATGGTCGCCTCCTCGTTGTACGCCGGGAGAACGACGCTCACCTCGACTGCACGACCGCTCATTATCGAAGAGAGTCTGTCCGCCCGCCTAAGTACCTTCTGCTCCGTTGCGGGAGGTTCACGTCTCTAGGCGGTACCTTGCGGCGTCGTTCAGGCCCGTTCACGCCAAAAACGTTTCGTGGAACCGTTTCGTGGCGTCGTTACTCCGGGTAATCCGGGCTTATCTCGCGGTGACGGCCAATTCGCTGGCGGAATGAGACCCTATGACATACGGTCGAGACGTCCGACGGATTCCGGCCGAAAGTCCGGATTAACCAGCTGTACCAACAACCCCCACGGGGGCATTTTAGTTCAACCTATATCGGAATGAAATCGCAAGACGGCGGCGTGTTAACTCCACGTACCAAATCCCCTAAGGCGGTTTCCGTCTAAGGATGAAGTAAGTCATGAGCACGACCGCGACTGCTGGCACGACCACCCTGACCGACAAACAACAGCGCATCCTCCAGTACCTCCGCGAGAACGGCCAGATGAAGACCTACTTCAAATCTCGGCTCATCGGCGAGGAGTTGGGCATGACCGCCAAGGAAGTCGGTGCGAACATGACCGCCATCGCCGACGGCGAGTTCGACGTGGACGTCGAGAAGTGGGGGTATTCGTCGTCGACCACGTGGAAGGTCACGACGTAACTCGGACCCCGACACAGAGACCACTGTACGCTGCTGGCACGCGCTCGGGGGAATCTACTGCCTACCTTTCTCGACTGTTTTGCGAGGAGTTCCGCCGCAACCCCTACCTACATTTAAAATCAGTTAAAGTAAATATGATTAAAACAAAACAGTACATATGTCGTCGGATGATACTCCGCCACCATCGCCACCCGGCAAACCTATCCTCGGAAATCTCGTAGAGTTCTCACAATCGCCCTTCGAGTACTGTCGTGAGCAAGCACGACTCGGAGATATTGTGGAGATTTCACTTGTCGGTCAGTCGATCTATCTTCTCACCGAACCTGAACACGTCAGTCGAGTGCTAGCTGGCGAACCGGAGCGGTTCGACAAGCCTGAGTTCGTACAAAGTGCCTTCGACCCGGCTATCGGTGAGAGCTTGCTCATGAGTAGCGGTGATGAGTGGCAGACCCAGCGCGAGACGCTTCAACCCGCGTTCTACCGAGATCGGATGAGCGAGTACGCGTCTACTATCGTCGAGACGACCGCTCGGCACATTGCGACGTGGGAGGTCGGAAGCACCGTCGACATCACCGAGTCGATGCAACGACTCACCATGAGGGCACTAGTCACTACCCTATTCGGCGACGATGTTCCCATCGACCAGCAGACAGTACGCGAGTCAATCGACCACGTTGTCGGTCGGTTCGGTTCGGTCGTGTCCTCGATGATACCTCACTGGGTACCAACGCCGACGAATGTTCGGTTCGTCCGAGCACTCTGGAGTCTCGAAGAGGTCGTGGATGAAGTGCTGGTGTACGGCCGAACTGGGGACCCCGACGACCAGACCCTCCTATCGTTGCTCGTGGCCGCCGACAGAGCGGAGCGACTGTCGAGGGAGACAGTCCGAGACGAGATTTTGATGTTTCTCATCGAGGGATACGGGACAACGTCGCTTGCTCTGACCTACATATGGTACGAACTCGCTCGGAATCCCGAGACGTGGCGGCGTCTCACCGACGAACTGGACGAGGTCGTCGCTGGCGACCGACCGACGCCATCGGAGATCCGTCGCTTGGACGTGACCGAGCGCGTCGTTACTGAGGCGCTTCGAAAGTACCCCCCCATCTACGGCATTTTCCGGGAAACCACTACAGACGTGACGTTTGGCGACTGGACAGTTCCAGAAGGGTCGCTACTCTGTCTCCCGCAGTTCGTCCTCCACCGCGACGAGCGGTTCTACGACGACCCGGCGGCGTTTCGGCCCGAGCGATGGGCAGGCGACCTCGAAGAAACCCTCCCCGAGTACGCGTACTTCCCGTTCGGCGGCGGTCCGCGTCACTGCATTGGAAGTCGGTTCGCAATGCTCGAAATGAAGGCGATGCTAGCGACGATGGCGAACCAGTGGCGGTTCGACCTCGAATCCGAGGAGGAACTCTCGCTGACGATGGACCTTGTCGCGCGCCCGGAAGACCCCGTCCGGGGGACGCTCGTCTCGCGGTCGTCCTGACACCCTACCACACGAGGAGTACGCGAAGCGCGAGGAGGAGTACGGACGTGACGACGATACCGGGGATTCCCTTCGGAGTGAGTTTCTCGACTTCCTCGCGGTAGACGTAGTAGGGTCGTTTGAACAGGAACGGTGCGACCACGACGAGCGTGAGGTAGATGCTCGGTATCAGTCCCATGGCTACCGGAACGACAACCGAGAGCAACTGCAACAGACTCATGGCCGCGAGGAAGTAGGCCGTGCCGGTCAGGCCGAGCTTGACCGGGATTGTCGTGACTCCCGACTTCCGATCACCCTCCACGTCGAACACGTCCCGCGTCGTCGAACCCGTCACGGAGAAAAACGAGAAGAAGAGCGCGACGACGAAATCAAGCGTCGTAAGGCTACCGCTGACCCCGCTCCGAAAGATGAGCAACACGAGTCCGTATCCGACGCCGATGGTGAGGTTCTTAACTACGAACTGGTCCTTGAACCGGAAGAATCGATTCGAATAGACGAATCCAAGTAGGAGACCGAATGCCGAGAGCAAGAGAGTAAACATCGAAAGCCAGACCGCACTAATGACGAACACCAACAGCGTCGAGACCACGAGATACCCGGCGATGAGCGTCGAGAATCGACTGTCGACCACGGGATTGTATCGGTCGTTCTCGAGGTCTTCGGTCACATCGGTAAAATAATTGTAGAGGTTCACGTTAATAAATCCGAGAAGGACGAGTACGATAGCAAGTGCCAACTTGACTGGGTGGCGAAGCGGAAGCGATAGTGCGATTCCGGTCAGGAGCGTCGCGGCGATGCAGAGACTCGGACCCCATCGAACCGTGTCGATAGTCTTCACTACCCTGTACTTGAGCCCTTGACCGGAATCAATCGCCATGATGAACAAATAGGTGGTGTCTAGGGTGTGTTACTTATCGATTTTCTTACCCTTGACTTTGAGGCGTTGGGGGTAGCCGAGGTCGGTCTTCGAAGTGACCTTACCTTTGATCTGAGTGCCCTCGAAGCGGCCAGTCGCGTCGATGCTCTTGACGTTACCCTCGAAGTTGAAGTCCTTAGCACAGCAGTCCGTAATCCAACCCTGCATGGCGAGCTTGTACGTGCTGTTCTTGCCAACTTCGTGGTCGGGCACGATGAGCGTCGAAATGCCCATTACCTTGGCGCGATCGGTCGTGTACTCGCTACCGTGCTGGGCCTCAACATCGTCGCTACTGTGGCCGTCTTTGTCACCGCCTTCTTTCGAGCGATAGACGAGGGCGACCTGCTGACCCTGATAGCTACCCGTAAACGTGCCCTTGGTCTGGCCCGAGAACGTGCTGACTAGCGCCTGCATATCGCCGTCAGTCGTCGCCAGCGTGCCGTTTGCCGCACCTTCGAGCACAAGATTGACGGGTTCGCCGTTGCCGCCATTGCTATCGTCGTGCTGACCATCGAGTTCCATTTCGGATAGGTCCTCGAAGACGCTCTCGTTCAGTCCGAACGCACCTAACGAACTCGCTCCAGTCGACAGTACTTCTCGTCGAAACATGCTTGCAATGTCAGCAAGGAGTTATAATTATTTAAATTATTTGGATTTGGTAATTATGACTATAATTATAGAATTTTACTGTTTATTTAAAGATAGAAATAGGATCGCCAAGGAACACGTCGGCGATGAAACGGCGGATCGACAGATAGATATCAACCGCGCATCCGTGAGTTGAAGTTACTGTCCTATTGCCAGACTGGAAAACGAGGATGTTCAACTGTGGAGCTAGTCCCCCGACGTGCGTCCGCATCTGTCGTGTTCAGGGACAGAGAACGACTTTCCCCATCGAACTACGATTCTCCACGAATCGATGGGCGTCGGAGGCGTCGGATAGGTCGAAGGTTTCGCCGACAACGACCTCTAGCTCGCCGGTCATCAGGCGTTGCTGGAGGTCTGTCATCGAAGATAGCGCACGCGAGGGGTCCTGTTGGAGCGAGTTCGCAAGGTGGAACCCGACTAACGACTGGTTGGCAGTAAACAGTTCCATGGTATCTACTTTTGCGGGAGTCCCACTAGCGGCCCCGAACGTGACGACCCGCCCGAAGTGTTTGGTGGCCTCAAGGGTATCGCCGAGCACATTACCGCCGACCCCGTCAAGCGCGATGTCTACACCTTCGCCGTCGGTGGCGGCAAGTACCTCGTCTACGAAATCAGTTTCTTCGTAGTTGATAGGATGGTCACAGCCGAGGTCCTCGGCGAGATCAAGTTTCTCGTCGGTGCTGGCGGTGCCGAACACCTCTGCACCCGACTGGGACGCCAACTGGACCGCGGCCGTTCCAACCCCACCGGCTGCGGCGTGGACGAGAACCGACTCGTCGGCATCAAGATTGCCCCACTCAAACAGGCAGTTGTGTGCGGTGAGATACTGTATTGGGAAGCCTGCCGCCTCTTTGAAGTCTAATCCACCCGGAATAGGTAGTACTGCCTCAACATCGGCGACGACGTACTCGGCGTACCCGCCCGAACGTAGCATCACCATGACGGGGTCTCCCTCATCCAATCCGACCGCCTCGCCGGTGGCGTCGATAGTACCCGCCGCTTCGAGACCAGGAACGAATGGCGGGTCCGGGCTTTCGGGGTAGCGGCCACTTCGTTGTACGATGTCCGCGAAGTTCACGCCGACGGCCTCCACATCGATTCGGACTTCGTCAGTACCGGGGTCGGGTCGGTCGCGTTCGACGACTTCGAGGACGTCGCTGTCACCGTATTCCGAGACTTTGATTGCTTGCATGAAAGTTATTATCTGTGCTATACTAATAAAACATACTGTCGAAAATATAATTGCCGAGAGAAAACGCAGGCGTACCGACGGACGTTTATCGAGGTCGAGGGTACATCTCGACCGGGTCCTTCGGTTGGAGCGTCAACGCGACGTTCGTCTCGGGTAGTGAGTCGTAGGCTGGTTCGAAGCGGAACTGCTGGGCCAACATCGAGATAACAATCTTCATTTCGGTCATCCCGAACCGCATCCCGATACAGTGACGCGGACCGCCGCCGAACGGGAAGTACGCGTACTCGGGGAGGGTTTCTTCGAGGTCGCCTGCCCATCGCTCGGGCCGAAACGCCGCCGGGTCGTCGTAGAACCGCTCGTCGCGGTGAAGTATCCACTGAGGCATCACAACCGTCACGCCCTCAGGTACATGATACTCGCCAAGTTGCACGTCAGTCGCAGTCTCCCGGAACAGTTGCGTGACCGGCGGGAAGATGCGCAGGCCCTCCTGAATTACCTGTTCAAGGTACTCTAATTCAGGGAAGTCGCCGAAGGTCGGAGGGTCTCCACCGAGTACCTCATCGAGTTCCGCGAAGAGTTTCTCCTGCTTCTCAGGATTGTTTGCGAGGAGATGCCACGTGTAGGTCAGTCCTAGTGAAGTAGTATCGTGGCCTGCAAGGGTGAACGTCACTAGTTCGTCGCGGATGACTTCGTCGGTCACTTCAGGGTCCTCCTCACGGGCCTCCAACAGCACCGAGAGAAGGTCCGGCCCGTCGGTCCCGTCGGCCAGTCGCTGCTCGATGAGCTGGTCGATGATGTCGTGAAGTCCCGAGAGACCTCGTCGGTACTTGAGATTCCGAACGGTTGGGACCCACGGCGGCAGAAACGTGTTGTAGGAGGTGCCGTCGAACCGGAGAAGGATGTCGTCCACCAGTTCGTGGATACGCTCGTGAGTCTGGTGGTCCTGCTCGACGCCGAACAGCGTGCTCGTTAGCACCGACAGTGCGAGGTCATTCATCATGTAGTCGAACTCGACGGCCTCGCCGGACTGAGTAACCATCCGCTCGGCGATTCGCTCTGTTACCGTCACGATGTTGTCTCGATACTCTTTGATATGATTCGGCCGGAAGGAGGGTTGGAGGAGCGACCGGCGGTGTTCCCACGTCTCGCCGTCCACGACGAAGACGCCCTCCGCCGCGTGGCCGAAGTTATCCTCCACGAACTCGCCTTTGACGAACTTTTCATTTTTCTCCACTAGTACCTGCTGGACGAGGTCCGGGTCGGCCACTACGAGACCCGGCGAATCTATTAGCGAGAACGAGACCATGTCTCCCAACGGTTCGCACTTCTCGTAGAACGAGACGCCCTCGTCGAAGAACTGGTGGGCGTTTCCGAGTATCGGTACACCCTCTCGCTCCGGAAGGTCTTCATACGACTGGATTGTTACCATTAGTTAACCTTTTAGATTCTTTATTTAAAAAGATGGGGTAGACTAACTCTGGATCGAGCCTTTTGCCGACGTAACTGCGGAGGTTGAAGCGCTCACTTCTGTTCCGTGAAGTGCCCTGTCTTTTTCGCCTTGTCGTCGTCGGTACCCCACGGCGGGTCGAACTCCTCGATTCGGAGTTTCGGGATATGCTTTGCGCAGTAGATGTAAGCTTCCTCGACTTCGAACATGATTCGCTCGTTGACGAACTTCTTCATCCGATCAGTCAGCACCGACTTCACCGAAGTCTCGTAGAATTTCTCGGCACGATCTTCGGTGTCAAATTGCTCCTGAAGACGGCGTTCGCCGTCACTACCGAACGTATGTTCCGTCATGGGGGAATCCATAAAATTCCTATCGAGGTAACCATTTATAGTATTCTTTTTATATAATAATTTTTATATCTAATAGTTACTTTATTGTATTGGGAACAAGTCAGTATGGGTGAGATGTACGAAGACGTTCCAGGCGCGGTCGAAACAGAACGCGACCAACAGCGGTCGATCTGGATTGACGCGCGCGGCGAGACGCCGGGCGAGTCAGCAGTGTTTTCCGCGTCGTTCAACAACGGAATTGATACACTGTTGCTCACGCCGGACCAGTTGGGCGAGTTCAAGTATCCAAACGGAGTCTCGTTGGCAACGTTCGTGGAGAACGGGAACTCCGTCACAGAATACGACGAATTCGATATCCTCGTCTCCGACAATATAGATGTCCTTCGAGAGGCCCGTGAACACGACTTTCGGACGACCTTGCGCTCTCAAATCGTGGACAACAAGACGCTCGAAAACGCCATCTCACAATTGGATGAGCAGCGATGGCTCGACTACGGACTCATGGAACTCGAAGATGAGACTAACATCCCGCTGGAACAAATCATCGCAGAACTACAAGGTGACGACGTCGCAGTCCTGAAATCGGTCGAAACCGCCGATGAGGCCGAAGTAGCGTTCGGCGTCATGGATGTGGGGATCGACGGAGTCAACCTTCGTCCCCGAGACGTCAGTGACGTGTACGACGTCGCCAAATACTCGGGCGAGCGAGACCAGCAAATCGAACTCCAGACGCTCGAAGTTACGAATGTCGAACATATCGGTATGGGCACTCGTGTCTGCGTCGATACGACGTCGATGATGTCCAAGCGCGAAGGGATGCTCGTCGGGTCGAAGTCAATGGGCGGCATCTTCGTCTGCTCAGAGACCCACCCACTCCCGTACATGGACCTGCGGCCCTTTCGCGTGAACGCGGGGGCCTCTCATTCGTACGTCTGGGCACCCGAGGACACGACGTACTACCTGAGTGAACTCGAAGCCGGCCGGGAGGTCCTCTGTGTGGACACCGATGGGAATGCCCGAAGCGTCGCCGTCGGACGGAGTAAGGTTGAGGAGCGGCCGCTGTTACTCATCGAAGCCGAGTACGGAGAACAGAAACTCAACGTCATCTTGCAGGACGATTGGCACGTCCGCGTGATGGGTACCGACGAGGAACCTATCAACATCACCGACCTCGAACCCGGTGACGAGGTGTTAGGTCACGTCTGCGAGGCTGGCCGTCACGTCGGCGTGAAGGTCGAAGAGGACATCATGGAGAATTGACGAGCGTCAGACGAACGAAACGTTCTCCGTCTCCCACGCTTCGACTACGGCCTCGACTCCATCTCGATAAGTCGGATACGTCGGTTCCCAGTCGAACTCGCGCTTGAACGCCCGATTGGTCGTCGGCATCGAGTTCGTGAAGAACCGGACGTTGTCCTTGCCGATGAAGAACCGAGCGAGCCACCCCGGAATGCGGCTCGGGTCGTCGGCATTCAGTTCAGAGGCGAACTGTTTGAGGAACGACTCGACCGCCACCGGTTCTTCATCAACCACATGCCACAATCCACTAGCATCCGATTCGACGGCGGTGACGAGTGCGCTCGCCGCGTCCTCGACGTGGATGCACGAAACCGTCGCATCCTTGCGTCCGAGGAGGCCGCCGCCGACGATCGGCATATCACCGCTCACGAGATTCTCGGCTATGTTCCGAATCTGGGCGGATTCTGGTCCGTAGAACCAGCCATACCGGAGGATAGCGGTATCGAAGCCGTGTTCTTCGCCTGCCGTCTCCACTATTGATTCGGCCTCGAGCGCGGACTTGGTCGTCCGGTCGGGATTGGGATCGGCGCTCTCGTCGAACTTGGACCCGTCGGGCTGTCGAGCCACCCAGACGACGCTTGGTTGGACGTACTGGTTGGCGTCCACCTCGGCGGCGACTCGGGTGAGGTTCTTCGCACCCTCGATACGGATGCGGTCGTTTTGCTCCCAGTCCTCGGCAGTCGGCTTCTGTGCGGTCGGGATAGCCGTCGCCGCGTGTATTACAACGTCCGCCTCCTCGGCACCGCCGACGAGCGACTCGTAGTCCGTCACGTCACCTCGATGTGGCGTCCCGCCCTGTGAGGAGACGATTCGGTCTCCCTCCTCGTCGCGGGTGAGTCCCACGACATCGTGTCCATTCGTGTTGAACTGTTCGACCAACCGGCGACCGAGAACCCCGGTCGCTCCTGCGACGAAAATCTTCATGTCGAGGAATCGTAATCCAACATACATGTATTTTTCCGTTTCAAATACATTAGTAAAAGAGTACACGAGTACGTCACCAATGGTTCGCTAAACGCTAATGAGTAACACACAATCAACAAAAATTTAATATGTATATGTGTTGGTTAGTTCGTATGAGCGAAACGATAGCCGATCTGGTGAGGTCAGACAGAGAGATTCTCTCATTCTTCGCAGACGCCTCGTTCGTCACGAACCCGGCGGTTGTCACCGCCAGCGTCAACTCGAACCCAGAAATCGTCAAAGAGCGGATTCGACGCCTCTGCGAGCAGGGCTATCTAGAGACGCATGGGTACTTCGATGACATCTACAAGATTACCGACGAGGGCGAACGCGCACTCACCAATACAACGAATCGCGCGTCGTCCGAGCGAGTAATCGAGACAAAACAATGACCGCGGCAACCACGCCGGTCCTCGTGACCGGTGCTACTGGAAACCAAGGCGGTGCGGTCGTAGACCAACTCCTGCGAACGGGCGAGTACGACGTGTACGGGTTAACCCGTTCGCCGACCAGCGCGGCGGCCCGGTCGCTTGACCGACGCGGCGTGAGACTGGTCGAAGGCGACCTCGAACGACCGCCGACCCTCGAATCGATTCCGGCAGACGTGGACAGCATCTTCTGCGTTACTGACTTCTTCTCGGGAGGGTCCGAGGCGGGCGAGCGTCAGCAAGGCGTCAACGCCGTCGAGTTCGCCGAGGACCTCGGCATCGACCACTTCGTCTACAGTTCCGCGATGTGTGCCGAGCGAAATACTGGTGTTCCCCACTTCGAATCGAAGTTCGCAGTTGAGGAGGCCCTTCGCAAGTCCTCGCTCAACGAGACGATTCTCCGGCCTGCCCCATACTTTCAGAACTTCGAAGAGTTCCGCGGGGCCATCGAAACGGGACTGTTTACCTTCCCAGTCGCGTCCGACGTGCCGGTTCCATTAGTGGACGTGGCTGACATCGGTACGGCCGCGGCCCGCGTCTTCGATTCGCCCGCGCGACACATCGGCAACGCCTACGACATTGTCGGGTGCGTCCGGACGCCAGCAGAGATAGCGAACGCGATGTCGGCCGCGCTTGACCTCCCCGTCTCGACAGTACGAGTACCGTCGTCGCTCGTGGCCCGTTCGATGGGGTCGTCGGTCGCAGACATGTACCGCTGGTTCGAGACCGACGGCGTCAATTCCGACACTACTTCGTCGCTATCGATGGATTTCACCTCGCTCCCGGCATATCTCCGAGACGCTGGCTGGAATGGGTCTTCGACGCCCGCAACGGTCGGCCGACTTACTGCCCCGCTTCGGCGACTCCTCCTATCGTAACGGTGGACCGCGCCAGCGGGGACAGTCGCGGGACGCATCTGTTTTCGTCGTCTCGTGAGCGAGCTACTGACCCGAGAAAAATTCCAATTTCGTCATAAAATGTATTGTCAAAATACTGTTTTTCATTTCGGTTCGACGTGCATCTCGACCGCGTCCTCCGGCTGGAGCGTCAGCGCGATGTCCACCTCGGGCAGCGACTCGTAGGCCGGTTCGAAGCGGAACCGCTGGGCGAGCATCGAGATGGCGATTTTCATCTCCATCATGGCGAAGCGCATGCCGATGCAGTGGCGCGGGCCGCCGCCGAACGGGAAGTGGGCGTACTCCGGAATCTCGTCGGCCAAGTCGTCGGCCCACCGCTCGGGTCGGAAGGTCTCGGGGTTATCGTAGTAGCGTTCGTCGCGGTGGATGCTCCACTGGGGCAGAGTGACCGTCACGCCCTCGGGAACGTGGTATTCGCCGAGTTGCACGTCGGTCTCGGTCTCACGAAACAGTTGCGTGATGGGCGGGAACAGTCGAAGCGCCTCCTGAATCACCTGCTCCAAGTACTCTAGCTCCGAGAAATCGCGGAAGGACGCCGGGTCGCCGCCCAGCACATCGTCGAACTCGTCGAGAAGTTTCTCCATCTTCTCGGGGTGGGTCGCCAGCAGGTGCCACGTGTAGGTCATCGCCAGCGAGGTGGTGTCGTGCCCGGCGAGCGTGAACGTCAGCAGCTCGTCGCGGATGACCTCGTCGGTGACGTGGTCGTTCTCCTCGCGGGCCTCCAGCAGGACCGACAGCAGGTCCGGACCCTCCCCGTCGTCGGCGAGTCGGCGCTCGATGAGCCGGTCGATGATGTCGTGGAGGTCCGAGAGGCTCCGGCGGTATTTGAGGTTCCGGAGCGTCGGCACCCACGGCGGGAGGAGCGTGTTGTACGACGCGCCGAACCGGAGCTGGATGTCCTCGACCGCCCGGTGAATCCGCTCTTTCATCTCGTGGTCCTCCTCGACGCCGAACAGGGTGCTGGTCAGCACCGACAGCGCGAGGTCGTTCATCACGTAGTCGAGTTCGACAGGACCGGACTGGCGCTCGATTCGGTCGCCCATTCGGTCGACCACGTCCACGATTTGCTCGCTGTACTTCTTGATGTGGTTCGGCCGGAAAGACGGTTGCAGGAGCGACCGGCGCTGTTCCCACGTCTCGCCGTCCACGACGAAGACGCCCTCCGCGGCGTGGCCGAAGTTGTCCCTGATGAACTGTCCCTTGCCGAACTTCTCGTTTTTCTCGACCAGCACCTGCTTGGCGAGTTCGGGATTTGCGACCACGAGCGCAGGCGAGTTCATCAGCGAGAACGAAACCACGTCCCCCAGCGGTTCGCAGTTCTCGTAGAAAGACAGCCCCTCGTTGAAGAACTGGTGGGCATTCCCGAGTACCGGAATCCCCTCCCGTTTCGGTATCTCCTCGTAGGAGCGTGCGGTTGCCATGGCTACACGGTCTCGTCGGTTTGTGAAGAGTGTTATGTTTAGAAAAATATCTCCGAAACAAACGTTCTCGCGGGAATTTTCTCACTCTCGCCACGACCGCTCGGCCGACCAGCCGAGCATCCTCTCGGCCTTGCTGGCGTCGAGGAGGCTCTCGGTCCCCTCGAAGGACTCACCCCGGACCTCGGCGTCGTAGAGCGCCGCCAACTCCTCGCTCGGCGCGTCTACGGTCGTATCCGGCGCAGAGCCGAAAAAGACCTCGTGGCCCGAGAAATCAGCTTCCAGCGCCCGGACCGCCAGCGCCGCGGCGTCGTCCAGATGCAGGTAGGCGAACAGCGTCTTTCTGGCCTTCTCGAAGAACCCGGCCTCGCGGACCGCCTCGGGCGAGCGGTCGGCCTCGGCGAAGACCGTCCGCAACTCCTCGTCGCTCGTGACGAGGGGGAACCGGAGCGAAGCAATCGTCGTCGGCGGACCTCCTCGCCGACCGAACCCGTCGGCGACGACTTCCGAGACCTGCTTGCCGAGACCGTAGGGGTTCGAGGGCGTCAGCGGGTGGGCCTCGTCCACGGGAAGGTACTCGACCGTCACCTCGTCCTCGAAGCCAGCGCCCATCGCCGAGAGGCTAGACGCGAGTACCACCGTCTCGATTTCGAGGGCCCCGGCCGCCTCCAACACGTGATACGGCGTCTCGGCGTTGCTCCGGAAGGTGACGTGACCGGGCGTCCGGTCGGGCCGAGGTATCGTCCCGAAGTGGGCCACGGCGTCCGGGTCGGCCTTCGCCAGCGACCCGTAGACCTCGCCGGGGTCGAGTAAGTCGGTCCGGAGGTACTGGTCGGCGGTTTGCTCCCGGCGCGCTCCTCTGCTCAGGTTGGCGGTGCGATAGCCTCGCTCGGCGAGCGCCGCGAGGACGGCCGACCCGATTTCGCCGTTCCCGCCGGTGACTGCCACGGTGTCCATAGAAAGAAGACCGAATGGGCGACCGAAAAACTACGGGTCGAACGAGATGAACCCGTCGGCCTGCGCGGCGAACGTCGCGGCCTCCTCGCCGAACGAGTCGGCGTACCGGACCAGCAAGGTGATGACCGTCTCGGGCCGCTCGACGGCGTAGCCGTCTTCGCGGTCCAGCAGGCCCGCCTCCTCCAAATCGGCGGCGTACTTGCTCACGGTCGGTCTCGATACGTCCAGTGCGTCGGCGAGGTCGCTACCGGTCGCGTCTGGGTCGCGCAGCAACTCGATGAGCATCCCGCGGGGCGTCTCCCGGCGGAGATAGCCGAGGGCGATTTGCTCGAACGGGGCGAACTGTTCGGCCGGGTAGAATCGTCGGTAATCGCCGTCTCTGCGGCTCTCGACTACCTTCGAGTCGAGGAGCTGTCGGAGGTGGTGCTGTGCTTCCCCGGTTCCCAGTTTGAGGTCGTCCCGGATCTTCGAGAAGTGCGCGCCCGGCGTGGTGGCGACGTAACCCGCAATCGCGTCGCGGGCCTCGCTCTCGCCGCCGTCGTCGTCGCCGCGGAACTTCGAGAGCGGCGTCGCGGCCCCCAAGACCGCGAACCGGCGGAGGGTCGCCCGCTTATTTTCATCCACTTCGGAGCGCTCAACCATCTACATGTATAGGTCATCTTGGACACCTAAAATACCTTCGCTTGCGGGAACGTCACACGGCCGACCAGTCGCGGTTCGGCCGGAGCGGGCGTCGCGTGACCATCCGCGGCAGGGAGGGAGACACCGAATTTCAAATATTATGCACTAATTTATAAGGGATTCTCATCAGATGGGCGCGACGAAATGGTGGCATCGTGACTCCTGAAGCGAGTCGGTGACGACGCGCGAGAAAACTGGGAGGGGTCAGCAGGTCACTTTTCGAGTTCTGCATCCATCTAATTTTCTTTATCTGTATTCGGAATATCGCCTTTGGACTGTGCCACATGGTGTAGATTTTCCATCAGAATCCTACGCTTCTTTAGTCGGTGACTTTGCTTTTGATAATAGAATACAAATGAAAAAATGAATAAAAATATCAGCCCCGAATAAGGGACGTCTCCTATATACGTCTCTACATTACTGCGATACTCAATGTCGAGACGTACATACCTGAACAAGAGCGAGAGAAAAAGTGACATCAGGAATACGGTCTGGAGATACGAAAGGCCCATACAGATTCGTTTCCAACCCACCCAAGGGTCTTCGTATTTACGAGTTTTAGTGGCTTTTTTACGCAACGACCCAATCTTCTGTTTACCGTAATTGGCGACGACTACCAAGAAGAACCACGCACTGATGCTAGCTGTGTGAGAAACAGAGTACACCTCAAGAAGCCGCTGATAGTCGGTAAGGAACGTATTGTAGCCCAAGATAAATACACCAAAGAGGCCGATGATCGTAACTCCCCACAGTTTCCTAAATGCTTCAGCAATTGTAGCGTGGGATTGTATTCTATCTACACCAGACTGTAAAAGATACTCTTCTGCCCTCCGATGTGCCTCCTGAGAATACCTTCGAAGAGAAGCCTCATATCCATCCGATGAGGAATCCCGGAAAAACAGTTGGTCACAAGTATATCGGAACTCATGCCGCGTTTCTTTGGTTACGATGCCTGCACCGTACGGTTTTGGCATCTGGGGCATCCGTGCGAAGGCTCTGGAAAGAAATAAAAACGGGAAAGTAGCGACGAGAGTATCAATAAAGTACGTTCCTAGAAAGCCGAGGATTCCGAAGAACGCTGAACCGCCCAACAAGGAGAATAACGGGTTGAATTTGTCTACCGTTTTGTTCAATACTGTCAAATTGACTGCCGTCGTTGGGAGGAATAGAAACAATAGCAGTAATGCTCCAAGACCAGGAAGCACGTAGACGAAAATTCCAAACGGAGTCCAGTCTCTGAAATTACCAGGGTCTGTCAACGACTGTCCACTCATCATCAAATACCTCTAACAGTGCGAATAAAAAATTTGGTAATGAGCTAGCAGGTTCTTGGCTTACTTTTCGAGTTCGGCGTCCATCTCGGCCTGCACGTCCTCCAGATCGGGGTCCTCCTCGTCCATCTCCTCGATGACCTCGTCTGCGCTCTTGATGTTCGCGGGGTCCTCGCCCTCCTTGATGGCTTGGGCCTCCTTCTCCATGGCCTCGACGTCCATCTCGGCTTCCTCGTCTATCTGGCCGAGAATCTCCTCGATGTCGTCCAGTCCGAGGAGTTCGCGGGTCTCCTCGTCGAAGTCGAGGCTGTCGAGTTGGTCGCCGTCTTCCTTCACGTCGCTGCCGGTGAGGTGCTTGCCGTAGCGACCCACCAGCGACGAGAGTTCCTGCGGGAGGACGAAGGTCGTGGACTCGCCCTGCCCGATGGATTCCAGCGTCTCCATGCCCTTCTCGATGACGGCGCGCTCGCCCATCGACTCGGCGGACTTGGCGCGGAGGACCGTCGAGACCGCGTCACCCTGCGCTTCGAGAATCTGGCTCTGCTTCTCACCCTGCGCGCGGATGATGTTCGACTGCTTGTCACCTTCGGCCGTCTCGATGGCGCTCCGGCGCTCACCCTGCGCTTCCAGAATCATCGCACGGCGCTTCCGTTCCGCGGAGGTCTGTTGCTCCATCGCCTGCTGGACGTCCTTGCTCGGGTTGACCTCGCGGACCTCGACGCTCTCGACGCGAATCCCCCACTCGTCGGTGGGTTCGTCCAGTTCGCGCCGGATTTTGGCGTTGATTTCTTGGCGCTTGTTCAGCGTGTCGTCCAGTTCCATGTCGCCCAGCACGGCCCGGAGGGTGGTCTGGGCGAGGTTCGAGACGGCCCGCTTGTAGTCCTCGACTTCGAGGAAGGCCTTCTTGGCGTCCATGACCTTGATGTAGACCACGGCGTCGGCCGTCACCGGCGAGTTGTCGCGGGTGATGGCCTCCTGCCGGGGCACGTCGAGGGTCTGGGTACGCATGTCGAATCGGTGGGTCGCGCTCACGAACGGCGGCACGAAGTTGATACCGGGTTCGAGCAGTTTCCGGTACTCGCCGAACACCGTCAGCGCGCGCTTCTCTGTCGCGTCAACGATCTCGACGGACTGCCAGATGGTGATGACCGCCAGCGCCAGAATCAGTAGCGCGACGACCGTGAAACCGCCGACCGGGGCGGCCTGTAGTGGAACCAACATACTCGGAGTGTTAGCAAGAAGACGTGTTAAGCCTTCCCCTCACCGTCGTTGAAAATACGACGAAATTTTGCCAATCGCCCCGAGAGGACCGCTGGCGCTCAGATTTCCTCCTCGAACTCGGGGTCGCGGGTCGCCTCGGGGTCGCTAGTCGTCTCCTCGTGTTGGTCTTTCGCCAGTTCGCGGTCGATGGGGTCCTCGATTGCTTCCAAGGCCTCGACGGTGACGACGTTGCCGCCGCCGGGGTCCACGACCATGACCTCGGTTCCTTCTGGAATCTCGTCGCGGACGCTCCGCGCGGCGTAGTAGGGATTGAAGCCTCCTTCGTGGAGTTTTATCTGTCCGTCCTCGGGCGTGACGCGCTCGGTCACTCGGCCGGTCTGTCCCTTGAGCGAGTCGGAGTCGCGGGTTCGTGCGACTCCTTTTCCGCCGTAGAGGTCGAGTTCCCGGTAGGCGTACAGCGAGGCCGCGCCGAAGCCCAACACCAGCGCGGCCAACACGAGCGGCGACGCCAGCGGCCCGAGGAGAATACCGACCACGCCAGCCAGCGCGAGCGCGACGCCGAGGACGATGAAGTGCGCGCCCGGTATCAGCGCCTCGGCGATGGCGAGGCCGATGCCAGCGACGAGGAGCAACAGCGGGAGCGAGTCCAACAGCGGTGCCATAGCAACTGCTTGGGAGTCCGACCGGTTAACGTTTTGCAGTCTGCGAGAGAGAACGGGGTCGGCGTGGCGCACCAACCACAGGTTTCGGCCAGTGGGCCAACCGACAGGTTTCGACCGGCCGACCAAGTGCGGCCCTGGAGGACTGAAAGGGCGAGCGGGGTTCGCGTTTACGTGGTCGTCTCAGCGACCCCTATCCGCAGGCGGTCTGCGGAGCGAAGCGACGCAGACCTCGGAAGTCACAGCCCGCGCAGGCCGTAGGCCGAGCAGGAATGCCTTCCGGCGAACGAAGTGAGCCGAGGAATATGTCGCTGAGCGGCCGTCACGCGAGCGAAGTCTTGCCGAGCGAAGCGAGGCAACGGCTCGGAAGACGCGGTTTGTCTTCCGGTGCGAGTGTGACCTCGGAAGTCCCAGTCCGCGCAGGAGCGTAGTCGTTCGAAAATCGGAGATTTTCGTGATCACGAGAGAGCTTCGCTCTCTCGGACGACGACGAGCACAACCGTCTTCCGGCGGCGAACCGCGCGAGGGCTTTCGAGGACATTGCTGTCTCGTCTACTCCTGCGGTTCCGAGTGCGAGGGCTTTCGAGACGACAATCCCGACTGCTTCTGTGAGTCTCCTCGCTGAAGGTAGCCAATCCTTTTGACGGTGGGACGCATACTCGGGAGCATGTCGGACTGGAAGTACGACACCGACGAAGTGGGCGAGGACGGCTACGAACCCGAGGAGCGCGAGGAACTCGAACCCCTGACACCGGGGTCGCCGACGCTCGAAAACGCCGCCTTCGTCGTCCTCGGCGTCGCCACCATGCTGTTCGTCTTCGGCCGCGTGATTCTCCTCGCGGCATAGCGGCTTTGAGGAATATTTTTATCTCTTTCAGATAGTTAATTCTGTTTTTAAGACGTGTCTTTGTTTCTTTCTTGTGGATAGAGTAGTTCTGAAGCCGCAATCCGGTCGTCCTGAGTTGGGGCAGGCTCGGCAGCGACCGTAGTCGTGAATGGTTCCTGAAGCCCCCGCCCGCTCGCGGTCGCTCCTCGACATATCCGCTCCTCCCCGCACCGCACGTCGCGGATAGGGGTCGAGGAGCGACTAAAATGAACGCGACCGGGCGGCCCCTTCATCCACCCCTGTCGGTTGGTTCACCGAGCGTTTGCCGGCGGTTGCTCCACCGAGCGCGTCCTCGTGGTTTGTTCCACCGAGCGCACGCCCCGGCGGTTGCTCCGCCGGGTGCGAGCGACCGCAGAAAACGAACGACAGAACCTCGATTACGGTCGGTCGGCGTGGGTCACGTCGCCGTCGTAGACGACACCGCGCTCGGCGTCCAGCGTCACCACGTCGCCGTCTCGAATGGCTGGGTTCAGCGGCGCGCCGCTGACCATCGGAATGTCGAGTTCGCGGGCGACCATCGCCGGATAGCCCGTCATCCCCGGCCGGGCGTCCACGATGCCGACGAGTTTGGCGGCGTCACCGTTGAACTCGCCGTCGAACTCGGGGTCGATGGCGAGAATCGAGCCGTCCGCCACGTCCGAGAGGTCCCCGTCGTCGGTTCTGGCGACCGGCGCGGCGACTCGGCCGCGGACGACGCTCCGGCCCGTCGCAATCGTCTCGGCCGCGACGTGGACCTTGAGCATGTTGGTCGTGCTGGTGCCCTCCAGTTCCGACATCATGCCCGAGACCACGACCACGGTGTCGCCGCTGTCGGCCACGCCCGCGTCGAGGGCGGCCTGCACCGAGTCGTCGATGATGGTGTCGATGCCCTCCGCGACCGGCGTGTACTGGGCGTTGACGCCCCACGAGAGCGCGAGCTGGCGGCGGACGTGGTCGTTCGGCGTGGTAGCGACGACCGGGACCTGCGGCCGGAACTTCGAGATTTTCAGCGCGGTGTAACCGGTTTCGGACGCCGCGACGATTGCCGACGCGCCGATGTCCCGCGCGAGATACCGGGCCGACCGCGCGAGGGCGTCGGTCCGGGCGTCGTCGGCCGCCGGGACGCGCTGTTCGCGTATCTCCTCGTACTCGTCACTCTCTTCGACCTCGCGGACGATGCGGTCCATCGTCTCCACGACGCGCACCGGGTCGTCACCGATTGCGGTCTCGCCCGACAGCATCACGGCGTCGGTGCCGTCCAGCACCGCGTTCGCCACGTCCGAGGCCTCCGCGCGGGTCGGCCGCCGGGCGTGGACCATCGAGTCGAGCATCTCGGTCGCCGTAATCACCGGGACGCCCGCGTTCTGACAGCGGTGGATGATTCGCTTCTGAATCATCGGCACGTCTTCCAGCGGGCACTCGACGCCTAAATCGCCGCGAGCGACCATCACCCCGTAGGCCGCCTCCACGATTTCGTCCAAGTTATCGACCGCACCCCGGCGCTCGATTTTGGCGACGATAGGGATGTCCGCGCCCAACTCCTCCAGCACCTCGCTGACCTCAAGCACGTCGGCGGCGCTCCGGACGAAACTCGCGGCCACGAAGTCGGCCTCCTTCTCGGCGGCGAGTTCGAGGTCCCGGCGGTCCTTCTCGGTCACCACGTCGAGGTCCAAATCCACGCCGGGGATGTTGACCCCCTTCCGACTGCTCAGCTCGCCGCCGCTAACGACGTGCGCGGTGACGACGCTGTCCTCGCCGCTTCCCTCGACCTCCTCGACGGTCGTCTCGATGCGCCCGTCGTCCAAGAGGATGGTATCGCCGGGTTCGACGTTACCGATGGCGTAACTCAGGCCGACCTCCTCGGGCGTGGCGGTGTCGCCCTTGACGAACCGAACCGTCGAGTCGGTTTCGAGGTGAATCGACTCGTCGGTCTCGGCGGTCCGGATTTCGGGGCCTTGGAGGTCCACCATCACCGCGAGGGGGTCGGCGGTGGTCTCGTCCACGTCTCGGACGTGGTCGATGAGTTCGGCGCGGTCCTCTCGGGTCCCGTGGCTGGCGTTGAGCCGGGCGACAGTCATCCCGGCGTCTGCCAACTCGCGGATGGTACGTCGGGACTCGGAGGCCGGTCCCAGCGTACAGACGATTTTGGCGTTTCTCATACCGGCGGGTACGCCCGTCCGGGCCAAAAACCCCCGGTGATTGGCCCGAAATTCACTCGGCCACGAGTTGTTCAAGTGGCCGCAATCCCCTTATTGCATCGCTCCCGAATAGAATTTATTCCGACCGAGGAGTTGGCGCAGGTCGTGGACGACCTCTGATTACGCCTGCTGTTCTTCGACCGAGAGTGCGAATCCCCAGTCGAACTCCCGCTCTTCCGCGCCGAAGACGTGATACGTCGTATCGAAGCGGAACGTTCCAGTCGGAAGGCACTCGTTCAGTGAGACGCCCGATTCACCCCAGACGGCGAGGTCTATCGTGGCCGTCCCCTTCGGCGGAATCTCCGCGATTCGGAGTTCCATCGAGCGCGATTGACCGAACACCGGTCGCCAGCACCCTGGCGTCCGGAGGGGCGACGCCTCACGGTCGAGGAGCAGGAGTCCGGGTTCGGTGCTGGTCAGTGTCGAAAAAAGCTCCCGATTTCCATCGGAAATCTTTCGGGCCTCGTCTCGTTCGTTCTCGACGGTAATCCGGATGATAGCGGTGTGGTCGTTCGTTATCTCCGGTTCGCGGACGGTCGCGTCCACGTTGAATCCATACTCTTCGGGGACCTCGTCCACCGACTCTATGGCGACGTTTTTTTCTTTCATATTCGAACTGTGGACCGCGAATCCAGTGGTGCCTGTTACCCCGACACCAGCCGCGACGAGTAGCGTTCTCCGTTTCATGACGGACAGTTAACTAGATGTCCACATAATACACCCGAAAGCTAAAAAGGCTGTTTTATCAACGTGAGCGTGTTCGGCGAGGGATTATCCGCTGAACGTCGCACCGCCAAACGAGATATCTCGCTTGTTGTGCATGGCGAACGCCGCCGAACCCCACGTGTCGTCACCAGTAATCGACTTGCTGTGCGTGTTGATGTTCAGCATGTAGAGTTCGTCCGAACTGTTGGATTTGGAGATTTTGTGGTACGAGGGCCCGCCAGAGTCACCGGACTCGATGTGTGCAGTATGGCGAACGGCGTTTCCGACGTAGTTGCCGTTATTACAGTAGATGGTACCTGTACCGACGACTTCTCCCTGCTCCTTACACGACGAACGTCCTCGCTTACGAACTGTATCGTTACTCGAAGCCAGGTAATCAACTCCCTCTGCTGTGACGCGACCGGCGACGTACCCCGTTTCGTCAACGATGCTGTTATCGAAGACGCGGTTGCCGTCCGTACTCTTGTCGAGTAGGGTACAGTCGTGGTTCTGATATCCGTAGACGACCTTCCCGACCTCGTCACCTCCCTGGGACCATTTGGTTCCGGTTATGTCCGATCCGTCACAGTTCCCTTTGTCGTTGTCCACGAACACGTGGCGACAGCCCATCATGAACTTCTGTCCGCCCTTGTATACGCGACAGGTGAGTGTCGCCGCACCAGATGGACTCGTATGACCGTTGCCGCCCTTTATCGGCTCCTGATAGCCGGTGTAGCAAGCACGGTCGAATCCAGGAATCTCTTCAGTCAGCACCGGAATCCCGTTGACTTCGCTCGCAACTGGGAGCGAGCCTTCGGCCTCGTCGAACGAAACTCGAATTCCGAACTTCCGTAGCCCGTCGATTCGTTCGTCTAACGTCTCAGTGCTTATCCCGAGCACATTGGGTGATGCACCGAGGTTCTGCCGAAGCCGATTCAAGGCCTGTTTCGCCTGAGTCTTGTGGTCGTACCACTGTTTGCTGACTCGCTGTGTCCTTGCGACCGTGTTGCGACTTTTGTGTGTGACGATTTTGACGTCGTCGCCCCCAGCGCGTACTCCCTGAAGTCCGTGTTGGATGGCAAGAACCCCCGTTCCAGAGGCTCCGACCGCCCGAAGAACCTCACGTCGCGTGCTTTTCGCACCTTCTTCTGCACCTTTTTCTTGTTGGTTTTCTACCATAATGGAAGAAAAGAAGGCAGACATATGTATTCTTTTCTAAGTATTTCTCATATATTAATATATAAATAATCATTATGGTAAAATAACTTCAGATGCCGATAAAAAGAGCTTCCAGTTCGTGTCTCTGCTATCGCACCTTTGTCCCCGGCACGCTGTCCTCGTGAGTCGTCAGCAGGTCGGCCTCTTCGCCGGCCGCCAGCACCATGCCGTTGGACTCGACGCCGAACAGTTCGGCCTGTTCGAGGTTCGCCACGACGACGACCTTCGTCCCCGGAAGCGCGTCGAGGTCGTGGAGTTGCTTGATGCCCGCGACGATTTGGCGGGTCTCGGTGCCGATGTCCACTTCGAGGCGCGCGAGGTCGTCTGCGCCCTCGATGGGTTCGGCGACCTCGATTTCGCCGACGCGGATGTCGAGGTCTTGGAAGTCTTCGAAGCTGATGCGGTCCTCCTTGACGGGTTGGATGTCTTCACTCATGGTGTCGTCTTCGCTCTCCTCGGTCGCGTCTTCGCCGCTGTCGTCCGTAGCCGCTTCGATTCGCTCCTGTAGCTTCTCGTTGAGTTGTTCGACGCGCTCGTCCTCGATTTTGTCGAAGAGTTCGTCGGGTTCGCCGAACTCGCCCGGCGGCGACTGGAGGCAGGCGTCGAGATTCGCGTCGTGGACCGACCCCTCCTCGCCCAACTGCTCCCAGAGGGTCTGGGCCTTGCCGGGCAGGATGGGCGCGGAGAGGACGGCGACGGCCTTCGCAATCTGGAC
Organism: Halorussus ruber; assembly: GCF_004765785.1. GTDB lineage: Archaea > Halobacteriota > Halobacteria > Halobacteriales > Haladaptataceae > Halorussus > Halorussus ruber. The sequence goes on along the minus strand of NZ_SBIT01000010.1, from coordinate 209,161 downwards.
GCAGTCGTAGATGACCTGTTCTGCGCGCGTGGGACCTCGCGGCTCATCGCCGCTCGGTGATTCCGAGTCGCTACGCGACTCGCCGTCGTCGCCGGTCAGGTTCCACGGTTCGTTGCGCTGGATGTACTCGTTGCCGAAGCCAGCGAGCGCGACTGCGGCGTCGCCAGCCTGCTTGAGCGAGTAGTCGTTGACCGCTTCCTCGAAGTCCGCGACCGCGTCTTCGATGCGCGAGGCGACCTCCTCGGAGGTGTCGGCGTCGGGCGCGCCGTCGTAGTTCCGGGCCGCGAACAGCAGGCTCCGGTAGGCGAAGTTGCCGAGCGTGCCGACCAACTCGCCGTTGACGCGCTCTTGGAACTTCTCCCACGAGAAGTCCACGTCCTGCTGGAAGCCGCCGGTCGTGGTCAGGTAGTAGCGCACGAGGTCGGGGTCCAAGCCCTCGTCGAGGTAGTCGTCGGCCCAGACCGCGCGGTTGCGACTGGTCGAGAACGCCTGCCCGTCGAGGTTGACGAAGCCGCTGGCCATGACCGCGCGGGGTTCGTTGTAGCCCGCGCCCCGGAGCATCGAGGGCCAGAAGACGGTGTGGTGCTGGATGATGTCCCGACCGATGACGTGGACGATGTCGCCCGTGTCGGCGTCGTCCCACGTCTCGTCGTCGGCCGCCTCGGGGGCGTCGGCCTCGGGTGCGCCCGCCTTCCAGACCTCCTCCCAGTCGTACTCGTCTGCACCGACGCGCTCGGTGTACTGCTTGGTCGAGGAGACGTACTCGATAGGGGCGTCCACCCAGACGTAGAGAACGAGGTCCTCTTTGCCTTCACCCGGATAGTCGATACCCCAGTCCATGTCGCGGGTGATACAGAGGTCCTGCAGTTCGCCCTCGATCCACTCTTTTGGCTGGTTGCGGGCGTTGCTGGTGCCTTCGAGGCGGTCGATGAACCCCTTCAGGTACTCCTGAAAGTCCGAGAGTCGCAGGAACTTGTGTTCTCGCGTGCGGTACTCGGCGGGGTTGCCCGTGATGGTGCTGACCGGGTCCTCGATTTCGCCGGGTTCGAGGTGGCGCTGACAGCCCTCGTCGCACTCGTCGCCGCGGGCTTTGGCACCGCAGTAGGGGCAGGTCCCCTCGACGTAGCGGTCGGGCAGGGGCGTGTCGGCCTCGGGGTCCCACGCCACCTGAATCTCCTTCTCGAAGACGTGGTCGTTCTCGACCCACGACCGGACGAACGATTGGGTGAGTTCGGTGTTGGTCTCGTCGTGGGTGTGGCCGTAGTTGTCGAACTCGACGTTGAACCGCGGGAAGGTCTCGGCGTACTTCTCGTGGTGTTCCAGCGCGAACTCCTCGGGGGAGACGCCCCGCTTCTCGGCGTTGACCGCGACCGGGGTCCCGTGCATGTCGGACCCGGAGACGAACGCGGTCTCCTGACCTAACTTCTCCAGTGCGCGAGCGTAGGCGTCGCCGCTGATGTACGTCCGGAGGTGGCCGATGTGGAGGTCGCCGTTGGCGTAGGGCAACCCACAGGTCACCACCGCCGGATTCTCCGTCGGGAAGTCGTCGTGGCTCATACTATCCAATCCTCCGTGGCGGGTGTAAAACCCGCCGATTTCCGTGTTCGGGCATGCTGTCGTCTGTCGTTCGTCGTCGGTTTCGAGCGGTCGGCTTGCGATTCGACCGAGCGGCCGGGTTTCACCACCCAAAAACACCGCGCGCCACGGTCCGGGCGACTCCTCCCGACGCTACGCGTTGCTCGGCATGCGCATACGCATAGCGCGAGGGCGTGTCCTCGACTGCGCGGGGGTTCGGACCGTGAGTAGCACGATTTCGGATTGGGCGTCTCGATATTTAAACGTTGGTTCGGGGTGTTGCGGGGTGGCAGAGACGGTTGGCAGCGAGAGGTTAGTCGGGAGATAAGAAGTAAGAACAATTGTTTAAGCACTTCTTTTGATTGTTTAGGAATTGTAGAAGTACTCTCTGCGGTCGCGGTCGGCGCGCGTGGCGCGGCGCTCTCGCGCCGCGCCTTGCGCGCGAGGGACGAGTGACTGAGCGAAGCGAAGGAGCGAGGAGGCTGGGGAGGACGAGGCGCGGTGCGGTGCGGTCGCGGTGACGCCTGTGTTCAAGCCTGAAGCCAGTTTCTCTGTTTCGTGCTGTCCACGGTCCTGTACCGGTACAATCGCCTTACTCCAGCGATAGCCCTCTTCACCACGACTACTATCCCAGACCCACAAATTCGACGCGACAAGTACACTTTTCCACGCGCCACACGCACTCCGAGACATGAATTTCGAGGAGTTCGTCCTCACGGCGAGCCTCACCGACCTCGACGCCGAACCCGAGGCCCGAGAACACGCCGACGCGGTCGAGTTCCGGATGGACCTCGCCGACGACCCGCTCGCCCAACTCCGCGACTACGACGGACAACTGCCCGTCCTCGCCACTAACCGGGCAGAGTGGGAGGGCGGCGAGGCCGAGGAGGACGACGCCCGACTCGCTCAACTCGCCGAGGCCGCCGAACTGGTCTGCGTGGAAGCGGTGGATGTCGAACTCCAGTCGCTGACCGAGGGCGACGGCGAGCGCGTCGCCGAGCGCGCTCGCCGGACCGGAACCAAAGTCGTGGCCTCGGTCCACAACTTCGAGCGCACGCCGCCGGAACCAGACCTCCGGGGTCTCCTCGAAGCCGCGACCGACCGCGCTGACGTGGGCAAACTCGCCGTGACCGCCGAGAATCGAGGCGATGTCCTCGACTTGCTGACGGTCACCCACGAGTTCGCCGAGGCCGGCGCGCGGGTGGCGACGATGGCGATGGGCGAACCGGGTCGCCACTCGCGGGCGGTCGCGCCGCTCTACGGGTCGAGAATCGGCTACGCGCCGGTCGATCCAGCGGACGCGACCGCGCCGGGCCAGTACGACCTCGCCACGTTGGCGCGACTCGTGGACGACCTGCGCTGAGGGAAGCGGGACGACACCGGCGAAAGGTACAGCGAATGGCGCGGCGAGAGACGCGCCACGACCCCCAGATACCGCCCGGGACTTCAAATAAAACGCCTACATTGACGGTCAGCGACGGCGTTCGGGGACAGCATTTATTAACGTCGGCCGGTTACCCGCGACTAGTGACTCATACGAAAACCGAGAAGCGTCCGTGGTTGGGCGCTGTGTTGTCCTTCTTCCTGCCCGGTCTCGGGCACGTCTACATCAAGGAGTGGCTTCGCTCGGCGATGTGGTTCGCGTTCGCGGTCGCCGCCGTCTTGCTGTTCGTCCCGCTCCCCGAAACCGGGAGCGCCACGAGCATGTCCGGGGCCTTCGACGCCGCCATGGAGGCCACGCAGGGCCTCCCGCTGGAGGCGCTCGTGCCCATCTGGATGGTCCGGTTGTTCAGCGCCATCGACGCCTACTGGCTGGCGCTCCAGCGCGCTCCCGCCGAGGAGGAGGCGGGCGAGCAGTGTCCGGCCTGCGGCAAGCCCGTGGACGAGGACCTCGACTTCTGTCAGTGGTGTACGACGCCCCTCCCCGAGCGCGAGGGTCCCAACGGCCCGACCGAGGGCAACGCGGTCTCGCGGTAACGCTCGGGTTCCGTACCGCGGTTACTTCTCGATGATGCTCTCTTCGACGGCTTCGCCAAAGTGTCGAGCGCCGCCCTCGTGGTAGACTCGGATCTCGTCGCCGACTTCGAGGTCCGTAATCGCCTTCCGGCCCTCGCTGGTGGCGATTTTGATGGTTTCGGCGTTCTGGAGGAGCGTCTCGACTCTGTCGCCGTCCGAGAACTCGGCTTCGACCCGGAACATCGGGCGCTTCTCGATTTTGATCCGGCCGACCGTGGCCTCGCGGGTGTGGCCGTCGGTGTCCACGACCTGCACCTCGTCGCCCGACTTGAGTTCCGAGAGGTACTTCGTGCCGCCGTCCGGCGTCCGGACGTAGGCGTGGACCGCGCCAGCGTTCACCCGGAAGGGCCGCGAGGCGACGTAGGGCGACTCGGCGGTCTCGGCGTGGACGAAGAACAGGCCCCGCGACATCGACCCCACCAGCATCCCCTCGTCGTGGTCCATCAGACTGCCAGTATCGACGCAGACGCGGTCGGCGCTCCCGGTGCGCTCGACGGCTGTGACCTCCGCCCAGTCGAGGTCGAGGGTCTCGCGCTCGGCGGCCTCGCGGACCTCGACGGTCTTGCGAATCTCGTCGGGGTCGTCGGTGTCCAGCAAGACCGCATCGCTCCCGATTTCAAGCGTCTCGAAGGCCGTCTCGGCCTCCTCGGCCGACGTGACGCCCGCGATTAGCTCGGTCTCCTCGCCGATGCGCGCGATGAGGTTTTCGAGGGGGATGATGGTCCAGTCCTCGCCGACGACGATGGTGTAGTCGGCCTCTTGGGCCGCCGCCTCGGCGAACTCCTCGTAGCCCTCGTTGAAGATGCGGACGTAGGCCCCGTCGGCCCGGTCGTCGTCGCGCCGGAGCGTCGAGAGGTCAGCAGAGCCGGAGAAGTCGGCGGGCAAATCGACGGTCCCGTCGCCCTCGCCGTCTTTGCCCACGACGTAGGCGTCTGGTTCGGCCTGCGGCTCGGCCTCGTCGATTACTTTGGCGTCCCCGTCGGTGAACGCCGCGACGTTCACGTCGCCGAGTTCCCGAACTTGACCCACGTCGGCGGCGTCTACCAGCACCCAATCGACCCCTGCTTCGAGTCCCGCCGTGATTCGCTTCCGGCGGGCGTCCCAGTCGCCGACCGCGTCGTCGGCCTTGAGCCAGACAGAGCGTGTCATGTTCGGACGCTTGCGGCCGGAGGGCTTGAACGTGGCGGATGCGGCGATTACATGAATCCCATTCTTATTTTGGAAGATTCATTCTTATTTCCAAAATACGACGATTTCCCACCATCCAGTACCCTTCTCATAATCTTCCCGAGTAAGCGATGGTTCTTCTTCCGACAGAGAATTTAATACTTCTTGTTCATAATGTTTCTCCCATTCGTTGAAATACCTATATTTATCACCCCACTTTTCTTCACCTTCTCCATCCGCTATTAGAGAATCCGAGTCTTGCTCAATAGTGGAATCTAAATCAACTCTCCAGCGTTGTCCATCGGGGAGTCGTTCACCAAGCCGCTTTCGTTCTTCTCCCCTCCCGTAGTCAATTATAGGGATAGTCATCATTATTAGAAACGTAAATAAAAGGGCATAGATCAAAAAGAGTAGTATTTGACCAAAGCTCATCATCTTATTTGAAAATCCAGACGCTATAATAACATTCTTGAGATAGAGTGTAAGACTGGCGATTCCCAGAAAAATAAACAGTCCAATATATCCAATTGCCTTTGAGGCATGATGAACATGACCTACGAAAGTAACCTCGCCTGCTCGTAGCCAGTTTTCCCATGATAAACAAGCTTTACCAATTTCCGCATTTATTTTGTTCTCTAAAAGCTCAAGATAATCTCCGATTCTCATCATGCGACTTTGCTCGGCCACCCACAGAGCAGTAGAAATAATAATCACAGGAGGAAGGACCACTCCTGCAAGTGTCATGAGTAAACCATTTGAAGAACCATCCGCTGACCCTACTAAAGGTGTCACTTCCATCGCATACACTAGTGCGATGACCACGGCTTCGCTTAAGATAATTCTATTCTGAAACTGTATAGACTGGTTTATTTCAGACCTAAGCTCACTATATAAGGTTAGCATCGCGTCAAGCTGTTCTCCTTTTCCGCCCCCCGCTTTCAGTTGACATTTTCTATCCCCCTCCTAAGTATGGACCCCGACACATAATATAAATATTCTAACTATTATGGTAGGGGAGCCGCGGAATATTATAACAATTATTAGTTAAATATCAGGGATGCTATAAAAGTCTTCAGAGAAACGGTATTCATTCCTACAAGATAAACCCAACGCTAATCGAGGTATTAAGCGGTCGTCGTGTTTTGTGTTTTTATCGTTGTTGTTCCTGCCACTGTCGTAGTCGTCTCGTTCGGCGGAATTGCCGCGCCGACCCACGCGGGGCGAGTCACCGAGACGTTGCCGACCTCGGTCAACTCGAACTCGTAGCGAATCCGGTTCTCCTCGGCGTTCGCGTAGGCCGCGGTCAGCGAGAGCGAGCGGACTCGGCCCACCGAATCCACGACGATGGTCGCGTTCAGGTCGGTGAAGTTGGTAGCGTTGGCGGCCTCGGTCGCCCGGAGGACTGCGACTCGGTTCCCGTCCCGGCGCTCGACTTCGGCGAGGTCGTACTCGCCGACGCTCAGCGCGAATTCGAGGAGCCACGACTGGGTGACCTGCGAGTCGAGGTCCGCCCGCGGGAGGTGGGACCACGTCTCGTCGGCCAGATTCCCGCCGGTCCGGTTGTAGTGGCGGAGTTCGGTCCGGTTCGCCCGGCGGTACTGGGCGACCACGGAAGTGTCGTTGGCCCAGAGGTCGGTCCCGACGCGGGTCGTCCCGTTGTCGACCTGACGGAGGCTCTCGGACTGGACCATCAGCGGCGACAGGCCCTCCTCGACCGACCCGCGCTGGGAGGTCCACTGGCTGGCGGGACCGGCCGAGACGTTCGCCCGGAACTGGAAGGCGAAGCTGGTGCTGTTGAGCGCCTGCTGGTGGGCCGCGACCATCTCCTCGGCGTCCTCGACGCCCGTCCGGTTCACGCCGGGCGGAAGCGACTCCGTGGTGTTGTTCGTTGGTCCAGTCGTCGCGTTGGCCTGCGGCGGGGCAGGCGAGGAGGCAGTCGTGGTGTTCGTAGCGTTCTGCGATACCGTCGTCTGAGTCTCGGTCGTCGAAGTGGTCGTCGCCGACGGCCCGAAGGCGCTTCCGGTGCAACCCGACAGGAGGAGGAGGGCGGCGACGACGAGCGCGGCTCTGCGCGGCTCCATTGTCTCTGTGTTCCGCCCGCGTCGCTCATAAACCGAGTGTATAGTGCCACGACGTTTTTCGGATTAGCACCTGCTTATACGACCTAACCGGCGCTTACTCCGCGGGGTCCGCAAAAGAATCCGTCGTCGGGAGCGGCCTCAGCGCACCGAATCGAGGACGAGTTGCTGCTCGACGCGCTTGACTTCGTGCTGAACGTCACGGACTGCGTCGATGTTGGCCGAGATGGAACTGATGCCCTCGTTGACGAGATGCTGGACCATCTTCGGCTTCGACCCGGCCTGTCCGCAGATGGAGGTGTCCACGTCGTGTTCGCGGCAGGTCTCGATGGTCTGGCTGATGAGTTGCAGGACCGAGGGGTGGAGTTCGTCGAACCGGTCGGCGACGTTCTCGTTGTTCCGGTCCACCGCCAGCGTGTACTGGGTCAGGTCGTTGGTGCCGAAGGAGGCGAAGTCGATGCCCTGCTCGGCCATCTGTTCGACGCCGAGCGCGGAGGCTGGCGTCTCTATCATCACGCCCCACGTGCGCTTCTCGGGGTCGATGCCCGACTCCTCCAGCAGGTTGCGGGCCTTGAGGACGTCCTCGGCGTCGTTGACCAGCGGGAACATGATTTCGACGTTGTCGTAGCCCATCTCGTAGAGGCGGGCGAACGCTTCGAGTTCGTGCTTGAACACGTCGGGGCGGTCCAAACTACGGCGGATGCCCCGGTAGCCCAACATCGGGTTGTGCTCGTCGGGTTCGTCCTCGCCGCCCTGCAGTTGGCGGAACTCGTCGGTGGGCGCGTCGAGGGTCCGGACCCGAACCGGTCGGGGGTAGAACTCGTCGGCGACCCCGCGGACGCCCTCCACGATTTCGTTGACGTAGGCGTCGACGCCGTGGTCTTCGAGGTACTTGGCGGGCGTCTTGTTGGTCGAGAGAATCATGTGTTCCATCCGGAGGAGGCCCACGCCGTCAGCGCCGGTCGCGGCGGCGCGCTCGGCGGCCTCGGGGATGGAGACGTTGACCTTGACCTCGGTCGCGGTCATGGGCTTGACCGGGGTCTTCGGGCGGGCCTCCTCGATGGGTTCGCGCTCCTCGGTGGTCTCCTTGCGACCCTCCGTGACGGTGCCCTTGTCGCCGTCGATGGTGATTCGCTGGTCGTCTGTCAGGGTCCGGGTGGCGTCGGTCGAGCCGACGACCGCCGGGACGCCGAGTTCTCGGGAGACGATGGCGGCGTGACTGGTCATCCCGCCCTCGTCGGTGACGATGCCCGCGGCGCGCTTCATCGCGGGCACCATGTCGGGCGTGGTCATCTCGGTCACGATGATGTCGCCCTCGCTGACCTTGTCGAGCTGGTCGAGCTGGTTGACGATACGGACCGCGCCCGAGGCGATGCCGGGACTCGCGCCGAGTCCGGAGACGAGTACGTCGTTGTTCCCTCCGGCCCCGGCGTCGCTCCCGCCGCTGGCGGCCTCGACGCCGCCGCTCCCGTCGGCGATGCCCTCGGACTCCGCGCCCGCGTCGGCGTCGGTCTCGATTTGGGCGTCGCCGTCGTCGATGGTCGTGATGGGACGCGACTGGAGCATGAAGACCTCGCCGTCCACGATGGCCCACTCGACGTCTTGGGGCGTCTCGTAGTGGTCCTCGACGCGCTCGCCCAACTCTACGAGGCGCTCGATGTCGCGCTCGTCCAGCACTTGGGCCTCGCGCAGGTCCTCGGGGACCTCGCGCTCGACGGTCTCGCCGGTCTCCTCGTCTTTCTCCATCTTCGTCTTCTTGTCGGCGATGGTGACCTCGTCCACCGCCCCGGTCTCGCGGTCCACGACGTAGTTGTCGGGCGAGACCGACCCGGAGACGACCGCCTCGCCGAGTCCCCACGCGGCCTCGATGATGATTCGCGGGTCACCAGTCGAGGGGTGACTGGTGAACATCACGCCGGACTTCTCGGCGTCGACCATGCGCTGGACGACGACCGCGATGTCCACCTTGTCGTGAGCGAAGCCCTTCTCCTGTCGGTAGTAGATAGCGCGCTGGGTGAACAGCGAGGCCCAGCATCGCTTCACGCGGTCCACGAGGTCCTCGCGCGTGACGTTCAGGAAGGTCTCCTGTTGGCCCGCGAAGGAAGCGTCGGGCAGGTCCTCGGCGGTGGCGGACGACCGGACCGCCACGAAGTCCTCGCCGTCGCCGAGGTCGTCGTAGGAGTCGTAAATCTCCTGTCGAATTTCTGCGGGCATCTCGGTTTCCAACACGAGTTCCTTGGCCCGCGACTGGGCCTCGGCGAGCGCCGCGGAGTCCTCGGTATCTACGTCCACGGCCTCGAACAGTTCCTCCTCGATGCCGGTCTCCTCGATGAACGAGCGGTAGGTGCCGGCCGAAACCACGAACCCCGACGGAACCGGCAGGCCAGCGCCCGTGAGTTCCCCCAGCGACGCGCCTTTCCCGCCGACCAGTTCGAGGTCGTCCGCGGTGATTTCGTCCAGCCAGAGTACAGCCATTGGTGCATGTGGGAGAACAAGAAGGCGAATAAAGAATGTTCCGACCGGCCCGTAAAACGAATCTTAACTCGAAACCGGATTTAGTTTCCAGAATCGAAAATATTGCCGGAGAAGGGGTCTATCGTGTCGGATTTCGAATGTGACTGACCGCCGGAGGCGCTCGACTCGGCGATGTTCGCTTGACTCGGCGGCGTTTCTCTCGACTTCCGGAGCGGATTCACTCTGTCCCACCGAACCGCGCGCCCTTTCTGAACGCCAGCCGACACGAAAACGGGTGAGTTTATGTTCCGGCGTTCGTGGAACTCACGCATGGACGCGAGACGTTCGCTTCGATGGGCAGTCTACTACGTTGTCCTCGCCGGGGTCGCCACGCTCCTCGGCGGCGCGCTGGTCGGTGGCGGCGTCGTGTTGGGCATCGCAGAGGCGTACAGTCAGTTAGAGAGCGGCGCGGCGCTGTCGGCCGCGCTGGAGACGGCCGCACCCGGCCTCGTGCTGGTGTTGCTGGGCATCGTGGTCTGGGTCGTCGGCACCGTCACCGCCTTCGTGCGAGTGTTCACGGCGGCTGTCGAGGAGCAGATGCGCGACCGCTTCGACAGCGAGAAAGTCAAAAGCGAGATTCTCTCGGTGCTGGACGACCGCCTCGCGGACGTGGAGCGGGACGTTTCGGAGACCCGTCGGCAAGTCTCGGAACTCAAGCGCGAGGAGACCGCCGACGAGTTCCAGTTCGGCGAGCAGACGTAGCGGGCGGGTTTCGGGCGTGGTTCGGAGAGGTAATTCGGATTGGAGTCGTTGGACTTTCGACTGGTTGAGCAACGGAGAATGTGACTCTAACCTGCGGGAAGACAGGTACCGCAAACCGCACAGCACCGCAAACCGCAGAAATCGGGATGCTAGCTTCAGGCTTGAGCCGAGGCGGTACCGCGACTGCACCGCGACCGCACCTCGTCCTCCCCAACCGATTGCGGTCCTCGGCCTCCGGCCTGCGGTCCTCATCCCTCGCACGCCGATGGCGCGGCATAAAGCCGCGCCAGCGTGCGCCGACCGCAGAGAAATGAATGGTGTTCCTAAGCAATTGTTTTCATTTCCTAAAAGTAAATATACAATTCTGAAGCGATGAACAGTCAGGCTTCGATGATGTCGTCGTCCTCGTCGGCCTCCGGAACTCGCAACTCACCATCGAGCGCGGTGGCGGCCTGCCCGCCGACGCGGACCTCGTCGCCGACTCGCACGCGGACGTAGCCCGGTCGGTCCACGAAGTGGCCCTGCTCGAAGACCATCTCCTCGGGCACGCCCTCGTCGTCGAAGGCCTCGAACTCCCGGAGGTAGGCCCCCGTCGCGCCGCTGGCGGTGCCGGTCACGGGGTCCTCGGGGACGCCCGCGGCGGGCGCGAACATCCGACCGTGGAGCGTCGAATCGACGCCGAGCGCGTCGAAGCTGAAGGCGTAGATGCCGGTCGCATCGACCTCCTCGCTGATGGCCTCGATTGCGCCGAAGTCGGGGTCCATCGCCGAGACGTGTTCGAGGAAGTTGACGGGGACCACGAGGAAGGGCAGGCCGGTCGAGGAGACCGCCAGCGGGAGGTCAGCGCCCACGTCCTCCAGGGCGGCGTGGTCGATACCGAGCGCGTCGGCGACTCGCTCGTAGTCGAGTTCCACCTCCCGAATCTCGGGCGAATCCTGCGTCATCCAAATCGCCCCGTCCTCCTCGACCTCGATTTCGAGGACCCCGACGTTGGTTTCGAGGCTGTGCGTGCCGGGGGAGATGACGCCCTCCTCCAGCAGGTGGGCGTGGGAGGCGATGGTAGCGTGCCCGCAGAGGTCCACCTCGGTCGTCGGCGTGAAGTACCGGACTCGACGGTCGGCCTCGTCGCTCTCGCGGAAGAAGGCCGTCTCGCTGACCGCCAACTCGTTGGCGATGGCCTGCATCTGGTCGTCGGTGAGTCCGTCGGCCTCGGGAACCACTCCGGCCGCGTTCCCGGCGAACGGTTCGTCGGCGAAGGCGTCTACCTGAAGGGTGCGCAACGTCTCCATACTCGTCCCGACGAACGCGCGACTCTTAGAACTAAGTGGTCGGACCGCAGACCGGCACGAGACAAGGGTTCGCACTCGCTGAGACCCACCTGTAAACCGTTAAGTGTGCAGGGCGTCGAATCCCGAGGTGGTATGAGCGAACTCCCCGACGAGTTCAAGTGTACGATTACGAACTGGGAGTACATCTACGGTCTCTGTCGTGACGTCAGCGACGAGGTCAAGCGCGACTCCTTCGAACCGGACGTGATAGTCGCGCTGGCCCGCGGCGGGTGGTTCGCCGGGCGCTGTATCTGTGACTTCCTCGGACTGGACGACCTGACGAGCCTCAAGATGGAACACTACGTCGGGACCGCCGAGAAGTCCGACGAACCCGAGGTCCGGTACCCGATGCCGGAGGGGAGCGTCGAGGGCAAGGACGTACTCATCATTGACGACATCGCCGACACCGGGGGTTCCATCGAACGCGCCTACGAGTACGTCACCGACCGGGACGCGGGCGAGGTCCGGACCGCCACGCTCCAACTCCTCCAGACCAGCGAGTTCGAACCCGACTACATCGGCGAAGCCCTCGACGAGTGGGCGTGGATCGTCTACCCGTGGAACTTCATCGAGGACATGATAGATATCGTCAGCGGCGTGATGGACAAGGCCGAGGGCGAGCAGTTCACCACCGAGGAGATTCGCCACCTCCTGAGCGAGTTCCACGACGTAGAGCGCATCGAGATGGAAATCGCCCAACCCGACCGCATGGACGAAGTTCTGAACGAGATGGTCCGTCGGGGAGTCCTCGAAGACGAGGGCGAGGCGTGGCGACTGGTCGAGAACGACGACGGCGTGCAGGCCTGAACACTCCCTCTCGCTTCCGTTCTCTCTCTCGACTCGCGCCCCGAGGTTCAAATACGAGGACGTGACGAACTCGGTGCGAGTGAGTATGCGCGGGATTCCCGAGTGGGTCGAGCAGGTGGTCGATGGATTGAGCAGTGGAAAAGACTGGTTGGTTCGGGAGTTACGGTCGCTTCCGATGGTCGTTCGCGCCGGGGGTTGACTGACGTTTCAGGGGATTCTGTTCAAGATACAGCCACACATCTGGCACGGATTGACCGAATTGGCGGGAACCGTCTGGAAGGTAGCGGACTTGGAGAGACAGACGCAACTCTTGCTGGTCGTTCTGTGTTTGCTCTCGGGCCTGACTGCGTTCGTGGTACCTAAACTTAATAGTCTGCACAATATAGTCGAAAGCATGGAGCCGAGCGGTCGGGGGACTGAAAGCACGGTCGCCGACGGCGGTACACCAGCGAAGCCCAGAGACGAAGACGAACTCTCGCCGTCCGGTGCTGGCGCGATTTCCGGCGCTATCGCTGGCGGTGCGTTGGGCCTCGCGTGGGGTCCCGCCGGAGTAATCGGCCTCGCAGTGTTGGGGGCGATGGTCGGCGACGAGTGGGAACAGCGCGTGCTGGAAGCGTGAGCGACCGAACGGTTCCGAAAGGATAGCCGTTTAGTAGCCACCGCCACGACTGTAGGCCATGACGATTGGCTTCATCGGGGGAAGTGGCATCTACGAGGCCCTACCCCTCGAAAACACCCGCGAGGAGAACGTCTCGACGCCCTTCGGCGAACCGTCCGCGCCCGTCACCATCGGCGAGTTGGCTGGCGAGGAGGTCGCCTTCCTGCCGCGCCACGGCCCGGACCACCAGCACACGCCGACCAACGCGCCGTACAAGGCCAACATCCACGCGCTGAAGCAGGTCGGCGTCGAGCGCGTGCTGTCGAGCAACGCGGTCGGAAGCCTGCGCGAGGACCTCCCGCCCCAGACGTTGCTGGTGCCAGACCAGATTTTCGACCGGACGAAACACCGCGACTCGACGTTCTTCGGCGACGGAATCGTGGTTCACATGCCCTTCGCGGACCCCTACTGTCCGCACATGGTCGAGCATCTCTCCGAGTCGTGCGAGACCGCGACCGACGCCGACGCCGAGCAGGGCGGCACCTACGTCTGCATCGAAGGCCCGCAGTACTCGACCCGCGCCGAGAGCGAGTTCTATCGCTCGCAGGGCTGGGACGTCATCGGCATGACGACGATTCCGGAGGCCAAACTCGCCCGCGAGGCCGAGATGTGCTACGCCACCGTGACGGGCGTCACCGACTACGACGTCTGGAAGGAGGACAGCGAGGTCACCTTGCAGGAGGTGCTGGACAACGCCGCCGAGAACGAGGAGGCCATCAAGCAAGTCGTGGAACACGCCATCCAGAACATGCCCGACGAGCGAGAGTGTGACTGCGGGTCTGCGCTTGAGGGGACCATCAACACGCCGACCGAGGCGATTCCCGAGGAGACGCGGGAGCGCGTCGATGCGTTCGTCGGCGAGTATCTGAAGTAGAATACTGGGTTCGTCGTTTCGGTCGAACGCTATTCTGACGTTTGATTCGACTCGCCGGGAAACGCCGGACAGAGGGAAGCTAGCGACAGGCTTGAACACAGGAGTCTCCCGCACCGCCCCGCGACCGCACCTCGTCCTCCCCAACCTCCTGCGTTTCTCGGTCGCTTCGCTCCCTGCGATACTCGTCCCTCGCGCGCAAGGCGCGACGCTACGGCGTCGCGCCACGCGCGCCGAAGAAGTAGAGAAGCAAAAACAATTCCCGAAGCACATATTTCATTGCTTAGGCAATCAATTAGATTTTCGAGGCTACAAACCACCAGAAAACGAACCCGGTCCGACCTCAGTCCGCAATCGCTTCCGGCGGGTCCGACTCGTCGGTCTCCTCGGCGGCCTCGCCGTCTACGACCCACAAATCGCCGAACAGGTCGTCTTGGTCCAAGGTGACGCTCCCGCGGTGGGAGAGAAACAGGAGCGCGAGGAAGGTCTGGATGCGCGACCCGCCGATGGTCTCGATTTCGGCGTACAGGACCTCGGTTCGGCCCTTGTCGTAGTGGGCGCGGAGTTCCTCGCGCACGTCGTCGATGACGGCCTCGATGTCCTCCTCGTGGGCCGTGCCGGTCACGTCGTCGGCGGATGGTTCCTCGTCCACGCGCATGTCGTCGTCCGTGCGGTAGTCCAGCGTCTGAGTCCCGCGCTGGAACCCGCTTGGCGAGTCGGTGGTGTCGTAGCTTCTGGACTCCTTCCACCACGACCCGCGCTCGCGCTCCCGGAGTTCGCGAACGAGTTCGTCCAGCGTCTCGGGCGACCCGCGGGCCGATTTGCGCTCCAGCCGACGCTCCATCTCGTCTTCGAGCTGGGCGACGGGGTCGTGGCCCGCGAACTCGCCCTCCTCGGCCATCGGCGCGTCCATCCCCGGTCCCCACTCGTCCCACGGGTCCTCCGGTTCCTCGTCCTCCTCGTCGTCGTCGGCCAGCATCGCGTCGCTCTTCATCCGCAGGAGGACGCTGGCGTAGAACAGCGCCCGACCCGAGGTCCGGAGGTCGGCCTCGTCCAACCGGTCGAGGAACTTGTCGGTGACCGTCACGATGTCGATGTCCCACGGCTCGATTTCGCCCTCCTCGGCCAGCTGAACGAGTAGCTCGACGGGTTCGGCCTCGTCGTCGTCCGCCTCGGCGTCAACGTCGAGTTCGTCGCTGAGAAGAGAGTCCTCCTCGGTGTCGATTTCTCCGTCGTCGCTCTCGCCGTCGTCCGGCGAGTCCGCGGAATCGCCGGACGACTCGGGCTGTTCGGGGGCGTCTTCGGACGCCGATTCCCCGGCGTCACCGCCGAAGGGGTTGGACTGCTTGGCCTCGCGCTGTCGCTTCTCTTCTTCGTGGCCCGCGATGTTCAAGGAGAAATCGTCGTCCTCAGAAGACGAGTTCTCAGTCATCAGCAGGTACCTCCCCTTCCTCGTCGCCGTCGCCCAACTGGATGCCCGTCACGGTACTCACGTTGTCGCCCTGCATCGTGACGCCGATGGCGCGCTCGGAGCGCTCCATCATCGCCGAGCGGTGGGAAACCACGATGAACTGGGCGTCTCCCGCCAACTCGTCCACCATCTCGCCGACGCGCTCGGCGTTCGCGGCGTCGAGGAAGGCGTCCACCTCGTCCAGCGCGTAGAACGGCGCGGGGTTGTACCGCTGGATGGCGAAGATAAAGGCCAGCGCGGTCAGACTCTTCTCGCCGCCGGACATCGCGTCGAGGCGCTGGATGGGCTTGTCGCCCGGTTGGGCCTTCATCGTCAGGCCGCCGTCGAAGGGGTCCGCTTCGTCTTCGAGGTGGAGGTCCCCGGTCCCGTTCGAGAGGCGCTCGAAGATGTTCTGGAACTGGTCGTCGATGGCCTCGTAGGCGTCCATGAAGGTGGCCCTTTTCTGGTCCTCGTAGGAGTCGATGCGCTCGCGGATGCCCTCTCGCTCTTCCACGAGAACCGACTTGCGCTCCTCCAAGTCGTCCAAGTCGGCCTTCACGTCGTCGTACTCCTCGATTGCCAGCATGTTCACCGGCTCTAACTCCTCCATCTGGCGTTCGAGGCGCGCGATGTTCTCCTCGACTTCGTCCAAGTCGGGAATCTCGTCGGCGTCGTACTCGCCGACCGTCTCCTCCAGTTGTGAGATGTCGGCTTCGAGGCGCTCGGCGCTCCGGCGCAGGCTTTCGAGCCGATTTTCGACCGTCTCGACCTCGGACTTCTTCTCGTCGCGGGCCTGCTGGGCCTCGCGGAGGTCCGCCTTCACGTCCTTGCGCTCGTCTTTGAGGTCTGCGAGTTCGTCTTCGAGTTCCTCGACCGCCTCGCGCTTTGCTTCGAGGAGGGCCTCTTGGTCCTCGATTTTGCCCTCCAACTCCTCGATTTCCTCCTCCTGCTCGGCCTTCTTGTTCTGGGCCTGCTCGATGTCGTCGTGGAGGTCCTCGATGGCCTCCTCGGCGTACTGTTTCTCCAGTTGGAGTTCGTTGAGTTGGCCGTCCAACTCGTCCATCTTGTCCTCGAACTCCTCGATTTCGGCCTCGATGTCCTCGGCCTCCGAGGTGAGTTCCGGAATGCGCGAGTCGGCGAGTTCGGTTTCGAGGTCCGAGATTTCGTCCTCAACGTCGGCGATGACCTCCTCGCGCTCGTCTATCTCGTCTTCCAACTCCTGCATCTGCTCGTTGACGGCCTCGCGCTCGGCCTCCATCGCCACGAGTTCGTCTTCGAGGTTGTCGATGCGCTCGCGGACCGACTCCAGTTCGCCTTCGGTCCGCTCGACGTCGGACTCGATGGACCGGACTTGATCCGTCGCGTCGCTCTTGCGGTCGCGGGCGTCGTCCAACCGACTCTCCACGTCGCGGATGTCCTCGCGGATGGACTTGCGCTCGTCCTCCAACTCGTTGATTCGCTGGGCCACGCGCTCCAGTTGGCCCTTGCCGGACTTCGAGAAGGAGTAGCGCGACCCGGACTTGGACCCGCCGGTCATCGCACCGCTCTTCTCGACCAACTCGCCCGAGAGGGTCACCAGCCTGTAATCGCCCATCAGGTCCCGGGCAGTCTCCATGTCCTCGACGACCAGCGTGTCGCCCAGCACGTAGGCGAACACGCCGGAGTACTGCGAATCGAAGTCCAGCAGGTTGTACGCGAAGTCCACCACGCCGGGCATGCTGGGCGCGCTGGGCAGGTTCCGGTCGTGCATCTCGGTCATCGGCAGGAAGGTCGCCCGCCCCGCGTTCCGAGATTTCAGGTACTCGATGCACGACTGGCCGACGCCGTCGTCGTCCACCACGACGTGAGCCATCCGGCCGCCCGCGGCGGTTTCACAGGCTGTCGCGTACTTCTGGTTGACGCCGCCCAACTGGGCGACCGTGCCGTGGACGCCGGGTTTCTCGGCGTTCAGAATAGTCGAGACTGCGCGGCCGTACGACGAGTCGCCGCTCTGACCCGCCTTGGCTTCGAGTTCGGCGTACTCCTGCTGTTTGGCCTGAATCTGGTCCTCGACCGAGTCGAGGTCGTCCTGCAACTCGCGCTTCTCCTGCTTCAAATCCTCGACCACGTCGTCGATTTGGTCGCGGTTGCGCTTGGCCTTGGCCAACTCGTCGTCCAAGTCGTCCAGTTTGGCCTCCAACTCGGGAATCTGCTCGCGGGCCTCGTCCAACTCATCTTCCTTCTCGCTCTCGGCGTTCGACCGGCGGCGGGCCTCGTCCAGCAGGCGGTCCTTCTCGCGCTGGAGGTCGTTCTTCTCGCTCTTCTCTTCCTCCAGCAGTTCCTTCTTCTCGGCCAACTCGGCTTTGACCTCGTCGTACTCGGTGTCGATGGCCTCGATTTCGGCCTCGACTTCCTCCAGTTCGGCCTCCTTCTGCTGGATGTCGGCCTTCACGGAGGACTTCTCGATTTTGAGGTCGCGGATGTCGCTCTCGAACTCCTCTACGTCCTCCTGCTTGCGGTCGATTTCCACGAACGCCTGTCGGCGGGTGTTCTCGGCGTCCTGAATCTTCTCCTCGGCGGATTCGATGGCGTCTTCGAGTCGGGAAATCTCGCCTTTGACCTCCTCGATTTCGCTCTTGATGCGGAGCTGCTCGTCCTCGCCCTTGCGCTCGATTTCGGCGTTGAGTTCCTCCAACTCGTCTTCGAGGCGGATGACCTTGCCCTGCTTCTCGTCAAGTTCTGCTTGCAGGTCGGCCAGTTCCTCCTCGCGCTCTTCGATGTCGTCTCGCGTGTGGGCGAGGTCCTCGCGCTTCTCCTCCAACTCGGCGGCCTTGAGGTGGCCCTCGTACTCCTGCTTCTCGTCGCGCAGGCCCTGATATTCGAGGGCGGTCTCGCGCTCGTCGGCCAACTGGTCGAGGCGGTCCTGTTTCTCGCCGATTCGGAGTTCGGCCTCGCTGATGCGCTCTTTGACCGTCTCCAGTTCCTCTAAGGCGTCCTCTTTCTTGGCGTCGAACTCCGCGACGCCCGCGATTTCGTCGATGATTTGACGACGCTCGTGGGGCGTCATGTTGATAATCTCGGTCACGTCACCCTGCATGACGACGTTGTACCCCTCGGGCGTCACTCCGGCCTGCGCGAGCAGGTCCTGAATGTCCGAGAGGTTGACCGAGCGCCCGTTGAGGTAGTAGTACGAGTAGTAGTTGTCGTCGGTCTCCTTGACCCGGCGCTTGATGGTGATCTCGTCCACGTCGCCGACGTTGTCGGACCCCGCGGCGTTGACCACCTGCGCCCTATCTACGTTCCCGTCGCTGTTGTCCAACACGACTTCGACGCTGGCCTCGCGCGTGCCGCCCTGCTCCTCGCTCCCGTCGGCGTGACCGGGATTGTAAATCAGGTCGGTCAGTTTCTCTGCGCGGATGCCTCGGGTTCGGGCCAACCCGAGCGCGAACAGCACGCTGTCGATGATGTTACTCTTCCCCGAGCCGTTCGGACCCGAAACAGTCGTGAAATCCTCGTAGAACGGGATTTCGGTCCGCCGTCCGAAGCTCTTGAAGTTATCCAAGACGAGCTTTTTGATGTGCATGGTTGCTCGTACGCGGGGACCCCGTTACGCGACGATGATGTCGTCGCCCAACTCGGAATCTCCCCCCGTCTCGTCTTCCTTCTGGGACTCTTGGCTTTTAGCCTCGTCGCTTTCCCCGCTTTCGTCGTCTCGCGTTCGCTCTGTCCGCGATTCGGTCGATTGGACCGCCCGCGAATCGGCCGCCTCGTCTTCGAGGGTTTCGAGGCGGTCGTGTACCTCCACCAACTCCTCGGTCAGTCCCTTCACCGTGGCTTCGAGTCGCTCGACCTTCGATTCGAGTTCCTCGACGCGCTCGTCTTGGTCGCTCATGTCCGTGTTGGGCCACGGCAGGACCATAAACGTACGTCAGACACCCATAACAATTTTATCACTTCTACGTGTGTTCGATTCGCACGCTTCAGCAGAGCTATCCGGTGAATATAAGTGTTCACCGTTAGAGAAATTAGCCAGTCAGAATAAATGGCTCGGGGAAGTGGACAGAAGCCGTGGCTTCGCCCAGCGTCCGTGAGTCGCGCATGTGTCGTCCTTGCTGTCGTCGTCCTCGTCGCCGCGAGCGTCGCGTCCGGCGTCGGTGTCGTATTCGCCGAAGGTGATGACTCGGTCCAGACCCACTCGACGCTGACCGAACACACCCTGCCGCTCCTCGGCGGCGAGCGCCCGAACGACTCCGCCCGCGGACCGTCGAGCAAGCCCCCGATACCGACCGAGTCGCCCGACCCGATTCCGGGCGACCCGCCGAGCGAGACGACGAGCGCGCCGGACGACCCCATAAATCAGACGACCGTCCCGAGTCCGAATACCTCCGTTCCGACGCCGACCACGACCGTTCCGAACCCCGGCACGAGTGTCCCTGCCCCGAACACGACCGCCCCGGGCGGCCCTCCGGAAAATCCGCCCGGGAACGGGCCGCCCGGCAACGAGACTGAGCCACCGGAGAATCGAACCGGCCCGCCCGGCAACGAAACCGGACCACCTACCGACCCCGGACCCCCAGAAAACCGGAGCGGACCGCCCGGGAATCTGACCGACCCTCCCGGTAGCGGGTCCGGCGTACCCGGAAACAGGACTGACGCACCCGGAAATAGGACTGGCCCACCCGGAAACGGGAGCGGCGTGCCCGGAATACCGGGCAACGGAACGGGCGTCCCCGGAAGAGGAGCAGGACTGCTCGACAACGCGACGCTCCCGGGGAACGCGACCGACCCATCGAACCGGAGCGAGCGCGCCCGCAGAGGTCCCGGCCCCAACGTGAGCGCCCCGAGCGTAAACGTCACCGTGCCGAACGCGACCGCGAACCGGTCGGTCTCGGTGAACGTCTCCGAGACCGAGGCGGCGGACGCCGACGTGGCGTTCGACGCGGTCAACGTGACACCGACCAAAAACGGGAGTTTCACGCTCGACGTCACCGCCAGCGAGGCCCCGATAGCCGGGAAGACGCCGACCCGCGAACTCACCAACGGGACCGAGCCGCTGGCGTACCTGAGCGTAGACCACTCGATTTCCGACCGGAACATCAGCGACGTCACCTTCCGGTTCCGGGTGAAGCGAGACCGAGTGAGCGCCTCCGAGCGCGACGAAATCGCCATGTACCGGTACCACGGCGGGACGTGGAACGAGCTTCCGACGAGACTGGTCGAGACCACCGAGCGCCACTACGTCTATCAGGTTCGGTCGCCCGGCCTCTCGGAGTTCGCGGCCGGAAAACAGCGCCCGCAGTTCGAAATCGCCAACGCCACGGTCGATCTCAGCACTCTCTCGGTGGGTGACGCCCTCAAGGTACAGGTCCGCATCACCAACGAGGGCGACGCAGACGGAACCTTCGGCGCGGAACTCGTCCTCGGTAGCGAGACGGTCGCCGACCGGCAACTCACCATCGCGGCGGGCGGGATGCGCCAGACGACGTTCGAGCGCAGGGTGACCGACCCGGGCACCTACGAGGTCTACGTCAACGACTTCCGGGTCGGCGAAGTGGTCGTAGACGAGTCCGCGGTGAGCGGCGACGCCACCAGTCAGTCACCGACCGGCGACGAGGAGACCGACCGCGACGACTCGACCGGCCAGAACACGAACGCCAGCGTTCCGGGCCTCGGTGCCGTGACGGGCGTGCTGACGCTACTGGCGACGTTGCTGGCTGTCCGGTTGAAAGAGTAGCCGAGCGCGATTCTTCCGGCGATTACTCGCCTTCAGCTGGCGGTAAATCTATCCTGACGACCGACCCCTGCGGGTCGTTCTCGGCGAACGTGAGCCGACCGCCCGAGCGCTCGACCACCCAGTTGACCAGCCAGAGGCCGAGACCGCTCCCGTGTTCGAGGTCGGTCTCCTCGCCCTCGGTCAGGACGGCCCGCTCGTGGTCGGGGATGCCGGAGCCGTCGTCGGCGACCGCAATCCGGACCCACCGCTGGTCGTCAGCGTCGGTGGTTCGCTCGACCGAGACTGTCACCGAGGGATTCTCGTTGTGTTCGACCGCGTTCTCACACAGGTTCTCGACTGCGGCATCGAGCGCGGGGATTGCGTTCGCTGGCGGCGTGTCGCCGGACTCGACTGCGATGTCGGCGTCGGGATACTCGGCGCGGACCGCGTCTGCGGCGTCGGCCGCGACCGATTCCGGGTCGATTTCGACCGGGGCAGCGTCGTCGCCCTCCATCGCGTCGCCGACCCGGCGGGCCTTCTCGCTCAGGTCCACGAGGTCCCAGCCGCGCGAGGAGATTTTCTCGGCCGCCTGCCGAACCTGCGGGTCGTCGGACTCGTCGGCGACGAACTCGGCGTAGTTGACCACGACGGTCATGTCGTTTCGCAGGTTGTGACGCAGGACGCGGTTGAACACCTGTAGCCGCTGTTCGCGCTCCTTCAGTCCGGCCTCGCGCTCGGCCAGCGCGTCGGCGAGGTCCTCGAACCCTTCCCGAATCTGGTGCCACTCCTCGCCCGAGGCGAGTTGGGGCGACTGATCGTAGTCGCCGTCTCGGAGCGCGTTGAACCCGTCCAGCAGCTTCTCGGCCTGCCGGATGTTGGCGTTGTACTCCCAGATCGCCAGCGCGATGACCAACGACAGCACCAGCGCCAGACTTGCGACCTGCATGATAGCGACCTCTCGCAGTCGAGCGTCCAGCGTCGAGCGGTCCCGGCTTACCCGGATCGTCCACCCGGTCGAGGAGACGGTGGCGGTGCTGGAGACGCTCTCCTCGAAGGAAGCCTGCGACTCGTGGAGGACCTTGTCGTCGGCCCGGACCGAGACGGTCCGGACGCCGGTCTCCAGCGGCTTGACCATCGTGAGGAAGGTGAACTCGTTGACGGGAAGCGCCGCGGCGAGGACGCCGGATATCTCGCCCTCCTCGAAGATGGGCGCGCTGATGATGACGATGTGTTGGTCGGTCCCTTCGACTCGCTCGGGGTCGGTGACGTGGATTTCGCCGGTTCTGGCGGTCTTGCTGACGTAGGTCCGGTTGCCGAGGTCCTCGCCGATGGTCTCGCGGCGCACCTCGGGCGCGATGTCGCCGCGGAAGTCTATCACGGTGCCGTTGGCCGCGACGACCTGCCCGGCGAAGAGATGCGGGTTCGTGAGAAACCGGTCCAAGAACTCGCTCGACTGGCTGAAGTTGCTGGCTTCCGGGCGCGAGGCGTAGAAACCGACGTAGTTCTTCTCCTGGCGAATCTCGGCGTCGATTTGCTCGGCGGTCTGGGTCGCCGTCTGGTCGACGTTCTGTTCCATGCTCGAAATCGACCGGTCTTTGGCCAGTTCCAGTTGGCCGTAGACGACGCCGCTGAGGACGAGCGTGACGACTACCATCAGCACCGCGAACTTCGTCCGGACCTTCACGTTTTCACCACCTGAACACTCGGAGGTAATGAACCCTGCTGAACCGTCGTTCGTTAGTCTTTAGCGCCCCGACCGCAAACTGGCGGGTAATGACTGCACAGGCTGTCCAGCAATCGGACCT
Source organism: Halorussus ruber (assembly GCF_004765785.1). Taxonomy (GTDB): domain Archaea; phylum Halobacteriota; class Halobacteria; order Halobacteriales; family Haladaptataceae; genus Halorussus; species Halorussus ruber. Next base: position 186,498 of record NZ_SBIT01000010.1, on the reverse strand, counting down.
CGCCGTCGTCATCGGTCTGGAGGTCCACGTGCAACTCGAGACGGACACGAAGATCTTCTGCGGGTGTTCGACCGACGTGGCCGACGCCGAGCCAAACACCCACACCTGCCCGGTGTGTCTCGGTCTGCCCGGCGCGCTCCCGGTGCTGAACGAGGGCGCGGTCGAATCGGCCGTCAAGGTCGGCAAGGCCATCGACGCCGACATCCCCGAGGAGACGACCTTCCACCGGAAGAACTACTTCTACCCCGACCTGCCCAAGGGGTTCCAGATTACCCAGTACGACGCCCCCATCTGTCAGGACGGCGAACTGGCGGTCGAAGTCGAGGGCGAGCGCCGGACGGTCGGCATCCAGCGCGCCCACCTCGAAGAGGACCCCGGCAGTCTCCAGCACGCGGGCGGGAGCATCGACACCGCCGAGTACACGCTGGTCAACTACAACCGCGCGGGCGTCCCGCTGATGGAAATCGTGACCGAACCCGACTTCCGCGGCGCGGAGGAGGTCCGAGCCTTCCTCGCCAAACTCGAGGAGGTCCTCGAATACCTCGGCGTGTTCGACAGCCAGCGCGACGGGAGCCTGCGCATCGACGCCAACCTCAGCGTCGTGGACGCCGACGAAATCGGCGACGACGGCGGGATTAGCGACGAGGCGCTCGAAGCCGCCAACCGGACCGAGGTCAAGAACATCTCCAGTCACAAGGGCGCGGAGAAGGCCCTCTCTTACGAGGCGCAGCGCCAGAAGAACGCGGTCCAGCGCGGCCGGGAAGTCGAGCAGGAGACCCGCCACTGGGACGAGTCCCGGGGCATCACGGTCTCGATGCGCTCGAAGGAAGAGGAGAAGGACTATCGGTACTTCCGCGAGGCCGACCTGCCGCCCCTGCAAGTCAGCGACTGGAAGCAGAAGCTCGACATTCCCGAGCTACCGGACGCCCGCCGCGAGCGATTCGGCGACGAGTACGGCCTGAGCGAGGAGGCCGCGAGCAAACTCACCTCCACGAAGCAGGTCGCGGACTTCTACGAGGACGTCGCCAGCGAGTACGACCCGGACCTCGCCGCGACGTGGGTCGCCGACAACCTGCTGGGCGAACTCAACTACCGCGACATGGAGATTACCGACGTGGAAGACCGCCTCGGCGAGTTCAAGCACCTCATCGAACTCGTGGCCCAAGAGGAGATTACCACGAAGAACGCCGAGGAGGTCGTCCTCCGCGAGATGCTCGACGAGGGCGACGACCCCGAGACGGTCATCGACCGCGAGGGGCTGGGCAAGGCAGACGAGGGCGAAGTCGAGGGCGCGGTCACCGAGGCCATCGAGGAGAACCCCGACGCTGTCGAGGACTACCACGCTGGCGAGGGCGGCGCGCTCAACTTCCTCGTCGGGCAGGTCATGCAGAAGACCGGCGGGAGCGCCGACCCTGGTTCGGTGAACCAGATGCTTCGGGAGCGACTGGACGAGTAGAGACCCACAACTTCTCGCTCGGATTCCCATGGTAGCAGACGGCGTTCCACTCGAGTCGGTCGAACTTCAGCTCGACTTCTCGGAGTACGCGCTCGAACCCGAGTCGTTTGTCTGGGTTCCGGACGAGATGACTCTCTCGATACGGCGACCGACCGAGGACGGGACGGACGTCATGCGACTGACGTGGACGTGTCTCGAACACCTCTTGCTTCTGCTCGACCAAATCGAGAGCGGTCGCTCCGACACTATCCTCTCGGGAACTGGTTTGGTTCGAGTCGAGCAGTCCGACGACCGAGTGGCGATACACACCAGACCGAAGCTCGTCGGACCGCGCGACGAGATGCGTGACGCGATAGCGGAACTCGTTCGAGAAGCCTTCCTCGAACTCGAGTCGAGAGGTCTCGATACCGAGTCCGCCGCCAGATTCGCGGAAAGACGGTTTTCGGACGAGGACCTCGACGTGATTTCGATACACGACCGACTGTTGGACGACGAATCGGAATCGAAGTGACGAGTCCGGGCGGGCGAGGGCGAACAGGCGGCGCGTGATTGGACCCCGAGGAGCGCGCCGCGCTCCCGCCTCGACTCCTCGGGGCAGGTCTCAGGTCACGCAGGGGGTTCGTCCCCTCCTCGGATTTAAACCCTCGCGCGACTCGGCGGGAAGTTCGAGAGGCGATTGGAGGACGACCAAACCACCGAGGCGCGCTCGACCAACTACCTGCCATGGGGTGGATGAAGGGGACGCCCGGTCGCGTACAATTTAGTCGTCTGACCGACCCCTATCTGCGACGGGCGGTGTCTTGCCGAACGAAGTGAGGCAATGGCTCGGAAGACGCGGTTTGTCTTCCGGCGCGGAGAGGAGCAGATATGTCGGTCAGCGACCGGGCGGGGGCTTCAAAGGTGTTCATCCTACGACTTCGCTCTCGCCATCGATAGCAACCCGGGATGAGCCCGGAGCTTCAGAAAACAACAATATCTCAGTTCTGTTGTTCACGCTCGCAGCCACATCGAAAATCCTCGAAAATCAGAACAGGGACTGAACTCCGACCAGCGACACCACACTGACGATGACGAGCGTCACGAACAGCAGCGCGACCGGTCCCACGCCAGTCCGACGCAGGCCCTCGACTTCGATGTCGAGGCCGAGGCCAGCGAACGCGGCGAGGAACAAGTAATGATAGGCGCGCGTGAGGGCGTCGATTTCGGCCCCGGTCAGCGCCCCGCTGGAGGCCAGTAGCATCACCGAGACGAACCCGAGGACGAATTTCGGGAACCCCTGCCAGAGTCGTCGGAGCGTCCCGTCGGAATCCGTCCCGTCGGTGTCCGTGGCGTCCGAGTCACTCTCGACCGTTTCCTCGTCAGTCCCCGTGTAGACCACCGAGTACGCGAGGACGACCGCGCCGAGGAGGACGTTGCGCGTGAGTTTCGTCAGCGTGGCCCACTGGCCTGCCGTCTCGGAGTAGGCGAACCCCGCAGCCGTCACCGGGCCGGTGCTGAACATGCTCAGTCCGGCCCAGATGCCGAACACCTGCCCGGAGAGGTCCAGCAGTTGCCCCGCGACGGGGTACGCGAAGAGCGTGAGCGCGTCGAACAGCAGGATGGCGCTGGTGGCGTAGGCGATTTGCTCCTCGTCGGCCCGGACGGTCCCGGCGGTGGCGACGACCGCCGAGACGCCGCAGATGCTCGCGCCCGCCGCGAGCAGCGAGCCGAGGCGTCGCTGGAGGCCGAACAGTCGGCGCGAGAGGACCTCGGCGACGCCGATGGTGAACGCGACGATTCCGAGGACCGACAGCAGGAGCGGCAGTCCCGCCGAAAGCACCGAGTCGAGCGCGATGCGAGCGCCCATCAACACGATGCCGACTTCGAGCCAGAGCTTCTGGGTGGCGATGCCCGGCCGGAACGTCTGTGGCACGTCGGCGACGTTGGCGACGACGAGGCCGAGCGCGATTGCTACGACCAGCGGATTCAGCGGCGTAATCGCGCCGACCGCCTCGCCGACGGCACCGACGAGTATCAAGAGCGCGAGACCGGGGAGGAGGCGACGAATCCCTGCCATCGCTCAGACCGTGAGAACGACGACGCCGACCACGAGATAGCCGAGGGCGACCGCCTGCCACCCGCGGTCGAGTTCGGTCCACCACCGACGAAGTCGCGTGCCTGCCGTGTCTGCTTCCATGTTTCGACAACTGGGCGAGACGGCATAATATACTGTTGAAAGCGGAGAAAGCCCTGACGGCGTAGAGGTTTCGAACGGGAGTCGAGGGTTTGGCGTCGTGCTCAGAGCAACTAAAATAAATACTTAAACAATTTTATATTGTGTTAGGGGATTGTTTCTATCTGTTTCGCCGAGGTGGCGGCTTTCTCCGAAAATCGTTCGCCGGAAACGCGGCGGGGCACCCCGTGGGCGTCGGTCCCCCGAACCGAATTTCAGTCCCCCGGCGTCGCCGTCGGTTCCTTCTCGACGACGCCCTCGCGCCAGCGGCCCAGACTGAACCACGCCGCGCCGACGACGAACGACCCGACCGCCGAGAACGACCACGCCCACCAGAGGCCCTCGACGCCCCACGCCCACCCGGCCAGCGGGACGCCGAACGCCGAAATCGACCACGAGTAGGCCAGCACCAGCGCGGCGGGGATGCGCAGAACCCACCGCGAGAGAAAGGACAGCGCCATCGCGGTCCGGGTGTCGCCCGCCCCGCGGAACCCGCCCTGCACGACCATCAGGCCGCCGAAGAACGCGAGGAAGGGCGCGATGATGCGCAGGAAGTCCACGCCCGCCGCGACGACCGCGGGGTCGGCGATGAACACGCGCATGGCCTCGTCTGGGAAGGCGACCATCAGCGCGCCAGCGCCGAACAGCACCGCCAGCGTGCCCCCGGTCGCCTTCCACGTGACCTCGGCGGCCCGGTCGGGGGTGTCCGCGCCGAGGTTCTGCCCGACCCCGGTCGCGGTGGCCTGCCCGACCGCGCCCGAGACGGTCCACGACACCGACATCAGTCGGAGACCGACGCCGTAGGCGGCGGTCGGAATCGGGCCGAATCGCGCCACGAGGGCGGCCATCGCCACCGCGGCGAAACTTCGCGCGAGGCCGTCGATAGTTCCGGGGTAGCCCACGTCCACGAGTTGCTTCAGCACCGGCCAGTCGGGTCGGAGGTCCGCCAGTCGAAGCTGGACGCCCCAGTCGCCCTTCACGAGGAGCGCGACCCCGATGACCGCCGCGAGGACCCGCGAAATCAGCGTGGCGACGGCCGCCCCGCGGACGCCCCACGCCGGGAACTCCCACCAGCCGAGGATGAAGAAGGGGTCGAGGACCACGTTGACGCCCGCCGAGAGCATCATCAGCCACATCGCGGTCCGAGTGTCGCCCGCCCCGCGCAGGACCGCCCGGAAGACGAAAAAGAGGAAGGTGAACGGAATCGAGACGAACAGGACCTCGATGTACTGGAGCGAGAAGGCGTAGACCTGTCCCTGCGCGCCGACGAGGTCCAGCAAGGGGTGGCGAAAGACGTAGCCGAACGCCGAGAGGGCCAGCGCCACCGCGACGGTCAGCATCGTAATCTGGGCGACCACGTTGTCGGCCTTCCGGTCGTCGCCCGCGCCGACGTGCTGGGACACCAGCGCGACCGACGCCGCGGTCAGGCCCATCGCCACCGAGACGAACATCCACGCGGTCGGGAACATCAGCGAGACGGCCGCGACCGCTTTCGGCCCGACGCGACCGACCCAGAACATGTCAGCTAAGTTGTAGAACGTCTGGAGGAGGTTGCCCGCCACGAGGGGCCACGCGAGGCTGACGAGTTTCGGCGTAATCGCCCCGGTGGTCATGTCTACTCGGCTCTCCTGTTCGCCCGACACGGTCTCGGTGGAAGGTCGTGCGTGTGGTTCTTAAACGCATTCTTTCCCGGCCGGGTCTGCCGGAGACTCCGCGGCGGGGTCGTGAGTCGTCGTCAGTCGGCTATCGTCCTTCGCGCACGCGCCTTGGACCGCCGCCCTCTGGCGATTTTCGGCGGCGAAAGCTTTACGCCCGCAGTTGTCCTACCGGAAACACGAATGAGCGACCAGCGACTCCCCGACCCCCGAGTAGCCGCCCGGTTCGGACGTGAACCGGCCGCCGGAGGTGAGGCATGGAACTGATAATCACCGAGAAGGACAACGCCGCCCGTCGAATCGCCGACATCCTGAGCGGCGAGTCCGCCGAAGCCGAGCGAAAGAACGGCGTCAACGTCTACAAGTGGGGCGGCAGGCGGTGTATCGGCCTGTCGGGCCACGTGGTCGGCGTGGACTTCCCCGACGAGTACAACGACTGGCGCGACGTGGAACCGGTCGAACTCATCGACGCACCCATCGAGAAGAAGGCCACGAAAGAGAACATCGTCTCCACCCTGCGCGTGCTGGCCCGGAAGGCCGACCAAGTGACGATTGCGACCGACTACGACCGCGAGGGCGAACTCATCGGCAAGGAGGCGTGGGAACTCGTCCGCGAGGTCAACGACGACGTGCCGATTCGCCGGGTCCGGTTCTCCTCCATCACGGAAAACGAGGTCACCGAGGCCTTCGAGAACCCCGACGAGTTGGACTTCGACCTCGCGGCGGCGGGCGAGGCCCGACAGGAAATCGACCTGATTTGGGGCGCGGCCCTCACGCGATTCCTCTCGCTGTCGGCCCGCCAGCTGGGCGACGACTTCATCTCGGTCGGCCGGGTGCAGTCGCCGACGCTCAAACTCATCGTGGACCGCGAGCGCGAAATCGAGGCCTTCGACCCCGAGGACTACTGGGAACTGTTCGCGGACCTGCTGAAGGACACCGACGAGGAGACCGCGGAGTTCGAGGCCCAGTACTTCTACCGCGACGAGGACGACAACGAGGCCGAGCGCGTCTGGGACGAGGAGACCGCAGAGGGCGTCTTCGAGGCGCTCGATTCGGCGAGCGCGGCCGAGGTCGAGCGCGTCTCCCGGCGCACTCGGACCGACGACCCGCCCGCGCCGTTCAACACCACGCAGTTCATCCGCGCGGCAGGGAGTCTGGGCTACTCGGCCCAGCAGGCCATGAGCATCGCCGAGGACCTCTACACCGCGGGGTACATGACTTACCCCCGGACCGACAACACGGTCTATCCCGACGATTTGGACCCCGAGGAGCTACTCGATACGTTCTCGGGCAACTACCACTTCGGCGACGACGCCGACGACCTGCTCGAACTGGACGACCTCGAACCCACCGAGGGCGACGAGGAGACCACCGACCACCCGCCGATTCACCCGACCGAGGACGTACCGACGAAGGGCGACCTCTCGGACGACGAGTGGGAGATCTACGAGTTGGTCGTCCGGCGGTTCTTCGCCACCGTGGCCGACTCGGCGACGTGGGAACACCTCAAAGTCGTCGCTGGCGTGGACGAACACAAGCTCAAGGCCAACGGCAAGCGCCTCCTCGAAGAGGGCTACCACGCGGTCTACCCCTACTTCAACACCTCCGAGAACTACGTCCCCGACGTCGAAGAGGGCGACGAGTTGGCGGTCACCGACGCCCGCATCGAGGACAAGCAGACCCAGCCGCCCCGCAGATACGGCCAGTCACGGCTCATCGAGACCATGGAGAAGATGGGGGTCGGGACGAAGTCGACCCGCCACAATACCGTCGAGAAGCTCTACGACCGGGGCTACGTCGAGGGCGACCCGCCGCGGCCGACTCAGTTGGCGAAGGCCGTGGTCACGGCCGCCGAAAAGTTCGCGGACCTCGTGGTCAGCGAGGAGATGACCGCCGAACTCGAAGAGGACATGACCGCCATCGCGGAGGGCGAGGCCGACCTGAGCGAGGTCGCCGACGAGTCCCGCGAGTACCTCCAGCAGGTGTTCGACGAGTTGCGCGACTCCCGCGAGGAGGTCGGCGACCTCCTGCAAGAATCGCTGAAGGCAGACAAGAAACTCGGCCCCTGCCCCGAGTCGGACCACGAGCTGCTGGTCCGCCAGAGCCGGAACGGCTCGTACTTCGTCGGGTGTGACGGCTACCCCGACTGCGAGTACACCCTGCCGCTCCCGAACACGGGCAAGCCCCTCATCTTGGACGAGACGTGCGAGAAACACGACCTACGCCACGTCAAAATGCTGGCGGGCCGCCAGACGTTCGTCCACGGGTGCCCACTCTGCAAGGCCGAGGAGGCCGACGAGGAAGAGGACGAAGTCATCGGGGTCTGTCCCGAGTGCGGCGAGGAGGAGGGCGGCGAGCTGGCAATCAAGCACCTCAAAAACGGCTCGCGGCTGGTCGGGTGCACTCGCTACCCCGACTGTGACTACTCGCTCCCGCTCCCGCGCCGGGGCGACATCGAAATCACCGACGAGCGCTGCGAGGAACACGACCTGCCCGAACTCGTCATCCACAGCGGCGACGACCCGTGGGAACTGGGCTGTCCCATCTGCAACTACCGGGAGTTCAAGGCCCGCGAGAGCGAGTCCGGAAGCGACCTCGAAACGCTCGACGGCATCGGCTCGAAGACCGCCGAGAAGCTCTCTGAGGCCGGTATCGAGAGCATCGAGGACCTGAAGGAGGCCGAAGTCGAGACGGTGGCCTCTCAGGTGCAGGGCGTGAGCGAGGATAGGCTTCGGGGCTGGAAGGCGAAAGCCGACTGATAGCCTTCGCCTGATTCGTGTCGATTTCTGGGAAGGTTTTATGTATGAGTGCGACAGTGTAATTCGTATGAAACCCCGTTCTGGCGTTCCCGCGTGAGTAGGTCAGCATCCTGCGGACGAGAGGCGATGGCCAGTCCACCCGGACGAGGGGCTCCGTAACACGAGCAAACGAGTCAAGGCTTCCCCCGTGCCCTCTCACCCTTTGGGTCCCGGTATGCTGTCTGAATCCACTTGCTTCATCGCAATGATTCGACAGCTACGTCTGGACCTCGCGAAGTGGGTCCAACTGACCCCCACGAGAAATGTATACACCCGGACCGGCCTACGCCCTGTATCGCCTCGCAATCGCGCTTGCAATTCACCTCTGGAGCCGTCTCTGCAAACGAAATCAGCGACGCCTGATAGGTTTGGTAGCGGTTACGGTCGTCTGTCTCTGTCTGTTACTTGCCGGGATAGACATTCGGCCGATTAAACAAACAGTAGTGATTCTGTCTAGTTTCATGGCCATCTGGGAAGGTCTCGCTCGGACAGACGATGAAGAGAAGTGAGCCGACAGTATCGTTCACTCGCGGTGAATTGCGGCGTATTGCCGCATAAGGCCCGCGAGAGCGACTCGGGAAGCGACCCCGAATCGCTCGACGGCATCGGCGCGAAGACAGCCGAGAAGCTCTCGGACGCGGGCATCGAGGACATCGAGGAGTTGTATCGAGAGAATATCTACCGGCTTTGGGTTTGGAGGATGTGAAGTTTAATCGTCTTCAGCGTCTTTTTCTTTGATGGCCTTTTGATACGTGTCGGAGAGCTGTTCTGCTTCTTCAGGATTAATTTGGACTTCATAACCCGACTCTTCTAACTGCACTATGACCTCCTTTGCGTTATTCTCTACAAGGTTAACTTCTGTGCCATCAGGAAGTTGAATATTTGCCCGAGTAGATGACTCCTCGGTTTGATTCTCCTCCTCAAAAACTTTTCTCTGATACGTACAGTAGGCATGAATCATAATGAGTGCCTGAATAATGCCATCAATATTCCCAATTACAATCTCAAATAACGCAAGACCGACTTCTGACTTCTGAATTTCAAAGCGATAACCTGCCCCCTGTTGGTCGATTATACCGCCAATAGATTCTGACCATGAAGGTTCTACTGATAGCGATATTACTTCATCTGCTGAAGTAAACTGGTTCTCTGTGATATTCCGATATGTAGTACCCTGAATACTTAAGCCACCAAACTCTCCATCATTTAGTCTCTCTACTGCATCTTGATTACCCGAATAAATACCTACCATGCCAGCAAGAAAAGCAGAATCTCCATGACTTAATACCTGAGCATCTAACCATTCACCTACTGGTTCAGAGGAATGATTGAAAGTGAATGGAATAGTCTTTTTTTCGTCCCGAAGTTCCTTCGCCCATTTCTCCAAAGTTGATTTCGAGATTTCGTGACCATGACGGTCTTCGGTTGTAGAAGATATAATACCGGGGATGAACTCAATAAACTCCTTTTCACTCATATTAGCCCCAACAAAACGGGATTACAAATATGTTCGTGAACTGCTGGCCTCTACATGTAGCTCCGGACTGCCATAGTCCAGCAGACTACCCTCCCCCGACTGAAAACACCATCACTTCGAAAGGTTAGTCACTTGAATGTGAGACTGAAGGATGGCCGTTTCGAAATCGCTGTCAGCGACGACGAGATGGTCGCCTGTCGAACGAGCGGTCGCGGCGATGAGTAGGTCGCGGGTGGGCATTCGCTGGCCGTCGTCGAGGAGTTGGTCCTGAAGACGTGCGGCCTCCAGAGCGATGTCGTCGGTGAGGTCGAGAGCGTGGACCCCATCGAAGTCTTGGCGGGCCGCAACGACGTCGGTCGAACCACTCCCGAGTACCCCGTCCAGGATTTCGAAGACGCAGAGAGAGGAGGTGAAGTAGGGTTCCCCCTGCTCCTGAACGAACTCGACAGTCGAATCAACCCCGCTGAGCATGTCGATGATAACCGACGAATCGAGAAAGGTCATCGCTCGAAACTCTCTCGGGAACTTTCGACGGCTTCACGGGCACGGTCAGCCACGTCGTCCGACCACGCGCCGATATTGATAGGCTCCTCCTCGTTCGTCAGTCGGTTCAGGAACTCGTCCCACGTCTCATCGTCCCGTTTCAACCGGGAGAGTTTGTCCTTCGTCTCGTTGGAGACCCGGATACTGGTACTCATGCGTATACATTGTGCATACAGAACCGTATTTGTTTCCATGGCCGTGGCTTTCGGCCCAGTTCATCGGAGAATGAGCGCCGCTGGCACTCGCAGCCGTAATAAAAGGTGGATTCGAAGATGTTAAACCGCATCCTCGGGTTTACACGCATAATGACTACCTCACCCTGGACCGACTGGGACCACATCGTCAAGTTGGACCCGGACAAGACGCTCGCGGAGGGCGAGACCTTCGAGGACGTTTGCGAGACCGGCACCGACGCGCTCGAAATCGGCGGGACGCTCGACATGACCCAAGAGAAGATGCAGCGGGTCATCGACGCCTGCGCGAAGTACGACGTGCCGCTGTATCAGGAACCGAGCAACCCCGCGGTCGTGGTGGACGACGACGACCTCGACGGCTACCTCGTGCCGGTCGTCCTCAACGCCGGGGACATCGCGTGGGCCACCGGATTCCACAAGGAGTGGGTCAAATCGAGCGACGTGAACTGGGACCGGACCACCACCGAGGCCTACATCATCATGAACCCCGACGCCAGCGTGGCCGAACTCACCAGCGCCGACTGCGACCAGTCGCCCGAGGACGTGGCGGCCTACGCCGAGGTCGCCGAGCAGATGTACGGCCAGGAAATCGTCTACGTCGAGTATTCGGGGATGTACGGCGACCCCGACGCGGTCGAGGCCGCCGCGGACGCGCTGGAGGAGGCGACGCTATTCTACGGCGGCGGCATCCACGACTACGACTCGGCCCGGACGATGGCCGAGCGCGCCGACACCATCATCGTCGGCGACCTCGTCCACGACGAGGGCGTCGAGGCGGTGCGCGAGACCGTCGAGGCCGCACAGGACGCGAAAGCGGCCGCGCCCGAATCGGTCTGAGACGCTTTTTTCTCCGGACAAAACCAACTCTTTCTGCATTTAAGCATCATTTGAATCAGTTTTAGCATTGTTTTCGTTTGTCTGTTCGAGAGGGGACCGACGAGGCCGTGACTTCGACCTCGAAAGTCCTCGTACTCGAAACCGTAGAAGCAGGTGAGACAGCAGTGTCCTCGAAAGCCCTCGCGCGGTTCGCGGTCGTTCAGCGACATATCCGAAGTCTCTCCGCACCGCCCGACTTCGGATAGGGGTCGCTGAGACGACCACGCGGTGCGCGAACCGCGCTCGCCCTTTCAGTCCGCCGAGGACCGCAGGTGGTCTGTTTCACCGGCCGAAATCTGTCGGTGGATGACCTGCACGAAACCTCGGCAGTTCCAGCAAGCGTTCTCGACGGTGGACAGTAAGCGCCCCTCTCGGTTCTGACACCTTCGGCCGGTTTCGCCGATTCCAACGACTCTCCTGTGCGATTCCGCGTCTCGTGAACGGATAACCGAACTATTCATCTATTCACGGAACGAACATTTAGGAATGAGCGCAATCGAGACGACCGGCCTGACGAAGTACTACGGGGACACCCGAGGAGTCGAGGACCTCTCGCTGACGGTGCGAGAGGGCGAGGTCTTCGGCTTCCTCGGCCCCAACGGCGCGGGCAAGACCACGGCCATCCGGACCCTGCTGGGGTTCATCTCCCCGACCGGCGGGTCGGCGACCCTCCTCGGCCGGGACGTGACCGACGAGGCGGCGCTCATCGAGGCCAAGCGGCGGGTCGGCTACCTGCCGAGCAACCCCGGCCTCGACGAGGGCACCACCGGGCGACGGCTGATTCGCTACCACGCCGCGCTCAAGGGCGACGAGCGGTCCGACGAACTCCTCGAAGCGTTCGACCCGCCAATCGACCGCGAAATCGGCGAGTACTCGACGGGCAACAAGCAGAAGCTGGCGCTGGTGCTTTCGTTCATGCACGACCCGGACCTCGTGATTATGGACGAACCGACCTCCGGGTTGGACCCCCTGATGCAGGAACGGCTCTACGAGTTCATCGAGGACGAGCAGGCCCGCGGGACCACCTTCTTCTTCTCCAGCCACGTCCTGAGCGAGGTCCGGAAGGTCTGCGACCGCGTGGGCATCATCCGGAACGGCGAACTCGTGGCGATGGAGGGCGTCGAGGAGTTGCTCGACCGGAGCGGCAAGCGCGTCCACGTCAGCGTCGAGGAGACGCTCGACCCGGCGGACTTCGCCCTCGCTGGCGTCCACGACCTCGACGCGGGCGACGGCGACGCCTCGTTCATGTTCACCGGCGAGTACGACGACCTGCTCGACCACCTCCGGAACTACCGCGTTCGGGACCTCGAAATCGAGGAGGCCCCGCTCGAGGACGTGTTCATGAAGTTCTACGACGACGGGCCGGAGAGCGAGTCCCCGCCGCCCGAGACCGCGGCGGCGACCGCCGGAGGCGAGTCCGATGCTTGACATCGCCACCTACGAGTCCGAGCGCCGGATTCGGGGCGCGCTCGTCCTGTCCGTCCTGCTGGCCGCGATGTCCCTGCTGTTCGTCGCGCTGTTCCCCTCGATTTCGAACTCGGGGGCGGACTTGGACGCCTACATGGAGAGTCTTCCGCCCGCGGTGCAGGCGGCGTTCGGCGCGTCCGGGACCTTCTCCATCACTACCATCGAGGGCTTTCTGGCGGTCGAACTCTACCAGTTCTTCTGGTTGCTCCTGCTCGGCATCTACGCCGCCTACCTCTCGGGCGGCCTGATTGCTGGCGACGTGGAGCGCGGTCGGATGGACGTGTTGCTGGCCGCGCCGGTCTCCCGAGCGCGGGTCGTGGTCGAGAAGTTCGCCTCGCTCGTCCCGGTCGTCCTCGCGGTCAACCTCGTGGTGGGGATAGCAGTCTTCGCCACCGTCCTCGCCATCGGCGAGTCCATCTCGCTGGCCGACCTCGCGGTGGTCCACCTGCTGTCCGTGCCCTACCTGCTCGCCTGCGGAGCAATCGGTCTCCTGCTGTCGGTCGCGTTCTCCGAGTCCGACGCGGCCAAGCGCGCCGGTCTCGGGGCCATCTTCGGCCTGTTCCTGCTGGATACGGTCAGCGAGTCGGCCGACCTGAACTGGCTGGGCGCGATTAGCCCGACCCGGTACTACGACCCGACCGCGATTCTCGTCTCCGGCGAGTACGACTGGTCGGGTGCGGTCGTCCTCCTCGCGGCGACAGTCGCGCTGGTCGCGGTCAGCGCCGCGTGGTTCCGGAGGAAGGACATCTGATGGCCGGGTTCGACGACGCCGAGCGCGAGCGCATCCGCCGACAACTTCGAGAGACCGGCCGGGACCTGTTCGCGCGCTACGGCCTCGACAAGACCACCATCGGCGACCTCACTACTCCCGCGGGCATCGCCAACGGGACCTTCTACCGGTTCTACGACTCGAAAGAACAGCTCTACTTCGAGATTCTCCGCGAGGAGGGCGAACGAATCGCCACCGACCTCCTCGCCGAGTCCTTCGAGCGTGTCGGGGATGGTAAAGAAGAACTCGACCCCGAGGAGGCCATCGTCGCCTTCCTCACCCTCCTCTGTGAAGAAATCGAGACTAACCCGCTGGTCCGCCGACTGGTCGCGGACGACGACCGCTCGCGCCTGATGGCCCAGTTCAGCGACGAGGAGTTGGAAGCCGAGCGCGCCGAGTCGCTGAGCTACGTCGTGCCCTACGTCGAGCGCTGGCAGGCCGAGGGCCGACTCCGCGAGGGCGACCCCGAGGTCCTCGCGGCCGCGATGGGCGTCGTGAAGTTCGTCGCCTACCGGAAGGACGACTTCGGCGACGACGAGTTCTATCGGGCGGTCCGAGACGTGCTCATCGAGGCGGTGGCGGCGGGACTGACGACCCGGAAAGGGTGAGAGAGCGAACGGGTGGGGAGCGAGTGAGACTCCTCCGCACACTTCCGGAAAGCATACGTGGGTTTGCGAGCGATTTCCTTCCGACGAAATGACGGCGTTTAAGAGAACGCCGCAGAAACTCAGACCCATGGAAGACCGAACGTACACGGCCGACGCCGAACCCGGCGAGACCGCGACGGTCGCGGGTTGGGCCCACGAGATTCGAGACCTCGGTGGCATCGCATTCCTCATCGTCCGCGACACGACCGGCAAGATTCAGGTCAAGTTCGAGAAGGACGAGATGGACGACGACCTCGTGGAGACCGGCATCAACGTCAACCGCGAAAGCGTCGTGAAGGTCACGGGCGACGTAGAGGAAGAGGAGCGCGCCCCGACCGGCGTCGAAATCGTCCCCGAGTCGGTCGAGGTCATCGCCGACGCCGACCCCGAACTCCCGCTGGACCCCTCGGGCAAGGTGGACGCCGACCTCTCGACGCGCCTCGACAACCGCACCCTCGACCTCCGGAAGGACGAGACCAAGGCCATCTTCGAGATTCGCGCCGAGGTCCTGCGCTCGGTCCGCGAGGCCTTCCGCGAACTCGGCTCGACCGAAATCAACACGCCGAAAATCGTTGCGACGGGCACCGAGGGCGGCACCGAACTGTTCCCCATCACGTACTTCGGTCAGGAAGCGTTCATGAACCAGTCGCCCCAGCTGTTCAAACAGCTGATGGTCGGCTCCGGTCTGGAGCGGGTCTTCGAAATCGGTCCGATTTTCCGCGCCGAGGAGCACAACACGCCCCGTCACCTCAACGAGGCGACCTCTATCGACTTCGAGAGCGCCTTCTACGACCATCAGGACGCGATGGACGCCTGCGAACACGTCGTCAAGGCGGCCTACGAGGGCGTCGCCGAGAACTGTCAGGAGGAGCTGGAGGCACTCGGCTACGACGACTTCGAGGTCCCGGACGGCGACTTCCCGCGACTGAGCTACGAGGAGGCCATCGAGCGCATCAACGCCACGGGCGAACTCGACGAGCAGTTGGTCTGGGGCGACGACCTGCCCACCGAGGGCGAGAAGGCCCTCGGCGAGGACGTCGGTTCCCACTACTTC
Organism: Halorussus ruber; assembly: GCF_004765785.1. Taxonomy (GTDB): domain Archaea; phylum Halobacteriota; class Halobacteria; order Halobacteriales; family Haladaptataceae; genus Halorussus; species Halorussus ruber. The sequence continues at coordinate 171,350 of NZ_SBIT01000010.1, read as the reverse complement.
ATCACCGACTGGCCCAGCGAAATCAAGCCCTTCTACATCAAGGACCACGACGACGACGAGCAGCTCTCGACCGGGTTCGACATGATGCACCCGAACATGGAACTCGTCTCCGGCGGCCAGCGTGAACACCGCTACGACAAGCTTGTCGAAGGCTTCGAACAGCAGGGTCTGGACCCCGACGCCTTCGAGTACTACACCAAGATGTTCAAGTACGGCATGCCGCCCCACGCCGGATGGGGCCTCGGCGGCGAGCGCCTCATCATGACGATGCTCGGACTGGAGAACATCCGCGAGGCCGTGCTGTTCCCGCGGGACCGTCAGCGTCTCTCGCCGTAGGCGACGGCGTCCCTGTCTCGCGCGGGCGCTCGGAAGTCGCAGGCCCGGAAGCGCAACGTAGTGAGCATCCCGGACCGTCTTCCGGTGTTCCCGCGAGACCGTCAGCGTCTCTCGCCGTAAGCTGACGCCTCGCCGATTCGATTCGTTTGCAGTTTCGAGTCTCCTCCGAACGTGTAGCGGCGTCGGCGCTCGGCCCAGATTATAAAGGTTATACGGCGTGACTCGAAAGGCCAGAGTATGACCGACGACTCGTCGCGGGCGTTCGTGCCGGGCCACGTCACCGGCTTCTTCAGCGTCCACGAGGCCGACGACCCCGAGCAGGCCGGTTCGCGCGGCGCGGGCCTGACCCTCTCGGAGGGCGTGACCGTCGAGGTCGAACCCGCCGCCGAGACCTCGATGCAGTTGAACGACGAACCCGCCGCCGTCGAGGCGGTGACCCGAGTGCTTTCGGACCTCGGCGTCGAGGCGCGAGTGACCGCCACGACCGACCTGCCCGTGGGCGCTGGCTTCGGCGTCTCGGGTGCCGCCGCGCTCGGGACCGCCTTGGCGGCCAACCGGACCTTCGACTGCGGGCGCTCGGAGAACGAACTCGTGACCATCGCCCACGCCGCGGAGGTCGACGCCGGGACCGGACTCGGCGACGTGGTGGCACAGGCCCGCGGCGGCGTCCCGATTCGACTCGACCCCGGCGCGCCGGAGTACGGCCGGATGGACGGGGTGGCTGCCCAGAGCCGCGTGGAGTATCTGACGCTGGGCGAGCGCTCGACCGAGGAGGTCCTCGCGGGCAACACCGACCGCCTCTCGGAGGTCGGCGTGGACATGCTGGTCCGCCTCGTAGAGGAGCCGACCTTATCGACGCTGATGGACTCCTCGCGGAAGTTCGCCCGCGAGGCCGACTTGCTGACGCCCGAAGTCGAGGCGGTCCTCGAAGACGTTGACGAGGCGGGCGGCGAGGCCGCGATGGCGATGCTCGGCGAGACCGTCTTCGCGCTCGGCAACGGCCTGTCGCGGGCGGGCTACGACGCCGAGACCTGCGAGGTCCACTCGGCGGGCGCGACGCTGGAGATGGACTGATTTTTCCCGGCCCCCCGCGGAGTAACCCCCATGACCGAGATTCCCGACGACCACCCCCGAGCCCAGTCGCTTCGGACCCGCCACCGAATCGAGGAGGGCGTCGAGAAGGGTATCACCAGCAAGCAGGGCCTCATCGCACAGGGCCGCGGCGAGGCCTACGACTACCTCCTCGGGGAGCAGACGACTCCGAGCGCCGAGCGAGCAGAGAGGGCGGCTGCCGCGCAACTGCTTCTGGCCGACCACCCCGTCCTCTCGGTCAACGGCAACGTCGCCGCGCTCGTCCCCGCCGAGATGGTCGAGTTGGCCGAGGCCGTGGACGCCGATATCGAAGTGAACCTGTTCAACCGGACCGAGGAGCGAATGGCGGCCATCGCCGACCACCTGCGGGAACACGGCGCGACGGACGTGAAGGGCCTCGCGGCCGACGCCCGGATTCCGGGGTTGGAACACGAGCGCGCCAAGGTCGACGAGGACGGAATCTACGACGCCGACGTGGTTGTGGTCCCGCTGGAGGACGGCGACCGCGCGGAGGCGCTGGCCGAGATGGGCAAGACCGAAATCGTCGTGGACCTGAATCCGATGTCCCGGTCGGCCCAGACCGCCGCGATTCCGATCGTGGACAACATCGTGCGAGCGGTGCCGAACGTGACGAGACACGCCCGGGAGTTGCGAGAGCAGGACTCCTCGCGCGAGGAGTTGGAGGCAATCGTCGCGGCGTTCGACCGCGAGGCGGCGCTGGAGGAGGCGGAGCGGGCGATTCGGCAGGGCGAGTTGGACTGACTTCGGCAGGGCGGAAAAGAATTCTATAGACAACTTTTAGCAATATTTTATTGTGTTTGAAAATTAATCTGAATTCTTTCGCTCAGTATTGCGATTCCGGCGCTTGCGCTCGGCGGGAAGTAGCGTCGTAAAAAGCGAAGTTAAAGTGTCGCTCGAAAGCGAGTAGTTTTCGACTTACGCGCGGACGACGTTCGTCGCGCGGGGGCCCTTGGGGGCGTCTTCGATGTCGAATTCGATGTCAGTTCCCTCTTCGAGGTCGGGGCCGCCAACGTCCTCCATGTGGAAGAACACGTCGTCGTCCGCGTCGTCAGTCGAGATGAAACCGTAGCCGCCAGTGTCGTTGAAGAAATCAACAGTACCGTTTGCCATTACAATTATACACAGGACCCGTCCACGGATAACACTTCCGAGGGTCGCGGTATCACGGACCCCGTCGATTCTGCGCCGGAAAATCGCCGTCAAAGTGGTCGCAAGTGGTTATTCGAACAACAGCGCACACGGGAGTCGCTCGGGGTCTCGGACCCGCAGGAGGGTGTATGCCGCCCCGGAGAGGCCCTTGTAGAACCCCGGATTGGGGCCGACCCACGTCCGCCCGCGGAGTGCGAGCGTCCCGTCGCGGTCCGTCCGCGCGAGGCACCGACCCGCCAGTTCGGCCGCGTCGGACTGCGGTCGGTCGCCCCGGCGGGCCGCCTCCAGCAACGCCTCGACTCGGCCGAGGTTGCCACAGCAGAGGTCGTCCACGCCCTTCGGGTCGGACTCGACCGTCGCCGACAGCGCCGACTCGCGCCGGGCCGGGAGTATCTCCTCGCCGAGCGCGTCGGCGATGCCCATCCGGGCCAGCGCGATGCCCGACCGACCGTGACACCACCGGTCCATGAACCGGTCGGAGGCCCACCCGTGCTTCCAGTTGGACCTGTCGGGGTCGTAGAGGGCCTCCTCGAACGCGAGCGCCTCGCGGACCGCCTCGACGTAGCGCGACTCGCCGGTCGCGGCCCCCAGTTCGGCCAGCGCGTAGGCGATGCCCGCCGACCCGTGGGAGAACCCCGTCAGCGGCGTCTCGTCGTTGGTCTCCCAGACGCGGTGGCCGCCGACCGAGACGCGCCCGTCGAGGAGTCGGTCCCCGCAGGCGACGGCGCGGTCGAGCGCCGCCGAGTCGCCGCCCCGGTCGTAGTGAGCCAGCAGTCCGAGAATCGCCCCGGCGCTCCCGTCCATCACGTCGAAGGCGTCGTCGGCCGCGATGCGGTCGTCGGTCACGGTCCGGACCGCCTCGTCGGCCAGTCGGCGGTAGCGCGCCTCACCGAGGAGGTCCGCGACCACCGAGAGGGCGTAGATGACCGACCCGACGCCCATCGTGCCCCCGAGCGAGAACGACGACCCGCCGCCCTCGACGCCCGCCTCGATTTCGTCGGCCACCGGGCCGAGCAGGTCGGCGGTGAACCGCCGGTAGCGCGACTCGCCGGTCGTCTCGTGGAGCGCCGCCGCGGTGAGCGCGACTCCGCTCCGACCGAGATACATCGACTCGTCTGCCGGGTTCAGAGTGAGGTCGGCGTCGGTCCCCGCCATCACCATCCAGTCTTCGACCGGCGCGCCGGTGACGGCCTCGATGACGCCGTCGAACGACTCGACCGCCTCGCGCCGGAGTCGGTCGTCGGTCACGGACGCCGGTTCGGCGGGCGGTCGCTCGTCGTCGGCGGTCGTCAGCGCCCGGCGAATCATCCACGTCTGGCGCTCCCGGTCGGTCGCGTCGAACGACGCCACCCGGCGGCGAGCGCGCTCGTAGCCCGAGGACGCCAGCGAGAGGTCCAACTCCTCTCCGTCGTGGAAGGCGGTCTCGCCGTCCGGCGTCGAGGCGATTCGCGGCACGTCGAACCGCCGGAGCGCGCGCCGCTCGGCCCCACAGAGCGGCCAGAGGTCCTTCGAGTCGGTCCACCCGTCGAAGAAGGGGAAGGCCAGTTCGTCCATCTCGACGGTGAGCCACGCCCCGTCCCGAAGCGGGTCGCGCGCCACGCTCGACCGGAGGATGGCGTGGTAGACGTTCGTCGGCCGGAAGATGACCCGCGTCTCAACGCCGTCGAGTAACTCCTCGTCGGCGGTTTCCGAGAAGAACCGGCCCTCGTCGTGGAGTCGGCGAATCGCCTCGTAGGTCTGCTCGAACCCCGCACAGATTGCCTCGGCGTAGTCGCCCGGCGGTCGGTCCTCGCCGTCGAGGGTCGGCGTGTTGTGGCTCCCGTCCACCGTGGGCGACTCCGGCGCGACCGTCATCACGTCGGTGTTGGCCGCCTCGATGGTCGGGCGCGTCCGGCCCGAGAGCGTCTGTTGGCCGCTGACCTCGCCGAACCCGGCGATGTTCACCTGCCGGTCGGTGTCCGCGTCCCCCGACGAGTAGGGGAGCAACGCGGTACTCAGCACGGACTCGAAGACGGTCCGGCTGATTCCCTCCGAGAACAGCGACGCGCCGGGGCCGATTTCGGGCGTGAAGACGGTCTCGCCGTCCACGACGGTCGGCTGCTCCCCGGCGGCGATTACGTTCTCGAACTGGCAGTCGCCGAGACCGAGCGCGTAGCCCAGTCCCAACAGCACCCCGGCGCGCTCGTAGTAGCGCCGGAGCGCGGCCTCGTCCTCGGGGTCGGCGTACGAAACCGGTTCCATCCACCCGTACTCCTCGCGGCGCAGAAAACTCGGCGTCCGGAAGGACGGAGTTTCGAGCTGCTCGTCCAATCGGTCGAGGACGGTGTAGAAGCTCGCTCCGCCGCCCACGTCTCTGGGCTTGTAGATTGCGGACCCGGACTCGAACTCGACCCGGACCGGCGCGCGACCCCCGGCGTGGGTGTCGTCGGCGAGCGGTCGGAGCGCGGTCACCGACCCGTCCACGTCGAAGCGCGAGGCCAGCGCCGAGCGGTCCCGGTCGAGTCGCTGGCACAGTTCCGTCACGGCGGCGACCCACTGGCCGACGACCAGCGTCAGTCGGCGCGCGAGGACCGGGTACTCCAGACAGAGGTTCGTGACGCCGCCGTCGAGCATGGCCTCGACGAACGCCCGGTAGTTCTCGGTCGGCGGGTCGGCGAACTCCTCGGGGTCGGCCTCGACCAGTTCGGGACTGCGCGAGTCGAGGTAGCTCTGGAACTCGACGTAGAGGACGCGCACGGTCAGGAGTTCGAGGCGGTCGAACAGCCACTCGACCGCCGGGTCCAGCGCGTCCGTCGCGCCGAGCGTGTCGGTCGTCCCGAGCGCGTTCTTCGAGACGCCCGCAGACAGCGAATCGGCCAGTCGCTCGTGAGCGTACTCCGCGACCGGCGCGAGGAGGTCGCCGAACGGCGTCTCGTCGGGGACGTCGAAGGGGTAGTCGTCGCCGAACTCGGCGGCGACGACGTGGCCGAGGAGCGACTCGAGTTCGGCGAGCCAGTCCGGAAGCGGTTCGTCGGCGGGCCAGCGAGTCGCCGCCGCTCGCTCGCGGACCTCGGCCTCGGACAGTCCGGCGTGGGCGAGGCGGTCGGCGAACGATTGCTCGTCCGGGAAGACGTCGCTCCACGCTTCGAGCAGTCGGTCTCCGTCGGGCGAGTCGTCGCCCGGTTCGTTCGGCGGTCCGTCCAACCGTTCGTGGAGGGTCCGGGCGCGCCCGGCGACCTCTCGCCGTTCCTGTCGGGTGAGTAGTCGTGGCATCTCTGGTGCGTTGTCGGTGTCGGTGCTGACGAGTCAGCGAGTCACATCGACTGTCGTCACTCTCTGGTCGGTCAGTGACGGAAGTAAATCAGGCGTGTCCGAGGTTCTATCGCCGACCCGCGGACGCGCCGACCGAGAATTGCGCCGGTTCAGCCTGCTAGCACAGCGTCGAACTGGCGCAGGACCACGCGCACTCCTCGCCCTTCATGCCGTCCGGCGAGTCGCGCGACCCCGTGTCTACCGCGTCGAACTCCGCGTCGTACGATTGCTTTGCCGATTCTGCCGCGTTGTCAGTATCAAGCACCGACATACATTACCACATGGTAGTTGATAACATAACTCTTCTCACTAGATAATTAGGTCCAACACCAAGTTGAAAATACTCGAACGCCCCGTGGTCGCCGGAGATACGTTCACGCGACCGATTTCGACTCTGCGCGGAGGAAGTACACCGAATCCATTTCGCAACCCCTTTCAACCACTCCGTGATACTACCGAGTTGTATGAGCGAATTCGACAAGTTCAGCGAGGTGGGTGAGGCGGACGTGACCCGCGCAATCGGACAAGAGTGGACCGAGGAGTTCATGGACTTCTCGGACTCCGACGTGATTATCGTCGGCGGCGGTCCCTCCGGCCTGATGGCCGCGAAGGAACTCTCCGAGCGCGGCGTCCAGACGATGGTCGTCGAGAAGAACAACTATCTGGGCGGCGGGTTCTGGCTCGGCGGCTTCCTCATGAACAAGGTCACGGTGCGCGACCCGGCCCAGCACGTGCTGGCCGACCTCGACGTGGACTTCAAGCAGTCCCGCGACAGCGACGGCCTCTACGTCGCTAACGGTCCGGAAGCCTGTTCGGGCCTCATCAAGGCGGCCTGCGACGCTGGCGCGAAGATGCAGAACATGACCGAGTTCACCGACATCGTGATTCGGGAGGACCACCGCGTCGGCGGCATCGTGATGAACTGGACGCCGGTCCACGCCCTGCCCCGCGAGATTACCTGCGTCGACCCCATCGCGGTCGAGGCCGACCTCGTCATCGACGCGACCGGCCACGACGGCATGGCGGTCTCGAAACTGGACGAGCGCGGCGTCCTCGACGCCCCCGGAATCGGCGACGCCAAGGAGAACGCGACCGGCATGGACAAGACCGGCGACGACTCCTACGGCGCGCCGGGCCACGACTCGCCCGGCCACGACTCGATGTGGGTCGGCAAATCGGAGGACGCCATCGTGGAACACACTGGATTGGTTCACGACGGCCTCATCGTCACCGGCATGGCGACCGCGACGACCTACGGTCTGCCGCGGATGGGACCGACCTTCGGCGCGATGCTCCTGTCGGGCAAGCGCGCCGCCCAGTGCGCCCTCGACGAGTTGGAAGTCGATGCCGAGCCGGTGGACATGACCACGAAGGCGGCCTCGGCGGACGACTGAGGACCATCCAGTCAGACATGACCAAGGTCACGCTGTATCGCGCGCCGTCGAGCGAAGCTCGACGAGCCTCGGACTGCGAGTCCGAGACGCCGACCACCGTCGCGGACGCCGACGAAATCGCGGACTGGCTCCGCGACCTCCTCGGCGAGAGCAACGACGAGGAGGACATCGAGGTCGCGGTCCGCGACCGGTTTTTGGACGAGCATCGAACCGACGACCTCGCCGAGCAGTTCGCCGAGGCCCGCGTCCTCTCGCCCTACGAGCGCGAGACGGGCAACACGATGCTCGGCATCGTCCGGTACGAGGAGCGCGCCCTCGACCACCCCGAGCGCGAGGGCGGCGTCCTCTACGACGGCGTTGCGGTCCAGCGCGCGCTGAATGCAGCGATTCCCGAGAGCGAGCGCGACCTCGACCACCTCCACGTCGCGCTGCTGGACCGGGCTATCGGCACGTGGGGTGACCACGACGGTCGGTGGCACAAGCGCGTCAACGTCCTCGGCCAGCCCGCGCTGGTCTCGGTGCCGGGCCTCTCCGAAGCGCCCGCCAAGCCCGAGCAGTATTATAAAGCAAAACAGAAGCACGCCATGCTCTCCGGCGACGCGCCGCCCCGCGAGGTCCTCGAAAACGAAGTCGAGGGTGAGTTTCTGGTCGAGTCGGACCCCCGGACGACCGAGGCCCTGAAGGGCTACGTCCTGCAAGCGGTCCACTGCTGGCGGACCGGCGAGGGCTTCTGCGAGGAGTCGGGCTGTCGGCTCTCGAACCCGCATCGACAGCCGGGCGTGGTCGAGGCCCAGTTGCGCGAACCGGAGTTCTGCGAGGCCCACGCCGAGTTGTACGGGTGACAGCTACTCCTCCGACGCGCTTTCTGACAGGCGAGTCTGTTCGATGGCCGCCGTTTACCATTTTTGCCTGCGACCCCCAAAACGGCGACATAGCGACTCTGGCAAGAGACCGGTCGTCGGGGGCTGGTATCCCCAACCACTACCCAAACTGGATTCTCCCGAAATCGCCGCTCTCAGTCGATTCGCCCCCCGGTAATCCGAACCACGCCGAGGGCGTGTTCGCTGTGGGTCGTCTCGTCGGCGCGCGCTCTGAGCACACGCCGGGCCGCGGCCACTCGGTCGTCCAGCACCGACCACGGCGCGCGCTCGTAGCCCTTCATGCCGGTCGGCGACGAGGCCACGACCAGCCCCCGAAACGCCTGATTCACCGGCCACCCGAACCACCGCGTCGTCTGGGCCGCGTCGAGGAGCGCGAGGCGACCGCCGGGCGCGAGTTGGTCGGCCCACCGGTTCACGGCCGCCTCGGGGTCGGCGAGCATCCCGACGACGAAGGTGGCGAGGATGGCGTCCGGTGGCTCTCGGAACTCGATTTCGGTGGCGTCTCCTCGCACGAGGTGGACGTTCCGCCACTCCTCGCGGCCCTCTCGCTCCTCGCGGTCGATTCGCTCCCGAGCGCGTGCCAGCATCCCCTGCGTGAAGTCCACGCCGACGACCCGGCCCTCGGAGCCGACTCGCTCTCGGAGGTAGGGCAGGTTCGCGCCCGTGCCACATCCCATCTCGACCACCGTGTCGCCGGGGTCGAGTGCGAGCGTGTCGGCGGCCCGACTCCGCAGATAGCCCAAGCCGGGCGTCGAACGTGCCAGCGCGTCGTAGAGGTCTGCCCACCGCCCGTAGAACTGCTGCGCCGCCGTCGTCGCGTCGGTCGCCATGCCGGGACGACGACGCCCGGGACCAAAATGGATGGGGCGGGAGGGCGGAACTGACGCCGCTTCGTGACCGAACCGCGCGAGGGCTTTCGAGGATGTTGTTGTCTCGTCTCTTCCTGCGTGCTGAGCGCGAGGGCTTTCGAGGTCCCCGTTCCTATCCCGACGCTTTCACCGAGTACGGTTTCTCATCGCGGCCACCGACCTGAAGAACCGCGAAGCCGTACCTACGCCGCATGACGGTCGCAATCACAGAGGACGAGGTGGACAAAGCGGTCGTAGACGCCGACGGGACCGAAGTCGGGACCGTGGTCGAGGTCCGCCACGGCGCGGCCCACGTCAGCGCCGACGAGGAGACCGTCGAGGAGATGCAGACTCGACTCCCAGAGGGCGGCAACGACGAGAACACCTACGCGGTCGGCGACGAGAGCATCGCCGACATCACCGACGACCGAATCGTGCTGGACGCCGACGAGTAGGGCGTGGGAGTCGGTCGCCGCGGAAGGATTCTATTTCTTCAGGAAAGAAATAGAAATATATCCTTAGGAAATCTAAATACTCCTTAGGAACATCTATCTCTGTTCTTTTCTAATTCGCGTTACCACCTCGGTCGGTTGTCCCCGGCGATTCGAGAAGTCCTCGGAGAGCGGCGTCTCGGACACCTGCCCGTGACCGCCCGGTCGGAGTTCTGAGGGGCCGACGCGGGCGTCGAGGAGGACGGGACCGACGAGGCCGACCGCGGAATTCGGTCACGCTCGTAGGAAACCTCCTCGCGGTCCAGCAGGTCCGTGAGCGCGGTCATCCCGCGCGGCACGTCGAGACCGACTTGCTCGACGTGGGCGTTGGGATGCTCGCTCGGTTCGGGTTCGAAGTGGGCGGTCAGCGCCACGCCGTCGGGGTGGTCGTATCCGCGGACGTGGACCTGCCACCACTCGATGCCGGTCGGGTGGTCCTCGACGTACTCGACCCGCCGGAGGTTCAGCACCTCGCCGTGGAAGTAGTACGACAGCTCCCATCCCGGGTCGAAGTAGTTCCGACCGAGCAGTCGCGTGGCCCCGTCGGCAGACCGACTCACGACCACCGACGGCCCCGGCGTCGGCGGTTTCACGAAGAACGTCTTCCGAATCCACCACATCGAGTATCGGAGTCCTTTCAGCGGCACGTCGCCGAGGTTCTCCAGTCGTTCTCGAAGCGACATGCCACAGTAAACATTATAATTAATTATTAATATTTCGCGGGGCCGTAGCCGTCATGACCGCAGGCGTCGAACAGGTGGCATGGAGTTCACCGAAGCCGACGAGGGCGCGTCCGTGTTCGACGCCGACCGCGAGAAGATCGGCGTGGTCGTCGAGGTCCGCGACGGCGAGGCCTACGTCGAACCGGAACCCAGCCTGGCCGAGGAACTCAAGGCCAAACTCGACTGGGGGAGCCACGAGGCCGACGAGGACGCCTACGCGCTCGAGTCGAACTGGATAGACGAAGTCGAGGACGGCGAGATTCTGCTGCGGACTCGGCCGCAGGAGTAAAACTCAGAGTAGTCCGCGAGCGATTTCGGCGACCGCCTCGGCGTCCTCGCCGAGAATGTAGACGATGGGTTCGACGCCGTAGCCGCCGGTGTGGTAGAGGACGGTCGCGTCCGGGTTCTCTCGGAGGGCCGCGCCGACCACCGCGTCGAGGTCGTCGTACTCGGCGTCGAACTCGGCGGTCCCGTGGCCCGCTTCTTCCAGCGCCGCAACGATGTCGGGGTCGTAGCGAATGTTCAGCGCGGCGCGGGCGTCCAGTCCGCTCCGTCTGGCGGCCAGCAGGAGCGAGGCGACGTGTTCGCTCACGCCGAACTCGGGTTCCGAGGGGATGGTGGCCTGCCCCTTCACGTCGAAGATTCGGCCGGGCACGCCCGCCACGTCGTCGATACCGTCGGCGTCGGGCGTACACTCACAGAGGTTCGACCCGACCGCCGGGATGAGCGAGGCGAACCCGCTGGCGCTTTCCACGATGGTCAGGCCCCGCCGGAGCGACGACCGGACGCGCTCTGTCACCCGGAGTTCGCTGTCTGGGTCGTGGACGTTGAAGTCGCCGCCGTGACCCGAGAGTTCGGGCATCTCCAACTCGTGAATCTCGGCGATGAGGTCCCGGTCTTCGAGTTGCCGGACGAGAATCTCGATTTCGATGAGCGCCTCGACCGGACTCATCGTCTCCTCGGCCAGTCCCTCGCTGATTCGCGCGACGAGGTTCCGGACGCGCTCGTCTTCGAGGAACCGGTCGTTTCGCTCGACCTCGCCGTTAGCGTACTTCGAGACCGCGCTCTGGCTGATGCCCAGCAGGTCGGCGACCTCGCTCTGGGTCAGGCCGCGACTGCGGAGTTCCTCGGCCAGCATCGAGCGCACGGTGGGGAGAAACTCCTCGACGACGATCTCCTCGGCGAACCTCATCTCTCTGCACCCGATTTCTGGTCGCCGCCGAACTCCTCGTCGCCGCCGATGCGGGAGGCCTGCGGCCCGGACTGTTCTTGATACTTCGACCCGCGCTCGGAACCGTAGGGTCGCTCGGCGGCCTGCCGCAACTCGGTGAAGATGAGCTGTGAGATGCGAGTGTCGGGCTTGAGCGCGACCGGCGCGGTCCCGAGATTCGAGAGTTCGAGCGTTATTTGGCCGTTGTATCCGGGGTCTACCACGCCCGCCGTGGCGTGGACCACGACCGCGAGGCGGCCGAACGACGACCGACCCTCGACGTGAGCGATGAGGTCTGCTGGAATCTCGACGCGCTCTTTGGTCGTGCCCAGCACGAAGTCGCCGGGGTGGAGGATGAACTCCTCGTCCTCCTCGACTTTCGTCTCGGTGACGTATTCGGAGACCTCCTGCTCGCTGTCGGGGTGGATGCAGGGGATGTTGGTGCGCTTGAACTCCAAGAACTCCCGGCCGAGGCGGAGGTCCACGCTCGCGGGCTGAATCTGCAGGTCCGGGTCGTCTAGCGGTTCGACTACGAGGTCGCCAGCCTCCATCCGGTCGAGGATGTCGGCGTCGGAGAGTATCATACTCGTAGCAGAGGCGGGAGGGAGGTAAAGCGTGGCGGTCCGCGAGCAGTACATCTATACGATGTCAACTCGGATTTCGTCGCATGAAACAGGCTATCGTCGCCCGCACGGACATCGGCATGGGGCAGGGAAAACTCGCCGCGCAGGTCGCGCACGCCTCGCTGTCGGCCTACGAGGACACCGGAACCAAGGCCCGCAAGCAGTGGAAGGGCGAGGGCCAAAAGAAGGTCGTCCTGAAGGCAGACGGCGAGACCGAAATCTTCGAACTCGCCGAGAAGGCCCGCGCCGAGGGCCTCCCCAACGCGGTCATCCGGGACGCCGGCCACACGCAACTCGATTCGGGCACGGTCACGGCGCTGGCGGTCGGCCCGGCAGACGACGACCTCGTGGACCAAGTGACCGGCCACCTCTCGCTGTACTGAACTCCCGACGAGAGGGCGCGCTGACGAACCAGCCGACAGTCTGGGTGGATGACCGGGCGGGGGCTTCAAGGAGTCTTCTTCTTGGCTATCCCGTCGTCCGACTCTACCATCTCGGCGTACTCAATCGTATCTACAAATCCAAATTCGAAGGTCCATCGCAGGAAGCCAGATACAAGCACCCCGACCACCAAGCACCGTCGAACACGAATGCGCGAGGCGTACCCAGTCGAGGAGGCGGTCGGCATCGAACACTTCGTCAGCGACAGCGACGGTACCGGCGGGCGACTCCGGGCCGCTCCCGAGGACTTCCGGGTCCGCGAGGTCGAGCGGTTCGAGGCCGAACCCGCCGACGCCGACGCGGGGGCGTACCCTCACCTCGTAATCCGGGCGACCCTGCGGGAGTGGGACACCAACGACTTCGCCAAGCGCCTGTCGGACGCGCTGGGAATCAGCCGCGAGCGCGTCTCGTGGGCCGGAACCAAGGACAAGTACGCCGTCACGACTCAGTTGTTCACCCTCCGGAAGATAGACGAGTCGGACCTCGCGGACGTGTCCATCTACGACGCCGACGTCGAGGTGCTGGGTCGGTCCGGGCGCGGACTGGAGTTCGGCGATTTGGCTGGCAACGAGTTCGAAATCGTCGTCAGCGACCCCGAGAACCCGGAGAACGCCGAGGAGATTCGGAGCGAACTCGAAGACTGGGCAGGAGAACCACTCGGCGTCCCCAACTTCTTCGGTCAGCAGCGATTCGGCAGTCGGCGGCCGGTCACCCACGAGGTCGGCCTCCACGTCGTCCGCGGCGAGTGGGAGGAGGCCGTCCGGGCCTACGTCGGCAATCCCTACGACACCGAACCCGAGGGGAGCCAGCAGGCCCGCCGCGAAGTCGAGGAGGCCTTCGCGGAGCGCGACTGGCAGGCCGCGCTGGAGGCCGTCCCCCCGCGGCTCGGATTCGAGCGTTCGATGCTGAACGCGCTGGTCGAGTCCGGCGGCGACTCGCCAGCGGACTTCCGTGCGGCGCTGGAGGCCGTGCCCTCGAACCTCCAGCGACTCTTCGTCAACGCCGCCCAGTCGTTCGCCTTCAATCGAATCCTGAGCGAGCGACTCGCTCGCGGGCTTCCCTTCGACCGTCCGGTCGCGGGCGACGTGGCCTGCTTCGCCGAGGAGGTAGACGGCGTGACGATTCCGGACCCCGACCGCGAACAGCGCGTCACCGAGCGCCGCGTCGAGACGGTCGCCCGCCATTGCGAGCGAGGTCGGGCGTTCGTGACCGCGCCGCTGGTCGGCACCGAGACAGAGTTGGCGGGGGGCGAACCGGGCGAAATCGAGCGCGAGGTGTTCGAGGAGTTGGACTTGGCCCCCGAGGACTTCGACCTGCCGGGCGAGTTCCACTCGACGGGGACCCGGCGGGCGATTCTTGTCAGGACTGACCTCGAAATCGAGCAGAATCCGCTGACGTTCGACTTCGCGCTCCCGAAGGGGTCGTACGCGACTGTCGTCCTGCGGGAGTTCATGAAGGCAGACCCCGCAGACGAGTGATGTCGTCCACTACGCGACCACTCCGCCACCGCACCGCCACCACTCCACTACCGCACCGCCACCACTCCACTACCGCACCGCGCCCCGTACCTCCCCGCCCGCCGCGCGCAGTTCCGCGCGCGGCGGGCGCGTCCCGTGGTCTATGACCGTCCCAAGTGACCATCCAGAGGTGAATCGGTTTCGTCACTAGACACAGTTATTCATTTGTTTGACACTACTGTAGAAAGTATAAAGAATTGTTTTCATTTCTTAGCTTCGCTTCTCGGGGAGCCTCAAACCATTTCCCCGAAGCCGTCGTACCCGACTTCGAATGAGCTACAGCAACAGAAGCGAGCGCCTCCAGCGCGAAATCGACGACGCCATCGCCGACGGGTGGCGAATCGAGTCCGAGACGCCCGACCGGGTCGTCCTCGTCAAGCGAAACCTCGGGAGCATCGGCGTCCACCTGATTCTGGCGGTCCTGACCGGCTGGTGGTCGTTCGGCGTCGTCAACCTCGTCTACGGCGCGTACAAGTATCTGAACGACTCCCGACGTCGGGTCCTCCGCGACGGCGAGGCCTGCCCCGAGTGCGGCGTCTCGGTCGCGCCGGGCGCGAGCTACTGCCAGAACTGCGGGACCGACCTCCCCGGATTCGAAGCGGACGCCGCGACAGCGACTGGAACCGAGACCACGCGGACGGAGTGAGGCCCCCGAACCAAAGCACCGAGGTTAAATTCGGCGGCGAGTTACCCCCGACCATGGACTGTCGGCAATGCGCGTCCCCCCTCGAACGACCGGGCGACTACTGTCTGGTCTGTCGGACGCCCAACGCCGACGCCGTAGTGCTGGAACTCGACCGCGACCACGCGACCCTGACGATGTTAGACGACGAGGAGGTCGTCGGCAAGACCGACGTGAGTACCACGCCCGAGGAGGGCGGCGAGGCGGGCGTGGTCGAACTCCGGAACTTCGCGGGCCGGGTCGCCGACGAGGTCCGGCGCAAGCGCCCCGAGGAGATTTACGCCGCGGGCGACCGCGAGGTCCTCCGGGCCGCCCGCGACCAGCTCCACCACTCGTTCTACCGCGTCGGTGACGGCGACGAGGCCGAGGACCCCGTCGAGGCCGTCCTCGCGCGCCGGGGCGACCGGGCGCTCGAAGTCGTGGAGGCCTCGCCAGCCGAGAAACTCGGCGGGAGCCACTCGACGCTCATCGGCGACCGGGCGGGCCGGACGGCGATTCAGACCGTCGCCGGGCACCCCCACGTCAAGAAGATTATTCCGGGTCCCATCGACGCTGGCGGGTCGGGAAGCCGGACCGGCGTCCGGGCGAAGGCGACCCGCGCCGACGAGAACGGCAACGTCCGACTGCTTCTTCGGGACGGTTCGAGCGTGCAGGAGAACCGCGTCGTCACGACCGCGATGGACCGCGAGCGCGGCGAGCGCGTCCGGGCCGACCTCAACGACGCGCTGGCCGAGGCGGAGTTGCAGTAGGGCGGCCGGGCAGGGCCGAGGCCGCCTCACAGTAGGGCGGCCGGGCAGGGCCGAGGCCGCCTCACAGTAGGGCGGCCGGGTAGGGCCGAGGCCGCCTCACAGTAAAACGAGCGCCGGTTCGACCGCCGGAAAGCCGACCGTAGCCCGACTTAGGCACCGCGTAGCTATGACTATCGGCGTCGAAATCGCTGTCGGGGCCACGAGGTCTGCCAGCTCGAAGCCCCAAGCTTCTTGGCGGTGGTAATTATATTTAATTACGCAATGGTCAGCCACTACGACGCGGTCCTCGCGGCCATTCCGCTCCTCTCGGGTGTGGGGGTGCTGGTCGGCCAACTCACGGGACTGCCGGGCGCGATTGCGGGGTTCGCGGCCTCGCTCGCGGTCATCGGCCACGAACTGTTCAACCCGCCCTTCCGCGACGACGGGTGACCGACGCGACCGACTCGACTCAAAGGCTTTATCAGCGCGCCGGATTAAATTCGCAGTACTATGGCCGAAGGCACCAAAAGTCGAACCGGTAGTGCCGGTCGATTCGGTGCGCGATACGGGCGGGTCGCCCGCAAGCGCGTCGCCGACATCGAGAGCGACATGAACGACGACCACACCTGTCCCGACTGTGGCTCGGACGCCGTGGACCGTCAGGGCACGGGCATCTGGCAGTGTGGCCGGTGTGGCTACAAGTACGCGGGCGGTACCTACCGCCCCGAGACGCCCGCGGGTCGGACGGTCAAACGCTCCATCCGCGCCGCGCTCGGCGAAGACGAAGAATGAGCTACAAGTGTTCGCGGTGTAAGCGCGACGTGGAACTCGACGAGTACGGCGGCGTTCGCTGCCCGTACTGCGGGCACCGCGTCCTCCTGAAAGAGCGGAGCCGCGACGTGAAGGAAATCGAAGTACAGTAACTCATCCTGCTCTCTATGGGCGACGGACCGACCCGACAGGCTCGCTCCCATCGCCCCCACGACGCGACGCTTCGATTCGAATACGACTCGCCTACGCGCGCGAAGACCGTGGCCAACGCCGTCGCACAGGAAGTCGGCGAAATCGACGGCGACCGCTCGGCCGCGACGGTCGAGCGCGAGGACGAATCTGTCGTGGTCCGCGTCGTCGCCGACGACCTTGTGGCCCTCCGCGCCGGGTGTAACACGTGGGGGTCGCTGGTCGAAGTGGCGGAGCGAACTTCGGAGTTGGCGTGAATCGGCGGGTTCGTTCGACGTTACTTTCCCCTGCGGTCGGCGCGCGCTGGTGCGGCCTCTCGTGGCCGCACTCTCGTCGCGCGAGGGATGAGTAGCGCAGGTCGGAGCGAAGCGGAGACTGAGCAACGCAATCGGTTGGGGAGGCGTGTGGCCGTCGCGGTGCTGTGCGGTGACTCCTCGGCTTCGGGAGTAGCTAGCTCCGTTCATCTTTCTTCCTCACAACCTCCCTTCTTCCTCCACCGATGGACCCACTTCCGACGCCGTCTCTGAAACACCGAGGAGACAGTCCATCGCCCTCGAAAGCAGTTACCTCCTTACCACCATCGAGAGCCACAGAAACGCACCAAAGTCGGCCGAAACCCGAAAGCGGGGGTTTTTCTGTCCGGGCCGCATTCCCGTAGGTATGCAGGGTAATCTGCCACCGGAAGCACAAGAGAAACTCGAAGAGCTTCAGGACCTACAGGAGACCGCACAGCAGGTCGCCGCCCAGAAGAACCAGGCCGAGACCCAGCTCAACGAGGCCGAGACGGCGCTCGACGAGCTCGACGACATCGACGAGGACACCACGATGTACCGCGAGGTCGGCGAACTCCTCGTCAAGACCGGCTACGACGAGGCCCAGGACGACCTCGAGGAGAAGGTCGACAGCCTCGAAATCCGCGTCGAAACCCTCGAAAAGCAGGAGGAGCGCGTCCAAGAGCAGTTCGAGAGCCTCCAGTCCGAGCTGCAGAACATGCTCGGCGGCGGCGGTGGCGGCCCCGGCGGCCCGCAGGGTCCCGGCATGGGCGGCGGCGCTGGCGGCGCATAAATGCCGACTGACGACGAAGTCGTTCAGACGGCCGCCGAGGCCGCGGAAGGCCTCATCCTCTCTCGGCTCCCCAACTCGGCGGTCAAGGACCTCGACGTGACGGTCTCGTTCGAGGAGGGCATCCTCGACGTGGACGTGTACCTCAACGCGCCCGAGGCCGACGACGAGGAGCAAATCGCCGAGGACGCCGCCCTCGCGGCGCGCTCGGCGGTCGACGAACTATTCGCCGACGCCGAGGACTGAGTACTCCTCGGTCCGGCTTTCTTATTCGTTAGTTCGGTAGGTGTGGCTTTGGCGGTTGTGCGGCGTTAGAGACACAATTATATTTGTTAGAGATATAATAAATGTCAAACAGAGGGGTAGTGGCTTCTATCGAAGACGAACGGAAGAGGGGTGAACGTTTCTCGAAGCCTCCGTCTACTTGCGTTGTCTCAGTGCCGAATCGACAGACACCGTAGTCGTGAACGCTTCTTGAAGCCCCGCCCGCTCGCGGTCGCGGGCTTCGGCGGCCTCTACGCAGTCCTGCGAATTCGGGACCGCCTCGGCTGAGCGCGGGCCGAACAAACACCACAAGACATTTTACCCGTCCCTGAATTGCGATGAAACACCGCGGGTAGGGGTACCTTGCGGTGTTCTTTCGACGCCAACCGACAGTCGCATCGCTCGGAAAACTGGTGGGAACGAACAGTTAACATCCGAGCGACCCACAACCTACTGATGAGCGTTTTGACCGGGTTCACCGTGCCGGGCGAGGACTTCCTCTTAGAGTGGACGCTCGAGAGCGTCTCCGAGATGCGCATCGAAATCGAGCGCGTGGCGGTCGAGGACGACGTGACCCCGTACTTCTGGGCCGCGGACGACGACTTCGAGAGCCTCGACGGCGAGCCGGTCACGTTCAGCCTCGACGGCGAGATTCGGGAGTTCGAGCGCGTGACGCTCGACGCTCGGCCGGGGGCGCTCCGGGTGAGAGTCGGCGAGGGGTACGAGACGACCCCGTGGCGGTGTGAACGAGGTAGGAATATAGCCCTTCGGCAAAGAACTATACTACTCTGGCGTGAATGCATCGGTATGACCGAGAAGACACCGCCCGACTCGGTCGAAGACGTCGACGCGGCGGTCGCAGACGAGTGGAAAGACCAGACGACGCCGTACGAGCGCGTCAGAGAGGTCGTCAGTCGAACCTACGAACCAGCATCCGCAGAGGAGGTCGCAGACGACGCGCTCACGTCCCCCAAAACGGCACGCAAGCATCTCGAAACGTTAGCCAGCGACGGATTCGTTGCGACGACAGCGAGCGAAACCGGCGGAACGCGGTACCGACGTGCACCCGACTCGCTCGTCCTGGAACAAGCGACAGACCTTCTCTCGGAGGTGTCCGTGGACGAACTGCAGGCGCGAGCGTCGGAGATGCGCTGTACGCTTCAGGACTTTCAAAATCGGTACGACGCCCAATCCCCGGACGACTTGTCCATCGACCTGACGAACGAGACGCTCGGTGAGTCGCCATCACGCGACGAACCCGACTCGGAAGAGATCACCGAGTGGCGAACGACGCGCCGAAATCTCGCGCTCGTGAACGCCGCGCTCTCCATCGCAAACGCTCGGAAGTTCGTGACTGACGACGGTTCTCGCTCGGGCCGAGGAGCCATCTCGCACGGTGACTGATGAGAGGGAACGGACTGCAAGACGGCGAAGTCGAGATTGACAATGCAGGAGGAGGCGAGCACGACCAGCAGGAGTCCCACACCCTCCGCGGGCCGGTCGACAGAGCTGCGCTCATCACGATTCGGGACGAGCTCGAGTCGAGAGAACCGCTCTCGACGCCCGCTTTGGACGATTTCGTGAATCCGACCGTGCTGGAGGTCGGCCTCGACGACGGACTCCTCAGCGCGGATAGCGCGCGAATCGACGTGCGATGGACCACCAAGGACGACTACAAGTTTCACTACACCGACCCGACCGGCCGGAACCTTCGCTGGGGAAATCATCCCCACGACGGCGATTACGTTCGGGTTGCCGGGACTGAACACTACCATCCGCCGCCGGACGCCTCCTCGGACCCGGAAGTGGTCGAGACCTCTTGCATCGAACAATCTCCGGAGAAGTTGGTCACGTGAGCAATCCTCAAGTTGTGGCGAACGGCGTACCACCGCGAGTCGCTCGACGCACTCAACTCGGCGACGAATCCGCCGTAAAGTCGTTCACGGCGGTAGCCAGTTCTCCGTCTCCCGTCATCGAACGCCTTTAGTAGCGGTGCTAACTACGATTCGCCAATGACTCGTATCGTCGTGGTCGACAACCACGGGCAGTTCACGCACCTCGAACACCGGGCATTGCGCGACATGGGCGTCGAGACCGAAATCATCGACAACACCACGCCGCCGGAGGAGATAGAGGCAGACGGACTCGTCCTCTCGGGCGGTCCCGACATCGAAGACATCGGCAACTGCGCCGACTATCTGGAACTCGACGTGCCGGTGCTGGGCATCTGTCTCGGCATGCAGGTCATCGCCGACGAACTCGGCGGTCGGGTCGGCGGCGGCGAGTACGGCGGCTACGCCGACGTGAACGTCGAGATTCTCGACGAGGAGGACCCCCTCGTCGGTTCGCTCGCCCCCGAGACTCGCGTCTGGGCCAGCCACGCCGACGAGGTCAAGGAAGTCCCCGAGGGCTTCGCCCGGACCGCGACCAGCGACGTCTGCGGCGTCGAGGCGATGGCCGACCCCGAGCGAGACCTCTACGGCGTCCAGTGGCACCCCGAGGTGGCCCACACCGAGGAGGGCGAGGAGGTCTTCGAGAACTTCCGGGCAATCTGCGAGGCGTAGGCGTTCTTCTCTCGTGGTTCGGTAATCGTGGGTTTTCTGTTTAGTGAGCCTTGGAGAGCGTGAGCGCGAACAGCAGTGCAGATGTGGCTATGTCTTCTTGAAGCCCCCGCTCGGTCGCGGTCGCTGAGGGACATATCTGCGCCTCTCCGCGCCGGAAGACAAACCGCGTCTTCCGAGCCATTGCCTCACTTCGTTCGGCAAGACACCGCCCGGCGCAGATAGAGGTCCCTCAGGCGACTAAACTGGACGCGACCGACCGGCCCCTTCATCCCACCCTGTTGGACTGTCTCACCGAGCGCGTCCTGTCGGTTGGTCGGCCGAGCGCATCCTCGTGGTCTGTTCCACCGAGCGCACGCCGTCGCGGGTGTCACCGACCCCCCGCCCTCTGCCGATTGGTGGTAGATAACGACGAGTTACGACGGGCGCGGAGTGCCACCTTTTATCCTTCCCCGCCGAAAGTCCCGAGTATGACAGCGACGCAGGGCGACCTCGCAAGCCTCTCGCGGTACATCTTCCGCGCGCCGCGGTGGTACGCCAGCGTGACGTTCGCGCTCCTCGTTGCGGCCGTCGCGGGCGTCGGGGCGTTCGACGCGGGGTTCGTACTGGAGGACGCGTGGCAGGGCGTGTTCTTCATCGGCGTACCGACCGTCGTCGCCAGCCTTCTGACTACCCCGGTAGACCGCCGACTCGGCGGCCAACTGACCTACAACCGGTCGTCGCTGCTGGCGCTGACCTGCGAGGGCATCATCGTGGCGATTATGGCGGGCGCGGGAGCCGTGGCAGTCCTCTCGCAGCGACTCGGCCAGCAGTTCGTCTTCGACGCGCTCATCGTCGGACTGGCCTCCGTGTTCGCGCTCCGCCTGCTGGTCGTGATGGCGGTCTCGGGCCGCTCCGTCCTCGTCGCGGCGGTCCCCGCCAGCCTCCAGACCGGCGCGGCCGCCGTCCTGTTTTTCATCTACAGCGGGACGATGAAGTATCTCCACGTCGGCGGCGGGCCGATAGTCGAGGTGTTCTTCAACCGGGTCGAGGAGGCCCCGCGCGCCCTGAACGTCATTGAGCTACAGGACTTCGCGCTGCTGGCGCTGATGTGTTTCATCTACGGCTTCGCGGTCTGGGCGTTCGTCAAGTTCATCGACCGGCCGTGGAAGCGAAGCCTCGGCGTGAGCGTGCTGGACTTCCTCCGGGGGTTCATCGGCCACATCGCCGAGGGGACCACCGAACTCGAAGACTTCTTCGAGGACATCGGCGAGGAGGCCGTCGTGCCCGTCACGGTGCTGGCCTTCCGCAGACCCGGCGACGGTTCGGAGAAGGCCCGGTTCGTCCTGCCGATGATTCACCCCGGTCCGATGGGCGAAATCGGCGGGGGCAACCTGCCCCAGCGCGTCGCGGAGTCGGCGGAAGGCGTCGCCTTCCCGCCCCACGCCACCGCGGGCCACGACTTCAACCTCGTCACCGAGCGCGAGGTCGAGACGCTGGTCGAGACGGCCAACGAGGCGTTCGCGGACATCGAGTACCACGACACCGCGACCCCGGCGGTCCGAGTCCAAGAGGGCGACGCCAAAATCGTCGGGCAGGCGTTCGGCGACGACGCCCTGCTGGTGGCGACCTACTCGCCGGAGTTCGCCGACGACGTGGAGTACGCGGTCGGCCTCTCGGCGGCCGCAGAGGCCCGCTCGGCGGGCGTCGAGGACGTGATGCTCGTGGACGCCCACAACTGCAACAACGGGTTGGAGGGACCGGACCTCGGCCACGTCTACCCCGGAAGCGAGCGCTCGTTCGACATGATGCAGGCCGCTGGCGAGGCGGGCGACCGACTCGCCGAGTCCGAGCAGGCCCCCATCCGGATGGGCGTCGCGTGGGACGAGACCGAGTGGGAACCCCTCGACGGCATCGGGCCGCTCGGGGTCCGGGTCACGATTCTGGAAATCGGCGACCACCGCACTATCTACGTCCTCGTGGACGGCAACAACATGGAACCCGGCCTGCGCGACCGCATCGTGGCGGCGCTGACCGCGCCCGATTCCGGCGCCGCCGCCGACGAAGCCGAGGTCATGACCACCGACACCCACGTCGTGAATCAGGTCGAGGCCTCGAATCAGGTCGGCGAAGCCATCGACGGCGACGAACTCCTCGACGTCGTTCAGCGACTGGTCGCCGAGGCGGCCGACGACGTGGAACCGGTCGAGGCGGGCATGGCCAGCGAGCGCGCCGAGGTCACGGTGTTCGGTAACGACCGCACCGAGACGCTCGCCAGCCACGCCAATGCGGTCATGTCGATGGGCGCGGCGCTGGCCGCGACGGTCATCATGGCCGCGATGGCCGTGAGCCTCCTCATCTTCTTCCTCGCGTCGTCGTAACGCCAGAGAGAAGTGTTTTTATTTCCTAAGGAAAGGAAAATAGTCCTTTGGGACAGGGTTTTCTTTGTTCAGGGCGTCGTTTGGTGGGCGACCCGAATCCACTACCCGTCATCTAAATCGAACCGCTCCGCCGCGGACTCGAAACTCGCCTCCGACTGCTCGCGCGACCGTCTGCCCTCCTTCTCGGCGATGGCTTCCGGGTCGGGGTTCACGTCGTCGTCGATGCGCGCCCACGACTTGTGGACCTTGGCGTGGCACCACCGACAGAGGTAGACCGTAATCTCGTGGCTCAGGGTCTCGCCCTCTCCCGCGTACGAGAGGTGGTGTTCTTCGAGGAGCGGGCGCTCGTCGGAGTGGGCCATCCGGCGCTCCTCCAGTCCGCACCGGATGCACTCCCGGTGGCGGTTCCGGCACCGGTAGTGCGGGCAGTCCTCCCAGTTCCAGTCTCCATCGGGGTCCGCGGCGGGGCATCGGAGGTCCTCCTCGCGGCGCTCGCGGGCGAACTCGGGGTCGTGTTCGGGGTACTCGAAGGCGTACCGGCACTTGCCCTCGTCGGTGAGACGGTCGCAGACCCCGGCGTGGTCGTAGGGGTCGTCCACGCCGACGGGGGTTCCGGAGGGCGTCTCCTTCATCGGGAGGGAGTTGTTCGTCTTGGGTTAAAAGCATACGGCGATGGAGTGGGTAGCAGAGAAAGGACGGTAGTGACGAACCGGATTAGAAACTGGACGGAAACGCTTTTCTCGCCGCCGCGAACACCTCCGAGCGTGCGACTGGTACGCGACGACGGCCGGACCGAGCAAGTTCTCGCCACCGAGGTCGAGACCGCGGATTCGTTCCTCTCGCGGGCCCGCGGCCTGATGTTCCGGCGGTCGATTCCCGACGACTACGCGCTGGTCTTCGAGTTCGAGGAGGCCGGGATGCGTGACGTTCACATGGTTTTCGTCCCCTTCCCGCTCGACGTGCTGTGGCTTCGAGACGACGAGGTCCAGCACAAAGAGCGCCTCTCGGCGTGGACCGGGCTGGCGAAGGCCGAGGCCGACCGACTCGTGGAACTTCCGGCGGGGAGCGCGGACGGCGTTTCGGTCGGCGACACGGTGCGTCTGAAGGGATAACTCGCCCGGCGTCGGTGGGTTCGGCAGTTCGGTTCCGGCGGTTCGGTCCCGCCGTATTACGATTCCCCCGATTCGGTCATAACAACTGGTTTCTAAATCGGCACACGTCGTCTCGCGTGATGGCACGCCACGACGAGTCGCGTCGCATCCCGACCGCCGCGGTCCTCAAGTACTACGCCTACAAGGCGACGAAGGCGGTCGAGTTCTACCGGCCCGTGATGTACCTGTACTTCCTCGCGCAGGGGCTGTCGTTCACCCAAATCGCGCTGCTGGAGGCCGCGTACAACGTGACGACCGTCCTCGGCGAGGTGCCGACAGGCTACGTCGGCGACCGCATCGGCCGCCGGAACAGCCTGCTGGTCGGGACCGGCCTCATCGCGGTCACGCTCGTCGCTATCGGTCTCGCGGGGTCGTTCCTCGCTCTGCTCGGACTCTACGTCTGCTGGTCGATGGGGTACAACTTCCGGTCGGGGAGCGAGGACGCGTGGCTCTACGACACGCTCACCGACGACCTCTCGGAGGACCAGTTCTCCCGAGTCCGGGGACGCGGCGAATCGGTCTCGCTCCTTACCGGCGTGGTCGCCGCGGTCATCGGCGGCTATCTGGGCGACATCGACCTCTCGTACCCCTTCTTCGTCGCGGCGGGCGTCACCGCGCTCGGTCTCCTCGCCCTGCTGTCGTTCTCGGAACCCGACACCTACGAGCAGACCGATTCCGACGACCTCTCGCTCCGGCGGAGCCTCGGCATCGTCCGCGACGCGGTGACCAACCGCCGGATTCGGGCGTTCGTGATCTACTACTACGTCCTGTTCGCGGCGGTCCTCTATCTGGTGTTCATGTTCGTCCAGCCGATCTTCGAGACGGTGGTCGTGGACCTCGGCGTCGACCCGTCGCGCGTCGAGTCGCTCATCGGGTGGTACTACGCCGGAATCAGCCTCGTCGGGGCCGGATTCAGCTACTACGCCGGGGCCATCAAGGACCGAATCGGCCTCCGGACGTGGTTCCTCGTCCTCCCGTTCGCGGTCGGCGCGGCGCTGGTCGGGATGTACCTCGTCCCGGTGCTGGCGCTCCCGGTCCTGCTTCTGGCGCGGGGCATCGCCGACACCACGCGGGCGCTGGCCAGCCAGTACGTCAACGACCGCATCGAGTCGGTCGGCCGGGCGACGGTCCTGAGCGCGATGGCGATGGTCAGCGGCCTGACCGTGATTCCCTTCCAGTTGGGAAGCGGCGCGGTGTCGGACCTCTCGTCGCCGCTGCTCGCGCTGGCGATCGCCGGAGGAGTCCTGATAGTCGGGTCGCTTTCGGTGCTGGTCTGGGAGGTTCCGGTGGCCGCGGATGCAGGTGCGAGCGAAGTCGGCGAGTGAGGTAAGGCCGCCGAGGCGGAGCGAATGAGTCGGTCCGACAGTCCGGTCTGTCACAAGGCCCTCCTTAACTCTCCGCTCGTGAAAGCGACTGCGTGGTCAAGCATGGCCAGTGAACGATTTATTCGGGGGCTTCCCCGATAACACATCTCCATCGAATCCGGACGTACAGGACGCAGAACACGACGACAGCGGCTCGGACCGCGACGTTCGACTCCTCGACACCACGCTTCGGGACGGCGAGCAAGCGCCGGGCGTCTCGATGTCGCCCGACGAGAAGGCCGAGATAGCTACCGCGCTCGACCGGGCGGGCGTCTCGGTAATCGAGGCCGGGAGCGCCTGCACCGGCGACGGCGAGCGCGCGACCATCGAGCGAGTGGCCGACCTCGGGTTGGACGCTCGCGTGACGAGTTTCGCCCGCGGCGTCCAGCGCGACGTGGACCTCGCGCTCGACTGCGGGGTGGACGGGGTGAACCTCGTCGTCCCCGCCAGCGACCGCCACGTCGAGCAGAAAGTCGGCTCCTCGCGCGACGAGGTCGTCGAGAAGACCGCCGAGTTGGTGGCCTACGCCAAAGACCACGGCCTCTGGGTCGAGGTCATCGGCGAGGACGGCTCTCGGGCGAGTCTCGACTTCCTCGAACGCCTCGCCGAGGAGTCTCACGACGCCGGAGCGGACCGGTTCTGCTTCGCCGACACGGTGGGTCACGCCGGACCGGAACGGGCCTACGAGGCCGTCTCGCTCCTCGCCGAGTACGGGCCGACCAGCACCCACACCCACGACGACTTGGGACTCGGGATGACCAACGCCCTCGCCAGCGTCGCTGGCGGGGCCGATTTGGTCCACGCCACGGTCAACGGCGTCGGCGAGCGAGCGGGCAACGTCGCGCTGGAGGAGGTCGCCATCGCGCTCGACCACGCCTACGGCGTCGAGACGGTCGAGACGACCGAACTCTACGACCTCGCGCGGGTCGTCGCCGAGGCGACCGACGTCCCGCTCGCGCCGAACAAGGCCGTCGTCGGCGAGAACGCCTTCGCCCACGAGTCGGGCATCCACACCGACGGCACGCTCAAGGACGAGCGGATGTACGAACCCTACCCGCCCGAGAAGGTGGGCCGGGAGCGCCGCCTCGTCCTCGGCAAGCACACCGGCAGAGCGGGCGCGAAGGCCGCCCTGCAAGAACACGGCGTCGAGGTCAGCGACGACGAACTCCGCGAGGTGGTCGCCCGCGTGCAGGACCTCGCCGAGCGGAACAAGCGCGTGACCGACGCCGACCTGCTCGCCATCGCCGAGGACGTGCAGGGCCGCGAGCGCGACCGGCGCATCGAACTGCGGGAACTCACCGCCACCAGCGGCGGAGCCATCCCGACAGCGAGCGTGGAACTCGAAGTGGACGGCGACCGGCGCGTCGCCAGCGGGACCGGCGACGGTCCGGTGGACGCCGCGGTTACTGCGGTCCGCGAGGCCGTCTCCGGGTCGCCGGACTCGCCCTCGGTCGCGGCCGACGCGGTTCTAGAATCCTACCACGTGGACGCGATTACGGGCGGCACCGACGCGGTCGTGACGGTCGAGGTCGAGATGACCCGTGGCGACCGCTCGGTGACCGTCGCCGCCAGCGACGGCGACATCACCAGCGCGAGCGTCACCGCGATGGTGGACGCGCTCGACCGCCTCCTCGTGGCCGACGAACCCGAACCCGCGACCGCCGACGACTGACCGAGGCAAACGTCCTGCATCAGTACGGAATCTTCTTCATTTCTTTACGAATTGTAGAGTTATGTCTGCGAACGACGGCTGGCCAGCCGCCAGCGAGCACTCGGCGAACCATTGACAGGGCGGGATGAAGGGGCCGGTCGCTCGCGGCCGAAGGCCGTGGTCGTCTCCGGCGGTTCTATTCGCGGACCGGGCGGTGCGGAGAGGTCCGCGAATATCCGACGGAGCGACCGCGAGCGACCGGGGGCTTCAAAAGGCATTCATCGCTACGACGCTGTTCTCGTGGCTTGTGATAGTTCGAAGCGACCGAGGGCTTCAAAAACAGTCCTCCTAATCGTTACCCTCTCGGTTCTCCCAGTTGCTCTTCAGTCTCCGACCCAACCGCCACAGAACACTACCTTTCGACCCTCCATCTCTTTCCCTCTCCCCGACCTACAAGCTCCTATGAGCGTTCTCGACAACATCCGCGACTCCCGGGACGGAACAGGCACCAACTGGCCTGCCCTCTTCGGGGCCATCGTCGTCTGCGAACTCGCCGGAATCGTCCCCTCGCTCCTCACCGCCGAGGAGGTGGCGACGTGGTACCCGACGCTCGCCAAACCCGGGTTCACGCCGCCGAGCTGGGTGTTCGGCCCGGTCTGGACCACGCTCTACCTCCTGATGGGCGTGGCGCTGTATCTGGTCTGGCGGAGCGACCGCGGTCGAATCCGACAGGTCGCGCTCGCCGCCTTCGGCGTCCAACTGGTGCTGAACGCGGCGTGGACGCTGGTGTTCTTCGGGTCGCGGGCCATCTTCGGCGGGCTGGTCGTCATCCTTGTCCTGCTGGCGGCGATTCTGGTCACGATGGCGGCGTTCGCCCGCATCGACCGTCGGGCGGCCCTCCTGCTCGTGCCCTACCTCCTCTGGGTCGGGTTCGCCACCGCGCTCAACTACGAGCTTTGGCGGCTGAACTGACCGGCTCTGGCGGGGAAACCGACAACTTTGGCGGGTGAGCCAAACGGCGACGAATACCGTCCCACCGGAGTATCCCCTCGTTACTCCCGACAACGAGCGCCTTCGACTGATTGGACCGCAGTTACGGCCGATTTTGGGAGGCCATAACAAAGGACGCGTCCGGCGTCTCACGGTTCGTGTCGAACAGTTCGGTTCCCAGTTCCTACGCCATCGGCGGCGGGCGCTTCGGGGTCGGCGCGGACCGAGCCACGCTCTTCGCGGTGGTGTTCGCGGGCAAAGCCCTCGACGCCATCAGCACCGTGACCGTCCTCTCGCTCCGCGAGGACGTCTACGAGTCGATGTGGCTCACCCGAACGCTGATGCGGGAACTCGGGATGGTCACGGGCGTCCTCGTCACCGTCGTCCTCGCGGTCGCCGGAGTGGCGCTGCTGGCCGAGAGCGGCGAACTCGTCGCCCGACTGGCTCCCGACGAGTGGGCACCCGACGAGTATCCCACCGCGTTCCGGGTGATCACGTACTCCTCGGCGGCCGTGTGGTACGGGGCGCTCGGGGTTCACAACTTCCTGTTCCTGTTTTGAGCGGGCGGAACCCACTCGGGAGTTGGCCAGCGACGGGTTGAAAGACCCCGCTCCCGGTGGCGAAACCCCCTTATCTCTCAGACGAGTGTCTACGACAATGGGTTTCATCGCCGAGTACACACTGTCGAATCCGATTCTACAGGAGACCCGGCGGCGAGTCCCCGACGTCACGTTCGAGGTGGAAGACGAGCAACCCGTCTCCGGCGACCCCTCGCGGCTCATCTTCTGGGCGAGAGGAGCCGAGGAGTCCCTCGAACGGGTCTTTCGAGTACTGCCGGACGACCCGTCGCTCACGGACTTCGAGGTCCTCTCGGACGTGCCGGAACGCCGTCTCCTCCGCGTCGCCCTCTCGTCGGAGGGCGAACGCGGCCTGACCTACGTCGACGCCATGGAGTTCGGAATCACGCTCCTCAGCATCGAACTGAACGACCACGGCGTCGAGTACCGCGCCCAGTTTCCGAACCGCGAGGCGCTGTCGAACTACCGCAGGCGGTGCGAGGAGCGCGAACTGTCGTTCAAACTCCGGCGACTCTACCGAGGCGAGGACGACGAGGCGGCGGGCTACGGCGTGACTCCTCGCCAGCGAGAAGTGTTGTTCCGGGCGTTAGAACGGGGCTACTACGAGGTACCGCGCGAGACCTCGACGAAAGCACTGGCCGACGAGTTCGGGATTTCGAGTCAGGCGCTCTCCGCGCTCCTCCGGCGCGGCCACGAGGCACTCCTGCGGAGTACCATCGCCGAGGACAGGGATATTTAAAACGTTGATTTGCGAACCCGCCCAAATTCCCACCGAGACTGTTTCCGATACAGTACATCGATGGCGACGAAGTCCCAACAAGTCGAGGAGGCCAACCAGGAGATAGTCAGTTACACCGCGGCCGAAGACGAACTCCCGAGCGAAGCGGTCATCGAGGCGCTACGAGCGGCTACCGGTCGGACGGCGTCGCCGGGGCAGGTCGGCGACGGGGGCGGCGAACTCCTCGGCCCGATCTTCCGGAGTGTCGACCTCGACGCCCTCGACGCGCTCTTCCGGTCTGTCTACGGCGATGCAGAGGCGACGAAGACGGTCACGTTCACCTACTCCGAGTACGAGGTTACCGTAACTGCCGCGGGGGAAGTCGTCGTCACGAAGCGATAACGGACGCTCCGAATTTGCTCTCGTGGTCAGTGATTCAGAAACCCGGCGGTGAAGATGGAATCTAAAACGCCGTAAACGCGGCTAAGAAGCGTTGAAGTTGGAAAAGCGCCGAGGAGGCGATTTGAACGCCTGAGTCCGTGAGGACAGTTGCTCTCGAAGCAACCGCCTTGGCCGGGCTAGGCTACCTCGGCTCACCCCATCCTACTGCCCTCTCCGACTTAGTGATTTCGATTCGATACGCAGAGTTCAGACGACCGTCAAATTCAAGCGGGTGCCACCACTCGGGGTAGGGTATGGACGTAACCGAGGCCAACGAGCGGTGTGAATCGGTCCTCGACGCTATCGGAAACGCCGTCATCGCCGACAGGGAGTTTCTCGAAACCGTACTCTTGGGCGTGATGGCAGGGGGCCACGCTCTCCTCGAAGACGTGCCCGGCACGGGCAAGACTCTCACGGCCCGGAGCTTCGCGTCGGCGCTCGGACTGTCGTTCTCGCGGGTCCAGTTCACGCCGGACCTCCTCCCGGCGGACGTGACCGGGACCCACGTGTTCAACGAGCAGGACCGAACCTTCGAGTTCAACGAGGGGCCCATCTTCGCCAACGTCGTTCTCGCCGACGAAATCAACCGCGCGCCGCCGAAGACCCAAGCCGCCCTGCTGGAAGCCATGGAGGAGGGGCAGGTCACGGTGGACGGCGACACCCACGAACTCCCCAAGCCCTTCTTCGTTATCGCCACCCAGAACCCCGTCGAGCAGGAGGGGACCTTCCCCCTGCCCGAGGCCCAAGTCGACCGCTTCGCCGTCAAGTCCTCCATCGGCTACCCTGACGTAGAAGGCGAGTACGAACTCCTCCGGCGGCGCGCCGGTCGCTCCGCCCAGAGTCCCTCGGTGGGGACGGTCCTCGACCAGCAGCTCGTGACCGACCTCCGCGAGGTCCCCGAGGAGGTCCGCGTGGACGACGACCTACTGGAGTACATGGCGAACGTGGCCCGCGAGACCCGCGAGGACCGGCGCGTCCAAGTGGGGGTCTCCCCGCGCGGGACTCAGCGCCTGTTCGAGGCCGCCCGGGCCTACGCCGCGATGTGCGGCCGGGAGTTCGTCACCCCCGACGACGTGAAGCGCGTGGCCCAACCGGTGCTGGCGCACAGGGTGGTCCTGACGCCCGACGCGCAGGTCAACAACGTGGACAAGTCGGCTATCGTAGACAGGGTGCTGGACGACGTGCCGGTACCGACCGTCGAGTAACGACGGATTTCGCCGTCGGTCGTCCTCGATTTTCGTTCGGTTCCCCCGTTTCTGGTTCACCCGTTTCGCTTTCGCTCGTTTCACTTTCACTCCGCTTGGCTCGGCTTTATATCAGCTCCCCGACCACCTGCGGGCATGGACAGTAACGCAGACGGGGAGGAGACGGGAGAGTCCGAGGACCGAGAGGTGACAGACGACGGGACAGAACTCGCGGACCTCGACCCGAACGCCGAGGAGCAGGCCCGGAAAGTCGAGCGCCAACTGCGACGACTCCAGCGCGAGATGCGGGGATAGTCGGTTTTAGAATTGTAATTGTTTATTTAGAAATTGTAGCTCGTTGCTTTAGGCGTGTTCGTATATATCGAGACGAGGGAGCGTGAACGACGAGGAGCGAACTTCAGGCTTGAGCAAAGCCGTCTCCGCACCGCCCCGCAACCGCGGACCTCACGCCTCCCCAACCGATTGCGGTCCTCGGCCTGACGGCCTGCGGTCCTCATCCCTCGCACGCCGATGGCGCGACACGAGGTCGCGCCAACGCGCGCCGATTCGGAAACACCACCGAGTACAAACTCGCCGGAGAATAACCCAAAACCCCAAGATACCCACTCTCAGTTCCTGAGCGCCGAGGTCAGCACCACCGCGGCCAACAGCAGGAACACCAGCGCGGTCACCGGCTGGCCGCCCGAGGAGACCAGATAGACCCCGTAGCCCAGCGCGCCAGCGCCGACGCCGACCACCGTGCTTCCGGCGGCGTGAGTGACCTCCAGTTGGGTCGTGTCGGCTCCTCGGCCCAGTTGCTCGCCGACGTTGACGGCCTGCTCGCCGAAGTCCCACGCCAGCACCGTGGCGATGACCCCCGGCAGGAGGAGGTAGGCCGCCCCCGAGAGCAGGCCGCCGACGAGCGCCGAGAGGAGCAGGACGCCCGCGCCGAGGGTGAGGCCGCGCCGGGACCCCACGACCACGCCGACCGCGAAGAGCGCGAGGCCGCCGAGCGACCCGGCGAGCGCGACGGTCGCGGAGAGCGCGCTCGTCCCCGCCGCGAGCGCCGCCGCGCTTATCGCCAGCGCCGACGAGAGGCGAGCGGGCGACCGGTCGATTTCGCGGGTCACGCCGGACCCCCCGTGACGCGGGCCATCCGAGCCAGCGCGACGCCGAAGGTCTCGTCGGTGTCCCAGTCCACGACCCTGATTCCGGCCTGCCTGAGCTTCGAGACCCGGTGTTTGCGCCGGGTCCGGGCGAATCGCTGACCCGAGGTCGCGGTCGCGGTCAGGTCCGGACTCACCACCGTCACGAGGTGGCCCTCGGCGTCGAGTCGCCGGGCGACCTCCGGGCCGAAGTCGTCGCACAGCGGCGTGACGAAGAGTACTTGCGAGGAGGCCGGGAGTCGCTTGCGAATCTGCTTGAGCCGAGTCGTCGGGTAGAACATCTCCTCGGAGGGGACCGGCGAGAACGCGGGATGGGTCGCCAGCAGGTTCCGAGCGCGGGCCTGATGGTCGTGGCCAGCGCCGGGGGCGAGCCAGCAGGATTCGGGGCCGAGCGAGGCCAGACCGACTCGGTCGCCCGCGTCCAGCAGCTTCGTGACGATTTTGCCCGCGGCGTCCACGCCGAACTGGACCGCGTTGCGCTCGTCGTCGCCCGAGGCGAGATACGCCTTCTCGCGGGTGTCCACGAGGACCACCACGCTGGCCGCGCGCTCCTCGCGGAAGTCGACGGTGGTCAACTCGCCGGTCCGAGCGAGCCGGTTCCAGTCCACCCGCGAGAGGGGGTCGCCCGGTCGGTACTCCCGAGTCGCGTGGAACTCGACGCCCGACCCGCCGGTGTCGGTGGTGACCCGGCCGGTGTACTGGGTGGTCTGAGCGCGGAGCGGCACGTCCACGGTCGTCCCGAGTTTCGGCACGCACTCGATTGCGGTCTCGACCTCGACTTCGGTCTCGACTTCGATTGCGCCGCTGAAGTCCCTGGTAATCGCAATCACGGGGTCGAACTCGTGTTCCCCGCGCTCGGCCTCGACGGTGTAGGTCAGGCTGGCCGTCTTCCCCGGTCGAAGCGCGGTTCCGAGCCGGGCGGACCCGCCAGTCACGGGCAGGGCGTCGGGCACCCCGTCAACGATTCGGAGGTCAGCGAGCGTCGAATCGCCGACGTTCTCGACGGTGAGTCGGACCTCCACCTCGTCGCCCGGCAGGGGTTCGTCGTCGCTGATGGTCCGGGTCACGTCGAGTCGGGGTTCGGGCGTCCCTGCGGTCCGGGCGTAGGCCGCGAACGCGACGCCGACGACGCCCGACAGCAGGACCAGCGGCCGACTGAACAGGACGCCGAGCGACCCCGCGAGCAGCGCGACCGCGCTGACGCCGCGCCAGCGATTAGTCTCCCGAATCGACTTCATGCTTCGACCTCCGTCGTCCGGTCCGCGTCGTCGCCTCGGTCTGCGTCGTCGCCTCGGTCTGCGTCGTCGCCTCGGTCCGCGTCGTCGCCCCGGTCGGTGGCCTCGGCGTTCGTCCCGTGGCTCTCGACCCGACCAGAGTCGGTCGCGCTCTCTCCGATTCCGTTTCCGGCGATTCCTCCGTCCTCGTCGTCTGTGTCGTTCGTGTCGTCCACGACATCGGCGGTCCGGGCGACCGCGTCGGCGGTCCGGCGAATCCGGAACTGGAAGGGCGACTCGCCGCTTGCGGCGATTTTCACTCGGTCGAGGAGGGGCGGCGAGGGGGCGTCTGCCCCGCCGAGGAAGGCCGCGGCGTGAGCGTCGTCGGTCCACGTCCCGGCGTCGAGGAGGTCGGCGGCCTGCTCGCGCGAGCAGTTCTCCCGGTCGGCGACGGCGGTCAGCGCGGCCTCCTCCAGCGCCTCGCGGAGGTCGGCCCGCTCGCGGATGAGGACCCGGCGCGGCCCCGACCGGATTTCGGCGACCGTCTCGTCGAACTCGTCGCCGGGCGTGGGCATCGACTCGACCGTCTCCACGTCGGGCGTCTCGGTGGCTTCCAAGTCGGTGGCCTGCCGGGAGCGCACGACCCGAATCGCCTGCACCAGCGCCAGCAGGCCGACCATGGTGACCGCGGCGTAGCCGGTGCCGATGGCGCTGGCGAGTCCGGGGACGAAGACGAACAGCAGGCCCACGGCGACCGCGAGGACTCCCGCGGCCGTCAGAATCGGGTGGTCGTTCCGGCTCATCGGCGACCACCCGCGTACTCGTCCTCGATGCGGCGGAGGGCGTCGAGCGCCTGCTCTTCGCGCTCGTCGGTCGGCGACTCGCCGCCGTAGCGCACCTCCTCGAACAGCGAGGTCAGGCGGTCGACGTCCTCGCGGGCCATCCCGGCCTCGACCGCCGCGCCAGCGAACTCGGCGGGCGTGCTGGACTGGGGGTTCGACACGTCGAGGTGGTCTGTCATCTCGCGCCACGCCCGGAAGACCTCGTTGTCCACGTCGGTCGTGGTCTCGATGCGGTCCGCGGCCTCGCCCGCGGCCCGACCGACCGCCTGCACGTCGGTCGAGTCGCCGGGTTCGGCGAACTCCTCGTCTGGTTCGGGGTCGTCTCCGCTGGAGGAGACGAACAGGAGCGCGACCGCCGCGAGGAGCGCGACTCCGAGTCCGGCCATCAGCAGGAAGGAGGGGTCGGTCAGCGTCGTGCCGGTGGCTCCGCCGGGCGAGCCGCTGCCGCCTTCGGGCAGGAGCGAGACGTTGCCCGACTTGAACAGCGAGTCGCGGGTCTCCTCGGCCGGTTCGCTACACATGGTGAGAAGCGCGTGGGCGAACAGCAGAGGGATGCCCACCGGCCCGGCGTAGGCCACGACGCCGATGCCGCCGAGGCGTCGGTACGCGACGTAGCCCCCGAGGGTGAAGACGCCGAGGATGGCCGTGATGGCCCACCACGTGTCCAGAAACGCGTAGCAGGGGAAGTCCATCCCTAGCACCCCGGTCGCGTTCGTCGATTGGTTGCCGAGTTCGAAGCTCGGCTGACTGCCGTTCTGGACGCCCGGACTCGACGCGGGCGGTCCGACGCCGAATCCGCCGGACGAGTCGGTCGTCACCGCCGTGTCGAGCGTCGCGGCGGCGACGCCGAGCGCGACGACTGCCAACAGCGCGAGCGCGACGGGGCGTGCGGTATCACGGTCCACGGAGGTAGGTAGCAGGATTGATAACTTAGTGGTTCTGCCTTTGACTTATATATCTGCGCCCCCTACGTTAATTATTATGTGTATATGGTGGATTATCAACCATAGACTAGGTTACTACTGAATACTTATTATATAGAAAATTTGAAGTAGGGGAAATTTCAATGCGAAACTATGGATAATCACGATAAGGAAGAGGGGATAGATAAACCCTCGCCACCAGAGCGATGGGTAGATCCCATAATTGAAAACGAGGAGTCAATTCGAGAATTTCTTGATGAGATTCAGCAACTTTATCTTTATGACGCAAATCAGGCCCGTAGCCGACTACGCTCCTTTGCTCAGGAATCTCGGTTTAAAGATGCCTTTATTGGAATTTATATGGCACTTATTTCTCAGGAAGGATTTTTCCAAGACGTTTCCGAGAATTATGGTGAAGGTGTAGAAGAAAAGATAAAAAGTTTTTCTCAGGAATACTCAAGTTTAGAAGATGAATTTAAGAAAGTTTATTCTGAATCATACTATCCGTATTATAATCGATTAAATAATTATGATTCTAGTGTTGACCAGCGCACACATGAGGGAAACCCAGTAGTTACTTTTACTGCGTACTCTGGCAATACCCCCGTCCTAAAAACCCAAGAACTCCCATCTGGTCTTCTGAATTTTTCGGCAGTAGTTGTCAATCACGTCAGGAAGAGAATCGAAAACCGACATTCTTCAGTCACTATTACTGAAGAAGAAGCAGAAGCACTCGCCAATGAGTCTCAACATATCCAGCGGCATCTTGATGACTTGAACGAATTGCTTGATGAATTAGACAGTTTAGAATCAGAATCGCTTTCAGAGAAAACAGACTCTACAAATGAAAGCCAGCATGAATAGTTCAAAAAATCCAAATGATACAAAGGAGGAGAAAACGGTTGAAGTATCTCAAGAAAAGTATCACGAGTTGATAGAGCGAACACAACGATTTGAACTTGCTCGCTCAGCATTAACTGATCCGAATCCCTACCCTACGAATCCTACAGAACAGCAAGAGATAGAATACGAAAAGTCTGTAGACCATGAGGAGGATCCAGATGATATCGAATATGAGGGACCATCAGCCCAAAATTTCAAAAAAGATCCGGTAGGAGTTACCAAAGAGAAGGACCATGATGAGGAGATATCACCTACTCAGTCTTCACCTCCCGACCGTGGTTGCATATCAACGATTCAGGCAACACCTGAAACTCAACAGAGGACGGATAAGGAAGGCCAGAATGTTCGCCAAGAGGTTGATAACAAAGTAGGACACACTCCTCAAGAAGACAGGAGGGAATCTCGTAGAGAAGAATCGTCCATGATAGAGGAAACTACCAACAACCAACCAAATATTGACAATGAGACACTAGAGGTTATTTACAAGTCAACAATGATGGTTGGGGCGATTCTTTCTATATTTGGGTCCTTTATTTTCGGGTTTGTTCAGCCGTTTCTACCATTAGCAGTTTTATTGGTTCTCACGACCGGTTTCTTCATTATTGCATTTAATAGAGGTGCTAAAGAGATAAATGTCCGCTAAAAAGTTCCTACCGTATGAGTTCGCTATGGAAATTTTGATTATGGCATTTCTTGTTTTCTTTTCTAATCCTGATCGAGTTTCCGCGAAAATTCCTAAACTGTTGCAATTCTCTGCATCGGGAATTAGTGTACCTTTCTCGGAAGGTCTTCAGATAACCGCTTTTTTTATCCTTATTCCCATTCTCGTTATTCTCTTATTTGCGTCTTGTGTTCCGGTTGTTAAAGGATTAGTGGCCTCTAACTGAAATATAACCGATCAACAGGTGGGTTAGAAACCCACTACGTATTGCTTATTTCCCGTCCTCCCGGTCGCGCTCGCGGGC
The DNA here is from genome assembly GCF_004765785.1 of Halorussus ruber. Classification (GTDB taxonomy): domain Archaea; phylum Halobacteriota; class Halobacteria; order Halobacteriales; family Haladaptataceae; genus Halorussus; species Halorussus ruber. The sequence goes on along the minus strand of NZ_SBIT01000010.1, from coordinate 134,627 downwards.
CTCGCCGTCCCTGTCGCGCGAATCGCCGTACCCGCCGCCGCCGGGCGTCAGCACCGTGACGGTGGTTCCGGCCTCGACCTCCTCGGTCGTCTTCGCGCCGACGCGCTCGCCGTCGATGCGGTTCTGGCCGAGCGCGCCCGCTTGTCCGCCCTCGCGGCCCTGCGGCGCGTGACGGCGGCGCTCGGTGAGGAGCGACACCGTGGCGTCCTCCTGAACCGTGACCGCGCGCTCCAGTCCGAGGCCGCCGCGGAACTCGCCCGCGCCGCCGCTGTCGGGCCGGAGCGCGTAGCGTTCGACCCGAAGGGGGTACTCGGCTTCGAGGGCCTCGACCGGCGTGTTCAGCGTGTTGGTCATCCCGACCTGCACGCCGTCCATGCCGTCCTTCGCCGCTCTCGCACCGAACCCGCCGCCGATGGTCTCGTAGTAGGTGAATCCTCCCGCTCGGCTTCCGACGATGAGGTTGTTCATCGTCCCCTGCCCCTCGGCGGGGACGCGGTCGGGTGCGGCCTCCGCCAGCGCCCGGAACACCGCGTCGGTCACGCGCTGGCTGGTCTCGACGTTGCCGCCGACGACCGCGGCGGGCGGCGCGGGATTCAGCAGGCACCCCTCGGGCGCGCTGACAGAAATTGGCGCGTAGCAACCCTGATTCGGCGGAATCTCGGGGTCGGTCGCGCACCGGACCGCGAAGTAGACCGCGCTCTTGGCCACCGACAGCGGCGCGTTGAGGTTGCCCGCCAGTTGGTCGGCGGTGCCCGCGAAATCGACCGAGAGCGACGAGCCGTCTATCTCGACCGCGACCGAAATCGGGATGTCGTCGTCAGTGACTCCGTCGCCCTCCAGCACGTCCTGAGCGCGGTACTCGCCGTCGGGCAGGGCGGCCAGTTCCGACTCCATTCGTTCCCGAGAGTAGTCCACGACCGCGTCGAACGCCGAAAGCAGGCGGTCGCCGTGGTCGGCCAGCAGTTCGCCGACGCGCTCCTCGGCGCGGTCGTTGGCCGCCATCTGGGCGCGGAGGTCCGCCCGGCGCTCGTCGGGCGTCCGGACGTTCGCCAGCAGGAGCGCCAGCACGTCCTCGCAGACCTCGCCGCCCGCCGCGAGGCGGACCGGCGGCAGGCGCAGGCCCTCCTGATAAATCTCGCGCGCTCCCGCTGGCATGCTCCCCGGACTCATCCCGCCGACGTCGGCGTGGTGGGCGCGAGAGACCGCGTAGCCGACGATTTCTGCATCGGCCTCGTCGGGCGCGAGCGGCGAGACCAGCGTCACGTCCGGCAGGTGGGTCCCGCCCTCGAAGGGGTCGTTGACGACGAACGTGTCGCCGGGCTCGGGGTCCAACTCCCGGACCGCCGCGACCGCTTCGGGCATCGCGCCGAGGTGGACCGGGATGTGTTCGGCCTGCGCAATCATCCGGCCCTCGGCGTCGAACAGCGCGGTCGAGCAGTCCTGGCGCTCCTTGATGTTCGGCGAATACGCGCCCCGAATCAGGACTTGGCCCATCTCCTCGGCCACGCTCTCCAGTTGATTCCGGAGGATTTCGAGTTCGACGGAGTCGATGTCGGCGTCGTCGGTGGTGTCGGTCATCTCTCGCCCTCCTGTTTCAGCACCAGCGTCCCGTCGGCCTGCACCTCGGCCCGCCACTCCGGCGGGACAACCACCGTGCTGTCGGCCTGCTCGCAGACGGCCGGTCCCGCGACCTCCTCGCCCGCCGGGAGCGCCTCCCGGCGGTAGACCGGCGTCTCGCGGACCTCCTCGCCGAAGTTGGCCTCGCGCGAGCCGACTCGGGGGTCGCCCTCGGCGCTGTAGGCCACGTCGGGCGTCTCGCGCTCGATGGTCGCCCGCGCCCGGAGACCGACGAGTTCGACCGCCTCGTCCATCCGGTAGCCGTGGGCCGTCTCGTGGGCCGCGTGGAACCGCTCGGCGACGGCTCGGGGGTCGAACGACTCGCCGACCTCGACCGGTAGCTCGAAGCTCTGGCCCGAGTACCGGAGGTCGGCGTGCCGAGTGACCGATGCGGCGTCTGGATTCCGGAGGTCCGCCTTCGCCTCGTCGGCCAACTCGGCGAGGACCGATTCGATGTCCGCGGAATCTGCCGCGTCGAGCGAGGAGCGATAGGTCCGAACCGCGTCGCGGGTCTCGTCGGCCGCCAGCAGGCCGAACGCCGAGAGGACGCCGCAGGCGCGGGGAATCACGACCCGGCCCACGTCGAGGCGGTCGGCCAGCGCGGCGGCGTGCATCGGTCCCGCGCCGCCGAACGCCGCCAGCGCGAAGTTCCGGGGGTCGTGGCCGCGCTCGACCGTCACGGCCCTGACCGCCCTGGTCATGCTGGCGTTGGCTACCCTGTAGACCCCGCGGGCGGCCTCGACTGGTCCCGACAGGTCGGCCTCGTCGGCGAGGTCCGCGAGGGCCTCGCGGGCCGCCTCGGCGTCCAGCGAGAGTTCGCCGCCCAAGGCCGTGTCGCCGCCGAGGTAGCCCAGCACGACGTTCGCGTCTGTCACGGTGGGTTCGGAACCGCCCTTCCCGTAGCACGCCGGGCCGGGATTCGCGCCCGCCGACTCGGGACCGACGCGGAGCGCGCCGCCCGAATCGACGTAGGCGAGGCTCCCGCCGCCCGCGCCGACCGTCGTCACGTCCACCATCGGCGTGCCGACCGGCCGCCCGCCGATTTCGGCCTCGGTGGTGCGCTCGACCTCGCCGTCTCGGACGAGACTCACGTCGCTGGAGGTCCCGCCCATGTCGAAGGTGACGAGGCCAGCGGCGTCGGTCGCCGATTCGGCCGTGGCATCCGCACCGACCACGCCCGCCGCGGGACCCGAGAGACAGGTCGTGACGGCGTGTTCGCGGACCGTTCCAGCGTCGGCGATGCCGCCGTTCGACTGCATGACGAGCGGGGCCGGAACTCCGGCCTCCTCGGCGCGCTCGACGAGTCGGCCCAGATAGGCGTCGATTTTCGGCGTCACGTAGGCGTCCACCGCAGTCGTGGAGGAGCGCTCGTACTCTCGGAAGGCGGCCAGCACCTCGTGGGACGCCGAGACGGGCGCGTCCAACTCCTCGCGCAGAATCTCGGCGACGGTCTCCTCGTTTCCGGGGTCGGCGTAGGCGTGCAACAGCGAGACGGCCACGCTCTCGGCCTCGGTTTCGCGGATTCGACCCGCGATTTCGCGGACCGAATCCGGGTCGGGAGGAGTCTCGATTCCGTCCGGCGTCGCGCGCTCCTCGACCTCGAAGCGCCTGCGCCGAGGGACGAGGGGGTCCGGCTTCTCGGCGTTCAGGTCGTAGAGCGAAGGCCGGTCCTGTCGGCCGATTTCCAGCACGTCGCAAAACCCCTCGGTCGTCACGAGCGCGGTCCTCGCGCCGTCTTCTTCGAGGAGCGCGTTCGTGGAGACCGTCATCGCGTGGGAGAAGGCGTCGACGTCTCGAGGGTCGACGTCGGCCTTCTCGCAGGCCTTTCGGATGCCGTCGAGGACGCCCTCGCTCTGGTCGTCGGTCGAGGGGACCTTCGCGGTGACGAGGCGGTCCTCCTCGGTCAGGAGTACGACGTCGGTGAAGGTGCCGCCGACGTCCGCGCCGACGCGGATTCGGTGGGTTTTCTCAGCGGCGTCGTTGCTCACGGTCGAGGTCCTCCCGCGGAAGCACTGACGTTGCGAAGATGGCTCATGGATACGCGATTTCACTAAGTGGGGTAATAGTTGGCGCTTGCGGAAATCCGCTGTTGTCGAGAGAAACCGCTCGCCTCACCCGATGTCGGCCCGCTCGAATCGCCAGTAACCGAGCGCAACCGGCACGACCAGCCAGACCACCAAAATTACGAGGCCGAACCAGTTCTGGACGTAGAACGGCACCGACGACCCGACCAGCATCTCCGCCGGGACGACGGGACCGGCACCCGAGAAGACGATGTCCGCGCCCTGCGAGTAGGCGTTTTTGGGATTCAGGACCTGCACGAGGTAGTACCACGCCGGGAGTTGGGCAGTCGTCGGCCCCGGCAGACTCCCCTCCACGAGGTAGTAGACCCCGAGCGGGACGAAGTCCCAGATGACCTGAAACAGGAAGAACGCGCCGATGGCCAGCGCCATGGCCCGCGAGCGAGTCGCGGTGAACGCCGACGCGCCGATGGCGATGCCGACGAAGGTCAGGCCGAACAACACCGTCACGAGCGTCAGCAGGAGGAAGTCCACGATCGGGAGTTCGCCGAACAGCGCGAGGAGGGTGAGGGCCGCGCCAGCGAACGCCACGAGGATGCCCGCGGTCACGACCAGCGTGCGCCCGACCAACTTGCCGAACACCACGTCCCAGCGGGTGTGGGGCAGGCCGAGCAGAATCTTGATGCTCCCCGACTCGCGCTCCCCGGCGATGGCGAGATACGCGACCACGAGCGCCGTCAGCGGGATGATGAGGCCCGAGGGCGCGGTCAGGAACTGCGTGGCGTCGGGGAGACCCGGCGTGCCGCCGAGGACCGCCTTCCGGACGTAGACCGCGCCCGCGGTGAAAATCAGGAACACCGCGGTGATGACCCAGAGCATCCGCGAGCGCACCGCGTCCTCGAAGTCCTTGCGCGCGACGACCAGCCAGCTCATGCGGTGACCTCCTCGGTGGTGTAGGCCGCGAACAGGTCCTCCAGCGAGGCCTGCTGAGTCGAGATGTCGGTGACGACCGCGCCCTGCTCCTCGACGCGATTGATGACCTGCGATTTGACTGTCGGGTCGGTGACCGTCACTCGAATCACGTCGCCGCCCGCCGTCACGTCGCTGACTGCCTCGATGCCGTCGAGGGTGAGATTCTCGGGCACTCGGTCGACGCGCAACTCCAGCGTCGAACCGGACCCCATCGACTCGCGCAGGCCCTCGATTGTGTCCTCGGCGACGAGGCGGCCCTCGCTCATGATTCCCACCCGGTCGCAGACCGCCTCGACCTGCCCCAAAATGTGACTGGAGAAGAAGACGGTCGTGCCGCGACTCGCCTCGTCGCGGACGAGTTGACGCATCTGGCGCGCGCCGTTGGGGTCGAGTCCCGACGAGGGTTCGTCCAGAATCAGCAGATCCGGGTCGCCGACGAGTGCCATCCCGAGCGCGAGGCGCTGAGCCATCCCGGTAGAGTACCCGCCTGCCTTCCGGTCTGCGGCCTCCGGCGAGAGGCCGACCCGGTCTAAAATCTCGGCCGGGTCGTCGTCGGTCTCCTTCGAATCGACCGCGAACTGGACGTGCTTGCGCCCGGTGAGTCGGTCGTAGAGGTCGAAGCCCTCGGGCAGAATCCCGATTCGCTCGTGAATCCGCTGAGTCTCGTCTTGGGCGTCGTGTCCGAGGACCCTCGCGGTCCCCTCGGTCGGTCTTAGGTAGTCCAGCAGGACGTTGATGGTCGTGGACTTGCCCGCGCCGTTGGGTCCGAGGTAGCCGAACACCTCGCCCTCGTGGACGGTCAGGTCGAGGTCCTCGACCGCGACGACCTCGTCGCCGAACCGCTTCGTGAGGCCTTCGGTCTGGATAGCGGCCATGTCCCTATTTCAACGTGTTTCGCTTCAAACTTCCCTTCGGTTTTCTTATACTCCTCCGCGAGATTTTGGTAGTAGCGCCTTCCGCGGTCGCTGTTCGGTGAGAACGACGCTTTCGACCGCCGCTTTCGATTTCTGATAGTCGAAACTCAAACTTTAAATTAAGGTAGGGGACCAACGGTGAGTATGGAACCCGTCACGTCGGCGTCCGACTCGGACGCCGACACTCCCCCGTCCGGCCACGTCCCGTCGCCGAAACCGCCCGACGACCCCGAGGCGTGGTACGCGCCGGAGGTCCGAGCGCAGTACGAACTCCACCCCGGCGTGGTCGCCACCCTCGCCGAGACCGGCGAGGAGTTCGACTACCGCATCCGAGAGCCATCGCTGTCGCCCGCTGGCGAGGCGGCGCTGGCCCGCGTCGAAAATCACTTCTCGGACGCCAACCTCGCCCGGCCGCTGACCCGCGAGGGGGCCGACGAGCGCATGACCGCCGGGTTCGACCCGAAGTATCGGCGCATCGTGGACCGGCTGACCGACCTGCCGCCCGAGGCCCGGCGGCGCGTCGAGTACTACGCGCTCCGGAACCTGCGGTGTCTCGGCGAGTTGACGCCGCTCGCGCTCGACGGCGACATCGAGGTGGCCGACACGGCGGGCCAGAAGTTAGTGGTCCACACCGACGACTACGCCCCCGCCGACACGAGTCTCCCCGCCGACGCCGACTTTCTGGAGCGATTCGCCAGCGAGCGCGTCGAGACCCACACCGTCGATTTCCGCGAGTTTCAGGTGCCGGTCGTCGTCTACCGCGAGCATCTGCTGGCCAACGACTCGTTCACGACGAAGTACGCCGTGCAGGAGCCGGACCTCCTGCCGGGCGACGAGGAGCTAATTCAGGAGTGCAAAGACAGAATCTGGGAGACCAACGTGGACGGCGTGGTCGAGGACCGGGCCGGATTCGTCCGCGAGCGCGCCCGGACCTTCCTCTCGCGGCGATTGACGGCGCGCAACACCCGGGCGTGGCTCGACGCCGCGCGGTACCGGGTCCGGACCGCGCTGGCGGAGTACGACCTGGCGGTGCCGCCCGTGGACCACCGGTTCTCGACCGACCGGCTCTCGGACTTGGTCTACTACGTGATGCGCGATTTCGTCGGGCACGGCAAGCTGACGGTGCCGATTCGGGACGACCTGCTCGAGGACATCGAGGCGAACCGAGTCGGCGAGCGCATCAAAGTCGTGCCGCGGGGCCGGGAAATCGGCCACGGGGAGCGCGCCCCCACGAATCTCCGATTCGAGGACGAATCCGAGTTCGCCAACGTCGTCACGCAGATGGCGGCGTCGGACGGCACCGAGCTGAACGCCTCGAACCCGAGCGCGAAGGTGAACCTCCAGCCGGAGGGCGTCCCCGAGGAGGTCACGATTCGGGCCGCCGTCGCGCTCGGGGTCATCAGCGAGGACGGCCCGCACATCTCCATCCGCAAGCAGGCCCCCGAGGCGATGACGCCCGTGGACTTGCTGGATTCGGGGAGCCTCTCGACGGAAATCGTGACGCTCCTCTGGCAGGTGTACGAGCATCACGGCGTCGTGCTGTTCTCCGGGCAAACCGGGGCCGGGAAGACGACGCTGATGAATTCGCACATGCCGTTTATCCCCTACCGCGACCGGCCGATTTCGATAGACGAGGGGTCCCGCGAGGTCAGACTTCCCCACGAGACGGGCGTCTCGCTGACGACGCGGGACCACGAGAGCGACTACAAGCGCGTGACGATGGCGGACCTCATGACCGAGTGCAACTATCTGAACCCCGACGTGGAGGTCATCGCCGAAATCAACACGCCCGCGAGTTTCCAGACCTTCGCCGAGAGTCTGAACACCGGCCACGGCATCATCGGCACCACCCACGCCGAGGACGTGGAGAAACTGGTCAATCGCGTGGTCGAGCAGGGCCTGCCGCCGTACCTCCTCCGGGAGTTGGACCTCGTTGTCTTCCCCCGGAAGGTCGAGGGCGACCGCTACGTCGGCGAAGTCGTGGAACTGCTGACCGAATCGGAGTACGCCGAACTGGATACTGCGAGGGCGCGCTGTGGCGAGGTCGAGAAGGACGAGACGACCGTCTACTGGAACACGATCGCGTGGCGAGATACGAAAGGAAATTTCCACGTTGCTTACGGCAATTCAGAGTTGGGTGAAGGAAATGAAAACATTCGGTTCCGGTTCTTCGACCGATTGGCCGAGCGGACCGACCGGACCGTCGCGGAGGTCGAAGCCGAGTTCCAGCGCAAGCACCAGTACGTCCAGTACATGGCCCAAGAGGGAATGAACGACTTCGACGAGTTGTTCGAGTTCCTCGCGGACTTGCGCAACGACGAGGCCGCGACGGTGGAGCGGGTGAAGCGGGAGACGTAGGTCCGCAGGGGTTCGCCGCACATTTTTGTCTCGTACCCGAAGTGAGAGATATCGTCACTAACACCATGCCAGACTATTTCATATATAACCTATCCTAGTATTAAGTGCGATTGGTTACCAAGTACTGGATATGTTGGACACCGTTCTGGAGGGCGTGTCCGAGGAGGTGCTAGGGACGATAACCGGGTTACCGCCGGGGACCGTCACGCTCGCGAGTACGCTACTTGCGAAGACAGCAGACGATTCGTCCAGCGCGGCGCGAAAGCCGGTCAAGCGGAACACCTCAGGAGTCTCAGGGATGGAAGAGAAAATTCTCAAACAGGCGACGGCGAATCTGGCGGTGACGTGCCAGCGTGACCACCCGCGAGCCTCTCGTCGGCGGTGTACGAAGTTCGCGATAAAGACGCTCCTCGCGGCGAACAAAATGTACTCGTCTCGAAGCATGAAGAAGGTGTTTCGGGATGCGCTGTCACGACGACACGGAGATCGCCGCCACGTGATGAAGACGGTCGTGAGGGATTTCAAGAAGGCCAAGCGGCGGAACCGACTGTAACCGATACCCCGCCCGTCGCGGCGGCTTCAAACGCGACACCTCAACAACAATGTGTGGATGGCTCTTCGGCTCGTCAGGCAGCAGCAAGATGAAACTGGTCAAGGAGAACTCGACGTCGTTCGTCGAGAAGCTTCACAAGGAAGGGCGGCACTTCGGTGCCGTGTCCCACTTCGATAACTCCTACGATGTGGGGACGCCCCGAAAACGGGCCAACGAGGTAACGACGGACATCGAATCCCTGTCGTCCGGCGGCGGAACCGCGCTCTACGACTCCATCATCAAGTCGGTCCTCACCCTCAAACACGCGCAGGCAAAGGGCCGCCGGTCGAGGATGCCCGCTCTCCTCCTGACGTTCACCGACGGGAAGGAGAACGAGAGCGAAGCCGACCTCGAAGACGTCCGGCAAGTGATTCGGGAAACCGGTTTTACGCCGCGAAACCGGTGTTACTTCGCTATCGCCGGTATCGGAGACGCGTCCCAGAAGGAACTCCGAAATATCTGTAGCGACGGACTCGGCGTCTACACGCACACCGACGACGACATCGAGGAGGCGTTCAAGCTCTTCATCGCAGCGACGCTGGCGGTCGTCAAGGGACGAGAGTCCTACGCCAGCATGGAGCGAAACGAACGCTCGCAGTCGCTCAAAGTCCTCGTTCGAAAGTTCGAGAGACTCGACATCTTGCCGATGGAGTACATGTTGAACATCGACGCCTCCGGTTCGATGTCGAATACGCCGTAGCCGGAGGCGAAACGCTACGGTCCGTCTCTTTTGGGGGACGCGTGTTCCGTCGGACACTCGCCGTCAGGGTCAGCAGACCGATTCCAGAGGGCCGAGTCCGAACGGAGAGTCACATCGGTTGCTCAACAGAACCATTCTGTCGTGAAATTACAATTTAAACGTGTGTCTGCCCCGTGTTCCGCCGAACGCTCCTCACGACGAGTGCGCTGTTCGCCAGTAGCCTCGTAGCTGGTTGCACTACCTCCTCCGACGAAATCGAAGCGACCACTCCGACCGAGACTGTAGAGACCACTATGGACGACGACACTGTCTCGACGCCCTCGGAACCGGTCGAGACGCGCGGTACGCTCGTCCAGAACAACGACGCGAGTGGCCACCCGACTCGCCGTCCAGAAAGAGATGCTGCGTTGGTTGTCAGTTCGTTCTCGCGGCCGGGTCACCCGTTAGAAGGGACACCACGTGTACGGCGTACATGGGGGAAGAATCACGTCTTGTTCACCTCCGGTGAATTGTATTTTCCCTTCATAATTAATTTTTTATATCTAACTTGTCGTATAATATGTCGGGCGGGTATCTCGGTTCGGTCTCGAACTCAGGCGTGTCCCCCGTCTCGTCGTCGTTCAGTCTACAGCCCTGTCACGTGACTGTTGGCGACTCCGGACTGACGGTTCTGTCCGTCTCCTCGCCGACGACCGCTGTCAGCCACAGTTCGGCGCTGAGGACCCGCCACAACTGGTTCGGATACGGTTCGTCGCCGGAGACGTACGCGTTCCGGACGTCCTCCAACCCGTCTTCGTCGACGATTCCCTGGGCCACGAGCGCCGAGTCGTCGAGTATCGCCGCCACCGTCTCGCGCTCCTCGCGTTTCAGGCCCTTCGCCACGAGCGGGTCGAAACTCGCCGACTCCGACTGGTCGAGAATCGCGTCGGGCAGTCGGCCGTCCATCGCCTCCTTGAACAGGTACTTGACCTGCCCTTCGGTGGTTCGATAGCCCGGCGGGAGCGAGAAGACGAACTCCACGACCCGAGCGTCGCGGTAGGGATAGCGCACCTCGACGCCCGACCGGAGCGCGAGGCGACGCTCGACGTCCAGCAGGTACTGCTTTCCCGGGCGGAAGAACAGGTCGTGGGTCAACTGCATCGACTGGCGAGTCAGGTCCGTCGCGGGCCTGTCCTGCGAGAGTCGGTCGTCTAACCCCACCTCGGCCGCGAACCGGTCGGTCAGCCAGTCGGGTACCTCGTTGACGTCTTCGCCCCAGTAGTGGCGGAGCAGCGTCGTTGCGACCTCGGGCATCGACGGCAGGACGACGTACCACTGGAGCAGCGACGAGGTGGACATCGGGTCGGCTTTCAGGTCCCGTAGAAACTGTCTCACGTCGAGATACCGCAGGTTGTCCACGTAGGAGAACCGGTTGCCGTCGAAGATGTTCCCACCGCCGCCGTGCAAGATGGCGTCGAATCCGCAGTCTGCCGCCCGCTCGTAGAGTTGTTCGTTCACGTACTGCAACGAGTTCACTACCGGACCGTCTTCGAGCGCGTCCAGATACGGGTCGAGGTCCTTCAGCGGCCAGTATCGGTCGCACTCGATGGCGTGGAGTCGGCGACCGTCCGCGTCGGCCATCGTCTCGATTCGGTCTCGCTCGGCCCGCAAGACGCTCTCGTCGGGGTCGTCGAAGACGTGCGAGAAGAGGTGCCGTTGCTGGTCGGACGAAGTCTCGACCGCCTGCTCGGAGACGGCGACGAGCGCGGTCGAGTCCAAGCCACCGCTCGCGGCGAACGCCGGGGCGTGTCGAGAGCGCAGTCGGGCCGAGACCGCCTGCCGGAGTCGCCGCCGCAGTTCGTCGGCGAGTCGCTCGTCGGACCAGTCCCGGTAGTCCGGCGTGTCGTCTACCTCCCAGTACGTCTCGACGTCCACCTGCCCGTCCTCGACGAGCAAGAGCGACCCGTGTTCGAGTCGGCGTACCTCCTCGTAGAACGTCTCGGTCCGGGACCGCATGTCGTCGACGAGAAACTCCGCGACGGCACCGCGGTTTATCGACCGGGAGACCGCCGGATGTGAGACGACGCTCGTGAGTTCCGACCCGACGACCAGTCGGTCGTCTGTCTCGGCGTAGTAGAGACTCCGGATGCCGGTCGGGTCGCGCGCGCAGAGAAATCGCATCTCGGAAGCGTCCCAGAGAGCGAACGAGAACGCACCGACGAGTCGCTTCACGAAGTCGGCCCCCCACGCCAGATACGAGTGGGCGACGAGTCGGGCGTCCGAAGTCGTCTCGTCTACCGGGCGTCGCCGGAGGGCGTCAGACGCGAGGAGTTGGTCACGATTGTCAACTCTGCCGTCGAACGTGAGATAAACGTCGCTTATCGAAATCGGCTGGGACTCGCCTCGCTGTTCGGGGGTCGTGTACAGCGTCTGGTGACCGAGACCGACCCGGTCGGTGTGGACGACGCCGCTGGCGTCCCTCCCGCGGTACTCGATGGGGGCCATCGTCGCCCGAAGCTCTTCGGCCGAGACGCTGCCCGTCTCACTGAAAACAGCGGCCATCCCAGACATGGACAAATATTGGAGTCTCCTCCGAGGCGCTATCGGAGCTGGTGCTTGACTTCCTCAGGAGCCGTCTCGTCTTCGTCGTCGCCTGCGCTGAGGATGAATGCCTGCACTCTGCCGTCTTGGTCGGTGCCAGTTAGCCAAAGTCCCATGGTAGTACCTACCCCGTTGGAGCGGGGCAGTTCAGTATATTTCTTCAATATTTATATATTTTTGTATTTACTTATACCTTAGTTATAAGAGTTCGAGAGTAGAAAATTCTTTAGCCGTCTCCCCGGTCGAAACGCACGCTACGGATGAACCTGCACCCACAGGACGGACTCTTGCTCGCCGGACTCGTCGTCAGTCTCGTCGGCATCCGCGCGTCTGTCGCGCTGTGCAGTCGGGCGACGGGACTCCGCGGTAGCGAGACGAACGCGGTCTGGAAGTGGATTCCCACGGGGCTACTCCTCGGCGTCGTCTTCGCCGCGGACCTGCCGCCCGAACGCATCGGGTGGCGACTCTACCCGCCGGTCGAGTTCCTCGGCTACGTCGTCGCGGGAGTGGCGGCGCTCGTCTGCGTGAACGTCCTCCTGCAAGTGGTGGTCGCCAGCGTCGCGTCGGGCCGATTGTCCGTCGGCGGACGACGACAGTCGAGTTCGGGCCAATCCACGTCGGACGGCGGACTCACGGGCATCCTGTTCGTCGCGGTCACCGCTGGCGTGACCGAAGAAATCTCGTTTCGCGGGTACGCTATCGAGACGTTGCTCCGGTTCACGAACAACCTCCCACTCGCGGGCCTCCTCTCCGCAGTCGCGTTCACTCTCGCACACCATCGGCGCTCGGGACGCTGGATTTCGACCGCCCAAATCGGCGGACTCGCTGTCGTCCTGACGGTACTCTACCTCTGGACGCGCTCGCTCCCCGTCGTCGCCGTCGTTCACACGCTCTTCGACGCGATTGGACTCGTGGCGAAGCGCAACCGCTGACCGGACGGGAGTCGCAGATAGGAGGAGGGTTACAGACAGGGTGGGAATCGCAGACAGGCCGGGAATCGCAGACAGGCCGGGAGTCGCGGACAGGACCGGAGTCGGGCCGACGCGGGTCGGAGCGCCCGGCTAATCGGGTCTCCTCGTCGTATTTAAATATCTAGGATAATAACTCGGGGATACTGTCGGTGCGAATCCGGACCTCTAGAATGCATTCCACACCATGACAGAACACTCACAGCGACTCCGGGTCTTCCTGCTCGGGTCGGCGCTCGCTATCGGTACCTTCGGCGTCGGGCAAATCGTCGTCTTCCTGGCCGCGCTGGGCCTCCAGTCGGTCGGAGTTGCAGTGATGTCGAACGTGGCGATTCAAGTCGCGCTCGGCGTCGTCTTCCTGCAAGGCGTCACCTTCGGTGGTCTCGCGCTCCTGTACCTGCGACAGAGCGACCGCGGCGTCGGATTCCTGCGCGTCCGAATACCGACCGCGCGAGACGCCCTACTCACCGTTGGCGGCATCGTCAGTCTGTTCGGTCTCTTGGCGACGGCGCGGTTCGTCTCGTCGCTACTGGGCGTCCAGACCGCCACGAATCAGATAGCGGAGTTCGGAAAGCAATCGCCGGAGGTGTTCCTCCTGTTGGTCCCGCTGTCGTACCTCCTCATCGGTCCCGGCGAGGAGTTGCTCTATCGGGGTCTCATCCAAGGCATGTTCGTGGAAAGGTTCGGCAAAGTCCGGGCGATAGTGCTTGCGAGCAGTCTCTTCGCGGTCGTCCACGTGTTCTCGCTCTCCGGTTCCGGGAAGTTGACCTACGTCGTCATCGTGTTCGGCCTCGCGCTCGTTCTGGGCGGTATCTACGAGTACACCGACAACCTGCTCGTCCCGGCCTTCATCCACGGGACGTACAACGCGGTGCAGTTCGCCGTGGCGTACCTGCTGGTGACGGGCCGCGTGGCGTAGCCCCGAGTCGGTCGCGTACTTCCTCGCTTCGGAGCGACGAGCGAACAGACAGCGAACCTATCTTATTACGAGACATTAAATACGAGAAGGAAACCAGTTACTCGCATGAACACGATTCGAGGAGGACGACGTCGTGGATACGCCCCCTGACACCGACCGAGCGACCTCGACGCTCTCGGTCCTCGACCGCGCGCTCTACGCCCTCTTCTCCCGGCACGCCGACGCCTCGCGCCACGACGGCGACCGAAAGCACTACCGGGCGACCGGCGTGACGACGAGTTTCGACGTGTATCTCTCGCGGACCTACGGCCTGTCGTGGCTGGCGTTCGCGCTCGTCGCCGGGTGGACGTTCGTCGCGGTCGTCGCGCTCCCCGACGCCGCCCTCTCGGCGCTCGCGGGCTTCCTCCGCAGGGGCGTCCCCGGTCTCGAAGCAGTCGGCGTGCCCGGAGTCTCCCGAACGACCGCGGCCGCCGGAACAGCCCTCGCTGTCGGATTCGCAGGCAAGCGAGCAATCGTCGCGCTCGGCGGGCGCTACCTCAAGTGGAGCGCCGACGCCCGCCGGTCGAACATCGAGTCTACCCTGCCCGGTGCGGTCCGGTACCTCCACGCCCTCTCGTCGGGGAGCGACGACGGCGCGGCGATGCTCCGGAAAGTCGCCGACCGCGAGCAGGCCTACGGCGAGACCGCGGTCGCCTTCCGGAAGGCGCTCAACAAGGCGACCCTGACCGGCAGTCTGGGCGAGGGCCTGCGAATCGTGGCCCGCGACACCCCCTCGCGGAACGGACTCGCGCCCTTCCTCGTGAAGTTCCGCGAACACACCCAGCAGGGACCGGACGCGCTGGCTCAGTACCTCCAGATGGAGAGTCGGATGCTGTCCAATCGGCAGTCCAGAAACCGGGAGCAGGCCGGAGACTTCCTCGAACTCCTCGCGGAGATGTTCGTCGTCCTGCTGGTGCTTCCCGCCTTGCTGGTCATCGTCGTGACCGTGATGAGCGTCCTCGCGCCCGGCCTGAGCCAGACGACTGGGACGCCGCTCGGCCCGATTTCGGTCCGGGCGATGCTGGTCTACGGGAGCGCCGGATTCATCCTCGTGGTCGGCGCGGGCGCGGCCCTCGTGGTCGCCACCCTCCGACCGCCCGACCAGTCCGGTCGAGGCTACGAGCGTCCGGCGAGCGCGCTCGGAATCCTCGCCAGCGCACTCCGGAATCCCGCGAGCGCGCTGGTCGTGGCCGGACCCCTCGCGGTCGCCTTCGCGGCGGGCCTCTGGACCCTCGACTACCGGCCCGTCAACGTCGCGCTACTGGGATACGTCGCGTTCGCGCTCCCGGTCGGACTGGTCGCGCTCCGGCGGGCGAACCTGGACGACGCGAAGGACCGGGAAATCAAGGACTTCGTCCACACCGTCTCGGGCCACGTCAGCCTCGGGCGTCCCTTCTCGGAGGCCGTCGAGCGCGTCGCGGACGACGTGGATTTGGGCGCGCTGGACGACGACGTGGCTGACCTCGCGTTCAACGCGAACCTGACCACCCGAGACGGCGACTTGCAGGCCGCCGCGCTCTCGAAGTTCGTCGGGCAGGTCGGCACACCCCTCGCGGACCAGACCATCGGTCTCGTCACGGGCGCACTCGACGCCGGAGGAGACGCCGAGGCGATCTTCGAGACGCTACAGGTCGAAATCGGGCGACTCTACCACGAGCGCAAGGCCCTGCGCTCGAACATGCTGGTCTACGTCGCGGTCGGGTGGACCACGGCCCTGCTGGTCGTCGGCATCATGATTGCGGTCAACGCCTACGTCCTCGACAGCTTCGCCCAGCTATCGTCGGTCTCGACCGCGAGTTCCGGCCTCGCGCTCGACGCCGACGCGGTGCAACCGGCCCGCGACCGACAGCGGTTCTACGTCGTCACGCAGGCCACGATGCTCGCCTGCGGGTGGTTCGCCGGGTACGCGAGCAGGGGGTTCTACGAGTCCCTGCTCCACTCCGCGGCGCTGGTCGGCGTCGCCTACTTCGTGTTCGCGGGGGTCGGGATGGTGTGACCCGAAACACCGCCTCGCGCGCCCAGTCGAACGTCGTCGGCGTCGCCATCCTGCTCGGGGTGGTCGTGGTCGCGCTCGGGTCGCTGACCGCGGGCATCGGCACGGTGGTCGAACAGAACGCCGCGGCCGCCGATTCGTCCCGCGTCGCTACCGACCTCGACGACGCGCTCGAACCCGTGGCGGCGACCGGAGTCCACCGCGGTCGAGTCTCGTTCACCGACGGCGAGCTGCAGACAGTCGAGCGAGAGGTCCGGGTGCTGAACGAGTCGGAGGTCCTCCGGACGGTGCAGGCCGACGCGCTCGTGTTCACCGCGGGCCAGCGCCGGGTCGCCTTCCTCGCCGGAGGAGTCGTCCGCGGGCCGCCGGGCAACGCCGTGGTTCGGACGCCGCCGCCGATTACGGCCTCCCGCGATACAGGCGGCGACTCCGATTCGAAGGGCGTCCTCGTCGTCGGCGCGCCCCGACTCGACGGCACGGTCGGGTTCTCGGCGACCGGCGGCGGGTCGGTCGTTCTGCGGACCAACGTCTCGCACCACCGGACCGCGCTCGGCGACGGGACCTACCGAGTCGCGGTCGAGACCGCGACCCCCGGCGCGTGGCGGCGGCACTTCGAGCGCCAGAACGCGACCGTGACGACCCGCGACTTCGACGGCGACGGCGTGACGAGCGTGGTGGCGGAGTACCCCGGCGAGCGCGTGGCGTATCTGGTGGTTCACGAGATGCGATTGGAGGTGCGGCATGGTTGACGCGGTTAGCTTTCGGTCCGACACCCGCGCGGTCTCGCCGGTCGTCGGCAAGGCGATGGAGGCCAGCATCGTCGTCCTCTACGTCGGGGTGCTGACCGCGACCCTCTACGGCGGCGTCGTGCCGGAGTACCGGACCGCGGCGGGCGCGGAGGTCGGCGAGCGCGTGCTGGCCCAGTCCGCCGAGCGCGTCCAGCAGGCCGTGCCGACCGAGGCCCGGCGCGTGGAGGTCCAAATGGAAGTGACGCTCCCGCGGACCATCCGCGGGGAGACCTACGCGATTCGGGCCGAGAACCGGAAACTGCTCCTCGACCACCCCGACGAGCGAGTCGGCGGGGCGGTGCGACTCGCGCTCCCCGAGACGGTCGAATCGGTCGAAGGCGAGTGGTCTAGCCGGGACAGCGCGGTCGTGGCAGTCGGCAAGAGCGCGGACGAGGAGGGCCTCGAAGTCCGACTCGAATCCACCGAGGAGGATACAGACCCATGAATCGCGCTCAGATGAACCTGCCCGCGCTGGCCATCGCCCTGCTGGTCGTGACCAGCGTGACGGTCGTGAGTTTCGGGATGGCCGACCGGGCGTACCTGAGCGCCGAGCGAGACGCCGACCAGCGCCGGGTCGCGGTCGCGCTCTCGGAGCGACTCGTCGGTCCGGAGTCCGCGCTGACGGCCCGCGCGAACGTCCTCGACGCCGAGGAACTCTCGGGGCTGAACGCCACCCGACTGCACGACTCTTTCCCCGTGAGCGAGGCGGCCGACGTGCGGGTCCGACTCGGCGACCGGACGCTTTCGTCCGCGGGCGACCCGACCGGCGGCGCGACGATTCGGCGCGTCGTGCTGGTCGAGCGCCGAGACGCGGTCACGACGACGCCGGAACTCTCGGCGACCGACCCGGCGGTGACGCTCCCCCGGCGGTCCCCTCGGGTCGAGATTCGGCTGACGCCGCCCGGCGGGACCGACGTGACGGTCGTCCGAGCGAACGACCGCGTGGTCCTCCGGAACTCCTCGGGACTGGGCGGGACGTTCACGATTCGACTCTCGCGGTTCGAGACCACGACGCTGACCTTCGAGACCGACGGCCCGCTCCCGACCGGGAGCGTCGAACTCACCAACTACCCCGCCGAGACCAGAAAGGGCGTGCTGGCGGTGACCGTCGATGGCTGAAGAGTCCTCTCGCGGCGTCTGCTCGCAGACGCCGCGAGGACAACTCTCCCTCTCGGTCGTCGAGGCCGGGGTCGGCGTCGTGCTGATTCTGGCGGTTGCGATGGGGTTCGCGCTCGGCGTCCCGTCGCCCGACGGCCGGGCCGCCCAACTGGACCTCTACGCCGAGGACGCCGCGACCGTCCTCGCTGGCGAACCCCCGCGCCACGGCGGCGCGACTCGGCTCGCGGAGGTCGTGCGCTCGCCCGACGCCTTCGACCGCGAGCGGGCGGACCTCCGGCGGCGCGTCGAGCGCATCCTGCCGGACAACCTCATGTTCCGGGTGCGGACGCCCCGCGGCGCGGTCGGGTTCCGCAAGCCAGCGGGCGTGGCACTCGGGTCGGCGACGGTGACGACCCGATTCGGCGACGTGACGATTTGGGTGTGGTACGCGTGACGGGAGACGAGTCTCCGGTCGGCGAGCGCGCCCAACTCGTCCTCGCGGCCGCCGCGCTGGTCGCCATCGCGCTCGCGCCGGTCGTCGTCGCCTACCTCCAGTTGGGCTTTCACGCCGACGTGACCGCCAGCGCCGAGTACGACGCGCCCGACCGGAACGCCGAGCGACTCCTCTCGCGGGCGGTCCACGACGCCTCGACCGACGCGCCCGCGAACTTCGCGTGGGACGAGCGCGAGGCGGCCGTGACCGGGGTTCGCTCGGCGCTCGACCCGAGGTTAGACGCGCTTCGCTCCTCGCGCGTGGAGTCCGGCACGGTGTATCAAGTCGGGTACAACCAGTCGGCGGCAGAAGCGTGGAGCGACGGGAACTGTCCCGGCGGACCGAACCGGCAGTTCGGCGCGTGTGAGGCCCGGCAGGGCGTAGTGGTGCAGGAGCGGGCGGGCCAGACGCACGTGCTGGCGGCGGCGTTCGACGTGCGGGTGACGAGCGAACGCGAGTCGATGGAGTTGACGCTGGTCGCCGAAAGCGTCGGTGACTAAGCGAGCCGGACCGTCCGAGTTGCCGGACCACGAATTATACGAATCCTGTCAACTACTTCTGGGACAATAATATAGGAAAATTTAATATTATTATCTGTCCTGAAACCCGTATTTTGTCGGTTTTCAAGCCTTCAAACCTCGTTTTACTCGTAAATTGTATTCGTAAAGTTACTCGTAAAAGTATATATGTGTGGAGTCTCATGTCTGAATCGAGAGAGATGATAGACACGAAATCTCAGCGCACGGTCGCGGTCTTCGTGGCCCTCGTCGTCCTCACGACGGGGTTCGCGGCCCCGGCCGCCGCACAGCTCCAGAACAGCGCGTCAGCCGCCAACTCGACGCAGACGACCGCGGCCGCCCAAAACGAGTGCGGTTCCATCTCGTCGCCGCCGAGCATGTCGCAGGCGAAGCTCTACGCCCCGCAGAAGACCATCAACGCGTCCCAGCCCGGTAAAATCTCGGGCGGCTTCCAGGTCGAACCCACGGCGACCTGTCCCGTCGTCGTCCACATCACGATGAGCGTCCCGAGCGGGATGAGCATCGAAGGCTCCTCGGACCTCTTCTCGGGCGGTGCCGGGATGGTGTCCGGAAGCTTCGAGGTCCGACCCTCGGGCGGTATCAAGGACATCAGCGCGGACGTCTACAGCGCTAATGCCGGCGACCGGAGCGTGACCGCGGACATCACCTACTGGCCCAAGGGCCACAAGGACATGTCCCGTGAAATCGACGGCATGACGTTCAACTTCGACGTGCAGGAACCCAACGAGGCCTCGAACGACGCCAGTAGCGGCGAGGACAACGAGACGACGGCCGCCAGCACCGGCGGCACCGACGGCGAGTCGGGCAACGGCCTCCCCGTCTCGACCAACGTGATGATCATCCTCGGTTTGATGGCCTTGCTCGGCGTCGCCTTCCTCGCCATGACCAAGATGAGTCCGCGCGACATCAACATCGGAGTCGGCAAGTGACGGTCCTCTCCGGATAGACAGGACCGAGGTAACCACTAATGTTCGACCGCTTCTTCGGAGACGACGACTCCAGCGAGGACACAGACCCCGACGTGGAAGTGCGTACCAACGCCGACGCGTGGGGAACCAACGTAAACATCGGGACCGGCGACCCCTCTGGCGTGCTGGACGACGACTCGTGGTTCACGACCCACACGTTCGACGTGGACTTCGAGGAGCGTTCGGCAGAGTCCAAGCCTCGGACCGACCCCGAACCGGACGTGTCGCCTCGAAGCCCGCCGGTCGGGACCACGAACCCTCGCGGCACGTTCGCCTTCCCGGCGTCGAAGCCGTTCATGCAGGCGCTCGAAACGCGCGGCAAGAACGGCGCCCACGAGCGCGTCGAGACGGTGTACGTCCTGACGGGGCAGTCCGAAACCACGCCGACCGAACTGTTCGGACTCGACGAACCCGAGTTCTACCAGTCGGCGACCCGCAGTAGCGTGACTACGCTCGAAGGAAAAGTCGCGCGCCGAGTCGCGGCGTCGTACCCCGAGGGCCGGACGCCCAACGTCGTCGCCCGGTTCCACACACATCCGGGCGGGACGACGACGCCGAGCGACGTGGACGTGAAGAGCGCCGAGAACGTCAAAGAGTGCTACGAGAAGGCATTTGGCACCGACGACTTCGAGTTCTTCCACGGTATCCACGCCTACGTCGAGCAGTCGGGCGTCCCGTCGGTCAACGAGCGACACGACCCGAGCGCGGTCAGCGGCGGCGTCTCGTGGCGCGGCGAACAGTACCGCCACGAACTCGCGCTGTTCGGTCCGCGGTTCAGAGACCGGCGGGACGTGGTGATCGCCGATGAGTCGTGACGAGGCGACCGACGCCCGACTCGAATCCGCGCTCGGGTCGCTCGACGCCGAGACGCGAGCCGCGCTCGAATCGCTCGCGGAGAACGACCCGGCGCTGTTGCGTGAGACCCTCTCGGACCTCGGTTATCTCGACGGCGAGTCCGAGTCGGCCGAGACTGTCGAGAACCGAGAAACGACCGAACTCACGCCCGCCCAGAAGCGCCTCGGAGAACTGCTCTCGACGATGGGAAACCCCCGAAGTACGAACGAGATTATCGAGTTGCTCGGCGAGGACCACCCGTCGTTCTTCGAGGAGTATCAGTCGGCGAAACACCGGCCGTGGATGTCGAACCAGTTGAACGCGCTGGTTGACGCCGGGGAACTCGGCCGGTATCGGGACGGCCGAACCGTCCTCTACACGCCGAGAATCGCCGACGCGATTCGTCACTGGGCGCTCAAGAACGACTACTTCGTGTCGGATTTGACTGGTCGGCACGTCGGTCGCATCGAGTCCGACACCAAGATGCCCCGCTTCGCGGTGCGCGACGGACTCGAAGAGTTGACCGAGTAGCGCGGCGTCACCCGCCCATCAACAGTTTTATCCTAATCTGATATATCCTATCCAATATGGTATCTGGACGTGGCGCTCGGGCGCTTTCTGCGTTTTTTTCTCTCTTGGTGGTCGGGAGTGTCGTGCTTTCGCCGTGGATGGTCGGCACCGGCGTCGGCTATAGGGCAGTTCCCGAGAACGTATCGCCGACGGGCGAGTCGCTTTCGGAACGCGACAGCCAGCACACCGTAATGAACGCCTCGTCGGTCCGAGCAACGGCGGGCGTCGATGCGCGCATACTCGACTTCAAGCAGGAAATCGGCGACTTCGAACCGGGAGAGACCGTAGTCGCAAAGGTCGAGGTCGAAAACACCGGCGACGTTCGACACACCTTCTTCGTCGGGTACGGCGTGCAGGGACCCGACAGGGAATGGTACAACAACGACGGCCAAACGGGGACGACGGTGACGCTCGACCCCTACGAGACGGAGTGGGTACGGCTTCGCTGGACCGTAGAGAGCGACGCACCGCCGGGGGAGTACGGTTCTCGAACGTCCGTCTGGGAGGAGAGTGACCGCGACAATCTCCACACTCGCCTCGCAGACAGGAGTAAGAGCAACGTCTTCGAGGTCGTCGAAGCCACGAACCGGCCGCCGGACGCCGAGATGGAGTGTACCGACACCGACGTATCGGTCGGCGAGACGGTGACGTGTACCGCAGACCGTTCGACCGACTCGGACGGCTCTATCGAGTCCTACGAGTGGAACGTCGATGGAAGGGACATCGACTCCGGGGAAACCCTCTCGTACACCTTCGACCATGCTGGCGACTACGGTATCGGGGTGACCGTAACCGACGACGACGGAGCCACCAGCGCGGCGTCACGGATGATCGATGTCGAGGAGGACAACGAACGGCCGGTAGCCGACATCTCGTGCAGTCCGACCGAGGTCGCGGTCGGCGAAGTAGTCGAGTGTTCGGCCGGAGAGTCGTACGACTCCGATGGGACGATTCGGGAGTTCGACTGGAACTTGGAAGACGGCACGAACTTGGTCGGCGACGACATGGTTCACACGTTCAGCGAGTCGGGACTGTACTCGGTCGAGTTGACGGTGACCGACGACGAAGGGGCCACCGACGAGACGACCGAGACGATACGCGTCGAAGAGGAAAACGAACCGCCGACGGCCGACATCTCGTGCAGTCCGACCGACGTGACGGTCGGCGAGACAGTCGAGTGTTGGGCCGACGGGTCGGCCGATTCGGACGGAACTATCGAAGCGTTCGACTGGAGTTTCGGCGACGGCACGACCGACTTCGGCGAGAACGTGACCCACACCTTCGAGGAACCCGGCACGTACTCGGTCGAACTGGAAGTTACCGACGACTCGGGGGTGAGCGACACGGCCTCGGAGACGGTTTACGTGGCGGAGACGACCAAACCGCCGGCGGTGGAACTGTCGTGCAGTCCGACCGAGGTCACCGTCGGCGAACCTGTCGAGTGTTGGGCCGACGGGTCGGCCGATTCGGACGGGACCATCGAGGAGTTCGACTGGAGTTTCGGGGACGGCGCGACCGGCTTCGGCGAGGACGTGACCCACGCCTTCGAGGAACCCGGCACGTACTCGGTCGAACTGGAAGTCACCGACGACGACGAACTGACCGCCAGCGAGAGCGTGACGATCTCGGTCGAAACGGACAACGAGGGTCCAAACGCTCACATATCCTACTCGCCGACGAACCTCGAACGGGGCGACACGGTTCGCTTCGACGCGAGCGAATCGACCGACCCCGACGGCCGAATCACCGAGTACAGGTGGCAAATCGGGGACACCGTGAAATACGGTGAGACGGTCCGCCACACGATAGAGGAGACCGGCGACTACGACGTCGAACTCGTCGTAACCGACGGCGACGGCGCTTCGGATACCGCGACCCAGTCGGTATCGGTCCTGAAGGGGCCGACCGCCGAGTTCTCCTTCTCGCCGAAACAGCCCCAGTCCGGCCAGAGTATCTCGTTCGAGGCCGAGCGAGACTCCCGAATCGAACGCTACGAGTGGGACTTCGACGGCGACGGCGAGTACGAGGCCAGCGGCCGGAAAGTGACCCAGCAGTTCGACTCGGCTGGCAAGCACTCGGTGAAACTCCACGTCGTCGGCAAGGGCGGCATGGACAACACCGCGACCGAGATAGTGACGGTCCAGCAGAACGCCTACTTCCAGTTGACCGCGAATCGCGCGACGGTCGAGGCCGAAAGCGGGACCGCCGTCGTGATGTTCAGCGCGTCGAACCACGTCAACGACGAGTCGCTGCAGGTGAAACTCGAACTCGACCTCCCCGCCGAGGGCGTCTCGATACAGAGCGTCGCGGGCGAGTCGCCAGTGAGTCGAAAGTCCACCGACTTCTTCGAGGTCGAAGCCGGTGCCGACGAGAGCTTTCGCGTCCGACTGCAGGTGAACGAACCGGGCGCGTACGACATCGGCGGGAAGGCGGTCTACTACTACGCCGGGCAGGACGACCGTCGGAGTCAGAACGTCGGCCCGATTACCGTCGGGACGAAAGCCGCGGTGGAGAAGGCGGCCGCCGAGGAGACCAAAGCCGACGGCCTCGATAGCACTACTGAGACGCCCGGATTCGGTCCCGGCGTCGCCGTCGCCGGACTCGTCGTCGCCGTCTGGATAGCGTCCCGGTGGCGTCCGTAGTCGCACGGAGTCGCGGCGGTCCTCGCGGCCGCGACTCCGCGGAGACAGACAATTCTACATCCGTCTAAAAAATTAAAAATATTGCTTAAAAATTTGTGATTAATGCCTTGGACAGCATATATTGCCCACTATTGCCATCTACACCCACAATTTATTTCATGGGAAGGATAAGAAAGTAAAATTCTTTCTCCAGCACGTGCAACTCGACACGCACTCTCTGACTGCACTCGTCGTCGCTCTGCTGGTCGCCAGCGTGGCGGTCCCGGCGGGCGCGACGGGCGTACAACCAACAGACTACTCGACCAGTTCCATCAGCGGCACCCAAGAGGCCACCGTCGTCGAAGTGACCGACGGCGACACCATTACCGTCGAATACGACAACGAAAGCACCGACGAGGTCCGACTCCTCGGCGTGGACACGCCCGAGGTCCACACCTCGAACACGCCCAGCGAGTTCGAGGGCGTGCCGGACACCGAGGAGGGTTCGACCTGCCTCGGCTACGAGGGCGAGGTCGTCGCGCTCCACACCGGCACGGACACCGCCAGCCACCTCTACTGGGGACGAACCGACTACACCGTCTGGAACAACGACGGCGACACCGGCTACCTGTACGACGACCACGGCGACTACGCCAACTCGAAGTCGTACTGATAGCCGGAAATCACTCCTTTTGAGAACGTTACGCTGCGACTCCGGAGCGTCAGGCCGCGTACTCGTTCTGACTACCGCCGAGGTCTGTCAACAGCCACAGCGCGAGCAGGAAGGGCGAAATCGGAATCAGGAGGAACCCCACGCCCGCCGCGATGAGGTAGCCGAAGAGTCCCATCTGGCTGTTCGGAGTCATGCCCTCCATCTTCGAGACTTGGTCTGTCATGACATCGGAAGTACGAATCCGAGTGGCAAAGGCGTTACTTTAGCTCCTCGTCCAACCCCAACCGCTCGGCCCGGTCTCGGGCCTCCTCGCGGGCGCGGTCCCGAATCGCCTCGATTTTCTCCTCGTCCTCCAGAAAGGCCTCGACCGCGTCGAGCGACTCGCCGGAGTCGCTCGCGCTACTCCCACCGCTTGCGCCACTTCCCCCATCGCCCGTGACACCGCCGGAGAACTCCGGCGGTGCCGCCTCTCGGGTTCGCTCGGCGAGTTCCGGGTCGCCAGCCAGTCGCTCGGCGGCCATTCCCGGCGGGACCCGCAGGTCCGACCGGTCGGACTCCCACTCATCGAACGCCGCGAGCGCGTCGGCCGGGAGTTCGCGGAGCGCCACGTCGTAGGGTCCCGGCCCGGCCACGTCGGCCAGCGCCCTCGGCCCGACTCGGCCCGTTCCGGTGTGGTACGCCAAGCGCGGGACGCCCTCCTCGAATGCCACCACGCCAGCGCCGTCGGCGTCCAGCAAGAGCGCGTCCTGCGGTTCGATGACGGCGTAGCCCGTCAACTCTCGGTCGAGCGCGGTCGCAAGCGGCGCGGCGGGATTGGACTCGACCCGCGAGCGAACGAGGGTGCCCTCCGGCAGGTCGGGGAGGTCCGACGAATCTCGCCCGACCGCCCCGTCTGTCTGCGAGCGCGTCATGGCGAGTCGGGGACGACTGCGCTCCGGAAGCGGTCAGCCACCTCGCCAGACTCGCCGGACCGCACGTCGAGGAGTGCGGCGGCCTCGCGGTAGGCGCGGGCCGCCTCGCTCTCCGGTGCGTGGGCCAGCAAGGGTTCGCCCGCCCGGCGGGCCGACCGGGCGGCGTCGGCGTCGGGCACCGTCGCCAGCGTCGGCCCGTCGAAGTAGCGCTCGGTCTTCTCGGCGACGCCGCGGGTCTCCTCGGGGTCGTGGACCTTGTTGAACACGACGCCCGCGGTCCCGGTGCCGTAGGAGTGGGCGTACTCCTGGACTTTCAGGCCGTCGCTGAGCGCCGGAATCGTCGGCTGAAGCACGACCACCACGCGGTCGGCCAGCACGATGGGCAAAATCGCGCTCTTCGAGCCGAGCGCGGCGGGCGAGTCCAACAGGAGGACGTCGGTGCCAGCCGCGAGTTCGGCGACCACCTCGCGGAGTCGCTCGGGGTCGGCGTCCTCGAACGCGGAGAGGCTGGTCCCGCAGGGGACGACCGACATGCCGAATCGCTCGTAGACGGCGTCCTCGACCGCCACGTCGGTCTGCTGGCGCTCGTCCGCCACGAGCAGGTCGTGGAGCGTCACGTCCGCGTCGGTCAGACCGGTGTGAAACAGCAAGTTCGCCATCCCCGTGTCGGCGTCCACGATGGTCACGTCGTACTCCTCGGCCAGCGCCATCCCGAGCGCCACCGTCGTCGTGGTCTTGCCAGTCCCGCCTTTGCCGCTCGCCACCGCGAACGCCTCGACCATTGCCACGGAGTTGTGCGCGATACGTTAAAAATCTACGTTTCCGAAAATTACGTCGTCGGCTCAGTATTCGGTTCCCTTCCGCGCTCCCTGCCCGTCCTCGATAGGGTGGGCCTCCTTCTCGACGTGGGTCACGAGGTCCGCGAGGCCGGTGACGTACTCGGGTCGCTGGTGGCCGCCCGTCAGCACGAGTTCGAGGTCGTCCGGCTTGGACTGGACGAGGTGGACGCGGTAGCCGTGGCCCGCGGCCCGGAACCCCATGCCGAGCGCCGCGGTGGTCTTGCCCTTGCCGTCGCCCCACCAGACCTGCACGAGGCCGAACTCCTCGGGGGTCGAGGGTTCGATATGGGGGTCGGTCGAGGCGGCGTGGGAGTCGGCGATTTCAGTACCATCGTCGGCAGTCTGTTCGCCGTTAGCCATTTTTACAATTCTTTAATATCGAAATACGCTTTCTTAAGCAATCTATACACCACTTTCTGACGGACGGAACACCTCGGCGCGCCGGTCGGTCACGACGCCGTGGTCGGCGTCGGCGACCGACGCGGGGACCGTCGCGTCCGTGTCCTCACCGTACCGAGACGCGAGACTCGCCCGCACCGCCTCGCGGACGCAGGCCCGGGCGCAGGCTCCGACCTCGGTCGCGGCCCCGGAGAACGTCGCCTCCTCGCCCGCGGGATTGCAGGCGACCACGGCGGCGTCGCTGGTCGTGCCCGGAAAGCCGGTCTCGGAAAGCAGGACCGCGGTCTTGGCCTCGACGGCGACCGCCAGCAGGTTCGCCAGCGCGCCGCTGGCGAGCGACCGCTCGGTGCCGACCAGCACGTTGACGGTGCCGATTTCGGGCGAATCCGCCGACCCGTCGGCGGATTCGCCGCCCGACTCGGTGGGGGACTCGGCAGGGGGCGCGTCGGGGGCCACCGGAAGCGCGGCGGGGTTCGAGACGCCCGCCGTCGCCACCGCCGAGACCGGCCCGCACCGCGCGCCCCGGGCGTGCTGGAGTTCGACGCCCGTCAGCAGGCACGGGCCGGAGTCGCCGAATCCGGCCCGCTCGCGGCGCTCGGCGAGGTAGGTCTCGAGGTCGGTCCGGTCGAACCCCTCGGGGACCGAGACGTTGTACGCCGCGTCGGCGCGCCACTCCCCGCCGTCCCACCCCGAGGAGAGCCAGCGCGCGCCCTCCCGGCGGACCCGGAGGACGCCCTCGCGGATGGTCGTCTCGAACGCGCTCGCTTCCTCAGACACGCCTCAGCACCTCCAGCAGGCGGTCGTTCTCGTCGGGACTCCGGACCGCGACCCGGACGTGCGAGTCCAGTCCCCGAAAGGTGGTCGCGTCCCGGATTGCGACGCCCTCCTCGCGGGCCGAGGAGACGAGTTCGGCCGGGTCGCGCTCGCCGGTATCGAGCAGGAGGAAGGGCGCGTCGGAGGGATATACCTCGAACTCCTCGGCGAGCGCGTCGGCCATCCGGGCGCGCTCCCGGCGGACCCGCTCGCGGGTCTCGGCGACGAAATCGGCTTGTCTGAGGCAGTACGCCCCCACCTTCGCCGCCGGGGTGCCGAGGCCCCACGCCCGCCGGGCGGTGGCCAAATCGTCGCCTATGTCTCCAGTCCCGACCGCGAATCCGGCGCGCAGGCCCGGCAGGCCGAAGAGTTTGGTCAGCGAGCGCGCGACGGCGACGCCCTCGGTGCCCGCCAGCGAGGAGCGATTCGTGAACCCCAGAAACGCCTCGTCAACTACCAGCAGGGCGTCGCTCGCCCGACACTCGGCCGCGAACTCGCGGAGCGCGGCGTCGTCGTAGGCCTCGCCGGTCGGGTTGTTGGGGTTGCAGACGACCGCCGCGGCGTGGTCCTCCGGGTCCGCGTCCAGCATCTCGTCGTAGGGGACGAACTCGGGTTCGCCGCCCTGCAAGCGAATCTCGCGGGCGTACTCGCCGAAGCTCGGGTAGGGGACCAGCACGGAGTCGCCCGGCGAGACGCTGGTGGCGAACGCGAGACGGAGCGCGGCCAGACCGCCCGGCGTGGGGACGACGGCCTCGGGGTCGCAGTCGGCGAACTCCGCCGCCGCGGCCCGGAACTCGGGGTAGTCGTCGTCGGGGTACGACCGCGCCGCGTCGAGCGCCGCGGCGTAAATCTCCTCGGTTCCCTCCGGCGTCCGGGGGTTGGTGTTCGCGCTGAAGTCCAGCAGGTCGGGGTCGTCGCTCCCGCCGTGGGGGACTCGACCGACCTCGCGGACGCTATCGGGGTCCATCGCCACCTTCCGAATCGCCGCCCTCCGAGACCAGTTCGTCGTACACGACCTGAATCTCCTCGCGGACCCGCGACATCTCGATTCCGGCGCGCTCGGCCAGCGCCAGCGCGCCGCCCATCCCGACGCCCTCCTTGGCCTCGCCAGCGACGAAGCGCGCCATCGCCGGATGACTCTCGCCGTCAAACTCGGGGTCGGTGACGGTCAACTCCAAATCGAAGTCGGCCATCCCTCCGCGGAGGTCGGCGCTCTCGTCGTCGGCGAGGAACTTCGTCGTCGCCTGCGAGAGTGGCGCGTCGAGTCCGGCGTGGCGCGCGAGCGCCGCGACCGCGGTCATCTGGGTGCCTCCGGCCAGCGTCACCGCGGTCCCGGACCGAGCGGCCCCGACCGCGAACCCCGCCGCGCTCGCCAGCACCGGGTCGCCGACCTGCCGGACCGCGAGTCGGGGGTCGCCCGCCGCGTCGCCGGGGGCCAGTCCGCTGGCGTCGAGGGCCTCGGCGACCACCTCGCGCTTCTGGTCGAGGGGGTTGTCCGGGAGCGACGACGAGACCCCGCGCTCCTCGCCGAGCGCGGTCAGCACCCCGAGCGCGGTGGTGGTCCCGCCCGGAATCGTCTCGGCGACGAAGACCTCGTCGTCGGGAACCCGGCGGCCGAACTCGCGGGCCGCGGCGAACGCGCCGGGCGCGGTCGCCACGGGGTCGTCCTCCCGAATGTCCTCGCCGGGTCGCGCCCCGACCGTCACGGTCGGCGCGGCGGTCGGTTCGGCCAATCCGGCGTCCACGACGGTCGTCTCGAAGTCGGCCAGCTCGCGGACCGCGCGGGTCACGACCGCCGGGGTCGGACAACCCGTGGGACTGACTGGCACGACCGGCGCGCGAACCAGTTCGCCGTACTCCAGAATCTCGGCGTCCGCGCTCGGCGTGTGGACCATCACGTCGGGGTCGGCCCCCGCGGCGCTCAGTCCCTCGATTTCGGCGGTCCGGGTCGTCCCGGCGAATAGGACGAACCTCACAGCAACTCCTCCGCTAGTTTTGCGTCCGAACGTCGATTCACGTTGACAGCCAAGCGTGCGTCGTATGTCTCGTACATGGTATCTTCCTCTGATTCCGCGACGACGTTGACGCCCGTCGGCGCGAGTTCCCGGCCGTCCTCCTCGCGCTCGAAGGCGGTATCCACGCTCGCGCCGAGCGCCCGCTTGAGCGCGGCGGGAACGCAGACCGTGGTCGAAGGCGCGACGCCGCCAGCGGCGTCAGCACTGACGGCGTCGTGGGCGTCGAGGAGCAGATTCACGGCGTCGGCCTCCAGCAGGGGCAGATCGGCCGCAGTCGTGAGGACCGGGGACTCGACCGCGTCGAGCGCGACCTGCAAGTCCGCGACGTAGCCCTCGCCGGGCGTCTCGATGGTGGCGAGCGAGTCGCGCGCTTGGGCGAACTCGCGGGTCTCGGGGGCGTTGGGCGAGACCACCGCGTGGACCGATTCGACGCGACTCGCTTCGAGGGCGTCGGCCACCCGCGCGACCATCGGCCTCCCGCCAATCTCGAACAGCGGTTTCTCGGCCTCGCTGTCGAGGCGGGTCCCCCGGCCGCCGCACATCACGAGAGCGTCCACGCGACCACCCCCAGATGGAGGCCCGCGACCCGGGCCAGTTCGTTCGTCGCGCCGAACACGTCGCCGTTGACGCCCCCGAGGTTGACCCGGGACCACCGCAGGAGTGCGAGCGCGACGGCGACCGCCCCGGCGAGCGCCCCAATCGCTGGCGCGCCGAGGAGGACGACCGGGGCCGCGACCAGCGCCGGAGCGACCAGCGCGGCCGGGTCGTTGTCGGTGAACGCCGACCCCAAGCCCTCGAAGGCGGGCGACCCGAGGCAGGCCACCGCGGCCATCCCGAACTTCGCGCCCACCTCGGCGGCGAGTGCAATCGTGACCGCTCGAATCGGTGGCAGTCCGGCCACTCCCAGCGCGGCCAGCGCGAGGCCGACCAGCACCGTCCCGAGCGCCAGCACCGCGCCGACGCCGACCTCAGTGTCTTTCAGCACGGCCCGGCGGTCCTCGGGACTGCCGTGGACCACCGCGGCGTCCCCGAGGTCGGCCACCCCGTCGGCGTGGTTGACGCCCGTGACGGCGTAGACCGCGAGCAGGTAGCCGAACGCAATCGTCGGGGCCGGAAGCGAGGAAAGTGCGGACCCGAGGAGGGGAACCGCGACGAGGAGGCCCACGACCCACCCGGCCAGCGGGAAGGCCGCCGGGGTCTCGCTGAAGGCGGCCCACGCCTCCTCGGACCGGCCGGTCGGGATGCGCGTGAGGAAGCCGACCGCGCCGCGGAAGGCGGTCAGAACCACGCGACCACCCCCGAGACGGCTGCGACCAGTAGGCCCGCGAAGAGGAACGCCAGCACCCCGGCGAGGCCCGCAATCCGAACCCCGGAGCGAGCAGTCTCGACCGAGGGAAGCCCCGCGTCGGGGTTCAGCACGTAGACGCCCGGCTTTTCGAGGCGGGCGTCGATGGCTCCCGCGAGGGTCGCCATCGGCCACCCCGAGTTCGGCGAGGGCGGGGCGTCGGCCCACCGACGCCCCGCCGAGAGTGACCCCCGAGAGTGGTCCGAACGCGAGCGCCCCGAGAGAGAGTTCCCAGACGAGACGAGGACCGCCGCGAGCGCGACCAGTCCGGCGCTCGCGCGCGCAGGAATCCACATAATTATGTCGTCGAGACGGGCGCTCGCGGTTCCGTGGGATTTGTCGGGATAACCCAGCATCGAGTCGAGGGTGTTGACCGCCTTGACCCACGCGGCGGCCCCCGCCCCGAGAGGGAGCGAAATGGGCGCGAGGAGGGCGAACGCCGAAAGCGCGGCGACCACGCCGTCCGCGAGGTTCTCGGCGGCGCTCTCGACCGCGGCGCTCCGGATTTGGCCGGGAGCGAGGTCGTCGGCGTCCCGGCCCGCCAGCCACTCGAGTCGCTTACGGGCGGTCGGGAGGTCGGCCTCGGTCGCGGCGACGACTTCCCCGGCCTTCTCGACCAGCATCCGGAGGCTGGTGGTGGCGAAGAGGACGAGTCCGGCCGCGAGGAGGCCCGCGAGAGGACGGAAGCTCTCGGCGAGTCCGACCGCGAGCGCGACGACTCCGGCCGCGAGAAGGGGGAGGACGAGAGCGACGGCGACGCCCGCGAGCATCGGTCGGGACCACTCGCGGTCGGCGCGGGCGACGACCGACCCGAACCACGCGACGGGGTGGAGTCGCCGCGGGAGTTCGGCGACCGCGGCGTCGAGGACGAGCGCGAGTGCGACGGCGATGGCGGGATTCACGCCCGACCCTCCAACCAGTCGGGGAACTCGGTCAGGAAAACGTCGTCGAGGAGGACCGCCGTGCCGCCGCACTCCTCGATTCCGGCGTCGGTCCGGGGGTCGTCGCCGACGTGCGTGAGGTCGGCGACCGGGACGCCGAGGCGGTCGGCGCAGGTCTCGAACGCCCGCGGGTCGGGCTTTCGCCACCCGGAGGCGACGCTGGTGACGACCGCGTCGAAGGCCCCGCAGTCGAGGTCCGAGCGAATCAGGGCCTTGCGGGCGAGTTGGGGCACCGCGCAGTTCGAGAGGAGCGCGACCGACCCCCGCTGGCTCGCGGCCTCGACCGCTTCGAGCGCGCCGTCTCGGGTCTCCACGTCGGGGTCGAACGCCGAGACGACTGCTCTCCGGGCGGCGTTGCCGGGAGCCTCGACGCCGCGACTCGCCAAGGCGGCGCTGACGTGGGCCATGAGCGGGACCTCTGCGCCCTCCGGCGCGTCGATGTGGACCTCGCGGTAGGCGTCGGCCCAGTCGTCGGGCACCGCCACGTCGCGCGCTCGGAGTTCCGCGGCGACCGCGCTGGCGGGGTCCTCGGGCCGGTCTGCGTCCACGAGGGTTCCGAACAGGTCGAACGAGACTGCCACTATCTCGGGATTAGTGCAAGCGGACTTGAATCGGTCGGACCGAGGCGAGTTTTGGGTGACAAATTGCAGTTAGCCAATTGCTTCGGCGCGCGCTGGCGGGATTGTCGTGAACGGAGTGAACGACTGCTCGGCAGATGCGGTTTGTCTGGCGGTGCCTCGTGGTCCGCCATCGTCGCGCGAGGGACGAGTGAGTGACTGAAAGGAGCGAACGAGGAGGTTGGGGAGGTGAGAGGCTCGCGGTCGCGGGACGGGGCGGTAGACTCCTGTGTTCAAGCCTGAAGCTAGCTTCTTGCGGTAATCACTCTACGACGACCCACCGGCCGGAAACCAATCCAACCCACTTACGTCACCCCTCAAGCCCGGACCGAACCTTCGCGTTCAGCGCCTCGATTTTCGACGCCGCCTTCTCGGTGCGGCCGTCGCTCGGCGGTTGCAGACCGGGTTGTCCCGCTGGGTCGGGATTCCCGACGACCACGGTACCGACCATCCCGAACGGTTCGTGAGGCGTGCAGTAGTAGTCGTAGACGCCCGGCGTCTCGAAGGTGTGAGAGGAGGACTCGCCGTTCGCCACGATGACGCCGGTGTCCCACGGGTCGGCCTCCTCGGGGATGCGCCGCGGGTAGTCGTGAGCGGGCGCGTAGGCGGTCGCTGAGTGATTGGCCGAGACGTTGGTCCACGTGACGGTGCCGCCGACCTCGACGTGGACGATTTCGGGCGCGAACAGGTTGGTGCCGTCCGGCCCCATCTCGACCTCGGCGCTGGCGGTCGCTTCGGGAAGCGTGTAATCGACGGGGGTCGTTCGGTCGTTCTCGGAGAGGACGCCCGCGCAACCGGCCAGGGCGGTAAGGGAGGTGGTCGCGGCGACGGTCGTCGCACTCCGGAGCAACTGTCGGCGCGTCGAGTCGGTCATTGGCGTTGGTTCGGAGAGGTCTCTTACGTAGCTTTTCGTTCGGGAGAGGGTGGCTGGAGAGTCGATGAGAGAAGAACTAGAGACAACCATCCATTTTTAAAGAATTATAATTGTGTTCTTTATGATTGTAGAGTTGTTTATCTGGCGGACAACGACGAGTCGAGAAGATGGGAACGGAGAGAGAAGACGGCAATAGGGAGAAAAGACAGAAACGGAGAACGGAGAGAGCTAGCTTCAGGCTCAAGCCAAGGAGACACCGCAACCGCACCGCCGACCGCACCGCGCCTCGTCCTCCCCAACCGCCTGCGGTCCTCACTCCGTTGCGGTCCTCGGCCCTCGCACGCCGATGGCGTGACACGAGGTCACGCCAGCGCGCGCCCAGAATCAAAATCGAAAGAGCGCACGCAGAATCCGAAAATCCCACCGCCCAGAATCGCCTCTCGACTACTCGACGCTGATGACGTTCGACTCCAAATCCCGCGGGAAGTAGGTCAGCCAGTCCACGCCGTCCTCCGTGATGGCAATCGTGTCCGAGTGGCGATAGCCGTACTCGTCGGTGTAGATGCCGGGTTCGATGGTGTAGATGTGGCCCGGTTCCATCTCGGCGTCCTCGGTCTCCCGACCGTCCTGCTCCTCGCAGTGGGTCGTCCACCCGCGGTCGATGTACGGCGGTTCGTGCGCGCCGAGACCGATGTTGTGCCCGACGTGGTGTTGGGCGAGGTCCGCGACGCCCTGTTCAGAGAAGAAGTCCCAGACCTGCTCGTCCACGTAGGACAACTCGACGCCCGGCCCGAGCGCGTCGATGGCGATGGTCTGGGCCTCCAGCATGAGTTCGAAGTAGTGGGCCTGCTCGTCGGTGGGTTCGCCGAGGAACATCGTGCGCTCCAGTTCCGAGTGGTAGCCATCGACGTTGGCGCTCGCGCCGGTGACCAGCACGTCGCCCTCCTGCAAGCGCCGGTTGGCGGTGTGGCCGTGGGGCAGGGCGGTCTGCTCGCCCGTGATGAATCCCGCCATCGCCGGACCGTCTCCTCGGGTCCGAGGGACGTACTCCTCGCCCAAGGTGTCGAGCATCGCCCGCGAGGCCTCCATCGAGGCGCGCTGGCTCACGGTCGCGGGATGCTCGCCGACCTCGGTGAAGTCCGCCAGATAGCGGTGGGCGAGGTTGCCCCACCGGGCGGACTCGCGGACGAGTTCGACCTCCACGTCGGATTTGGCCCAGCGCATCCTCTCGACCCAGCTCTGGGTCTCGACATCGACGAACTCCGAGAGCTTCGGCCCCTCGTAGCCCATCACGCCCGGCGCGCCGTCGGCGTCGGTGGCGACGGACTCCGCACCGACTTCCGAGAGCATCTCCGCAGCAGTCTCGATTGGGTTCCCGCCGGGGTAGTCGAAGTAGTGATGCACCGCGTCGATGCGCGGGTTCGTCTCGACGCGCTCGACTTCGAGTCGGGGCACCGTAATCGCCACCTCGTCGTCCGTGACCGCGAGGACGACCGGGCGCTCGGTCTGGATGTGGTCGAAGCCGGTCAGATACTCGATGCTCGTCGCGCCGAACCAGACTCCGGCGTCGGCACCGGCGTCGTCGATTCGGCCGCGGACGGCACCGAGTCGGTCGCGGAACTCGGAATCGGGTACTCGTGTCGGCATATAAACCGAACCACGCAATCCGACCGGATAAACGTTGACGTGTGGGCAACCCGCAAGGACGGGTGAAATCGTGCGCCGGGACGGCCCTCAGCCTCGCGGCAGGTTCAGTCCCACCCGGAGGAGGACCGCGTAGACCGCGAGGCCGAATCGGAAGAACAGGCCGAACACGACCGCGAACAGCAGGCAGAACCCGAGCGCAGACGTGCAGGCCTCCAGCGTGCCGAAGTCGCCCCGCGAAATCTCGACCGCGACGGTCGCCAGCGACAACAGCGCCGCGACCCCGCCAGCGACGTACACCCCGAGCGAGAGTCCCAGACCGAGACGCCGGTCGAGGAGGTCCGTGGTCGGCGCGAGGTCCCGCGCCAGACCGCCGTAGAAGCCGACCAGCCCCACCAAGACCAGCGCGTCGGCGAGTAGCGGCGAAACCATGGACGCGACGTTTCGGAGCGACCGTCATAAACGGGTCGGAAGCCGAACGCCCAAAGAAACGAGTCGGAAACGCGAAGGTAATTTTAAACCAACCGGCGCGCAAGGAGACGATAATGGAAGATTCGGGCGGTCCGACCGTCGGTTCGCAAGCCCCGGAGTTCACCGCGCCCCTGGCGATGCCCGACGGGTCGGTGTCGGAGGTCACGCTCTCGTCGCTGCTGTCCGACGGCGCGGTTCTGCTGGTGTTTCAGCCCACGGACTTCGAGTTGGAGGCGTTCGCCGAGCGCGTGGCGCTCGGCGAGTACGACTGGTTCACGACCGACGACCGCCTCGAAGTCGTCGGCGTCAATCGCGCCAAGCCTCGGACGAATCAGGAGTTCGCGGACTACCTCGACGTGACCTATCCCTTCTGCTCGGACCGGGACCTCTCCATCGCCGAGTCCTACGGCGTGACCTACCGGGCGCTCGGAGTGGCCCGGCGAGCGCGCCGCGCCTGCTTCTTCGTGGACGAGGAGGGCACAGTTCGATACAGGTGGGTGAGAGACCGCACGGAGACCGGGCGCGCCCGACCGCAGATTCGGGACCTCTACGAGGTCGTGACCGACGTCCTCGGCAAGCCCGAACCCGAGACGTTCGGATTCGCGTGACAGGTGGAGCCAGAATCGCAGGGGTGCCCACCACAACGCTAACGTGACCGTTCTCCGATACTCCGGACGATGCTACAGGGAGGGCCAGCGCTGACTACCGACGTGCTCGTGGTGTTCGGGGTGGTGGCCGGTGCGGTCGCGCTGTTCGTCACCGAGAAGATTCCGACCGACACGACCGCGTTGGCGGTCCTCGTCTCGCTGGTCGTCTTTCAGGATTTCACGCACGTCTCTGCCGACGAGGCCATCTCGGGATTTGCGAGTCCGGCGACCGTGACCATCGTGGCGATGTACATCCTGAGCGCCGGGGTCGAGGAGACCGGCGCGGTCAAGCAACTGGAGGTGTTCGTCGCTCGCCTGACTCGCGGCGACCGGGACCGACTCCTGACCGCGACAGTCGGCATCACGGGGCCGCTGGCCGGGGTCGTCAACAACACGCCGGTCGTCGCGCTGTTCATCCCGATGATTACCGACCTCGCCGACAAGACCCACACCTCGCCGTCGAAGTTGTTGATTCCGCTGTCGTACGCCGCGATGCTCGGCGGGACGCTCACGCTTGTCGGGACCGCGACGAATCTGGTGGCGAGTTCGATTGCGGCCGACCTCGGGGTCGCTGGCACGCCCTTCTCGATGTTCCAGTTCACGCCCCTCGGACTGCTGGTGCTGGTGGTCGGGTCGGCGTACCTGCTGACGGTGGGCCAATGGCTGCTGCCCGCCCGCATCGCGCCCCACGACCTGACCGAGGAGTTCGGACTGGAGGGGCGACTGGCCAGAGTGTACGTCCCCTCGTCGTCGGCACTCGTGGACCAGACCGTCGCCGAGGCCCGGACCGACGACGTGAAAATTCTCCAAATCGTCCGGGGCGACCAGACGCTCGTCGCGTCCCGCACCGACCGGGAAATCGAGGCCGGTGACGTGCTGACCGTCCGGGCCGACGACGAGACCGTCCGGGGATTCGTGGACGAGGCCGGTCTCCGGCGACTCCCGCGGGCCGAGGTCACCGAGGAGGAACTCGCGCTCGGCGAGGGTCGGGGCACCCTCGCGGAGGTCATCGTCCCCGAGAGGTCGAGTCTCCTCGGGAAGGTAGTCAGCGAGACGAAGATGGGTGAGCGCTTCGACGCGACCGTGTTGGCGGTCCGGCGCGGCGAGACGCTGGTCGTCGAGGACGTGTCCGACGCGGTGCTGAGCGAGGGCGACGGCCTGCTGGTTCACGCGACACAGAACGGTCTCGACTACCTCGAGGAGTCGGGCGACCTGCTGGTCACCGAGCGCGTCGGCGGGGGCCTCGACATCGAACCCGAACCCATCGACGTGCGACAGGCCGCGCTCGCCATCGGTATCGTCGTCGGCGTCATCACGATTGCGGCGGCCGACTTGCTCCCCATCGCCATCGCGGCGCTCGGGGGCGTGGTAGCGATGGTCGTCGGAAACGTGGTCCGGCCCGCAGACGCCTACGACGCGGTGAACTGGGAGGTCATCTTCCTGCTGGCGGGGGTCATCCCGCTCGGACTGGCCATGGAGCAGACCGGGGCCGCCGCCCTGCTGGCGTCGTACGTGACCGCCGCGTCGGCCGCCCTGCCCGCAATCGCCACGCTGGCGCTGTTCTACCTGCTGACGGGCCTGCTGGCGAATCTCATCACGCCGGTCGCCAGCGTGGCGCTGGTCCTCCCCATCGCGGTCGGCACCGCGAACGAGGTCGGCGCGAGCGCCTTCGCCTTCACCCTCGCAGTCACCTTCGCGGCCTCGACGGCGTTCATGACCCCGATGGGCTACCAGACGAACCTGATGGTCTACAGCCCCGGCGGGTATCGGTTCACGGACTTCGTGCGAGTGGGTGCGCCGCTTCAGTTGCTCCTGACGGTCGTGACGACGCTCGGGATCGCCTTCTTTTGGGGCGTGTAAGACGGGCGAGAGGGGATAAATCGTGCCGTCTCGGAAGCAGTAAGATAGATGTGACAACTAGATGATCGAATCCTCGAACACCTTGACGAAGAGTCGTGGTCTTCGCCGAAGGTGGTGGAGTCACTTCCGAGGTTGCGCGCGTCGAAACGGCAGATTCGAGAGCGATGTAGGGCACTGGCGTCAGCAGGGCTCATTGCGCCGGTTCATGGGGAGATGTACGAAATCACAACGTGGGGGATGCGGTCTCTGGAGGGGAAGATCGACGCGCAACACCAGCCGAGGCCGAATAAGAGGGTTCTCCGAGGCTAACGGACAATCCATTTTGCAACTGACACGAATCCGATTGCTAGATAGCTTATTACGGCGATACTTAGTAGCACGCTAGCCAGAAGTAGATAATTTAGTCTCTTTATTTTCGTCTCATTTTCCGATATGAAATGGAGATAAGCTTCCACAAGACCCTCAAGCCCTTTTTGTTCTTCTAATTTTCGGAATATTTCTATTCCGTCGCTATTCAGTCCATGAGTGCTATTTGAGATGGTTCTTGCAAAAATCAGAATAATGATGGAGAATAGAAGTGGAAAATATGCAACAAGGAAGCCTTGAATATCGCCTGAAGAAAGTGGCACGCTCCCATTGAGCTTTATTACCTCAAATATGACACTAGCCATTAGTAAGTTTATCTTAATTAGCTCAATTGCCATTTTCCCTTTTTCACGTATAGTAGTTACTTGATGGTCGAGTGTTCACTCATCGAGCTTTTTTGCACGTTCTAACGATTCTTCTTCATACTGACTTTCTCGAAAAGACCCTTCTTTTTCTCCTGTCATGCGCGGTATATGGCATTTATATCATCACCGAAGAAACTTCTTTCCACACCCCTGTGTGGGTGAGTGGGTGGGTTGGTAGATTTAACTAATTCTAACTAAAATTTGATCCGACCACTCAGTCAAGAATATTCGACTCCGTTTAGCAGAAAGATTAATTTAGAGACAGCTAACTGGTGAAATCGTGTATCAATTTACCCCGGACGAAATCGACCAACGGCGAGCGCATCATCAAGCAGTCAAGCAGGACGCCGACGATATTGAGAGTAAACGAATCGGAAACTTAGGAGAACTCGCATTCGAGCAGTTCTGCCGTGAGTACCTACCTGCCGAGATGTGGGAATGGCAGAACGAAGCGGCGATTCGGCGCTGTAATCCCGAGAGTTTCGCCGGCCACGACTTCGAGGTGTTCGGCTACGAGGTCGACGTGAAAACCTCGCGGGACGTATCTGCATTTCTCCCAGAGACGCTGGTCGAGAAGGACTCGGACAATGATATCGTCGTCATGGCGTGGCATCGAGACAACGAAGATAGTCTCGTCCTGCTCGGTTGGGAGCGAGTCGAAACGCTCATCTCGAAAGTCGAATCACAGGAGCAGTTCTCCGGAGAGGAGCCGGAGAAGCTGAAGCACTTGGCGATGCAACCGATGAACGACCTGGCGGACCTCGGGCCGAACACGGCGCACATGAATCAGAAGCCAGAGAATCCCTTCCGACCGGGAGATCGTGTCGCACCTCACGGCGATAGTGATTCGACCGCGGTTGTGGTTGAGGTTCTTCCACCAGAGACGAACGTTGAGCTGTACGGTCAGGAGTTGGATGGTGAAGCGGTTCGGGTCGCTTTTCCAAGCGCGTTAGACGAAGGGCCGGGCGATTGGCGTGATATCGAGGCCGCGCTTTGGTCCTCGTATTGTGACGATCAGGATATCAAGCTCTACACGTACAAGCATACGAATTTGGAGTTTGTAGAGTAACCCACCGGGTCGGTGGGTCGGTGGGTGGAGAAATAGATCACAAACTACGCTGATTTCGTCTCTTCATAAATCTCTTTTAACCGGTCTTTTACTAATTGTTTGGTTGCTTGTTCTTTACTAATCCCTCTTTCTTTTGCCCACGCCTTCAGCCTTTCAGCGTGGTTGCCGGTCAAAGTGATTCTGGGTCGAATTTGTTCCTTACCAGATGAGACGGCTTCCCATTGCTCTTTCAATTCTTTTATGAAGTCTGCTGGATCATCAGTAGATTTAATTGCACTTCTAACGACTTTTTTCGGTATTTGTTTTTTGATTATTATTTTAGCCGCTCTCTCCGCTAGATCGCTTTTCTTCATTACTCTCCTTAAATCAGAGAGGATGTCATCCGCGATATATTCCGTCTCGAACTCCGTTTCAATGTTTGGGTCAAAAATAGTATCTTCCCAAAATTCTCGAGTTGGCTCTAACCAGTTTCTAATAGTCTGGGCTTGCACACCAAAATGCTCAGCGACCTTTTCTCGTTCCCACTTTCTTTCGAGTTTCTTAACTGCCTGTGCCCGGTCTTTTCGAGAAACATCTTTCTTTAAATGCTCATTATTCTCATTTACTGATGCTGCGAGAGCTTCCATATCGTCTAAATCTTTAACAATGACAGGTATTTCTGGTAAACCAACAGCTTGTGCAGCGAGAACACGACGCTGACCAGCGAATACCTTGTAACCATTGCCATCGTCTTGAGGGCGGGCTTGAGGAGGATTTTCCACGCCTTTTTCCTCAATAGAAGTCTCTAAATTTCCTCGGTCTGTCCGCGGACCAGTATTAGATGTTCTCTCATTCACTTCATCGATCACTAACTCGTTTGGGTCAATATATTTAACATCAAAATCATGATGTTGGTAGTTGGAATCAGCGTTCGATTCTGGTTTGTGTGACATGGTTGAACTATTCAGTCTGGACCCATTCCTCGTCTTCTTCCCACGCGAATTCTTTAGTCGAGGTTATATCTCTTGAATAGACGCGCCGCCAGAGTCCCGCAAATTCGCTATTTCGGATTACTCCGGTGTAATCCTCTTCAGGATGGAAGAAGTTCATTAAAAACCGCTCTATCCTTCTAGGTGTCCAATCGTATTGGCGATCTCCTGTTCGAGTTGTAAGAATCGGATCTGGGCGGTTTACAAACCCTTGATAAGACCATACGCTTTGTAAATCAAGTGTTTGGATTGACCAGTCCATTCCATCGAAATCTTCATTTGTTCTAAACTTTGGCTTAAAGTAGAATTCTTCGTGGAGGTTCTTTACGTTCTTTCGAGCATCACTATCACCCGGTTCCGCCGATTCAAGTACGGCAAAGAAGGGCGATTCTATCCAGGAAGTAGGAAAATCATCTATATCAATTGCTGTTTCTAGGGTATCTTTCCATTCACTTTCAAAGTCTTCGTTGCTAAAACGAACCACTATGCGCCTTACCGGCAAATCGTAAATGGTTGACTGGCCTAGAACAGATCGTATATCTGACCATGGGAAATTCCCGTATTCACCCCTGTCAAAGGACAAATCATACTGTTCGCGCTTTACTTCTTCTCCCTGGAGAATGTCCGAAACACTAGATCCGGACAGGGTTGTTAGATTATCTCGCCCGGTATTAAATGACCTGCTTGCTTCGAGTTCCTGTATATTATCAGGGTTTAAATGGCCCATTGCTTTTCGGAGGCCTTGCGTGAAGCTATAAGGGACGTACCGACGGGTACCAACATCTTTTTGTTCCTG
Source organism: Halorussus ruber (assembly GCF_004765785.1). Taxonomy (GTDB): domain Archaea; phylum Halobacteriota; class Halobacteria; order Halobacteriales; family Haladaptataceae; genus Halorussus; species Halorussus ruber. The sequence continues at coordinate 93,430 of NZ_SBIT01000010.1, read as the reverse complement.
ATAGAATTTCGCGGATACAATGCTCTTCAACGCCTTCTTAGGAAGATCGGAGCTCATTACTTTCCCTCAGTTAAAGGTAATGAGCAATAGGAATTAAAAGTTGTTATTAGGAGATGTTTTGGATTAGAGGTAACCTTCTTCGGACAGATAATCGCTAATTGCTTGCCGAATTAGTTCTTCTTCAGAAGTACCATAATCTCTCGCAGCCCGTTGAAGTCCTTCAGCGTAATCTCCGGTAAAGGTGACCTCAGTCCGAACTTGTATTTGACCACTCTTTTCCTCTGATTTTTGACTTACTTCTTCAATTGCCTCATCAAAGGAACCATCTCCACGTTCTGTCCGCTTCTTAGCTTCCCGGATTTCGCTTTGAGTAGCTCCCGACTGTACAACCTTTTCAACAGCCTTTTGTCGCTCCTCAGGCGAATCTGTAAGGTTACGAATTAGTCTTAAGTCAGTATCAGAGATTTCTTCAACATCTTCTTTACTCACTTGTTTTGAGTTAGATGAGTGGGTTTCAACACCGGTGCTTTGTTCTTCAGAGGAATTATCGTTTGGATCAACATGCACTACTGTATCTTCCCACTCATCATTAGTCCGCTCCAACCAATCACGGAATGTCCCCCTGTTGATTCCTAACTCATCAGCAGCTTCTGTCACAGACCAGTCATTGAGTTCCATCAACTGACTTATCGCTGCTGCTCGGTCAGACTTTGACACAGATTTTCTAAAGGCATCGACGTTTTCAGTTACCGTAGCCTCTAATGCCTCTGCATCGTCCCAGTCTACAATTATCACCGGTATTTGATCAATCCCGACAGATTGAGCTGCTAATGTTCGACGTTGGCCCACAATCACTTTATATGAGCCGTTATCTGGCCGTGCTACCGGTGGCTGAATAATACCCTGTTCTTGGATACTTTCCTCGAGTGAATCGTTTCCCTTGTGAGGGCCGACATTACTATTCCGCTCATTGAGAGGGTCGATCTCCAGTTCCGACGGGTTCATCTGTCGAACTTCCATGTTAGCTATCCCCCATCAATTGAAGAGCGATGTTTTGCCAAGACATCTCGGCAATGGTCCAATCTTCACCCTCGACAGCCACTCTAACAACGCTAACGTCGTCAGATTCAGGATTTACATCATTGGCCTTGTTTTTCAGGTAATCAATTGCCTCGTCCTCGTTATTATGAAGGGTCTTTCCTTGCGGTAACTGGACAAGATAGAAGGTGTCGTTGCTAACTTCCAGAGCCATATCGTATACGACTAAACAAACCTATTCAAATCTTTCCCTCTACAATAGGTACTGTGAATATTAGAACTGAGATTAAATCGTGACTTTCAACACATACTATTATTTGGGCCATCAAACTCTATAATTATCATAGCTATTTGGTAGACCCACGTTCTCGGAGTTCGGTAAGAAGCTCAGACCAACCAACATCAATCGAGAACAAATCAGACTCCAAATCCCACGACCACGGCGCGGCGTCGTCGGGGTCGTACTCAGTACCGGTTGGCTCTAAATTCTCGACAGAGCCACCGAATAACTGGTCAGCAGGCATATCGGCATCGGCAGGCCATCGCTCGAAGAAGTCCACGACCTTCTTCTCACGCTTGAAGTACGGTAGCGTCGAGAGTCGCTTCGCCTCGGGGTGGAGGTCCTTCCCGGAGTGGCAGATCAGGCCGCACACGTCCACGCCGATCTTGGCGAACCGCTTGGCGAGTGGGGTCCATTGGGTCGCAACTTCGTGGCGGTAGGCCTGCGCGTCGAAGTGACTCCAGATTCAGAATGGTTGCTCTGCTTGTCAACGTAGATTCCCGGGAAAAGTCCGCCCTTCCCGATTTGAACTCGCCGAGACGGTCCTGCTCGGCCTGCGGCCTGCGCGGGCATGCGACTCGTCTGCTCAAATCGGCTCGGGATTGCTAATTTCTCGGGACGGTTCACTCGCACCTCGCTACGCTCGTCGCTCGCTCACGTTGTCCCGAGAAAATTAGTCCGCCCTCCCCGATTTGAACACCGGAAGACATTCCTGCTCGCTACGCTTCGCGGGCTGTGACTTCCGAGCTCAAATCGGCTCGGTCGAATTTTCGGGGAAAATCCGCCCTCCCCGATTTGAACGGGGGACAAGTCGATCTACAGTCGACTGCTCTACCAGTCTGAGCTAAGGGCGGGCACGCAGTCTTACGTAGGTGCCCTGTCGGACTTAAGGGTTATTATTCGGCGGAAGCGTGCCACCGTCCAGCGAATCACATCCCACCCGTGGGACCTCGACCGAGCGCGTCCGACAGCATCACCGGAGTTGCCTTCACCCACTCCGGTAAGCCGATCACACATATGTAAACACGCTTCTAAAATACATTTTCATTTCCTTAATATTTGTATACATTGCTTTCCGAACCAGACTGACCCTCCTAAGTGATTTCACTCGCGCGCACGACACCCGACCCATGTCCGAGCTAGACCCCGTCCCGTGGGAGGAGATCGAAGCGGCTACCGGCCCGCCGACCGCGACCGAAGTCGAGTCGTACATAGAAGACCTCCGCGACGAAATCACCGAGGAGTCCGCGTTCGAGGCCGTCAAGGCCGTCTACGACGAGTGGAAGACCGACCTCGGGGACGACCGTACGCTGTCCGACCAAGGCGCGGCGTTCGTGATTACGTACCTCCTCGAACGCGAGAGAATTATCGACCTCCGTGGGTTGGGGCAAGGATCACTCGTCAAGCGCCACCCCGGTGCGGACGAACTCCGCGAGCGGTTCTGGGAGCAAGAGCAGACGCTGTGGTGGCTGGCGGTCGAACTCGGCGTTCACCACTCGCTGGTGACGTTCTGGCTCTGGGAAGCGGATATTCCGCTCGCCGAGCGCAATCTCGGCCCCGAGACTATGGAGAAAGTCGAAGCACACCGGCGCAGGGAAGAGGACTCCGAGTAGCGGGCTTTGTGCGCGTCAGACACGTCAGGAAGATTGAAATGGTGTGGGTGCGTGGTCAGAGACGAACGGGCCATGAGCAAGATCACCTTCCGCGCGGACGACGACCTCGTCGAGGAGATCGAAGACCTCGACGCCTCCAAGAGCGAGGTCATGCGCGAGGCGCTTCGGGAGTACCTCGACCGCGCGGATTCGACCGCCGACGAGGGCGAAGCCCCGAGCGCGGACGAGGCGGGTGAAGTGGGTTCCGAGAGCCTCGACGCCCTCCTCGCCGAGCGCGTGGACGAACTCGTGGCCGAGCGACTCGCCGAACGCGAGTCCCAGACACGCGACAGAAGGCGGACCGGCGAGCGCCCGCAGGACGTGACGGTCAACGTCAACCTCGAAACCGACGCCCCCGTGCAGGCGAACGCGGAGGGACAAGCCGAGCGCAAGGGACGAGCCGAGGGTTCGCGGTCGTCCGACACCGAGCGGACGACTCGCCGCGGAGCCGACGAGCCACCGGACGCGCGGGAATCGGCGGCTGGCGCACCCGAGCGAGCCACCGAGGACCAAACCTGTGGCCAGTGCGGCGAGTCGCTGTCCGACGACCACGTCTACTGCCCCAACTGCGGGGAGAAGGCCGCCCGGCGAGTCTTCTGCGAGTGCGGCGACGAAGTGCGGTCTGACTGGGGTTTCTGCCCGAGTTGCGGACGCCGGACCCCCGCGGCGGACGTTCTCGACCGTTCGTAAGACATCGTTTTACGGCCGCCGTTAATTATTTAAGTTCTGACTTTGTGGGTACGTTCGCGTAAGACGGTCGTCTTACAGACTGGCCCCGAACGGCTGAAACGTCCGTGTTCCGGGGTCACACGGTGTAAGACAGGACGCGCGGGAAGTCGCGTGCCGTCTTACTACAACAGGGGAACATTACAAACTATGGAGCGTGTGACACTCCGCATTCCGAAACAGCAGATCGAGGAGGTCGAACAGATGGTCGAGACCGGGGAGTTCCCGAATCGGAGCGAAGCGATTCGGGCCGCCGTTCGAGACATGTTAAACGAACACGAGGAAGACACGACCGAGCAGACGTCTAGCAAGCGGTCGTGGGCGAAGGTGTAAACATGCAGGATATCGTTCAGGACGCCTTGGAGAACGCCGAAGAGGAGAGCCGTGAGATGGACGCGTCGGCCGACGGAGACGAGTTCGGAGACCCCCGCATCGTCATCGTCGGCTGTGGCGGTGCCGGTAACAACACCGTCAACCGGCTCTACAACATCGGCGTCGAAGGGGCGGACACCGTCGCCATCAACACCGACAAGCAGCACCTCAAGATGATCGAGGCCGACACCAAGATTCTGGTCGGCAAGAGCCTGACCAACGGTCTCGGCGCTGGCGGCGACCCGTCGATGGGCGAGCGCGCCACCGAGATGGCTCAGGGGACCATCAAGGAGGTACTCGGCGATGCGGACCTCGTCTTCGTCACCGCAGGCATGGGCGGCGGCACGGGGACCGGCGCGGCACCGGTCGTCTCTAAAATCGCCAAAGAACAGGGTGCAATCGTCGTCGGGATGGTCTCGACGCCGTTCAACGTCGAGCGCGCGCGGACTGTCAAAGCCGAGGAGGGACTCGAAAAGCTCCGCAACGAGGCCGACTCCATCATCGTGCTGGACAACAACCGACTGCTCGACTACGTCCCGAACCTGCCCATCGGCAAGGCGTTCTCGGTGATGGACCAGATTATCGCCGAGACCGTCAAGGGTATCTCGGAGACGATTACCCAGCCCTCGCTCATCAACCTCGACTACGCCGACATGACCTCTATCATGAATCAGGGCGGAGTCGCGGTGATGCTGGTCGGCGAGACCCAAGACAAGAACAAGACCGAGGAGGTCGTCCGCGACGCGATGAACCACCCGCTGCTGGACGTGGACTACCGCGGCGCGTCGGGCGGACTGGTCCACATCACGGGCGGCCCGGACCTCACGCTCAAAGAGGCCGAGTCCATCGCCAGCAACATCACCGAGCGCCTCGAAGCCAGCGCGAACGTCATCTGGGGCGCGCGCATTCAGGACAACTACAAGGGCAAAGTCCGCGTCATGGCCATCATGACCGGCGTCCAGAGCGCGCAGGTCCTCGGCCCGAGTACCCAGAAGCAGGCCGACAAGTCCCGCGAGCAGATGCGCGACGTCGACGCCCAGTCGTTCGACGCCAGCCAGAACGTCGAAGACCTCGGCGGCATCGGCGACTCGGGGAGCGCGGGCACCACCCACGACGCGACCGGCGGGTCCGGGTCGCAGGACACCTCGTGGGGTGCCCAGAGTGACGGCGGACAGAACGAAGTCGAGAAGAACAACGGTCTCGACGTCATTCGCTGAACGGCCAGCGGTTTGCGTTTGCGGGCAGTCCGTACTTTCGGGTTTTTTCGGCGTGGTTCGGTAGGATTGTCGAGACTGCCGTATTCCGACTGCGAGTGCGGACAGCAGAGTCGGCAGCGATTTCGTCTTCTAAAGCTCCCGCCCGGCAGTTGGTCAATCGGTCGTCTGCCGGTGGTTCGATTCGCCGAGCGCATTTCGGTGGAAAGTTCCACAGAGCGCATCCTCGTGGTCTGTTCCACCGAGCGCCCGCCGCGAAATCCGACCAGAAGATCAGACCGCGTGAATCGCGTCGAGGAGCGAACACTTCCGGCAGAGGTCCCGCGTGGTCGAAGCGCCGCAGCGTTCGCAGTCGCCGAGTTCGGCCCGACCCTCCTCGCGCGCGCCGAACTCCTCGGCGGCCAGTTCCGCGAGTTCCTCGTAGCCCGCCATGATGGAGTGGCGCGTGCCGGGGTGGTTCTCTTCGAGTTGGTAGAGCAGTTCCTGAATCTCGCCGCGATAGGCCTCCTCGGCGTGGGGGCACTCGGTGATGTGGGCGGGCAGGTCTTGGACGTGGGCGTAGAGCGCGACCTCCTTCTCGGGCACGTCGCGGAGGGGTTTGGCCCGCGGGACGAAGTCGTCTTGTTCTTCGCGCGCGCCCGAGCCGTCGCTTCGCTCCTCGAACCCCCCGAGACTGGCGTCGAAGTGCTTGGCGATTTGGGCCACGTCGCCCTCCAAGAAGTTCATCAGGGCGGTCTCGGCCTCGTCGTCGAGGTTGTGGCCCGTCAGGAGTTTGTCCGCGCCCAACTCCTCGGCGTAGCGCGACAGCAGGTCCCGGCGGAACACCCCGCAGTAGGCGCAGGCGGCCATGTTCTCGGGGTCTTTCTCCACCACGTCGTCCATCCGGACGCCGAACTCGTCCTCGTAGGTCACGAGTTCGTGGGGGATGCCCAACTCGTCGGTTAGCTCCTCGCAGGCGTCCACGCTCTGGTCGCGGTAGCCCTCGATGCCCTCGTGAATCGTGAGCGCGACGAGTTCGATGCGCGGGTCCTTCTCGAAGGTCCGGTGGAGGATGTCGGTCAGCACGACGCTGTCTTTGCCCCCCGACAGGCCGATGACCCACGTTTGCGGGTTCTCGGGCGTGGCGTCGCTTGGCACCAAATCGTCCTCCCGAATCCGACGCCGGACTCGCTTGTCCACGGAGGCGACGAAATGCTCCTCGCAGAGGTGCAACCCCGAGTAGGCGGCGTGCATCACCGACTCGCGGTCGCATTTGTCGCAGTCCATCGAGTGGGACTCTCTTTTCCGGGCGTTTGTCGGTTTCGCCTCGGACTGATAAACTGGATTTCGATATAGCAAATCAGACACCTGTCAGGGACGAGAGAGGCTGAGCCGTCGCCCGCGGAAAAGCCGGTTTGCTCCACTCCGCGCGCCGAAACACAACAAAACCTTTGTTTAGAAATTTAGAAGCTGTGTTTGAGGAATAATTCTATGTCTTTCCCGACTTCGGACGACGCGACCGTCGGACGGCCCCGTCGCTCCCGACGGCTAATCGCCCCCGAGGGCTAAGAGGAGCGAGCGCGTATGCGAGAGTATGCCTGTGGGTGGGTACGACCCGGAAGACCTCGACAACACGCTCTCGGAACTGATGGAAGCGAAGGGACGCGATCCTTCGAACTGGCTGACCGACGACGAAATCGCCGCGTGGGAGGACGGTGAGAGCCTCGTGGACTTGCTGGACGAGGAGGACATCCACGAGTTGCTCCGGAAAGAGGGCGAACATCCCGACGAGGAGGCCGCGAGTTAGCGCCGCCGCGTTCTCTCACGACCGGCCAGACGCCCAAATCTCCTCGCGCAGGTCCATCCACGTGACGATGGCGGCGTGGGGGAGCGTCAGCACCGCCAGTAACACCAGATACAGTCCGAGGAGCGACAGCAAGTCCGCGCCCGGCGGCGCGACCAGCGCGAGGCCGCCGAGGACGACGAGCGCGCCCACCGTGTTCGGGAGCGCGTCTCGGCCGAATCCGGCGAGCGACGGGGCGAGTCGGTCGGGCGCGAGCGACTCTCGGTCCTCGACCACGAGCAGTCGCGCGACGTGGCGGACCGAGTGCCACAGACAGAAGTAGAGGCCGACCGCGAGTATCGGCGGCACGACGAGGAAGTACGCCCACAGCAGGGCGGTTTCGAGCGCGTCGAGTCGCCAGCCTCGACTCCCGACCCCGGCCCGAACTGCCCCAAGTGCAAGCGCGACCAGCGAGAGCGCGGCGAGTCCGCCACCGAGCGCGAGTCGAGTTTCCGGTCGGAAGACGACACCGAGGTCCGGCCCGAAACCGAGGTCGAACAGCCCGATTGTGGCTGCTGCGACAGATCGATAGACGTCCGGAAACCCGACCAGCGGGACCACCATCGGAATCCCGCCCCGGACCGCGAGCGCGGCGACCCGCTGGCCCCGCGTCCGGAGGTGGTCGCCGACCGCCAGCAGGACGTAGAGGTCGCCCTGTCCCCAGTGGTACCACGTCAGCGCGATGAACGACGCGAAGCCGAGGACCGGCGAGACCAGCCAGACCGCGAGATACGCCCCGCCGCCGACCAGATACGCCGCGCCGACCGCGAGCCACGGGTGAGACGGGACCCGCAACCGGGACAGGACCTGCGACCGGAACTCGCCGCGCGACACGGACTCGCCCCGCGACCCGGACCCGTCCCGTGACCGAGAACCGCCGAGGCGCGCGACCGCGAGGTGGTCGGTCGCGCCGTGGGGAAGCCCGAAGACGACGAGGCTGGCGAGAAACGGGAGGTAGCCCGCGACCGCTGGCAGGTCGGCACCGACGCCGAGCGCCGACAGCGCCCCGCCGAGCGCCGAAAGCACCCCGACCGCCCCGAGCGCGACCCACGCCGGAGCGACCGCGGTCCGGAGTAGTGCCGAAGTGAACTCGTCGGAGATGCCGCGTTCGCTCTCGTCAGCCCCGCTCTCTCGGTCCTCCGGCCCCTGCTCGCGGGTTACTGCCACCGGCGACGCACCTCCGCGACGCCGGGGACTCGATTCGCGGCGGCACCGATTCGACTCGCAAGTGGCCCGACGCGACTCGCCAGCGGCCCGACGCGCTCCGCCACGGAATCGGCCTGTCCCGCCACGGGACCGGGAACCAGCCCCGAAATCGCGTCGGCCGGACCGCGCTCTGCCGCGCGGGCCGTGACCCAGTCGAACAACAGGAGGCCCTGCACGACCAGCAGGTTCGTCAGCGCGAAGAAGACCGCCTCCTCGACCGGAAGCCCAAGAACGTGGACGCCGGTCGAGGAGTCGGCCGAAATCGTCCAGAGGCCCGACCGGATGGCGTACCAGTCGACGACCCAGAGATACGCCGAGGGGACCGCGACCGCGAGTCCGACCCGTCGCCGGTCCCGCCAGATGACCGGGCCGCCGACAGCCCAGAGGAAGGCGAGGACCGGCGCGGCCCACGCGAGTATCATCCCGAGGTAGTAGGTCCGGGGCGACGCGACGACCAGTCCGGCCCCAATCGCGCCGACCGCCAGCCACGCGCCCGCGCCGACTCCTCTGGCGTTGCCCTCGATGGAAAATCGGCCACCGCTCCCGACGGGAAGCGCGGGGTCCACGCCGGAGTCGCCGCGGGGCGCGAGGAGGTGATACCACAGGCCGGTCGCAATCGTCTGGAGCGCGAAGAAGAGCCACTCGCCCAGCGGCACCCGAGCGAACCGCACCGCGACGACGCCCTCGCCGTAGGTCCAGACGCCCCGACCGACGAGATAGCTATCCCACGGCGCGGTGTAGCCGACCGCGATGCAGACCAGGGCGGTCACTCCCGCGAGAACGCGGCGGGAGTCGTCGGTCCGCCGGGCGACCGCGACGGCCAGCGCGACCGCTGGCACCGCGAGGAAGACCGACAGGAACTCGACGTAGGTGAACGGTGTCGTCATCGTGAGTTGACGTGTTCGCGGCGTTCGGAACCCGGAGTCGAAACCGGTTCGGTGGTCGCTGGCAGTCGGACGAATCCGGCGGGTCGGCGGGTCGGCGGGTCGGCGGGTCGGCGAGTCAGCGAGTCAGCGAGTCAGCGAGTCGGCGAGTCGGCGGGAGAGGACGGCGTCAGTCCCCGGCGGAAAGCCGAGTCAGTCGTCGGCGGTGACGCCCGCGCCGGTCTCGGCCTCCCGGCGGCGCGGTGCGAGACTGCCGACGCTACTCAGCAGGGCGTAGCCGAACACGACCTTGGCAGTCACGTCCAGCACCGCGTAGCCCACCGTCTCGACGCCCAGCGGGACGACGCTGGCCCCTTCGGTACCGACCAACCACAGCAGGGGATAGACGAACCACAGCACCGCCAGCAGGTTCCGGAGGTTGCCGAAACTTCTGGCGCGCTCGTCGCCGTAGGCGCTGGCGAACTTCGGGAGCTTGGCGAAGATGGCGTAGAGGATGACCACGAACGCGCCCGAACTCACGGCCCACCAGAGGTAGCGATTGACGGGTTGGGCCGAACTCGCGGCGAAGAACCCGGTCATGATCATCAGCACGTCGAGACCCAGCAAGGTCCCGATGGTCTCGCGGTCTGCGCCGGCGAACAGCGCGAGGTCGAGCAACAGAAGCGGGGTCGTGATTACCCAGTCGGCGTACCGACCCCAGAAGACGAGTTGGTCTTGGCCGCCGACGAGCGAGATTCGGGAGACGCCGAACCCGAGCGCCATTGCGAGGTACATCGTGGCGGCGATTGCCGGGATGAAGATGGAGACGACCGCGTGTTCGCGGCCCTCCTCGGTGTCCATGTCGCGGCCCTTGATGTAGAGGATAATCGTCCCCACCCCCATCGCGGCCGCTGTTATCCAGAGCGTCCAGTACGTCAACGGGTCGAATTGGTCGGGTGATACCATGCCGAAGCGAGGCTTAGGATTTTCCGGACTTAATACCCTGACACCGTAAAAATACCGTCTACCGGTGATTTCGGACAGAAACTTCAGTTACATCGATGCAGGTGGTCGGCCGTTGTCTGGTAAATCTCCAGTTACTTTCACGCCCTCGACACCGAATCGGGAGGTCGCCGGTCGGCGGACCGACCCGGACCGCGGTCGGCACGGACAAGCAGAGATTGAATCTAACGGCCGCGAGAATCGGGGATGGAATTGAGTGACTTCGGCTCGTAGAACCCTCGAATGCGCCGCGTGCCTCAGGTCGAAGTCCTCCGCGAGTGGCTCAGAGTCGAGCGAAGCCACCCGGAGGTAGACTGGTTCCCCATCGACTCGCTGGACGAGCGAGAGGCGCTGGACGAACTGCTCGACCGCAAGCCCGGCGCGGCCGCGTTCGTCTGGCGCGACGCCCCGGTCGAGTGGTACGAGACGACCCTCACCCGCGAGGAGTTCGCGGACCTCAGACTGGTCGAGGGACCGCCGGGGCTGCGGTGGCGCGCGCTCTCTCCCGACGGGACGATTCTCGCCGCGGCCGACCGAATCGCCCGCGGGAACCCCGGCGAGTTGGCCGCCGAGACCGACGTGGACGTTCAAACAGTCCTCGATTTCGTCGAGGAGATGCCCGACGGACCGCTGGTCGTCTCGACCCGCGAGGGGTGTGTCCCCCGGTTCGTCGCCGACGGCAACCACCGCGCGGTGGCCCACGCCCTCCGGATGCGCTCGGGGGAGTTCGCCCCACAGCGGGCGTACCTCGGCATCGGCCGGAACCCGGTGGCCGAGCCCCTGCTGGAGCGCGTCTGTGGAGTCGTGAGGGGTCTCCTCGGGGAGGGTCCGGGCCGGAAATAAGTATCTCACGGGGCGACCAGCCACCGGCAGACGCTCGGCAAAACAACCGCCGTGGGGTGGATGAAGGGGCCGCCCGGTCGCGGTCACGCGAGGGAACCGAGCGTGACCTCGGGAGACGCGGTTTGTCTCCCGGCGGGCCGACAGGCCCGTGGTCGTCTGAGCAGGCAACTATTCGGGGGCGGGCGATGCGGAGAGGCCCCGAATATCCTGCTCAGCGACCGCGACCGGGTGGGGCTTCAGAAGACTGCTTTCTCGTCTTCTCGGCTGTTGTTCTCCGAATTCAATCTCCTCCGCGGGCGTTCTCGACACCTCTCAATTCTACATCCGGCCAAAGAACGATAAGTCATCCAACCGTATCGAGTTGCGACGGTTCGCCGTCGGAATGGGGAGCATGCCACGGTCACTCTACTTCACGGGCGACGGAGCAGTCGAAGTGCGCGAACGAGAGCTACCGACACCCGGCGAGGAGGAAGTCCGGGTTCGGACCGAGCGGTCGGCGATTAGCCCCGGCACGGAGCTACTGGTCTACCGGGGCGAGGTCCCGACCGAGATGGCCGCCGACGCGACCATCGACGCGCTGGCGGGCACCTTCGAGTTTCCGCTCCGGTACGGCTACGCAGCGGTCGGTCGGGTCGAGGCGGTCGGGCCGGGCGTCGATTCGTCGTGGGAGGGCCGGGAGGTGTTCGGGTTCAACCCCCACGAGAGCCACTTCTGCGCGCCGGTCTCGGACCTGCTGGTCGTGCCCGAGGAGTGTTCGGCGGAGGCCGCGACTTTCCTGCCGAACGTCGAGACGGCGGTCAACTTCCTGCAGGACGGCGCGCCCCGCCTCGGCGAGCGCGTGGCCGTCTTCGGACAGGGCGTGGTGGGCCTGCTCACCACCGCGCTCCTCTCGGAGGCCCCCGTCGAGCGACTGGTCACGGTGGACCGCTACGAGTCCCGCCGGGAGCGCTCGTTGGAACTGGGCGCGGACGTCGTCCTCGACTCCGAACGCGAGGCGGTGGGCGAGCGAATCCGCGAGCAGCTCGGCGACGGCGCGGGCTGGGGCGAGGAGTCGGTGAGCGGCGGCGACGGTATGGCGACCGGTGGGAGCGATACCGACGAAATCGGCGACGATTCGGACGCGACGACCGGCGACGACGAAATCGCGGGCGCGGACCTGACCTACGAACTCTCGGGGTGTCCCGACGCGCTGGACGCGGCCATCTCGGCGACGGGCTACGACGGCCGGGTCGTCGTCGGGTCGTGGTACGGCACCAAACCGACCGAGTTGGACCTCGGCGGGCGGTTCCACCGGAGTCGCGTGAGTCTGGAGAGCAGTCAGGTCAGCACCATCGACCCGGAACTGCGGGGCCGGTGGTCGAAGGACCGGCGGCTCGCGCTGGCGTGGGAGAAACTGCTCGACATCGACCCCGAGCGGTTCGTCACCCACGAGTTCGGGATTTCGGAGGCGAGTGAGGCCTACGAGTTGTTGGACGAGAATCCCGCCGAGGCGCTGGGCGTGATTTTCGAGTACTGATTCGTGGGCATGTTTTGGTGGGATTCGAGATAACGACTGCTTGAACTCGACGGTGTTAGAATCGTGATAGCGAGAGTACCGTACTGCGGCGGTGATGTTCTGCGACAGCACCGTTCCGCGACAGCGACGGACCGCACCGCCGACGGCAACGGACCGCACCGCCGACAGCAACGCTACGATTGCCGAAGCCTCGGCGTCACCGCACAGCACCGCGACCGCGGGCCTCACACCTCCCCAACCTCCTGCGGTCCTCGGGGTTCGCTTCGCTCACACCCTGCGGTCCTCGTCCCTCGCACGCCGATGGCGCGGCATAAAGCCGCGCCAGCGCGCGCCGAATAGTATGTGGAGAAATAAAAACAATTTCTAAATATATACATAGAGTGTTCAAGAGCATATAGAATGGGCTTAGAGCAATGAACAACGGCCACGGTAATCGACGTTCGGACAGTCGGTGGCAGGCCGACCAATCCATCGGAAACTGCTCGCCAACCAGTCCACCGTGGGGTGGATGAAGGGGCCGCTCGGTCGCGTCCGAAGGACGTGGTCGTCTCTGCGGGCCACTATTTCGCGCCGGGCTGTGCGGAGAGGCGCGAAATATCCCGCAGAGCGACCGGGCGGGGGCTTCAGAGGACTTCCTTCTGTTCTTCTTGCCGGTCACTCTCGACACTTTTCGACTGCGTAGCGAGGAGGCTCAACTTCCCGAATCGGCCTTATTGTTCGTTCTCAACCCCGACTTTCATGTCCGTAGCCGTCGTGTCTCTCGTGGAATGTACACCGTCACGGTCGAACGCGCGTTCGTGGCACAGCACTTCCTGACGGTCCCCGACCCCGGTCCAGAGGGCGACCTCCACTCGCACCACTACACCGCGAAGGTCCAACTCGCGGGCGAGGAGCTAAACGAGTACGGCTATCTCGCCGACATCGACGACTTGAACGAGCGAATCGACGCCGCGGTGGACCGCTATCGGGACTCGACGCTGAACGATTTGCCCGAGTTCGAGGGGCTGAACCCGAGCCTCGAACACTTCGCGCGCGCCTTCGGCCAGCGGTTCCGCGAGGGCCTCGACGCCCCGAAAGTCGAGTCCGTGACCGTCAAACTCCGCGAGGACGACGTAGCGTGGGCGTCCCACCGGCAGGAACACTGATGCACGTCGGACTGGTCGTCTACGGCGACATCGGGACCACGACCGGCGGGTTCCTCTACGACCGAAAGCTCGCCGCCGAACTCCGCGAGGCGGGCCACCGCGTCACCGTGGTCTCGCTCCCGTGGCGGGACTACCACCGCGCGCTCGCCGCCAGCCTCGCCGACTCGCTCGCCGATTCCTTCCCCGACTCGCTCGCCCCGCAAGTCCGCCGACGAACGCGCCGGAAACTCGACCAGTTCGACCTGCTGGTCGAGGACGAACTCTGCCATCCCTCGTTACTCGGGCGCAATCGCACCGTAGACGCGCCGGTCGTCGCAATCGTCCACCACCTCCGAGCCAGCGAACCGTGGCCCGCGCAGCAACGGCTCGTTTACCGCGCGGTAGAGCGCCGTTACCTCCGGACAACCGACGCCGCGGTCTACGCCAGCGAGGCCACCCGCCGGGACGCCGAGGAACTCGCCGGACCCCGGCCCTCGGTCGTCGCCCGGCCCGCTGGCGACCGGTTCAGTCCCGAACTCACCCGCGACGACATCGCCGCGCGCGCCGACTGCGCCCCCTTCCGAATCGTCTTCGTCGGGTCGCTCGTCCCGCGGAAGGGCTTCCACGTCCTCCTCGACGGCCTCGCCCGCGTCTCCACCGGCCGGGACACTCGGGCAGACTGGACCCTCACCGTCGTCGGGAGCGAGTCCGACGCCGACTACGCCGAGAAAGCCCGCCAGCAGGCCCGAGACCTCGGAATCGAGAGTTCGGTCCGGTTCGAGGGCCGCCTCGACGACGACGCGCTCGCCGCCCGCCTCGCTGAGAGCCACCTGCTCGCGGTCCCCTCCGCCTACGAGGGCTACGGCATCGTCTATCTGGAGGGGATGGGGTTCGGCCTGCCCGCCGTCGCCACCACCGCCGGAGGAGCCTCCGAAATCGTCACCCACGGCGAGGACGGCTTTCTGGTCCCGCCCGAGAGTCCCCACTCCGTCGCCGAGGCCGTCGAAGCACTCCGCTCGGACCGCGACCGACTCCGCGAGATGAGCCTCGCGGCCAGACGCCGGTTCGAGCGCCACCCCGGGTGGGACGAGTCGATGGCCCGAGCGCGCCGGTTCCTCGAATCGGTCGCCCGAGAACCCGACCCCGAGGAGGCCCTCGCGTGAACTTCCAGCGGTACCTCTCGGCCAAGCGGACCGTGGACGACCGGGCGCTGAACCGCCGCGTCGAGGCCCGACTCGCCGACGAACTCCGCAAGCGCGACGAATCCCGCGCCCCTCTGCGCGTCCTCGAAGTCGGCGCGGGCATCGGCGCGACGCTCACGAGGTTCCTCGACCAATCGTGGCTTCCGGACCGCGTGCGCTACACCGCGCTCGACCTCCGAGAGGATAACGTCGCGTCCGCGCGCGCCCGACTGCCCGCGTGGGCAGTTCCGCGCGGGTTCGCGGTCAGGCGGGCGCGCGCGAAGGACTCCATTATCTGCTCACGCGGGCGACGCCGCGCCGAAGTCGAGTTCCGGACCGCCGACGCCTTCGACTTCCTCGCGGCGACCGACCGGGAGTTCGACCTCGTGGTCGCCCACGCCTTCGTGGATTTGGTGGACCCGGCCGACGCGCTCGCGGCTTTTCGCGGCGTCCTCGCGCCCGGCGGACTGGCCTACTGCCCCATCACCTTCGACGGCGGGACGATTTTCGAGCCGGGAGCCGACTCCGACCCAGACTCCGACTTCGAGGAGCGTCTCCTCGACGCCTTCCACGACCACATCGACGCCGGAGGCGACAGCAGGGCGGGCCGCCACCTCCTCTCGCTCGCGCCAGAGGAGGGCGAGGTCCTCGCGGCGGGCGGGTCCGACTGGGTGGTTCGGCCGCGCGGCGATGGCTACCCAGCCGACGAGGCCTACTTCCTCGACTGCATCGTGGAGATGGTCCGCGGGGCGGTCGAAGACGAAGGACTGGATTCCGACCGCGTCGCCGATTGGGCCGCCCGGCGGCGCGACCAAATCGAGGCCGGGAGGCTGGTCTACTGCGCACACCAGTTGGATTTGCTGGTTCGGTGAGGAGCAGTGAAATCGACGGATGGGGCCGAAAACAGAGGGTTCGCCGGCTCTCCTCCGGCTTCTGGAAAGTCCGCAGATTGCGTGAAAGAAATATTTTCTATACCGATATCCAGTTTAAGCAGGTGAGAGGACGAAAACCGGCCCCGCGAGTCAGTCGAGTGAAAACGGCGGGCGGGCTTCTCTCGGCGGCTTTCTGCGGCTTTCGGGGTTCTCAGGCCGAACAGCGGTTCGGCCCCATCTCCAGTTCGGTCGCCTCCTGCGTCTCGACGGACTCCTCGCCGCGGTTGATGGCGATGACGCGCTCGTAGTTCGGCGGTTTCTCGTGGTCGCCGGAGGTGAGGCGCTCTACGAACTCGTCTTCGCTCAGTTGGAGGAGGTCGTACTCGGTCCGGGCCTCGCCGACGGTCGCGCAGATGGGGTCGCCCGGGTCGCCGTGTTCGAACTCGCCCTCGCTGGTGACGTTGACGTGGCCCGGCAGGACGACCAGACTGTCGGGTTCGGCCAGAATCGTGCGGTGGAGCGACTCGTACTGCATCTCGGCCCCCTTTCCAGCCTCCTCGTCGCCGAACTCCAGTTCCGTGCGGCCGACCGACCCGACGTGGAGGGTGTCGGCGGTCAGGACGGCCTCGTCGTTGACGAGGTAGTTGACCATCTCGGTGGTGTGGCCGGGCGCGCGCACCGCCTTGAGGGCCACGTCGCCGACTTCGACCACCGCGTTGCGTTCGAGCGGCGTGAACTCGTAGTTCACGTCTCGGTCTTCGGCGGCTTCGCTCAAGTGGTAGGGTGCACCGACCTCCTCGGCGAGGTCTCGCCCGCCCGAGACGTGGTCGGCGTGGACGTGCGTGTCGAAGACGTGGGTAATCTCCCAGTCGCGCTCGTCGGCGACGGCGTCGAACTCCGAGGTGTGGCGAGTCGGGTCCACGACGGCGGCCTCTCCGGCGTCGGGGTCGGCGACGACGTAGCCCAGACACCCCTTCGACCGGCGCTGGACTTGGACGATTTCGGCGCTTCCGGGCGTGTCGATGGTGACTGTGTCGTAGACCTGACTCCACGCCTCCATCCCGCCCGTGACGACCGCCACGTCCTCGAATCCCGCGTCGCTCATCTCCTCGGCGAAGTGGTCCGAGGAGATGCCTTTCGCGCAGATGGTCACGATTCGGTCGTGGCCGTCCGCGAGCGAGTCGAGTTCGGACTTCTGGTCGTCGGTCAGCGAGTCGTCGCTACTGAACGGGAAGTGTTTCGCACCCCGGACGTGCCACGCCTCGTAGCTCTCGTCGGGGCGCGTGTCGAGCAGGAGGACGTCCTCGCCGCTGTCGAGCATGTCGGCCAATCGCCGAGGAGTCACTTTCGCTGGCATGTCGTGTGACTCTCGACACGCGCGGCCTTAACCGTAATTGCCACTGCGAAAAAGGGTACAAGACCGCGGTGAGGCGGTCTCGGGTAGGAATGCCAGCGCCCGAAGTGGGCGAACGGGGCCGAAAATTAGATCAGCAACTGGATGTCGGCGTCGGCCATGTGTTCGAGCGCGGTGGCCGCGCCGACGCCGGTCGTCACGTCGTCGTACATCTCGTCTTCTTCGTAGTCCATCAGTTCCATCGTCATCTGGCAGGCCTGGAGGTCCACGCCCGTGTCCAGCGACATCTCGATGAGTTCCTCGATGGTCGCGGTGCCCTGCTCGTCGATCTTCTTCTCCATCATCTTGGTCGCCATCGAGTCCATGAACGGAAGCGAGGCGATGGCGTTGGGCATCGGCATGCTCGGGTTGCCGACCGCGCTCATCTTGAGGTTCTTCGACTTCTCCTCGTGGAGGATGTCGAGTCCCCAGAACGTGTGGAAGACCACCACGTCCCAGCCGAACGCCGCGGCGGTGCTGGCGAGGATGAGCGGCGGGTACGCCATGTCGAAGGTACCCTTCGTGGCGATGATGGTCATCTTCTTCTGGCCGTCGTCCGAGTCGGACTTTACGGCCGACAGCTCTTCCTCTAGCTCGTCGATGCGGGCCTGAAGGTCCGCAACGTCCTCCGCGTTCGCGGCGGGGTCGGGACTCTGTGGAGTGTCCGTACTCATTTTATTCGGTCTTGCGAACGTAGTGTTTGTAGATGTCGTCGCCCTCCTCCTGGTCGAGGAGTTCGACGCCGTCGGTCGTGTTCGCCCAACCTTTGATGTCGCTCATGCTGCCGGAGTCGGTCGAAACGACCTCCAGCACTTCGCCTTCCGCGAGGTCGTCAGCCGCCTGCTTGGACTTGACGACGGGCATTGGGCAGGACTGTCCTTTCACGTCGAGAGTCTCGGTAACGTCGTATGCTTCACTCATTTTGTGGGAACACCAATGTTCTATCTTGTGTGTACCGAGCAATACCGGTTGCCGGGATAAAAGGTTGTTGGTTCTTGTGCAAATCGAACAATCGGTGGGCGCGTAGTACCGAGCGCGAGGCGCGCACGTGGAAGTAGACTTACTCGCTCCAAGTCGGATTTTCTCGCTTCAGACCGGTTCTCGACCGCCTTGGAGGGGCGATTTCGACGCGAGAACCGTCGAACGACCGACGAATCGGTGTTGTTCGTATTGCGCAATACTATGCAAACCCTTATGAGGATGCGTCCGATTAGGTTAACTCGTAATGACTGACTCAGAGTTCCCGACCCCCGACGTGGAGGTCGAGGGCATCGCGGCAGAAACGCTGAAAGAGAACATCGACGCGGGCGAAGAGGTCTTCCTCCTCGACAACCGCACCGCGGAAGACGTAGAGGAGTGGGCCATCGACGGCGAGAACGTCGAGAGCCTCAACGTCCCCTACTTCGACTTCCTCGCGGGCGAGCCCGACGAGGAGGTCTTCGAGCAGTTGCCCGACGACCAGCAAATCGTGACGCTGTGCGCGAAGGGCAAGTCCAGCGAGTACGTCGCTGGCGAACTCGTCGAGCGCGGCTACGACGCCGCCTACCTCGAAGACGGGATGCAGGGCTGGGCGCGCGTGTTCGAGTACAAGGAGATCGACGCGGACACCGACGCCACGGTCGCGCAGTACCAGCGCCCCTCCAGCGGGTGTATGAGCTACCTCGTCGTCTCCGGCGACGAGGCCGCAGTCATCGACCCCCTGCGAGCGTTCACCGATACCTACCAGCAGGACGCTCGCGCGCTCGGTGCCGACCTGAAGTACGCAATCGACACGCACGTCCACGCCGACCACGTTTCCGGCGTCCGTGCCCTCGCCGACGAGGGCGTCGAGGGCGTCCTCCCGGCGGCCGCAATCGACCGCGGCGTCACCTACGACGACGCAGTCACCTCGGCTGAGGACGGCGACACCTTTGCGGTCGGCGACGTGGAAATCGAGACGGTGTTCACGCCCGGTCACACCTCGGGCATGACCTCCTACCTCGTGGACGACGCCGTCCTCCTGACCGGAGACGGCCTGTTCGCCGAGAGCGTCGCCCGACCGGACCTCGAAGGCGGCGACGAGGGCGCGCCCGACGCGGCCCGCCAGCTCTACGAGTCCCTGCAGGAGCGCATCCTCACGCTCGACGACGACGTGGTCGTCGGCGGCGCGCACTTCAGCGACGCGGCCGACACCCGCGAGGACGGCACCTACACCGAGACCATCGGCAACCTCACCGAGAAGATGGACGCGCTGACGATGGACGAAGACGAGTTCGTCGAACTCGTCCTCTCGGACATGCCCCCGCGCCCCGCTAACTACGAGGAGGTCATTGCGACCAACCTCGGACAGGAAGAACAGACCGACGAAGAAGCATTCGAGCTGGAACTCGGTCCGAACAACTGCGCGGCCAGTTCGGACGCGATGACCAGCGACTAAAGTGACCAAATCTAAGATACCCACATGGAACCACTCGTAACGTTCGGGGAACTGTTCCCCCACGGCATCTGGCGGTACGCCATCGGCGGGGCGCTCATCGGACTGGGCACCGCCGCCATCTACCTCGGCACCGCCATTCCCGCAGGGGCGAGCACGTTCTTCGAGTCCACGCTGTCGTACGTCTCGGACGTGCCGCGGTTCAACCGCGCGAAGTACGTCATGTCCCGCGACTGGCGGGTCGCGTTCACGCTGAGCATCGTCGCCGGGGCCGCAATCTACGCGCTGGCGTTCGGTGACTTCGGCTGGACCACCAGCGTCTCGTGGTGGCGGCTCCTCGGCGGGGGACTCCTCGTCGGCGTCGGCACCCGAATCGGGAAGGGCTGTACCTCCGGCCACGGCATCTGCGGCGTCGGGTCGGTGGCACCGACTTCGCTGGTCAACGTGGCCACCTTCCTGGCCGTCGCCATCGTGACCGCTCAAGTGATGCAGGCGCTGGGGGTGACGCCATGAGCGGGACCGAAGGACAGGACCGACATCCCCTGTTCCTGCCCCTCGTCGTGGCAGGCGGGCTGGTGTTCGGCTTCGGCCTCGGCCTGAGCCACATGGCCCGGCCCGAAGTCGTGCTGAACTTCCTCCAGTTCGAGGACTTCGGCCTGCTGTTCGTGCTGGGCACCGGCTCGGTCGTCGCGGGCACCGCGTTCGCAATCGGGGTCAACTTCCTCGACAAAGCCCCCCTGACCGGGCGCCCCTACGCGCGACGCCTGAAGTCCTTCGACCGGAACGTCCTGACGGGCGGGGTCATCTTCGGCGTCGGCTGGGGCGTCTCGGGCATCTGCCCGGGCGCGGCCTACGCCAGCCTCGGAATCGGGAACTACCCAATTCTGCTCGCCATCGGAGGGATGTTCCTCGGCGCGTACGCCCAGGGCCTCTGGCGGACGTACCGAAGCGAAGACAACGCCACGGCGGCGGCAAACGCCGACTAATTTCCTCCATGTATCCCACACGTCACGAACCGAAACAGGCGAAAACGGTATTGCATGATAAACCCAATTAGGATAACAACTATGACACACGCACAGCCGACTGAACCAACTGAACGAACTCGCGGACGAGAGACGGTGTAACCATGTTCGGAATCGAATCCCTCTCCGGAAACGCACAGGCGGCGGCCATCGTGGCCGCTGTCATCGGTGAGGCACTCGTGCTGAACCTGGTGTACACGGCGCTCGAGCGAGTCGCTGGCCCGGCATTGACCGAGGCAGTGACTGGAAGCTAATCATGGACCCGACTGTAATCACCATCTTCATCGGGTTCGGCCTGCTCATCGGAATCCTGTTCGGATTCTTCGGGATGGGCGGGTCCTTCCTGGTGACGCCCGCGCTGCTGGTGATGGGCTACGGCTCCCAGACCGCGGTGGGTACCGGCCTCGCGTTCGTCTTCGGGACCTCGTTCATCGCGGCGCTCAAGCACCGCGACCACGGACAGGTCGACTACAAACTCGGCGGCATCATGATACTGGGGATGACCGCCGGTATCGAGGTCGGCAAGACCTTCGTGGACGCGCTGAGCGAACTCGGGTTCGCCGACACGGTCGTCAGCATCGCCTACGTCCTCATGCTCGGCGCGGTCGGCATCTTCGTCCTCCGGGACGCGCGCTCCGAGGACACCGACGAACTCCACCCGGTCGCTCGGATGATTCAGGACTTCGACGTGCCGCCCCACATCTCGCTGACGGGCGGCGGCGAAGTGTCGCTGTGGCTGACGATGGCCATCGCGCTGTTCGTCGGCGTGCTGTCGGGCTTCCTCGGGGTCGGCGGGGGCTTCCTGCTGATGCCCGCGATGATGTACGGCCTCGGCGTGCCCGCCGCGGTGGCGGTCGGAACCGACGTGTTCCAAATCACCATCTCGGGCGGGTTCGGTGCCTTCCGGTACGCCCAAGCCGGTAACGTCGCGCTCCCGGTCGTGGCCTCGCTCCTCGCAGGGAGTACGCTCGGCGCTCGCGTCGGGTCCGCCGCGACCAACATCGTGGACGAGGGCGACATCAAGGGCTACTTCGCCGCGATGCTCATCGGCGGGAGCGTCGCCGTCGCCGCGAAGGAAATCGGCACCACCTACGGTATCGAGGTGTTGAGTACGGTGAGCATCGTACTCATCTTCGGATCGGCACTGCTGGTGGCCGGAGCCGTCATCTACACGACGATTTCGGAACTCCGCCACGAGAAGGCCGTCGCCGCGGCGGGCGACTGACGCCCGCTATCGGCGAATCTCGAATCGTGAATCATAGTTGTGTACGAATCATGCAAACCCTTTTAGGGGCGTAGTTCATACCAATCACTAAGAAAATGACAGACTCGATGGCCGAATACCTGCAGAAGGACATGGAATGTGAGGGACTGCTCGAGTGCATCCACGGCCTGAAAGAACTCGACCGCGAGTGCTTTCAGGCGCTCGTCGAGACCGAGGAGCCGCTGACCATCGACGAGGTGGCCGAGCGAGTGGACCGCGAACGCTCGACGGCCTACCGAGCCATCCAGCGACTCCTCCAGACCGGGTTCGTCCAGAAGGAACAGGTCAACTACGAACAGGGCGGCTACTACCACGTCTACCGGCCGACCGACCCCGACGAGGTCGCCGACGACATGCAGCGGATGCTCAACGACTGGTACGCCAAGATGGGCCAGTTGTTGCAGGAGTTCCGCGACAAGTACGACGAACAGCAGACCGTCGCGGCCGAGAACTGAGACGAGCGACACGCGACAACACCGAGACGAGCGCCGACGGCCTGTCTGTCGGGCGTCCGCGTGCTAACGAGAGCCGACGGCTACGTTTCGAGTGCCGGATTTTCGATTCTGATTGCTTCTCCGAGCCTCGTGCTTCGTACCTCGCAGGACCGACGCGCCATCGTTATCCCCCGCGAACTCTAAGGCGCGACCGATGAACCGAGACGAGGCCATCGAGTGCGTCGAGGAGATCCTCGCCACCGTCGAGGACGAGACCATGCCCGTGCCGGTCCGCGAGCTGTGGGTCTACGGCGACGTGGCGCTCGGTCTCGACCCCATCGAGCGACTGGACGTGTACGTCACCAAGGACATCCTCCTGCGCGGCGACGACGGCGACGCCGCAGAGAAGTTCCGCAAGTCCCACGGCGTCGAGGGCGTGGGCAAGACCGTCCGGGCCGAGTGGGCCGAGGAGTTCCCCGAGTACATCCGCGCGAACGACAGCGGGCACGCCGCGCCGGAGAAGTGTCTGGCCGCCCACCTCCTGCCCGAGGACGAACCGGTCCACCTCGAGGTCTGCAACTCCAGTTTCGAGGACAACGTGACCCAGCGGCTCAGGGGTGCCATCCAGCGGGAGGCCTACGAGCAGATTCTCGACCCTCGCGGCGTCTGCCTCTGGGCGGAGGGCCAGCGAAGCGACGAAGCCCTCCGCAAGCTCCGCGAGAGCGAACTCGCCTTCCCGACGCTCCCCTCGGCGCTGGAGATGCTCGGCATGGACGAAGAGGAGACAGAAGAGGCCGCCGAGGCGGTCGAATCCTACCGCAAGCGCCAAGAGGGGACGACGGTCCGCGGCGACGTGGTGTAGCCGAAGCTGGTCGGAGTCGGCGATAGCGAACAGGCCGTGTTTTCGCTCCGCGCGGGGGCACACGGCGCACCCTCCTCGACGCCCCGCGCGGCGGTGGTCAGGTCACGGACGGGGTTGGTTCCGTGCTGGTATTTAAAGGCTCGCAGGATGATTCCGAACCTCCTAGCAACTCATACAGGTTTTAGGACATATATCTAATTGTTAAAGAAATAAAATTGTGTCTTTCGGCCGCGAACGGCTCGCCGTTCGCGGCCTGACGTGAATTGGCGATGAAAAAGACCGCGCTTACGCCTCGAATCCGTCCTCGAACCGGAACGTGCCGTCGCGCTGGACGACTTCGCCGTCCACTTCGATGAACGAGTCCTCGGCCATGTCCACGATCATGTCGGTGTGGATTGCGCTCTCGTTGCCGGATTCGCCCTCGGGCAGGCACTCGTCGTAGGCCTTCCCGATGGCGAGGTGGACCGTGTCGCCCATCTTCTCGTCGAAGAGCATGTTGTCGGTGAACTGGTCGATGTCGCGGTTCATGCCGATGCCGAGTTCGCCGAGGCGGCGCGCGCCCTCGTCGGTGTTCAGCATCTCCGTCAGCGTCTCCTCGTTCTTCTCGGCGCTGTGTTCGACCACTTCGCCGCCCTCGAATCGGAGGTACGCGCCTTCGATTTCCTGACCGTAGCGGACCAGCGGCTTGTCGAACAGCACCTCGCCCGCCACGGAGTCGGCGACCGGCGCGGTGAACACTTCGCCGCCGGGGAGGTTCTTCTCGCCGTAGTCGTTGATGGTCTTCATCCCCTCGACGCTCATCGTGATGTCCGTCGTGTCGCCCGAGACGATGCGGACCTCGTCGGCGGGGTCGAGAATCTCGACCATCTGGGCCTGAAACTCGCGCTGGGCGTCCCAGTCTTTGTTGACGGCGTCGTAGACGAACTCCTCGTACTCCTCGGTACTCATCTCGGCCTTCTGGGCCTCGCCGGAGGCGGGGAACTGCGTGCCGACCCAGCGCTTGCCCATCTGCTCGGCCATGATGGGCCGGTTGGCCTCCTGGTGGGCGGTCATCGTCTCGGAGGGCACGTCACTCATCTCGAGGGTGTTCTCCAGACCTTTGATGACGATTTTCACGTCGGTCTCCGCCATCTCGGCCAGCGTGTGTTCGGGCGTATCGAGGTCTTCGGGGTCGCTCGCCCGAAGGTAGGCCCGGGTGGCGCGCTGGCTTCCCATCGAGACCGCGATGTTCGCACCGATGTCGCCGATCTCCTCGGCGAGCGCGACCACGAGGTCCTCCGCGGCCGGTTTCGCCTTGACGAGGACGTTGTCGTCTGGTTCGACGCCGGTGGAGTGGTCGACGAGAATCTCTGCATGCTGGCGGATGCGTGGGTCCATATCGGTTCGAAAGCGGCCCCGTCCGATAGTTCTTTTCGACTCCTCTCAGCGTATAAGCGTGGTGATTTCGGACCTTACCGGCGCACGGTCAGCACCGGAACCGGCGACGAGCGGACGACTCGCTCGGTCACGCTTCCCAGCAGGACGCGCTCGGTCGCGCCCCGACCAGTCGTGCCCATCGTCACCACGTCGATGTCCTCGTCCGCGACGTAGTCGAGGAGTTCGTTGGAAGGCCGCCCGCGAAGGACGTGTTCCTCGACGCGCTCGACTCCGGCCTCGTCGGCTCGCCCGGCCACGTCGGCGACGGCGTCCTCGGCGGCGGCCTGTAGCTCCTCGCTGACCGACCCCGACCGAACGTCGAAGCCGAGCGACCGGTCGTCGACCACCGAGACGGCGTGGAGCGTCGCGTCGAAGGCGGCCGCCAGACCGACCGCGCGGTCTACAGCGCCGCTGGCGGCCTTGCTCCCGTCGGTCGGCATCAGCACGTTCTCGTAGGGGAAGGGCGTCCGGGCCTCGTCGTGGGTCCGAATCGTGAGGACCGGCACGTCGGAGTGGCGCACCACCTTCTCGGTGACGCTCCCCAGCAGGTACCGCGAGAGGCCCGACCGGCCGCGGGTCGGCATCACCACGAGGTCCATCCCGCGCGAGTCGGCGTAGTCGACGATGGTCATCGCCGGGTCGCCCTGCACGACTTCGGACTCGCACTCGACGCCGTGGTTTCGGAGGTCGTCGGCGACCGGGTCGACGATGTCCTCTCCCTCCTGTTCGAGCGCGTCCACCACGTCTGACCCCACGACGGTCACGCTGTCGCGGTTCGTGCTGGCGACGAACAGGACGTGGACCGTGGCGTCGAAGTGGTCGGCGAGGTTCGCGGCGTGGTCGATCGCGTCGTCGGCCCGCTCGCTGTCGTCGACCGGAACGAGAATGTCGGCGAACATGGTGAAACGTGCGGAAGCGAGAGCAAAGAGAGTACCGACGAATTGGCTCTCGGACGCCCCCTATGCCTCGCCGACCGTCACGTAGAAGGGCACGACTTCGGCGCGGCGGTACTCCCCCGCGCTCATCTGCTCGATGACGCTCCGGCCCATCTCGCGCCAGTCGGTCCGGAGGGCGTCGTACTCGCCCACCGAGAGGTCGCCCGAGAGCAGGGTCGGTCGGTCGTCGGCCAGTCCCTCGCCGCTGGCCTTCCGGCGGGCGGCCCGCAAATCGCGCTCGGCGTAGGGCGGTTCGACCGTCCGAGTGTGGTAGTGTCGCCGGGTCGAGACTCCCGACAGGCCCGCCTCGGCGAACGCCTCGCGGGTGCCCTCCCCGCCCAGCGTCACGTCGGTCTCGACGCCGTCGAGGTAGGCCCGGCGGGCGCGCTCTGCGAGTTTCCCCTCTGATTCGACCGTGGACTCGACCGACACCGCGGCGTTGTCGGGTTCGACCGCGGCCACGAGGTCCGAGGAGACCCGCCGGAACTCCCGCACCGCGGCGGCGGGACTGGGGAGGTTGATGAGCAGGGCCTGACAGACCACGAGGTCGAAGCAGTCCTCGGGGAAGGGCAGGCGGAGCGCGTCGCCCGCCGCAACCTCGATTCCGGCCTGTTCGCGGGCGACTCGGAGGAGGCCGGGGTCGGCGTCGCACCCGACGACTTCGCCGGGAGTCTCCTCGGCGAGGACCTTCGAGAGTTCGCCCGTGCCGCACCCCACGTCGAGGACGCGCTCCCGCGAATCGAGTTCGAGGTCGGCCAGCGCGGTCCGGTCGTCCCACATCCCGCGGCGCGTGTCTCGGAGGTAGTCGGCGGAGAACTGTCGCACGGCTGATTCTGGCCCGGAGTTGGCGGCGCGCGGTGAAAAGCGGGGCGGTCTGGGACGGTCGGGGGCGCGAGTCCCAGACACCCTCCTCGAATCGTTCGCCGGAAAACCAAGGGTCAAATCACCCTCCGCGCCTACCAACTGGTAGTGTCATCTCCACGCGCAGACTTTCTCTCGGGCGTCCGAGTCGCCGCGCCGATTACCCTCGGCGTCGCGCCGTTCGGCATGGTCGCGGGCGTCGCGGCGGTCGGCGTCGGCATGTCCGCGGTGCAAGCGGTCGCAATGTCGATTATCGTCTTCGCCGGGGCCTCGCAACTCGCCGCAATCGAACTGGTCGGGCAGAACGCACCCGCGGCGGTCGTCGTGCTGACCGTCGTCGTGGTGAACCTCCGCCTCGTGATGTACAGCGCGTCTATCGCGCCCCACTTCCAGCGCCAGTCGGCCAAGTGGAAGGCGGCGCTGTCGTACCTGCTGACCGACCAAGCCTACGCTATCTCGCTGCTGAAGTTCGAGAACGACGAGGAGACGAGTCGGCGCTGGTACTACCTCGGCGTGGCGGTCCCGCTCTGGGTCACGTGGCAGGCGTCCACCATCGCCGGGGTCCTGCTGGGCGCGCGCCTCCCGCCGGGATTGCAGCTCGAATTCGCAGTCCCGCTGGTCTTCCTCGCGGTCCTCGTCCCGGCGGTCACCGACCGAGCGACCGGGGCGGCCGCAGTCGTCGGCGGGACGACCGCAGTCGCGGCGAACGGACTTCCCTACAACCTCGGACTAATCGCCGCCGCGGTCGTCGGTATCGGGGCCGGACTGGTAGTCGAGTCGCTCGCCTCGGCGGATTCCGACGAGACAGACGATGCCGATGATGCAGACGAGATGGGCGACCGAGAGGAGGTGGCCTGAATGGCGACCTCGCTCGGGTCCGAGACGCTCTGGCTCATCATCCTCGCTGGCGGCGTCGGCACCTACGCGCTCAGACTCTCGTTCGTCGCGCTGTTCGGCCGACTCGACGACGTGCCCGAAAGCGCCGAGCGCGCGCTCCGGTTCGTCCCGGCGGCGGTCCTCTCGGCGCTGGTCGTCCCGCAGTTCGTCTACACGGACGGCACGCTCGCGCTCTCGCCGACGAACCCGGAACTGCTGGCTGGCGCGCTCGCGGCGCTGGTCGCGTGGCGAACCGAGGACATTCTGGCGACGCTCGTCGCCGGGATGGCGGGACTGTGGGTGCTGACGTTTCTCCTCGGGTAGCACGGGCTACTCGCCGCAGGATTCAATACCCGACACGTTGGTCGCCTGATATGGGTCTCCGGAACGCCCCCCGGACGATTCTCCGGTTCCTCGGCGTGGTGGTCGTGCTGTACTTCGTCGTCGGTTTCGCGCTGTCTGTCCTCTACCTGACGGTTCGGGTGTCGGCGGGACAGTACCCGATTCCCGACCAACCACTCGACCCGATATTCGAGTTCGCTCTCCTCGCGGCGGTCCTGCTCGGCGCGTGGGTCCTGACCGAGGAGTACTCGCTGAAACGCCTCGCGGGCTACGCCGTCTCGGTCTGGGCGCTGTTCTACGGCGTCGTGCTGTTTCTCGAAACTGTCGGGGCCTTCGAGTTCGTGTCGTCGGTCAGTTCCCCACTCGCGGGAGCGTCGATACTGCTTCTGGGCGCGGCCGCCTTGGTCTGGTCGTACCGACTCGTCTATCCGGCGTCGTTCGCGGAGCGGAGAGAACAGTTCGGTCTCGAAATTCGAAACTGAGACTCAGTCCTCGCGCAGGTCCCGAACTCGCTGGATGTTCCACGCGAAGCCCTTGCCGTCCTCGTGAGGCGTTTCGAGGACGAGGGGCACGTCCGCGAGGTCGGGGTGGTTGATAAAGGAGCGCATCCCCTCCTCGCCGATCAAGCCCTCGCCGATGTGGGCGTGTTCGTCCTTGTTCGTGCCGCACTCGTGCTTCGAGTCGTTGAGGTGGACGCACTCCAGATGCTCCAGCCCGACCACGTCGTCGAACTCGGAGATGGTGTCGTGGACCGCCTCCTCGGACGAGAGGTCGTAGCCCGCCGCGAACATGTGGGCGGTGTCGAGACAGACGTCTAAGTCCTGCTGGGAGCGGTCGAGGACTTCCGCGAGATGCTCGAAGTCGCCGCCGAGTTTCGTGCCGGACCCGGCGTCGCTCTCGATGAGGACCGTCACGCCCTCGGGGATGTCGAGTTCGTCCAGCGCGCTCGCCGCGTTGTCGAGACCGCCATCGACTCCGGCCCCGGTGTGTGCGCCGAGATGGACGTTGACGTAGGGGATGTCGAGTTTGTCCGCCGCATCGACCTCCTTCTGCATGCTGTCGATGGACTTCTCGCGGAGGCCGTCTTTCGGCGTGCAGAGGTTCACCAGATACGACGAGTGGATGACCCACGGCCCCACGTCGTTCTCGGCCGAGAGAGTTCGGAACTGCTCGGCCTCGTCGTCGTCGATGTTCGGGTCCTGCCAGACCTGCGGGGAGTGGGTGAAGATTTGTCCGCAGTTGCCCCCGTCCTCGATTTGGTCGTCTACGGCGTTGTAGACGCCGCCAGCGATGGATTCGTGCGCGCCAACTCTCATGTGTTCGGGGAGGGATGCAGGGGTGAAAGGCGCTTCGGAACCCCGACCGAAGTGCCGGAATACCGAGAGCGTGTGCAGTTCTACCGAGCCACACGCTTTTTGCCATTCAGAACCTACCGGGCGTGTGCCAATCACCCTCGAAACCTTCGAGCGGGGCGGTGAACGCTACTCCATCGAGGACCGCGTCCTCGACTTTCTGCAGGAAAACGACGACCACGCCTACAACGTCCGGGAGGTAACCGAGAGCGTGATGGACACCGGATGGTCGGAGTCCAACGTCGAGCACCCCTTCGAGGACGAGGAGCACGTCGGGTGGGTGCTGGACGTGGCGACCGTGAGCGCAATCTTGGACCGTCTCGTAGATAACGGCGCGCTCGACCGCCGCATCGTGGACACGGGGTCTGGAGAGCAGAGCTACTACCACGCTCGGGGGTAGGTCAGTTTCGCGGGTCGGTCCTCAGAGGGTCGAGACCGTCACTCCGTCGGGTCCTCGCGGTCCCGAACCCACGCCTCGCGCTCGAACTTGGCCTCGGCGCGCTCGTCGGCCCGGGCCAGTTCGTCGTCGGTCCAACTGCCCTCCTCGGCGTCGGCCCACTCGCGGAGGGCCGCCTCGACTGCGCCGACTGCTTCTGCCCGGTCTGCTCCCGCCTGCTCTGCCATCGTCGTCACGCGCTCGCGGAACTCCTCTGGCTCGGTGTCGGGGTTCGAGAACACCGAGAGGTGGCGCTCGGCGTCGAGGTCGAACTTGAGCGAGCCGTGCTGGATGACCGCGTCCTTCCGGCGGTACTGGGCGTTGCCCGAGATTTTTCGACCCTCGGCCACGATGTCGTGGGCCGGGTGGAGTTCCCGGAGGTAGCAGGCCGGTTGGTGGATGGCAGGCATCTTCTCGTCGGTGAACTGGGCGTCGATGCCGAGTCGCTCCAAGGCGTCGAAGACGGGTTCACAGAGGAGTTCGTAGGTCTCCATCAGGTCGCCCGGTAGCTCGTCGGCGGGCGCGATGATGGAGTAGGAGATGTCGCCGTACCGGTCGTGGTAGATGCCACCGCCGCCCGTGGGTCGGCGCGTGACCGTAATCTCCTCGCGGTCGCAGTAGTCCCACGCCACGCTCTCGGGGGCCTGTCGATAACCCAGCGAGAGGGTGCTGGGACGCCATTGGTACACTCGAACCGTCCGCGGACCGCCCTCGGCGGCCGTCTCCGCGGCGATTTCGTCCAGAGCCATGTTGAGCGGGCCACGACGGGACTCCTCCCGAATCAGCCGCCACTCGCGGTCGGACAGCGCCATGTCGGGGGCTTGGGGCGTGGAGGCAAAGTGGATTGCGAAGGCTACTGACCGACTGACGGGCGAACCAGCGACAGACAGAAAAGGCGAACAGTTAAGTTGTTTAGGCCGCCCTAAACTAGTATGGACCTGAACCGATTCGGCGGCAAGCGCACTAAGCGAACGCGGACGTGGGCGACAGTCTGTGCCGGACTCTTCGGCGTGTCGGCCGAAGAGCGCGACGAATCGCAGTAGCCTCGACCCCGAGGAGCGCGAGGGCAGTTCGCCACCGTAGCCGTCACAACTTTTGGCGCGGGCGGCGAGTCAACTGTGGGGAGAGCCATGCCAGACGGTACCATCCGAACTCCGGCGTTCACCCACGGCGAACCGATTCCCGAGAAGTACACCTGCGAGGGCGAGGACGTCTCGCCCGAGTTGACCATCGCCGACGTGCCCGACGACGCGGCGGCGCTGGCGGTGGTCGTGGACGACCCCGACGCGCCCGCTGGCACCTTCACCCACTGGTTGCTCTGGAACGTCCCCGCCGACACGGTCGAGATTCCGGAGGGCATCGACCGCCTCGAGGAGGTCACGGAACTCGACGGCGCGTCGCAGGGCGAAAACGACTTCGGCGAAGTCGGCTACCGCGGCCCCTGCCCGCCGGAAGGCGACGCACCCCACGAGTACCGATTTACGCTCTACGTGCTGGACGAGGAGTTAGCCGTCGAGGCGGGCGCTCCTCGGCCGGACGTGCAGGACGAACTCGACGCCAAGACGCGGGATTCCGACCAGTTCACCGGGACGTTCGCCCGGTCGTAGGCCGGGAAATCGGGTGAGGACGCTCGGCGGACGTGAGAGTGCGGTCCTCTTCCGGCTTCGTTCATCTCCGAAGTGAGGCGATTGCTTCCGTTAGGCAGATGCAAATGGTTCGCGCCATTCTGTGAGTTCGCTATCAACTGGCCGTTGCATTCATACGTCTCGGAGAAACTACTTCATGAGACGACAGTTCTGTCCATCTGCGACAAAAGTACGTAAAACGAGGGTGTGAGGCGTCGAAACGGTTGGTATCGATTTCCCGGCGGCGTCAGTATGACGGCTTACCCCCGGAAAATCGTTTATTTTAGCCGTGAACGATTGGGGCTTTATAATATCCAGTCCGGCGACGGAGACAGATGGTGCCATGGGAGAAAAGACACCAGATACCGACGATAGCAGAATAGAGCGGCGAGACATGCTGAAAGGCCTCGGCTTCGGTGCGATGGCCCTTGCAGGCGTTGGCGCGATGGGTGGGGGAGCAGTTGCGCAACCGATCCCGAATAACGCGGGTCTGACACCTCCCGACGAAGACTTAGAAGATGACCGGTTTACCGGCGATCCACCGCAAATCCCGAGTGACGCGAACACCGTTGATTTCGTCGTTTACAGTAACATTGGTCCCGACAGGCCGATGGGTTCACAA
Source organism: Halorussus ruber (assembly GCF_004765785.1). Taxonomy (GTDB): domain Archaea; phylum Halobacteriota; class Halobacteria; order Halobacteriales; family Haladaptataceae; genus Halorussus; species Halorussus ruber. The sequence goes on along the minus strand of NZ_SBIT01000010.1, from coordinate 61,863 downwards.
CTCACCATCTTCACGAAGTCGGACACCCCTCAAGTCGTTACGCAAGCGTTTGAGGAGGGGACCTCAGCCTGTTCGGGTGGAATGACCGGTTCGGACCCAAGTGGGAACGTCGAGATGCGGCACAACTTCAGCGTCGAAAATCTGAGTTCCGGACAGTACGTGGCAGTTTTAGCGTTGATGGACTATCAAGCTGCCAGCCTGAACTCCCTAGATCAATTAGTCGAAGAGGGGCACGCTGAAAGGTTGGGACCATCCGACGCACAGACGGGAGCGTACGAAATCTCAGCAAACGTTCCCGAACCGATAGTTGACAACATCGTATCCCTGATCGCACAAGAGTTCGAAGTCCCCTCATAGATGTCCGACGAACGTCCAGACGACCGAGGCGGCATCGAGCGCCGCAGTCTCATCAAAGGTCTCGGCCTCGGCGCACTCGGCGTCACGGGCACGAGTGCGATGGCGAACAGAGCCGCGGCACAGGACGGCATGATCAGCTTCGCGGCCCTCACGCCGCCGGACGAGGACGTGGAGGACGACAGCATCGACACGTTCACCGATAGCTTCGAGGGGGCCTATACCGGCGATTTGGTGTTCGGCCTCAGACTCGGAATCGAGCGGAGCGTCCCGCTCGGCTACCAGATTACCATCGTGGACCGAAGTGACCACACCGTCGTTCCGGGCACGTTCGAGGAGGGTAGCTCGCACGCGTTCAGTGGAACCGTCAAGAGCGATTCGGCGGGCTACGCGATGAAGCGCGAGCGAATCAACGTCAGAGGCCTCGGTCCCGAAATGTTCGACCAGCCGAACCACTACTGGGCAGTGCTGACCGTGGTGGACTACTCGGGGCTGTCGCTGCAGGAATCCGAGAGCAACTGTGCGATGGACTGCGCCAGCGTCCCGTTCTCGGTCGAACCACCGAGTATGAATGCGACGGGGTCGACTAGCGAGGACGACGAGTAGCCGCTCACGACCGCCAGTCCTTTTTTCACCGCGCGAATCGACCGCCGACACCCCGACAGACGCAGAGACGCCTAATCAATTGTTTCCCGACTAAAAATATTGCTAAAATATACTATTACAGTTCTCAGCCATATACGTTCAATTCCGGTCTCGGCCACCGCGACAACCGAACCCGCTCTCGGAATACCCGCTGACCCGCTCCGACGAACCACTCTAAGAGCAATTAGGCCCACTCGTCCCACGACCGCCTCGTCACAACGTGCAGTTTCTCGCAGGTCGTGAGAAGCGATACAAAACAATTTCGACGGTTCAGAAAAGAGCGCGTGAGGAGTCCGACCGGCGAGCGTCAGTTACCACCGCCGCCGTTACCGCCCGACCGGTCGATAGACACGTCGTTGAACATCTGTCGACTGGTGCCGGCCGCGCCGAACTTCGAAATCTGGACGTCGTCGTACCAGAAGCGCTGTTCGAGTTGGTGGTAGACGTTGAGCAACACCACGTCGTTCCAGTCAGCCTGCTCTCAGGAACGACCGGTAGTGTCGTTTTCCGCCATAGCAACCCTACGGACAGTCTCTCACCGTATTTACGGCCGTGTCGGTAACGCTTCGACTGGTGAGACGACCCGCGCCACAGTTTTCATATCGTATCGACGAAACGCAAATTGGCCGGGAAACATACGATTTCCTATCGCGGTAGATGATTTATTAGAGTAGAAGCTGTCGGCCAACTGTGAGGCCGAACAGGACCTCTGTCGGGACGGCGACCTCGCCGCCTGCGGTTCGCGCCGAAAGTGAGTCGTTCGCGGGGCTTTTATCCGCCGGGCGTCTACTGGGCGGTGATGGTACAGAACGTCGCGGGCATGCTGGCCGAGTTGGAACCCGAGGACTTCCATCTACTGTCTGGCATCGAGCAGGGGATGCGCTTCTCGGAGTGGGTCGCCCGCGAGAAGCTTCCGGAGTTCTCGCGGTTGACCGCCGAGGAGGTCGATTACCGACTCGACAGGTGTCTCGACCGGGAACTCATCGAGCGCCAGACGATTCAGTACGAGGGCTACCGCCTCAAGTTCGAGGGCTACGACGCGCTGGCGCTCCACACCTTCGCCGAGCGCGAGACGCTGGAAGGGTTCGGGTCGCCGCTGGGCGTCGGCAAGGAGAGCGACGTCTACGAGGTCCAGTCGTACAAACCGCTCGCGCTGAAGTACCACCGCGAGGGGTACACCAACTTCCGCGAGGTGATGAAAGAGCGCGATTACACCTCCGACCGCGAACACGTCTCGTGGTTCTACACCGCTCGGAAGGCCGCCGAGCGCGAGTACGACGCCCTCGAAGGTCTCTACCCCGACGTGAAGGTGCCCCGGCCGGTAGACCACAACCGCCACGCCATCGTGATGGAGAAAATCGACGGCGTGGAACTCTCGCGGACCAAACTCGAAGACGAGCAGGTCGTCCCGATTTTGGACCTCGTCCTCTCGGAGATGGGCGACGCCTACGCCGAGGGCTACGTCCACGCCGACATGAGCGAGTACAACGTCTTCGTCAACACCGAGGGAATCACGATTTTCGACTGGCCTCAAGCGGTCGAGACCGACCACGAGAACGCCGACGAGTTCCTCGAACGCGACGTGGACAACATCGTCGGCTACTTCCGGCGGAAGTACCCGCGGCTCGTGCCCGACGACGTGGACACCGCGGCGCTCGCCGACTCGCTCGCTGACGGCGAGTTCGAGAGCGTTCGAGACCACGCCGCCTGATTCTCTCCGATTCGCCGAGTTCTTTCAGCAGCGCGCGAACGGCGGCCGACGCGTCTCCTCGGGTCTCAAAGCACCATCGAGACGACCGCCAGTACGAGGAAGACGATGACCAGCCACTTGGCGACGTCCATCGACAGCCCCGCGACGCCGCCTGCGCCGAGCGCCCCCGCGATGATGGCGAGGACGAAGAACGCGATGGCGAGTTCGAGAATAGCCATGCTATCGACCCCCCGCGTGCCGCGTCCGTCGCTCGCTCGTCGCTCGGTCCCCACTCGGTCGGTCGCTGGGTATGTCGTGTGCCATACCGGAGGATAGCGTTCGAGGTCCTTTGTTATCCGGTGGCTACTCCGTTAGCGGTCAGATACAGCGAATATCCGGTGTACGAAACGGTCCGAAACTGAATTACGGCCGCGTGGAACGGCCGACTCGCCGCGCGAAGACGAAGCCCTTAAACCCCGACGACGAGAATTTCCGGCAACTCGCTGGTAGACGGGCACCAGCGGGCACCTGTGGACCGGGCGCGGTTTCACCGCTTCCGGACGCAGGACGGAATGTGGTCCGCGAACCGAGGTGCGGCGCATCTCGATTCGCGGACTGAACCACTCAACGCCCGTGGTGATACATATGGCAAAAAGCTTCTACTCCCACATCAAGGACGCGTGGAAGGACCCGGGCGACGGCGATCTCGCCGAACTCCAGTGGCAGCGAAAGCAGGAATGGCGTGACCAAGGCGCTATCGAGCGCGTCGAGCGACCGACCCGCCTCGACAAGGCCCGCGAACTCGGCTACAAGGCCAAGCAGGGCGTCGTCGTGGCGCGCGTCAGCGTTCGCAAAGGCTCGGCCCGCAAAGAGCGGTTCACGGCCGGTCGACGAACGAAGCGGCAGGGTGTCAACCGCATCTACCGGCGCAAGAACCTCCAGCGCATCGCCGAGGAGCGTTCCAGCCGGAAGTACCGCAACCTGCGCGTGCTGAACTCCTACTGGGTCGGCGAGGACGGTAGCCAGAAGTGGTTCGAAGTGATTCTGCTGGACCCCGAACACGGTGCCATCGAGAACGACGACGACCTCAACTGGATCTGCGACGAGTCCCACAAGGGTCGGGCCTTCCGCGGCCTGACCAGCGCGGGACAGGACAACCGCGGCCTCCAGCAGAAGGGCAAGGGCACCGAACACAACCGCCCGAGCAACAACGGCGGTCAGGGTCGCGCGAAGTAGATAGCCGTACCCTCTGCGCCCGAACTGAGTTCGATTTTTTAGCCGAGGACGATTGTGAGAGCCGACAGGCCGACCAGCACGACGTGGAAGGTCCCGTGGGCGACCATCGCGGCCCCCAGACCGCCGAAGAAAACTCGTGTCCGAAACGAGGCAGGAGAGCCGCGGGTTTAAACCCGTTAGCGCCCAACCCTCGGGCATGAGCCTCTCGCTCGACCCGACCCAACTCGACCGTTACTCCCGGCACATCATCATGGACGAGGTCGGACCAGAGGGCCAGCAGTCGCTTCTCGACGCCTCGGTGCTGGTCGTCGGCGCGGGCGGTCTCGGAGCGCCGGTCATCCAGTACCTCGCGGCCGCGGGCGTCGGCGAGTTGGGGATTGCAGACGACGACGAAGTCGAACTCAGCAACCTCCAGCGCCAAGTTATCCACGGCGACGACGACGTTGGCCGACCCAAAGTCGAATCGGCGGCCGACTTCGTGGCCACGCTCAACCCCGACGTGGACGTTCGGACACACCAGACGCGCGTCGAACCCGACAACGCCGAGGAGCTAATCGCCGACTACGACTTCGTGGTGGACGCCAGCGACAACTTCCGGACGCGCTATCTGGTCAACGACGTCTGCACGCTCTCGGGAACCCCATTCTCCCACGGCGCGATTTACAAGTTCGAGGGGCAGGTCACGACGTTCACGACCGAGGGACCCTGCTACCGGTGTCTGTTCCCCGAGGCCCCGCCGCAGGGGATGGTCCCCGACTGCGCGAGTACCGGCGTGCTGGGCGTGCTTCCGGGGACTGTCGGATGCATCCAAGCCACCGAGACGGTCAAGTACCTCCTCGGCGAGGGCGGAGCCCTCGATGCAGGCGAACTGCTGGACGGCCGGATGATATTCTACGACGCGATGGACATGACCTTCGAGGAGGTCGAGTTCAGGCGGAACCCCGACTGTCCGGTCTGCGGGGAGAACCCCATCGACTCCGTGGCCGAGGTCGAGTACGCCGAGGAGTCCTGTCCCGTGAATGCGGGCTGACGCGACCGACTCGACCCTGTCTCAGCAGGACGACGTCGAATTAGCCACGCACATCGGCGCAAGCATCGCGTTCACGGCGTCGAGCGACTCTCGCCCGACCGACCCGACACTCCACTTGTTTAGGGTTAACGAGATGTCGTACCCGAAGTGACAGGCCAGTAGCTTACCATCGTCGTCAACCCACGGCCCGCCCGAGTCGCCGTCTACGGTGGAGTGACTCGACATGTCGGCCTGATACTCGACCTGCGAACTCCGTGTCGTGCTGGTACACTCGTCGTGAACCTCACCGCTTCCGAGGCCGAATAGTTGGACGGGGACCGTATCGCTGGAAACCGCGTCCGAAAGCCCCGCGAAGTGCCATGCTCCCGTTACGTCCGGAATCCCGTTGACCGTTGCGAGCGGGTCACTTTCGGTGTCGCTGTGGACCGTGTAGGAGGTCGTGTCGGTCGCGGTATCTCGGTGCGCGAGGTCGGCCGCCGAGTCACCGACGTACGTGATTTGGGACGCGCCTTCCGTGACGTGGTCGGCGGTAATCACGACGTTTTCGGAGGTATCCGCGTCGTAGGCGACCACGGTCACGGTCCCCTCCGCGTCGGAACCTTCGACGCCGATATTGACCCCGCCCTCGAGACTTTGGGGCCGTTTCTCCCGTGGTTGCTCCTCGTACTCGATGGGCATCTGTTTGAACCGATTGGGGAGCTTCCGCCGGACGGTAGCGGTGTTCGAGTCCAGTAGGAACTTGAGCGCGAGGTCGGTCTCGTCGCTCGACCGCTGAGTGAGGGTGACACCGTTGAGCTTCGGATACTCGTCTACGAACTTTTGAATCGGGAGATTTCGGTAGACCATCAGGCGACGATGGCGTTCTTTCGGAACGAATCGAACGCGCTCGGGATTCCCGTACACGTCGTCGGTGTAGACGACCGGGACGCCGTCCGGTCGCTCTCCGTACGCTCGTTCGATGGCGTTCACGAGGCCAGCAGTCCCGGCCCCTGCCATACCGAGCGCCTTCAAGAAGCGACGGCGCGACTGGCCGCCAGACTGTCCTTTCAGGTCGAAGATGTCGTTTTTGGACGGGTTTCCATCCATGTGACGGCAGAGTCAGAAAGGAAATATAAATTTTTATACTTAAAAATTATAAATTTATTCTACTTAGAGACTATTATATGTCATGCAACCTCTTAATACCTCAATTCCGGCACAAGCGTTTCTCATGTGACGAGAATCACTCCCTGTTTATATGCTCTCGTTGGGCGTCTGTCGAATCGTAAGGTGGACTACGATGGCAACTTCTGACATCAAAACCCGAGTCAACGAGTTCGAGAGTACGATTGGCGGCGTTACCGTCCACGGGAAGGCCCACAGCCTGAGCGCGTGGTTCGTCCTCGCGTTGCGTCTCATGATGGGCTACGCCTTCCTCCACGCCGGGTGGGAGAAAATCGCGGCCGCGGAACCGTTCAGCGCGACCGGCTACCTGATGAACGCGGTTCCGGCCGAGAGTCCGTTGGTCGGCGTGTTCCACTGGATGGGTTCGACGGCGTGGTTCGCCGACTTGCTCACCATCGCGGTCCCGTGGGGCGAACTTCTCATCGGGATGGCCCTGCTCGTCGGCGTGCTGACCCGCCTCGCGGCGTTCTTCGGCGCGTTCATGATGCTGCTGTTCTACTTCAGCAACTGGAGCGTCGAACACGGCCTCATCAACGGCGACTTCGCGTACATGCTGGTGTTCCTCGCGGTCGGGGCGTTCGGCGCGGGCCGCATCCTCGGACTGGACGCCATCATCGAGAACTACGACCTCGGCGGCGAGACCCTGACCGAGCGGTACCCGAAACTGGGCTACCTCCTCGGTTGAGCGGATTCTTTTGGCGAAACCGGTAGAACGAGCGACTATTCGTCCTGTTTCTCCTCGCGGCGCTTGCGACGAGCCGACCTGATACCGTGTAGGGCGAAAAAGCCCCTTGCAAAGGGTGCGCCGAGTTGGCCTCGGCTTCGGTTATAAATGTTCGGCGAAGATGAACTAGTAAATCAATTATCGCTATATCAAATGTCGGAAATCGAGACCGCCGACTCCTGTTCGGCGCTCTCGTAGACGGCGTGCATGGCTTCGATGTCTGCGAGGCCGTGGCGGCCGTCGGGGTGAATCTCGCGGTCGGTCCGAATCTGGTGGGCGAAGTAGTCGAACTCCTCTAGCATCTGGTCGACCTGCTCGTAATCGATGTCGGCTCGATTGCCCTCGACTTCGAGCGCGAACTTCCGGTTCTGGCGGTCGAAGAAGGCCGGTTCGATGCTGACCTCGCCCTCGGTGCCGACGACTTTGAGGTGGCTCGACTGGGCGGCGTTCTGACTGGCAGAGCAGGCCGCGAGGGTTCCGTCGTCGAAGCGAATCTCGAAGGTGGCGACCTCGTCTGGCACGTCGCCGAAGGCGTCCTCCTCGGAGCGGGCGAACGCCGAGACCGCGGTCGGGTCGGTGTCGAGGACGAATCGCGCGGTGTTGAGGGGATAGATACCGAGGTCCATCACCGACGTGCCGGGACCGGAGAGGTCCGGGTCGAGTCGCCACTGGTCGGGGTTCGGAATCATCTCCAACAGGCGCTGGGACATGCTTCCGTGAACCAGCACGGGGTCGCCGATAGCGCCGTCCTGAACGAGTTCTCTCGCGCGGCGGACCGCAGGTTCGGTCTGCATCCGGTAGGCGACCATCAGGGGCACGCTGTCTTCGCAGGCTTCGACCATCCGACGGGCGCGTTCGGGAGTCGCCTCCATCGGCTTCTCGCAGAGGACGGCCTTCCCGAACTCGGCGGCGGACTCCGCAAATTCGAGGTGCTTGGCGTTCGGCGTGGCGATGTAGACCGCGTCGTACTCGTCGGTGGCTTCGCCGTCGTGGAACTCGTCGTAGGTGATGGCGGTCGCGGTATCGTCGGCGATTTCGGCCACGTCCTCGGCCTTGTCGTGGTGGCCGCTGACGACCACCGTGGTCTCGCACCAGTCGCTCTGCTCGGTCGCCGGGATGGCCTCCTCGCGGGTCCACCATCCCAACCCAATCATGGCGAACCGCAGGGGTTCGAGGTCCGATTCGGTCTGCCAGTCGCGTCGGCCGAACTCCGAGAGGGCGTCGTCCATAGCGAACGCTCGGCGTCCACGCGGACGTAGTTTTCGGCGACGACGCTCGTTTTCGGCGACGACGCTCGGCGCTCGGCGACGGGATTTTCGGCGACGGGGTTCTTTGGTGATGGTCCCGTAGTTTCTGTCATGTTGGAAGTCCTCCTCGGCGACGACGCCGAGCGGTCTGGCGCGTACATCGCGGAGTTCGTCTACGGCGCGAACGACGGCATCGTGACCACGTTCGCGGTCGTGGCGGGCGTCGCCGGAGCGTCGCTGTCGCCCTCTATCGTCCTCGTCCTCGGTGCGGCCAACCTCTTCGCCGACGGCTTCTCGATGGGGATGAGCAACTACCTGAGCAGGCAGTCGGAACTCGCGTATCAGGAGAGTCAAGGCAACGACGAGGGACACGGGGATAAATCGCCTGCCAGCACCGCGCTCGCCACCTTCGTCGCGTTCGTCCTCGCGGGCGTGATGCCGCTGGTTCCCTACGCGCTCGCGGTCCGACCGCTCTTCCCGGCCGCCGTCGCGGTCACGGGCGTCACGTTCTTCGTCGTCGGCGCGAGTCGGAGCCTCGTGACCGACCGGGGATGGCTCCGGAGCGGCGCGGAGATGTTCGCCATCGGGATGCTAGCGGCGCTGGTGGCGTTCGTCGTGGGGGACCTGCTGGCAGGGGCGGCGTGACGGAGAATCTTCGGGTTTCGGAAGATGAATCGTCTACTGACTGCCCTCGACTAGTCGCTCGAACTGCTCGGGCGGAATCGCGCCGCGGGCGGCGTGGCCCTCGTAGACGAACGTCGGAATCCCCGACACGCCCGCCTGTTGGGCCTCCTCGAACCGGTCGCGGAGTTCAGTTTCGAGAGTCTCGTCTTCGGTCGCGTCGCGGACCTCGTCGGGGTTGATACCCGCCTTCTCGGCGAGGTCGGCCAGCACGTCCAGGTCGCCGATGTCCCGGCCGTCCTGCCAGAGCGCCTCGAAGACCGACTCGTGGAAGTCGAGGAAGGTCTCCTCGTCGTAGCTCTGGCGGACGTAGAGCGCGGCCTGCTGGGCGTTCCACGAGTCCACGTCGAGCGAGAAGTCGAGGTCCATCGTCACGTCGTAGCGGTCCTTGAGGCGCTCGACGTTCTCGCGGACCTGCGCGAAGTAGTCGTCGCCTTTCCCGTCGTCTACGTCATGGTCGATGCTCCCGTCGGGGCCGCGCTTGTACCCCCGGAGGTCGTAGAAGCGCCACTCGACCTCCGGCGGGTCGTCGGCCTCCTCGCGGTACTGCTCCATCGCGGCCTTGCCGAGGTAGCAGAACGGGCAGACGTAGTCGGAGTAGATCGACAGCGTGTCGGTGGATTGGTGGCTCACGGGCGGAGTTGGGTTCGGAGAGGGAAAAGCGGACGCTCGGCGGTCGGGATTTCCGGTAGTCGAGTCGGCGGTCGGTGGGAGGAGCGTCGCCGAGAACTTTCAACATCGACGCTGTCGTACGTCCGGCATGGCCCGACACCGCCGATGGAAGTATCTGGCCGTCGGCCTCGCGCTCGCCGGACTCGCCGCCCTCGCGGTTCGCCAGCGTCGTCAGAATCGAGAAACAGTCGAGGAGGAGCGAGAACCCGCCGACCGGCCCCGAGTCGCGCCCGCCGAACTGCCCGCGCCGGACTCAACCCCGTGATGGAGCGACTCCTGCGCTCGCCGCTCCACGGACTCGTCAGCGACTCGCTGATGCTCATCACGTTCACGGGGCGCAAGAGCGGCCGGGAGTACACCACGCCGGTCGGCTATCGACGCGAGGAGGACACGCTGGTCGTGTTCACCCACAGCGACTGGTGGAAGAACCTCCGAGGAGGCCACCCCGTCCGGGTCCTCCTCCGAGGAGAAGAGCGGTCTGGCGTGGCCGAGCCGAGCGCCGACCCCGCAGACGTGGCCGACCACGTCCGGCAATTCGTCGAGCGCGAGGGCGTCGAGAAGGCCCGCCGAATCGGCCTTCAGGTGGAGGGCGACCGACTCCCCGACGGCGAGGCGCTGGCCGAGGCGCTCGACGGCACAGTCGTCATCGAAATCGAGTTGCAGGAGTAGCCGCGGCGTGCGTCGTAGAAAGACAACGAATTCATTCCTAAAGAATTCTAACCGTGTCTTTAGGAAATGAAAGCATACGTTTTAGAAATTGTTAGTTACTTCTCCTTCGACCGAGGACGCCCCGGCGTCCCTACGCCCCGCCGCGGTTCTCCACGAGCGCGACGATGTCTTCGGCTCCTTGGAACCCCTCGCTCTTGCGCTCGACCAACTCGCCGTCCTCGAAGACCAGCAGGAGCGGGACGCTCCGGACGTCGTACTCCTCGATGAGCGGCGGGTCGTCGCGGGGGTTGAGCGTGCCGACCGCGGCGTCGGTGGCGCGGGCCACGTTGCCCAGAATCGGTTCGAGGGCTTGGCACTTCGGGCACCCCTCGGTGTAGAACTCGACCAGCGCGAGGTCGTGGTCGGCGACGAACGCCGCGAGGTCCTCGGCGTCTTCGAGGTGGACGGGCTTGTCGATGCGAGTGGCGGAATCGGTTTCGTCGGCGGTCTCGGGGGCCGTGTCTGTCATAGTACCCTGTACGTCGCCAGCGACTGTTATCCCTTCCGCCCGGTCGCATTTTTGTCTGTTCTCGGTCGGTCTCGGGTTAGAGAGGGTGAAAGGAAGGGGGAATCGGGAGTGTGACGACAGGGAGAAATCGGGGAGTAGGACGACAAGGAAAAGTCGAGAAATAGGACGACAGGGAGGAATGGAAGCTAGCTTCAGGCTTGAGCCGAGGAGTCTCCGCAACCGCCCCGTACCGCAACCGCGGGCCACGTCCTCCCCAACCGATTGCGCTTCTCGCTTCGTCGTCCGAGAGCGACGCTCTCGTGATCACGAAAATCTTCGATTTTCGAACGACTCCGATGCTCATCCCTCGCGCGGTTTGGCGCGGCACGGAGACCGCGCCAGCGCGCGCCGAGAAGTAGGGCCGGTGATTCCGGACTCCGAATCCCCATCCCCTCGCCGAGTTCCGATTGCTTATTGGGCTGGGGCCACTCTACTCTCACCCATGGACGCGGCGCTGGGGGCACCCGAGAAGATGGCCGAGAACGAGGAGGACCTGACGCCGATGATGAGCCAGTACTTCGAGCTCTGTCGGCAGTACGACGACTCGCTGGTCCTCTTTCAGGTCGGCGACTTCTACGAGACCTTCTGCGAAGCGGCGGAGAGAACCGCCAGACTCCTCGAAATCGCGCTGACGCAGCGCGAGGACTCGACCGGCACCTACCCGATGGCTGGCATCCCCATCGACAACGCCGAGTCGTACATCGAGACCCTGCTCGACGCTGGCTACCGGGTCGCGGTCGCGGATCAAGTGCAGGAACCCGAGGAGGCCACCGGCGTGGTGGACCGGGCGGTCACTCGGGTCGTCACGCCCGGCACCCTGACCGAGGACGAACTGCTGGACACCGACGACAACAACTTCGTGGCCTGCCTGACCGAGGACCCCGACCGGTACGGTCTCGCCCTGCTGGACGTTTCGACCGGCGACTTCTACGCGACCAGCGCCCGCCGCGAGGAGACCGTCGCCGACGAGGTCAGCCGATTCGCCCCCGCGGAGGCCATCGTGGAACCCGAGACCACCGCCGACCCCTTCGACGCGGATTGTATGGTCACGCCCTACGATTCGGCGGCCTTCGAGTTCGAGGCGGCGGCCGAGAAGGTCGAGGCTTACTTCGGCTCGCCCGACGCCCGACTCACAGCAGACGTGGAGATTCGGGCCTGCGGTGCCCTGCTGGCCTACGCCGAGTACACTCGCGGCGGCGTGGCGGGAGGCGGCGGAGCGGACGACGACGAAGCCAAAGAGGGCGGCCACCTCGACTACCTCAACCACCTCACGCGCTACGAACCCCGCGAGTACATGCTCTTGGACCGGGTGGCGCTCTCCAGCCTCGAACTGTTCGACCGCCGGACGGTCCACGGCGACGACGACGTGACTCTGCTGGGCGTACTGGACGAGACCTCCTGCGCGCTCGGAAGCCGGAAGCTGAAGGACTGGCTCCGGCGACCCCTGCTCGACTCCGACCGCATCGAGGCCCGGCTCGACGCCGTCGAGGAGTGGACCCACAGCCTCCAGGCCCGCGAGGAGGCCCGGAATCTCCTCCGGGACGTGTACGACATCGAGCGCCTCATCGCCAGAATCTCGCGGGGCCGGGCCAACGCTCGGGACCTGCGGTCGCTCAAGGACACCCTCGACGTGGTGCCCGAAATCAAGGACGAGATGGAAGCCTTCGAGAGCGAGAAACTCACCGAACTCCGCGAGCGTCTGGACGAGTTGGAGGACGTACGAAATCTCATCGAACGAGCGATTCGGGAGAACCCGCCACGCGAGATTACCGAGGGCGACGTGATTCGGGAGGGCTACGACGACGAACTCGATTCGCTCCGCGAGACCGAGCGCGAGGGCAAAGCGTGGATAGACAGCCTCGAACAGCAGGAGCGCGAGCGCACCGGCATCGACTCGCTGAAGGTCGGGCACAACTCGGTCCACGGCTACTACATCGAGGTCACGAACCCGAACCTCGATTCGGTGCCCGACGACTACAACCGTCGCCAGACCCTCAAAAACTCCGAGCGGTTCTACACGCCCGAACTCAAGGAGCGCGAGGACGAGATTCTGCGCGCGGAGAACCGGGCAGACGACCTCGAACACGAACTGTTCCGCGAAGTGCGAAGCGAGGTCGCCGACGAGTCCGAGCGCGTCCAAGCCCTCGCCGACGCCCTCGCAGAGGTGGACGTGCTGGCCGCCCTCGCAGAGGTAGCGGCCACCCGCGACTACGCCCGACCGGAAATCGGCGGCGAGGGCATCCACGTCGAGGGCGGCCGCCACCCCGTGGTCGAGCGCACTCAGCAGTCGTTCGTGCCCAACGACGCCCACCTCGACCCCGACTCCTCGTTCGCGGTCGTGACGGGGCCGAACATGTCGGGCAAATCGACGTACATGCGACAGGTCGCGCTCGTCACCGTCCTCGCCCAGACGGGGAGCTTCGTCCCGGCCGCCAGCGCCCGAATCGACCCGGTAGACAGGGTCTTCACTCGGGTCGGCGCGAGCGACGACATCGCGGGCGGACGCTCCACCTTCATGGTCGAGATGACCGAACTCTCCGCGATTCTGGAGAGCGCCACGGAGAACTCCTTAGTCCTGCTGGACGAGGTCGGTCGGGGCACCAGCACCACCGACGGCCTCGCCATCGCCCGGGCAGTCACGGAGTACGTCCACGACGAAATCGGCGCGCTCACCCTCTTTGCGACCCACCACCACGAACTGACCGAGACCGCCGACGACTTGCCTCGCGCCTTCAACTTGCACTTCGCCGCCGACCAGACCGACGAGGAGGTCACCTTCGACCACGACGTGCGCCGAGGCGCGGCCACGGCCTCCTACGGCGTGCAGGTCGCCCGGGAGGCCGGGGTGCCGGACGACGTGGTCGAGCGAGCGCGGGACCTGCTGGCGGAAGCCGAATCCGCCGAGGTGGAGGGCGAGGCGGTAGAAGGCGAGGAGCGCGAACGGGAACAAGCGCCGGAACCACCACAGAACGCCGCGCCGGAGGCGCTGGCCGACGGCGCGGCGGACGTGCTGGCAGAGCGACTGCGCGAGGTGGACGTGGCGACGATGACGCCCTTGGAGGCGATGAACGAGTTGGCGGAACTCAAGCGCGAAGTTGAGTAGCTGCGACACTCTCCTCAGGGCGTCCACTCGTCTCGGGTCGTCCAGTCGCCTCAGGTCGTTCAATCGTCTCGGTTCGTCGCCACGAACGCTTTTCCCTCCTTGCGTCGTGCATGACTCCATGCCGAAACCCCGGTACGACGAACTCACGGCCGACCTCGAGGCGAAGTTCGGCGACCGACTCCGGTGGGTCGCCTCGTTCGACAGCGACGACTACTCCTACGACGTGCGCTACATCCGCTCGGACCTCAAGTCCGAACTCTCGGGCCTCGAACTCGACACCATCATCCACCGGTCGCTGGCGGTGTTCAACCGCGAACACGTCGAGGACGTCTACTTCCACCTCGGCGAGGCGAAGGCCCTCCTGCTCCGCCACGAGGGCGCGACCGCGCTCCACCTCTACCTCTCTCGGAACCGCGGGGTCGTGGTCAAACTCGAACCCGACGCGAGCTTTCAGTACCCCGACTTTCTGGACGAGTGCGTCGAGACGCTCCGGGGCGACTAACCCCGGAATCGCCCCTCAAAATCCACTCGCGGCGGTCGGTTACTCCCGGTAACTAGATGGGTAGCGGTAACTCTTTAGGCGGTCGCCAGAGTAGCCCGCAACGTGAGTGAACACGACGACCGACTGCCAGTCTGGTGCGCTGGCAAAGAGTGGTGTCCCATCACCGCGACAGCGACCCTCATCGGCAAGAAGTGGCACCCGGTGGTCATCCACCGACTGCTCGACGGCGGTCCGATGGGCTTCAACGAACTCAAAGAGGACGTCGGCGGCATCTCCAGCAAGGTCCTCTCGGATAGCCTCGACGACCTCGAAGAGAAACAGCTCGTGAACCGCGAAATCGTGAGCGAGAAGCCGGTCCGCGTGAACTACTCGCTGACGGATCAGGGCGAGTCGCTGGAACCGCTCATCTACGAGATGCGCGACTGGGGGATGGACCACCTCGTGGCCGCCGAGGACGAGGAGGACGCTATCGCGTGAGTTCGACCGAGTAGCCGTCGAGCAATCCGGGTTCTTCGAACGGCGAGTCGTACTCGACGCCGACGCGCTCGTAGACCGTTTTCGGAATCCCGATGTCGGCCAGATAGCGGTCGCCGGGAACCGCGTCGAGGCCGGTCTTCGGGAGCGCCAGCGTCAGGGTTCGGTCGGGCGCAATCGCCGCGTCGGGTGTTTCGCCCGGCACCTCGCCGGTCGTCGCGTCGTAGCCCGAAGGTACGTCGAGGGACAGCACCGGCGCGTCGGCATCGTTTGCGACGTTAAATAGGTTCTTTGCGCGCTCGCGTGAAGGGCCACGCAGACTGTAGCCGATGACGGCGTCTACGATTACTGCTGGCTCGCCGACGGAATCCGGCTCGCCGGTGGAAATCGCGTCGGCGGCGACAGTCTCGACCTCCATCTCTCGGAGGGTTCCGAACTGGGTCGCGGCCGCGCCGGAGAGTGACTCCGGGTCACGGTCCAGCGAGACGGCGACCGGGACGCCGCGATTGACGAGGTGCCGGGCCGCGCAGAGGCCGCCACCGCCGTTACCGCCGCCTCCGGCGAGGACTGCGACTGGGGCGTCTGGGCGATGGTACTCGCGGAGTTCGCGGGCGTGGGCCGCGAGGGTTCTTCCGGCGTTCTCCATCATCTGGAGGAGTCCGAGGCCGACCTCCTCGACTGCCACGCGGTCGATGTCCCGCATCTCGTCGGCCGTGACCGCCGGGACGGTGACTCCGGTGGCGGTCTGGAAGCTATCGCGGGACACGACTCGTCACCGCCGCGTAGGACGCCGCGAGGGGGTAGCGCCACCCGACGCCGAAGGCCTTCCGAGTGAGTTTCAGGACGGGCGCGGCCTGCCAGCGCTTGTACTCCGACCCGTGGAGCATCGCTAGAATTTCGCGGACCACTTCGGGGTCGTGGCCCGCGGCGACGATTTCTTCCGGGGTCGCGCCCTCGCCGACGTATCGCCGGAGAACGTCGTCCAGCACGTCGTAGGGCGGGAGGGTGTCCTGGTCGGTCTGGTCGGGCGCGAGTTCGGCAGAGGGCGGACGTTCGAGGACGCGCCGAGGGATGGGTGGGGAATCCCAATCGTCGTTCACTCGGCGGGCGAGGTCGTAGACGTCGCCCTTCGGGCAGTCAGCCAGCGGCGCGATTGCGCCGCACATGTCGCCGTAGAGGGTGCAGTAGCCGGTTGCGAGTTCGCTCTTGTTTCCGGTCGCCAGCACGAGGCCGCCGAGTTCGTTCGAGAGCGCCATCAGGGTCGTGCCCCGAATCCGGGCCTGCAAGTTCTCCTCGGTGACTGACGGGGGTCGGTCGCCCAGAACGCCGTCGAGTTGGTCGAGAAAGGCCGAGGAGGTCTCCTCGATGGGGAACTCCGCGAACTCGATGCCGAGGGCGTCTGCGAGTTCGGCGGCGTCGGACTCGCTGGCGTCGCTGGTGTATCTGGTCGCCATCGAGACGCCCAGCACGTTCTCCGGGCCGAGCGCCTCGGCGGCGAGCGCGGCCGCGACCGACGAGTCCACGCCGCCCGAGAGGCCCAAAACGACGCCCTCGAAGCCGGTCTTGCGGACGTAATCGCGGAGACCGAGCCGGATGGCGCGCCGGAGTTGCTCGGTGCGGTCGGGGGCTACCGGGGCGAGTGACTGGGGTTCTGTTGCTTCACCGACTCGGAGCTCACAGACCGCAAAGTCCGCCTCGAACTCGGCGAGTCGGCAGACCTCCCGGCCGTCCGGCCCGACGACGAACGAGCGCCCGTCGAAGACAATCTCGTCGTTCGCGCCGACCTGATTGGCGAAGACCAGCGGGAGGCCGTGGTCGGTCGCGTGACTCGCCATCAGGTCGGTGCGCTCGTCGCCCTTTCCGGCGTAGAAGGGACTCGCCGAGAGGTTGACCAGCAGGTCCGCGCCAGCGTCGGCGAGGTCCTCGACCGGGTCTGCGTCGTAGCGCGGGCGCTCCCAGACGTCGGGTTCGTTCCACGCGTCCTCGCAGACGTGGACGCCGAGGCTGGTACCGCGGAAGTCGTGGACGAGGGTCCGGTCGCTTCGCTCGAAGTATCGGTCCTCCTCGAACACGTCGTAGGTCGGCAGGAGTCGCTTGCGGGTCGTTCCCGCGACCTCGCCCTCGTGGCAGAACGCCGCGGCGTTGTAGAGCGGTCGTCCGGTCTCGGCGGGATTGCGCTCGGCGAACCCGACCAGCAACCCGAACTCGTCGTCTGTCAGGCTTGCGAGGCGGTCGAGGGCTTCGTACTGAGCGTCGAGGACGCTCTCGCGCTCGACGAGGTCCCGCGGCGGGTAACCCAGCAGGGCGAGTTCCGAGCAGACCAGCAGGTCGGCGTCGGCCTCCTTGGCGCGACCGACCGCGCGCTCGATTCGCTCGGCGTTGCCCGCCACGTCGCCGACGAGGTGGTTCTGCTGTGCGAGCGCGATTCGTAGTGTCTCGGGCATGGCTCCTCTGAACATCGGGAGTACGGGAGCGACGAGAATAGAGTTACCGGGGCGAACGAGGGCCGACTTTCGGCACGCGATGGCTGACCGACCGCCCCGCGTGAGCTATTCCCACCAAACCACTGTGGGCGGGATGAAGGGGCCGCCCGGTCGCGGTCACACTCGCTTCGCTCGCGTGACCGCGACCGGACGGGGGCTTCAAGAAGCGTTCTCTACCACGATTCCTGCGGTGGTCCCGATTCCTGTTGGATTATACGACTCGACTCAGGACAGAATCACCGCGAAAACGTCCCGAACCGACTCAAGCACCACCGGACCGGTCTTGTAGAAGATGTTGAGCGAGATGACGAACAACAGCCCCACGACAAGCCAGTTGAATCGGTCCTCGTCCACGCCGGTGCGCCGGAGATACGTCCCCACCAGCAGACCGACGGCGGTCACGACCGCGAGGGCGCAGCCGAGCCAGAGCCGGTAAGTGGTTAGCAGGTCGGTGAACAGCGCCATCTGGACGATGCGGGCGGTGAAGACGAAGGTGAACACCATCGAGAGGCCGCCGACGTACTTGTCGGTGTCGCGCTCGAAGGTGTGCAGATAGGCGGGCAGGAGCGGGCCGAGGTTGGCCGCCGCCAGCAGGAACCCCTCGAGCAGGCCGACGCCGCCGAGCGCGAGGGGGTTGTGGGCCTTCTCGACCGTGACGAAGCTCTTGACGACCTCGAAGACGACGTACCCCAGAATCAGCAGGCCGATGAGGAAGGGCACGACCGGGTGCGTGCTGAAGGTGTCGAGGAAGAACACCCCGAGAATCGACCCGACCAGCGCCAGCAGGAGGAGCGACCAGCGCTCGCGGACGTAGGCCGCGCCGGTGTCGGTCTCGCCCACCTGAAAGACGTTTATCATCCACGGCGGAATCGCCAGCACGACCACCGCCATCGTGGGGTCGATGACGGTGGCGAAGATGGGCGTCGTGACGAGCGCGTAGCCGAACCCGATGGTGCCCTTGATTGCTCCCGCCGCGACGGGGAGCAGGACGAACAGCGCCAACTGCCACGTCGTCAAGTTGCCGTCGATACCCTTCGAGACGTTCTCGACGCCCGGAAACAGCGCGAGTGCGCCGAAGACGACGGCGGCCGTCGCCCCGGTCATCAACACCTCGCGGTACTCGAAGTCGGTCAGATTGCCGAGGAACTCCTCGGTCGTCGTGGTCGTAGACATCCTCAGTCGCTCGGGGCTACGCACTTGCCCCAAAAAGCCGAGTCGCCGCCGGAAGTCCTCACCGAGACTCCGCACGCCGAGAGGCGGAGTATTCCGCTTCCGGGGCGGAGATGGGCGTTCAGACGGCGAAATCGACGCCGAGCGCGCGTCGGAGATAGTGGCAATTTAGTCCGGATTCTCCGAACGCTCCGAGTTGTAACCAACCACCTATTCCTTTACCACATAATTTATTGTGCTCATTAAGCATTTAGTTGTCTTTGGCTTCGTGCGAGGGTTTAAATCACAGCGGGCGGCCAACTCGCCCCGATGGGACACCGCGCACTACTGGCCTACCGCCGCGACGACGCCGAGGACTCCGCCGTCGAGGAAAGTAGTTCGACGAAAGGCTCTGTCGATGAACCCACTCCCGCCGCTGACTCCACCGCAGACGCCCGCTACGACCTCCACCGCTCCCACTGGGGCGGTGCCGACTTCGCGCTCCTCGACCGCCTCTCGGCCGACGCGCCCTTCGCCGCAGAGTCGGCCTTCGCGGTGGACCCCGAACCGATAGCGACCGACTGCTCGCTGGCCGACATCGTCCGGAACTACCTCGATTTCCTCCACCACGAGGCGTTCTACCGCGTCGGCCCGGACTACGCGACCACCGCCTTCCACGTCTGCTGGTTCGGCCTCGAAATCGACAGCGAGGAGGTCGCCGAGAGCGAGACCGTCGGTCACGGCGCGCTGGTCGAGGCCGACCCGGCGGAGGCCGACTACTTCCGGGGGTGGTTCCGCGGGACCAAGGCGGTCGTCGGCGACGCGGTGGACCGGGGGTGCTTCGCTCCGGGGGAAGCGACCGACTACCTCGCCGAGCGAATGGCGCTGTGGGACGACGACCGCGAGGTGCTACTGCCGGAATGAGATGGGCGCATTCGCCCGAACTGGCACCTCCTCGGGGGTCCAGCTAGTGCATCCACCGACTGTTTCGGCTGGTGACACAATCCACGTCCTTGGCGGACTGAAAGGGCGAGGGCAGTTCCGGGAACCCCGGCGAAGCAAGCACCGCAGGCCGAAGGCCGAGGAGCACAGCGAGTCGCGGGACCGGAACTGTCCGAGGGCTTTCGAAGTCACAGTCGTCCCATCTACGGATACCTCCTCCCCGACGCGCGCCGCTTTAGTGCGCTCGCCGCCTACGCCGGGGTAGTGACAACCGCAGACGGCGACCCCGCGGACCGCGACACCACCGACGGCGACGCCCCCGACGACAGTCCAGCGGAGAGCGACGCCCTCGTCCGACCGGACGCCGAGGAGGCCCGGTCACGAGTCGCGGCCGCAATCGACCGCGCCGAGATGATTACCGTCTTCGGCCGGTGTACCGTCGAGTACGAGGGCCGGGCCGCCAGCACGCTCGGCCCCGGCGACCGACTCGTCGTCCTCAAACCCGACGGGACCGCGCTGGTCCACACCGACGAGGGCCAGAAGCCGGTCAACTGGCAACCGCCGGGGTGCGCCCACGAGGTCAGCGTCGAGGAGGGCGAGTTCCGGATTCGGAGCGTGCGCTCCTCGCCCGCCGAGGAGCTACTGGTCTCGTTCGAGCGCGTCGAGCAAATCGCCACCTTCGACGTGACCGACCGGCGCGAACTCGCGCTTCAGGGGTCCGAGGAGGACCTCCGCCAGCGCCTCCTCGACGACCCGGACCTCGTGGAACCGGGGTTCCGACCGCTCGCCATCGAGCGCGAGACGCCCGCCGGAGCGGTGGACATCTACGGCGAGGACCGCGACGGTCGGACCGTCGTGGTCGAACTCAAGCGCAAGCGAGTGGGTCCGGACGCCGTGGGCCAACTCGCGCGCTACGTCGAGGCGCTGGAGAAGGACCTGCACGCCGACGCCGAGATTCGCGGAATTCTGGTCTCGCCGTCGGTGACCGAGCGCGCCCGGACGTTGCTGGGCGAGAAGGGGCTGGAGTTCGTCTCCCTCGGACCCCCGGAGTGAGTCTGCGGTTCAGGACCGAGTACGCCGAGTGCGGCCGCATCATCCCCCGAGGAGAACGACCAGCACGGCCGCGAGCGTCAGCACGACCAGCAGGACGCCGACGCCGATGGGGTCGAGGCGGCCCTCCGGAAAGGCGGCGGTCTGCCAGCGTTCGCCCGCCGCGCCCGCCGCGGAAGCCAGCGAGTTCAGCCGATTTGCGACCCGCGTCGTCGCCTCGGCCGCGGCGTCGAGCGCCGCCCGGCCCGCGGGGTGATAGACCGAGTCGAGGTCGGCGACCGACGAAATCTTCGAGAGCGGGCGCTTCACCAGAGCGAAGACCGCGAGACCGGCGACGAGGACCGCGCCAGCCTTCGTGAACTGCGAGAGCGCGAAGACCTTCGCGTTCTCGGTGCCGGGCGGGAGGACCGCGAAGAGGAGATTCGGGAAGACGCCGAGGAGGATGCAGGCCAGCGCGACCGCGACCAGCGGGGCGGCCTCGACCGGGGAGAGGCGGGAAACCTGCCTGTCAGATTCGCCGTCTCGGTGGCGCTCGCCGAGGAAGGCGTAGTAGCCGAACTTGGCGAACGAGACCACCGTGCCGACACCGCCGACGACCAGCGCCCACCAGAGCAAGTCGAGGCCCGCGGCGTCGGCGCTGTCGATGACCATGCCCTTGCTCACGAACCCGTTGAAGCCCGGCACGCCAGCGATGGCGAGGGCGGCGACCGCGTAGGTGGCGAACAGGACCGGCGTTTCGCGGGCCAGACCGCCCATTTTCTTCAGGTTCTCCGAACCAGTTCGGAGCAGGAGCAGGCCGCCGACCATGAACAGCAGGCTCTTGTAAAGGACGTTGTTGAGCAGGTGGGCCATCCCGCCCGCTCGGCCGAGTGCCGACCCGACGCCGACCCCCGCGACCATGTAGCCGACCTGCGAGACGATGTGGTAGGTGAGCAGACGACGGACCTCGGTCTGGAGGACCGCGAAGGTGACGCCAACCAGCACCATCGCGCCGCCCATCGCCGCGATGGCGACGTGGCCGCCGGGGAAGGCTCTGGCGAGCGCGTAGACCCCGACCTTGGTGGTGCATCCGCAGAGGACCACCGTCGCGGCGACGTGGGGTCGCGGATAGGAGTCCACCAGCCACGGGTGGAGGCCCAGAAAGCCGACGTTCAGGCCGATGCCGACCGCCGCGAGGAGGGCCGGGAGACCGGGCGAGAATCCTGCCCCGCCAGCGCCGAAGACGAAGCTCCCGACCCGGAGGTAGTGGAGCAGGACCCCCGCGATGAGGAAGACGCCGCCGATTTCGTGGTAAATCGCGTAGCGGAACCCCGCCCGGAGGCTGTCCTCGCCGTGGTCCCAGACCAGCAGGGTCGCGCCGACCGCCATCAGCTCCCAGAAGACGACGAGCGTGAGCCAGTCGCCCGCGAAGACCGCGCCGAGGCAGACCCCGGTGTAGGCCAGCGCGTAGGCGGTCGTAGTCCGTCCGGCGTCAGTAGCGGAGGCGTAGACGACGTTGGCGGCCGCGATGAATCCGAGAATGACGCCCACGGTGCGCGAGAGAGGACTGACCGCGACCAGCACCGCGTCGAAGCCGAACAGGGTTGCCGGGAGGTGCTGGCCCGCCGGAACTGCGAGCGACCAGCCGAAGACGAGGAGGCCCGCCGCGACGCCGACCGAGTGACCCAGTCCGCGCGACGAGAGACGCGCGACCGGGGCGGCCGCCAGCGGGAAGAGCGCCGGGGAGAGCGCCCAGAGCCAGTTCACGGGCCGAACACCTCGGCGACGACCTCCTCGGCGAGTTCGAAGAAGGGCGTGGCGGTCGGGACGACCCCGAGCAGGACCGCGACTCCGGCGGTGAACAGAATCGGGCCGAGAATCGTCGGGGCGGCCTCCGAGACGAGGCCCTCGGGGCGAGTCCACTCGCGGTCGGACTGCTCGCGCTCGAACACCGCGGTCGAGACGATGGGCCAGAAAAAGAGCAGTTTCACGAACGCGGCCAGCCAGAACGCGGCGGCGAGCGGGGGAATCGGCCCGGCGAGCGTCCCCAGCACGAGGTACCACTCGCTGACGAAGCCGCCGACGAGGGGGACGCCGACCAGTCCGGCCGCGGCGATGCTGAAGGCGGCGAGGGTGGCCGGGAGTCTGCGGGCGATACCGGCCATCTGGGAGACGTACTCGCGTTCGGTCTCGACGTAGATGGTCCCGGCGCAGAAGAACGCGGTAATCTTCATGAAGGCGTGAGTCACGAGGTGGAAGAGCGCGCCGAGGACGGCGGTCGGCGTCAGGACGGTGAGACCGAGGACCATAAACGAGAGCTGGCTGGTCGTCGAGTAGGCCAGCACGCGCTTGAGTTTGTCCTGCCGGAGCGCCAGAAAGCCAGCCAGAATCATCGTCGCGGCGGCGAGGCCCGCGAGGGGCCACCGGAGCGCCGAGTCCCGTACCGCCTCCGGGCCGAAGACGAACAGAATCACGCGAGCGATGCCGAAGACGCCGCTCTTGACGACGGCGACGGCGTGGAGCAGGGCGGACACCGGGGTCGGCGCAACCATCGCGTCCGGAAGCCAGCCGTGGACGGGCATGACTGCGGCCTTGACGCCGAACCCGGCCGCGAGGAGGCCGAACGCCGCCTCGGCGAGGAGCGGGTCGGCGGTCCCGAGCGCGGCGAGGCCGCCGGGCGTGAAGGTGACGCTTCCGGCGAGGGCGTAGACCAGCACGGTGCCGCCGAGGACCGCGACGCCCCCGCCGAAGGCGTAGCGGGCGTACTTGCGGCCCGAGCGGCGGGCCTCCTCGGTCCCGGCGTGGGCGACGAGGGGGTAGGTGGCGACCGTCAGGAGTTCGTAGGCCACGAACAGGGTCAGCAGGTTGGCCGCGAGCGCGACCCCCATCGCCGACGCGATGCTCGCGGCGAACGCGGCGAAGAAGCGCGACTGGTCGTGTTCGTCGAGTTTGCGCATGTAGCCGACGCTGTAGACGCTGGCGACGACCCAGAGGACCGCCGCAATCGAGGCGAACAGCGCGCCGAGCGCGTCGGCCCGGACGGCCAGCGGGATTCCGGTGGCGAAGGTGCCCGCAACGGTCGTCGGGACCCGGCCCGCCAGCGCGTCGGCCGCGAGGGTTCCGACCACGACCAACTCGGCGATTGCCGCGAGCATGGTCCACGATTCCCTGACGTTGGGCCGCCCGCCGAAGACGAGGACGGCGACCGCGGCGAGAGCGGGGATGAGGACGGCGAGCGCCGGGCGGAGAGACGTTACCTCCGTCATGCCAGTAACCCAGAAATCGCCGGTTCGAGGAACTGTGCGAGGGCTGACGCCGACAGGCCGAGCGCGACGGTTGCGAGCGCGGCGACGACCGGGAGGGCGTCGAGGGCGCGGACTGAATTGGCTGCACCGACTGTGCCGGATGGGCCACCGGACGAGTCGCCGGACGCGCCGACCGAACCGGTCGGCGCGTCCGAGCTTTCAGCGCGGTCGGAATCGGGCGGCGGCGCGAAGTACATCCGGGCCAGAATCCGCCCGAAGTAGGCCAGCGAGAGGAGCGAACTGACGAGGACGGCCGCGACGAGAAGCCACGACCCCGCGTCGGCGGCCGCGACGAGGACGTACCACTTGCCCGCGAACCCGACCGTCGGCGGGACGCCAATCATCCCCAGCGAGAGGAGCGCGAACGCCGCGCTGGGGACCGGGGCGCGGTTGCCGATTCCGGCGTACTCCTCGACGGTCTTGGCGTCGGCGGCGAGCGCGAGGAGTCCGGCGGCGAAGAACAGGCCCGCCTTGGTGACGGCGTGGCCGAGCAGGTGGACCGACGCGCCGGTCAGGCCGACCCGACTTCCGAGGCCGACGCCGACGACGACGATGCCCAACTGGGAGACCGTCGAGTAGGCCAGCACGCGCTTGATCTTCGACTCGCGGAGCGCGAGCGCGCCGCCGACCAGCAGGCTGGCCGCGCCCAGCGCAGAAATCAGCGGGCCGACCGCGGAGTTGGCAGAGAGGAACTCGACGCCGAACGCGCCGTAGAGGACCTTCACGAAGGCGTAGACGCCCGCCGTCGTCACCAGCGCCGAGAGGACGACGCTGGCCGGGACCGACGCTCTCGCGTGAGCGTCGGGGAGCCACGTGTGGACCGGCACGAGCGGAATCTTGACCGCGAGTCCGACGAACGCGAGCGCGAACGCCGTCAGGACGAGCGGCGACGAGAGGCCGACTTGAGAAACGAATTCGTTGCTTTTCGATATATTCAGTTGTCCTAAAGAAATGTAAAGGTAGGCAACGCCGAGGAGATAGAGGCTCGCGCCGACCGTCCCGACGACGAGGTACCGGAGCGCGGCGCGGGCCGACCCCCGCTCGCCGAGCGCGACCAGCGCGTAGGCCGCCAGCCCGGTGATTTCGAGGACGACGTAGAGGTTGAACAGGTCGGCGGTCAGCGCGACACCGGAGAGGCCAGCCGTGAGCAAAAGCAGGAGGGCGTCGGGGCGAGCGCCCGTCTTCCCGCCGACTGCGGTCGCGTTGGCGTACCAGACCGCGGCCAGCGCCACGACCGCGAACAGCGCGACCGCGAGCGCCGCCAGCGGGTCGGCGCGCAACTCGACGCCGACCGCCGGGCGGAACCCGCCGAGGACGGTGCGAACCGTCCCCGCTCCGGAGTCGCCGACTCGGACCGCGAGCGCGACCGCGAGGAGGGTCTGGACCGCGAGCGTCCCGCCGGAAATCCAGCCCGCGAGGCGATTCCCGGCGGAGCGATTTCCGGCCAACACCGCGAGCGCCGCGCCGACGACCGGGAGCGCGACCAGCGCGGGGAGCAGGAGCGCACTCATACGCTCTCGCCCCCCTCACCCATCGTCTCCTCGCCGACTCCCTCCTCGGCCATCGTCTCCTCGCGCCGGACTCGAATCACGAGCGCCAGCGCCAGCGCGGTCAGGCTCACCCCGACCACGATGGCCGTCAGCACGAGGACGTGAGGGAGGGGGTTGACCGAGGGCGCATCCGCAGTTGCCGGACGAGCCAGCGGCGCGCGCCCGCCGGTCCGGTAGGCCGCCGCCACCAGAAACAGCAGGATGCCGGTCTGGAAGACGTTGATTCCCAGCACCTTCTTCAGCCTGCCCCGCTCGCCGACCAGCACGCCCAACCCAATCGCCACGAGCGCGACCGCCGCGAGGTAGGGCAGGCGGTCGAGATACGCCTCAAGCACGGAAATCACCCGCGAGAGCGAACCAGAGGCCGACCAGCGTGGCCGAGACCGTCCCCGCGATGGCGACCTCGGCGACTTCGGTGGCGTAGACCGCGGGCTTGGGAATCGGGTAGGCCGCGAGTTCGAGGACCGCGCCGCCGAACGCGACCGGGCCGACGCCGACCGCCGCGAACCCGAGGACTCCTCCGGCGGCGAGCGCGGGCGAGCGCGGAACTGCGAGCGCGGCGCGCACGCGGCCGGGACCGACCGCGAACGCCAGCAGGAGGACCGTCGCCGCGACGACGACCCCGCCCTGAAAGCCCCCGCCGACCGAGGAGGTCCCGTGGAAGGTGGTGAACAAGCCGAACGCCGCCGCGAAGGGCGCGACGACGCGGGAGGTCGTGGCGGCGACGATTCCGGCGGTCTGGGTATCAGGCGAGTCGGAATCGCTCACGCCGCCACCTCCCGCAGGACCGCCGCGGCCGCGACCCCCGCGGTGAACACCACCACGACCTCGCCGAAGGTGTCGAACCCGCGGTAGACGACCAGAATCGCGGTCACGACGTTGTCGATTCCGAGCGCGGGCGCGTCGGCGAGGTAGAAGGGCACGACTCGCCGGAAGGCCGGCGCGGTCGGGTCGCCGAACGCCGGGAGCGAGGGAACCGTGACGCCGAGGGCCAGCGCGGTCCCGCCAGCGGTCAGGGCAGTCGCGGGCCGGACCCGGAACCGGACTTTCGGGGCCGAGAAGGCCTCGGGGAACCGGCGCAGGACCGCCAGAAACAGCGCGGTCGAAATCCCTGCCCCGACTCCGGCCTCCGTCAGCGCCACGTCCGGCGCGCGCAGGACCGCCCAGAGCATCGCCAGCGAGAGGCCGTAGGCCCCGAAGGCGACCACCGCGGCCACCGCGTCGGCGAGGAGCGCGACGGCGACCGCGAGGAGTACGCAGAGCGCCAGCAGCGCGGCGACGAGGGGGTCAACCACCTCGCTCACCTCCCTCCGGTCGCCGAGTCGCTCCGTCTTCGGGACCGCTTCGCTCCTCTCGGTAGGCAGTCCTGACGACCGCGTGGGTCGCGGCGGGGGTCGTCACCAGCACGAAGACGAACAGCATGGCGACCTTCAGCGTGGCCGACTCGACGCCGAACGCGACCCCGACCGCCGCGAACGCCGAGAGCGCGCCGAGGGTGTCGGCCTTCGAGGCGGCGTGAGCCCGCGAGAACACGTCCGGCAGGCGGAGCAGGCCGACCGCCGCGAGGCCGGTGAAGAAGACGCTCCCGGCCGCGAGCAGGGCGACGAGCATCTCGCGGGGCGTCATCGCGGACCTCCCCCGGGAGTGGAGTGACCCGCGGCGCTCCGTTCGCCGAGGACCCGCGCGAGGCCGACGCTCAGCAGGAAGTTGAGCAGGCCGTAGACCAGCGCCACGTCGAGGAGACCGGGGTCGTCGAACGCCGCCGCCAGCAGCGCGAGGACGACGACCGCCGTGGTTCCGAGGGCGTTGATTGCGACCACGCGGTCCTGCAGGGTCGGCCCGACGACGACGCGGTAGCCGACCACCGCGGCCAGCGCGACCAGCAGGACGGCGGCGACGAGCAGGAGGTCGGTCGGAGCGGCGACGAGCGGGAAATCGGTCGGGGCCGTGGTCATGCTCGCTCCCCTTGCTCGTCGGATTCTCCGGGTTCCCGGTCCGCTTCGCGGCCGCCGAACACGAATCCCACGCCCCGCTCGATGGTCTCCTCGCGGAGCGATTCGCGGGAGGCCGCGGTGAGCGCGTGGACGTGGTAGGCCTCGTCGGTCACGTCGAGGACCACCGTGCCGGGCGTGAGCGTGACTGCGCTGGCGAAGGCGGTGCGTTCGAGGTCCGACTCGGCGGCCGACTCGACCCGGACGACCTCGGGGTCGATGGGGAGCCGCGGGTCGAGCAGGACGGCCGCGAGCGCGACGTTCGCCTTCAGAATCTCCCAGAGCAGAACCGGCAGGGCCGCCACCGCCCGGAGGAGTCGTCTCCCGGACCTGCCGAGTGCGGGCGGGTCCTCGAAGACGAGGCCCGAGAGCGCGACCGCGACGATTCCGGCGCTAATCGCGCCCGTCACCACGTCGAACGGGTCGGTGGCCCGACCGAGCGCGAGGTAGAACCCGTAGGCGACTGCGAACGTCGTGAGTACGCTGGCGATAGGTCTGTCCGCGACCGACGATGGCTCGCTCCCCCTCATTCCCGTGGTTTACGAACACGTCTACGGTCATTACGTTTTGGCCGGTAGGCGAGGTGGTTTGTGGGCAGGGTTATTTTTGTATTTGTTTTAGACGTGTTTTTATTTGTTTACCGACTGTATTTGTTTGCTTGGTTTAGGGCGAGACTGGGTGCGCGAACCGCGGAGTCGAGGCCGTGAACGCTTCTTGAAGCCCCCGCCCGATCTCTTTGCATCGCTACCGACTCGACAGTAACAGAGACTGTGTATGTCCCTTGAAGCCCCCGCCCGGTCGCTTCATCCCACCCACGGTGGATTAGTCAACCGGCAATCGCGCATCTGAAAATCGAACTGAGCGTGACCGGCGTGAAAAGCCACGGGACGCGCCTCGGGCGCGCAGTTCTGCGCGCCCGAGGCGGGGAGGTCCGGGGCGCGGTGCGGCGGCGATGCTGTGTGGTCGCGGTTACGGTGGCGGCGCTGTGCGGTGGCGGTCCCCGGTGCGGTAAACTCCTGTGTTCAAGCCTGAAGTTGGCGTCTCGCTGTCCTCTCTCTCGAAGTCAAAACCTCGTCCGTGCGGTCCCCGCGAACCACCACCGATTTGTCCGCACCGTCCCAATCCCCGCCAATGACCGACCTCGGCAAGGTTGACAGGGAGTTCTTCGACCAGCGAATCTACCCGCACCTCGGGGCCGACCGCGAGGACGTACTCCTCGGCCCCCAGCACGGCGTGGACTTCGGCGTCGTGGAGGTCGGCGGCGAGGCGGTCGTGCTGGCCAGCGACCCCATCTCGCTCGTCCCGGCGCTCGGGTTCGAGAAGGCGGCGTGGTTCGCGGTCCACGTCGCGCTCTCGGACGCCGCGGTCTCCGGCATCCCGCCCACCCACCTCGCGGTCACGTTCACCCTCCCGCCGGAGATGACCGACGAGGAGTTCGGCACGGTCTGGGAGACCTTCGACCGCGAGGCCACCGAGTTGGGCGTCAGCATCGTCACGGGTCACACCGCTCGCTACGGCGGGTGCCAGTACCCGTGGGTCGGCGGCGCGACCGCGCTGGCAGTCGGCGACCCCGATGACGTGGTGCGACCCGACGGCGCGAGTCCCGGCGACCGCGTCCTCGTGACGAAGGGTCCCGCGGTCGAGGTCGCGGGCTTTCTGGTGACGCTGTTCGAGGACGCCGTCGATTTGCCGGACTCGACCGTCGAGACCGCCAAGGAACGGTTCTGGGACATGAGTCCGGTCCGCGACGCGCTGACCGCCGCGGCCGCCGGTCCCGTCACCGCGATGCACGACGCGACCGAGGGCGGCCTACAGGGCGCGCTGGTCGAACTCGCCCGCGCTGGCGGCGTCCGACTCGACGTGGATTCGGCGGCGGTGCCCTTCCTCCCCGGCGTCAGGGAGTCCTGCGAGTTCTTCGGCATCGACCCGTGGGCCGCGACCAGCGAGGGGACGCTCTTGTTGACCGTGGACTCCTCGGGCGTCTCCGACGTGCTGTCTGCACTCGAATCCGAGGGCATCCCGGCCGCCGAAATCGGCGAGGTGAGCGCCGACGAGACGGGAGGAGACGCCGGAAGCGTCTTCCTCGACGGCGAGGAGGTCGAGCATCCCGAAGTAGACCCCTCGTGGGAGGTCTTCGAGGAGTACGCCGAGAAGGTCGGCTTGGAGTAGCGAGACGCCGACGAAGCCTTATCCGGCCGCGTGGCGTACAGATACCCGCAAATGACCAACTGGTACGCCGTCGCGGTGGGATTCGTCGTCATGACAGTCATCGGCGTGATAGGACTCGCCATCCCCGGCCTCGGCCAGCTCACGGCCGGTCTGGTCGGCGGGTTCGTCGCGGGCTACATGGCCGCGGGAGGAGTCGGACGCGGCGCGTGGCACGGCCTGCTGGCCGGGTCGCTCGGCGGCATCGTCGTCGCCATCCTCCTCGGCGTCGCGGTCAGCGCGCTCGGCGCGGTCGGCCTCGGCCCGCTCGGCCCCCTCCTCGGCGGGAGCATCTTCTTCGTCGGCGTCGTCCTCGCGCTGGTGATGGGCCTCGAAAGCGCGGTCGCCGGGGCAGTCGGCGCGTGGGTGGCCGAGGAGTAGCACCACCAGTCGGCTGACGGAACGACTTTTCCCGGTCGCGTCCGAACGACCGCACATGGCAACCATCGACGCCGACGACCTGTTTCCGAGCGAGCGCATGCTCCGCGGAGTCAGCGCAGGCGACGTGACCCAGATTCACCGCGGCCAGCAGTACGCCGACGAGGGCGACCGATTCGAGGTGGACGGCGAGGAGTTCGAGGTCGTGGAGGTCCGAGAGCGAAAACTCGGCGACATGACCGACGAGGACGCCCAGAAGGAGGGAATGGAGGACATGGAGCAGTACCGCGAAATGCTGAATCGGGCCCACGACGATTACGAGTGGGACCCCGACAGCGACGTGGTGCTGCACCGCATCGAGAAGCGGTAGCGAGGGTACGAAGTCGAGACGCTTCTACTCGCGGTATTCTTCGACTTCGATGACCTGTTTGGTCACGGCGTGAGTCAGGTCGCTGTCGTTCGTGACGACAGGTGCGCCGAGTTCTCGACCGGTCGCCGCGATGAGTCCGTCCATTCCGGCGAGAAAGGGACCTTCCGGACCGATTTCGTCGGCGATTTCGCCAGCGATGGCGGCCGTCGATTCGTCGGGTTCGTAGACTTCTCCCCACGAGAGGTCGGCCTCCGCCGCCGCAACATCGCCCTCAGGCGCGTTCCCTTCTCCGACGAGGGCTTCCGCGTAGGCCGGGGCCGGGAAGACGAATCGCTCGTCCTCGTTCGCCAAGAGATATTCGGCAGTCGCGTCCACACCGCCGAGATAGTCGATGAGAAACGTCGCGTCGAGGACCTTCATTCGTCCTCCGGGCGGTCCATCCGGTCTTTCGACTTCTGCTTTGCGGCCTCACGCCGGTCACGAACGCGGTCGGCGTGGTCATCCGACCACCGACCGAACCCGGCGAGGAGGTCGCGGTCCTCGCCGTCGAAGACCCGTTCGAGAACGTCGTTGTAGGATTCGCCCTCCCGACGACGGCGTTCGAGTTCGCGCTTGATCGTCTCGCTGACGCGAATCTGCTCGTTGGCGGTCCCCATATCGTGTCAACGTTGGCGTTGACACGGCTTTAATCTTCGGCCAGTTCGCAGAAAAGGAGTCTATCGGCGCTCTCGCAGTTCCGCCCGCAGGTCGGCGAGGTCCATCTCCTTCATCGACAGCAGGACCAGCAGGTGATAGACGATGTCGGCGCTCTCGTGGGCGATCTCCTCGCGGTCGTCGTCCTTGGCGGCCAGCAGGAGTTCGGTGGTCTCCTCGCCGAGTTTCTCCAGCACCGCGTTCTCGCCCTTCTCGTGGGTGAACAGCGAGGCGGTGTACGAATCCTCGGGGAGGTTCTCCTTGCGGTCCTCGACGACTGCGAACAGTTCGTCGAGGACGGCCGCGGTGTCCTCCGGGGCGTCGCCCTCGCTCGCGGTGTCCTCGGAAGTTGATTGCTCGCTCATGGGCCGAGTTCGGCGACCTCGCGGATGTCCTGTAGCTGGTCGAACTCCTCGCGGTCGCGCCGCCCCGACTCGAACACGTCGGTCTCGATTTCTATCGGAGCGTTGGTCCGGGCCGCCAGCGCCAGCGAGTCGCTCGGTCGGGCGTCCACGACGGTATCGCCCCGCGGCGTGTCGATGTGGAGGTCCGCGATGTAGGTGTTGTCCTCCAGCGACGAGACCACGACGCGCGTGACTCGACCGCCGAGTTCCTCCACGAGGTCGAGCGTGAGGTCGTGGGTCAGCGGTCTGCCGATGTCCTCGGCCTCCATCCCGCGAGCGATGCTGACTGCCTCCTCGAACCCGATGAAGATGGGGAGTACCTCCTCGTCGGCATCGTCGGGTGCGAGGACGACGACCGGCACCGGCCCGTCGTCGGTCATCGCTACGCGCACCGCGTCGATTTCGGCGTTCATGGGCGTACCGAAGGGTGCCAGGAAGAAAAGTCTGCCCTACTCCGGGTGGTCTCCGGGCGCGCAGAACTGCGCGCCCGGAGTGAAACGGAAATCCGCGCTACTGGTCGGGGACAGGTCGCTCGGCCGCGTCGTTCTCGAAGAACGCGAGGCCGTGAAGCCGCGAATCGGGGGTCAGTTCGGGGTGGAAGGAGGTGCCGACCACCGGACCGTCTCGAATCGCCACCGGGCGGCCGTCCCACTCGGCCAGCACCTCGACGTCCTCGCCGACTTCGCTGATGAGCGGCGCGCGGATGAACACCGCGGGGAAGGGGTCGTCGAGTCCGGCAACGTCGAGCGGAGCCTCGAAGCTGTCTTTCTGCCGACCGAAGGCGTTGCGCTCGACGGTCACGTCCGCGAGGCCGAGGTTCTCGACGCGGTCGTCGCCCGCGTCGGTCGCGGCGACGATGAGGCCCGCGCAGGTCGCCAGCACGGGCTTGCCCGCCTCGACGTGGGCGACTATCTCCTCGGCGATGCCCTCCGAGTGGAGGAGGCCCGAGATGGTGGTCGATTCCCCGCCGGGCATCGACAGGAAGTCGCAGTCCGGGACCGTTCCGGAATCGCGGACCTCCAGGACTTCGATGTCTCGGTCGTGGGCCTCGGCCGCGCGGCGGACCGCCTCGGCGTGTTCGCTCACGTCGCCCTGCACCGCGACGACGCCCGCTTTGAGAGTCATGTCCGCGAGTACGGATTCGGGGAGCAAAAGTGGCGCGTATCAGTCCGCACTTGTCCGCGACCCCAGCCACGTCCCGAGCGTCAGGCCGTAGACGAGGTGGCCGACGTGGAAGACGAGGCTCTCGTCGGCCTCCAAGTCCATGTCGAGGAGCCGACCCAGCACGACTCGCTCGCCGAAAACCGAGAGCGCGAGGGCGTAGCCGGTGGCTAAAAGAAGCCCCGTAAGTTCGCGGCCAACGGTCTCTCGCGGTTCGCGCGCCGGAAACAGCGCGCCGAAGAGGGCACCCGCTCCGGCCCCGTAGAGGAGATGCAGGACGAGCGCGGGAAGGGTGTGGTCCGCCGAGTCGCCACCGGCCACGAACTTCGACCAGAACTCCGCGGTCGGCGGGAGCGCGTGAGAGACGGGCAGTCGATACGCGGTCAGAACCAGCGTGGCGACGAGGCCGCCCTCGGTCCCCTCCGCGAGACGGTGGCGTCGTGAGGAGGACGCCTCCTCGGGCGGACGAGACTCGTCGCTGTCGGTGTCGAGACTCGGTAGTGGACGCATGACGAGTCAGCTACGCCGACCGACTCGAAAGGCGTGGCGGCCGACTCAGAGCGCGAGGACGTTCATGACCTGAATGAACAGGCCGAACAGGACGCCGAACGCGACGACGGTTTTGGGGTCGACTCGGATTGCGTTGCGGTCTTCGGCGTCGAAGTATCGGACGAGTCCGGCGCTGGACATCAGTCCGCCGGAGTTCTGGCCACTGCTCATGTACCAGCGTCAGACCGCCCGTCGCCTAAACCTTTCGGAGGGTGTCTGAGGGGAATGCTTACCTACGCCACGGACTCGGTAGCGAAGGTCTCGAAAGCCCTCGCGCGGTTCGCGGTCGCTCAGCGACATATCGACGCGCGCAGAACTGCGCGCGTCGATAGGGGTCGGCTGAGGCGACCAAGTTGAACGCGAACCGCGCTCGCCCTTTCAGTCCACCAGGGACGTGGTCTGTGTCACCGAGCGAAGCGGTTAGTCGTGCTTCTCGGAACATTCCTTCGGTCTCCCTCGGCGTGCGAGGAGTCGCCAATTCTCTCAGGTCGCGGCAAAGTCACGCTGGGAGAACGCGGCAAAGCCGCGCTGGTGGGAAACCCTTATGCGCGCGGCGAGGATACGTTCGGCCAGAGCAACGATGACAGTCACCCTGAAGGACTTTTACGCGGACTGGTGCGGACCGTGCAAGACCCAAGACCCGATTCTCGAAGAGATGGAAGACGACTGGGGCGAGGTCGAGTTCGAGAAAATCGACGTGGACGAGCATCAGGACGTCGCCAACGAGTACCAGGTGCGTTCCATCCCGACCATCGTGGTCGAGAACGACGACGGCGTCGTCGAGCGGTTCGTCGGCGTCACCCAGCGCGACGAACTCGAAGACGCGCTGGAGCAGGCCGGAGCCTAACGTCGGAATCAGCGTCTTTTTCGGGTCGCTTCGCCGGGAGAGGAATCTGTCTCGGCAGAGCGATTGGAGCAATTAGAGCAACCAGAACAACCCCTATGGAAATATTTTGCTATTCAAAAGAAATAATATTGTTTCTTTTCGAGGGTGCGCGCGCTCAGAGGTCGTAGATTTCGCCGAACTTCTCTTCGACGTAGTCGAGGAAGTAGTCGGCGGTCAACTCCTCGCCGGTCGCTTCCCGAATCAGTTCGTCGGTGGTGTAGCGCTGGCCGTGCTGGTGGAGGTTCTCGGCGAACCAGTCGTGGAAGGGCTCGAAGTTGCCCTCTCGAATCAGGCCGCGGGCGTCGTCGAACTCGTCTTCGATGGTCGCCCAGAGCTGGGCCGCCAGCACGCTCCCGACCGTGTAGTTCTGGAACCGGGCGAACCCGCCGGTCCAGTGGATGTCCTGCAAGGCTCCTTCGGCGTCGGAGTCAGGCCGGACGCCCAGATACTCCTCCATCTTGTCGTTCCACGCGGCCGGAATCTCGCCGACTTCGAGGTCGCCCGAGACGAACTCGTGTTCGATCTCCGACCGGAGGATGATGTGCATGTGGTAGGTCACTTCGTCGGCCTCGACGCGAATCAGGTTGTCCTCCTTGACGCGGTTGGCCGCCCGATAGGCCTCCTCGGGCGTCACGTCCGAGACTTCCGGGAAGTGTTCTTTCACGGTCGGCAGGAACAGTTCCCAGAACTCCTCGGTTCGACCGACGTGGTTCTCCCAGAAGCGCGACTGGGACTCGTGGACGCCGTGAGAGCGCGAGGCACCCAGCGGCGACCCGTAGGCGTCCTGCCGGAGACCGAGTTGGTAGGTCGCGTGGCCGAACTCGTGGATGGTCGAGCCGATTGCGCCCAGCAGGTCCTCCTCGTCGAATCGCGTCGTCACCCGCGAGTCGAACTGCGTGCCCGAGGTGAAGGGGTGAGCCGAGGTGTCGAGGCGGCCACGGTCCCAGTCGTACCCCAACAAGTCGAGCGCGTCCTCCGAGAGCGCCATCTGGGTCTCCTCGTCGTAGGTCCCGTCGAACGCCGCGGGCACCTCCTCGCTCGCCCGGATGTCCTCGATGAGCGGGACGAGGCCGTCTTTCAACTCGTCGAAGATGCGCTCTACCGTGTCGA
Source organism: Halorussus ruber (assembly GCF_004765785.1). Classification (GTDB taxonomy): domain Archaea; phylum Halobacteriota; class Halobacteria; order Halobacteriales; family Haladaptataceae; genus Halorussus; species Halorussus ruber. The sequence continues at coordinate 26,920 of NZ_SBIT01000010.1, read as the reverse complement.
GGCCGAGGTACGGTTCGCCGTCCTCGAACATGACCTCGTACGGATCGCGGTCGGGGTCGATGTGCTGGGCCTTCTCGATTCGGAGTTCCAGCAGGCGCTCCAGGATGGGTTCGAACGCCGAGAAGTCGTCGTTTTCCTTCGCTTCCCGCCAGTCGTCTTGGGCCTCGGACTGGAGGCGGCTGTGTTCCTCGACCAACTCCTCCGGTACTTTGGCGGCGCGCTCGTGTTCCCGGCGGATTTCGCGGACGACCGCCCGCTCGTCGTCGTTCAAATTCTCCTCCTCGGCCTCGTCCAGCAGTCGGCCGAGTTCGTCGGCGGTGAGTCGCTCGTGGGTGACCGCCGAGAGCGCCGAGAGTTGCTGGGACCGGGCGGGCGTGCCGCCCTCGGGCATCATCACCTGTTGGTCCCAGTAGAGAACCTGTCCGCCGTCTTCGAGCGCAGAGACGCGCTCGTAGCGTTCGAGTAAGTCTTCGTAGGCGTCTGCCATATCGTCGCCTTGCGCCGGGTGCCCATCAAAATAGGGGTCGCGGCGAGGAGTGTGGGGTTCGTGCTACTGCTTGCCAAAAACGTTCGTCAGGCCGTGCTGGTGTGACTCTGGGCCTCGCCGCTGTCGCGCGACCAGTACCAGAGTCCGGCGTTGATGACGATGCCGCCCACGAACAGCCCCCAGTTGAACCACGGGTTGTTGTACCAGACGATGTCGATGCCGAGGCTCTGCCCGTAGAGGGGCCAGAACGGCTCGACGGCCTCGGCGATGTCGGGTGCCGAGAGCATGTCGGCGAAGACGTGAGCGAGTCCGGCGACCCAGACCGCGATGAAGCCGACTTTCAGCGACGCTCTCGACGCGGCGTCGGAGAACCAGTCCGAGTCGCCGAGCGTCTTCTCGAGTATCCATCCGACTATCGGGCCGACGACCGCGGCGAACACCGTGACGAACAGTATCGTGTGGGTGATTCCGTGGTGCTTGACGGTGGGGAAGACGCCTTTCAGCACGAGGTCCATGTCCGGTACCATCCCAAACCAGAACCCGGCCCCCACGAACGTCAGGCCGGTCTTCGGCCTGTCGATGAAGAACCACACGGGTGCGAGCCATATCAGCGCCATCCCGAAGTGACCGATTACGTCAACCATGTCTCATCTAGAGGGTGTCTCGGGGGGTAATACTGTTGGCCAGGCGGAAAAATCGATAAAATATGGGCGAGAGAAGTGAAAGGAACTACTGGTAGTCGTCCAGTTCGTACAACTCGCCGTACTTCGATTTCACGTAGTCGAGGAAGTAGTCGGCGGTGTAGTCCTCGCCGGTCGCCTGCCGGACGAGTTCGTCGGTGGTGTACCGGGAACCGTGCTGGTGGACGTTCTCGGTCAGCCAGTCGTGGAGGTCGTCGAACTCGCCGTCTGCAATCTTCTCGTCGAGGTCCTCGATGTCGTCCTCGGCGGCGTCGAACAGTTGGGCCGCGAGGACGCTCCCGAGCGAGTAGGTCGGGAAGTATCCGAAGTCGCCGTGACTCCAGTGGATGTCCTGAAGCGCGCCCTCGGCGTCGGAGTCGGGGCGGACGCCCAGATACTCCTCGTACTTGTCGTTCCAGAGTTCCGGCACGTCCTCGACGTCGATTTCGCCCCGGACGAGGTCGCGCTCGATTTCGAACCGGACCACGATGTGCATGTGGTAGGTGAGTTCGTCGGCCTCGACGCGAATCAGGTTGTCCTCGTAGACCTCGTTTGCGGCCTCGTAGACGTCCTCGACGCTGGCGTCGCCGACCTTGTCGGGGAAGCGCTCCTGAACCTTCGGCAGGAATCGCTCCCAGAAGAGCTGAGAGCGGCCGACGTGATTCTCCCAGAGGCGCGACTGGGACTCGTGGACCGTCATGTCGCGCGAGTCGCCGAGAGGAGTGCCGTAGTCCTCGCGGGGCAGGCCGAGGGTGTAGGTCGCGTGGCCGAACTCGTGGACCGTCGCCATCAGCGCGCCGAGGGGTTCGTCGGGGCTGAACCGCGTCGTCACGCGGGCGTCGAACTGGTTACCCGACGAGAACGGGTGAGGAGCGGTGTCGAGGCGGCCGTGGTCCCAGTCGTAGCCGAGGGTATCCAGCACGTCGCGGGCCAGCTCCTCCTGGGTATCCACGTCGAAGTCGCCGTCGAAGGTGTCGGTGGCGAGGTCGGCGTCGGACTCCCGAATCGCGTCCACGAGCGGGACGAGTTCGTCGCGCAGGCGCTGGAGGACCTCCTCGGCCGTCTCGATGCCCAGGTAGGGTTCGTACTCCTCGAAGAGGACCTCGTAGGGGTCCCGAGAGGGGTCGATGTGTTCGGCGTACTCGCGCTTGAGTTCGACCAGTTTTTCGAGGGTCGGCGCGAACTTCGAGAAGTCGTCCTCCTCCTTGGCCTCGTGCCAGACCGGCATCGCTTCCGAGGAGACCTCCGAAATCTCCTCCACGAGGTCTTGGGGCACCTTCGCGGCCCGGTCGTGTTGGCGTCGAATCTCGCGGACGACCGCCGCCTGTTCGTCGGTCAGGTCCTCGTCCTCCAACTCCTCGAGCAGGTCGGCCATCTCGTCGTCGGTGAGCATCTCGTGGGCCACCGTCGAGAGGGCCGAACGCTGCTTCGAGCGGGCGGGGGTGCCGCCCTCGGGCATCATGACTTCCTGGTCCCAGGCGAGGACCATCCCGGCCTGTTTGACGTTCGACAGTCGCTGTACCTTCTGGATAAGTTCCGAATACGCGTCAGACGCCTCTTCGGCGGCGGCTTCGCTTGCCATCGTCGGCGGGTAAGGTGCCAGCAATTATCAATGTCCGGATTTTCAAGCGAACAACCGTTGATATGATTTGTGAACTACCCACCCCTAACGGAGTGGGCTTCCGTGGAAGGGTCGGGTCTACGCCCGCTTATTCCACGAGGCCTGTCCACGAGGCGCTCGACACCCTCCGACGCATGACGGTCATTGGGCTTACCTGTCGAAAGCGGACTTCCCGTGGGGAATGATTGAAAGTGGAAGTCACCCGGTTCCGCCTTCCGACATACCGGCTAATTATCTAGAAATAGGTGAATTTGGCGATAACGGTCGCCGTCTCCTCCGACGTACGTCGTGGGGTTTTGGCGACCTGCACGCAACCGTATACTGTCACGTTTCTCCTAACGTATCCGTAGAGAAACCGCGGTTCCCTTCCGGTCGCTGTCGTGACCGGAGCGCGGTTCGGCGGCGAGTCCTCAAAGCGATTCGGCCGCGCCCCGGTAAATCCGGTAACACCGCTCTAGCACGTCGATGCTCGCGCTCTCTTCGTCGGTGTGGGCCTCGCCGGGTTCGGCCGCGCCGCAGACCACGCAGGTCGTCCCGGCCTCGGCCAGCCATCCCGCGTCGGTAGCGTGGGGTTTCGAGACGAGTTCTGGGTCGGCGTCTTGGCTCTCGTCGGCGGCCGCGAGGACCGTCTCGGCGAAGTCCTCGTCGTCGCACCGCATCGGCGGGAGGTCCTGGTCTACGGTCCACTCGACGCCCGCGACCTCCTCGACGCGCTCCAAGGGGGCGCGTTCGCCGGGGACGGTGCGCTCGTCCACCGTCACCTCGCACTCCTCGGGAATCACGTTCCACGCGCTCCCGCCGTCGATTTCGGTGACGGCGACGCTCCCGCGGACCTCCTCGCCGAAGACGGAGACCGCGGGGAAGTCGAGGTCCCGAATCACGTCCACGGCGTCGCAGGCCCGGTAGACCGCGTTCTCGCCCGACTCGGGTTCGCTGGCGTGGGCCGCCGCGCCGCGGGCCGTGACGGTGCTTCCCCGGCGACCCTTGTGCGCGACTGCCACGTCGGTCACGCCCTCGGCGGAGTAACCGGTCGAGCCTTCGCCGACGATGGCGTAGTCGGGCGCGAACCCTCTGTCGATGGCGGCGCGAGCGCCGACGCCGCCCCGCTCCTCGCCGACGAAACTGGCGAAGACGAGTTCACAGTTCGGGTCGGCGTCTCGGAAGGCCAGCATCGCGGCCGCGACAGCGCCCTTCATGTCGGCGGTTCCCCGACCGTAGAGTCGCCCGTCGCGCTCGGAGACGGCGTATCTGTCGGTCCCGTCACCTGTGAGTTGGGAGTCGGCCGGGGGCACCACGTCGTGGTGGCCCACGAGCGCGAGGGAGTCGGTGTCCGACTGGCCGCCGGGGTCGGACTGGCTGTCGGCCTCGCCGGGGCCTCGGCGCGCGAGGAGGTTGCCCGACTCGTCGCGGGTCACCTCGGCGTCGGTCTGCTCGCGGAGCCAGTTCTCGATGTAGTCGCCCGCCTCGGTCTCGTCGTCGTGGCTCGGGATGGCGACGAGTTCGCGGGTCAGGTCGGCGACTTCGGTCATCGTTCGGACGTGGAGCGCGAGGCGTTTCAAATCAAGGGTCGAGGAGTAGGATTGCCGCGATGGTCCGTTTTGGGTCTCGACGTGTTCCGGAGCGCAAACCGCAACATCGCCACGACGGTGTCCTCTGAAGCGACCGGCCCCTTCATCCGCCCGACGGCGGCTTGTCGGCACGGCGCGTCCACTGCGGTTGGTCGGCCAGCTATCGCTCGAGGGATCGATCCGTCGGGCGTGATTGGTCCATCGGGCGTGATTGGTCCATCGGGCGTGTGTGGGCGTGTGCGGGCGGGCGCGACCATGTTCGCGCCCGCCCGGCCGTAATCGAAACAAATATCTGGCAGTTGTTAAGAAATACAAAAATTTCTTAAAGACGTGTTTTCGATTCTCTACCCGCCTACTTCACGTCGCGTTCGTACTCCCGTAGTTGCGTTCGCAGGCGGGTCAGCCCCTCGCTCGTCTCGCCGGTCGCGTCCTCGCCGATGCGTTCGAGTTCCGCCCGAATCTCCTTGAGTCGGTCCGGTCGCATGTCGTTCTGGTCCGAGTGCATCGCCGACAGCGCCTCCTCGGCGGACCGGAGTTGCTCGCGCACCTCGCGGTCCGCGTCGGTCTCCTCGCGGACTCGGCGCATCTCGTCGTGAATCGATTCGAGGTCGGTCATGTCCGAGTCGAGGGCGCGAACGCGAAAAGTCGTGACGGCCCCGACCAATCGAGGTCGTCGCTGGTCTCCATGACATCCGGCCAGCGACCCACTCGACGGCGTTTCAGGGAGGTAGCTTTACTAATCGGGCACAAGCCGAAAGAGGGTGGGGAAGAAAGAGGAGCTATGTCTGGAGACGTGCAGTCTGCGTCCGGGGGGGTAGCGGAGAGTTCTGTGGAGCGCGAGCCATCTTCCGACGGGCGGTGCGGACACGTTCACGAGGCGAGTGCGGTGTCGAATCTCGGCGGCGTCTGTTGCTGGCGGCCGGTCTGGGGCGATACGGGCCAGTGCATCTGGCACGCCGACGTGGCACAGAAGCCGACGCGCAAGTTGCAGACTGCCGCGCCGGAAATCGGCGAGCGCCTCGACGGGGCCATCTTTCGGGACGTCGAGCTATCCGGCGGCGATTGGCTGGCGGGCAAGACCATCACCGACGCCCGGTTCGTCAACTGTAATCTGGAGAATACCGACCTCAGCGGCGCGGACCTGCGGTATTCGCACTTCGAGGGCGTGGACGCTCAGGGCGTGGACCTCCGAGGAGCCAACCTCGAACACGGCGAGTTCCACCGGACCGACCTCCGGAGCGCGGACCTCTGCGGGGCGCGGCTCCACTACGCGGTGTTCGACAACGCCCGAATCGACGAATCGACCACGCTCGGCAGGAACGTCGTCTACGAGGAGGAACTGTTGGAGGGGGCCGAGGACGGCAGAATTGCGACGTTTCGCAGGCGACGGGCCGACCGCGACAAGGACCGGCTGAGCCGGTACGAGGCCGCCCACTGGACGTACAACGAACTCCAGCGACTCGCCGAGGAGAACGGCCTGACAGAGCAATCGCGGAACTACTACATGAAGCGCAAGAGCGTCCGGCGGCGCGAGGCGTGGGAGTTCCGGTCGTACCCGAAGGCGGTCGCCAAGGAGGCGTGGCGATGGACGACCGGCTACGGGTCGAACCCGTGGCGAGTCATCGCAACCTCCGCGGTCGTCATCCTGCTCTGTGGCCTGCTCTACCCGCTGACCAGCGGCGTGATGGAGCCGACGGCGGAGGTGACGATGGTGTACAAGCTGAGTCCCTCGAACGGTCTCTATCTCAACGCCATCTACGTGCTGAAGTCGATATACTTCAGCGTGGTCACGTTCGCCACGCTCGGCTACGGCGACATGCAACCGGTCCACGGGTGGGCCAGAGCGCTCTCGGCGACGGAGGCCCTCCTCGGGCAACTCCTGATGGCGTTGCTCGTGTTCGTCCTCACGCGAAACGTGACGTGGTCCGAATAATCAAATCGCGCAGTCGTCCACGTACTCGAAGCCTTCGTCGTAGCCGTCGTCTGCGTCCGGTTTTTCGCCGGATTCGATGGTCGAACGGTCAGAGTCGCCGGAGTCGCCAGACTTCGACCCGTCGGCGTCCGTCTCGCCGAGTTCGATGATGTCGGCGTATTCTGAGTCGTCGGGAGCGGAACCGAGAGAGTCGGAGTCACCCGGCCCGGACCCCGCGAACTCGGAATCGCCGGGACCGGGGCCGTCGGAGTCGTCCCCGGCCTCGCGGGCTAACTTCTCCTCGATTGCGTCGGCGACCCACGCTTCGAGCGACTCGCCCGCGTCGAGGTTTGCGTCGATTCGTTCCTTCCGGCCCGCTTCGACGGTGACGACGAGGTGTTCGTGACGCACGAACCCGAGTAGCACGGCGACTTCCATAAATCAGTCGTCCGTTTCGGGTGGCCTCGGCTGCTCAGTCGTCCACCGCCTCCGCGGCCTCCTCGGCCGCCTCGTTGGGCCGGGCGGCGTCCCACCCCGCGACGACGATTGCGCCCACCTGATTGAACACGAGGTCGTTGATGACGTCGTCGAGGCCGTACTGGACCAACACCGCCCTGCCGCCCAGCAGTTTGGCGACTTGCTCGGTCCCGAACTCGATGATTTCCCAGAGGACGCCGAACGCCATCACGAAGACGAGGATGAACGCAAACTGGAGTTCCGGCGTCAGGGTGGTCCGCTCGGAGTTCTCGTCCACGGTCCGGACCACGGCGTAGCCGACCCCGGCGACGATAGACGCCGAGAGCGCGTGGGTCACCGAGTCGTACCACGGAACGTTGCGGTACGGCCCGAGGATACCCGCTGCGTGGGCGAAGACCGCGATGGAAATCCAGAGGACGTAGCCGGGGTCCATCCGGATGCCGAGGTCCCGCCGGAGGAGCGCCGGGACGAAGGTGACCCCCAGCGCGACCAGTCCGTTGACGACGACGCCGATCTGACCTCGGAAGAGACCGTAGGCCGAGATGGTGAGCAGGCCGAGTTGAAGCAGGTGGACGAGCCATCGCTCGCGGCGGTCGTTCAGCAGGTCGGTCATTCTTCACCCCCGGTCGTCACCCGTGTCTCTCTCATCCGTCCTCTCCTCCAGTCACGTCCGGAGTCTTGGTCTCCGCTGGCGTGCGATATTGGAAGTAGAGTTCGAAGACCCCCGCCGCGACGACGCCAGCGATGGTTCCGCGGATGAACTCGTGCATCAGGTCGATACGACCGGCGATGAAGTCGGTTCCGAGAAACCGGTCGGCGTAGAACTGGACGATGGCCCACGAGCCGATTGCGGCCATCGTCGTCAACACGACCGTCACGTCGGCGAACCACGGAGCCATCTCGACGTCGGTGAACAGCGAGAGTTCGACCACGATTGCGAACGCCACCGCGGCCACCCCGAGGTAGAGCGCGTACTCCGTGACCCACTCCGGGCCGATAGCCGCCACGACGGCGGGGAGGACCGCCAACCCGACGACTTCGGGCGGGAGCATCACCGACCGGTCCCGGAACACGACCGGGGGAACCAGCAGAATCCCGAGCGTGCCGACGAGGAACACCGCCCAGACCGCCTCGCCGTGGACGACGCTGACCGCGACTGCCAGTGCGAGGAGGCCGACGAGGAGCCAACTCACCCAGTTCGCGTCGTCGCTCGCTACCGCTTCGAGCGCGTCCATGGCAAAGTGGACGGTTTCCACGCGATTGAGGGTTTTGCCCCTTCCGGGCGTCTCCGGGGACGCGCCTTCTGCTCGCTGGGGACGGGAACAGACACAGAAGACACGCTTATGAGCGCGCCGTCCGAAAAGAGGGACATGAACGTCTTGCCGGACACGAGCGTCGTCATCGACGGACGGATTTCCGAGCGCGTCGAAGACGGCGACTTCGAGGGCGCGACGGTACTCGTTCCCGAGGCCGTCGTGGCCGAACTCGAAGCGCAGGCGAACAGCGGTGCCGAGAGCGGGTGGGACGGTCTCTCGGAACTCCAGCGCCTCGCGGACCTCGCCGACGAGGAGACCATCGAGCTGAAATACGTCGGCGAGCGCCCCGACGCCACCGAGAAGGGACTGGCCAGCGAGGGGGAAATCGACGCCCTGATTCGGGACCTCGCGGCCGAACACGACGCCGTCTTCGTCACCAGCGACGTGGTCCAGAGCGAGGTCGCCGAGGCGAAGGGCGTCGAAGTCGAGTACATCTCGCCGCGGACCGACGACGACTCGGAAATCGGTCGGCTCTCCATCGAGGAGTACTTCGACGACCAGACGATGAGCGTCCACCTCCGGTCGGGCCTCGAACCGAAGGCCAAGCGCGGCGACGTGGGCGACATGCACTACCAGCAGATTCGTGACGAGGTGACCAGCGAGGAGGACGTCCGCGAAATCGCCCAAGAGATTATCGACGGCGCGAAGGAGTCGAACGAGGGCTTCATCGAGTTGAACGAACCGGGGATGACCATCGTCCAGTTCCGCGACTACCGCATCGCCATCGCGGAACCGCCGTTCGCCGACGCGTGGGAGATTACCGCGGTTCGGCCCATCGTCAAGACCGACATGGAGGACTACGAGTACGCCGACGAACTCAAAGAGCGCCTGCTGGAACACCAGCGCGGCGTCCTCATCGCCGGGTCGCCCGGTGCCGGGAAGTCCACCTTCGCGCAGGCGGTCGGCGAGTTCCTCGCGGAGAACGACTTCGCGGTCAAGACGATGGAGAAGCCCCGCGACCTGCAGGTCGGCCCGGAAATCACCCAGTACACCGAGTTGGGCGGCGAGATGGAGAAGACCGCCGACTCCCTGCTGATGGTCCGGCCCGACTACACCATCTACGACGAGGTCCGCAAGACCGACGACTTCGAGGTCTTCGCCGACATGCGACTCGCGGGCGTCGGGATGATAGGCGTGGTCCACGCGACCCGCGCCATCGACGCGCTCCAGCGGCTGGTCGGCCGGGTCGAACTCGGCATGATTCCCCAAATCGTGGACACCGTCGTCTACATCGAGGCCGGGGAAATCAACAAGGTCTACGACGTCTCGACGCAGGTCAAGGTGCCCGAGGGCCTGATGGAGGAGGACCTCGCCCGCCCGGTCATCATGATTCAGGACTTCGAGACGGGCCGCCCCGAGTACGAGATTTACACCTTCAACCGGCAGGTCGTCACCGTGCCGCTCAACGAGGGCGAACGCGAGGAGAGCGGCGTCTCGAAGCTCGCAAAGCAGGAAATCGAGCGAGAGATTCAGTCGGTCGCCCGCGGTGCCGTGGACGTGGAGGTGCAGGGCCAGAACCGCGCTACCGTCTACGTCACCGAGGACGACATCTCCTACGTCATCGGCAAGGGCGGCGGTCGCATCGAGGACATCGAGAACCGCCTCGGCATCGACATCGACGTGCGGACCCACGACGAGAAGCCCCAGTCGGCCTCGAGTGGGAGTTCCGGCGCTGGCGGTGCGGGCGCAGGTGGGTCGCCCGGCGAGGTCGTGACGCCCGAAATTACCTCCCGGCACATCGTCCTGCCGACGGATGGTCACTCGGGTGAGACCGTCGAGGTCGAGGCCGACGGCGAGTACCTGTTCACCGCGACGGTGGGCCGCGGCGGCGACATTCAGGTCTCGCGCGGAAGCGCGATTGCAGAAGAGTTGGAGCGAGCCATCGACCGCGAGCGCCAGATTCGGGTCGTCCGGAGCTAAAGCAGGTCTCGGACTCGCTCGACGTAGCCGTTTTCCGTTTCTCGACGGCGTTGGCATCCATTGCCCGATTCCCCGGTAGCAGTTAGCAACGACGGCAGACATAAGAAATAATTTCTCTAGTATATGTATTTGAGTTGTAAATAAATAATATTCTGTCCCTGCTTGCACTCGGTCATACTGCGGAGGCCCAGACCCGCCAGTGAAACCCCAACTGTGACACATATTCGCAAACATCGAGGAATTTTCACAGATAGAGAGAAGAATCTTCGAACATCTTCCACTCAGCCCGAGTCGGACAAAAGTCGTTGGTTCCGGTGGGGCGGTCGCTCTGTTCTCACGCCGCTGGAATCGGGCGGAGGTTAAACGTGTGTAGATATCGAACTAATTAAATGTCCGAAATGTCTCTAGAGATTCCAGTGAATAAAACTGAAGACGAAGAGACAGGTTACGAGGGGACGAGCGACGAGCAAGTGACCGAAGCGACGCCCGAACCGCCGGACGTACAGATGGCCCCGAAGGCGTCGGCCGAGCTTCTGGAGGGACAGGGTTGGGGGTGCCTGACGCTCGCCGACGGCGGGGAGGCCTACTCGGTCCCGCTGTCGTTCGGGTACGACGGGGATTCGACGCTCTATTTTCAGGTGCAGACCGACGACGACAGCGACAAGATGGCGTACATGGACGCGACCACCACGGCGACGTTTCTCGTGCCCGAGGTCCAACCGCCGGAGTGGTCGAGCGTGGTCGTCCGCGGCGGGGTCGAGCGAGTCCCCGACGAGGAGGTAGAAGCGGCCTACTCGGCGTTCGCGGACAACGCGTGGTTCCCGACGTGTCCGTGGACGGCCGACAAGGACCCGACCGAAGTCGAGTTCTACAAGATGGAGGCCGAGGAGCTGACCGGCCGGACCTCGGTGGCGGGCCAGTAGTCGCGGCCGACCAAACTGCTCTCAGTCGCCAGCGGTGCCGACAGTCGCGTCGCCGACCGGCGTGCCGGTGCCGAGATAGCGCCACCACAGCACCAGCAGACTCGGCAGGACGACCACGCTGGAGAGGAACGCGAACACGATGGTCGTCCCCGTGACCAGTCCGAACCGCTGGAGCGACGGTACCAGCGCGAACAGCAGGACGCCGAACCCGCCTGCGGTCGTGACCGCACTCGCCAACAGCGCGCCGCCGGTCCCGGCCAGCGTGGTCTCCAACGCCGCGGCCGGGGTTCCGGCGTTCGACAGTTCTTCCACGAATCGCTCGCTGATGTGGATGGCGTAGTCCACGCCGATACCGATGGCGATGCTGGCGATGATGGCGGTCTCGGTGTTGAACGGAATCCCGAGCAGGTACATCGCGCCCAGAATCCAGCTCAGCGCGAACACGACCGGAACCATCGTGACCGCGCCCAACGAGAGGGTGCCGTAGCGCCGGTAGAAGATGACCGTCAGGAAGGTCACGATGACTCCGAGCGTGATGAGGAAGGTCTGGACGAGCGTGGTCAGCAGGCCCTGCTGGACGAGTTCGTTGATGATGGGCTGGCCCGTCGCGGTCGCGGTCAGGTCGCTGTCTCTCTCGATGGTCTCGGCGACGGCCCGCATCTCGCTGGTGACGGTCCCCGTGTCGGACCCGCCGCGGATGGCGACCGCGAGGCGGAGCGCGCGGTACTGGCCGTCGTCGGTCCGAGAGACGACGCCCCCGGCCTCGTCGGGTGCCGCGGCGTAGAGCGCGTCGTAGACCGCGCCGAGGTCTCTGTCGGGAATCCCGTCGCCGTCGGTGTCGCGCGCGGCGACGACCTGCCGGACGGTCTCGTTGCGAGCCGAGACGCGCCGGAGGAGCGACACCGGCCCGTCCACCGAAGGGCGACCGCTGGCGAGCGTGATGGCGGTCGAACTCGCGCCGACCTCCTCGCGGGCCGCGACGAGTCTGTCGAGGGTGTCGGGCGAGGTGACCGGCCCCTCGACGAGTATCTGGACCTCGGAGCGGTCGCGCGACTGGACGAACTTGTCGTTGAGGAAGACGACGTTCTCCCGGAGTTCGTAGTCGCCGGGTCGGAGCGGACCGGGGAGCGAGTCCATCCAGTCGGGCGAGTCCCGCGGCAGGAAGTCCACCTGATTGATGGAGGTATCGATGTCGGTCGCGGCGTAGCCACCGCCCGCGCTCGCCACCAGTGCGACGAGGACGACGGCGACCGGAACCTTCCGGGCCGCGGTCGCGCCGACGCCGAGGAGTCGGTTGGCCGCGCTCCCGCCGGTACCGAACGCCCGCTTGCGCCGGTCGAACCCGAACCGTTCGAGCAGGCCCTCCAGTTCGAGTTTGAGCGCGGGCAGGAGACCGGCGAAGACGACGAACGCCGAGACGATGCCGAACGCCGAGACGAGACCGAACTGCCGGATTGACTCGATGGGACTCACGAGGTTCGAGGTGAACCCGACCGCGGTGGTGAACGTCGTCGCCGCCAGGGCGACCGTCACGCCAGCGAGACCGGCACGCATCGCCTCGCGGGCCGAGCGGTCCGACTCCTCGGTTCTGGCCTCGCGGTAGCGCATCACGACGTGGAGCGCGTAGTCGATAGAGAGGCCGATGAGCAGGAACGGGACCGCGATGATGATTTGGGTCACGCCGATTCCGGCCCAGCCCATGAATCCGCCCATCCAGACGAGGACCAGCAGGGTCCCGGCGAGTCCGAGAATCACGTCCAGCAAGTCCCGGTAGGCGACCAAGAGGACGCCGACGACGAGCAGGAATGCGAAGGGCGTGATGACCGCGAAGCTCTCGCCGGTCGCCTGCCCGGACCGCTCGCTGACGATGCCCGCGCCGAAGGCGAAGGCCTCGGTGGACTCGACCGTCCGGTCGGCGATATCTTGTGTCGCAAGCTGAGCGGACACCACGTCCTCGGGAAGCGAGTCGCCCCCGGTATCGGCCTGCTGGAAGACGAAGACCACGCGCGCCGAGGCCGTCGTCGTCCCCGGTTCGTAGTCGGTCGCCAGCAGGGTGAAGGGGTCGAACGGCCCGGTCGCAGTCCGTTCCGGGTCGAGGACGCCCAAGAGGACGCGGTCGATTTCTGACTGGGACATCGACTCTAGCTGCGCTATCTGGGCGTCCAGCGTCGGCGGAGCGGGCGGCGCGCCAGCGTCGCTCGGCGGTCCGGCGCTCGCATTCGATTCACCGTCGCCCGACCGCTCCTGTCGAATCGCGGCGGTCGCAACGAGGTTCGAGAGGCCGACGGTCGATTGTCCCTCCCGGAGCGTCCGGTTCACCGTCGCGTTCTCGCGGAGGCGCTGTTGGAGGCGGAGCGTCTCCAGAAGCGACTCCTTGGTCAACACGTCGTCGCCGCGGACGACGACCTGCACGACGGAGGTGTTCTCGTCGTCGGTCGTGAAGTTCGCCTCGATGTAGTCGAGTTTCTGGGCCTCGGTCGAGTCGCTCCCGAAACTCGCAATCGTCACCCCCGAGTCGATGCTCCCCGCGCCGTACCCGACGACAGCGGTCGAGACGAGGAGAACGAGGAGGACGACTCTGCTGTACGTCGTCAGCGCGTCGGCGTAGCGGTCGGCAAAACCCATTACTTCGAATTTTCCCTCGCTCGATATAAATGGTCCCGCTGTCGGTCCGGGCCGACGGCCCGAACGCCGACGAACAGTCGCGGAGAAACGACCGCAATCGCAGTAGAATCCGATTCTCCCTCAGTCTGCGCAGTTCGCTTTCTCGCACCCCTCGGCGGTGGTTTCGGTCGGCACGTCGATTTCGTAGAGGTTCTGTCGAGCGTCGGCGAAGTAGACGTCCTCCTCGACGACTTCGAGGTCCTCCAGTCGTTCGAGAGCGTACCGGACCGTCCGCGCCGACAGCATCGACTCCTCGACGATTTCCTTCTGGGTCAGCGCGCCCTTGTATTCGAGTACCTTGAAAACCAACTTCGCGCTCGGCGGCAGGTCGTCGATGTCCTCTAACTCGGACTGAGTTGCCATCGTTACGAATCGAAACACGCCACCAGCATAAAAGTATTGAGAACGTCTGGCACTCGGTCGGCGTCCGGCGTTGCGGCGAGCTATCGATTCGGCGCGACCGGACTGGAAACAGGTGGCGGCCAGCCAAACGGGTGGCGGTCAAACGGGGAGCGGCCAAAGGTTGGAGGCGAATCAGAAAGGTTGGGGTTTTTGAGTCCGCGTCCCCGAGGGACACGCATGGCGACCGAACAGGTATCCGAGCGGCGGTCGGCCCACATACGGGGCGTGACGGTGACGGCCGTCGCCACGCTGGCGGGCGTCGCGGCGGCGTTCGTCTCGGCCGCGTTCCTCGGGCTGGCGGCCAAGGACCAACTGGGTCTGGCCATCGTGGCCGGATTCGTCTTCGTCCAGTTGCCGGTCCTGCAAGTGTTAGGTATCGACGTCGAGGATTTCTCCACGAAGGACCACCTCTACGTGCTGTTTATGACCTTCTCGATGTGGTTCGTGACGTGGACCATCCTGCTGACGAACGGAATCACCTTCTAAATCATGGCAGACGACAGTATCGCGGTCGTAGACCTCGAACGGTGTCAACCAGACCGGTGTAGCTACGAGTGCAAGAACTACTGCCCGCCGAATCGGACGGGCAAGGAGTGCATCACGCTGCGCGGCGAGGACGCCGACGAGGGCGACCCAGACCAAGTACACATCAGCGAGGAGATTTGCCTCGGGGAGACCTGCGGTATCTGCGTCGAGAAGTGTCCCTTCGACGCTATCGAGATTATCAACCTGCCCCAGGAGCTACAGGACGACCCGGTTCACCGGTACGGCGAGAACGCCTTCGCGCTCTACGGCCTACCGGTGCCCCTCGAAGGGCAGGTCACGGGTATCCTCGGGCCGAACGGTATCGGGAAGACGACGGCGGTCAAGATTCTGGCGGGCGAACTCGCGCCCAACCTCGGCCAGCACGCCGACCCGCCGGGATGGGAGGCGGTCCTCGACGCCTATCGGGGCACCGAGCTACAGGACTACCTCTCGGCGGTCAAAGACGGACAGGTCAGCGTCGCTCGCAAGCCCCAGTACGTGGACAAGATTCCGGACCGATTCAGCGGTCCCACGTCCCAACTGCTGGAGAACACCGACGAGCGCGGAGTTCTGGACGACCTCCTCGAACGGTTGGAAATCGAGCACGTGATGGACCAGGACATCGACAGCCTCTCGGGCGGCGAACTCCAGCGAGTCGCGCTCGTGGCGTGTCTGGCCCGCGACGTGGACTTCTACTTCATCGACGAGATTACGCCGTACCTCGACATCAGCCAGCGCGTGAAGGCCGCGCGACTGATTCAGGAGATGGCCGAGGAGCACGACAAGTCGATGCTGGTCGTGGAACACGACCTCGCAATTCTGGACCTCGTGGCGGACAACCTCCACGTGGCGTACGGTGAACCCGGCGCGTACGGTGTCATCACCTCGCCCAAGTCGGTCCGGAACGGCATCAACGAGTATCTCAAGGGCTACCTCCAGAACGAGAATATGCGCATCCGGCCCGACGCCATCGAGTTCGAGGAGCACGCTCCTCGACAGGTGACGCGGTCGGACACGTTGATAGAGTACCCCGACATCTCCAAATCCTACGGCGAGGGCGAGTTCGGCCTCGAAGTCGAGGGCGGCAAGATTCGGGAGAACGAGGTCTTGGGCATCGTCGGCCCGAACGGTATCGGTAAATCGACGTTCGCGCAACTGCTGGCGGGGCGACTCGAACCCGACGAGGGCGACGTGGACTTCGACCTCGACATCGCCTACAAGCCCCAGTACATCGAAATCGACCAGCCGATGCGGACCGACACCTTCCTGCGGTCGATTACCGACCGCGTGGGGTCGTCCTACTGGAACACCGAAATCGCCCAACCGCTCCAGTTGGAGCGCATCATGGAGCAGCAACTGACCGACCTTTCGGGCGGCGAGCGCCAGCGCGTCGCCATCGCGGCGACCCTCTCTGAGTCGGCGGACCTCTACCTGCTGGACGAACCCTCGGCGTACCTCGACGTCGAACAGCGCGTCCGGGCGACTAACGCCATCCGGCGATTCGCCGAACAGCAGGACGCGACGGTGATGGTCATCGACCACGACATCTACATGATAGACCTGCTGGCGGACCGCCTGATGGTCTTCGACGGCGAACCCGCGGTGCAGGGTCACGCCAGCGAACCCAAGGGGATGCGCGACGGGATGAACGACTTCCTCGCCAACCTCGACATCACCTTCCGACGCGACGAGAACGTCGGCCGACCCCGCATCAACAAGCCGGGGAGCCAACTCGACCGCGAGCAGAAGAAGGAAGGCGAGTACTACTACGCGCCCTGATTTTTCGGGGTTGGGTTTTCTCTTCTCGGCGCAGTTTCGCTCGACGACGTTCGGCGGAGCGTCTCGACCGGCGACTGCTGGACGCTTTGGGCCGCATGGCAAGCGGTCACGACGACTGTGGGGAAAGCCCCACTCCGAGAACAGGACGCATCCGGTCGGCGACAGAGCAGACCGGGACGCGCGTCGTCCATCTCAGAACCGAACGATTTTCGTCAGCGAACTCATAACCCCACGTAGTGACACGTCTCCCCGACTGGCTCGGAACCGGGTCCGAACGCCGAGCCAAGATGTTCGCGTGCTTCGCGGTCCTCTGCCTCGCGGTAGCGAGCGTCGGCGTGCTGGCGGCACCGGAGAAACCTCGCCTGACGATTGCCGCCGAATCGCCCGAGTCGAACACCCTCGTCGCGCTACAGGGGTACAAACACGAAGGCGGCGTCGTCGAGTTGACGCCGGAGGGAGACGTAGTCTGGGAGTACCGCGAACCAGACGACGCCTTCGACGTGGAGGCGCTCGGCCCCGACCGGATTCAGCTGTCGGCCGCCGACGAGATTCCCGACGCGGAGTGCCCCGACCGCTACCGCAACGACGGGTTCAAAAACTGCGTCCGAAACAGCCTCCGCATCCTGAACAAATCGACCAAGGAAGTCGTCTGGGAGTACTCGTGGCACGACGCGGAACTCCACGAGCACGAACTCCACGACGCCGACCACTATACGAAGAATGGCGAGGACCGCTGGGTGCTGGTGGACATGGGCAACGACCGCGTGTTCGCGGTCAACCGCCAGCAGGAAATCGTCTGGCAGTGGAACGCCACCGACACCTACGACCGGCCCGACCGGATGGGTCCCGAGAGCGACTGGACTCACATGAACGACGTGGACCGCATCCGGCCCGGCGTGTTTCAGGTCAGCCTCCGGAACTTCGACACCGTGGTCGAGCTTCACGTCGAGAACGGGACCGAACCGGACGACCGGGCGGTGACGGTCGAACCCGTCGTCGGCCCGAACCAGTTCGCCGGGAAGGGCGAGATTCTCTACGAACAGCACAACCCCGACCGACTCGCGGACGACCACCTCCTCGTGGCGGACAGCGAACACGACCGCGTCGTCGAGTTGAACGCCTCGGGCGAAGTCGTCTGGGAGTTCGGCGGGAGCGCGACGCTGGACTGGCCGCGGGACGCCGACCGGCTGGCGAACGGCCACACGCTCGTCACCGACTCGTACAACGACCGCGTGGTCGAGGTGAACGAGAACGGCGAAATCGTCTGGGCGGTCGAGACCGGCGACCTGCCCTACGAGGCCGACCGCCTGCCAGCGGAGTGGAACGACAGCGCGCTCGCGGAGGGAAGCCGCGACCACCCGACCGCCACCGAGGCGAATCTGGCCGACGGCGGCGAGGAGTCGCTGGTCGAGCGCTACCTCGGGTTCGTCGTCGCCGTCTCGAAGTACGTCCTGCCGACCGGGATGGGCGAGCAAGTGCCGTGGCTCGTCCTCAGCCTCGTCTCGCTGGTCGGCGCGACCATCGAGGGGATTCGGTGGCGACGGCGTGCGGACGAGTCGGGGACAGTCAGCGGCGTGTAGAAATATCTCTTTCAATCTTAGAGAACGGGTTTGATTTGGGAGAGAAATAGAGCGTTAGTCCACGGACTACAAGACTTCCCGCTGGCACGACCCGCAGAGGTTCTCCTCTTTGACGTCCACCTCGCGGACGGTCGGCGAGAAGTTCATGACACACCGCTTGTTGTCGCAGTGTTCGAGGCCGAGCGTGTGGCCGATCTCGTGGACGACCTCCTTGCGCACCCGGTCGGAGAAGATTTCGCCCGCGCTCCGGTTCGAGAACCCGCCGTCGCTGGACGTCTGAAGCCGATAGGTAGAGATGACGCTCCCGTTGCCGTCGAGATAGGCGAGACCGAAGACGTAGTTGCGGCGGCGATAGAAGAGGTCCTTCGGCGTAATCGCAATGTTCTTCTCGCCCGACCCGACGCGCCCCGCGAGTTCGATGAACTCCTCGGCGCGGTACTGGTCGCGCTTCTCGTCGTGTGAGCCAGAGGGAATCGGCTGGGTTTCGTGGATAGTAACGTCGCAGTCGTAGACGGAGCGCAGGGCGGTCGAGGCCTGCCGCTTGACCTTCGCGGACAGGTCACCGACCGGGACGACATCAACGAGCATGGGAAACACTATGCGGGAGCGGCCCATAAACTTCCCGCCGTGCGTCCCCCGACTCGCCAAGCCGTCGTCGCTCGACTCGCCGCGTTCGACACCGCCGTCGAGGTCGGTATCGGCAACCGGACCGACGTAGCGAGCGCGCTGGCCGACGAAGGCACGACTGTCACCGCGACCGACGTTCACCGGCGCGAGGTCCCCGAGGAGGTGCGGTTCGAGCGCGACGACGTCCTCGACCCGTCCCTCGAAATCTACCGCGACGCCGACCTCCTCTACGCGCTGAACCTCCCGCCGGAGTTGCACCGGCCCCTCCTCGACGTGGCCCAGAGCGCCGACGCCGCCTTCCTGTTCACGACGCTGGGCGGCGACCCGCCCGCGATTCCGGTCGAACGGGAGACGGTGCCGGGGGAGACGATTTTCGTGGCTCGGGAGTAGTCCCCTCGAACGAGGCTGACGCCGAGCCCGCCAAGAGCCTTTTCACCGCGTCTACCGACACAAACCACGTGTCCGTCGCGCCCGACCCAGTCGAAATCTTCGACCGAGCGGTCGAGGAGGGCGAGCGCCGCCTCGACCAGTCGATGCTCGAACTCGTCGCAACCAGCTTCATCGCCGGGTTCACGGTCGTCTTCGGCATCGTAGCGCTCGGTATCGTGGAGGCGTTCGTCGAACCGGGGTTCGGCCACGGCATCGCCAAAATAGGGGGGTCGCTGGCGTTCGGCGTCGCGCTCGTGTTCCTCGTGGTGGGTCGAACCGAACTGTTCAACGAGAACTTCTTCGACCCGGTGGCGAAGGCGGTCGAGGCCGACGACTCGTGGCTGGTCGGGCCGCTCGTCCGCCTGTGGTCGGTCACCTTCGCGCTCAACCTCGTCGGCGGCGTCCTCTTCATCGCAGTCCTGTCGGTCGAGGGCGCACTCCCGACGGGGACGCAGGAGGCGCTCGTCACCTTCGCCCACGAGGTCGTCCACCGGCGGACCAGCGCCGAGTTCGCAAAGGGCATCGTCGGTGGGACGCTGGTCGCGCTGCTGTCTTTCCTCCTCGAAGCGGTCAACAGCGTCGCCAGCAGAATCGCGGTGGCCTACGTCGTCGGCGTCCTGCTGACGGTCGGGGTCTTCGACCACGTCATCGTCACGATGCTCCACGTCGTCTTCGGGATGTTCTTGGGCGCGAACATCGCCCTCGGCGAGTTGGCCGTCACGACCGGCGTGGTCACGGCCGGGAATCTGGTCGGCGGCCTCGGACTGGTGACGCTGACTCACGTCGCCCAGTGGAAGGGGGCACGGGAGTCAGACGGGTGAGACGGTCGAGCAATATCGGCCTTCGGAAGACCCTTCAATTCCGGTTTACTACCCTCGCTCATGCAAGTCGACGCTGTCGTGCTGGACATCGACGGGGTGGTCGTGGACGAGTCCGACTCCTACCGACGCGCAGTCGTAGAGACCGTAGAGCGCGTCCACGGCGACACCATCGGGAAGGACGAGACCCAGTCGTTCAAGGACGCTGGCGGGTTCAACAACGATTGGGACGTGACCTACGCCGTCGCGCTGTTCCTCCTCGCGCGCCGGGAAGGCATGGACCTCGACGTCGAGGAGTTCACCGACCGAATCGCGGCCCGGCGGGCCGAACGCGAGGACACCGAGGCCGCCGACGGTCTCGACGCCGCCGAAGCGGTCGTGGACGAGGTCCTCTCGGAGTCGGCCCGAGAGCGCGCCCGGGCCGACTGGGACCCCGAGCATCTCCGCGAGGTCTTCCAGCAGCTCTATCTCGGTAACGACCTCTACGCCGACATCGAGGGCGGAGCGCCGACGCTCGACATCGAGGCTCCGGGGTTCATCCACGACGAACCGATTCTGCTCGAATCGGAGACGCTGGACCTCCTCGCCGAGTATCCCCTCGGCGTCGTCACCGGTCGCCCCCGGGACGAGGCCGACATCGCCCAGCGCCGGGCCGGACTCGACGTGCCCGAGGACCGGCGATTCACGATGGACGACTGGGAGGAGGGCAAGCCACACCCCCACGCCCTGACGACGCTCGCCGAGCGATTCGGGGCCGAATCGGTGGTCTTCGTCGGCGACACGCTGGACGATATTCGGACCGCCAGAAACGCCGCCGAGGAGGACCCCGCACGGGACTACTTCGGCGTCGGCGTGCTGACCGGCGGCCTGACGGGCGAGGAGGGCCGCCGGAAGTACGAGGAGACGGGCGCGAACGCCGTCATCGACTCGGTGAACGACCTGCCAGAGTTGCTGGAGTGACCCGTCGGACCTGCTGGAGTAGCTTTTTGTCGTCGCTGTCGGTGGCTTCGGGCATGGACTGGTCCCGACTCAGAAGCGCGATTCCGGACGCGCTTCTCGCCGCGTTCTTCTTCAGCGCGCTGTTCTCGCCGCCCGACCCGATTACCCAACTGGTCGTGGTTCCCGTCGTCTTCCTCGTCGCACTCGCGGTGGCCTACCGATACGATTCGCGGCTCTACGCTCGCGGCTGGAAGCGACACGTCCTGTTTCTCGTCTCCGTGTTCGCCACGCAGGCCGTCTGGGACCTGCTCGTTCGCACCGAGATAGTCGTGCCCTCGTTTTACTCGCCGGTCAGGCTGGCAGTCCTGCTCGCGGGGGTCGCGTTCGGCGCGTGGCTGGCGTACTCCGGCGGGTGGGCGAAACTCACGAATCGAGAGTCGTAGCGGCCGCGGATACGAGCGCGGCGGTGGACAGACCGCCAGCGGGCGCTCGGCCGACCAGTCGCCGTGGGATGCGACCGACTGAACAGCCGCCGTGGATGAGCCCGGTCAACCAGCCGCCGTGGGTGGGACTGAAAGGGGCCGCGCGGTTCGCGTTTACTCGGTTGTCTCCGATGGGCCACTATTCGGCGCGCGCAGGACTGCGCGCGCCGAATATCCCTCGGAGCGACCGCGAACCGGGCGGGGGCTTTCGAAGCCTTCGACTCGGATTTCTCGACTGTACTCCCGACGGCAGGTCCTTTCCGGCGGTGCCTCCCGACTGCTTCCGTCAATATAAGGATACAATGCTAAAGAAAACAAAAATAATTTCAAGACGATTGTATGTAATTGTATTGTGTAACGTCGCAGGTTGCCGGAGTCAGGAAACCTTACTTTCCGCCCGCCCGGAGGAGGGAGTATGCGAATCGCACTCCTCGGCGGAACCGGCGACATCGGACAGGCCCTCGCGCTCCGGTGGGCGCGAGACACCGACCACGAGATTCTCATCGGCTCCCGGGACCCCGAGCGGGCTCGCGGGAAGGCCGACGAGTACGAGACCGAACTCGACAGCGTCGGCGTCGAGCGCGAGGTCAAGGGCTTCGCCAACGAGATGGCGGCCGACCGCGCCGACGTGGTGGTGCTGGCGGTGCCCGCCTTCCACGCCCGCGACACCGTCGAGGCGGTCGCCGACCGAATCGAGGAGGCCGACGTGTTGGTCTCCCCGGCGGTCGGGATGGACCGCGACGAGGAGGGCTTCCACTACAAGCCTCCGAAGGCCGGAAGCGTGACGAAACTCGTCGCCGACGCCGCGCCCGACGAGGTCCCCGTAGTCGGGGCCTTCCACAACCTCTCTGCCGACCGACTGGCGAACCTCGACGTGGAGTTGGACCTCGACACGCTCGTGGTCGGCGACGACGAGGACGCCGTCGAGACGGTGCGCCAACTGGCGGACCAAATCGAGGGCCTCCGCGCGCTGAAGGCGGGCGGCATCGCTAACGCCGCGGAAGTCGAGAGTATGACGCCGCTGCTCATCAACATCGCAATGGAGAACGAGGGGATGCACGACGTCGGCGTGACGTTCAAGTAGCTCCTCATCGCTCGGTCGCTCGTTTTTCCGGCCCGAAATAGCCCTCCCGTAGCGACGGTTAGGCCGGTCCTACCGCGTGCTACAGGTTCCGACACGTGAGAAATCAGGGATTTCCATATCGCTCTAGTTCGAGTGTGAGACCAACACGGTTATAAGGATGGTGTGCATTAGCATACCATGTATGGCGACCGCACCGACTGGCGACGACGACCTCTTCGACGAGTTCCTGTCCGAGCGTGGTCACGAAACCGAGACCGTCGGCTGGCAGGACGACTATAACAAGAAAAAGTGTCCGGAGTGCGGCGGGCTTCACGATACGTCTGCGAGCGAATGCTCGGTATGCGGTTGGCGACCGTAGTTTCGGTCGCCTCTCTCGGCGCGGTGGGGGAAACGAACCGTAACTGACCGACGGCGGCTTTTTTCGGCGGCGAAGCCTCGACAACGCGAGCCAATCGGTTTCCGGCTACGAGTCCTACCGAGGATATGGTCCGACTCTCGACCTACGTCATCCTCGCCGGAGTCGTGATGCTGTTCGTCCCGATTCCGCCGATTGCGACCATCCTCGGCGTCCTCACGATAGGCATCGGCGTCGTCATGCGTTTACTCGGGTAGAGACAGAGCTACAACGCGGTGATGAACCCGCGCCGAACTACAACGCGGTGATGAACCCCGCGCCGACGACGATGAGCGCCGCGCCCGCGACGACCCCGCGGGTGACTTTCTCCAAGTCCTGCAAGAGGAGCGCCGCGAAAATCGTCGTGAAGAGCGGCGCGGTCCCGGCGAGGGGGTCCACGACCGCGACCGGACCGCGGGAGAACGCCTCGAACAGCGACAGGAGCGCGACCGCCGTAATCGTGCCCGAGACGGCGAAGTAGCCGTAAGTCCGGCGCGGCATGTCGAAGACGTCTCGCCGGTTCGCGGCGAGCGCGTACCCGGCCAGACCGACCAGCGCGGCGGTCTCGTTGACCGTGACCGCCTGCAGGGTCGTGGCGGGCGTCGTGTCGAGGCCGAACTTCCGGACGACGTTACCGACCGCGAAGGCGCAGGCTGCCGCGACCGGAAAGAGGAGGTCCCGCGGCTCCCATCCGGAGATGTCGCCGCCCTTCGCCAGCGTGAGGACGACGAGTCCAGCGACCAGCACGAGGACGCCCAGCACGGTCGCAAAGTTCACGGCCTCGCCGAGCCAGACCACCGCGAGCGCCGTGGCGAACAGCGGTCGGGTGCTGACGCCCGCGCTGTTGACGCTCGCGCCGACCCTATCGACGCCCGTGAACACCGCCAGACGCCCGAGCGAGGTGCCGACCAGTCCCGCGAACGCGAAGATGCCGAGAGTCCACGGCGAGAGGCCGCCGAGAGGATTCCCGCCCTTCAGGACGAGGAGCGCAGCCCAGTAAATCGCGGAGTCCACGAGGACGACGACCAGCGACGCCTGAACTGAGGTCCCACCTGCGGCCATCCCGCGCTTGGAGACGATGGGCGCGAACCCCCACAGCACGGCGGGCAGCAGCGCGAACGCCAACACGTCGAGGGCAGGTGCCATCGTCCGTACTCGGGGCTAGACACCCTTATTCAGACCGGTCGTGGAGAGCCGAGAGCAGTCTAGGAAGAATAATTATAAAATTACTGTTTTTACCACCGTAAACCGCGTTTCTCGGCTCAGCTCGTCTCTATCGGCAGTTTGAGGCGTTCCGGTCGGTGTCGATAGAAATATAGTGTAAGATTTCAGTAGTGGCATAAGAGAAATGCCTGAATGTCAGAACTGCGGTTCGTTCGTGACGGACGCGTACGCCCGAGTCTTCACACCCCGCGAAGTAGAGAACCCGCGCGTCTGCCCCGAGTGCGAAGACAAGATTCGGGACGGGAGCGAAGTCCGCGAAGCGCGCTCGCCCCGAAACACCTCGTAGCGCGGCGAATCGGTCGGTTTTCCGTTAGCGAACGTCTCTCGGGAGCCGCGGCGTTATCGACGAACGGCGTCAATCCGATTCACGTCGTTTTATGAGTGCGGGGGACATGGAGTTGGTGTAATGAGTCAAGACACGGACGAACAAGTGACCCGTCTGTTCGGTGGCCCGGGAAGCGGGAAAACCACCGAACTGCTCGACCGAGTCGAGGCGATACTCGACAAGGACGACGTCGGCGTCAACGACATTCTGCTAGTCTCGTACACCCGAGCGGCCGCAAACGAGGTCCGGGAGCGTCTGGCCGAGCGACGGGACCTCAACCCCCGGTCGCTTCAGGGGTCGGTCTGCACGATGCACGCGAAGGCCTACGAACTGCTCGACCTCTCGCGCAACGACGTTGTCGGCGAATCTGACAAGAAGGAGTTCTGCGAGGACTTCGGCATCGAGTTCGAGGACGAGTACAGCGGCGCGGGTCGCCGGACCGCTCGCTCGACCACCCTCGGCAACAAGATTATCGCCACGAGCCAGTGGCTCCAGCGGACCAGTCGAGACGTCTCCGACTGGTACGACGTGCCCTTCCAGTGGAACGACGAGGAGGTCCGCCTGCCGCCGGACATCGACCCGAACGCCCAAGAAGGGAACAAGTACACCCCGACGTGGCCCAGCGACGACGACCGACTCGACGTGCCCGAGGCCATCCGCGGATGGCGCAACTACAAGGGCGAGAACGACCTGGTCGGATTCGCCGACATGCTCGAACGGGTCAAACAGCGCTCGCTCCTGCCGAACGTCGACTATCTGGTCATCGACGAGTTCCAGGACATCACCAGCCTCCAGTACGACGTCTACGAGGAGTGGAAGCCCCACATGGAGCAGGTCCTCATCGCGGGCGACGACGACCAGGTCGTCTACGCCTGGCAGGGCGCGGACCCCAAACTCCTACTCGAAGAGACCGGCGACGACGTGATTTTGGACACTTCCCACCGCCTCCCCTCCGAGATTCTGCGCGTCGTCCAGCAGGAGGTCCGCCACATAGACGAGCGCCAAGAGAAGAACCTCTCGCCGCGCAAAGAGGGCGGAACCGTCGAGCAGGTCGATAGCCCCTCGATGCTCGAACTCGTCCGCAACGTCCGGTACACCATCGAGGAGCACGACGGGACGCTAATGTTGCTGTTCCGGGCGCGCTACCAGATGTTCCGGTTCATCGACGAGTTCATCGACGAGGGCGTCCCCTTCAAGTGCCTGACCGACCAGCGGATGTGGACCGACCGCCTCCAGCAGTACGTCGACGCGGTCGAGAAGGTGGACAACGACGAACCCATCACCGCCCTGCAGGCCCGGCGGTTCGCCGACATGCTTCAGGACTCGGCGTTCGGCACCAACGAGCGCGACGACCTCTTCGACGCCATCGACGAGCGCAAGGAGGAGGCCGACACCGACGACCTCGCCGAAATCGAGGTCGAACCCGACTTCGTGACCGACTTCGCGCCGTTCATGCCCGGCCCGGCCTCGGCCGCCGACATGGTCCGGAAGGTCACCAGCTTCCAGAAGAACTCGATGCGGGCCTACTTCGGCGGCGACTACGAGGGCATGGACGCCGACCGCGTCCGCATCGGCACCATCCACTCCGCGAAGGGTCGTGAGGCCGACCACGTCTTCGTCGCCACCGACCTGACCGAGAAGGTCGTCGAGCAGATGGCCGCCACCGTGGACGGGCCGGTCGAGGGCGAGGAGTTCACCGCCACGACCGACCCCGTGCCGACCCTGACCGACAACGAGCGGCGGGTCTTCTACGTCGGGATGTCCCGCGCCCGAGAGCGGTTGGTCGTCATGGAGAACCTCGTCGGCGGCGCGCCGACCCTCCCCATCGACGTGCTGCTCTACAACGAACCGAACGGCAAGGGCGTCGAGGACGTGCTGGAAGAAGTCGAAGAACCGCCCGCGCAGTAGGTTTCGTCCGAATAGGCTGTTTTCGGCTTTCACGAAATTCTCTCTCGTTTCTGCGACTCACTTGATTCCCGGCGCGCGCTGGCGTGCCCTCCGTGGCACGCCAATCCGTGCGAGGTCTGCGAAAGCGTAGCGACCGCAGGCTCGGCAGAGCTCGTCTCTGCCGGTGGATGACTGAACGACCGAACGAAGTGAGGGAGTGAGGGAAGAGACTGGGGAGGTGTGAGGTCCGCGGTGGCGGTGCGGTTGCGGTGCTGTGCGGTGGCGGTGACTCCTGTGCTCAAGCCTGAAGCTAGCTCTACTGAGTTATCCCCTTCAAAAGTACTGTCCGGTCAGCAGAAGACATATTCACCACAAGCGTCGGTACAAATTGCCACTCCAAAAGCTCACTCCTCGTCGTCCGGCGTCTTCGCCACTTTGCCGACGGTCTTCTGGGCCACAGCGCCCGGCACGTCGGTCGGGGTCGTCAGGTACTCCTCCAGCACGACCATCAGGACCGCCACGGCGACGAATCCGCCGCCGAGGAGCGCCTTGCCGTCGAGGAGGAACTGGACGCCGAGCAGGCCGACCGGAAGCGCGAAGACCAGCGTCGCCGCGAGTTGAATCGTGCCGATGATGCCCGGTTTGTTCATCACCCGTCGGTTTCGGCCCGGGCGTCAAAAACCCCGCGGGGACGAGTCGTGGGCGTGGCGAGGTCCATAATTATTTGTTTTAGAGGCACTGTCTAGTTACGCACCTCCTGAATCGGGGTGCGTCCATCGAGTGCTTGATGCGGTCGTTGTGCGTTATAATAATGGGTGAACTGTACAAGCCACTCGCGGGCGCTTTGCTGACTGCCC
>NZ_SBIT01000009.1 GCF_004765785.1 Halorussus ruber | reverse complement strand
GGGTGGGCAGTCAGCAAAGCGCCCGCGAGTGGCTTGTACAGTTCACCCATTATTATAACGCACAACGACCGCATCAAGCACTCGATGGACGCACCCCGATTCAGGAGGTGCGTAACTAGACAGTGCCCTTTAAACCAATATTTTTATTTCCAACGCCGATTTCCGGTGCCGGAGACGCCGCCGGGCGCGCTCGGCCGACCAACCACCGGCGAACGCTCGGTGAATCAGCCGAGGGGTGGGATGAAGGGGCCGCCCGGTCGCGGGTCGAAGACCCGTGGTCGTCTCTGCGGGCAACTATCTGCGCCGGGCGGTGTCTCACCGAACGGAGTGAGGTGATGGCTCGGAAGACGGGGATTGTCTTCCGGTGCGGAGAGGCGCAGATATCCCGCAGAGCGGCCGCGACCGGGCGGGGCTTCAGAGGCGTTCACGGCTACGAATCTCGTCGAGTCGGCAACGGCGTAAAACGACCAGCCAAGTCCCGTCCCCACGCCCAACGACAAGGTTCATTTTCGCAGTTCTGCTACGTACACCCACAATCGCGGTTCACGTGACGAGAATGAGCGAAGAAACCCACCGAACCGACCCCCGACCCGGCGACTCCCCCGCAGTCGTGACCTCCTTCGAGGAGTTCCGCGACACCGCCGAGAGCGCCCCGACCGGCGCTCGGGTCCCGGTCGAGGTCCGAGTCGAGGTCGAAGACCCCTTCCTCGCGTACCGCCGCGCCCGGAACGACTCGGGCGGCGTCTACTTCGAGACGACCGGCGGCGAGGCCGGATGGGGCTACTTCGGCGTCTCGCCGACCGAGTGGCTGGAAGTCGGTCCCGAAGAGGTGCGCGACAGAGGTGACGAAATCGAAGCGACCGGGGAAAACACCAGTTTCGACGCGCTCGAATCCCTCCTCGACGGCGAGACGTTGGCCCGAGGAGACTGCGACGTGCCCTACCCATGCGGCGCGTTCGGGTGGATTTCCTACGACGTGGCCCGCGAACTCGAAGCCCTGCCGGAGACGACCGCCGACGACCGCGGCCTGCCCCGGTTGCAGTTCGGCGTCTACGACCTCGTGGCGGCGTGGGAGGAGCCGTGGGACGAGAGCGCGACGCTCCGGATTACGGCCTGTCCCGAAGTCGAGTCCGGCCACTCGCTCCGCGAGATGTACGACCGCGCCGCCGAGCGCGCCCGCAGCCTCGCCGAGGAGGCCACGACCGGCGACCCCGCGGTCGGCGACCCGCCCGCGGAGGGCGACATCGCCGAGTTCACCAGCCAGTGTGGCCGCGAGGAGTACGCCGACCGCGTGCGGAGAGTCAAGGAGTACGTCCGCGACGGCGACACCTTTCAGGCCAACGTCTCCCAGCGACTGGTCGGCCCGGCAATCGTCCACTCGGTGGACGTGTTCGAGGCCCTCCGCGAGGTCAACCCCGCGCCCTACTCCGGACTGCTGGAGTTCCCCGGTGTGGACCTCGTGAGTACGAGTCCGGAACTACTCCTCGACGCCGACGGTCGGGACCTGCTGACCGAACCCATCGCCGGGACCCGACCCCGAGGCGACACCCCCGCCGAGGACGACCGACTCCGCGAGGCCCTGCTGGACAGCGAGAAGGAACACGCAGAACACGCGATGCTGGTCGATTTGGAGCGCAACGACCTCGGGAAGGTGTCGGAGTACGGGAGCGTCGAGGTCACCGAGTACCGGCGCATCGACACCTACTCGGAGGTGATGCACACCGTCTCTGCGGTCGAGGGGCGACTGCGCGAGGACGAGTCCGTCGTGGACGCCATCGCCGCGATGTTCCCCGGCGGCACCATCACCGGCGCGCCCAAGCCCCGCACGATGGAGATTATCGACGAGGTCGAGGAGTACCGCAGAGGCCCCTACACCGGGAGCATCGGCGTCGTCGGCTTCGACCAGAAGGCGACGATGAACATGACCATCCGGACGCTGACCCGCCACGAGGACCGGTTCTACCTCCGGGTCGGGGCCGGAATCGTCCACGACTCGGTGCCAGACGCCGAGTTCATCGAGACCCTCGACAAGGGCCGGGCGCTGGTCAACGCCATCGACGCCGCCCTCGACACCGGGCGCGAACTGACGACCGCCGACTGGCCGACGCAGGACGACTTGGAGGATAGATGACGTCGCCATGATTCTGGTCGTCGACAACTACGACTCGTTCGCCTACAACCTCGTCCAGTACGTCGGCGAGTTCGCCGACGAAATCGAGGTCCGGCGCAACGACGACATCGACGTGGCGGGCATCCGCGACCTCGACCCGGACGGCATCGTCGTCTCGCCCGGACCGGGCACCCCCGAGGAGGCAGGCGTCTCCATCGACGTGTTCGCCGAGACCGAGTACCCCGCGCTCGGGGTCTGTCTGGGTCATCAGGCCCTCTGCGCCGCCGAGGGAGTCGCGGTCGGCCACGCCCCCGAGGTGGTCCACGGCAAGCCCTCGAAGGTGCGCCACGACGGGAAGGGCCTCTACGCCGACTTACCCCCGGAAATCGAGGTCGGGCGCTACCACTCGCTGGCCGCGAGCGAGAATCTCCCGCCCGCGCTGGTCGAGACCGCGTGGACCAGCGACGACCGCGAGGTGCTGATGGGCGTCCGCCACGCGGACAAGCCCCACTTCGGCGTCCAGTTTCACCCCGAGAGCATCCTCACGCCCGCCGGGAAGCGACTGGTCGAACGCTTCTGCGAAGATATTGCGGGGAAGTCGTGATTGCGGACAGGGAAAATTGGGTTTCGAAAGCCCTCGCGCGGTTCGCGGTCGCCCTTTCATTCCACCAGGAACAGTGGATGCGTCACCGAGCGACGCAGGTGGTTGGTTCACCGGCCGAAACCAGTCGGTGAATACCCTTTTCGAGAGAGCGTCAAAGATGAGAAGGCTGGAAAACTCGCTAGTCGCGCGAACCGATTCAGAACGCGCCGCTCTCGACCGCGACGCTGGCTTCGATTTCGGCCTTCAGCGCGTCGTGGACTTTACATAGTTGATTCGCGCGCGTGACGACTTCGTCGGCCTCCTCGTCGGTCATCTCGGCCTCGGTCCTGACCGTGAACTGGACGGCTTGGAGTTTGTCGTCGTCGTTGAGGTCACCCGTCGCGTCGATTTCGATGCGGCCGAGGTCGCCGACGTCGCGCTGTTCGGCCCCGACTCGGAGCGCGGGGACGTAGCACGACCCATAGGCCGCCAGCAGTGATTCGAGGGTGTCGGGACCCTCCTCGCCCGTGGCGTCGATGGTCATCTCGAAGTCGCGGACCTCGTTGTCGGACGTGTACCCCTCGTCGGAGACAGTTGTCACTTCTTTCGTCATGCCCTCGGACGTTTCTCGGCCAGTTCCCTAAGGCTTGTTCACCGTCAAGGAGCGCCCGAGGGAACACTGACAGAATCGGCCGCCGTCGGTCACGCTCGGGGCCGCCAGCCTCGCAGGAAAGCGACCGCGAGGCCGCCCGCCGAGAGGCCGAACGGGAGGCTGACGGTCCGCACGACGACCACCGCGGCGGCGGCCGCCGCGGAGGGTGCGCCCGTCATCGCCACGAGCGCGCCAGCCAGCAGGATGTCGTACGCGCCGATGCTGGCCGGAACCGGGACCGCGCTGGCGACCTGCGGCAGGGGCACGATGGCGACGATGGGCAAGAGTGCGACCGGCGTCCCGGTCCCGGCGAGCGCGACCCAGAGCGCGCTCGCGGTCAGAATCTGCTCCAGAACGCCCCCGAGACCGATGAGCGCGACCAGCCGAGGAGTGCCCTGAAACGCCACGACTCGGGACCAGAACCGGTCGAGCGCCTCCTCGACCACCGACCGGTCGTGGGGCGTCTCCCGATAGAGCGACGAGACGAGGGTGACGACCGGTCCGAGGAGCGCCGCGAGACCCTTCGAGACGACCGCCCGAGAGCGGACCGCCAGCCCGCCGACGACCGCGAGGCCGACCAGCGACCCGCCGAGCGAAATCACGAGGAATCTGGCCGAGGGCACGTCCACAAGCAGGACGAGCGCCAGCGCGGTCGAGACGAGCAGTTGGGTCCCCGACTTGACGTACTTGGCGACTCCGCGGACTCCGAGCGCCTCGCTGTAGGTCGTGGCGGTCTCGACGCCGAAAAAGCGGGCCATGATGGGTTCGGAACTCACCGGTCCGGCGGGACTCAGGGTGTCGAAGAAGTCCCCGGCGAGCGCGAACTGGACGGCCCGGACGGGCGAGAGGCCGCTCCCGAGCGGTTTCACCGAGGCCCAGACGCCGATGCCGTCGGCGAGGCCCTCGGCGACCACGAGGGCGACGACGACCGGAATCGCCCACGGCGCGATGGCGGTGGCGCGCTCGATGACGCTGTCCACGCCGACGAACCAGAGGTAGGCCGCGAAGGCTCCGCCGCCGAGGAGGACGCCGACGAGAAACCGCATCAGGCGGCGCATCGCTGTCCCTCCGTCACGCGGTGCGCCGGAACCTCCGGCGAGGCCGGTCGAGCAGTCGCCGAGCGACGGCGCAGACGTTCCATGCGAGTGCAACTGCGCGTCACTCGGTTTACGGTTTCTATGATGTCTATATTCAACTATATATTTCTGATGAAAAATGGGGTCGGAAAGTCGGGCGCGAACGCGACGGCGAGGCGCGGGCCTCAGTAGAGTTCGTCGCCGAGGTCGAACGTCTCGTCGCCTTCGAGAATCTTCACTTCGGCGTCGCTACCCGTGCCCTTGACCTCCTTGCGGAAGTCCTCGGGGTCCTGCTCGATCGGCGGGAAGGTGTCGTAGTGCATCGGGAGCGCGTAGTCGGCGTCGACCCAATCGACCGCGATGGCGGCCTGCATCGGTCCCATCGTGAAGTGGTCGCCGATGGGCACCGCGGCGACGTCGGGTTCGAGGTACGGGCCGATGACCTCGCGCATCTCGGTCTGGAGCGAGGTGTCGCCAGCGTGGTAGAACGTCTGGCTCTCCTCGTCGCTAACCTGCGTCGGCTTGGTGTCGCTGACGACGAAGCCAGCGGGCATGCCGCCGGAGGTTCCGTAGGAGGTGTCCATCCCGTTGGTGTGGTCGGCCCGGACCATCGTGACGAAGGCGTCGTCGCACTCGACGGTCCCGCCGAGGTTCATCCCCATCCCGCCGACGGCCTCGAAGTCGCCGTACTCGTCGCGGCAGTACTCCACGACTTCGGGCGTGGCGACCAGCTCTGTGCCCTCGTAGCGGTCCACGTCGCCGATGTGGTCGGCGTGGCCGTGGGTCAGAAGCAGGTAGTCGGGGTCGAGTTCCTCGGGGTCGGAATCCGTCTTCGGGTTGTCGAAGAAGGGGTCGATGAGCAACTCGGTGTCGCCGACCTCTACGTGCCACGTCGAATGGCCGTACCAGGTAACCTTCATGGTCGGGTGGGTCTACGCCCGTTTCGCACTTAAAGGATGTTGGCGGCGAACGGCGAGTCTCACTCTCCTCGGTCCCGCTCTCGGTTCGACGCGAACAGGTTCCACCCGACCGCTCGCCGGACGCCCCAGCCCAGAGTCAGGCCGAGCGCGACCACCGCGAGCGAGAATCCGGCGAACAGGCCGACTAACTGACCGGTTTCGCCCGCCGTCGCCGTCGTCAGGAGGCCGACGACGAACAGCATCGAGGCCATGAACAGGACGGGCACGACGAACCGCTTCAGCACCCAGTGGTCGTCGAGATAGCGACTCGTTCGCCGGACGAAGTCTGACATAGTCGTGTCACCTACCGTCGAAGTTCGATGGCAAAAGTCATAACTCTAACCGTTAGAAGAGTTACACCGTTCAGACGAGTTCAACAGAACGCCACCGTGGCGTAGATGTCTCCGTTTTCGGCGACGTGAACGTCGATACCCACGCTGGACGACGTTCGGTCGAGGAGAATCGGTCGCGTTCCCGAGTCCTGTAACCAACTGTCGGCGAGAGCGTTCGCCAGTTCTGTTTCCGAGGTGTAATGTTCGATGGCGCGCTCCTCGCTCACAGTCTCGTAGCCGATTCTGTTGTAGGTTAGTGAGGGGTCCGCGCAGGAACCGAACCGCTCGAAAATCTCCTTCGAGGACTCATCTAAGGGGTACTC
The DNA here is from genome assembly GCF_004765785.1 of Halorussus ruber. Taxonomy (GTDB): domain Archaea; phylum Halobacteriota; class Halobacteria; order Halobacteriales; family Haladaptataceae; genus Halorussus; species Halorussus ruber. The sequence goes on along the minus strand of NZ_SBIT01000009.1, from coordinate 319,602 downwards.
GCCGCGTTTGACCATCGATTTAGTGTAGTAATCCGCGATTGTCGTCACGTCGGGTTTTAACGAGAGCGTTTCGACGGCCTCGGCCGACCGCTCTCCGTTGAGTCGCTCGTAGACGTGGTACTCGACCGTGCTGAGGTCGAGGCCGCTCGACTCGTTCGCCTCGCCCGGGACGTTCTCGACCGTCGGCGGCTGCGTCTGGTCGAGGATTCCGGTACTGAACGCGGCGAACAGAACTAGCGCAACGATTGCGAGCGCGCCGACGAACTTCGCCACGTCGAAGAGGCCGAGTCCGCCCGAGAGTTCGTCCTCGTCGAACTGGTTCGCTTCGACGGACTCCAGTTGCATATTTCCGCACCGGCTACAGGGCGGGGAGTTCTTCGGATGGGTCCGGCCGCACTCGGTACACTCCCACTCGACGCTCACCGGGTCGTCTTCCGGTCGCTGTCGGACGACCGTCTTCTCGAACTGCATCGCTCCGCAGTTCTTGCACGGCGGGTTGTTCTTCGGGTGGGGTGCCCCACACTCGGCGCACATCCATTCCATGCGTCCCCTCCACCAATCGAAATTAGTTAAATTCTGTGAAATTTTCGGTAGACGAGTGACCGGACCCGCGGGGGTGACGAGTCTACGTATAATAGAGGAATCATCTATGCAATTATTTAGTTATTGTACAGACATGTCCATCATATATTTAGCTATCTCTTATGGACCTTCGGGGTAGCGCTGACCGCACCGACATGGCAACCCATAAGTTTTAGGCCAGCCTAATCCACCGACATGGAACTGACTCGTCGGGACGCGCTGGCCGCGCTGGCCGCGAGCGGAGTCGCGGTCGGAACCGCCGCGGTCCTCGACGATGACCTCGCCGACGCCTTCGATGGGGACGCCTCCGACGCTTCCGGGGGCCCGTCAGACTCCGCACCCGAGGAGCGCATGGCGACCCTCCTCGCAATCGCGGACGTCGTCTACCCCTCCCGACTCTCGGGCGTCGAGGAGTTCGTCCGGACCTACGCGCTCGGTCGAGTCGAGGACCGCGAGTCCTACCGCGAGGGGATGGTACAGGCGCTCTCGACGCTGGACGACTACGCCCGGACGTGGCACGACGCCGAGTTCCGGGAGTTGGACCCCGAGACCCGCGAGTCCGTGCTGGACCAGATGGGCGCGGACACCGCCGACCCCGACCCGGAGGGCGGCGACTCGGCTCGGGTGCGCTACTACCTCGTGAACGAACTCCTCTACGCGCTGTACTCCTCGCCCACGGGCGGGAAGTTGGTCGGCATCGAGAACCCGCAGGGCCACCCCGGCGGGACCGGAAGCTACCAGCGAGGGCCGCGACGATGACCGGGAGCGGAACGGACCGAACCCCCTCCGAGCGCGCCGACGTGTGCGTCGTCGGGGCCGGACCCGCGGGCGCGCTCGTCGCTCACCGACTCGCGCGCCGGGGCTACGACGTGGTGGTCCTCGAAGCGGGCGAGCGATTCGACTTCGAAGACCGAAAGGAGAGGATGGAGCGAGCGATTCGGCCCGGCCGCGGCCCCCTCTCGGTCTGGGAGATGGGCGGCCCGCGAGATGCGTACTCCTCCGAGGGAGAGTGGTTCTACCCCCTGAATCGCGCTCGCGTCAAGGGCGTCGGCGGCACCACCCTGCACTGGCAGGGGATGGTCATGCGCCTCCACGAGTCGGACTTCGAGGCGTGGCCCATCGAGTACGGGGACCTGCGACCCTACTACGCCGAGGCCGAGGCGGCCCTCGGGGTCGCTGGCGCGGACGACAACCCCTACGCGCCGCCCCGCGAGGAACCCTTCCCCATGCCCGCCTTCTCGCCCTCCTACAGCGATTCTCTCTTCGCGGAGGCCTGCGAGCGATTGGGGGTCACGATGCACTCGGTGCCAAACGCCCGCAACTCCGAGGGCTACGACGACCGGAGTTCGTGCGTGGGGTACGGCACCTGCAAGCCGGTCTGCCCCTCCGGCGCGAAGTACTCCGCCGACCACCACGTCGAGAAGGCCGAGGAGGAAGGCGCGCGCGTCATCGACCGAGCCCCGGTTCAGCGCCTCGAACACGACGACGCCGGGGAGCGCGTGACCGCCGCGGTCTACGCCACCCCCGAGGGCGAGACCCACCGACAGGAGGCCCGCGAGTTCGTCCTCGCGGCGGGCGGCGTCGAGATTCCCCGCCTGCTTCTCCTCTCGGAGTCGCCCCGGTACCCCGACGGCCTCGCCAACTCCTCGGGCGCGGTCGGGCGGTACTTCATGGACCACCTGTTCGCGGGCGTCGGCGGGACCGTGGACCGCGAGACCCGCCAGAACCACGTCGGGTTCATCACCAGCGAGTGCCACCAGTTCTACGACGACCCGACCCGCGGAACCGAGGGGACGGACGGAGGCATCCCCGAGTGGTCGGGCAAAGGGGAGAGAGACGGCGAACCGAGGCCAGACAGCATCAAACTGGAGTTCCTGAACTACGCCGGACCCTCCCCGGTCGAGATGGCCCTCTCGGGCGACCAGTGGGGCGACGACCTGCTCGACACCCTGCGGGAGGGCTACGGCAACTCGATTGCGATGGGCGGACTGGTCGGCCAGCGCCCCCGGAAGGAGAACCGAATCGCGCTCGACCGCTCCACGACCGACGACCACGGCAACCCGGTCCCCGAACTCCACTGGCGCGTGGACGACCGCACCAAAGCCTCGCTCCGGCGCGCGAACCGAATCCAGCGCGCGATTCTGGACGAGTTGGGCGCGGACATCTCGTGGACGGTCGGCCCCGAAAACACAGGGCCTGCCTTCCACCACATGGGCACGACACGGATGGGCACGAACCCCGACGAGAGCGTGGTGAACCCGCGACTCCGGACCCACGACTTGCGGAACCTCTCCATCGCGTCGAGTAGCGTCTTCCGGACCGGCGGTGCTCTGAACCCGACGCTGACGATTGCGGCGCTCGCGCTGAAGGCGGCGGGTCACGTCGAAGAGCGATTGTGAGTCGGTTCTGGGTTTGAATCCGGAGAGTCGGCTTTCGAAGACGGTGAATGCGAGACGAAGCTAGCTAGTGCCGAAGCCGAGGCGTCACCGCGTCCGCCCCGCACAGCACCGCCCCGCACAGCACCGCCCCGCACCGCGAACCTCACGCCTCCCCAACCTCCTCGTTCACTCCTGCTGGTCGCTCACTCGTCCCTCGCGCGTATGAGCGCGCTCACGAGAGAGCGCGCTCGCCCACGCGCCGACGTTTTGAATGTAGTACCGAGACGAGGAGAACAGCGAAATCGGGTATCGACTTAATCGTCGTCTTCGTCCGACGAGCCCCCAGACTGCGGCGACTGCGGCGAGTCGGGGAGGTTCGCGCCCGCGGATTGCCCGGAGGTGCCGGGGTTACCGGACTTGCGCCGACGCCAGAGGACGAGACCGCCGCCAATCGGGACGCCGAAGACCAGCACGTAGGGGAGCGCGTAGGCCAGTCCGACGACGAGGCCCCGGAGGACCACCACGACCCCGTTGGCCGACGAGGCGAACGCCGCGAGGAGGCCGGTCTCGTACCACGCGCTGTGGTCGTTGGTCGGTTCGTAGTCGGGCGGACGCTCCTCGAGTCGGACCGTCAGCGTCGAGTAGGCGACCTGCCGCTTCAGGGACTCGCGCTGGGCTTCGAGGGACTCGATTTCCGACTGGACCTCAGAGAGTCGCTCCTGCACTTCGAGGACGTTCTCGGTGTCGTTGGCCTCCTGATAGAGGTCCCGCAATTTCTCGCGCTGGGCCTTCAGGTTCTTGAGTCGGGCTTCGATGTCCACCAGTTTCTTGGTCACGTCCTCGGTGTTAGTACTGGCCTCTCGGACCTCGCCGGACTGCTTGGCCCGGGCGACCAGCGTCGAGAAGTTGTCCTTCGGGACCCGGAGGACGAGTTTGCCGGAGGTCCACGACTGGTTGCCTCGCGTATGGACCACCTGCGAGGAGTCGCTGACGAACCCGCCGAGTCGCCGGGCCTCTTTCGAGAGGTTGCGCCGCGTCCGGTCGTAGTCGTTGACCTCGACCGCGACTTCGCCGGTCCGAATCAGCGCGCGCTGACTCGCCTGAAAGTTCGCGCTCCCCGAGTCGCCGTTCGGGCCGCCCGCGGACACCGTCTGCCGTCCGGTCTGTTCGTAACTCGCTGCTTGGTCGCCCGACGTGGCCTGCATCGCGTCACTCCCGCCGCTGCCGGAACAACCGGCGAGGACGAGCAGAAGCGCGAGCGCCACGGGGACCAACCACCGCCGTCCTTCGCGTGCCATGTAGCCTACACGAAACTCGACTGATGTAAAACTCCGGATGGGTGAAACTCGCGTTTGAGCTACCCGCGACTATCGACGCGGTCCGACGACCGAGGACATTTATCACTCGCCCGTGCAACGACGCCCGTGAGCTACGACCACGCCGACCCCGAGCGCGCCGGACAGCTCCATCACGTCGAACTCTACGCCTCCGACCTCGGCGCGTCGGTCGAGTTCTGGGACTGGTTGCTCGGCGAACTCGGCTACGACGAGAAAAACGACTGGGACGGCGGGCGCTCGTGGATACGCGGGCCGACCTACGTCGTCCTCGTGCAGGCCGACGAGACCGACCACCCCTTCGACCGGCGGGCCGCCGGGTTGAACCACCTCGCGTTCCACGCCGAATCCCGTGAGCAGGTCGATTTGCTCACCGAGACCGTCCGCGAGCGCGACGATTCGAGCCTGCTGTTCGAGGACCGACACCCCTTCGCCGGCGGCTACTACGCGCTCTACTGCGAGGACCCGGAGGGCGTGAAAGTCGAAGTCGTCGCCCCCGAGGAAGGGTGAATTCCCGCGAACTCACTGGAATTCCGGCAGAATCTCGTCCTCGTAGAGGTCGAAGAGCTTCTCCTGGTCCGGGCCGATTTGGTGGACGTAGACGTGGTCGTAGCCCGCGTCGATGAACTCCTGAATGCTCTCGACGTGCGCCTGCGGGTCGGGGTCGGTCACGATGCTGTCGGCCTCGCGCACGTCCTCCTTCTCGACCATCTGGCAGGCCTGCTCGAAGAAGTCGGGAATCGCCAGTTCGGCCGCGAGTTGGCCCGGCAGGAGGCTGTTGGGCCACCACTCGTAGGCGGTCTCGACCGCCTCGTCCTCGCTGTCGGCGTAGCAGACCGTGAGCTGGCTGAACTTCGGGCCGTCGCCGCCCTCCTGCTCGTATTTTTCGACCACGTCCTGCGGGCCGACCGACCAGAACCCGTCGCCGAAGTCGGCGGCGTGGCTGGCGGTCTGGTCGCCGTAGGCCGAGACGCAAATCGGCGGGTTCTCGTCGGGCAGGGTGAACAGCTTGGCGTTCTCGACGGTGTAGTGGTCGCCGTAGTGGTTGACCATCTCGCCGGTCCAGAGTTTGCGAATCGCGGAGACGGCCTCTTCGAGCATGTCGAGGCGGACGTTGTGCGAGGGCCAACCTTGACCCGTGACGTGTTCGTTCAGGTTCTCGCCCGTGCCGACGCCGAAGTAGAACTGCTGGCCCGAGTCCTCGAACATGTCGGCGACGGTCGCGGTCGCCTGCGCGAGGAGCGCCGGGTGGTAGCGGATAATCGGGCAGGTGACCCCGACGCCCACGTCGATATCGTCGGTCGCGGCCGCGACGCCGCCGAGCGCGGACCAGACGTAGGGCGCGTTGCCCTGCTGGCTGACCCACGGGTGGAAGTGGTCCGAGATGGAGGCGAAGTCGAAGCCCACCTCCTCGGCGCGGGTCGCGTGGTTCACGAGGTCCATCGGGCCGTGCTCCTCGCTGGAGAGGGTGTAGCCGAGTTCGACCATAGACGTTGCACGGGAGGCGTCGGCAAGGCGGTTGTGGCCAGTCAGAAAGAAACTATATTAATCTCCTAAAAAATATCTATATTTCTCTACCGATTGTATTTGTTTCTTGTATAGGGTGAAGCAGGCATCCCGGCGAACGAACCCTGTTCCACCGAAAGTCGTTTCAAGCCGCTGTGAGATGTATCGGCTGACATGAGCCCTCCCCGCGACTCCTCCGGTGCCCTGCGAGCGCTCGCTAGATTCACCCCCGACAGCCGTCGGTGGCGGCGGTGGGTCGCCGGGCTCGCGGCGGTCGGAAGCGCACTCTCGTTCTACGCGGCGTTTGCGGTCGCTTCCGGCGTCGAGAGCGGGACGGTGTACAATCTCCTCATCGTGCTGTTTGCCGTTCTGACCCTGACTCTCCCCGCGATCGCGTCAGCGACCTTGCTCGCTCCCGATTCTGGTCTCACTCGGACGAAGACGGCCGGGCGAGGGACTACTCGAACGAGAGCGACCTCCACGGGGGCGACCCGCGGCGAAGACGCGGTCGAGACGTTGAAGCGCCGATACGCCGCTGGCGAAATCGACCGCGAGGAGTTCGACCGACGCCTCGACGACCTCGTGGAGGTGTCCGGCGATACCGGCTGCGAAACGGCCGACGCAGTCGAGACTCGCGCGGCGCGGGACCCGGAACTCGACCGCGCCGGACGGTAGCGACACCGCCAAGCCATTGGTAATTCTGCGACTTGTCGGCGTCATCGAGCCGACCGAGGTGGAGATAGAGCGCGTCCGAATCCTCGGAAAGCGAGGCGAGCAGGTGCTTCGGTACTGAGCGGCGGTTTCACTACCGTCTCGACGCTCCGGGAACGACCCGACGCTCCACGAACGACCGGACATTCGGCAAAAAAGGACGGTTCGGACGCGCAGTCCGCAGTCAGTACTGCAAGCGCTCTTCGCTACGGCGTCCGCGCTGGGACTCCTCGTCGCGGCCGCTCTGGCCGTGCTGGCTACTCTGGCCGTGCTGGCTACTCTGGCCGTGCTGGCTACTCTGGCCGTGCTGGCTACTCTGGCTCTGCTGGCCACTCCGGCCGTGCTGGGACGACGTGCCCCCGCCGCCGTATCGTCGCTCGCTCTGGCGGCCGTGGTGTTCCTGACCGCGCATCATCGTCTGCTCGACGGGGCTGAAGCCGCTTTCGGAGCTACCGCCGTACTGGTTCTGGCCCTGCTCGCGCCGACCGGACTCCTGTCCCGACTGGCCGTGGCGCTGACTCGTCTCGTGCTGACTGGTCTGCTGGTGGCCGGTGTGCTGTTGCCCGGGCTGGTGCTGACCGGCGTGCTGCTGACCACTCTGTTGGTGGCCACTCTGTTGGTGGCCACTCTGCTGGCCCGACTGCTGTTGCCCGGACTGCCGGGTCTCGTACTGGCCACCGGTTCCGCCGTGCTGGCTCAGTTCGTGGATGCCGCTCTCCTGATGGCGGGACTGGCCGCGCTCCTGATTCTGGCCGACTTCGTGGCGCTGACTCGACTGGTGACGGCCAGTCTGCTGCTGGCCAGACTGCTGACCTTGCTGGTGCTGTCCGGACGACTGGTGCTGTCCGGACGGCTGGTGCTGACCGGACTGCTGGTGGCTCGACTGCTGCTGGCCCGACTGCTGCTGGCCAGACTGCTGTCCGGACTGTCGCCCGGACTGGTAGCGCTTGCTCTGGCGACCGCTCTGCTGGCTCTGGCGACCGCTCTGTCGACGCTGGCTACCGTATCGCTTGCCCTGCTGGCCGTGCTGGCCCGACTGCTGGTGGCCAGACTGCTGATGCTGGCCGGACTGCTGATGCTGACCAGTTTGCTGGTGCCGACCGGACTGCTGGCCCTGAATGTCACTGCCGCGCGTCTGGTGTTGCGCGGTCTGATGGCTCGTCGGTTGCTGGCCCTGCTGGTGCTGACCGGACTGCCGATGCTGTCCCTGCTGGCCGTGCTGACCGGACTGCCGATGCTGTCCCTGCTGGCCGTGCTGGCTCGACTGCTGATGGCCGGTCTGGTGTCGTCCGGTCTGCTGGTTCTCCCCCATCTGGTGGCCGGACTGTGGCTGTCGGCCGGACTCTCCTCGTTGCTCTCGGCCACCCGAGGAGTATCGACCACCCTGCGTGTCGCCTTCGCCCTGCGAACTGCGCTGATGGCGGCTTGCTTCTTGACGGGTCTCTCCCCAACGGTTGCGATGTTCTCGTGCCATAATCAATCTCTCCCGTGGTGAGACTCCACAGGACTTTCCTTAGGTATACTGGGCGGAGTCTGACAGAACTCCGGCCGGGCGTCGGGGCGGACCCCGCGCTCCCGAGGGGAGACACTCCCTATAAGCACTCTTAAGGCGAGTCGCCCACACCTCTCTCACATGGAACCACGGGACCTCTCCTCGCACACGGTGTATCAGGCCGGGCGAGGCATCGAGGAGGTCGCTCGGGAACTCGGCCTGAATCCCGACGACCTCGTGAAACTCGCCTCGAACGAGAACCCCTTCGGCCCGAGTCCGGCCGCGGTCGAGGCCATCGAGGACGCCGCGGGGTCGGCCAACTCTTACCCCAAGGCCTCCCACGCCGACCTCACCGAGAAACTGGCCGCGAAGTGGGACGTCGAACCCGCGCAGGTCTGGCTGGGCAACGGCGGCGACGGGGTGCTTGACTACCTCGCCCGCGCCATGCTCGAACCCGGCGACACCGTCCTCGTGCCGGAACCCGGCTTCGCCTACTACGGGATGAGCGCGCGCTTCCACCACGGCGAGGTCGAGCAGTATCACCTCTCGAAGGACGACGACTTCGCGCTGACCGCCGAGACTGTCCTCGGCGACTACGACGGCGAGCGAATCGTCTACCTGACGAGTCCGCACAACCCGACCGGCAAGCGGTTCGACCTCGACGCTGTCGAGGAGATTGCCGACCGAACCGCCGACCACACCCTCGTCGTCGTGGACGAGGCCTACGGCGAGTTCGCCGACGCGCCGAGCGCGGTCGAACTCCTCGAATCCCGCGACGACGTGGCGGTCCTCCGAACCTTCTCGAAGGTCTACGGCCTCGCGGGCGTCCGACTCGGCTACGGCGTTGTTCCCGAGGAATGGGCCGACGCCTACGCCCGAGTCAACACCCCCTTCGCCGCGAGCGAAATCGCCTGCCGGGCGGGCCTCGCCGCGCTGGACGACGACGACCACGCCGAGAAGACCGTCGAAACCGCCGAGTGGGCGCGGGAATACATGTACGAACACCTCGACGCGCCGACGTGGGAGAGCCACGGCAACTTCGTCCTCGCGGAGGTCGGCGACGCCGCTGGCGTCGCCGACGAACTCCAGCGCCGGGGCGTCATCGTCCGCGACTGCTCCTCCTTCGGCCTGCCCGAGTGCGTCCGCATCACCTGCGGGACGAAAGACGAGACCCGGCGCGCGGTCTCGGAACTCAACGAGGTGTTGTCGTCGTGAGAGTCGCGGTGACGGGCACCCCCGGAACGGGCAAGACCTCGGCAGTCGAGCAGTTGGACACTGAGATGGAGGTGGTCCACCTCAACGACCTCATCAAATCCGAGGACCTCTGGAACGAGCGCGACGACGAGCGCGACAGCCTCGTCGCCGACCTCGACGCGGTGGCCGAGCGACTGGCAGACCGCGAGGACCTCCTCGTCGAGTCCCACCTCGCGCACCACCTCGACGCCGACAAGGTGGTCGTCCTGCGATGCCACCCCGAGGAGTTAGAACGCCGCCTCACCGAGCGCGGCGAGTCCGAGGCCAAGGCCAAAGAAAATGCCGAGAGCGAGGCCCTCGACGTGATTCTCTCGGAGGCCGTCAACGCCCACGGCGTCGAGAACGTCTACGAGATCGAGACCACCGACTGCACGCCCGGCGAGGTCGCCGACGAGATTTCGGCGGCCGTGGCGGGCGAACGCGAACCGAGCGCGGGCGAGGTGAACTACGTCGAGTACCTATGACTCTCGACCAGTTCCGACACGTCGCCGACCGGGCGCTCGAACCGTTCGTGAACCTGTCGACCCGACTCGGCCTGACCCCCGACGCGGTCAGCGTCGTCGCCTTCGCGCTGGCGGGCGGCGCTGGCGGTACCTTCTATCTGGGCGGCCAGAACCCGGTCTGGTACCTCGCCGGGTCGCTCCTCGTCTTCCTGAACGGGTGGCTCGACCTGCTGGACGGCGCGCTGGCCCGCGAACTCGGCACCGACTCGAAGGCGGGCGACCTGCTCGACCACGTGCTGGACCGCTACGCCGACATCGTGGTCATCTCGGGGTTGGCGGCCGGAATCGGCCGGTACGCCCTCGGCCTCGCGGCCGTGACCGGCGTGCTGATGACCTCGTACCTCGGCACGCAGGCCCAAGCCGTCGGACTGGACCGGGTGTACGGCGGCCTCCTCGGGCGGGCCGACCGACTCGCGCTCATCGGCGTGACCGGCGTCCTCGCGGCGGTCGTGACCGGAACGGTCGCCGGATTCACGGTCGTCGGGTGGTTGCTGGTCGTGTTCGCAGTCGTGGGCCACTTCACCGCCCTCCAGCGATTCTACTACGCGTGGCGGGCGCTGTCGTAGGTCGGTGTCGGTCGAGAGACGTTTAGATACCTTTTTTACGCCCGCTAGAATTGAAACTAATCGAGGTAGCGAAGTGTAATGACGGATGAAAGACCGGGCGAGTCGGGCATCAACGTGGACTTAGACGATATCCTGCCGGCGAACAGCCACATCACGATGGAGGAGTTCCTCGAAGTCGCCGAGGAGGTAGACTCGCTGTTCGAGTTGAGCAGGGAGACGCGCCTCTCGCGCGAGAAGTGCCGCCGGATTCTCAAGTACTTCGAGCGGAGCGAGGAGGTAAAGCAGGGCTTCGGGTTCCTCCGCGACCAGCGCGACGAGCGCGTCCCGTAACCGGGAGTCGAAGTCCGGGACGAATCGTCGTTCCGCCCCCCGCATCGGCGTGTAATTTAAGAGCGGCGACAGACTACCTCCCAGTATGGTTCAGTGTGAGATGTGCGGTGCCGAGACAGGCTCCCCCAAGACCATCAAGGTCGAGGGAGCCGAGTTGGACGTCTGCGACAACTGCTCGGACTTCGGGACCGAGGTCAAGACCCAAGACACCAGTTCCACGTCCACGAAGTACTCGACGTCTTCGTCGTCGAGTAGCTCCTCGTCCTCCTCGACGAGTACGTCGTCGAGTTCGTCCCAATCGCGGCGCTCGGACATGTTCGACGACATGGACGAAATCGCTCAAGACTACGACGACCGCATCCGGAACGCCCGCGAGAGCGCCGGTCTGAGTCAGGAGGAACTCGCCAGCGAACTCAACGAGAAGGCCAGCCTCATCCGAAAGCTCGAACGCGGCGACGTCCTGCCCAGCGACGAGGTCCAGACGAAGCTCGAACGCAAGCTGGACATCGCGCTGACGACGGGCGGCTCCGCGGACGACGAGGAGTGGAGCGGCAGCAACTCGACCGGCGAGTACACGCTCGGCGACGTGGTGAAGCGTAAAGATTAGAGACGAGCTTTTTATGCGAGCGCAGTCGCCGACGGCGACTGCGCTCGCTAAAAACCTCGATCAAAAACACGGCGCTCCTCGCTCCGCTACGCTCCGGTCGTCGCTTGGTCCGCTCGGTCGCTTCGCTCCCTCGCGGTACAACCGCTGCCGGGAGTCCGGAAGGGTCACATAGCTCACGCTCGGCTTTTCTCAGCCCCGCGATAGCTGTCTGACCCATCTGGCGTGGGTGAGGTTGGCTGACCAGTCCACCGTGAACGAGCTTTACCGACCAATCCACCGTGAGTGGGATGCGGGGGTCGCCCGGCTCGCGCCCGAGGACAAACCGCGTCCGCCGAGGTCACACTCGCTCCGCTCGCGTGACCGCGACCGGGCGGGGGCTTCAAGAGGCGTTCACCGAGACGGTTCTGCGGTTCGTAAGTTCCCAGTCCTGCGGCTCGTGACTCCCGTCACCGTGTCCTCCTCTCGCTATCCGGAGTGTACTTTTCTGTTCCGTTCTCGCAACCTATTAGTCGCGCCCGACGGTCGATTCGGGTATGGAAATCGTCGTCAATCTCAAGGCGTACCCCTGCGACCCCGTAGAGGTCGCTACCGCCGCCAGGGACGTGAGCGAGGAGACGGGCGCGAGCATCGCAATCGCGCCGCAGGCCGCCCACCTCCAGCGCGTGGCCGAGACGGGCGTCGAGACGTGGGCACAGCACGTCAGCCCGGTCGAGTACGGCAGTCACACCGGTTCGACGCTCGCGGAGGCCGCCGCCGAGGCGGGCGCGACCGGGACGCTGGTCAACCACTCCGAGCGCCGCCTCAAACTCGCGGACATCGACGCCGCGGTCGAGGCCGCCGAGCGCGCGGGCCTCGAAACCTGCGTCTGCGCGAACAACCCCGACCAAATCGGTGCGGTCGCCGCGCTCGGCCCGGACGCGGTCGCGGTCGAACCCCCGGAACTCATCGGCACCGGCACGCCGGTCAGCAAGGCCGACCCGGACGTCGTGACCGACGCCGTGGCCGCCGCCGAGGCCGTGGACGACTCGGTGCCGGTCTACTGCGGCGCGGGCATCTCGACCGGCGAGGACCTGACCGCGGCCGAGGAGTTGGGCGCTGAGGGCGTCCTGCTCGCCAGCGGCGTGGCGAAGGCCGACGACCCCAAGCGGGCGCTGGAGAATCTGGTCGAGCCGCTGTAGCCGCGTTTAGAAAATAATATTGTTTCTTTAAGCAATAATTTTATTTTCATGGGCGATAGTCTCCGTTTCGAGAGGTGATAGTCTCCGTTTCGAGAGGCGGTCGTCCGGCGCGGACGACCGCCTCCAAGCGGTAGCCGACTGCCTCGAAACGCCACCAAATCCCTCGAACCCTCACTCCTCGTCGCTCGTCTCGTTCTCGACGCCGCGAATCTCGAAGCGCGCGCCGCCGTCGGTGCCGTCGGTCACAGACACGTCCCAGCCGTGGGCCTCGACGATGTCGCGGACGACAGCGAGGCCGATGCCGGTGCCGCTCTCGCTGGTGTAGCCGTACTCGAAGACCTCCTCGCGGTCCGCTGGCGGGATGCCCGGCCCGTCGTCCTCGACGTAGAAGCCGGGTTCGCCCTCGCCCGCAATGGGACCCACGCGGACCGACACGTTGTCACCGCCGTACTCCACCGCATTGCAGAACAGATTCTCCAGCGCCATCTGGAGCTGGTCCTCGTCGGCCACGACCTCGCCGTCGTCCTCGACGGTCAGGGTCGCGTCGCTCGTCTCGACGTTCCGCCACCCGGCCTCGCTGACCGCCGCGAGTTCGACCGGCTCCGGCTCGGAGGTGGTTTCGCCCTCCAGCGCAGTCGTCAGCAGGTTCTGGATGATGCGCTCCATCCGTTCGAGTGCTTGGCCCACTTGGTCGAAGGCCGCCGGGTCGCCGTCGCGCGCTTGGTCGAGGTAGATTTCGGCGATGGTCAGCGGGTTCCGCAGGCCGTGGGAGACGACGCTGGCGAACCGCTCCAGTCGTCGCTCGCGTTCCTTGCGGTCGGTGATGTCTTGAGCCATCGCTAACCCTGTGACGGCCTCGCTCCCGTCGTCGGAGACCGGAACTGCGCGGACCATCCAGTCCCGACCGGCGTACCGGATTTCGACCGACGTCGGTTCGCCGTCGAGCGCGCTCCGGAAGGCGTCTTCGAGCGCCCCGCCGACCTCGTCGCCGAACACCTCGCGGGGACACCGCCCTTCGAGTTCGTCGCCCGACACGGGGAGTTTCTCGAACGCCTGCCCCGCGGCGATTTTGTACCGGAGGTCGTCGTCGTAGAGGGTGACGACGCCGTTCGGGAACTCCTCGGCCAGCGTCCGATACCGGCGCTCGGACTCGGCGAGCGCCTGCTCGCGTTCGACTCGCTCGGTCACGTCGCGGAAGTAGACCGACACGCCCGTCTCGGAGGGGTAGACGTTCGCTTCCACCCAGAAGTCCAGCGGCGGAAAGAACAACTCGAAACTGGTCGGCTCTTGGGTGTCTATCGCGGTCTGGAAACTGTCCCACACGTCGTCCTCCTCGGCGGCCTCCGGAAACACGTCCCAGAGCGACCTCCCGAGGAGTTTCTCCTCGGAGTGCTGAAGCAGTTCCTCGGCGCGCTCGTTGACGTGCGTGAACCGGTACTCCTCGTCGAGCGCGTAGAAGGCGTCGGAGACGCGCCCCAGAATCTCGCTGAGTTCGGTCTCCAACTCCTGCTCGCGCTCCTTGAGCGCGGTCACGTCTTCGCCGACCGTAATCACGCGCTCGACGTCGCCGTCCGGCCCCGGCACGGGAGCGGCGTTCAGCGAGAACCACCTGCGCTCGCCGTCGGACTTCTCGACGACGAGTTCCCGGTCGGTGACGGGGTCGCCGGTCTCCAGCACCGTCGCCGCCGGCAGGTCGTCGGCCGTCATCGGTTCGCCGTCGGCCGTGTAGAAGGCTACTTCGGAGGTGACGGACGACACTCCGTGGAGTTCCGCCTCGGATTGCTCCAGCAGCTTTTCGGTTCGCTCGTTTGCGATGACGATGTTCCCGTCGTCGTCCCGCACCGAAATCGGAACCGGCGAGGTTTCGAGCAGTCGCTCGGTCTGGTCGCGCTCGCGTCGGAGTTGCTCCTCGCGCTCCCGGCGCTCAGTCATGTCCCGCGTCACTTTGGCGAACCCCTGCAACTCCCCCTCGTCGTCCCGAATCGCGGTGATGACGACGTTGGCCCAGAACCGCGTGCCGTCCTTCCGGACGCGCCAGCCCTCGTCCTCGACGTGGCCCTCGGTTCTGGCCGCTTCGAGGTTCTCCTCGGGGACGCCCGCCTCGCGGTCCTCGTCGGTGTAGAACGTCGAGAAGTGTTCGCCGACGATGTCCTCGGGGTCGTAGCCCTTGATTCGTCTGGCCCCCTCGTTCCACGTGACGACGTGCCCCTCGGGGTCGAGCATGAAGATGGCGTACTCGTCGACGGCCTCCACGAGCGACCGGAATCGCGCCCGGTCGAGTCTGCCCGCGTCCGGCGGCCGCCACCACACCCGCCGGTCCCCGCCGACCGTCTTGGTCGCTACGTCGCCCTGCTCGGCCAGTTCGGCGAGTCCCTCGGTCGCCACCTCCCGAGAACAGTCGAGTTCCGCGGCGATTTCGTTCGCGGTGACCGGTTCGCACTCGCCGCCGAGCGCGTCGAGCGCCGCGAGGACTCTGGCGCGCGTCGGGTCAGGACTCATTGGTCCTCTCGGTTGAAGTGATACAGTCGCGTCTCTTATACAATCGGGTAGAACCGCGCCAGTATCGGACAGAATCGGACCACTCCCCGGTCACGCTTCGATAATCCAGTGGTCGTCGTCCTGCTTTCGGAGGAGGGCCTCCTCGCGCATCCGGACGACGTAGCCGGTGACGGTGTTCTCCAACTCGTGGTCGGCCTTCACCCGGACGAGATTGCCCAGCACCTGCGCCGAGGGCGGTTTCTGGGCCGCGCCGCAGTCGTAGATGGTCAGCAGTTCCGTCTCGCGCTCGTCGTAGACCACGACGTAGGCGTGTCGGGGGAGTCGCCACTCCTCGTCGTTCTCGTCGGTCGGGGCCAACCTGTTCATGAGAATAGATACTCGAAACGGACCTAAAAGTCTCCCGTCGCTCGGTCCACCTCGGCGTCCGACTCGGTATTCGACCCCGCGTCCGACCCGATGTCCGACCCCGCGTCCGACTCCGCGTCCGATTCGACCGGCCGGTCGCGGTCTATCGCCGTCAGTTCCCGACGCTCCCGTTGTTCCCGGCACTCCCGTCTCATCTCGCACACGTCGTCGAAGGCCCGCTGATGGTGGGCGGCGACGTCCGTGGTGGTCACGATTCCCCGCAGTTCGCCGTGGGCGGTCACGGGGAGATGCTTGACCGAGTTCTCCTTCATCATCTCGACGGCCTCTCGGAGGGTGGCGTCCGGTCCGACGGTCACCACGGGGTAGTTCACGACGGTACTGAGCGGAATCTGGTCGTAGGGCTTGCCCGAGGCGACGCCCGCGTACAGGATGTCGGACTTCGTCACGATGCCCGCTGGCGTCCCCTCGTGAGTCACGATGATACTCCCGACGTCCTCCCGAAGCATCTGCGTCGCGGTCTGTTGGATAGACGAGTCGCTCTCGACCGTCACGACCGTCTCCGTCATCACGTCTCGAACGAACATGTTCCGAGAATTAGCAGTTTCGATATAAAAATCCCGAGCGGTATTTTCACGACGTGAAAATCGCCGAGGAGGCTCCGTCGAAACGAATCGAGCGACTTCCGTCAGTCCGACTCCACGTCCGGCAGTTCCTCGGCCACCCGCGCCAGCGTCTCCTCGCGGGTGTCGTCGTCCATCTCGCCGTCGGTCAGCGCCGCCAGCAGACTCGGCAGAGCCGCGACGTACTCCCCGCTCCCGGCGTGCTGGACGAACCCGCGCTGGCGGAGCGTCCGGTTGTGGTTGTACGCGAGTTGTCGGTCCTCGGACCCGCCCGCGGCGACGTGGGACTCGACCGGACTCGCCGGTCCCTCGCGGAGGTAGTAGGCCAGCATGGCGCGCTCGACCGGTTCGAGTGCGTCGAGCTCCTCGCGGATGGCGTCGAGCGGGCCGCGATTTTCGTCTCGGTCCTGATTCCGGTTCTGGTCCCGATTTTCGCTTTCGTCGGTGCGTTCGTCGGCGTCGGTCTCCGTCCCGGCGTCTCCGGCCTCCGGTCGGTCAAACCCACCGAGGTCGGCCTGCTGGGCCTGCTCGCTACCCTCTCCGGCCGGTGGCGAACCCGCCGGTTCATCTCCCGCCGGTTCATCTCCCGCCGGTCGGTCCGCCGGACCCTGCCCGGCGGGTTGATCGCGGACGATTCGGCCCCCGCTCTCGCCCGCGTCAATGTAGGGGTTCGCGCGCCGGTTCCGCGACTGGTCGAGCATCGCCTTGGCGAACTTGTCGGCGACCTCCTCCATCTCGCGGGCCTCCTCGAGTTGACGTTCGAGGTCGGTGATGCGCTCTTCTTTCTTCTGGATTTCCTGCTCGAGTTCCTCGATTTCGTCCTCGCGGCGGGCCTCCTCCTCGCTGATTTCCCGCAGGTCGCTCACGAGGTCGTCGCTGACCGACTTGAGGTCCGGGCGCTCGAAGTCGTCCAGTCCCGGCGTGGCCCCGGCGTCGAACGTCTGCTTGCGGTGGAACTGGACCCGGCGAGTCTCCTCTGACCAGTCGGTCGTCAGGAAGGCCTCGCCGTCGCCCATGTCCTCGATTGCGTCGGCGTACTCCTTGCCGAGGATGCGCCCGACGACGTTGGTGTCGTTGTTCCACGTGAGTCGGTGCCAGACCAGCCAGTCGCACTGCGTGATGAAGTCCTTCTTCACGTCGGCGGGGCGCTGGCTGATGCCCGCGATTCCCAGTCCGTGCTTGCGCCCTCGCTTGCCGATTTTGATGAGCATCCGACCGCACTCGTCCATCCCGCCGCCCTCGGGGATGTACTCGTGGACCTCCTCGACCACCATCAGGAAGGGCTTTTTGAGCTTCTTCTCCTTGGCGAACAGCTGCTGGGCGACGGCCTTCAGCAATTCCTTGCCGTCGTCCTCGTCGAGGTAGCCCGACACGTCGAGGATGATGGGGACGTTGTCCTCCAGCGCGAGCGAGGCCAGTCGCTCGGCGTGCTCGGGGTTGACCTGGATGTCGCACTCCTCGTCCGCCCCGGCGTGTAAAAGTTCGTACTCCTCTTTGAGGCCGTAGTACTCCCCATCTGTGTCCACGAGCATTACCGGGTATCCGCCGTCTAAGAGCTTCTCGGCGATGACGCTCATGGTGTTCGACTTCCCGCTTCCGGACTTACCGGTCACGAACGCGCGGCCGGTCAGCACCTCCACGACGGGCAGTTCCACGGGGTCGCCGGGTTCGCCAGCGGTTCCTCCCTTCCCGGCGCTGACCTCGGCCACGTCGATGGTCTCCTGCGACATTTCTTGGGGGCAACCTCTCACGCTGACCCCATAAACTGTCGGGCACCGATGCTCGCAAACGTTTCAGGTCGTGGGTCGGTACTCGTCCGAGGAGTAGACGAGCCAGAAACGATGGTTTCGAAAGCCCTCGCGCGGTTCGCTGTCGTTCCGGCGGATATTCTCACGCCTCGCTTCGCCCGGCGCTCGAATAGAGCCGCCGGAGACGACCACGTAAACGCCGGAAGACAAACCGCGTCTTCCGCGGTCACCCTCGCTCCGCTCGCGTGACCGCGCCCCGCGCTCGCCCTTTCAGTCCGCCAGGAAACGACGGTTGGTCCACCGAGCGAAACGGTTGGGTGGTCATATTCTCGAAAGCGGAAAGCTGGAGTCGCTCGGCAGAAAGCCACCCAGATAAACGCACACAATTGTCTAGGAAGGGAATAAAATCCCAAAAACAATCTAATCACGTCCCTATCGGGAACCACACCCACGTAACGACTTTCCGCGCCACCGCCGTAGCCGGTGAGGTGACCCGCACGCGAGACCTCACGGCCTTCCTGCTGATGACCCTCCTGTTCGGCGGGGCCTTCCCCGCAATCGAGGTCGGCCTGCGTTACCTCCCGCCGCTGGCGCTCGCGGCGGTGCGCTACGCCGCCTCGGCCGCGCTCCTGCTGGGGTACGCCCTCGCCACGACCGACTACTGGCGACCCCGCACCCGGGCCGACTGGCTGGCGGTGCTGGCGGGAGGAGTCTTCTTCATCGGCGGAAGCGGCCTCACCTTCGTCGGCCAGCGCTACACCACGGCGGGCATCGCCGCGGTGGTCTTCAGCGCGATTCCGATTCTCACCGTCCTCGTCGGGCACGTCCTCCTCCCCGACGAGCGCCTCTCACGGCGCGGCGCGCTCGGACTGGTCGTCGGGTTTCTCGGGGTCGCCATCTCGGTCCGACCCGACCCTGCGAATCTCGGGAGTGGCGTCCTCGGCCCCGCGCTCGTCTTCGCCGCCGCGCTGAGCGTCACCGTCGGCACGGTGCTGGTCCGGCGCGTCTCCCCGCCGATGCCCACCGTCGCGCTGACGGGATGGGCGATGGCCCTCGGCGCGACGATGCAGGCGGGCCTGAGCGCCGCCATCGCCGAGGAGACTGCGGCGGTTCGCCTCGACCCCGCGGCGCTTCTCGCGGTCGGCTACCTCGCGGTGTTCGCCAGCGGTATCGGCTTCGTGGTCTACTTCGACCTGCTCGCGCGGTTCGGCCCGTTGGAGGTGAATCTGGTCTCGTACCTCGTGCCGGTGGTCTCGGTCGCGGTCGGGTGGTGGTTGCTCGACGAGGCGGTGTATCCCTCGACGCTGGCGGGCTTCGGCGTCGTGGTGGTCGGGTTCCTCCTGCTGAAGAACCGGGAGTTGGCGGCCGAACTGGCGAGGTATCGAGGTGCGGCGAGGTAACCACGTCTGCATTTCGTTTCTGTCTTCGAGATTCGGGCAGTCGGTTTCGGTGGTTGTCGGGTTGCTTCGGTGGTTGTCGGGGTGTTTCGGTGGTCGTCTGGTCGTTTCGGTGGTTGTCGGATTGTTTCGGTGGTCGTCCGGTCGGTCCCGAAACAACCAACGAAAGCATCGAGGAGTTAGCTTCAGGCTTGAGCCGAGGAGTCACCGCAACCGCTCCGCACGGCACCGCCCCGCACCGCGACCGCGGACCTCACACCTCCCCAGCCTCCTCGCTCGCTCCTTTCAGTCGCTCACTCGTCCACCGTCAGAGGCAAGCTCTGACGAGCCTCACTTCGCTACGCTCAGCGAGACCTCGCACGAGGAGTGCGCGCAGTTCTGCGCGCACTCCCGCGCGCCGGACAGGAAAGTCAGAAAGTCGGGAACGTCGCAGATTCGACAGTCGAGCAAAATTGAGCGCCGAGAAGTCTCCAGAGAATCCGCGAAACTGATTAGCTCCCGTTGCTTCCCTCGCCGCTCTCGACGCCCATCGCGTCGAAGAGCTTGCGCTTGACGGCCTCCTCGGTCAGCGAGAGGAGCGTGTCGCGGTTGTCGTCGGTGGTCTCGATGCCGGTGAAGATGCCCAGCGGAATCTCGACGCTGGCCTGCGTCGAGTGGCCCGCGGCCTCGCCGATGTCGCTGAAGGCGTCCTGTAGCACCTTGCCGATGTTCATCCGGATGTCCTTCGAGCGCGCCGCGAGGTAGATGGTGTCGTCGGCGATGCCGAAGACCGCGGTGGTCGTGATGCCCTCCAGATTCAGCAGGTGGGAGGCGGCTTGGGTCAGGGCGTCACGGTCGCGGATGAAGCCAGCGTTGCTCACGAGGTGGCTCCCCTGCACCTCGCGGTTGGTGATGGCCTCCGCCAGCACGTCGAGGGTCTCGGGGGACATCGAGGGCGACTCGACCTGTTCGAGCGTGTCGTGGTTGGCGAAGGGGTAGAGGTAGGCGGCCGCGGTGAGGTCCGCCGGGGTCGTGTCGCGCTTGAAGTCCAGCGTCTCGGCCCGGATGCCGTAGAGCAGGGCGGTAGCGACCTCCTCGCTGACGTTGAGGTCGAACTCCTGAATGTACTTCGTCATGATGGTGGAGGTCGAACTCACCGAGGGCCGGATGTCCACGAACTCGGCCTCGTACTCCTCGTCGGGCTCGAAGTGGTCGATGAAGATGTCTACCGGTTGGTCGAAGGTGGCCTCGGTCGCCTTGGCGTGGTCCACCAGCGCGATGGTGTCGTAGTCGTCCACGTCGGCCTCGTCGTAGGGGAACAGTTCGATACCGAGGAGATTGACGAACGCCCGGTTCTCCTGATGGCCGATGTCGCCGATGTAGAGGATGTCGGCCTCGACGCCGAGGGTGTCGGCGATGGCTTGGAGCGCCACCGCGCTGGCGATGGAGTCGGGGTCGGGATTGTCGTGCGTGACGATGGCGAGTTGGTCGTCGGTCCCCTCCAAGACCTCGGCGAGCTGTTGGGCCTTGTACTCCAACTCGCCGGTTTCGAGCGCCCGAAGCGCCGAGTCGGCGATGACCTCCGAGGGGTTGATGACCACGTCCGCGCCGAGGTCGGTGAGTTCGTCCTCGGAGACCGGGTCGCTCGCGCGCACGACGATGAACTGTTCGCCGTCGTGTTCGCGGATGTTCCGGACGGCCTCCTTGTTCGCCTCCACGTCGGAGGCCATGATGAGGACGACCTCGTTGTCGGAAATAGTCTCGTAGAGGTCCTCCTCGCGGATGTCGGCGGTCTGAGCGTTGAGGTCTTGGTCGCGCAGGGCTTCGACGCGGTCGGCGTCGCGGTCGATGATGAGTACGTCCTTGCCCTGCTCCACTAGCTCCTCGGCGACAGCGTGCCCGACGCTACCACAGCCCAAGATGGCGTAGTCGGACATAGAGGAGATGGTAATCCCGGCGCTCATGATACTGTGGCGTAGTTTCGGGCCACACTTAATGTTCCCGAAGCCGTCCGTCGCCGGAATTTCGGGGACCGCGCCCGGACGCGACCGGATAGCCCTCGCCCGATTTCGACGCGAATCGAAAGCCGTAACAGTTCGGCGAAACGGAAACGTATTTACGTAACCCACGGCAAGGATGGGATGCATTGGGCCGGTAGCTCAGTTAGGGAGAGCGTCTGACTCTTAATCAGACGGTCAGGGGTTCAAATCCCTTCCGGCCCGTGCTACGACCTTTTACTGCACTCACGACTTGGGAGCCACCGGCTCGCAAGTCGTTCGCTGGTAAAAGCTCGACCAAAACCACTTCGTCACCCCCTCAAGCGCGCCTCCGGCGCGCTTTCGAGGGATTCCTTGGTCCGCTCGCTCACGTTCGTTCGCTCGCGGTGAATCGCTGCGCTTGGGTTCTCCGAACCGCTCGCTTGCGAACGCTAGCCCGGTTGGCAAATTGGGCACATCTCTCGATAAAGAAATGAAACCAATTTCTAAAGAAACGTATAGTTGTCCTAAAACCAAGTAAGGATATACCTCCCGATGGCATCCGCCGCTTCGGAGGCCGACAACTCCTCGGTGTCCAGCGCCAAATCCGGATTCTCCGGCGGCTCGAACCGCCCGTGCATCGCCCGCACGCCGCTCTCGGGAATCGAGTTCTCCCGCGTTCGATTTCGCTCCAGCGCGGTCTCCAGACTCGCGGTGAGATAGACCAGGTGCGCGTCCGGAAGCGCCAGAAAGCGGTCCTGCCACTCGCGCTCGAAGAAGGTGCCGTCGAGAATCCAGTCGGTGTCGGGGTCGGCCTCGGTCACGCGCTGGTACATCTGGTGGTAGGTGTTCCGCGAGAAGTCGTCGGAGTGGAGGAGGCGGACCTCGCGGCCCGCTTTTCGCAGTCTCCTCGCCAGTCGCTCGGCGACGGTGGTCTTGCCGACGCCCGGCGGCCCGCAGAGGACGAGCTTCACATCCTGCCCACGACGCAGGCCAGCAAAAAGCTCACGCGACTGCCGACTGCCGCCGACCGCCGCCGACCGCCGCCGACCACACTCGAACTTTTGTCGCTCGCGCTCGTCACCAGACTGTGATGGGGGCAGGGGACGCGCACGGCACCGAGCGACCGGAGGACCGCGGCGAAGACACCGACCACCACGAGCGGAGTCGCTGACCGCTCGTCGGCGCGGCGGGCGCGGGACTGCTCTACGCCGGGGTCACGCTGGCGCTCGCCGGTCAGTACGGTCCGGACCGGGACACTTCCGTCTCCACCGTCTCGCTGTACTGGCACTTCGTGGACGCGGTCTGACTGCTCCTCGTGGCGGTGCTGTACGTCGGCGCGGTCGTGGGATTCTGATTCTTCACCGAATCCACCGACTCCCCGAGTCGGTCTCGCTGGCGAGCAACCGCCGGTAGGCTGGCGGCGTGAGGATACCGGCGACGCCCAGCAGGATGGCGACGAGTCCCAGCGGGAGCAACAGCGGGTCCACGCCGAGGCACTCGATTCACGAGACGACGGTGACGTACTGCACGCTCTCCTCGTACTCGACCAGCGCGCCCCGCTCGAAGGCCTCGCGGTTCGGCGACGCCCCGCGAACGTCGGCCTCGCGGCCGGGGTCTTCGAGCGCCGTTTCGATGGCGCGGCGTTCGGCGGGCGAGAGGTCCTCGGCGTCGAGTCGGTCGAGCGAGGGGGCGTTCGGGTCGGTGGCGAGTCGCTGGCTCTCGGAATTCGACATGGGGTGGTAGCGTGGACAGTCCTCGGACTGCTCGTCGGCCTTGCGACGCCAGCGGCGGCCCAGTCGGTCAACCGGAACCTCATCGACCAGTTGAACACCCAGTTGCTCTACGTCGCGCTCCCGCTGACGCTGTTCGTGGAGGTCATCCTCGTCTACGCCGTCGTCCGGTTTCGGGACAACGAGAACCCGGAACCGACCGCCGAGGACCCGGCGCTCGAAATCACGTGGACCGTCGCCACCGGCATCGTCCTCGTGTTCGTCGGCGTGGCGGCGTACACCGTCCTCACCAGTCCGTTCATCACGCCGACCCCCGAGGCCGAGGAGTCGCGGGTGGAGAACGACGTCACCGTGGACGCGCTGGCCTATCAGTGGGAGTTCGAATACGAGGAGGCCAGTCTGACGACGCAGGACCTCCTCGTGGTGCCGCGGGACCGGAACGTCTCGCTCGAACTCCGGTCGGCCGACGTGCTTCACTCGATGTACGTGCCGGAACTCGGCCTCAAGCAGGACGTGTTCCCCGGCAACGACACGATAATCAAGACGAGAGTCCTCCAGACCGGCGAGTACCGCGGGTACTGCGCGGAGTTCTGCGGCGCGGGCCACGCCCGGATGCGGACCCGCGTCGTCGTGCCCCCCGACACGTATCGCCAGTGGCTGGCGGACCACGAGGGCGAGCGAGACGTGACGGCCCCGCCGAACGGCACGGCAGTCGGGTCGAACGGGACTGCCGTGGAGTCGAACGGGGCGGGAGTCTCGCCGAATAGAACTGTAGACTCTGCGGTCAGCACCGCCGAAAACTAGCGTTCAGGATAGCGACTTCTCCATCTCGACGTGGGGAATCCCGGCCTCCTCGAACTCGCCGCTGGTGGTCTCGTAGCCCAGACTCCGGTACATCCCCTCGACAGGGGTCTGGGCGTGCATCGTGAGCGTCGAGAGGCCGCGCTCGTCGGCGACGGCTTCGAGTTCGGCGACGAGGTCGCTCCCGATTCCGTTCCCGCGGTGGGGTTCCAGCACCGCGATGCGTTCGAGTTTCCCGACGCCCTCCTCGACCTCGCGCAGGCGGCCCGCGCCGACCGGGGTCGAACCCTCCCCTCCATTTTGATAGGCGACGACGTGGACGGATTCGTCGTCCTTCCCGTCGATTTCGAGCGACTCGGGGACGCCCTGCTCCTCGATGAAGACGGCCCGGCGGACTTCGAGGGCGTCGGCCTGCTGGGCGTCGGTCTCGGCGCGACAGACTCGGTAGCTCATCGGTCTGGCTACCTGTCCCACCGGCCTGAACGTTTCGGAACGAGAAATTTTTGGCTTCGGCGACCCAATCGCCCGCCGCAATGTCGGACTTCGAAACCTACACCTGCGACAACTGCGGTGACGAGTTCAAGGCGCACGAGAGCGCGAACGCCGCGGAAAACGGGTACTGTAGTCCGAAGTGCCAGACCAGCAGTTGAATCAGGCGACCGACTCGTCGTTTCGTTTTTTGTCGGGGTTCGGTTGATGTTCGGAGTTGGATAGAGGGACAACAGGAGCCGACAAAACCGCAGTGTCCTCGAAAGCCCTCGCGCGGTTCGCCCTTTCAGTCCGCCAGGATGGCAGCTGTCTCACCGAGCGAGACAGGGTGGTCAGGGTCGTCTACCCCTCACTCTCGCCGTACTCACGATTCTGACTCAGCTCCGGGCGTTTACTCGCTCGGGCTGTAGTTCGGCGCTTCGTCGGTAATCATCACGTCGTGGGGGTGGCCCTCGGTCTGGCCCGCCGAGGAGACCCGGATGAACTCGCTTCGCTCCTTGAACGCCGGAATCGTCTCCGCGCCGACGTAGCCCATGCCCGACTGCATCCCGCCGACGAGCTGGTGGAGTTCGCTTTCGAGGCTTCCCTTGTAGGGTTCGGCGGCCTCGACGCCCTCGGGGACGTACTCTTCCTCCTCGTCGGGTTCGTCCTTGAGGTAGCGGTCGCCGTCGCCGGACTGCATCGCGCCGACCGACCCCATGCCGCGGTACTGCTTGTACTTCTTGCCGTCCACGGTGATGACTCGGCCGGGCGCTTCGTCGGTGCCCGCGAAGTACGACCCGAGCATCACGGCGTCAGCGCCCGCCGCGATGGCCTTGATGGCGTCACCGGAGTATCGGATGCCGCCGTCGGCGATGACTGGCACGTCCTCCTCGGTGGCGACGTCCGCGACCTCTGCGACCGCGGTAATCTGGGGCATTCCGGCCCCGGAGACGACTCGCGTCGTGCAGATGGATCCCGGACCGATGCCGACCTTGATGCCGTCGGCGAAGTCCACGATGTCCTCGGCGGCCTCGCGGGTGCCGACGTTGCCGACCACGACGTCGGCCTCGACGGACTCCTTGATTTCGCGCGCGCCGTCGATGACGTTGAGGTTGTGCGCGTGTGCACAGTCGATAAAGAGAACGTCGGCACCGGCCTCGTCCACGGCGACGGCGCGGTCCGTCTCGAAGGGGCCGACCGCGGCCCCGACCAGCAGGTGCCCGTTCTCGTCGCGGGCGGCGTCGCCGTACTCGCGGCGTTGGAGGATGCCCTGCATCGTGACGAGACCGGTGAGGCGGTCGTCCTCGTCCACGATGGGGACGCGCTCGATTTTGTGTTCGTACATGAGTTCGAGCGCCTCGCGGGGGGTCACGTCCTCGCCAGCGGTGATGACCTCGTCGGTCATGGCCTCGCGGACCTCGTCGCTCTCGCCGACTTCGAGGTAGGGCCGGATGTCGGTCCCCGAGATGATGCCGAGTACTTGGTCCTCCTCGTCGATGACGGGCGCGCCCGAGACGCCCCGTCGGTCCATCATCTTGTCCACCTCGCGGACGGTCTGCTCGGGGTCGGCGGTCACCACGTCGCGGATGACGAGTTCGTCGGCGCGCTTGACGCGCTCGACTTCCGCGACCACTTCGTCCACGTCCATGTTTCGGTGGAGGACGCCGAGACCTCCCTGTCGAGCCATGGCGATGGCCATCTGGCTCTCGGTGACGGTGTCCATCGCGGCGGACAGAATCGGGACGTTCAACTCGACGTTGGTCGAGACGCGAGTCGAAACGTCGGCCTCGTCGGGTTCGACGCGGCTCTCTTTCGGGCGCAGAAGTACGTCGTCGAACGTCAACGCTTCCGGTACGCGGAGTTTATCGGTGAACGCTCCGGTCCGCTCAGAATCTCTCTCCATGTAAGGCGAAGGTAGCCCCCCGTCAAAAACGTTGCGAGATTCTGCAACCTTTACCATTCAGTCACACACCGATATGCACGGTCGTGTAACACTTCCACCGAGAGTGTAACACCCTCGCCGCGACAGTATGTCAGCAGAGGTATCTGAAGAACGTGGAAATACTGTGGTCATAGGTGTATATCTTTGACTCACTATTTGAACTTAATCTACTATTTTCTGTTGATTGGGGTTCTCTCTCACGCAACGTTTATGCTCCAAACCCGTTTTTTGTCTAACATGGACTCTACCAGTCCCATCGCCGCACGCATTGCAGGTCAGACGAGTGCTGACTCCGCAGTTTCCTGCAAACCGATTTTTGCGATGGGACTCCTTACACTGGTAGAGAATCTATTCGTGGGACGGCGATGGAATTTCGGCGAGAACCTCTCGACCGGCGACCATCGTAGGTACCGCGAGTATCACTACCGCTCGGCCGGTGGTTACGGCCACGCCAGCTAGTGTCCAATGAGTAGCTCACAGCATCCGGTCGCACTCCGCTTAGAGCAACAGGTAGGCGGCGCGACGAAGCTGTTAGCCACCGTCATGGGCCTCCCGCTGGTGGACGGCATCTTCCCCGCGCTCGTCCTCGCAGGGGGCGTCAGCACCGTCACGGGCATGTTGCAGGTCGGCCTGCTCGTCTTCGGCGGGAGCGCGACCGTCGCGGTCATCCTCGCCGAGATGGACGGCACGCCCCGCCAGCAGGCCGCCTCCGTGCTGACCGTCGGCGTCGGCATCGTCGCGCTCGCCGCGGTCGAGGCCGCGTTCGCGCCGACCATCGAGAGCGTCCTCCGCCCCGAGACGTTCAAGCGGTTCGCCGCGCTGGTCATGCTCGCCATCGCCGCGAAGACGGCGAGTTCCCGCATCGGCGAGTACCTGCCCGGTCCGGGCGTCATCGTCGGTCTGGGGATGATAGCCAGCTTCCAACCCTCCGGGTTCGAGCTGGCCGTGGTCGATTACGGACTCATCCTGCGCGCCACCGCGGCCGCCGCGACTGGCGTCGGGTTCGCGCTGGCGGTCGCGCTGACCTCGCCGTGGCTCCGCGACGTCGTGGACATCGACCGCTTCCGCTTCGGGAGCGCGGTCGCGCTGGGCGTCCTGCCCCTGAGCCTGCTCGGCCTCGCGCCCGGCAACGCCCCGCTGGCGGTGCTGGCGGTCACGAGCCTCCTCGCGTTCGACCCCTCCTCGGTCGAGTCCGAGGAGGCCGAGGAGTCTGAGGACGACACCGAGCAGACTGCCGCCACCGAGGCCATGAACGCCGAACCCACGGCCGAGACCGAACCCGCGCCGACCGGGGTCGCGCAGGCGGTCGCCACCGACGGCTCGGGCGGGTCGAGCAGTTCGGACGCCGCCGACGCGGGCTACGGTTATCCCAACGAGGACGGCGACGAGCGCGAACCGTGGCTGTGACTGAGTCGTAACCCGACGAAACTGGTTCTCGATGGCCGATTCGCTGATTCGCTCGGCCTGACTCGCCGACTGGTCTCGTATTCCCGAACGTCTGAGCGACCAGCAACGGGAAGGCTTACCCCGCCGGACCCGCTTTCGTAGGACATGGCCGACAACCGCGTCGTGCAGGGTCGCATGGTGACGCCGGTGGCCCTCGCCGAGATGATAGAGGGCGAGGACGTGATGGACGCCGAGTCCATCGAAGACACCGACCGCGAGTGCCCGGAGTGCGGCGAAGACGTACTGGAGGTCGGGTACATGCCGAGCGTGACGGAGTTCGTCACCGGCTGGAAGTGCCAAGAGTGCGACTGGTCAGATACCGACCGAGAATAAATCGAAACCCCTTTAGTGAGAATCCACCAACGAATGCCTGCGGGGTCGTGGCCAAGTCAGGGATGGCGACTGACTCCAGAGGCTACGCGCCCGGGACGAAACTCCAGCTGATATACCGAGCGGCCGACTGATCATCGGTCCGCGACGACGACCCTCTGGAGTTCCGAGGCGCACACACCGGAGATATCAGTCGATCGGGGGTTCAAATCCCTCCGACCCCACTACCTTATCGACTTATTCCTAACCCACAGACAGCGGCGGATTTCTTATAAAGAACACCCCTACCCCGTGGTTCAGTTTTCAGTCGTTCGGGTTACAGTGGTCGCTCCCGTACCGCGATTACATCCAATGATACCTCTCTCGACGCACCAATTGGAGTATCTCCGACTAGTGAAATCCAAGATAGAAAAGAAGTATGGAGTCGGTACAGACTGGACTCCGGCAACTTACTACTGATCTTGGTTTCCGAACTCTGTTCTGGCATCAGAAACGGTCTCAGCCATTAGCTTGATATAGTACCGAATGTCGTCTTCAGCATCTCCGGGACTATCGAGTTCTGGAATGAGGAGTCCTGTCTCAATCTCTATTCCATCTGGAATCTTGACATAGAATTTCTTTTCTTCTCCATCTCGGGTTTCGATTGTGTATCCAGAACCTCCATACTGGTCGCCGATAAAGATTGACTTTGCTTCTGGAGGAGCTATGCTCCGTATTTCTTGACCTGTTGCACTAATCTTAGCATAATTACTAACACTCGCCTCGCCCTCCTTCAGTATCTCATTTCGCATTTCAGAAATTCGTCGGCATACCTCATCCTCTCGAAATACCTTCTCTCTCCAAGCATACCACTCGTCGAAGTCCCGTCCATAAATCCCCCGTAGCTTCTGCAAAACAAAAGTAACAGACCGACCAAACACAACCGCATTCCGAAGCCCGATTAGCTTTGTTTGGCCCTCGCCTTGCTGAAACTGTTTGTATCCTCGATAGGCCGTTTGTAGTGTCGTCCTTGCATTATCAAGTATCTCCTCGGTCTCATCTGTCATAAGACCAGATAGACTGTAGCTTGACTATAATGTTTCTGTCTGGTTAATGGGACAGACAAAACAACCAACCGTCACGGCCTTCCTCGATGGCTGACCCGCCTGTGATACCTTGAAAATTAGAGCAAGTCAAGATATTCCTTCCGAGCCTGTCCTCCTGTTTCTTTGTCCGCACATCATGATGCTTGGAGCAAACCCCGCCACAACAGTAACCCGTCCTCATCCACTACCCAACACACTCAATGCCCACCCATCACATCGCCTCGTGGCTCGTCAAACACAGCGACATCCCGCTCACGGTCGTCAAGCCGGTCGCAACCAAACTCGGCATCTCGACCAACTACCTCGGCGCGGCGCTGTTCGCCGGGCAAATCGTCTACGAGAATCAGGGCACTATCGTCAAGTACGCCAACACCGGAGGAGTCGCCGTCGGCGGGTTCCTCCACGACCGCGCCGCCGAGAAGTACGGCGAGGAGCACGCCCTCACGGAGTACCTCGGCGAGAACGTGGCGGCGCTGAACGAGGCCTTCGAGGGGACCGAGGAGGAAGCCATCACCTTCGCCGAGTTCTACCGCCAGTTCCGGACGGTCGAGCGCGACACGCCCGACGTGGCGGAGGAAATCGAGATGCCGGACGCTCCGGAGGTCGGCCTGCCGGATGCCACCCCGCCGGACGCCCACCTGCCTGACTCCGCGCCGGACTTCGCCCTGCCGAAGGCGTCCGACCTCGCCGACGCCGGGCCGGAACTCGGAATTTCGGAGGCCGTGCGCGAGGCGGTCCCCGACCGGCCGGGTTCCGGGTCTGAGGACGATTCAGAGCCAGACCCCGAGGACGCGGTCCAGATTCCGGTCAGCGAGAGCGGGTGACGGGAGGACCCCAACCAACTAACTCCCCGGCCTGCGAACCCCCGGGCGATGAAGTCCCCCGAACACGCCACGCTCGGCGCGCTGGCGTCTGGACTCCTCGTCGCGGCGCTCCCCGAGGTCGGCTTTCCGGTCGAGGCGCTCGCGCTGGTCGCCTACGGCGTCCTCCTCTCGGTGTTCATCGATCTCGACCACTTCGTCGTCGCGCGATACCACGCGGGCGACTGGTCGCACTTCCGGCGGTGCGCCACCGACCCGAAGTTCGCGTTCACCGAGCAGGAGCGGGTCTTCGACGGCGTTGACACCCGGACGCTCGAAACGCATCGCCTGCTCTCCCACGCGCTGGTCGGCGGCGCGCTGGTCGGGGGCCTCGCGCTGGTCGCGCCGGTCTACGGCCTCTTTACCGCGGGCGTCCTCTACGTCCACGTCGTCGCGGACCTGCTTCGGGACGGCGAAATCGTCTGAGACGCCGGTTTTTCCGGAGTGGGAGAAAGCGAACTCGCGGACGAGCGCGACCGAACTGAAGTTTTAACTGTTTTCAGGCGCTAAGTCCCCTTCCTCAACGAGCAACACAGGGAGCGAAGCGACCGAGTAGCGCAGTAGGGAGGGGATACAGCGCTGTCATCATCTCCTAAACACTTTGCGACGACTGGCCCACAGGCCCACGTCAATCACAAACCTTATTTACATAAGTTATGTAAAGTATGTTGTGACAACGCGAAAGAATATCTCTATCCGCGACGACCAAGAGGAGTGGATTCAGGACAACCATCTGAACCTCTCTTCGTTCGTCCAAGAGAAACTGGACGAACTTATCGAAGAGCGAGAATCATAGATGTACTATAACTACAAGTATCGACTCGACCCACCAGAAACCCTCACCGAGACGCTTCTGCACCACGTCGATACTTGTCGGCAACTCTATAACCACGTCCTCTACAAACTCAACGAGGCAGACGAGATTCCAGCACGCTACAAGGTACAGGGGACGCTTCCCGACCTGAAATCGTGGTGGGACGACCTCGGAGACGTTCACTCGAAAGTGTTGCAGATGGTCGTCAAGCGCGTCTACGACAACCTCTCCTCGCTCAAAGCACAGAAGGAGAATGGGCGTGCTGTGGGAATGCTCAAGTGGAAATCGCCTCGGGAGTATCGGTCGCTCACCTACAACCAGTCCGGCTTCGAACTCAAGAATACGAGTGGTCGGCCTGTCCTATGGTTGAGCAAAATCGGTGAGATTCCGATTCACCTCCACCGCGACATCCCCGAGAACGCGACCATCAAACAGGTCACGGTCAAGCAAGAACCCACGGGCGAGTGGTTCGCCACGTTCGGTATCGACGTGGACGAAGCCACGCCCGAGAAACCGGAGAGTCCGGAGCGAGTCGTCGGGATTGACGTTGGTATCCTGAAGTTCGCACACGATACTGATGGAACAGCCGTCAAGTCGCCAGACTTCTCCGACGAGCGCGAACGGTTGGAACGCGCCCAACGCGAACTTTCGCGGAAAGAACACGGCTCGAACAACTGGGAGAAACAACGCAAGACAGTCGCTCAACGCCACGCCGACCTGAAGCGGAAGCGTCAAGATTTTCTCCACAAGTTGTCGAACTACTACGCCCGAGAATACGACTTGGTGGCCGTTGAGGACTTGGACGCGAAGGGCTTGGTCGAACTCCCCGGAAACTCTCGGAACCGAGCCGGAGCCTCGTGGGGGACGTTCCTCCGAATGCTCGAATACAAATGTAAGCGCGAAGAAACGCACTTCGTTGCCGTAGACCCCCGAGGCACGACCAAAGAATGCACATCGTGCGGAACAGAGACGGACAAACCGCTCTGGGTCCGCGAGCATTCGTGTCCGACGTGTGGGTTCGAGGCAGACAGAGACGCGAATGCGGCGCGGAACATTCTTTCTCGCGGTCTCGAAGACGTAGGAGTGGGACACTCCGAATCAATGCCTGTGGAGACTGCGCTCCCTGCGGATACACCCGTATCTGCAAAGCGCGTCGTGGAAACAGGAAGCCCCACCCTCACCGAGCGAACCGCGTCAGCGGTGAGCGAGTAAGGTGGGGTAGTTCACCCCGCCTCGTTTCCCAACCCCGGACGATGACTGCCGACGGGTCGCGCCTCCCCGGAACGCCCGACGAGGAGAGTGGCGACCCAATCGTCCTCCCCGTGGACATGGACTGCTTCTACGCGGCCTGCGAGCGCCGCAGAAAGCCATGAAATCTCGGGGTTTCGTTCGACAATTCGGCTCGTCCGCGTTTTAAATTCACTCGTTAGACCACCGTTTCAGTCTAGCCGTCTCGCTGTCTTGGACTTCAATGTAATTGAATACATCGGTACTCGAATAGGAGTAGGTAGCGGAGAATTTTACTGATACCAAAACCACTCAACGAAGAGCAAGGCCTTAGGAGGTGAAAGAAAACACTTACTGTAATGGATCTACCCTTTCCGACTGACGTAAATGAGTGGTCGTGGGAGACACTTAATTCTCTCTCAAACCAGTCTGAAGGTCAGTACCTTGAATACAAGGAAAAACTCCATGCGAAAAACGAAGAATCCAAAGACAAGTGGAAGAGGAGTTTAGAACGCGAAATCACTGCATTTGCAAACGCGAGCGGCGGTATCCTCGTTTTCGGTGTGAACGATGATGGCGGTCCGTCGCCTTTTGAGCCGCCAGAACACGAGGTGAAGCAGTCCGTTACTCGACTTGTTCAAAACACTACCCCTGTTGTAGAAACAAAGATTTCCGATCCAATTCAGGCACCGAGTGCTAATACTGACCGTATTGGTCTGGTGGTAAGGGTACACGAAGCAACCAGAAAGCCAGTTCTCACAGGAGATTCTGCAATCTATGTCCGTATCAACGACCGCAAAGAACCGATGAGCCGTGAGCAAATGGAAGCCATGTTCGTGGAACAGGATCGATACCAGCAGGCTATTCGTCAGTTAGAGATAGAGATAGATCGGTTCCACAATGCAGTTAATCCCCCAAGTCAGGTAGTGGAAGTTCACGGCGACTCTCCACCCGATTTCCATCTGCTGAATACTGAATCTCTCCGAGAGGTTCTTCAGGAGAGTACCCATCTCTATGCCGACGAGGAAACGAGAGAAGCCATTATAGACGTATTCGAACGCATACGACCGATTGACGATATTGAGGCCTTCCTTGAGAGAGTGCTTAATGGCCAGACTCAGTCGTTCTCCAACACTCAAGAGGAGTTATTTAGGAGAGAACGGAAAAAGCTTAAAAGAATGGTTGAACGATTAGAATATTCATTAAAACGATTAGCAGCAGTTGCAGACCTCCAGGTTGATCTCTTGGAAGACGAGACACATTAATCTGGCCGCTTTTCCGATGTACACCTACTAAATAAAAAGTGATCTATGTATTCATGTCCTAACTGTTATTCCCCGTCACCGAGGATTTGAAGAAATAAACCAGTCAGAAGCTGTTTTCGTCGTCCTCGGTGAGAGTTCATCAGAAACGTCTTCAGGGTATATTTCCAATGCGTCTCTTGACGTGATAGGTCCGAGTTCGGTCATAGGTATGCACTTATGAAGCCCTCGAAACGAGACGGTGAACTGGGTCGCTGGTCCGATGAGAGCCCTCGTGGGAGAAGTACGGAGGACGCCGACCCCATCGTCCTCCATGTGGACATGGACTGCTTCTACGCGGCCTGCGAGCGCCGCAGAGAGCCGAAGCTGGAGGGCGAACCGGTCGTGGTCGGGATGGGCTATGAAGGTGGCGAGACCCACGGCGCGGTCGCCACCGCGAGCTACGAGGCCCGCGAGTACGGCGTCGACAGCGCACAGGCCATCTCGACCGCGCTGGAGCGACTGCCCCGGAAAGCCGAGGTTGGAGAAGAAGGGCAAGCGGCCGACGACGCGGGCTACTACCGCCCGGTGGATATGGACTACTACGAGGCGGTCAGTTCGGAGGTCAAGGAAATCCTCCACGACTCGGCCGACGTAGTGCGCGAGGTTAGCATCGACGAGGCGTACCTCGACGTGACCGACCGAACCGCGTGGGAAGTCGCCGAGGGGTTCGCACGCCACGTCAAGCACCGCATCGACCGCGAGGTGGGCGTCACCGCCAGCGTCGGCGTCGCGCCGAACATGTCGGCCGCGAAAATCGCCAGCGACCACGACAAGCCCGACGGCCTCGTGGTAATCGAACCCGGCGAGGTCCGTGACTTCCTCGCGCCCCTCGACGTGGGCGAGATTCACGGCGTCGGCCCGGTCACGGCCCGCGAACTGAAGGAGTTGGGCATCGAGACCGCGGGCGACCTCGCCGAGGCCGACCGCGGGGAACTGACCGAGCAGTTCGGCGAGCGCGGCGCGGAGATGCACCGCCGCGCTCGGGGCGAGGACCAGCGCGAGGTCACGCCCACCGGCCGACCCAAGAGCCTCTCGCGCGAATCGGCCTTCACCGAGGCCACCGACGACGACGAGCAGAAGCGCGACCAGATTCGGACCCTCGCCGAGGCGGTGGCCGACCGCGCGAGCCGGAAGGGGGCGCTCTATCAGACCATCGGTATCAAGGCCGTGACGCCGCCCTACGACGTGAACACCCGGGCGAAGTCCTTGCCCGGTCCGGTGGACGAACCGGAACTGGTCGAGGAGGTCGCGCTCGAACTCTTCTCGGAGTTCGACGGCGTCGAGGTCCGGAAAGTCGGCGTCCGCGTCTCGAACCTCTCGTTCGCGGCGGGCGAGCAGGCGAGTCTCGGCGACGGGTGGGAGTCCGCGGAGTCCGGCGACGAGGACACCGAGGGCGTCGCCGAGAGCGACGACGAGCAACGCTCGCTCGGCGAGGGGTGGGAGACCTCGGGGGGCGGAACCGGCGACTCCGGCGATTCCGGCGACTCCGGCGATTCCGGCGATTCCGGCGATTCCGGCGACGAGAGAGCAGACGCGATGGAGCAGTCCGACCCCGACGGCCAGTTGTCGCTCGCCCGAGAGTGGGACGCGGCGGCCGAGGCCTCCGACGAGTTGGCGATGAACGACGGCGGCGAAGAGACGGACGCGGGTGGCGATTCCGAAGCAAACCTGTCCGACGACTCGACAGACGACCACCCGGACGACTCGGACCCCGAGGGGCAGGTCTCGCTCGGGGACTTCGGGTAGTTTTCGGGGCGAATTTCCATTCTCACCTTCTACTCCGGCGCTCGTTCGCTCGTCCGGCGCGCGGGAGTGCGCGCAGAACTGCGCGCACTCCTCGTGCGAGGTCTCGCTGAGCGTAGCGAAGTGAGGCTCGTCAGAGCTTGCCTCTGACGGTGGACGAGTGAGCGACTGAAAGGAGCGAGCGAGGAGGCTGGGGAGGTGTGAGGTTGTCGCGGGGCGGTTGCGGTGCGGTCCTCCTCGGTTTCGGCAGTAGCTAGCTCCCCCCTCCGGAAACTAAACTAACTATTCCCCGAAACTGCCAGTAGTCACTATCTGTCGTCAGAAAACTCGGAAATCGAAAATCCTCGAAACCCGCGAATCCCCAAATCCCGATTCAGACCGCGATATCTTCCTCGTCAGCGTCTGGCTGACGGAGGCGCTCGATGGTGTCGTTGATGAGGACAACGTCGCCGACGGCGCGTACCCACCGATACGGAATCATCACGCCGTTCTCGCCGCCAACCACGTCCGAGAACAACTCGCGGTTGAGTTCGCCGAGCGCGAGGCCCGTGACGGTACAGGCGTCCACGTTCAATCGAACGTCCTCGACTTCCCCGACGAAGACGCCGTTGTTAGAGTACACCTCCCGGCCGACCAAGTTCGTAATCTCCTGCGGAGTTCCGTCCATGTGGGCAACGATGGTATCGGTGGGTCTTAACTTTTGGCAGACTCCCCCCGAAACTGACACCCGGATTCGAGAGACGGGGCTGCCCGGAACTCGTCGCTATCACTTCGCCCCTGCCACTTCGTCCCTGTCACTGACTGACACGGATCTTTTCAGACTTCGTGACTAATGGCTAACATGTCTGGCGGAATTGACAGCCCACAGAGCAATCAAGACGTGGACACGCAGGGGAACTGGGTCACGAGAAACTTCTGGATACTGAAGGGAGTCGCCGCGGTCGGCGTACTTTTGGGACTCGCCTACGCGAATCTGGCGGTGTTCGACGACGAGTTGGCGAACGTCCTCTGGGCGATTTTCGTCACGCTGGCCGGGATGGTCGCGCTGTTGCAGGTCGGATTGGGCGCACTGCAAGTCGTCCGGTCGGCGTGACGCCCCGCACACCATCGTGCTTTTTCCGGACCTCGCGGTCTACTCGGCGAGCGAGTCAAGCACGCCCCCGAGTCGGTCGAGTCCGGCCCGGACCGTACTCGGTCGCCCGCAGGCACTGATTCGGAAGCTATCCGGGGCGTCGAAGAACCGGCCGGGGACGACCAGCACGCCTTCGTCCCACGCCGCCCGGACGACTTCGTCGCCGTCGGCCGACTCGTGGCGCAGGAAGGCGTAGGTGCAACCGGGTTCGACGCGCTCGGTGAGGTCACCGCGGCTGTCGGCGAACTCGGCCAGACTCTCGCGGTTGGCCCGGATGCGCTCGCGGGACTCGACGCCGAGTCGGTCGGCGTCGGCGAGCGCCCGGCGGGCGAGTCGCCTGCTCGGCTCCGCGACCGCGGGGACGTGGTTCCGGACCGACCGGGCGCGGTCCACGAAGTCGGCGTCGGCGACCAGCCAGCCGAGGCGAATCCCGCCGAAGCCGAGGAACTTGGTGAGCGAGTTCGTGACGACCGTGTTCGGCAGTCCGGCCGCCGAGGGACCGCCGAAGGGACCGTCCGTCGGTTCGTCACCGAAGGGAGCGTAGACCTCGTCCACGAGGAGGGACGCGCCGCCGTCGCCAGCGGCGCGAGCGACCGCCGCGAGGTCCTCGCGGCCGACGCGCCGACCGCTCGGGTTGTGGCGGTTCGTGACCGTCACGAGGACGGTGTCCTCGAGCAGGGCGGCAGACACCCTGTCGGGGTCGAGCGGGTGGCCCTCCTCGGGCGGGCGGCGGAACCGGTCCACGGTTGCGCCCAGTCCCTCCGGGGTCGCCAGCAGGGGTTCGTAGCCGGGTTTCTCGACCAGCACGCGATGGGTCGCGGAGGCTTCGGCGTCAGTCGCCTCGGTGCCGCCCGTCTCGTCGCCCTCGGCGTCCGCCGCCTCGGCGTCGGCCTTCGAGAGGGCGGCCGCCGCGGCGAGGAAGTTGGCGTGGGTCGCGCCCGCCGTCACGAGGACGTTCTCGGGTCCGACGCCGTACTCCTCGGCGAGGAGGCCCTCGACGGTCTCCTCCGGCGTCGTCGTGCCAGCGAGCGCGGGCGGAACGACCTCGTTCGGTTCGGCGGGCGCGCGGCGTAAGTCCGACGACCCGAGGTCGAACTCCGCGCGTTCGGGCCGTCCGAAAATCCAGTCGAGATACGCGATGTCGGGGAACACGCCTCGAACTACCGGGGAGTAGGAAATTAACCTTCGGGAACCGGTCGGTTTGGGTCGGCGCTCCTCGGAAGCGAGTGCGACGGCCTGATACGACGCGCTCGCGGCGGCGTTCGAGGCGCATCCGACCTCCGAGGCGGTGGTCGTCCGCGAGTTGGTGCTGACGCTCGACGCCGCGATGGACGCCGTGGAGGACGTAGGCGACCACGTGCTGTTTCTGGCGAGTGGTGAAGTAGAGGTTTAGAGAATTGTTTTTGTTTGTTTTAGCAATAGAAGTTTGATTTAGAAGATTGTAGAGGATTGTTTCCGGAGTGTCGCGTAGATTTGGGAGTGGTGATGAAGTGAGGCACGAAAAATCGAAAAAGTCGCAAGCGGATTAGTTCGGTGCAGTCGATTCGCCGACGGTTGCAGAGTTCTCGCCGGAATCGCTCTTCCAAATCACTTCGACAGTCTCTCCGCTCCAGTCCGTGCCAGTTCCAGTTTTCACGACTTTCTCGGTCGAACCGGCAGCGATTTCGCTACCCCACGCGTCACCGTCCTTATAGCTGAAGTCGCTACTTGAACTGACAGCGTCTCCGTCGACCTTCGTTGTCAGTTGGCCACCTTCAAGAGTGTCACCTCCATCGTGAATAATGGAGACAATCGCATTGTTGTTCGCAGCAGCGTCTTGCTGGAACTCGAATGAGAAGCTCGCCTGTGGCGCAGTAGATTGGATATTTTGCCCAAGTCCAAGGACAAACGTTCCAATCACGGCCGCCAGAATCACCGTAATCGCCACCATCAGGATGACGCCGATGACTGGCGAAACCGCGCTGTCGTCTTCAAAGAGTGCTTTTAGTTTCATGGTTCGACTCTCTGATTAGGCGTTAGGACCTTCCCACTCCGAGAGGGTTGCAGAGTTGTCACCATTCGACGATTCCCAAACGACACGCGCTGTATCGGAATCGCCAGCACCAACTTTTACGGTGTCGCCAGCAGAGACATCATAGCCCGTACCACCGTCGTCGCTGACTGATTGCCATTTTCCGGTTTCATCGACCGATCCCCGAATGTACAACACGTTCGACTTGATGGTGTCACCGCCATCGTGAGTGATAGTCAAATCGGAACCATCGTAGTCAAACGAGAAACTTGACTGCGGTGCTGTCTGTTGAACTTCGTTTCCAAGACCCAACACGAACGTACCAATCACGGCCGCCAGAATCACCGTAATCGCCACCATCAGGATGACGCCGATGACGGGCGAGACCGCGCCGTCGTCTTCGAAGAGTGCTTTTAGTTTCATGTTTCGTATTTCTCCGTTTTCCGGCACGTTATCATCCCTGAGAAGTGGCCATACACTTTATGATGGCCGACGAGCAACGCACACTCGTCGGCGGGGGACCGCCAAAGCCGCCCCGGACCGGCACTTCTCTGGCGATGACACGTGCTTAATTGGCTCGTTCGTAGCCCCACTATATAAATACTTGCTTACCTGAAAATGCAATTATATCATTTGAGAGATTGAGGATAGTCGAACGCGCATGCATTATAAAGTTAACAGGTGGCAGAACGCTCAGTTTTAAGACTATTGGCTCCTATCTGGAAACTGATGAGCCAGCAAGTGTCTCCGGAGACGCTTCGGTCCGCGTTGCAGTCGCTGGCCGCCCGGCTCGGCAAGACGCCGACCGTGGTGGACATGCACGAGAAGGGCCAGTACGCGCCGAAGGTCTACCAAGAGGTCTTCGGAAGTTGGAACGAGGCGCTGGAGGCCGCCGGACTCGACCCCGACGAAATCGGGTCCAAGCGCATTCCCGACAGGGAACTGCTGGCCGAACTCCAGCGACTCTACACCGAACTGGGCAAGCCTCCGACCCAGCGCGACATGACCGAACACGGCGAGTACTCGAACAGAACCTACCAGCTCCGATTCGGCAGTTGGTCGGCGGCGCTACAGGAGGCGATGTTGGAGACCAACGACGGCATCTCCGAGGAGGAACTCCTGCGAGAAATCGAGCGCCTCGCCGAGGAACTCGGGCGAGCGCCCAAGGCCGCCGAGATGGACGACCAAGGCGAGTACGCCCCCGTGACCTACCACCGCCGATTCGGGTCGTGGCGCGAGGCGCTCACCGAGGCCGACCTCGACCGCGACGACTCGTAACCGAGCGCCCGAACACCGACGCTTCTCCGGAGGCCCCGCGCCTCGTTTTCCCGACGATTAGCCGTTGCCGCCGCCAGCGAAGTCGTCGTAGGGAATCGACCCTTGGTCGACGATTTCCTGCGGGGCGGGCAGTTCGCCGTCCGGCGGGTCGCCCTCGACGCCGCCGGGTTCGCCGCAGACGACGCGGCCTATCATCCCGAGCGCCTTGTGCGGGGTGCAGAAGTAGTCGTAGGTCCCGTTCACGTCGAACGTGTAGCTGAACGACGCGCCCTCCTCGGAGAGGATGCCGCTGTCCCACGACTCTGCCTCGTCGGGAATCCGAGTCACGCTGGCCGAGCTATTGCCCTCGACGTAGGCCGTCGAGGAGTGGGAACCGGACTCGATGACCCACTCGACGGTGGTTCCGTTCTCGACGAACAGGCCGATGGGGTCGAAGATGTACTCGCTCCCCTCCGTAATCATCTGGACCTGCTGGGTGCCGCCGTCTCCGCCGTCACCGCCTTCGGTGGTCGTTCCGTCCTCGCCGCCTTCGGTCGTGGTCGTTTCGGTTTCGGCCGTCGTCGTCTCCCCGCCGCCGTTTCCACTCGGCGCGTTACACCCTGCGAGGCCGACCAGTCCGCCGGCACTCGTCGCTCTGATGAAGGTACGACGTTTCATTCCATCCCAACTACTTCTTCGAGCCGAATAACCGATGCGGCCAGATGTGGCACTTGTGCGCACTTAACAAAGTCTGCGCCGTGCCGCTAGGCTCGTTCTGGGCGCGTCGTTGCGGTCCCGCTGGGCCGCGCTACGATTCGCTTTGCGGCGCTACGACTCGCTCTGGGCCGCCCCGGCGTCGGTCACTCGACCGACGAACAGCACGCTCCCGGTCTCTTCGTCCCGAATCAGGAACAGGAAGGGTCGGTCCACGGTCATCTCGAACGGTTCCGACTCGACGGTCGTCGCCGCCTCGGCGACCACCACGGCGGTCGCGGCGGCGGCCTCGGTCCCCTGCTCGTCCACGCCGACGTAGCTCTGGTGGACCGCCTCGTCTATCGACAGCGATTCGCCCGCGTCGCCCTTCGCCATCCCCGAGAGGTCCGCCTCCGGGCCGAACGCCGACGGCATCCCCATCGCCGCGAGCGCCTTCGACAGGTCGAACTTCGACCGGTACTCGAATCGCGGGAGTCGCACCGTCCCCTGCCGGGACTCCATCGCCCCCAGCAACTCCCGGAGTCGCTCGGCCGACAGCGACCGCTGGAACTCCTCGAACGCGCCCGCCTCGGGGAGCAACACGACCATGCTCACGTCGGCCCCGGCGTAGGGGAGCGCGACGAGCTGGTGGCCCGAAACCGCGGCGTACCGGAACGTCTCGGACTGGGACATCATCGGCACGGTCCGCTGGGTGCCCGAGAGCGCGGTGAACGTCGCCTCCTCGGTATTCTCCTCGAGGAACTCGGTCTCCCAGTTCGCCCGGAAGTAGACCGCGTTGGTCAGCACGAGGCGCGTCATCGCGGTTATCGCCGAGGGCGACAGCAGGTCGGTAATCTTCCCGCGCGTCCGGTCGGCGACCCACTCGTTGATGGCCCGGCGCGCCCGCTCGGGGTTCGACTCGAAGTCGAGTTCCCGAAGCCCGGCCCCGTAGTTTCGTTCGAGCGTCCCGAGGAGGGCCTCGGCGAACGGGAACCCCTCCTGCCCCCAGAGGGCGTTCGCGCCCGCCAGTCGGAAGGGCTGGGGTTCGCGGTACTCCGCGGTCGTTTCTTCCGCGCCACCCGATTCGTTCCGGTCGGTGGTCTCCGGCGTCTCCGAGACCTCGGGTGCGCCTGTCGTCTCGGACGCCTCGTACTGCGCGAAGTGGTCCCGCAATCGTCGGAACCCCTGATGGACGCCCTCCTGGGGAAAGTGGAGCGTCTCGCGCATCTCGCGGCGCGTCTCGCCGCCCGCCCCGGCGTAGGTCATCGCCAGCGCCACCGAGACGCTGTAGGGCGAGTAAAAGAGGTTCTCGTTCGGCGACGCTTCGGAAAGCCGATTCAACAGGTCGAACGCGAACGCCGTGTTTCCGGCCGCGACGCGCTCGGCCGGAGAGTCGGGCGAATCGGGCGCGTCCTCCGCGGTCGCGTCGTCGGACCGAACGTCAGTCGTCGTCTCGGTGGTCTCGCGCTGTGTCTGGGGTGCGGGCGAGGTACCGGTGCATCCGGCCAGCAGACTGCCAGCGAGAGCGTTCGAGAGGGCCAGCATCTGCCTGCGATTCGGGGCCATGCAGAGACTGCCGACGAGTGAGGCTAAACGCCTTGTGGAGGCTGAAACGGACGCTTTACCCTACAGAAGATCGCATTTCGCTTCGAAAGACAGGAGGATAATCTCTAAACAGATGTGGCGGATGCGCTGTCCGGACTTCGCCGCGAGGGCCGAACTACCGAATCTCGATGGAAATCGCGCCGCGCTCGCTGTCGGCGCGCTCTATCAGGCGGTCGATTCGGTCGTCCATCGCGGGGTGGGTAGAGAGGAGCCGCGTCAGCGCGCCCTCCTCGTCGCCGCTGACCTGCAGGGGCGAGACCATCGTCCAGCGAGGCTCCGTCGCGCGCTGGATTTTCCGGAGGGCGCGGGCCAACTCGACGGGTTTGCCCGTAATCGACGCGGCGCGCTCGTCGGCGGCGAACTCCCGTCGCCGGGAGTGCGCCAGCAGGACCAGCGTGAGCGCGACGAACCCGAACATCACGACCTGTCCGATGCGCCTGCGGAGCGCCGAGACCGGCGCGAGCGCGTCTGCTGGCGGTCGGCCCGAAATCCAGTCGAAGGCGCGGCGCAGGCCCGCCCCGACCACGACGAAGGGGAGCGCCAGCGTGACGAGGAGCCAGACCAGCGACTGCCCGGCGCTGTAGGCCACCGTCTGGACGAGGCTGTCGTGGCTTTCGAGGTGGGCGAGTTCGTGAGCCAGCAGGGCCTCCAACTCGTCGGCCGACAGCAGGTAGAACAGCGACCGGTCGAGGACGACGACCCCGCCCCGGACCCCGCCGAGCGCCATCGCGTTGGGCGACCCGAGGCGACCCACCAGCAGTCGGGGCCGCCCGGCGTCCATCTCCTCGGCGAGTCGGTCGAGTCGGGCGTGGACGCCGGGCGCTCGGCTCCGGGGCAAGTCGGCGGCCTCCACCTGCGCGAGGAGTTGCACCGTGCCGAACCGGTAGCTCAGGTAGCCCAGCAGGGCGGTGAGCGCGGTGGTCCAGACGACGACCGTCAGCAGGTCTCCTCGGGCGAGCCAGACCGCCGCCAGCAGTCGGTAGCCGAGATAGGCGACTCCGGCGTAGACCACCAGCAGGCCGAACCCGACGAGGACCATCAGCGCGCGGAGACCGACTCGACGCATGGCCGGGGCTTCGGGTGGTAGGGGCAAGGGGGTGTCGGTCGAAGGAGTTGCAAGTCGAGACGTAGCCGACTACCGCGTTTTCGATGCGACAGATTTCACCGCCTCGACGAGCGATTCGACAGTAGTCCACTCGAACAGACGGTTGTTGCGCGCCATGAGATTACAGAGCTTCGCCATCATCGCGTCGTACTTCTCCCGTTCGAGGTCGTCACCGATGGAGGCCGAGGTTTGACATCCTCCCCGCCCTGAAGGGCGAGGATTCCCACGGCACCGCACCGCTGGATTGGGATGGTTACGGTTTGTAGCCGCCACGTTGGACAGCTACTGGCTGTGCCAATCAGCCGTTACTCCTATCCCGGCATGGGATTCAGAGATACTTTCGCTTACCACACCCTGATTCCTGAGACAGAAGAGGGTGTCTTCTGCGTGGAATCGGGGAATTCCCGATATTGTCCGATTAGGAGAGGCGGGCAGGCCGCCTCGGTTGAATAGTATTACGGTGACTGATCACTTAAAACATCCGTTCGGCACGTCGAGTGTGGTTTGTAGATGACTTGTCGGCTTCATCCCCGTCCTGAACGACCGGGCTTTCTCCTTGCACTTCCGTAATCCCGTTTGATGACGTACGTATCTTCGAGCGGAACTTCGCCGAGTTCGAGTTCGTGTCCGCCGTCGTTGTCCTCGGCGACCAAAACCACGAAGTCCGTTACAGTGAGTGCGTACCGGAATTGCAGATAGAAGTTTTCCCAGTCGTCTTCGGTCGGGTCGAGGTCTTCGAGTAGAAAAGCGATGCTCTCCGGATTGTACTGTTCGAGCATCCCCGCCGCGCTACGGACACGCCGTTTCTGCGGTTCGTCGTAGTTCCCTAGAACGAAGTACCGAGTCGCGTCCGGACGGACGTGGTAGTCGAGTTCGGAACTGAGTCGTGTAACTGCATCGTGTACCGCGGCTATTTCGTTCACCGCGAAGTCCCCAAACAGGAACGCTGCTTCTTCGAGCGTCGGTCCGTCCGCCAAATGGTCTGGCAACGACGTCGATTGTTTTCCCGTATCGACACGCTCGATTCCGCCGTAGTAAACTAACCGAAATAGACTATAGTGTCTTGCGACGGGTGTCGAAATACCTATAACGTGCGTAGTCGTAAATGCCGATATGAGCCGAGGAGTCTCCGACCGGAAGACGAACGTGAACTCGACTTCGGGAGCGATTCGGCCGTCCGAGCGGTTGTAGATATTGACGACTCCGACAGCGAAGGCGTGCCGACACCCAGTTACGACGAAGAGAGACTCGCCGACTTCAGGTACGTCCTCCAACCGACTCGACTCCGACTCCTTCAGCAGATTCTCGCTACCGATTGGGGGTCGCTGAGTCCGAAGGAACTCAGTTTCAGGAATCCCGACACGTCCGAAAGCACGATTCGTGACCACCTCCGAGAGATGACCGAGCGCGAGCGACCCATAACCGCGAAGCTCACCGTCGCCGAGGAACAGCGTAGGCAGGGAATTCCTCGGACGTTCTACGCCGTGACCGAGTACGGAATCGAACTCCTCCAGTCGGTCGGGGCCTACGACGGCATCTCGCTTCTGTATCAACTGTACGAGAATATGGACCGACCGGACGACGTTCGGAGGGTCGAGGAGTTCGACCATCGGCCCGAACCCGATTGGCTATAGTTCGCCGAGGGCGAACGCGAGGCCGAACCTTCTTTATCGCTCGCTAATACTTCCACGCATGAACCAGTCCACGGCGACCAAGCGGTGCGAGCGCGTCCTCGACGCCGTTAGCTCCGCGGTCATCGCCGACGAGGAGTTTCTCGAAACCGTTCTGACCGGCGTTCTGGCCCGCGGGCACGTCCTGCTCGAAGACGTGCCGGGGACGGGCAAGACCCTGACCGCCCGGAGTTTCGCGTCGGCGCTCGGCCTCACCTTCTCGCGCATCCAGTTCACGCCCGACCTGCTTCCCGCGGACATCACCGGGTCGAACGTCTACGACGAGGGCACCGGCAACTTCGAGTTCTCGCCCGGTCCCATCTTCGCCAACGTCGTGCTGGCGGACGAAATCAACCGCGCGCCGCCGAAGACCCAAGCCGCCCTGCTGGAGGCGATG
This sequence comes from Halorussus ruber, assembly GCF_004765785.1. Taxonomy (GTDB): domain Archaea; phylum Halobacteriota; class Halobacteria; order Halobacteriales; family Haladaptataceae; genus Halorussus; species Halorussus ruber. The sequence continues at coordinate 274,950 of NZ_SBIT01000009.1, read as the reverse complement.
GGCGAGGGGCAGGTCACGGTGGACGGGACGACACACGAACTCCCGACGCCCTTTTTCGTCCTCGCTACCCAGAACCCCGTCGAGCAGGAGGGGACTTTCGGCCTGCCGGAGGCCCAGCGCGACCGCTTCATCGTCAAGACGACGATGGGCTACCCCGACTTCGAGGGCGAGCGCGAACTGGTGGACCGCCGGGCCGACCGGACCGCCAAGTCGCCCAGCGTCGGGTCGGTCCTGCAGGGCGACGACGTGGCCGAAATCCAGCGCGTCCTCGAATCGGTCCGCGTGGACTCCAAGATACGGGACTACGTCGTCGCGCTCGGTCGGGCGACCCGGCAGGACGACCGCGTCGAGGTCGGCGTCTCCCCGCGGGGCATCCAGCGCCTCTTCGAGGCCGCCCGCGCCAACGCCATCATCTCCGGGCGGGAATACGTCGTCCCCGACGACGTGAAGCGCGTGGCCGAACCCACCTTCGCCCACCGCCTCGTGCTGACCGACGAGGCCAGCGTCCGCGGGGCCGACCGGAGCGAGGTGGTCGCGGACGTGCTGGAGCGGGTCGATGTTCCGGCGGTGAAATCGTCGTCCGCGTAGCGCCGAGAGAAACGTAGAAGACTGTTTCGGGAGTGTTCTCAGTTGCTTAAGAAATGATTAGTTGTCTCTGCGAGGGTTCTGGAGGAGAACTGAGGAAGGGCCGCGACGGGAGAGTCGCGGGGAAAGTCTACGATGGGAAAGCCCCCACGACGGGAGAATCGTGGGAGAAGCGTCGGAAGCCCCGCGATGGGAGAGGCGGGACGGGCCGCGGCGGAACCGTCGCGGCCCGTCCCCATTCGGGCGAGAACTCCGACTACCGCTCGACCGGCACCGCGAGCGTGGACTGAATCCACGCCCGGTCGTTCTCGGTGTCTTGGACGATGGTGATGGTGTCGGCGTCGTCGTCCTCGAACTCGATGGTGCGGTAGCGCGAGGAGGACTCGCGGCGCTGGTCTGCGTCCGAGGTCATCGGGACCCCTCGAACGCCAACCCGCTGGCAGACGACTCGACCGCGCCGGAGGTTTCGGCCGCGGCGGCCTCGCGTCCGGGGACCTCGGTTCGCGCGGCGTCCGAGCGAGCCTCGCGGCGCTCCTCGCACTCGACTTCCACTTCGCCCGTGTCCGTGACCTCGACGCGGCATCCGGCCATGGCGAACGTCACGGTGACGTTCGGTTCGCGGTCAGGTCGCGTGGGGCCGACCAGTCGGTTGAGAGCGTCGGGGTCTACCACGTCGTAGAGCGTCGGGAGGTCGATAGGGTCGCGTCCGGTCTCGTCGGCGACTGCTTCGACGACGGTCGTGGCGGCGGACTCCTCGGCTGAGATGTGGACGGTCGTGGTCATGATTCGTTCACCCTACCGTAGCGGAGACGCGGGCATAGGCTTGGCAGGTACGTGTATAACCCCCGGCGCTCGGCGGGGGATATACATCTAAATCGCGTCGGGAAACGACCGCGGGAGACGCCGAGGAGGGATTTCACCGAAAGCACGCGACACTCCTCATCGCAGGGCCATCACCAGCAGCACCACGCCAGCGACCGCGCCCAACAGCGCGACCGACAGATTGCCCAACTCCCCGCCAGAGACGCCGGAACTCCCCCCCGAGAAGACGGCCTGCGAGAGCGCCCCTGCCGCCAGCACCCCGACCGCGCCGACCGAGAGCGCGCCGAGGCCGTGGAGCAGTTCGACCCGGCGGGTCGCCGCGCGCCGCCCGACCTCCGAGCCGAGCGTCGCGGCGAACTCCCCGGCGTCCCAGACCATCAGCGCGACGACCAATCCGGAGAGAACCAGCCAAAACGGCGCGTCGACCGTCCCGGCGAACGCCGCCGCGAGGAAGAGGCCGCCGCCAGCCAGCGAGGGTCCGGCCACGCGGTCCGAGACGAACCCGGCCGCGAAGGCAAGCCAGAGCGCGAAGACGCCGCCGACCGCCAGCGTGAGGACGCCCGCCATCAGTCCGAGGACGACCGTCTCGGAGCCGTAGAACGACACCACGCCGTCCGCGAGGTCGGCGAATCGCCCCGCGAGCGGCGGTTCGAGCCGACTCTCCACGAAGCCGATTAGTCCCCGGAGAATCGGCCCGTGAGCGACGTGGACGCCAGCGACGACCGCGCCGCCAGCGACGAAGGGCGCGTAGCCGACCAGCACCTCGCGCGTCGAGGCCCGCGAGGAGCGCCGGACCAGCGTGGCGACTGCCGCCGCGGCCCCCGCGACGAGCGTGACCCACCAGAGCAGGTCGCGCAGGCCCGCCGAGGACGTGACGACCACGAGCAGGTCGTGGCCCGCTTCCGGGAGGAGGGCCAGTCCCTTCTCGGCCGGGAGCAGGAACTCGACGACGAACGCGACCGGAATCCCGAACGCCGCGAGCGCCAGCAGTCCGGCGAGGCTCCGCCGGAGCGCGGCCAGCGCGTCGGCGACCTTCACGTCGCCGACAGTTGCCTCGCCAGCGAGTGCTTCGGTCGGCAGGTCCAACAGCGCCCGATAGCTGGCGTAGGTCGCGGCCCCGGCCAGCACGCCGAACTGGAGGAGGTGAACCTCGCCGGGGGTCGGCGCGAACAGCCAGTCGGTCGCCGCCGAGACGAACTCCGCCAGCGCGCCCCCGGCACCGAGTTCGAGGTTCGTGACCAGCCCGTACCCCGCCAGCGCGATGAAGAAGTTGGTCGGGAGCAGGGCCACTCTGGTCACGAGGCCCAGACACTTCGAGACCGACCGAGAGGTGGCCACGCCCCGAGCCGAGGCCGCCGCGCCGAAGACCGCAATCGTACAGCCCCAGAGGACCGCCATCACCCCCGCGATGCGGAGAATCTGGCCGACGACGCGGGTCGGCGACCCGGCCGGGAAGGAGACCGCGAACGCGACCAGCGACTCGTAGCCCACACCGGCAGTAATTCCTGCACCCGCCGGGACGAGCAGGAGGCTGGCCCCGAGCGTGGCGGGGACGCGCCACGTCTCGAACGTCAACAGCCAGAGCGAGAGCGCGAGGCAAATCGCACCCGCCGCGGCGACCGCCGTGCCCTTCGGGACGCCGACGACGAGCGCGAGCGCCCCGACGCCGCCAGCGGTGCCGAGGAGCGCGAGGGCGGAACTCGCGCGAGTCGGTGCCCAGTTCGTCTCCGAGAGGTCGGCCGCGTCGTGAATTTCGTCCATCATGGTTAGAGCAGCGTCTGCAGCGAGCGTTCGAGCGCGATTCCCAGCGGGTCGGAGACCGACCAGTCCACGGTGTCGGCACCGGTCGTCCGGAGGTCCCAGAGCCGAATCTCCCGGCGGGTCCCCGCAATCGCTCGGCCGGGCGACGCTCCGGGCGAGGAGTCGCCGGTCGGCGACTCCCCGGCCGACGACTCCCCGGCCGACGACGCGCCGCCGGTCACGTCGGGACTCAGGACCGCGAGGTCGTGGCCCCGCGCCGACACCGACCGGGCCAGCGAGAGCGGCCAGTCGTCCAGCACGGGCGAGACCAGCACGACCTGCGCGTCGGCCGGGAGTCGAGCGAGGAGCGCCCGGACGGTCGGGTCCTCGGTCCCGTTGTCGGTCTGTTCACCGCCGTCGGTCGCTGCCGGATGTTCAGTCGGAGTTTCAGACGAGGGCGAGGCCGAGTCGGGCGATTGCCCCGCGTCCGGCCCGGAATCAGACTTCGCACCGGCCCCAGTCCCGTCGCCGGGGACCTCCTCGGAGCTATCGCGGTCGGCGGCGCTCCCGATTGCCTCGAAGACGAGTCGGGCGCTCGACCCGCCGTCGGAGGCCGCCCAGAGCAGGTCGTCGGCCGGGAGGCCGCCCGGAACGTCCTCGTCGCCGAGGCCGAGCGCGGTCACGCTGGTCGCCACGTTCGCCGCGGTCAGCGCGTCGTATAATTGTTCGCCCGCGTAGGCGCAGAGTTCCGCGCCGTTAGGATAGCCCGCGCTCGGGGTCGTTCTGGTGACCGGCCGGGCGTCCACCACGACCACGGTCCGGGCCGCGCGCTCCTCGCGGAACTCGACGGTCGTGAGGTCGCCGGTCTTGCCGAAGCGCCGCCAGTCGATGCGACTGATGGGGTCGCCGGGGCGGTACTCGCGGGTCGAGTGGAACTCGACGCCTTCGCCGCCCGAGTCGGTGGTGTGGGTCCCGACCCGACGGGGCGAGGCCTCCCCGAAGGGCGGGTCCGAGACGGAGCGAGCGCAGTCGAGGGTCGTCTCGCCCGAGGCCTCGACCGCGAGGGTGGCCCGGTCGGTCGCGCTGGCGGTCCGGACCCTGACCGCGGGGTCGTCGAAGTCGTACTCGCCGCGCTTGGCGACGACCGAGTAGGAGACGGTGGCCTCCTCGTCCGGTCGGAGCGCGAGCGCGGCCCGAGGAGAGCCGGAGACCACGGACAACTCGTCGGGGACGCCGTCCACGACTCGCACGTCGGTCAGCGCCGACTCGCCAGCGTTCCGGACCGTGAGGGTGACCTCGACCTCGCTCCCCGGCGGCGGGCTCGCGGCGTCGAAGGTCCGCTCGATTTCGGGTTCGGCCGCGCCGGAGAGCGACGAGAGCGCCCCGAAGGCCACGTAGGAAAGCGGGACGACCGCGGCCGCGAACAGTCTTGCGTCGGCGTACAGCAGGCCGAGCGTGGTCAAGAGCAACGTTCCGGCCAGCGAGCCACGGAACCGGGGGACTCGCTCGCGGAGTCGGTCCCGGCTCATCGGTCGGCCTCCTGTTCGGGGTCGTCGCCGCCGTCGTCGGGACTCGTCGCGCCATCTCCCCCTCGATTCTCGAAGATGCGTTCGACCGCCCCAATCGTCCTGTCGATGCGGCGCTGGCGCTCGGTCTCGGGGTCGAGCCACGCTCTGAGACGGGCCAGCAGGGGGAAGTCGGGACCCTCCTCGTCCGCGAGGAGGGCGGCCGCGATGTCGTCGTCGGTCCACGCGCCGGACCGGACCTCCCGGCGTGCTTGTTCGGGCGTCCGGTCGGCGGACCGAGCGCGGGCGCTGGCGGCGGTCGCGGCGAGGTTCGACCGGACCGCCCGGAGCGCCCGGTCGTCGCCCTCGCAGGCCGCCGCGATGCGGTCGTCCAGCGCCTCGCCGGTCAGGACGCGGTCGGCCGCGCTCACCGTCTCCGGCGCGTTGCCCCCGTTAGCGCCCTCGAATCTGGCCGCCGGACCCTCGACCGCGGACCGCTCGGGCGTGCCGGTCCGGGCGGCCCACGCCGCGTAGAGGCCGACCGCCGCCCCGAGGACCAGCAGGAGGCGCTCGGGACCCTGCGATTCGAGCGCCGAGACGACCGCCGAGAGGGAGGCGGCGAGGTCCGGCGAGACGACGACAGCCCCCGCGACCAGCGTCAGGAGCGCGCCGAGGCCGCCGAGGAGGCGAGCGCGCATCAGTCGTCACCCCCCACGATGTCGGCGATGGTGTGGTGGTCCGTCGCTCCGGTCCCGTCGGACTCGTCGGCGCTCTCGTCTCGTTCGGCCTGCTCGCGTCTCGCTCGCTCGATTTCCGCGATGGCCTCCTCGACTCTCGGGAGTCGGTCGTCCGGCGAGCGCGCGCCGTACTCCACGTCGCGGAAGGCGTCCCGGAGCGTGACGACCGCGCCGGGCGGCAGGTCGTCCTCGGTGACGGCGTGGTCGGCGAGTTCGCCGGGCGTCATCGCGTCGGGCCGCCGGACCGAGACCACCCGGAGGAACGAGTCCCACGACTCCCTGAGCGTCCGGTAGGACTCGTCTCGCCGGGCGTCGTCAGCGGCGTCGGGCGACGAGTCGCCGACGAACCCGGCCAGCGACTCCCGACTGTTCTCGCGGGCGGTGTCGAGTCGCTCGGCGAACCACGCCCGGAATCGCGCTATCAGTTCGCGGACCGAGACCTCGCCCGACCGGAGGTCGGCGAGCGCGTCGAGGAGGCGCTCTACGGCCCACGAGAGGCGGTCGGCCGCGCCGAACAGCGCCGCGACGGCGAGGTCCGGGAGCGCCCGAACCGCGCCGAGGAGGGCCGCCGCGACCTGCCGCGGGCCGATACCGGTGCGCCGGGAGGCGAACCCGAGAGCGCCGAGGGCGGCGAGCGCGGCGGCCGAGACGCCCGCGAGGTTGACGAACAGGCCCGAGACGGTCGTCCGGCGGGTCTGCCCGCGGGCCGAGGCGACGATTTGTGCGCTCCCGCTGAAGGGGAGCGAGGCGGTGGCGGTGCCGTTGATGTCGGTGGTGTGGTTCGCGCCGCCGACCCGGACCTGCGCGTCGCTGATGGGGTCGCCGCCGTAGGTCGCGCAGATTTCGACTCCCGTGCCGGGGAGCGCGAGCGGGAGTTTCGGGTCGGTCGAGAGTTCGAGCGTCGGGACGACGAGGGTCGTCTCGCCCTCGACAGGGCCGCGAGAGACGGCGAGCGTGAAGTTGCCGGGCGAGTCGGGGATTCGGACCTCGACGCGGCCGTTCTTGCCCGTCGTGCCCACCGTCTCGTCGCCGAGCGTGACCTCGGCGTTCCGGACCGGGACGCCGCGGACCGTCGCGGTCACGACGACTTCGCTCCCGGCTATCGCGTCGCCGGAGACCGCGAGCGTGGCGTTCGTCGCCAGCGAGTAGCCGGTGCCGTTGGTCTCGTTGCCGAGCGGGAGTTTCTGGGGTGGTTTCGCGGAAGCGAGCGACGACGAGCGGGATTTCACGCCGGTCGGCGCGGGCCGGAGATTCACGCCGGTCGGCGGCGGACCAGCCAACGAGAAGACCGCGTCGGAGTCGAGCGGCGGCCCGGACAATTGTATCTGGTTCCTAGGCATTGAAAATTCTGTCTTAAAAGATGAATATGAATGCTTTACCGCCGATTCAGAATGCTCTGCAATCTCGCTCGAATCCTCTCCCGTCGCGCCCGAATGCCCTGCAATTTCGCCCGACGCGGACAGCGCGCTCGCGCTGTCCGAGCCGCCGACCCGGATTTTCAGCGTCTCGACGTAGGGGACTTGTGCGGTCACGGTCCCGCCCTCGTCGGTGACGCCGACGCGCTCGCCGTTGAAGAAGACGGGCGCGCCGATGACGGTGCTGACGTTGTCCGTGACCGTGACCTCGACCGTCGCGCCGGGGACCGGCGTCCGGTTGAGTTCGACGTCGTACCCGCTGGAAGTCTTTACGTCGTCTCCGGAGTCGTTCGAGTCGCCGGAAGTCGTTGTCGTCTCGCCGGGGGCCGCGGTCGTTCCTTCGGGGTCAGTCGAGTCGCCCGATTCGCCGGACTCGCCGGTCGTCGGCGTGCCGTCCTCGACGGAGGTCCCGGTTCCCGAGGAGGTTGCGGTGCCCGGCCCCGTTCCGGGCGAGTCGCCGGTTCCGGACCCGCCGGTCGTGGCGGTTCCGGTTCCGGGGGTTCCGGAGTCCGAGTCCGTCGGCGAGAACTCCTCGCCGGGGCTTCCCGACTCGGTGTGGTCGTACTGCCGCGGGTCGTTCTGGGTCTGGTTCTGGAAAGCCCGGCGCTCGGACTGCAGCCGCTCCTGTCCGGGCGTGGGGTCGAACCGGACCCACCCGACCTCGGGGAAGTAGACCTCGACCCACGCGTGGGCGTTCATCGCCCGGACTTTGTAGGTGTTCGACCCGACCTTCTGGCCGGTCGAGTAGCCAACGACGTAGCGGGCCGGGATGTCCTGGGACCGGAGCATCACGGTCATCGAGGTGGCGAAGTACTCGCAGTAGCCCTCCTCCATCTCGAAGATGAACTCGGAGGCCGAGTCCCCGCCGGAGGGCTTCGAGACGTTCAGCGAGTAGTTCTTGTTCGACTCCAGCCACGACTCGATTCGCATCGCCGACTCGTAGGCCGAGGAGGAACCGGCGGTGAGTCGGTCGGTGAACCCGGCGACCCGGTGCTCGGAGTCCTCCGGAAGCGCGGTGTACCGGCGCTCGATTTCGCTCGGGTAGTCGGTGCCCGCGGCCCGGAGGACGGTGGGGTCCCGCGCCGGGCGATGGCTGACCCCCGAGTAGGTGGTCCCGGCGGGCACCGGATCGCCGGTCTCGAACGCGCGCTGGTCGGTCACGTAGAGCGAGTCGGTCGCCGACTGGGAGACCGAGTTGGCCCGCCAGACGCTCGGGAGCGCGGTGGCCGACTGGCCGAGCGTGACCCGGTACTGGACGCGCTCGCCCTGAATCCCGCCGCTCCTGACGGGACCGGAGTAGGGCTGGCGGTCGCCCGACTGCTCCCACCCCGACCCGGTGTACTGGTCGTACGCGCCGGTCCGCCAGTAGGACGCCGAGGTACTCCGAACCCGGAAGTGGACCTCGGCGTTCTGGGACTGGAAGGCGCTCTGGTTCTCCGCGAGCGACCCGCCGAGCGAGGTCTGGTCGCCGGGATTGAGCGCGCCGAGGCCGCCACCGGCCGCGCCTCCGCCTCCTCCGCCGCCGTTCATGCCCCCGACGTCGACGTTCGGCGTCGGGACGGCCGAGCCGAGAGGAGTCTGGCCCAGTCCAGCACCCGAGACCGCGGGCACGACGGTCCCCGCGAGGAGGACCGCGAGGACGCAGAACACCGCCAGCGCGGCGCGGAGTCGGTCGCGCGACTGTTCGTCGTCGGGCAACAGCGGTGACGGCTTCTCGGACATGGATGAGTTCGGGGTGTGGACCGCGGGGTCTGGTGTGAGTACGCACGACAACTGCGCGGAGACACGTAAAAAGATTGGTGAAACGCGGTGGTTGGAAATTTGACTACTGGTCGGTGAGAGGGATTCCGATAGGTGTTCGGACACGTCACGGAAACAGCGACGAGGGCCTCGAAAACGAACCGCAGAGTAGATGAAACCGCAATGTCTTCGAAAGCCCTCGCGGACCTCACGGTCGCTCAGCGACATATCCGCCGCGCGCAGAACCGCGCGCGGCGGATAGAGGTCGGCTGAGACGACCACGGGCCTCCGGCCCGTGAGTCCCGCTCGCCCTTTCAGTCCACCAGGATAACGGTTGGTCCACCGACCGAAACCGAATGGAGGGGAAATCAATCGAACACGGCCGAACACCTTTGGCACGCGGTTGCGAACCACACGTCCATGGGCGACGAATACACCGGAGCCGACCTGTTCGTGGACGCCTTAGAGGAGTACGGCGTCTCGCACGTCTTCGGCAACCCCGGAACCACGGAACTGCCCGTGATGGACGCGCTCGGCGACAGCGGCCTCGAATACGTCCTCGGACTCCACGAGGACGTGGCGGTCGGGATGGCCGCAGGCTATGCTAGCACGCGACGATATCACGCCGACCGCGCCGACCGCGCCGACCGCGCGAGCCGGGAGGGCGGCGAAAGCGTCGAGGACGGCGGTTACGACCCCACCGCCACCGATTCCGTCAACCCCGTCGGCGTCGTGAACCTCCACATCGCGCCGGGCCTCGCCCACGGCCTCGGCAACCTCTACGGCGCGAGCGTGGCGGGGGCTCCTCTCGTCGTCACCGCCGGGAACCACAGCACCGACTTCCGCCACGAGGAGCCGATTCTGTCGGGAGACCTCGTGGAGATGGCCGACGAGTTCGCCAAGTGGAGCGACGAGGTCCGAGACGTGAGCGCCCTGCCGACGATGCTCCGGCGGGCCTTCCGGGTCGCGCTCACGCCGCCGACCGGCCCGGTCTTTCTGGCGCTCCCGCTCGACGTAATGCTGGCCGAGACCGACGAGACGCCCGAGCGCCTCGGCCAGATTCCCGACGCGGGCCGGGGCGACCCGACCCAGATAGCTCGCGCCGCGGACCTGCTCGCGGACCCCGCCGAGGACGTGGCGCTCGTCGTCGGCGACGGCGTGGCTCGGTCGGGAGTCGATGCGGTCGAGGCGGCGGTCGAGTTCGCCGAGGCCGCCGGGGCGAGGGTCCACGGCGAGATTCTGGCCTGCGAAATCGACTTCCCGACCGGCCACGACCAGTGGGTCTCCTACATCCCGCCGGACGAGGACCTCGCGGCGGCCCTGCTCGGCGCGGACAACGTCGTCTTCGCCGGAACCTCGACCAACACGACGCTGACCCGCCACGAGCGCGACTTGGTCGCCGAGGAGACCACCTGCGTCCACGTCAGCGACGACGCGTGGCAGGTCGGCAAGAACCAGCCAGCGGACGCCGCCATCGTGGCCGACCCCGGCAGGGCGCTGGCCGAACTGGCCGACCGACTCCGCGACCGGGTCGGCGACGAAGGGCGCGAGGACCGCCTCGAACGCGTCGAGGCGGTCCAGCAGATGGTCGAGGCCAAGATGACCGAGATGGGCGAGGACGAGGCCGACGACCCGCGCGCCTCGAAGGCCGACCTCGTGGACGCCCTGAAAGCGGCGGCCCCCGACGCCTACGTCGTTGACGAGGGCGTCACCGCCAAGTACGCCATGCTGACCCGGTGGGACTTCGAACCGGAGCAGTACGTCTCGAACAAGGGCGGCGGACTGGGCTACGGCCTCCCGGCCTCGGTCGGCGCGGCCATCGCCGAGGCCCAGACCGACGACCCCCGCGACGTTCTCGGATTCATCGGCGACGGGTCGTACCTCTACTATCCGCAGACGCTCTACTCGGCCGCGCGACACGACGTGGACCTGACGGTCGTGATTCCGGACAACCGCAACTACCGCATCCTGAAGGACAACACCCTCGACCTCCTCGGCGGCGAGGAGGCCGACCACGAGTTCGTCGGGATGGACTTCGACCCGCCGGTGGACATCCCGGCGAACGCCGAGAGTCACGGCGCGCGGGGCCTCCTCGTCGAGGACCCCGACGAGATTCAGTCCGCAGTCGAGGATGCCCTCGACAGGGGAGGTCCGGACGTGCTGGACGTGCTGGTCCACGACTGAAAAGTAGAAAACTTATCACGTCCGAGCGACCCCTCCCGGTCGATGCCCGACTGGACCCGCCGCCAACTCCTCGCCGCGCTCGGCACCGCCGGGGTCGGCGTCGGCGGCTACTGGTGGTTCGAGACGGACCACTGCATCGACCGGCGCGAACCGCGGTGGACTCTCGACGGCCGACGCTGGTCGCCCGCCGCGACTGACGAGTACTCGGTCTACGTCTCGGAGCAGCACGGCTCCACTGGCGAGGGCCTCGTCTCGCGGGTCGCCTCGCTGAAACAGTTCGACGGGGAGCCGAAGTGGGTGTTCACGGTAACTGGAGGCGGTGCCGGAGTACCGCTGGTCGCGGACGAGAGCGTCTACTTCGGGACTGGTACGGACCTCGTCTACTCGCTCGACAAGCGAACCGGCCACGTCGAGTGGCGCTACGACGCCGGCGGTCGAGAGACCTACGGCGGCGGCGCGTGGGGGCAACCAGCGAAAGCAGGAGACCGCCTCATCGCCGGCGTCTCGCACTCGGGAGACTCGAACGCCGACCCGCGAGACGACAGTTTCGTCCACCGAGTCGTCGCGCTCGACGCCGAGAGCGGCGAGGAGGTCTGGACGAGCGGAGTAGACGCGAAGGTCTGGTCCGGGCCGGTCGCGGTCGGCGACACCGTGGTCGCGGCGACAGAGAACGGGAGCGTCTCCGCCTTCGCAATCGAGGACGGGACCGAACGCTGGCGGACCGAGGTCGGCGAGAAAATCTGGGAGTCTATCTTCGGGGACGACGGCGATCGAGCGATTCACGTCGCCAGCGAGGACGGACGGGTCGCGGCAATCGACCCCGGGTCCGGGGAAAAGCGGTGGACGGCCTCGCTTTCTGGGGAGAGGAAAGACGAGAAGGAGCGAAAGGTACGGGCCACCGAGCGCGACGACGAGACCTTCTTCGTCGGCACCGACTCGGGGGACGTAGTCGCCTTCTCGCGCTCCGGAGGCCCGGAAGACTGGCGGTTCGATGCCGGAGGCGCGCGGAGCGAGGCCGCAATTGCCGCCATCTCGTCGGACGGGTCGCTGGCCTACGTCCTCGACCAGCGAGGATACGTCAGCGTCCTCGACGCCGCGAGCGGCGAGCGCCGGGACGAGTTCCGCGTCGCCGAGAAGTCGTGGGAGGACAAGTGCGGGTGGAATGCAGTATACGACCGAGCGACCGGTCTCCTCGCGGGCGAGAACTCGCTCACCGTGACCGGGCCGTGGGTCGGGCAGGTCCCGCGCCATCGGGAAGAGTAGATGGGCGTCACGGAGAAGCGAGTCGGCGTCACAAACGCAGGCAGTTCCGGCCGCGAGGGGCGGACCTTTACCTCGAAACCTGTTAGCACGGCTCGCATGGTCCAGACAGCAATCGTAATCCTCGCGGGCACCGAATCGCACTCGGACCTCGGCCGACTCGTCAACGGCCTCCAGGCCGCCAAGGAGTTTCAGGACGAGGGCGACGAAATCGAGGTCATCTTCGACGGCGCGGGCACCCAGTGGATTCCGGAACTCGAAGACGAAAATCACGACTACCACGCGCTCTACGACGCGCTCTCGGAGAACGTCACCGCCTGCGACTACTGCGCCGACGCCTTCAAAGTCGGCGACGAGGTGGACGACAGCGAGGCCGACCGAGTCGCCGAGTTCGAGGGCCACCCGAGCGTTCGGGACCTCGTGGCCGAGGGGTACGAGGTCATCACGTACTGAGTCGGCCATCGCCGACCGCGCCAGCGACGCCACCGCCGCCAGTCACATCGCCGCCAACCACACCACCGACCGATTCAGCCACCACCGTTTTCGAGGAGCGAGTCGATTAGGGTGACAAATGCCAGCCTACAGCCCCGGATTCCGGTCGCTCGACGCCGAACACGACGACCTCGCGCTCGACATGGAGGGCGAGATTCCGGCGTGGCTCTCGGGGTCGCTGGTCCGCAACGGCCCCGGACAGTTCGAGGTCGGGGGCGAGCGCGTCGAACACTGGTTCGACGGACTGGCGATGCTCCACAAGTTCCGGTTCGGCGGGGAGGACGGGACAGACGGAGGGGTGTTCTACTCGAATCGCTTCCTCCGGACCGAGGCCTACCGCGAGGCGGTCGAGGACGAGCGAATCACGAGTCAGTTCGCCACCTCGGGGAGCTATCTCGACCAGCTCAAGTCGTTCCTGAGCGACCCGACCGACAACGCCAACGTCAACGTGGCCCGCATCGGCGGGGAGTACGCCGCCCTGACCGAGACTCCTCGGCGCGTTCGGTTCGACCCCGAGACCCTGTCGGCGCGCGGGGAGTTGACCTTCGCCGACGACATGACGGTCCACCACGTCACCGCCCACCTCCGGCACGACGACCGGCGAGGAGAGACCGTGGGGTACGCGACCCGATTCGGCAGGAAGAACCGGTATCTCCTCTATCGCGTGCTGGACGACCAGCCAGCGGGCGGCAGGCCGAGCAGAGTCCCCATCGCGTCGCTCGAAGTCGAGGAGCCAGCCTACCTCCACAGTTTCGCGCTCACCCCGCAGTACGTCGTCGTCGTGGAACCGCCGTTCGTGGTGAACCCGATGCGATTCCTCCTGCCGGGCCGCGGCGGGTTCATCGACAACTTCCGGTGGAAACCAGAGCGCGGGACGCGATTCCTGGCCTTCGACAGGGAATCCGGCAATCTGGCCATCGAGCGAACCGCGCCGCCGTTTTTCTTCTTCCACACCGTCAACGCCTTCGAGAGCAGGGCCGAGGACGGGGAATCGGGCGAACTCGTCGTGGACTTGGTGGCCTACGAGGACGCCAGCATCGTCGAAGACCTGTTCATGTCCTCGGTCGAGGGAGAGGAGAAAGCGGGAGAAGCGACCGGCGGGGAACCGAATCCCGGCCCCGTCCTCGACGCCGCGAAGGGCGAACTCGCGCGATTCAGGGTGCCCATCGACGGCGGGCGCGTCGACCGCCGAAATCTCTACACCGGGATGGAACTCCCGCGAATCGCCCCGCGAGCGGGGATGGAACCCTACCGCTACGCCTACGGGCAGGCCACCGCCAGAGAGGGCCAGAACGGACTGGCGAAGGTGAACGTCGAGACGGGCGAAGCGACCGAGTGGTGGGAAGACGGGTTCTACGCCGGAGAGCCGATTTTCGTGCCGAAACCGGCGGACGGCGAGGGCGGCGGAGGAGAGAAGCAAGCGCCCGAGGACCGCGGGGTGGTCCTCGCGCCCGCCCTCGACACCGAATCCGAGGACTCGGTGCTGGTCGTCTTGGACGGCGAGAGCTTCGATGAACTGGCCCGAGCGCACGTCCCCCATCACATCCCGTTCGGCTTCCACGGCGAGTTCTTCCCCGAAGTCACGTCCTGAGAAGTGGCGGGCCGACCGCCCGCCAGCGGGCGGTCGGTGGGACAAACCACGAGGATGCGCTCCGTGGGGCAACCGGCAATCCTGGCGGACTGAAAGGGCGAGCGGGCCTCGCGTTTACGTGGTCGTCTCAGCGACCCCTATCTGACGCAACTACGTCCGTCAGATATGTCGCTGAGCGACCGCGAGGCCCGCGAGGGCTTTCGAGACTACGGTTCCTCCGATTCTCTGTCTCTTTCCCGCGGTCACGAGACGAAGCGAACCGCGCGAGGGATTTCTAAGACACGTAAATAGTTGTCTTAAACATACATATAGAATTTCTAAGCGTAACTATATAATTCCATCTCCCGACCACTTTCCGAAAAACACGACACAACCACCTAGCCGAACCAACGATTAAGTCCGAAACCGTCGATTCGAAGCGAGTGGGAATGTCGGGGAAAACCGAATCACGCTATCGACAGGTGCAGGACCGAGTTCGCGGCTTCAACAAGCGAATCTTGAACCCGTTCACGCTTCGCCTCGCGGGGCGGCCCCTCGTCCCCTACGGCGTCGTCCGCCACGTGGGGCGGCGGTCGGGCCGGGAGTACGACACCCCGGTCCTCGTCTCGGAGGTCGGCGACCAATTCGTCGTGCCCCTGCCGTACGGCACCGACGTGGACTGGTACCAGAACGTCCGGGCGGCAGACGAGTGCATCGTGGTCCACGGCGGCCACGCCTACCTGGCGGAGTCGCCGCGACTGGTGGACCCGGCCGCAGTACCGGATGCCTTCCCGACGTGGCAAGAGGAGATGATTCGGGAGGCCGGGTCCGAGCAGTACCTCCGGATGGACCGCGGCGAGGAGGTACCGACCGAGTACACCGAAATCACCCGAAAGTACCCCTCGGGGCCTGCTGTCGCCGGAATCGCGGGCGCAACGCTGGCGGCCGCGGTGCTGTGGCGGGCCGTGCGGAGGTGAGATAGCGGGCCGTGCGAACGTGAGACGGCAGGCCGCGAGAACGTAAGTCAGCGATTTTCGAGACGCTACCGAACGTCAGCGATTTCCGAGGCCCTGCCGGAGGCAGTCGAGGGCGCTCTGCCACGCGTCCGCCGCGGCGCGGGCGTTCGCGCCGGTCGTCCCGCCGAGTCGGTGGCGGGCCTCGGGGTCGGTCGAGGTCTCTGGCTTCCGTTTCGCGTCGGGCAGGTAGGGAATCCGAATCGCGTGGCCCGCGTCGGGGTAGACCAGATGTTCGGCGGGCCACGGGTGGTCGCGCTCGGCGAGTCGGTCGGCGGCCACCCCGGCGAGGTCGGCCGAGGGCCAAATCGCGTCGTCGCCGCCCGAGACGAGGAGGACCGGGCCGTCGATTCGCTCGACCGGAATCGTGGCTCGGCGAAGTTGCTCGTCGGTGGCGTTCTCGACCGCCAGCGACGAGGCGTCTACGTCCTCGTTTTCCGCCACGTCCTCGAAGCCGTCCTGCTCGGCCTCGACGAGTTCGTCCACGGGGAGGTAGGGAATCGGCTCGCCCTCGTGGGTCCACGCCGGGCCTTCCTCCTCGACGCCGGGCATCCACGTCGGCGCGGGGAAGGCGTACCCGCTGGCCGAGTAGGCGACGACAGCGCCCACGCGGTCGAAGTGGGCACCCGTGAGCATCGCGGCCTCGCCGCCCCGCGAGAACCCGACCGCGCCGACGCACTCGCGGTCGGCCTCCTCGGCGTCCACTTCAGGTTGGTCGAGGAGCCAATCGATTGCGCGCCCGAAGTACGACAGCGGGATGCGGTCGAGGCCCTCGGGTCGCCCCGGCCCGCCGAAGTACTCGACGCAGAAGGCGGTGTAGCCGTGGTGCGCGAGGCGACGGGCGTAGTGGCGCTCGTAGCCGCCACCGCCTCCGGACCCGTGGACGACGAGGACGCCGGGGTTCGGGCCGCCGCCGAGGCCCGCGAACAGCGTGCCGGTGAGGTCGTCGCGTCGAACGTCCCGGGTCGGAACGAAGTCGTCGGCGCTCATGGTCGGATGTGGTATCACGAGTGTGATAAATCCTCGTGCCGCGTCTGTATCAATGTCTTTCAGGGAGTTTGGTCGGAGGCGGAAACGTGATTGGAACCGAAACCACGAACAGTCAGTAGAACCGGAGAAATGTAGGTTAGAAAGCCCTCGCGCGGTTCGCGGTCGCTGACGCGACATATCCGACGCGCGCAGAACCGCGCGTCGGATAGGGGTCGCGCAGACGACCGCGGGCCAGAGGCCCGCGAACCGCGCTCGCCCTTTCAGTCCACCAGGGAGTCGGTTGGTTCACCGAGCGGTGCAGGTGGTTGGTCGCAAATCGCTAAATCACACCTTACTCAGATTGCTCGCTCTCGGCTCGGACGCGCTCTCCGTCCGCCGTCTCGGGGAACATCTTGCCCGGGTTCAGAGTGTCTCGGGGGTCGAACGCGCGCTTGAGGCGGCGCATCGCCTCGACCGTCTCGGGGCCGTGTTCGGCGTCGAGGAACTCGCGCTTGCCGAGGCCGATGCCGTGTTCGCCGGTCGCGGTGCCCCCGAGGTCGATTGCCTTCTCGATTGTGGCTTCGTAGAGGGCGTGGGCGGCCTCGACCCGTTCGGGGTCGTCCTCGTCTACCAGCACCGAGTAGTGGAGGTTGCCGTCGCCAGCGTGGCCGAAGCAGGGAACCAGCAGGTCGCGCTCGTCGGCCCGCTCCTTGACGAACTGGACCATCTCGGGGTAGTCGCTGATCGGCACCGTCACGTCGCCGGGGTGGAGCGCGGTCAGGTCGGGGTCCCAGAGCTGGATGGCGTAGGCGAGGTCCTTGCGGGCCTGCCAGAGGTCGTCCATCGCGTCCTCCTCGGCCGCGTCGAACCGCCGGAGGTCGTGGTCGGCGAAGACGCCCCGGCAAAACTCGATTTCGCGCTCGACGCCGTGGTTGGCGTGAAATTCGAGGAAGACGGTCGGCACGTCCGGCAGGTCGGTGCCGGTGTAGGCGTTGGCCATCCGGGCCGAGTCTCCGTCCACGAGTTCGATGGTCGCCACGTCCACGCCCGAGCGCACCGCGTCGAAGACGGCCTCGGCGGCGTCGTCGAGCGTCGGGAAGAGCGCGCGAGCGCCCCGAACCTGCTCGGGTCGGCCCGCGAGTTCGAGAGTAGCGCGGGTGACGACGCCGAGGGTGCCCTCGCTCCCGACGAACAGGTCTTTCAGGTTGTATCCGCTGGAAGTCTTGACCGCCTTGCTCCCGGTGGTGATGACCGACCCGTCGGCGAGGACGACTTCCAACTCCAGCACCCAGTCGGAAACCTCGCCGTACTTGACCGTCTTCATGCCGGAGGCGTCGTTGGCTATCATCCCGCCGACGGTCGAGATGTCGCCCGAGGAGGGCAGCGGCGGGAAGAACAGGCCCTCAGAGGCCACCGCCTCGTCCACCTGCGCGCCGAGGAGGCCGGGTTCCACGTCGATTTGGAAGTCGTCGGGGCGAACGTCGAGTACCGCGTCCATCCGCGAGAGGTCGAGGCTGACGCCGCGGTGGGCGGGCACGGCGTTGCCCTCCAGACTCGTCCCCGCCGCGTAGGGCGTGACGGGGACTCGGCGGTCGTTCGCGGCCGAGAGGACCGCAGACACCTCCTCGGTCGATTCGGGCCAGACCACGGCGTCGGGGATGACGCCCTCGCCGCGCTCCTCCGCGCCGAAGTCCGCGGCGTGACTCTCGCGGGCCGACTCGCCGAACGAGACCTCGCCGTCGAGCGAGAGGTCCGCGAGAAACGAACAGTCGTGTGCCATGCGTTATCATTAGGTGGTGGTAGCTTAAACTTTGGACCGCGACGCGGCGCGCTCGCACCCCGCCAGCGAGGTGCGAGCCGCGGCTCTGACGTTATCTCGGCTCTCCCGTCGCGCGGTATCTTGGACAGCCGTATATTTCTTTAGAAATTGTTCCGATATTTCTAGCAAATAGATATTTATCTCCCTGTCACCGCCACGATTTACAACGGGTCCCGTTCGAACTGCCGACATGTCCGACACCGACGACGGTCCGCGCTCGCCGAACTCGTCGCCCGACCGCGAAGCGTCGGGCGACGAGCGCGAGGTGGAAAGGAATTCGGAAGCGCCGGGCGACGAGCGCGGAGTCGAGAGCAATCAGGAAGCACCGGACGAAGTGGTCGCGGAGCGACTCCCGCCCGAGGAGGCCTTCGAGTTGCTGGCCCACGACCTGCGATTTCGCATCCTCGAAGTCCTGAACGACGCCGACGGGGCGCTCGCGTTCTCGGGCCTCCGCGAGCGCGTCGGCGTGGACGACCCCGGCCAGTTCAACTACCACCTCGGCAAACTCACCGACCGGTTCGTCCGGAGCGCCGACGAGGGCTACGAACTCGCCCCGCCCGGCAGGCGAATCGTCGGCGCGGTCCTCTCCGGCGGGTACACCAAGATTCTGGACGCCGACCCGGTCGAGACCGACGCGCGGTGCATCGTCTGCGGCAGTCGGATGGCGGTCGAGTTCCGCGACGACGGCGTGGAAATCCGGTGCGGCGAGTGCGAGGAGACGCTCACCAACACGTCCGTCCCGGCCGGAATCTTGGAGGGCGTCGCGCCCGCGGAGGTCCCCGAAGTCGTGGATCAGTGGCTCAAGCGCGTCCACGCCGCCGCCGACTTCGGCTTCTGCTCGAACTGCGACGGTCGATTCGAGGCCGGTCTCGTCGTCGCGGGCCAGCCGGACGCCCCCGACTGGCTCGACGGCGAGGAGAAACCGAGAGCGACGGTCCGCTACGAGTGCGACCGGTGCGGGTTCGAGTGGACCTCCTTCCCGCCCTCCGCAGTCCTCCTCCACCCCGCCGTCGTCGGGTTCCACTACGACCACGGCATCGACGTGCGCGAGACGCCGCTCTGGGACCTCGACTGGCTCGGAATCGACGTGATGAGCGTCGAGAGCGCGGACCCGCCGGAGGTCGAAATCTCGGTGACCCTGGACGGCGAGACGGCCACCTTCACCTTCGACGCGGACCTGAATCTAGTCGCCGAGCGCCGAGAGTGACAGGAGTAGAACAGAACGGCGTTTCTGCAACTCGCCTCACAGAAATGTTCTTCTACAAACACTTATTCGGGGCGCGCCGGTGGGCTTCTCCATGGGAACTCTCCGCTCGAACGCGTCGTTCGTCCGCCTGTTCTCCGGGCGCGTCGTCACGAACGCGGGCGACAGCCTCTACGCAATCGCCGCGATGTGGCTGGTCTTCGACCTGACGGGGTCACCGTTCTACACCGGTCTCGCCAGCTTTCTGACCTTCGGCCCGCAGGCGCTCCAGTTTCTGGCCGGGCCGCTGGTCGACCGGTGGTCGCTCCGGCGCGTCCTCGTCTGGACGCAGGCCCTGCAGGCCGTCGGCGTCCTCGCGGTGCCGCTCGCCGCCGCGACCGGCCACCTGTCGGTCTGGCTGGTGCTTGCGGTCATGCCGGTCCTCTCGCTGGTCTCGCAGTTCGACGCTCCGGCGATGACCGCGACCCTGCCGCGAATCGTCGAGGACGAGCAACTCGTGCGGGCCAACTCGCTGTTCTCGGCCGCCGGACAGAGCCTCGACATGGTGTTCAACGCCGCCAGCGGCGCGCTCATCGCAATCGTCGGCGCGGTCGCAATCTACCTCGTGGACGCCGTCACCTTCGTCGTCGCGCTGAGCCTGTTTCTGGGACTCGCCATCGACTCCAAAGAAGACCCGGAGGGCGAGAAGGCGCGGGCAGACGGCGGAGAACCGGACACCGAGGCAGACCCAGCGAGCGAGGAGTCGAAAGCAGACGCCGAGGACCCCGCGTCCGACCCCGTCGGCGACTACCTCGACCGACTCCGCGAGGGCTTCGACTACCTCCGGGGGTCGGCCATCGCGTCCATCGTCGTCGGCGCTGTCGTGGTCAACTTCACCTTCGGCGTGACGATGGCGGTCCTGCCCGCGTTCGCCGAGTCGCTCGGCGGCCCCGAGACCTACGGCCTCGTGATGGCCGCGGTCGCCGGGGGCAACCTCGTCGGGTCGATGGCCTCCTCGCTGGTCGAGGACTTGCCCTTTGGCCGCCTCGCGGTCGGGTGCTTCGTCGTCTCGGCACTCTGCCTGTCTGCGGCGGTCGCGGTGCCGGGCGTCTCGGCGACCGTGGCGCTGTTCTTCGCGGCGTTCGTCCCCTCCGGCGCGTTCAACGTCGTCTTCTTCGCCATGCTCCAGTCGGCGGCGGACGACGACATGCTGGCCCGCGTGACCTCGGTCACCTCCAGCGGGGCCAGCGCGATGATGCCCGTCGGGTCGCTGGTCGGCGGCACGGTCGCCAGCGCGGTGGGCGTCACGACCGCGCTCTACGGGACCGGCGCGGCGTTCGGCTTCATCGCGGTCTACTTCCTCGCGCGACCCCGCCTCCGACTGCTCCCGCCAGTCGCCGAGGCCGACGCGGACATCCTCGGCCTCGGATAGAGGAGTCCTACTCCGCGGGCGACTCGACCGCTTTCTCGGTCCTCTCCTGCTTCTCGCGCCACTCCTCGCGCTCGTGAATCTTCATCTCCACGGGCTTCTTCGGTCGCGCGGTGATGCTCATCCGGAGGTCCATGCTCGGCCCCGAGACCTGTTCGAGGTGGAACCGCTGGAGAATCGTCGCCAGCACGAGGCGGGCCTCCAGCATGGCGAACCGGTCGCCGATGCACCGGCGCGGCCCGGCCGCGAACGGGAAGTACGCGAGCCGCGGCAGGGACTGCTCGAAGTCGCCGGTCCACCGTTCCGGTCGGAAGGCCATCGGGTCGTCGTACCACCGGGGGTCGCGGTGGACGACGTGCTGGCTCATGCTCACCGTCTCGCCCGCCGGGAGTCGGTAGTCGCCGACTCGGTCGTCCTCGACCGGTTCGCGCACGATGCTCGGCACCGGCGGGTAGAGGCGCATCGACTCCTTGACCACCTGCTCGAGGTAGGTCAGGTTCGGCAGGTCTCGGAAAGTGGGCGTCTCGCCGCCCAACTCCTCGTCCAACTCTCGCACGATTTTCCGCTCGACGTCGCCGTGCTGGGCCAGCAGGAAGAATGTGAACGTCAGCGCCAGCGCGGTGGTCTCGTGGCCCGCCAGCAGGAGCGTCATGACCTCGTCGCGGACCTGCCGCAGGCTCATCCCCTCGCCCTCGTCGTCGCGGGCCGCCAGCAGCATCGACACCACGTCCTCGTCGGTCGGGTTGCGCTTTCGCTCCTTGATGATTCGGGCGACCACGCGATTGAGGTCCTCGACGGCGTTCTCGAATCGCCGACGCTCGGGGGTCGGAATCTGCTCGGGGACGAGGTCCGAGTAGGAGAACTCGGAGGCCTTCATCACGGTTTCCAGCGCCTCGCCGACCTCCTCGGACTCGTCGCTCAGGTCGAGGCCGAACATCGCCCGCCCGATGATTTCCAGCGTCAGCGCGGTCATGTCCGAGTGGATGTCCCGAATCTCGCCCGCCCGCCAGCGGCCGGTCTGACGTTCGGTAACATCCACCATCATCTCGGCGTAGGTCGAGATGCGGTCGGGGTGGAAGGCCGGTTCCACGAGATGACGCTGTCGCCGCCAGAACTCGCCCTCGGCGTTCAGCACGCCGTTGCCGAGGACGGGGCCGAGCGTCTCCTGAAAGACCTCGCCCTTCACGTAGTTCTGGTTGTTCCGGACGAGGACGTGTTCGATGTGTTCGGGGTCGGCGAGGTGGTACATCCACCCGCCGGGGACCTTCCAGCGGACCACGTCGCCGTACTCGCGGTGGACGCGCCGCTCGAAGCCGAACGGGTCGCGGGCGTACTCTGGCAGGCTCCCCACCAACGGGAGTCCGTCGGGACCGGGCGGTGTCTCGGCTCCCCCTCGTTTTGACATGGGAGTAGCTACGCGACGGACGTCCAAGTAGGCCACGTTAAAAACGGGGTACAACCGAGGCGGGGTTGCCCCGCGCGTAGCTGAGCGGTACTAACATGGTTCGGAGAAGCGTCACAACCGACTGGTTTCGGTCGGCGAAGCGGTCATCGCCCCTGGTGGACTGAAAGGGCGAGCGCGGTTCGCGTCCAGTTTAGTCGTTTCAGCCGACCCCTATCGACGCGCGCAGAACTGCGCGCGTCGATATGTCGCTGAACGACCGCGAACCGCGCGAGGGCTTTCGAGACCGTCGTCGCTATTTCCGTGTCGTATCTATCTACGACCACTCCCCATCCCCGAACCACCACAAAACTCATGCCAACGCCTCGAACACTCTCAGACATGCCCTCCGACCCGACCCCCGACGGCGCGAACGACGAAATCGGCTGTCCGAAGTGCGGCCACACCGAGACCGACGTCGGGACCATCTCGACGACCGGCGGCGGCCTCTCGAAGATGTTCGACATCCAGACCAACCAGTTCCAGGTCGTCTCGTGCCTGAACTGCGGCTACTCCGAACTCTACCGCGACACCGGAACGGCCGGGAGCGACATCGTGGACGTGTTCCTCGGCTGATTTTCCAGTCGTGTCCGGAGCCGCGATTTTCGTGGTGGCGATGCTCCTGAGCGTCGGCGGCGGCCTGCTCCTCTACCTGCTGGTGCGAGGAGAAAAGAACCAGCGCCGAGTGATGGACCGCGAGTCCGCCGAGCGGGCGGCGCGGCGCGACACCGACGAGGAGTAAGTTCGGCCCCACTCCCGAGGAGCGAGCGTTCACTCCGAATACGATTGCCGGAGGACGAACGGGCCAATCGCCAGCGTGTGCTTGGCCACGACGACGACTCGCAGGATGTAGGTCAGAAACAGCAGGAACGGGACGAGCGTAATCGTAAACGCGGCCCCGACGACCCACGTGACGTTCGGGACGCCGAGCGTCGCGCCCGGGAACGTCGGCCCGCCGACGAACGCCAGCATCGTCCCGGCGACGACCAGCGCCGGGACTGCGGCGTAGAGGATGTACCGCGAGAGGTCCACGAGTTCCCACTGGAAGTACAGCGTCTTGATTTGCTCGCGGGCGGGACCGAACATGGTCAGCGCCGTCTCCAGCGCGTGGAAGGCCTCGTCGTCGTCCTCGTCCAGACTGTCGGCGAACTCCTCGGTGATGCGCTCGATTTGGTAGATTTTCCACGAGTAGTTGTAGTCGAGCGCCGCGCCCAGCACGCCGAAGGTGCCGAACTGTTCCCCATCGAGCTTGTCTATCGTCTTGTCCGCGTTCTCCCGCAGGCTGTCGAGGAGTTCCCCGACCTGTCGGCGTAGCTCCTCGTCGTCGTTGTCCGCGAGTTGCTCCTCCAGGGCGTCGGCCCGGCGCTCGTTGGCTTCAAGCAGTTGCCGGAGGAACTTCGCGGGGTCGGCCTCGGGTGCCGTCTCGAAGATGTCGGTCGCGTAGGTCCGGAAGTCCATCGCGTCGCTCATCCGCTGGCGCTGGTCGCCCAG
This sequence comes from Halorussus ruber, assembly GCF_004765785.1. Classification (GTDB taxonomy): domain Archaea; phylum Halobacteriota; class Halobacteria; order Halobacteriales; family Haladaptataceae; genus Halorussus; species Halorussus ruber. The sequence goes on along the minus strand of NZ_SBIT01000009.1, from coordinate 251,555 downwards.
CGGGCCGTTCTCTTGGGAGATGACGAGTTGGCTGATGGTGACGACGAGCGTGGTCCCGGTGATGACGCTTCCAATCATGGTCGAGAACATGGTCTCGACCGTGTCGGCCGACTTGATTGCGGTCTGCAACGACGGGACGACGACGGTGCTGACGCCGACGAACGCGCCGAAGACGACCAGCGCCAGCAGACCAGTCACGACGAATCGGTTCCCGTCCATCAGGAACCAGTCGTAGAACCGGTTCCAGCCGACGCGCTCGCGGAGCGTGTTGGCCGACTGAATCTCGTCGGAGTCGCCGGTCTCACTCATCGTCGGCCCCGGAGTCGCTGTCTTCGGCGTCCGACTCGTCCGCAGGGCGTCTGAAGACGAGGAACTTGGTGCCGCCACCCACGTAGTCGATGGTCTGGTCGAACTCCCACCCGTCGTCGGCGTGTTCGTTCAGGAGCGAGGTCGGGTCGCGGGCCTCCTTCTGGGAGGTTTCCCGCGGTGGCCGGACGGCCTGATACTCCCATCTCGGAGGGGCGTCGGAAGGCATGGATGGAATCTGACGGGACTGAGCGGGCTAAACGTGACGGCCCAAGTCCCGATCCAAAGTGTCGGTCCGGCGAGCGCCGTGCGCCGGGCCGACCGACGCAGAGAACGGCTTTTGTTGCTTTACCGATTGTAGAGGATTCCCTACGACCCGAGTCCTCGCTTCGCCACGAACCGCCGGAGGCCGACGAACGCCGCGAGCGAGACCACCAGATACGCGCCGACCGAGAGGTGGGTCAGTTGGGTCGGACTCCCGATTGCCAGCTTCGCCACCGCGTTGGCGGGCGATTCGGGCAGGAGGTACGTCGAACTGAACACGACCAGCACGCCCATCGAGAAGAGGAACTGAGCCTGCTTGCGCTCGCGGAAGGCCAGCGCCGCGGTCGCGCCCATCGTGACCACGCCGACCGAGAACCCGGTCACGAGGAGCAGAATCTCGACGGGGTTCGCAATCGCGGTCCCGTTGAACGACAGGAGTGCGAGCCACGCCCCGGCCTGCACCGGCGCGAGGACGCCCATCGCCAGCATCTTGCCGTCCACGATGTCCACGCCGGTCAGGGGCGTCACCCGGAGGAGTTCCAGCGTCCCGCGGTCGTACTCCTCGGCGATGGCGTCCACCGCGATGCTCCCGCTGACGAACACCGGCAGGAAGGTCAACAGGGGCACCAGCACGGTGTAGGTGAACCCGAAGTAGGGACTGGACGACGAATCCGGGGGCAACTCGACCGGCTGGCGTTCGAGGCTGTGGCGCAGGCGCTGTCGCTCGGCCCGCTCGAAGGTCTCCAGCACGCCCTTGATTTGGGTCACGACCAGCGTGGTCCTGACGTTGCCATCGGGGGCGATTGCCCTCACGCGCGCCCGCCCATCGGGCGTACGATCTACTTTAAGTACGGCGTGAATCGCTCCGCGGTCGAAGTCGCGCATGGCGGCGTCCTCGTCGCTGTATTCGAGTGTGCGCCACCCGTCTTGCTCCTCGATGACCGGCACGATGTCCTCGCGGGCCTCGCCGGTCACGCCGAACTCCACGACGAACTGGTTCGAGACCGAACCGGGGTCGTAGAGCGAGACCAGTCCGACCGCGAGGAACGACGAGAACGCCGCGACGAACAACTGGATGAGAATCGCCAGCACGATGGTCTTCTCGCTCCGGAGCGACGCCAACTCGCGCTTGGCGACCGTCAGGCGCTTACCCAAGGTAACTCACCACCGTTAGGTTGTAGGCGGCGTGAACCAGCGTCGCCACCACCAGCGTTCCGGCGTACCAGTTGCGGTCGCGGGTCGCCCCGGCCGCGGTAATCGTCGTCGTGACGGTGTGGAGCGCGAGGGGCGCAAAGAGCAGGCCGAGCAGGACGAGGGGAGAGGTCTCGACGCCCAGACCGGTCACGGTGCCGAACGCCGCCCGTCCGAGTTCGAGGTTCGGCAGGCCGACCAGTTGGGCCACCGCGGTCGCCTTCTCGCCGAGGAAGAACCCCAGTCCCGAGAGGAACCCGAGGGTCGCGGCCGACCGGAGGGTCCGCTCGAATCTGTCGTGAGCGAACCCGGCGTAGACGTGGACCGATTTGGCGACCTCCTCGACCAGCGCGATTGCGACCAGCAGGACCGGCATCGACAGCGACACCGGGAGCGCAAAGAGCAGGGCCACCGCCAGCAGTTCGCCGACGAAGACGAACGGAATCGAGAGCGCGCTCAGCTTGACCATCGAGCGCCGCCCGGAGATCTGGCTGTCGAGCGCGTCGAGGAATTTGAGGGGCACGGGGCGCTGAGTGAACATGTCCTCCTCGCGGTAGACCCCAGCGCCGAGCGCGAACAGCACGCCCGCCGAGAGGTAGAGCGGACCCGTAGAGAAGGCGTACTCGCCGAGCGAGAACGCGGTGCCCCGAAGGGCCTTCACCACGAGGGTCAGCGGCGAGATGGCCGCGACCGGGTGAACGTTGGTGAAGATGGCCGGGACGAAGGCGTAGGAGGTCAGGAAGACGGATAGCGTCACCGTGACGAAGGTGAGTTCCTTGAACGACCGGGCGAACATCCCGCCGACGAACGCTGAGGCGAGGAACAGGAGCGCGATGGGGACCACGGCGGAAACCGAGGCCGCCGCGGTCGAGGCGACGGCCGTCGCTCCCTCGGCGGCGGGCGTGAGGATTGCGATGCCGACCGCCGTAATCGAGGCGATGGCGGTCATCCCGAGGAGGTAGGGCAGGGTCTTGCCCGCGATGATGTCGCCCCGCGAGACCGGCGAGACCAGCAGGAGTTCGCCGCGCTCGTTGATTCGCTCGTCGAGAATCGTCGAGGCGTAGGCCTGAATCACGAAGTTCATCGGGAGGACGAACGCGAACGCCAGCACCAGCGACTCGAAGGGGAAGGGCGGCGCGATGTCCGAGGGAGTGCCGCCGCGGGCGTTCCCGCCGAACAGCGACCCGCCGCCGCTTCCGACCGAGGGGGCCTGCATCGGGCCGTCGCTCCCGCTCGAACCGTCGCCCGTCCCACTTCCGGCGCTTCCGCCGGGCGCGGTGGTCGCCCCGGGCGAGCCCGTTCCTCCAGACTGGCCGCCGCCCAGTCGCTCCTCGCCCTCACGGGTCGTCCGCGCCGCGGACGACCCAGACGCGCCAGCGGGGTTGAGTCCGGTCTGCTCCTCGTAGCGAAGCGAGACCTCGACCGGGAAGGCGGCGGTCTGATTCGACTCTCGGGACATCAGCAGGTCGTTGTACTGCTTGACGGTCTTGCGGAACTCGGCGAGCGCCGCCTTCCCCTTCCGGGTGTCGTCCCAGACCACTTCTCCGGGCGCGCAGCGGACCATCTCCTCGGTGCAGACCACCACGTCGGCCTTCGGGTTCGGGCCGACCTCGCCGGTCGAGAGCGTGCCTTTCGGGTCCACCGGGGCGAACGTCGGGTCCTGCGCGACCGGTTCGTAGTACGGACTCTCCGGCGAGACGCCCACCTGATAGATGCCGTCGTCCAGCGTGACGCCGCGCTGGGCCACCATCGGGGTGAGCGCGCCGACTGCGAGGAGAACCACGAGGCCCACCGCAATCGCCCGGCGGTCGAGTTGCCCCGCGTTCTTCGAGACCTCCCAGCGCGCGATGCGGAGGACCTTGCGGAGGTTCACGGTCGGCCCTCCACGTCCGGGGAGTCCTCGGCGAGGTCGAGGAAGATGTCTTCGAGGCTCGGGGTGTGGGTCTGGATGTCCGCGACTTCGCCACCGGCCGAGGCGGCGAGTTCGCGGGTCTCCTCGACGGCGTCCATGCTCTCGACGGTTCTGCGGTAGTGGCCGTTCTCCTTGACCGACCCCTCGACTTCGACGGTGGTGTAGACGCGATACTCGGTCTGACCGTGTTCCTCGCGGATGTTCTCGACGCTCCCGCGGGCGACGATTCGACCGTCGTTCATGACTGCCACGCGGTCGCAGATGCTCTCGACGTGGAACAGGTTGTGGGCGCTGAAGACGACGGTCTTGCCGGATTCGGCCAACTCGCGGGTGAACTCGATGATGTAGTTGGTCGTGAGGGGGTCGAGACCGCTGGCGGGTTCGTCGTAGATGAGGACCTCGGGGTCGTTGACCAGCGAACGCGCGATGGCGACTTTCCGGGTCATGCCCTTCGACATGTCGCCGATGGGTCGCTCGCGGTGTTCCAAGTCGAGGCGGTCCAAGGTGTCGTGGATTCGCTCGCGCGCCGCGGCGGTCGGCACGTCGTAGAGGTCCGCGAAGAACTGGAGGTACGAGACCGCGGTCATGTCCTCGTAGAGGGGCGACTCCTCGGGCAGGAAGCCGAGGTGCTTGCGCATCTCGGGGTTCTGGGCGTCGTAGCCCGCCACGCGGGCGGTGCCGCCGGTCGGTTCCACGAGTCCGGCGAGCATCTTCAGCGTCGTGGTCTTGCCCGCGCCGTTGGGACCGATGACGCCGAACACTTCGCCCTCGGGGACCGAAAAGGTGCTTCCCTCGACGGCGGTAAATCCGCTGTACGTCTTTCGGAGATTTTCGACTTCTATCATCTAATTATTCGGGTGTGTTCGCCGGGGGAACTTGGTTTTGTGGTTCGCGTTCGTGGCGACGACCGCGGCGTCCGTCAGTGGGGGTTCCGGCCAGTTTCGACCGCAGAGAGGTTAATAATTATTTCTCCCGCAATCATTTGTATCCCTTTAGTAATTCTATGGTTGTCTTCGGTGAGGTAGGAGCGGTTCAGCCGGAAAGGGGGTCTCGACCCACTGCGACTCGAACGCGGACCTCGATTCGCTTTAAGTGCTTCTGGCGACAAGGGATAGATACGAGGGAAGACGGTCTCGTTCTACCGAAGCTACACCGACTGGACGCGAATCTGTGCATCACCTGAGAGAGCGACTCGCCAGCCGTATCGATGTCCGACCGGATTTCGTTTAAGTAGTTCTGGCGACAAGGGATAGATACGAGGGAAGACGGCCTCGTTCTGCCGAAGCTACACCGAACAGACGCGGGTCTGTCTGTCGGAGCAAATATCCGAGTCGCCAGCGATAGCTCGGTTCGCTTTAAGTTCTTCTGGCGACAACGGGTAGATACGAAGGAAGATTCGCTCGCGGTTTCTCCCGGTTCTCCGAGTTCGCGTAGCCGTTCGCTCGTTTTCAGCCCGTTGCTCGCGCTTTCCGGCTACCGCTCGTGGTCCTCGTCGGCCCGCCGGGCCTCGACGCTCGGCAGGTTCGGGTCGCGGTGAGGATTCCGGCCGTACACCGCCTCCTCCAGCCCCTGCTCTCGGAGTTGGTCCTTGAGCGTGCGCCGGAGTCGGTTCAGACTCGTGACGTTCAAGTCGTGTTTGGCCAGCAACTCCTCGAATCGCTCCTCGTCGGTAATCGAGTCGAACTGGTCGTAGAGCGATTCCAGACGCTCGGGCGACAGCCCTCGAATCCACTCGTCGTCGTGAAGCCCAAGATAGTGTTCGCGCTCGCGGTCCACCACGTGGCGGATGACCACCAGCGCCACCTTCGGAATCGCGCGCTGGCTTCCGAACGCGGTCAAGTCGAGGTCCGACATGACCCCCACCACCCGGTCGCGTTGCCACGGCGTCAGCGACAGGTCGTTGCAGAGCGCGTGGGCGATTCGGAGCTTGTCGAGGCGGTGCATCCGCGCGCTGTGGCCCGTCATCGCGGAGTGGCGCTCCTCGTGAAGCCGCCGGGCGCTCTCGGAGAGGTCGGCGTCGGGCGATTCGGCCCGCCCGATTTGGGTCGCGCTCGGCGTGACCGGCCCCCACTTGCGCACGGTCTGGTCGCGCTGGAGGTCCGCCCGCGCCACCGCGCCGTCGCCGGGGCGCTGGCTCAGCGGTCGCTCCGCCTCTCTATCGTCGGCAAGAGACTCGGACTGCCACGACGGCAGCGAGTCGGTCCACCCCTCGGTCATCGATATCAGTACCACGTAGTCGGTGGCAGTCGGTTAAATGTATCCCCCGACCCGAGAGCCGTGGCTCTGGCTATCGAACCTGAGTCCGGCAGAACGAGGGCGTCTTCCCGTCGTATCTATCCCTTGTCGCCAGAAGCACTTAAAGGGAGAGCGACGTCATTCCTCGGCGTCGTCGCGGCCAGCGTCGTCGCTGTCGGCGTCGCCGCGGTCTGAACCCGGCGCTTGGAACTCGGCGCGCAGGTCCTCGTCGTCGAGTTCCGTCGCGGTGTCGGAGAGTTCGGCGCGGAGTTCGGCCAACTGCTCGGTGAGTTCGACGTACTCGTCGCTGGCCTCCAACTCCTCGCTGCTCTTTTTGGTCTCCAGCGCCGCCTTCTTGTTCGCCAGCGAGAGGAACTCCCGCATCTGGGCGTCGTACGTCGAGCGACGAAGGAGTTTCTCGACCGTTTCGAGGAGTTCGTCGGGGTCGGACACCGGCTTTTCGAGATAGGCGTCGAAGCCGAGTTCGAGGATGTCGAAGTCTGGTTCGACCGCCGAGACGAGCGCGACCCGACAGGTGAGTTTCTGCTCGTGAATTTCGTCCAGCACGTCCTCGCCCGACAGGTCCGGCATCCGCCGGTCCAGCAGGACGACGTTCACGTCCTCGTCGAGTTTTTCGAGGGCTTCCGACCCGCTGTAGGCCGTGCGGACCTGATACTCGTCCTCGAGCCACTGAGCGTACGCGTCGGTTATCGGCTTCTCGTCGTCGACGATAAGTACTGTAGCGTTGTCGGACATGAGTCCGGTGTCGACTCCCGTCTTTGATGAGTTATTCATACTGTGTGTGTTAAACTACCTTGTCTCGAAGTCCTACTCGTCTGGTGTCGGCGACCGCGAACCGACACGCCCGTTGCTCCCGATTCGAATCCCGTCATCAGTCGGTCCCTCCCTGCTCGAAGGGTGATTTCGCCGTCTCGGGTTCGTAGCCGCTGAGGAAGACGAGGTTGCCCCGTCCGACCTGCACCCGAGTGATGAGGCCCTTCTCCTCCATCTTCGACAGCTTCCGGCTGACGGTGGATTTCGACCAGTCGGTCTCCTCGGTCACGTCGGCCTGCTTCATCCGGCCGCCGTACTGCGTGAGGAGTTCCCGAATCCGGTCCTCGTCTGTCAGCATCGCCTCCTCGGGGAGTCCCTCGACGCCCGAGTCCGGACTCGGCTCCTCGTCGGAGTCGCCCGCGTCCGAGTCGTCGGATTCGGCGGTCGCGCCCTCGGCGGCGACCTCGGAAGGTTGAGAGTCCGACGGTCCCGAGAGGACGCCCGAGAGCGAGTCCCGAATCGACGCGACCAGTCCGGTCTCCGAGTCCGGCACCGATACGTCGGTGTCGTGGGACTGGGCGTGTTCGCTGGTCGCCGACTGGTCGCCGTAGGTCTCGGTGACCGACCACGACTCGCCGTCGTCGGAGACCTCCACCACCGCGTCGAACAGCGATTTCAGCGTGTTGATGGTCTCCTCGTCGTGGATGTCCGGGTCCATGTGGTAGAACCCGATTGCGTCGGCCGCCTGCACCCTGTGGGTCAGGATGTGTAGATACCGGAAGGCGGTGTCGAAGTCCACGTACTCCAACAGAATCGTCAGCGTCTGGACCGACACGAGCGTCCGATTCCCGTTGCCCTTCCAGCGAGTCAGGCGCTCGCTCAGCGGCGCGATGATGTCCATCGGTTGGTTCGGGTCCACCCGAGAGACCGACACGCCGGGCGGAATCCCGCTGGTCTCCTCGTCCTCGGTATCGACCGTGTTCGCGTGGATAAACGCGAGTTCCGCCGGGAGTTCGTCGATGTGCGCCTTCCAATCGGAAATCCACGTCTCCGGCGGCGGCGTGTACGTGACTGCGGCGACGTTCGCCTCGCCCGGCGGCGTGGTGGACGCGAGGAGTTCGAGACACGTCCGGTTGCCCGTCGGCGTCAGCGGCGCTAGTAACAGCACGTTCGAGGACTGCTCTAGGCGTCTCTTATCAGATGTATCGATATTCATTCGTTTGTGGCCATGGTTCGTGATTGTGTCCCCTGTCGTAGGTCCGATTGAAGCGCCCGCGAGTAGTGAGCAATAACGGTCCGGCGAGTATTAAGTCGTTACCTTCCAGAACTCGCTTCGAGAGCGAGTACTGGCTGTGGTTCCGGAGGGGAGTTGCCGTCGAGTCGTACTGTCTCGTACTTCGTGCAGTCTGCAACCGCGGTGCAGTATTCCACCCGCAGTAGAGACAACATCCGCTAAACGAGATTATACAAAGCAAGGCGCCCGACACGTAAAAAGCCTCGGCGGTACTCGTCACGGGACTTAAGTGGGAGTTACGAGGTCGACTCCGAGGGACTAAAACCGTGGCTTCCGAAGAGAAGTACCATGCAAGCAGTCGTTCTCGCCGCGGGCGAGGGAACCAGAATCCGCCCGCTGTCGGCGTCGCTCCCGAAACCGATGCTCCCGGTCGCCGACCGACCGCTGGCCGCCCACGCCGCCGAGGCCGCGGTTCGAGGAGGCGCAGACGAGTTGATTCTGGTCGTCGGCTACGAGGCCGACGCGGTCCGCGACTACTTCGGCGACGAGTACGCTGGCGTGCCTGTGACCTACGCAGTCCAGCAGGAGCAGGCTGGCACCGCCGACGCGGTCCGGGCCGCGAGCGAGTACCTCGACGGTCCCTTCGCGGTCCTCAACGGCGACAACCTCTACGAACCGGAGGCCGTCGCCGCCCTGTTCGACGGCGGGCCGAGCGTCGGCGCGGTCCGAGTCGAGGACCCCACGAACTACGGCGTCCTCTCGACCGAGGAGGGGGTCGTCACCGACATCGTAGAGAAACCCGAAAATCCGCCCTCTGAGTTGGCTAACGCCGGGGCCTACGCCTTCCCGGCCGAAGCCCGCGAGTGGTTGGAGGTCCCCGAGAGCGAGCGCGGCGAACACGAAATCACCGACGTGCTGGCCCGAGTCGTCGCGGAGTACGACGTGGGCTACGCCGAGATGGACCGCTGGCTCGACGTCGGGCGACCGTGGGAACTGCTCGAAGCCAACGAGTGGAAACTGAGCGAACTGGAGCGCGACGTGCAGGGGTCGGTCCACGAGACGGCCGACCTCCGAGGAGACGTGGTCGTGGAACCGGGCGCACAAATCGACGCAGGCGTGGTTATCGAGGGGCCTGCCCTGATTCGCTCCGGCGCGAGCGTCGGGCCGAACGCCTACGTCCGCGGCGCGACCCTCGTGGACGAGGACGCCAAAATCGGCCACTCGGTCGAGGTCAAAAACAGCGTGGTCGGCCGGGGGTCCCACGTCGCACACCTGAGCTACGTCGGCGACAGCGTGCTGGGCCGAGACGTGAACTTCGGCGCGGGCACGAACGTCGCCAACCTGCGCCACGACGGCGAGGCGGTGAAACTGACGGTCAAAGGCGAGCGCGTCTCGACCGGCCGCCGGAAGCTCGGCGTCGTGGTCGGCGACGGCGCGAAGACGGGCATCAACACGAGTCTGAACGCTGGCGTGAAGCTCTCCTCGGGCGCGACGACGAAGCCGGGCGAAGTCGTGACGCGGGATAGGTAGCCTGACGGAATTTCTCGAACTCTTCACCTTCTACCCGGCGCGCGCTGGCGGGGCGGCTTGTTCGCCCCGCCAACCGCGCGAGGTCTTCGGCGAAGCCGAAGGCTCGGCGGACGCGGTTTGTCCGCCGGTGGATGAGGACCGCAGGGTGTGAGCGAACGCGAACCCCGAGGACCGCAATCGGTTGGGGAGGGTCGTGGCCCGCGGTTGCGGTGCGGGGCGGTCGCGGTGACTCCTAGGCTCAAGCCTGAAGCTAGCTCTCCTGAACGCTTTTGCCTCGAAGCTAACTCCCCTGAACTTCCCCAACTCGAAGCCTGCTCTTCCAACTCGCCCTACACTCGAACCGCAAGAAGCGTCAATTATAGAGAAACGATTTCTCAACGACTCACTTTCGCGGTGTGCCACGCGTTCCCCGCCAACTCCTCGAACGGCTCTTTCGCGTCCTCAGCCATCGGATACTCGCCGTGGTAGGGGTCCGGGTCCCCGTCGACCCCGCTCACCGTCCGAATCGCGTCGGCCAGCGACTCGTAGTTGTCGCCGACGATGTCTCGGACCAGCACCGGCATCCCTGCCCGGTCGCAGAGTTCCCGCGCCGCCTCTCGGCCGACGTAGACGCGCTCCTCGCGACGGTCGGCGAAGACGAGCGCGAAGGGCGTCTCGCCGAACTGCGCTTCGAGGAAGGCTTGGGCCGAGTCCTCCTCCCACTCGATTGCGCCGACGCCGTCCACCCGCCGGAGCGCCGAGGCCGCCGCCGAGCAGAACGGACACTCGCCGTCGTAGACGAGGACGCCGTGGTAGTCGCTCATGGGCGACAGTTCGGTCGCTGGCGGTAAAAATCGGATGCCCGGACGGCCTCAGGCGTAAGTTAATATTTGTTTAGAAAACCAGGTCCATTCTTTAGAAACGAATTACAATTCCTATCGCTTCGACCGGCCCGGCGGCTTGTCGTGTTCCGCGCGGTGGTCGAGCATCGCGTCGTACTGGCAGGCCCGAATCCGGAGGTCCGACTCGGGCTTGGCCGTGCAGGGCAGGATGAGGCCCGCCTCCTCGTCCTCGTCGTAGTACCGCTTGGCGTCGGACTGGTCTACCTCGCCCTCTACCAACTCGGCGGCGCAGGTGGTACACCACCCCTGCTGGCAGTCCGCCGGGAGCCAGACGCCCTCGCTCCGCGCGGCCGAGAGGACGTACTCCGTCTCGGGGACCTCGATTTCGACTGTCTCGCCCGCCTGCTCGACGTCGCAGTCCTCCGGCACCTCGATAGCGACGGTGTACTCGGTCACGAGGGTTGATAGTGGGTAACTCGGGATGAACGTGACGGCTACGAAATACCGTTTTGCCGTGACCACCAACAGCAGAATCGGTGTCGTGGTGTCTTCTTGAAGCCCCCGCCCGGTCGCGGTCACGTGAGCGAAGCGAACGTGACCTCGGGAGACGCGGTTTGTCTCCCGGCGGTCGCTGGCCGACATAGCTGGACCTCTCCGCACGGCCCGGCCCAGATAGGGGTCGGCCAGACGACCACGGGCCTCCGGCCCGCGACCGGGCGGCCCCTTCATCCACCCCACGGCGGTTGGTCGGCCGAGCGTTCGCTGACGGTTGATTCGCTGTCGCGCTACTGGTGATTGGAGAGTCTGCGCGCTACTGGCGGTTTGGGTCACCGAGCGCTTGCCCGTGGAAAGTCGCACCGAGCGCGCCCCGGCAGAATCGTCATCGGGCGCGTTCGGTCGTCAGGTCGCCGGTCTCCCCGAGTCGGCGGTTACGCCGAGTCGTTGATGCGCCGGTTGGTCGAGTAGGGCGCGTCGCCGGGTTCGCCCCGGATGAAGTGGCCCGCCGGGTTGATTTCACCGTCGCGCTCCATGCTGAGGAGTTCGATGAACCACGCCTCGTGTTCGACCTCCTCTTGGAGGATGCGCTGGGCCATGTCGTAGGTCCGCGGGTCCTTGCCCTGCGTCATGTCGCAGACCTCGCTCCACGTCCGGATGGCGCACCGCTCGGCCTCCAGCAGCACTTCGAGGATGCTCTCGGCGTCGAGGTCCTCGACGTGGTCCGGTTCGTCGCCCCCCATCGGAACCGGCAGTTCGGCGTCCGGACACGACGCCCGGTCGGCGAAGTCTCGGATGTCGTTCGGCAGGTGGCCGCCGAGTTCGTAAATCCGGGGTGCCACGAGTTCGAAGTGCGCGCGGTCTTCGAGCCGCGCGTCCTCGGTAATCTCCTTGTAGTCCTCGTGGCCCGCCAGATGCATCCGCAGGTTGGTGTAGTAGTAGTACGTCGTGAACTCCGCGCCCACGGCGTCGATGAGCTTCTCCCGAAGCTCCTCCGGGTCGACTCCCCGTTCCCGAATCGCTTCCATTCCGACTCGTTTACTCGTGTCGCCCGCTTCGACGTCGCCTGATGCATGCTGCTTTTCGTCTGACATTCGGTCTCCCCCACGGACAACGACGACTTTCTGACCCTTAACTATTCTTCCCAGACTACGAACACAGATTCGGATTCCGAGAACAGCTACTCGGATGGCGACTCCCGTCTCGCCTGCGTTCCCGTCGTGGTGCCGCCGACCGCTTCGACGCTCGCCGTCCGGGTCTCGGCGGGCGATTCGAGTCGCAGACCGATTTGCTCAGTCCCGGCCGAGCTACGGTCGCCGACCGACCACGTCTGCTCGCGGCGCTCGCCAGCGGGAACCGAGAGTTCGGCGGGACGAGGCACGAACACCGGGCCGGACTGGTTCAAGCACGCCCGAAACGTCCCCTCGCCCTCGCCGACGTTCTCGACGGTCAGCGAGACCTCGAACGGCTCGTCGTGAGCCACCTCCTCCGGCGCGTCGAACGAGACCACCTCGAAGTCGGCGGGAGGAGTCCGGAGTTCGGCCAGAAACTCCTCGTCGAGCGACTCGCGCCGACTCTGATAGGCCAGCGCGATTTCGTCGGCGTCGAGGGGGTTGGGTACCTCGAAGGCGACCCATCCGGGTTCGACCTCGCCGGAGCGATAGCTCGACCCGAGCTCGTAGACCAGATGCGGTCCGGCCACGTCGCCCGGCGCGAGCGTCCCCCAGAACCGCCGGTCGTCGGCGGCCAGCGAGAAGTCGCTCGGCGGAGGCGAGTCGGTCCGCGGTCGGACTTCCACGAAGACGAACTGGGTCTCCTCGGCGGCGGTGACGGCCATCGAGTCGGGCGACGTGAGGTAGAAGAACGACGACTGGACGCCGACCGGCACGAACTCGACCACGTGCGGTTCGGCAGTCGATTCGGTCTCGGATGTCTGTTCCGTCTCGGAGGGGTCCTCGGTCCCAGACGAGGGCGGCGTGGCAGACGGAGATTCGGTCTCGGTGGCGGTCGGGCGCTCGCTCGCTGTCTGAGTCGTGGTCCCGCCGAGACCGTCGAGACAGCCAGCGAGACCGCAGAGAGCGAGCGCGCCGCTCTGGAGGAGGGCACGGCGGCCGCGGGGTCGTGTCATTGGGACCGAACTTCAACGATAACTGGAATAAAGTTTGTCATCTACTCACGAGTAACATCGCGGGCAAAACGTCCGAGTCCATCCTGCCTCCTGCTTCACTTTCGCTCCGCGGCGAAAGCGGTTAGTCACCCCGACCCTATCGCCGATTCGTGGACGAGACCATCGACTGGCTTCGGGGTCGGCCCTACTACGACGCGCAGGTAGAGAGCCACCGGACCCTGCCCGGCCGGGACGGCGAGTTTTCCGACGTGGACCTCGAACCGCGGCTGGCCGGTGCCTTCGACGAGCGCGGCATCGACGCCCTCTACCGCCATCAGGCCGACGCCATCGAGGCGGTCCGCGAGGGCCGGAACGTCGTCCTCGCCACCCCGACCGCGAGCGGCAAGAGCCTCGCGTACACCGTTCCGGCGTTCGAGCGAGCGATGGACCGCGGCGGGCGCACCCTCTACGTCGCGCCCCAGAACGCGCTCATCAACGACCAAGAGGAGACCCTCTCCGAATTAGCGCGTGACCTCGGATTCGGGAGCAAGGTCTCGGTCGAGCAGTACACCGGGCGATTGAGCAAGTCCGAGAAGCGCGCGGTCAGGGACCGCCAACCGACCGTCCTCCTGTCGAACCCCGACATGCTTCACTACGCGCTGTTGCCCCATGCCCACCGACTTTGGGACTGGTTCTTCGAGGGATTGGAGACGGTCGTGCTGGACGAGGTCCACGAGTACCGCGGGGTGTTCGGGAGCCACGTCGCGCTGGTGCTTCGGCGACTCCGGCGGCTCTGCGACCGGTTCGATTCGGCCCCGCAGTTCGTCTGCTGTTCGGCCACCATCGGGAACCCGGTCGAACACGCCGCGAACGTGACGGGCACCGACTCCGACTCCTTCCGCCTGATAGACGAGGACGTGAGCGACACCGGGCCGACCCACTGGTTGCTCTGGAACCCGCCGGAGTACGAGAACCCGCAGGCCGGGACTTCGGGGCGGCGCAAGTCGAGTCACGCCGAGACCAAGCGCGTCTTCGCGGATTTGGTCTCGAAGGGGCACCAGACGCTGGCGTTCACCCGCGCCCGGCAGGCCGCCGAGCAGTGGGCGATGGAGAGCGCCAAGGAGTTGCGAGAGCGCGGTCGAGGCGACCTCGCGCCCGACGTGACGGCGTATCAGGCCGCGCTCAAGAACGACCGCCGGAAGGAAATCGAGGAGGGCCTGAACGACGGGGAGATTCGGGGCGTCTGGAGTACGAACGCCTTGGAACTCGGCGTGGACATCGGCGGCCTCGACGCGGTGCTGCTGGACGGCTACCCCGGCACGCGGATGGCGGCCTTCCAGCAGGCCGGGCGCGCTGGCCGAGGAGACGACCCGAGCCTCGTCGCCATGATTGCTGGCGAGGACCAACTCGACCAGTACCTGATGGCTAACCCCGAGGACTTCTTCGCCGGAGACCCCGAGCGCGCCGTCGTGAACCCCGAGAACGACCAGCTCCTGCCGAACCACGTCCTCTCGGCGGCCCGCGAGACGTGGCTCTCGCCCGACGACGAGGAGTACTTCGGCGACTCCTTCCCGGACCTCGTGGCGGACCTCGAAGCCGAGGGCCTGCTGGAGAGTAGGATGACCGACGACGGTCTGCGCTGGACCTACGACGGCGAGGGGAGTCCCCAACACGAGATGAGTCTGCGCTCCATCGACGACCGCGAAATCGAGTTGATGGACCGCCGGAACAACGACACGATAGCCTCCCTGCCCTTCGAGGACGCCCTGACCGACGCCCATCCGGGCGCGATCTACCACCATCAGGGCCAGTCCTACGAGGTCGTGGACCTCGATTTGAGCAAGCAGGTCGCGGAACTCTCGCCGACGTGGGCCGACTACCACACCAAGCTCCTCCACGAGAAGGAGATTACCGTCGAGGAGGACCGCCGCGAGAAGACCCTCTCGACCCGCGAGGACGTGCCGGTCCGGTTCGCCGACGTGACGATGCGCAAGCAGATTACGGGGTTCGAGCGCCGGGACCGCTCGGGCGAGACCCTCGGCCGGGAGAGCCTCGACATGCCCGAAATCTCGCTCCGGACCAAGGCGCTGTACTTCACGGTGCCCCGCGACGTGGAGGAGAAAATGCGCTCGCAGGGCGACTTCAACGGCGGCATCCACGCCGCCGAACACGGCATGATTTCGCTGTTCCCGCTCGAACTGCTCTGTGACCGGGCTGACATCGGCGGCCTCTCGACGCCGATGCACCCCCACACCGGCCGAAGCACCATCTTCATCTACGACGGCTACCCCGGCGGCGTGGGTCTCGTGCGGGAGGGCTACCAGACCGTCGAGAACCTGATGGAGAACACCGCGGAGATGATCGGAGCCTGCGAGTGCGACGAGGAGGGCGGCTGTCCGGCCTGCGTGCAGTCTCCTCACTGCGGCAACGCCAACGACCCGCTGGACAAGGAGCAGGCGAAGTTCCTGCTGGAAGAACTCACCGAGCGCGAGTAGCCGTCCCGACGCGCGCTGCGCCGTTCTCCGGAATCCGGGTCGGTCGGGAGCCGAGTTGGTAGATTCTCGGTGCGCGAGAACCGGGGGATTGCTTATTGTTATTCAGACGCAATTGTACGTATGGCACAATCCGGAACGTCGTTCTTCGAGACCGAATCCATCGCTGGCATCGAGTGGTTCGCCGTCGCGCTCGTCTTCGTGACGGGCCTCATCCACGTCTACGTCGGTGCCGTCGAAGGGGCCGTCCCGCTCGTTCTCGCGGGACTGGGCTTCTTCGGGGCCATCGTCCTCTACCTGGCGAACTACCGGCGGCGACTGCTCTACCTCGTCGGTATCGTCTTCACGGGCGTTCAGATACCGCTCTGGTACGTGGTGAAGGCGGGCGAGTTCACGACGATAGGCTACGTGGACAAAGCAGTCCAAGTCGTCCTCGTGGGCCTGCTGGCGTACCTCTACTGGAACGCCCGAACGCCGAGCGTCGACCAACGCGACGTCTCGCAGACCGAGCAGGCCCGATAACACCGACCGAATTCTCCTCGGCGGCGGTCCGCTTAGCGCGGTATCTCAGAGGCGTAAAATTAAGTCACACCCCACTCTACCCCCGACTAGCATGGACGACGACGACCTCTCGGAGGTACGGGAGCGCAAGAAGCGAGCGCTCGTGCAGGAACACGGCCTCGGAGCGCCCGCCGCGCCGGTCTACGTCGATGGGTCGCAGAACTTCGAGCAGACCGTGGCCGCCCACGAGGTCGTGCTGGTCCACTACTACGCCGACGGCGGTGCCGGTCAGCGCCTCCATCCGGTCGTGGAGTCGGTCGCAAACGAGACGCTCGCGGCGGTGGCGAAGGTCAACGTCGTGCATCACCAGAAGTTGGCCTTGGAGCAGGGCATCGAGTCCACGCCGACGTTCGAGGTGTACGCCGACGGCGAGTGCGAGGAGCGAGTTCGGGGACAGGTAGAGAAGGCGGAACTGGTGGAACTGGTCGAGGAGTACACCGCGTTCTGAGCGCGCCGCGCTGGCGAGTTCGGGTCGGTCCGCTCCGATTGCAGACGACATCTGAATGACCGCTTCGGCCAAAGACAACTATACGATTGTATAACACTACTAGAACATTCTATAGTAATTGTACATTTATGTCTAATCGCCTATCCGAAACACCTTTTAGGCGGACCTAACTTAGATTAGGCCAGCCTAAACCATGTCAGACTCCCTCGAAGCGCTCCGCCGCCAAATCGCCGAGCGGGCCACCGACGACGGCGACTTCTACGTCGCGTGCGCCGAGACCGACGAGCGCCCCGCGCCGCTGACCGGCCGACGGTTCCCGTCCGAGGAGGCCGCCGAGGACGCCGCCGAACTCGCCCGCGAGTACCGCGACCTCCTCCGCGAGTCCGACCCCGAACTCCCCGAGTACTGCTTCGCTGTCTACGAGCAGTCCGGCGAGCCGCTGACTATCGTCTCGACGCGCGAGCAGGCCGAGGGCCAGCGCGAGAACGGCCTGCCCCGGACCTCGCGGTCGGTCACGGTTTCGGGCGACGGCGAGCGCGAGTGGCTCCGGATGGACAACGCGCCGGTCGTCCACGTCCGGCGGGACGGCGAACCGCTCCCCGACGACGCCGTCGAGCGCCAACTCGATTCGAAGCTATGAACATTCAACTCCGGACCCACGCCGCAGTCGAGCGCGCCGAGGCCGAGCGCGAGCGAATCGAGGAGAAAGTCGCCGCCTTCGAGGAGTTCGGCGAGCGCGTCAGCGAGGTGTCGGCCGACGCGGGCCAGCAGGTCGGTGGGGCCAGCGGTCCCACTCGCTCCGCTGGCTCGGCGAACTCCCGACGCGGCCAGTCCGGCGGAAGCGCGCTGGCCGGGAGCGCAGTCGCCGCGGGAGCGACCGCGAGCGGCGGAACCCGAGCGACCGCCGACGCCGCCGAGACCGTCCGCGAGGCGTTCGCCGAGACGGTTCTGCCCTACGCCGACGCCGACACCCTCTCCGAGGCGATGGCCGACGAACTCTCCGCCGAACTGGCGGCGGCGCTCTCGCCCGCCGCGGGCGGGTTCACGCCGGGACTGAAAGGCCAACTCCTCTCGCGGGTCGAGTCCCGGACGAAGGAGTGCGGACTGCTGGCCGACGCCATCGGCACCGAGCGCGACCGGATTCAAGCGGTCGCCGACGAACTCGACGCCGCGACCGACTGGCTGGCCGAGGCCGACGAGACGCCCCTGCTCCAACTCGGCTTCGAGGAGCTGCGCGAGCGACACGACCGGTTGGCGGAGTTCCGCGAGACCTGTACTCGCCTCGCTGGCGAGCGCCAGTCCGCGGTCCGAGGCACCCAGAACGACGGTCTGACCGGCATCCGCGAGTCGGAACTCCTCGACCACCTCTACGCCGACTTCGAGGACGACCACCCGGTGCTGGCAGACCTCGCGCGACTCGACGACGCGCTCGCCGACTGCCAGCGCGCGGTCCGAAAGCACCTCTGCGCTCGGGTCTGACGGTTCGCTCTTCTGACCTGTCCCTCTCCCGGTCGATGCGGAGACCGAAACCTCTTACCGGCTCGTCTTCCGTCTCCCCACCGAACCCCCATGACAGACCGTCTCGAACACCTCCACCAGCGGATAACCGACTCGACCGACCCCGATGGCGATTTCGCCGTCGTCTGTCCGCTGTCTGGCAAGCGCCCGGTCCCCGTCCGGGGAGAGTCCTTCCCCTCCGCAGAAGTCGCCGAGGAGGCCGTCGAACTCGTCTGCGAGTACCGCACCCTCCTGCGCGAGGTGGACCCGCACCTCGAAAGCATCCCCATCGTGGCCGTCGAGCGCGACGCCGACCCCCTCACGCTGCGAGAGGACTCCGAGGGTCGCGGGCGCTCCTCGCGGTCGATCTCGCTCTCGGGCGAGGGCGACGGCGAGTGGCTTCGGATGGACGACGCGCCCGTGGTCCACGTCCGGCGGGACGGGGAACTCCTCTCGGACGGGTCGGTCGCCCGACAACTCGACGCCCAACTCTGACAGCAGTCCGATCCCGCGACTACGCCATCCCGCGAATGTCGCGCCGGAGTTCCGGAATCAGGTCGAAGTCCCGGTCGGTGTCGCCCAGCACGAGCAGCGAGTGGTACCGGAGGTAGGTCTGGACCGGCACGAATGCCACCGAGAGCGCGGCGGTCAGGAGCGCGAAGTACGAGAGCGCCAGCAGGACCGTCACGGCCACCGCGATCGGGTTCGCCAGCAGACCGGCCGGGCCGCCGAGCACGGGCACCGCGAAGATTCCGACGACCACGAGCGGAGCGACCAGCACCGCGCCGACGACGCTACCGATTATCGACGCGACGATGCCGACCGCGATGGAGAGGAGGAATCGGACGAGCGCGTAGACGCCGTACTGCTTCCACTCGCCGGTCAGCGTCGGCCAGAACCGCTTCCACCCCGCGATGACGCCGATGTTCTTGGATATCATCACCGGCACGACGAAGTTGACGGTGAAGGCGTCCACGACTGCGACGGTGATGCCGACCAGCGCCAGCAGGGGCGCGAGGACCAGAATCAGGCCGACCGGGAGCGTCGGCCCGACGCCCGCAATCGAGAGGACGCCAGCGACCACGACGAGCGCCGGAATCACGACCAGCAGGCCGAGCGCGACCCGGAAGGCGAACAACTGGACCGCCCGCCCGGAGTGCTGGCTCGCGTAGTCTCGAATCCGGACGCGCTGGCGGCGGAGCGACTCCACGAAGACGAACTCCATCACCGACCCGACCAGCGCGTACAGCAGGCCGACGACCAGCGCGACGACGACGACGCCGAGGAGGACGGGCAGAAACTCCCCGAGTTCGGCGGGCACGTCCGTTTCGAAACCCATCGGTCCCGTCGGCCCCGGCGGGCCGCCGTTCGGCGTGCCGGGACCGGTCGAACTCCCGCCTGCCGCGGAGGGACTCCCTCCTCCGGCGTTTCCGAGGAAGAAGACGACGAGCGCGAGTTTGAGCCACTGCCGAGCGTCTACGGGGGTCAAGAACGCTCTCGTCGCGTCGAGAGCGTCGTCCAACGAGTCGACTGCGTACCACGACATGGCTGGGGGTACGCGAGCGACCGAGAAAATGGTCGGGGATGGAAAACGACACGAATCTAATTTGTCGGGGACGGCCTGCGCTCGCCGCGAAGGTCAGATTCCGCCCACAGAGCGATAAAGCGGTTCCTAAAAGAAACGAAAACGCGGTGAAAAGGCTTATTTAGTTGCTCAGACCGACACCGCGTCGCCGAGGCCGCCGTCGATGAGTTGGATGAGGACCGCCGCGATGCCGGTCTTCGACGACCAGATGGCGGTCTCGTCGGCGAGTTCGGCGTCGTCGCGCTGGTTGCGGACGCTCAGCAGGACCGTCTCGCCGTCCACGACCACGACTCGGCCCACGGGGTCGTCGCCGTGGGGGTGGTCGGCCGGGAGGTGGGCGACCTGCACCTCGCTGTCGGCGAAGATTTCGCCGAGCGCCTCGTCGCCGATGACGACCACCTCGACGCCCTCGTCGGCCCGCTCGCGCATCAAGTCGGCGAGGTCGTTGGTCAGGCCGCGGGCGTCTCTTCCGACGCCGAAGACGACCCGGCGCTCGGCCTCCGCCAGCAGTTGCTCGACCCGACCGTCGATGCTGGTCTCGCCGTGGACCGTCCAGATGTCCTCGCGCTCCTCGTCGCCCTCGCCGCGCTGTTCGCGGGCGGATTCGAGGTAGTCGAACGCCCGTTCCTTCGTGCGCTCGAACTCTCCTCGGAGGTGCGACCGGGCGGCTTCGAGGCTGACGGGGCGATACTGGATGGGCTTGGACTGCTGGACCTCCACGAGACCCCGCTCCTGCAAGGACTCGGCCGCGCCGTAGACCTGCGACCGGGGCACGTCTGTCGCCCGATGCACGTCGCGGGCGGTCCCGGTGCCGAGTTTCTGGAGCGCGGTGAACACCTTGGCCTCGTAGTTCGAGAGACCCAGATTTTCGAGGGCCTCGATGGCTTCGGACTCGTCCATCAGTCCTCGCTCACCTCCGTCGCGCCGCCGTTCGCCATCGCGGCGCTCGATTGCTTGGTCGCCACCTCGCCGGTCTCGCCCGGCCCGAGGTAGCGCGTCCACAGCACCAGCAGGCTGGGCAGGACCAGCACGCTGGCGAGGAAGGCGTAGATGATGGTCAGGCCGGTGATGATGCCGAACTGCTGGAGCGCGGGCAGGATGGCAAACGAGAGGACGCCGAACCCGCCGACGGTCGTCGCCGCGCTTCCCAGCAACGCGCCGCCGGTCCCGGTGACGCTCTCGTGCATGGCCTGCCAGATGGTGTCGCGCCGACCGAGTTCCATCGTGTAGCGCTCGCTGAGGTGGATGCTGTAGGCAACCCCGAGACCGACCGTGAGTGACGTAATCATCCCCGTCAGGACGTTGAACGGCATCCCGAGGAGGTACATCGTCCCGAGAATCCACGAGACGCTGAACGCCACGGGGAGGAGGGTGATGGCTCCGAGGGTGGCGCTCCCGTGGGCCAGCCGATACGCTATCATCAGGAAGGCGAACGTCGCGCCGAGCGTGATGACGAGACTCTGGATGACGGTGTCGAGCAGTTGGTCCTGCACGATTTCGAAGACGATGGGCTGGCCGGTCGCGGTCGCGGTCAGACCCTCACCTTCGACGCCGTCGGCGACCGCGCGCATCTGCTCGGTCACTTCCGACGAGGACGCCCCGCCCTTGACCGAGACGACCATCCGGACCGCGGTGTACTCGCCGTCCTCGCGGGCGACGACGCCCTCGGCGTCTTGGGGCGCGACCTCGTACAGTTCGTCGAAGACCTGCTCGACGTTCTCCTCGGGCACGCCGTCACCGTCGGTGTCGGCGGCCGCGAGCGTCGCGTTGAACGACTCGTTCTGGGCCGCGACCTGCGACATCACCGAGAGGGGACTCTGAATCCGCGGTTCGCCGTTCGAGAGGACGACCACCACGTCCTTCTCGGCGGCCGAATCTCGCGCGGACTGAATCTTCTCCAAGGCCGACGCGCTCGCCACGTCGCCCTCAACGAGAATCTGGGCCTGCGAGTCCTGTCGCAGGAAGTTCTCGTTGACGTATTCGAGGTTCGCCTTCGCCGAGTAGTCGCCGGGCGCGAACGGTTCGGGCAGGTCCTTGGTCCACCCCGGCGGGTCCTCGGCGAGGAAGTCGGTCTGGGAGAAACTGGTATCGACCTGCGTCGCGCCGTACGCGCCGCCAGCCGACAGCACCAGCGTCAGCGCGAGGACGACGATGGGGGCCTTGCGCGCCGCGGTCGCGCCGACCGAGAGCATCGACCCGAGCGCGCCGCCGCCGGTCCCGAACGCGCGCTTCTTGCGGTCGAAGCCCTTCGATTCGAGGAAGCCGTCGATTTCGACTTTCAGCGCCGGAATCAGGCCGCCGAACACGACCAGCGCCGCCAGAATGCCGACCGAACTCACGATACCGAAGTCCTGAATCGGCGGCAGGGGACTGACGAGGTTCGACATGAAGCCGATGACGGTGGTCGCGGTCACCCAGACCAGCGCCACGCCGACGCTCGCCAGCGCGACCGACATGCCCTCGCGGACGCTCTCGCCTTCGTGTTCCTCGCGCTCCTCGCGGTGGCGCATGAAGACGTGAATCGCGTAGTCGATGGAGAGGCCGATGAGCAGGACCGGCACCGCGATGAAGATCTGGTTGAACGTGATGCCCGCCCAGCCCATGAAGCCGAACGTCCAAATCAGGACCGCGAAGATGCCGAACACACCCAACAGGATGTCGAGCAGGTCGCGGTAGGCGATGACGAGCGTCAGCACCACGAACAGCAGGGCCATCGGGCCGACGATGGCGATGCTGTCGGCCATCGACTGATCCGTCTCCTCGCTGATGATGCCCGACCCGAACACCATGACCTCGCGGTCCATCGACTGCTCGGCGACCACCTGAATCGCGGTCTGGGAGTCCACCAGCCGAGAGGAGGCCTGCCCCTGCACGGTCTGGGTCTGTTGGGTCTGGAAGACGACCAGCATCGTCGCGTCGGCCTCGGTGCTACCCGGTTCGTAGGAGGTCGGCATGAACGCGAACGCCCGTTCGGCGGGACCGTTCCCGCCCTCGCTCAGAACCGACCCGACGAGCGACTCGACCTCCGAGTCGTTCATCGACTGTAGCTGTTCGATTTGCTCGTCGAGGGTCGGCGCGGAGGCGTTGCGCAACTGGGTTCGCTGTTCCTGCAACTGCGAGGCCTCCTCGCGCAGGTCGGCGAACTCGCCGCGGAGGACGCCCGGCAGTCCCTTCTCGTAGGTCTGCCGGAAGCTCTGTTGAATCGCTCCGGCGCGCTCGCGGTAGGTCGAGCGGTTGATTTCGCCCGCGGCGTAGGAGGCGTTCAGCGCGTCGAGTCGGCCCTGAAGCGTCCGCGTCTGGCCGACCAGCCGCGAGAACCGCGCGGCCTGCGTCTCGGTCAGAGCGTTGCCAGCCCGGTTCTGAATCTGCTGGAACTGGCTTTCGAGTCGGCTCGACCGCTGGCGGTACGTCGAGTTGTTGATTTGGCCCTGCTGGTAGGACCGATTCAGGCGGTCGTACTCGCGCTGAAGCTCTCTGGTGCGGTTGAGTCCGTCAGAGAGCCTGCCGACCGTGGCGTTGAGCTTCGCCCGCTTCTGGCGGAGTTCCCCGCCTTGCTGGCGAAGTTCGGTCGCCTGCTCTTGGCGGATCGCCACGCTGGCGACGATGTTCGTCACGCCGGCAGTCGGCGTGTCGTTCACCAGCGACTGATTTATCGTCTCGTTGTTCCGGAGTGACTGCTGAAGTTGGAGCGTCTCCACGAGTGCGCCCTTCGAGAGGACGTTTCCGTCCTCGTCGCGGACGATTAACTGGACAGACGTCTGATTCTGGTCGCCCGAGGCGAAGTTCGTCTCGATGTAGTCCAACTTCTCGGCGGCCGTGCTGTCGCTCTGGAACTGCTCCAGCGACGACGACTGGCCGACCATCGGCGCGCCCGCCCCGACCAGTACGGTCAGGACGAGCAAGACGGCGATTATTCCGCGGCTATGCTCCGTGACGGCCGCGAAGAGGTCGCTTCCGTTCACGCGACGACCCTCCGCGGGACTGTTTGTACTATCATACTATCAGTAGTGTTGTTAGGAGGGTACTAACAGCACGACCATAAAGGCCAGGGATTCGAAATCGGGTGGCGGTTCGACTGCGACGAGTCGAGACCGAGTGACGTTCACGCGTCGGCAGGCGGCATCAGAATCTCACTCATATGTTAAAGAAATTAGAACCCATCCTAAAGAAATTTTTATGTGTCCATTATTTTTGCGGGAACCTTGCAAGACCGTACTGAACCGCCGGAAACTGGCTGAGAATCGTAATCCTTCGAACACGAACCCGGAATCAGATACGAGAGCGATAAAAACCGATCAAAGTAGAAGAAAAATTATCCTATTACAAAATCGAGAGAGTCTTTTTCCGGTAAATCGCTCCCGCCTCGATAGTTTTTAGACGCCAGGGTAGTCATGAACAGTCATGGCAATTTCTCGAACCGCCCCCGACGACCGGAAAGTCAGCATGGCGGTCGTAGAGGCGGTGGCCGAGGCAAAGGGCGTACCCCCCACCGAAATCGACACGCCGCTCCATCGAGCTATCGACCCGGAGGCGTTGAATCGACTGTTCGGTTCGGAGCGAGCCTCGACGGACGGCGGTCCGCACGTCTCGTTCACGTACACCGACTACGAGATAACCGTCCACGGACCTGCCCAAATCATCGTCCGCCCCGCCGACGGCGAGTCTAGGTGAGTCACTCGGGACGAGTCGGCGACCGCGCGTGAAAAGAAAGTACTTGAGTTCTCGTTCTACTTCAGCGCCGCGTAGGGGTTCAGCACGCCGGACCCGTAGTAGGTCTTGTCGAACTCCTCGACCGTGTCCGCGCTGGACGTGAGGGTCTTGCGGACCTGATTCGCGTTCAGACCGGGGTTCTGGCTCCGGACGAGCGCGGCGGCACCGGCGACCTGCGGCGCGGCCATCGACGTGCCGGCGAGCCACGCGTAGCCGTAGCTTGCGCCTTGGTAGTTGCCGTCAGAGTCGAACTGAGGCTCTGCAATCGTGTTGAACACGAGGTCGTAGTAGTAGCCGGCGGGGAAGTCGGCGTCGTAGTTCCCGCCGGGCGCGCCGATGTCCACGGCGTTCGTGCCGTAGTTGGTGTACTTTGCGGGCGTGTAGGTCGGCGATTCGAGGCCCTCGCCGCCGTTCATGAAGCCGATGGGACCGGTCGCGCTGACCGAGACCACGTTGGCCGCCTCCGCCGGGAGGCTGACGACGTTCCCGTCGTGCTGGAGGTCAGCGGCGTCGTTACCGGCTGCGATGACCAGCAGGGTGCCCTCGCTGTTGGCGTAGGTCGTCGTCCGGTTGAGGACCTTGCCGTAGAACTTGCCCTGCCCTTGCCGGGCGTACGGATACGCGCCGAGACTGAGGTTGGCGGCGTCCGAACCGATGCGGACGCTGTAGATCATCGCCGCAAGGATGTCGGCGAACGACGCGAGCGCGCTCGGCGAGAAGACGCGGCAGTCCACGATTTCGGTGCCGGGCGCGGAGCCGACGACGCCAGCGTCGTTCTGGTCGTTGGCCGCGACGATGCCCGCGACGTGGGTGCCGTGGTAGCCGCCGTAGGGACCGCCAGCGCCGTAGCCGTCGCCGGTGAAGTCCTGCGAGAGGTCTTCGTTGACGGCGTGGGCGAGGTCGGGGTGGCCCGCCGCGACGCCCGTGTCGATGATGGAGACGCGAGTGTCCTCACCGCGCGTAATCTCGTGGGCTTCGGGGATGTCTTGGGCCTGCTTGTCCCACTGAATCGGGTAGTACGGTTCGTCGCGCGTCTCGTCGGCCCCTTCGGCCGTGATGGGCGACTCTTGGTCGATGGGCAGGTCGAGCGAGTAGCGACTGTCCGCGGCGTAGTCGACGCCGAGGGATTCGATGTCGGACTCCGCGCCGCTCACGACCAGCACGTCGATTTCGTGCAGGTCGTGGACGACTTCGAGGCCCGCGGCCTCGACTTCGGACTGGGAGGTCTTCGTCGTGTCCACGAGGAATCGCTCGCTGGACGCTGCGGCAGTAACGGAACTGCCGACTGCGATGCCGCCGAGTGCTGTGCCGCTGAGTTTGAGGAACGACCGTCGGTTGTAACCGGCCATAAAAGATTTAATGGGGATGTTACTTTATAACATCTTTGGTATGCAATTCCATTACCAACCTATAGGATAAATTAGTATACGGGGAGGACAAATACTACGGCTGGCACGCTTTTCGGCGATTTCTCGAACAAGACGAGACTCCTGTGAGGAGCGTGTCGAGCAGGTCAGGGACACCGACGATTCTGCCGACGCGCCCATAATCATTTGTATGATCCCTCACTACGTCAGAAATGATGAACTCCCTCGAAATCGGACTTCGGTTAGTGGGCGGTGTCCTCCTCATACTGACGAACGGCTTCTTCGTCGCCATCGAGTTCGCGCTGACCCGAGCGCGGCAGTTCAACAAGGACGAGTTCGTCGGTGACAACTCGTCGCTGGAGCGGGCGTGGGAGATGACCCAGAATCTAGAGCTGTACCTCACTACCTGTCAGGTCGGCATCACGGCATCGAGCATCGCGGTCGGTATCGTCGCCGAACCTGCGCTGGCCGCCATCTTCGAACCGCTGTTCGCAAACACGGTGCTGGCCAGCATCGGGTCGGGCGCGATACTCGCGTTCCTCATTATCAACCTCGTCCACCTGACCCACGGCGAACAGACCCCGACGTACCTCGGCGTCGAGCGGTCGCGGTTCGTCTGTCGCTACGGGGCCACCCCGCTGTACTGGTTCCACAGGCTCATCTCGCCGGTCATCACGCTCGGCGACGGGATAGCCAAGTGGACGCTCAGGCTGTTCGGCGTCGAGATGACCGGCGCGTGGCTCGAAACCGAGGAGGACGCCATCGAGTCGCGGGCCGACCTGCGCAACCGACTCGGGTCGGTCCTCGAACGCGGCGGCCTCTCGGAGGAGCGCCAAGACGAAGTGATGAGCGCGCTACAAATCGGCGAGCAGTCGGTGCGCGACGTGATGGTGCCGCCGGAGGAAATCGTCGCGCTGTCCACCGAAGTGGACGCCGAGGAGAACTTCCGCCGGATGGCCGAGCGGCCACAGACCCGCTACCCGCTGGTCGGCGAGGACCTGACCGAGTTCAAGGGTATCATATACGTCCCCATCTTCACACGCCACCGCGAGGAGTTGGTCGAGGGCAATCTCGACTTCGCCGAGTTGGCCGCACCGACGATGACCCTCTCGCCGGACACGGACGTGAGCGACGCCATCGACCAGTTCCAGACCGAGAATCAGGAGCTCGCGCTGGTCGTCGAGGACGGCGAGGTCGTCGGGCTCGTGACAGTCACCGACCTGCTGGAGTCGGTTATGGGCGACATCGAAGACCCGCTCGACCGGGATGCGATAGCGGCGTCCGAGAAGTGACGACCGAGGCGGTTCGCCGGGGCCGTCGGACCCGCCACCTCGTAACTCACCGAGACGCTCGAAGACGAGGGAGACAGGGCGCTCGGTGACGCCGCCGAGCGTGCCGAAGAGACGGGGGTGTCGTTCGACCGGGCCACCCTCGAAGGCGTGCCCCACGAGGCCATCGCCGACTACGTGGCCGAACACGACGCGGACCTCGTGGTCATGGGAGCCAGCGGGCGCTCCGGATTGAAGGAACACCTGCTGGGGAGTACGGCCGACCGAGTGGTTCGGTCGGTCGATACGTCGGTACTGCTCGCCCGCCCCTGAGACGACAGCCGAGTGTCGCCGACGGTTGCGACGGCCTGCCGGATACAACGAGTCCGACCTACCCCTGAACCGTGCCCGCCGAGAGGTCCTTCAGCTTTCCTTCGACGGTGTAGCCCGGCGTCTCGACTTCGATGGTCGAGTCGGGACCGACCTCGTGGAACTTGAGGTGGAGTTCGTAGCTCCCCTCGTCGGTGATGTCGGTCGATTCGACCTGCTTGGTCGGTCGGTGTCGCGCCCAAGCGTTCTTGCCCGCGAAGGCGGACTGGGCCTCTCCGCGGATGACCCAGTTCTTCGGCGTGCTACCCACGTCCTCGCCCCGCATCGGGTAGCCGCGCTCGTGCCACTCCCAGAAGCCCTCGTCGATGACGTAGACCTCTTTGAATCCCTCGTTGATGAGCTGAGACGCCCGGATGGACGAGAGGTGGTGGGGGCAACCGCAGTAGCAGATGATGCGGTCGTCCTTGGGCCAGTCCTTCACGGGGTCGTCCGACGAGCGCCGACCCGGGGCCGCCTGGCTCAGGACCGACCCGTAGATGTGGGAGGTCTTGTACTGTTTCTTGCCGCGGGCGTCGGCCATCCGGGCCTCGCCGCGCTTGTACCAGTAGTGAGCCACGTCGATGGGTGCCAGCGGCACCTGCACGCCGTTCTCCTTGACCGTTCCGAACGAGGAGGTGTCGATGTCGCGCTTCTCGGGTTTGTCGTCGAACTCTGGGGGGTAGCCGTCGGTATTGCCGTCGCTCGGCGTGGGGACGCTTCCGCCGCCTCCGAGACACCCGGCTACGGCCGAGAGCGAAACCGCGCTACTCGCCAGAAAGGCTCGTCGTTTCATCTACGAGTAGCCTTATCAAATGACGGAGTATTAATTTTATCATAACTACTTACGCATACAGTTCGTGGAAAATCAGCGCCAGCACGGGATGAACCATCCGCCCGTGACAGGACACAAATCACTCGAACGAGACGGTGCGGTCGCAGAAGTTCCGGAACCGCGAGTACGTCTGGTCGGTGACGGCCTCTCGGACCGTGCAGTAGGCCCCGCAGGCCTCCTTGGCGCGGGCGCTCGACACTACTGACTCGAACAGGCGGAAGACCTGCTCCTCGCGGCCGTACATCAGCAGGACGTTCACGTTGTCGATGACGACCCATCCGCCGCGCATGACGTACTCCATCGCCTTCGAGAACCGGATGCTGATGCCGGTCAGGTCGCTGGGGTCCACCGCGTCGGTGGTCCACA
Organism: Halorussus ruber; assembly: GCF_004765785.1. GTDB lineage: Archaea > Halobacteriota > Halobacteria > Halobacteriales > Haladaptataceae > Halorussus > Halorussus ruber. The sequence continues at coordinate 223,191 of NZ_SBIT01000009.1, read as the reverse complement.
GCGGGCCGTCGTACTCGACTTGCGACCCCGTGACCGGGATGACCCCGACTTTCTGGGGGTCGCCTCCTCGCCGCTGGACGATGGATTCGACCTTGTCGGGCGCGGCAGTCGCCGAGACGACCAGCAGGTTCTCGAACGCCTCGTCGGGCAGCACCGACAGCGGCGACCCCATCGAGGGGACCGAGACGAGCGCCTGCTCGCCGGGCGAGAGCGCGAACGACCCGCCGTCAGTCGTCCCCGGCATTCTCGAACCCCCCGGAGGAGTCGGTGACGGCGGTCGTCGTCTCGACCTCGCCACCGTCGAAGCGGACGAACGGCCGGGCGAACTGCCAGAGGCCGACCGCCGCGAGCGCGGCGGACACGAGGTCTAACACCGCCGAGGCGAGCGACATGCCGAGCGGAATCGCACAGACGTACGACACCGTCAGCGCGAGGAAGGCCCCACCCAGCAGGAGGAGTCCGCGCGTGTGCGCGACGTTCTGAGCGTAGGTCACGACGGGATAGACGAGCAGGGCGCTCGTGATGACCATCATCGTGGTCTGGGCGATGAAGACGAACGAGACGAGGTCGCTCATCGGGTTCATAGCTTCCTCCGTTCGGTCAGCAGGACGAGGACGTGCGCGGCGGACACCAGTGCGCCGATGGTCGCCACCGACGACATCACGAGGGCGAACGGGATTGGCGCGGGCATCTCGACCACCGCGCTGGCGTTCAGCGCGACGTAGCCCACCAGCACGACCGGCAGGGGTCGCAGGACCGCGCCGAACGGCGCACCCCGGAACCCGCGGGCCGCGATGACCGCAATCGGGACCGTGCCCGCCAGAACCAACGTGGTCGCCAGCGTGAGAAGCTGTTCGAGTTCCATCTGGCGCGGAATTTTCGCTCGCGGACTAAATAACCCGCTGTTGCTCTGAACCGATTCAGGGAATTCTTCTTAAGTCCTTAATATAGGAGATTATTTGTCTAAGGATTATAGGGAGGTTCTTCGCCAGCAGGGATTATAGCCACTCGTCTTCCAGCACGCCGAAGTACCGCACGTCCACGTGTTCGCCGTCGGTGAACGCCTCGTCGCGGTGGACGCCTTCCTTCTCGAAGCCCAACTTCTCCCAGATGCGCGCCGACGCCTCGTTGCTGGCGAGGACGCGGGCCACGACGCGGTGCATCCGGAGTTCGCGGAAGGCGTAGTCGGTCAGCACGCGCGAGGCCTCGGTGCCGTAGCCCCGGCCGTGGAACTCCGGCGCGAGCCAGAGGCCGATTTCGCAGTTGCCCGCCCGCTGGTCCAGGTCGTGGAGTCCGATGGTGCCGACGATTTCGTCGTCGTGACAAATTGCGAGGTTCACGTCCTCTCGGTTCGAAATCTGCTCCTCGAAGTACTCGCGCTCCTGCTCGGCGTTGAGCGGGAGTGCGGTGGTCAGGCCAGCGCGCACTTCGGGCAGGTTGATGCTATCGCGCAGGAACTCGATGTCGTCCTCCTCGACGGTCCGGAGCGTTATCTGGTCTCCTCGGAGGAATACTGCACCGGGCATACGCGGGAGTTCTTCGGGAATTGGTATAAGCGAGGGGGATGGTGTGAGGGGCCTTGTCAAGAGGCGGGGTCGGAGAGGCGCGACTGACCACCGGATGCGCTCGGTGGACCACGTGCGGGCCTCGGCGGACTGAAAGGGCGAGCGCGTCTCGGGGAAGGCGGACGACGTAAGCACCGCAGGGAGCGCCGAAGGCGCGACCGAGAAGCACAGCGAGTCCCCCGACCCGAGACGTGCGAGGGCTTTCGAGACCACAGTTGCTGTTCCTGTGTCATAATCGAAATAATCGGTGGAAGGCGACAGGAAGCTAGCTATTGCCGAAGCCTCGGAGTCACCGCACAGCACCGCAACCGCGGGCCACGTCCTCCCCAACCGCCTGCGGTCCTCGCCCGCTGCGGTCCTCGGCCCTCGCGCGGTTCGGCGCGGTCACAGGAGACCGCGCCAGCACGCGCCAACCGCAAAGGAAATCCGAGATAGCTCACATCGGAGTTGACCAAAATCCCTCCACCGCTCACGCACGAATCGCTTTACGCCTCGACGCCGAACCCGTTGCCATGCGCACCGCAGTCCTCACGGAACCCGGCCGACTCGAAGTCGAGGAGCGCCCCGAACCCGACCCAGCGCCCGACGAGGTCCTCGTCGCGGTCGGCGAAGTCGGCATCTGCGGCTCTGACCTCCACTACTACGAACACGGCCGAATCGGCGACTACGTGGTCGAGGAGCCCCTCGTTCTGGGCCACGAGAGCGCGGGCGAAGTCGCGGCGGTCGGCGACGCGGTGGACGGCCTCGAAGTCGGCGACAGAGTCGCGCTGGAACCCGGCGTCCCCTGCCGCCGGTGCGACTTCTGCAAGCGCGGCGAGTACAACCTCTGCCCGGACGTGACCTTCATGGCGACCCCGCCGGACGACGGCGCGTTCGCCGAGTACGTCGCGTGGCCCGCCGACTTCGCCTACCGCCTGCCCGAGTCGGTCTCGACCCGCGAGGGGGCGCTCTGCGAACCCCTCAGCGTCGGTATCCACGCCGCGCGCCGGGGCGAAGTCGGCGTCGGCGACTCGGTGCTAGTGACCGGCGCGGGACCAATCGGCCTGCTGGCGATGGCCGCCGCCCGCGCCGCGGGAGCCAGCGAGGTCTTCGTCTCTGACGTGGTCAAGGCCAAGCGCCAGCGAGCAGCAGCGCGCGGCGCGGACCTGACCATCGACCCCCGCGAGACCGACCTCGGAGAGGCGGTCGCCGCCAAAACGAACAGTTCGGGCGTGGACGTAGTAATCGAGGCCTCGGGCGCGAAGTCCGCCATCGCGGGGAGCCTCGACGCGGTCCGCCGAGGAGGCACCGTCGTCTTCGTCGGCCTCGCGCCGGAGGCCGAGGTCCCCCTCAACGTCCTCGACATCGTGGACAGCGAACTCGACGTTCGCGGGTCCTTCCGTTACCGGAACACCTACCCCGCCGCCGTGGACCTTCTCGCCGACGGCGCGGTGGACGTGGAAGGAATCGTGGACTTCGCGGCGGATTTGGACGAGGTGGACGACGCCTTCCGGCGCGCGATGGACGAGGAGACCGTGAAAGGAATGATAGCGGTCGGCGACTGACGGTCGGAGAGTAACTTCAGAACCGAGGCGGATTCTTCTCGGGTTGGCGATATATCTCGGTCGTTCGATGGTCGCAGGACTGGCATTCGAGCGTCTCGCGGATGTAGACGCCCGAATCGGCGTCCGAGGCCGAGTCGTTCCGGACCGGGCGCTTCTCGACTCGCTCCCGCGAGAACGCGGTCCCGCACTCCGAGCAGGCCGTGTCGTCGCGCACGGCGTAGTAGTTCACGCCGAATCCGAACAGGAGAACGCCGACCAGAACCGACCACGGCGGAAGCCCCGACCACTCCGCGGGGCCGAACACGAAGGCGTAGAACTGTCGGACGAGAACGAGGAGACCGACCGTCGCGGTCCCGGCGAAGACTCCGGTGTGGGGTCGCGCGTAGCGGTGGAGAAAACCGTAGAGCGATACCCACGGGCCGTAGTTCGGGAGCGCGACCTCGCCGGTCTCGTCCGGTTCGTCGAGTTCAGTTTCGTCGAGTTCGGGGGCTTCCAGTACGTTTCTACTCACGTCACCGACTGCCTCTGTACAACAACTACCACACTCGTTATTTATATTTTTTGTTTAATTATGTTCGATGGGAATATCCCTCGCGGGAACGGGCGGTGAGAAATAGCGAGGAATGGCGAGGGCGGTGAGAAATGAGAAGGGGCGGCGAGGAGCGTCGAGAGGCGGTTACTCGGACGATTCGTCGTCCGAATCGTCCGCGTCCGAGGAGTCGTCGCCCGACTCGGCTTCCGACTCGTCCGCGCCGACGATAGCTTCCACGTCGGCGTGGTCGTGGAGGAGGTCCCGCATCGTCTCGACCGTCTCGGCGTCGCGGGTGCGACCGCTCCGGACCACGTCCTCGGCGCGCTCGATGGTCGTGAGCGTGTCCGACTGGACCAGCAGGACGGGCACGCCCTTCTCCTCGGCCTTGCCGACGATGGCCCCCGGCGGGCGGAACCCGCCGGTCAGGATGAGGCACTTCACGCCCGGGGCTTCCAACGCGACGCGCTGGAGGTCAGGCCGGTCGCCCCCGGTGATGAGCGCGGCGTCTTTCGTCCGGCGGAGGTGCCTGAGCGCGGAATCGCCCGACATCGCGCCGACGAGGAACCGCTCCACGAAGGCGTCGCCCGGCGCGTCGTTCAACTGCTCGGCCGAGAGTTCCGCCGAGAGGTCATCGACGGTCACGCCAGCCAGCGACTGCTCGCGCGGGACGACTCCCAGTACGGGGACTCCTCGGCCTTCGAGGAAGGGGACGACTTCGGTTTCGAGGTCGTCGAAACTCGCGTCGGGCACGGCGTTGAACAGCACGCCGAGCAGGCGGTCGCCCACGTCGTCGGCGGCCGCCAGCAGGTCGTCCACGTCGCCGCCCTTCTCGTACTTCGAGATGAGCAGGACCTCGGCGTCGAGCAAGTCGGCGACCGCGGGGTCGGTGAGGTCCACGATGCCGCCCGTGGTCAGCTTTCCACCGCCTTCCACGACCATCAAGTCCTTTCCTTCGGCGAGTTCTTCGAAGCTCTCCCGCACTTGGTCGCGGATTTCGTCGGGATTCTCGCGGCCTCGAATCGCCTGCTCGATGAACGTCGGCGAGTAGACGATGGGTTCGAGGTTGTGCATCTCGGCGTCCAACTCCAGCAGGTCGCGGGCCAGCATCGGGTCGGCGTCCAGCGTCTTGCCGACGTTGGACTGGAGTCGGGTACCCTTGGGTTTCATGTAGCCGACCGACAGGCCGCGCTCGGCGGCCAGTTTGGCCAGCGCGAGCGCGACCGCGGTCTTGCCTGTACTCTCCTCGGTCGCGGTAACGAGTATGGTTTTCATAGTGTATCAGCGTCCACGGTCAGTCGCACGTCCACAGCCTGTACGCCGTCCGGCCCGGCCACGAGGGGGTTCACGTCGAGTTCCAGTATCGCGGGGAAGTCGGTCACGAGTTGCGAGAGGCGCTGAAGGCTCTCGACGATGGCCTCGCGGTCGGCGGGGTCCCGTCCTCTGGCTCCTCGCAAGAGGGGTGCCGACCTGATTCCCTCGACCATCTCGGTGGCCTCGCGTTCGCTGACCGGGGCGACCCGCGTCTCGGTGTCCTCCAGAATCTCCACGAAGATGCCGCCGAGGCCGAACAGCAGGAGTGGACCGAACTGCGGGTCGCGGTTCATCCCGATGATGGTCTCGGTGCCCGAATCGAGGTCCACCATCTCTTGGACTTGGACGCCCAGAATCGTCGCGTCTGGCTGGTAGTTCCGGGCGCGAGTCACGAGGTCCTCGTAGGCGTCGTAGACGTCCTCCGGCGGGACGCCGACCTTCACGCCGCCGATATCGGACTTGTGGAGGATGTCCGGCGAGACGATTTTCATGACGACCTCGCCCTCGATGTCTTGGGCGGCGGCGACGGCCTCCTCGGGGTCCTCGGCGATGGTCCCCTCGGGCGTCGGAATCCCGTAAGCGTCGAGCAGGCCCATCGCTTCCACGCCGAGGCGGTTGTCGCCGCGCTCCTCGACGCGCTCCAGAATCTCTCGGGCGCGCTCCCGGTCCACGTCGAACTCTTGGGGGGCCTCGTACTCGCGCTCGCTGATTTCCCGGTAGCGAGAGAGGGCGTCGAGGCTCCGGACCGCTCGCGCGGGGTCGAAGTAGTTCGGGATGCCGCCCTCGCGCAGTTGGTCTTTGGCCGACTCGGTGCGCTCGCCGCCCATCAGCACCGCGGCGACCGGCTTGCCGTGTTCGGCCTGCAGGTCGGTGATGACCTCGGCGAGGTCGTCGAAGTCGATGACCGCGGTCGGGGCCGAGAGGACCACCGCGCATCCGACGTTCTCGTCGGCCAGCGCGATGTCGAGCGCCCGCTCGAATCGCTCGATGTCGGCGTCCCCGATGGCGTCGATGGGGTTGTAGATGTTGGCCTCCTCGGGCATGGCCTCCGAGAGTTCGGAGAGTGTCTCCTCCGAGAAGGAGGCCAGCGAGAGGTTCGAGTCGCCCACCGCGTCGGTGGTCATCACGCCCGGACCGCCCGCGTTGGTCACGATGGCCACGTCGTCGGAGTCGGGCAGGGGTTGCCCCGAGAGAATCTGAGCGAAGTCGAACAGCTCTTGGACGTTCTCGACCCGGAGGACTCCGGCCTGCTCCAGTCCGGCCTCGTAGGCCTGTTCGCTCCCGGCGAGGGTGCCGGTGTGGGAAGAGACTGCCTGCGCGCCAGCCTCGGTTCGCCCGGACTTGACCATCACGATGGGGGTGTCGTCGGTCGCCCGGCGGGCCGAGTCGATGAACTCGCCGCCGTTCTCGACGCCCTCCAGATAGCCCAGAATCACGTCGGTGTCGGGGTCCTCGCCCCACGCCTCCACGAAGTCGGTCTCGTCCAGCACGGCCTTGTTGCCCAGCGAGACCACGTCCTTGAAGCCGATGCCCTCGTCGTTGGCCCAGTCCAGCACCGCGGTGATGAACGCGCCCGACTGGCTCATGAAGGAGATGGACCCCGCGAGCGCGTTCTCGGGGCCGAAGGTGGCGTTCATCCCGTTCGGGGTACTCATCACGCCGAGACTGTTCGGCCCGACGAGATTCAGGTCGTACTCTTCGGCGACCGCGGTGAGTTCGGCCTCGCGGCTCGCGCCCTCGCTCCCGGTCTCGCCGAACCCGGCGGTGATGACCACCACGTTCCGGACCCCGGACTCGCCGCACTGGCGGACCGCCTCGACCGCGATTTTGGGCGGCACGACGACTACTGCGAGGTTCACTTCGCCCGGCACCGCGGCGATGTCGGGGTAACACTCCAGACCCAGCACGTCGTCGTAGTTGGGGTTCACCGGGACGACTTCGCCCGCGAAGTCCGCCTGCAAGTTCCGCGTGATGGCCCGACCTATCGACCCTTCGCTCTCGGTCGCACCGATTACGGCGACTCGCTCGGGGGCGAATAGTCCCGACAAACCTCCCGTGTTCTCGTCCACGCTCGGAGGTTCGCCCGATTTCTGCTTAAAAGTGGTGTCCGGTTCTCCTCGAACGGGAACCGGTCGTCGGAGTCTGGAATCCGGCGAATCAGCGCCTGACGAATAATCCGAGATGGAGCGCGGTTGCTTTAGCTGGCAGATAACCCGAACCTACTCGGACACAATCGCCGCCATCCGCGAGTGAACGCAAATTATTTACTCGGGTTTGAAATTAAAAATCGCCGGAAGAGGGCGCAACACTCGGGTAAATGGTGCATAATTATACGTCCGCACGCTCTGTCTTCACTTGATGTCAGAATCCGGGAAGACAGTTCAATCGCTGGAGACAGCACTCCCTGACCCGGCCGAAGCGGACGACGTGATATACAATCCGTCGATGGACCGACTCCGCGAGTTCTCCGAGCATCTCGAAACGACGACGGAGTTCGGCTCTCCGTCCTACGTCAGCGAGGAGCGTTCGCGCAACGCCGACAAGACCAAGAACGCGGTGGACGACGACTTCGGCGCGGCCGACTACGACCGCATCGAAGGCGCTTTCGCCGAGGCCAGCGAGCGCGAGATGGTGTGCGTGGACCGCCAGATGGGCCGCCACGCGGACCACTCCTACGTCTGTCGCCTCTACGTCCCGAAGGAGTTCGGGCGCATCGCGCTGGCGTGGTCGAAGCTCTTCGAACCGGTCGAGGACGACGGCGACTCGACTCCGGACCCCGACTTCGTCACCGTGCAGGTGCCCGACGCCGACGAAATCGCCATCCGAATCCTCCCCGACGAGGGGCTGACCGCAGTCCTCGGGAGCGACTACACGGGCGAGGCCAAGAAGTCCTTCCTCCGGCTGTTCATGTACTACGCCAAGAAGAAGGGCGGACTCGGGCTTCACGCCGGAAGCAAGCGCGTCTGTCTCACGGACGACTCCGGTGAGGACGACCTGAAGACGGTCGGACAGGCCTTCCTCGGCCTCTCCGCGACGGGCAAGTCCACGCTGACCGCCCACGGCCTCTGGCTCGACGAGGAGTCGGGCGAGTCGGCCACCATGCTTCAGGACGACGTGTGCGCCCTGCTCCCCGACGGGACGGTCGCCGGGAGCGAGGGCCACGGTCTCTACGTCAAGACCATCGGCCTCGAAGAGGAGGAACAACCGGCGCTCTATCGCGCCGTGACCGACGAGTCGGCCGTGCTGGAGAACGTGGACGTGGCCGACGACGGTGCGGTGGACTTCGACAGCGACCGCTACACCTCCAACGGCCGCGCCGTCATCGAGCGCGACGAACTCTCCTCGGCGGGCGAGGACATCGACTTAGGGGGCGTGGACCAGGTGTTCTTCATCACGCGCAACCCCGTGATGCCGCCGGTCGCCAAACTCACGCCCGAGGAGGCCGCCGTGGCGTTCATGCTCGGCGAGTCCATCCAGACCAGCGCGGGCGACCCCTCGAAGGCGGGCGAGTCCATCCGCGTGGTCGGCACCAACCCCTTCATCATGGGTTCGAAGGGCGAGGAGGGCAACCGGTTCCGCGACCTCGTGGCCGACCTCGACGTGGACTGCTACGTGCTGAACACCGGCCACCTCGGCGAGGGCCAGAAGGACATCGGCGTCGAGGAGTCGGTGACCATCCTGCGCGAAATCGCCCGCGGGACGGTCGAGTGGAGCGACGACGAGGCCACCGGCCTGACGACGCCGAGCGAGGTCCCCGGCCTCGAAATCTCGGAGTTCGCAGTCGCCGACAACGTCGCAAATCTGGACGAGAAGCTGGCGAAGCTCCGGACCGAGCGCCGCACCCACCTCGACACGTTCGAGGACCTCGCGGACGACATCCGCGACGCGGTGTACTGACGCCGTACTCGACTTTCGCGCTCGATTTTGCGTGCTTCTCTCTGCGTTCTCTACTGTTTTTGCGAGCAGGTGTCGATGCCCAACAGCGCGTTCACCCCGCAGAACTGCGTGGCGGCGTTGAACAGGAGCGCCCCACCGGCGAGCGCGGCCGGTACGGCGAGTCCTCGATTCCCGGTGAAGAACGCGCCGAGCGCCACCGCGACCAGCGCGAGGCCGAGGACCGCGCGAGCGATTCGGTCGAGGCCGCCGACGTTCCGTTCGAGTACCATACCCGGGTCTGAGGACGCGAAGCAGTTAGTTCTACCCCGGAGCGCGACGGTCGAGGCGGGTTTGCAGGGTGCGCTCGGTGACATAAACCACCGGCGAACGCCCGACTGACCAACCGCCAGCGAACGCTCGGCCGACCAACCGCCAGCGAACGCTCGGCCGACCAACCGCCGTGGGGTGGATGAAGGGGCCGGTCGCTCGCGTTCACTTCAGTCGCCTCAGCGACCGCTATCGGCGCGGGGAGTGCGGAGAGCGCCGATATGTCGCTGAGCGACCGCGAGCGACCGGGGGCTTCAGGAAGTGTTCACAGTCCCTGTAGTTGTCGAGTCGGTAGCGATGCAAAGCGCCGAGTAGGAGCTTTAGAGGACGGCATCGCGTCGATACTGTTGTTCGTAGTGGTCACGGGGAGACGAGTGGCCGACCGAACGGTGAAACTCACTCGCTCACTCTCGCGTGCGCGCTCCTCACCAGACGCTCCAGCGCCTCACGCTCATCCGAGAACTTCAGATGCGAATCGCAGTCGCAGTCCGACGCGCCGAGGCCGCCAACTGACTCCGCAACCTCCGCTATCTCCCGACCGACTTCGCACTCCACGTCCTCGTCCGCCGATTTCACCACCTCGACCACTCGACTCGCTGGGTGCCCGAGGAGATAATCCACGTGCCAGTGGCGAGCGTCGCGCTCCCCGGCGGCGAGTTCGCGGTGGCGCTCGACCCGCGAGAACCCGCCGGTCCCGAACGCGCTCCCGGTGTAGGCGTACCACCCCGAAGAGAGGTCGCGCTCGCCCGCCGCGCCGAACTCGACGGTGGCGGGGTCGGCGAGTTCGATAAGCAACGTATAGGTTCCTTTAGCCATTGTTTTCATTTCTTTAGCAAATTCGTAGGCTCCTCAGACGTGCGAGAGGACCAGGGCCGCGCCGACGGCGAGCATCGTCACGCCGTTGAGCGCGACCGACTGCTTGTGGTACTGCGCGAAGGCGTCGTCGCCAGCGCGGTCCATCTTCGGAATCAGGACCCACCGCGCGTAGGCGTTCATCCCGATTCCGGCCGCGACCAGCGCCAGCAGGCCGACTCGCGCGGCGTCGAAGAAGGTCACGAGGCCCGCGACCAGCACGGCGAGGAGCGCGGCCGCGCCGAGTCCGACGCCGAGGAGGTAGTACTTCGGGAAGATGGCGTTGACGACTTGCCCCGCGTCGTCGCCCAACACGTCGAACGTCGTGGGCGCACCGACGAACGAGAAGAAGAGGATGGTTCCGAGCCAGATTCCGAGCGCGGCGTCGGTGACGGTCGAGAGAGCGGTCTGGACGAGGCTCATGGTCGGGGGTTAGGAGGGGTGGAAAATCAAGGATTCGACTCGTCGGACCGCTTCGTTGTTTCCGGTGACGGATGCGTAGCCCTCAAGACGCTCCCGTTCGTGGCAGAGAGTAGTGAATCCGGACCTCCTCGACACCCTACTGGTGGACCCGTTCACCGCGATGAACACGGTCGGGTTGGTCGCGTTCGCTCTCGTCGGCGCGACCAAGGCGATACGCGAGGAGTTCGACGTGTTCGGCGTCGCGGTCGTCGGACTGGTGACGGCGTTCGCGGGCGGAGCGACCCGCGACCTGATGGTGAATCGCGTCCCGCTGGCGCTCAGGTCACTGGGCGAAATCAGCCTCGGAATGCTCGGGGTGGTTCTGGCGGTCGGCCTGAGCGTCGTTCTCGACTCGCCGGACGACCACCCGGTCACGCTCGTCTCCGACGCGGTCGGACTCGCCGCGTTCGCCACGGCCGGGGCCATCGTGGCGACCGACGCTGGCGTCTCGGCCTTCGGCGTTGTCGCCGTCGCCACCATCAACGCGGTCGGCGGCGGTGCCTTCGCGGACATCCTCCTCGACCGCTCGCCGTTCATCCTGTTCGACGACTTCTACGCGAGTTGCGCAGTACTCGGCGGAAGCGCCTACTTGGTCGCGGCGACGCTCGGCGGGAGCGAGGGCACCGCCGCGGCGGTGTGTGCGGCCGTCACGGTGGGGACGCGGCTAGCGGCGGTCAGTTACGATTGGAGCCTCCCCACGGCGCAGACGCTCGGATTGGCCCGTGACGGAGTCGAGAAGCGTTAGGTGACGAGACGGGACGAGGGCCGAAATCGAAACCGACTCGCACTCACTCTGCCACGTCCGCAACCTCAGCACCCGACAACTCCCGAAGCGTCTCGGGGTCGATAGGAAAGACCGCCTCGGGCGTCCCCGCGGCGGCCCAGACCGTCTCGAACTCGGTGAGCGTCTCGTCCAGATACACCGGGACCGCGGCGTCGTGGCAGAACGGCGGGACGCCGCCGATGGACCACCCGAGCGCGGCCTTGATTTCCCCGGCGTTGGCCATCGATACGTCGTCCTCGTCGAGTCCCAGCAAGTCGGCCAACTTCGCTTCGCTCACGCGGTTCGCGCCGCTGGTCACCACCACGACGAGTCTGTCGTCGGCGCGCATGGCGATGCTACTGGCGATTTGGGCCACGCCGCACCCGATGGCCTCGGCGGCGTCCTCGGCGGTCTTGGTCCCCTCGGGGAACTCCTTCACTTCGACATCGAAGCCGTACTCCCTGCTCGCGCGGTCGGCGAACTCCGCGGCACGCTCGTGCATGACCGTGGCTTGGGTTGTCGTCCCACAAATACCTCCGGGCCGGTCGAGGAGGGTTGCACCGCTCACTCCCCATTTCCCTCCCCAGCCACCAGTCCCGCGACGACCGCGCCGCCCCACGTTCTGAGTCCCGTCCGCGTCTCTGTCGCCGGTTCTTTCGTTCTCCTGTCATTTCCCTCACCTCCGAGTATCGACGCGCAGAAATTTAGCTACTCGGAGAGTTGACAGTCGGCCGTGAGGTTCGGTCGGAGTCCGCAAGTTCGGCCGGGGCCGCTCAGACGTTCCCGCCGTCGGCCTCTGCGCTCTGTCCCTCGATTCCGCCGGTGCCGTCGCGCTCGCCGCTTCCGCTGTCGGTTTCTCCTTCTCCGCGCAGGTCCTCGACCGTCCCGAAGATGTCGTCCATCCAGGCGTCGAGGTCGTAGGCCGCGACGAGTTGGCGGAGTTGGCGCATCCGGCGCTTGCGGTCGGTCGGCGAGTCAGTCACGGCCTCGTGAATCGTCTCGGCGAACTCCTCGGTCGCGTAGGGGTTGATGGCGTAGGCGTAGTTCCCGAGGTCTTGGGCCGTGCCCGCGAACTTCGAGAGCAGGAGCGCGCCGTCGTTGTCCACCTGCGCCGCGACGTACTCCTTGGCGACGAGGTTCATCCCGTCGCGGACCGGACTCACCAGTCCGAGGTCGGCGTGCCGGTAGAGACCGTAGAGCGACTCGGGCGGGAGCATCTCGGTGACGCCGACGACCGGGGTCCAGTCGTCGGTTCCGAACCGCTCGTTGACGCGCTCGACCGTCTCCTCGACCTCGCGCTGGAGTTGCTGGTAGGCCGGAATCCGGCTTCTGCTCTCGCTTGCCTTCTGGACGTAGACGAACTCGCCGCGGTACTCGGGGCGGGTCTCCAGCAGATGCTCGACCGCCCGGATGCGCTCGGGGATGCCCTTGGTGTAGTCGAGGCGGTCCACCCCGATTGCGACCGTCGCGTCCTCGGCGATGCCCTGCGAGTCCCGAAAGTCGGCCCAGAAGTCGTCGGCCTCCTCGCTCCCCGCGAGTCGCTCGATGCGCTCGGCATCGACCCCCATCGGGAAGGACTCGACTGCCGTCTCGTGACCCGCGTGGTGGACCCGACCCGCGTCCCAGTCGATGGTCGCGCCCTCGATACAGGCGTCCACACACTCCAAGAAATTCGCGCAGTGGGGGTCCACGTGGAACCCCAGCAAGTCGTTGGCCAGTAGTCCCTCCAGCAGTTGGTGGGCCTGCGGGCAGACCTCGAAACTCTCCCACGAGGGCCACGGGATGTGCCAGAACTGCGCGATGGTGGTCTCGTCGCCGACCTGCGAGCGCACCATCGCCGGGGCGAGGCCGAAGTGGTAGTCCTGAAACCAGACCAGCGACCCCGAATCGGACTCCCTCGCGCACTCTGCCGCCGCGTCGGCGAAGCGCTCGTTGACCGACTCGTAGCGCTGCCAGAACCGCGGTTCGTAGGTGATGTTGCCCACGTCGCCGTGGCAGAGGGGCCACAGCACTTGGTTGCTGTAGCCGTAGTAGTACTCTTCGACCTCCTCGTCGTCTAACCAGACGCGCTGGAGGGTGTAGGAGGAGTCTTCCGGGGGGACCCGAACCCGGCCCTCCGCGTCGGAGACCTCGCGGTCGGCCTCCCCGTCGCCCCACGCGACCCACGTCCCCTCGGCGCGTTGCATCACCGGGTCGAGGCCCGCGGTCAGGCCGCCGACCGGGCGCTGGACCTCGATTTCGCGGTCGTCGGAATCTCCCCCGCCATCGCTGTCGGCGTAGGCGTGGCTGTACGGCTCTCGATTCGAGACGACCACCAACTCCTCGGTCGGAGTCTGGCGGTCGTCCGCGGAGTGGTTGCCTACCATTCAGCCCCCTCGGAGTTCGGTTTCGATTCTCGTGACTGCCCGACGGCTCCCGATAGAGAACGCATCGTTTCAGCGAATTACGGTTTTCGGGTCCTTTTCGCTTGTGGCTCCGCGGGGTTGATTTCACTCGCGGAAGGCCCGGACTTCCTCCAAGGTGGGCAGGGCCGCCATCGCGCCCGCCGCGGTGGTCGTGACCGCGGCGACGGCGTTGGCGAACCCGAGGACCTCCGAGAGCGAGACCTCGCCCTCCTCGGTTCTGCCCGCATCGCCGACCGCTCCGGCGAGCGCCGCGAGCGCCCCGGCGGTGAAGGCGTCGCCAGCACCCGTGGTGTCCTCCGGGTCAACGTCGTACCCCGAGTGTGAGGCCGCGCCAGCGTCCCACGGGGCCTCCTCGGTCGAGAACGCGAACGCGCCGGTTCCGCCGAGCGTCAGCAGAATGGTGTGGGGTCCGGCCTCGGTGACGCGCCGGGCGAGGTCCTCGGGCGAGTCGGCGTCGAATCCGGCGGCGTCGAGGTCCTCGGGCGTGGCCTTCACCACGTCGGCGAGCGCGAACATCTCGGCGGCGAGGTCCGAGAAGTCGCGGTCGGCGTTCTCCCAGAGTTCGGGCCGAGCGTTGGGGTCGAAGACCACCGTGCAGTCGCGCTCGGCGGCGCGCTCGGCGAGGTCCAGCGTGGCCGACCGACCGGGTTCCGCGGCGAGCATCACCCCGCCGACGGAGACCCACTCGACAGAGTCGAGGAGTCCGTCGGGGACCCCGCCGGGTTCGACGCGGGTGTCGGCGGTACCGTCGCGGTAGAAGGTAAACGAGCGGTCGGCCTCCTCGTCGTGGCTGACGAACGCCAGCGCGGTCTTGGCCGCGGGGTCGCGCTCCACGAACCTGTCGGGGACGCCGAACTCCCGCAAGGTTTCCGCGAGGTGGTCGCCGAAGGGGTCCTCGCCGACGCGCGTCCAGAACCACGGGGCGGCGTCGAGGTGAGCCAGCGCGACGGCCACGTTCGCCGGTGCGCCGCCAGCGCGCCGGGAGAAGGTCTCGACCTCGGCGAGGGGTCCGGCGCTGTCGGGGAGGAAGTCCACGAGCGCCTCTCCGGCCACGAGGATGTCGGGGTCGAACTCGGAGTCTGGATTGGGGTCAGGGTCGGTCACGTGGCTCACATTCGGCGGAATCGGGGAAAAGGGTTCGGCGGAATCGAGAGAAAAATCAGCCACAGGTTCGCGCTCGGTGGAATCTCTGAACCGGCGCGCGCTGGCGGACCCTCGTGGTCCGCCATCTCCGCGCGAGGGATGAGCATCACAGCGAAGCGAGAAGCGCAATCGGTTGGGGAGGGCGTGGCCCGCGGTTGCGGTGCGGGGCGGTAGACTCCTGTGTTCGAGCCTGAAGCTAGCTTCCTGTTTCTTCCAGTACTGTTTAGAGACGCGACAGAAACAGCGACTAAGACCTCGAAAGCCCTCGCGCGGTTCGCGGTCGCTCACCGAGATATTTCGCGCCTCTCCGCGCCGGAAGACAAACCGCGTCTTCCGAGCCTCGCCTCACTTCGTTCGGCGAGACACCGCCCGGCGCGAAATAGTGGCCCGCTGAGACGACCACGGGCCTGTCGGCCCGCGAACCCCGCTCGCCCTTTCAGTCCACCAGGGATGAGGATGGGGCCACCGAGCGAAGCGCGTGGGAATGGCGCTACTCTGAGCATCCGCCTTTCGTCCTCCGCTCCTTCACCCCTCGATTTCCTCCAAAACGTTATCCAGATACTCTTTACTGACCCCAATATACCCGTACTCCAAGGTAAAGACCTCCAGCGAGAGCGTCCCCGACCACCCCTCGGGAAGCGACCGCAGAATCGCCTCGAAGTCGATGGTGCCCGAGCCGAAGGGCAGATGTTCGTCCTGCGGTTTCCGCGTGTCGTTGAGGTGGAAGTGCGAAATCCGGTCCCCGTGGTCGGCGACGAACTCCGCCATCTCGGCCGAGTCGAGGCCGTCCACCCGGGCGTGGCCCGTGTCGAGGGTCATGGCTGCGTCGGTCTCCTCGAACAGGTCGGGGAAGTCCCGCGTCGAGCAGGCCCCGCTGGGGATGTTCTCGAAGCAGACCTCGAACTCCTCTGGCGTCCGGGCGTCGATTTCGCGGACCGACTCGAAGACCCGTTCGCGCAGGTGGTCGTCGTCCCACGCGGGCCGCCACGCCTTCGAGTCGGCGTGGGCCACGCCCTTCGTCGCACCCGCCGCGGCGGCGGTCTCGGCGGCCGCGACGACCTCTCGAATCGCTCCCTCGCGGACGTGTTCGTAGGCCGACCCCGCGTCGAGCGCGAACGGCAGGTGGACCATCAGGTCGAGGTCCCGCGCGTCGGCCTCCTCGCCGACGACCTCGGGGTCGAGCGCGCGCCGCTCGTGGTCGCCGTCCATGAGCAACTCGACGTAGTCGAACTCCAGTTCCGCGGCCACGTCGAAGGCCGTCTCGTAGTCCATCCCGAGTTGGGTGACGAAACCGGTGCTGGCGTCCATAGCGGTGGGACGACGGCGACGTGGTTAGTCGTTGGTGATTCGCCGGGCGTTCGCTCAGAGAAACGTTTTCAATTCTTAGAGACGATAGAACGTATTTTAAATATATCTCTACAGTTGTCTGCGGATAAATCGTCTCGACGGAATCGCTCGCAACCGGCCCGTGGACTCTTATCACTCCCGAACGAGGAACCGATAGAGGAGTATGACGGGGGAATCTTCGACTGCTGAGAGCGAGAATCCGACGGCCAGCGACGGCGAGAGGGTTAGCGAGCGCGAGGCGGCCGCCGACGAGGCCGACACGCGAACGAAAACATCCGAGAGAGACGCCGAGGAGGGCGTGACGCGCCGGGGGTTCGTCCGGAAAGCGGCCGGAGCGACGGCGGCCGCCGGGGCGGCGGGCGTCGTGGCGAGCGACGACGCCGCGGCCCAGACGACCACGTACCGGTTCGGCGGCGAAGTCGCCGCGTGGAACGGCCGCGAGCCGAGCGACATCGCGGACGCGGAGAACCCGACCATCGAGTTGCAGGCCGGACAGGAGTACGAGTTCTGGTTCGAGAACATCGACGGCGAACCGCACAACATGACGATTCAGGACGGGAACGGGAGCGCCGTCGTCCAGAGCAGTCTCATCAACAGTCAGGGCGGCACCGCGTCGGTGACGTTCACCGCGACCTCGCAGATGTCCCAGTACATCTGCACGATTCACCCGACCACGATGGTCGGCGACCTGAACGTGACCGGACAGGTCGAGGAGGGTGGCGGCGGCCCGTCGCTCCGAGTGCTGTTGCTGGCGAGCGCCGTCCTCCTCGCGTTCGTCTCGCCGCTGCTGTTCGCGCTGTTCCTCTTCTCGCGTCGGCAGGGACCCGGCGGCGGTGAAACGACTGCTGGATAGCAGTCAAGCCTTCGTTTCCGGGTTTCAACGACCGACGACCGAGTGGGGCGTTATTGTCCTCGGGAACGCAGTAGACTGGCATGAGAGCCACAGTCGCGTTCGTCGCGGCGCTCGTCGTCGTCGCGGGAGGCGGGGTCCCTGCGTTCGCGCTCGCCCAAGACGAGGGGACGGTCGTCGGTCGCCCCAACATCGAACTCTCGGCGACCGACAACCAGTTCGGCGCTGGCGAACAGGCGGTCCTCGACGTGTTCGTCTCTAACAGCGGCGACTTGGACCGCGGCGGCCCCTCCCAGTTCGAACAGCGCGTCACGACCGCGCGGAACCTCAGACTCGAAATCGACGAGTCGCGGATGGACGAGGACCTCGCCCGGAACGTCGAAGTCAAGACCGGGACGGTCTTCGCCGGGACCGTCCCCGAGGGCGCGTCCGGGCCGTTCGGGTTCAACCTCGAAATCTCCGACGCCATCGCGCCGGGCACCTACGAGATTCCGGTCGAGGTCACCTACGACTACACCAACTTCGTGCGCTACGGGCCGAACACCGCGCCGGAGTACGGCGATTCGTCGCGCTCGACCACGGCCTACGTCACCGTCGTCGTGGAGGACCGTCCGCGGTTCGAGATACAGACTCAAAACCTCACGCGCGTGACGGCGGGCGACACCACCACCTACCGGCTCAACGTGACCAACACCGGCACCCAACCCGCCGCGAACGCGCAGGTCCGGCTCTCGGCGGCCAACTCGTCGGTGTTCTTCGGCGGCGTGAACGACCGCCAACAGCGGACCAGCGTCTTCTTCGACCGCATCGAACCCGGCCAGACCCGCGCGTTCGAGATTACGGTCGGCGCGAGCGCCGACACCGCGCCCGGCACCTACCTCGGCGACGCCGTCGTGACCTACGAGAACCCGAACGGCGTCTCGGCGCGCTCCGAGCGACTCACGTTCGGAATCGCGGTCGGCACCGAGCAGAGCTTCGCGCTCAGACAGGTCGATAGCTCGCTCCGGGTCGGCGACACCGGCCTCGTCACCGGCAGAGTCGTCAACACGGGCGAGACCAACGTCTCGAACGCGGTCGTCCTCCTCGGGGGCAACGACTCGAACTTCAGGCCGCGAGCGACCGAGTTCGCGGTCGGCGACCTCGCGCCGGGCGAATCGACTAACTTCAGCTTCAAGGTCGGGACCGCCAACGACACCGAACCCGGCCCGAGGAGCGTCAGTTTCCGGGTCAGGTACCGCAACCCCTCTGGCGACACCCGGACCAGCGACCCCATCGACGCCCGGGTCGCGGTCGCCCGCGAGCAGACCTTCGGCCTGCGAGCGACCGCCGCCGGACTCACGGTCGGCGAACGGGGCAACATCTCCGGTACGGTCGTCAACACGGGGAGCCGAAACGTCTCGGACGCGGTGGTGGTCCTCCAGACCGAGGGCACCCGCCTCGAACCCAAGACCACCGAGTTCGCAATCGGCGACCTCGCGCCCGGCGCGTCCGCCCGGTTCGACTTCGAGGTCTCGGTCCCCAACGACACCGACCCCGGCGTCCGACAGGTCTCCTTCCGGGTTCGCTACCGGAACGCCGACGACGAAGTCCGGTTCAGCGACTCCCTCGACGCCAGCGTCCGCGTCGGCGGCGAGCGAACCTTCGCGGTCGGGAGCGTGGTCAGCGACCTCCAAGTCGGCGACAGCGGCACGGTCTCGGGCACGATTACCAACACGGGCGAGACGCCGGTCTCGAACGCGGTCGCGGTCTTCGGCACCGACGCCACCAACCTCCAGCCCAGAAGCCCGGAGTTCGCGCTCGGGACCGTCGCCCCCGGCGAGGAGGTCCCCTTCGAGTTCACCGTGGACGTGCCCAACTCCTCCGACCCCGGTCCTCGGCAGGTCTCCCTCCGGGTTCGCTACCGCAACCGCGACGGCGACCCGCGCGTCAGTTCTCCGCTCGACGCCCGCGTCCGAGTCGGCGAGGAGCAGGAGTTCTCCGTCGAGGGCGTCCGAGGAGACCTCCGAGTCGGTGACACCGGAGACGTAGCGGGCGAAATCGTCAACGCCGGAAATCGCACGGTCTCGAACGCGGTCGTCGTCCTGCGGACGAACAACCCGAACCTCGACCCGCGGGAGACCGAGTTCGCGGTCGGCCAGCTCGGACCCGGCGAGTCGGCTCCCTTCGAGTTCACCGTGGACGTGAACGGCGAGGCCGAGGCCGGACCCAGACAGATTTCCGTCCGGGTTCGCTACCGCAACCGGAACAACGACCTGCGAATCAGCAGTACGCTGGACGCCCGTGTGAGCGTCGCCGAGGAAATCGACGAGTTCCGGGTCGAACCGGTCAACGCGACGGTCTCCTCGGGCGGCTCGGAAGTCGTCGCCTTCCGCGTGACCAACACCGCCAACGAGACGCTCCGAGATGTGGAGGCCAAACTGTTCGCCAGCGACCCCCTGTCGAGCGACAACGACGAGGCGTTCGTCTCGCGCCTCGACCCCGACGAGTCGGCGACCCTCCGGTTCGAGGTCGGGGCCGCCGGTGGCGCAATCGCCAAGACCTACCCCGTCTCGGTCGATTTCACCTACGAGAACGAGCGCGGCGACACGGTGCTGTCGGACACCTACCGGGTGCCGATAGAGGTGACCGAGCGCCAGCGACGCGGGTTTTCGCTCCCTGCTGACGTGCCCGTCACGGGACTGGTCGTCGGAGGCGCGGCGATTGTCGCGCTGGCGCTCGCGTGGTGGAAGCGAGAGGTCATCGCGGGCCTGCTTCCCTGAGACGGCGAAGTTGCTTTAAATCTGTCGCGGTAACGACGCCGAAGAGCGGGTTCATAGCTACTTACCATCGTTAGCCCTCGACTGACGGCCTCCCCGGCGAGGGACCGCGCCACAATCGGTGGATAACGCCATATAAGCGACGAGGGGGACCTTACGAACTGAAGCCGAATCCGGACATTCGGTCGAACGTATATTTCAGTTGGATTATCCTAATTAGTCGCCCGGAGTATAGTTTCCGAGGTGATAGTTCTGCTGGCTTCATCGCGGGTGAAAGGCGGGGTAACACCGCGTTCTACGCACGTTTCGTCGCAGGACGGGAGTCGACCGGTTGAACGCGCTCGAATCTCGGCATGAACGAATCCCGATACTACTCTCGGCCTATCCTCAGTCTCACGGGAGGATATTCTTCGACTATGTGAGTAACCCTCGTTGCCGCACCTTCAGGCGTTCGTGGACTCGCCGTATTAGGGAATACCTAAGCAACCGGCCCGAAAACGGTCTGCGCTCTTTATCCGTCAATCCGGCGTCCGAATCTCCTGAGGTGAAACTCGTAGCAGTCAGGTGCGGAGATGACGATTTGACGGTTGACGACGAGAGGATGGGGGGTACCGCCAGTCGAACACTGATAGGGGTCTGGGAATTCCCGTATCAGCGAGACATAACGAAACATGATACGAACATTAGAGTCTAGAAAGAAAGTAAGCGCACTCGTATTCACAGCACTGATGGTGCTCTCGATGGTTGCGATGTCGGGGGCCGTGTTGGGTGCGGACGTACAGCGCGGGGGCAATCAGCCGACGTTCAATCCGGGGGTCGGCGGACCGAACGACGTCGTCGTCTCCGAACAGAAACCGGTCGTCTTCCAAGGTGAGGACAACGTCGACTTCGTCACGGAGAACGGCGAGCAGGTAAATCCGGCCAACCTCATCGGCGTCTCGGGTAACGCGGAGGGCATTCCGCTCGAATCGCCCATCCCCGAGGACCAAGAGCTAGGTCAGTACGCCATCGACGGCCGAGCCGCCAACATCGGCGTGACCGTCCAGACACCGCGCGTGACCGACCTCGAAGTCTTCAACACGCGCGGCGTCGACGTCGAGGGCTCGACCGTCCAGGAGGACGAGACCCTCCTCATCAGCGCCGAGTGGAACTTCCAGCGCGCAGAAGACCTGTCGCTCGAAGTCACCGACGAGGACGGTAACGAAATCACCGGCGACGTGCTCACGCAGGTCGATGACCTCTCGGAGCAACAGCGCCAGCGGCTTCAGGGACCGTACGCTGGGAACCCCGAGCTGGTCGAGAACCCCGGTCAGCGCGGCACCGAGACCGGCATCGAGTACCTGCAGGGGCTCGGCCAACTCAACGAGACCGAGGGCCAACCCACTGAGGACCTCGAAGCCGCCTACTGGGCCATCGACCTGAGCGACCAGGACGCCGGTGACTACACCATCACGGTCGAAGGCTGGGACGAACTCGACTCCGGGGCGGCGACTCGCTCGACGGTCATCTCGGTGACCGGTGACGACAACCCGGTCCTCGACCTCGACAACGACGAGGCGACGCGGGGCCAGAACGTCAAGTACACCGTCCGGGGCTCGACTGCCGGTGCGACGCACATCGTCACCATCGAGGACACCGACTTCCGGAACAACCAGGTCGACGAGCGCGTCTTCCGCGACGTGGAGGACGTCATCGACCGCGGTAGCTTCGACACCAACGACGACGGCAGAGACGACTTCGCGTGGGCGCAGGTCGAAATCGACGACGATACCGGCCTCGGCGTCGGTCAGCTCGACACCACGTACCTCGACGACACGAGCGTCGACGTGAACCTCTACGACGCCGACCAGAACGTCTCGGAGGTCGCGGCAGACCTCGGTGACACCGAGGACGACTTCTCGCTCGACGTCCGCGAAGGCGTCCTCAACATCGACAGTCCCGCAGGCACCTACATCGCCGGTCAGGAAGTCGACGTCCGCGGGACCGCCGCACCCGGCGTCGACGACGTCGCGGTGTACGTCCGCGACCAGGGCGACTGGGAACTCGTGGACATCAACGAGGACGGCGAGCTCAGCCAGAGCGACTTCATCAGCGTCGACGCCGACGGCGAGTGGGAGGAGCGCGACGTGCGCCTCTCGCAGGCTAACGACATCCTGAGCATCCCCGGTCGCTACCGCCTCGGCGTGGTCGAGGCCGTGGACGTGACCCAGAACGGCGAAGTCGCGGAGACGCTCACCACCTCCGAGTTCAGTAGCGCCACCAGCGAGCAGAGTTCCATCATCGTCACCGAGCCGACGCTCGGCGGCACTGGCGGTAACTCCTCGCTGGCCGCGGCGTTCGGAGACGCGCCACCGATGACGTTCCAGAACCAACAGCAGAACGACACGCAGGAACGGAACCCGACGTACGTCTTCCGCACGTACAACGAGCAGATCGCCGTCGAGGACGGCACCGTCGAAGTCACGGGCGTCGCGCCCGGCCTCGACGAAGTCCTCGTCGTGATGATCGACTCGCGCGGCCGGACCGTCACCGAGACGGTCAGCGTCGACGACAACGACATCTTCGAGGAGGACGACATCGAACTCGTCACCCGCGATGGCCGACAGCTCAACGAGGGCCAGATTCGCGGCATGGTCATCGGCCTCGGCCGCGACGCCGTCGTCGGTGACGGCGTCCTGCCGGGCGTCGACGACGCGGACATCGCGTCGCTCGAATCGTGGATTACGAGCTTCGGTGCTGGCCTGACCCAAGAGCAGGTCACCGAACGCATCACCGACGAGACGACCGACGAAGCCGGTAGCGACGACCTCATCCTGACTCAGAACTTCCGGTACGCCGACGCGGCGACCTCGGTCACGGCCATCGCGCCCCAGAACCAAGCTGGCCAGCCGACCGGAACGGCCTTCCGGACCGACGTCACTCCCATCGAGGTCGGTCAGACGATGACCATCCAGGGCGTGACTAACCGGCGGCCCGACGACAACACCATCACGGTCGAGGTCATCGACGGCCCGAGCGCCGCCGAGTTCGACTCGGCCGCGACCGACGAGTGGGGCCGCACCGGCGTCTGGTCGGTCAACCTGACCGCCGAGAACGTCGAACCCGGCACCTACACGCTCGAAGTGGACGACGGTGACAACACCGACATCGTCCAGTTCGAGGTCGTGCCGGAGGGCGAAGGACAGCAGGACGGTGCACAGAACGAGACTACGACGACTACGACCACGACGAACGAAACCGAAGCAGGAGGGAACGAGACGACGACCACGACCGCAGAGGGAAATGAAACTGGCGCGGCGGAGAACGGCGACGACGACGCAGGCAACGAGACGGACGCCGCCGCTAACCAGACCGACGAGGGACAGCTTCCGAACACGCTCGAAGTCCAGCGCGGCGACAACCCGCTGAACTACTCGGTCAGCGTCAACGGGAACATCGAACCCGGCGACGACACCGAGTCGAGCGACACCGTCGAGGGACAGACCGCCACGGGGCAACTCGGTGTCAACGACCAGAGCGACACGTGGCGGTTCGCAGGGCAGATCAGCGACGTGTCCGCGGAGGGCGACCTGAGCAACGCGACGTTCGTCCTCAACGGCGAGGAGGTCTCGCCGCAGGAGCTCGTCAACGCGACCGAAGGTAACTCCTCGGCGGTCGCGCCGCCCGCAGTCGGCGCGTAACGGCCAGACAGCCATCTGACCTTCGAGCGCCTCTTTTTTGTCACTCCGCCTCGCCAGCGGCCGCGCCGTTCGAGGTGCCCGAGGCGTCCGCTCGGGACTCGACGGCGAACAAGCGCGCCCAGACTGCCAGCACCGAGGGCAGGACGAGGACCGACGCGAGGTAGGAGTAGACCACGCTGAGCGCGGTCAGGAGACCGAACTGCCCGATTGCGGGGAACACCGCCAGCACGAGGACGCCGATGCCGAAGACGGTGGTGAGCATGCTCCCGGTCAGCGCGCCGCCGGTCCCGGTGATGGTCCGTCTGAGCGCGGGGAGGGTGTCGTACAGCTCTCGTTCATCAGTAAACCGGTGGACCACGTGGACCGAGTAGTCGATGCCGAGACCGATGGTGATGGCCAGCACCGTCGCGGTGAAGGCGTTGAGTGAGATGCCGACCAACCGCATCGTTCCCGCGAGCGCGGCCACCGTGACCACGATGGGCACGAGGTTGGCGATGCCGAGCGTGGGTCGGCCCGTGAAAACCCAGTAGACGAGGACGAGGAAGACGGCTGTCCCGGCGAGTGCGACCGCGAGGCTGACGATTGCCGACTCGAAGATGAGGTCCGAGATGGCCTGAAAGACCACGATGTTGCCCGTCGCGGTGGCGTCGTAGCGATACCGGTCCGCGACGGTGCGGGCGTCTGCGGTCACTTCCGCCGGGTCGGCGTCGGCCTCGACCGAGTAAATCACGCGGGCGCTCCGGCGGTCCTCCGCGAGGTACTGGCTGGCAACGGGCGCGTACTCCGAGTCGAAGACGGCGGCGTAGATTTCGTCCAGATTGTCGTCGGGGATACCGTTGCCGTCGCGGTCGTTGCGGGCGACGAGGCGGGCGAACTCGGGATTCGTCGCGGCGAGCGACCGGACGACGGTGACGATGCTCTGCTCGCTGGCGCGGCGGGCCGCTCCGGTCCCGGCCCCCGTTCGCTCCGTGATAAAGGTGTCCGGCGGGTCCGCGCCCGCCCGATGGATGGCTTCGAGCGCCACGTCGCGGGTCATCGGCCCCTCGACGTAGATGACCACCTCCTCGTCCTCGCCGGTCTCGAAGTTGTCTTCGAGGAAATTGATATCGCGGGTGACGGTGTATTCGTTGGGTCTGAACGGTTCCGGAAGTGTCCGAAGGTAGTCAGGAGTCTCCTCGGGCGGGAGAAACTGCTCGTCGCTGAAGGAGGTGTCCACCCCGGTCGCGTAGCCCGTCGCCCCGGCGGTGAAGGCGGCGGTGAGCAGGAGGAAAGCGAGGGGCACGCGCCCGGCGATGGCGACCCCGCCGGTCAGCGCACGGCCGAGGACCGAGTCCTCGGAGCCGAGCGGAGTCTGGCTGAAGGTGGGGATGGGGTACTTCTCGCGGGTGTAGTCCAGCAAGACCTTCGCGGAGGGGAGGAAGACGCCGAAGATGAGCGCGGTGAAGACGATGCCGACGCTGGCGACCACGCCGAAGTCGCGGATGGGGATGAGCTGGCTGGTGAGGTTCGACGCGAAGCCGATGACCGAGGTGGTCGTCACGATGAAGAAGGCCACGAGGAGCTGGTCGGTCGCGGTCCGCATCGAGTCGGCGACGCCGAATCCCTCGACGCGCTCCTCGCGGTAGCGGTTGACCGCGTGGATGCCGAAGTCGATGCCGACCGCGAGGAGAAGGGGCGGAACCGCGATGAGAATCTGGTTGAACGCGATGCCCGCGAAGCCCATGAAGCCGAACGTCCAGACGATTGCCATCACGAGCGCGACGATTCCGAGAAGCAAGTCCGCGAGGTCTCGATAGGCGACCACGAGGAAGACGACGATGAGAACCGCCGCGGCGGGCACGACGATGATGAGGGTGTCGCCGATGACGGTCCCGAACTCGGCGTCGATGATGCCCGAACCGAAGACGCGCACGTCGCCGCCGACCGACTCGGTGACTGACTGCATCTCGCGCTGGATGCCCGTCATGGGGTTGATGCCCGCTGCTTGCTGGTCGGCGGCGAGACCGGGAACGGCGTGTTCGACGATGGTAATCGAGGCGGAGGCCGCGGCCGACTGCGGGTTGAAGTCCTTACTCAGGAGGTTCCGGAAGGTGGGATTGCCACGGGCTGCGGCCCGGACCGCGGCGTCGATTCGATTGGGTGTCGCGCGTTCGACCGCCCGGAGTTGCTCCTCGGCGGTGGTGGCCTCGGGGTCGAGGGTCCGCGCGACGATGCTGGCGGGGCCGACTGCGCCGGTTATCCTGAGGCCCTCCCGGCGTTCGAGGCGGTACTGGACCGTGAGCATCCGGACGAGCGCGGGCTTCGAGAGGACGTTTTCCCCGGTGTGGATGAGTTGCGTCGTGGTCGTCCCCGGCCCGAAGGCGGGGTCGAACTCGCGGTTGACCGCCTCCAGCGCGTCCTGTTCGGGCACGTCCTCGGCGAAGCTCTCGGTGCCCGAGTCGGTCGAGACGTTGGTGAATCCGACCGCGAAGACCGCCGTCACGACGAGGAAGGCGGCGACGATTCTGCCCGGTCTGGTGACGATGCGGTCGTCCAGCCAGTCGATGACGCGCTGATAGTCGAGTGCCACGGTGTGTCCCCCAGTTTCCCCGAGTCCGTCTTTCGGCGACGGAGTTCAGACAGAGTAGCACGGCGAGGAGGTTATAGGCGAGGGTCGGACGAGAGCCGGGGTCGGACGACCCGACGAGTTCTGCGGTCGAGCATCGCTGAGTCCGAATAGGTAATAAATACAACCTCTTTAGAAATAATTAGTTGTCTTTAGCACACCTACATCGGTCTGTCAGGGGAGCGAAGGCCGAATCAGCCACGCGGTGCGGTCGCGGTGCTGTGCGATTGCGATACGGTTGCGGTGCTGTGCGATTGCGGTACGGTTGCGGTGCTGTGCGATTGCGATACGGTTGCGGTGCTGTGCGGTCCAGGCTAGCAGTTGTACCGCGAGCGAACGAAGTGAGCGACCGGACCAAGGAATCCCTCGACGGAGCAAGGGCGAGGCGGCAAGCCGCCTCGCCCAAAGCGACGGAGGGAGTGACGCAGGGTTTTCCCCACGTTTTTGCCAGCGAGGGAGCGTCTGAGCCCGCGGCTCAGACCGACCGAGTGCAGCAAAAAGTGGGTCCTATAGATAGCCCTTCACGCTCGCGTGGACCCCCATCGACTCGAAGGTCTCTTCGAGGGCGTCCAGCACCACCGCGAGGTCCTGCTGGAGGTCGTACTCCCGGTATTTCCCGCCCGCCGACCCCTCGTTGATTTCCGTGACGTTGAGGATGCCGAGCATGGCGAGGTCGTCCAGATGTTCACGGAGCCAGCGCGCCGTCAGCGAGTCCTTCCCGGCGGCGTCGGCCAGCGACTTGTAGCGCGTGTAGATTTCTCGGGAGCGAGCGGGCGTGTCGCCCTCGGCTTCGAGCGTGGCGAGGGCGTAGACGACGAGGCGCTCGTGGTCGTTGAGGTCCGCGATGCCGCGGGCGACCTGCTCGCGTTCGAGGAGTTGGCGGCCGCGCCGGACGTGCTCCTCGGCGACTTGCTGGTCGTTCTCCTCGCGGGCGAGGTCACCGGCCTTGAGCAGGAGGTCGAGGGCCTTTCGGGCGTCGCCGGACTCCTGCGCGCCGAACGCGGCGCACAGCGGCACCACGTCGTCGGTCAGCACGTCGTCTTTGAACGCGACTTCCTTGCGCTGTTCGAGGACCGCGCGGAGTTCGTTGGCGTCGTACGTCGAGAAGGAGATAGCGCGTTCGCAGAGCGACGAGCGGACTTTCGGAGAGAGCGAGTCGCGGAAGGTGAGGTCGTTAGAGATGCCGATGAGACCGATGCGGGCCTCGGTGAGATTCTCGTTCTCGCGCGCACGCGAGAGTTGATAAAGTATGGAGTCGTCCTTGAGGTGGTCGATTTCGTCCAGCACGATGAGGATGATGCCGCCGTAGTCGTCGAGTTCCTCCCACATGAGGTCGTAGACCTGCGAGCGCGAGTAGCCCGTCTCGCTGATGTGGTTCGAGGGATTTCGCATGGTGTTGACGAGGTTGCTGGCGACTCGGTACGACGAGTTCAGGCCGTCGCAGTTGATGATTTCCGTGCGAACGTCGAGGTCCTCGTACTGCTCGGCGTTGTCCTCGAGTTTGTTCAGGAGGAATCGCGTCGCGGCGGTCTTGCCCACACCGGCCTTGCCGTAGAGGAAAATATTGTCGGGCTGTTCGCCGTAGATGGCGGGCTGGAGCGCGCCGTGGTACTCCTCCAGTTCGTCGTCACGCCCGACCAGCGTGTCCGGCGTGTAATCGTCCAGTAACGCCTCACGATTAGTGTACGGAGAGTACTCGCGGACGAAGTCGAAAGAGCCCATGGTACTCGTGGCGGAGTAGCGGCCCGGCCTTGAAGCTGTCGAAACCACCCGTTCCGCTGATTCCGCTGATTCATCTGAATCGGTTATTTAAGAAACACCCCCACCCCATCGTTCCGCTGTATTTTCGTAGAGAAGGGTAGGGTGGGTAGTCCTCCGGAACGCTCTCTAGAAAGGGGAAGTTTCTTGTCCTAGTCGTAGAAACAGTATCCGCAAACTAGTCAGAGTAGTCTATTTCGTCTACTTCGGTGAAGGAATTAACTTCGCAACCTCTGTCGAGGAGTCCGGCGACTCGGTCCCACCCCACCGTCCGAGAACGATTCAGAGGAACTCCGGGGTGGGGGATTTTATAAATGAATCGAAACAAACGAAACAGCGGAAATGGTGGTTACGTGTACCACGGGGAGACGCCACGTTTGTCTGCCCGAACACGTCGCCCTTGTCCTCTGAACACGTCGCCCTTGTCTTCCGAACACGTCGCCCTCGTCCGCCCGAACGACTCGCCCGCGTTTGCCCGAGTGACCGATGTCTCGACGCAATCAACCGATGTCCGAGACGAAGCAACCCACCGATGTTCGAGACGACGTGACCAAACGTTCGAGACGAAGCGACCGAACGTTTTTACCTTGATATTTACTCCACTTCTCCGTGGACGACGAATCCCAATTCGGGGAAGCGTCCCGACCCCGAGGAGAGAGGAGCCAACCCCGAGGAGAGAGGAGCCAACCCCGAGGAGAGAGGGGCGCGGTGTACCTCCCGCAGAAGGACTGGAACGCCTACCAGATGTGGGCCGACTACCGCAATCACCTCGTCGAGCGCGACCTCGGGTACGCCGCGGACCTCGGCCTGAACAGCCTCCGGGTGTTCGCCTCCTACGAGTACTGGCGCGAGGAGGGACCGACCTTCTTCGCCCACGTCGAGCATTTCCTGACCGCCTGCGAGGCCCGCGGTATCCGACCGCTCGTCGTCCTGTTCGAGGCCCCGCCGAAGTCCCCGCCCACCGAGGAGAACCTCCACGCGACCGACCCGCGGAACGCCTTCGGCGTCCACTCCCCGTCTCGGTCCGAAGTCCTCCAACCGCGCAACTGGAAGGGGTACGCCCGCTCTCCCATCCACTTCGCGCGGCGGTGGGCGCAGGAGTACGCCGAAGACGACCGCCTCCTCGCCACCGAAATCATGAACGAACCCGGGAAGGTCCAGCCGCGCCGGGACTTCGTCCTCGACGCGCTCCGGGCGGTCCGCCAGCAAACCCCCGATGCGCTCCTCACGATGGGCACGAAAGACGTGCGCTTCGCCAAGTTCTACGACGATAGCGACGCACTCGACGGACTCCGCGGCCTCGACGCCTATCAGTTCCACATGAATCTCCCGAAGAACCCGACTGCGGCCCGGCGTTACGCGGAAACGCAGCGCGCGCTCGCCGACGAAATAGGGGGCACAGGGGACACAGGGGACACAGAATCGAGAAAACCCCTCTGGTGTACCGAGTGGCAGCGCACGCTCGAAGAACCGCCCTCGCGCTTCGCGCCCAACCTCGCCAGCCTCGCGCCGACGATGAACGACCTCCGCGAGGAGGGGACCATCGACGGCGACTTCTTCTGGAGTCTGATGCTCCGCCCGGCCTACCTCCGGAACCCACGCCAGAAGGGCCGGGTCAACGGCCTGTTCCACGCCGACGGCGCGGTCTACTCGAACCTCGACGCCGAGGCCGTCGCCGGGCGCTCGCCCGACCTGCCGGGACGACACTCTTTCCCCAAGTCGTGGCGCGCCCACCAGTTCCCGTATCCGGGGCTAAGTTCCGCCGTGAAGAAGCCAACCGACAGGGACTCGAAATCCGGCGGGATAGAAGCCAAGAGTCCCCCGAACGCGGGCGATTTCCGGGGCCTCCGCGAGTCGCTGGCCGAGCGAATCCGGCGGATACTCGGCTCGGATAAAGAGTAAAATCCGCCTCGCGCTTCTGTCCCGCGCTTCAGAGGATGATGCTCTTCTCGCGGACCATCTCCTCGATGGTCGTGTGAAGCCCCTGCCGACCGATGCCGGAGGCCTTGTTGCCGCCGAAGGGGATGTCGCCGAGGCCGTGGCTCGGAGCGCCGTTGATGCGGACCGCGCCAGCGTCCAACTTCTCGCCGAACCCCATCGCGCGGTCGTAATCCTTGGTGAACACCGCGGCGTCGAGCGCGAGTTCGCCCCGGTTCGCAATCTCGATGGCCTGCTCCTCGTCCTCGAAGGTCGTGACGGCCGCGACCGGCCCGAACTGCTCCTCGTGGACGATGCGGGCGTCGTGGGGGACGTTCGCCAGCAGGGTCGGCTCGAAGTGGATGCCGTCGCGCTCGCCGCCGCGGACGAGGTCCGCGCCCTTCTCGACGGCGTCCTCGACGAGTTCCTCGACCCACTCGGCCTGCCCCTCGTTGATGAGCGGCCCCATCGTGGTGTCCTCCTCGAAGAGGTCGCCGGGTTGCCAGCTATCCATCTCGGCTTCGAGGAGGTCCACCACGTCGTCGTGGACCTCCTCGTGGGCCAGCACTCGGCTCACCGCGGAACATCGCTGACCGGCGTACTTGAACGACCCCTTGGCGCACTGGCCCGCCACGTCGCCCAAGTCGGCGTCGGGGAAGACGACTGCGGGGGCGTTCCCGCCAAGCTCCATGTGGAGATTTACCATGCCGCTCTCCTTGGCGACGTGCTTGCCCGCGCCGCTCGACCCGGTCATCGAGATGGCGTTGATTCGGTCGTCGCCCGAGAGGACGTCGCCGATTTCGCTCGCGCGACCCGACACGAAGTTGAACGCGCCGTCGGGCATGTCGAGTTCGGAGACGACTTCCGACAGAATCGCGGCGCTGACGGGCGTGTCGCTGGCGGGCTTGAGGATGACCGAGTTCCCGGCGGCGATGGCGGGCGCGACCGACAGCGCCGTGGTCGAGACCGGGTAGTTGTAGGGCGTAATCGCCAGCACGGTGCCGATCGGCTCGTGCTTGACGATGGCCTTCCAGCCCTCGTGTCCGGCGGTCGTCCCCTCGCGGAACTCGCCCTTGAGCGCGCGAATCTCCTCCTTCGCGCGGCGGAACCGCTCGGCGGCCGACTCGACCTCGCCGCGGGCCGAGGAGATGGGCTTGCCCGCCTCGCGGACGATGACCTCGGCGAGTTCCTCCTTGCGCTCCAGGAGTCCGTCCGCAATCTGGTCCAACCACTCGGTGCGCTGGGGGATGGTCGTCTCGCGCATCTCGACCTGTGCGGCCTGCGCGGCGGCCAGCGCGTCGTCGGCCTGCTCGGGGCTCGCAGCGGCGACCTGCGCGAACGTCCCGCCGTCCGCGAGGTCGGTGACTTCGAGTACGTCGTCGGCGTCGAGCCATTCGCCGTCGATGTAGAGGCGTTCTCGACGCTGGAGCGGTTGTTGTGACATACCCACCACTTGGCGCTCCGTGGGTAAAATATTTACTCAAAATCGGATTAATGACGATAGCGATACTCGCGTCTCGCCGTCGGAGTTTCTGACCGGACCGCCGCGATTCCAGGCGGCTTCGCCGATGCCCCGATTCCAGACGGCTTCGCCCGTTACCCCGATTCCAGACCGCTTTTCTCCCGCGCTCGCCACCACCCGACCATGACGACGCCCGCTGGCTCTGATACGACGCCCGCTGGCTCTGATACGACGCCCGCTGGCTCCGACGCCTCGGATTCGTCCTCCCCGCCCACGATTGCGGCCTGCCAGATGGCCGTCGCCGACCTCGACGTGGACGCGAACCTCGCCGCAATCGAGGAGCGCGTGGCCGACCTGCCCTCCTCGGTGGACGTGGCGCTGTTCCCCGAGTACGCGCTGACCGGGTTCGTCGCCGACGAGCGACTCCGAGACGTCGCGCTCGCCCGCGACGGCGAGGTGCTGGCCCGCCTGCGCGACCTCGCCGCCGAGTCGGACACCGCGCTTCTGGTCGGGTTCGTGGAGGAAGCGCGGGAGGACGACTCGGTTGTCCACCAGTACAACGCCGCGGCGTACCTTCACCCTGACGGCGACGCGGCGGTCTACCGCAAGCGCCACCTCTGGGCGACCGAGCGCGAGGTCCTCGAACCGGGCGACGAGCGCGTCACGGTCGAGACGCCGGTCGGCACCGCGGGCCTGCTCACCTGCTACGACCTCAACTTCGTCGGCGAGAGCGCGGCCTTCGCCACGCCCGAGGTAGACGCGCTGTTCGTCGTCGGCGCGTGGCCCGCCGCCCACAGCCAGAACTGGAAGCTCCTCCTGCGCGCTCGCGCCCTCGACGGGGTTCGCTGGGTCGTCGGCGCGGGCCGGACCGGGGAGAAGACGGTCGGCGATTCGACCGAGTACGCGGGGCGCTCGCGGGTGGTCCGGCCGGACGGGAGCGTGCAGGCCGGGTTGAACCGGAGCGACCGGGATTTACTCGCGGAGTTGGACCCTGCGGTTTTGCGCGAGTGCCGTGAGTTTATCCCGGTTCTAGAGGATTGAGGGAATTGATATTATTTGTTTAGGAATTAAATAGTTATTCTTACTGTGTGTTCTAATTGCTCTACGAGTCTCGTGACGGAGTGGGATTGATTTGTCGGCGCTACTGGAGAAGCCGAGCAGTAGCTAGCTACTCCCGAAGCCTAGGCGTCTACCGCACCGCTACAGCGAACCACACCCTCCCCAACCGACTGCGTTGCTCGGCCTTCGGCCTGCGCTACTCATCCCTCGCACGCCGATGGCGCGGCACGGAGGCCGCGCCAGCGCGCGCCGGGCCGGAAAATCCACCACCTCGGCGGACTGAAAGGGCGAACCGCGCGAGGGCTTTCGAGGACATCGCGGTCCTGTTTACTCCTGCGGTTCCCGTCCGCTTCTGCGGTTCTCGCCTACCTCCTCGGTCCCATCCACTCCTACGATTCCCACACGAAACGTTCCGAAGGCCTCCAATCCGCGAGTAGGCTTAAGCGCCCGCCGATGGTACCCGGTGCAGGAGGAGAATTAGCATGAGTCAACAGCGACAGGTACGCCAGCAGGCGGGCACCGTCGAGGGCAACGCCGTCCGATTCGACTCCGAGAAGGCCCAGCAGGTCGTGGAGGCGCTGAACGCCGACCTCGCGGCGACGTACGTCCTCTATCACCAGCTCCGCAAGCACTACTGGACCGTCGCCGGAGCGCAGGCGCGTGACCTCGACCGGTTTTTCGGCGAGGCCGCAGGCAGGGCCGAGGAGCGCGCCGACGCGCTCGCCCGGCGAATCGGCGAAATCGGCGGCGTGCCCGTGAGCGGTCCGGCCGCGCTGGAGCGCCACAGTCCGGTCCCCTTCGAGGGCGAGGACGTCTACGACGTGCGGGCCTCGCTCGAAAGCGACCTCGAAGCCTACGGCGACCTCATCGAGAGCGTCAGCAGTCACATCCAACTGGCCGAGAGCCTCGGCGACCACGCCACGGGCCACCTGCTCCGCGAGCAGTTGGTTGACCTCGAATCCGACGCCCACGCCATCGACGGCTTTCTGGCCCACGACTCGCTGACGCTCTGGTAGTCCTCCCGAAATCTCGCTACCCCGGTCGATTCTCGCGGTTGATAATCCGCGAGAGGTTTATTACCACGTGACTTTTTCTAACGAATAACGCTCGATGGTGTCGAAAGCGTTCTTCACGGGTTCGAAATATCTCGTCGAGGAGAACGACGGGCGTCACGGCTACGTCCGCTACAACGGCGAGCGATTTCTCGAAGCGCTCTCGTCGGCGGGCCAGAAAGTCGTCCGCCTGCCCGTCGACGCCGACGCGGAGAAGTCGGCCTACCTCAAAGCCTTGGTCAGTCTCAACGAGAGCTATTTCGAGGCCCGCGAGTACGAGGACGACGCCAAGGGCAAGTACCTCAAGCACGACGAGAACGCCGAGCAACTCTTCCGCATCGAGACCGCCGAGCGGCTCGGCGACTGCGTGGGCGAACTCCGGACCCTGCTGTCGGCCCACGACGCCCTCCTCGAATCCGCACTCGAACAGGCCGAGAGCCAGCGAGACAGAAAGACCGTGCGCTCGACCCTGCTAGCCTGTACGAACCGGGCCGTCAGCGAGGGGTGGTTTCCCGTCTTCGAGTCGTACTACTACAGCCTCAGCCCCCGCGAACTCGTCGCGGAGGACCGCGAACGCCGGAAACAGCGCATCGAGGGCACCGAGGAGTCCCGCGGCATTCGGGAACTGCTCGGCAAGCCCCACTTCGACCGACTCGGCGAGCGCGACCTCCGCCGGATACGCAAAATCAATCGGGACTCGCCGGGGGGCGACCCGAAGGTCTGGAAGCGACTCCTCGAAGACTACCGGTGGTACGTCGGCCGCGAGCGCGACCGGACAGTCGCCGCGGGGAGCGGCGCGAAGGGGTGAAAAAGCGGCTACAGCGGCACCCAGTCGGTCGTGATTTTGGGGTCCTGCAGGTGCCAGCGTTGCTCTACCTCGCTGTCTGCGTGCCGGACCTCTACGACCGCGTCGAACAGCGTCTCCAACTCCTCGACCGTCTCGGACCCGTACTCGCTGGGCAGATGATAGTGGGCCATCCCGTCGAACTTCTCGACCGTCTCGGTGAGTCCGAGCAGGAACCGGCGTACGTCCCGGCCCTCGCGGTCGGCGACCAGCGGCGTAATCGAGTCGAAGCAGAGCCGTAGCTCTGCGGGCGAGAGACCGCCGGACTCGTCGTCGAACTCCTCGATGGTCTCCTCGACTGCGGTCCCGAGGTCCCGGAGGTCGTCGCTCTCGACCGCGTACTGGTGGAACTGCGGTCCGCTGGAGTCCCGAAATCCGGGCCCACCGAGCGAATCGACGTCGTCGCGGTCGGGTCTTCCCGAGTCAGACTCGCCGGACTCAGGCCCGCCACAGTCGGTCGCGGTCCCGCCCCGGACGTCGGCGTCCCAGTCGATAACCGCGGCGGCGTCGGTGTACGGCCCCGACTGGACCGATTTGAGCCTCGCGTGCGCTCTCGGCGGTCGGGTGTCTGTCGTTACGAACAGTCGATACCGAGGCCCGGCGCTCGACTCCCCCAAGAGTCGCTGACAGGCCGAATCCAGCGCGTCGGTGCCGACGAGTAGGATGTTACACCCGTTTCGCTTGAGGTCGGCCAACCGATGCCGAAATCGCGCTGTCGCTTTCGAACTCCCCCTTCGTTCCTCCCCACACATTGATTCACCAATAACGGCTAGAAGTGCAATAAGTATTTCGGAGGGTTGAAAAGCGACGGCTGAACCCTCGGCAAGAAACGTGGGCGAGCGGAGACCTTTCAGATTCCCCGCCCCGAGTGTGGGTCGATGAGCGACCATCTCTTCAGTCCGCTGTCGATTCGCGGAACCGAAGTCCGAAACCGCGTGATGGTGTCGCCGATGTGCCAGTACTCCTGCGACGGCGACGGTCTGGCCACCGACTGGCACGAGGTCCACCTCGGGAGTCGAGCCACCGGGGGCGCGGGCATCGTGATGACCGAGGCGACCGCGGTCGAACCCCGCGGCCGAATCTCGCCCGACGACCTCGGCATCTGGAGCGACGACCACGCCGAGGCGCTCGCGCCCATCGCCGACTTCATCGCCGAGCGCGGCGCGACCCCGGCAATCCAGTTGGCCCACGCCGGGCGGAAGGCCAGCAAGACGCCGCCGTGGGACGGCAGCGTTCCCCTCCAACCCGACGAGGGCGGCTGGGAGACCCTCGCGCCGAGCGCGGTTCCCTACCCCTTCGACGAAGACGAACCGCCCGTGACGAAGCAGATGACTGACGACGACATCGCCGCGGTCAAAGACGCCTTCGTCACCGGGGCCGAGCGCGCCCTCGACGCTGGCTTCGAGATTGCAGAGGTCCACGCCGCCCACGGGTATCTCCTCCACGAGTTCCTCTCGCCCGCGACGAACCGCCGCGAGGACGAGTACGGCGGCGACTTCGAGGGCCGAACCCGCCTCGTCCGCGAAATCGTCTCCGAGGTCCGAGCGGTCTGGCCCGACGACAAACCGGTGTTCGTCCGGGTCTCGGCGACCGACTGGCTCCCCGACCGCGAGTCGTGGACCGCCGAGGAGACCGCCCGACTCGCGCCCCTCCTCGCCGACGCTGGCGCGGACCTCATCGACGTGAGTGCCGGGGGAATCCACCCCGACCAGCAGATTCCCCAGACAGGACCCAACTATCAGGTGCGCTACGCCGAGCGCGTGGCCGAGGAGACCGACGCGCTCGTCGGCGCTGTCGGCGGGATTTCCGAACCCGCGCAGGCCGACGCGCTGATTCGGAACGAGCGCGCCGACCTCGCCATCGTCGGCCGGGAACACCTCCGAGACCCCTACTTCGCGCTCCACGCCGCCGAGGAGTTGGGTGCGGACGAGGACGTCGAGTGGCCGATTCAGTACCGGCGCGCAGTCGGAAACTAGCTCCGGGGCCTTTCGCTGGCCTCCCGCCTATCGACCAGCAGTTTGCGGACGATTGCGACGACGCCGACCAGAAACGCGAGGACGCCTCCGAGGACGACGAACAGGCCGATGAGGCGGGCGAACGGGTTGCCTGCGGTCCCGGAGACGAACTGGCCGAAGAGCATTCCGATCCACCCGACGACGAGGACGCCGTAGAGTTTCAGCAGTTCGTCGTGGGTCGCGTAGTCGAGCGCGTCGCGGGCAGAGATTCGGGGCGTATCCGTGGCGGATGCGTCTTCGGAGGACATACCTCGGAGTGACGCGCAGGCGACAAAATTCTTCGTGATTTAGGGTTGCGAACTCGTCACACACCTGAGCAACCTATTTGTCCGGCCCGAACGCGCCCTTCGGTATGGACTACCGCGAACTTCCGGACGACCGGAAGGAGGAGTTTCAGGAGTTCCTCCACTACGCTTTCAACCTCCAAGAGGGGCCGCAGGACGACTACGAGTGGGACCCCGACGAGCAACCCGGCGCGGACAGGGTCCTGCTCGACGGCGACGAGATGCTCTGCGTCTGCGCTCACCACTGGTTCCAGACCTCGCTCCGGGGCCAGCAGTTCGAGATGCCCGGCCTGTCGGCGGTGGCCTCGCCGCCGGACCACCGCCGGGAGGGCAACGTCACCCGCCTCCTCGCGGAGTCGCTGTCGGAGTACCGCGAGCGCGGGGCCTTTCTGACGGCGCTCTGGGCGTTCGAGCATCCCTTCTACGAGCGACAGGGCTGGGGACTGGCGACCAAGTGGACTCGCTACGAGTGCGACCCCGAGGCCCTCGCGTTCACTCGGGACTCTCCTCTCGCTGGCGGGGAGTTCCGCTCCGTGGAGGCCGACGAGTACGAGCGCCTCGCGGAAATTCTCGCCGCCGACAACGAGGGCTACGAACTCTCCATCGAGCGCACCGAGGAGTGGTGGCGCGAGCGCACCCTCGGCAGTTGGCGGACCGACCCCTACGCCTACGGCTGGGAGAGAGACGGCGAACTCCGGGGCTACGTCGTCTACCGCGTCGAAGGGGGCGACGAGGGCAAGCGCCTCGACGCCCACGAGTTCGTGGCTCCCGACCTCGAAGCCCGAATCAACCTCCTGCGCTTCCTCGCCAACCACGACTCGCAGGTCGAGCGCGTCCGCATCGACGGCCCGGTCGATACCGGCCTGCTGGACATGGCCGAGGACCCCGCCGACGTGGACTGCGAGGTCAAACCCGGCCCGATGGTCCGCCTCGTGGACGTGCCCGCCGGTTTCGAGGCCGTGGAGTACCCGACCGACCTCGACGCCGAGTTCACGCTCTCGGTCGCCGACCCGCTCGCCGACTGGAACGACGGCACCTTCCGGGTCACGGTCGAGGAGGGCCGCGCTACCTGCGAACCCGTGGCCGAAAGCTCCGCCACGACGACCGACGCGGACACGTCGCACAGCGCCGACGCGGACGTGTCCGCCGGTGTCGGCGCGCTCTCGCAGGTTTTCGTCGGCTACCACTCGGTCGCGGACGCCGAGGCGCTGGCCGACCTCGAAGTTCGGGACTCCTCGGCGCGCGACGCCCTCGCGGCGATGTTCCCCGAGCGCGACGTGTTCCTTCGAGAACGGTTCTGAGCTGGCGGGAAAGCGAGGCTCGGACATTTTTTAATTTTCTAAGAAAATATTTTCAATTGCTGAAAATTGCTAGAAATTGCTTCAGACCATCTGGCGCGCGCTGGCGCGGCCTCCTGTAGCCGCGCCGAACCGCGCGAGGTCTTCGTGAGCAAAGCGAACGAAGGTTCGGCAGACGCGGTTTGTCTGCCGGTGGATGACTGAACGACCGAACGAAGTGAGGAAGTGAAGGAAGAGGGTGGGGAGGTGTGAGGCCCGCGGTCGCGGGGCGGTGCGGAAAACTCCTCGGCTTCGGCAGTAGCTCGCTTCCTCTGGGCAGTCATCACCTCCCTTCTCGGCGTCCATTCCCGATTCACGACTCACTTCCGAAATCAGCCCTCGGAAAACCGTCCAACCCCACTCCCGAAAGCGCCCAAACTCTTTACCGCGCGACACGTAGGCCCTGCCATGAGAGACGACCGCGACGACCGGCGCGACTCCTCCAGAGACCCCGAGGAGTTGGACGAGCGCGTCGAGGAACTCGAAGCCCGCGTCCGCGAACTCCGCGACGAGTTGGGCAGACCGCCGGAGGGACCGCTGGGCCTGCCGCGCCCGCCGACGCCGCGCGAGGTCCTGTCGTTCACCGGCGAGTACGCCATCCCGACCGCCATCGCCGTGCTGGAGGCCAACATCCGGGCGCTGAAGGCGCTCGAACAGGTCATCCGCGTGCTGGACCCCGAGCGGAGCGTCGTGAACGAGGAGCGCGACCGACTCGAACGCCGCGCGAGCGACGCGAGCCGACTCACCCTCGACCGCCTCGAATCGGCGCTCGAGGACGTGGAGACGACGATTCGGGAGAGCGACCTGCCCCGCGAGGACGAGGCCCGGAGCATCCTCGACGACGCCCGGCGCATCAACCGCGAGATACGCGACCGGGTCGAGCGCGAGAGCCGAGAGGTCGCCGAGTCCCGCGAGCGAGAGCGAGACATCAACCGCGAGCGCACCGACTCGGACGGAGACGAGGCCGACCGCGACCGGACTGGCCGGAATCGAACTGACCGCGACCGCTCGGCGGGAGACTTGGACGAACCGACGACCATCGAAATCGCCGACGAGAGCGGGGACGGCGACACGGACGAAACCGAGGAGAACCGAGCGGACGACGCCGGAACGGAATCGCCCGACGAGGACGCCGACCGCGCCGAGGTGGACGTCGAGGCCGAACTCGAATCCATCAAGCAGGAACTCGAAGAGCGCCAGCGCGGCGACCCGAGCGTCGGCGCGGGCGAGGCGAGCGCAGACGACTCCGAGGGCGAGGAGGCGGAAGCGTCGGAGTCTGACGACTCGGAAGGCGATACTTCCAAATCAGACGACGCAGACGACCCCGCGGACAGCGACGAATAGCTACTCCGCGCCGATTTTTTCCGCGACCGACTCCTCGCCCCGGAGTCGGCGGTAGAGTCGCCGGGCGAGCGTCGGGCGAGCGTCGGGTCGGCCCGCGGACCACGCGAGGAGGGCGATGCCGACCCCCGCCGCGAGCATGGCGTAGTTGGCGGCGTCGTTGGTCGCGCGAACGAGGTCCAGCGAGTAGAGCGCGGGCGAGACGGGGTAAATCGGCATCACGCCCCACGGGTTGAGCAGGTCCGCGAGCAGGTGGGCCACGACCGCGAAACTCCCGAGGAAGAACGCCCAGAGCGCGCCCCTGATGGCTTCGCGGCGGGGCCGCTTGACGAGCGACGACGCCACGACCAGCACGCAGAGGGTGCCGACCGCGAGCGCGAACCAGAGCGTGTGAGTCACGCCCCGGTGGACCAGAACCTCGAACTGACCGTCCATGTCCGGAAAGAGGGCGTAGGAGAGGACGATACCGCCGCCGGAGAGGGCGTCCCGGACGTACCCCCGCGAGAGCAGGGCGTACCCGACCACGGCGTAGAGGGCGAGCGCCATCCCGTAGTGGCCCGGCGGAAACATACCGAGAACCGGCCGTGGATTCAATGTTAATCTATCGGTTTATCAGATGTTGACAGTCAGACACGCGAGAAGTTGATAGCGACTGGTCGCGTAGCAGTATCGTTATGAGTCTGACACCGCTGTTCGGACCCGTACCGGGCGGAATGGAAATGATGATTATCCTGCTGGTCGCCGTCCTGCTGTTCGGCGCGAACAAACTCCCGAAACTCGCGCGCTCGACCGGGCAAGCGATGGGCGAGTTCAAGAAAGGCCGCGAGGACATCGAGCGCGAGATCCGGGAGTCGGCCGAGAGCATCGAGCGGGGCGTTTCGGGTGATGACGACTTCTAGGACCAGACCGCGAACGTCTGAAATCCTGTTGTCTAAACATCTTTTTGGGAATGTGAGTCTATCCGTTAGTCGAAATAGCGAACTAACGTCTACCTTTCGAGTCGCTGGTTCCGGATTCGATTCCCTTGTATGAATTCTAGAGTCCGAATTATATATGTCGAGATAAAATATTATATAACATAAGGATAGAAATTATTCAAACAGGCCGGGTTATATCCGACTGCATGG
The DNA here is from genome assembly GCF_004765785.1 of Halorussus ruber. Taxonomy (GTDB): domain Archaea; phylum Halobacteriota; class Halobacteria; order Halobacteriales; family Haladaptataceae; genus Halorussus; species Halorussus ruber. Next base: position 182,977 of record NZ_SBIT01000009.1, on the reverse strand, counting down.
CAGAAAAAAGCGAAGAAGGAAGTGCTGAAAAAAGAAGAAAAATTCTACGGATGATGGGCCTTACTGCCTCCGCAGGAGTTACCGGAAGTAACTTCTCTGGATTAGCAACAGCCGGAGGGTCAGCAGACAGAATTAGTGACTCAGACTCCCCCGATGTTGGAACAGAAATGAATCTCCCAGCAGGTGGTGGAGGCCTTTCAGACACAGAATGGGATACTACTAACTCAGAACAGGATTACCAGGTAACATACGATATCCTTGACGACTATATAAATCCGGGCGATCTGCCGATTGACGCGTGTTACCAGTATGATAATGGAAATGAAGTGTGTGTTTCGACGGCATCACAAATTCTGAAGGGGACGAGAGAGTGTAGTAGTGGAACAACTCCTGTACTTCACTCGATTAAAGTCACGATTCAAGATTATCAGGCTGGTTCCCTGAGTACTGATTTGAACATTTGGGTTGGAGTTGATGACGGTGGATGTCTTTGGGTTGGACAAGAAAATACTGGTGCCTGTGTTCAACTTCCAACACCTGCTTGTGACGCGGGGTATAAAAAAGATAATCTCGTGGACGAGCCTTCTCCTTGGGTCAATGCGCTTCAGGAAGTTGCAAATTGGCTTGAAAATAATCAAGAGGAGTTAGTGTATACGGGTGCCCTGCTCGGTGGATTCGCCTTGGCGGTTTTCCTGCTTCCGCTGAGTTCAATTGTATCTGGATTGCTCGTTGCGGCAGGACTCGCATCGTCCACATCGTAATAATTAAGCACATTAACCGGTGATTTTTTAACATGACTTTCCAGATTCGGGATAGAGCGATCGCAGCTCTTAGCTTGATTTCGCTCATATCCGGGACTACTATCGTAATTCTTCTTCTTGGCTCTAGTGATCTGTATAGTTCCGTACTTATTTCGATTCCTGCCGGAGTACCCTCGATACTGTATTTAGGATTCAAAGGTGTCGAGCAGTTCGACTATACACGGTATACGAACCGAAAGACGCAGAAACGCCGATTCGCCGAAGCGGTAGGGGCAACAACTGCTGGCGGTCTCATCGGCGTACCGGTAGGAATAGCAATTTTTCGAGGAATTTTTTCGGCCGTCGGAGGCGTGCCCTTTCTGGTCGCCGGTTCCGTGACGTTCGTGCTTGCTTCTATCGCAGGAATACTCGTGATTTTCAAAATTAACGAAGAATACCTATCGTAAAGGGATTCCAGCACTACGAATTATCCAACTACATTCGCCCTACTTCCAGACCAGTCCCTCGACGCTCCCGGTCATCACGTCCTCGTCGCTGTCGTTCCAGCAGGTGACGGACCCTTCGAGTTCGTAGTGGTCGTCGCGCACGGACACGGTGTCGATTTCCATCTCGCAGGTCAGCGTCTCGCCGGTGTAGACCGGTCGATGGAAATCGAACGCCATCGAGCGCCCGAGGACTTCGAGTTCGCCGCCGATTTTGGTCGGCATCGTGGCCGTGAGCAGGCCGTGGACCAGCAGTCGGCCCTCGTCGTCGGGTTCGAGGTGGCGAGATTGCTCGTCGCCCGAGAGGTCGGCGAACTGGCGGACTTCCTCGGGGGTAAACGAACGCTCGAAACGGTGTGTGTCGCCCTCGCGTGGTCGAGTCATTCGTTCTCCCTGTCGGGCGTCTCGACAAAAATGCGTCCGGTTCGAAAAAACTCTACGCCGATTCGAACCGATACCCGTCCCATTCCTGACTCTCGCGCTCCCGAATCCCGGCGTCGGGATTTCGCAACTCCTCGGCGTACACCGGCCGGACTTCGTCGCCGATTTCGACCTCGCTGTCCTCCGCGAGTTGACCGATTGCGCGCACTGAAGTCCCCTCGACTTCGAACTCCACGATTGCCAGCGAGTTCGGTTGCCGGACGCCCGGCGGGGGCGCGGTGTTCGTCGTCCACGTCACGACTTCACCAATCTCGTCGCTGAGGTCGATTTCCTCGGTCTGTTCCTCACCGCACTCCGGGCAGAGTTCGTGGCCCGGATAGGTCACGTGCCCGTTCGGGCATCGGTAGGCGTTCAGGGTCATCTCAGGGTTCCTCCATGATGGTGGTGGTCACGCAGTTGCCGAAGCCGCCGACGTTGCAGGCCAGTCCGACCTCGGCCTCGACCTGCCGGTCGCCCGCCTCGCCGAGCAACTGCTGGTGGATTTCGTAGGCCTGTGCGACGCCGCTCGCGCCGAGTGGGTGGCCCTTCGATTTGAGGCCGCCCGAGGTGTTGATGGGTAACTCGCCATCGCGCTCGGTGACGCCCTCCTCGACGGCCTTCCAGCCCTCGCCCTGCTCGAAGAAGCCGACGGCCTCGCTCTGGAGGAATTCGAGGATAGTGAACATGTCGTGGAGTTCCGCCACGTCCACGTCGTCGGGTTCGCGGTCGGCCATCTCGTAGGCCGTGTCGGAACTCTCGACCGCCGCGCCCATGACGGTCGGGTCGTCGCGCTCGTGGACGACGTGGGTGTCGGTCGCGCCGCCGATGCCCGAAATCACGGTGTACTCGTCCTCGGGGACGAGTTCTTGAGCGACCGATTCCGAACAGAAGAGGAGTCCGGCGCTCCCGTCGGTAATCGGACAGAAGTCGTAGAGGCGCAGGGGGTCGGCCACGATGGGCGACTCCATCACGGTCTCCAAATCGACCTCCTTGCGGAACTGGGCGTGGGGGTTGTCGAGGCCGTTCTCGTGGTTCTTGACGGCGACTTTCGCCAGACTCTCGCGCGGGGCGTCGTACTCGTGGAGGTATCTGCGGGCCGTGAGACCGGCGAAACTGGGGAGCGTGACGCCGTGCTTGTACTCGACGGGGTGCGTGAGCGAAGCGATGACGTCGGTGGCTTCCGCCGTCGTGCGGTGGGTCATCTTCTCGCCGCCGACGAGCAGGGTCATCTCCGAGGCCCCGGAGGCGACCGACTGCCACGCGGCGTAGATTCCGGCCCCGCCGGAGGCGGAGGTCTGGTCAACGCGCTGTGTGTAGGCTGGCATCGCGCCGAGGTCGTGGGCCAGCGCGTTGCAGACGCCGGTCTGACCCTCGAACTCGCCGCTGGCCATGTTCGAGACGTAGAGGTGGTCCACCTCGTCGGGGGCCACGCCCGCGTCGTCGAGGCACTCGCGCCCGGCTTGGGCGAGGAGTCCGCGCAACCACTCCTCGCGCTCGCCGAACTTGGTCATCGAGGCTCCGATGATTGCGACTCGGTCCATGCCTGTGAGAATGTGGAGTGCTGGTTTATAAGTCGGGGATGCGGGGAAACTGGCGTCGATTCGATAGCGATTTTGGATTTGTGCGGGAAGTGGACTGCATTGGTTCGGCGCTAGCCGTAGTGGTGAACGTTTATTGAAGCCCTCGCCCGCTCGCGGTCGCTCGGCGACATATCTGACGGACGTAGTTGCGACAGATAGGGGTCGCCGAGACGACCACGGGCCTGACGGCCCGCGAGCGGCCGACCCCTTCATCCCACCCGGCGGTTAGTCCACCGAGCGCGCTCTGTGGATTGCTCAGTCGAGCATCCCGGTTGTTCGGTCGTCCGAGCGCAGGGGCTTGCGCCGTAGAGAAATGTTCTGGATTCTTTAACATAGGATATTATTTCTTTAGAAAATATCATTATTTTCCTGCCGGTGCGCCGCGGAACAGCCAACGGCGACGACAGGTCGAACAGACTACCACGGGTGGATGAAGGGGCCGCCCGGTCGCGTTTACGTGGTCGTCTCGGCGGGCACTATTTCCGCGCCGATGCGGTGCGGTGAGGCGCGGAAATATCCCGGCGAGCGACCGCGACCGGGCGGGGGCTTCAAGAAACGTTCTCCCTTCCAGCTCTCCCGGTTCTGCTGTCGGTTTCTCGAAATCCAGTCGCTCTCTAATCCCCTAACCAGCGATGGATACTAACCCCTGCCGAGAAAATCCACACGCAAGAAACCGATGTCAGCGCGGAACAACTCCGACGACCCAATCTCCGTCGAACTCAAGTTCTACGCCACCTTCCGCGAGGAGGTCGGCCAGAAATCTCTCACGCGCGAACTCCCCGCGCAATCCACGCTCGCGGAGGCAATCGCCGACGTCGCCGAGGAGTACCCGTCGCTCGAAGGCAGACTCCTCGGTGACGACGGGGAAATCCGCGACAGCGTCCGGGCGCTGAAGAACGGCCGCGAGAGCGCCGAGGCCGACACGGTTCTGGAGGACGGCGACGACGTGAGTTTCGTGAATCCGATTCACGGGGGTAGTGATTCATCAGTTCCGGTGTCAGAGAGACCGCGATTCACAGCAGAATGTAGGCCGACCCGACCACGTAGATGACGAGGATGAGGTAGCTCTCCGTGCCGATACTCGTCCCGAAGTCTTCCGTTTCGCGCCGGACCAACATGATGAGTAGCACGCTACTCATCATGGTGGTCATTCCCACCAGAAAGAGTACTTCGAGAGTCACGTGCGCGTAAATCGAATCGACGGAATAGGCGAAATCGGCGAGCGCTAACATGAGCGTATCGAACACGTTGCCGCCGATGATGTCCCCGATTGCCAGTGCTACCGCGCCGCGTCTGACGGCCGCGACGGACGTCACCAGTTCGGGAAGTGACGACGCAATCGCCATCCCAGTCATTCCCACCAGCATCGGGGATAGCGCTGTTTCGGTCATCACCTGTTGCCCGCCGTAGGAGAGCAGCCAGCCAGCGCCGCCCACGAGGGCGGCAATCAAGAGATACTCGCCGACGAGCGCTGGCGTGCGGGTGGAATCAGAAGCCGTCTCTCCGGACTCGCCAGCGGTCGTCTCCTCGGACTCGCCAGAGACCGTCACTCCGGACTCGCCAGCGGTCGTCTCCCCGGACTCGCCAGAGACCGTCACTCCGGTCTTCTGACCGCGTAACCGACGGGAATACCACTTCGGTTCGACTTCAGACGTCTGGACCATCCGGAATCCGAGAATCACGGCGACGACGAGCGCGAGCGACGCGAGGTGAACGTCGAAGAGAACGAACGTGTTCGGGGCGAGCATCGCAAGCAAGGCGAGCGTCAGCAGGAACAGCAAGACGGCCAGTTGCATGAGACTCGCCGCCATCGTCACCTCTTCGCTCAGCGGGCCGCGTCGCATGGCGGCGTCCGCGATGGCGATGAACGCCGTCTGCGCGGCGATTCCGCCGACGGCGTTGCTCACCGACAGGGTCGCTTGGCCGCCGAGCGCGGTGTCAAACGAGATAATCACGCCGGGCAGTGAGGTGCTAGCACCTAACAGTATCATCCCGCCGATGGTCTGCCCGATACCGATGGCGTCGGCCAGTTCCTCCGAGACGCGACTGAACCGCGAACCGAGGAGCAAGACCACCGCGACACCGGAGACGAAGAGTCCGACTGGGTACCACATCACCGAATCACGACTAACGGCACGACAGCCAGACGGAAAGGAGAAACGACCGTCTCAGTCCGCGCTCGCCGCGCCGTCGCCGCCCGAAATCCGGCTCTCGGGCACCGTTCCGTCCTGATTCCAGCCGCGTTCCTCGTAGTACTCGTCGAGCGCCTGCTCGAAGTCCGGCAGGTCGTAGGGCAGGTCGTCGTCGCTCCGGTCGAACCCGCGCTGGTTGTTGAAGTGGCGCTCCAGTTCCACGATGCGACCGCCGATTTCGAGGAGTTCCTCCCACTCCGCGCCGAACAACTCCTCGATGCGCTCCTCGGTGGCGTAGTCGCTGGAGAACGCGCAGAGGACGCCGCTGTCCTTGAACGCCGCCGAGTTCTCGGACTCGACGAGGAAGGGAGCCTTACCCTCCAAGCCCTCCGGGTCGAGTTCGCCCGAGTACTCCGCGCCGAGAATCTCCGAGTACATGTGGTCAGCGCCGCTGTTCGAGGTCGCGTACGAGAGGCCCTGTCCGTTGATGGCCCGGCCGTCGTGGGCCGCGAATTCGAGGCCCTTCGAGGTCCAGTTCTCGACGCCCAACTCGTCGTGGCACCGGTCCACGCCCTCCGCCAGCAGGTCGCCGACGCCCTCTCTGCGGCCGATTTTCTCGACCAGTTCGTGGACCAACTCGGCGTTGCCGAACTCGTCTTCGCTCTTGAGGTACGCCGAGACGGTGACGCCCGCCGAGATGGTGTCCAGACCCAACTCGTCGCACAACTCGTTGGACTTCATCACGTCCACGATGTCGCCGACGCCCGCGTTCGACCCGAACGAGAAGACGGTCTCGAACTCCGGCCCTTCCGTCTCCAAGCCGGTTTCTTCGTCCCGAGTCGGCAGCTTACAGCCGAACGCGCACTGCGAGCAGGTGCCGCGCTTGTACTTTTTCTCCTCGACCGCGTCGCCGCCGATTTTGTCCGCGTCCTCGAAGGAGAACTCGGTGAAGTATCGCGTCGGGAGCGAGAAGTTGTCGTTGATGAACTCCGTGCCGCCGGTCGTGCCCTGTCGCTTCATCGAGTCGTCGCTCTGGGCGGCGTCGCGGTGGACCTCCATCTGCACGTCGGGAATCTCGACCTCGGGCGCGGAGTCGCCGTCGAAGCTCATCGTCTTCAGGTTCTTTGCGCCCATGACCGCGCCGAGGCCGCCCCGGCCGAAGGCTCGCGTGTCCGAGGTCATCACGCAGGCGTACCGGACCTCGTTCTCGCCCGCCGGTCCCGCCGTGACGAGGTGTTCGGACCCCAAATCGCGCACGCCCTCGACGTACTCGCTGGTCGCCGAGACTTCGGCCCCTTCGAGTTGCGGGACCTCCTCGAACTCGACGCCCGAATCAGTCACGTGGACCGCCAGCAGTTCGTCGCTCTCGCCGACGATTTCGACCGCGACGTGGCCCGTCTCGACGAAGTTCCGCGAGAGGAACCCGCCCGCGTTGGTCGAGCGAATCCCGCCCGTGAGCGGGGAAATCGCGGTGGCGTTCATCCGCCCCGTGAAGCTCATCTGGGACTGCTGGAGCGGTCCCGACGAGAAGTAGAGTCGGTTCTCGGGGCCGAGCGGGTCGGCGTCGAACGGGATTCGGTCGTGAGCCAACTTCGTGGCGACGCCGCGGCCGCCGACGAAGGACTGCAACACGTCGTCTATGTTCTCCTCGCGCGCCTCACGTTCTGTCAGGTCGATGGTGAGGAGCGTTCCCTTTCCGTGGAGCATCGTTCGGGTAGTACTACACAGCATATCACGTAAATTCGTGGGTATCGGAAACCGGTCGCCGGGTTTCGGTCGCGCGCCGACTTGCCACTCGGAGAAGGCTGAAAGGTCCGCAAGCCCTACCCGAACTCATGGGGGAAGACAAAGACATCAGCGACGTTTCGGGGCTTCCGGACGAACTGGGAATCGACGAGGACCTCGGGCGCGCGGAGCAGCGACTCACCATCCGCACCGAGGAGCGAACCTACGGCAAGGCCGTCACCATCGTCGAGGGGTTCGACAACTCGTCGGTGGACATCGGCGACCTCGCCTCGACGCTCAAGAGCAACCTCGCCACGGGCGGGACGGTCGAGGAGGGCCGCATCGAACTACAGGGCGACCACCGAGAGCGCGCGGCCGACCTGCTCCGCGACGAGGGATTTCAGGTCGAAGGGTAGGTCGGAGTCGGAAGGGAGGTCGGATGGTCGTTCGAAGTTAGAGGGAAAGTCGAAGTCGGAAGGGAAGTCGAAGTCCGAAGGCCGCCCGACCTCCTCGGGCAGATACGGGTCGGAGACGTACGGATGGAGGTACTCGGCCCACAGCAGGTCCAGCGGTGTCTGCCAGCCGAGCGCGTGACTCAGCGCGTCGTCCCACGCGACCAGCAGGCCGAGAAACAGCGCGCTCCGGGCCAGTAGCGTCGTGCGCCACCAGAAGGGCCGGACCATCGCAATCGCGGTCGCCGCGCCGAGCAGGACCAGCACGCCCAGCGCGCCCACCACGGGGTAGTATGGCCACGTCAGCGCGAACGCGAACACCGACAGGAGGGTCATCCCGATGACGACCCACGGCCCGGTCTCGGTGTCGCTGTCCGCGTAGACTACCCAACAGACGAGAAGTATCAGCAGAACGCCGAGATAGAAGTGATGCGGCCCGAACACCGCCCCGTCGGGTTCCGCCTCGCTCGGAAAGCTTCGGAACACAGGACACCTACGACGGACGAGAATAAATAAATTCCCGAGGAGATTTGACTCCTCTCGCGCGCTAGACAACTATATAATACTAGTTCAAACGCGACGAATCGTCTCCTCTCTCGTCCTGTCATCCCGTAACTTCTTGGCGGAGACGGCCCCAGTTTGGGCCATGCTCCCGCGAGTTCACGTCGTTGCGACCGGCGGCACCATCGCCAGCACGCCCGACGAGGAGGGCGCGGCCCCCAGCCTCGACGGCGCGGACCTCCTCGAATCGGTACCGGAACTCTCCTCGCACGCCGACCTGAGCGTCGAGTCCGTCTCGCAGGTTCCGGGGTTCGATATGGACTTCGAGACGATGGCCGACGTCGCCGAGCGCGCCCGCGCCGCGGCGGAAGACGACGAGGCCGACGCAATCGTCGTGACCCACGGCACCGACACGATGGCCGAGACGGCCTACTTCCTCGATTTGACCTGCTCGCTCCCCGTCCCCGTGGTCGTCACGGGCGCACAGCGCCGACTGGACGAACCCAGTTCCGACGCGCCCGCGAACCTGTTGGCGGCGGTCCGGTCGGCCACCCACTCGCGCGTCGAGGAGGGCGTCTTCCTCGCGTTCGACGACGAACTCCACGCCGCCCGAGACGTGCGGAAGGTCCACACGCACAAGCTCGCCGCCTTCTCCTCGCCCAACGACGGCCCGGTCGCCACGCTGACCCGCGACGGCCTTCGCTTCCACCGCGAACCAGAGAGCGAGTCGGTGTACCTCCCGGTCTCGGGCGAGGACGAGCCAGTCGAGGCACCCGACGCCCGCGTCGAGATGGTGGTCTCCGCGGCCGGGGTGGACGGCGCGCAGGTCGAGCGCGCGGTCGAGGCGGACGCCGACGGCCTCGTAATCGCGGGCACCGGCCTCGGGAACGCGACCGGCGAGTTGGGCGAGGCCGTCGCGGACGCAGTCGAGGACGGCGTCCCAGTCGTGCTGACCTCGCGGTGTGGTGCGGGGTCCACGGGGGCGGTCTACGGCACGTCGGGCGGCGGCAAGACTCTGCAAGACGCGGGCGCGATTCCCGGCGGCGACCTCGCGCCGTGGAAGGCCCGGGTCAAGCTGGCGCTCGCGCTCGACGCGGTGGACGACGGCGAGGACGTGGCGGAGTACTTCGTGGAACCGGTGGAGTAGGAATAGAAAAACGTTGTCTCTTGGAGTTTTATTCCTTTATAGTTTGAAAACGTTTGTGTAGACACGGTTCGAGTTGTTAGGCGGCGAGTCCGAGACTCTCGGACTCGCCGCCCTCGACACTTCCGTTTGCGGTCTCGTCCGCGGCTCTGTCGGAAATCCAGAAACCGCAAAGGAGAGAACGTCATCTGGACGTGCGTAGCTCTCGATGAGAACCTCTCTTAGAACGCTGTTCAGAAACTCAGTTCCTACTACGCCTAAAATACTCTTGAGCCTTGTGGTGTTATTGGACGCCATCGTCAGAGCTTGTCCCCCGTGGGTTCTGCGTATAAGCGGGATTACGATGGTACGCGACTTCTTCCCCGAGCGAATCGAGACGGACCGACTCGTCCTCGAACGCGTCTCCCACGAGAACGTGGAGCCGTTCGAGGTCTACGAGTTGGTGGACCGAGACGAGTGGCAGAACGACGTGACCGAACACATGCCGTGGTTCCGCTTCCGGCGACTCGACCAAGTTGCCGAGTTCATCGACAAGGCCGAACAGCAGTGGGCCGACCGTGACACCGCCCGATACCTACTACGGTCGAAGGAGGACGACGGCGAACTCGTCGGGACGACGGCCTACGGTCCGGAGTGGGAACAGCGGCGGGCCGGTTCCGGCATCGTCCTCTCGAAGCGGTACTGGGGTCGGGAGTACGGACTGGAACGGGCGTCGGCCTTCGTCGAGTTGACCTTCGAGACGTACGACTTGGACGTGTTCTACACCTCCTGCGCGGCGGACAACGAACCCTCACGGCGGATGATAGAGAAGTACGTCGAGAAGTACGGCGGCCGCTACGAAGGGCTACTGCGACAGCACGGGTCGCGCCGACCGAACGGCGAAGTCACCGACCAGCACCGGTTCACTATCACGCAGGAGGAGTACGAGGAGGCGACCGCGGAGATGGAGACGCTGGAGTTCGACCTCGATTGGTAGTTCCTCTGTCTCTGACCTCCTACTCCCCGAACTTCTGCTGTTCCTGCTCCCGAAGCTCTATCCGGCGAATCTTCCCGCTCGAAGTCGTCGGCAGTTCCTCGACGTACTCGATGCGGCGCGGGTACTTGTACGGGGCCGTCTCCTCCTTCATGTAGTTCTGCAACTCGTCGGTCAACTCGTCGCTCCCCTCGTAGTCGTCGGCGAGGACGACGTAGGCCTTGACGACGTTGCCGCGCTCGTCGTGGGGGCTGGCGACCGCCGCGGCCTCGGCGACCGCGTCGTGGCCGACCAGCGCGTCCTCGACCTCGAAGGGGCCGATGCGGTAGCCCGACGAGATGATGATGTCGTCCGCGCGGCCCTCGAAGAAGAAGTAGCCGTCCTCGTCCATCCGGGCGAGGTCGCCGGTCCGGTAGTAGTCGCCGTGGAAGGTCTCTTCGTCCAAGTCGGGCTTCTCGTAGTAGCCGTCGAAGATGGCGGGCGAGTCTACTGGCACGGCAATCTCGCCGGTCTCGCCGGGTTCGACTTCCTCCTCGTCCTGCGTATCGAGGAGGGTCACGTCGATGCCGGGCACGGGCTTGCCCATGCTTCCGGGCTTCACGTCGATGCCGGGGTAGTTGGTGACGAGTGCGACGGTCTCGGTCTGGCCGTAGCCGTCACGCGGTGTGACGCCGAAGGCCTCGTCGAACTCCTGAATCGGCTCGCGGTTAAGGGGTTCGCCCGCCGAGACCGCCTCCGTGAGTGCGAGGTCGTAGTCCGAGAGGTCCTCGACCTGCGTGAACATCCGGTACTGGGTCGGGACCGCGCAGAGGCGCGTGACGCCCTCCTCTTCCATCAGGTCGAGGAAGGTCTCGGCCTCGAAGTCGCCGTCGTAGATGAACTGGGTGGCCCCGGTCGTCAGGCCCACGCCGACCGGACTCCAGAACCACTTGGCCCACCCGGTGCCGGTGGTCGCCCACAGCAGTTCGTCGGAGAAGTCGGTGTCCTGCGTGACGCCCCACCAGTAGGGAGCGTTGATGAGTTCGAAGCACCGGAGCCAGCGGTGGCGATGGAGGACGGGCTTGGGTTGGCCCGTGGTCCCGCTGGTGTAGTTGATAGACATCGGGTCGTCCGAGGAGAGGTCCGGCCCCTCGTGGTCGGTGTCCTGCCCCTCGATGAGGTCCGCGAAGGCGTGCCAGTCGTCGCGCTCGGCGGTCTCGTCGTCCGCGCTCTCGTCGGCGTCCAGCACGATAACGCGCGAAATCGGCGTCTCGTCCAAAATCGGCTCGACCATCTCGGTCAGCTCCTCGTGGACGACGACCGTCTCGGCCTCGCAGTCGTTCGCCCGGAAGGTCAGGTCCTTGGGCTTGAGCATGGCCGAGCAGGGCACGAGTATCGCGCCGCGGGTCAGCGCACCCAACTGGATGGCGAAGGCGTCGGGGTGGCGCGGGAACAGGTGCATCACCCGGTCGCCCTCGCCGACGCCGAGGTCCGCGAGCGCGTTTGCGAACCGGTTGGTGTCGTCGCGGATGTCGGCGTAGGTGCGCTCGACCTCGGTGCCCTCGTCGTCGCGGAATCGGACCGCGAGGCGGTCGCCGAAGCTCTCGGCGTGGTCCTCGATTACCGCCGGGAGGTTGTAGTCGTCGGGAATCGCCCACTCGAACTCCTCGCGTTCGCGCTCGTAGTCCAGAGCCATATCGGGAACACTCGTCGGACGAGCATTTGATTTTATCGACGGTTCCCGAGTCGCGGGAGTAAGTCGGAACAGAAATCTCAGACCGCTCGCCCGCGCCGCGAGAGGCCGATGAGGAGCGCCCCGCCAGCGAGGACGAGGACCGCCACGGACAGCAATACCGTCGTGTAGGCGAGGTCGAGGAGTACCGGCGCGAACAGAATCAGCGCCCCGAGGAGAATCAATCCGGCCCCGCCCCAGAGTTGCGTGCTGTCGTCCATGCACGTCGTCACGACGCCCGGCCACTTAGCTCCGGTGCCGAAAAATCGGCTCGCCCGGGGGCGAGCGGTCGCTCACTCCTCGAACGGGGCGTCCAGACCGGTCCCGGCTTCGAGAAGTTCGCCGAGGCGCTGGACGAACCGCGCGGCTTGGCCGCCGTCCAAGATGTCGTGGTCGAACGTGACGGTGAGGCTCAACAACTCCCGAGACTGGAGTTCACCGTCGACGAAGCGCGGTTTGGTGCCGATGCCGCCGACGGTGAGCTGGAGGGTGTAGTTCGTGGGACTGATGGCCCACCCGCTCCCGGTGCCGAACATCCCGACCGAGGTGACCGCGACGGTGCCAGCGAGGTCCTTCCACCGCGACGGAAACAACTGCGGGAGTCGCCAGATTTGCCTGCGGACGAAGCCGGGAAGGCGGCGGGCGAGCTTGGCGATTCCGGCATCTGAGTGAGCCGAGGAGTCCGCCTGAGCGCGCCGAATCTCGTCGTGAATCGACCGGACCGTCCGCCGGTTCGCCGCCCGGACGACGTGTGGGACGCCGATTCGCTCGCCAGCGACTTCCCGTTCCACGAGGACGTTCACGTCCACGTCATCGAACTCGTGAATCCGCCCGCGCCAGTCGTGGTACCGGTTGACCTGCGGCTGTTCCTCGATGGCAGTCGCCAGACAGGAGACGACGAAGGCCGTGAACGAGAGGTCCGTTCCGGTGTTCTCCTCGATGTCACGGATTCGTTCTCTGGCATCTGTAACGTCGATTTCGACGAGTCCGTGGACGTTGCTCCGGTGGCCCGCCGTCCGCATGTAGTCTGCTGTCAGCTGCTGTTGGGGAGACACGCGCTCGGGTCCGGGACCTCGATTGCTCATGGAGTCACGTGGACGGCGCGACCCAAAACCGTACTCACCGACCGAAGTATCGGTTGCGAAGGAGGACTAGAAAAGAAATACAATTCCTAAAGAAATAGGATTGTTTTTATAGCAATGAATTAGATGTCTCAGCTCCGTCGCTATTCGACACACGTGCCACGTCGCGCTCACACCGGCCGCTCGTCGCCCGCGGTGCCGACGAGGAGCGCGCCGCCCGCGAGTCCGAGGACCGCGACCGCGGCCGACGCCTGCGTGAACGCGCCGAGCGCGGCCGGGACGAACAGGAGCGCGCCCGCGGCGACCAGCAGGGCGATGCCGACCCGGAGTTGGCGTTCGTTCGAGACCATGCGTTTGGGTACGGCGGCCGACCGCTGGGGTTCTCTCGCGGACATGTTCGACAGAACGATAAATAGAGGTATTTAAACCGAGATGACAGAGACAGACCGTGACGGAAACGGCTCTCTTGGTTAGAACAGAATTTGATAACCGCGTGTCGATTGTTACGTCTGGTCCCAAGCGTCAGGATCGTTACTCAATGGAATCGTCTGCGTACTAATAATTGTCTCGTCGACATCGTGAGTGCGAACAGTAGCAGTTCCATTCTCGGGCGGTGACGCGCTCGGGATTCTGGCGAGTAGTAGGTGGTTGAATTCGGCGTTCAGTCCACCTCCGAAGTTCTGTTGGCGGATACGAACCCTAAGTTCGTTCCCGCCAGTCTCGATAGTTTGCGGGAACAGGTAGTAACCGCTGTTCGGCATCGTCGCCTGAACCGCCAGAATATATGAACTGCCGAAAGACGTTTCCTGCAGAAACTTCGTGTAGGTACTGTCGTCGGGAACAAACTTGCTTGCGAGGTCTGCGTTCGTAAGTAGTGCCCCGCCGGGAATACCCAGTTCCGTGTTCAACCGTTCGTTGGATGGTCCGACGTTTATCGACTCGACTAGCGTCTCATTTGTAGGTAAAAACGTCGTTATCGTCCGCAACAGATCATCCGTGTACGCGCCACCTACGTCCACTACCGTAATTTCTATTGCGTCTGCGTAGTCCGCTGGGATTTTAACGAGGCCTGTCGATATCCCTGACTCCGACCCAGATTCGTTCGTCTCTTCGATATGGAGAGTCATCTGAGTTGTCTTCCCGATCCGATTGAAGAAATCGAATTCGATTCGATACTTCGGTGATGGAACTGCTGTTTGCACCACTACTAAGGCCTCGTTCGCAAAATCTGTTCTCGCTACGAATCGGTTGATTTGCGTCACGTCCTGCTCGGAAACGCTATCACCGACGTTCGTCACGCTGAGCCTACGAGCCTCGTCCTCACTTCGGAGAACTCGGGATGAATACGAGGTTCCGACATCCCGGACGCTTTCGTCCATGACTCGCTCTTGATGATTAAATGTGATAGTACGTCGGTTGATGCGGTTCGTTGTCGTTTCCATCTGCGATTTTTCGTGAGTTGTTTCGTTTGTCTGGGTGTGTCGCTTGCTGGTAGATTCCTGTTCAGACGGCGAGTCGTTGGTCGCACACCCAGCTAGCAATCCTATAGTACACGGTACTCCTTTCAACAACGTACGTCTGGTGGAGGGCATAGCTTTCGAGTATTCTGATAACCAGTAAAATTTTCTGGTCAAAAGGTGGGTAGTGGTGAGGCTATTCGACTCGAAGCTTACGTAGTGTCCGGGTCACCGTTCGTTTGATCCCACGCGTAGTAGGCGTCAATGAGTTGTCCTCGTTTGGCGGCCTCGTCCGGACAAACAGTGTAGCTGTTCATATCTTCGAAGATTTGTAGGGAGGACGTGTAGCTGTACTGGTCGTTTGAGACCATGATTACTCCTGCAGCAGCTGCCTGTGGTGAAGAGAACGATGTCCCATTGCGACAGACACCTGCGTCAGTCTTGTTTGCATAGGCACCGTAGACAGTCGGGGCAGACCCGGAATTAGCGTAGTAATCACAGTAGGAACAGGTAGTGTAGTCGAAGCTCGGTGCGTAATCAGACGTACCATCGCGACTGTAATCGTTGGTGCTACAGGAACCATCGTTGATTCCACCCGCACCGATAGTTAGCCACGAACCTCCCGGGATGTCTACTTTACTATTGTACCCATCGTTGCCAGCAGTAGCGAACGGTAGGTATCCTGCATCAGTGTACGCATCGTGTTCAGCACAGATTTTTTGGGTGCAGTAGTCGGTACTTCCTGTACCATCACTGAGATAGAGTACAAGTGAGGTGTTTATCACGTCAATATCGTTCTGCAGGGCGTATTCGACTGCATTTTTGATATTGGTCTCACGGTCGGAACTGCTCGACTCGTTTGCTCGAAGCGGAACAAAAAGGTCGCTATGACCTTTGTTCGTTCCGAGCATGTACGCAATCGTATCAGCCACATCTGTCCCGTGAGGGTACTCGTCCGCGTTCCAAGTGCCGCTCCCGGTGAAGTCCTTGGCTAAGTTGGTGTCGATTCCGATGTCGGCTGCGTAGCTACTTGCGTACGAAGTCTTACTCCCGTCGTATCCGGTATCGATGACACCGATACGAATGTCAGAGTCGATGGTGTAGTTGTTTTCGACTGTATCGAACGAGAAGTAACTCGAAGATCGAAGTGTGTCTACGCCGATCTCGTCCCCATTACAATCGCTGGCGACTTTCGTTTTACCCTCGACGTTAACCGAGAGTACGAAGTCAAGTGATGCGATGCGGGCAAGGTCTCGCCGGGCTACGTTCCGCAGGCCAACGTCCGTCGAAATGAACTCGGGGACGTACTCTACATCACCGTACTCTTCGAGCGTAGCGATTTCATCCGTTGTCGGCGTCCATCCGTTGATTGTCCTACCGTATCTGTTCGAAGTGACTGTCTTTGCCTCACCTATCGTCGTAACGATGAGGTCGAAACTCCCCTTTCCGGGATTTTGTCCCAGATGTTCAGCAAGAAGTTTGTGATAGAAGACTTTGGGATTGGCATTTCGGTTGTACTCGTCCACACGCCGTTGAATCATCGGCAGTTCGGTCGCGTGTGTTACGTTTACGTCGCTAGTTGGACGACCCGAGGAGGTGGTCTCACTCCCCGTCTTCTCTCCTTTTGCGTCCGCGACTGTTGCAATAGTTTCTGGAGCGATGGCAGCCAAACCTACACCTTTTGCCCACTGAAGGAAACGGCGTCTGTCCGTGAACTGATCTTCTTCTTCTGGCTCGTCGTTGTTTTCATCCACCATTCTAGAAGTCGATATGAATGTGGGATAATTATATTTTTCTAACCTTTAGTTTTATAATTATTCTATTTGATGTTTGTAATAGAAGTCCGTCTGATGCAGACGCGCGTTACGAAGTACCTACGACTATGTCCGGACGAATGCGGATAGACAAGCTTTTAGGTTTGCCTAAACCATCCCAACCTAACGAATGAGTTCGACCGAGGACATCTGCGTCGTCGTCCCGACCATACGCGAGTACGAGTGCATGCGGGCCTACTTCGACAACGCCCGGGAACACGGCTTCGACTTGGACCGCCTCCACGTCCTGCTGGTCACCGAGGACTTCTGCGACACCGAGGAGATGGCCGCGATGTTAGAAGACGAGGGCGTCTCGGGCGAGGTCTTCGACGGAAGCCGCCGCGAGGAGTGGTACGAGAATCACGGCATCGCGGAGTACGGCCACGTCGTGCCCGCCGCGAGCCACGCCGAGACGAGTTTCGGCCTGCTGTACATCTGGGCCAACGACTTCGATTACGGCTTCTTCATCGACGACGACACCCTGCCCCACGAGGACTTCGACTTCTTCGGTCGCCACATGCGGAACCTCGACTACGACGGCGAAATCGAGGAGGTCTCCTCGGACGAGAACTGGGTCAACGTCCTCTACCAGAACTTCGAGGACCACGGCCTCTACCCGCGGGGCTACCCTTACGCCGCGATGGACGAGACGGTCGAGACCACCACGACCGAAGTCTCCGACGTGGTGGCCTCCCAGGGCCTCTGGACCAACGTGCCGGACCTCGACGCGGTCCGCATCCTGATGGACGGCGACTTGCGGGGGCAGGCCCAGACCCGCACCTCCAAGGACGACTACACCAACGACTTCGTCGCCGCCGAGGGCAACTACCTGACCGTCTGCTCGATGAATCTCGCCTTCGAGCGCGAGGTCATCCCGGCGTTCTACCAGCTTCCGATGGACGAGAACAAGTGGGACGTGGGTCGGTTCGACGACATCTGGTCGGGCGTCTTCCTCAAGCGCGCCTGCGACGTGCTGGGCAAGACAATCTACAACGGGTTCCCGCTGTGCGAACACAACAAGGCTCCTCGCTCTACCTTCGGTGACTTGAACAACGAGGTGCCGGGCCTCGAACTCAACGAACACCTCTGGGAAATCGTGGACCGGACCGCCGCCAGCGCCGACTCCTACGCGGGCGTCTTCGAGGCGCTGGCGACCGAACTCGCCGAGGGCGACTTCGAACAGTACGAAAACGGAGCGTTCTTCAACTACGTGGGAGAATATATGCTAGACTGGCTCGCCGCGCTGGACGAACTCGAATCGCTCCAGACGACCCCCGCGGTCGCCGACGACTGATTCCCTTTCCGGGGACATTCGACTCCGCTCCGGGGGCACCCGACCCATTTCGGGGGCGACAGACTCCGCTCCGTCGGGCGACTTCGGAATCCGGCGAATATCGTCGGTCCGACAGGGGAACGAAAGGAAGAAACCAGTAGGTATAAGAGTTTTAGGCTGGCCTAATTTAGATAGAGATGGCCAACAGAGACGCTTCTACTCGACGTCGGTTCTTGGCGTTGAGCGCGGCCGCTGCGACCGGCCTCGCAGGATGCGCGGGCGGTGGACAGGAGACCCAGACGACCACGACCGGTACCACGACCGGCGGTTCCGGCGGCGACTTCGACCTCGACACGTTCCAAGGGTCGGGGTCGCTCGCGGAGAACCGGCCCGAACTCTCCGGCACGCGCATCGAGGACCTGCCGGACCTCTCGGGCACGCTGAACATCTACCTCGGCGGCGGTGAGGGTGGTCTCTACCGCAACCTCCTGAACCGGCTACGGAAAATCTACCCGGACTTCGATCCGAAGGTCCGGTCCGCGCCGACGGCCCAGTTGGCGAACACCCTCGTCGAGGAGGCGAAGGGCGGGTCCACCCCGGCGGACCTGTTCTGGGCCGTGGACGCTGGCTCGCTGGGATACGTGGCCGACCAGGGCCTCACGGCGAAACTCCCGTCGCGCGTCACCGACCCGGTGCCCGAGAACTTCCATCCCGACGACCAGTGGGTCGGCGTCGCTGGCCGAGCGCGCGCCATTCCGTACAACACGAACAAGCTCTCGGCCGAGGACATCCCGAACAAGGTTGCCCAGTTCACCGAGAGCGACGCCCTCGCTGGCTCGATGGGGTGGGCACCGACCTACGGCGCGTTCCAAGCGTTCGTGACCGCGATGCGCATCCTTCGGGGCGAGCAGGAGACCAAAAACTGGCTCCGCGGGATGGTAAACCAGAAGGTCACCGAGTACCCCGACGAGTTCCTCACGTCGAACGCGGTCGCAGACGGGGAGATAAGCGCCGGGTTCGCCAACCACTACTACGTGCTTCGGGTCATCTCCTCGCGTCCCGACGCGCCCATCAGCCTCACGTTCACGAACAACGACGCGGCGTCGCTCGTCAACGTCAGCGGCGCGCAGGTGCTGAAAAGCTCGAACAAGCAGGAGCTGGCGACCAACTTCGTCGCCCACCTCCTCACGGTCGAGGCTCAGGAGTTCTTTGCGACCAGAGCGTTCTCCTACCCGATGATTCCCGGCGTCCCGCCGGTCGGCGGCCTGCCGCCCATCGACGAACTCAATCCGCCGGAAATCGACCTCCGGAAGCTCTCGAACCTCGAACCGACGCTTCGACTGATGCGAGAAGTCGGCGTCCTCTGACATGAACGTCTTCGACCGCATCGAGGAGTTCGCCAGACGGCGCGGTATCGGGGTCGCCGAGAAGGGCGAGTCGCTCCCGGTCGGCGTGACCCTGCTGACCGCTGGAATCGCCATCGCGGTCGTCTCGCCCATCCTGTGGATTCTGCTCCGGGCGGCCGACGTGGGCGTAGACTCGTCTATCGCGCTCCTCGCTCGGCCGTCGATGGTCGAGATTCTCACCAACAGCGTGGCGCTCGTGACGACGGTCACCGTCGCCTGCGTCCTGCTGGGCGTCCCGCTCGCGGTGCTGACGGTCGAGACGGACCTGCCGTTCCGGCGGTTCTGGACAGTTATTCTCGCGCTCCCGCTGGTCGTGCCGAGTTACATCGGCGCGTTCGCGTTCGTCTCGGCGTTCGGGCCGCGCGGCGTCCTCGCCGACGCGCTGGCTCCGCTCGGCGTCGAGTCGATTCCCCAGATTTACGGCTTCACCGGGACCGCGCTCGTCCTCACGCTGTACGTCTACCCCTACGTCTTCCTGACGACGCGGGCGTCGCTGCTGTCGTTCGACGGGACGCTGGTCGAGGCCGCCCGCACGCTCAACCACTCCCGGCGGGAGGCCTTCCGGGCGATTACGCTCCCGCAAATCACGCCGGGCATCGCGGCGGGCGCGCTGTTGGTCGCGCTGTACACCCTCTCGGACTTCGGGACGCCCGCCATCATGCACTTCGGCGTGTTCACGCAGGCTATCTACGTCGAGTTCAGCACGTTCGGCCGCGACACCGCCGCGCTCCTGTCGCTCGAACTCCTCGCCGTGACCGCGGTCATCGTGGCGCTGGAGTCCCGAATCGGCGGCCGCGGACGCGAGAGCTACGCCGGAGGAGGCAACCGCACGACTCGAACCTCGTTGGGGGCGTGGAAGATTCCCGCCCTCCTGTTCTGCACCGCGATTGCGGCCCTCTCGCTGGCGGTCCCGCTCGGCGTGCTGTTCATGTGGCTCACGCGGAGCGGCCCCGGATTCGCTGGCGGCGGGTTCGCGTTCGAGTGGACCTACGGCTGGAACTCGGCGTACGTCTCGGCGCTGGCCGCGGCGGTCGCCACGCTCGCGGCGATTCCCGTGGGGTACTTGGCGGCGCGCTACCGCTCGACGCTGACCTCGCTGTTCGACCGAGCCACCTACGTCGGCTACGCGACGCCCGGCATCGTGCTGGGCATCTCGCTGGTCTACTTCGGGTCGTCGTACGCGCCGACGCTGTACCAGACCGTCCCCCTGCTCGTGTTCGCCTACGTCGTCCGGTTCCTCCCGCAGGCGGTCGGAACGACTCGCTCGTCGGTGTTGCAGGTCGACGCGAAACTCGTGGAGGCCGCCCGGACGCTCGGCCGAACGCCCGCTTCGGCCTTCCGGAACGTGACCCTGCCGCTCATCGCGCCGGGAGTGGTCGCCGGTGCGGCGCTGGTGTTCCTGACGACGATGAAGGAACTGCCCGCGACCCTGCTCCTTCGTCCGACAGGCTTTGAAACCCTCGTCACCTACATCTGGCGAGTGCAGGACGCAGGGTACTACGGACAGGCCGCGGTCCCGGCGCTCGTCCTCGTGGCCGTCTCCGCGCTCTCGATGCTGGTGCTGCTCAAGCAGGACGGGAGCCTCGTCAGCCAAGAAGGAGAAAACGATGCCTAGGGACCTCGAACACGACGACTCCGAAACGATGGACGAAATCGACTCACAATCTATGGCCGCGGCAGAACCGCGACGCAGGAGCGACGGGACCGACCCGGCGGAGACCGACCGCGAGACGGTGTTGGAACTCGACGGCGTGGTCAAGGAGTACGCCGCCGAGACCGCGGTGGACTCGCTCTCGCTGTCGGTCCGGGAGGGCGAACTGCTGACGCTCCTCGGTCCCTCGGGGTGCGGGAAGACCACCACGCTCCGGATGATGGCCGGACTCGAATGCCCCGACGGGGGCGAGGTCCGACTCGGCGGCGAAGTCGTCGCCGACGAGTCCGGGCACGTCAAGCCCGAGAACCGAGACGTGGGACTGGTCTTTCAGGACTTCGCGCTGTTCCCGCACCTCACGGTCGCCGAGAACGTCGCGTTCGGCCTCACAGAGGCCGACGACGAGGAGACGGCCCGTCGCGTGGACGAACTGCTCGACCTCGTGGACCTCTCGGGCCACCGCGAGGCCACGCCGGACGAGCTTTCCGGCGGCCAGCAACAGCGCGTCGCCCTCGCTCGGTCGCTCGCGCCGGAACCCGAAATCCTCCTGCTGGACGAACCCTTCTCGAACCTCGACGTGCGCCTGCGAGTCGAGATGCGCGAGGAGGTCCGCCAGATTCTGAAGGAGGCGGGCGTGACCGCGGTTTCGGTCACTCACGACCAAGAGGAGGCCCTCTCGATTTCCGACCGCGTGGCCGTGATGAACGACGGCACGATGGAGCAGGTCGGCACGCCCGAGAGCGTCTTCGAGCATCCCGAATCCCGGTTCGTGGCCTCCTTCCTCGGGCAGGCCGGGTTCCTCTCGGCGTGGCACGAGGAGGGAACGGTCGTGACGCCCATCGGGAACTTCGCGCCGCAGCGCCTCAACGGCCTGACGACCGAGTACGCGGGCACCGACCTCGACGTGCTGGTCCGGCCCGACGACCTGCGAGCGACCGTCGTGGACGAGTCGGAGGCCGACGGCCACATCATCCATCGCCAGTACACCGGCCCCTCGTTCGTCTACCGGGTCGAACTCGACAACGGCGACGTGGTCCACTGCCAGCACAACCACGTCAAGGAGTTGGACATCGGCAAGCCGGTCCGGGTCGAGTTGGACGCCGACCACACGCTGGCGTGGTACCCGCCGGAGGACGAGAGCGACGGGAAGAGCGAGTCGGCCACCGAGCGCGTCTCCGAGTCGGCGCGACCCCGATGAACCGATGAATCGGCGGCGGTTCCGGCTCTTTTCGGCGGTCCTCTCGCTGGTCGCTGGCGCAGTCGTCTTCCTCGTTGCGACAGAACTGTTCCCGTACCACACGACCAACCACGACGAGGCGGTCTACCTCCAGCAGGCCGCGATGCTGTTGGAGGGCCAGTTTGCGATAGCCCCGCCGGTCCCCGAGGCGTTTCGGCCGTGGTTCTTCGTCCGCGACGGCGCGGAGATGTACCCCAAGTACGCGCCGGTTCCGGCCGCGATGTTCGCGGTCGGGAAGCTCCTCGGGGGGTTCCGACTCTCGCTCGTTGCGATTGCGGTCGGCAACGTCGCGCTGACGATTGCGGTCGCTACCGAGGCGTTCGACCGGCGGACCGGACTGCTCGCCGGGGGATTCCTGCTGGCCTCGCCCCTCTTTCTCGTCGACTCGTCGGTGTTCCTGCCCTACGCGCCGACGACGTTCTGGAACCTGCTCTTTGCCTTCGCCTACATCCGGTCGGCGCGGCACGAGGACTCGAAACTTGCCCTCCTCGCGGGCCTCGCCATCGGCGCGGCGTTCTTCGCGCGGCCCTACACCGCGGTCCTGTTTGCGACACCGTTCATGCTTCACGCGGTGTACTCGCTGTGGACTCGACCCTCGGCGACCCGCCTGACTCGCCTCTCGCTGACCGCGCTCGGCGGGTTGGTGGGTGTCGCGGCCGCGCTGGGCTACAACTCGATGATGACCGGTTCGGCGTTCACCTTCCCCTACGCCGCGTTCGCGCCCCAAGACGGCCTCGGGTTCGGCCACCGCGAGATTCTGGGCTACGAGCGGGACTACACCCCGGCGCTGGCGCTCCGGGCTAACGCCGAGGTCGTGGCGCTCCTGTTCACCGAGTGGGTGGTCGGCGGACCGGTCGGGACCTTGCTGGCGGCGCTCGGGGTCGGCGCGTTCCTCCGGCGCGCGGGACTTCGCCCCGGCGACTGGTCGGCCGACTTCACCGACGCGCAGGCGAAGGCGATTCTCGCTGGCCTGTTCGTCTCGGTCGTGGCGGGCAACGTCTTCTTCTGGGGCAACCTCAACGTCCTCGGGGCGCTCTCCGTCCCCGACGACGGCCTCGTGGACACGCTCGGCCCCTACTACCACTTCGACCTGCTCGTGCCGACCGCGGCGTTCGCGGCGAGGGGGGCGCTCCTCGGATTCGACCGAGTATGCGAGTTCGCCGACGAGCGATTCGGTTCTATCCCCTCCCAGCACGTCGCCGCGGGGATTGCGCTCGTCGGCCTGCTGGTGGTGGCCGGAGCGACCGCGGGCGTCCTCGCCGACCCCGTCTCGGAGAACGCCGAAATCACCGCCGAGTACGAGGCGGCCTACCAGCCCTTCGAGGAGCGCGACCTCTCGGACGCCGTCGTCTTCCTGCCGACGCCCTACGGCGACTGGCTCAACCACCCCTTCCAAGTCCTCCGGAACGACCCCGGATTCGACGGCGAGGTGGTGTACGCGCTCGACGGAGAGGACTCTCTCCGGGTCTCCTCGGCGTACCCCGACCGGACGTACTACAGATACGTCTACCGGGGCGAGTGGGCACCCTACACCGGCGACCCGGTCGAACCCGCGCTCCGGCGCGTCCGGGTGGTCCGGGGCGAGTCGGTCGCCCTCGACGCCGCGCTCGCGGTCCCGAGCCACGCGACGGGGGTGTCGGCCCGCCTCTCGACCGGCGAGGAGTCGGCCTACTACGGCGTGAACGGGACGCCCGCGAACGTCTCGGTCGGCCTCCGAGTGGCGAACCGGACGGCGCGACTCACCGGTCCCAACGTCACCGAAGTCGGCGGGAACGCCAGCGTCTCGGTCGGCCCCGAGGAGCAAGTCGTCGTGCAGGTGTTCGTCAGCGGGGCTGGCGGCGGGTTCTCCTACCGCCTCGAACTCCCGGTCCGGCGGGCCGACGGCTCGATTGCGGCGGTCTCGCCCGCCCGCGAGGTCTGTCTGGTCGCCCGCAACTGCAACGGCGCGGCGGCCTACGTCCCCGGCGCGGTTCCCCCGGGCGTCGGGATGGAGACGAGCCTCCGAGCGACGAACCGGTCAGTCGAGGGGGCCGAGGCCGGGAATACGACTGCTCGCGCCGTTCCGCGAGGTCACGCCATCTCGGTCGGTTACTGACACAACCTCCCGGCGCGCGCTGGCGCGGTCGTCGTGAACGAAGTGAACGACTGCTCGGCGGACGCAGTTTGTCCGCCGGTGTCTCTCGTGACCGCGCCAATTCGTGCGAGGGATGAGTAGCGCAGCGAAGCGAGCAACGCAATCGGTTGGGGAGGGTGTGGCCCGCGGTTGCGGTGCTGTGCGGTGACTCCGAGGCTTCGGGAGTAGCTAGCTCCAATTCAGATCACCGCCGGGACGGTAGCCAGCACCTCAAGGACGATTCTGGGACGGTGGCCAGCATCCTCAAGGACGATTGGCTTCGGGAGTAGCTAGCTCCGATTCAACGTCCTCCTCTCAGTCCCGCTCTTTCCTCTCGGCTCCTCCAACTCGTCCGACTCCTCACACACCGACATCGAACAACTCACAACGCAGAAATATCTCTGCGAACAAATCCCACACATGGACACTCCTGACGCGCTCGCCGACCGCGAGGGGCTACCCCGAAGCCGCCAGACCATCCCGCTCGACGCCGAGGCGTTCGAGACCGTCCGCGAGAACGTCGAGTCGGGCTTCGACCGGTGGGTCGGCGCGCTCGTCCGCGACGGCGACGGTCGAATCGTCCTCGTGCGCAATCGCTGGAGCGACGGCTGGGTGCTTCCCGGCGGCGACGTGGAACCCGGCGAGTCGCTCCGCGAGGCGGCCGTCCGCGAGGTCCGCGAGGAGACCGGCCTCGACGCCAGCGTCGAGCGACCGCTGGCGGTCGTCGAGCAGACGTTTACCACCGACGGGACCGACGACTCAGACGCCCTCGCTGGTGGTGCCGCGGCTAACGACCCCAGCGTCTCGGGTTACTTCGTCGTCTTCGAGGCCCGCGCGAACGACCCCGAACTCGGCGACGACCTCGGGAGGGACGCGGACGAAATCGCCGACGCCGCGTGGTTCGACGCGGTGCCCGAGGAGTGCGAACAGCGCGCGCTGGTGGCCCGTCACTTCTGAGTCCCCGCTTCTGGCTTCGTCACTTCCGAGTCGCCGCTTCTGCTCCGCGGCCCAGAGACACCTATACCCACCCCTAAGAAATATAGAGATAGTTTTAATAATTGTAGAGGTTTCTCTCGATTGGCTCGGCCCTCGCGGGCTACCCAGACTGGCGGTCCTCGGCCCCGGCCGGGTCTCGAACCGCCGGAAGACGATCCTGCTCGGCTCACTTCGTTCGCCTGCGCAGGCTCCGACTTCCGAGGATCACACTCGCTTGGCTCGCGGTTTCACCGCTCGCCAGTCGCGGCGCAGAGCGCCGCGCATCGCTCGCGTGACCGCGCGAAGCGTCCGGGCGGGGTTCGTCCGCCTTCGGACGTAAACCTTCGCGTGGCACCCACCGACGCGACTACCTCAGATCGGGGTTCCGTCGGGCGCGCCGCCGTCGCTCCTCTATACACACCTTCACGATGGATTTGGCAATCGCCGCGCCGCCAGCGAAGGGGTCTAACTTCGTCTCGCCCGCTCGCTCGTCGTACTCGATGGGAATCTCCTGCACGTCGTAGCCCCGCATCAGCGGGCGAATCAGCAACTCCGCCGAGAGACCGGTGTTCTCGGTCCACTCGATGTTCTCGATGACCTCCCGGCGGTAGGCCCGCATCCCGGTGGTGGTGTCGTGGACGCGCTCGCTCAGCAGGAGCATGTCGAGGAGGTCCTCGCCCATCAGGACGCTCGCCAGCGCGGCGAAGGCGTGGTTGCCCCACCGATTCAGGTTCGGCATCTCCTCGGCACCCCAGTAGAGTCTGTCGCCGCTCACCACGTCGCGGCCCGCGTTAATTTCGGCCAGAAAGTCGGGGAGTCGCTCCATCGGGTAGGTGTCGTCGCAGTCGGTCGTCACGACCACCGGCCGGTCGGGCGTCAGGAGGGCCTCGCGCACCGCGACGCCGTAGCCCTGTGGCTCCTGCTCGATGACTCTCGCACCCCGACTGCGGGCGATTTCCGGCGTCCGGTCCGTCGAGCCGTCGACGCAGACGACCTCGGCCCGGCCGTCGGTCACGCGCTCGATGTCGTCGAGTACGGTTCCGATGGCGGCCTCCTCGTTGTAGGTTCCCATGACGACGCTCACGTCGTCGAAGGTGAACTCGCCCCCCGACTCGGCATCGTCGCTGTCCCGGCCTGTCGCGTCCGTATTCATGCTACTCGTGGGTTGTCGCGGCGCGTATTTGAACTTTTAGGTTCGCCAAAAACAGCGTTGTCTGACACGCTGTTTCGGTCGTCGTCTTCACTCGCCGTCTTCAATCGCCACTCTCGAACTCGGGCACCAGTTCGCCGTACCCCTCGTCGTAGGCGCGGGCCTCCAACTCCCGTATCTTCGCGTTCTTCGCCTCGGTGTACGCGCCCACGTCGTCGGGATGGTCGGCGGCGGCCTCGCGCTTGGCCCGCTCGTACTCGCTCCTCGCGTCGGGGTTCTCGCGGAGGAACTCCCTGAAGACCAACTGGTCGCGCCACGTCTCGGCCGCCCGGGGTTGGAGGTGGACCACGACCGGTTTCGCGTCGGTGCGCGAGACCACCACCCAGTCGGGGTCGTCGCGTTGCCAGTCGTAGCCTCGCCCGACGAGTCTGTCGGCGGCCTCGCGCGCGCCGTCGTACTCCTCGTAGACCGCCAGCACGTCCACCACGGGTTTGGCCGGAAGGCCTTCGACCGCGGTACTGCCGACGTGGAAGACTCCCAACAGTCCCTCGCCGGAGGCGGTCCGGATTCGGTCGCGCTCGCCTTCGAACCGCCCGCGCCACGCGGGGTCCTGTGTTTCGAGGTGAATCTCGGCCACGACTCCGCTAGCCGCGTCGGACGGGAGTGTCTTGTCCCGTCGCCGCGGGAATTGGATATAGCGAAATAGAATTTACGAGTTCGGAATCAGTCGAATTTCGTCCGCTTCCCGAACGCCGAAGACGACGATATCGACGCTATACCAGCGAGTAGACGTTCTGTTCGTAGACCTCCCGAACCCGGTCGCCCCAGTTGTGGGTGTAGGTGTCGATGATGTCCTCGGCCACGTCGCCCCGGAGGTACTTCACGATACCCCGGTCGCCGGTCCGGTCCCGCAGGTGCGTCGTGAAGAAGTGCCGGAAGTAGTGGGGCGTCACGTTCTCCTCGGCACCGCCTCCCCTCCGATACCACCCGACTTCTCGGGCGTGGGTCTCCACGATATTGCGGACCATCTGGGGCGTGAGCCTTCGACCCCACTGCCTGCTGGTGCTGACGAACAGGGGTTCGGCGTCGGAAATCGCGTCGGGACGGACCGCCAGCCACCGGGTCAGGACCGCCGCGAGTTCGTCGTCCACCGGAATCACGGTGGCCCGCTCGCGCTTGTTCGCAGCCGACCGCTCCTCGCCGTTGACGACCGCGCCGCGGGCTACGTCGCTGGCGACGAACAGCGAGTCTCCCCGACCGTCGAGTTGGGGCCGAGTCCCGAGGAGATACTCCTCGCCGACTTCCTCACCGACCTCGCCGGAGAGTCGCAGGTCGCGCAGGTCGAGGTTGCAGAGTTCGCCCACGCGCACTTGAGCAGGGTGACGACGATGGCCTTCTCCAGGGGATGGGACACGTCCGCGACGAACCCCCGCATCTGCGGGACCGAAATCTCCCGGCGGGTGGGGTCCTTGTCGATGGACTCGTTCATCTCCTCGACCACGAGCGCCATCGGGTTCGAGTCGAACGCGCCGACCTGCGTCATGTAGTCGTAGAACCGGTGGAGGTAGGAGGCGTAGGTAGCGACCGTGCTTTCCGCGAGGTCGCCCCGGAGGCTGTGGACCCACGCCATGCACTCGCGCTGGGTGGCCTCGCCGGGCGCGAGCGACTCGCCGCCGGGGTTGCGCTCCGGGTCGCCGACGAACTCCTCGAACTCTCGCAGGACGCGCTCGTAGTAGTCGCGGGTCCGTTCGCTCTTGCCGTGGAACCGGAGGTCTTCGAGGAAGTAGCCGATGGGGTCGTCGGGGTCGGCCTCGCCCGCGGTTCGACTACTCGCCATCGCCCACCACCGTGTACCCACCCCGGCGGCCGCTGTACTGGACTCGGTTCTCGTTCTGCAACTCTTGGAGGGTGTCTTCGAGTCGGTCCTCGAAGTCGCCCGCCAACTCCTCGACCAGTTGGTCCCACGACAGATGGTCCTCCGAATCGAGGAGTTCGAGGAGGCGGGTTTCGAGGCCGTCACCCCCGGGGTTCGAGTCCTCGGAAGGGCCGTCCGCCGGGTTCCCTACCCTAAAAATAGGAATGTATTCCTATTAGAATTGTCTAAAACTGTTTAATATAGGTAAAACGTTGTCTAGCGTCGAGAGGCCAATTTATGGCTAGAAGTCTTTTCAAAGTGGAAATAGATTATCAAACAAATCCTATATTTACTGTTGTCTCGGTCGCGCATAGATACAAAATGATTAATATTTGATCTGCACCTCGTGTCCGGCCTAAAATTAGAGACGTGAATATAGTACTATTTACCGCCAAACGCAGGCCCAGAATTACGGATAACCATCTCGGAACAGTATTTGTAAAGGACTATTTTTCAGAATAAGGTTGTTTATTCTCGCGCATGGGTTATCTTGATAATGGTGGGGTGAGTCGCCTCGAATATGGCTACCGAGGAAGATATCGACACGTCTCGAAAAACCGTAAAGACGTTCGTGCCGGCTTACCAGAAAGAAGAGTGGAAGCGGCACGCCGACGAACTCGACATGAGTCAGAGCGAGTTCGTCCGGACGATGGTGCAGGCCGGTCGGTCCGACTTCGAGATTGAGTCGGCCCAACTGTCGCAATCGGAACCCGATGACGATGATACCGAGACTGCCGAAGGCACAGATTTGGAAGAAAACATCCTATCGGTACTCTCGGGGTCGGAATACCTCTCGTGGGACGAACTTGTAGACGAACTTACGAACAATATCGAAGACCGGCTGGAGGAGACACTTCAGCAACTCCAGCGTGACAATAGCGTAGAGTACAGTGGCCGTCGCGGAGGGTACACAATCGTTACTGGAAACGATGCCGATTGAGGGACACTCAGAAGACGAAACAACTGTCGAGGACCCGATAGCGTACTTCCTGCAGGATATGACGTATCACGGGAAGACCGAGCGGACGCGAGACGCCTACGAGCGGGTCCTCCGAGAGTTTGAGGAATTCATCCAGATGTCTTCAGAGAACCCGATGGGTGTCAGCAAGCCCATCTCCGAGACGACTCGTCGTGACTGCATGGCGTGGGTCCACAGCCTCCGAGGTCAGACGGCCGAAAGTACGGTTGCGACCTACGCCTCCTACCTTCACCGATTCTACGCCTACATGACGCAGGTCGGCGTCTTCGACTCGAATCCGATGGCGCTCGTAGTCGAGGAAATGGACGAGCGTATCGATACAAATCCGACACGGCGGGACATCTCCGTCGATGCGATGCGCTCGTTCGTAGCCGACGTGCGACACCCACTCGACCGTGCTATCGTTGTCACACTCCTGAAAACGGGCATGCGGGCCGGCGAACTCTGTAATCTCGACCTACAGGATATCTCCGTACCGGGACTGGACCATCCGACGCGACCGCAACTCGACGGAAAGCCTGATTCGATATACGTCTCGTCGGAGCCCGCCGTCGGAGAGTTAGTTAACGGCGAACGTCGTCCGGCCTCCAATAAGCGAAAGCGCGAGACCATCATCCCCGTGGATGACGAGTTACGGCAGACGTTGAGGCGGTGGCTCGCGGTGCGACCGGATCCGATATCGGACGCCGAACCGTTGTTCGCGACGACGCGAGGAGACTGGGGACAGCGCATCACCCCAGATATGGTCTATCATGCAGTTACGAATCACGCTAGCGACCACGGCTGGCATCGTAGCGGTGGGGACGCCGAGGAGAACGTGACGCCCCACTACTTCCGACACTTCTTCACCACCCACCTGCGGGATAGAACCGGTGATAGAGGCATTGTGAAGTACCTCCGGGGCGACGTGGCCGAGGACATCATCGACACCTACACCCACAACTGGGGGAATCGGGTGCGGGAGGTCTACGAGCAAAACATCTACGAACTCTTTTGAGGAACTACCCAACTATAAACTATATTTCGATATAATCTATCTGTCGTGGGAGTCCTAAGTTGAAGATGTGTCGCTGGTAATGCGTGGCGATCTCTTCCAACGACCAGTTAATGTCTGTTCGTCGGCCGAGGAGGTATTCTCGGACTACTGGTTGTCCAGCAAATCGTTCCTCAAAGAAGTATCGGAGTGAGTACGGAGTAAGATTCTCCATTTCTGAGCCCTCTTCATAGAGTCCTACTGTTTCCCCGTGATTTTTGAGGATGCTTTGAGCGACGTGTTGGGAGATACGTGGGCCCCATTGCTCCCGCGTAGATACAAAAAGGGGACTGCCATCACGTGGGTCTGGTCTTACTGAGAGCCATCTTTTCAAAACGTAAGCCAATTCTCCATCGATTGGTATGTAGGTAGTTCCTTTTCGCTCTCGGCGGTTGTTGTAGGGAAGATCTCCCCCGTATCTAATCCGGAGTAGTGGAATGTGGTTTGGAATCACTTCTGTAAACCTTCCACCGTATCCGTCCGGCAATTGTACGTCCTCTACTGCTAGATTACAGAGTTCTCCGACTCCGATTCCTGTCTTGGCAAGCGTCGTAATTACTGCCCTGTCGAGTGGGTGGGTTGCCGCCTGAAGAACTTCTTGTAAGTCATTTACAGTTAACAGATATCTCGCCGCGCTTGTCGTCTGTCTGCTACTACTCTCACGAACTCGCTCGTTGTGTGCATCCCGGTGGCACTTTCGGCATAGAGTCGCCAAGTTCGTAAGCCGATTTGTACCGGACGCTTCGATTGGGACGATGTGATGGACAGCAAGATTCGCAGCCGACCCACAATTTCGACATGTATGGCCGTCTCGATCGAGAACCTAATTGCGAACCTCAAACCAGTCGTGACCTCTTAGTCGCTCCGACCTATCTTCGTCACCAGCTCGTTCGTGTCCTATCGAGGTAAAATACCCATAATTCCTGTAAATAGCTGTTCGTTTGTCCTTTCACTCGACAAAGAAATAGAAGCGATCAGTAAATCGCCATCTCGGTCTCGGTCCGCTCGAACAACTCCTTCGCGCGCTCGGCCGCCTCGTCGGTCTCCTCGTAGTTTTCCATCAGCACCGTCTCGCTCGGGAACAGCTCTTCGCCAACCACGAGGCCGTGTTCGCGGGCGGTCGAACCGGTCACGGTCAGGTAAACGCCCACGCCAGCGTCGGCGATGGCGGCCTCTTCCTCCTCGTCCTCGTCGGGGTAGCAGAAGTCGAGACTGTCGGCGTTGCGCGTGCCCAGCACCGCCTCGACCAGTCGCTCGTACCGGGGCGAGATGCAGATGTCGCCCGCGTAGTTCCGCAGAAATTTGCGGGAGGGCTGGTCGCCCTGCCCGAGTGCCTCGGGCGTCGCCATCAGCGTGTGGTACACCGTGTCGCCCATCCCGGCGACGACGCGAACGTCGGTGTCGTGGGGGTCGATGCGGGCGTTCACGTCCGCGATGCGGGTCAGGGGGTCGGGCCGGAGTTCCACGACCTCCTCCAGCACGAGGTCGGCGCTGTCGAACCCGAGCGCGAAGTCGTGCTTGCGGAGCGAGCGGAACGGCTCCTCGCGCCCCACGAGGCGGAGGTTCACGTCACCCGCCGGGACGGTCACGCTGTCGAAGACGATGCGCCGGGGCTTTCCGGCCCGGTCGTCGCGCAGGAGCGTGAAGTCCGGGCGCGTCTCGTCGGCGAGATGGCTGTACTCCGCGAGTCGGTCGTAGACGTGTTCGTCGGGCGTCTGGTTTCCCTTCGTGACGGCCTTCTCGTACCGGAGCGTCGAGATGATTTCGTCGGCGACTCCCTCGGCGTCGGCCTGCTCGGCGACGCGCTGGAGGACGGCTTCCAGCGGCCGCCCCTTGCGCGGGACCGCGACCGGAATCGTGTCGGTCATTGTTCGCCCAAAAGAGAACCGCGAGTAAACGCGTTGCGCTTCCGGCTATGCTCCGCCTGGATTTGGTAGCGCCAGCGGTCAGTTACCGAACACGTTGTTGATCTGCTCGCGCCACTCCTGGATGCCTTCGAGTTCGTCGTGAATCGCGGCCACG
The DNA here is from genome assembly GCF_004765785.1 of Halorussus ruber. GTDB lineage: Archaea > Halobacteriota > Halobacteria > Halobacteriales > Haladaptataceae > Halorussus > Halorussus ruber. The sequence continues at coordinate 150,989 of NZ_SBIT01000009.1, read as the reverse complement.
TCCTCCTCGACGCTCTCGACGCGCGCGGTGAGGTTCTCTTCGAGGGCGTCGAGGTCTGCCGACAGCGATTCGACGCTCTCGGAGACGTCCTCGATTCGCTCGGTCGCGTCGCTCACGTCGCCGAGTTCCTCGCGGACCTCGGAGAGTTCGTCGGCGACCGTCTCCAACTCGTTGCCGACCGAGGTCACGTCGTCGGTGTTCGCGCCGACGAGTTCTTCGAGTTCGTTCAGTTGGGTTTCGAGGGCCTCGAACTCCTCGCCGAAATCGCCCGCGTCTTCGAGTTCTGCTTCGAGGGCTTCGACCTCGTCGCTGATGCCCTCCAGCGCCTCGACCTCCTCGCGCAGGGTCTCGATTTCGGCCACCTCGTCGCGGAGTTCGTCCACGGCTTCGAGTTCGGATTCGAGGTCCGAGACGTCCTCGCGGACGCTCTCGAACTCTCGCAGGTCCTCGCGCAGGTCGGCCTCGGTCGCCTCGATTTCCTCACGCAGTCCGCTTTCGAGGTCCTGCAAGTCGGCTTCGAGCGCGTCGAGGTTCGACTCGATTTCGTCCACGCTCGACTCGACGCCGCGCAGGTCCGATTCGACGCTGTTCACGTCGGATTCGAGGTCGCTCACGTCCGCCTTGGCGCTTTCCACGTCAGAGGCCACGCTACCGACTTCGGACTCGACGCTCTCGATGTCGGATTCGAGGCTGTCCACCTCGCCTTCGACCGAGGAGACGTCGTCGCCGAGTTCGTCCACGCGCTCCTCTCTGTCGTCGTTCTCCGCGCGAAGCGCCTGCACCTCGTCCTCGAAGGCCCGCACGTCGGCCCGGACCGACGCGATGTCCTCCTCGAAGTCGTCGAAGATGTCCTCGGCCACGCCGTTCTCGTCGATGAACGCTTCGAGCGCCTCGGTGTACGCCGAGAGGTCCTCGACGCGCGACTGGAGGTGGCGGATGCGGACGTTGGTACTCTCGGGCATCTCCACGTCGAGTTCGCGCTGGATGGCCCGCAGGTCGTCGTCCTCGACCTCTCCGGCCCGGATTTCGTCGGCGAGCGCGGCCGCGACGCTTCCGGGGCGCGGCGGCGACGCCTCGGGTTCGGCGGTCACGGTCTCGTCCGCCTCCTCGGAGGGCGGAGTCTGGTCTTCGGACTCGCCCGTTTCGTCCCCGGATTCGTCGCCCGTCTCCTCAACGCCCTCGTCGGCGTCGGGCGTTTCGCCGAGGTTGGGCGCTTCGTCCGCGTCGCTCACGCTGTCCTCGTCGCTGGCGTCAGCGTCGGTTTCGTCGCCGACCGATTCGTCCTCGGGTTCGAGGAAGCTGTCCGAATCGTCGTCGGCCAACGGGTCCTCCTCGCTCTCGGCGAGGGTATCGTCGTCTTCAGCGAGGGGGTCAGCATCGTCGGCGCTGGCCGCGAGCGGGTCGTCCTCGGCGTCTCCGGCGTCGCCCGCCGCGAGGGGGTCCTCGTCGTCCAGTCCGAGGTCCTCCTCGCCCGCGACCACGTCGCGGACGAGTTGGCTGTCCTCCTCGGAGACGATGTCCGTGATGGTGTTGCCGTCCGGGCCGCCGACCTCGCCGTCGAAGTCGGGACTGCTCGGTGCGGGGTCGTCCGCGCCGATGGCCTCGGCGTTGGGGTCAGTCGTGCCGGAATCGACCGAGACCGGCGATACCTCCTCGATGGTCGGCGCGCCGAGGAAAGTCGAGGGGTCGTCGTCCTCGGCGAGTCGGACGCCGTAGACCGTGACGAGTTCCTCGCCGGGTTCGAGTTCGCGCTCGAACTGGACTCGGTGGTCCTTGTACGCGGTCCAGTTGTCGTTCTCGTAGTCGGGGTGGAAACCGACGTTGTCCATCGGGAACTCCTCGGGGATGTCGTCGGCGAGCCGGAGGGTCGCGCGCTCGTCTCGCTCGCAGCGAATCACGAACTTGATTGCGGGGACGGCGAACTCCTCGCCCTCGAAGGACTTCTCGACGACGACGCCGCTGTCGTTCGTCGTCACCACCTCGGTCATACTGTCACTCATACGGTTCACATCCCAGAACGGCCATATAAATCACACGCCCGCACGTAACGAAACGACGACAAGCCAACGACGAGTATTTGCCGAGCGACCCGCGGCGACCAGGATGCATCTATTTGGACGCTCCGAGCGTATCCGGGAGTATGCTACTCGCAGGAACCTACGACGGCGTCTACCGCGCTCACGGCCCGCGATTCGAGTCGGCGGAGCAGGTACTCGACGCCGGGCGAGTCATGCGCATCCGGCGCTTCGAGGAGTGGCCGGGGGTGTTCGCCACCACCAAGTCGGGTCTCTACCGCTCGACCGACGGCGGGGACTCGTGGACCGATCTCGGCGTCCCGCGCGAGGAGGTCTACTCGGTACTCGGCGACCCCGCGGGCGAATGCCTCTACGCCGGGACGCATCCGGCGCACCTGTACGTCTCCGAAGACGGAGGGGAGACGTGGCAGGAGCTATCGGGCTTTCAGGACCTCCCGTCGCGCGACTCGTGGCACACGCCGCGACACCGCGACGAGGCCCACGTCCGGAGCCTCGGCGCGCATCAGGACGCGTCGGACCGCGTGGTCGCTGGCGTCGAGGTCGGCGGCGTCCACGTCAGCGAGGACCGCGGCGAGACGTGGACCGAGCGCCGGGCGGGCGTCCACGACGACGTGCATCACGTCCTCGTGCGCGAGTCGGACCACTACGTCGCCTCCTGCGGCGGTGGCCTGTACCGGACCCGCGACGCGGGCGAGACGTGGGTCCGACTGGACGACGGCGTGGACCACACGTACTTCCGCGAGGCCTTCGCGCGCGACGGTACCCTCTACGCCGCGGCCGCGCGCTCCTCGCCGGGCACGTGGCGGGGCGAGCGCGGCGCAGACGCAGCACTCTTCGAGTCTGAGGACGACGGCGACGTTCTCGAACCGGTGGCCTATCCGGGCCAACCCGAGGAGGTCGTCCTCTCGTGGACCGCCGACGACGGTCACGTCGTCGCGGGCACGAACGACGGACGGGTCGTCTTCCGCTCGTCGGGCGAATGGGTCGAGGGCGGCCGGATGCCCGCGGGTGTGGCCGCGCTCTGCTCGGTGTGACGGGGCGCGCCGCGCGGACGCGCCGCTCCGCGACCCGCCCCGAGCGAAAGGTGCTAACATGACTCGCTACGAACCGTACGTATGGCGGGTCCTGCCCAGAAGGTGGGGATTGTCGTCGAAGTCGCCGTCTTCGCCATTTTCGTTCTGCTCGTCGTCCAACTGCTGGAACTCTCCGGCGTGCAGGGCGTCGGACTCGTGGTCGGCCTACCGCTGGTGCTGGCGCTCCTCGCGGCGTTCACGAGGCTTTCGTTCGTCCTGCACGACCTCCTCGCGGACGGCGTGGGGAAGACCCGCAACGCGCTCCGGCATCGGCGGGAGTGAGGCGGGTCGGCGGCGTCGCTACTGGTTCACCCGATTTTCTGGCTCAGCCGTTTCCGGTTAGTCGGACTGGCGGTCCCCGACCGGCGCTCGGGTGACCGCGCGACGCGTCCGAGGCGGGTTTGCCCCGGCTTCGCATTTGAACCTTCGCGTCGGCTAGACAAGTAATAATATTTACTTAGATATTATATAGTTATGTCTAAGAAATACTCTGATGTCTTTTCGTCGGCGCGTGTGGGTGCGACGCCTGTGGCGTCGCATCGCGCGCGAGGGACGGCGGCCGCAGATGCGGCCGCCGAGGTTGGGGAGGCGTGAGGCCCGCGGTCGCGGTTGCGGTGCGGTCTTCCGTTGCTCAAGCGGTTGTTGCTCAAGGAGTAGCTATCTCGCGGATCGTGGACACGCGAATCCCGTTCTCGGAAAAAGACGAGGAGAATCACCCGCGCCGAATCGACACGATCCGGACTCGAAGCGACCGCCTTCGCCCGCTCAGAGGTCCACGCGGTCGCCAATCTCCGCGATTTCCAGTCGCTCGGGATACTCGAAGCTCCGGGCGTGCTTGTGAAGCGCGGTCGGGTCGGCTGTCAGGCCCTTCCACATGTCCCAGTGGCTCGGCAGGAAGCGGTCGAATCGCAGGTCACTCGCGGCCTCGACGGCCTGATTCTCGTCGTTGTACCAGCGAGTGCGCTTGGGTTCTCTGGTCTCCTTGTCCGGAATCTGGCCGACGCTCCCGAACGCCAGCACGCCGAGGTCGATGTCGTACGCCTCGCCGACTTCGGCGAACTCGTCGCTGGGCTTGGTGTCGCCGCCGTGGAAGAACGTCCGGCCGTCGTACTCCACGACGTAGCTGACCGGGTGAGTCGCGTCGGGGTCGTGGGCCGGTTCGACGTGAATCGTGAACGCGCCGACTTCGAAGGTGTCGCCCTCCGCGACTTCTTCGAGTTGCTCGTCGTCTACGTCCCACTCCTCGGTCCAGTTCTCGTCGTCGCGGGCCACCGCGAGGCTGTCGTCGGGCGCGTAGAACGTCGCGCCGGTAGTCTCCAGAATCGGGGCCTGACTCGGGCCGTGGACGTGGTCGGTGTGTTCGTGGGTCGCCAGCACGGCGTCGGCCTCGGCCACGTCCTCGGGGTCGAAGGGCACCGGCACCATCCGGACGGTTCTGGGCGGGTCGCCGGTCCCGAGGTAGGGGTCGATGTAGACCGTGGTCTCGTCGGCCTTCAGCACGAAGCCGTTACAGCCGAGGTACCAGACCGCGATGCCCTCGGGGTCGGCGTCCTCGACCGCTCGCGGGAGCCAGTCTCCCCAGTCGCTGTGGATTGCCATGTCGCCCACTGGGCCGCAAAAAGAGGTAAGTGTTGTTCTTCGCGGCGACTGCGCCCGGAACGGGAAGCCCGAGGCGATTCACATGCTCCGGAGGCGAACGTGGTCGTCGTCGATTTCCGAGATTCGGTCGGGTTCGACCGAGTAGGCGTCGTCGTCGTGGCCCTCCCAACCGAGCCGAGTCTTGACGCGCTGGGCGAGTCCGGGGTTCGGGTCCACGTACAGCCTGTTGGCGTCTTCGTCTACCTCGGTGACGACGCCGACCTTCTCGTCGTTGGCGTCCATCACGTCCTTGCCAACGTCGTCGTCGTCCAGCGTGACGGCCTCGTCTTCGACCATCGTCTCGTCGTCGTCCGTCATCCCCTCGCTCGTGTCCGCGGTGGTCTCGCTCTCGGTCGGCGTGTCGCCCATCGCGGTCTCGCTCGTGGCCGTCTCGTCCGTGCTTGCGGTCGCGGTCTCGGTGTCCGTGGTGTCTGTATCCGCGCTCGCGGTCGTCTCCGTCTCCGCGCCGGTCGTGACGCCCGCGGCCGCGGTCTCGTCGCGGTCGATTCGGACCCCCTCGGTCTCGATGCGCTCGCCCTCGACGCCCTCCTCGGTCGCGTCGGAGCCGATGAGCATCGTCTCGACCAGCGTGGACGTGACGGTCTCGCTACTGACGAGGTCCTCGTCGGTGAACTCGAAGGTCAGGCGCTTGCGGTCCACGATTTCGTCCTCCACGATGCGGCGCTCGAAGAGGTGGGTCTCGATGGTGCCCTCGTCGGTGAACTCGCTCTCGACGTGGCCTCCCTCGATGACCTCGTCGGTGACTATCTCGCCGCCGAGGATGTCGCTCTCGAGGATGTTTCGCTGGACGCCTTCGAGGTTGACGCGACTCTCCAGCGTGTCGGACTCGACAGTCTCGGTTTCCTCTACGTCGTGGTCCACGACGCGGCTCTCGACGGTCTTGCGCTCGATAATCTCGCGGGTGACCTCGCGGGTCTCGTCCACGTCCACCGTGATGACCTCGCGCTCGGTCACGTCGAACTCCTGTACGTCCTCCTCCCACCCGGCGCTCTCGCGGTCCTCCACGATGGCGATGCCCTCTTTCTCCTCGCCGATGTGGATGTCCACGATTTCGCGCCGGACGAGTTCGGTGTCGATGACCTCGTCGCGGACGATTTCGCTGTCCACGACTTCGCTCTCGATGGTTTCGGTCTCTTGGACGGTCTTCTCGATGACCTTGGTCTCGGTAATCTCGGTCTCGACCGTCTCGCCCTCCATCAGGGCCTCTTCGACCTCTCTGTCGTCCAGCGTGGCGCGCTCGATGGCCTCGGTCCGGTCCACGAGTTCGAACTGGCCTCGGCCCTCCTTCGGTCGGTCGGCGTGGCGGACCAGCGCCATCTCCCGATCGCTGAATTCCTCGTGGAAGGTGTCCCAGTCGGACTCTTCGATGTTCTCGTCGTCCTCCTCGCCGGGGTAGTAGATGTACGGCTCTCGGTCGCCCGCCTCGGTAGTCCGATAGCCAGGCTTGGCTCCGCTGTCCTCTATCCACGTCCGAATCGTCTCGCGGTCCGTCGTGACGTTCTTGTTCGCGTCGTCGATACGTGTGTCGTCGCTCGTGGTTCTATTTTCGTCGTCCATAACTCCCCACCGTGTATCAACTCGCTCTCAGCGGACTTAGGCGTCGTTGCCAGATATCGGAGACGAATCGAAAATGAACTGGAAATACCTCGAAAAATCGCGGCAATCGTAGGGGCGCGCGCCGTCAGTTAGTCCTCACAGCAACCGCTCGCTTGGTCGCCGAAGTCCACGGCGAGTGGCTCCGAGATGGCCTTGTTGACGGTCTCCATCTTCTCTTCGAGCGCTTCTTGGGCCTCCAGATACTCCTCCATCACCGGCAGGGAGTGAAGTTCCTGCTGGGCCTGCTGGACCTTCTGGACGTCCTGCTGGGTGGCCTCGCCGGTCTGACGCGCCAGCATGAACTCCTGGCGCATCTGCTCGAACTCTTGGACCTTCTCCTGGGCCTCGTCGTCCTCCTCGACGGCCTCCTTGGTCTCCTCGAAGTGCTGGTACTCGGGCGTCTGGGCGATTGCCTCGCCGAGTTCCTCCGCGAGTTCTTCGACGCGAGTGAGTTCGGACGCCTCGCCGTCGGCCTCGGTTTCGATGCTCATGTGCAGGTCTGTTGGGACTGTGGCGTTTTAGACCTGCCGGATACTCGCTAGAGGTTCTCACCTCCCATTCAGGAACACCGTCCTTAAACGTCCTCACGAACAAAACAGTTCCAATGAGCCAAGACAGCGAGTACAGCGAGGGAGACCTCCGAAATACCGGCATGTCCCTCAAGCACGACCGGGAGTGGGACTACGAACTCGACCGCATCGTGGAAGCGGTCGAGGAGCGCGACGCCACCAAGGTCGGCCTCCAGTTCCCCGAGGGACTGAAGCGCCGCGGCCCGAAGGTCGCCGACGACATCCGCGAGTTGGTGCCCGACGACGTGACCGTGATGATTTCGGGCCAGCCCTGCTACGGGGCCTGCGACCTCGACACCTTCCTGATGAAGCGGACCGACGTGTTCGTCCACTTCGGTCACTCGCCGATGAAGAACACGGACAAGGTCATCTACGTCCCCCTCTTCTCGAACGTGGACGTGTTCCCCATCATGGAGGAGTCCCTCGAAGAGCTTCCGGACCCCGAGGAGAGCGACGAGCGCCCCAGCGTCGGCCTCGTCACGACCGCCCAGCACATGAATCGCTTCGAGGAGATGAAATCGTGGCTGGACGAGCGCGGCTTCGACGTGAAGACCCGGAAGGGCGACGACCGACTCACTCACGAGGGGCAGGTTCTGGGTTGCAACTACGCCAGCGCAGACATCGACGCCGACCACGTCCTCTACGTCGGCGGCGGGAAGTTCCACCCCCTCGGCCTCGCCATGGAACATCCCGACAAGAAAGTCGTCATCGGCGACCCCGTGAACAACGTCGTGACCGTTGCTGATACAGAAAAGTTCCTGAAACAGCGCTACGCCTCGGTCCACAAGGCGATGGACGCCGAGAAGTGGGGCGTCATCTTCTGCACGAAGATCGGGCAGGGTCGCTGGGAGCAGGCCCAAGAGATTCTCGACGGCAACGACGACGCCTACCTCATCACGATGGACGAGGTCACGCCCGACCGCCTCCGGAACTTCGACATGGACGCCTTCGTGAATACGGGGTGCCCGCGCATCACGACCGACGACGGCCCGCAGTTCCACAAGCCGATGCTGACCCCCGGCGAGTACGAGATTGCCGTGGGGAACAAGCCGCTGGACGAACTCAGCTTCGACACCTTCCACGGCACGTGGTGAGGTAGCCGAGTTCGCTGCTCTCGATTCTCCTTCGACTCGCTTTCAGAACTCCGCGACGACCTCCGCCATACAGCCGTCGCCGGGTTCGTGGTACGAGAAGTGATCCGGGACGTAATCGACGTTGTGGTCCGCGTAGTTGCTCGGCGTGTCGCCCTCAGCGCCCTCCTCGCCGACGGCCGAGTCGAACTCGCCGGTCGAGTAGGCCCAGTTCAGCACGTCGTCGTCGGACTTCCAGTAGTTGTCGAACTGGCCGACCGCGGCGGCGATGTCGTCGCCGTACTCGCCGTCCCACGCGACCGAGTCGTTGTCCGCGGCCCCGCCGAGCAACGTGGCGGAGTCGAGCAGGTCGCGGACGCCCCACGTGTTGAGCGCCTTGATGCACTCGGTGACGACCCGCGCGCCGAGCGAGTGACCGTTGATGCGGACGCTGGTGTCGGGGTTCTGTGCGGCGTAGTCGGTCAGGAAGTTGGCGAGTTTCGGGCCGTTGCGCTCGGCGATGTCGGTGGTGGGCCACCAGTTGTCGGTGCTGGTGTCCGAGTCCCAACTGAAGCCGACGACCGGGGCGTCGTAGCCGTTGTTCCGGAGCGAGCGCTTCACGGTGGCGAAGTGGTCGGGCGCGTCCTCCGGCGCGTTCCGCCAGCCGTGGACCGAGACCATGATTTCGTCGGGCGAGGAGGACGTGTTCCAGCCGGGGATGTCGCCGACCGTATCGTAGTCGGTGGCGGTGTGGCCGTCGGTCAACTGGTCGCCGTACCACCAGTGGATGTCGAAGTGGCCGCGAGTGGTCGCCCGCGGGAAGTCCCACGACCCGGAGATGTCGCCGTCGTCGCCCGAGAAGGCCGACGCCGACCCCGCGAATCCCGCGAGGCCCGCGGCGACCGCCGTCCCGCGCAGGACCGCTCGGCGGGTCGTCGTCTTCGTCGCGCTCGCTTCTGCCGTACCATCATTACCGTTTGTTGCCATACAGTTTCGAATGGATTTATCTCTATTAAGTTTATTCGTGATGTTTCAAACTAGCGTGTAGTTTTTACCCGTTATTCATCTGTCAGCAATCCCGGCTCGCCCCGGTTGTATTACTACTAAGCATTCACAAACCTTTTTGTATGAGGGCTATGTATGTGCTGGTAACGATGAGCGCCACTCGCTCCGCCGACGTCCGAACCGCAATCGAACGCTGTCGCGTCGAAGACCTCACGCCGGTCAGTCTCGACGCCGAGTCGATTCCTTCGACCGCACCCGACGCCCTGCGGGAACTCAAGCAAGAACTCGACGCAGACGGTCTCGTCCCCGCCCGCGTGACCGTCGACGCTCGCTTCGGCGAGGACTGCTCGTTCGCCACGCAAGACGAGGCCGACCGCGTCCGAGAGTACGTGCAGGCCGCTTCCTTCCTCGGCGCGAGCATCGTCACCGTCGAGTTCGACAGCGTGGGCGACGAGTCGAAGGTCCGCCCCGCGCTGGCCGCCGTCGCGGAGCGCGCCCACCGCGAGGGCGTCACCCTCGACGTGGCCGGTCCCATCACCCTCGACGAGTGAGAACGCGGCCTTTACATATCTCTTCCTTTCTAAAAGCAGCATTTTGATTTTCTAAAGCAAGGTAGAATTATCTCAATTGCAAGCGTCTCGGCGCACGCGCCGAGACGCGACGCCCGGCCGACCAACCGCCACGGACGAGCGAAACTGTCCAATCCACCAGAACGCTCAGCTGACCAATCCACCAGCGAAGGCTCGATGGACCAGCCGATAGGGTGGGGTGAAGGGGCCGCCCGGTCGCGGTCACGCGAGGGAACCGAGCGTGACCTCGGGAGACGCGGTTTGTCTCCCGGCGGGCCGACAGGCCCGTGGTCGCTCCGTGACCTCTATCCGAGGTCGGGCGGTGTCTCACCGAACGGAGTGAGGTGATGGCTCGGAAGACGCGGTTTGTCTTCCGGTGCTGCGAGACCGAGGATATGTCACGGAGTCGTTCGAAAATCGGAGATTTTCGTGATCACGAGAGCTTCGCTCTCGGACGACGACCGCGACCGGGCGGGGGCTTCAAGAAAACATCACTGCCTGTTCTTCGCGGTCGTTCTCGTCTTCGACAGAATATTCTCGTCCCCGAATCCAAACTCTCACTTCCCTCAACAACCTCCCGCAAGACATGGACAAGGCCGCGCTGGAGCGCCGACTCTCGCACGTCTCCGGATTCCGAGACCCGCGCGTCGAGTTGGAGCAGTACCCCACGCCCGCCGACCTCGCGGCCCACCTCGTCCACCTCGCCGACGTGCAGGGCGACCTCGCAGGCCGGACCGTCGTGGACCTCGGCACCGGCACCGGGATGCTCGCGCTCGGCGCGGCCTTCCGCGGCCCCGCGCGGGTCCTCGGCCTCGACCGCGACCCCGGCGCACTCTCGCAGGCCCGCGAGAACGAACGCCGCGTCGAACCGCCGGAAGCTATCGACTGGCTCCTCGCCGACGCGACTCGCGCGCCGCTGTGTCCTTCGGACTCCTCCGCGGGCCTCGACCGCGAGGAGACCACGGTCCTGATGAACCCGCCCTTCGGCGCGCAGACGGGCAACGAACACGCCGACCGGGCGTTCCTCGCCACCGCGAGCGAAGTCGCGGGCGTCTCCTACTCGATTCACAACGCCGGGAGTCAGGACTTCGTGGAGGCCTTCGCCGACGACGAGGAGGGCGAGGTCACCCACGCCTTCCGGGCCGACCTCGACCTGCCTCGGCGCTTCGACCACCAGACCAGCGAGCGCGAGACCATCGACGCCGAGGTCTTCCGGATTCGGTGGGGGTAGGAGAAGATTTTCCTCTCGGCCTTCGTGTCGGGAGGTATGGACGACCACCTCGAAACGCGCCTCCGTCTCGTCGGCGGCGGCGTGCAGACGACGCTCGTCGGAATCGCCTCGCTCCAGTTCGGCGCTATCGGTTTCGGTGCCTCCCTCGTGTTCGTCGGGACTGCAATCACGCTCGGTGGATTGGTTTGAGGGAGAAGCAACATCTGATGGTGACTGAATTGGAGTGAAGGCTCCGAAAGCCCTCGCGCGGTTCGCGGTCGCTCTCCGGGGGCGAACCGCGCTCGCCCTTTCAGTTCACCGGAGGACAAACCGCGTCCTCCGAGCCTGCGCTCGCTTTGCTCGCGCAGACACCAAGAAGGCGGATGGTCCCCTGCCGAAACCCCTCAGTTGTACTCCTCGCGGACTGCGACCCGAACGCGGGTTCCCTCGAAGGCGGCGTAGAGCTTCCGGCCCTCGCGCTCGAACCGGAGGTCATCGAGGGTCACGTCCTCGCCGCTGGCGGGTATCGGCCCGGATGCGACCGTCGAGTTGTTCCGCATGACGTGGAGGGCGAACTGGTCGCTTCCGGGGACGACCGCGACCGAGCGGTTGGCGAGCGTGGCCTCGGCGACCGCCGGGTCGGAGGCGAACGTCTTCGTCCAGTTCCCGTCGTCGGGGCCGCGGAGCCAGACCTGATAGGCGGTTCCGCCGCCGACCGCCGACCAGCCGCGGCGCTGGACCGTGACGACCTCCGACCAGCCGACGCCGCCGACGCGGACGTTCACTCGCCCGGTGAACGCGAGTCGCCCCTTCGAGGCCGTCGTCGCCCAGATTTCGCGGTCGTCGTTGACCACGATGACGCCGCTGGTGGTCACGTCGGTCGTCTCGCCGAACAGCGACACGTCGATGGCCGAGACCTTCTGGTTCTGGACCTCCTCGGCGTAGGTGACGTTGTAGCCTTGGACCTCGACTGCGGGGCCGCCGCCGGGGACGCTGGCATCACCGACCGTGGTGAGGTTGACCGGAACGGCGACCCCGACCATGACCGCTAAGGGGAGGAGCAACGCCAGCAGGCCGACCTGCTGTTGGGAGACGTCGCCGACGATGGGCCTGCGGTCGGCGGTCGCCGCGACGGTCGTCAGCGCCGCGAGCGCGACGACGAAGACGACGCCCGCGCCGCGGTAGAGGACGTAGGTGCTCTCGCCGCGGTACCACCAGAGCGCCCAGAGGCTCATCGACATGCCGAGGACGACCGCGCCGGTCCAGAGCCGGAGCGCGCCGACGCGCTCGCGCCGCCGGTAGAGGACCGCGACCCCCAACAAGGTTCCCAGCAGGAGGCCAAGCACGTGGCCCTGCACGGCGATGCCGAACCACCACGGTTCGCCGAAACTCGGCGAGGCCGACCCGAAGATGACGGGCTTGCGCAGGGCGTGGTAGGCGGTCCGAATCGCGCCTTGGGCCGAGACCGCGACCACCGTCATCAGGGGGTAGCGAACCAGCGCGAACCCGACGAACGCGAAGACGACGCCCGAGAAGCCGATGATGGGGCCCCACGAAAACAGGCTGGTTGCGAGGCCGACGACCGCCCCGCCCGCGGGGAAGATGACGAACGCGCGAATCCACGGATTCGACGTTTTGGAGAAGAAGGGATTTTCGCCGCGCTTGGTGTGGTAGTGGCTGAAGAAGTACTCCGCGAGAGGTGCGACCGCGAGCGTCGTCGTGAGGTTGCCAAGCAGGTGGCCCGGCCCGGAGTGAGAGAAGGGGCCGAGGAGCCACCCGACGGGGTAGAGGTACGACCACGAGGAGAACGGGAGCGTGACGGGATTGCGCCAGTGACTCCAGCCCTGCTGGACGAACAGGTAGACCGCGAGGACGCCCAGCGCCGAGACGAGCGTGCCCCACGGGACGCCCAGCAGGAACCGGGCGCGGAGTCGCTGGCCCCACCGACCGCTCGGGCCGTCGAGGCGGCGGGCCAGCGCGAGCGACAGCAGGACCACCGCCGGGATGGCGACCTGTTCCGGCGCGGGCACCCACGGAGGCAACTGAACCATATCCGATGTTTTCGGCCACCGCGGTATAAATGAGTGGCTGGATTTCGTTGCGCGGCGAGCAGTCGGAGATAGTAGGGAGTGCGTGACTGGCGGGCACTGACGGAATCGACAGCGAGAGCTACGTTCCCCAATCCACGAGACGCGCTCGCCGCCTCTCCCCACGGGATGCGCCCACCGCGCGCAGTTCTGCGCGCGGTGGGCGGGGAGGTACGGGGCGCGGTTGCGGTCTGCGGTGCTGCGGGAGACGGCTTTGTTCAAGCCTGGGAAACGTCTCGTCGGGTCGAAGAACCTGTCTCCGTAAATCCGCTTTCCGTAATGTTGAAACGCCCAAAGGCAGAACTGAGGGGTATGGAACTACGGGTTATCGAGAAGGAAGCCGACGAAATCTCCATCGAAATCGCCGGGGAGGACCACACTTTCATGAACGTGCTGAAGGGCACCCTCCTCGAACACGAGGGCGTCGCGGCCGCGACTTACGACGTGAACCCCGAGCAGTCCGGCGGTCAGACCGAGCCGATTCTGACCATCAAGACCGAGGGCGGTGCCGACCCGCTCGACGCGCTGGAGGAGGCCGCCGCCGACATCAAGGACAAGACCGCCGCCTTCCGAGAGGCCTACGACAGCGCGGCCTGAATTTGAGACTGCTTCGACTGTTCTGCGGTCGTTCGACGCTTCGAGACCGGAGTCGAGTCTCCGACGCGAGCGCACCAGATAATCCGCTGAATATCATAAACAAACAATTTTATTTTCTTAACAACGATAGAGTTGTCTCTGTTCCGTCCCGCCACGCGCTCGCCGTCTCCCCTCTCGACGCCGTTCTGTCTAATCTTTCCGACCGTTTACTCCGTTCATCCGGCCGGAGGAGTCCGCTCGCCCTACAGACCGCCCTCGCCTCCGTCCGACGAGTAAGCGGTGCGTAACCGGCGTAATCGGGCACGGAACTCCCGAACGGTCGCTCCCGTTTATTGGCGCACTCGGGAAACTCCCCTGCGTATGAGAACACGCGCAATCGTCGTAGCAACCCTCGTCCTGCTCGCCGGGGCCTCCTCGGCGCTGGCGGCCTCACCGAACGCACACGCCGACCGGACCGCGCAACCGAACGCGGTCGGGTCCGCCGTCGCGGCGCAGGACGACGCCGAGAACCAGACCTACGAGTACGAGAACGTCACCATCGAGCGCCTCCAGATGACGAACGTCTCGGTCCGGCAGGCCGTGCTGAACGAGACCGGACTGGCCCAGAACGGCACGAACGAGACGAACTCGCTGGGCACGGCCACGGCGACGAACCTCACCGTGGTCAACGCCACGCTCCAGAACGTCACTCTCGAAGACGTGACGGTTCGCAACGAGACGGTCGCCCAGCAGTTGTTCGGCAACGAGACGCCGCCCGAGGGCGACAACGCGACCGTCGAGAACGCCACGCTTTCGGAAATCGGCGTCGAGTCGCTCCGCGTCAATTCGAGCGTCCTCGGCGACGTCGAGGTCAACGACGTGCAGGCGTCCATCTCCCCCGGCGGCGCGACCGGCAACGCCTCCCAAATCGAGGGGCAGCCGACCATCGCGGTCGGGAACCTGAGCGTCGGAAACGCCTCCTTCGATAGCATCGAGGCCGGAAGCGTCAGCGTCGAGAACGCCTCCATCGGTCTCGGCGTGCTGGGCGGCGGACTCGGCGGCGACGAGACCACCACGATAGGCAACGAAACCACCGGCAACGAGACTAGCGCGCTCCGAGCGCCTGACCGGTAAAAGTAGAATTAGAAGCAGAAGACCGACCCGCAGTCCCGTTTTTTCTCAGAGCCGAACCGGCACGTCGCGCTCGTCCAGATACTCCTTGACCTCCCGAATCGAGTACTCGCCGAAGTGGAAGATGGAGGCCGCGAGCCCGGCGTCAGCGCCCGCCTCGGTGAAGACCTCGTACATGTCCTCCGGGCCGCCGCATCCCGAGGAGGCGATGACCGGGGTCGAGACGTTGTCGCAGACGGCCTTCGTCAGGGGGATGTCGTAGCCCTCCTTGGTGCCGTCGGCGTCGATGGAGTTGACGAACAACTCGCCAGCGCCGCGCTCCTCGGCCTCTCTGGCCCACTCGACCACGTCGAGGTCGGTGCCCTCTCGCCCGCCCTTGACGGTACACTCGAACCAGCAGGACTCGCCGTCGACCTCGACGTAGTGTTCGCCCTGCTCGTCGTAGCGCCGCTTGGCGTCCACCGAGATGACGATGCACTGGCTTCCGAAGGCCGCCGCGCCCTCCTCGATGAGGTCGGGGTTGGCGATGGCCCCGGAGTTGATGGACACCTTGTCGGCCCCGGCGCGCAGGGTCTCTTTGATGTCGTCTTTCGTGCGAATCCCGCCGCCGACCGTCAGCGGGATGAAGACTTCGTCGGCGATCTCCTCGACGACCCCGAGCATGGTCTCGCGGCCCTCCGCGCTCGCGGTGATGTCGAGGAAGACGAACTCGTCGGCCCCGGCCTCGTTGTACTCGCGGGCCATCTCGACGGGGTCCCCGGTGTATTCGAGGTCCTCGAAGTTGACGCCCGTGTAGACTGCCGGGTTCCCGTCCTCGTCCACGTCCACGTCGATGCACGGGATGATGCGCTTGGTGAGGGTCATCTCTTGGCCGGAGATTGGCGCGAACGCGGTTTCACGGTTTCGACTGCGGCAGGTACTCGAATCCCACCGCAAAGCCTTTGATTCGAGCGCGACCGTGGTGAAACGTGTCACGGATCGCCATCGCGCTCGCCTGCTGTCTCCTGCTCGCGGGGTGTACCGCCCCGACCGCGCCCTCTCAGACGCAAACTCAGGCGTCGTCCCCGACGACGCCCGATTCGGTGGCCGACTCGCCCGACGAGTCGGCCACCGACCCGGGCAGCGAATCGCGGAACGAATCAGCCACTACTCGCGCCGCCCTCGAAGATATCCCGGTCAGCGGCGGATCGCTCTCGGTCGAACACGAGCGCGTCTTCGCCCGGACGACCGGCCTGCTCGGTGTCAACGTCTCGCCGCCGACCGTCGTCGTCGTCAAGCCCGCGGCGGAAATCCGAGGAGGGACCGGCGAGAGCGAGTCTGACGACGAGGAGCCGTCCTCGCGGAGTTTCGCGGGCGTCATGGGAATCTACGACGACGGCAGGAGCGAGGATGGAGAGAACGACGGCGGAAACGGCGAGGAAGGCGACGAGAGCGACGAGGACCAAAGCGGCGTCGCAGTCGCGGCATACGCCCCCTCGGCGCACTCGGTTATCGTCAACGAGCGCATGACGGCCTCGGGACGGGAGTCCTCGCTCGAACGGACGATGGCACACGAGTTCGTCCACACGGTCCAGTACCGCCAGCAGGCGTTCGACCGGACTCGGCGCGCCCTCGGCGTGGACGGGTCGGTCACGCGAGATACCTACCTCACCTACGTCAGCGTGGTCGAGGGCGCGGCGGCGTTCGTCGGCGAGGCCTACGACCGCCGGTATCTGGCGGGCGACTGGGCGACCATCACCGAGCGCGAGCGGTATCGGTCCTCGCCCGCGCGAGTCAAATATAAAATCGCGCGCTACTACTTCGGCGAGCGCTACCTCCGCCATCGGTTCTCCTCGCCCGCGAACGTCTCGGCGGTGTACGACGACCCGCCACAGACCACCGAGCAACTGCTTCACAACGACACCGACGCCTCCGAGAAGCCCAAGGCGCTGGACCTCTCGGTGGACCCCGGCGCGAACCGGATGCGCGGCCAGACCGACACCTACGGCGAACTGTTCGCCCGCATCGCGCTCGGAACCGAACTGACCGAGTCGCGGGCCGCCGACGCCGCGGCGGGATGGGGCGCGGACCGCCTCGTGCCCGTGGTCGGCCCGGACGGGACGCACAACTACGTCTGGGCGACCCGGTGGGACTCCCCCGCCGAGGCCGACGAGTTCGGGGCCGCGATGGCCGACTATCTGTCCTCGCGGGCGAACCAGTCAGCGGAGGACGGCACCTGGCGCGACTCGTCGGACCGCGGGTCCGACGAGGAGCTAACTTTCCGGACGGTCCGGACGAGCGAGGAGACGGTGGTTCTCCTCGCGGGAGACGAGTCGTTCGTCGGCGCGGCGAGCGTATCTGGGACGAACGCGAGCGTGTCGGTCGTCGCGGGCGACGACCGACGATAGCGGCGTAGCAAAGAAGAGCAGTGCTATCCGTGGTACGATAGTACTAAAGAAACGTTTTGATTGCTCACTCAGGCCGCCAGCAGCGGGAGCGCGAACGCGACGACGAGGCCGACCGCGAGGACGGCGAAGCCGATGCCGACCTGCGACATCGAGAAGTCCTGCATCGGCGACGTGACGCGCGCCAGTCCCTCTACGTCGTGCCCGTGGTCCGTGTGGTCGTCGTGGTCGTCCATACGCGGATTTTCCGGGTCCTCCTACTTAAGCGCAACCAAAGATAAACTGCGGGGACTCGATAGTAGAGTCGATGGATGGGGATTCGATGGACGAAGATTCGACTCACGGAGGAGACTCAGAGCCGCCGACCGAGTTCGGCGTGAACCGCGAGTGGTGGAAGGAGGCCGTCGTCTACCAGATTTATCCGCGGAGCTTCTTCGACTCGGACGGCGATGGCGTCGGCGACCTCCGGGGCGTCGAGGAGAAGTTGGACTACCTCGACGCCCTCGGCGTGGACGTGGTGTGGCTGAACCCGGTCTACGACTCGCCGAACGCCGACAACGGCTACGACATCCGCGACTACCGGGCCATCATGTCGGAGTTCGGGACGATGGACGACTTCGACCGCCTGCTCGACGGACTCCACGAGCGCGATATTCGGCTCATCATGGACCTCGTGGTCAACCACACCTCCGACGAACACGAGTGGTTCCGCCAGTCCCGCGAGTCCCAAGACAGCGACTTTCGGGACTTCTACATCTGGCGCGACGGCCGAGGCGACGGGCCGGGCGGCAAGGGCGCGCCGCCGAACAACTGGGAGTCGGCCTTCGGCGGGTCGGCGTGGACCTACGACGAGCAGACCGAACAGTACTACCTCCACCTGTTCGACGAGAAGCAACCCGACCTGAACTGGGAGAACCCCGAGGTCCGCGAGCGCATCTACGAGATGATGCGCTGGTGGCTCGACAAGGGCATCGACGGCTTCCGGATGGATGTCATCGACCTCATCTCGAAGGAAGACGGTCTGCCCGACGGCGACCCCGACGTGGGGTGGACCGGCGCGGAACACTTCATGACCGGGCCGAGAGCCCACGAGTTCATCAGCGAGATGTACGACGAGGTGCTGGCGGGCCGGGACGTGATGACGGTCGGCGAGATGCCCGGCGCGAGCATCGAGCAGGCCCAGCAGTACCTCGGCCCGGACGGCGACGGCCTGAACATGGTGTTTCACTTCGACCACGTCACGCTCGACTACGGCGAGAGCGGCGACCGCTGGACCATCGGCGAGTTCTCGCTCCCGACGTTCAAGCAGGTGCTGACGAAGTGGCAGAACGGGCTGCAGGGCGAAGGCTGGAACAGCATCTACCTCGGGAACCACGACTGGCCCCGGATGCTCTCGCGCTTCGGCGACGACGACCTCTACCGCATCGAGTCGGCCAAGATGCTGGCGACGATGCTGTTCACCCTCCGCGGGACGCCCTACGTCTATCAGGGCGACGAAATCGGGATGACCAACTTCCCCTTCGAGCGCGAGTCGCAGGTCCAAGACGTGGGTGCCCGGAACTTCGTGACGCGCGAACGCGAGAAGGGTCGCCCGATGGACGAAATCCTCGAAATCGTGAGCTACCGGAGCCGGGACAACGCCCGGACGCCGATGCAGTGGTCCGACGCCCCGAACGCGGGCTTCACCGAGGGCGAGCCGTGGATTCCGGTGAATCCGAACCACGAGGCGGTCAACGTCGAGGACGCGCGGTCCCGCGAGGATTCCATCTGGCACTACTACCGGCGACTCATCGACTACCGACACGACAGCGAGGTCGCCATCTACGGCGACTACGAACTCCTCCTGCCCGACGACCCGGACATCTACGCCTACCTCCGGACGCTCGGCGACGAGCGCCTCCTCGCGGTCCTGAACTTCGAGGACGGGACGCCGACGTTCTCGCTCCCCCAGAGCGTGAGCTACGACGATGCGGAGTGCGTCCTGCACAACTACGCGGTGGACGGGGGAGGACCTCGGTCGTTCGAGATGCGCCCCTACGAGGCGCGAGTGTACGAACTGGAGTGAGGGCGGGGTTCGGACTCGTAAACTGGGGTTTCGGCGCGCGCTGGCGGACCCCCGAGGTCCGCCATCGGCGTGCGAGGTCTGCGGGAGCGAAGCGACCGCAGGCTCGGCGGACGTGGTTTGTCCGCCGGTGGACGAACGACTGCGCGAAGCGCAGGAGTGAGGAGGCTGGGGAGGTGTGAGGCACGCGCTCGGGGGCGCTTTCCACCGGGACAAACGCTCAACTGAGAAACCGACAGGGGTGGATGAAGGGAGCTTCGAGAGGACAACACGGCCACGATTCCGGTTACGCTGGTTCCTACAACTCAGAGTCAAGTAGCACAAAGTCAAAGACAGAGGAGCTTCTCTCTAATTCCGTCTCGAAGTTACTCCGCCTCGAAGTGCGTCTGCTCGTCCACGGCCGGAATCATCTTCGTCGCCTCCATGTCGAGGAACGTCGTCGCGTCCTGCTGGACCTCCTGTCCGGCCTCGGACTCGAAGGCCTCGTTCATCGCGCCGGGGCCGTCGAACCAGAGCTGGGCCACGTAGTCGTAGCCCGCCTTCTCGGGGTCCATCGGGACCGAGGAGGTGTACTTCTGCAGGCCCGGCAGTTCGTTCACGAGCGGGGCGTGCTCGTCGTACATGTACTCGACGCACTCGTCGTGGGTCGTCTCGTCGTCGCGGACCGCGAGGATAACCATCTTGCAGGTCATGAGTGGGTGTGGATTCGGTGGGTGTAGTCGTGAAAGTTGGGATTGGACTCTCGGGCTACGGGGGTTCGGTACGTCGAGTGATATAGCGATATGTGGTTGAGAATTTAGCTACTGCCGACGAGAGCGCAGAAAAGCTAGCTTCAGGCTTGAGCATAGCCGCCTCCCGCCCTGCACCGCGACAACACCTCGTCCTCCCCGACCTCCTCGTTCGCTTCGCTCACTCGTCCACCGGCGGACAAACCGCGTCCGCCGAGCCTTCGGCTTCGCCGAAGACCTCGCGCGAGGCGCGGCGCTGTCGCGCCGCGCCCGCACGCGCCGGTGTCAGCTAGCAAAGAAATGCATGTTCTAAACAAACAAAAAAAGGCTAAAAGACAACTTCTGTTAGTCGAGTTCCCGAGCAAGCACGTCCCGAAGCGCCGCAACCTCGTCGGCGTCGTAGGCCAGCGAGTCCTCGCCGACATCGAGGTCCAGCGCGCCCGAGTCGTCCGACGCGCCAATCTCCGCGACCGGAGCAACGCCGTCGAACGCCTCGCGGACGGCCTCGGGGTCGTCGGTCTCCACGACCGCGCGGCCCGGCGTCTCGGCGAAGAGGAGTTCGAGCGAGTCGAGTTCGACCGACGCGCCCGCCTCCTCGGTGACCATCTCGGCGAGCGCGACCGCCAGCCCGCCGTGGCTCACGTCGTGGGTCGCCGTGGTCGAGTCGAAATCCGCCACCTCGGCGAGCGCCTCCACGACTTCGCGGGGGTTCTCCGGAAGCGCGGGGAAGCGGTCGCTCCCGCCCATCTGGGCGAGGTACTCTGAGCCGCCGAGTCGGTCGCCGCCCGAGTCGCCGACGACGAGGAGCGTGCCGCCGCCCGAAAGCGCGGCGGGAGTCGCGTCGTAGCCGTCCTTCGTCCCGGTCATCGCCAGCGTCGGTGTCGGCGGAATCGGGCCGGAGGGCGAGTCGTTGTACAGCGAGACGTTGCCACCGACGACCGGCGCGTCCAGCTCGGCGCACATGTCGGCCAGTCCGTCCACCACGGCCTTGAAGCCGCCGTAGACGTCGGGCTTCTCGGGGTTCCCGCCGTTGAGGCAGTCCACCGCGGCCAGCGGCGTCGCGCCCTTGACCGCGAGGTTCGTGGCGTTCTCCAGCGCGACTGCCCGCGCTCCGTCGTAGGGCGCGGCGTCGGTCCAGCGCGGGTCCGCGCCAGCCGAGATGGCGAGGCCCTTCTCCGCGTCGCGGAGCGCCAGCACCGCCGAATCGTCGCCCGGCCCGGTCGCGGTCCGGACCTGCACCTCGTGGTCGTACTGGCGGTAGACCCACCGCTTGCTCGCGGTGTTGGGATTGCCGACGACCGCCTCGAAGGCCTCGCGGAGGTCGGTCTCGGGCAGGTCGCGGTCGGGTTGGGGTTGCTCCTCGGCGTCGAGGTCGTTCATCGGCGCGCCGTCGCCGAGGAACTCGGCCTCGACGTCTACCACCGTCTCGCCCTCGAAGGTGCAGACGTAGTTGCCCTCGGTCACTTCGCCGATGACCGAGCATCCCAAATCGTACTTCTCGGCGACCTGCTCGACCGCGTCGACGTTCTCGGGGCGGACCTCGTAGCACATCCGCTCCTGAGATTCGGCCAGCAGAATCTCCAGCGCGTTCATGTTGGGTTCGCGCTGGTGAACTCGCTCCAGTTCGATTTCGGCTCCGAGGCCGCCCTTGGCTATCATCTCGCTGGACGCGCCGCCGAGTCCGGCCGCGCCGAGGTCCCGTGCGGCCTCGACCAAATCGCGCTCGACGAGCGCCTCGTTGGCCTCGATGAGGAGCTTCTCGGTGTAGGGGTCGCCGACCTGTACCGCGGGTCGGTCCTCGGTCTCGGCGTCCTCCGAGAGGTCCTCGCTGGCGAAACTCGCGCCGCCGAGGCCGTCCCGGCCGGTCGCGTTGCCGACCAGCACCAGCTTGTTGCCGGGTTCGGTCGCGTCGGCCGTGACCAGTCGCTCCTCGTCCAACAGGCCCACGCAACTCACGTTGACCAGCGGGTTGCCCTCGTAGTCGGGATGGAAGGCCGTGCTTCCGGCGACGGTCGGCACGCCGATGGAGTTGCCGTAGTCCGAGATGCCTTCCACGACGCCCTCTAGCAGGTAACGGGAGTGTTCGCGGTCGAAATCCCCGAAGTACAGCGAATCGGCCAGCGCGATGGGGTAGGCACCCATCGAGAGGGTGTCGCGGACGATGCCGCCGACCCCGGTGGCCGCGCCGTCGTAGGGGTCCACGAACGAGGGGTGGTTGTGGCTCTCGATACCCATCGTGATGTACGTCCCGTCTGCGACTTCCACGACTGCGGCGTCGTCGCCCGGCCCGACGACGACCTGCTCGCCCTCGCTCTCGAAGGCCGACAGCAGGGGACGTGAGGACCGATACGCGCAGTGTTCGCTCCAGAGGTTCTCGAACAGCGCCGCCTCCGCCGCGGTCGGTTCGCGGTCGAGTTCGGCGACGACCAGTTCGCGGTCTGGCTCGGAGAGACTCATTCACCTGTCTGTACAGACACGCCGAATTAATGCCTTTCTATGTGCAGGTGCGTGCATACCTCGTCCAGTCGTCTTCCTTAATCTCGAAATCGTTCGAGTGCGGCCCGGCCGGTGTTCGAACGGGTGAACATAGCGCGACCGAGGTACCGCCCCACCGATTCTCCTCGATTTTCCCCCTGATTTCCCCGATTTTTGGTCTGCACGCTCTTCAGAAACATCAAAGAAACTTCATTTTCTCGTCTGGTCGCAGACCCGTAAACTAAATACCGGTATACGAAATCCTTGACTTTCCGGTCGTCCCCGGTCCTGCCGAGACCAGTCGAGAGAAGCTTCGGAGCGACGGAACGGGTGTGCAACCCCGCGAAAAACATCGGCGAGCGCGAACGACCGCGTACCGAGTCGCTTTTTTTCCCTGCCTGCAAAGACTCATCTGTGCTATCGGTCGAGCTTCACGCCCACTCGTCGCTGTCCTACGACGGCCGCGACCCGGTCGAACTCATGCTGGAGCAGGCCGCCGCGGTCGGTCTCGACGCGCTGGCGGTCACCGACCACGACGAAATCGAGGCCAGTCTCGCGGCCGCCGAACAGGCCGAGGAGTACGGGCTGGTCGGGATTCCGGGCATGGAGGTCAGCTCCGCGGCGGGCCACGTCCTCGGGTTGGGCATCCGCGAGCGAGTCCCGGCGGGCCTGTCGTTCGGCGAGACGCTCGACCGAATCCGACAACAGGGCGGGGTCGCGGTCGTCCCCCATCCCTTCCAGAAGTCCCGAAGCGGCGTGATGGCGAACATCACCCAGTCGGAACTCGCCGAGGCCGACGCCATCGAGGTGTACAACTCCCGACTGCTGACCGGGCGCGGGAACCGCAAGGCCAAGCGATTCGCCGAGCGCCGCGGCCTGCCCCAGACCGCGGGAAGCGACGCCCACATCAGCGAGATGGTCGGGCAGGCGGTCACGCGAATCGACGCCGACGACCGGAGTTGTGAGTCGATTCTGGACGCCATCCTCGACGGTCGAACCACGGTCGAGGGCAAGCGCACCCCGTGGCACATCAGCTTTCGGCAGGCGGCGGGCGGTGCCAAGCGCCGGGTGAAGAACCGACTCGGCGAGTTCCTCTGATGACCTCGGAGTCCTCGCCCGATTCTGAACTTCCTTTTGCGGGCGATTCCGAATCCGCGGACTCGGAATCGCCGGGCGCGATGCGAGGAGCCTCGGCCGAGGCGGTCGCTCGGGCGATTGCCGACGGCGACGCGCTCTCCGGAACGGCGGGGTTCGCCGGGCGACTGCCCGACGGTCTCCTCGTGAGGGACGCGCTCGGCCGCCAGCCGATTTTCGTGGAATCGAACGTCGCGGCGTCCGATTCCGCGGAATCGGACGCTGACGAGCGCCAGCAGTGGTCGTTCTCCCCGACAGACCTCGAAAATCCCGAGTCGATTCCGGCGGGGCACGTTCTCGCGCCCGGCGAGTCCCCCGAGCGCCTCCTCTCGCTCCCCGAACCGCCGACCGCCGCCGACGACCGCGAAGCAGTCGTCGGGGTTCGGGACGCCATCGGCGAGGCGCTGGAATCGGTCGAGACGGACGAGGCGCTGGAATCGGTCGAGGCGCCCGAGGCGCTCGATTCGGTCGAATCGAGCGCCTCGGGCGACTTGGCGGTCGCGTTCTCGGGCGGCGTCGATTCGGCGGTGGTCGCCAGCGCGTTCGACGCGCCGCTGTACGTCGTCGGTTTTCCGGGGAGCCACGACGTGTCCGCGGCCCGGCGGGCGGCCCGGTTGATGGGCCGCGAAGGAGATTTGCGGGTCGTGGAACTCTCGCCCGAGGACGTCGAGCGCGCCGTGCCGAAAGTCGCCGAAGCGACCGGTCGGACGAACGCGATGGACGTGCAAATCGCGCTTCCGCTCTTTCTGGCGGCGGAGCGCGCGGCGTCGGACGGCTACGACCGACTCGCGGTCGGACAGGGCGCGGACGAACTGTTCGGCGGGTACGCCAAGGTGGCTCGCGCGCCGGAGGACCCCCGCGTCGAGGCCGAGACGGTCCGCGGCGCGGTCCGCGAAGTGATGGGGACCCTGCCCGACCAACTGGAGCGGGACGTGCTGGCGCTCCGAGGAGCGGGCGTCGAACCGGTCGCGCCCCTGCTGGACGACCGGGTGGTCCGCTCGGCCCTGCGACTGCCGGGCCACCTGCTGGTGGACTCGCGCGGCGAGCGCAAGAAGGCGCTCCGACTCGCCGCCCGCGAGTTCGTCCCCGACCCGGTGGCCTTCCGCGAGAAGAAGGCGGTCCAGTACGGGAGTCTGGTCGCCCGCGAACTCGACCGCCTCGCCAGACAGGCCGGGTTCAAGCGCCGGATGGACGACCACGTCTCGAAGTACGTCGAGTCGCGGCTCTCGGACTGAGTGCCTCGGAAATGTATAGTGGTATCTGAGATAGTTTTTCCATTATTTAGAAAATGAAAAAATTGCTCTGGTGCCAACGACGGCCAACTAGCGATTCAGTACTGCTTGACCAACTCGGCGAGTTCCGCGCCCACCTCCTCGTCGGCCGCGAACGAGAGGCGCTGGCGCTCGTTGTCGATGACGAGGGTAATCGTCGCCTGCTCGGGGGTGCCGCCGAACGCGCTCCCCGCCACCAGCAACATCACCGAGAGGAGAATCAGTCCGACGCCGTTGGCGAAGTCGTTGGCGGCGACGACCAGTCCCACGAGCAGACAGAGGCCGCCGCAGGCGAGGAAGGCCACAGAGAGGTCGAGGGCCTCGCCCGCCGGGTCGGTCCTGACGGCGCGGACGTGGTTGTAGCCGATGGAGGTCACGCCGTCGCTCGTCTCGAAGAGGACCCGCCGGTCGGTCGCGGCGAAGGCCGTCGGCGAGTCGGGGGTCGGTTGCCACTGGTTCGCCCAGTGAACGTCGGAGCCGGTCCACGAGCGACGAATCTCCTCGGAGGACTCCAGTCGGTCCCGAAACGGCGCGTCGCGCTCGTCCGGGGTCTCCTCGACCCCGACCCGACCGGTACTCATGTAAACAAGGTGTTCAAAACCGGGGTTAATTAACTTTCTCAAATAATAAAATGACGAGCCTATTTGAAACGGGAATAGTATGAGACAGCTAACTGTTCCGGGCCGGAGTACTGCTGTCAGCGACCACGGGTACGGTTCCGAGGACCGAAGGTGGCTGTTCCGTGGCCGCAGCAGCCGTCCGACAGCGAATCCGTCGTCTCACGCGCCTTAACCAAACGTAGCACCGACTTAGCCCGCCCTAACCTCCGTATATTGATTCGGCGGAAAGTCGTGGGTCTCGACATGCAGAACGCCGACCGAGAACGAGGAGTCCTCGCGGAAATCCGACGCCGGACGAGTCTGGCGTGCGTCGCGGGTCTGTCCTCGGCGCGGTACTTCTCTCGAAACGTCACGGAGATGGGGTGGCGAGACAGACTCGCGCTGCCGGTCGTCGCCGTGGTACTGTTCGCGCTCGCACTCCTCGCTCCGGACCTGCTCTCGGAGGACACTCTCGGAGAACTGTCGCCCCACGCCCCGATTTCTGGCTGACGAGCGGTCACGACCGAGTACTCACTCGTCGTCGCCGTACCCCGACCCGTCGGCGATGACCGCCGTCGGGTCGGTCCGAAGCGGCCGGGCGGGTTCGTAGTCGGCTGTCGCCACGAGCGTCAGCAGGTTGTAGAGTCCGTGACCGCTGTACTCCTCGCCGTTCCGAACGACGGTGCCGAGCGCGGCGTCGTCGAAGGGCGTCTCGTCCGCCCGCCGGACCTCGGTCGCCAGCGCGTCGGCGAGTCCGTCGCTCGCGCCGCTCTTCAGGACGGAAGCCACGGCGTCCCGAAGGCTCGGGTACCGACTGAGGAGGTTGAGACCGACCATCTTCGCCTTGTGCGTGAGGGAACTGACCGGCGCGTCGTAGTTGGCGTCCTCGATGTCGCACAGCGCTGGGTCCAACTCCTCGAGGAAGGCCGCCTGCAACTCGCTGCGGCGCTTCTGGTCGGCGGGCACGTCCATCGCGTAGTCGAAGAACGGGAGCGCGTAGAACGGCGAGACGCTCCAGCAGTAGTAGCGATTTCGGTCCTCGCCGTGGTTGAGCCAGTTGATGCCCCGCTCGCGGACGAGGAAGTGGACGTACTCGGCGTCGAAATCTGATTCCGGGTACGACTCCAACCGGGACTCGACCGACCGGACGAGTCGCTCGCGCGAGACGCCCGTCAGCTTCGCAATCTCCTCGGGGTCGAAGATGCTGTGGGCGTTCACGACGTACTCGGCGAGGTCGCGCCGCGAGTCGAACTCCCGCGGCGGGGTCAAGTCCGGGAGCGCCTTGTCGCCGCCGTCGCCCGTGACGTAGGTGAACTTGCCGTGGCGGGCCTCCATCTGTTCGAGGAAGTCCAGCAGAAAGGACATAGCGAGGAAGT
This sequence comes from Halorussus ruber, assembly GCF_004765785.1. Lineage (GTDB taxonomy): Archaea > Halobacteriota > Halobacteria > Halobacteriales > Haladaptataceae > Halorussus > Halorussus ruber. The sequence continues at coordinate 124,379 of NZ_SBIT01000009.1, read as the reverse complement.
TCAGCCCCTGCTTCATCTCCAGCAGGTCGGTCCGGTGGCTCTCGGTGCGCTCGACCGCGTAGCGTTCCCACTCGGCGTCGAGCGCGTCGGCGATGCGCTCGGCGAGTCGCACGTCGTCGGTGTTCGCGTCGTTCGGCTTCTCGAAGGTTGCCGTGATGTAGTCGGCCCCGGCGGCCTCGTATCCGCCAGCGACGGCCCGCGAATCGAGGCCGCCGCTCAGCGAGACGACGTTCGGAAGGCCGTCCAAGTCGCGGTTCGCGCAGGCCTCCTCGAACCGGGACGCCAACTCGCGGGCGTTCTCCCGGACGCTCCGGTCGGCGCGGGGGGTTCGCTCGAAGTCGTGTTCGTGCAGGCTCTCGACGCGAACGTCGCCGTCGATGCGAACGTAGGACCCCGGCGGGACGCGCTCGACCGAGTCGAACAGCGTCCGGTTCCCGAGTTGGTAGCCGAACAGCAGCGTCTGAGCGAACGCCATCGTGTCGGGGTCGAGCGACTCGCCGAAGTGGCGGGCCAGACTCCGGACGAACTTCAGCTCGCGGGAGAAGACGACGTTGCCCCCGACAGTCGCGTAGTAGACCGGCAGTCGAGCGAAGGCGTCGTTCACGACCGAGAGCGCCCCGGTGTCTCTCTCGTAGGCCAGCAGGAGAAAGTCCCCGTCCCGGTCGGCGACCCACGACTGGACCGCTTCGAGGCGCTCGCCGAGGAGATTCGCGCCGACCGACCGGAGGTGGCGCTCTCGGTCGTCCACGTCGTAGAGGTGCCCTTCGAGGAGGAAAATCGCGTCAGCGGTCTCGACCGTCGTCACGGGGTACTCGGCGTAGCCCGACGACCCGAGAAACGAGGTCTCGTCTGCCGCGTGGACTGTTCGCTCGTAGTCCTCACGAAAGCAGACGGTGCGGAGCGAGGCCTCTTCGGCCCCTTTCGCGGTCGTCTGGCCCTGAACGAATGAAACTCCGGGCATTGTAACTTACTCCAGCACCCGTGCGGGTATTGTTATATTGTGATTGTGACTGAATTTCGCGGTCGGCGGGAGCGACAAGTAGGCGCTGAAACCCGACAGGGATGTTATAATTACGCCGGGGTTATCAGTGAGTTATTCGGAGGGTAGGGAAGTAGCGTCAACCAGATGGTCGGACTCGCGTTCGCTGTTCGCCGTTTCCGGACGCTTCCCGTCCGACGGTTCCGCCGGTCCCGAGGCCGCCACTTTTCGCGCGAAACGTCTTCAGGCCCTGCCTGAACGCCGGAAGAATGCGACAATTGGAGGTCGACTGTGCGCGAAGAGCGTTCGGCGTTAGGAATCCTCCTCGACGCGGACCCCCGCGGGGCCGTCGAGGCGGAAGCCGGTGATTTCGCCCGAGTACCGGTAGCCGTCCTTGCCGCCGATGACCCGCCCGGAGATTTTGCCTTCGGAAATCGCGTCGTGGGGGTTGATAGAACCGAGCGCGGCGCTCTTGCGGGCGGTCCCGCTGAACTCCACGACGTACTCGCTGGACCGCCGGGGCGCGTTGCTCCCGTCGATGACCAGCTTGTTCGGCAGGACGAGGTCGTCCACGCTGACCGACTCGCCGCCGTATCTGAGCGTCCACTTGCTCTCGTCCAGAGTCATCGAGACGATGTCGCCGTCCACGAAGAAGGCGTCGCCGTAGCCGTTGCCCGAGAGGCCCGAGACCGTCACCGTGCCGTCGCCGTTGTCGGTCACGCTGTCGTTCTCCTCGGCGGCCACGTCGCCCGAGGAGGTGCGCTTCTGGACGCTCCCCTCGACCGTGAACTCGTAGGTCGCGTTCGAGGTGTTCGGCCCGGCGACGAGTTCGAGGACCGTTCCGGCCGGGGTCGAGTCGTCGGGTTCGCTCGTGGTCGAGTCGGAGCCGTCGTCGGTGCTACTCGTGGCACTCGCGGCCTCTTTGGCGGTCGTGGGAACGCCGCTCGGCATTCGGTCGCGGGGAGCGCCCGCGGAACTGCCGGAGATTTCGGCGCTACTGACGTAGGTGTGGGTGTCGGAGTACCGCGTGTTCTCGACTTCGACCACGGCGGGCGACTCCCACGCGCCGTCGCTGGCGTAGATGCCGTTGTGGATGTCGCAGTCGACGAGCTTCGTGGTGTTGTAGAATCCCCAGTAGCCTCGGCCAGCGCCCTTGCTCACGCAGTTCTTGCAGTACGACCCGTCGGTCCCGAGGCGGAAGTCGCCGGTCGGGTTGTCGGCCGCGAACGAGTTCGTGACGTGAATCGTCCCGCCGCCGCCGGGGTTGGGGTGGTCGTCGTGGTTACCGGGGCCGCTGGCGTAGACGCCGTTGCCCGCCCAGCCCTGAACGTTCACGCGGTCGATGTCGATGTGGCCGGTGTGATAGGCGTGGACGAAGATGCCGGTCGTCTTCCCGGCGGGAGCGTCGTACCCGCCGTCGCCGAGATAGACGTTCTCGATGGTGCCGGTGCCGCCGTTCGGACAGAGCGCCACGATGGGGTCGTCCACGTTGGCGTCGAAGTAGCCCCGGACGCCGACGTTGCGAATCGCCCAGCCGTCGCCGTTGGCCGAGATGCGGTAGCCCGCGCCGTCGGCGGTGATGTCGATGAGCGTGTTTTCGAGCGTGTCGCCGTCTCCGAGGCTGAAGCTCCGGACTTCGCCCGCGGGGACCGTAATCGTCTGGAACTCCTCGGCGGCGGTGACGCCCGTGCCGAACGCCGCGAGTGACGCGGCGGCCGTTCCGGTTAACCGGAGATAGTTCCGTCTGCTGACGTTCGATGCCTCTCGTGATGGTTCGCGTGTCGTTTCGTCGCGTGCCATGCCACTTTCAATGCCTTACCCATCTTTTAAGTATTTTCCGATTTTATGAATGTGGCGTCGAATCGCACTTTTGTCCGAATCAGAGATGTGGGGGCTGAGACCGGTCGATTCGACAGGGGCGGTGAGGGACGCTACTCGCTCAGCAGGAACGATTTGGTCGAACCGACATCTAAGAGACCTGTCCGTATCGCCAGCACCGACCAGATGGCGACCCCGAACAGGACGACGCCGACCAGCGAGAACACGTCCGAGACGTACCGGGTGGCCAGCAGAACGGGCACTCCCATCCCGGCCGTGATGACGCCGACGAGGGCGACCGGTCGGAGCAGTCGCGTCGAGTCCAGCGGGAGTTCCGAGTACATCACGGCCACGTTGATGAACGTGTAGATTCCAAAAGTGACCACGGTTGCGACCGCGGCCCCGACGACGCCGAGTCGCGGGATGAGGACCAGATTCAACAGGAAGTTGGCGACTGCCGTCGAACCTTTTGCGATGGCCCGCATCCGCGCTCGACCGAGGAAGTCCAGCGCCTTCGTCGTCGTCTCGTTGATGGCTCGCAGGACCACGTAGATTCCGAGGACTTGCAGGACCGGCGCGGCACCGAGATACGCCTCGCCGAAGACGATGCGAATCGTCGGTTCGGCCACGATGATGACCCCGACCGCACCGGGAAGATAGAGGAGCAGGGTGTATTCGAGCGTCTTCCGGTACATCCGCGAGGCCCGGTCGAGTTGCTCGTTGACCTTCTGCTCGCCGTAGGTCGGCGAGATGCTGAATCCGAGCGACCCCGCGAGGACGGTGAGTGACGAGGAAATCTGCTTGGCGAGGGTGTAGAACCCGACCGCGGCGGGGTTGAGGAGAACCCCGATGAGGATGGTGTCGATTTTGGTGTTGAGGACGCCCGCCCCGCGGGTTATCATCATGGGCGCGCTGTATTCGAGAATCCGGCGCGAGAGGCCCTCCTCGGGCTCGTCGGCCTTCTCGTAGTTGCTGTAGAAGTACTTGTAGAGGACGACGAAGCCGACGGCCATCCCCAGCGCGGCACCGACGAGATAGCCCAGCAGGGCACCGAGCGCGCCGAACCCGAGGACGAAGACGAACAGCACCGCGAAGATGATTCGGTTGACGTTGTTCACGACTTGGACGAGCGCGCTCCACGAGACGCAGTTGAACCCCTGAAAGAGGAGGGCGTTGAAGACGCTCAGCGAGTGGAATCCGAGGTAGGCCGCGCCGACGAGCAACAGCGGTGCGACCGCGGGTTCGCCGATGAGTCCGGCGACGTAGTTCCGGCCGAGCGCGAGGGCGCAACCGACGATACCGATGAACAGCAGTCGGTACTTGAGCGCCGTCTCGAAGACGTAGGGGACCTGCGACGAGTCCGACTCCTTGAACTCGGTCACGTAGCGCGCCGCGGACTTGGCGAGGCCGAGGTCGCTGAACAGGCGCGCGACGCCGATGATGGAGAGCGCGAGAAAGAGGATGCCGTACTCGTCGGGGCTGAGGAGGAACCGAGTCAGCAGGACCATCAGGACCGCGTTCGAGAGGACGTGGACCGCCCGCGCCAGAAACGTCATCTTCAGGCCGCGAGCGAGGCTGTCTTTTACGGCCACGCTTCTCCTCCCGTCGAGTGGCCTCCCTTCACGTCGCGCTCTCGACCCTCGTCGCGTTCTCGACCCCCGTCGCGCTCTCGACCCCCGTCGCGCTCTCGACCCGTGTCGCGCTCTCGACCCGTGTCGAGGCCAGATACGTCTCGGAGGTGCTTGGCCGACCAACTCATGTTGTTGGTATCGTGGTCCGAGACGACTTTTGTTCTATCCGGCATGTCCCGCGCTTAGGGGGCCTGTACTGCTGTAGTAGGCCGCGCTTACCTTCGGTCTCGACTGGACGGGACTGTCCCGTCCGGCGGTGGCGACCACCTCGCCGTCCCGAAATTCACGGACTATCGGGAAACGACCCGTTTCTCTCTCGAATCCCTCCTAATCGGGCGTAAAAACAGGTTAATCTGGACTGAGCGACCCCTCCGATTAAACGCCTCCGGGCAGTTGGATACGTCGGGTTCAGAGGATGGCTGACGAAACACGAGACGCCGAAGAGACCGAGGGAATCGACCGCAGAACAGTACTGAAGAGGACGACGGCCGCCGGAATCGCTGGCGCGGGGGCAGTCGGGACCGCGAGCGCCGAGGAGTACAAACACCTGCGATTCAAGGCGGCGGGCGAGGAGACCTTCCGGTACCGCGTCAGCGTCAGCGGAAAGCTCAAGCGCGAGGAGAACCGCGACGGCTACGACACGCTCGTAGACGAGAACACCGCAGAGGGCGCGGCCAGCAAGGGCCGATACGACGACTGGCTCTTCACGGGCGACATCACGTCGCTGGAACTCGAAGGGCCGGGGATGGTGCTGGTAGACGGCGAAGTGGTCGAGGACACCACCGAGGCCGACGAGCTGACCAACACCATCACGCTGGAGGCCGACGAGCGCGTCGCCTACAAGTTCCGGGTCTCCGGGCGCGTCGAGAAGGGACCGACGGCCGGGACCCTCGGCGTCGATACCGTCGAGGACAACGTCGTCCGGGGGAAGGTCGGCGGCTCCATCGAGGGCAACGAGGACCCGGCCGACGACTACCGCTACTCGGGGTCCATCGCCATCGACGACGCAGACGGCCCGCTGACGGTGACCCTCGACATCGACGGCTCCTCGTAGTCACGTTGACCGCGTCCCCGCTTCTCGGGACCGCTCCTCGACTACTCGGACTGCTTTTCGACTTTCTCGATGGCTTCCCGACCGATTTGGACGACTTCCGACGCCAAATCGTCCCGAGTGCGCAGGTCCTCGGGTGCGAACCAGACCCACTCGTCGGCGTCGGCCTCGTCGTCGCCCTCGGGGTCGATGTGCCGATTTTCGGCCTCGGCGAAGTAGACGAAGTCGATGTGCTGGTGGCCGACTCCGCCGTCCGGGTACACGTCGATGTCGAACAGCATGACGTGTTCCGCTGGCGGGAGTTCCCGGCCCGCATCGACCGAGACCTCGGTCTCGGGTTCGAGGAGGTCCACGTCGAGGCCGGTCTCCTCGCGGACCTCGCGGCGGGCGGCCTCGCGGGGGAGTTCGTCGCGGTCCACGTGACCGCCGGGCGAGAGCCACATTTCGAGTCGGTCGTGGTAGTGCAGGGCGACCGCGCCGTCGTTGACGACGTAGGTCGTCGCGGTGAAGTGGCGGGTAGTTTCCATGTCGGGAGCGAGGGAGGGTCGGGATTTGCGAGTTACGGTCTGGATTCGGGCGGAAAACGCGATTCCGGGGCGAACGGAAAATTCTGCTCCGAAGCGAGCGGACGGCGACTCGCGGGTGCGGACGCGAGTCGCCAACCGCGATGGTCGGTCGTCGTCGTTCGGGGCTACCGCCGGTCGCTAGTCGTTCCCCGACCAGATAGACAACTATATAATATCCTAGGAAACAAATACAATTCTCAGAACAACAATTCTGTTTCTCTACCTCCCGACTCGGACCGCTAACTCCTCGCGCTCCGCGCTCGACAAAAACAGAGAGTTAGGGCGCGATGGTATCTTCCTTCGCTTCCAGCAGTTCGTGGTAGCGGTTGCGAATCGTGACCTCGCTGATGTCGGAGACGTCGCTGACCTCGCTCTGGGTCACCTTCTCGTTGCTGAGGAGGGCGGCGGCGTAGACCGCGGCGGCCGCGAGGCCGACCGGGGACTTGCCGCTGTGGATGCCCTTCTCGGTCGCGGTGTCGAGCAGGTCGCGGGCGCGGCGCTCGACCTCGTCGCTGACGCCGAGGTCAGAGACGAACCGCGGGACGTAGCTCTTGGGGTCGGCGGGCTGGATTTCGAGGTTCAGCTCCCGTACCACGTAGCGGTACGTCCGGGCGATCTCGTCCTTGTCCACGCGAGAGACGCCGCTGATTTCGTCGAGGCTTCGGGGCGTGCCCGCCTGCCGCGCCGCGGCGTAGAGGGCCGAGGTTGCGACGCCCTCGATGGACCGGCCGGGCAGGAGGTCCTCGTCCAGCGCGCGCCGGTAGATGACCGACGCGGTCTCCCGGACGTTGTCAGGCAGGCCGAGCGCGGAGGCCATCCGGTCGATTTCGCCGAGCGCCTGCTTGAGATTCCGCTCCTTGGAGTCGCGCGTGCGGAACCGCTCGTTCCACTTGCGCAGGCGTTGCATCTTCTCTCGTTGGCGCGACCCCAGCGAGTTGCCGTAGGCGTCCTTGTCCTGCCAGCCGATGTTGGTCGAGAGACCCTTGTCGTGCATCGTGTTGGTCGTCGGGGCACCGACCCGGCTCTTCTGGTCCTTCTCCTTGGCGTCGAACGCGCGCCACTCCGGACCGGGGTCGATCTGGTCTTCGTCGACGACGAGCCCGCACTCCGCACAGACAGTCTCCCCGCGCTCCTCGTCGCTGACGAGGTTCCCGCTGCACTCAGGACAGCGGTTCTCCTCGTGTTCGCGCTCCGTTTCGTCGGTCGTTTGCTCGTCGTGAGTTCGAGTTCGTGTTTCAGTCATGGTGGAAGTGTAGTGAGACAGCCATCGGTAGAGAGAGACAGTACGCCGCGGACGGGACCGTGGATAACCGGGTTCAGAAGACGTACGCTAGTAACGGCCGTCTCTACTTAAAGACTGTGGCAACGACCGATTCACCCGGTTTCAACGTTCGGGCCGTCGTCACCGTCTTCGACGGCTCATTCGGCCGTTTCTGGGCAGTCTGACGACCCCCGGATTCGGCAACCTTTAATACCAGTTCCGAGGGGTCGGTATCGAAACCCTTACCGCTGGCCCGCGGGTCTCTACGTGTATGAGCGACACGTCTCCCGGTCCCGAGGAGGTCCGTCACGTCGCCGACCTCGCGCGCGTCGGACTCGACGACGACGAGGTCGAGCGGTTCACCGACCAGTTCGCGGACATCCTCGACTACTTCGAGACGCTCGAAGAGGTGCCCGAGGTCGAGCGCGAGTCCGACCTCGTGAACGTGATGCGCGAAGACGAGGCCCGCGAGTGCCTCTCGCAGGAGGAAGCGCTCTCGAACGCACCGGAGACCGAGGACGGCTACTTCAAGGGACCGAACGTCTCGTAACCATGAGTTCGAAATCGAATATCTTCATCACCGAGGAGACCATCGAGGGCGACGAGGACGGCCTCCTCGCCGACAAGACCGTCGCGGTCAAGGACAACATCAGCACCGAGGGGGTCACCACGACCTGCGCCTCCGAGATGCTCGAAGACTACGTGCCGCCCTACGACGCCACCGTCGTGGAGGCCCTCAAGGAGGCGGGCGCGACCATCGTCGGCAAGGCCAACATGGACGAGTTCGGCATGGGTTCGACCACCGAGACCTCGGCGTTCGGCCCGGCCCCGAACCCGGTCGCCGAGGGCCACGTCCCCGGCGGCTCCTCCGGCGGGAGCGCGGCCGCAGTCGCCGCAGGCGAGGCCGACCTCGCGCTCGGAAGCGACACCGGCGGCTCCATCCGCAACCCGGCCGCCTTCTGCGGCGTCGTCGGCATCAAGCCCACCTACGGACTGGTCTCGCGCTACGGACTGGTCGCCTACGCCAACAGCCTCGAACAAATCGGCCCGCTCGCGCCCACCGTCGAGGAGGCCGCCGCGCTCCTCGACGTCATCAGCGGCCCGGACGAACACGACGCCACGACCCGCGAGGAGGGCGCAGACTCCGACTACGCCAGCGCCGCCACGGGCGACGTGGAAGGCACCACCATCGGCGTCCCCACGGAACTCGTGGAAGGCGCTGACGAGGGCGTCAAAGCGCGCTTCGAGGAGACGCTGGACGACCTCCGCGACCGAGGCGCGACAGTCGAGGAGGTCTCGCTCCCCTCGGTCGAACACGCAGTCGAAGCCTACTACGTGATTGCGATGTCGGAGGCCTCCTCGAACCTCGCGCGCTTCGACGGCGTGCGCTACGGCAAGTCCGGCGGGTTCGACGGCAACTGGAACGAGACCTTCAGCGAGTCCCGCGAGGCCTTCGGCGAGGAGGTCAAGCGTCGGATTCTGCTGGGCACCTACGCCCTCTCTGCTGGCTACCACGACAAGTACTACAAGCAGGCCCAAGACGCCCGAGCGTGGGTCAAGCAGGACTTCGACGAGGCCTTCCAGTCGGTGGACGTGCTGGCGAGTCCGACCATGCCGGTTCCGCCTTTCGAGCAGGGCGAGAGTCTGGACGACCCCCTCCAGATGTACCTCGCCGACGCCAACACCGTCCCGGTGAATCTGGCCGACCTGCCCGCGATTTCGGTTCCGTCGGGCGAAGTCGATGGCGGCCTCCCGGTCGGGATTCAGTTCATTGGCCCGGCGTTCGGGGAAGAGGAGATTATCCGGGTCGGGAGTGCGGTGGAGGAGTGAATCACAGCCTTATCCGACCACAATATATTTAATATCTATCACAAAAAAGCATTGTGGATAAAGCTGTCAGTTGGACTTCTGGATTTGGAATCACTGCGGGAGTTACTGGACTATCTGTTTGGGCACCGCTTCGGTTAACTTGCCTACCAACAAGTTCTTGTTCTTCGATGACATTACTTGTCATCGAGATTTCCAAACAGGTTACTCTACTTGGCCTTGCTGTAATTTTTCTAGTGTTGCCAATTATCCTCTGCTTTGCATTGCGTGGAAATTGAAAGGTACAGACTTATTTCTCTCCACCCGCCAAATCGTGCGCCTCCAGCGAATCCACGCCCAAATCCACCGGCTCGGCGTCGTCGAACGCGCCGTATCGCTGTCGCACGACCTCGACCTGCAAGTCGTCCTCCTCGGTCGTCTCCCACCGGAGTTTGTCGCCGGGCCGGATGTCCAATCGGTCCCGAAGGTCCGGCGGGAGCGTCACCGAGTACTCATCACCGACGGTCGTCTCGCTTCGTTCGGTCGCCATACCTGACGGTTGTGCGTTATGACTGATAAACTTCGGGCGGCGCGGCGGGCGTTGGGGAAAGAACGATTCAGTTAAAAGAGCAGACTATCAGCTAACAATATCTTCCATCAGATTTTTAACCCAAAATCCCGAAATAGTGAACGATATGGGTACTTCGAGTTCCGAGGCTACTTCGGAGAAAGTCGTCCGCAACCCCGAAAAAGACGACATCGAGGTCGATTTAGAGTTTTATGACGAAACGATGGAAGGTATTGAGGGCGTCTCGATGCCGGACCCGGACGAAAACGAGTAGTCGCTACTCGTACAACGATAGGCCGTCTGCAATCTCCTTGAGCCGTTTCTTTGAGTATCGCTGTTGATATCTTTTTTCGATTTCGCCGGTTATCAACTCGTAAGCCGTGTTGCTTGTCTTGATAGCACTCCGAAGATACACTAAGTCACCTTCCGACCAGTCCGGAAAGTAATCGCTAAAAGAAGCGTGTGGGTGGCCCCAATCACCTCTGTCTTCGAGTCGTCGGACGGGAATCACGAGATCGTTCACATTTCTTTCGTAGTTGATACCAATCGGCCGGTGTGTTGCATGCAGTTGCGGACTGCGAGGAGTTCAGGGACTGTGTTGACCGGAGCGAACTCGGATTTCGGAAGAAAGGGTTCGCAGGCCTTGGCGAACTCCCAGAGAGCGTGTATCGTGTTGACGTAGGCGTAGACTTCCCACTGTGCCTCGAAGATACGGAGATGTTTCGTCTGGTCGGCGTTCAGAAAGTAGACTGTCCCGTCCGTACTTCCGATACGCTTGATTTTACCGATGCACTCGCTACGCCGGGATTTCAGGCTCAGTTTCAACGCTTCTAATTCGACGAGTTCCCGCGCGGCTTCCTGTACCGTCCCCATACGCGGGAGAAATGTAATAGCTATTTAATTATGTTCCGGAATCGAGGTGCAGGGTCAAGTCGCAAACCGTCGTCTCGCCGTACTGAAACTGGCAAGTGCGGCACACGTCGTTTCTAACCGCACCGACCACGGACAACGACCCCAACCATTTGTCGCTCCCCGTTTATGTCTCCTGTATGAGCGACCCCGCAGAATCCGCCCCTGAACCTTCACCTCCGCCGGAAGAAGCGGTAAAAGAAGGTGTCCACCCCGAGGAGGGCGAGACCACCGACGAGGCCACCCTCCACGAGGGCGGCGTCGAACTGGAGCGCACCATCGGCCTCGGCGGGGGCATCGCCATCGGCGTCGGGACGATGATAGGCGCGGGCATCTTCGTCTTCCCGGGTCTCGCCGCGGGGGAGGCCGGTCCGGCGGCGGCGCTCTCCTTTGCCATCGGGGCGGTCATCGCCCTGCTGGTGGCCCTGCCGACCGCGGAGTTGGCGACCGCGATGCCGCGGAGCGGCGGGGGATATTATTTCGTCTCGCGCGCGATGGGGGCCGCGGCCGGGGCCGTCGTCGGCCTGAGCGTCTGGCTCGGACTCGTCTTCGCCTCCGCGTTCTACCTCGTGGGGTTCGGCCAGTACGCGGTGGCGACGCTGGCCGAGGTGGGAATCTCGTTCGGGGGCGTGGGACCGGTCACGCCGCTGGCGCTGGCGTTCGGCGCGCTCCTGACCGCGGTCAGCATCACCGGAACCGAGAACGCCGCGAAGTTTCAGAACGCGGTGGTCGGCCTGCTCCTCGTCGTCCTCGTGGGCTTTCTGACCTACGGCGTGTTCGACGCGCTCGGGATATTCGGCCGCGAAACTGCGCCCGAGACGTTCATGCCCTTCGGGGCGTTTCCGGTGGTGACGACCGCCGCGCTGGTGTTCACCTCGTATCTGGGCTTCGCGCAGGTGGCGACCGTCGCGGGCGAGATTAAGTCCCCGTCCCGAAACCTGCCTTTGGCGATGGTCGGCTCCGTGCTGGCTGTCGGGGTACTCTACGTCGTGACCATCTTCGTGGCGACCAGCGCGTTCGGGAGCGAGCGACTCGCCGAGTTCGGCGAGACCGCCATCGTCGCGGTGGCGCGGGACTTGCTCGGGCCGGTGGGTGCGGTCGCCATCCTGCTGGCTGGCCTGCTGGCGACCGTGTCGAGCGCGAACGCCTCGATTCTGAGTTCTTCGCGCGCCCTCTACGCCCTGAGTCGGGACGCGCTGGTCCCCCGGCGCGCGAGCGAGGTCAACCTCCGGTGGGGGACGCCCCACGTCGCGCTCCTGCTGGCGGGCGGGCCGGTCCTCCTGCTGGTGGCGATTGGCCGAGTCGAGGTGCTCGCGGAGGTGGCCTCGTTCCTCCATCTGGTGATGTACGGCCTCATCTGCGTCGCTTTGGTGCGTCTCCGGCGCACGAATCCCGAGTGGTACGACCCCTCGTTCACGGTGCCGGGGTATCCCGTGGTGCCGATTCTGGGCGCAATCGCCAGTTTCGGGTTGCTCGCGTTCATGCAACCGCTCTCGCAGGTCGTCGGCGTCAGTATCATGATAGGCGGGGGCGTATGGTACCGCGTGTACGCCTCCGACGTGGAACTGCGGGGTGCGCTATGAGCGTCCCCGACGAACCCCGAGTGCTGGTCCCGCTGGCGGTCCTCGACGGCGAGAGCCTCGCGCCGCCGTTAGTCGAGGCGCTCTCGGGCGTCCCGGTCGAGTTGGTCGGCTATCACCGGATACCCGAGCAGACCGCGCCGGGGCAGGCCCGGATGCAGTTCGAGGAGCGCATGGAAGGCGAACTGGCCGACCTCGTGACGGTGTTCGAGGAGGCGGGCGGTCGAGTCGAGACCCGGATGGTGTTCACCCACGAACCCAAGCAGACCTTCGAGCGCGTCGCGGTCGAGGCGTCCTGCGACGCCGTCCTGCTGAACAACCCGGCCACGGAGATTTCGGACGTGCTAGTTCCGCTCCGGGGTGAGGTCAACGTCGAGCGCGTGGTTGCGCTGGTCGCCAGCGTCCTCGAAGCGACCGAGGCCGACGCGACCCTCTACCACGTCGCCGACTCGGAGGACGAGCGCGAGGCGGGGCGAGACCTCGTAAATCGGGCCAGAGAGGCGCTCGTCGAGGGTGGAATCGCCGAGGACCGAGTCCGCGAGGAAATCGTGGTCTCGGAGACGCCCATCAAGACGCTCGTGGCGACGGCGAGCGAGTACGACCTCGTCGTGATGGGCGAGAGCAAGCCCTCGGTCCGTGAACTGTTCTTCGGCGAGGTGTCCGAGCAGGTCTCGACCCAGTCGGTGACGCCCGCGCTGGTGGTCCGGCGACTGCCCGCGGTGGAGAAGAAACCGGACGCTGAAGAAGACGAGTCGGCCGCCGAAAACGACGAGTCCGCCGACGAAGAAGCGACCGAAGAATCCGACTGACCGCGAGACTGGTTTATTCGCTGTACGCCAGCGACCGATTCACTCGCTGTACGCGAGGTTCATGATCCACTGCGAGAAGGCGTCGCTCTCGGCGTCGACCTCTTCCTCGCCGATGAACGGCGAGAGCATGTCCCCGGCCATCAGCAGCGAGAAGTCCAAATCGCGGGCCGCGGGGGTGATGAGATAGGTGTTGTGTCCCTCGTAGACGGTCTCCTCGCGCTGGACGAGACCCTTCTCGTACAGCGATTCCACGATACGACTCCCCTTTCGGGAATCGACGCCCAGTTCCTTCCAGAAGTCGCTCTGGTGGATGCCGCCGGACTCGCGGACGAGTTCGAGACCCGCGCGCTCCGCCTCGGTGAGGTCCTCCTCGGATACTGCCATACCCGGAATACGTACCCCGAGGCGTTTAAAACTGACCGTCCGCGTCGTCGCCGTCGGCGACGACTTCGTACTCGGTCTCGCACGGTCTCCCGTCGGCGAACCAGTAGCGACCCCGGCCCTCGGTCTCGACGGTCACCAGCGACGACGAGCGGGTGCCGTAGTCCTCGCCGTGGACGCAGACCGCTAACTCGTGGTCGCGCAGGACCTCCGCGGCGCGGTCGAGCCACTCCTCGACGGTCATCTCGGGCATCACGCTGACGGCCTGCCGGACGCTCGCGGCCTTCGCGGCGTCTCCGTTGTGGCCCTCGTTGACGACGACGTGGACGCCGGGGTCGAAGTGGGTCGTCCGGAGGATGCCGTCCCACTCCAGCAGTCCGGCCTCCTCGTCGTCGGCGATGACGAGGTTGAACCCGGCGTACTCGCGGTCGGCGAGTTCGTTCCGGACGAACGACGCGGCCTCGGCCGCGCTGGGTCTGGCGAGCGCGTCACGGACGAGCAGTCCCCGCGAGCGCTCGCCTTGCACGTCGGCCCGGCGGTTCGTGACGGCGACGAACACGCCCGCGTCGTTGTAGCCGATCCACGTCCCGCCAGCCTCCTCGTCCTGCGGTGCGACCACGGCCGGGTCGCGGTCGAGGAGGCCCGGCGGGCGCGAGGGCCGGTCGGTGGCTTCGTCGCGGTTCGCCGCGGCGGCTATCGGCGCGCCGTCGAAGACCTGCCACGCGAGGATTAGGGTACACACGACCGGAATTACGCACTTCTCGGGCTAAAATCTCGCGGCTACGGCGGTGTGTGTCGGAGGTGTTCGTCACGTGGGGTGGTTCTCCCGATAGCAATTTATTTGATTGTTTAAGGTTCTGAAGTATTTTCTTAACACGTAAATAGTTGTGTCTGCGGATGCGGCGGCGCGCGCTGGCGCGAGTCCATCTCGCGCCATCGTCGCGCGAGGGACGAGTGAGCGACCGGAGGGAGCGAACGAGGAGGTTGAGGAGGTGTGAGGTTCGCGGTCGCGGTTGCGGTGCGGTCCTCCTAGGCTTCGGCACTAGCTAGCTTCATCTCGACTTTCAGAAGAACAGCAACGACTCAGCATACTGGAGAGCGGTCTTCTGAAGCCCCCGGTCGCTCGCGGTCGCTCGTCGGCATATCCGACGGACGTAGTTGCGACGGATAAGGGCCGACGAGCGACTAAACTGTACGCGAGCGACCGGCCCCTTCATCCCACCCGCGGCGACTGGTCTGCCAGCACGCTACTGGCGGAAAGTCCCACCCAGCGCACCCGGCGGGCCGCGTCACTCAGACCTCGCCCGATTCCCGAAGTCGCTCCCGAACCGCCTCGCGCTCGACGGTCCCCGAGGCAGTCCGCGGAAGTTCCTCGGCGAAAGCAACAGTCCGGGGGCGCTTGTAGCCCGCGAGTCGGTCGTCGCAGAAGTCCTCGATGCCCCCGACCGACAAGTCTCCATCCGCACCCTCCTCCGGAACCACCAGCGCCCCGACGCGCTCGCCCCACTCCTCGTCGTCCAACCCCACGACCGCGGCGTCTCGGACCTCGGGATGCTCCCGAAGCGCCTCGACCACCTCGCCGGGGTGGACGTTCTCGCCGCCGGTGATGATACGGTCCGCGCGCCGGTTCAGCACCCAGATGCGGCCCTCCTCGTCGCGGTAGCCCACGTCGCCGGTGTGGAGGCCGTACTCGCCGAAGGCCGACTTCGTGGCTTCCGAATCACCGTAGTACCCCCGCATGACGGTGGGGCCAGCGACCACGATTTCACCCGTCTCGCCCGCCGGAAGGGGTTTCCCGCTCTCCTCGTCATCACCACCTTCACCGACCACCGTCACGTCGGTCCACAGGAGTGGCCGCCCCACGGTCCCGCGATGCTCGAAGGCCTCGCGGGGCCGAGCGGTCGCAATCTGGGACGCCGTCTCGGTCATGCCGTAAGTCGGGTGAACCGGCACGCCGCGCGATTCGCACCGGGAAAGCAGTTCGTCGCGCGCCGGGGCACCCCCCAGCAGGACGAACCGGAGCGAGTTCCCCAGCGACTCCCGCGCGTCGAGCATCCGCCGGAGCATCGTCGGCACGAGCGAGACGCCCGTGACGCCGTACTCCGCGATGGCGTCGGCGTCCCGCTCGGCGTCGAAGCCCTCCTGCAAAATCACGGTCGTCCCGTAGAGCGCCGACCGCAGAACGACCGAGAGGCCGCCCATGTGGTACATCGAGAGGCACAGCAACCACTTGTCGCCGGGCGTCACCCCGAGCCGGAAGGCCGAGGCGGTCGCGCTCGACAGGAAGCTGCCCATCGAGAGCGCCACGGCCTTCGGGTCGCCGGTCGTGCCCGAGGTGAACAGCATCGCCTGCGGGTCCGACCGAGACCACGACGCCCGTTCGAACTCGGCAGGGGTCTGCTCGCGGAGTGGCGCGACCGCATCCGCCTCGGGCGAATCGACCGACGTGACTGGTACTTCGGAAATCGCCACCGCGTCGGCCTCGGTCGCCTCCTCGCAGACTACCAGATTCAGGTCCGCGACTTCGGCCTGCCGGGCCAACTCGGGTCGCGCCAGTCGGGCGTTCAGCGGCACCAGTACCGCCCCGAGTCGCATCGCGGCGTGGACCAGCCGGACGAACGCGACCCGCGTCTCCATCAGCACGCCGAGGTGGTCGCCAGTCTGCGCCCCGAGTGCGGCGAGTCGCCCGGCGGTCTCCTCGACCGCCGAGTCGAGTTCTCGATACGTCCACTCCGTTCCGTCCTCGGCCTCCACGAGCGCCGTCGCCTCCGGCGAGGTCCGCGCTCGCTCGGCCAGCCAATCCTGCATCGTTCGCTCGGCAGGTTGAGTCGGTTGCGTCTCAGTCATCGTACCTCCACGTGTCCGCGGTGCCGTTGCCCTCGCCCTGCGGGACCACCGCCCGACCGTCCGCGACCGGCGCGATGTCCGGGCCGAGGTCCGATTCCAGCATCTTCGCGGTCGCTAACCCGCAGGCCGGAACGTCCGGAATCGCGGCCGCGACGTGGACCGCGGCGGTCCGTGCCACCGCGCCGTCGATGGTGGTGGTCACGACCGGCGAGACTCCCTCCTCGCGGGCCTCCTCGGCGAGCTCGACCGCCTTCCGAGGCCCGCCGAGCGCCATCGGCTTCAGGACGACTGCCTTGGGATTCGCGTCGAGGGCGTCCTCGAACTCGCCCTCGGCGAGCGTCTCGTCCAGCGCGATGGGGCCGGAGAGGGCGGCGAGACCCCCGAGGTCGGTCGCGGGCAGGGGCTGCTCGACGTAGGCCAGTCTGTCCCCGACCGCGTCCAGAAACTGCTGGGCCTGCTGGCGCGACCACGCCCCGTTGGCGTCGGCCCGGAGTTCGACCGCCGAGAGCGCGTCGGCCACCGCCTCGATTCGCTCGATGTCCGCGGCGAGCGGCCGCGCTCCGACCTTGACTTTCAGGCACTCGAAGCCAGCGTCCGCGGCCCGCTCGGCCTCGGCGACGGTCTCCTCGACGCCCGAGTCGCCGACCGTCGCGTTCACCGGGACGCTCTCGACGCGCTCGGTCGCTCCCAGCCAGCGATAGAGGGGGTCGCCTGCACGCGACGCGCGCAGGTCCGCGAGCGCGAGGTCGAGCGCGTGACGCGCGGCCGGGGTGTATTTTAAATTGTGGTTCGAGAGCGCGGACTGGGGGTCCCCGTCGGCGTCGATGGCGTCCGCGGCGTCTTCGAGGGCTTGCAGGCACTCGTCCTGCGATTCGGTCCAGCCCGCGAGCGGGGTGGCCTCGCCCACGCCGACTGCTTCGGGCTCGGATTCGAGTCGGAACAGGAAGCCCTCGCGGCGCTCGATGGTCCCCCGAGCGGTGTCGAGGGGGTCGGCGAGCGGGAGCGAGAAGGGACGAAGTTCGGCGTTCATGGTTTCAGGTGTAGGTGGTTAGGTGAGTGCTCACGCGAGGAGGCCGAGCGCGAACAGCACCGAGTGCCCGGCCAGCAGTTTTCCGGTCTGTTCCAGCGCGGGGTTGAGCGCCTCGCCCGAGGCGTCGGTCAGGACGGTCCGGGCGACGGCGGCCGCGTAGGGAATCGTGAGCAGGGGAAGGAGGACCGCCGGGGAGTACCCTCGCGCCAGCCAGAACCAAATCGGGACGACGTACGAGAGCGCCAGCAGGCCGACGAACTCGGCGCGGCTGGCCCGGTAGCCGACGAGAACTGCGAGGGTCTTCTTGCCCGCCTCGCGGTCGGTTTCGAGGTCCCGGACGTTGTTCACCACGAGGATGTTGGTCGAGATGGCCGCGACCGGGAGGCTGGCGGCGAACGCCGCGAGCGTGACTGTCCCCTCCGGAATCCCCATCGGGAAGGCTCCGGCGAGTACGCTGGCGGCCTGCACGTAGAAGGTGCCCATGACCGCGACGACGCCGAAGAAGACGAAGACGAACAGGTCGCCGAGGCCGTGCGAGCCGAGGGGGTAGGGACCGCCCGCGTAGGCGATGCCGGAAATCACGCTGGCGAGTCCGATGACCAGAATCGGCAGGCCGCCGACGTACACGAGGTAGACGCCGACCAGTATCGCCAGCGCGAAGGTGGCGTACATCGCTCGCTTGACCGACTCCGGTGCGATGAGTCCCGACTGGGTGACGCGGGTGAACCCCTCGCGCTCGTCGGTGTCCACGCCCTTCACGGCGTCGTAGTAGTCGTTGGCGAAGTTTGTGCCGATCTGGATGAGGGCCGCGCCGACGAAGGCCGCCAGCGCCGGAAGCGGCGCGAACAGACCCTCGTGGACGGCGAGACCCACGCCGACGATGACCGGTGCCGCGGCCGCCGGGAGGGTGTGAGGCCGGGCGGCCATCAGCCACGCCTCGCGGCGGGAGTGTTCGGTAGCCGTGTCGCTCATTATCGGAACTTACGGGAACTGGCCAATAGCCCCTGCGGTTTCGCCAGAGCAAAAGCTGTTAGAATTTGAGTCCCCGGAGAACCGCTTTCGCTCGTATCTACTCCTTGTCGCCAGAACAACTTAAAGTCGGGACGGAAAAATCCGTCTCTTTCAGTTGCGCTCTCTCTCGCAGTCTCAGTCGTCCTCTCCCGCGCAGTCTCAGTCGTCGCCTTCCGCGCGGAACTCGTGGGCCGCCTCCCTGAGGTCGTCGGAGACGCTCGGCACCTGCTCGGCCGAGACCTCGCCCTCGGCTTCGAGCTCCTCGACGGACTTGGGGAACTCCCGAAGCCCGTAGTGGATGTCGATGCCAGCGTTCGCGCCCTCGCCCATGGCGACCGGAATCTGCTTGTGGCCGGGGGTGAGGTCGCCGACCGCGTAGACGCCGTCGGTGGTGGTCTCGAAGGCGTCGTCCACGACGACGGTTCCGTCGTCGTTGCGCTCGCAGTCTAACTGCTCGACCAGTTCGGCGTTGTAGTCCGAGCCGTACATCGGGAAGCCGCCGCGGTACTCGCGGAAGCTCCCGTCCTCGAACTCGAAGCCCGCGAGCCAGCCGTCGTCGTCCTTCTCCATGCCGGAAATCTCCTCGTGGACGATATCGACCGGGTGGGCGCGGAGCTGGCGGTCGGTCTCCTCGCTCCACTCGGGGTCGTCGCCGCGGGTCAGCAGGTCCACGTCGTCGGTGAAGTTGAGCAGAATCATGGCGACGTGGGCCGCGGCCTCGCCGGTCCCCATCACGTAGACCGGCTGGTCCACGAACATGTAGGCGTCGCAGTGCAGACAGTAGTGGAGGCCGCGCCCGGTCGGCGGGAGGGGCGGGCCGGGTTGCACGTCGGTGAACCCGGTCGCCAGCACCACGCGGTCGGCGACGAAGTCGCGCTCGCCGCCGTGGAGGTGGAACCGGCCGTCGTCGCGCCGCTCGGCGTCCTCGATGTAGCCCCGGACGTAGTCGGCCCCGTACTCCTGTATCTGCTCGCGGGCGGTCTGGAGGAACTCCACGCCGGAGACCTCCTCGGTCACGCCGATGACGTTGTGGGTGTCGGCCATCATGGCGGCCCGCCCGCCGCCTCGGTTCACGACCACGGTGTCGTGGCCCAGTCGCGTGGTGTACAGCGCGGCCGTCAGTCCGGCGGGACCCCCGCCGACGACGGCAACCTCGTACTCGTGCGTCTCGCTCATCGGTTGCGGCTTTGGGCCTGAACGCCTTAAATAGGCGGGCAGGAGCGATTTCGGCCGGGATAGCTTTGGCCGAGCGTGCCCAGCGACCGCTGGCGAGCCAGCGGTCGCGGACGGAGCTACGTGACGGTTCAAGCTAACTCGGATTCTAAAAGCAATGAAATAGTGTCTATAAGCAATAATAACATTGTCTAAAGAAACAACAACAATTATATAAACGCTTCTCGCGCTCCGCCGACCACCCGACTCGGTTGCGGTGCGGCGCGGTGCCGTGCGGGACGGGCTAGCGACTGTACCGCGAGCGAACGAACGTGAGCGAGCGGACCAAGGAATCCCTCGAAAGCGCGCCTCCGGCGCGCTTGAGGGGGTGACGTCGTCCGAGAGAGCAAAGCTCTCTCGTGATCACGAAAATCTCCGATTTTCGAACGACCGTGTTTTTGGTCGAGCTTTTTATCGAGCGCAGTCGCCCACGGCGACTGCGCTCGCAATAAAAAGGTCGTCTTAGTAGTGCCAGTCGAACTTATCGAACTCGGGGTCTCGACCCTCGACGAAGGCGTCCCGGCCCTCTTGGGCTTCGTCGGTCATGTAGGCGAGACGGGTCGCTTCCCCGGCGAACACCTGCTGGCCGACCATGCCGTCGTCGGTCATGTTGAAGGCGTACTTGAGCATCCGCATCGCGGTCGGACTCTTCTCGTTCATCTCCTCGGCCCATTCGAGCGCGACTTCTTCGAGGTCCTCGTGGGGGACGACCTCGTTGACCATGCCCATGTCGGCGGCCTCCTCGGCGTCGTAGTTCTTCCCGAGGAAGAAGATTTCGCGGGCCTTCTTCTGGCCGACCTGCTTGGCGAGGTAGGCAGAGCCGAACCCGCCGTCGAAGGAGGCGACGTCCGGGTCGGTCTGCTTGAAGACGGCGTGCTCCTCGCTGGCGATGGTCATGTCGCAGACGACGTGGAGGCTGTGGCCGCCGCCGACCGCCCACCCGGGCACGACGCAGAGGACCGGCTTCGGGATGTGGCGAATCAGGCGCTGGACTTCGAGGATGTGGAGGCGGCCGCCCTTCGCGGCCTTGTCCGTCTGGCCGTCCTCGCCGCGGTACTCGTAGCCCTCGTCGCCGCGGACGGTCTGGTCGCCGCCCGAGCAGAACGCCCACCCGCCGTCCTTCGGCGAGGGACCGTTACCGGTCAGCAGGACGCACCCCACGTCGGTCTGGCGCTTGGCGTGGTCGAGCGCGTCGTAGAGTTCGTCAACGGTCTTCGGCCGGAAGGCGTTGCGGACCTCGGGCCGGTCGAACGCGATGCGCACGGTGCCCGACTCGACCGCACGGTGGTAGGTGATGTCGTCGAAGTCGGGTCCCGCTTGCTCCCACTCCTCGGGGTCGAAAATCTCGGATACCATGTGTCGGCGTGGGGCCGGTGCGAGGAAAAAGATTCCTTGTTGGCTTCTAGGAGATTGAAGTGACGATACTGCCGGAGGTGAGACCGTCGTTTCTTCGTCCTCGAAAGCCCTCGCGCGGTTCGCGGTCGCTCCGCCGGATATCCGCGGGCCTCTCCACACCGCCCGGCCCGCGAATAGGGCCGCCGGAGACGACCACGGCCTCCGGCCGCGAACCGCGCTCGCCCTTTCAGTCCGCCAGGGGAAGTGAACGTCCCACCGGCCGAAACTCGTGGATTGATCCACCGAGCACGTTCCGATGGAAGGTGCCACTGGCCGAAACCGCGTGGAAAGTTCCACCGACCGCGACCCGCGGGTCGCGGTCGGCGTTCGCTGGTCTCCATTTCCGAGGAGCGAACTTACTTCACCCGCGGTTCCGTGACGTAGGCCATGACCGACCCGAGCCAGCGCGAGGCCGCCGCGCGCCTCGCCGACCGGACCCGGAGCCTCGAACGCTCGAAGATTCGCGTGATGTTCGGCCTCGCCGAGCGCGAGCGACAGACGGCCGACAGCGACCTCGTGCGCCTCGAAGTCGGCGAACCCGACTTCGGTACGCCCGAACACGTCATCGACGCCGCGGCCGAGGCGGCCCACGAGGGCGCGACCAGCTACACCGAGAACGCGGGCATCCCGCCGCTCCGCGAGGCCATCTCGGAGACGATGGCGCGCGAGAGCGGCGTCGAGTACGACCCCGAGCAGATTACGGTCAAGAACGGCGCGATGGAGGCGCTTTCGCTGTCGATGATGGCGCTGGCCGGGCCGGGCGACGAGGTCGTGGTTCCCACTCCGGCGTGGCCGAACTACGTGAACCAGGTCCAGTTGGCGGGCGCGACGCCGGTCGAGGTCCCGCTGCCCGCCGACTCCGGATTCGACCTCGACGCCGAGCGCGTGGCGGGCGAAATCGGCGAGGAGACCGCCGCCGTAATTTTGACCTCGCCCTCCAATCCGACCGGGCAGGTCTACGACGAGGAGGCGGTCGCCGAAGTCGCGGACGCCGCGGCGGCCAACGACGCCTACGTCGTCGCCGACGAGGTCTACGGCCGCCTGACCTACGACGACGACTTCCGGGGCGCGGCGTCCTACGTCGATTCGCCCGAGAACGTCCTGACCATCGACTCCTGCTCGAAGACCTACTCCATGACTGGCTGGCGACTCGGCTGGCTCGCCGGGCCGGAGGAGGTGGTGGACGCGGTCACCAGCATCGGCGAGAGTACGACCGCCTGCACCTCGGCCGTGAGCCAGCAGGCCGCGCTGGCCGCGCTGACCGGGCCCCAAGAGCCGGTCGCCGAGATGAAGGCCGCCTTCGAGGAGCGCCGGGACTTCGTGGTCGAGCGCGTCGCCGAGATGCCGGTGGTCTCCTGCCCGCGGCCGGACGGGGCCTTCTACGCCTTCCTCGACGTGAGCGACCTGCCCGGCGGGAGCTTCGAGATAGCGAAACGGCTCCTCTCGGAGTACGGCGTCGTGACCGCGCCGGGCGACGGATTCGGCGACGCTGGCGAGGGCTACCTCCGAATCAGCTTCGCCAACAGCCTCGACCGCATCGAGGAGGGACTCGACCGAATCGAGGCGATGGTTCGGGCAGAGACCGAATAGGAAGTGTCGGCCTACTCCTCCATCGCGTCCAGACAGCGCTCGACGAAGGTGTTGTGCATCGGGAACACTTCGCTGTCGAGCGCGACGGCGGTGCCGCAGGTCTCGTCGTGCGGGAAGTGCAACTCCACGGCGTCGCCGAACGACCGGAGCGTGCATTCGAGCGAACCGTGAGTGTAGAGGCTCTCTTGGTGGGGTTTGTCCACGGCCTCCAGTCGCACGTCGCGGACGACCTCGGCCACGTCCTCGTCGGTGTACTGGTCGGCCACGTCGTCGCGGACGTACACCACTTCGCCGCCCTCGTCGTCGTAGAAGATGACGCTCCGCAGGTGGTCGCCGACGCGAGCTTTCAGGAACTCGGCCAGGGCTTCCGAAGAGTTTTCTGACATTTATATTCGGAAATATAGGCTGGATTCATTTCAATCTTGCAGTTGGTAGCCGATATCGACTCTTTTGACGAAACAACGATATATAACCATCTATGATATAGATAAAAATTTAAAGGCAACTAATTATTTCCGAAGCCCGCTACTCGCCGAGTTCGTCGGCGACGTAGGACGATTCTGCTCGCGGTACTGCCGCCTACTCGCTGTTCAACAAACGAGACATCTCGTTCGGTGGTGGCAGTCTCGACCAACTGTAGTCACAGGAGTTCGGCCTTCTTTCCGGAGAGCGACTCCGGAACGTCGAGCCAAAAAACGGTCTTCGCGTCTTCCGCAGTAAGTATAACTATTTTAACGCTGTTACCCGGTCTGAGGATTGCTCCTCGAATCGCGGTGATGTTTAGCGTGAATGTGGCGCTCTCTTGGGGAGACACGATTTTCGAGTCCGCTGACCGAAGCGCGAATACAGGTTCCGTGGACGTATTCACGTCGTCCGTTCTCGATTCGAAGGTTTTCTCGGTTTCATCACCTACGTATTTAATCTCCACGCCATATATGTTTGTACTCTCACCATTCGGCGAAACCGTGAACGTAAGAGAGCTAATTTGCTTTTCGTGGTCGCCTGTCACCTCGCCGATCACGCTTTCGACTGCAAGACGTTCAGTAACTGGACTCGATTCGACTGTCTTCGAAGGCTGATTCCGAGGAGCATCGAGAGCGACGATACCCGTACTCGACACGCTACATACGACTGCGACGAGTGCAACTATTAGGACGGTGGTCCTCGACAGTCGGCCATCCGGTTGTTCTGGCTTCGACCGTTTGGAGACGTGGAGTACGACCGATAGAAAAATCGGGAGAACAACGGTAGAGAGTAGTTGTCCGAGTAAATCACCGACGTACCACTGCCACGCCGCGACGACGCCGACTGCGACCAAGAGGTATTCGAGTAACGCATACCTCCGGGTCGAGACGCTATAAGCGGCGACGACGCTTATGGTAGCCCCGATAAGACCGAGGAAAAAATAGGAGAGCGTTATCCCAGACAAATCCCCGGCAAGGACATCGACTCCTGATACAGTTTCTGTTACTGCGGCATATCCCGGGACGCCAACTTGGAAATCCCAGAGAAAGAAATACACACTTAACACTGCACTCTGTATCGCTCCGAACATCCCGAACCAGACAGCGAAGTGCCGACGTGTCACTCTATTCCAAATCATGTTCCTGCCCCGTATTATTAGATAATAAACGTGTTTGTACAGGAGGAGTATTAGACTTGCGTCCGTATTCGTTCTGCCACTTCCTCGCGGAACCGGTGGCTCTCCTTGGCGTCGGTCGTGACCTCAATTACCTGCGTCCCCTCGCTGGCGACCGATTCGCGGAAGGCCGACCGGAAGTCCGCCAGTTCCCCGACGCGCTCGAAGTCGAGGCCGTAGAGGTCACCGGTCGGTTCGTAGTCGAGGCCGTGGGGCGTCCGGAACTGCTCGGTGAACGGCGGGTCGAACTCCTCGATGGGGAGCATGTGGAAGATGCCGCCGCCGTCGTTGTTGATTTCCACGATGGTCGCGTCCACGCCGCACCGCGCGACGGCGAGCAGGCCGTTCATGTCGTGGTAGTAGGCCAAGTCGCCGGTCACGATGACGAGCGGGTCGTCGGTTGCGCTCCCCGCGCCGAGTCCCGTGCTGGTGATGCCGTCGATGCCGCTCGCGCCCCGGTTGCCCAGCACCGAGATGTCCGCGGACCGCGGCGCACCGAAGCGGTCCAAATCGCGGACCGGCATGCTGTTCGAGACCATCACGGTGGCCGGGTCGGGGGCGTCTTCCGCGACTGCCGAGAGGACGCCGCCCTCGAAGAGGCGCTCGTCGCGCGCCGACTCGACCAGACTCCAGTAGTCGCGCTCGGCCTCGGCGAAGCGTGCGCGCCACGATTCGCTCTCGGCCGATTCGGCCGCGGCCGAATCGGTCGTTTCGGCCAGTTTCCGGGCGAACCGCGTCGGGTCGGCCGCCAGCAGGTCTGTCGCGGTAAACGTCGCCTCGCGCCACCCGCCCGCGGGGTCCACGAGGAACTGCCGGGCGTCGCTCGCTTCCAGATACCGGCGGAGGACCTTCGAGGTCGGCGACGCGCCGAAGCGAACGACGACCTCGGGGTCGGGCCACGAGTCGGCGACTGCGTCGAGGTAGCCGTCGTAGCCCCCGAGTATCGGAACTTCGCTCTCGTGACCGAATCGGTGTCCCGACAGGGGGTCGGCGAGGACGGGGAACCCGGTCGCCTCGGCGAGGTCGGCGAGTGCCCCGCGGTCGAGCGCCGGGGTTCGGTCCGAGTCCGGGGCGTCCGCCGGACCGGCGACGATGAGGCCCCGGTCGGCGTCTTCGAGAACCTGCCCGACGCGCCGAATCTCGGCGTCGTCCAGTTCGGGGCGGCCCTGCGAAGTGCTGACGAAGGCAGAATTGCGCCCCTCGGCCCCGAGCGGAGCCTCGTCGGCGAACTCCTCGGGCACGTCGCCGGGGACCTCGACCGGTTCGAGGGGCTTGCGGAAGGGGACGTTGAGGTGGACCGGCCCCGGCGGGGTGCCGGTGGACTCGCTCACCGCGCGGGCCGCCGTGGTCCGGAGCGAGCGCAACTTTCGTCCGTCGGCCTCTGGTTCGGGCAGGTCCTTGTACCACCGAACCGCGTCGCCGTAGAGCTTCTGCTGGTCGATAGTCTGGTTCGCGCCCGAGTCGCGCAGTTCCGGCGGCCGGTCGGCCGTCAGGACGAGCATCGGGACGCGGGCCTGATTTGCCTCGATGACCGCGGGGTGGAAGTTCGCCGCCGCGGTGCCCGAGGTGCAGACCAGCGGGGTCGGTTTGCCGGTGCGCTTGGCTCGACCCAAGGCGAAGAACGCCGCGGAACGCTCGTCCAAGTGCGAGAAGACCTCGATTTCGGGATGCTGAGCGAACGCGACCGTCAGGGGCGTCGAGCGACTGCCGGGGGCGATGCAGACGGCGTCGATTCCCGCGGCGTCGAGTTCCGAGACCAGCGCCCGCGCCCAGAGGGTGTTGCGGTTCGGGGCGGCCGAGGGGTCAGAGAAGGGGTCGGCTTCGTCACTCATCTTCCAGTTCGTCCAGAATCGGCAGGTACTTGAGCTGTACCTCCTCGTACTCCTCGTCGGGGTCGCTGTCGCCGACGATGCCGTTCCCGGCGAACAGCGTGGCGGATTTTCCGCTCGTGACCGCCGAGCGAATGCCGACCGCGAAGGTGCCGTCGCCCTCGGCGTCGAACCAGCCGACCGGGGCGGCGTACCAGCCGCGGTCGAAGGCCTCGGTCTCGCGGATGGTCTGGAGAGCTTTCTCGGGCGGGAGGCCGCCGACCGCGGGGGTCGGGTGGAGTGCTTCCACGATAGAGAGGACGTGGCCCGACGACTGGAGGTCGGCCTCGATGGGGGTCCAGAGGTGCTGGATGGTGGCGAGTTTCCGAACGCGGCGGTCCTCGACCCGGACCGCCGCGGAGAGAGGAGCCAACTGCTCGCGGATGGTATCGACCACGAGACCGTGTTCGTGGGCCATCTTCTCGCTTTCCTCGATGCTTTTCTCCAGTTCGGCGTCCTCCTCCGGAGTATCACCGCGGCCGACAGAGCCTGCGAGCGCGTCGGTTTCGACGGTCCGACCCCGGAGCGTGGCGAGTCGCTCGGGCGTCGCGCCGAAGAAGGCGGCCTCGGGGGTCGGCTCGAAGCAGAACCGGAAGCAGTCGGGGTACGACTCGCCGAGGCGGGCCAGCACGTCGGGCATCGAGACCTCGTCGGCCAACTCGACCGCGAGGGCTTGGGCCAGCGTGACCTTCTGGAGGTCGCCAGCGTCGATTCGCTCGACCGCGGCCCTGACCTGCTCGGCCCACTCCTCGCGGGTCGTGGTCGGGTTCGTCGCCACGACGCCGGGCGGGTCAGCTCCGGGCGGGCCAGCGCGGGGCGAGTCGGCGCGCTCTCGCTCGGGGACCTCGGCGAGGGCCTCGCGGACCTCGGAAAGTTCGGCCTCGACGGCCTCGCCGGGCGCGTCGCGGGCCGAGACGGTCAGCCACGTCTCGCCGTCGGCGCGAGTCAACTGGGTCCGGGGCAGGATGAACTCGCCGGTCCCGAAGCTCTGCCACGGCGGGGCCGGGTCGTGGTCGGCGTGGAACGAGAAGCCGCCGAACAGTCGGGGCCGGGCCGCGTCCGGCCCGTCGTAGTCCATCCCGTCGAACAACTCGTCTGCGGCCTCGCCGACCGAGTCGAACCTGTCGGCTCCCTCGGCCGTGATTCTGGCCGCGGTGCCGCCGCCTGCGAACTCGGGACCGTACGGGCTGGTCCAGTAGATTCGGGGCGCGTCCCGCCCGGCGAGGAAGGGTCGGGGGTCGCAGTCGGGTAGCTTGCAAGCCCGGCTCACGAGGGCGGAGCCGGTCGGTTCGGCCGACACCTGTCCGTCGCGGGGCGGAGACTCCATTCAGTCGAACTCAGGAGTGGGGAGCCTTTAGTCTAACTGAATTACTCGTGACGCCTGTCGGGTTCGGGCACCGTCGTCGGACTCCTCAAAACGGCGAAAACTCGTCGGTTCGAATCGCTGTCTCGAACTCGTTTGTCGGCGCGTGCTGGCGCGGCCTCCTGTGGCCGCGCCGAACCGCGCGAGGGACGACCGAACGACCGCAGGGAGTGAGAGGAGGCTGGGGAGGCCCGAGGCCGACGCTCGGTGGCTCCTCTCACCGTCAGAAGCCCGGTAATGCACCCGACTGTCTGGGTGGACTGAAAGGGACCGGTCGCTCGCGGCCGAAGGCCGTGGTCGTCTCAGCCGACCTCTATCTGACGCGCGCAGAACTGCGCGCGTCAGATATGTCGCTGAGCGACCGCGAGCGAACCGGGGGCTTTCTAAAAAGATACTGCGATTCTCCTACTCACGACGCTATCTGCTTCGACTCCCCGAAAGACAGAAATTCACTAACTGTATCGCTCCTCGTTCCACGGATTCGCCGTGTTCGAGTAGCCGCGCTTCTCCCAGTAGCCGCGCTCCTCCTCCGTCAGGAACTCCACGCCGTCAACCCACTTCGCTCCTTTATAAGCGTACTTGTGCGGCGTCACGACCCGCAGGGGGCCGCCGTGTTCCTCCGGAAGGGCCTCGCCGTCGAACTCGTAGGTCAAGAGGACCTCCTCGCGCATGCAATCTTCCAGCGGGAGATTCGTCGTGTAGCCGTCGAGCGCCGAGAACATGACGTGAACCGCGTCGTCTTTCACGCCCGCCATCTCCGCGAGGTCGGGGAAGGTGACGCCCGTGAACTCGCAGTCGAACTTGCTCCAGCCCGTCACGCAGTGGAAGTCCTGATTCTGGGTCTCGCTCGGGAGGTCCTGAAACTCCTCCCACGAGAAGGACAGTTCCTCCTCGACCGCGCCCGAGACCGTGAACTCCCACGTCTCGGGGTTCCAGTCCGGCGTGCCGCTCTTCGAGAGGACCGGGAACTTGCTCGTCTTGCGCTGGCCGGGCGGGAGGCGCTCGCCGTCGAACTCCTCGTGAAGGTCCGTCACGTCGGTGACGCTCATAGGTCCGAGTCGGTGTCGGACGCAAGTAGATTTATCGACTGCGCACGGGCACGAGGAGAGTCGCGGGGCGGTGCGCGGGGAATCGCGGGACGGCGCGACGTCGAGAACTCGGCAACGTTCGATTTCGGTTGCGGTAACGCGGAACGTAGCGGGGGCGTCCGGAACGAGTGGGGGTATCGACTCAATAACAAAGGCGTGTCTGTCCCAAGACGAGTTCGCATGGCAACACAAGAACAACGCACGACCGGTCAGGACAAGACCGTAAAGGCCGCCGAGGAGACGGCGACCGACGTGACGGTCCTCGCCGCGGCGACGTCGGTGGCACTCGCACTGCATCAGTTCTTCGTCCGGGGCAACCGGATGCAGGGCATCTTTATCGGACTGTGGCCGCCGACGATTCTCGCGTTCGCAAGCTACTACAACCAGAAGCGAATCGAGAAGGCCGTCACCGCCCTCGGCCCGAACCGCATCATCAACTCTATCGAGCAGATGCTCGGTAGCCGCTGAGACGGACGGAAAACTCCCATTTTTCGGTCAGATACCGAGTAATCCGGCGTTGCGTATCGCTACTAGCAACCTCGGTTGCCGAATCGTAACTCTGAGTTCGATTTCTCGGAACCGTTCTTTTCGATTGGAATCAAATGATTTGTCGTCCCCTGTAGCTATCCCCGTCAGACTTAAGAACACCCCTCCCGAAGCCAGCAATGTTCCAATGCCGAAGGTAGAGATAACTATTCCGGAACATCTCGAAATGCAGATCGCCCAGATGGTCGAACAGGGCGAGTTCGTCAACCGAGAGGAAGCCATCGAGGACCTCCTCTCGACCGGGCTGAAAGCCTACAAAACCAGCGGTCCCATGGACGACGACGACCGCGAACCCGGTCTGGAAGACGAAGGAATGATGGGTCACGAGGACGAGTACGTCTTCTAAACTTCCATTTTCGGTGCGTGGGAAGTAATCTCAGAAACCCTTAAGCCAGACACATCCTTACCCACGGACATGCACAAAGACGAGCTTCTCGAACTCCACGAGGAGATGGTCCTCATCATGGAGTACTTCCAGGACCAAGAGCGCGTCAGAGACGGCCTGTTCGACCCGTACGAAGAACTCGACGTGGACCCCTCGCACGTCCACAAGTCCAAGAGCGAACACAAGCACGCGGTCTTCGTCCTCGGCAACGCGCTCGCCACCGCGATGAGCGACGACGAGTTCAGCGAAGCGGGCCGCATCGGCAAGCGCATGCAGGAACTCGCCGACGACGCCGAGTCCAAAATCTAAAACGACCTTTTTATTGCGAGCGCAGTCGCCGCTGGCGACTGCGCTCGATAAAAAGCTCGACCAAAACCACGGTCGTTCGAAAATCGGAGATTTTCGTGATCACGAGAGAGCTTTGCTCTCTCGGACGACGTCACCCCCTCACGAGCGCCGAAGGCGCTCGTTCGAGGGATTCCTTGGGCCGCTCAGTCGTCGCTTCGCTCCTCCTTCGCGGTAGAGTTGCTGGTGCTGACTTCTGCTGGTGCGCTCGCTCCCTCCCGGTCGCTCGCTGTTCTTACTCTTGATGACCACGCGCGCGCAGGTTAAGAATTAAAAATATGTCTTTATCAATTCAAAAACCACTCTTAGAAACGAATTTCATTGCTTAGAATTCGACCTGTCCCTCGCGTACTCGACTTTCCACGTCAACCACCCGCAGTTGTACCGCGAGCGAACGAACGTGAGCGAGTGGCCCAAGGAACCCGTCGAAGACCCGCGCCGTCGGCGCGGGCCTGAGGCGGTGACGCAGGGTTTTCATCGAAGTTTTGCAAGGGCGCGCCTCTCGTGGCGCGCCCGCAGCAAAAGTTCGGGCCGCAAGATATTTGAGAGGGCTTTGGTTTCGTCGTAATATGGAAACGCGCACGGTCGAGCAGGTCGAAGGTTGGAAAACTCGTCCCTTCAGCGACGGGTTTGCTGGCCTGCGCGAACTCTCAGACGGGGAGTTCTCGGGGGCAGTCGAGGCCGGTGGCGCGTGGCTGTTTATGCTCAACGGGCGGATAATCGGGGTCTACGAGGGGAGTCTCGACGACTTCGAGGACGCCACGGGCACCGCCTACGCCGCGCCCCATCCGTCGCTGCCGCTGGTCTTCAGCATGCAAGAACAGGGCGGCGAGACGCAGGCAAAGTACTACACGAACGACACGCCGCTGTCGGAGGTCGATTCGACGCTCACGGACGGCAAGTTCACGGGCTACATCGAGCTCAGCGAGAACGTCCTGAGCGGCGACTACTACGTGGCTTACTACGGCGGGCGCTCGATGAGCGTCGCGTTCGTCGGCGCGAGCGAGCAGGTCGTGACCGGCGAGGAGGCCTTCGAGCGCGCCGACGACGAGGTCGGCATCTACGAGGTTCGAGACGTGGACATCGACGTCATCGACGTGCCCGAACCCGACGAACCGGACGAACCCGACGCGCCCAACGAGTCGCCGGGCGGCGCGTCAGGGCCGACCGACACGTCCGATGCGTCGGGACTGTCCGGCGCGGGCGGGACTGGCGGTCCATCCCCCGAGTCCGGAACTGGCGGGACTGGCGGCCCGTCCCCCGACTCCGGCGTCGGCGGGGCCGGACAGAGCGCCGCGACCGATTCGGCGGACTCGCCCGGGCCCGCCGGGCAGTCGTCCGCCCCAAACCGCCAGTCAGCGAGCAAGTCCACCGCCGCGGACGCCGAGACGGGTCGGACGGCCGACGCGGGAGTCGAATCGTCCGCCCCGGCCGAATCGCCCACCCCGGCCGAATCGCCCTCCTCGGAGTCGAACTCCGGCGGTCCGGCCGACTCCGGTCGGTCCACGGCGACTGACTCCGGCGTGGCAACCGAAGCGAGCGCGACCGAAAGGGCCGCGGACGTGGCCGGTACGAACGCCGGGACCGCGGTCGAACCCGCCGAGACCGCCGAACCGGAGGAGTCCGCCGACCCCGCTCGCCCCGAGTCCGGGCAGGCCGACGCGAAGTCGGGCGCGTCCGAGTCTGCCACCGACGCGCCGGCCGACTCCGCGGCCGAGTCAGCGACCGACGAGGACGGAAGCGACGCCTTCGAGGAGGAAGAGCAGTGGCGCGAGGCCACCACGATACCCTCCCTCGACCCCGACCGGAGCGAGGGTCCGGCCGACGAGGAGACCGCCGACTCGGACTCGATTGGGACCGATGCAGATTCGGCGGCCGCGACCGGCGGTTCCGCTGCCGGAGTCTCCTCGCAGACGAGTTCGGGAACTGGTTCGTCGTCCGGTTCGTCGCCGACCGGGTCGCAGTCGGGAAGCAGAGCCCAGTCTGGAACCGGCGGCCAGTCCGCTGACGCGCAGTCCGACGCTGGCGCGCAGTCCGGACCCGGTTCGCGCTCGGGGAGCGCGCCGGGCGGCGCGTCCGGCCAGTCGAGCGCGCCAGACGAGAAGGCGCAGGCCCAGATACAGAAGCTTCGCTCGCAACTCCGCCAGCGAAAACAGCAGGTCGAGCAGTTGAAAGAGCGACTCTCGAACGTCGAGTCCGAGCGCAACGAGTACAAGCGAGAGCGCGACGCCCTCCGCCAAGAGGTCGAGCGACTCGAAGCCAAACTCGAAAGCTCGGGGTCGGATGGGTCCGGCGCGAGCGGGCGGCAACTCAGTCGCTCGCAGGCGTTCGACGGGACCAACCTCTTCGTGCGCTACGAGTCGAAGGGCAAGGCCACGCTGGAGGAGGCCGCCGCGAGCGAGGCCAAACCCGAGGACGTGAACGAGAACCTCCGGCTCGAACACCACACTCAGTTCGAGACCGAGGGCGCGACGGTCGAGGGCGAACCGTTCGAGGAGTTCCTGCACGATTCGTTCGAGTACCAGTTCGTCTCGTGGGTCATCGAGGAACTCCTCTACGAGATTCGGGACACCGGCCACCGGAACGGCCTGAAGGACCTCTACGAGTCGATTCCGAAAATCGACCGCGTGGACCTCCACGGCTCTGTCGGCGCGGGCGACGACACCGAGGACACCCGCCAGGAGTCGTTCGACATCATCATGCGCGACCGGATGGGCAACCCCCTCGTGGTCGCTGACCTCAACGACTCGCGGGACCCGACGACCGGCGACATGATGGGGTCGCTCGTGGACGCCTCCTCGGGCGTCGGGAAAGCCCACGACGAGCTATCGGGTGCCTTTCAGGTCACGGAGAGCTTCTTCCAGCCGAAGGCGCTGGAAACCGCCGAGAACGCGACTGCTGGTGGCTTCCTGAGCCGCGAGAAAAGAGAGAGCTTCGTCAAACTCTCCCGCAAACGCGGATATCACCTCTGTCTGGTGGAGTCACGAAGTGGAGGGTTCCACCTGAACGTGCCGGAACTCTAAGTTCAGTTCTCGGCTTCGGCCGCTTCGCTGATCTTCATCTCGTCGAGTTTGTCCGAAATCTCGTCGATCTTGTCGTCGAGTTCGGCGACGAACTCCTCGGTGCGCTCGGTCGTGATGGCACCCTGACTCGACGGCTCGATGAGGTTCTCCTCTTCGAGGACGCGGAGGGAGTACCGAACTTTGTGGTGCGGGTAGCCCGTCTCGTTGGACATCTTCACGATGCCGATGGGTTCGCTCTCGATGACCATCTTCAGGACCTGCAGATGGCGCTCCAACATATCGACTTCCTTCTCAAGTCTATCTATCATGGCATGTGTTAACTTGTCTTAGAGACTTTTAAAAGTTGCTGTCCGTCGAAGCCGTCACGGACCCACTAACCCGACGCTTTGTGGTGCGAGTAGTTAACAGTTCTGCGATGGACTCACAAAGTGTTATCGGTCCGACCTGCTGGCAATATCCTCGATACTGTAGCTTTCCCGCTCGAAACCGTTCGAGATAACCACGAACGTGTATCGATTCGGGAGAGGGACCGTAATCGGTTTACCGAGCGGCCGAGAATCAATCCGCGTAATGACCGTAACCATCGTCGGTTCGCAACTCGGCGACGAAGGAAAGGGTGGCGTCGTGGACCTCTGGGGCGACGCCGCCGACGTGGTCGCCCGCTATCAAGGCGGAGACAACGCGGGCCACACCGTCGTCGAGGACGGCACCGAGTACAAACTATCGCTCGTTCCGAGCGGCGCGGTCCGGGGCAAGGTCGGCGTCCTCGGCAACGGCTGTGTCGTCAACCCCTCGACGCTGTTCGAGGAGATAGACGACCTGCGCGAGCGAGGTCTCGACCCCGACGTCCGAGTAGCGAAGCGCGCACACGTCATCCTCCCGTACCACCGCGTGCTGGACGGCATCGAAGAAGAGGCCAAGAGCGAGTCCGACCAAGAGGTCGGCACCACCGGCCGGGGCATCGGCCCGACCTACGAGGACAAGGCCGGTCGCCGGGGCCTCCGAATCGCCGACCTGCTGGACCCCGAGGTCCTCCGCGAGAAACTGGAGTACGTCGTCCCGCAGAAACAGCGCCTCGCCGAGGAGGTCTTCGGCGTCGAGACCGGCGAGGAGTTCGACATCGCCAGCCTCTACGAGGAGTACCGGCGCTACGGCGAGCGACTCGCCGAGAACGACATGGCCGTGGACGCGGGCGAGTTCCTCGCAAATCGTCTGGACGACGGCGACGAAGTGATGTTCGAGGGCGCGCAGGGCACGCTCATCGACATCGACCACGGCAACTACCCCTACGTGACCTCCTCGAATCCGACCGCGGGCGGGGCCTCGACGGGCACCGGTCTCAGCCCCGGCATCGTCGGCGGCGGCGAGGTCGTCGGCATCGTTAAGGGGTACCTGACGCGAGTCGGAAGTGGCCCGCTCCCGACAGAACTCGGCGGCGTGGTCGGCGACACGCCCGGCTACGACGAGCAGGGCGAGGGCGACAACGAGGAGCTAGCCACCTACATCCGCGAGGAGGGCGGCGAGTACGGCACCGTCACGGGTCGCCCGCGGCGGGTCGGCTGGCTCGACATGCCGATGCTCCGCCACTCGGCGCGCGCCAACGGCTTCACCGGTCTCGCGGTCAACCACATCGACGTGCTGGCCGGACTGGACGAGGTCAAGGTCGGCCACAGCTACGACCTGAACGGCGAGGAGGTCTTCACCATGCCCGCGACCACCGAGCGCTGGCACGACTGCGAACCCAACTTCAAGACCTTCGAGGGCTGGGACGACGTCGACTGGGCCGAAGTCGCCGACGAGGGCTACGACGCGATTCCTGAGAACGCGCGTGCCTACCTCGAATACATCAGCGACGAACTCGACGCCGACATCTACGCGGTCGGTCTCGGACCGGGCCGCGAGGAGACCGTCGTGGTCGAGAACCCGCTCGAATAGCGACTCAGAGGGCTTCTTTCTCCTGCTAGACAGCTCTGGGCGCGTCGGTGGTGAGCGATTGGCGGTCAGGCTTAAGGCCGTGTGCATGCACACTGCTACCGAGGGGTGGTCGGGGAGCGTGGCGCACGGATTCAACAGCCACGACTACGCCGAACTCCCGGCGACGCCCGTCGCGCAACTATGCGCAAAGTCGAACTCATCTACCTTCACGCGCTGCTCGCAAAGACCCACGAATACCTCGCAGTCCGTCACGACCTGCCGGAGACCTTCGAGGAGTACGAGACCGGCGAAATCGGTCCGTACCAGATTCAGCGCCGCAAAGACGAACACGAATCGGCGGCCAAGCTCCTCGCGGAACGCCTCGCTGACGAAGTTGACGAAGAGAGGCGGGAAGTCGAACTTCAGGAAGCGTGACGGACCGCGCCGCGAAGGTTTAAGTCCGAGAGGGAGACGAATTCGGGGCAGTCCATGTCAGAACCGCCGGAAGAGCCGACGCCGCGACTCGACGCCGCGGACCGGTTGGAGCGCGTCATCGACGCGCAAAGTGCCACGTTAGACAGTATCGACGACAAATCCGGACGAATCGCCCGACTGTTGGGGATTTTGCTCGGCGTAGTGCTGTCGTCGGTGTCGCTGAGTGTACAACTGTCAGCAGTGACACTCGAATCGCTCTCGACGCCGACGCGACTGTCGTTTTTGGCCGGTGTTGCATTTCTCCTACTCTCGCTCGCTACCTCGATTCTGACGCTGCTCAGCAGCCGATTTCGAATCGGTCTCACCCATGCGACGGGCGACCTACTGAGCCACGACGAGTTTGATCCGGAACTGGACGAACACTTGCGTCACGTCGTCGGAACCTACGCCTACAACGTTCGTCAAAATCAGCGAATCATCGAGGCCAACGCGCGGTGGTTCAAGCGTTCTCTGGTCTGCTTCTTGGCAGGTGAGAGCTACCTCGGAGTCTCGGTCGGCCTGTTCTTCGGTGGCGTATCGGAGCCGTACGGTTGGGTGGCTCTCGGATTGAGCGTCCCGGCAATCGTCGGACTCGTCAGATACGTT
This sequence comes from Halorussus ruber, assembly GCF_004765785.1. GTDB lineage: Archaea > Halobacteriota > Halobacteria > Halobacteriales > Haladaptataceae > Halorussus > Halorussus ruber. Next base: position 88,684 of record NZ_SBIT01000009.1, on the reverse strand, counting down.
CTCTCAGATAGATATTTAACACTGAACCTACAAAGCGACTACAATGACTACTGAGGCACCGAGTGAACGAGCCGACGGAGAGAGTGCGCGCCGGGAGAACGAACGAGTCACGAGGGACGACGTTATCGTCCAGACGCCGAACGGCGAACGATACAGGTCCCACCTCATCAACGCGACGGGCCTACCGACCGAACTCGTGGAGAAAATAGACGGAAACCGAGAGTAAGTCGGTCGAGTCTCGTTTCGCCAACCCGTCACGCTTTTGGCCCACCCACGCACATCCAGTAGTATGAAGCAGTCGCTGATGGACATCATCTGTTGTCCGCTGGACAAGCAGGAACTCGAACTCGACGCGACCGAAACCGACGGCGAGGAGGTCCTCTCGGGCACGCTGACCTGCACGGAGTGCGGCGAGACCTTCCCCATCGAGGACGGCATCCCCAACCTCCTGCCGCCGGACATGCGCGACGTGGAGGCGTAGTTTTTTCTCCCCTCGGTCGGAGGTGTCGATAGCGTGCCAGAGAGTCTCCCAGTCCGTCTCAACTCCGACCGGCTCCACGACATAGCGACCGCTACGTCGTTCGAGGCGACCGAGTCGTTCCCGGTACTGCTCCACAACGGCGACGCGCCGGTCCACGTCCACCTGCATCTGGACGACGCGCTCTCGCAGGTCGCGTCCATCCCCGCGAACAACCACTTCGTGGACGCCGACTCGACCCGGCAGGTCAGCGTCGAAATCGGCGACGGGCCGCGCCCGGTCGAGGGCCGACTCAAAATCGTCACCGGCCACGGCGCGGAGACCGACTACGTCTCGGTCTCCATCGTGGAACCCGAGGAGCGCGAGGACGCGGTGGACGTGGACGCCACGCTCGCGGCCCCGCCGAACCGCGCCGACGACTCTGACGGGAGCGACGAGGAAGCGGACGAGGCCGCCGGGTTCGACCTGCCGGAGGTCGCCCTCCGCGAGAACGCCCCGATTGCCGCGCTCGGCCTCCTCGCGCTGGTGGTCGCCGCCGGGTCGGCCACGCTCTCGGACAGCGCGGCCGTGCTGGGCGGCGCGCTCGTCGTCATCGCCACCGTCGCGGCGGCGGGATACATGCTCGTCCGGTAACGATTCCGCCCGGGAACGATTCCGCCCGGGAACGATTCCGCCCGGGAACGATTCCGCCCGGGAACGATTCCGCCCGGGAACGATTCCGCCCGGGAACGATTCCGCCCGGGAACGATTCGCTACCGGACGAGTTCGAAATCGCTTCGGGAACTGTGAGCCGGTTGAAGAAATCTCTTTACTCCCTAAAGAAATATAAAACCATTGTAAGAAAATAATTGTATTGCTCCCGTCACCGCATCGCTTTTGCTCGTCGCCTCCGTCGTCCCGAATATGTCACTCTCCGAGGAGACCCGCGAGGCGGTCCGACGGCGGCCCTTCCTGCTGGTCGCGCTCCGGGCGGGCGTGGTCAACTACACCGCGGCGGCTCGGTCGCTGGCCGACGAGGTCGGGGGCGACCCCGACTCGATTGCGACCGCGCTCCGGCGGTTCGCCGAATCGCTCCCCGACTACGAAACCGAGTCGCGGAGCGCCCGCGTCTCGATGCGGAGCGGTCTCGGCGTCGTGGAAAGTTCGGAGTCCGAAGAGCCGCTCCTGCTGGTCGGCGACACCGCGCTCGCGCCCGGCGAGGGGTCGCTGACCGGCGTGGTTGCCGCGGGCGAGGTAGACGCCGACGCGCTGGCGCACCTCCTCGGCCGACTGCGAGCGGAGGGCGTCGAAGTCGAGACCGCGGCGTTCGCGGACGACTCGCTCGTGGTCGCGGTCGAACGCCGCGATGGTCCTGATGCTGTGCGAATTGCGGAGGACGCGCTAGAGGCCGTTCCTTCTACGGGTGAAAAATGATTTTCCGGCCTCGATTCGGCAGTATTCGTACTGGCGAATGAACCCGGAACTGTGGTTTCGAAAGTCCTCGCGCGGTTCGCGGTCGCCCTTTCAGTCCGCCAGGGAGGTGGTTGACTTGCCGGGCGAAACCAGTCGGCTGGTCCACCGAGCGAAGTGGGTGGTTGGCGGCAGTATCGAAACGAGGTCCCTCGACTCGTGGAGTAATCGGCGCGTAGTGCGCCTATCGACGCTTTAAAACCGACCCTCGGGGAACTAGTCCCCAATGACGCTTCAGGTGACGAACACCCTGACCGGTGAGCGGGAACCGTTCGAACCGCAGGACCCCGAGTCGGTACTGCTCTACTACTGCGGGCTGACGGTCTCGGACTTCGCCCACCTCGGACACGCCCGGTCGTGGGTCCACGTCGACGTGATGCATCGCTGGCTCGAACACCTCGGCTACGACGTGCGCCACGTCGAGAACTTCACCGACGTGAACGAGAAAATCGTCGCGCGCGTCGGCGAGGACGACCTCGGCGAGAGCGAGAGCGAGGTCGCCCGCCACTTCATCACCGAGGTCTTGGAGGACATGCGCTCGCTCAACCTCCTCCGGGCCGAGGTCTACCCCCGCGTCAGCGAACACGTCCCCGAAATCGTGGACCTCGTGGAGACGCTGGTCGAGAAGGGCTACGCCTACGAGTCCAACGGGTCGGTCTACTTCGACGTGACCGAGTTCGAGGACTACGGCAAGCTCTCGAACCAGAAAATCGAGGAGATGGAGGCCCAAGGCGAGGAGGACGAACGCCAAGAGAAGCGCCACCCCGCCGACTTCGCGCTCTGGAAGGCCGGAGAGGCCCACCCGGACGACGCCGACCCCGGCGGCGAGACGTGGAACTCGCCGTGGGGCGAGGGCCGCCCCGGTTGGCACATCGAATGCTCGGCGATGAGCATGACCCACCTCGACGAGACCATCGACATCCACCTCGGCGGTCAGGACCTCGTGTTCCCGCACCACGAGAACGAAATCGCCCAGTCGGAGGCCGCGACCGGCCAGCAGTTCGCCAAGTACTGGATGCACGTCCGCCTGCTGGAGACCGGCGGCGAGAAGATGTCCTCCAGCCTCCAGAACTACTTCACGGTCCGCAACGCCGTAGAGGAGTTCGGTACCGACGCCATCCGGATGTTCCTGCTCTCGACCGCGTACAACAACCGCCAGACCTACAGCGAGGAGACCCTCCAAGAAGCGGTCGAGCGCTGGGAGCGCTTAGAGCGTGGCTACGACCGCGCAGTCGAGGCCGCCGACAGCGTGGACGCCCGCACCAAAGTCGAGGACGAGGACCTCCGGACCGCAGTCGCCGAGACCCGCGAGGAGTTCACCGCGGCGATGAACGACGACTTCAACACCCGCGAGGCCATCACCGCGCTGCTGGATTTGACCTCGGCGGTCAACGTCCACCTCGACGAGCGCGACGAGTACGACTATCAGGCGCTCTGCGACGCCGTCGAGACCTTCGAGGAGTTCGGCGAGGACGTTCTCGGCTTTGCCCTCGCGGGAGACGCCGAGGGCGAGGTCGAGATTCTGGGCGACGTGGTCGAACTCGTGCTGAACGTCCGAGAGCAGGAGCGAGACGCCGGAAACTACGAGCGCGCCGACGAACTCCGCGACGAACTCGAAGCCCTCGGCGTCGAGGTGCAGGACACCGACGACGGGCCGACTTTCCGACTGGAGTGAGTACGGGGTCGCTCTCGAAACATCACCCGCGGTCGGAGCCACGAGGTTCTTAATCCCTGCCTGTCTACCCCGGGAGTAGCATGACACGCAGAGTAGCTGCTGGCATCCTTCTGGCCCTGCTGGTCGTCACCAGCGGGTGTACAGGCGTCCTGTCGGGGCCGGTCACGTTCTCGGCCTCGCAGGCGACGGTCAGCGACGCCGCGCTCGAAGAGACCGGCTACGAACACAACAGCACGAAGGCGATGAACGTCTCGCGGACCTTCTCGGCGGCCGGACAGGAAAAGGAGGTCGAGGTGACCAACTGGGTCTCCGAGTACCACCAGCGGGCCGGACTGCCGGGCGTCGGCGAGCAGAAGGTCGCGGTGTTCGCCACCTTCTCCAGTCCGCAGGTCGAGGTCCTCGGTAAGTCGTTCAACCCCCTCGCAAAGTACAGTAATCGCCAACTCGCCCAGCGGTTCACCAGCCAACTCCAGAGCGTGAACAACGTCCGGAAGGCCGGGAGCCAGAACCGCACGATGCTCGGCAAGACCACCAGGGTCACCACGTTCGAGGCCAGCGTGACGACCGCCGCGGGCATCCAGTTCGACGCCAACGTCCACGTCACGAAGGTCGAACACGAGGGCGACCACGTGGTCGCAATCGCGGTCTACCCCCAGAAGCTCCCCGGACAGGAGGAGAAGGTGTATCGACTCCTCCGGGGCATCGAACACGGCGAGTAGCACCCGGACCTCCGTCTCCGTGTACCGTTCCCCATTTTGCCCGCCAACGTTTTTCTCGGTCGCCCGTGTCACTAACGATATGAATACGCCGCTGGCCCTCGGAAGCGCGCTGACGCTCGCCGGACTAGTGGGCTATCTGGCGGGCGTCGTCGCGCCCTATCCCGGTCGGGCCTTCTCGGTGACGGGCGTGATGGTCGGCATCACGCTGGTCGCAATCGGCCTCGGGAGCGACTCACGAGGAGGCGGTGGGTCGTGACCGCCGATTCGGGAGGCGATTCGGCGTGACCGTCGAATCCGTCGTCTACACCGAGGGGGGAACGACCGAATACACCGACCTCCGGAGCGCCCGCGAGGCCGCCGGAACCACGTGGGTCCGGGCCACGGACGCCTCGGCGGCGGAGATGGAGCGCGTCGCCGAGGTCTTCGGCATCCACCCCCTCTCCGTCGAGGACCTCCGCAACGGCGTCCGGCCCAAGACCGAGGAGTTCGACGACCACACGTTCGTCCTGCTGAAGACCGCGATGCTCCGCCGGGGCGAGACCACCTTCCGCGAGGAGATTCGCAGGCGGTCGGTCGGCTTCTTCGTCGGCGAGGACTGGCTGGTCACGATGTCGAGCGAGCAGGTCGATGCGGTAGAGCGCGTCTGGGACATGGTGGCCCGCGAGGAGGGCCGCCTCCTCCGGCAGGGGCCGGACTTCGCCGCCTATCGCATCACCGACGCCATCGTGGACAGTTACTTCGACGTGTTGGACCGCATCGAGGACCAAATCGAGCAGGTCGAAGAGGACGTGACGACCGCGACAGACATCGAGACGCTGGAGACCATCAACAACGTCCGGCGGGAACTGCTCTCGTTCCGGAAACTGCTGTGGCCCTCGCGGGAGGCGGTGGGCTACCTCGCTCGGGGCGACCCCGAGCAGGTTCGGGAGGCCACCGAGAAGTACTACCGTGACGTGTACGACCACCTCGTCCAACTCGTGGACCTGACCGAGACCTACCGGGACTTGGCCAGCGGCGCGCGAGACATCTACCTCAACTCGCTGTCGCTCTCGACCAACGAGGTCATGAAGAAACTGACCGTCGTGGCGACTATCGTCCTCCCGCTCACCTTCGTCGTGGGCGTCTACGGCATGAACTTCTCGGGCGGGCCGTACAACATGCCGGAACTCGGGTGGACCTACGGCTACCCGGCGATTATGCTCGGGATGCTCGCTGTGACTGTGATACTGGTCGCGTACTTCCGGGAATCGGGATACGTCTGAGGTTTTCTACGTGCCGTTTCGGTCCATAGATTTATCAGTCGAGTTTGCGCACCTGCCGTCATGGTCCTCGAATCGGTCCGCGAGCGCCCCGTCGTCGGCCAGAATCCGGAGGCCGTCGCCATCGGGTCGCTGTTCGTCACGCTGTTCGCGGTGTACGTCTGGATGCGACTGGTCGCGTCGGTCGGCTATCGACAGCTCCGGAACGTCCTCGACCTCGGCGGGACCGGCCCCTTCCACGTCCTCACCGTCCCGTCGTTCGTCATGTACGTCGGCGGGTTCGCGCTCGGGGCCGTCGTCTACGCTCGGGTCAGCGGCATCGAAATCCCGTTCGGCTTCCCGGCGAGCGACGACCTGCTGGTCACGGCCGCGACAGTCCTCTCTGCGCCGCTCCTCGTCGCGGTGGCGGGTATCGCGGCCATCTTCGCTTTCGACACCTCGATGGTTGCGATGGCGCAAGTTCGCTACGCACCCGAGGCCCGACTCTCGTTTCTGGTGTTCTCGTCGTTCGTCCCGTCCCTTTTGAAGGGGCTGGGCTACGGACTCCTCTTCTTCGGCGTGGTCCACGAGCGACTGCGCGAGGAGACCACTCCTCGCCACGCGCTCGTCCTGACGCCCGTCGTGGCTTGGTTCTTCTGGGAGATGCACAGTCTGGCTCTGACCCGTTTCCTCGTCCCGGCGGCGCTGGCCCACTTCGCGCTCTTGGTCCTCGTCGGCGTCGCGTTCGGGTCGTCGCTCGGCCTGCTCTACCGCGGGGCGGTCCGAGATTCGGCGGGCCAACTCGTCCGCGCGGTCTACGTGCCGGTCTTCACGCTCGGCTTGCTGGGGGTCTTCGGCGTCGTCTCGGGCCTCGACCTTCCGGAGGCGCTCCTCGACGCAGCCCGACTCGCCGCGCTCGGCCTCGCGGCCTACGGCTACGAGCGAACGCGGTTGATTTGGGTGCCGGTCCTCGTCGTGGCGCTCTTTCTGGTCTCCGTCGATGCCGCGGCGTTCGCGGAATCGGTCTGGGTCTTCCGCGGGTGGAACTGAGGGGCGCGACGAGGTCGATACATCATAAAACAATTTATACAATTCTTTAAGACAACTAAAGTTGTCTCACCCACGAAGGTTTATGTCCGAAAGCGCGGCCAACTCTCCTCGGACGTTTCGTGCCGTTGCGGGCAGATAGCTGGCGAGTCAGTCAGCACCGTCGCCCGGCGGTGCCGCCGCGCCGCGGCGGCACCGCTTTGCCGGTGGCAAAGCCACCCCATACCCCGTAACTGCCAGTCCGACTAATCCGAAAGGACGGAGCCAATTCACGCCGCGAGACCCTACTCCGCGCCGGTCTGCACGAGGACGACTCCGCCGAGGACGAGCGACCCGCCGACCACCGTCACGGGCGTAATCGGTTCGCCCAGCGCCGCCGCGCCGAGCAACAGCGTCACCACCGGCTCGGCGGTGCTGACGATGCTGGCCTTGCTCGCGCCGATTCGCTGGAGGCCCGCGAAGAACGTGAAGATGGGGAGCGCGGTCGCCACGAGAGCGATAGCGACGACCAGCGCCCACTCGTAGTCGGTCGTCGGGACCGCGAGTCGGCCGGTCGCGGTCCCGAACGCGAGGTACGTCACCGCCGCGCCGGGGAGGACGTGGGCCGTGAGGACCTGCGGGTCCACCGTCGCCAGCGCCGACCGACTCGCGGTGATGTACCCGGCGTACACTACCGCGGCCCCGAGGACGATGGCGATACCCCGCGGGTCCGCTCCGGCGGGGTCCGCCCCCGTCACGAGCGCCACGCCAGCGAGTGCGGCACCCAGCGCGCCGACCGTCCGGCGCGTCACCGGCTCGCCGAGTCGCATCGCCGCCACGCCGACGACGATGACGGGGTACGTGTAGAGGAGGATGCCGACCAGTCCGGCGGTCATGAACTCCAGCCCCCAGAAGAAGAGGCCGCTCATGGCCGCGTATCCCACCGCGCCGAGCGCAATCCCGACCGCGAGCGCCCGACCGCGGAGCGGGTGGAGGCGGCCGCGAGCGCCGAGGACGAGCCACACGACCAGCGTGGCCAGCAAGAACCGGAAGGTCAGCACCGTCGGAATCGACAGGCCCGCGGCCGCCGCGAGTTCGCCGAGGACGCCCAGCGTACCGAATCCCGCGGCCGACACCAACACCAGCGCGGTCCCTACTCGGTCCATAGCTCCGACCCGGCTCATGGGTCGGTTTCGGCGAGCGCGCACAAAACCGGTTCGACTAAACAGTCGCCGTCCGACCTCCGGCACGATGACGTGGTTGGCGTCGCTCGAGGAGCGCACCCCGCCGATGGCGGCCCTCGCAGTCTCCATCGTAGCGGTCAGCACCAGCGCCATCCTCATCAGGTTCAGCGACGCGCCGAGCATCGTCAAGGCGCTCTACCGAGTCGTGTTCACCACCCTGCTCCTCGCGCCGTTCGCTGTGAGCCACTACCGCGACGACCTCCGGGCGCTCTCGGGCCGGGACGCCGTGGTCGCGGTCGTCACGGGCGTCGCCTTGGCGGCCCACTTCGCCACGTGGTTCGAGAGTCTGGAGTGGACCAGCGTGGCCGCCAGCGTCACGCTCGTCCAGTCCCAGCCGCTGTTCGTCGCCATCGGCGCGGCGGTTCTCCTCGACGAGGCCATCAACCGCCGGATGGTCGGCGGCATCTTGGTCGCCGTCGTCGGCGTCGCCGTGATGTCGCTCGGCGGACTCGTTGCGGGGTCGCTCGTCGGACTCTTCACAACGCCGCTTCCGACGCTGGCCGCGCGGGCCGGTTCCGCGGGTTCGACCACCCTGTACGGAAACGCCCTCGCGCTCGTCGGCGCGGTCATGGCCGCCGGGTACGTCCTCGCCGGGCGCTCGCTCCGCCAGCGAGTCGCCCTCGTCCCCTACGTCACCGTGGTCTACTCGGTCTGCGCGGTCGTTCTCCTCGGGGTCGCGCTCGCCGACGGCGTGACGGTCGCGCCGTCGGCCTACCCCGCCGAGGAGTGGCTTCTCTTCCTCGGCATGGCGGTCGGGCCGGGCATCTTCGGCCACACGGTCATCAACTGGGCGCTGAAGTACGTCGAGTCGAGCGTCGTCAGCGTCACCCTGCTCGGCGAACCCGTCGGCTCGACCCTGCTGGCGCTCGTCCTCCTCGGCGAAGCGCCCGACGTGTTCACCGTGGCGGGCGGCGCGGTCGTCCTCGCGGGTATCTACGTCACCGCGACGGGTCGGCCCGGCGAGTCGTAGTCTGAGAGAAAGGGAGAGAGAGCGAGCCGTATCCGCAGGAACCGTATTCGCCAGCGGGCGTCGGGAGTAGAGACCGCTTACGCTCTTTTCGAATCCGGTCAGTCGAGTTCACGCCCCGCCAGAGTCCCATCTCTCGCGGCGTAGGTCTCGTCTCTCGCGGAGTAGGTCCCGTCTTCTGAGACGACAGGTAGCGTCTGCGTCGCTGACAGCCGAAGGATAACAAAGGGCGATTGTGCCGGATGCTCGGGATAACGATGCGCTGACGAACGACTTCGAAGTTACGATGGTCAGAACGAGCGGAAAACCCGAACTTATCCCCGAAAACGCAGACGAATGCTCGAAACGCAAACCCTCCGAAAACGATACGGTCCGCCCCCGACGGGACCGTATCCTCGAACTAGCATCGATAAGCCGACCGAAACAGCCTCTCGCCACGCGCGACTCGGCGTCCTCCTCGACGGCTCCGGAGGTGAAGCGTCGTGAGCGAGCGCGTCCAGAGCCTCGCGTTGGTCCTCATGCTGGTGGTGTCGCCCTTTGCGACTGTCGGCGTCGGCGCGGGCACGGCCACGTCGGCTGGCTCCTCGACCACCTTCCACGTCACGCAGGGCGGCGAGTGTTACGAGGTCCAGCCACTCGGCGACGGCACGACCTCCGTCGAGGAGTTCTACGACTACCGGAACAACGAGACTGACCCGGTGAGTTACAAGTACTCCTCGTACGGGACGACCGACTTGCAGGAGAATCAGGCCAGCAAAATCTTCGTCTACCACGGAGAGCAGGGGTACAGTCTCGTCCTGCTCCACGACAAGTTCGCCAAGAACGGCGGCGACGGCTCGCACGCGAGTACCATCACGTTCAACATGAGCGGGATGGCCGACGGCTCGTGGGCCGTCAAGGACGACACCTACGGAAACGGTACCCAAGACGACAACTGGAACTCCGACGACGGGACCTACAGCATCGACTGGAAGTGGGGCAGCAACCGGACCGACGGTGGCGCGTTCCGCGGCATCGAGGGCGAAAACGTCACCATCGACCCCGGTTTCAACGGCGACGCCGCCTACTGGGGCGACTGGCCCGAATCCGGCTCCCCCGATAACCGCATCGACTCGTGGGACCTCGTGGACGCCGACCGGACCGAGCGGTCGCTCGACATGGACCAGCGAATCTGGGTCGACACCGGTAGCTGTTCGAGCGACGAGACGACGACTACGACGACCACGACGACTACCGCCACCACGACTACGACAACCACTACTACTGCCACGACTACGACAACCACTACTACTGCCACGACTACGACAACCACGACAACAACAACCACGACCACCGAACCCGACCCGACCGTGACGGTGAGCGCGCCCGAGACGGTCAACGAAGGCGAGTCGTTCGAGGTCTCGGCCAGCGCGAGCGACGAGAGTCAGGTCGAGAGCTACGAGTGGGACTTCGGTAGCGAAACCGAGTCCGGCAGTACGGCCACCCACAGCTACGCCGAGGCGGGCGAGAAGACGGTGACCCTGACGTGGACCGAGACCGACGGCGAAACCCACACCGAGACGGCCACCATCGACGTGGTCGCTCGACAGAACATCACCTACCTCAACGCGACCGCGGTGGAGATTACGGGCACCTACGACGCCGTGGACCTCAACTACGGCTTCTACACCGCTGACGGCTACGGTCAGTCCCGGTACGTCGTCGAGGACGTCTCCGGAACCACGGTCGTCACCGTGCCCGAGGACGAGGGCGTCAACGGGACGCTCGTCAACCGCGTGAGCCTCTACCAGCAGTTCCCCGAGGGCGAACCGGTCGACGCGAAGACTCACCCGCGACTCGACTACTACGCCGAGACCATCGAACCGGAACCGGTCACCGTCTCGGTCCAGAACGTCGAGGAGACCGGCGACGGCACCTACGACGTGACGTTCGCGTACACCAACCCCAACGAGGAGGTCCTGAACATGTCCAACAGCACCTTCTCGGCCAACGTTGCCGGGGACGCCCCGACGACCTTCGAGTCGGGCGACCACGCCGTCACCGCGACGTGGACGCCCGAGAGCGGCGACGAGCGGGCGGCGTGGACGCTCAACCGGAGCAAGTTCGACCAGTCAACAGTCACCGCCAGCACTCCGCCCGCCAGCGAAATCGGCGACGGCTCGGACACCACCGACCCTGACGCCGCGCTGACGGCGCTCCCCTCGTTCGGTAGCGTCGATACGACGAAATTCGTCTTCAAGGCCAACGCCTCCGAGGACAACGAGGCAATCGCGGCCTACCACTGGGACCTCGACGCCGACGGCGAGTTCGAGACGACCACCGACGGTCCTCAGACCTCGACGACTTACGCCGAACCGGGTCCCCGCCAAGTCGCGGTGAAAGTCGAAGACGCGGCCGGAAACACCGACACCGCCACGACGCGAATCTCGGTGTCCGAGTTGACCTCGGAGAACATCGAGTTCGTCAACGCGACCGCACTCGAGGTCACGGGCGACTTCGCCGAGGTCACGCTGACGACGACGTACTTCACCCAGCAGGGCGTGCAGACTGAAACGCACACCTTCGACGGGGACATCTCCGGCACGACCCTCCTCTCGGCACCCGACGAGGGCGTCTGGGGTCCGGTCGTCCAGTCGGCCGCGGCCTACGAGAACGCCTCGGATTCCGAGGCCGCCCTGACCGGCGAGAATCCCGACTACGACGCCCAACTCGCGGAGGTACGCCCCGAGACGGTCAGCACCTTCGTCGTGGACGCCCGGAAAGTCTCGAACGGCACCTACGAGGTGACGTTCGGCTACGAGAACCCCAACGGTGCGGCGATGACGGGGGCCAGCGCGTTCACCGCAGGTGACGCCTCGGCGACGCCCCCGACGACGTTCGAGTCGGGCCGCGACACGTTCACCGTCACGTGGATGCCCGACGGCGACGACGCCAACCTCGTCTGGGAGACCGACTTCTCGAACTTCGGCTACGGCGCGTCCACCGCGACGAGTCCGACGCCGACCCAAATCGAGGACGGCGAGATGCCCCCGACCGCCGCGCTGACCGCGGACCCGACCACGGTCGCACCCGGCGAGGAGATTTCCTTCGACGCCTCGGCCTCCTCGGACCCCGACGGTGACGGCCTCACCTACGAGTGGGACCTCGACGACGACGGCGACCCCGAGGAGACCGGAGAGAGCGCGACCCTGACTCACTCGTTCTCGGAGACGGGAACCCAGCAGGTCGCCGTGACGGTCGTGGACGAGTCGGGCCAGACCGACACCGCGACCGAATCGGTGACGGTGCGCGAGCAGTCCGACGACCCGTCCGGCGACGAGCCGCCGACGGCGAGACTGACCGCGCCCGACTCCGGGTCGATGAGCCAGTTGTTCTACCCGTTCGACGCCTCGGCCTCGACCGACGACGGGGACATCGTGGCCTACCGCTGGGACTTCGACAGCGACGGGGAAGTCGAGTGGGCCGAGAGCGACCCGGTCTCCTCGCTCAAGCCCTACACGCTGTTCGACGAACCCGGCACCTACGAGGCGACCGTGACGGTCGTGGACGACTCGGGTCAGACCGACACCGCGACGGTCGAGTACACCCTGAAGAAAGTCGTGCCCGACGCGGCAATCACCGCGTCCGCCACGACGGTCGAAGTCGGCGAGAACGTCACCTTCGAGGCGACCGACTTCAACGAGGCTCCCGGCACGCTGGCCCACATCTGCTGGAAGGCAGGCGACATCTCCGGCCCCGACGGCCAGACGTGGACCACCTCCTTCGAGGAGTCCGGCAAGAAGACGATTACGCTGGTCCTGCGCGACCGAGCAGGGTACGAGAACGTCGTGACGAAGACGATTACCGTCACTGCCGCCGATTCCGGCAATTCCGGCGGCGATGGTGACGGTGACGGTGACTCCGACGACGGCGACAACTCGAACCCCGGTGAAGGTGGCTTCGAAGACGACGACAACGACGAAACCGCGAGCGGCGGCATCCCGGCCGCGAGTCCCGCCGACCCCGGTAACCAGAACGACGGTAACTCCGGCGACGAGACCGACGAGACGATCTCCGCGCCGCTGAACGGGACCGACGGCCGCGTCGGCACCGTGACGCTCCACGCCGCGAGCAGTTCCGACCCCGCGATCGACGTGACCGACGCCGCGCCCGAAAGCGTCGCGGCCCCGACGGTCGAGGAGGACGGCTTCGCCGCGCTCTCGTACCTGACGGTCTCCGGCGCTGACCGCGCGACGTTCACGGTCTCGAAGAGTCGCCTCGGCGCGGCCGACGCGACCGCCGACGACGTGACGCTGTTCCGCAGCGACAACGGGACGTGGACCGCCGTCGAGACCTCGCAGGTCGAAGCGACCGACGACGCCTTCCGGTTCGGCGCGAACGTCTCGGACGGCACCTATGCGGTCGGCCTGAATCGACCCGCCACGAGCGTCGCCGACGTCTCGGTCGGGAGCCAGCGGGTCGAACCCGGCCAGTCGGTGACCGTCACCGTGACCGTCGAGAACACTGGACGTGCCGACGGCACCCACGAGGTCGTCCTCACGGTCGGCGGCGAGGCGGTCGCCACCAAGACGGTCTCGGTCGAAGCGGACGCGACGAAGGAACTCTCCTTCTCGCGCACCTTCGACTCCGGCGGCACCTACGAAGTCGGCGTCGGCGACTCGACGGCCTCGGTCGTCGTCCAGTCCGAGACGACCGCGGCCGACGAGTCCGGAGGCGAAACCAGCACCCAGACCACGACCGCGCCGAGCGACGGCCCCGTCCCCGGATTCGGCGTCGGCGTGACGCTGGTCGCGCTCCTGGCGGCCGCGCTGGTCGCGCTCCGGCGACGCTGACCGACAGCATCGAGCGAATCAGATAGAACCTCTTTTTTGCGGCGTCGGGTCTCGAATTGGGACAATCGTTTTGCCCGTGTCTGAAGTTATTGGGATTCATGCGACCAGACCACCCGATTCGGCGACTCTTTCGGTTCTTCTCGGTGTCCGTTCTCCTGTTCACCGGGGCCGTCCTCTTCCTGTTGCCCGAACCGTTCACGTCGATTCTGGGGATGCTCCTCATCTTCACGGCGGTTCTCTGGGTCGTCTGGAGTCAAGCGAGAATCGAGGAGTTGGAGGAACTGGAGGAGTTAGAGGAGTGAGAAAACTCGGAGGAGTCTGACGAGTCGGACGAGGGGGCGAAGAGGGTCAGTCCACGTAGCTCGCCAGAATCTCCTTGGCGGTGTCGCCGAGCAGTCGCATGTCCTCGGCGGTCAAGTGGAACTTGGGGTCCCAGTCCGAGAGGCCGAGATAGTCGCTGACGACGAACATCGAGGCCGCATCGACGCCGCGGTGGTCGGCGACGGCGAAGACGGCGGCGGCCTCCATCTCGACGGTGAGGACGCCCTCGTCGGCGTAGGCCTCGATTTCGGCTTTCGTCTCCTGATAGATGGCGTCGGTGGTCCACGACGGGCCGACGTGGTACGACTGGTCGCGCGCTCGAAGCTCCTCGGTGGTGTGGTCGGTCAGCGCCTCGCTGGCGTGGGCGTACTTCTCGGACTCGACGTAGTGGTGCGAGACGCCCTCGTCGCGGATGGCCTTCTCGCAGACGATGAACTCGCTCATCTCGATGTCGTCGTCCAAGCACCCCGCGAACCCGATGGAGAGGAAGGCCTCGACGCCGTCGGCGACGAGTTCGTCCATCAGCATCGCGGTGGTGGGCGCACCGATGCCGAAGTGGCCGAGGACGCCGACTTCGTAGTCGGTGTCGGCGAACAGGAAGAGTTCGCCGTAGTAGTGGTCCACGACCTCGCCCTCGTAGGACTCGGTGAGGTAGTCCATCAGCCCGCTGCTGTAGCAGATGACGACCGCCTCCGGAGGTTCCGCTACGTCGCCCTCGGTCTGAGACTGTCGGTACTCGGTGTGCTTCTCGGGCGTGACGAGCGGTTCCGCATCGTGCTTCTCCGGACGGTTCGGGAAGGGCATCGCTCCGAGCGTACAGAGCGACCGGTGAAGTGCTTTTTGCAGGGGTGCGAGCGAGTGACGTGGGACTTTCTTCGGAAGTCGAGTGACAGCGTGGCCTGACCGCCGACCGAACTCGACCGGTGGACCAGCCGACAGATTTCGGCCGGTGGATCAAGTGCGGTCCTGGTGGAATGAAAGGGCGAGCGGGGTTCGCGGGCCGTTCGGCCCGTGGTCGTCTCAGCGACCCCTATCGCGGACCGGGCTGTGCGGAGAGGTCCGCGATATGTCGCTGAGCGACCGCGAACCGCGCGAGGGCTTTCAAAACCTCGACTGTCCTGTTGGTTCCTGCGGTCCCAAGCCCGAGGGCTTTCTATCTCTACCTGCGTAGTCAGGGTCCTTCGAGAAAAACCTCGGCAAACTGTTATTTCCCCGGAGTCCGTGAATCTCGCCATGAGCAAAGTAAACGCCGACGACCTCGACTGGTCCGAACTCGAACGAGGAGAGACCCACTTCAAGCGCAAGCAACTCGGCGAGGCCGCAAACAGCGAGAAACTCGGGTGCAGTCTCTACGAGATTCCGCCGGGAAAGCGCTCGTGGCCCTACCACTACCACGCCGGGAACGAGGAGGCCATCTTCGTGCGCTCGGGGTCCGGGTCGCTCCGACTCGACGGCGAGACGGTCTCGCTGGCGGCGGGCGACTACGTGGCGCTCCCCGCCGACGAGTCGGGCGGCCACCGCGTCGTCAACGACTCGGACGCGCCGCTGTCGTATCTCGCGGTCTCCACGATGGAGGAGCCGGACGTGACGGTCTACCCCGATTCGGGCAAGGTTGGGGTTTTCGCCGGGTCTCCTCCGGGCGGGCGCGAGGAGCGTTCGGTGGAGGGGTACTATCGGCGTGAGGACGACGTTGACTACTGGGACGGCGAGGAGGACGAGTGATTCGCGTGTTTTGGTGAACTGCCAGCGCGGGAAAGCAGAACTACCCCGCGAACAGCAGAATCGGTGTCGTGGTGTCTTTTTGAAGCCCCCCGCCCGGTCGCGGTCGCTGAGGGACATATCCGCTCCTCTCAGCACCGCCCGTCGCGGATAGCGGTCCCTCAGCGACCAAGCGTTGCGCGACCGGGCGGCCCCTTCATCCCACCCGGCGGTTGGTTAGCCGAGCGTTCGCTGTTGGTCTGTTCCGTCGAGCGTTCGCTCGCGGTTGCTCAGTCGAGCGCATCCCGGTGGATTTTCAGCCGAGCGCACCCCGTGGTCTGACCGACCGGCCGTCACCTTTCTCGGCCGCGAGCGTTTCGCCGGTTCCGGCGAGACACTCGCTTTGGAATTGAAAACATTTCCTAAGAATAAAATATCATTTACTTAGAAAAGGTTTTAATTGCTCTTTGACTGGCGATTTCCCGCTTCCCTCCCGCTCGCTCCGGCGACGATTCCGACTGTTTCGTTCTCTCTGCGTCGCCTGCTGCCGCCAACCACCGGCCTAAGCCGGAACTGTCGGCGATTAAGCGGCGACGACGCCGAGCGTCCGGCGCGGACTATCCCCCGACAGACGACGTATAACAAAGGCCGTCTCGCGGAAAATTCCGGGCAAGCCGCCCGCCCGCTGGCGGTCGAACCGCACGAGGAGGCCGGGCGCGGCGTCGAATCGCCCGGTGACCTCGCCCTCTGATAGATTTCAGCATGACTCGGACACCAACACGACTCGCTATCGTCGGTATCGCCCTCTTGGTCGTCGCGTCGGCCGTCCCCCTCTCGCCCTCCGGAGGCACCGCCACGGCCGCCGAACACACCTTCGTCGTGGAGCAAGGCAACCGTTGCTTCGAGGTCTCGCCGCTCTCGGGCGGCGAGGACGCCGCCGCGTTCTACGACTACCGCAACATCGAGAACAGCGACGGGGGCGAGCGCTACACCTACAGCTCGTACATGCCCGGTCACCTCACGCGAGCCGACACCAGCCGACTCTTCCTCTACGACGGCCCGAACGGCGTGAGCCTGATGATAGTCCACAACACGCTCGGCGGCGACGAGGGCGACGGAAGCGCCGCCACCTTCCGATTCAGCGGTCTGCCCGGCGGCGGCGACTGGATAGTGATGGACGACGACTACCCGAACCAGGACGACCGCTTCTCGCGCGACCGCATCGACTGGTCGTGGTACGGCGACCGGACCGACGGGGCGGTCTTCCGCGGTCTCGACCGCGACGGCACCGAACTCACCATCTCGCCCGCGTTCGACGAGCGGGCCGCCCTCTACGATAGCCCCGTGAACCGCGACGGAGACACCCGAGCGTGGCAGTTCCTGACCGGGAGCGTCGGCGACCCGAGCGCGGTCGGCCTCGACATGACCGACCCCGTCACGATTCGGACCGGCTACTGCGGCCCCGACGAGGACCCGCCGAACGCCGGTCTCTCCGCCGGAGACGGCGTCGCGGGCCACTCCGTCTCGTTCGACGCGAGTTCCTCCTCGGACAACCGCGGCATCGCGGAGTACCGCTGGGACTTCGACGGCGACGGGGAGGCCGAGCGCACCACCACCAACGACCCGACTGTCGCTTACGAGTACGCCGAACCGGGGACCTACAACGCCACCGTGACGGTCGTGGACGGGGGTGGGAACGCCGACCGGGCGCGGGCCAGCGTCAGCGTCGAACCCGACGACCCGCCGGAGGCCGCGTTCCGCGTCGGCGACTCGCCCACGCAGGGCTTCCCGGTCACGCTCGACGCGAGTAACTCCTCGGACGACGTGGCAATCTCGGCCTACCGCTGGGACCTCGACGGCGACGGCGAGGCCGAGCGCGAGACCAGCGACCCGACGACCTCCTACACCTTCGAGGAGGCCGGAGAGTACGAAGTCGCGCTGACCGTCGTGGACGACGGCGGGCAGAACGCCACCGCGACCCGGAGCGTCTCGGTCGGCGCGGACGACCCGCCGGAAGCCGCGATTCGGGTCTCCTCGCCCGAGATTCCGGTCGAGGGCCAGCGCGTCGTCTTCGACGCGACGAACTCGACCGACGACACCGGAATCGCGGAGTACCGCTGGTCGTTCGGCGATAACACGACGGCGACTGGCGAGCGCGTGGCCCACACCTTCGGCGACAACCGGACCTACACCGTCACGCTGACCGTCGTGGACGAGGGCGGCAACAACGTCACCGAGACGACCGAGGTCCGGGTCCGAGCGCCCGACACGACCGCACCGGAGGCTGACCTGTCCGCCAGCGTGAACAGAGTCGCCGCGGGCGCGAACGTCACCTTCGACGCGGGCGACTCCGCCGACGAGCGGCGAGTCGCGGAGTACCGCTGGGACTTCGACGGCGACGACCAAATCGAGGACCGGACCGACGACCCGACGACCCGCTACGCCTACGGTTCGACGGGTACCTTCGACGCCACCGTCACAGTCGTCGATACCGGCGGCAACACCGACAGCGCGAACGCGACAGTTCGGGTCTTCCCCGAGGACGAGACCCCGCCGGACGCCGCGCTCTCGGTCGAATCCAACCGGACCGAGGAGGGCGACGAACTCACCTTCGACGCGAGCGACGCCAGCGACGGCCAGAGTACCGTCACGGCGTACCGCTGGGACTTCGACGGCGACGGGACGCCCGAGGAGACCACCGAGAACGCGACGGTCGAACACGCCTTCGACTCGCCGGGCACCTACAACGTCACCGTGACGGTCGTAGACTTCGGAAACAACACCGACAACGCGACGGTGCAGGTGCGGGTCGACCCCGACGAACGCGCCCACTCCGGCGGCGGCAGTAGTGGAGG
This sequence comes from Halorussus ruber, assembly GCF_004765785.1. Classification (GTDB taxonomy): domain Archaea; phylum Halobacteriota; class Halobacteria; order Halobacteriales; family Haladaptataceae; genus Halorussus; species Halorussus ruber. Next base: position 70,182 of record NZ_SBIT01000009.1, on the reverse strand, counting down.
CGGTGGCGGCGGAGCGAGCGTCGGCCCGCCGCCGGTCGATGCCGACCCCGAGAAGACCGGGCCGAACGCCGGACTCGTGGACGTTCGCAACGGCCGGGCCGACGAGACGATTCAGTCCTCGCTCCCCGCCAGCGCAGTCGCCGAGGAGACGGGCGTCGAGTTCCGGTCGGTCGGCGTGGACCTGAAGCGTGACAACGCTCACTTCGTGGTCGAGACCGCCCGGCCCGCCGGGGCCTCCCTCGACTCGGTCCCGGCAGACGTGACCCTCGGGTCGCTGTCGGTCGCCGGGAAGTACGTCAAACCCCGGCAGGTCTCGGGCGTGACCTACGAGGTCGCAATCGGGAAGTCCCGGCTCGACGAGGCGGGCCTCGCGCCAGCGGACCTGACGGCGTACCAGCGCACCGGCGGCGAGTCCGGCGGGGCGTGGGAACGCACGAATCTCACGGTCGCCTCGCGCGGCGAGACGGTTCTCCTCCGGGTCGAGGCCGACGCGCTCTCGCCCATCGCGGTCGGGGCCGAGCGGTCGGTGACGGTCGCGGACGCCGGGCTCGCCGCGAAGCAGGTCGCGCCCGGCGACCCCGTCTCGGCGACGGCCACGCTCGAAAACGAGGGCGACTCGCCCGCCGGGTTCACCGCGGCGCTCCGCGCGGACGGCGAGGAGGTCGCCGCGAGGAGCGTGACTGTTCCCGCGGGCGAAACGAAGCAGGTTACGGTCAACGCGACGCTCTCGCCGGGGACTCACCGCCTCGAACTCGCGGGCGAGTCGGTCGGCAACGTGACGGTCGCCGAGGAGGCCGGAAAACTCTCGGTCGCCGACGTGGCGCTGAACGAGTCCAGTATCGCGGCGGGCGAGACGGTCGAGATTACCGCGACGGTCGAGAATACGGGGACCGCGGCGGCCGAGCGCGAGGTCGCGCTGACGCTGTTCGGCAAGCAGGTTGCGACGAAGGTGGTCGAGGTGCCCGCTGGCGAGACGAAGCGGGTGCGATTCGTTCGCGCGGTCGATGCGGCGGGGACCTACACCGCGAAAGTCGGGAATCGGTCGGCCACGCTGGAGGTCTCGAAGTCGGGTGACGGCGCGAGCGACGGGCCGAGTGCGCCGGACGTGCCCGGATTCGGCGCGGGGGTTGCCGTGGTCGCGCTGCTGGCGGCGGCGTTGCTGGCCCGTCTGCGGTCCGACTCGACATAGGGTAGTTCGCTGAGCGCATCCTCGACAGAACGGTTCGACGGGCGCACCGGCGGCGCGCCCGCCGAACTCGCGGGGCAGGGTCGAAGCGCCCGCCGAACTCACAAAACGAGGCGTCAGCGCGCGAAACTCAGTCGGTGTAGTCGGGGCGCTGTTCGTACTCGATGGGGTCCTCGACGCCGATGTTCTGGAAGGCCTGCAATCGGAAGGCACAGGCGTCACAGGTTCCGCAGGCCGGAGACTCCTCGCGGTAGCAACTCCACGTGTGTTCGTAGGGCACGCCGAGTTGTGCCCCGCGCCGGGCGATGTCGGTCTTCGACCACTCCACGAAGGGCGCGCGGAGGTCGATTTCGGTCTCGTCTTTGGTTCCGGCGTCGATGACCTGCTGGAAGGCGTAGAAGAAGGAGGGCCGACAGTCGGGATACCCCGAGAAGTCCTCGCTGTGGGCACCGATGAAGACCGCCTCGCAGTCGTTGGCCTCGGCGTAGGAGGTCGCCATCGCCAGCAGGTTGGCGTTCCGGAAGGGGACGTAGGAGGTGGGCACCTCCTCGGAATCCATGTCGGCGTCCTCGACGTCCATCTCGTCGTCGGTCAGACTCGACTCGCCGATGGCCGAGAGGTGGCCGGTCTCGACCCGGAGGAAGTCCTCGGCGTCGATTTCGTCGGCGAGTCGCTCGGCGCACTCGTACTCTTTGCCCTCGGTCTCCTGCCCGTAGGAGGTGTGAAGCAGGTAGAGGTCGTAGCCTTCGTCTGCGGCGACGTAGGCCGCGGTGGCGCTGTCCATCCCGCCGGAGGCGAGGACGACCGCCCGTTTCGATGTTCCCTCGGTCATACTCGACTACTCGTCTGGGAATACTAAGAGCGATGCGGTTTCGACTCTCACCACCGACAGAAATAAAACACTAATCTCTGATACGTCACTCATGGGAGCAATCTCAGCCCTTTCGACTACGGGTCGAACGCTCAAGCGAAACAGCGTGCTGTTCGCCATCGCGTTCGTCGTCTCGCTACTCAGCGTCGCACCGTCCGGACCTTCCGCTATCTTCCCGCCCTCGACGGCGGTACTGGTGTCGCTTCCGCTGTACGCGCTCGTCGTCTTCCTCGGGCCGTTCTTCATGGGCGGACTGCTCTCGATGGCGTCCGAAGGCATCGACGGGACGACTCGAATCGAGACGTTCGTCGAGGGCGGGAAGGAGAACTACCTCTCGCTGTTCGGCGCGCTGGTTCTGGTCGGGATTTGCTTCGGGATACTCGCCAGCGTCGTCACGTTTGGTATCACGGTCGTCGGCGTGTTCGCCGTCGGTATGAGCTCGGCCGGTGCCGGTGGCGCGACGGCTGGCAGTCTCGGAATCGTCGCGCTCCTCGGACTTCTCGGAGCCTTCGTCGTGCTCCTCCCGATGTTCTTCCTCCAGTTCTACGCCCCCGCAATCGTCGTCTCGGACTACGGAATCGTCGGCTCGCTCAAGCACAGCGCGGGCGTCGTCCGCCGAAATATCGTCTCGACGCTCGGCTACTCGGCGGTCATCGGACTCGCCGGACTCGTCGCTGGCGTGGCCGGGTTCGTCCTCTCGATGGCCTCCGGAGCGGGCCGAATCGGCGCGACGAGGATGCTGTCCCCGGAAGTCGGCCTCGGCTTCGCCGTCGCAGGTCTCCTCCTGATGGCTCTCGTCTCGACGGTCGTCTCGGCCTTCGGGTCGGTGTACCAAGTCGCGTTCTACGAGGAGACGCTCCTCGGCGAGGACGAGACCGACGCCGACGACGCGACTCAGGTCGGCGTCTGAAATCCCTTTCTCCTCCGGCTACGTCTCTGGCGCGTCGTTCCAGAGGTTGACGTGCAGTCGAGGCGTGTACCGGAAGCCGAACTCCTGAGCGAGTTCGGCAACGAGAGGACGGGTCTCCTCGATTCGGTCCTTCGTCGCGCCCTCGGGCATCAGCAGGACGGACGAATCCGGAATCGGAACGTCCGCGACCGCTCGAATCCGCTCCACGAGGTCGGTGACTTCGGCCATGTCCTCGCGGTCGCTCACGACGAACTTGAGTTGGAAGTCGAACTCCTCCGCGAGCGCGGCGAGGGCGTCGAAGTCGATGCGGCGCTCCTCGTGGCGCTGTTCCCACTCGTCTGCGCCGGTCGGCGCGTCGTCCGGAGTCGGGTCCGTCTCGGGCGTCGGCGTGCTGGAGGCCAGTTTCGGACTCACGCTGGCGAGGTCGATGGGTGCGTCCCGGTAAATCGTCCCGTTGGTCTCGACGGTGACGTGGTAGCCCCGCGCGTCGAGTGCTTCGAGGAGCGCGACCGTGGCGTCGTGCATCATGGGTTCCCCGCCCGTGACGACCACGTGGTCGGCGTCGTAGGACTCGACCTCCGCGACGATTTCCTCGACGCGCATCGTCGCGTGGGTCGGCTCCCACGAGGTGTGATACGAGTCGCAGAACCAGCACCGGAGGTTGCACCCCGAGGTCCGGACGAAGACGCTCGGGACGCCCGCGAGTCGGCCCTCGCCCTGCAGCGACTCGAAGAGTTCGTTGATGGGGAGCGAATCGGTCCCCGACGCGCTCCCGTCGCCTTCCGCGTCCGCCCTCCCATCTACGTCGCTGGAGACGGGCATCGTCAGAACGTGGCCCCGCCGCAGAGTTCCGAGGTCTCGCTGACCTGCACCGCGACCTCCGAGACGTTGTCGGGCAACTCGTCGGCGAGCTTGCGCTCCAGAATCGCGCTCATGACCTCGGCTGTCGGCGGGGCGTTCAGCACGACCAGCGCGTCGCCGTCGCCCGACTCCTCGAAGGCCTCCACGAGGGGGTCGCCCTCCTCGAGCAGGAAGCGATGGTCCCACTCGGAGATTATCGAGGTAATATCGCCCTTGTCCACGACCCATCCCTCCTCGCGCAGTTCGCCGACGACCTTCACGGTAATCTCGTAGTTGTGACCGTGGGGACGACTGCACTTGCCGTCGTGGTGGAGGATGCGGTGCCCGGACGAGATGCGGATGGGCCGGTCCCGGCCCACGTAGAGCGTGCGCTCGTCGGTGTCCGCGAGAGGAGATTCGGATACTCGCTGAGCCATACTCGGAGATTATTCGGCGCGCACTTAAGTTCACGCAAACGCTCTGCGGGAGGCCTCGGAGAGACAGACCACGATAACAGAACGAACAGGACGAACGTTTCTCGAAGCCCGCGACCGGGCGGCTCTTTTATCGACCCGACGGCGGTGGGTTCACCTGCTATCGCTCGGTGATTTTCTGCCCCGGCGCGCGCCGGTGCGGCGGCTTGTTCGCCGCACCGTTTCGTGCGAGGGACGACTGAGCGTAGCGAAGGAGGAGGTTGGGGAGGACGAGGCGCGGAGCGGTGCGGTAGACGGCTACGTGTCGGCAATAGCTAGCTCTCCGCTGGCAATCCACTTTCCGCGTCGGCGTCACACACCAGCGAATCCAAATGAGATAACAAAACAATCGCTGGAGAAATAAATACAATTTCAAAGGAAACATTCTGATTTCTTTACTCCCCTTCGTCCGACTCCTCGGGCCGCTCGGCCAACCTGTCGAAGCGCGACTGCGCAGACTCCACGCGGCGCTCGGTCGCCGCCGAATCGTACGCCATCGAGGTCACGAACCCGTTCCGCACCGAAAGCTCCAGCACGGCGTCCTGCTGGCGGGCGTCCTCGGGGAGTCGCCACGACGGAATCGCGCGCTCGGCGACCACCTCGTCGCCGGATTCGAGCAGAAGGACGGCGAGTTCTCGGTCGTCCTCGGTCTCCTCGAAGCGGTCGAGGAGGGCGGTGTAGCGTCCGTCCGCGGGTTGCCGCCCGTCGCTCGGCGTTCGGCTCTCACCCGTCATATTCGACCTCCAGCACGAGCGAACCGTCGTCGTCGCGGACGAAAACCGTGTCGCCCGCGTTGTTCCAGACCGGTTGCTCGGAGTTCCAGTAGTAGTCTCCGCCGCCGTCCCGCCCGATGCCGGTGTGGAGCGTCAGCGACTCGCCGGGCGCGAGGGTCGTCTCCTCGGGGAAGGTGTAGCGGTGGTCGGCCTCGTCGGCGACGGTCCACCCCGAGAGGTCGAGGGTCTGGCTCCTCGCGTTCCGGAGGACGACGTACTCGTCGTTCAGGTTCTCGTACTCGTCGCCCCGCGCGTCGGCGTGGACCTCGGCGACTTCGAGCGCGGTAGCGGAAGTCGAGTCCGCGGTCGTCCCGCCGTCCGCCGCGACGGTTTCCGACCCGCCGTCTGTCGCCACGGTCTCCGGCCCGCCGTCTGCCGAATCGGTTCCCGTCGCGGGCGGCGAAACTTCGGACCCGGCCCCCGGCCCGACCGCGAAACTCGCCCGACCTTCGAGCGGGTCGCTCGCGCCCGGTTCGACGCCCGGCGCGCTCTTGAGTTCGAGGGGGTTCGTCGTGGCCGCTCGCTGGGTCCGGACCACCGCGCGCTCGCCGTCGGTCTCGAAGACGATGTCGCCGTGAACGCCGGTCCAGTAGGTCGGAACGCCGCGCTCGGCGAGGCGGGCCAGCATCTCCCGGTGGGGGTGGCCGTAGGGCGAGTCGAACGCGCTCTGGACGGCGACGACCCGCGGCGCGACCTCGCCGAGGAGTCCCGGCCCGGTGCTGGAGTTGCTCCCGTGGTGGCCCGCCCCGAGGAGGGTCGCGTTCAGGCCCGCGCCGTCGGTCTCGGTCAGGTATCGCTCCGCGTCGGCCTCGGCGTCGCCCGGCAGGAGGACGCTGGCGTTCTCGTACCCGATTCGGAGGACGAGGCTGTTCTCGTTGCGCTCGCGCCCGTCGAGGTAGCCCTCGGGCGGCGCGAGAACCCGGACCGAGGCCCCGGCCATCGGAATCTGGTCGCCAGCCTGCGCCCGGTAGAGCGTGACGTTGTGGCGCTCGACCGCGTCGAGGTAGTCCTCGTAGGTCTGAGTGCCCGCCGCGATGCCGGGGTCGTAGATTGCCCCGATTCCGTCGGCCTGCGTCTCGTAGTAGTCGATGACCTCGGCGTGGCCCCCGATGTGGTCGGCGTCGGCGTGCGAGGTCACGAGGTAGTCGATGCGCGTGATGTTCTGCGACCGGAGGTACTCCAGCACGTGCTTCCCGTCGTCGTTCCAGTTGCCCGTGTCGTAGAGCAGCGTCTCGCCGGAGGGCCCGACCACGAGGACGCTGGCTCCCTGCCCGACGTGGATGAAGTGGATCGAGAGGTTGCCAGCGTCCCCGTCAGCGTCGAGTGGGGCGGCCGAACTCTCTCCGGGGTCCGTCGAGGTCGCAGATTCGACCGAACCGCCGGGGTCGCCGCCCAAGCATCCGGCGAATCCCGACAGCAGGACCAGTACGACGACCGAGAGCGCGATTCGACGCGAGGAGACGGCGCGGAGACCCATCGGGCCTATCCACGACGCGACGGGACAACAGTCTTCTGCTGAAATCGCGTTTTCGCCCGGCGAGACTCACGGCACTCGTTTCACGGCACTCGCTTCACAGCACTCGCTCCTCGACGCTCTCGGGCACGATTTTCGCCTCGGCGAGCGGTTCGAGGTTGACCGCCACGCCGTGTTTCCGCTCGGGGCTGTACCCCGCCGTCGTGATTTCGGCGAGCGCGCGGCTCCTCCAGTCGGCGTCGAGTGACTTTCTCAGGGCGTTGCACTCCGATTCTATCTCGTCGGCGAGCGACTCGAACTCGTCCACGCCCGCCGCGAGGTCCGCCAGAATCTCGGCCGTCTCGTCGGGGAGGGTCTCCTTCGGTTCCCCGTCGTCGGTCAGGTACGGACTCCCCTCGCGCTCGAAGTAGTAGGCCGTGAACAGGACGCCGTTGCTCGAATAGTGGTCCGACCCGGCCAAATCGGGGAAGTACGAGAGCAGGTCGTAGTGGCGGGCCGCGACCGGTTCGTCGGCGGGACGAGCGTAGGCCTCGCACGCCGCTTGCAGGTCGTCCAGCGCGCTCGTCCACTCTTCCCGATTCTCCTCGACCGTTTCGAAGAAAGTCGGGCTGAACGTGTCCGCGAACCACTCGCGGTCGTGTCGCTCCGCGAGTCGGTCCAACTTGGCCAACTTCTCCGCGGTCTGCTCGCGGAAAGTCGCCACCTTGCCCCCCAATCGCTCTGCTCGCTCGCGCTCGTCCGGCCCCCAGTCGCGGGGCGAGTCGTCCAACAGCGCCTGCACCCTCGCCTCGAAGGCCTCGATTTGCTCCAGTCCGCTGACGCACCGCTCGCACTCCTCGGCGGCCGCGGCCTGCTCGGACGCCGACAGCGAGTCGTCTCCCCGGCGGCGCTCGGCGGCGGCGCGGCGCTCGCGCAGGTCCGCCTTCCGGGGTTCGAGGTACCGGGTCTGGAGTCGGTCGAACAGCGAGGCGTCGACGGCCCCGTAATCGACCAGACAGCCCAAGCCCTCGCCCGCGGGGTCCGAGACCAACCGCGCCGTCGTCAGCCGCCAGACGACCGGCGCGTTCTCGAACTGCGAGAGGTGCGCGTCGAAGAATTCCTCGCGGACCCACCACTCGACGTTGGGGTACGGCGACGACTCGGCCGACCGAGAGCCCAGCGTCCGGTCGATTTCCGCGAGGACGTCCGCCGGAGGAGACTCGAACAGGTCGTCTATCTCGTCCGCAATCGCGTCGTGAAGCTCCTCGCCGCGCTGGAATCTGGCGCTCACGTCCACGATTCCGTCGTCGCTCCCCCGAACCGCCTTCAGCACGAGGTGCGAGAGGAGTCGCCGACAGACCGACTCCTCGTCGGTCGGCACGTCCGAACTCGCGTAGGGAACCTTCTCGAAGCCGTCGTATCGCAGGTCGGCCTCGCGCTCGATTTCGGCCAGCACGCCGTCGCCGATGCCCAACTCTCGGGCCACCACGGCGTCGATTTCGTCCTTTCGCTCGCGCATCTCGCCGACCAACTCCTCGACGGCGTCGGCGCGTTCGGCGACGAACTCGGCCAGAGTCTCGTACTCGCTCAGGGTCTCGCCGTAGCGCCCCGACCGGAGTCGGAAGGACTCGAACTCGTTGACGAGGGCAGTCAACTCGTCTGCGGCCTCGGTCAGGCGCGCTCTGGCCTCCTCGGAAGCGTCGAAGTACGGCAGGATGGCGATGTCGGACAGATTCCACTGTCTCTCGGGCGTCTGTGCCAACATTAAACCAGCGTAAATCGTACTATTGAGCAGGGCAGTCAGGTACGCGGTCGATTCCTCCTCGGGGTAGAAGCACGGCCCGCCGTTGTCCGAGACGCCGCCGGGTCCGAACTGTGCGAACCGGTGGCCCGAGTCCTTGATGAGCGGCCACGTGACGCCCTCTCTGCCCTGAAAGTCCCGGTTCCGGATGGTCGAACTGTCGCACCTCGAAATTTCGGTTCCTTCCTCGCCCCACAGCACCCGGAGGTCGTCGGGGTAGTGGAACCAACTGCGCTCGCCGCCCTTGGCGTAGGGTCGCCAGCGCGCCTTCGCGGCGTTCTCGTCGTCCTCTTCTGCTCCGCACTCCCACGAGTAGCGCACGAACCGGGCGTTGTCGCCCGTGTCGATGCCCTTCTTGGCCGACCCGATTCCCGCTCGGTCGAGGTCCGCCTGCTCGGCGTCGAAGACGGTGTCGCTGGCGTAGAGTTCACGAAGGCCCGAGGGCGTCCAGTACGTCAGCATCCCGCCGGGGACGGTCCGGAACTCGTCGGTCCCGACAGAGTGGTGTCGCCACGTCGCGTCGGGGTCGTCCCCGAGGACGCGGGCGAAGGTCTCCTCTTTTCGGTCGGCGCTCACGTCCGACAACTGGACGAACTCGCCGACCTCTTGGGAATTTTCGCTCTCGCCCTTCGTCAGGACCGTCCCGACGGTCCGGACCGTCGCGTTGTCGAGGATGCCCTCGCCGAACTCGACGAGGAAGTCGAAGTCGAACTCGCCGTCGGGTTCGACCAGTTCCCGGCGCACGTCCTCGAACGACTCCTTGTACATGAACGACCGCGGAACCAGCATCCCGATTCGACCGCGGGGCTTGAGGAGTCGCCCGGACTGCTCCAGGAAGTTGGCGTAGTACTCGGGCTTGAACTCGTAGTGGTCCTGCACGTACTCTTTGACCTGCTTGGGCATCCGGCGGTGGCCCCCGTAGGGCGGGTTCATCAGCACGGCGTCGTACTCCTCGGTCAGCAGACGCACGACTCGGAGGAGACTCCGGAGGTTCTGGTAGCGGAATCGGTCGCCCGACTCGCGCTCGACTTCCTCGTGGAGTCGGTCTATCCACTCCGAGAGTCGGGACTCCTCGCCTCCGACCGAGGAGGCGCTTCTCTCTAGTGTCCCCTTCACGTCGAGGAGACTCCCGAGGCCCTGCGTCTCCCGGAAGTCTTCGAGGGCGCCCGAAAGCGCCTCGGCGAAGTCGTCGCTGGTCTCGGCCAGCGTCTCGATTATCTCGCGCGCTCTCGTGGTGTCCGAAATCTGGTTGTCCGCGCAGACGACGCCGAGCGTCGGCAGCTCGAAGTCGTCGTCGCCCTCGTCCTCGGCGCGTCCGCGGGCCTTCAGATAGAGGTTGAACGCCGCGAGCTGGCAGGCCCGCATGTCGATGTCGATTCCGTAGAGGTTGTGTTCCAGAATCTTGCCCGGAATCTCTGCCGGGGCCGCGTCGGTCGCGTCGCGCCAGATGCGCTCCAGCACGTCGAAGGCGTACAGCAGGAAGTGGCCGCTCCCCATCGCGGGGTCGAGTACTCGAATCTCGGACGGGTGGCGGTCCGGCGCGGCGTCGGCGGATTCGGAGGGCACGAGGTAGGTACAGAGGTCAGAAATCTCCGGCGAGGCGTCGTATCGCGGGTCGCGCTCGATTCGCTCCTCCGGCGCGAGGTCGCGCTGCGCCTCGACGCAGGCGTCTCGCTCGCCGCTCGCCAGCAGGTGGGGCTTGCCGACCGCGTTGTCGGTGAGCATCCGCGCGACCCAGTGCGGCGTGTAGAACTGGTTGGCGACCGCGACGTCGTCGGCGTCGAACCGACCGGTCCGCATGCGCTCTCGCACCGCCGACAACTGGCTGGCGTTGTAGTACTCGTAGACCCACCCCAGCACGTCGTCTGCCCGCCAGACCTCGTCTGGGACCTCGTCCAACAGTCCGCAGAGGTCCTCGAAGGTGTCGGCGTCGGGGTCCACCTGACTGTAGGGGGTGTCGCGGTCGAACAGGATTTCGATTTCCTCGGCCAACTCGTCGCAGACGTCCCGGTACGCGGTCAGGATGGCCTCGTCTTCGAGCAGGAACTCCTCGTAGACCAGCGTCTCGGCCGCGGGGGTCAGGCCGTCGTCTTTGAAGACGGTGACCTCCTCGTCGAGGAACCCCCGGACCTCCATGCACCGGAGCGCCGCGAGGCGATTGACCACGGTGTAGCCGACGCCCGTGATGTACTCTGCGCGCGCAGCGTCCCATCTCTGGTCGTCCTCGGCTTCCAGTTCGATGGCCTCCACGAGTTGGCGCTCCTCGTCGTCCAGCGCGGCGCTGTCGCCGGGTTCGGCGTCGAGGCCCATCTGCGAGAGCCGAAACTCGACGTTCTCCTCGACGCGCTCGCGCATCTCGGCGACCACGCCTTCGAGGTGTTCGCGCTCGGCCGTGTCCAGTTGTGCCCTCTGCCGGGAGAGAGACTCGCCTGCCATGAGTTCCGTATGCTGTGTGCGATTCAGCAGGAGGGCATTAGGTTTTGTCAAGTGAGCCTGAGCAGTACGTCGTCGTGACTCACCGAGAAGTGACAGTCGTGAGAAACGAGCGGAAAGAAGTGCTCCGTCAGGGATTTGAACCCTGGTCCTTGCCGTGAGAGGGCAAGATGATTGGCCGGACTACACCAACGGAGCGTCCGTCCTGCACTTCTCGTCTGCACTCAATCGTAGTGGCACGGACTGTTTAACAGTTGCGTTTTCTCGACGCTGTGCCCCGGTTCCGCACGGTTTCGAGACTCGTAAACAGTTCACAAGAACGAAATCCCGGGTTTACAGCCGTCCAACTGCCGACATTGCCAGTTACCCGTCAGAATGAACGAAGGTGAACGATTACTCCTCGAGCGGCGACCCGGCGGCGTCGGGTTCGTGGCCTTCGAGGCTGATGATGTTCTCGCGGCCGACGCGGAGCTTGCTGATGTCGCCGTCCTCTTCCATCTCCGAGAGGAGCATGCTGACCTTCGACTTCGACCAGCCGGTCTCCTCGACGATGTTGACCTGCTTCATCCGGCCGCCGTTCTCGTCCAAGAGCTTCTTCACACGGGCCTCGTCGGTGAGTAGCTCCTCGTCGCTGACCGAGGGTTCGTTTTTGGTCGCGCCGTCGTTGCTCGTCGCCGCGGCCCCACCGCCGCCCGCGCCGTCGTCGCCGCCGGGGTTGTCGCCCTCGTTGGCGAACGACCCGAAGTCGCCCTGCCGCCACGCGAACGCGGCGGCGAGGCCCAGCAGGACGACGACCGCGCCGATGAACATCATCAGCGGCGACCAGCCGTCACCCGACGAGGGACCGGTCGCGCCCTTCGGGGTCTCGGTCTGGTTGCCGTTCTCGCCGGAACCCGACTCGTTCGTCGTGGTTGTCGTGGTCGTGGTCGTCGTGCCCGGTACCGGGTCGAACTTCACCCGCGGGCGCTGGTCGATGAAGTCGTGTTCGCCCTGCCACGTCAGCGACTCGCTGGCCGCAAGGGAGTCGCCCGAGGCCTTGGCAGGTTCCATCGGGTCGGCCGACTTGAACTGGAGGCCGGGACCGGAGTGGACGACCAGCGACTGGTTCGGCCCGACGTAGAGGCCGCCCTCGAACACGTCGCCGATGATGATGGTCTCGTCCTGCGAGTAGGTGAACCCAGTCCACTGGAAGGACATCTTGACGATGCCTCGGTTGTCGTTGACCAGACCGCCGACGTAGGCCCGCTTCTTGAAGTTCTGGGCCTTCATCGTTCGACCGGTGGTGTTCTGACCGGCGCTGGCGAGTCGCCGGGCCTGTCCCTTGAACTCCGACCACATCGCGGTCGAGTTGTTGTTGAACTCGTCGGCGAATCGCTGGAACTGCTGGCGCTCGGTCTCGTTGTTGAGCGTGCGCTGGTAGGTGAACGTCCACTCGGCGGTACCGTTCTCGTAGACGGTGATGTGGAACTCGACGCTGTCGAAGTTCTCCGCGACGCCGAGCGTCTGCGGGTTACCGTTGACAACGTTCGGGGACGCGTCGTCGCCGACCGCGTGGGGCGACGAAGCGGACATCTGGGGCGAGGCGGTCGCCTCGTGTGCGGGGCGCAGGCCGAGTACCGGCGCTACGGGGACCGTCCCGACGAGTAGCACGACTACGAGGCCGACAGCCAGCAGCCGTCTCATGTACCTTAATCCTCCATTGCCCGGTATAAAAGACCTTTTGACGTAGGCCTGTCACCGGACCACGGTTCCACCCGACACGACACGTGCTGGCGTTTCCCACGCCGTCACGTCCGAGCGCGGGTCCGAATCCAGCACCACGAGGTCTGCCCGATAGCCCTCCTCGACCAGTCCGACTTCGCCGTCGAGACCGAGCAAATCGGCGGCGTTGACCGTCGCGGCTTCGAGGGCTTCTTCCTCTGAAAGGCCGTGCTCGACCATCAGCGCCAGTTCCTCGGGGATGTCGCCGTGGTGGTTGAACGGCGTCCCGGCGTCGGTGCCCATCGCAATCGGCACTCCGGCGTCGAGGGCGTACTCGAAGGCGTCGGCCCACGCTTCCTTGGCCTCCTCGGCTTTCTCGACGGCGAACTCGGGAATCCCCTCATCGGTCCCGGCGTCCACGATGCCGTAGAGCGCCTTCGCGGTCGGCACCCAGTAGGTGCCCCGGTCGGCCATCAGTTCCGCGGCCTCGCGGTCCATGAACGTGCCGTGTTCGATGCTCGAAATCCCGGCCCGGACCGCGTTCTTCATCCCCGCGGTGCCGTGGGCGTGGGCCGCGGTCGGCACGCGCTTGGCGTTGGCGGCGCTCACGAGGGCCTCGAGTTCCTCCTCGTCCAATTCTGGCGCACCCGTCAGCGCGCCCTCGGTGAGGACGCCGCCGGTCGCCATGCACTTGACCACGTCGGCGCCGCGCTTGAGCTGCTCGCGGGCGGCCCGCTTGGCCTCGGCCACGCCGTCGGCCTCGCGGCCGAACCAGTAGCCGTGCCCGCCGGTCATCGTAATCGCCTCGCCAGCGGCGACGATGCGGGGTCCTTCCAAGACGCCCGCCTCGACCGCCTCGCGGGCGTCGAGCGCGAGCGACCCGGGCGACCCGAGGTCCCTGACGGTGGTGACGCCAGCGTCGAGCGCGTCCCGAAGATTCGCGGTCGCTCGGTAGGCCAGCGTCGCCTCGCTGTCGTCGTGGACCTCGCTGGGGTCGGCCCGCCCGTCCATCATGACGTGGACGTGGGCGTCGATTAGCCCCGGCGCGACGAACTGTCCGCTCGCGTCTATCTCCTCGTCCGGGTCGTCGGGCACATCTCCGACGCCCACGATTTCGCCCTCCTCGACCGCCACGTCGGCCTCGCGCGCCCCGTCGGCGTCCACGACGGTTCCGCCTCGCAGTACGAACATGTCTGTTCGTTCGACCGCTGCCCCCTAAATCTCGGGGTCGCGGCGAACTGTGAGTGAGATACTCAGACGCCCGACGTATCCCCCATCAGCGAGCGTCTAACCGACCACCAGCCGGAAAGCCGACGGTAACGGGACGCATCGAATCGCCCGCGCTTCCGACGGTGGGCAACAGAGCCTATTGACGTACGGAACCTGCTCTTCGAGATGACGAGACACGACGACTGGACGAACGCACAGGAGAGTCAGGAAGTCACGGTCGACGGCCACGACCTCGAAATGACCTACTACGACGAGGGGGAGGGCGACCCGGTGGTTCTGCTCCACGGCATCCCGACGTGGTCGTACCTCTGGCGGGACGTCGCCGACGCGCTGGCCGACGACCCGAGCGAGGAGTTCGTCGAGGGGACGAAGTCCCCGTGGGACTCCGAGGAGGGACTGGTCTCGCTCGTCCGGGACGCGGCCGCGACCAACACCAACCACACGACCGAACTCGACCCGAGCGAGGTGACGGCCGACGCCCTCCTGCTGTGGGGTGCGGACGACGAGTTCCAACCCATCGACTCCGCGCACCGACTGGACGAGGACATCGACTCCTCGGAGGTCGTCGGCATCGACGACGCCAACCACTGGGTGCTACAGGACCGCCCCGACCGATACGCCGACGAACTCCGGTCGTTCCTCGTCGGCGAGTCGGCCTGAGCGCGGCGTGACCGGCGCGACCGTCCGAACGGGGCTAAGAAACCTATACAATTCTTTAGGCAAACAAAGTATTTCTAAAACGATTGTATGTAATTCTCGTTCCTCCTCCGGCCCGGCGCGCACCGGGACCGGCGAAAGAGCCAACCCCCTAGCCGTCGCAGGTCCGGGTATGGATACCGACCCACTCGACGGCAAGGCGGCACTGGTCACGGGCGCGAGTTCCGGCATCGGCGAGGCGACGGCCCACGCGCTGGCCCGCGACGGCGCTCGGGTCGCGCTGGCGGCGCGGCGCGAGAAGGCGCTGGCCGACGCGGCCGAGACAATCGAGAACGAGTGGGACGCCGAGACGCTCACCGTCCAGACCAACGTCCGCAACGAGGACTCGGTCGAGGAGATGGTCGACGAGACCGTCTCGGAGTTCGGGGGCCTCGACGTGCTGGTCAACAACGCCGGGATGGCCTGCGGGGAGTCGGTCGAGAGCATGACGACCGCCGACTACGACCGCATGATGGAGACCAACGTGGACGGGGTGTTCTACGCGACCCGCGCCGCGGTGCCCCACCTCACGGAGAGCGAGGGCAACCTGATTTTCGTCGGGAGTTTCGCCGGGCAGTACCCCCGGCCGTTCAATCCCATCTACGCCGCGAGCAAGTGGTGGGTCCGGGGGTTCGCCCACAGCATCGAGGGCAACGTCGGCGCTGACGGCGTGGCGGTCACGGTGGTCAACCCCTCCGAGGTCCGGACCGAGTTCGGCGGGGCCTACGGCGAGACGTTCGCCGACCGCTTCGAGGAGGGCGAGGTGACCGAACCCGAGGAGGTCGCCGAGGCCATCGCGTTCGCCGCGAAGCAGGAGGGCTCGACCGTGAGCGAGTTGGACATCTACCGACGGGACAAGTTCTCAGGGTTCTGAAGGCGACACGTCGGAACAGTAACGTTTTGGTTCCGACGCTCGTGGTGCGTCCATGGCCGAGGTCCGGACTCGCAGGGCGTTTCTGAGCCTCGTCGGCGCGGCCGCCACGGCCGGCTGCTCGGGAATCCCGTCGTTCGCCAGTCAACCGCCGCCGGTCGCCGCCGACCCGGAGACGGACTGGGTTCAGGCGGGACGCGACGCTGGTCACGCCGCCTACGTTCCGTCCGCCGAGGGCGCTCCGTCAGAAGTTCGCTGGGAGTTCGGCCCTCACGAACACGTCTCCCGGCCCGTCGTCGTCGGGGAGTCGGCGTACGTCGTCGCGGAGGTCCCGGAGCGCGGCCTGTTCGGCCACCGGAAGTCGGACACGAAGGTCGTCCTCTTCAGAATCGACCCGGCCGACGGCACCGCGAGGCGAGTGGCGGCCACGGAAGACCGCCTCGACGGGTGGGGAACCGACGACTTCTCGTTCCACCGGGGCCGGTTCTACCTCGCCGACTACGGGTCGCTGTTCGCGCTCGACGCCCGGACCGGCAGGGAGGCGTGGCGTCGAGACGGCGTCTCGACGACCGCCAGGCCCGCCGCGGCGGACGGACTGGTCGTCCTCGGCTGTTACGACGGCGTGTGCTGTTTCGACGCCGAGACGGGCGACCGGCGCTGGCGCAATCCGATTCCGCCCCGCCGGGCCGTCCTCGACTCGCCAGCGATTGCCGACGGTCGGGTCGTCTACGTCGTAAACGACGGAGACACCACGGAACCGCCGCAGTCGGCGACAGTTCGGGCCGTCGAAGCGGAGACCGGCGAGGCGGTTTGGTCGATGGAGACCGACGCCGTCTCCTTCGGCGGGCCGGTCGTCGCGGGCGACACGGCGTATCTCGCCAACGAGAAGTACGTCTACGCCCTCGACGCGGCGACCGGTGCGCGGCGGTGGCGGACGCCGATTTCGCCCCCCGACTACTTGCTGGGGACGGACCTCTGCGTCGGCCCGGAACGCGTCTTCGTGTCCGAGAATCCGGACGACAGCAGCGGACTCACCGCCCTCTCCAGAGCCGACGGCGAGCGGGAGTGGACGCTGGACACGAGGGACGTCTGCTACCGGGCGACTCGAACGAGCGACGCCCTCTACGTCTGCGTCTCGGGCGAGCGAAACCGGCACGTCGCCGAGGACTTCCACGCCGCGCTCCTCTCGGTCAACCCCGGGAGCGGTGAGCCGTACTGGAAGTACCGGCTACGCCACTACGCGGCCGAACCGCCGGTCGCGGCTGGCGGTTCGCTCTACGTCACGCGCGGCCTCCAGAGCGGAATGTCGCTGCTCGCGTTCGGCTACTGACGCCGGTCGAGCGCCTCGGCCACCTTCTCGATGGGATGAGGAGGCTCGCCCCGAAGCTTCTCCCAGTCGCCGAGTTGCGCTCGGCACGAAGCCCCCGGCGCGACCACCGTCTCGCCGTCGCTCTCCTCGATTTGGCCGAACAGAATCTCCGCAATCGACCGGCTCATCGAGTAGTGTTCGGCCTCGTAGCCGAAGCTCCCGGCCATGCCGCAACAGCCCGAATCGAGGGCGTCCACCTCGTATCCAGCCTCGCGGAGGACGCTGGCGGCGTGGGTGTCCTTCTTGGTCGCCTTCTGGTGGCAGTGGCCGTGGTAGGTCAGCGTCTCGTCGGGCGCGGAGAGCGGCAGGTCGAACTCGAAGGTGTTCAGGTACTCGCAGACGCCGTAGGTGTTGGCGGCGACGCGCTCGGCGGCGGTGGTGAGGTCTGAATCGGAGTCGCTGTTTTCCAACCCCGCTTCCGGGTCGGCGGTCCGGGGTTCGGTGTACTGCTCGCCCGAGCGACTGGCCTCCGGCCCCTCCGCCCCGAGGAGGTCGAGGTAGTCCGACTGGACCATTACGGCGTCGGAGGGTTCGACCACCACCACGTCCCAGCCGTCTCGGACCTTCGGCGCGAGCGCCGAGACGTTGGTCCTCGCGCACTCGCGCGACTCGTCTAGAAAACCCTTCGAGTGGGCGGGCCGCCCGCTGTCGGTCACGTCGGCCGGGATGCGGACGTGAATCCCGGCGGCTTCGAGGACGCGGACCGCGGCCTTGCCCGCCTCGGGGTGGTTGTAGTCGGTGTAGGTGTCGGGGAAGAGCGCGACTTTCCGGGTGGCTTCGGCCGCCGAAACCTGAGGTCCGCCCCGCGCCTCGAACCAGTCGGTCAGGGTCTCGCGGTGGAAGGTCGGCAGGCTTCGCTCGCTGGCGATGCCGAGAGTGCGCTCCATCAGGTCCCGAGCGCCGGGAACCTCGCTCGCCCAGTTCGAGAGGGGCGCGAGCGCGCTCCCGACCTTCGAGAGCGTACCGACGTTGGCGAAGAGTCTCTCGCGGAGGCCCGCGCCGTGGCGCTGGTGGTACTCGTGTTCGATTTCGGCCTTGAGCTTCGCCATGTCCACCTCCGAGGGGCAGTCGCGGGCGCATCCCTTGCAGCCGATGCAGAGGTCCATGACCTCGCTCATGAACTCCACGTCGAACTGCTCGTTTTTCGGCAGGTCGCCGCTCATCGCCTGCCGGAGCATGTTCGCCCGGCCTCTGGTCGAGGTCACCTCCTCGTCGGCCGCGCGGTAAGTCGGGCACATCACGCCCCCGGTGGTCTCCTGACCGCCGCGACAGCCGCCGCAGCCGTGGCAGAGTTCGACCATGCCTTCGAATCCGTTCTCGTTCTCCCAGTTCAACTCGGGGGCGAACCCGGCCGAGAACTCGTAGTCCGGGTCGAACCGGAGGTTCTCGGTCATGTCGTGGTCGCCGCAGACGTTGCCCGGGTTCAGGAGCCAGTCGGGGTCGAAGGCGGTTTTGAGGTCGCGGAAGACTCCCCAGACCTCCTCGCCGTAGAGCTTGCGGTTCCACTGGGTTCGGGCGCGACCGTCGCCGTGTTCGCCCGAGACCGACCCGCCGTACTCGACCACGAGGTCGGTGGCTTGGTCGGCAATCGCCTCCATCTGGTTGACGCCCGCGGGGGACTTGGTGTTCACGAGGGGCCGGATGTGGAGACACCCCGGTCCGGCGTGAGCGTAGAAACTGGCGAAGGTGTCGTTGTCCTCCAAGACCTGCTGGAAGTCGGCGACGTACTCCGGCAGGTTCTCGGGCGGGACCGCGGCGTCCTCGATGAACGAGATGTGCTTGGCGTCCGAGGTTCGAGACAGCAGAATCGGGAGGCCGGACTTCCGGAGCTTCCAGAACCGGGCGCGCTCGGCGTCGTCGTGGGCCTCCATCCCGGCGAAGGCGAGGTCGCCCTCGCGGTCCGCCCGGAGGGCCTGGACTTTCTCCTTGCCCGCCTCGTCGCTCTCGGCGTAGAACTCCACGAGGAGGACCGAGTCGGTCCCCTCGGGGAGCATCTCGACCACGTCGGCGAACTCCTCGGTGTCACGCGCGAGGTCGATGAGAACGTCGTCCAGCACCTCGACCGCGGAGGGGTCGTGTTCCAGAATGGGCGCGACGTCCTCCATCGCGTCGAGCAGGTCCTCGTAGGCGAACAGCGCCATCGACTTGGTCTCGGGGACCGGTTCGAGGCCGACTTCCGCCTCGGTGACGATGGCGAGGGTTCCCTCGCTCCCGGCGAGGAGTCTGGCGAGGTTGACCGTCCCCTGCTCTGCTTCATCGACCAATCTGTCTAGATTGTACCCCGAGACGTTGCGCTTGAGTTGCGGGTAGACCTCGTCGATTTTCTCGGCCTCGTCGTCCACGATGCGGGCGACTTCGGCGTAGATGCGGGACTCTAAATCGCCCTCGGGGTCGCCCTCCTCGCGGAGTTCGGCGAGGTCCATCTCGCCGAAGGTCGTCACGGTCCCGTCGGCGAGGACGACCTCGCACTCCTCGACGTAGGCGTCGGTCTTGCCGTACTTCAGCGAGTGGCTCCCGGTCGAGTTGTTGCCGATAGCCCCGCCCAAGGCCGACTTGTCGCCCCACGCGGGGTCCGGCGCGAACTTCAGGCCGTGGGGCGCGAGTTCCTGATTCAACTCGCCGAGAATCGCGCCGGGTTGGGCGCGAGCGGTGGGATTCTCGCCTTCGGGTTCGACTGCGAGGACCGAATCCATGTACCGCGTGAAGTCCAGAATCACGGCCTCGTTGACCGACTGCCCGGCGAGGCTGGTGCCCCCGCCGCGAGGCAGGACCGGAATCTCGCGGTCGGCGCAGTACTCCATCACCGCCGCCACGTCGTCGGTCGATTCCGGGAAGACGACCCCGATGGGCGTCACCTCGTAGGCGCTGGCGTCGGTCGCATAGAGCTGTCGAGAGTAGCTGTCGAACCGCACGTCGCCGTCAACGAGGTCGCCGAGGTCCGAGACGAGTCCCGAGCGCGCGACCTCCTCCGAGCGGTAGTCGTACTCCGCCTGCGGGTCGCTGGCCGGGTCTCCCGCGTCGTGCGTAGCCATACCGCGGGGGTACGGACGGTAGGCCGAAAAGTGGTGCGTTCGGGGAACCTCTTCGCGCCGCCGCTCGACACCGAACTTCTCCATCCTAGACAAGTTATAACACTCCGCACGACCACCGACCCCGTATGGACGACTCCTCCGAACCCTTCGGGCCGAATCGCCAGCGCGAAATTTACGCTGGCGGGATGCTCGCCGACCAGCGCCCCGAGATGCCGATTTCGCCCGACGAACTCCGCGAGGAGGCCCTCGAAGCCCTCTCCGAGGAGGCCTACGCCTACGTCGCGGGGAGCGCGGGCGGCGAGGACACCGCCGACCGGAACCGCGAGGCCTTCCGGCGGTGGCGCATCGTCCCGCGGATGCTGCAGGACACCGCCGAGCGCGACCTCTCGGTCGAAGTACTCGGCGAGGAGATTCCCGTGCCGGTCCTCCTCGCGCCCATCGGCGTCCAGTCAATCATCCACGAGACGGGAGAGTTCGCCAGCGCCCGGGCCGCCAGCGACGTCGGGGTCCCCTTCGTCTCCAGTTCCGCGGCCTCGGCCACGATGGAGGACGTGGCCGACGAGTTGGGCGACGGCACGGGGTGGTTCCAACTCTACCCGAGCAAGGACCCGGACGTGACCGCGAGTTTCCTCGAACGCGCCCAGCAAGCGGGCTACGAGGCGGTCGTGATGACCCTCGACACGCCGACGATGGGGTGGCGCGAGCGCGACGTGGAGAACGCCTACCTGCCCTTCCTCGACGGCGAGGGGGTGGCGAACTACCTCTCGGACCCGGCCTTCCGCGAAACGCTTTCCGCGCCGCCCGAGGAGGACGAATCGACCGCCCTCTGGGAGTTTATCGAGCAGTTCGGCGACCTCTCGATGGACTGGGAGACGGTCGAGTTCGTCCGAGAGCAGACCGACCTGCCCCTGATTTTGAAGGGCCTCCTCCACCCCGAGGACGCCCGCGAGGCGGTCCGCCGGGGCGCGGACGGCATCGTCGTCTCGAACCACGGCGGTCGGCAGGTAGACGGCGCGATTTCGGCCATCGAGGCGCTCCCCGAAATCGTGGAAGCGGTCGAAGACGAGCGCGCGATGGAGGACGAGGACGACGACTTCGCGCTCCTGTTCGACAGCGGGATTCGCCGCGGGGCAGACGCCATCAAGGCCTTGGCGCTGGGGGCCGACGCGGTCCTCCTCGGGCGACCCTACGTCTACGGCCTCGCAATCGACGGCGAGGACGGAGTTCGGGACGTGGTCCGGAACTTCCTCGCGGACTTGGACCTGACGCTGGCGCTGGCCGGGCAGGACTCTGTGGAGGGGTTGGACCGGTCGGTGCTACAGGAGAAACAATAAGTCGTATTTGGGGAGCGTAATCAGATGAGAAGGAATGCTCCCACGACGACGAGGAGGATTGCAGTCGCCAGTAACGGCTTGTTTTCGAGTGCTTTCTGGTGCAGTCCCATCTCGTCGTACTCTGCGCTGAACTCCTCCAGATTCTCCTCGTCGTAGAAGTACTTTTTCCGGAACGCGAACCGCTCCGTTATCGCGCATCCCGTACAGACTGGTTCCCCTTCTACTCGCTCGGTTTTGACGTGTCGTCGGCAGTTGATACTGCCGCAGTTGTCGCAGTAGGTATGCTCGGTCCACGAATTTCGTCCGCAATGGACACACTCGTTGATATCGTTCTCGATAGTTTCACGAGATGGTCCAGCGGCGTAGTACTCAAGCGAATAGGAGTAATTCTGTAACGTCACTTCTGATTCGATACGAGGGAGATAGACCGGTGAAATCGACTCGACAGATATGTCGGACAGATTCGGTTCACACTCTTTCGTGTACGTGACGTTGTTATCACCAGTATACTCTACAGTCTCGGTGTACCTCGATTGGAGGCGGCGAACTGCCCAGTCTTTGTACTCAGTCTCGGTTTTCCCGAACCGCTCGACGGATACGTCGTCGAACGACTGCTGAATCCGGGGGTTCTCGATTTTGACCGTGTGTCGTTGTCCGTTCGAGATGAGGTTCGCTATCGACGAATCCAACAACGACGACCGACCGCGCTCGGCGCGAACTACGAAGTGGTCGTTTTCGTGTACCCGATTGATAACGCCGACCGTCGTCTCGAAAACAGCGTTTACGCTCGCCTGAATCGAGACGACCGGTTTGAAAGTGACCGACGAGTCCAACTCGGGGAGATTTCGGGTATCGAAGTTCTGAATCGACTGGAACGCTTCTTCCACGGGAGCGTCGAGGCTACTCGACGGGTCGATGGGACGAAGTGTTCGCTCGCAGAGAATCTCGATGCGGCCGTTGTAGAGGTCGAGACCCACCTCGTCCGCTATCTCTCGGAGGTCAGTCCCGTCCATGAGTTCGACGGTGTGTTCGTTCCCGTTCCGCCGGAGTTTGTCGGCGTACTCGATTGCCTGGTCGGTGAACCGCCCCGTCGTCACGATAATTCCGCGTTTCGGACCGTCGTAGTCGTAGGTGGCGACGGCAGAGTGGAGTTTCTGCACGACTGGGCGACCGATTTTTTGTTGGTGTTTGCACTCGACGACGACACCGCGTTTTCGCCCGTCGATGAACTCCTCCATCAGAATATCCCGTCCCTCGTCGCCCGTTTTCTTCGACTGTCTCACATTTTGGTAGCCGAGGTTTCGAAACACGTCCTCCATTACGTCCTCGAACTCGTGACCGGATAGTTCGTCAAGTATTGGCACGGTATAAACATGTGTCCAATACCGAATATATCCTCTGGTAGTAATTATGGTCTGTTGAGGGAAAGATTCGAGTCCGCAGACCCCTCGTTTGACGGTCTACCAGTCCGAAGCTCCCGGCATGAACGTCCATTGGCACCGCCGGGACCTCCGGGTCGCGGACAACCGGGCGCTTGCCGAGGCCGCCGCGGACGGCGAGGTCCTGCCCGTGTTCGTCCTCGACCCCGACGTGCTGGCTCACGCCGGGCCGCCCCGGGTGGCCTTCCTCCTCGGCGCGCTCGAATCGCTCCGGGCGGACTACCGCGAGTTGGGCGGGGACCTGCTGGTCGTCCGAGGAGACCCCCGCGAGGAGTTGCCCCGAATCGCCGACGAGCGCGGGGCCGACGCAATCTACTGGAACCGCGACTACTCGGGGCTGGCGGCCGAGCGCGACAGCGAGGTCCGCCTCGCGCTGGACGACGCAGGAGTTTCGCGGGCGGCCTACCACGACGCGCTCTGCCACGAACCGGGGTCGATTCGGACCAACAAGGGCGAACACTACTCGGTGTTCACCTACTTCTGGAAGAAGTGGCGCGACCGCGAGAAGGACGACCCCTTCGACGCGCCCGAGGCGGGGGAAGTCGTGAGTCCCGAGACGAGTTCGCTGCCGACGCTGGCGGCCCTCGGCTTCGACGACCCCGAGGCCGAGACTCCTCCGGCGGGGACCGAGGCGGCCCGGAATCGTCTTCAGAAATTCTGCGAGGACGCCATCTTCCGGTACGCCGAGGACCGAGACTATCCCGCCAGAGAGGGGACCTCCCGGCTCTCGCCCCACCTCAAGTACGGGACCATCGGGATTCGAGCGGTCTGGCAGGCGACCGAGGAGGCGATGGAGCGCGCCGAGGGGCACCCGAACCGAGGAGGGACGGACGACGATCCCGAACCCGAGGAGGGAACCGAGGCCGCGTCGGTCCGAGCGTACCAGAGCCAACTCGCGTGGCGGGAGTTCTACGCCCACGTCCTCTCGGCCCGGCCCGACGTGGTGAGTCGCAACTACAAGTCCTACGAGAACGACATCGGCTGGCGCGAGGACGCCGAGGCCCTGCAAGCGTGGAAGGACGGCCGGACCGGCTACCCCATCGTGGACGCGGCGATGCGCCAACTCCGCCGGGAGGCGTACATGCACAACCGCCTCCGGATGGTCGTCGCCTCCTTTCTGACGAAGGACCTCCTGCTGGACTGGCGCGAGGGCTACGACTGGTTCCGCGAGAAACTGGTGGACCACGACACCGCCAACGACACCGGGGGCTGGCAGTGGGCGGCCTCGACCGGCACCGACGCCCAACCGTACTTCCGCATCTTCAACCCCATGACGCAGGGCGAACGCTACGACCCCGACGCCGAGTTCATCCGCGAGTACGTGCCGGAACTCCGAGACGCCGCCCCGAAGGAGGTTCACGGCTGGCACGAACTCGCTCCCGACGAGCGCGAGGAAATCGCGCCGGACTACCCCGCGCCAATCGTGGACCACAGCGAGCGCCGCGAGGAGGCGATTGCGATGTTCGAGCGAGCCCGAGGCGAGTGAGGGCGTTCCGATTGGCCTCGATACGGGGTCTTCGTGGACCGTCGCAGGACCCAGAAAACCCACACCGGGATTCTACCCCCAATTCACTCGACCGATTCCGGGGGTCGAGGCCTATCGTAGGTCTCCCGGAGCGTGTCGGCGAACTGCCCGCCCTTCCGGAGCGCAATCGTCACGATGACGAACTCCCGACTCGCGGGTCTGAGGACGAACACCTCCCGAGGAGCCTCGCCCTCCTGCTCGTTGACCCTGTCCACCAGCGGTTCGAGCGGGCGCTCGCCGTCGCGGAAGGACTCGAACGTGGTCCCGTCCTCGGCGAAGACGTAGAGGACGCCGTTGACCTCGTTGTCGGTGTTGCGGGTCACGCGACTGTTCATCGAGTCGCCCGCGAGGCGGGCCTCGGACCACGCGTCTTGGGCCACGTCGAAGACCGGTTCGATGTCGTCGGCGAAGGCGTAAAGCGTCGGCCTACGCACCGACAGCGAGCGAATCGTCGGTTCCGAGGTGGACCAGTCCAGTTCGGCGTCCGCGAGGTAGCCGGGGCGGACCTCCTCGACGCTCACGTCGTGGCCCTCGCTGGCGGTGACGACGGCGTCGTAGGTCTCGCGGTCGAGCAAGCGAAGCCGTCCGGCCTCCGGGGCGGCGAGTACGCGATAGCTCCGGGCGTCCTCCATACGTCCAGTAGGGTCCGACGGCGGGAAAAGCCACTCGCATCGGTGACGGGTGTAGTCGAGATTAGCGACAACTAACTATCTTCTTCCCACTTATTTATATTTCTAAAAGACAACTAAATATTTTCTTGTCGAATCTCGAACGCTGACCGAACGCGACATCCCCGCTACCGAATAAGGTTTAGGTCTTCCAATACCATACAAGGGTATCGATGACGAAGCAGACGACTCGACGTGCCCTCCTGGCTGGAACGACCGCCGCCCTCACCGGACTCGCTGGCTGTTCGAGCATCTCGGGTCTGGGGTCCCAATCCGACTCGAACGCGACGACCACCGAGTCGGAGTCGGCGATTAGCGACTCCCCGATGCACGCCGCCAGCGGCGAGACCGGGTTCGGCATCGACCTGAGCGGAAACCCCGTGATGGGACCGAACGACGCCCCCGTGGACGTCTACTACTGGACCGACTTCCAGTGTCCGTTCTGCAAGCGATTCGAGCAGAACACCCTCCCGAAACTCATCGAGAACCACGTTACTGAGGGGAAAATCCGGTTCGCCTTCCTCGAAATGCCCAACATCGGCGAGGCCTCGCGGCCCGCCGCTCGAATGGGCAAGTGCGTCTGGCGGCAGGTCCGCGAGAGCAACCCCGGCGCGTACCTCGACTGGCACTCGTCGGTCTTCGACGCCCAAGCGAAACCCAACTCGGGATGGGCGAAGCAGGGCAACCTCCTCGACATCACGAAGAACGTCGGCGGTGTCGACGCCGACGCGGTCCAGTCCTGCCTGCAATCCAACCGCTCGTGGGCGCAGTCCGCCGTCGATGACGACGTGAAGGCGGCCCAGCAGAGCGGCATCAGGGCCACGCCCGCGTTCGTCCTCTACAACCCCGAGTCCGACAAGGCGGGCAAAATCGTCGGCGCACAGCCCTACGACCGGTTCGAGAGCGCCATCGAGAAGGTCAAAAACGCATGACTGGGGAGAGTGAGAACGCATGACAGTGACCGACTCGGCCGAGCGATTCGGCGGGCAACTCCAGGGCGCGCTGGCCTACCCCTTCGAGTCGGGGCGGCGGGCGCTCGCTGTCGGCGCAATCGGCGTCGTGACCTACGTCCTGCTCATCTTCTCGACCTTCCCGCAGATGTCGATGCAGATGCTCGGCGCGGGCCTCCACTGGTTCGACGAGACCCTGATTTTGCTGACCCAGAACACCTACGCGACCAACGGCGCGACCGGCCTCGGGATGATAGTCGTCTACGCCGGTCTCACCGGCATCGCAATCGTCAACACCGCCGGACAGGTCCGGACGATGGGTGTCTCCAGCGCCTCGGACTTGGTGGGCGTGCTTCCGGGGTTGGTGGCCTCGGGGTGCGCGAGTTGCGGCGCGGGACTCCTCGGCTTCCTCGGATTCGCCGGGGCGATGGCGGCCTTACCCTTCCACGGCAACTTGCTGCGGATCGGCGGCATCGCGCTCTTACTAGGGTTCCTCGCGCGCTCGGGCGACCCCAGAGAGTGCGCACTGTGAGTTGCGCTCTGCGTGTCCGCGAACCCGCATATCGCCGATTCGACCACTCGCTTAAAGCTTAACCCCGTGGCCGTTGCGCCGAGTGACGGGGGAGAACAATGGCTACTTACGAACTACCGGAGCTACCGTACGACTACGACGCGCTCGAACCGGCGATCGACCAGCGCATCATGGAACTGCACCACGACAAGCACCATCAGGGATACGTAGACGGTGCGAACGCCGCCCTCGACAAGTTGGAGGAGATGCGGGGGTCGGGCGACTGGGGCGACGTGCGCTCGGTCAAACGCAGTCTCGCGTTCAACCTCTCGGGCCACGTCAACCACACCGTCTTCTGGCAGAACATGCACCCGGACGGCGGCGGCGAACCCGGCGGCGAACTCTCCGACGCCCTCGACGAACACTTCGGCGGCTACGACCAGTTCAAGCAGGACTTCTCGCAGGCCGCGAAGGGCGTCGAAGGCTCGGGGTGGGGCATGCTGGTCTACGACCACATCGCCGACAAGCCGATCGTCGCGGCGGCCGAGAACCACCAGAATCAGCACCCGCAGGGCGCGACGCCCCTGCTGGTCTGTGACGTGTGGGAACACGCCTACTATCTCCAGTACGAGAACAATCGCGGGGAGTACGTGGACAACTTCTGGGACGTGGTGAACTGGGACGACGTGGAAGCACGCTTCCAGCAGGCCAAGCAGGCCGACACGATTCCGAAACACACCGGGTCGCACTGAGCGCCACCCGCCGGAAACATAACTCTTCTTACTTTAATCGGTTTCAGGGTCCGGGCGAAGAATCCGGGATTGAGGGCTTCAGATGCTTTATTTGCTCAATCCGAGTGGCGTGTTACCAAACGACTACTCAAAGTTTAAGAGTGAAAAGCGACTATTTAGGAGCGAGGTTCAATTATGTCTGAGCGATCCAATCCCGAACTGCCACCGCTTCCGTACGACTACGACGCGCTCGAACCCCACATCAGCGAACAGGTGCTGACGTGGCATCACGACACCCACCATCAGGGCTACGTGAACGGACTCGACAGCGCCGAGGAGACGCTGGCGGAGAACCGCGAGAGCGGCGACTTCGGCGGCACCGCGGGCGCGCTCGGCGACGTGACCCACAACGGCTCGGGTCACTACCTGCACACGCTCTTCTGGGAGAACATGGACCCCAACGGCGGCGGCGAGCCCGAGGGCGACCTCCGCGACCGCATCGAGGAGGACTTCGGCTCCTACGAGGGCTGGAAGGGCGAGTTCGAGGCCGCAGCGAGCGCCGCCGGTGGCTGGGCGCTGCTGGTCTACGACCCGGTCGCCAAGCAACTGCGCAACCTCGCCGTGGACAAGCACGACCAGGGTGCGCTCTGGGGCGCTCACCCCATCATGGCTCTCGACGTCTGGGAGCACTCCTACTACTACGACTACGGTCCGGACCGCGGCAGCTTCGTAGACGCCTTCTTCGAGGTCGTCGACTGGGACAACGTCGCCGAGCAGTACGAGAAGACCGTCGGCAACCACGAGTAAGCGCCGAACTGCCGATTTTTCTTCGCGCCGATTCACCCGAGTAGCCGCGGGTTCGGCTGTAGTTGCTGTACTTGACTGCTCGCCAACAGGTACTTTTTCGGTTAGCTGTGGGCGTGAATAGTTCGCAAACGCCCCGTTACCCCTGAGAAACACCCTCAATAGAAATCAATATATAGATAACGAGAAAATATATATTATCTTCGGTAGATTTATTTCCCAGTCGCGGCTTCGACTACGTGATGGCAGACAAATCGACTCGTCGGAAGTTCTTGACCGCTGCAGGGGCAAGCGGCACCCTCGCACTCGCTGGTTGTATGGGCGGCACTGGTGGCAACGAAACCGAGAAGAGCGGTGAGCAGGACGGCTCCGACACGGAGTCGAAGGACGACGGACAGTCCTCGTCGTCGCCGTCGAAACTGAAGGCGGGCGGCTCCTCGACCGTCTACCCGATTACGAGTACGGCCGGTTCGGTCTGGTCGTCGAACCCGCCCGCCGACGACAAGGAGTACTGGGGTCCGGGCCAGTACGACATCGACACCGACAAGCGACTGGCCGACTACTGGGCGGGCCTGTACGGCTTCGAGTCGACCGGGAGCGCCTCGCCGCCGTTCGACGTGTCGGTCGGTCTGAGCCACTCCGGCACCGGCCTCGAAAAGGCCAAGAACGGCCTCGTGGACATCGCCGACGCCAGCGCGTCCGCCTCGGCCGAGTTCCCCGACGCCAGCGAGGAGGAACTGAACAAGTTCAAGGACCACGTCGTCGGCGTGGACGCCCAACCCATCGTCGTCAGCAAGGCGATCAAGGAGGCGGGCGTCGATAAGCTGACCGCCGAACAGGTCCGGAAAATCTACACGGGCGAGATTACGAACTGGTCGGAAATCGACGCCTACAGCGGTGAGGAGAAAGAGATTCAGGCCGTCGGCCGCTCGGAGGGTTCGGGTACCGACACCGCCTTCCGCATGAACATGCTCGGCGGTCCCGACGCGAAGATGCCCGGTGTGGACGTCCGCAAGGGCCAGAACCAGCAGGTCAAGACGCTGGTCAGCAAGTCCAACAACGCCATCGCGTACATGGCGCTGGCGTTCGTCTCGGGTGACGTGCCCGCCATCTCGCTGGAGTTCGACGGCACGACCTACGAACCCGGCGAGAATCTCGCCGACGAGAACTACCCCCTCTCGCGCGACCTCCACTGCTACACCTACGAGGGCACCTCGAAGAAGGAGGCCGCGTACCTCCGGATGATAATGAGCGACTTCGGGCAGGAGAACTTCGTGGAGACCCAGGGCTACGCGACGCTCACCGACGAGCGCCAGAAGAACCAGATGAGCAAGCTCCCCGAGCCCGAGAACTAATCGGCTCGGTTGCGCCGTGGCACCTGTCGTCTGACGCCTCTTTCGCTGGCGGCTTTTCGCGGCGGTTTTTCACTCGTCGAGCGCGCTCGTCAGCGCGTCGAGAACTCGCTCGGAAGCGGCCTGTACTGCAATCGTCTTCTTCGAGGAGGACCCGCCCTGCGTGAGTCGCGCTGGAGCGCCGACGAGGTCCGAGACGGCCTCGGTGAGTTCGGCGTTCGCCCGGCCGTCGCTGGCGGGTTCGGACAGTCGCGCCTCGAAGCGATTCCGCCACTCGTTGAACGCGCTCGGGACCTGCCGGTCCGTCGCGCCGGGGGTCACGTCGAACGCGACCAGCGTCTCGTCGCCCGACTCGGAGAGCGCGTCCTCGGGGTCACCGGTAGCC
This sequence comes from Halorussus ruber, assembly GCF_004765785.1. Lineage (GTDB taxonomy): Archaea > Halobacteriota > Halobacteria > Halobacteriales > Haladaptataceae > Halorussus > Halorussus ruber. The sequence goes on along the minus strand of NZ_SBIT01000009.1, from coordinate 40,844 downwards.
ATGCCGGGCGATAGGAGTTCGGTCGGAGTGACATCCTCGCCCGCCCTAAAGGACGGGGCTTCCTGCACAGCAGGAATGCCCTATCGCAGAGGTTTCGGAACCACACGTCTCGGTTCTCAAGCGGGTGGTTCTCACCCTCGAATCCGAGGCGTTCCACGGCCCTGTCACGTGGGCACCCATCTTCGGCCATGTCATCGGCCCACGGTTTCTCGGTGGAACTCTCACCGCCGAAGTCATCCAGCGAGGAACTGGACGAAGCTGGTCCGTGTCGCGCGACACGGTACAACCGTGCCAACTTCCAAATCGTCACCAATGGACTTCAAGATACCGACTCAGACGATAGCACAGATTGTCGAGCGCATTCCTCCCCGCCGTGAACGGCGGGGTTTCCTGCTTACAGCAATATGAGCGCTCCGTTTACCCCGGCTCGAAGGCCTCGATGGGGTAGTCGGCGACGACCTCCGAGACGGTCGCGTCGAGCGCGCCGAAGTCGTAGCCACCGTCTCGACAGTCGAAACTGGCGAACACGCCGACCTTCTCCTCGCCGTCGGCCAGAAACGTCCGGAACTGCTCGAAGCCGTCGAATCCGCGGACGGTGTACTCGTAGTCGGCGTAGTAGAGGTCGCTGTACGTGTCGCGGGTGACGTAGCCGTAGCGTTCGTTGTCCACGAACCGGGGCACGTCGATGTCGGCTATCTTCCGGGCCACGTCGTCCCGGAGGTAGAGTTCCTCGTGGTCGCGCTGGTCGAACAGCCACACGTCGCGGAGGGCGTCGCTCCCGAACGCGGAAAACGCCTCGACTAGTGCCTCTTTGCCGCCTCCTCGGCGTTCCCTGTCGTGGTCTCCCATGGAGAAAAACGTCCGCACGCTGACGATATAAAAATTAGGACCGTTTCAGGCGCGAAACAGTCGATTCGGGCCGACGACGAAGCAGTCGATTCGCGCCGACGGCGACCGCGCGGTCGCCGTCGGCGCAGAGTGATGTCCGGTGAAGCCCTCTGTTCCAAATCACGATAGTTACCTCTGAAATACGGTATTATTTGTTTAAGAAATGGATATATTTAGTAGAGACAACAACACCTGTCTCGGAGCCGAGACGAACGATTTACCCCGCGTTCGGTCGTACACTCGTCCATGCCCCGACCCAAATCGGATTTCGACCAGTTGCACCCCTGCGACTTCTACACCGCCGAGGAGTTGCTCGAAGCCGACCAGATGTACACCGTCTACGAAATCGCCCGCCTCCTGCAAGGGTTGGACCCCGACGCCGAACTGGAGGCCGAGACCGAGGACATCCTGCTCGACTGGGCAATCCCGTGGGTCATGAACAACGCCGCGGACCTCGTCATCGCCGAACCCGAGGCCGACGACGAACCGGGCTACTACGGGCTGAAGACCGACGAGCAATGAGGCTCCTCGTCGCGGGCGGCGACCGGGTGGACGCCGGAAAGACCACGTTCACCACCGGCCTCCTCGACCGCCTCGACGCGGTCGGGTTCAAGCCTCGCGCGGGCAACGACTACTGGTTCGACCACGACGACTACCTGCGGGCGGTCGAGGAGGGCCGCCTCTACGGGAAGGACGCCAAGCGACTCGCCGAGGCGAGCGCGGGCGAGTTCGCTCCCGAGGACCTGAACCCGGTCCACCGACTCTGGCGGCCCTCGCCCGGCCCCGACACCGGCCTCGTCGGCCAGTCCCACCGGGAGTTCGTCCTCGACAGGGTCGGCGAGTCGTTCGTCGTGAACGCCCACGCCGACGTGCCCGAAGAAGCACGCGAGAACCTCCCGCTCTCGGACGCCCCGACCGTCTCGACCGTCGGGCAACTCAACGAGGTCACCCAGAAGCTCCACCTCCCGATGTTCGAGGGGTTCGCCGACAGAATCCGCGCGACCGAGGAGGAGGCCGGGACCGTGGTCGTGGAGTCCTACGGCGACGTGGCAGTCCCGATTCGCGGCGTCGCCTTCGACGCGGTGGCCGTGGTCGAACCCGGCCGCACGCGAGTCTACGACGGCGACCGGTTCCTCAAGGCCTGCGAAGTGGCGGGAGGGAGCGCCCGCGAGGGCGAACTGGAGGTCCACACCCCCGACGTGACGGAACTCGCGGACCCGAAAACGACTGCCCCGCTGTCTGCGCTCCCCGACGCCGACCGCAAGAATCCCGCGGCAGTCGCTCGGGAGTACGCCGACGCTTACGACGAGTTGGTCGCTGTCGCCGAACGTTAAAAGCCGATGTGCGAGGTCGAACTCGGCATGTCGTCATCGTCGTCCTCACCGCTGTCTCTCTCGCCGTCGTCGGCGTCCCCGCTATCGTCGCCACCGCCGTCCTCGACACTCCCCTCGTGGTCGAACTCGTAGCTGTCGTCGGTGAGATAGACCGCGCCCTCCTCGACGCCGACCTCGACCGAGACCAGCGTGGTGTCGGCGGCGTCGCCGTTGTCGCAGTAGCCCGAACAGGCGTCGAACATCGACCCGTGTTTCGGGCAGATAATCTGGCCGTCGCGCATCGCCGCGCCGAACCCCCGGTCGAGCTTCTGGGCCTCGTGCGTGCAGCGATTCACCCACGCCTCGACGCCCGATTCGGCGGCCGAGGGCTCGGCCGCCGAATCGCTGTCGTCGCTGTCGTCGCTGTCGTCGCTGTCGTCGCTGTCGTCGCTGTCTCCGCTGTTCTCGCAGGGCACGAGGAGAATCTCCTCCTGCTCGCCGTACTGGTCCCGCGCGGTGAACAGCCACGACCCCGCGTCGCGGACCTCCTCGACAGTCGTCAGGTGCGTGCGGTCGGTCACGGCGTCACCTGCGAACTCGGCGAAAATAAAGTTAGCTGACTGTCACCGCATCCGGGCCGCGCGCCCCGCCAGTTCGACGTCCTGATACGGGTTCGTCGTGACGCTCGGGCCGTGGCCGACGTACATCTCCGCGAGGTGGTCGTCCGTCCGCTCCTTCACGCGGTCGATGCTCTCGATGAGTCGGTCGCGGTCGCCCTCCTCCAAGTCGGTCCGGCCGAAGCTCCCGTTCTGGAAGATTAAGTCGCCCGCGAAGAGGACGTTCGCGCCCGACGAGTAGAAGCAGAGGTGGTCGTTCTTGTGCCCCGGCGTGTGGAGCGCGACGTACGAGTCGTCGCCGAGTTGGACCGTCTCGCCGTCCTCGATGGCGTGATCCACGCCCGGCTGGTCGGTGTCGAAGCCCCACGCCTCGACGCCGAAGGCCTCCTTGACCGACTGGAGGTTGCCGACGTGGTCCGGGTGGGTGTGGGTGAGGACGACCGCGTCGAGGTCCGCTCCTCGGTCGCGGATGCGTTCGACCGCGTCGAAGTTCGACCCGGTATCTACGAGGACGGTTCGCTCGCCCTCCACGAGGAAGGCGTTGCTGGTGAAGGCCTGTACTCCTCGGGCGACGTTGGTAATCATGCGCGAGGATAGGAGTGGTAGGGGTTTGTGGGTGTCGTTGTCGGCCAGACGGGGATATCAGTACACAGTTACGGGAAAGAAAAAAGGCGAAACACCGAAGGTAGTCGTGTGGGATATGCCGATAACCGAGAGTCTACCATGGAAATCAAACTACTCAAAGCGACGGAGGACCCGGAAGAGGCCATCTGCACCGCGGCGCGCAACGACTACATGAACGAGTGGGTCGGTGAGAAGACCTTCGAAGAAATCATGGAGTCAATCGAAGGTGACGACCTCGAAACAAAACAGCAGACACTCATCGGCCATCTTCTCAGTCACGGCCACTTCGGTCCCTTCGAACACCCGCAAGCAGTCTTCGCAGTGAAGGGAATCAGTCGGTCGTGCATGGCCCAGATAACACGTCATAGACATGTCAGTTTCGACGTTCAGTCGATGCGTTACGTCTCGTTCGACGACATTGACCCCGAGGAGGTCGGTGACGGCGAAATGATAGTGATGCCACCGTCGATTGACGACCCAGACTGGATCGGACGGAACCAGAAGGGCGGGTCAGTTGACGAAGAGACCGTCGAAAAGCGGAAAGAGGTATTCGAGTCCTCGATTACCGAATCAGTCGAAGCGTATCAGGAACTTCTCGACCTCGGTGTTCCGCCGGAAGACGCCCGGTTCGTTCTCCCCATCGGAACGAAAGTCAACATGGTCATGTCGATGAACCCGAGAATGTTGATGCATGTTGCAGATATGCGTGCTGCGGCGGACGCGCAGTGGGAAATACGAGAAATGACTGAACAAGTGTTGGATTTGGCGGAGGAGTGGTGTCCCATCACCTTCGAGTACTACGAGGAGAACATGAAGAACCGGAAGAACCGACTCGCGCCCTAACTTTCGAACGCACTCCTACTCGTCAGCCAGTTCTTCGACCAACGTCTCCAGACTGTAGCTCTCCAGCGGATTATCGGTGTCGCGGAGCGTCGAGATGACGAACGTCGAGTTCGTGCGCTCGACGCCGTCGATGGTCTCGAAGTCGCTGATGAGGCGCTCGACCGCGTCGCTGTCGGGGAGTCGGGCGACCACGATGAAGTCGGTCTCGCCCATGGCGAAGTACGCCTGCGTGACGCCCTCGACTTCGAGTAGTTTCTCGCCGAACTCCTCGTAGGAGTCGCTGTAGTCGGCCAGCACCTCCACGAGGACGGTCACGCCGAGGCCCGCCTTCTCCAAGTCGATGTCGTAGAGGTCGTTCTCGATGACGCCCTCCTCGCGGAGGTTGTTGAGTCGGTAGTGGATGGTCGAGACCGGGATGTCGGTCTCCTCGCTCAGTTTCTCGGGGCTTCCGGTCCCGAGGTCCGCGATGGCCTTCAGGATGGTCACGTCGCGCTCGTCCATTTTCCTCCACGTTGCGCCCCCGGCTACTTAAGGTCGCGTCCCTCGGTGCCACGGCCTCGCGGGAACCCGGTCGAGGACTCAATTTTCTGCCACTACGAAACGAACTCTGAAAAGATTACGATGGTATATCTCGATTCTCAGTCAGATATTCGACTTTGTTTCGAACTCGTTGCAATACCTTGTAGCAGGATTTAAGTAGCCGAGTATCCGATGGTTGTAACAGAATCATGCTTTCGCGCGATATTCAAAATCAGATTCCAATCTCAGGCATATTGTTCGTACTGCTTGCAACGCTCTGGGGCGGGTCGTTCGTCGCCATCGAAATCGGTCTCCACTACTTCCCGCCGCTGGTGTTCGCGGGGGTCCGGTACGCCACCGCAGGTGCGGTCATTCTGGGCTACGCCGTGGTGACGGCCGACCGCTGGCGACCTCGCGCCCGCGAGGAGTACCTCTCTGTGGCCATGGTCGGCGCGTTCGTCATCGCGGGCTACCACGGCCTGCTCTATCTCGGCGAACAGCACGTCTCGGGCGCGATTGCGGCGGTCGTGGTCAGCCTCTCGCCGGTCCTGACCGCCGGGTTCGCCGCGGTCGTGCTGGACGAGCGCCTCACGCTGGCGAAGGCCGTCGGCTTCACCTTCGGCGTCGCTGGCGTGGCCGTCGTGGCGGGCCTGACCCCCGCGAACGCGCTCTCGGCGAACGTCCTCGGCGTCGGTCTGGCCCTCCTCGGCGCGGGGTGCTTCGCGCTCGGCGCGGTCCTGACTCGACCGCTCCGGACCGAACTCCCCATCGCGGCGCTGGAGGGGTGGGCGATGGTCGGCGGGTCGGCCCTGCTGTTCGTCGCGGGCGCGGCCCGGGGCGAGTCGCTCTCGGCGATTCGGCTGACCCCGACTGCGCTGGCGTCGTTCGCGTACCTGACCCTGCTCTCGGGCGTGGTGGCCTTCCTGCTGTACTTCTACCTGCTCGACGACATCGGCCCGACGCGCCTGAATCTGGTGGGCTACCTCGAACCGGTCGTGGCGACCCTCGCCAGTTGGGTCGTGCTGGGCGAGTTGGTGTCCTCCTCGACGCTGGTCGGCTTCGGCGCTATCTTCGCCGGGTTCGCGGTGCTGAACTGGCGGCAGGTTCGCGGATTCGCGGACTCGGTGCGGTCGTCGGTCGAATCCGAGACCGAGGAGTCTGCGTGGTCGGGGTCGGCCGGACCCGCCGACGACTAACTTCTGTCGTCTTTAGCGCGTCTTTCTAATACTTAGATACGTATTCTTGTGGTCGTATCTCTCATCTTTTCCGGACCCACTCCATCGCCACCGAGGCCGCGATACCGACCGCGAACGCGACGCCGACGTTGGTCGCCACGCCGAGCACTCCCACGCCAACCGTCAGGCCGAGCGCGTCCGTGTCGAGGCTCGCCCGGCCCAACTCGACCGCGACCAGCGCCAGAATCACCCCGAGGACCGCCATCGGGAAGGCCGCGACGACTTCGGCCGCGGCGAGCGCCGCGGCCGCGTAGAGACCGCCCAAAATCAGATTCGCGCCCGCGGTCTCCGCGCCGAAGGCGTGCTTGCCCGCGACGCCGCCGCTCCCGTGGCACATCGGAAACGCGCCGAGCGGCACCGCCAGCAGGTTCATCGCGCCCATGCTGGTCGCCAACTCGTCGGGCGAGACCTCGGCGTCGAACAGGTCCCCGAGCAACAGCGAGGTCGCCACCGCGGCGTTGCCCACCGTCATCGCCAACTGCGCCCCGGTCGCCGAGAGCGCGTCCGCGGTCGGCGCGAAGGCCGACGCGCTCCGAATCCCGCCGAACGCCGGGAGCGCCGGGACCGCCACGCCCGGCGCACCGGTCTCGCCGACCGCGAGCGCGGTACCGAACGCCAGCACGACCAGCGCGCTCGCCCGGCGGTACCCCAGCGCGACCACCGCACCGCCGACCGCCGCGGCCGCGAGCGCCGCCTTCGGCGCGCCCGCACCGAGTTCGAGGCCCGTTTTGCCGAGGAGTAGCGCGACCGCTAGCTGGACTCCTCGAATCACCGCGGCGTCGATGCGGGCCGCGAGCGCCCCGAGCGCGCCCGCGGCACCGAGCGCGAGCAGAACTGCGCCCGCGAGCGTCCCCGCGGCCGCGAGTTCGCCGACCGTGAGCGACCCCGCGACGACCAGCGCCGCGAGCGCCTTCATCGGCTCGACCGAGACCGGCGCGCCGTACCGCAGGCCCCAGACCACCTGAAACGCGCCGAACCAGAGCAGGAGGACGGGAAGTCGGAGTTCGGTCAGCGCCGACACCGCGACCACGACCGGCAGGACCGTCACCGAGTCGCCGACCGCGCCGGTCACGTCGCCGGTCGAGAGCGCCCGCGCTCGCTCCGAGAGGCTTCGGGCCGGGAACTCCATCGTCGGAAACGAGGGGTGTAACCGCCTTCAGTTTATCGAGAAACCCGTTGTGGGCACATATTCGAGTTTTGTAACTAGTATCGGTTACCCACTCGTCTCGCCGATTCTTGCCAAACGGTATCGCGGAGTTACCGCGGTTCAGCCCATCCTTATTTGGAATCGTCCTGTATCGGAGTACGATGACAGACGCTACCACCCGACGGGGGTCGTCCCGGTGACCGACTCCGCCAGTCACGCCGACCACATCGACCGCTTCTCTGTCGGGGGCCAGACCGCAATCGTCACGGGTGCGAGTTCCGGCATCGGGCGCGCAATCGCCGAGGAGTTCGCCGCGGACGGCGCGAACGTCGTGGTCTGCTCGCGCGAGCAGGAAAACGTCGAGCCGGTGGCCGAGAACATCCGAGAAGCCACCGCAGACGGGGACGGCGACGCCCTCGCAGTCGAGTGCGACGTGACCGACCGCGAGGCAGTCGAGGCGCTCGTAGAGGCCACCGTCTCCGAGTTCGGCGGCCTCGACGCGCTGGTCAACAACGCCGGAGCCAGCTTCATGGCCAACTTCGAGGACATCAGCCCCAACGGCTGGCGGAAGATTCTCGATATCAACCTCGGGGGCACCTACAACTGCGCGCAGGCCGCCGAGGAGCATCTCAAATCGGGCGGCGGGACCGTCGTCAACGTCGCCAGCGTGGCGGGCCAGCAGGGGTCGCCCTACATGAGCCACTACGGCGCGGCCAAGGCCGCGGTGGTCAATCTGACGCGGTCGCTGGCCTACGAGTGGGCGGGGGATGGCGTCCGAGTCAACTGCATCGCGCCGGGGTTCGTCGCCACGCCGGGCCTCGCCAGCCAGATGGGCATCTCGGCCGACGAGGTGGACCGCGAGGCGGTCGAGCGCCGGGTCGGAACCAGCGAGGAAATCGCCGACGTGGCCCGATTCCTCGCCAGCGACGCCTCCTCGTTCGTCGTCGGCGAGACGATTACGGCCGGAGGCGTGCCCGACGTGCTCGAGTCGCCGGACGTGTAGAGGCTGTTGGGAGTTCGAGACTACTGGAGTGCGAGTCTGACGTGGCCGAGGAAGGGAACTTTTACCTCGGCGGTGCCGCGAATCCACGAGGGCCGGACCGGGCGACTGATTCCGTTCACTTGGTCGTAGTACCGATTGTTGTCGCCCTTGGTGACGAACCCGGCGTTCGGTGCCGGGCAATTCGAAATCTCGGCGCAACTGTCGCCGGGGAGGGAGTCGGGGTTCGCTTTGCCGTACCAGTTCTCCGAGTCGTTGACCCAGAACCGCGCGCGGTGGATGATGGGCGTCGTCCGATTCCTGCCGTCTCGCTGGAAGATAATCACGTCGCCGTAGCCGCCCGACTTCCGGAAGCCCTCGGATTTTCCGATGCGATAGGTGACGATGCCGGTCGAATCCGCGGCGAACTCGGGCGCGAGGCGGTGCTCCTCCATCACGAACACGAGGTCGCCCCGCTCCATGTGGGGTTCCATGCTCGGGCTCTCGACCGCGACCATCGGCGGCCAGACGCCGCTCGCGCCGAACAGGACCAGACCCACGAGGCCGACGACGAGCGCGGTGCTGGCCGTCTCGCGGAGGAACTCGATGGCCGCGTGGTCGGTGCGCCGGAGCCACCTCAGCCACTCGGCCAATCCGTCTGGGGACGTGTCGTCGCTCATCGACTCGGTGGTCCGCCGGAGGTCTAATCAATCTTCTGTCGTTTCCCAACCCCGCGCTCGATAAACCGCGTTTCCCGTCCCGAGAGTTGGCAGGGAACTATGGTCCGGGCGTGCGTCAACTCGGCCATGACAGACCAAACCATCCAGTCCGACCGAACCATCCACCTACCGGTCGCCGCACGACCGAGCATCTCGGACATCGTCGCGCTCGCACAGCAGGCAGAAAATCGGGGTTACCGCCGGGCGTGGCTCCCCGAGACGTGGGGTCGGGACGCCCCGACCGTCCTCTCGGCCATCGCCGAGCGCACCGACGAAATCGGCATCGGTCCCTCGATTCTCAACGTCTACTCGCGGTCTCCCGCGCTGATGGGCCAGACCGCCGCGACCCTGCAGGAGCTTTCAGGTGGCCGGATGCGCCTCGGCCTCGGCCCCTCCGGCCCGGCCGTCATCGAGGGCTGGCACGGCCAGAGCTTCGAGCGACCCCTGCGTCGGACCCGCGAGTACGTCGAAATCGTCCGGCAGGTGCTGTCCGGCGAGACGGTAAATTACGCGGGCGACATCTTCACCGTCGGCGGCTTCCGCCTGCGGTGTGACCCGCCCGAGGAGACCGTCCCCATCGACGCCGCCGGGATGGGACCGAAGTCGGTCGAGTTGGCCGGGCGCTTCGCCGACGGCTGGCACGCCCTGATGCTCACGCCCGACGGGGTTCGGGACCGCCTCGAGGACCTCCGGCGCGGGGCCGAGTTGGGCGACCGCAATCCCGACGACGTGCAGGTCACGCTCTCGCTGACCTGCGCGGTCTCCGAGGACGGCGAGCGCGCCCGGGACCTCGCCCGCCAGCATCTGGCGTTCTACGTCGGCGCGATGGGGACCTTCTACCGGGAGGCGCTCTCCCGGCAGGGCTACGAGGAGACCGCCGAGGAGGTCGCCACCGCGTGGGGAAGCGGCGACCAAGACGCCGCGCTCGCGGCCATCGACGACGAACTCCTGAAGGACCTCGGCGCGGTCGGCACCCCCGAGGAGGCCCGCGAGGACCTCCAGAAGTTCGAGGAAATCGACGGCGTGGACCGCGTGGCGGTTTCGTTCCCCCGCGGCGCACAGCAGGACGAACTGGCGGCGACCATCGACGCGCTCGCCCCCGACCAGTAATTTTCCCGGCGGTTTCGACCGCGAGGGGTTTCAGCCGGGCGGCGGCCGCGGGCCGCCGCCCGGTGTGCGCTCGGTGGGACCGACCACGAGGATGCGCTCGGTGGGACTGACCACGAGGATGCGCTCGGTGGGACTTTCGACAGGGACGCGCTGGGCGAAGCACCCGACAGAACGCGCCCGGTGAATCAGCCGACTGAAAGCGCCCGGCGAATCAACTGACAGGGTGGGATGAAGGGGCCGCCCGGTCGCGGGCCGTCAGGCCCGTGGTCGTCTGGCCGACCCCTATCTGGGCCGCGCGGTGCGGGAAGGCGCAGATATGTCGGCCAGCGACCGCGACCGGGCGGGGGCTTCAAGAAACGTTCACGGCTACGATTCTGCGGTTCGCGCTCGTCACCTAATTCCCAAAAGACTACTATAAACACTCTTAGAAAATAATTACATTGCTTAAGAAAATATAGAGTTATCTAAAATCCAACCACCCCTAGAACCCACCCAAAACCTATCTACTCCGAAATCACACAGCAAACTCATGACGGACTCGACAGAAACCCCCGAAATCCGCGTGGACCACGTCGGCGTCGCCGTCCACTCCGTGGACGAGGCCGAACCCCTGCTGACCCTCCTCGGGGCCGAAAAACTCGTCCACGAGGAGGACCCGACCGGCGCGTTCCGGTGGGCCTACTACCTCCTCGGGGACGCCTCCCGCGTCGAACTCATCGAACCCGTCGAGGGCGAAGACTCCTTCCTGACGGACTTCCTCGCCGAGAACGGGCCGGGGATGCACCACGTCACGCTCGAAGTCGCCGACATGGACGCCGCCATCGCAACCCTCGAAGCCGAGGAGATTCGCGTGGTGGACCGGACCGACTACGACGAGTGGTCCGAGGCGTTCGTCTCGCCGCGCAACCCGACCGGCGTCCTCTGGCAACTGATGGAGTACCGCGAGTCGTTCGCCGACGAGCGACCCGACCCCGAGCGCCTCTACATCGGCGGGAAGCGACTGTCCGAGTCGTGATTTCGCTCGGTGGTGTCGTGGTACTGTTCTGACGAACTACGGAGTCAGCGACGAGACCTCGAAAGCCCTCGCGCGGTTCGCGGTCGCTCAGCGACATATCCTCGGCTCTCCGCGCCGGAAGACAAACCACGTCTTCCGAGCCTCGCCTCACTTCGTTCAGCGAGACACCGCCCGCCTCGGATAGGGGTCGCTGAGCCGACCACGGGCCTCCGGCCACCGGCGGACAAACCGCGTCCGTCGAGCAGTCGTTCACTTCGCTCACGACAACCGCGAACCCCGCTCGCCCTTTCAGTCCGCCAGGGGCCTGGATTGTCGAACCGAGCGATGCGGTGACTGGTTCACCGAGCGACCGATTCTCGACGTTGCCCATCGCGCTTAATTGGCTCTGGGCAGTACCAATCGTATGTTTCCGCTGGGCCACGTCGGCATGGCCCTGCTGTTGGTCGCGCCCGCCGCGGTCCTGCTCGACCGGAAGCGCCGATACCTGCCGGTCGTGGCGCTGGCGCTCGCCACCGCGCTCCTGCCGGACGTAGACGGCAAGATTCCCTTCTCGCACCACCACGGCGGCCCCCACACCGTGCTGTTCGCGCTCTCGGCGACGCTCGTCGTCGGCCTCGCGTTCGCGTTCGTCTCGGTCAACGTCCGCTGGCTCGCGCGCCGAATCGACAGCGTGCCCGCCTTCCGGCCGCGCTCGGCGTTCGCGCTCGGGGCCGGTGGGACGCTCGCCGGACTCGCCAGCCACCTCCTCGCGGACGTGCTGATGATTCCCGTCGCGGACAACCCCGCCGAACCGTTCTGGCCCGTCTCCGAGCGGGCGGTCGCGCTCGGGCTGATGTACCCCGGCGACCCGGCGTGGAACTACGGACTGTTGGGCGCGGGCATCGCGGTGCAAGTCGGTCTCACCGTCCATCTCCTCCGCATCTGCGGCTGCCTGCCCGCAGAGCTGACGGAACCGTGGACGCCGAACCGGAAGAACTGACCACGCCCCGAACCGGAAGAACTGACCACGGGGTGAGAGTTTATCCGCGTTCGGCCCGAAGGCGACTCCATGCAGAGAGTCGAGGCCACCGAGTTCGGCGACAGCAGTGTACTGGAAGTCACGGACGCCGAGATGCCCGACCCCGGTCCGGGCGAGGTCCGAATCGAGGTCGAGGCCGCGGGCGTCAACTTCGCGGACATCATGCAACGCCGGGGCCACTACGTCGGCGGCCCGGAACCGGCCTACGTGCCCGGCATGGAGGCCGCGGGCACCATCGACGCGGTGGGCGAGGGCGTCGAGCGCGAGGAGGGCCAGCGCGTCGTCGCCATGACGGGCCAGAACGCCTACGCCGAGTACGCCGTCGCCGACGCCGACTCGCTGTTCGAGGTGCCCGAGTCGATGTCGTTCGCCGAGGCCGCCGGGTTCCCGGTCCAGTTCCTGACCGCCCACGCGGTCCTCCACGAGTGGGGCGAACTGGAAGCGGGCGAGCGCGTCCTCGTCCACGCCGCGGCGGGCGGGGTCGGCACCGCGGCGGTCCAACTCGCCGCGGCCGCCGACGCCGAGGTCTTCGGCACCGCCAGCACCGACGAGAAGTTGGCCCTCGCCGAGCGACTCGGCTGTGACCACCCCATCAACTACGAACAGGAGGACTTCCGCGAAGTCATCGCGGACGAAACCGGCGGCGAGGGCGTCGATTTGGTCCTCGACGGCGTGGGCGGCGAGACGTTCGCCCGGAGCCTCGACGCCCTCTCGCACTTCGGGCGCGTGGTGGCCTACGGCGCGGCCAGCGGCGAACCCGGGGAAGTCGATACCACCCGCCTCCTGTTCGAGAACAAGTCGGTAATCGGGTTCCACCTCGGCAACGCGCTCCAGCGCGACCCCCAGCGAATCCTCGCGTCGGTGCCCGAACTACAGGAGATGCTGGTCGCGGGCGAGTTGGAGGTCGTCGTGGGCGAGACCTTCCCCCTCGAAGACGCCGCAGAGGCCCACGAGGCCATCGAGAACCGCGAGACGACCGGGAAAGTCGTGCTGGAACCGTAGGACTCCACTCAGTCCGGAAACTCGCCGACGCCGAGTCCGTCCCTGCGACCGTCTAGCACGCCGAACTCCTCGCCGCGCCGGATTTCCAGCCACCTGAGGAGTCGCTCGGCCCACGCCAACTTCCGGGCCTTCATCGGGTCCACGTCGGGGTCCTCGAAGTCCCAGCCGACGAAGACGAGTCGCCCCGCGCCGAGGTGGTCCGCGAGGAAGGCCGCCCGGTCGCCGTCGGTGAACCCGCCGAAGTTCCGGACGTGGGCGACCGGCCGGGCCTGCGTGGTCGGCAGGACGCTCTCGGCGTCGAAGCGCGGTATCCATTTGCGGACCATATTACTATTGTCCCCGTGCGCGTGGGCCGCGACCGGCGTGCCCTCCTCGGTGAGTTCGCGGGCCGTCTCGGGTTTCTTGTCCAAGTCGGTCACCATGCAATCGACGCCGACGCCCTCGGCCCGGAGCGCGTCGGCGGCGGTCGAGGCGGCGAAGACGGCGTCGGCCTCGCGCGCTCGGTCGAGTTGACCCGGGCGCTCGGAGTGGTCGGGGTCCGTCAGCGAGGGGCCAGCGCCCGCGATGGCGACGACCTCGCCGGACACGTCGAGGCGGCGCAGGTCGAACTCGGCGGTCGAGCCCGAGCAGCGAGTCAGGTCGGCCAACTCGTCCCGGGCGCGCTCGTCGCTCTCGCGGTCGAAGCCGAAGTCCGCCAGAATCTGCTCGTAGACGGGTCTCCACGTTTCGTAGTTCATGTCAGAACCGTTCGAGCCGGAAGTGCGCAAGCAAGTACCCCTACCCGCGAGCGCCCTTCCGGCTTCCCAAGCGTGATTTGCTTCTCTCCCGGCATAAGTTTTCTCTTACTCGTTCGTATCGCGGACCGAATCGAGGGCCGCGTCGAGGCGCTCGGCGGTCCCGTGGTTGTCTGCGCCGCGGTTCTCTTCGACGCGGGAGCGCAGGCGGGACAGCGCGGCGGGCGACCCGCCGAGGAGAGTGCCCGCAGGACCCGAGGCGACGACCGCTCCGGTCGAACCGGCGGCGGATTCGAGGAGGTCGCGCTCGCTCGCTTCGAGTCCGGACAACTCGAAGACGCGGGTCGTGACCTCGTCGGCGCGCTCGGGGTCGGCCCCGAGGCGGTCGAGGTGCCGGGCCGCCTCGCGGGCGTTGGTCACGTCTAGCTCCTCGACCGCGATGCCGTCGTCGCCACCGCGTCCGCCGAACTCCGCTCGAACCCGGTCGCGGGCGAACGCCGCGCCGATTTTCGCGGCGTCGGCGGTTTCGGCCACGTCGTGAGTCCGGACGACGTGCGCGCCGCGCTCGACCGCCATCGAGGTCGCGGCCAGCGAGACGGGCAGGGCCTCCTCGGTGCTTCGGTCGGCGAGCTTCCGGAGGAAGTTCTTCCGGTTGATGGAGACGAGGATGGGGCATCCGAGGCCGCGGAACTCCCGCAGGCGTCGGAAGGTCTCGCGGTCGTCTTCGAGGGTCTTGGCCTCGGACCATCCGCCGAACGCGGGGTCCACGATGGTCTTGTCGGTCAGCCCCTCGCGTTCGAGCGCGTCGTAGATGTCGTCCGGCTTCTCGATTGCGCCGGGGCGTTCGAGGTCCGGCGGACTCGCCATCTTGACCACGGCGGCGTCGTGGTCGCGGCACACGTCGGGCATCCTGGGGTCGGCGAACCCGCAGATGTCGTTGACCATGTCGAAGCCCCGCGAGAGCGCCTCGTCGGCGACCTCGGCGTATCTGGTCTCGATGGAGAAGACGGCGTCGCCGGAGACGCTCTCGATGGCCTCGACCGCGGTGTCGAGGCGGTCGAGTTCCTCCTCGGCCGAGAGGACCTCGAAGCGCTTGTTCGCGGATTCCAACCCCACGTCCACGATGTCCGCGCCCTCGGCGATGAGCTGTGAATCGACGTACTCGGCGGCCTCGCCGGGGTCGTCGTAGACGCTCGGGTCGTAGGGCGACTCCTCGCTGACGTTCAGCACGCCCATGATTCTGGGCGGGTAGTCGTCGCCGATTCCCAAGCCCCCGGCGGTGACGTTCTGCATATCGGGTAGGCGGCGCGGGAGGGTTAAAAAGCGGACTATTCGAACGGCCCGATAAATATAAATATTTAAACTATCCTCCCCGCCCTCATTCAGTATGCGATTTATTTCGTCCGAGCGGATCTCGAACCACTCGGGGGCGGCCGCCGAGCGCGAGGTCTGGGAGCGTCTCAAGGCCGCGTTCGGCCCCGAGGACACCGGGGTCGGCTACCGTCGCTATCCTATCGTGGACCGGACCGCGGGAGACTTCGACCGAGAGGCCGACTTCCTGCTGTTTCTGCAATCGGTCGGTCTCGTCGTTATCGAGTGCAAGGGGTATCAGATCGACCACGTCCAGCGTATCGAGGGCGAGAAGTGGATACTGCGAAACACCTCTCAGTCGAGTTCCGCGCCCCACTCGCAGGCGTTCGACCACAGCACTCGCGTTCTGCAACACTTCATGAAGGAGTCGGACCTCTGCGACCGGCGTCGAAACTGCGTGGTCGCCGCGAACTCGCTCGTCGCGCTGCCCAACATCACCCGCGAGGAGTGGGAGGCGCGGGGGTTCCACGAGGGGCCGAACGCGCCGCCGGTCCTGCTGGCCGACGACCTCTCGCCGGTCGCGCTCCGCGAGCGAATCGAGACGCTCCCCCACGCCGAACCGCTGTCGGATTCGGAGTACGAGACCGCTCGCGCGGTCCTCAGCGGCGGCCAGCCCATAAGCGGCGACCGAGGGCCGGAACTCGCGGACGAGACGACCAAGGGCGGCCTCTACGAGACGGTCGAGAAGGGACTGAACAGGCTCGACGAGAAGCAGGAGGAGATCGGCCTCCAGATTCCGAACGGGCCACAGCGAATCCGGGGCATCGCGGGGTCGGGCAAGACGCTCCTGATGGCGAAAAAGGCCGCCCAGATGCACGCCAAGCACCCCGACTGGCGAATCGCGCTCACCTTCCAGACCCAGAGCCTCTACGAGACGGTGACGGAGAACGTCGAGCGCTACTACGCGTTCTTCTCGCCCGACGACCCCGAACCCGACTGGGACAAACTGGAGATTCTCCACGGGTGGGGCGGGCGGACCAAGCACGGTCTCTACTACAAAATCGCCAAGGAGTCGGGCGTCCGGCCGCTGAGCTACGGGCAAGCCAAGCGGGAGTTCGGCGACGAGGACGGCGACCTGTTCGACCGCTGTTGCGAGCAGGCGCTCGAGGAGGGCCGGATACAGGAGTCCTACGACGCGATTCTGATAGACGAGGCCCAAGACTTCAATCCCGGCTTCTACAAGCTCTGCTACGCGGCGCTCGAGCCACCGAAGCGCCTCGTCTGGGCCTACGACGAGGCCCAAAACCTCCAGACGCTCACGGTACCGACCGCCGAGGAGATATTCGGCACCGACGCGGCGGGCGACCCGATGGTGGACCTGAGCGGGAGTTACGAGGGCGGTATCCAGAAGAGCCAGATTATGCGCAAGGCCTACCGGACCCCGCGCTCGGTGCTGATGCTGGCCCACACCCTCGGGATGGGCCTCCGCCGCGAGGAGGGCGCGGTGCAGGCGATAACCAACCAAGAGGGCTGGGAGGACATCGGCTACGAGGTGCTGAGCGGCGACTTCCGGAAGCACGGCGAGCCGATCGAACTGACTCGGCCCGCCGAACACTCCCCGCACCCGCTTCACGACGAGGCGGACGCCAGCCCGTTCGTGCGCTTCCAGCGGTTCGGCCGGAAGCGCGAGGAGGTCGAGTACGTCGCCGACCGCATCGCCGAGGACGTGTCCGAGGGCGGCCTCGCGCCCGAGGACGTGCTGGTCGTCACGCTCGGCGAAGTCAGAGCGTCCCGACGCACGGGCGAAGATCTCGCCGCGGCACTCGACTCCCGCGGCGTGGACGCCAACCTCGTCTGGGACGGCGACCGCGACGTGTTCGCCGAGGAGGATTCGGTCACCGTCTCCCGAATCAACCGCGCGAAGGGGAATCAGGCCGCGATGGTCTACGTCATCGGCGTCGAACACGTCGAGGACGACGCTCGACGGCAGGACCTCATCCAGCGCAGAAACGAGGTGTTCGTCGGCGTCACCCGAACCGAGGCGTGGTGTACCATCACCGGCACGGGCCGAGACGCGGCCATCTTCGAGGAAATCGAGACGCTCCGCGAGCAGGTGTCGGGACCTGACCCGGTCGTGACCTTCCCCGCGCCCCACCCCGACGACCTCGAACGCGAGATGGAGGACGACACGACCGCGACGACCATCGACCAGTTCGCTGACTAGGGTTCGAGATAGGTTATTCGTTGTTTAAGAATTGTTTCTATTTTCTAAAGACTCCCAAACATTTGTCTCGGCGCGCGCTGGCGCGAGTTCATCTCGCGCCGTCGTCGCGCGAGGGACGAGCGAACGACCGCAGGGAGTGAGCGAGGAGGTTGGGGAGGACGAGGTGCGGTGTCGTGACGAGCGAAGCGAGTCACGGTTCGTCAGAGCTTCGCTCTGACGGCGCTGTGCGGTCGCGGTGCGGTAGGCTCCTGTGTTCAAGCCTGAAGCTAGCTTCCCCGGCTTTCCTGTCTTTTTGTTCTCTGCGGCGGTCAAAAGTCGAGTGAGTACTATAACTCAATAACATGATAAGAAATAAAAGTAGACAACGAAAGGACTCTATATGGAGTATAATTATCAAGACTACGACTGGGAGAAAATCCTGTCAAGTGGTACAGGAATAAAAGTTCAAGACGGTGGCCGACTTACTGCGAATTTCGTCCATAAGACCCCTCAAACTATTAATGTAATCGACAGTAGTGAGACTGAAATCCCTAAAGGTGATCCTCATCTTCCAGAAGCGTTCGCAGGTCTTCCTGCTTCTGTAACAATCCGAGGAGTCAGAAAAGGAAATGAAGAACCAACAGAGTCAGAACTGGACATTATCCATATTGTAGAGTCACTTCACCGTGGGGACTCAGAAGTCGTGAACAAATAGAGTAAATTACGGATAGGAAGTGGTCTAAGACGATAAAACCCCCATGCATATTATAAATGCGAGACTGGAGTGAGCTTCTTCGGCCTTCCTATCGTTTCCGAGAAAAGCAGTCGTCACGTCCTTGACTTCTGTTCGGAGAAGCTAGCTACTTCCGACTCCTATGAGTTACCGCACAGCACCGCAACCGCACCTCGTCCTCCCCAACCTCCTGCGTTGCTCAGTCGTCGCTCCCTTCGGTCGCTCCTCCCTGCGCTACTCGTCCCTCGCGCGACGATGGCGTGGCGACAAGACGCCACGCCAGCGCGCGCCGGAGTGGAAAAGCCGAATCAGCGCATGCCGGAGCAAAGAAACCGAACCAGCGTGCCCGAACAGAAAATCACGGACGCGAGGAGAACGCGCTCTTTTTCACCACCGAGTGCCAACTCTCCGAGCAAATGGGCAAAGTGAACATCGGGCTACGCGGCTGGCGCTTCGACGAGGACGAGGTCTTCACCGAGGACGACAACTTCCGGCCGGTGGACCAGATGCCGGACGACACCCGCAAGCGACTGGTCAGGCTACAGGCGCTCGTCGGGTCGCCCTGCGACGCCTGCTGGCTGATTCACGGCGACGAGAACCTGCCGGAGTGCAACGTCGCGGAAGTCGTCTACGGCGAACCCCTCTCGGAGGTCGTCCTCTGTCGGGAACACGAGAACGACTTCCTCTACTGGTTCGGCGAGGCCGGGGGCAGTCAGTTCAAGGGGGAGGACCGATTGCAGGACGAGTTCCACGAGTGGTTCCTCGACGGCGGGCGCGCGCCCGACCACTACGAGGGAATCGAACACGTCGAGACCGACCCCGACGACATTCCCGAGCCGCCGGAGCCGGACCAAGAGGCGCTGAACGTCGAGATTCCCGAGGAGGAACAGGAGCGCATCAACCTCCGCGACATGGACTTCGAGGGCGAAGACGGCGAAAGCACCGAGGACGCCGAAGAAGACGACAGCGAACCCCTCGAACCCGGCGAGGAGTTGGACGACGACCTCGACTTGGATCAGGACTACCCCTCCTCATGACCCCGCCCGCAGTCGCCGTCGTGGAACCGAAGACGCCCGGCAACATCGGGACCATCGCGCGAGCGATGAAGAACTTCGGAATGCACGACCTGAAACTCGTCGATCCGCCTGAGTTCGGCCGCGACAGCGAGGCCTACGGCTTCGCCGGGCAGGCCCGCGAGGACGTACTGCCGAACTACGACGAGGTCACCTTCGACCACCTCGTGGAGAACTACCACACCGTCGGCCTGACCGCGACGACCAACGAGGACGCCCGCAAGCACCGCCGGTTCCCCTTCGAGACGGTGGACGAGTTGGCCGACAGCCTCCGCGACGTGGCGGCCGACACCTGCCTCGTCTTCGGCCGCGAGGACAACGGCCTGACCAACGACGAGATGGCCCGCGTGGACGAGGTCTGTTCGATTCCCGCCAGCGCCGAGTACTCGTCGCTGAATCTTGGGCAGGCCGCGACCGTCACGCTCTACGAACTCCGAGAGTTGACGCTCGAGGAGACCCAACTCCCCGACGTGGAGCGCGAGCGCGCCGACGAGGCCGAAATCGAGGGCTTCTACGACCACTTCGGCCGGTTTCTCGACGCCATCGACCACCCCGAGGAGAAGCGCGCCAAGACCGTCCGCCTCGCCCGGCGACTCCTCGGTCGCGCCCACCCGACCGGTCGGGAGATTCGGACCCTGCGCGGGGTCCTCCGGCGGGCGATGTACCACGCCGACGACGAGTGAGGGACACGTTCGCCCGAACGGCTTTTCCCCGTCGCCGGAGATACGTTTTAAAGAACACGTCACCGGAGCGTCTACCGTGCCAGAGACCACTACGCAGTCGTCTCGACGGGCGACTACGACCCAGTCGGTTCGACGCGCGAGCGGGGCGAGCACAGATAGTCAAATCTTTTATCGAATTGCCGCGTAGCTACCTACGAGTATGTTTGCCTCCCTCCCGCTCGGCACGCAGTTCACCCTCCTCGTCGCGGTCCCGAGCATCGCGGCCATGCTCGTGGGCAAGCGACTCTTCCTCCCCGACCAGCGGTTCCGGACCTTGCTGGCGGACTTCCTCCGGACCGACTGGAAGTACCTCGGCGTCGCGTGGGTCGTCACCGAAATCGTGAACAAACTCGCGCTCAACTTCCACGTCGCCCGGACGTTCACCGACGCCATCTACGCCGTCGAGGGCGCGACCGTCGCGGTGTTTCAGGCTTTCGTAGTCACGCCGCTGACGGTGCTGGCGACCGGCGTCTACCTCGTCGGGTTCCCGTTCGTCGTGCTGTTCACGTATTTCAAGCTGAAGGCCCACGACGAGGAGGAGGCCCACCGCTACGCGCTGGCGTACATCATCGTCGTCGTCTGCGCGGTGCCCTTTTTCCTCCTGTTCCCGGTGAAGGTGTCGTCGCTGTACCTCTCGACGGTCGAGCCCCTGATGTACGAACTCACGCCCGCAATCCAGCACGGCATCTACAGCACGGACACGCTGGTCAAGGCCTTCCCGAGCCTCCACACCGGCCTGTCGGTGCTGGCGGCCCTCTACGCCCAGAAGGCCGACGCCCGGTACGCCTACACCGCGACAATTCTCGCGGTCGCCATCGTCTTCTCGACGCTCTATCTCGGGGTCCACTGGGTGACCGACGCCGCGTTCGCCATCCTGCTGGTCTACGTGGCCTACCGGCTCTCACAGCGCGTCAGCGACCCACGCTGGTCGGTGATTTCCCGCGAGTTCCTGTCGGGCGTTCGGCGGTACGCGTGGCCCTGAGAGGACGAGTGGTGTTCGCAGTTCCTTGCTGAGATTTTGTGGCTCGTTCGCCGGGACTTACGGGACGAGTCGGAAACTCGGGGAGTTCAGTAGAGCTAGCTACAGGCTTGAACACAGGAGTCTGCCGCACCGCTACCGCGGGCCTCACGCCTCCCCAACCTCCTCCCTCGCTCCTTACAGTCGCTCAGTCGTCCCTCGCGCGGCGGGCGCGCAGAACTACGCGCCCGCTCGCGCGCCGACGCAGAGAAAATAAAGTAGCGCACGCTTCGTCAGAAAATCACCTTTGGCTTCGTCTCCGCCTCAGTGTCCGCCCGAGGCCACGTGCAGGCCGACGATACCCACGACGATGACGCCGATGAAGGCGACGCGGGTCAGCGAGGCCGGTTCGTCGAAGAGAAAGATACCGAGCGTCGCGGTGCCGACCGCGCCGATGCCGGTCCAGACTGCGTAGGCCGTGCCGACCGGCAGGTCCTCGAGTGCGATGGCCAGCAGGCCCATGCTGACGACGAGCGCGACGACGGTCCCCGCGGTGGGTATCGGTTTCGTGAGTCCGTCGGAGTATTCGAGACCGATTGCCCACCCGACCTCGAACAACCCGGCGAGTATCAGGACGTACCACGACATCTGGTCCGAGTAGGCGATTCGCGCGGCTATGTCTTGCGCTTTCGCTGTCCCAGGGCACGATATCGGCAAATATATCTCCTTCTCCGTTTTCGTAGTCGATAATTTTAAGAATCATTAAGTAACGGGAGTCCGCCCACGGGAACATGGAAACTGCGGGCCCGGATGGCCGATTAGCAGAGCGGATAGACGGCGATGCGTTACTCGAAGATTTAGATATCGACGACGCGGAAGTCAGTTGGCGCAAGGATTTCACCGGTTTCGACGGCGACGACGCCGAGCGACTCTCCGAGCAGTCCGACCTGTTCGAGGCGGTGGCCGACGACGCGGTCGAGCAGTTCTACGACCACCTGACGAGTTACGACGAGACCACCGAGGTCCTCGACCGTTCGACGCGGACCATCGACCAACTCAAGCAGACCCAAGCCGAGTATCTCCTCTCGCTGGCCGACGGCGAGTACGACCGCGAGTACTTCGCCGACCGCGCTCGTATCGGCAAGATTCACGATATGCTGGATATGCCGCTGAAGCACTACCTCGGCGCGTACGCCCTCTACTTCAATTTCCTCGTCCCGGAAATCGGCGACCGGGTGGTAGAGCGCACCGCCGAGCGCGTGGACGACGAGGCCGCGGAGGTCGTCCGCGAGGAGTTCACCGAGGGTATCGAGGACATCCTCTCGCTGTTCCGCATCGTGAACCTCGACATGCAGATGGTGTGTGACACCTACATGCAGTCGTACAACGAGCAGATACGCGAGACCAACGACCAGCTCAAGGACCTTCAGGAGGCTATCTCGGAGGACGTGGAGGCCTCGCTGGTGGACCTCTCGGACTCCGCCGAGGACGTGGCCCACAGCGCCGACGAGATTCACGACGTGATCCGCGAGCAGGCCAGCGACGTGGACGACATCGCCGAGGAGACCGAGAACATGAGCGCGACGGTCGAGGAAATCGCGGCCAGCGCGGAGCAGGTCGAGCAGACCAGCCGCGAGGCCAAGAAACTCGCCACCGAGGGTCAGGCCGCCGCCAGCGACGCCATGACCGCGATGGAGGACATCGACGACGCGCGCGCCGACGTGACCGGCGACATGGCCGACCTGCAGGAGACCGTCGCCGAGATAGACGAGGTGGTGGACGTCATCGACGACATCGCCGAGCAGACCAACCTGCTGGCGCTCAACGCCTCCATCGAGGCGGCCCGCGCGGGCGAGGCGGGAGACGGCTTCGCGGTCGTCGCGGAAGAGGTCAAGAGCCTCGCCGAGCAGTCCAAGGAGCAGGCCAGCGAAATCGAGGGCATGGTCAGCGAGATTCAGTCCAAGACCGACGACACGGTCGAGAGCTTAGACCGGACCGAGCGCCGCATCCAGTCGGGCGTCGAGAACGTCGAGGACTCGCTGGAGACCCTGCAGGACATCGTGGAAGCGGTCGAGGAGACCGTCCACGGCATCGGCGAGGTCGCGGAGGCCACCGACGAGCAGGCGGTCGCCGCCGAGCAGGTCTCGGCGATGGTCGATGAGGTCTCGCACCACGCCGGAGACATCGCCGACGAGGTGGCCGACGTCGCGGCGGCCACCGAGGAGCAAGCCGAGCGCATCGAGAACATCGAGGACTCGGTCGCGCGACTGCACGACGAGACGGCCTGACGCGCCGGATTCGATTTTCTGACCGATTTCGCGGGCCGCAGGCCGCGGTCTGCGGGTCGCGCTCGGTGTGACAACCGCCGAGGGTGCGCTCGGTGAACCAACCACCGGAATGCGCTCGACTCGGCAACTGCTGGCAAACGCTCGACTGACCAACCGATAGGGCGGGATGAAGGGGCCGCCCGGTCGCGGGCCTCCGGCCCGTGGTCGTCTCCGGCGGCTCTATTCTCAGGCCGGGCGGTGCTGAGAGGCCTGAGAATATCCGCCGGAGCGACCGCGAGCGGGCGGGGGCTTCAAGAGACGTTCACGACTACGATTACAGTCGTTCCGGTACGACCAAGGACAGCTAGAGCATCCCTTAAGAAAGGGAATAGAATGTAAAAGAAACAATTACCGTTCTCTAAGCCCGCTTCTGAATCTCCTCACGGAGCAACTGACTCACGGTGTCCCCATCTGCTTTCCCACCCAAGGCACCCATCGCTTCGCCCATCAGGCCCGAGAACGCCTGCATGCCCTCGTCGGCGACCTGCTCCTCGTTGCGCTCCACGACTTCGACCACGGCCTCGCGGACCTCGTCCTCGCCCGCGCTCCCGAGGCCCTCCCGCTCGATGGCCTCGCTGGCGGTCAACTCGGGGTTCTCCGCGAGCGCGGTCAGCACCTCGCCGACGTTGCCCTTCGCGGTCTCGCCGTCGGCGACCGCGTCGAGGACCTGCAGGAAGTGGTCGTCGTCCAGATTCTCGACCGGCACGCCGTCGCGCCGGAGTTCCGTGACCGTGCTTTCGACGGCTTGGGCCGCGAGGGTGGCGTCCGCGCCGGACTCGACCGCGCGTTCGAAGACCGGCATGCGCTCGCCGTAGGCGACCTGCTCGGCGAGGCCCGCGTCGAGGTCGTACTCGTCCTGATAGCGCTCGACCTTCTCGGTGAGGAGTTCGGGCGTCTCGACCTCGCTCGGGTCGGGTTCGACCGGGGGCACGTCGGTCTCGGGGTACATCCGAGCCGCGCCGGGGAGCGGGCGGAGGTAGCGCGTCGTGCCGTCCTCGTTCGCGCCGCGGGTCTCCTCGGGCACGCCCTCCAGCGCGGTCTCGGCGCGCTCGGCGGCGGCCTCGATGGCCAAATCCGCCGTCTCGGGGTCGGCGGCGACGATGGCGACCGCGTCCTCGTCACCGGCACCCACAGCGTCGCGGAGCGCCGCCACCTCGTCCTCGGTCACGCCGTAGGCCGGGAGTTCGTCGGTGTGGAAGATACCGCCCGCGCCGTGGCGCTTGGCGTGGTCCGAGAGTTCGGTCCCGAGGCGGCGGTCGGGCTGGATTTCGGCACCCACGAGACCGTCGAAGCCGTAGAGGGGGACCGCCGTGACCTTCCCGCCCGATTCGAGCGCCGACTTGATGACGCCCGACTCGGTGTCGGCGAAGGTGTCGGTCACGTCGATGACCTCGCCCACTTCGGCGTCGCGCTCGCGGAGTTCGTCCCGAATCTCCAGCAGGCGGACCTGCCGGTGGACCTCGTTCGCCACGAGGTCGTCGATGTCGTCCAGACTCTGGACGCCCTTGACCTCGACGCGCGCGCCCTCCTCGATGGAGATGTTCACGTCTTGGCGGATGGTGCCCAGTCCGCGCTTGACCCGCCCCGTCGAGCGCAGGAGCATGCCGATCTGCTCGGCGGCCTCGCGGGCCTGCTCCGGCGAGCGAATGTCGGGCTTGGTGCCGATTTCCACCAGCGGAATGCCGAGGCGGTCGAGGCTGTAGAGGACGCCGTCCTCGCGCTCCTCGACGCGCTGGGCGGACTCCTCTTCGAGCATCAGGTCCTCGATGCCGACCGACCCCTCGGAAGTCGAAATCTCGCCGTCGGTCGCCATCAGCGTCGAGCGCTGGAACCCGGAGGTGTTGGACCCGTCCACGACGATTTTCCGCATGACGTGGGCCTGGTCGATTACGTCCATATCGAGCAGTTGCGCGATTTCGAGGACGACCTCTTGGGCCTCCGCGTCGAGGCGGTGGGGCGGTTCGTCGTCCTCCTCGACCAGACACGTCGTGTCGTAGGCCAGATACTCGAACTCGCGCTCGACGCGGCTCTCTTCGAGCGCGGCCTCGTCGATCTCGCCCAGTTCGCTCTTGGTCGGGTGCAGGAAGCGCGTGAACTCGCGCTCGGCCTCCTCCGGTTCGCGGAGGTCGGTCGGACATCCGCAGAACAGTTTCGACTCGGTGTCGAGTTGCTGGTGAATCTCCAACCCCGCGACGAGGCCGAGGTCCTCGTAGTCGTGTTCAGTCATTACTCGGCAATGAGTCGGCGAAGGGTAAAAAACCGTCCAGTTGCGATTCCTGGTCGGGTCCGGAGGACGGCGTCCTACCGCTCCAGACAGCAACCGCCGTCGTCGTTATCGTCGCCACCGCCAGCGTCAAAGTTGAGCACGAATCCGCTGTCGAGACTGCGTTTCAGTTCACCGTTCCCACCGCCACCGTCGTCGCTGCCGCCGCCGCTGTCAAGACAGCTACAGGCGGTTCCGATGTCGGAAGTCACCTCTTGGGCGGTGACGCCGCTGGCCGCGAAGCCGACTGCGAGTAGCGCGAACGATACCGTGACGAGGAGTTTCGTAGTCCGTCTCATGATGGAGTCCCATCGCTCGGCTTGCCGAGCATGGGGTGTACTATCATACCAAAACAAGCCATATAAATTTTTCCTAGATTATACTATTTTTTCTAATGTCTGGAAGGGGTGGAGTATAGCCCTCGACGGTCAGTCTGGGGACGCGTCCTCGCTCTGTCGTTCTCGAAGACTCTCCTGCAACTTCTCCCCCACTAACTCCCGAAACTCAGCCGCCTTCTCCGCGTCCAAGTCCACCGCCGCCGCGGCCCCGCCAGCCGAACTCGCGGTATCGACCACCACGCTCGCCAGGTTCCGGCGGCGCTGGAAGATGGTCTTCGTCTGGATGACGGTCTGGACGCGGTAGTAGGGCACCACCTTGGTCGTCCGGTCCCAGAACCCGTTCCGGGTGAAGGCGTGGTTCCGGCCCACCGCGTAGCCCCGGTTGCGCCACTTGAGGTGGGCCGCGACGGGCGCGAACAGGACGAACGCGAGCGGAATCGCCGCGAGCGGAACCGGGAGGGGCGAGGAGGGGCCGACGACGACTTCGAGCGCGCCCAGCGCCGCCGCGAGGCCCACCAGCGCGAGGCCGTACCGGAAGGCGTAGCGAGTCCGGGCGCGCTTCGGCGGGCGAGAGAACTCCGGCACGTCGAACGGTTCCACGTCCTGCGCGAGTCGGGCGACGCGGTCGCTGGTCGCCAGCGGAATCGCGGCCTCAGAGCCGCCGGAGGGCGTCTGGCCCGGCCCGTAGCCAGCGGTCTCGACCGCGAGGGTGGCGTAGCCGAACTGCCGCATCAGGACGTTCTCGGTCATGGTGAGCGTCTGGACCTTCGAGAGGGGGATGGACCCGTCGTATCGCTGGAGCAGGCCGCGCTCGTACCGGAGTTCGTCGCCGACCTGCGTGAGGCGGAAGCCGTAGTAGCGCGCGAAGGTGACGGCGGCGCTGATGACCCAGAGCGCGACCACGAGGAAGGCGACCAGGACCACCCCGCCGACGAACGCGACCTCGGTGAGACCGGGCACGAAGGGGAAGGCCGCCGGGCCGAACGCCAGCAGGGAGAGGTACCGGAAGTCGAACGAGAGCGCGCTCAGGAGGGCCAGCTCCGCGGTGGCGAGTTCGAAGAGGAGCTCCTCGCGGTCGTCGCGCACCTCGCGGTCTGCTGATTCACCCGTCTCCGATTCCTCTGCGCCGCGCTTGAGTCGCTGGATTTCCCGCTGGAGGCGCTTGGCCTCGTCGTAGCCGACGAACCGGAGGCTGGCCTCGGTCGCTCCTCCCCCGGCGGTTTCGAGGTCGAGGACCGCGATGCCGAGCGCCCGCTGAATCAGGTTGCGCGAGATGTCCACGTTCTGGATTCTCCGGAGGGGAATCTCGCGGTTGCGCCGGGAGACGACACCCGACGCGATTTCGAGGCCGTCGTCGGTGAGTCGGTACTCGAAGCGCCGGTAGTAGGCGACCTGCCAGAGCGCGACCGCCACGACGCCGACTGCCGCGAGCGCGAACAGGCCGGGTCTCGTCAGTCGGACGGGCAGGGCGTCGGTCCCCACCAGCGACTGGCCGAGGAAAAACAGCATCAGGCCGATGCTCATCCCCCGCGAGAGCGCCCGGTAGGGGACCGAGAACGGGTGGAGTCTCATACGGCGTCGGACTCGCGCTCGCTCTCGATGGCGAGGCGACGGAGCTGTTCCTGCAAGTCGTCGGCCCGCTCGGGCGTCAGACCCGGAATCGTCACGTCCGCGCCCCGCGACCCGGCGGTGTAGACCACGACGCTCGCCAGTCCGAGCGCGCGCTCGACCGGCCCGCGCTGGGTATCGACGTGCTGGACGCGGACGAACGGGACCACCGTGTTCACCCGCGTCAGTACTCCTCGCTCCAGATAGAGGTCGGCGTCGCGGACCTCGAAGCGCCAGATGCGATACCGGAGGAGGGCGAAGACGACCCCGAGCGCGAGCGCCAGACCGGCCACGACGAGGGCGACCCAGAGTCCCACGCCGAGCGCGAACCGATCTACGAGCGCCGCGAGGAGGCCCAGCACGATTGCGGTCGTGACCGCGCCGACGCTCCAGACGAGGCGGACGCGCGGATTCAGCACTTCCATGCGTCGATGAACTACCTCGCGTCCGATAAGTCTCCCCGTCTTTGCTCGACGTGAGGAATATGTAATTCTTTACTTAGAGATTCTATATATCTCTTTGCCAATCGTTTAGTTGTCTCTCACAAGACGAGGCCATCGAGAACGGCCAAGAGGAGCCACGGCACGACGAACGCGGCCGCGGCGGTCAGTCCGGCGACGAGGACGAGAAATAACGTCCACTCGCCGACGGCCCGGAGTCGCACGTTCGCCACTACCGGGCGGACGACGAGCAGGGCCGCGACGACAGCGAGCGCGACGGCCGCGAGTTCGACGACGGCAAACGTCGAGTTCATCCCGACTCCTCCTGCGGAGAGAAGTCGTCCCGTCGCCGGAAGCGACTCCGCGAACCACGCCGACCCGAGGAGGAGCGATAGCCCGTAGGCGTAGACGAAAACGAAGTAGGCCCCGAGGAAGCGCCAGTCGGTGAGCGAGTCGGGTCGCACCCCGGTCACGTTCTCGGTGAGCGCGAGGAGGTGGCACCGAACCGTCGGCAGGACCAGCGTGACGGGAAGCGAGACGGCCGCGACGAGCGCGCCGCCGACGAAGATGACGCCGAAGACGATGGCAACGACGGCCAGCCAGACCAGGACGAGTTCGAGGAGAACGAGCAAACTCTCCAGCGACATGACCTATCGGTACGACGCTCTCTCGTATGAAATTGGTCGTCGGAGCGTCGGACTGTCGAAACCCCGCTACCGCCTCCCCGAGATTTATATCAGCGGTTTGTGAACCTGAGCGCATGGGCAGTCAGCGCGAGGACAGCGCCGAAACCGACCGCGACACCCCTGCAGACCGCGACGCGCCGACGGACCGAAACCCGCCGACGGACCGAAATCCGCCGACGGTCCGAGGCCCGTCGGCGGCCCGACGGGCCTCGGCGAGGGGCGACGACTCGCCGCCCCGAGGAGTCCCGACCGAGCGGGTCCACGTCCGGCGACTCGACGTGGTCGATACTCTCCGGTGGTCCAAGGAGGTCCTGACCGATAGCCTCGAACTCGTCGGCCTCGCGTTCGCCGTCTCGCTCCTCTCGGTCGTCGCGCTGGCGGGCGTCTCGCCGACCGCGCCCGCGGAACCGCCGCGAGTCGCCGACTGGGTGTGGCCGGTGTATCTCGCGCTCTTCGTCGGGTTTGCGCTGGCTTGGAGCGTGGTCTACGCGACCGCAGACGCCGCCGTCGAGGAGCGCGCGCCCTCGCTCGCCGACCGGCTCAAGCAGTCCGCGGCCCGCCTCCCGTCGCTGGTCGTCACGGGGACGCTCGCGTGGCTCCTCACCGCGGTCGGCCTCTTCCTGCTGGTCCTCCCGGGCGTCTACCTCTTCTGCCGACTCGTGCTGGCGTACCCGGCCTGCGTCATCGACGGGACGGGACCGCTCGGAAGCCTCAGAGCGGGCTGGCGGGCCAGTCGCGGCAACGTGACGAAGGTCTTCGGCGTCAGTTTCGGCTACGTCGCGCTCTCGGCGGCGTCGAACTACGCGGCGAGCGCGTTCGGCCCGCTCTCGCTCGCCGGGGAGTTCGTCTCCGCCGGACTGACCGCGGGCCTGCTCCCCCTGTTCGGCCTCGCGTTCGGCCACCTCTACCTCGAAAGCAGTCGGAATCAGTAGTCGCCGGGCTTACTCCTGCGGACTCTCACCCGAGTAGTCACCTGTCTGGGCCGAGACTGCTTTGAGAGGAAAGGACTTTTACTTTAGACGCATCTAATTTGTAGCAACTATGCTATCCGAGTTCACGGTTGCACCGCTCTCACGCCTCCACCTACCGACCCCGGAGGTGCGGTCCTGATGGCGGGATTTCTCGAAATCGTAATTGTGGCCTTCACGGCCCAACTGCTCGTCCTCCCCGGCGAGAAGGTCCAGTTCATCATCGCCGGACTCTCGACGCGCTACAACCCGTGGGTCGTGGTGACGGCGGCGGGGAGCGCGTTCGCCGGGTGGACCGCGCTCGAAATCTGGTTCGGCAGTCAACTCAAGGGCGCGCTCCCGGCGGTCTATCTGGACGCTTTCACCGCCGTTCTCTTTCTGGCCTTCGCGGTCCTGCTCGTGCGGTCCGCGCCGAAGTCGAGCGAGGTGCCCGCCGAGACCGACGGCGGCGTGATGAGCCCCGGTGACATCGACATGACGGTGTTCGGCAGAGAAGTCCCCGACGCTTTCGGCGGATTCCTCCCCATCTTCGCCATGATGGCGGCGGGCGAGTTCGGCGACAAGACCCAACTGGTCACCATCGGGCTGGCGGTCCAGTACGGCGCGACCCCGGCGATCTGGGTGGGCGAGATGCTGGCCATCATCCCGGTCAGCATGGCCAACGCCTTCTTCTTCCACAAGTTCTCCCACGCGTTCGACGTGCGGAAGGCCCACTTCGCCGGCGCGGCGCTGTTCCTGTTCTTCGGCCTCGACACGATACTGGCCATCCTCACCGGCTTCTCGGTGTGGGAGGCCATCGTCGGGACGCTGTCCGGCGCGATTTCGGCCGCGATTCCGATTTAGCGATTCTCGAAGGCGTCCGAAATCCGCTCGCGCACGTTCTCGGCGGTCCCGGCGTTCTCGTGGCCCTCGTCCAACTCGAAGTCGGCGAGCGCGTCGGTCACGACGTTGGCTTCCGGCCGGGAGAGTTCGACCGTCTCGGTGTCGTCGGGGTCGTTTCCGCCGAAGATGGAGTCGTTGTCGAGCCACCCGGTGTCGTCCTCGGTCGCCATCTCGCCCTTCTCGACTCCCCGGTGCTCGTCGAAGTCGAACTCCGCAGAGAGGTGGTCTTGGATGTTCTGGATGCGCATCCCTCGGTCGTCCGAGGCGGTCATCTCCTCGTCGGAGAGCGCTGCGATGACGACCCGGGCCTCGTTTCGCGTCATCTCGAAGGTCGCGGTGTCGCTGTCGCCGTGTCGGTCGTCGGACATGGAACTAGAGGACGACGGCCTGTCTGAAACGGTTGACGGGCGTTTCTGGAAAGTGGATTTCTGAATCTGTAGCGATGCGGCCGTGAACGAAATTGAGCCGAAAGCGAACGCCGAGAGTACCGAGGAGAAGGTTTAGAAAGCCCCCGGCCGCTCGCGGTCGCTGTGCAGGATATTCGCGGCTCTCCGCACAACCCGCCGCGAATAGGGCCTGCACAGGCGACTGAACTGTACGCGAGCGACCGGCCCCTTTCAGTCCACCCAGACTGTGGTTCGACTGGTCAAGCGTATGCTTGTAGAGTCTACCACCGAGCGTTCGCTCAGTGAGACAACTGCTGTCCTTGGCGGACTGAAAGGGCGAGCGGGGCTTGCGTTCAGTTTAGTCGCCTCAGCGCGGCCCTATTCGGCGCGCGCAGTTCTGCGCGCGCCGAATATCCCGCTGAGCGACCGCAAGCCGCGCGAGGGCTTTCGAGGCAGATGTTCTCTCGAGTATCGTAGTAACTCCCACAGTTCTGCGGAAACCGCG
Organism: Halorussus ruber; assembly: GCF_004765785.1. Classification (GTDB taxonomy): domain Archaea; phylum Halobacteriota; class Halobacteria; order Halobacteriales; family Haladaptataceae; genus Halorussus; species Halorussus ruber. The sequence continues at coordinate 9,678 of NZ_SBIT01000009.1, read as the reverse complement.
TCACTCGTCAAAAGAAGAAAAACGAAGAAACGGTCCGTTCGTTCCTAGTCGTCGCTACCCAGAATCCCGCGGTGGGTCATCTTCTCGGGGTCGATGACCTCGTCGGCCTCCTCCTCGCTGAGGTAGCCCTTCTCCACGACGACCTCTTTCACAGTCTTGCCCTCCTTCAGGGCGGTCTTGGCGGCGTCGCTGGCCTTGTCGTAGCCGATGTGGGGGTTGAGCGCCGTGGCCAGCGCCATGCTCTGTTCGACCTGCTGTTCGCAGTGTTCCTCGTTGGCTTCCAGCTTGCGGACGAACTTCTCGCCGAAGACTTCGCTCGCGTTGGCGAGCATCTCGGCGGACTGGAGGAAGTTGTGCGCCAGCACCGGCTTGTAGAGGTTGAGGTCGATTTGGCCCTCGGCGGCACCCGCGCTCACGGCGGCGTCGTTGCCCACGACCTGCTTGTGGACCTGATTGACCGCCTCGGCGACGACGGGGTTGATTTTGCCGGGCATGATGGAGCTACCGGGCTGGTTCTCCGGCTGTTCGAGTTCGCCGAGACCGTTCCGCGGCCCGGAGGCCAGCAGGCGCAGGTCGTTGGCGATTTTGTTGAGCGAGCCAGCGATGGTCCGGAGCGCGCCGTGGGCCTCGGACATCGCGTCGTGGGCGGCCTGGGCTTCGAAGTGGTTGTCGGCCTCGCGGAACTCGACGCCGGTCTCCTCGGAGATGTACTCGGCGGCCTTCTCGGGGAATTCGGGGTGGGTGTTCAGACCCGTTCCGACTGCGGTCCCGCCGAGCGCCAACTCCGAGAGGTGGTCCCGAACTTGGTCGAGGCGCGCGAGGCCCTTCTCGACCTGCGTGCGGTAGCCGCCGAACTCCTGTCCGAGGCGGACCGGCGTGGCGTCCTGCAGGTGGGTGCGACCGGTCTTGACGACGCCGTCGAACTCGTCTTCTTTGGCTTCCAGCGCCTCGCGGAGCTGGTCCAAGGCGGGCAGGAGGTCCTTCTCGACGGCTTCGAGGCTGGCGACGTGCATCGCGGTCGGAATCACGTCGTTACTCGACTGGCCGAAGTTGACGTGGTCGTTGGGATGGATTTCCCGGCTTCCGATTTCGCCGCCGTAAATCTCGGTCGCGCGGTTGGCGATGACCTCGTTGGCGTTCATGTTCGAGGAGGTCCCGCTCCCGGTCTGGAACACGTCCACGGGGAACTGGTCGTCGTGGCGACCCTCGATGACCTCGTCTGCGGCCGCCACGATGGCGTCGGCCTTGTCCTCGGGAATCATCTCGAGGTCCCGGTTGGCCTCCGCGGCGGCCTTCTTGACGACGCCGAGCGCGCGGACGAACCGCCGTCCGAACGTGATGCCCGAGATGGGGAAGTTAGCGAGTGCGCGCTGGGTCTGTGCGCCCCAGTAGGCGTCGGTCGGTACCTGCATCTCTCCGAGGCTGTCCTCCTCTGTCCGGTAGTCCTCGTCGTCGCTCATGCGAATCGACCTCCGGAGATTCGCGTGAGGTCGGGAAGCGCAGTCTCGTGAGCGGAGCGAGCGAGGAAGCGATTGCCGGAAGTCATACGTTCGAAGGTCCATCCCCCGCAGATAAATATCGTGCGCACTCGGTCTCGGCGGTCGGTTGGGGCGAACGCCCGAGAGGGACGGATTCCGCCCGAATCGGACATCTAATTATTGCTTAAAACATTATTTAGTTATGGTGGTATGCGGGCGCGAGCGCAGTCCAACGCTCGCGCCCGCATGAGTCGACTAGAATCGGTTCTCCCTCAGAACCGATTCTCCCTCGACCACCCGCGCCGTCGACTCGGATATCCGCGCGCCCGACTGACGGCACACCGTCACCGACCACACAGGCGGAGAAACGAGTCACACGGGTAACAGAAACCCGCCGATTTAGTGATGGTAGAACGACACAACTCCCAACGCAATAGATGTTGTCCGACTAACTGCTCTCGAAAAACCCAGAGACGGCAGTCTGATTCTGGGTCGACCGTCCTAGTGTGTTACTGACTCACAGTTTACTCGGTCTTGCATTAATTTCAACAACGTTTAAGTGGCTGGTGTGTGATGAACCCGCTTAGGCCTAACGTATGACAGATGCCAACGAAGGTTCCGACGTTTCTCGGCGCGACTATCTCAAAGTAGCTGGTGCGGGTACTATCGGCGTCACCGGACTGGCCGGTTGTATGGGCGGCGGCGGTGACTCCGAAGGGACGACGACCGACTCCGGTTCGGACGAGACCACCGAGTCCAGCGATGGCGACAGCGACAGCACGACCGAGGAGGACTCGAATTACGAGACCCTAGAGGTCCAGCACTGGTGGACCGGCGGCGACGGTGCGAAGGCCGCAGAGGCGCTGTTCGCGGGCTTCGAGGAGGCACACCCCGACATCGAGGTCAACCAGAACCCCGTAGCGGGCGGCGGCGGCCAGAATCTCAAGACCGTCATCAAGAAGCGCGTCCTGAACAACAACCCGCCCAGCACGTGGCAGGCGTGGCCGGGCGCACACCTCCAGCCGTTCGTGGAGGCCGACAAGCTGAAAGACATCGGCGATTCGGTCTGGTCGAAAAACGGCATGAAGGACGCCTACCTCGAAGGGCCGAAGGACGCCGCCAAGCCCGACGGGAAGTTCGTCACGGTCCCCATCAACATCCACCGGCTCAACAACCTCTTCTACAACAAGAAGGTCGTCGAGGAGGCGGGCGTGGACCCCTCGTCCATCGAGAAGCCCAGCGACCTCACCGCGGCGATGAAGAAAGTCGAGGAGAACACCGACGCGGTCGGCATGGCCAACCAGACCAAATCCGCGTGGTCCACGGCCCAGCTCTGGGCGCAGGTCCTCCTCGGCGAACACGGCACGGAGACCTACCGCGCCTTCACCGAGGGCAAAGTCGAGGCCAACAAGGAGGCCGTCAAGAACTCCCTCAGCATCGTCAAGGAGTACACCGAGTACTTCAACGACGACGCGGGGTCCATCTCGTGGACCGAGGCGAACAAGAAGGTCATCAACGGCGAGGCCGCCTTCTTCCATCAGGGCGACTGGGCCGCGGGCATGTACCGCGGACAGGACGGCTTCGAGTTCGAGTCCGAGTGGGGGCAGGTGCCGTTCCCCGGCACGCAGGGCGTCTACGCGCTCAACATGGACTCGTTCCCCATGCCGAAGAACAACCCCTCGCCCGAGGCGGCCAAGAAGTTCCTCCAGTACGTCGGGAGCGTGGACGCTCAGGAGCGGTTCAACCCCAAGAAGGGGTCGATTCCGCCCCGTACCGACGTGCCCAAGGATAAGTTCGGGCCGTTCCTCAGCCGCCAGATGGACGACTTCGCCAACTCCGACGTGCAGGTCAAGTCCATCCAGCACGGGCTGGCCATCCCGCCGGGAGCCAAGAGCAACTTCGGCGACGCGATGTCGACGTTCACCTCAGGCTGGAACGTCGATAAGACCTACAAGCAGCTGAAACAGGCGTTCAACTGAAGGCAGCTCCCACGTTTCCTTTTCACATGCAACGACTCAGAGACGTACTCCGACGGCTCTCTCCGAGACGCGGGGCCGACAGCGGGGACCGGGAGCTTCGCGCGGATGGTAGCGAGCAGACCGACCGTCTGCGAGGTTCGTCAGAGCTTCGCTCTGACGGTGGGGTAGCCACCGCCGAGGAGACCCCGACCGAGACCGGCCGGTGGCAGTCGCTACTGTCGAGCGACTTCGTCCAGTCGATTCCGTTCTGGCTCCCGCCCTTCCTGCTGATGGGCTTTTTCGTCTACGGGGCAATCGGGTGGAACCTCGTCATCTCGCTGACGGACTTCGAGGGCCTGCTCCTGCCGGAGTACACGGTTTCGGAGTTCGACCTGGAGATGTACCGCCGGGCGCTCTCGGACCCGTCGTTCTGGACCGCGGCCCAGAACACGCTCGTCCTGCTGGTGGCGTTCACCGCGGTCTGCCTGCTCTTTGGCCTGCTGTTGGCCATTCTGGTGGACCAAGAGATTCGGTTCGAGAACACCCTCAGAACTATCTACCTCCTGCCGATGAGCCTCTCGTTCGTCGTGACCGCGAAGTTCTGGGCGTGGATGTACAACCCCCAAATCGGGATGATAAACGTCACGCTCCGCCAGTTGGGACTCGACTTCCTGACCTTGCAGTGGATTTCGAACCCCGACACCAAGCTGGCGGCGGTCATCTTCGCGCTCATCTGGCAGTTCTCGGGCTACGCGATGGTGGTGTACCTCGCGGGGCTTCGAGCGATTCCGACCGCTCACTACGAGGCCGCGAAGGTAGACGGCGCGAGTACCGCGAAGATGTACTGGCGGGTCATCCTGCCCCAGCTTCGCGCCTCGACCATGAGCGCCGCGGTGGTGCTGATGGTGTTCGCGCTGAAGGCCTTCGACTTCCTCTACGTGATGTTCGGCAACAACCCCGGCCCGGCCGCCGACATCCTCGCCACGATGATGTTCCGCGAGGCGTTCGGGTCGAACAACTGGGCCTACGGGTCGGCCATCGCCATCGTGCTATTCGGCATGGCGCTGGCGGTGGTCGCGCCGTACCTCTACAGCGAATACCGACGAGGTGAACTATGAGCAGTCCGCCAGCCAGTCCGAACCCGGACGACCACACCAGACGAGAGCGAATCGAACAGACGATTAGAGACGCCGACCGAACGAGGGTCGCGCTCTACGCGATTCTCCTCGGTCTGGTGGGCTTCTACCTCGCGCCGCTGGAAGCGGGGCTGATGACCGCGTTCAAGACGACCGACGCGTTCAACCGGACCGTGCCGTTCCTCCCGCCGGTTGCAGACGGATTCACCTTCGAACCGTGGGAAATCGCGTTCAGCGAGATGAGCAACGCGCTCGTCAACAGCCTCCTGCTGGCGGTTCCGGCGACCGTCCTGTCGGCGGGACTGGGGTCCATCGCGGCCTACGGGCTGACGACCATCGACTGGAAGTACCAGACGGCGCTGGTCGCGCTGTTCGTGGCGGGCATCTTCATCCCGTATCAGGCGGTGCTGGTGCCCCTCTCGCGGCTCTACGCCATCGTGAACACGCAGGAACTGCTGAGCTTCCTGTGGGGTCTCCCGATGATGCACGAGCATTACGCCAGCATCATCAACCTCATCGTGACTCACGTCGCGTACGGGATTCCCATCACCTTCCTGCTGTTCCGGTCGTACTACCAGACGCTCTCGGACGAGATGATAGAGGCCGCCCGACTCGACGGTGCGAGCGTGTTCAGCATCTACCGCAACATCGTCCTGCCGCTCTCGCGGCCGATTTTCGCGGTCACGCTCATCTATCAGTTCACTCAAATCTGGAACGACCTGCTGTTCGCGCTGGTCATCCTCCCGTCCGGAGGAGGCGCGGCGGCACCGGTCACGATTGCGCTCAACAGTCTGACTGGCGGTATCGTGGAATCGTTCAACACCCAGATGGCGGGCGCGTTCGTCGCGGCCCTGCCGACCCTGCTGGTGTACGTCCTGTTCGGCGAACAGTTCGCAAAGGGAGTTGCCGGGGAGACTTGAAGACCATGACAAAGCTTTACACCACTCTACGACGGAGGACAGAACGATGGCCGAACTGACCCTCGACGGGGTAACCAAGTGGTTCGAGGACGACGGCGGGCGAATCGTCGCGGTGGACGACGCCCGCGTCGAAATCGAAGACGGCGAGTTCCTCGTGCTGGTCGGTCCCTCGGGGTGTGGCAAGTCCACGACCCTGCGGATGATTGCGGGCCTCGAAACCGTCTCGGACGGCGACATCCGACTCGGCGGTCGCACCATCACCGACGAACCGCCGACGACGCGGGACATCGCCATGGTGTTCCAGTCCTACGCGCTCTACCCCCACATGACGGTGCGGGAGAACATGAGCTTCGGACTGGAGGAGTCCACCGACATGCCCGACGACGAGATTCGCTCGCGGGTCGAGGAGACCGCCGCGATGATGGGCATCGAGGACCTGCTCGACCGAAAACCGGGCGAACTCTCGGGCGGTCAGCAACAGCGCGTCGCCCTCGGTCGCGCAATCGTCCGCGACCCGGAGGTCTTCCTGATGGACGAACCGCTGTCGAACCTCGACGCCAAGCTGCGCTCGCAGATGCGGACCGAACTCCAGCGATTGCAGGAGGACTTGGGCGTCACCACGGTCTACGTCACCCACGACCAGACCGAGGCGATGACGATGGGCGACCGCATCGCCATCCTGAACGACGGAAAGCTCCAGCAGGTCGGCACGCCGCTGGAGTGCTACCACGAGCCCCGGAACGTCTTCGTCGCGGGGTTCATCGGGGAACCCTCGATGAACTTCTTCGACGTGGACCTCCGCAACGGGAGCCTCGTGGCCGAGGAGTTCGAGTACCTCCTCTCCGACGAGACGCTGGCCGACGTGGAGGGCCACGACCGACTCGTCCTCGGGATTCGCCCGGAGGACATCGAACTGGTCGGCGAGGGCGAGGGTCGCCACGACTTCCGGACCGCGGTGGACGTGGTCGAACCGATGGGCGACGAGAACAACGTCTACCTGACGTTCGCCGACGCCGACCGCGCCGTGGCGACAGACGAGGAGACCGAGACCTTCGTCGCCACCGTCTCGGGTCTCCGGAGCGTCGAGAGCGGGCAGAAAGTCGTCGCGCGCATCCCCGAGGAGGCGATTCACGTCTTCGACCGCGAGACCGGCGAGGCGCTCCACAACCGGAAGCTGGACCGGACCGAAGTCCCGCAACCGAACATCTGAGCCGTCCCCGGAACTCGGCTTTCTCGGGACTCCTCTCTTATCTACCAGACAACACAAACTGGTTTCAGCGAACACTTTAGTCTATCCTGTCGGATAGTGTACGTATGTTGCTCGTAGGTAGCGACGACGGCGTGTATCGCGCGGCGAGTCCGGTCGGGTCCGGCGCGGCCGAGGGGCCGGAGGAGACCGACGCCGAGCGCGTCCTCCGGTCGGGCCGGGTGCTTCGCGTCGAGACCTTCGATGGCGTCTCCGGCGCGTTCGCGGCCACGAAGACCGGACTCTATCACTCTCACGACGGCGAGGAGTGGACGAATCTCGACGTGCCGCGGGAAGAAGTCTACGCGGTCGGCGCGAGCGAAGGGCGAATCTACGCCGGGACGCGGCCCGCACACGTCTACGTCGCCGAAATCGACGGTTCGGGCGAGATTTCGAACGTGGCGTGGCGCGACCTCGACGGCTTCCGAGAACTCGCCGAGCGCGACGACTGGGGCATCGACCGCCACGAGAACGTCGCGCAGGTTCGGGACGTGCGCGTCCACCCCGAGTCGCCCGAGCGCGTCGTCGCCGGAGTCGAGGTCGGCGGGGTCTACGCCAGCGACGACGGCGGCGAGACGTGGCGAGACGGGCGAATCGAGGGCTTCGACGCGCCCCACACCGACGACATCCACCACCTCGCGCTGGCGGACGGCGGCACAATCGTCGCGGCGACCGGGAGCGGCCTCTACCGGACGACCGACACCGGCCGGTCGTGGGCGCGACTGGACGACGAGCATCGCCAGAGCTACTTCCGCGAGTCGCTGGTCCGCGACGGGGAGACTTTCGTCGGCGGGTCGCCGACGCCGCCCTCGTCGTGGGAGGAGGACCGCGACCACGCGCTGTTCGAGTACCGGACCGACCGCGAGGAGTCGGCCCTCGAATCGGTCCCGTCGCCGACCCCGGAGGAGGTCGCGGTCGGGTGGTGCGAGTACGACGGCGACGCGATTGGAGTGACCCACCGGGGAACCCTGCTTCGCCGCGGCGCGGACGAGTGGGGGGCAACCGGCTCGGTCCCCGCCCCCGAGAGCGTCCACGGCCGGTGCATCCCGCTGGCGCAGTTCGAAGTCTGACCGACTGCTGGCGAGTGCTACTCCTCTTCGACCGCCGATTCCAGTAGCACGTCCGCGGCGGTCTGGTTCGCCGGGCCGAGGTCCTGCTCTCTGGCGAGTCGCGCAATCTGCTGTTGGGCGTCACGGACCGACACCGCGCCGCGGTCGAGCGCGGGCAGGAGGTCGCCGTACAGTTCAAGTTCGGTGTCGAGCGCGCGGGCCAACTCGGTGCGGGCCTCGCCGTAGGCGCTCTCCTCGTCCAGATAGACGTAGAGCTTGGTGCTGTACTCGGCGAGTCGCTGTTTCGTGCGCTCGCTGACCGCGGGGTGGTCGAGCAGGTCCTCGGTCGGGATGTCGCCGGGGTCTCGGTCCTCGGGGTCGGGAGCGTCGTGGTCCCGAATCTCGTCCCGGGCGAGGTCCTTGGCCGACTCGTACTTCGAGGCCAGTTCGGTCCGGGTCTCGCGGCTCTCCTCGGTCCAGTCTTCGAGGAGCGAGAGGGCCTCCCCGAGGGTCTCGACTCGGTCGCCGAGGCGGCGAGAGAGTTCTGCGGCGTTGTCGCTGGCTATCAGTTGGACTTCCTCAACGAAAGTGGGCATGAGTTGTGAGTAGTCGTAGTTCCGCCGGTCTACTCGGCGCGTTCGGCGTACTCGTCGGGCGTGTAGGTGGTGACTTCGAGCGCGTGAATCTCCTCGGTCATGTGGTCGCCGAGGGCGTCGTAGACCATCTCGTGCTGGTCGACCAGCGACTCGCCCTCGAAGGCGGGCGAGACCACGGTGGCCGCGAGGTGGTCCTCGTCGTCCACGCCGCGGGGGTGGCTGACTGTCGCGTCGGCGTCTTCGAGGTTCTCCTCGATGAGTGCTTCCACGTCTTCGGCGTTCATGTTCCGGGGTACGAGACGGGCGGTGAAATGCGTGTGGATACTCCCTGCTTCGACCTACTCTGAGACTCTCCTGTCCGGCGCGCGCTGGCGTGACCTCCGTGTCACGCCGAACCGCGCGAGGGATGAGGACCGCAGGCCCGTGGCCGAGGACCGCAATCGGTTGGGGAGGACGTGGCCTGCGGTTGTGGTACTGGGCAGTAGACGGCTATGCTCAAGCCTGAAGCTAGCTTCTTTCTGCTTTCAGTTTGTGAGTAGTATTCAGATACTCCGTGACGACAGCGACAATGGTTTCGAAAGCCCTCGCGCGGTTCGCGGTCTCTCAGCGACATATCCTCCGCTCACTTCGTTCGCTCCGGATAGGGGTCGCTGAGGCGACCACGTAAACGCGAACCGCGCTCGCCCTTTCAGTCCGCCAAGGGGTTCGGTTGGTCCACCGAACGAAGCACGTGGAGAGTGGCGGGTCCTGAACACTACTCGCACAATAGACGCAAAAAACCGGAAGCCCGTGATTCAGGTCTCGCCCGACGCCACAATCCGGTCCAGACGCCCGACCGTCTGGGTGTCTGGCTCCTCGCCGTCCAGACCGCCCTCGACGCGCTCGACCACCGGGTTGCGGTAGTCGGTGTAGACGTTGATGGCGTCGTCGTCCTGTTCGACGGTGAACTCCTGCACGTCGTCGTCCGGCCGCCAGACGCCGGTCACCTCGCCCTCCGCGGCGCTTGCGGCCCCGCGACCGCCGCGCGGCGACCATTCGAGTCGAACGCGAGTTCCCTCTTCGAGGTCGTTCGGCTGGAGTTCGTCGCTGGACATGGTCGAACCTTGGACCTCGTGCCCCTCAAGAGTTCGGTCGAAACACCGCAAAGCAATTTACAAATTTGTTTAAAAGGCACTGTCTAGTTAGCGCAGTTTAAGAAGTGAGCAGGTTGTAGCGGTTGTGTCCATGCAAGCCGCAAACCTGCTCAAAAGGACGTTAGACACCGCGACTCTTGAATGTTGGCAGCGGGAGCGGAC
>NZ_SBIT01000008.1 GCF_004765785.1 Halorussus ruber | reverse complement strand
GGGCAGTCAGCAAAGCGCCCGCGAGTGGCTTGTACAGTTTACACACTATTATAACGCACAACGACCGCATCAAGCACTCGATGGACGCACCCCGATTCAGGAGGTGCGTAACTAGACAGTGCCGTTTAAAAATATCTCTGGTTACTCTAAACAATTGTATGAATTTCTACAACCGCTTCGAGGAGTACTGAAACCGACTCGATAGCTCGAAGACTACGCCGAGAGCGAAAGCGCAGTGACGGTCCCGCCGCAGTCGGCCACGTAGGCCGTCGCGCCCGAGACGACCGCGGGAGCGACCACGGCGTCCGCCGCCCGGTACCACCACAGCACCGACCCATCCTCCCCGTCGAGGGCGTACACCGCCCCTGAATCGGTGCCGACGAGGAGCGCCCCGTCGGCCACCGTCGGCGACGCCCAAATCCGCGCGCCGAGGTCGGTCCGCCACGCGAGCGAACCCTCCTCGGCGTCGAAAGCGTAGACCGAACCGTCCCCGCTTCCCACGAAGACGGTTCCGTCTGCGACTGTCGGCGACGCCCACACGCCGCCATCGGTTTCCGCTCGCCACTGCTCGCGGCCCGTGACCGCCGAAATCGCGTGGACTCGGCCGTCGTCTACCGTCCCGAGGTAGGCGACGCCGTCGGCGACTTCGGGGGCGTGACGGACCGCCAGAGAGGGCTCGAAGCGCCAGTGCTCGCGGCCGTCGGTCCGGTCGCGGGCGTAGGCCCCGCCGTCGAGGCTTGCGAGGAGCAATCGAGCGCCGTCCAGTCCGAGCGAGCAGAGCGCCCGCGAGGCGTTCTGAAACGCCCGGAGTCGAGAGCCGTCCGCGGCGTGGAGGGCCGCGACGCGGCCGCCGTCGGCCGCGACGAACACTTCCCCGTCCGCGACCGCCGGGGCGGCTTGGAAGCCGCCCGCGGCCGCGAACTCCCAGCGGGGGTTCCCCGTCGCGGCGTCGAGTGCGACGACCGTGCCGCCGTTCGTTCCCGCGTAGACGACCCCCTGAGCGACAGCGGGCGCGGTAACGCGGTCGCCGGTCCGAAACGACCACCGCTCGCGCCCCGTGTCGCCGTCGAAGGCGTGCGTGCAGCCGTTCGCACAACCGAGGTACACCGTCCCGTCGCGGACCGCGGGTGCGGTTTCGACCGGTCCAGTGGCTCGAAACCGGAACTGAACCCGCGAGTCCGCCGAAGTCACGCGCCGGTCGGGGGCCTGCGTCACACGCTGATTTGCGTCGGCCTCCGAACGCGCCCGCCAGCCCTGTCTCTGGCGGGCGTCCGGTCCACCGGCCGAGGGCGTCGCGCCCCGCGGTGTCCCTGGCACCGCTTCGCGCCCGGCGGGAGAGTCGACGCGCTCGTCGTCCGCTGTCTGCGGTCGCGCCCACTCGAACCGGCACGTGTCCTCGGTCATGGTAAGCCTCGACTGTGACTGACTGCGACCGAATTTACTCCCGTCTTACCCTTTGTTATGGTCCAGTTACCGACGTCTCAGGTACTGCCTGAAACAGTGGTAACGGATGCTTATCGGCCGAAACCGGCGGGATTTTTGCGGTGGCGGGCCGACCCTCTTCACGTGACAGGACTCTACTACGAGGAGTTCGAGGTCGGCCAGACTATCGAACACGGGAAGCGTCGGACCGTAAGCGAGTCGGACAACCAGCAGTTCTGCGACATGACGATGAACCAGCAACCGCTCCACCTCGACGCCGACTTCGCCGCGGACACCCAGTTCGGCGAGCGACTCGTCAACGGACTCTACACGATGAGCCTCGCGGTCGGCGTCTCGATTCCGGACACCACCGACGGGACCATCGTCGCCAACCTAAGCTACGACGACGTAGAACACCCCAACCCGGTGTTCCACGGCGACACCATCCGCGCCCAATCGACCGTGACCGACAAGCGCGAGACCAGCGACGGCGAGCGCGGCGTCGTGACGATGCACGTCGAGGCGTTCGCGGTCAACCGCGACGAGGACGGTACCGAAGGCGACGGCGAGACGCTTGTCTGCGAGTTCGACCGGACCGTGCTGTCGCTGAAGAAGGAAAATCAGTAATCGAAGCGGGAGCCAGTCGGAGTCACGACACCATCGCGTACAGCGAGAGGTTGATCACGACCGCGCCCATCCACGGTACCGCCAACCCGGCGGGCACGAGCAGACCGTGGCGCTCGGGCAGGAGTCGCCGACAGCAGAGGCCGACCCCGACCGCGAACAGCTTCAGACCGACCATCGCCGAGAAGCCGAATCGCTCGATGGCGGCCCGAGCGACCGGGTTCGACTCGGTGAGGCCCATCTGGAGGCCGTAGTAGGTCGTGAGCAGGTCGCCGACGAGCGCGACGCCGACCAGCACCCACAGCGTGCGCTCCCAGCGGCTGAGTCCCGTCATCGCGGCGGTCACGCGCCCGTCTCCGGGCCGAGTCAGCGTCGGCCAGTAGCGTCCGTCCGAACTCATGTCGACCCCCGGCGAGTGGTGTGCCTCGTCACGACCAGACGAACGACCGACTCTCCCATTGTTATACGGCTCCTTAGCCGCTGACACGTGCGGTTAACCGACTCGGCGCGTCGTCGCTCCGGCGAGAGCGCTAGAGGGTCGAAAATCCGGCGCTCGGCCGACGATACGAGGGAAAACGCCGCATTATACGGCCGATATTCGAACACAGGACTGACCTGCGACACCGGGAGTACGCCGAGTTTACTGACCAACTTACACGTCTGAATCCGACGATTTTCGGTCGCTGGCCTCCTACGCCGAGGTATGGTGGATTACGATGCGCGCCGGGCGGTCGAATCGGCGTTCGGTCGGACGGCGTCTCGACTCCCCGCGGCAGAACTCCTGACGCGCTGGGGCCTCGGCGGGATGCTGGTCGCCGCGGGCGTCCACAAACTGCTGGACCCGGCGGCGTGGGCCGTCTACGTCACCGACTGGCTCGCGCCCCTGCTGGTCGTCTCGCCCGTCGTCTTCATGCTCGTCAACGGCTGGCTCGAAATCGGGTTCGGTCTCGCCCTGCTGGCCGACCGCTACACTGCCTTCGCCGCGGCGGTCGCGGCCGTCTCGCTCGCGGCGACGGTGGGCTACCTCGCGGTGGTGTGGGCCACGACCGGACAGTTCGGCGACGTGCTGGCGCGAGACGTTGGGCTGGTCGGACTGGCGCTCGCGGCGTTCGTGGACGCCGTGAGAGAACACCGATAGGTAGTAGGGCGGATTTCATCCCGGTGGCTCTCGTCCGCCGACCCTATATTTCATATTAGCTAGAAAATAATTTATTTCCAACTATTGTATTGTAGTAGTTGCGCCATGAAGCGCAGAAACCTCCTGAAAGGAATCGCGGCGAGTAGTGTCCTCAGTACCGGCTTGGCGGGGGCGTCCTCCCGACCCGGCGCGAAACCGACGGCCATCGACAAGTACGACCGACTCCGCATCGTCAGCGACGGCAAGACGGTCGGCACCGTCGAAAATCCGACGTGGGAGACGGTCAAGGAAGTCGAAACGACCCTCGACGACGACCAGACTCTCGTCACCCCCGACGACGAGTGTACGGCGTTCTGTCGGAGCAACTGCGACTGTTCGCCCTGTGCGTACGGGTGTTACGACTGCTGTGACCCTGCCGATAGCATCTGTAGCTGTTGTAGTCAGGTCGAAGACCCCGACAGCACCGAATGTTGCTCCGGTTGCTGAGACCCAAACCGACCCCCGAATTTTTCGACCGAGGCGGCCGAGTGACACCGTCCGGACCGACTACAGGATGGTGCCGTGCTTCTTGTCCGGCAGGTCCTTCTCGATGCCCTCGTAGAAGGCAAAGCGGTTCTCCAACTCGGTTCGGAGCGTGCTCGGGGGCACGATTTCGTCGATGACGACCTCGCTGGCCATCCGATGGACGTCGATGTCCTCGCGGTACTCCTCGCGGAGTTCCTGCTCCTTCTGGGCGCGCTCTTCCTCGTCCTCGATTTCCGAGAGCTTCCGGGCGTAGACCGCGTTGATGGCGGCCTCCGGACCCATGATGGCGATTTCGCCGGAAGGCAGACCGATGACGCTCTCGGGGTCGTAGGCCGGGCCGCCCATGGCGTAGATGCCCGCGCCGTAGGCTTTCCGGACCACGACGGTCTGTTTGGGCACGGTCGCCGAGGAGGTCGCGTAGATGAACTTCTTGCCCTTCTCCAGAATCGCGTCCTTCTCGACCTGCGACCCGGCCATGAATCCGGGGGTGTCACACAGGTACAGCAGGGGAATCTCGTAGGCGTCGCAGGTCCAGATGAACTCGGCGGCCTTCTCGGCGGCGTCGGGGAAGATGGCCCCGGCGCGCTGTGCTGGCTGGTTCGCCACGATGCCGACCGGTCGGCCGTCGATGCGGGCGAACGCGGTGATGATTTCCTTGCCGTACTCGGGCTTGAGTTCGAAGTAGGAGCCTTCGTCCACGACCCGGTCGATGACGTCGGTCATGTCGTAGCCCTTGTTCGGCTCCTGCGGGACGATGGAGTCGATTCCCTCGGGGGACTTCAGCGGGGGCTTGCCCTCGGTCTGCGGGGGCTTCTCGTCCGCGCTGTCGGGTAGATACGAGACCAAATCAGCGACGAGTTCGCGGGCGTGTTCTTCGTCTTCAGCCACGAGGTCGGCGCTGCCGGACTGCTGGGCGTGAACGTCCGGGCCGCCCAGTTCTTCGAGTTCGATGTCCTCGCCCGTGACCATCTGGACCATCCGCGGCGAGGCGATGGCCATCGCGGACATGTCCCGAACCATGATGGTGAAGTCGGCGAACACCGGGGTGTAGGCCGCCCCGGCGATGCAGGGACCGTAGAGGACGCAGATTTGGGGCACCCGGCCCGAGAGCATCGAGTGGTTGTAGTAGTACTTGCCGATGCCCTCGCGGTTGGCGAAGAAGCCGGTCTGCTGGTCGATGCGGCCGCCCGAGGAGTCCATCAGGTACAGGACCGGCTTGCCGTTCTTCAGCGCGCGCTGTTGCATCCGGAGGAACTTCTCGACGCCCTTCTCGGCCATCGACCCGGCCTTGACGGTGAAGTCGTTGGCCATGAAGTGGAGTTCCCGGCCCTCGAACTCAGCCGCGCCGGTCAGCAGGCCGTCGCCGGGGAGTCGGTCGTCGTTGCCCTCCTCGACCTCCGGGCTGTCGGGGTGCCACGAGTCGAAGTTGGCGAACTTGCCGTCCTCGAACAGAATTCCGTCCTCGCCGTCGTCGGACTGCGTCCGACTGCTCGACGAGGTTCCCTCGTCGTTGAACCAGAGGTCGAGGCGGTCGCGGACGAAGAGTTTGCCCTGCTTTTCGAGGCGCTCCTTGTACTTCTCGGGACCGCCGAGTTCGATGTCCTCGATTTCGTCCCAGAGGGCGTACTCGCGGTCGGTCGGCCCGAGGTCGTCGTCGGTCTCGTCGGGTCTTCCGGCGGGACTGGCGGACCCCGCGGTCGTCGGCCGGTCGCGGACTACCGCTGGCGAGTCGGCGTCGCCGACGTACACCTCCACCTCGTCGCGGACGTGCTGGGCGAGCGCCTCCCCGATGGCGGAGGCCTCCTCGTCGGTCGCCCCGTCGCTGATACGGACTTTCATGTACCAGACTGCGGCCAGCGATTTCAAACAGTTTTCCCTTTCGGTTCGACCGAATCTTGCGGTCACCCCAGCGCGATGAGCGAGATTCCGACGACCGCAACCGCCCCGGCGACCAGTCGGAGCGCGAACCGGTCCTCGCCGAGGAGGACGCCGCCGAGGACGACCGCGACGATGGCCTGCGTGTTGAGAATCGGCGAGACCACGCTGGCCGGGAGGACCGCGAACGCCTGCATCATGGCGTGGCTCGCCACCGCGACGACGAGGCCCAGCGCGGCGAATGTCGGGATTGCGGGGGCGAACTCCTCGGCGTGCGACCACTGGCGGACCGCGAGGGGAACGAGGACGAGGCCGACCCCGCCGGTGTAGCCCAGCACCCACACGTCGGGGCGAATCCCCACGCCCTGCAACAGGACTCGGGTGCCCACGTCCACCGCGCCGAAGACCGCCGCGCTTCCGAGCGCCAACTGCGCGGGCCGGTAAGTCGCCGCCCGGCGGAGCGGCGCGAACAGGCCCGTCCCCTGGTAGTTCGCCAGATACACCGCGAGGGTGGCGAACCCGACGCCGACGACCTGCGCGCCGTCGAGGTGCTGGCCGACGAGGAGGACTTCGAGGGGCAGGGTGAACGCCGGGACGAGTTTCCCGAGCGGGGCGACGTAGGAGACGTCGCCAGCGGAAATCGCCGAGAGGAGCGCGACGGTGGCCGCGGCGCTGGCGACCAGCACGAAGGCGACGAGTGCGAGCGCGCCGGGGGTCACCGCCGCGTCCACGACCGGACCGTCCGCTGGCCGGAGCGCGACGACCGGGAGGTACCACGCGACCGCGGCGGCGTTGGCAGCGACGATGACGACTGCGGCCGGGAAGCGCGAGAAGTACCGCTTCAGGCTGAACAGGTAGCCGCCCCAGACGAGCGCCGAGAGCGTCGCGTACCAGATTCCGAGTCCAACCACGGGACCGCTTCGTCGTCTGCCGGGCAGAATCGACTGGTAGCCTCCGGTCGAGTCTCGGGACGCCGGACCGTCCGACTCGACGCCAGTAGCCTTTCCGGCGTCCGGCCCGAGGAGAGGGACATGGACCTCGATTCGTATTTCTCCGAGTTCGCAGCCCGCGACTGGGAGGAGGAAAGCGGCGGGACGGATGCTGACGGACCCATCCGTCTCGCCCTCGTCGGCCTCGGCGGATTCGCTCGGGACCACGTCCTGCCCGCGCTGTCCGGCGAGGCGACCGGCCCGACCGACCGGACGAGTTTCTGCGAAATCACGGCGCTGGTGAGCGGGTCGCCCGAGAAGGCCGAGCGAGTCGCCGACGAGTACGACGTGGGCCGCACCCTCACCTACGACGAGTTCGAGGCGGGCGAAGGCGTCGAGGCCTTCGATGCGGTGTACGTCGCGGGACCGAACGCGCTCCACCTCGACTACGCGACGACCGCGGCCGCCCACGGCAAGCACGTCCTCTGCGAGAAGCCAATCGAGGTGAGTGCGGACCGAGCGCGCGAGATGGTCCGAGTCTGCGAGGACGCGGGCGTCACCCTGATGGTGGGCTACCGGCCCCAAATCGACCCGGCGACGCGCCGACTGCGCGAGATGGTGCGCGACGGGGTTCTGGGCGACCCGGTTCAGTTTCACGGGGGGTTCACGGGACACATCTTGGAGGAGGGGAGCGCCGACCAGTGGCGACTCGACCCGGACCTCTCCGGCGGCGGCGCGCTGATGGACGTGGGCGTCTACCCCCTCAACGCCGCCAGATTCCTGCTCGACGCCGAACCCACCGCCGCGCAGGCCGCGACCTCCTCGCCGGACCCGGAGTTTTCGGGCGTGGACGAACACGTCGCCTTCCAGTTGGAGTTTCCGAGAGCGCGACGGCCTCCTGCACGGCGAGTTACGGCGCGCAGGCCGACGACCGCCTCCGGGTCATCGGCACCGAGGGGCAGGCCGAACTCGCCCCGGCGTTCAACTCGGAAATCAACCCGACGCTGACGGTGACGAAGGGCGACGAGGAGTTTTCCTACACCGGCGAGTTCGTCAACGAAGTCGCCGAGGAGTTCGAGTACTTCGCCTACTGCATCCTGACCGACACCCGGCCGGACCCGGACGGCCGCGACAGCGTGGCCGACATGGAGGCCGTCGAGGCCATCTACGAGTCGGCCGAGACGGGCCAGCGCGTCGAAGTCGGCGACGTGACTCTCTGACTTTCTCCCCGCCTCCCGCCGACCGCGGCGGCCGCGCCGCCGCGGGGCGCTCGGTGCCACAAACCACGGGAACGCGCTCGGTGACTCGTCCACCGGGGCATGCGCCCCGTGAAACTTCCCTCGGGTGGGATGAAGGGGCCGCCCGGTCGCGTCCAGTTTAGTCGCTGGTCGGCCCCTATCCAAGGTCGGGCGGTGTCTGCGGGAGCGAAGCGACCGCGACCGGGCGGGGGCTTCAAGAAGACAACATCACATCGGTTCTCCGGTTCAGGTTCGTAGACCAGCCAACTCCGCGGTTCGTACTCGCCATCATATCGAAGTCACACGTCGAGCCACAGAACACCCCAAATTTATCACATCTCGCCGTCACGCCACGACCACATGGACCGCATCGTCCCCGCTTCGTTCGCCCTCCTCGGACTCGTCCTCGGTGCAGTCGGACAGATAGACAGCTTCGCTCCGGCGCTGCTGACCGACTCGACGCCCGAATCGGTCGGCCTCGGCGTCGCGCTCCTCGGCGGCCTCCTCTTCTTGCTCTCGACGGTCGTCGTCGCGCTGGTCGGCTACTGGACCGGCCAGCGGGTAGACCTCCCCGCGGCGTTCGCCCGTTTCGCGCTGACCGCTGGCGCGGCGGTGGCGCACTTCCGGAGCGACGTTTGAGAAATGTAATTCTATCTTTAGGGAATAAAATACTGTGTTTAAAAATTAAAAAGATATGCTTCGGCGAGGTCAGAGCCGTACCACACCACCGACCAGTCGGCGGGACTCGGCAGGCCGCACCCGGTCAGCGCGACCAGCGCGACGGTCGCCACGTGGTCGCCCGCCGCGAGGGGGTCGGGAAGCGCGCCGACCAGCACCAGCGCGAGCGGCAGGGCCAGCAGGACCGGCAGGAGCGCGGCCACGCGGAGCATCCAGTCCGGCGTCGAGTCGGGCACGCGAGTAATCTCGACCCGGACCAGACCGCTGGCCACGGCGCTCTGGAGCGACGATTCGCCCGCGTCCGGCAGGACGGTGACGGTGTAGTCGGCGTCGGTGAACGACAACCCGAGCAGATGCAGGAGTTCGTGGGCGCAGACGCCGACCGCGAGCGTGACGAGCAGGACGGTTGCGAGTGTGAGCAGGTGGAGGGCGACTTGCATCGACGTTGACGGCGGTGTCGGTCGAAATTACTCAACTGTTTCGGAATGTTCCGGGTAGTCGTCTCGACAAGCGTATGACTGCAAACCGCCGGAATCGGTGTGGTGATGTCCTCTTGAAGCCCCCGCCCACGGCGGTTGACTCACAGAGCTTTCGCGTCGGTTGGTCAGTCGGGCGTTTGCCCGTGGTATAGTCGGCCGAGTGCACCCCGGCGGCTGGACCGCCCGGCGCTCCCGCGACTCGGACAGGTCAGTCAGAAATCCTCGGAAACAGCGTGAGAGAAATAATCGAACAGCGCGCTGGCCGGGTTCAGAACTCGGCTTCGAGTCTCTCGATGAGGTCCTCGTTACCGACGTAGACCGGCGTGCGCTGGTGAATCTCCTCGGCGTCGGCGTCCAGCAGCGACTCCGTCCCGTTCGAGGAGGCCCCGCCTGCGGACTCCACGATGTAGGCGATGGGATTGCCCTCGAACTGGAGGCGGAGTTTGCCCTCGGGCCGCGAGTCGAGTTCGGGGTAGGCGAACACCCCGCCGTAGGTCACGACTTGATTCACGTCGCCTATCATCGCGCCGCCGTAGCGGAGTTTGAGTTCCTCCTCGACGTCCCCGGCGTAGTCGGCGAAGCGGTCGGTCCAGTTGGGCACCCGGCCGCCGAACCCGTAGACCGTCGGGTCGTCGGGTAGCGAGATGTCCTCGCGGACCGCGCGGCGCTCGGCGTCCTCCGCGCCGTCTCGCGGCTCCGCCGCTCGACTGTCCGAGGCGCTTTGCGCCTCGCTCTCGATCACGTACTCGGTGACCTCGCCTTCTCGCGCGACCACCATCGTCGTGATGGGGCCGTAGAGGACGTAGGCCGCCGCGACCAGTTTTCGACCCTTGGCGGGCAGTTCGCCCTCGTAGACTCCGAGGATGGTGCCCATCGAGTTGTTGGACTTGAGGTTCGAGGAGCCGTCGAGGGGGTCCACGGCGACCGCCAAGTCGCCCTCGCCCGCGTCGATAACCTCGTCGCGCTCCTCGCTGGCGAACTGGCCCACGCCCTCGATGGCCGAGAGGCGCTCGGCCAGCAGTTCGTCGGCCCACACGTCGGCGGCGAGTTGGGTCTCGCCGCTGGCGTTCTCGTCGTCGGTCTTCGTCCGGCGGCCCGTCAGGCCGTCTCGGATTTCGGGGGCGGACCGGGCGACGACTTCGATGGCCTCGGAAATCGCGTCCTCGGCTTCGGCCTCCACGCGCGGCGATTCGGCGTCGCTCATTCGTCGAGTGCTTCGTCGGCGGTGGCTCCCTCGAAGATGACCTGTTCGAGCGCGTCGAGGATGCGCTTGGGTTCGTCGCGCTGCCAGACGTTCCGACCGACCGCGAGACCCGACCCGCCAGCGTCCATGACGGCCTCGACGCTGGAGAGGAACTCGTAGTCGCTGACCTTCGAGCCGCCGGACATCACGACCGGCATGTCGGCACCCGACTGGACGGCCCACTCCATCGCCTCCCGACTGCCGGGGTACTTGACCTTCGCCATGTCGGCGCCGATTTCCAGCGCGATGCGGGTCGCGTAGGCGATGACCGACTCCTTGGTGTCGTTCTTCATGCCCTGACCGCGGGGGTACGACCACATGACGACCGGCAGGTCGTACTCCGAGTGAGCCTTCTCTTGGATGTCGCGGAAGTCCTCGTACATCTCGGTCTCGTGGTTCGAACCGGAGTAGACCGTGTAGCCGACCGCGTCGGCACCCAGTTCCGCGGCGTAATCGACCGTCCAGTTCTGGGGCGAGTGGGGTTCGCCCATCCAGAGGTTGCTGGTGCCGTTGAGCTTCGCCAGCAGGTTCACGTCGTCGTCGTAGGAGGGGTAGTAGGTCTCGGCGACGCCCTTCTGGACCGCCAGCGACGTGACCGCGTCGTGGGTGGCGATGTCGAACACCTGCTCGGGGTCGAGGGTGTCGGGCACCGAGCTGAAGTCCGCGGAGGGACCGTGTTCGAGTCCGTGGTCGTACGCGAGAATGAGCGCGTTGCCGTTGCGCGTTACCGGGGAGTCTTCGAGTGGTATCATTCGTTCCAATCTCCGGTAACATCGCATAAGAGTCTAATGGTCACAACGGCCCCTGAGAAACAGTCTCAGAGGCCGTAACGCACCGCGAGGCCGGACCTGCTCCCGTCTTCTGAATCTGGAAACTTACTACTCAGATAGTAAAAAGTAGGGCGATCGGGAACGGAGAGCGAGGAGCGGAATCAGGCGAGGTCCTTTGCCTCGTCGCGCCACCGTTCGACGCGCTCGACGCCGAGGCCGAGCGAGTCGGCGACGTGTTCGGGGTCCGCCGTGGCGAGGCTCCGGACCGACGTGATGCCGCCGTTGGCCAGAATCTCGGCCATCTTCTCGGTCACGCCGGGCACGTCGGTCACGGGGTCGGGTTTGCTCCGCTCGCGCCACGCCGCCTCGGCCTCCGCGGCCGCACCGCTCCCGTCGGTGGTCGCCTCGCCGGTCGGGGTCCAGTCGCCGTCGGCGGTGGTCTGGGTCGTCTCGGTGGTTTCGGGGTCTTCGGACTCCCAGTCGCCGCTGCTGGCGGCGACCCACGCTCGCTCCTCGTCTTTGAGTCCGCGGACCTTCTCGGAGCGCTGTTCGAGCGAGTCGTCGTCCTCGTCGCTTCCGCCGAACGACCACGGCAGGGAGTGTTCCTTTCGCAGGCGGGTGGCGACGCCGGGGTTCACGCCCGCGTCCTGCAACATCTCGTAGGATACTGTCTTGTCGCTGATACCTGTGGCGTCGAAGGAAGCCTCGGCAAGCACCTCCGCAGTCGCCGGGCCGACGAAGTGGATGTCGGTCAGCGCCTCCTCGTCGTTGATTTTCGGGTCGTCGGGGGCGTCATTGTTGCTCACGGGGCGTCACCGATTTATTTCAGCGTCACACCGATAGGGCTTGAATGTTTTGCAAACTGTATCATAGCGTAAATACGTTTAGTCCGACACCCTGCTCGACTGTCTATTTGCGAAACGCCTACGCCCCCCAATTCCTAAGAGCGACTATGAACGAACCCGGACTCCACGTCCTGCTGGACCAATCGACGCTCCGCCGCCGAGTCGAGTCGGGAGCGCTTCCGGACTGGGCGGTCGCCCACTACGAGAGTTTCCGCGAGGGACTCCTCGGCGAGCGAAACGACACGCCCTTCCCGTGCTACTTCGGCGTCGAGATGGAGCGAGACGGCGACGGCCTCTACACCTTCTGCGAGTCGACTACCGACCCCGACTCGCTGTTTGCCCTCGGCGAGACTCTGCTGGAGTACCTCGACACCTACCGGAACCACGCCGAGCGCGCCCCGCTCACGGTCTTCTTCCGTCCGGTCGAGGAGGGCGCGGAGAACCTCACGGAGGCCGAGTACCACGAGCGACTCTGGCACGTCCTCCAGTTCCTCCACGTTCACGACCCCGAACCGTGGCCCGAGGAGGTCCCGACGAATCCCGACGACCCCTACTGGGAGTTCTGCTTCGGCGGCGAGGCCATGTTCCCGACGTGTCGCGCGCCCTTCTACGACGACCGCAAGAGCCGATACTGCCCGGTCGGCCTCGAAATCACCTTCCAACCCCGTACGCTGTTCGAGGGCCTGACCGCCGACACCGAGGCCGGTCAGCGCGCCAGAGACGTGATTCAGGGCCGCATCGAGGAGTACGACGGGGTCTGTCCCCACGCCGACCTCGGCGACTGGGGCGTCGAGGGCGACCGCGAGTGGAAGCAGTATCTGTTCTCCGCGGACGACGAGCAGGCCCCCGACGAGTGCCCGATTCGAGTCACCCGGGAGCATCCCAAGGCCGACCCCGACCTGCTGGTGGGAGCGTGAGCCTCGAAATACCGCCAGACGCGGTCCTCCTGCTCGTGGACTTCCAGCGCGGGTTCGACGCCCCCGGATGGGGCGACCGCAACAATCCCGAGGCCGAGGAGCGCGCCCGGGACCTCCTCGAAGCGTGGCGGCGCGCCGACCGCCCGGTGGTCCACGCCCGCCACGACTCGACAGAGCCGGACTCCTCGCTCCGAGGCGACAGCGAGGGCTTCGCGTTCAAGCCCGGCCTCGAACCCGACGAATCGAGGGAGAGCGAACCCGAGTTCCGCAAGCGCGTCAACAGCGCGTTCGTCGGCACGGAACTGTCGTCGTGGCTCCGCGAGCGAGAGTACGAGACGCTCGTCGTCGCGGGACTGACGACCGACCACTGCGTCTCGACCACGACCCGGATGGCAGAGAACCTCGGTTTCCGGCCTATCGTCGTCGCGGACGCGACCGCCACCTTCGACCGGGAAGCGCCCGACGGCGGCGCGATTTCGGCGTCAGAGAACCACCGGGTCGCGCTCGCGCAGTTGCAGGGAGAGTTCGCCCGCATCGCCGACGCGGCGGACCTGCTCGCCGCGATGGATTGACTACTCTTTGACGCTCTCGGCTGTTTCCGCGCGCATTCTATTGCTTCCAGTTTCTATCGACTCCAATCCGTTCACCGTCTCGATGATTCTGCGGTACCTGCTGAGTTCCTGCTCGGTCTCGACGCGCTCGGAGATGTCCACGAAGTAGACCGACAGGCCGGTCTCGGAGGGGTAGGCGTTGCTTTCGGCCCAGAGTTCGAGCGGTTCGTCGTAGCGGTCGAAGTCAACCGGCCGTCGGGTCGCCATCGCCTCGTGGAACTTCTCCCCGATGAGTCCCTCGGCGGTCTCGGGAACTCGTCCCAGATGCGCTCGTAGACTTCCGACTGTTCCTCGATTCGGCGCTCCTCGGTCTCGCTAACTGCGGAGTCAGTCGCGTCGGTCGGTCGGTCGGTCGCGGTCGCTCGCGGCCGGTCGGCAGTCCCGGATTTCGGTAGGCTTACCACCCGACCGCAAGAATTGCCGAGCATGGTACGCACGCTCGACAGCATCGAGAGCATCGGCGTAGTCGGCGCGGGAACGATGGGTAGCGGCATCGCGCAGGTCGCGGCCCAATCGGGTTACGACGTGGTGATGCGCGACATCGAGGAGGACTTCGTCCAGAACGGCTTCGACTCCATCGAGGACAGCCTCGACCGGTTCGTCTCGAAGGACAAACTCTCGGAGGACGAGGCCGCCCAGACCCTCGACCGCATCACGGGCACCACGGAACTGTCGGACCTCGCGGACTGCGACGTCGTGGTCGAGGCCGCCGTCGAAGACATGGACATCAAGCAGGACATCTTCGCGGACTTGGACGAGGAGATTCCCGAGGACGTGATTCTGGCGACCAACACATCCACGCTCTCCATCACGACCATCGCCTCGGTCACCGACCGCGAGGAGCAAATCGTCGGCCTGCACTTCATGAACCCCGTCCCGGTGATGAAGGGTGTCGAGGTCGTCGTCGGCGAGAAGACCGACGACGAGGTCGCCGAGTTCGCCCACGAACTCGCCGAGGACTTGGGGAAGGAGACGTGGGAGTCCGACGACAAGCCCGGCTTCGTCACCAACCGCATCCTGATGCCGTGGATCAACGAGGGCATCCGGGCCTACGACGAGGGCGTCGCCACCAAGGAGGACATCGACAAGGGCATGAAACTCGGCACGAACACCCCGATGGGGCCGCTCGAACTCGCCGACCACATCGGACTGGACATCTGTCTCGACGCCTCCCAGACGCTGTTCGAGGAGCTGGGCGACCGGTACAAGCCCGCCTACCTGCTCAAGCGCAAGGTGGACGCTGGCGACTTGGGCAAGAAGACCGGGAAGGGCTTCTACGAGTACTGAGTCCTCGATACGTCTAGCTAACCTACTCTCTCACTCGCCCGCTCTCACTCGCTCCGTCTTGCCCGACCCCTACACCGGCACGACGCGGAACACGTAGTCCGGATAGGCCGCGTCGAGGTTCACGGGACTCTCCTCGGCGGTGTGTTCCTGACAGAGGAAGGCCTCGGCCTCGACGGCACCGTGGCCGGTCTCCTCCTGATACCGTTCGAGGACCGCGAACGCTGGCGTCTTGTCACAACCGCGGCGGTGACACTCGCTCGGCGGGTCGGAGTGTTCCTCGCGTCGGGTCTCCGCACGCCGGATTTCGTCGGCGTCACCTGACTCGGCTTCGTCCGGCGGTTTAGCCTCGTCGGCGCGACGACGCGCCGCGTCGATTTCTCGCTCGCGCTGGCGTCGTTCCCGGTCGGCCGCTTTCTTCTCTCGACCGTCCTTCGTGTCTGGCATCCTCCTCATTAGGAGGGCGAACGGGATAATCCTGTGGTCGCTGGTACCGATACGCAGTCGAGTCAGCGAGCGCCCGCAGACAGAGAAACGATTACGTTTCTAAGAGAATCAAAATAGTTTCTAAAAGAAATAAGGATATTGCTGGGAGTTCACGACGGCGAGAACGGCTCGTCCTCCAACTGCGACCGGAGCTCGCCGATTCGCTCGCGCTCCACGTCGCCCGACTTGAACAGCTGGATGAGACCCATCACTTCCGCGCGAGAGACCTTCACGCCGCCCTCTTGGACCACGTCCTCGGGGCGCTCCAGCAACTCGCGGCTGGTCCCGACCGCCAGCAGGAAGGGGATGGCCCACGCTTCGAGGGTGTTGCCCTGCGACTCGGGCAGGACTTCCAGATACCGCTGAGCGTCGTCCATGTAGCCGCGAGCGTGGCGGGTCACGCGCTGGATGACCCCTGCGACCGCGGTCTCGTTCTCCGGTTCCGTCACGTTCGCGGGGCTGACGCCGCGCTCGCGGAGCCACGCCGCGGGCAGGTAGACGTTGTTCTCCTCGCGGAAGTCGTCGGAGACGTCCTTGGCGACGTTGACCAGTTGGAGCAGGAGCGCGAATCCGCGGGCGTTCGCCCGGAGAATCTCCGCGCGCCGGTCGTCCACGTCCTGTGCGACCAGATTCGTGATGAGTTCGCCGACGGTCCCGGCGGCGTACCAGCAGTACTCCTCCAACTCGTCGATGGTGCCGATTCGGAGGCCGCCGTCGTCGGAGTACCGCTCGACGAACTCGGCCATCCCGGTGACGAGTTCGCTGACGGGCGGGTAGATGGCCGACTGAGCGTCCGCGCCGAGCGACTCGAAGGTGGCGACCACCCGAGGAGACTCGGCGACGACCTCCCAGTCGTCGTCGGTCTCGTCGGGAATCCACGGCTCGACCTCGTCGCGGAACTCCTCGATGGTCGCCGAGCTCTCGGGGTCGAGCGCCCGGTCGTACTGCCGGAGGAGGGCGGCCTGCTGTTCGGGCGGGATGTGACCAGCGTCCTCGACTGTGTCGGCGACCCGACAGAGGAGGTAGCCGACGCAGATGTAGGAGGCCATCGGCTCCTCGAGTACCTCGATCGTGATGGCGAACGTTCGAGAGACGCCCTGGACGGCATCGAAGCACCAGTCGATGTCGCCGTCCGCGGGGCGCTCGGTGGGCGGCTCCGTATCCATTTACTTGGGGTATCTAAGAACCCGAGATTGAAAAGCTTGAGCAAACGCCTTAGAATTTACCGCCGAAACTCGCGCTGCGTCGCGTCGGACTGTTCACCGGCCCAACGCTTAACCCCGCCCGACTCCTCGTATGGGGCATGATTCCGACGCCGAAAGACGCCGCGAAGGTCCTCGCTGGCAAGCCGCTACAGGTCCAGAAGAATAAGCTGAACGTCGCGTCGTTCGTGCTTCAGGCCGCCCTCGCCTTCAAGAACGGCAAGCCCAAGCGTGCCTTCCTCCTGCTCGGCGCGGCCAGCATCGCGCCCAAGCACCCCACGGCCTCGTGGCTGGTTCAGGGCGCGGTCACGGCAGACGACATCCGGAAGAAGCTGTTTTAACCCGCTCTATTTCAGTCGAACCGTCCCGACGAGATGGTCAGCCGAACTGCCCCGACGAGACGGCGGTCGGCGGCCCGAATTTCCGGAGCGACGGCACGCCGAGCCAGTAGGCCCCGGCCAGCACCGACCCGAGGGCGCTGGCGAGCATGATGGTCCGACTGCCGAAGCGCGCGCCGACGAATCCGCCCAGTAGCATCCCGGCCGGGAGGACGAGACTCGACGCGCTCCCGATGACTGCCGTCACTCGCCCCAGCAAGTCGTCGGGCACGCCGGTCTGAATCGTCGCCGAGACCGAGACGTTGTAGACGCCGAGGGGGACCCGCGAGAGGGCGAACAGCGCCACCGTGACGAGTCGGCCGGGAAGGACCACCGCGAGCGCCCAGAGGAGGCCCGCCGAAGCGAGTCCGACGATGGTGGTCCCGCCGAGGGGAAGTTCGTCCACCGCCGAGGCCGCGACCGACCCGAGGACGATGCCGACCGTCGTGGCCGACAGCAGGAGACCGTAGGTCTCGGGGCCGCCCACCGCGTCGGCGAACGCCGGGAGGACCGCCAGCGTGACCCCCGTCAGGAAGTTGGCGAAGAGGCTGGCGACGAGCATCTTACCGACGACCGAGTCGGTGAGGACCGCCACGCCCTCGCGGATGTCGTCGAGGTATCGGTCGAAGTCGAGGGCGTCGGAGTCGTCCTCGGAACCGCTGTTACCCCCTTCGCGCGAGGGAATCGACAGCGACCCGTAGAGCAGCCCGGCCGCGACGAAGGTTGCGGCGTCAACCACGTAGAGCGCGACGGCACCGATAGCGGCGACGAGAACCCCGGCCACGCCGCGCGCCGCGGCGTCCATCGTCTTGGCGGTGACTTGGGCCGCCGAGTTCGCCCGGACTAGCTCCTCGTCGGCCACGATTCGGGGCAGGGTCGCGTTCTGGGCCGGTCCCGTCAGCAGGTTCGCCAGCGCCAGCAAGGGCATCACGGTCAGCACGACCACGACGTTCAGGTGGCCGAGCGCGGCCGCAATCGGAACCCCGAGGACGAGGAGGCCCTGCGCGAACTCCGAGAGCGTCAGCACGCGACCCAGCGGGAGTCGGTCCACGACCGGGCCGACGAAAACCTTCAGCACGCCGGGAATCCGGGTCAGAAACCCCGCGAGTCCGGTGTAGGCGGTCGAGCCAGTCAGTTCGTAGACGAGCCACATCGCCGCGACGGTGTAGAAGCCGTCGCCGAGGACGCTCACGGCGTGGGCCGCGAGCATCCTCCGCAGGTCCACGTCGCGGAGGACCGCCACCCTCCGGCGGGCCGCCGCGCGAACTCCGAGTCCGGTCATGGTCGTGGCCGACGCCCGAGGGCACCTTTAGCGTTCGGCGAACTCCAGTTCTGTAATCTATCCTATCTTATTCCGAGGGGTTGAATGGGATGGCGCGAGCAATTGTCTGCATGGCGAACTCGGAGGTGAGCAGATGACGAACTCCGGCGACGTGACCGACGCGCTGGAAGTCCTCGGCAACGAGATTCGAGTCTCCATCCTGCGGGAACTCGCGGAGGCCGACGGCCCGCTGTCGTTCACCGAACTTCGAGAGCGTTCCGGCGTCCGCGACACCGGGAAGTTCAACTACCACCTGAAAAAGCTCTGCTCGTACTTCGTCCGCGAGGCAGAGGGCGGATACGAACTCGGCCACGCCGGGTCACGGGTCATCGCGGCCGCCGACCCGCAGATGATGAGCAACGCGGAGGGCAGGGACGCGGAAACCGACGGCGGCGAACCCGAAACCGAGACCTGCCCGGTCTGTGGCGAGAAGGACTGCGAGAAGCTATTCCACGTGCATCTGACTCCTCCGTGGCGGTGACGCTCGACTGACCGTCCCACCTCGATACACGCTCGGCCGACCGTTCCACTGTCTGGGTGGACTGAAAGGGGCCGGGCGCTCGCGGCCGAAGGCCGTGGTCGTCTGGCCGATCCCTATCTGACGCGCGCAGAACTGCGCGCGTCAGATATGTCGGTCAGCGACCGCGAGCGTCCGGGGGCTTTCTAAACCGTCTTCTTCATTTCCTCGGCGGTTGCTCTCGACACGAATCTTCGTACTTCCCCGACCCCCGACGCCGAAGGGAAAACTAAAGGGTCGCTCCGGCGCAACTCCCTCGCATGGACTTCAGTCTCTCCGCCGAGCAGAAGCAGATACGCGACATGGTTGCGGAGTTCGCAGACGAGGAGATAAAGCCCCGCGCCGACGAAATCGACAAGAACGACGAGTTCCCCGAGGACCTCGTGGACGAGATGGCCGAGTTGGGCCTGATGGGGATGCCCTTCCCCGAGGAGTACGGCGGGGCGGGCCTCGACTACCACTCCTACGCCATCGGCCTCGAGGAGATTTCCCGCGGCTCGGGCGGTCTGGGCACCGTCGTCGCGGCCCACACCAGCCTCGCGGGCAACATGCTCTACGAGTTCGGCGACGAGGACCAGAAACAGGAGTATCTCACGCCCCTAAATCAGGGCGAGGACATCGGCGCGTTCGCGCTCTCGGAGGCCGGTGCTGGCTCCGACGTGCCCGCGATGGACACCACCGCCGAGAAGGACGGCGACGAGTACGTCGTCAACGGCGGGAAGCTCTGGATTTCCAACGGCTCGGTGGCCGACACGGTGACGCTGTTCGCCAAGACCGACCCCGAGGCCGGGAACAAGGGTATCTCCTCGTTCGTCGTCCGGCCCGAGGAGGACGACGGCTTCCACGTCGAGGGTACCGAGGACAAACTCGGCGACAAGGGCTGTCCGACCGCCGAGTTGCGGTTCGACGACATGCGAATCCCCGAGGACCGCCTGCTGGGCGAGGAGGGCCGCGGGTTCGTCCACGCCCTCAAGACCCTCAACGGCGGGCGCATCACCATCGCGGCGCGGTCCATCGGTATCGCTCGCGCCGCCCTCGAAGACGCGCTGGAATACTCCCAAGACCGCGAGCAGTTCGACCAGCCAATCTCGGAGTTCCAGACCATCCAGCACAAGCTGGCCGACATGGACACGAAGGTCCAGTCCGCCAAGATGCTGATGCACCGCGCCGCCGACCGGAAGATGCGCGGCGAGGACTACATCAAGCAGGCCGCGCAGGCCAAGCTCTACGCCTCGGAAATCTCGCGTGAGGTCGCCAACGAGGGCGTCCAGATTCACGGCGGCTACGGCTACACCAAGGACTTCCCCGCCGAGCGGTATTATCGGGACTCGAAGCTCAACGAGATTTACGAGGGGACCAGCGAGGTCCTGCGGAACACGATTGCGAACGAGTTGTTGGACTGAGAGCGTCCCAGACCACCGTCCTGGTGGACATGAAAAGGGCGAGCGACGGTCGGCGGGTGCCGACCGAGCGAGGGCTTTCCAGAACACGATTGCGAACGAACTGCTGGATTGACCACGGCGCGACTTTTTCGACGCCCTCCTCTCGGGTTACGTGCCGAGTTCGGCGACGAATCGGTCGATTTCCTCGATGTCCACGAGCATGCAGTCGATGGAGTCGAGCATCGCGTCCCAGTCGGTGCCCCCGGTGTCCCACTTGTCGGCCACGACGACGGCCTTCGGCACGTCGAACTGCCTGAAATCGCCCATCTCGGCGTAGGCCCGGCGCATGTGGTTGATGTAGGTACTCCGGTTCGAGGAGCGAGAGGTCTCTTTCACCTCGACGTAGCCCTTCCGGAGGTCGTGGTCGTCCAGCAGGACGCAATCGACTTTCCACCGGTTTCCGGACTTGCCGACCTCGTACTGTTTGGTGCAGGTGTAGCCGGTCGCTTCCGCGAGGGTGTCGCGGACGTGCTGCTCGAAATCGTCGTACTCGACGCCTCGGCCCATGACCCCCGCTACTCAGAGGTCACTGGTTAACGCTGCGCATCGTCGGCGTCCGACGAGGAGGCCATCTTCTCTTTCGTCCACTCGAAATGCTCCTCGACCCGCCGCTCGCCCGCCTCGGTCAGCGCGTAGGCGTCGTGAATCCCCTCGGTGCGCTGTTCTACGAACCCCTTGTCTTCCAGCGAGGAGAGCGCGCCGTAGAACGACTTCGAGTCGATGTGGGTGTCGTAGTGGTCTTCGAGGCGGGTCTTGAGCGACTGGCCGCGAAGCGGTCCCTCGCCGTACAGCAGGGTGCAGATGTCTCGCCGCCGTCCGCTCTGGAGCCATCGGGTCATGGTCGAGTAGTCTGGCCGAGCGACTACGACGCTTGCGCTTCGCCGCGAAAAATTGCTCGCCTCGGTGGCTCCTCAGGTGTTTTTCATCATGTCCCGGGCCTCGTCCTCCGAGACGTTCATAGAATTGCGAGGCGGATACCCCGACCCTTGAGGTCGGGGAGGAAGCCGATAACTGATGACACAAACCACGTACGATAGCAGAGCCGACTCCCCACCACCCATGATAAATACTTTCAAGTATATCTAGCGGTACTAATGAAGTATGGCGGTCGTCCGTAACATCCAGATAAAGCTCGACGTTCCAGAGGACGCTCATAGCGTTCTCGATGAGACGTTCGAGCAATTCCAACAGGCGGCCCAGCACGTCGCTGATGCTGGATGGAGCGACGACCCCACCAAAATCGAAGACACGAAGAACACGCTCCACGAACAGACCTACGCGGACGTTCGGGAGCAAACCAGCCTGCAAGCCAGTCTCGTCCAATCTGCCCGCAACCTTGCCGCCGACGCACTCGGCAACTGCAAAGACCGCATCCTCGACGACGGCAAGAAGACAAGCAAACCTGAGTTCCGAGGGAGTGTGGTCGTGTACAACGGGCGCACCATCACCTACAACGACGACCACGTGACCCTCGCCACCGTGGACGACCGCGTCCGCGCCGAGTTCGTCACGCCCGAAGACGACACGGGGACTCCCTTCGCAGAGTATTGGACGGACGACTGGGAACGCACGGAAGCAACGCTCCACAAGCGTGATGGTACATACTACCTCCACGTCGCAGTCGAGAAAGAAGTCGAACCTGCTGATTCTGACGACGAAGCGACCGAGAACGGAGTGGTTCTTGGCGTTGACTTGAACGTAGACGGGTATATTGCTGTCACCAGTACGGGAGCGTTCCTCGGGAACGCAGACTACCTCAACCACCGCCGCGACGAGTACGAGCGTCGGCGCGGCGACCTCCAACAAACGGGCACTCGCTCGGCACACCTCACCATCAAAAGCATCGGCTCACGGTTCGCACGGTGGAGCGCGGACTACTTGCACCGTGTCTCGAAGGCTATCGTTCGTGAAGCCGTGGAGAACGATTGTACGGCGATTGCATTCGAGAATCTGAAACACATCCGCGAACGCATCTCGAACGCCTCGAAGTTCCAGCAGTGGGCGTTCCGTGAACTCCAACGCCACGTCGAATACAAAGCTGAAGAATACGGCATCGAGGTGGACGATGTTGCACCTGCCTACACGTCGCAGCGGTGCAGTCACTCGGAGTGTGGGTTCACGCACGAGGACAACCGTGATGGTGACGAGTTCGAGTGCCTGAAGTGTGGGAAGGAACTCCACGCCGACTATAACGCCGCTCGGAATGTCGGGTGGCGTCTTGTCCAGCACTGGCTCAAGTCTGGTGCTGGACGGGCCACCAGTCAACTGGCCCTTAAGTCAGGGACGTTGAACGCGAATGGTCGATTTCGACCTACTGCATTACGCAGTTAGAGCGGGAGTCCACTGACAAGCCTCGGGGTTTGACCCCGAGGCGGTTGACATCGTGCTGGGACCGAGCGTGTATCTGGATGAAGTCCACCATCTCCTCCTCGTGTTCGTCGGTAATCTCGAAGTCGCAGTCCATTCCCTGTTCTCGACAAGCCATGTGCTTTGGCATCGTTTCTCAACCCCGGCAGAGGTGCCACCCGATTTGCCATAAATCTACTGCGGTCGCGGGCCGGGCGCGCTCGGTGGACCAGACCACGAGCGAGCACTCGGCCAATCAATCTCTGGAAACCGGCCAGCGGGCCAAACCACCGTAGGGTGGATGAAGGGGCCGCCCGGTCGCGGGCCGCAGGCCCGTGGTCGTCTCAGCGGGCCACTATCTGACGCAACTACGTCCGTCAGATATCCCGCTGAGCGACCGCGACCGGGCGGGGGCTTCAAGAAGCCTTCTCAGTCCTTTCGGAAGCCGTCTCCAGTCCAACTCCGCCTGTAATTTCTGAGAGACGAATCGGTACCTTCGACTGTCACCCCTCCTAACTCCCGGCCATGACCGACGAGCGACCCACCGAGGAGCAAGCCCAAAACGACGGCATCACGGCGCGCTACTACGAGACCGACGACGAGCGCGTCCTCGAATTCGAATCCGACCGCGCCACCGCCGCTATCGCCCAGAACGTCGAGGGCTACGCCATGCTGAAGGTCCGACCGAGCGCCGACGGCGACGAACTCGAACGCTACTACGGGTTCGACATGGCGCTCGACCACGCCGGAGAGCTGCTGGGCGTCTCTCCTCACGACCTGCCGGTGCCCGCCGCCGCCGAAGACATGGGTATGTGACCCACGGAACGTTCTCAGCAACCTCTTCCTATCTAAAGAAAACAATTTCCTATATTTAGGAAATAAGGATATTCCTTCCCCTTCCATCGCCTCCTCGACTGCGACGACCGTCCGGACCTCGCCACACAGACCGCCCGTACCTCCGCGCACGGAAGGATATTTCCCGCCGACACTCCAACCTCGCGCCCATGGACCGATTCCAGAACACGAAACTCCCCGACTGGGACTGGTGGGGTAAACTCTGGCCCGCGCCCGGCGAGACGCTCCGAGACCTCGGCGTCGAGTCCGGAACTACGCTCGCTGAGGTCGGGAGCGGCGACGGCTACTTCGCGCTCCCGGCAGCCCGAATCACCGACCCGGCCACCGTCTACGCAATCGACCTCGACTCGGAGGTGCTGGAAGAACTCGCGCTCCTCGCCGACCAGCACCGAATCGAGAACGTCGAGACCGTCGAGGGAGACGCCCGCTCGCTCGCCCGGAACCTGCCCGAGAAAGTCGATACCGTCCTCATCGCCAACACCTTCCACGGCGTCGATGATATTCCGGGCTTCGTCTCCGAGGTCTACGAGGCGCTCCGGCCCGGCGGCGAGTTTATCATCGTCAACTGGTACGACCGGCCGCGCGAGGAGACTCCAATCGCGGGCAGTCCGCGCGGCCCGCCGACCGACCTGCGGATGACCCCCGAGGAGACCGAGTCCGCCGTCCTCGGCGCGTCGGCGTTCTCGCTGGCGCGGCGAGTCGAGTTGCCGCCCCACCACTACGCGCTCGTCTTCGAGCGATAAAGATGAAGCAAGATAATCCGAGTGAGAGGTGTCCAGATACGCGCCGCCATCCACGGATTTCGCTCGGTGCCACAGTCACTGTCCTGGCGGACTGAAAGGGCGAGCGGGCCTCGCGTTCACGTGGTCGTCTGCGCAGGCCACTATTTCGGGCGTCTAAACGAGCGAAGCGAGTGGTGACGCCCGAAATATCCTGCGTCAGCGACCGCGAGGCCCGCGAGGGCTTTCGAAACCCGGCTCTATTTATTTGAAACCGCAATTCCTCAATATCTGAATACTACGTAGCGATAGTGACGCAACATCTATCCCGCGTGCGGACTCAATTGGTCGCATGACCGACTACACCACCGTCTCGATTCCGAAGGACCTCGCCGACCGCGTGGACGAGACCATCGAAGGCACCAGTTTCTCCAGCACGAGCGACCTCGTTCGGTTCCTTCTCCGGAGCATCGTCATCCAGCACCAGAAGGAGGGCGAACTCACCGAGGCCGAGTTCGAGGAGATTACGGGCCAACTCCGCGAGCTGGGCTATCTGGAGTAGCGCCGCTACGCCGACGACTTGCACCGACACAAGCAACTCGACCCTACGCCAGCGATTCGGCTGGCGGTTCGGCGTCAACGATTTCGAGCGGTTGGCGGCGACCGGACCGGTCGAACGCCGCCAGCGACGACTCGTCCCACGGCGGCACCGCGACGAGGATGGCCTCGTGGAGGTCGTCGGTCTTGTTCACTTCGAGGTTCCCCCGGGGGTGCGAGATGAACCGGCCCTGCGTCTGTCCGGCCGGGACCGAGAGGTCCACGCCGAAGACGGCGGTAATCGACTTGCCAGCCTCCGGCGGGTAGAAGTGGGTGAAGACGGGCGCGTCGGGCGGTACGTCGGCCAAGTCCTCGAACTCCGCGGCGGGCGTGACCGCGAGTGAGACCGTCGTCTCCTCTGGTTCGGCCTCGTGTGCGAGTTCGAGTAGCACGTCCACCAGTCCCCGCGTTACGTACACCACACGCCCCCTTCGGCCCGTTCGTGTATAACGATATTGCCCACCTAGCGATGCGCCACGACCGGCTTAATCTCGCTCGGACCGCCACAGGCGTCGGTTTACGCCGGTTAAGCGGACCCGGACTACCGCTGGACCAGCAGCCGCAGGTTCTCGGCGTAGAGCTTCGGCGTCCGACGCCGGGACCGCCGGAGCGCGTCTTCGAGGGCGTCGGCGGCGTTCTCCGTCGCGCCGCGGCCGTGTCCGACCAGCACGCGCTCGGGCCGCAGACCGCGCAGGACCGACGGCGGCGTGAGTCGCATCATGGGGTGGACGCCGATGCGCTCGCCCGGCGTGGTGAAGTAGGGCGCGTTGCCGACGCTCTCGCCCACGACGAGCGTGCCGGAGTCCTCGTCGTAGAGGGCCGCCTCCTCCCACCCGAACGAGTCGGCGACGTTCAGTACGCGGTAGTCGGTGCCCGGGAGCGTCGTGTCGAATCGCCGGAGCGGGGCCGTCATCTCGGGCACGCGGTCGAACCACGCGGGGACGTACACCGGCACGTCGTGACGCTGAGCGATTTCGTCGGCGTCCCGATAGTGGCGGTTCAGCAGGACGACCACGCCAGCCACGTCGCCGAACTCGGCGAACAGGTCGTCGATGCCCTCGGCGTCCACGGGGTCTACGACCCACACGCCCTCGTCGGTGTCGATGGCGTGACTCGCCCGAAGCATCGTCTCGTCGGGGTGGGCTATCCACCCGACGCCTTCCTCCCACCGGTCTATCTCCTCGAACTCGGTCGCGGATTGGGTCTTTTTCAGCGGCATGTCGTGGTATAGGGACCGAACCCTCAAAATCCCCGGTGGCCAGTAAGTGGGACGACGTGGTCGATGCATCACCCCTTCGACTGCTCCCGCCACTCGACTCCCACTGCTCCCGCCACTTGACTTCGACTGCCCCCGCCACTTAAGCGCCGGGCGTGCGTACCACGAAGCCATGCTCTCGGGGTTGCGATGGCTAGCGCTCGAAGCGAAGTATCTCGACCGGGCACGCGAGTTCTACGCGACCCACCTCGATCTCCCGATTCTCCGCGAGGGCGACGGCGAAGTCGTCTTCGAGGCTGGCGATTCTGCCTTCGTCCTCCGAGAACCCGGCGGGGTCCCCCGCGGCGGGGTCCACACCCACTACGCCTTCGCCGCGCCGCCCGACAGGTACGACGAGTGGCGCGACCGACTCGGCGAGTCGTTCGACCTCACGGAGTTCGACTTCGGCGGGTCGAAGTCGCTGTACTTCTACGACCCCGACGGGAACTGCGTCGAAATCGGCGGCTGTGGCGAGGGCGAGTCGGCCATCACCGGCATCTTCGAAATCGTGCTGGAAGTCGAGGACCTCGCGCGCGCAGAGTCATTCTACGAATCGCTCGGCTTCGAGGAGGTAGACCGCGGCGAGGAGCGAAAGCGCGTTCGCCTCTCCGGTCCGGTGGACCTCGAACTCTGGGAACCGCAACTCGGCATCGCCGACGCCCGCGGCGGTCTCCACGTGGACGTTGGATTCGAGGCCGACGACCCCGAGGCCGCAGTCGAGGCAGTCCGCGAGGACGCCTGCGAAATCGAACGCGTGGATTCGAGTGGCCGCTTCGAGGACGCGACCGCCGACGAGGCCCTGCGAGTACGTGACCCAGATGGCCACTACGTGACGCTCTACTGACCAATAACGGGGTTTGCGGGGCCGAGTTCACCCTGTGCCTAATCGTTTAGGTACCGTGCTTTTTGTGCCGGAGTATCCAGTAGAAGTTGCACCATGAATACGGACGCCCCGGACGTGACCGCTGGCTTCGCCGGAGGAAACAGCGGCATCTCGCCAGCTCTCGACGCTACGCTCGACCTCCTCTCGAACCGCCGCCGCCGGTACGTCCTCTATCACCTCCGAGAAGAAGGCAGTACGGTCACGCTCGACGAACTCGCCGAGCAAGTCGCCTCGTGGGAGAGCGAGGCTGGCGACCCCGTGGACGCAGAGCGCGTCCTCGCCGACCTCTACCACAGCCAACTCCCCCGACTCGAAGAAGCCGACGCCGTCGCGTTCGACCCCGAGGAGGGGTACGTGACGCTCCTGGAGGACGACGAGAAGCCCATCTCGGAGTACCTCGACCTCGCCGCCCGCGAGGAGAACGTCGTCTGAGGTTCCGCTGACGGTCGGCCGTCCGTGACGTCGCCCTTCCCCGCGATAGCTGTGTCCCGCGCTTCGGTCCCAGTCTCCTGTCTCCTCAGCCTCTCTGCTACCTTCTCAGCCTCCGTATTCTCTGCGATTCGATTGTCCTACCGCCCGGCCCGGGGTTCGCTACAGGTCGGTGACTTCGCCGACGCTCTCGGTGATGTCCTCGTCGGCCCGCCAGAGGTAGAGGCTGGCGTAGCTTCGATACGGTGCCCAACGCTGGGCGGCCTCGACCATCTCGGTTCTGGTCATCTCCGTGCCGAGGACTGCCTCGATGCCCTTCCGGATGCCGAGGTCGCCGACCGGGAACACGTCGGGCCGACCGAGCGAGAACATCAGTTGCATCTTGGCGGTCCACGTCCCGACGCCCTTGATTGCGGTGAGTTCGGCCAGCACCTCGTCGTCGGGCACCCCCGCGAAGTAGTCGAGCGAGTAGCCCTCCTCGATGAACGCCTCGGCCACGTTCCGGACGTACTCGGTCTTCTGGCGCGAGAGTCCGGCGTCCCGCAGGACTTGCGGGTCGGCCGCCAGCACGGCCTCGGGGGTCGGTTCCACCCGGTCGAACAGACGCTCGCGGGTCGCGGCCGCCGACGCCATCGACACCTGCTGGCGCAGGATGGAGACGACGAACCGCCGGTAGAAGTCCGCTGCCGGTTCGATGGTCAGCGGGCCGTACTCGGCGACCAGCGGCCCGAGGTCGGGGTCAGCCCGGAGTTCGGCGATGGCTTGCTCGGTCATCGGAGCGAGGTAGGAACTGCTCGCTAATCAGCGTACGGCCTCGATGCGGCGAGGAGTCGGCCTCGATTCAGTAAGGGATTTGAGACACCGCCCGAAACCAAACGCAATCCGACTCAATCCATGCACACCACTACCTCCGCCGACGGCGTCGAAATCGCCTACGAACGCTACGGCGATGGCCGCCCGCTGGTCCTCGTCCACGGGAGCAACGACTTTCGCTCGACGTGGCAACCGCTTCGGCCCCTGCTGGAAGAGGAGTTCGAGCTGTTCGCCATGGACCGCCGAGGCCGGGGCCAGAGCGGCGACGCCGACGGCTACGTCTTCGACCGCGAGGTCGACGACGTGCTGGCCGTTATCGAGGCGGCCCAAGAGGCGAGCGCCGAGGAGGACGAAGGGGTCGCGCTCCTCGGGCAGTCCTTCGGCGGCATCTGCGCGCTGGAGGCCGCCCGGCGGACCGACGCGGTGGAGTCGCTGGTCCTGCACGAACCGCCGGTCCTCCTCGAACCGCACCGCGCGGCCCACACCGAGATGGTCGCCGGGGCGACGGCCCGGGCCGCCGAGGAGGACGACGAGGCCGCGCTCCGGTGGTTCCTGCGCGAGGCGCTGGGGCTTCCCGAGGCGATGATAGCGAACATGCCGATGTGGGACCAGCGCGTCGAGTTCGCGGACGTGAGCCGCCGGGAGCTAGACGCCGCGGGGATGTACCGCCCGCCGGAGACCCCGGACATCGAGGCCGAGACGTTGCTCCTCTGGGGCACCGAGAGTCCCGACTACCTGCGGGAGACCGCCGAGGAACTGGCCGACCGCATCGCCGACGCCGAGGTCCGGCGACTCGACGGTCGAGGCCACCTCGCCCACGCGCTGGCCCCGGATGCGGTCGCCGAGGAGATACTGGACTTTCTCGGGGAGTGAGCCAGTTACTCTCCCCACCGACTGAGTGCGCTCGGTGACCCAGCCGCCTCCTGGTGGACTGAAAGGGCGAGGGCTTTCGAAACCTCGTTCCCTCTGTTCTCTCTATTCGAACCAGCGACTCTCTCTCCCAATTCTCTCACTCCGCCACCACACCGTAGAACCCGTCTGCGAGTCGCGGAAACACCCCCACAGAGAGCGCCCCGACCAGCAACGCGAACGCGACCGACGCGACCGGCGAGACGGCCTCGCTCAGGGCGCGGCCGCCGTAGGCCGCCAGCGCCAGCACGGCGTTGTAGTAGCCCAGTCGGAGGAGGACCAGCGACGGCGTCATCGCCACCCATCCTGGTTCGTCGGTGGCGAGCGGCGTCACCCACCCGCCGCGGAGGAGCGCCGCGCCGACGACCATCGTCAGCCACGCCACCAGCGCCCCGAACTTGAGGCCGAACCACGCGTTCGTCGCGCTCGTCATCAGGTGGAACAGAACCGGGATGCTCAGCACGGAGATGTCCGCGAAGGCGTAGGTCACGTCGTCCAAGAACACGCCGACGCCGTCCTTCTCGTCCACGCGCCCCTCGCCCCACCCGGACCACGACTGGCGGCGTCGGCTCGTCGCGGGTCGGGTCTGTCTGGCCCCGCGGTCTGACATGTTGGCGAGTACCACGCTCGGCGAGATAAAACTGGGGCCGGACCGGCGTCGAGGAATTGAGGTCAGACCGCCGTCGAAGACGAGAAGACCGACAGAGAATGAATATTATTTGTTTAGAGAATAAGTACAATTGTTAGAAAATTATATTGGTGTGTTTACTCCCTGAATATCGTTACGAGGTCACTCCTCGGTCTGCTCTTCCTCTTCCTCCTCGGTCTCCTCTTCCTGGTCCACGCGCTTCTGGACGTTGACTTGATAGTGCTTCAGGATGTCGCGGCCGAGCAGAACCGGGTAGTCCATGTGGGCGCGGTCCTCGACGCTCGCGGTCACGGTGTGGCGGTTCCCGCCGACGCCGACCACCACGTCCACGACCGGCCGGGAGCGACTCGACTTGCTACTGCCCGATTTGACCTTGGCGATGCTCTTGATGGGGCCAGCGCCGATTTCGGCCGCGAGTTTGGTGTCGATGCTGGTCCGGGTCGCGCCCGTGTCGGACTTGGCGACGACCGTCTCCGACCCGCTGGTGCCGCTCAGGATGACCTCCTCGGTGTAGCCGACGACGATTGGTTCCCCTGACCCGATGTCCTTGGGCATCGGCTTGCAGGCGGGAACCGAGTCGTCCAGCGAGGCGGTCAGGTCCTCGACTTGGCCCTCGTCTACGGTGCCGCCGCCGCGCTCGATGGCGAGCTGGGCGATGTAGGGCGCGGCGCTCCGACCGGTCGCCTTGAACAGACCCTTGAAGCCCGCGGTCGGGTTGACTTCGAGGACGTACCAGCCGTCGTGGCCCTCGATGAGGTCCACCCCGGCGTAGTCGAGGCCGATGACGTCGGCGGCGTCGCGGGCGATGTTCGCCACCTCGCGGGGGAGGTTGTCGGTCGCGTCCTCGACGGCTCCGCCGAGCGCCACGTTGGTCCGCCAGTCGTTGTCGGGCGCGTAGCGGTTCATCGCGCCGACGATGCGGTCGCCGACGACGTACACCCGCAGGTCGCGGTGTTCGCCCTCGTCGCGCTCGATGAGTTCCTGCAGGAAGGCCTGCCGGTCGCCGACTCGGGGGTTGACGAGTTCGTCGGGGCCGACCTTCCACGTCCCGCCGCCGTGGGTCCCGATGGCGGTCTTGTAGACGGCCTCCTCGCCGAAGTCGCTCCGACCGTCGTTGAGTCGGTCGTTCGACAGCGCGAGCAGGGCGTCGGGAACCGGCAGGTCGGCGTCGGCCAGCGCGGTCGCAGTCGAGAACTTGTGGATGGCCGTCATGACCGAACTCGGGTCGTTCAACACCGGCAGGAGGCTGTCGTAGATTTTCGCCAGTCCGACCGCCTCCGAGGGCTGTTCTGTGTTCGACAACAGGAGACGATTCGCCACGATGTCCACGTCGGGTTCGAGGACGACTTCGCCGTCGGAGAGGCGAACCGCCGTGTTCTCCTCCCGAAGCCAGAAAGGTTCGTGACCGAGGTCTTCGATTGCGTTCAGAATCGCTTTGGTTTCCTTGCTGTTGTGGAGACTCAGTACACCCACCCGCACACCAGAACCATCTGCAGTCATTGGTATTCAAATATTGTACGCCATCCCTTAAAAAGGGGAACATCGAACTGGCTCGGAACGAAAACAACTCGAAGCGCGTCTCCCCGTCTTTATATATGCCGGAGTCCGAGTGGGTGGTATGACCGGTTCGGAGGAGGACCCCGACGCGTTTACGTACAACGGCGGCATCGTCGAACCGGGCGAGACCCAGAACGTCCGCTACGGTATCAGCGAGACGTATCTGGGCGACCCCGTTCGCATCCCCGTCACCATCGTCAACGGGACCGAACCCGGCCCGACGGTGTTTCTCTCGGCGGCGGCCCACGGCGACGAACTCAACGGCATCGAAGTCGTCCGCGAGGTGGCCCACGAGTGGAATCACGAGGACCTCTGTGGCACGCTCGTCTGCATGCCAGTCCTGAACGTCCCCGGCTTCCTCGCTCAGGAGCGCTACCTCCCTATCTACGACCGAGACCTGAACCGCTCTTTCCCCGGCCGGAGCGGTTCGACCAGCGCCAAGCGGATGGCCCACCAGATTTTCCGGAACTTCATCGCGCCCTGCGACATCGGTCTGGACTTCCACACCTCGACTCGCGGCCGGACCAACATGCTCCACGTCCGGGCAGACATGGCCGACCCCGAGGTCGCCCGCCTCGCCAAGGCCTTCGGGTCCCACGTCGTCATCTCCTCGGAAGGGCCGTCCGGAACCCTGCGTCGGGAGGCCACCGACTACGGCATCCCGACCATCACCATCGAGATGGGCGAGGCCCACCGCTTCCAGCGGGAGTTCATCGACCGGGGACTAGAGGGCGTCGAGAGCGTCCTCGCGGAGTACGGCGTCCACCGCACCGACGCAGTGAAGTGGCCCGGGTGGCGCACAATCATCGACGACGACAAGGCGAAGACGTGGATTCGGGCCGACGCCGGCGGACTGGTGGACATGCACCACGACCGGGGGTCGCTGGTCTACGAGGGCGACACCATCTGCACCATCACGAACCCGTTCAAGACCGACCGCGAACCGGTCGAAGCGCCCTTCACGGGCCTGCTCGTCGGCGTGCTGGAGAACCCGGTCGTCTATCCGGGGAACCCGCTGTGTCACATGGTCGAACTCTCGGCGAACACCCGGAAGGCGCTGAAGCGAGAGCGCGCCCAGAGCGAGTCGGTCGAGACGCCGACGCCGCCGCCCGCGGTGCCGGAGAAGCGATAAAATGGCACCGAAAGCCACCGTCCAAAACTGATTCTTCGACAATTCCCAGATATAGTACAAAATCCACGCCGGAAAAAGCCAGACCGAAGTGGACTGGTTAATTCCCGAGAGGAGCGCGCTGATTGGCTCCAGTACGTATAATTTGTGGCCGGTTGACACCCTTTGGCGGGTGGCTATGTGTTCGAATATCGCTCGTAAACCGCTGTTGGACGTACTCGAACAGCGAATCGACGCGCTGGAGTCGGTACGGGAATCTGGAAAAGACAAGCGCGAACTGGTCGAGAGCCTCGACTGCTCGCGCTCGACGGTCGATAGAAGTATTCGAGAACTCGAATCGCACGGCCTCGTGGCGTATTCGGCGGGCGAGTATCGCCCGACCACGTTCGGCAGGCTCGCGCTCGCGGAGTACCGCCGATTCGAGGAGCGAGTCGAGACGATGAAGCGCCTCAAGCCCGCCTTGGAGTGGCTCCCGGTCGAGGAGTTCGACCTCGATTTCGGCTGTCTGACCGACGCGGAGGTAATCGTCTCGACGCCGAGCGACCCCTACGCGCCGGCGAACCGCCACGCGGACGTGGCCTCGCAGGCCGAGACCTTCCGGGCGCTTTTGCCCGCAGTCGGCCTGAATCAACTGGAGGCCGGGCGACAGTCCGCGGTCGAAGACGGCCAGCGCCAGCACGTCGTGGTCGAACCGAGCGTCGCCGAGCAACTTCGGGAGAAGCCCCACTACGCCGAGAAAATCGAGGAGATGCTCGACACGGGGCGGGTCGAGATTTCGGTCTCCGAGGGCGACATTCCCTACTTTCTCGGCCTCTACGACGAGATTGTCCACGTCGGCGTCGAGGACGAAGACGGGATTCCGCGGGCGCTCATCGAAACCGACGCCGAGGAGATCCGCGAGTGGGCCGACTCGACGTTCGCCGAGTACGAACGTGCGGCGCGGGCCTTCGGTTGAGTCGTCGGTGGAGCGGTCGGGGGCGAGCGGCGGTCGGCTGATAACGAACTGAGTTGTCGGTTCGGGAATCGAACGCGGCTATCGGCTTCCGGTCCGGAAGAAGGTAGAAACTTCTATTTGCCCACAGTCCAACTCCCCGAACGGACAAGTATGAGTCAATCGTACAATCGAGGCCTCATCGAAGACTTCGGCCGGTGGAAGGAGTTCACGGCCGGGATGTGGGCCTGGATACTTCACAAGTTCACCGGGTGGGTACTCATCGGCTACCTGTTCACCCACATCGCCGTGCTGAGTACCGCAACGACCGGTGCGACCGCGTACACCGACACGATTCAAGGGCTCGAAAGCCTGCTCGTCGTCCGCGTCATGGAAGTCGGCCTGCTGGCCGTCGCCGTCTTCCACATCCTGAACGGCGTCCGCCTGCTGTTCGTGGACCTCGGACTCGGACTCGAGCAACAGGACAAGAGCTTCTACGCGTCGCTGGTCGTCACCGGCGTCATCGTACTGGCAAGTGTTCCGACCTTCCTGGAGGGGGCGTTCTGAGATGGCCGAACGCTACTCGTCCTTCCAGAGCGGAAGCCTCTCGTGGTTCCTCCAGCGAATCACGGCGGCCTTCCTGGTCGTGGTGCTGGCGTTCCACTTCTTCCTCCTGCACTTCGTCAACCACGCCTCGGAAGTGACTTTCGCCGGAACCACCGCCCGGATGGAGCAGTGGGGCTACATGCTGACGATGGTGCTGTTCCTACTGACCGCGACCTTCCACGGCGTCAACGGCGTCTACGCCGCCCTGCTGAATCAGGGCCTGACGGGCGGGAAGAAGACCGCCGTGAAGGGCCTCCTCGCCATCGCGGGCCTCGCGCTGGCAGGGCAGGGAACCTACCTCGCACTCGTCATGGCCGGAGTGATGTAATCATGAGCACGCAAGTACCCGAAGAGCAAGAACAGACCGAACCCGACGAACAAGCGGCCGAGACGGCGGTCCAGCAGCGGGAGACGCCGGGCGACCGACGCCGGGCCGAGCGAGACGCCGAGCGCCAAGAGCGCCAAGCGGCGGCTGGCGCGCCCGCCGAACCCGACGAGGACGCGGTCCTCCTCAAGGTGTTCCGCTACGACCCCGAGGTCGAAGGCAAGATGGAGCCGCGCTTCGACGATTTCTACGTCCCCCGAAAGAAGGGGATGACGGTCCTCGACGCGCTCATCTACGCTCGGGACCACTTCGACACGACGCTGACCTTCCGCCACTCCTGCCGACAGGCGGTCTGTGGGTCGGACGCTTTGTTCATCAACGGTCGCCAGCGCCTCGGCTGTCAGACCCAGATTTCGGACCTCGACGACCCGGTCCGAGTCGAGCCGCTTCCCCACCAAGACGTGGTGAAGGACCTCGTCGTGGACATGGAACACTTCTACGACCAGATGCACGCGGTCGAACCCTTCTTCCAGCCGGAAGAGGAGTCGGGCGGCGACTTAGAGGAGTACCGACAGACCCGCGAGAACCGCGAGAAGATCAAGATGTCCACGCGGTGCATCTGGTGCGGTGCCTGCATGTCCTCGTGTAACATCGCGGCCGGGGACAACCAGTATCTCGGTCCGGCGGCCATCAACAAGGCCTACCGGTTCGCCATGGACAAGCGCGAAGGCGAGAACATGAAGGAGCATCGGCTGAACGTGATGGACCAGGAACACGGCGTCTGGCGGTGCCAGACCCAGTTCTCCTGTACGAACGTCTGTCCGAAGGACATCCCGCTGACCGAACACATTCAGGAACTCAAGCGAGAAGCGGTCAAACAGAACCTCAAATTCTGGTAGACCAACCACAATTCAACACCAACTATGCACGAACACGACGTTCTGGTAATCGGCGGCGGCGGTGCCGGACTCCGTGCGGCCATCGCGGCCCACGAGGAGGGTGCAGACGTGGCTATCGTCACGAAACTCCACCCCGTCCGGAGCCACACCGGCGCGGCCGAAGGCGGTATCAACGCGGCGCTCCGCGAGGGCGACGACTGGGAACTCCACGCCTACGACACGATGAAGGGGTCGGACTATCTCGGTGACGCCCCCGCAATCGAGACCCTCGCGCAGGACAGTCCCAGCGAGACCATCCAACTCGAAAACTGGGGGAT
This sequence comes from Halorussus ruber, assembly GCF_004765785.1. Taxonomy (GTDB): domain Archaea; phylum Halobacteriota; class Halobacteria; order Halobacteriales; family Haladaptataceae; genus Halorussus; species Halorussus ruber. Next base: position 301,671 of record NZ_SBIT01000008.1, on the reverse strand, counting down.
GCCGTTCTCCCGCGAGGACGACGGCCGCGTCTCCCAGCGACCGTTCGGCGGCCTCTCCTTCGCCCGGACGACCTACGCCGGAGCGGAGACCGGCCACCACATGCTCCACACGATGTACGAGCAGGTCGTCAAGCGGGGGATTCAGGTCTACGACGAGTGGTACGTCGCCGACCTCGCAGTCACCGACCACGACGACCCGGCCGACCGCGAGTGTCACGGCGTCGTCGCCTACGACATCAAGACCGGTCAAGTCGAGGGCTTCAAGGCGCGAAACGGCGTCATCCTCGCAACCGGCGGCACCGGACAGGTGTACGACCACACGACCAACGCGGTGGCCAACACCGGCGACGGGCAGGCGATGGCCTACCGCGCTGGCGTCCCGCTCGAAGACATGGAGTTCGTCCAGTTCCACCCGACCACGCTCCCCTCGACCGGGGTCCTGATTTCGGAAGGTGTGCGCGGTGAGGGTGGCATCCTCTACAACAGCGAGGGCGAGCGCTTCATGTTCGAGTACGGCTACGCCAACAACGCCGGGGAACTGGCCTCCCGCGACGTGGTGTCGCGCGCCGAACTCACGGAGGTCAACGAGGGCCGCGGCGTCGAGGACGAGTACGTCTACCTCGACATGCGCCACCTCGGCGAGGAGCGCATCACCGACCGACTCGAGAACATCCTCCACCTCGCGCGGGACTTCGAGGGCGTCGACGGCCTCGAAGAGCCGATGCCGGTCAAGCCCGGCCAGCACTACGAGATGGGCGGCATCGAGACCGACGAGAACGGCGAGACCCTCATCGACGGCCTCTACGCCGCTGGCGAGTGCGCCTGCGTTTCGGTCCACGGCTCGAACCGCCTCGGCGGCAACGCCCTGCCGGAACTCATCGTCTTCGGCGCGCGCGCCGGTCGCCACGCCGCGGGCAAAGACCTCGGCGAACCCGAGATTACGACGGGCAAGACCGACGACATCGAGAAGGAGACCGACCTCGACACGCCGGTCGAACCCGGCGCGGTCGGGGCTAGCGAAGGAGACGCGGTCGCCGACGGCGGGGCCGCCGTGGTCGAACCCGACGAGACGGTGCGTGCCGCAGTCGAACGCGAGCGGACTCGCATCGAGCAACTCATGGAGAAGGACGACGGCATCCAGCACGCCGAACTCCGCGAGGACCTCCAGAAGTCGATGACCGCCAACGTCAACGTCTTCCGGAACAAGGAGGGACTCAAACAGGCGCTCGAAGACATCCGCGAGGTCCGCGAGGCCTATCAGGATGTCTACGTCAACGACCCCTCGCGCACCTTCAACACGGACCTCATCCACACCATCGAGACGCGCAACCTCATCGACCTCGCCGAGGCCATCACGCTCGGTGCCCTCGCCCGCGACGAGTTCCGCGGTGCCCACTGGCGACAGGAGCACCAGGAGCGCAAGGACGACGAGTGGCTCAAGCACACGATGCTCTCGTGGAACGAGGGCAGTCCGGAACTGTGGTACAAGCCGGTCATCCTCGAAGGCGAGAACAAGACCTACGAGCCGAAAGAACGCTCGTACTAATCGAGATTTCTTTCTCTCCGGCTTTTCTTCTTCGCCGTTCTGTTTCGATTGCTCTCTTTTCGGGTTGGAGTCGGTGGTTCTCTTGTCTCGGTAGGCACTCTTCTCGATTCGGCAGGTATTTCTCCCGATTAGCAGGCACTCCTCTCGATTCGGCGCGCGCTGGCGCGGCGTCTCGTCGCCGCGCCATCGGCGTGCGAGGGATGAGTAGCGCAGGAGCGTAGCGACGAGCAACGCAATCGGTTGGGGAGGACGTGGCTCGCGGTCGCGGTGCGGGGCGGTGCGGTAGACGCCTAGGCTTCGGCCTGAAGCTAGCTTCTTTCAGCCTTTAACGTCGGGTCTGCTTCTCATAACAATCAGACGAGCAGATAGAACTGGGACTTCAAGAAGACGGAAACAAGGTTTAGAAAGCCCTCGCGCGGTTCGCGGTCGCTCAGCGGGATATTTCCGCGCTCTCCGCACAGCCCGCGCGGAAATAGTTGCCCGCTGAGACGACCAAGCGTTGCGCGAACCCCGCTCGCCCTTTCAGTCCGCCAGGGACGTGGACTGTCGAACTGAGCGAAGTGGGTAGGGACGGTGTGTTCGAATACTCTGGTTCTCCCCGTCCTCAAACCCCAAAACCGGGTCTGAATTTACGACCCCTCCGCCGATTCACCAGCCAGTCCTTCCAGAAGGTACTCTGCCGAGGTCCGCGTCGTCGCCATCGGCACGTCGTGAACGTCACAGAGGCGCAGGAGCGCGGTGATGTCGGGCTCGTGCGGCTGGGCCGAGCGGGTCCCGCAGGAAGACGATGCCGTCGAGGAGGCCCTCGACCACCTCCGCGCCGATTTGGGTGTCGCCGCCGATTGGGCCGGACTCCTTGCGTTCGATTTCGAGGCCGGTCGCCTCGGCGATTCGCTCGCCGGTCGAACCGGTCGCCACGAGGTCGAACGTCGAGAGGAGGTCCTCGTGTTCGGTGGCGAGCGAGATGATGACCGGCTTCTCGTCGTCGTGGGCGATGAGTGCGAGACGAGTCATACTCTTGGGTCGGTTTGCATCGTTATTGGCTTGCTGGCGGCTGAAGTCTAAGGAGTTTGGAAGTCCTTGACGTGTCGCTCTCTTTGGGTGTAATCGGGAGTGAAGACAGCAGGACTACGGCGGTGTTGTCTTCTTGAAGCCCCCGCCCGGTCGCGGTCGCTGGTCGGCATATCCGACGGACGTGGTTGCGACGGATAGAGGCCGACCAGCGACTACAGTGAACGCGACCGGGCGGCCCCTTCATCCCGCCCACGGCGGCTGATTCGCCGAGCGCATCCCGGCGGTTGGTCGGGCGGGGGCGTCCCGGCAGTTGATGAGTCGAGCGCCTCCTGTCGGCTGATTCACCGAGCGTTCGCGCGTGGTCTGTTCCACCGGGGGCTCGCCGCGGGCGGCGAGCGCCCTCGCGCAGAGAAATGAAGATACGTGCTAAAGAAATGTATTTATATATTTAGAAACGAATTAGTTATCCATATACCCAAAACACGCCCTAACACGACCCGTTCGTCCGGACGCCGATCGTCTCCACTTCTGCCTCCTCGGCCCGGAGGGCCTCGCCGGTCACGTCGATGGTCGAGGAGCGCACCGCGCACCCGTCCGCACCGGCCACCCAAATCCCGTCGCGGTCGCCGCGAGGGTGGCGGACGCAGAGACTCTCGAATCGGCAGTCGTCCCGGCGGGTGGCCCGGACCGCGGCCCCCGACTCCGCGGACCCCGAGATGCGGACGTTGCGCGCCCGGAATCGGGTGCGCTTCGGGAGACTGCCCATGCTCGGGATGGTCTCGCCCGCCATGCTCTCGATGGGATTCCGGACGTGGAGACCGTAAGCGTCGGCGTCGGTCCGGATTTCGGTGTTCACCACGACCGCCTCGCCGAACTGCTTGCCGACGACGATAGCGCCCGAGCTGTAGGTCCCGGTCAGGTCCGTGATGGCGACGTCGCAGTCCTCGATGCGGACCTTGCCGCCCTCCTCGGCCCAGATGCCGCGCATGTTGGGCTTGTACTCGGGCCGTCTGGGGTTGTCCACGCGGACGGTCACGCCGCGGACCAGCGCGCCGGAGGTCCCGCCGCCGACCCGGACCTGTTCGATGCCGTTGTTGGCGTAGTAGCCGCCCAAGATTCGGAGCGGCCCGCGGTGGTAGGCCGCATACAGGCCCTCCATCCAATGCTCGACCCGGCAGTTCCGGAAGGTGAGGTCGCCGACGCTCCGCGGGAAGACGTAGACCGCGTGGCCGTGGGTCGAGCCGTCGGGGAGTTCGACGTTCTCGAAGCGCAGTTCAGAACCCTTCCCCGCCGCCGCAACCTCGAAGGCGGTCGTCGGCGCGCGTCGGTGGCCCCGGACCGCCACGTTCCGGACGACGTTGCGCCCGCCAGAGACCGAGAGGTAGGTCACGGGCGCGACACGGTTCCCCCGGCAGTCGACGGTGAATCCCGAGAAGCGAAAGTCGCTGAGGTCGCCCCACATCAGCCAGTAGTCGCGCTTGCCCTCCGGCGGAATCAGCGCGGCGTCGTCGCCCACGACCCCGAGGTTACTGTACCCGGTCGCCTCCCACTCTCCGAGCTTGTAGCGCCCCGGCGGAAAGTACAGCAGGGTGTCGTCGCCGACGCGCTCGTTCAGAACCGCGTCGATTGGCTCCTCGCCGGAGGTGTCAGCGCCCGCGTCCGCGACGTTGACGACGGTCTCGTACCGGCTCCGGTCCACCCCGGTCGGAGTCCGCGCGGAAGTCGAGTTCCCCCTCGTCGTCGCCGTCGTCTCGCCGGTCGGCGTGTCGGCGGTTTCAGTAATTTCGGCGGTTTCGGTCGAAGTGGTCCGTCGCGTCGTGGTCGTCTCTCCGGGCACGAACTCGCTACACCCGGCCAGCGCACCCGCCGCGGCGGTCGCTCCGGCGGCGCGGAGATACGCGCGTCTCGTCGTCGGACTCTCGCGGTTCACGTCCGACTCTCTCGCCTCTCGGGCGCATTGTTATGGGCGTCCTGTGAGCCGAACAGGAACTTCCTGAAAAGGGATATGTCAGGGAGTCTCCTCGGCGTCCGCCGGGCGACCCACGACGACCCTCGACCAGAGCGACCCGAACGGCGGCGCGCCGTCGTAGAGCCAGAGCAGGACCACCGAGGCCATCAACCCGAGTTCGACGGCGAGGTACGTCGAGACCTCACCCTGCGCGAGTTCGGCCACGTACCGGACGAACAGCGTCCGGACCATCTCGACGAAGCCCACGCTGGCCTCCGAGACCGACGCGGGCACCACCGGCCAGAACAGGAATCCGTAGTTGGGTTCGCCCCCGACGAGCAGGGGATAGAAGACGTCACCGGGCAGGTGCGAGAGGTAGCCGAACGCGAACGCCGCGCCGACTTTCCGCCGACCGAGCGCCCACGCCGCGGTCACCGCGAGCGCCGACGCCGGGAGCGCCACCAACAGCGAGTGGGCCAGCGAGTGCCCGGAGGGCAGAATCCCGAACGCCCACGCCAGCGGTTTGTCCACCAAATCCGGAAATTGCGTCCCGAGCGCCAGCGCGACCACCGGCCACGTTCGCGGCGCTCGCCGCCCGAAAACCCGGACGAACAGCGAGTAACAGAGGTATCCCACTGCGAGGTGTTCCCAAGGCCACATGGAGTTAGCGAGGAGCCATCGAAATCAGGCTATCCCGAGACGTTGACCCAGACGTGGACCCGCCGGTAGGCGTTGTCCGTCGTCGGATTACTCGGCGGGTCGCCCTCGTAGACCAGATACGTGAGTCGCAGGTTCTGGCCGGTCATGGTCGGGGTGACCTCGTGGGTCGCCCGCCACGACTCGCCCGCGCCGACCGTGGGCGTGAACGTCGCCAGCGTTCGCTCCTGCAACACCTTGGCTCCGCCGTCGCCCGTCTGCTCGACGCGCTGGAGTTCGACCACGACCGAGTAGTCGGTCCGGACCTCCTCGTGGTTCTCCAGTTCCACGACGAGGGGTTTGCCCTCACCGCTGGTGAAGTTCCGGGGGTAGTCGTCGGCCACGAGCTTTCCGGTCTCGTTCTGCGAGAGCAGCGAGACGCTGGTGTAGTCCTGACCGGGCGAGGGCGCGGCCACCGCGTAGCCGACCGCCGCGACGGCGACGACGACCGCCGCCGCGAGGCCGACGTTCAGGACAGTATCGGTAATCGACCCGCCGGAGACCGCTCGCTTCGCGTCGCCGGACCACGCCCGAATCGGGAGCGAGAACCGCCGGTCGGCCGGACGCCGGAGTCGCCGAACCGTCCCGAGGAGAGCGAACAGAGACGCGACCACGGCGACCGACAGGATGGCGGTTCCGGGCGTGATGGCCCACGGCGAGAAGCCGAGCGCGACTCCGAGCAGCGGGAGTAGCGCGACGCTGAACCCGAAGCCGAGGGCGGCGCGCTCGCCGCCGGTCAGCCCGTGTTGGCGGGCGTCGGCCAGCGACCAGTTCGGCGAGGCGTCGTCGGGCGTCGCGCCGGGGAAGAGGAAAGACACCAGCGCGTACCCCGGCGCGAAGAACAGGAGCGGAATCCCGACAGCGACTGCCAGCGGCGTGCCGTACACCCCCGGCTGAGACAGGACGACGACCGCCGCGACGGCGTAGGCGACGACCGCGAGCAGGTCAAGCGGGAGCGCCGGTCGGGCGAGGCGCTCGACCAGCGTGTCGTCTGCGGCCTCGTGACTCATGGGTCCGACGACCCTCCAACGACGCTTCGATACCAATCGGAGTCGGTTCGACGGCTCATTACAGTCGGGCAACGCGCGATTGCCACTTTGTTATCTCGTGGCTGTCCCCCCGTAATCGCCGATTACACCGAGCCGAGATTCGAGACCACCACCGTCGCGGATTCTCTCGGCAATCTCGAACTCCTCGGGAATCGATAACAGGGAGGACCTACGAGTCGCTCAACGGACGTATAACAAAGGTCCGCACAGGGACACATATGGAGTAACGTTCGCTCCGGCGTTCTCTGTCCGGGGAGAACGGCCACAACGTCAGAATAACACCGGATAACGTTTGGATACCATGCTCTCGAACGATGCAACGACAGTCTTCGACAGGAGGAACGACCCATGAGAAACGCCGTCTTCGCCGGAATGTTGGCGCTGCTGGTCGCGGTCGCGCCGGTCGTCGGCACGGTCGGGGCCGTCAGCGCGCCCGACGACGCCGGAAACGCCCCGCCCGAGCGGTGGGCCAAGACGGTCGGCGGGAACGGTGACGACAAGTTGGCGACCGGCGTCCCGGTCGACGACGGCTACCTCGTCGTCGGGTGGTCGAACAGTTCGGACCCCAGCGACCCCCACGACGGGTACGTCGCCATGCTCGACCGAGCGGGCGAGACGCGCTGGGAGAAATCCTACGGCGGGTCGGGTGCCGACAGGATTTTCGGCGTCGAGGAGGTCGGCGACGGCTATCTCGTCGTCGGCACGAAGACGACCGACGGGGACAAAGACGGCTGGGTGATGAAACTCGGCTCCGACGGCGCGAAGCGGTGGGAACGGACCTACGGCGCGAACGGCCCCGAGGAGTTCTGGTCGCTGGCCCGCTCGGGCGGCAACATCTACGTCGGCGGCTGGCGGAAGGACGGCGGCAACGCCGAAGCGTGGGCGATGAAGCTGACCGGCGACGGCAAGGAAGTCTGGAGCGAGACCTACGACACCGTCCGCTCGGGGTCCGACGAGTACGTCAACTCCATCTTCGTGACCGACGGCGGCGACCTGCTCATGACCGGGACCACGCAGGGTAGCTCCGCCGACCCCTCCGACGGATGGGTCCTTCGCGTCGACGGCGAGGGCGAAGTCGAGTGGGACGAGACCTACGGCGGCGGCGAGTTCGACAAGGTCCACGACGCCGTCGCGGCCTCGGACGGCGGCTACGTCCTCGCGGGTCGGACCGCGAGCGAGGGCAACGGCGAGCAGGACGGCTGGATGCTGAAAATCTCGGGGAACGGCGAGACCCAGTGGGAGCGGACCTACGGGACCGCCAAGGACGACGCCTTCTACGGCATCCACAACGACCCTGACGGCGGCTACGTCGTCTCGGGCACCAAGCACGTCCTCGGCGAAGTGGGTGCCGACGGCTGGATGCTCAAGACCGACGCGAGCGGCAAGAAGAGCTGGGAGCAGACCTTCGGCGGCGAGTACTGGGACAAGTTCTGGCCGGTCGTCGAGGGCCACGGCGGCGGCTACCTCGCAATCGGCGAGTCCACGAGCTACGGCGAGACGCGGGACGGATGGGTCGTCCGGGTCGGCGGCCCGGCGGTCGCGGCCATCCAAGACGCTGACGCGAACGAGTCCGGGACGACCGTGATGTTCGAGGACTCGCCGGTTCGAGCGGTCACCCTCTCGGACGCGAACGTCTCGGGCGTCCTCTCGGTCGCCGAGGAGTCGAACGTCTCTGCGCTCTCGCCGCCGGGCGAGGCCCTCTACGCGGTCACGATGGACGGGCCGAGCGCACTTGCGAACGGCTCGGCGACAGTCGAGTTCACGGTCCAGACCGCGGCGGTCGAGGCCAATCTCTCGGACGTCAAAGTCGCCCAGAAAACTGCTGACGGGTGGACGATGCTGAAGACGACGCTGGTGTCCGAGGAGAACGGAACCGCGGTCCTCGCGGCCGAGACCGAGGGCACCGGCACGCTGGCCGTGACCGACGTGCCAGCGCCGAGTGCGAGCATCGACGCCGACGAGTCGGTGCTGGTCGGCGAGACCGCCGAACTCTCCGCGAACGGCTCGACCGCCGAAAGCGGCGAGCCGACCAGCTACGAGTGGTCGGTCGGCGACGAGTCCTTCTCGGGCCAGACCGCGAGCGTCGGCTTCGACAGCGTCGGCGAGCGGACCGTCGAGTTGACCGTGACCGACCAGAACGGGCTTCAGGACACCGAGACGGCGACGCTGGTGGTCAACGACAAACCGCAGGTCAGCGTCTCGACGCCCGACTCGGCGACGGTCGGTACGGCAGTCGGCTTCTCGGCGGACGTGACCGACGAACTCGGCGACACGACCGTTACGTGGCGCTTCGCTAGCGGGAAAGTCACGGGCGAGTCGGTCGAACACAGCTTCGGGTCGCCCGGCACGCAGACGGTGACGGTGGTCGTCGAGGACGAGTACGGCGCGACCGTGACCGAGGAAGTGCAGGTGCAGGTCGAAGCGCAGGGGAACGACGCCGGACAGGAGACGACCTCCTCGGGCTCGGGGAGCGCCGTCCCCGGATTCGGCGTCGGCGTGACGCTGGTGGCGCTGCTGGCGGCCTCGCTGGTCGCGGCGCGACTCCGCGCGTAAGTTTCCCTTGACTTCTCGACCGCGGTAACTGTCCGTTTCGCATCGTTTTGCGGCGGTACGCTGGCCGTAACGTCCCGTTACGGATGGGAGTGAGGTGTATACTAAAGAGGCTACCGCAGCTAAAACTGAGTACGTCACGCCGAACGACGGTGATCTACCCTGAGTTGGACAATCCCCACAGCCGACCTCGACGAATCGTTCGAAGAGGGAGAAGTCATGTTCGCTGTCGACGACAGCGACGACGAGCGCACGACCGTCATCGCCGACGTCTCGAACGACGAAGCGTATCTGGCGATGCCGTTCGAGGAGTCGCACACCCTCTCGCAGTGGCGATAGCTCGATAACCAGCCCTCCTTCTCCTCGGTTTTCGGTCCGGCACGGCAGTTTCTCGATAGACCATCTCAGAGCGTCTCGCGTAGTGGAACTTCTTTCTCGGCGCGTGCTGGCGTCTTGCCGAGCGAAGTGAGGCAAGGCTCGTGGGAGCTTGCCTCCCACGGCGCGGCCTCTCGTGGCCGCGCCGAACCGCGCGAGGGACGACTGAGCGACCAGCGGGAGCGAAGGAGGAGGTTGGGGAGGTCTGAGGCCCACGCTCGGTGCCCCTTCCACGAGGATGTGCTCGACCAGTCGAACCTCGTCGGGTGGATGAAGGGGCCGCCCGGTCGCGTTTACTTCAGTCGCTCTGCGGCCTCTATCCGTCGCAACTACGTCCGTCGGATATGCCGCAGAGCGACCGCGACCGGGCGGGGGCTTCAAGAAGCGTTCTCGGTCTCGGTTGTTGTCGAGTCCGGAACTCACGTTCGTACTCGCACTCAAACCGCTTCCCTTGGTCTCCTTCCTGCATCCAGAATCACAAACTGCTTTTCTCCCAATCGCAAACCCAGAACCCGATGAACGTCACACTCACCCTCTTCGCCCTCCTTACCGGATTCCTCACGGGCGCGCTGTTCACCTTCCTCGGCATCCCGATGCCCGCGCCGCCGAAGCTCCCCGGCGTGGTCGGCATCGTCGGCATCTACATCGGCTACCGGGCCGTCGAGTACTTCGACGTCGGCGTGGACCTCCTCTCGATGCTCGGTCTGGCCGGGTGAAAGGCGGTTTGCAAGCGTTTGAGTTTCGAGTTTTCGCGGGCGTGCTTCCAGAGAAAGAATTGTTCTTGGTTGTTAGAGATAACTATTTAGTTCTTAAGGAATTGTTTTGGTTGCTTTAGAGCGTCACGAAGGTTCAAGTACGAAGCCGGGACCAACTGGTGTCGGACGTTTCGTGTGGTCGCTCGGAGGTCGGGCCGGGGACCGCCAGTCCGACTACCCCGAGAGGGCTGAGCCATTGGAGTGAGTTGCATCGTTGTGACTCCTCGGCTGACGTGTCGGGGGTATGGTCGAGGAGAGAGCGAGTTAGTTGCTCTGCGAGAGTCGCTGGTTTGCGGAGTTAGCGTGGGACGGCGTTTGGGGTGAAGTAGAGCTAGCTACTCCCGAAGCCTAGGCGTCTACCGCAACCGCACCGCGACCGCGGGCCACGTCCTCCCCAACCGATTGCGTTGCTCGGGGTTCGCTTCGCTCACACCCTGCGCTACTCATCCCTCGCACGCCGATGGCGCGACACGAGGTCGCGCCAGCGCGCGCCAGAGACTCTAGTTATCACCTCACACTGAGCCGAATCCCCCACACCAGAAATCGAAGATAGAACCAAAACCCCAGAAAAACAGCCGAAAGCGGGACGCAGAGCGTAGTTAGATGTAGCCGAGGTCGCTGAGTCGGTCCTCGACCGACCCGTCGTCCGTCTCGCCGACTGCTCCCGATTCGGTCCCGAAGGGGACCTCGCCGTAGTCGGCCCGCGCGACCGACTCCCCGAGCAAGTCCGCCGGGACCTCGCCGGTCATCCGAGCGGGCACGTCGAGACCGGCCGCGGCCATCGCAATCGGTGCCACGTCGGTCAGCGAGAGGCCGTCGCCGAGGAGTGCCTGCACCTCCTCGCCCGTCTCGAACGCCGGGCCGTCGGCGATGAAGACGCCCTCGCGCTTGTGGTCGTGGTCGTCGAGGGGCACGAACTGCTGGCCGATGAGGTTGGTGCTGAGGACGTGGTTCATGTCGGCGGGCATGAACAGCACGTCGCATGCGTGTTCGGCGTCGGGGCCGTCGTAGACCTCCTCGCGCCGCCGGACCCACTCGAAGACCGGGTCGCCGTCCGGCGTCCGGAGGGAAGCGAGCGTCCGAATCAGGTCGTCTCGGACCGACTCGTACTCCTCGGGCGCGACGACGCCGGAGGGTTCCCGGCCTGCCAGATTCACCCGGACGCCGAGTTCGACGCTCCGGCAGTAGGCCGTCGATTCGGCCCAATCGACGCCCTCGCTGGCGGCGGACACCGCCTCGTAGGGCAGGATTTCGGTCAGCAGGTCGCCCACGCCGAGTCGCGTCGCCATCGCGTAGGCGTCGCCCGGCGAGATGCCCACTCGACCGAGCGCCCCGGTCGCGGCCGAGACGACCCGACCGGTGACGGAGGGACCGCTTGCAGCGGCTTCGCTCGCGCCGCTCCCGTCGCCGGTTCCGCTGGCCCCTCCGCCACCCCCGTCGCCGGTCAGCGCGGCCTTCTCGGTCATCAGACTCGGCCGCGAGGAGTCGGTCGTGGTCTCCACGAACCCCTCGTCGCGCAGGATTTCGTTGAGGTAGACCGTGTAGCCGTCGACCTCGCCCATGCCGTGGTCCGAGCAGATCACCACGTTGGCGTCGCCAGCGACCTCCCGCACCCGACCGAGGACCTCGTCGGCCCGCTCGTAGGCCCGCCGGAAGGTCTCGCGGTCGCCGAAGTCGTGGAACACCGTGTCGGTCTTCTGGACTTGGACGACCGCGACCCGCCAGTCGTACTCGGTCAGGAGGTACTCGGCGGCCGCGCCGCGCATCCGAATCACGTCGAGGTAGCTCTCGCGTTTGTCGCCGTGGTCGTCGCCGGTCTCTGCCGCCGAGTAGATGCGGTACTCCTCACCGATGGCCTTCGAGATCTCGTCGCGGACGCCCTCGGGATAACCCGCGTCCTCCTCGTGGGCCAGATACCCCGGCACGAGGACGCCCTCGACCGGTTCGGCGGGGTGCGTGACCGGGACGTTGAGGACGACGACCGGTTCGTCCATCGCGGTCAGGTAGTTCCAGACCGCGGGTTCGCGGACGTGATCGCGCGTGACCAGCACGTCCTCGTCCGGGTAGCGGTCGGTGTGGTGGAAGAAGCCGTAGGTCCCGTGGTGGCTCGGGTCCGTGCCGGTGAACATCGAGGGCCACGCGCTCCCGGTCCACGGCGGGAAGGTCGACGTTAGCGGTGCCTCGACGCCCGACTCTCGAAGCGCCCCGAAGTTGGGGAGCGACGAGGAGAACTCGTCTAAGTAGTCGAACGCCAGCGCGTCGAATCCGAGGACGACTGTTCTGTTGTTGCTCGACATCGATCTCCCGCGGTCGATGTCTTCGACCGCTCTCGACACAACCCACGGACGCTCGGGCCATTGTTCTCTGGCGCTTAGGTCGAACACATCGTTCGGCTAACGATTTCGTCCCGCGAGAGACGTGTCGTTACTTCCGCCGAGCGCACGCGGCACCTGAAGGGCGTCAGCCCGAACCTGATTTCCGAAAATCGGGGGAACGCGGTGGCTGACGCCGAGCTACCGGGGTTACGCCGCTCCTGTAGCGGTCGGCAGGTCCGAGTTATCGACCGCGCTACCACGGCGTCGGCACGAAACCGAAGTACGCGGCGACGAGCGCGAGGACGACGAGGACCAGTAGCTTCGCCACTCGACCGCCGGAGGTGGTCTCGACCACCAGCCGCAGCCCTTCGAACTCGCCGAGGGTCGGGACCGACGCTCGCTCGACGCGCAGGCGGAACTTGGCCCACACCAGCGGCCCGCCCTCGCGGTCGGAATCGGAGTCGGTGTCGGAGGTCATGCTTGGGGACCGGAGTCGCTTGCCGCTCGATACCCACCCCGCCACGGCGGACGACCGCGAGAGCGACGAGCCAGTCGGAGCCGGAGTGATGCGTCTGTCGCCTTGCTTAGTTCATAATTATTTTACGAGATAAAAGAAGATAAAAGCTTTGGCAGTTCCGCCTTGGTTTTCTTACCGAAGCTTCTGGTAGACGCTCGACAGGGCGTTCGTGACCTTGTTGCCCTTCTGGATGGCGTAGTGCGACCGGAGTTCCGGGGCGAACTTGGCCTTGTAGCCGCAGAGTCGCTCCTCGTTCGCGCCCACGAGGTCGTAACGCTCGATACCGCGGTCCATCGCGTCGGTCATGATTTCCCAGTCCACCAAATCGTTGACCGGCAGGTCGTGGTCGTGTTTCGCGCCGCCCTGCCACCGGTAGACGGTATCGCCGAACTCGAGGGCTATCATCCCGCCAGCGATTTCACCGTCGATTTCGCAGGCGTAGGGCCGGACCGCGCCCTCGGGGAGATTCTGATAGAGGTCGGTCACGAACCGGGGCGTGACGCCGTAGCTCTCGCCCTGCTCGTCGTGGCGCTCTTTGACCTGCGAGACGATTGCTCGAATCTCGTCGGGGCCGCCCTCGTAGACCCGATAGTCGCCCTCGGTCCGGATGTTGTTCCGGGCGTCACTGGAGAAGGACATCAGCACGTCCTCCTCGCCCGGCGTGATGTCCACCGCGTAGGTGTGGCGCACGTCGATTTCGAAGTCGCGCCACTCGAAGGGCCGGACGTCCCGATAGGCCGGGTCGGTCCGGACGTTGGTGAACTTCGGGCCGAGTTGTCGCTCTATCCAGTCGAGACTGCCTTGGACGAACCGCTTGGTCCGGCGCTCGCGCTTCCGGCGCTTGAGCTTGCGGTGGTTCAGGAGCGCGGGACCGAGATAGGAGACCCACAGGGAGGGCGCGGGCGAGAACGCCATGCTCATCCCGCCCTTGCGCTTCTCGAAGACCGGAAAGATGCCGACCGGTTCGTGGCCCTTGTAGCCGACGAGGAGGTGAAGCCTCGCGTCGGCGTGGTCGGCCTGCGCTCGGAGCGATTCGAGATAGTGGAAGACGTTGGCCTGTGGCGACCGCTCCACGAGGTCGTTCCACTCGTGGTGGTCGAAGGCGTCCGCGGGTCCGATGCTGATACCGTCGTTGTCGAGAATGCTAACGCTCATCGTTGGAAATTCATTCGAGATAGCCGAGGTCGGCGAGTCGCGCCTCGACCTCGTCGTCGTCGGTCCGTTCCTGCTCGCCCGCGTCGAAGGCGGGGTACCGCTCCGTGCCGACCGACTCGACCGCGGGGAGGGTCTGGCCGTCCATGCGCTCGCCCGCCGGGAGACCCATCGTCGCCAGAATCGTTGGAGCCACGTCGAACAGGTGCGCGCCGGAGAGGTCCGCCGTCGGGTCCACCCCCGTCCCCGACACCGCCACGATGCCGTCGCGCTTGTGGTTGTAGGGTTCGCTCGGCGGGCCGAACTGACCGTCGCCGACTCTGGTCGAGAGGAACTCGTCGTACTCGCGCGGAATCGTAATCACGTCGGGGGCCTCCTCGACGTAGGGACCGGAGAACACCTCCTCGCGCCGGGCGACCTCCTCGAAGACCGGCTTTCCGTCGGGCGTCGTGACCTCCGAGAGCATGGCCACGAGGTCGTCGCAGAGCCGGTCGTACTGGCTCTCGGAGACGACGCCGTCGGGTTCCCGGCCTTCGAGATTGACTCGGATGCCCAGTTCGATTCGGTCGCGCATGTAGGCCTTCGAGGACGGGAAATCGACCTGCTCGGAGGCCGCGCGGGCGACGTCGGTCGGGACGCGCTCGGCGACGAAGTCGGCCAGTCCGACCGCGTCGAGCGCGGCGTGGATGCGCTGGCTGGTGACGCCGACGCTGGCGAGTCCGGCCATGCCGCGCCGGAGGAGGTCCGGGCCGTCGTCGGCCTCGGTCTTGCCCTCCTTGCCGTCTTGGAGCTGGTTGTCGGCGATGGTGGACCACGTGGGCATCCCCTCGCCCTCGGTGGTGGTCTCGACCAGTCCCTGCTGGCGCAGGAACTCGTTGGGTCGGAACTCGTGACCGGTGTACTCGCCCATGCCGTGGTCGCTGGCGACGACGACGGTGTCCGGGTCGCACTTCTCGAGGATGGTCCCGAGTTGGCGGTCCACCGCCTCGTAGACGGCCCGGACCTTGCCGTGGTCGCCCGGGAACTCGTGGAAGACGGTATCGGTCTGCTGGAACTGGACGAAGCCGAACTCGGGGTCGAACCGGTCTGCGAGGTAGCGAAACGCCTCGCCGCGCATCTCGACCAGTCGCTCGTACCACCTGACCTTCTCCGGGCCGTCGGCGTCCCGGGGCGCGTACACTCGGTACTCGCCGACCTCCTCGCGGATGTCGTCGAGGAGGCCCTCCGGGTGGCAGTCCGGCTCCTCGGGCGCGGTGTATCCCGGCACGATTGCGCCGTCGATTGCTCGCGGCGGGTGCGTGACCGGGGCGTTGACCACGACGCTCGACTTGCCGCGCTCGTCCAGCAGTTCCCAGAGGGTGTGCTGGCGAACGTGGGTCGCGTTCACCACGTCCCAGTCGTAGCCGTCGAAGGTCAGGAATCCGAACACGCCGTGCTTGCCGGGGTTCGTGCCGGTGTAGAGCGAGGGCCACGCGCTCGGCGTCCACGGCGGGGTCTGAGACGCCAGCGGTCCGGCAGTACCGGTATCGAAGACCGACTCCAGATGAGGAACCGCATCGGCCTCGAACAGGGGTTCGAGGACGGACCGACACCCGGCGTCCAACCCGACCAAGAGGGTCTGCATGCTCGTCTGCGGGCGGTCAGCCATGTATCGTCTCCCACCGTGCGTTCGGCCTTTGTTATGCGCCGTCTGTCACGGTCCAAACACGACCTATCCCCGTAATCGCGGGTTAACCTTGGATTACCGCCGAGAAACGGACTGTTTCGATTCGGGACAGCCCAACCCTCCCGACTGTTTCGAAATCGGCCAAAGCACTTAAATCAGTAATGTAGCATTGAAGCAAAGTCGAAGCCTTTATGAATAGGTAGGCTCGCATTGAGAATTACATGGCACGCGACGATACGGCACGCGAACGCAGTTCGGAACAATCGCTCCTCGACCGACGCTCGTACCTCAAACTCGCAGGCGCGGCGGCCGCGTCGGTAGGGGCGGCAGGCGTCTCCACCAGTTCCGCGGCGGCGGCCTCCTACGACACCATCAAGGTCCCCGCGAACTCCAAGAAGGTCATCGAGGTCGGCCCCGGCGAGACCTTCGAGAACAAACTCATCGACATCACGGCCGACGGCGCGCACGTGAAGTTGATGACCCAGGGTAGCGGTTGGACGGTCCGGAACGTCGGCGTGAAGGGCGAGAACGACAACATGGACGGCACCTACGGCACGTTCTACCTCCGTTGCACCGACGGCGGAGAGGCGCTCGCCGAGAACATCTACATGGGCGACGGCGCGGCCGACCGCTGCGGTCACGCCGCCGTCTCCGACTGGGCCAACGCTGGCACGGTCACCATCCGGAACATCCACATCCAGGGCTGGGCGGCCGACGGGATGTACATGTCCCACGCGGGCAACCACGTCAAGCAGACGATGGGCGTCACGCAGGTCGAGAACGCCTACCTGAAGAACAACAACATCGAGAACTGCCGACTCGGCACGCCCGGCAGCTACATCAAAGACAGCGTCGTCCACGTCGAGAGTCAGGACGCCGTCCCGGCGAACCAGAACGGCCAGACCAACGCCCGCGGTATCTGGTTCAAAGAGCAGTCCGGCCTCAAGGCCATCAACTGCGACATCTCGGTCAGCGGCTCTCACGCCGTCTTCGCCAGCGACAGCGGCTCTGGCACGCTCAAGAACTGCCGAGTCGAAGGCTCCATCACGGGACCGGTCGAGGAGGTCAACGTCACGGGCACCCCCGACCTGACGCCGCCCGACAGCGTCCCGATGTCGGCCGAGGAGGCCGCCTCCGGCGAGATTAGCTCCTCGTCCTCGACCACCTCTCCGTCGTCCACTTCGCCCGACACCACCCAGCAGAAGCAGGACGCGAAGGGGACGCCGCTGGAACTCGTGCCCGACGAGAGCGCCTCGCGCGTCAAGTACGAGTTCACCGTGGACGGCAGCGTCCGCAAGCGCACCTCCGGCGCAGACCCCCTCGCCGAGGAGGCCGACGAGGTCACCGACAACGGCGACGGCACGGTGACGGTCTCGGGCGTCGCGGGCAACGGCTACGGCGACGCCTTCCTCGTGGACGGCGCGATTACCGCGATGGACCTCGACGAGAGCGTCTGGACGGTCCGCTACGACGACAGCGAAGTCGCGCCCTCGGACCTGACCCTCTCGAAGAAGCTGGTCATCGACGGGAGCGACAGCGGTCGCCAAGTCAGCGAGTACGTCTTCACGGTCAGCGGCACGGCTCGCAAGGCCACCGACCTCGGGTCGGTGCAGGCCAGCGACACCGTCGAGGACGGCAAAATCTCCGGCGCGGTCTTCGACGGCAAGGACGGCTACCGGTTCTCGGGCGATGTCACCGGCTTCTCGCTCGACGGCCCGGCCAACGTCCGCGTCGAGGACGCCTAATCCGGGTTTCCGGTCGCAACGGCCTCTCCCGGTCGCAACGACGGTTCCCCCTCGCGGTCTCCCGCTGGCGCTCCCTCCGGCAGCCCGCTGGCGCTCTCCCACTCTTCCCACGCGACTCCCTCGCAGTCTCTCGCTGACGGCCTTCCCTCACGCGACGCCCCCGACGCGGCGACCCCTCTCGCCGTACTGCCGCCGAGGTCCTCGCCTCCGTGGCCCTCCCACGACTCCCCTCTCGCCTGCGACGCCCCCGACGACCTTCCCCACGCGACTCCCCCAGACGACTCCCTCGTTCGCGGCGCTCCGCGCCGCTTCGACGCGCGATTCCGCGCTTCTCCCACGCGGAATCCCGCACCTCTCCCACGGTCCCCCGCGGCGACTCACCCAGACCTCCCTCGACGCCCCCAACTTTCCCCCTCTCGCTAGGTTCTTCCCGCTCGATGGCGTCCTTCTCCTGTTTCGCTACTCCTCGTCCGATTTTCCGCCGGTAGTGATTAGCTGGGATGGAGCAACCTATACAATTCTTTTAGAATTTATTCGTTTGGCTAAGTAATTATAGAGTTGTCTCTTGAAGGGAAATAGTGGTCGAACGAGCGCGTCGTCGGACCTCGACCCGTCGAGGTCCGACGCGCGCGGCGCTGGTTTTCGTCGCCCCGGGGTTCGAGGTATCGCGGGTCGGCGGAAATCTTGATGTGGGACCGGCAGGTAGACCGGGGTGAGTCCCGTGAATCGGGCATGGTTTCAGCAGAACCCTTGCGGGCTTGAGGCCAGCAGAACGCCCGCGAACCCGAGGCCCCAAACACTCCCGCGAGGAGACTCCCCACGCCGACCAGTCACGACTCTCGGCCGCAGTCGAGGAGCAGGCCTCCTCGAACACCCTCGACCAGCACCGAACCCCGTCAGTCAGAGTACCGTTGCACGCAGTTCCGTCAGAAATCCGCCCGGTAAAGCCAGGATTACCGGCCGGTTTTCTCGGGGGAGAACTTATACTGGTCGGGCGCTACCCCTCGAATAGGCGCGGTGCGAGCGGGAGGCGGCCACGCCGAGCGTTCGGCCACTATACTTAAATCGGCAAGCTCACATTGAAATGAAGTCGGTACCTTTTTCAAGTGGTAATCATGCATTGAAGACTGCATGGCACGCGACGATACGGCACGCGACTTCGACTGCGAAACCGCCCTCGACCGTCGTTCGGACCTCCAACTGGCAGGCGCTCCTCCGGCGACGGTCGGCGGGGCCGAGACCGCGGCTGGCACGCCCGCGGTCTCGTCCTCCGGCACTCTCTCTGACTTCGCTATCGAGACGCAACGCACCGCCGCTGGCACCGGCGCATCCTCCTCGGAGGTGCAGTATGGCTCCTAAGAACGCCCAGACCGCCGAGGGCGACTGGCAGGAGGTGCCTCGGGACCCCGACCCGGAACACCTCGGCTACGAACTCGACGACTGGGAGGTCATCCGCGCCCGGAAAGACGACCGCGGCCACCTGATGTTCCTGCCCGAAGAAGAGGAGATGCTCCGCGACGAAGCGTTCATCGTCGCGGACGCCTGCTCGGTCTGCGACGTGGCCGACCGCATCTGACTGAGCGTCTTCGACTCACCTCGCTGACTCGACTCACCTCGCCGATTCGACTCACCTCGCCGCTTCGACTCACCTCGCCGCTTCGACCAACTGCCTGGCTTCTGCGAACAGTTCGTCCGCGCGCTCCTCGCTTCTGGCCTCCGCCGTCACCCTGACCAGCGGTTGGGTCCCGCTCGCCCGCACCAAGAACCACCCCGAGTCGGTGCCGACCCGCACGCCGTCGAGGGTCTCGACGTCGTCGTACTCGGCAAGTACCTCCTCGCGGACTCGCGCCATGACTTCGGCCTTCTCCGCAACTTCGACGTTCCCGCGCCGGAGCGGGTAGGTCTCGACTTCGCCGACCAGCCTGTCCAGCGACCCCTGCCGGGAGACCAGTTCCGCGAGGAGACACGCCGCCAACGGGCCGTCGGGACACAGCGTCTCGTCGGGCCAAATCCACGCGCCGCTGGGTTCGCCGCCGAACGCCACGCCGGGGTCGGTCGCGCGCTCGGCGACGTAGACGTCTCCGACGCGCGTCCGAGAGACCGACACGCCCTGCGATTCCAGCAGGTCGGCGACCGTCAGGCTGGTATCGACCGGAACCGCGACCTCGTCGCCGGGACCGGCGGCCTCGCGGGCGAACAGCGCCAGAAGCAGGTCCCCGGAGACGAACTCGCCCGACTCGGTGACCGCCCGCATCCGGTCGGCGTCGCCGTCGTGGGCGATGCCGAGGTCGGCGTCGCTCGCGGCGACGAACTCGGTCAGCGCCCGGCAGTTCTCGGCGGTGGGTTCGCTCGGCCGCGCCGGGAAGGTCCCGTCGGGCCGGTCGTTGAGGGTCTGGACCTCGTGGCCCAACCGCCGGAGCGCCTCGGCAGTCACGCCGCCCGTGCCGTTGCCCGCGTCCACGACGACGTCGAGGTCGCCGGACCCCGCGGCCTCGACCAGCGCGTCGGCGTGGCGCTCGGTCGGGGTCACGTGGCGCTCGGTCGAGTCGTCCCGCCGGTCCTGCTCGCCGAGTTCGTCCCACGACGCGAGGTCGTATTCTTCTTCGCGCACGCGAGCCGAAATCGCTTCGCGCTGGCCCTCGCCGAAGGCCTGCCCGGAGGGGTTCCAGAGCTTGATGCCGTTGTCCGGGGCCGGGTTGTGCGAGGCCGTCACCATCAGGCCCGCGTGGGCGTCGAACCACCCGACGCTCCGGGCGACGGTCGGGGTCGCGGCCTCCCCGAGTCGAATCACGTCCGCGCCGCACTCTCGGAGTCCGGACGCCGCGGCGTCGGCGAGCATCCGACCGCTCTCGCGGGCGTCTCTGCCGACGACGACCGTCTCGTAGCCGTCGCTGGCGAGGGCGCGTCCGACCGACAAGGCGAGGTCGCAGGTCACTTCGTCGCCGATTCGTCCTCTGATGCCGCTGGTTCCGAACATCTACTCAGTTCTCCTGTCCGTTCGCGCGATGTAGTTCGGGCGGCGTGCCGACGTCGCCGCCGCGTCGATACTTGAGGTAGTGGACGATTGCCGAGACGCCGAACACCACGAGAATGAGCGTCGCCAGCACGAGACCCGGAATGAGACCGAAGGGGTAGATGTCGAGCCACACCGCGGCCACCAGCAGCGAACTGGCGGCTACCAGCCCGAGATAGTATCGGTCCCACGGGAACTCCTCGCGGGACACGTCGCCCAGATAGATGTCGAGGTCCGAGGCCCGGTCGCCGAGCCGGACGATGCCCTCGTCGCGGTCGTACTCGACGATGTCCGCCTCGTCGAGTTTCGGGAGATGGGTCTGGTACAGCGAGATGTACACGCGCTTGCGCTGCTCTGTCGAGAGCGCGGACGGCGTGGTTTCGTTCTCCCAGGCCGCGACCTGTTCGGTCAGGTCCGAGAGTTCGGACTCGCCGCCCTCCTGACGGAGGTAGTAGAGAGCATATCGTCGTCGTGGACTCTTCAGGACCTCGAAGACCTCGTCCTGAGAGAGCTCGTCAGCGCGAGACATGCTCCCGTGGTATTCGGCAGGTCGTCGGAGGCGATACACGCTCAGAGCCACCGGGTTGGGAGGATGTCCGCAGGTGAGACCGCCGCATACCCCTGATATTACCGCGTTGGCACTTTGTTACCCAGTTGCTGCCCGCGGGTAATCCGATAGTATATCGGGTCCGACCGGGGCTACCGAGGGATTATCCCCAACGTTCCGGAGCCGCGAAACGTTCCTGACCGACGACTGACGACGAGAACGAAAACCCGCGTATTCGGCCGGAAAACGTGGGATAGGCCCCAGATACTCACTCACCAAGCAGCGTATAACAAAGAGGTGAGCAAGGCATGGAGTCAATAACGCCCGGCCCTCCGTCCGGCGGTACGGCCGGGCAAATCGACTGACCTACTATGATTCCGTTACCGACGTCAACCGTTCGACCGGTCCCCCGCAACCGAACAGAGGTGACCCCCCGTGGCTAAAGCCGACCCCCGGTCGGAAGCCGACGACCGACTCGACCCCCGACTCGGCGACGACTGCGAGGTCTCCCCCGCCGCGACGGTCGGCCACCGCCACCGCGAGGAGGCCTCCCCGCCGGTGCTGGGCGACCGCGCGACCGTTCGCGCCGGAAGCATCGTCTACGCCGACGTGACAATCGGCGACGACTTCACCACTGGTCACAACGTCCTCGTGCGAGAGGACACCGCCATCGGCGACGACGTGGTGGTCGGCACCAACACCGTCGTCGACGGGACGACCACAATCGGGTCGCACGTCAGCCTCCAGACGGGCGTCTACGTCCCGACGAACACCGACATCGGGTCGGAGGTGTTCGTCGGTCCCAAGGCGGTGTTGACCAACGACGCCTACCCGATTCGCAAGGACTTCGAGTTGGAGGGGCCGACCCTCGAAGATCACGTCTCTATCGGCGCGAACGCCACCTTGCTGCCCGGCGTGACCGTCGGCGAAGGCTCGTTCGTCGCCGCGGGTGCGGTCGTGACCGAGGACGTGCCGCCCGAGACGCTGGCGGTGGGCGCGCCCGCCGAGTTCCGCTCGCTTCCCGAGGAGTTGGAAGGGGGGAACCAGATAGCATGAGCGAGATTCCCATCGCCGACCCGGAGCTGGGCGAGCGCGAAATCGAGCAGGTCCGCGAGGTCATGGAGTCGGGCCACATCGCGGACGGTCCGGAAGTCCGCGAGTTCGAGGAGGCGTTCGCCGACTTCTGCGAGGCCGAGCGCGGCGTCGCCACGAGCAACGGGACGACCGCCCTCCACGCCGCCTTCGAGGCGCTCGACGTCGGGCCGGGTGACAAGGTGGTGACGACGCCGTTCTCGTTCGTGGCGAGCGCGAACTCGGTTCGGCTGGCGGGCGCACAGCCCGTCTTCGCCGACATCGACCCGGACACCTTCAACCTCGACCCGGCCGCGGTCGAGGAGGTCGTCCGCCGCGAGGACGACGTGGCCGCAATCATGCCGGTCCACCTCTACGGGCTTCCCGCCGACATGGACCACCTGCTGGACATCGCCGACGACTACGACCTCGCAGTCGTGGAGGACGCGGCGCAGGCCCACGGCGCGGAGTACCGCGGGCTGAAGGTCGGGTCGCTCGGAGACGCGGCCTGCTTCTCGATGTACCCGACCAAGAACATGACCACGGGCGAGGGCGGGATGATAACCACCAACCGCGACGACGTGGCCGACGCCGCCGAGAGCTTCATCAACCACGGTCGGCCGCCCGAGGGCGGGTACGAACACGTCCGGACCGGCCACAACTTCCGGATGACCTCGATGGCGGCCGCAATCGGTCGCATCCAACTCGACCGCCTGCCCGACTACAACGAGGCCCGGCGGTCGAACGCGGCCTACCTGACCGACGCGCTGGCCGACGCCGACGTGGTGACGCCGACCGAACCCGACGAGCGCCGCCACGTCTACCACCAGTACACCGTCCGGACCGACGACCGGGCGGGACTGGCCGACCACCTCGAAGACGCGGGGGTCGGCACGGGAGTCTACTACCCGACGCCGATCCACGAACTGGCCGCCTACGAGGAGGTAGACCACGCCGCGCCGGTCGCCGAGCGAACCGCCGAGCGGGCGCTCTCGGTGCCGGTTCACCCGAACGTCTCCGAACAGAACCTCCGAACTATCGCTTCTGCCATCACCGAATATGAGTGTTGACTTTCCTGATTCGACGAACGCCGCCGTCATCGGCGTCGGGGCAATGGGTCGCCACCACGCGCGAGTCTACAGCGAACTCCCCGACGTGAACCTCGTCGGCGTCTACGACGTCGACGAAGCGCAAGCCCGCGAGGTCGCCGAGGACCACGGGAGTCGCGCGATGAGCATGGAGGAACTCGTCGGCGCGGCGGACGTGGCCTCCATCGCGGTGCCGACCCAGTTCCACGCCGACCTCGCCGAGGAGTGCATCGACCACGGCGTGAGCGTGCTGGTCGAGAAGCCCTTCGTGGACGACCCCGCGGTCGGGCGCGAGCTTATCGAGAAGGCCGACGAGGCGGGCGTGACGATTCAGGTCGGCCACGTCGAGCGGTTCAACCCCGCGATTCGGACGCTGGCGGACATCGTGGCCGACTTGGACGTCATCGCCATCGACGCCGAGCGACTCGGGCCGCCGCCCGAGGGTCGGCAGGTCGACGAGAGCGCGGTGCTGGACCTGATGATTCACGACATCGACGTGGTGCTGGCGACGATGGGCGAGGAGCCCGCCGAAATCACGGCCCACGGCGTCAAGAACAACCAGTATGCGACCGCCGACCTCGAATTCGGCGATGGGACCGTCGCCTCGCTGACCGCGAGTCGAGTGACCCAACAGCGGGTCCGAACGCTCTCGATTACCGCCGAGGAGTGCCGGGTCAACGTCGACTACATCGACCGGTCGGTCGAGATTCACCGCCACTCGCTGCCCGAATACATCGAGGACAACGGCGACGTGCGCTACCGCCACGAGTCCATCGTAGAGCGCCCGACGGTCCAGACCGGCGAACCGCTCAAGAACGAACTGGAAGCGTTCGTCACCGCGGCGACCGGCGAGGGCGACCCGGTGGTCTCTGGCGAGGACGGACTCAGAGTGCTGGAAGTCGCCCGAAAAATCGACCGCATCGCTGGCGGCGACGAGCAGAACACGACCGAAAGCGAGCAGGAAGCGGCTGAAGGCAAACAGGAAGCGGACGAAGACCAGCAGGAAGCGCCCGAGGACGAACAGGAAGCCGGGGTGAGCGCCCGGTGAGCCTGCAAGAAGTCGCGCATCTCTACGGCAACGACGCCCCGGCCGACGACCAGCGCGAGGCCTTCCGTTCGGGGCAGGTTCCGGTCGCGGTCTACGGCCTCGGCAAGATGGGCCTGCCCCTCGCAGCGGTCTACGCCGACGTGTCGGGCAACGTCGTGGGTGCGGACGTCGATTCGGAAGTCGTCGAGACCATCAACGCCGGGGAGTGCCACGTCAAGCGCGAACCCGGCCTGCCGGAACTCGTCGCCGAGACGGTCGCGTCCGGCGCGTTCGAGGCCACCGACGACCCCGCCGCGGCCGCCGACGACGCCGCGGTCCACGTCGTCATCGTGCCCACGCCCATCACCGACGACCACGAGGCGGACCTCTCCATCCTGCGGTCGGTCGCCGAGGACATCGGGTCTGGCCTCGACCCCGGCGACCTCGTCGTCGTGGAGTGTACCGTCCCGCCTAGAACGTGCGAGGACGTGCTTCAGCCGCTTCTGGAAGACGCCGCGGGCCACGGCGAGTTCGGACTCGCGTTCTGCCCGGAGCGGACCTCGAGCGGGCGGGCGCTCGAAGACATCCGGGGCGCGTACCCCAAGGTCGTCGGCGGCGTGGACGACGAGGCTACGCGAGTCGCAGAACTCGTCTACGGCGAAATCACCGACAACGAGGTGCTGGCCGTCTCGGACGCCACGACCGCGGAGGCCGTGAAAGTGTTCGAGGGCTTGTATCGGGACGTGAACATCGCGCTGGCCAACGAGTTGGCCACGCTGACCGACGAGATGGGCGTGGACGTCAACGAGGCCATCGAGACGGCCAACACCCAGCCGTTCTGCGACATCCACGCGCCGGGGGTCGGCGTCGGGGGCCACTGCATCCCCTACTACCCCTACTTCGTCATCAACGGGTTCGAGACCGACTCGCCCCTGCTGGAGACGGCCCGCGAGGTCAACGACTCGATGCCGTACTTTGCGGTCGAGACGCTGACCCGCGAACTCGACGCCGAGGGGAAGGACCCGGAGAACGCCACCGTAGCAATCCTCGGGCTGACCTACCGGCCCGGCGTCGAGGAGACCCGCGCCACGCCCGCCGGTCCCATCGCCGAAGACCTCCGGAATCTCGGCGCTGAGGTGCTGGCGGTCGACCCCATGCTCGACGACGCCGAGGCGTTCGACGCCGAAATGGTATCGCAGAATGAGCTTTACGACCGCGAACTCGACGCGGTGGTGCTGGTGACGCCCCACGACGAGTTCGAGACGCTCGCGTGGGACCGATTCGACCCGCTGGTGGTCGTGGACGGCCGCCAGAGCCTCGACTTGGGCGACACCGACCACCGGGTCTACACCATCGGGAGCGGGTAACCGATGTTCGCAGAGAACACCGTCGCCGCCGTGACTCGGGCCTCCTCGTCCGCGTTCTCGCTCCCGTTCCGGTGCGGGAGCGAGGCCGTCTCGCCAGAGACGGCCGGAAGCGGCGGAGAGAGCGCGGGCGAATCCGACGAAACCAGCGGCGCGGACGAAAGCAACGAATCGAATCGGGAAGAAAATGTATTCACAATCAAAACAATTACAAAAGGTAGCGAAACAATTATGAACATTGCTCGAACTGAGCGTCCGAGAGGGCGCGACTCCTCGACGGTACTGGGCGGAGCGGTGACGACCGCGCTGGCGGTCGTCTTCGACGCCGCGGAGAACGAACCCCTCCACGTGACGGGCGAGTCCGAGGAGGACCGCGGCGAAGACGAACTCGACGCCGACTCGCGCCGCGAAAGCGACGCCGAGGAGGTGAGCGGCCGATGAAGGTCCTGACCGTGGTCGGCGCGCGCCCGCAGTTCATCAAGGCCGCGGCGGTCTCCCGTGAACTCCGGCGCAACCACGACGAGGTCCTGATTCACACCGGCCAGCACTACGACGAGGAGATGTCCGACGTGTTTTTCGAGGAGCTGGGCATCCCGGAACCCGACGACAACCTCGCGGTCGGTTCCGACAGCCACGGTGCCCAGACCGCCGAGATGCTGGCCGGACTCGAAGAGCGCATCGAGGCCGAGGACCCCGACGCGGTGTTGGTCTACGGCGACACCAACTCGACGCTGGCGGCGGCTATCGCGGCCGCGAAGATGGACACCGACATCGCGCACGTCGAGGCCGGACTCCGGAGCTACAACCGGTCGATGCCCGAGGAAATCAACCGCGTGCTGACCGACCACGCCGCGGACCTGCTGTTCGCGCCCTCCCGGCGCGCTGTCGAGAACCTGCGCGAGGAGTCGGTGCCGGGCGCGGTCCACAACACCGGCGACGTGATGTACGACGCCGTCCTCTGGGCGCGCGACCGAGCCGAGGACCACTCCGATATTCTGGACGAGTTGGACCTCGAACCCAGCGAGTACGTGCTGGCGACGGTCCACCGCGCGGGCAACACCGACGACCCCGACAAACTCGCGGGCCTCCTCGACGCGCTGGCCGACGACCCCCGAGAGGTCGTCCTGCCCGCCCATCCGCGGACGATAAACCGTATGCAGGAATACGGAATCCGCGAGGACGCCGAAGAGAAGCTGACGCTCATCGACCCCGCGGGCTACCTCGACTTCGTGCGACTGCAGGACTGCGCCGACGTGGTGGCGACCGACTCGGGCGGCGTCCAGAAGGAGGCCTTTTTCCTCGACACGCCGTGCGTGACGATGCGCGAGGAGACCGAGTGGCGCGAGACCGTCGAGGCCGGGTGGAACACGCTGGTCGGCGCGGACGGCGAGGCGATTCGGCGCGCGCTGGCGACCGCCGACGCCCCCGCCGAAAAGCCCCGACCTTACGGCGACGGGGACGCCGCCGCGAACGTGACTCGCCTGCTGGACGATGCCTGAACGAGAGCCACATCAGTCGAATCCGAAGATTGCCGGTCGGCCCTCCGCCGTCGCGGACTCGGAGTTCGCGCTCCTGTTGACCCACGACGTGGACCGGCCGTACAAGTCGATTCAGTCGGCGTACCACGCCGTCGAACACCGCGATTTGAGCCAGCTGCGGGCGCTCCGGCCGAGCGTGAACCCGTGGTGGACGTTCGAGGACATCATGGAACTGGAGGAGTCGCTGGACGTGCGGTCGTCCTTTTACTTCCTGCGAGAGCGCCACCTCCTCGAACGCTCGCCGCGCGACTGGCTGAGTCCGTTCTACTGGGTCGAACACTTCGGTCGGTACAGCCTCGAAACTCCCGAGATGCTGGATTTACTGGAGCGCCTGAACGAGGGCGGATGGGAAGTCGGGCTTCACGGCTCGTACGACTCCTACGACGACAGGGACCGCCTCGAGACCGAGAAGACGATGCTGGAGCTGGCGCTGGGCGAGTCGGTGACCGGCGGTCGCCAGCACCACCTCAATCGCGGACCCGAGACGTGGGACCACCACCGCGACATCGGCCTGAAGTACGACGCCAGCCCCGGTTCCAGCGAGACGTTCGGCTTCGAGGAGTACCTTCCTTTCCGACCCTTCGACGACGAGTTCGTGGTCTTCCCGCTGACGGTGATGGAGTGCGCGCTGCCGGACCCCGGCGAGGAGTACGAGGCGGCGTGGGCCGAGTGCGAGGCGCTGCTCTCCGAGGCCGCCGAGAACGACGCCGTGATGTCTGCGCTCTGGCATCCAAGACTGTTCAACCGGACCGACTTCCCCGGCTACCGGCGACTCTACCGGCGACTCATCGAGACGGCCTTGGAGATGGGCGCGTGGGTCGGCGCACCCGCCGACTACTACGCGATGATGGACCATCCCGCCGAGGCGTCCGAGGCGGGCGACGAGGCGGAAGTCGTAGACGGCGAGAGCGCCGACAGGTGTCGCTTACGACCGGAACAGGCGGGGGATAACAAAGTGAAAACCGGCCTGAACACCGAGCCAACAGGATGAGAGTCGAGCAACTCGAACTGTCGGAGTGGGAGTCGGCGCTGCCGAGCGACGGATACGAAGTGTTCCACCGACCCGAGGCGTTGGAGGTGGTCGCGGACCACACCGACGCCGAGATGAAGCTGTTCGGCGGGTTCAAGGGCCAACAGCCCATCGCGCTGCTGCCCGTCTTCGTCCAGCGCAAGTCGGTCGGGACCGCGGTCACGTCGCCCCCGCCGAGTCTGGGCATCCCCCGGCTCGGGCCGATTCTGATGCCGACGAGCCCCAAGCGTCGCAAGCAGGAGAAAGTCAACAACGAGTTCACCGAGAAGGTCCTCCAGCAGGTCGGGACCGACCTCGACTTGGACCGGCGACTCGCGGAGGTCGGCGTCGAGTCGCCGATGGCCGAAAAGGTGGTGGACCGCCTCGACGTGGACTCGCGGCTGACCCTCTTTCGGATGGAGTGCAACGCGGCCTACGGCGACCCCCGACCCTACTCGTGGGGGAACCTCCAAGTCGAACCGAACTTTACCTACTTCCTCGACTTGGAGGGCCGGGAGGCCGAGGAGGTCAAAAAATCCTTCTCCAAGAGCTTGCGGCGAGAAATCGGCGACGCCGAGGACCTCGACGTGACCGTCGAGACCGAGGGGTTGTCGGGTGCCCGCGAAATCTATCGGGCCACCCAGCGCCGGTTCGCCGAGCAGGACGAACCCTTCGGCCTGACGTGGGAGTACGTCCGTGACCTCTTCGAGGCGCTTTCGGCCGAGGACCGCGCTCGGGCCTACGTCGCCCGCGACGGAGGCGGCGAGTACCTCTCGGGTATCACGGCGCTGTACTCGAACGACCACGCCTACTTCTGGCAGGGCGGCGCGAAGGCAATCTACGAGGGCACCGCTGTCAACAGCTTCATCCACTGGCGACTCATCGAGGACCTCGTCGAGGACCCGCCGGTCGAGTCGGTCACGAAGTACGACCTGATGGGCGCGAACACCGAGCGCCTCTGTCGGTACAAGGCGAAGTTCGGCGCGGACTTAGTGCCGTACTACGTCGTCGAATCGCCCGGTGCGGCGATGAACGTCGCCAAGCGCGCCTACAAGCTGGTTCAGTAGCTCGGGGCGGACCGGAACCAGTCCGGAACCAGTAGCTCGCGCCGGACAGACAACTTAGCCGTCTGAACTGTTTTCCGCCGATTGACGCGGCCTAACTAGTTGCGAAATCGGACAACGTTCTCCGAGTCGCTGTTCTCCGAGTTCAACCGGCCAATTACAAAGGCCGAATCGGTCTAAAGTAGCACAGAGCGGTCCGCGACGGACCCCGAGAAACTAATGCACGTTCTCAGCCTCACCGCCAACACGCCGGGCTTCTACCGGCGGGAGACCGCGGCGCTCGCCGACCTCGGTATCGAACGCACGACGCTGGAGGTACCCGGAAATCCCGACGAGGGCCGGTCTGTCGCCGACTACCTCCGGTTCGTTCCGCGGGCGGTCCGAGAGGCCGCCGGAGACTACGATCTGATTCACGCCAACTACGGCCTGACCGCGCCGATGGCGCTGGCCCAGTCGGACCTGCCGGTGGTCCTCTCGCTGTGGGGGTCGGACCTGTTGGGAGAGTTCGGCTGGCTCTCGCAGGCCTGCGCCAGGCGGGCCGACGAGGTCGTCGTGATGTCCGAGGAGATGGACGCGGAACTCGACGCCCAGAGCCACGTCGTGCCCCACGGCGTGAACGCCGAGCAGTTCCAGCCAGCGCCAAAACCCGCCGCCCGCGAGCGGGTCGGCTGGAGCCACGAGGCCCGCCACGTCCTGTTTCCCTACGCGCCGGACAGGGACGTGAAGGACTTTCCCCGGGCCGGGCGCGTGGTCGAGTCGGTCCGCGAGCGAGTCGGCGACCCCGTGGCGCTCCACCCGCTCGGCGGCGTGGACCACGAGTTGATTCCGGCGTACATGAACGCCGCCGACGCGCTCCTGCTGACCTCGCGCCGGGAGGGCCTGCCCAACTCGGTCAAGGAGGCGATGTGCTGTAACCTGCCGGTGGTGGCGACCGACGTGGGCGACGTCCGCGAGTGTCTGCGGGGCGTCTCGCCCTCGGCGATCTGCCGGACGGACGCCCAACTCGTCGACGAACTGGCCGACGTGCTGGCCGACCCCTGCCAATCGAACGGCCGGGAGGCGATTTCGGACCTGCGGGTCGAGCGCGTCGCCGAGCGCCTCGCTGCGGTCTACGAGCAGGCGGTCGGACGTGACTCGGGTGTGACCGACCGCGACGGCGCGACCGACCGCACTCGACCGACGGTCAGCGCGCTGAACTGACCCTCGGCGGGCGGTTTATCTTTCCGCGGCCCCCAGTATCGCGCATGTCCCCAGCGACCCACCGATGCACCTGCGGCGCGACCCTGCGGTACAAGCAGGACCTCCAGAAGGAGGAGGGACACACGACCCGAACGTGGAAGTGCCGAGACTGCGGGACGCCGGTTCCGGGGCAGGTCGCCGAGCGAATCAAGCATCAGCATCCGTCTTGACTTTCCGGCCCACAAGCCGGAAAGTCAGGACCCGCGGTTCGGCGGTTGCGGTTGTTCGCGGCCGCGGGCCGCGAGTTCAAGACCCGCGGTTCTGTGGTCGAGACGACCACGGACCTCGCTCGGCGAGGCAGACAACTTCCTGGCGGACTGAAAGGGCAAGCGGGGTTCGCGGTTGTCGTGAGCGAAGCGAACGACTGCTCGGCGGACGCGGTTTGTCCGCCGGTGTCCGAAGGCCGTGGTCGTCTCCGGCGGCTCTATTCTGCGCGGACGGTGCGGAGAGCGCAGAATATCCGCCGGAGTCGTTCGAAAATCGAAGATTTTCGTGATCACGAGAGCGTCGCTCTCGGACGACGACCGCGAACCGCGCGAGGGCTTTCGAGGACACTACTGCCCTGTCGGTTCCTGCGGTTCCAAGCG
Organism: Halorussus ruber; assembly: GCF_004765785.1. GTDB lineage: Archaea > Halobacteriota > Halobacteria > Halobacteriales > Haladaptataceae > Halorussus > Halorussus ruber. Next base: position 270,796 of record NZ_SBIT01000008.1, on the reverse strand, counting down.
CGAGGGCTTTCGAAACTACAGCCTTTCCGACTCTCGCGGTCACTCTCGAAACCACGGCTCACCTACTCGAAGTCTCGACTCAGTCTGAACCCATCTCCCCAAAAAGACAACACACAGCCAACTCGACGACTGGCCGACCGACACCGAACTCAGGTCATCTCTGTGATTTCGACCGCCGCGTCGGACTTGAGCCACGCGGCGTCGTTCTGGGTGTCGTAGACGACGGTGCCGCCGCTCCCGTCGCTGAAGGCGGCGTAGCGTTCGGCGTCGATTTCGGCTTCGTCGCGGTTGTTGTCGCTCTCGTATTTTCCGGTCATGGGTTTCTGGCCGCTTACGGTCGGTAAGCGGGTATCTATGAGTAACTTACTGCCGTACCCTGATAAGGGTTAGCGAATGTCTCGTTTCCGGTGAGGGCGCAAAATACCTCCTCGGCGGCCGAGGAGCGATTCTGCGGGGCGATTCACCCACGATTCCACGGGTGTTTCGATAGCTATCGTGGTAGTCTAACGAGTGTCGAGGCAGTCTGGCGAGTGCCGAACCGGTTCGTCGGTCCGCCGCGGAGAATCAGCAAAAGTCGAGCGTCGGTCCTCGACGCGGGGCGAGCGGCGACTACTCGCAGTCGCCGCCCGCGGGATTGAGAGGTGATACAAAACATCCTATACAATTGTTTAAACTAACTATTTAATTGTTGCAGAAACCTATATATTTCCGAAGGGAGGAGCATCGCCGGGAACAGTCTGGCAGGCGCTGACTGTCGTTTTCGAGGTCGAATCGACCTTTGCCCGACCCCGAATCGACCCTCGCCTGACCCCGAATCGGCCCCGCTCCCGACGCAGAATCGACCGCTCTTCGAAACAGTCCCGCGAGCGCCTACACTCCCGTTTTCACCACCTACACCGCTTCAGGCGGCCCATAACAAAGCCCCGACGCGGGGACGTTTCGAGGTAGCGACGCGCCCGACCGGGCGCGGTTTGATTACACATGGCTTCGGACACTCACGACTCCCGTAGATGGGAGAAAGGCGCACTTCTCGTCGGTTTCGTGTCGTTGGCCGCGGCGGTACTCGTCGCGCACGGGTCGCCGCCGGAGAGCTACGAACTGTCGATTTACGCCGAGACGCCGCTTTCGTTTTGGCTCGGGACGGGCGCGGCCCTGCTGGTCGCCGTCTTCGTCGGGTTGCAGTCCGAGGGCCGACCGCGGAAGTTGGCGCTCGCGCTCGGCGGCGTCGCGGCGCTCGCCATCGCGTCGATTCCCGTCCTGCGGTCGTACTACTTCTTCGGGGCGGGCGACTCGCTGACCCACCTCGGGTGGGCCAAAGACATCGCCGCGGGCAGGATGTCGACGCTCGACCTGCTCTACCCCGGCACGCACACCATCGCGGTGTTCCTCGCCGACGCGACCGGAATGGGGCTGAACCGCGCCATCTTGGTGATGATTATGGCGTTCAACGCGGTCTTCCTCGTCTTCCTGCCGCTGGCGACGTGGCGGATGACCCAGAGCAAACTCGCGTCGGCAATCGCGGCGCTGTCGGGCTTTCTGTTCGTCCCGATAACCAACATCAGCGTCTTCCAGATGGCCCACCCGACCTCGCAGGCCATCCTCTTTCTCCCGCTGGTGCTGTTCCTGCTGGCGCGGTACCTCACTGAGGCCGACCGCGACGACCTCCTCGTGGGAACGCCCACGGGGCTGTTGATGGCCGTCTCCTCGGCCGCAATCGTGCTGATTCACCCCCAGCAGGCGCTCAACGTCCTGTTCGTCTTCGCCGCGATGCTGGGCCTCCAGGTCGTTGCGAAGTGGTGGGGAACCCGGGAAGGCGACCATCCGCTGTTGGCGCTCCAGACCGCCCTCGTCGCGGGTATCTTCCTCGTGTGGGCACCCCGCCACGAGCGGGCGTCCGGGGCGGCCAGCGCGCTGGTCAACATGATTCTGAACGGCCCGGAGGTCGGCGGTGAGGTGACCCAGCAGGCGGTCTCGCTGTCGGCCATCGGCGGGTCGTTCACGATGCTGTTCCTCAAGCTGTTCTTCGTCGCCGTCGTGTTCCTCGCGCTGGCGGGCCTGCTGGTCCTGAGCGGGTTCCTCGGCCGAATCGACGACTCGCCGGACGTTTCGGCGTTCGTCCGCTATCTCGGTCTCGGACTGGTGCCCATCGGGATGCTGTTCGTGGCGTACTTCGTCGTCAGCTACGAGAAGCTCCACTTCCGACAGCTGGGCTTCATGCTGGTGCTGGTGACGATACTCGGTGCCATCGCGCTCTCGCGGGTCGTCGAGGGCCTCTCGACTCGGTTCTCGCAGAGGAGCGCCCGGACCATGCTCGGCGTCGTGATGGTGGTCCTACTCGCGGTTTCGGTTCCCACCGTCTACCAGTCGCCGTACATGTACCAGTCGTCCAGCCACGTCACCGAGGCTCAGATGGACGGCTACGAGACCGCGGTCGAACACAAGGGTTCGGCCGCGTTCGTCGGCATCCGCGGGTCTGGCGAGCGCTGGACTGACGGCGTGCTTGGCTATCAGGAGAGTCGGAAGCGGAAGGTGGCGAGGGGAAGCCTCTACGCCAGCGAGGAGCATCCGGCGGTGGACGAGAACTTCACCGGGGAGTACATCTCACGCCACTACGAGGACCGGTATCTGGCGTACACCGACCGGGCCAAGCAGCAGGACCTCCAGGTGTACAAGGGCTTCCGGTTCGACCGACAGGGCTTCCGGTCGCTCGACTCGACGCCGGGCCTCTCTCGCGTGCAGGCCAACGGCGGCATGCAGGTCTACCTGACCGACAGCGAGACCAACAGTACGGCGTAGTCGAGCGCGACGAACCGACCTTGCGAACTCGCTTTTTTCTTTGGCGGCGTCGAGGGAGACGTTTCTCGACGGAGAGACTCGGGCTACTGTTCTCAACTCGGGCGGCGTGTCACGCCTTCCCTCGGCTCGTTCCCGATAAGCGACCCATAACAAAGCCCCATCGCCGGGAGAATGAAAGTAACCGCGCGTCGGAAGACGCGAGTTCGCCAGTCATGAATCTACGTGAATACTACTCTGCGAGACTGAGGCAACGTCTTCCTCCGGTAGAGTCCGTGCCGCGGCGACCGATGGATACGTCGCCGCGATGGTGGCCGATTCCCGGAGGAGAGGGGCGAACGGACGCACTCGCTACGAACGACTTCACATGGACCTGAAACAGTTCTCGCGGTCGTTCAAGGCGATGCTGAGCGCGCGAGTCCTCCACATGGCCGCCAGCGGCGTGCTGATGGTCGTGTTGGCTCGATTCCTGCTCACCCAAGAGCAGTACGGTCTGCTGGGCGCGGCGCTGGCGGTGATGGGCGTCGTCCAACTGTTCAGCGACCTCGGCATCGCCAAGGCCGCGGCGCGCTACATCACCGAGTACCGCGAGACGGACCCCGGACAAGTGCCACACGTCCTCCGGGCCGCGGTCGTCTACCGGCTCGCGGCCATCGGCGTCGTGGGCGGCCTGTTCGCGCTGTTGGCCGGACACGTCTCCGAGCTAATCGGGCAACCGGAACTCGGACCCCTCCTCGTGGTCGGGGCGGCCTACATCGCGGTCCACTCGATGTTCACCTTCTCGCAGGTCCTGTTTCAGGGCTACAACCAGATTACCAACAGCGCGGTCATCCGGGCCGTCGGGTCGATAAGCCGCCTCGCGCTCGCGGCGGCGTTCGTCCTGCTCATCGGCGGGGCAATCGGTGCCCTCGTGGGCTACATCGTCGGCTACGGGGTCGGCGCAGCGCTGGGGCTCGGCCTCCTCTACCGGAAGTGTTATCGGGACGCCGACCGGTCGAGTTCGCCGGAACCGGGGCTGACGCGCCGAGTCGCCCGGTACAGCATCCCGCTGACCGCGACCCGAGGAGCCAACATCCTCGACAAGCGCGTGGACACGATTCTGGTCGGCTACTTCATGAACCCGGTCGCGGTGGGCTACTACTACCTCGCCAAGCAGATTATGGGGTTCGTCCACTCGCCCGCCGCCTCGCTCGGGTTCACGCTCTCGCCCGCCTACGGCGAACACAAGGCCGACGGCGAGACCGACCACGCCGCCCAGATTTACGAGACCACGCTGAAGTACATCCTCCTGCTGTACGTCCCGGCCGCGGCGGGCATCGTCATCGTGGCCGAACCAGCCATCACGCTGGTCTTCGGCGACAAGTGGGCCGACGCCGCGCCCGTCCTACAGGTGTTCTCGGCTTACGTCGTCCTCCAAGCGGTCTCCTACGTCACGGGGGACACCCTCGACTTCCTCGGGAGGGCCCGCGAGCGGGCCATCGCCAAAGGAGGAGGGTCGGTCGCCAACTTCCTGCTCAACCTCGTGATGATTCCGGCCTTCGGCGTGGTCGGCGCGGCTGGCGCGACGGTCATCACCCACGCCGGAGTGCTGGCGGTCACGCTCTGGGTCATCCACTCGGAACTCTCGTTGGCGGTCGGGGAACTCGCGCGCCACCTCGCCGCGGTCGTCGGGGTCACGGCCGCGATGTCGATTGCGGTCGTGGCGGTCCTCGCGCAGGTCGGCGGCGCGCTCGCGGTCGTCGCCTCGATTTTCGCGGGCGTCGCGGTCTGGGGCGGCCTCTCCATCGCGGGCGGCCTGCTCGACATCCGGCGCGTCCGGACTATCCTCTCCTGACCGCAATCCCCGCTTGAGTGGCACTCATTCACACGCCTGAAAGCCCGATTTATTTGGCCTCAGGAACCGAGGAGAGTGATATGAACGACAGCGAGGAGTCGCTCGGGTCGGCGGACGGCCCGACCGTATCCGGAGAGACGGTGTTGATAACCGGCGGCGCGGGGTTCATCGGAAGCCACCTCGCCGAGGCGCTGGTCGAGGACAACGAGGTCCGCGTGCTGGACAACTTCTCTGGCGGCGCGCGGGAGAACGTGCCCGACGAAGCGGACCTAATCGAGGGCGACATCTGCGACGAGGAGACCGTCGCCGAGGCGATGGACGGCGCGAGTCTGGTCTTCCACGAGGCCGCGCTCGTCAGCGTCGAGGAGTCGGTCGAGAACCCGCCCGCGAGCAACCGCATCAACGCCGCCGCGACCGTGGACCTGCTGGAGTGCGCACGAAACGAGGATGCCCGCGTGGTGCTGGCCTCCTCGGCGGCCATCTACGGCCACCCCGACGAGGTGCCGGTCTCGGAGGGCGACTCGAAGGACCCGGCCTCGCCCTACGGCATCGACAAGCTCTCGCTCGACCACTACGCCCGGCGGTACCACGACCTCTACGGCCTCGAAACCGTCCCCCTGCGCTACTTCAACGTCTACGGCCCGCGCCAGAATCCCGAGTACAGCGCGGTCGTGAACGTCTTCTTCCAGCAGGCTCGGGACGGCCCGCTCACCATCGAAGGCGACGGGGGCCAGACCCGCGACTTCGTCCACGTCTCGGACGTAGTGCAGGCGAACCTGCTGGCCGCGACGACCGACCACGTCGGTGAACCGTTCAACGTCGGCACGGGCGAGACCGTCACGATTCGGGAACTCGCCGAGACGGTGGTCGAGGTGACGGATTCGGACTCGGAGATTACGCACGTGGACCCCCGGCCCGGCGACATCCGCCACAGCGAACCCGACATCTCGAAGGCCCGCGAGAAGTTGGGTTACGAGCCGACCGTTTCGCTGGAGGAGGGCCTGCGGGACTTGGCGGAGATAGAAGGGTTGCGCTGACTCGCCCTATTCGTTGCAGCGGAACCCACCGTAGTCCCAGACCGGCAACTCCGACACCGGCGTGCTTCGTTCCTCACAGCCAATAAATAGTACCATTATCCAAACCGTAGAATAACTATCTATATGTAGAATATTTACTGTATTTTGAAAAAGTTTACATTAAAACGCAAGGATGAAACGAAGCGAAATGATCCCCGCTGTATGTCGTGACAGGATGCGGACGTTAGCCAGACGGGCCGAACTCATGGCGGCCATCCTCGACGGCACGAGAGACCGCCGGGAACTGGCTTCACAATCTTCTGCCTCGCGCTCGACGGTGTACAGGGGACTCGACCAACTCGTCGAACACGACTTTCTGACCGAATCTGCGGGCACGTACGCGCCAACGACGTTCGGAAAACTAGTGTACCCTGAGTTCCGGCGATACATAAAGTCGTTCGGTGCTCTCGAAGATGCCAACGAACGTGGTATACTCGCGGCGATTCCCGACGACGCACCGTTTGACCAGACCGTCCTCGTCGAAGCGGAACTGACGACGCCGGACCGATGCGCGCCGACCGCGGTACTTTCGGACATCGAGACGATAGTCGCGGAAGCGAATGACCTCCGGTTTTTCACGCCTGTCGTCCTGCCGACGTTTCTCGAGTTGTACTGCCAGCAACTCTTCGACGGGAGTCTAACCGCCGAAACCGTGTTCGGAAGCGACGTGCTGGCGTGGATTCAGGAGGAACACCCGGACAAGAAACGAAGGCTCGAACGGACCGAGGCCGCGACCTTGAAGCGAACCGAACGCACGCTTCCGTACGAACTGGGAGTGACGACGGACCCGACCCAACGGATGTACTTGGTGCTGTACGGCGACCGAGGGAACATCCGAGGCGTGGTGTGTAACGACACCGACGCGGCCGTGTCGTGGGCCGAAACGGTCTATCGGGAGTACAGCACCGACGCGACGACCGTGACTCCGGAGCGGTAACCCGGTCGGCGAGCGACGACGAGTCGGGACCGTTCTATCACTCGTCAATGACGATCTCGGATGTGTCCAACAATCCCGCTCCGCGAGCCACGGAGAGGCTGCCGACAACCAACAGCACTGCCGACAGCACGTGCTTCGGTAGCAGGTCCGCTGGAACCGCGCCACCCTGATCGGTGACGCGGTAATGCGTGCCGTCCTGCTCGAGATACCTGACCGACCGAAGCCGTTCGGCGTGAGGGGACAGACCTAGGTAGACACCGCCGTCGTCAGTGCTGATCGTAACGAAGTGGACGGCCGCTATCGACACTTGGTATCGCTTCGGTTCGTACGTTTCACCCTCGAGGAGTCCCTTAGCGACCCGTCGAGTCTGGGATGGTAGCTCCTCTACCGAGGTCACATCGTCGTCCTCGTCTACTTGGTCTGCGGGGACCGACTCGGCGGTGTACGTTGGGTCTGCGACGTCCACAGTAGTGCCGACGGACGCGACACCGGCACAGAGGAAGCAGACGCCGACAACGACTAGTAGCACGCGACGCATGTCTGGGCAGTGTCTATTCGGACTCAATTTAGTTACGAAAAATTGGAACGACGGCGTCAGTTGGTGACCTCGGCCCCCGGATACCACGTCCGGGTCGGGGTCTCACAGTACACCCGCGTGCCGTTCGTGTCGTAGGTGTACTTGAGTTGACCGTTGGCTTCGAGGGTCACGTCGAACCGGTCGTACGGAGACTCGTTCTCCGCGTCGTAGTTCACGTCGGGATCTAGACTCCCGGCCTCGACCGTGTAGCGGACGCCAGCGGCATTTTCGAGCGAGTCGCTCCAGCCGACGTCCTTGTTCGGGTGCCAGCGGTCCCAGACGATTTCGCTGTACTGAGTTCCGGTGTCGTCCTTGGTCGTGTCGAGGGGGTCCTTGATTTCGATGGTGTAGGTGTCGCCGACGCCCGCAGAGAAGACGCTGTAGGAACCGCCGACAGTCGCCGAGATTTCGAGGTCCACGGACCCGTACTTGCTGTCTTCGGGCTTCGGATTGGTGATGGCGGTCGGGTAGTCGATGGGGTCGTCGTTGTTGTTGGGGTTGTCCGTCGGCAGGACGGTAACCGACAGGTCCCACCCGGTTTCGTAGATGTAGCTACCGTAACTGTTGGGATGCTCCGGCTTCTGGTCCCACCAGATGTACGAGTGCCACCGGTTCTTCCCGGCGGGCGGGATTTCGTCGAACGGGCTGTCGTTGAGTTCTCTGTCCCATCCGGTCGTTCCGTACGCGATCTCGAAGTCGGTGACGTTGCCGTACTTGTCCTCGTGAGTGCCGTAGTACTTCCCGCGGTCGAGGACGCCGTTGTCGACTACCATTATCGCTCACCTCCGTAGCTGAGAGACTGTTTACGCCGTTTCAGTGTCGTCTCGATGCGCTGCAGTGCTTCTTGCTCGGACTGATGATCCGCAACGTTAGCGAGCGCGAAGCCGATGTGCTGTGGGTTGTCGGGGTAGCCGATCGCCCCCGTGAGGTTCTGGGCGGAGTGAATGTTCACGATCAGCGGCGCACCACCGGGGCCGCTAGAGTCTTTGTTCGACTTGCCGAACTCCTCGGTTTCGAGTTCGTGGAAGATGCGGGAATTGGGATGCCCGCTTGGTGCCTCGGCGACCGTCGGGTTCTGCGGCGACACCGGAATCGTCACGTTCCGGGTCGGTTTGCCGTCCTTCTGGACGACTCCCGGAACGTTCTGGATTTGAATTCGACCCCGAAGTTCGGAGTGTGTCTCGGTGATTTTCGCCTCCGATTTGGCGTACAGGTTGAAGTACGCCGGGTCGTAGGTGTAGCCGACGTACCGGTTTACACCACCTGCGGCCGCTTCACCGAGCGTGGAGAGACCGACAGTGGAAGCACCGATTCCACCGAGAGACTGTAGCACTGGTCGTCGTCCTATCCGCTCACTTGGTTCGTTGTCGCCCGAGATGTCTCCGTTCATGTTCTCGGAACATATGATTTTACATATCTTGGATAGTTATTTTTAATTACTGAATAATAATTTAGTCCTAAAAATTATGGAAGAGTTGGTAGTTCTTCCGGGTCTTCGGATAGTTGGTAGGTCCTGCAAAACTGTGGGGGTTCGACGGTTGTGCGGCTACCGAATTTCGAACGAACACTGCAAAGCCCACCGAGAGTACTCACGCTCCCCTGCGATTCGCTCTCGTCGTGTGGTCACTTCTCGTTTATCGACTCGCTCGCAATATTACGACCGCGAGTCTTCAGACTCACTTCGCGCCGCTTTCGCACTTCCTCCAGCACGTCCACCTCCACGAGTCGCTCGAAGATACTCTCTACCTCGTCTACGTCCATGCCGAGGAAGTCCGGAATTTCGAACGACGAGACCCCCGAGTAGAGCGCCATCAGCACTTCCTTCTCGGTCTCGTCGAGTTCGACGCCGCCCTCGTTCTTGCGCTCGCCCTTCTCGAACAGCGATTCCAGCAGGGCACACCGCCGGGTCTGGCCCGAGATGTACGTCTGGACGCTGGTGTCGCCCTGAGTGTGTTCGACCTCCAGCACGGTGCGCTGCTCGCCCTTGACCGTCCGGGTCGCGCGCTCGACCGAGCCGATGTCGTCCAGTTCGATGCCGACGAACGTGCCCGAGGCGATGGCGATGTTGACCATCTCCTCGGTAATCTTGACGCGGGCCTTCTCCCAGTCGGTGTCCTGAATCACGCCCCCTTCGACCGCAGGGTGCTTGGTCAGGATCATCTTCTGGTTGAGCAGCGCCCCGTAGACCTCGGTCTCGAACTCGTCGATGTCCATGCTGGTCGCCAGCAGGACGACGTTCTTGCCGAACTCCACGCTGAGGTAGTTCGAAACCGAGGCGACCGCCTGATTCACGTCGTAGCGCCCGGTCAGCCCCTTGATCTCCGACAGCGGGATGGTGCGCTTGCCCTGATTGCCCGCCAACACGAGTCGCTTGTTCGACAGCAGGATGCGGCCGCTGGTCCACTCCGGGTCGTTCAGCTTGCGGCCCTTCTTGACGACTTGTAGGAACTTCCCCTTCGTGTCGGCAATCTTGTGTTCGCCTTCCTTGTTCATGCGTGGTGTAGCGTTCGTCGGCGCGATTCGCGTCGGCGAACCGTCGCCTCGCCTCTGGTCGAGGGGTAGCCTCGGTGTCTCCTTGGTGGTTTCGATGCGGTCATACCGGGCGGGTCGGCGAGGTTACTCGCTTCGCATGTCGTTGACCCGCGCCGAGAGTTCGTCGATGGCCTCGTTCTGCTCGCGCGTCGCCGAGACGATTTCGTCGGTGGCTTCCTCGACTTCCTGAGTCTGGTCGCGCACGTTCTCGACGGTCGCCATGACCTGCTCGACGTTGGCCGCCTGCTCGTCGTTCGCCTCCGCGACTTCGGTGACGCCGGTCGCGGCCTCCTCGACCGCGTCGGCGATTTCTTCGAGCGCGACGAGCGCGTCCTCGATTTCGTCGCCAGCGCGCTTGATTTGGTCGTTGCCCTCTTCGACCGCGATGACGGTCTCGTTGGCTTGGGCCTGGACGTCCTCGATGCGCGTGGCGATTTCCTCGGTGTGTTCGCGCGTCTCGTTTGCCAACTCTTTGACCTCGTCGGCGACGACCTCGAACCCGCTTCCGGCCTCGCCAGCGCGAGCGGCCTCGATGTTGGCGTTCAGCGCCAGCAGGTTGGTCTGGTCGGCCACCTCGGCGATGACCTCCACGACCTCCTCGATTTCGTTCATCTGAGATTCGAGTTCGGTCACGGTCTCGACCAGTTCGTCACTGCTCTTGATGACCTCCTCGGTGGCTTCACGTGCGCCCTCGCTGGATTCGAGACCGCTGTCCGCGGAGGCTTTGGCCTGCTCGGCCGCCGAGGCGACTTCGTCGGAACTGGCCGCGACCTCCTCCATGCTGGCCGAGAAGTTCTCCATCTGGGTGGCGACCTCCGAGAGCTGAGCGGTCTGTTCGTCCACGCGCTCGTCGATGACGCGGGCCGACTCGGAGGCTCGCTCGACCGAGTCTTCGAGGTCGTCGGCCTGCTCGCCGACGCGCTCGGTCAGAATCTCGAAGCGCTCGGCCATGTCGTTGACCTGTCCGACGACTTCGATGAGCGAGTCGTCCACCACGTCGTACTCATCCTCGAAGGACGCGCGGGCCGAGAGGTCGCCCATCTCCATCGCGGTCAGGGTGCCGATGAGTTCCTCGACCAGCGCGGTGATGCCCTCCTGTCTGCGGATGTCCTCGGTGCGGTCTCGAACCGTCTCCACGACCGCGATGAGTTCGCCGTCGTCGTACAGCGGCATCGCGGAGAACTCGATGCTGCGCTCGACGCCGTCGCGGTCGACCATCGTACTCTCGTCGGTGTAGAGGGTTCGCGCGCTGTCGGCTTTCTCCACGTCGAACTCGACGTGGGCCGACTCGGGAGACGCCGCGACTTTGTCGGCGAGGGTGTCGACGCGCCGCCCGTCGGGGTAGAACGCCTCGCTGACGTTCTCGGTGCCAAGCGCCTCGTCGGCGGGGACGCCCGTCAACTCTTCGAGTGCGGAGTTCCACGCCGCGACTTCATCGCGCTTCGTGTCTAGCATGAACACGGGGACGCCGATACCGTCGAGGAGGTCGTCGTCGTCCACGTTGAGTTCGTCTTCCTCGTCGTCGGCCTCACCGGCCACGTCCACCTCGTCCGGCACGCCCACTTCGTAGGCGTCGAGACCGGTCTGCATGTCGGCCATCGTCGCCGACAGCGCCGACTGGAGTTCGTCCTCGGCGCGCCGGAGCTCCTCGGCGACCGCCTCGTTGCCCGCGCCGAGGCGGTGTTCGAGTCGCTCGAACGTCTCGCCGACGAGCTCCTCGACGCCCGCCTCGTAGGTTCCGGCGAACGCCGCGGGCGACACCTCGGCGTCGACGTGGCGCTGACCGAGGTCTCCAGCGTCGGCGGCCGCGCCCTCGGGGTCGTCCAACAACTGTCCGAGGTGGACCGCTTGAGCCTGCTGGAGGTCGTCGCTCGCCTCGGCGTCTCGATACGTTTCGGAAATTTGCGATCGGGTGACAGTTCGACTCTCCGAGACCGATACGTCCTCGGTCTGCGTGCCGCCGTCGAACGTGACGTTCCGTTGCGCGTCAGCGGGGCTGTCCCCGTCTCGTAAGGTAGTTAAAATTTTCAGTAGCCTGTCCCGGACCATCTTATGCTGGAAAGAGACACCAACCGGATATAAAGTTTTACGCAAATTTCACGCGCGATAACCCGGTCCCCTCCCCGGAAGAAAGATACTCCGCTAATACTTCCTGGGATTTCGGCCCCCTTATCCCCGACCGCCGAGTTTCGACAGCGCCGAGAAGGCCCGCTTTCGGACCTCCTCGTCGTCGGTGTCGTCGATGAGCGAGTCGAGTTCCCGGCGCGCGCGCTCGCCGCCGACTTTTCCGAGGGTGAACGCCGCCTTGGCGCGCGCGCTCCCGCTGGCCTCGGGGTCTTCCAGCACCTCCAACAGCACGTCCTCGGCGACTTCCCCGCCGATTTCGGCGATACTGGTCGCGGCGAACTGCGCGGTCATCCCGTCCTTGTCGTCCAGCACCGACGCCAGCGCCCGGATTGCGGCCTCGCGGTTGTTCTCGCCAGTCACCCGTCCCAGCAACCACGCGGCGTTCCGGCGCTGGTGGGGCTGGTTGCCCTGTTCGAGGATGTCCACCAGCGAGTCCACGACGCTCCGGTGGTCGTTGGCGCTCAGTTTCTCGACCATCCGCTCGCGGAGTTCGTGGCTCTTCTGGCCCGGCGCGTTCGACAGGAGTTCGATGAGCGAGAACACCGCCGCCCGGCGGACGGTCTCGCTCTCGTCGGTCAGCATCGAGACGAGCGCGTCCAGCGGCTTGGCGCTCCCGAAGTTGCCCAGCGAGTTAGCCGCGATTCGCCTGACGGTCTCGCTCTCGTCGTCGAGGAGGTCCAACAGCGCCGCCAGCGACTCCTCGCCGCCGATGCGACCGAGCGAGTCGGCGGCCTCGCGGCGGACCTCGACGCTCTCGTCGTTCAACCGCTTGCGGAGCGCCGAAATCGCCCGCGGGTCCTCGATGCGACCGAGTGCCCGGGCCGCCCGAGCGCGGACCCGCTGGTCGGGGTCGCCGAGATGCTTGACCAGCGCCTTGGTCCCGGCCTTGTTGCCGATTCGCCCGAGCGCGTTGGCGGAGGCCATCCGGAGTTCCGGCTGGTCGGCCGACAGCGTCTCGACCAGCGCCTCGGCGCGCGCCCACTCGGCACCGTCGGTCGGTATCTCCTCGCCGGTCAGCGCCGAGACCAGTCGCTCGACCGCGTGGCGCTGGTCGAGCGCGTCGATGGCCGCGGCCCGCACGGCCTCGCTGCTGTCGTTCTGGGCGGCCGTCACCAGCGGCCCGACGACCTCCTCGTCGGATGCGTCCACCTCACCGAGGATATCGGCCGCGCGGCGGCGGACCGGCTCGCTGTTGCTGTTTGTCAACAGCGAGGTGATCTGGTCCACGTCGCCCGTCTTCTCCAGTTCGAACAGCGAAGTCACAACTGTTCGATGGAAGCGCGGCGAGAAAAAACGTGGTGTTACCGGTCCGGAATCGAGAGGAAGGTTAGTTAGCGAACTGTTCGGCCTACACCGTGACTGCGCTCTCTTGGGAGAGCGACTGCGGGACGTTGGCGCGGTAGAGGGTCACGGCACCGTACTGCGTGGTGAGCTTGAGTTTGACCTCTTCGCCCTCGTCGAGCGCGCTCGAAATCTTAGTGGCGTCCATCGTGATTTCGAAGCGGTCGTCTTGGGTGTTCAGGACCGGTTCGGAACTGTCCGAGTCCTTGATGGGGCTGACCGTGAACTCGTTGTCTTCCGTGCCGCCACCGTCCATATCGTGGACCAGCGTCTTGGCTTTCTCCGGACCGATCCACTCGATGGTAGCGGCCGAGAGGTTGATGTCGTCGGACCCGGAGCCGCGCATGACCGTCAGACTGATCTCCGTGACCTTCTCGTCGTTACCGACCTCGCCGAACGCGCTGACGACCTGCACGCGGTTCGACACCTGTGCGCTGGACTCTTCACCGGTCTGTTCGGACTTGGTCTGGAGGAATCCGGCAGTGTTGATAAGGACGCCGGCGGCGATTGCGGCGACCAGCACCATCGCAATGAACACGATGAGTGTACCGATACCCACTTGACCTCTGTCAGTTAGTCGTTCCTTGATTTTCTCTTTCATTGTCTCACGTCCTGTCCGAACGTCAATGTGACATTGACTACGGACTCTATCCGGAACGAAACGAACATGCGTAATAAATCTACGGCCGCGATTATCAGCTATGATATTGGGTCGTAGACAAGAGTGATATCGGATACGTAGCCCCTCTTCTGCGGGAACTATACGTAATTAGGAAAGTAGTTCTGGCTTACTTCTCGGCCGTGATGCTGTAGATGACGAACAGGTAGCCGACCGTCGTGATTAGGTAGTTGACCGAGAGCAGCATCCGGGTCTGCTCGAAGCGCGTCAGGAAAGCGCTGACCGTGGTTGCGAGGGCGGCGGCCACGATGAGCGTGAATCCAATCGAGAGGTGGAACATCGCCTGTCGAGACGTGCGGTGGTACGCCCGGACCGCGAGTCCGACCATCGAGAGACCGGCGGTTGCGAGAGTCAGACTGAACACGACGTACAGCAGTTCTATCGTTTGCATGGTTTCTCTGTGCTGAGAGGCCGCCCGTCCGCGAGACGTGTCCGAACCGGCGACGTTCGCCGCCTGCCGACTCCGAGGAGTACTCGACTCATTCTGCCTTGAGGTCCTGCCACACGTCGGCCAGCGAGTTGTCCACTTCGGGGCGGTCGTCGACCGACACGTCGATGTTCTCCTCGCCGAAGGCGATCTCGAGCGAATCGACGTTTCGGCGGTAGACCTTCGTCCTGCGCCCTTCGTCCGAGAACTCGCGGCCGGAGAGTTCGAGCAGGTCGGCCTCGGTGAGTTCCTCGATTCGCCGGTAGCTGGTCGCTATCGGGATTTCGAGCTCGTCGCTGAGCTCTTGGGCCGACTTGGGTTCGTTCGTGGCTCGGAGTATCTCGGCATTGTACTTGTTGCCGAGCACTCGGAGGAGTTCCACGGCCTCCATCAGTTATCGCGTTTGAAAACGTAGGTTAAAAAGGTACCGTAGCCGACCCGTCAGCTTCACCGACTGGTCGGCGTCGGAACAGTAAAGTGCTCTCCGCGGAACCCACCGAGTATGTCAGAGACCGCTGGTGACGTGCAGGTCCTCGAATTCCGACTGGAGGACCGGAACTACTGCATCGACATCGCGCACGTGGACGAAATCGTGGACAAGAAGGAACTGACACCGCTCCCGAACTCCGACCCCCGTGTCGAGGGCGTGATGGACCTCCGTGGGACCACGACGACCATCATCAATCCCAAGCGCGTGCTGGACCTCGAACAGACCGAGACCGGCGAGCGCGTGGTCGTCCTCGAGAGCGAGGACGGCGAGGAGGGCAACGTCGGGTGGCTCATCGACGCGGTGAATCAGGTCGTCAGCATCGACCCCGAGAACGTGGACAAGAGCGTCGAGAGCGGCTCGGTCCGGGGTATCGTCCGGCAGGACGACGGCTTCGTGGTCTGGGTCAAGCCCGAGGAAATCAACAACTGAGTTCGCGGTTCCGGGGCGGTACCGGCGCGCTGTCGAGGCGACACCGCCCGCAGACAAATATAGATATTTCTATCAGAGGTATTTTCGTTTCTTTAGCAATTATTCGGGTTTCTTTCGAGGTCCGCGCGACCGCTGACGCGCGCGTCAGCGGTCGCGCGAAACCGTCTCGCCCGGCGGGACGCCCGCGCCCGGCGAGAGCTTCGTCCCGACGTTGAGCGCGACGTTGATGCCGGTCTTGGCCTCGTCGCCGAGGACGACGCCGAACTTCCGGCGGCCGGTCGAGACGCGCTCGCCCTTGACGTTCAGTTTCACCGGTTCGTCGTCGTGGCGCAGGTTGGCGACGGTCGTGCCCGCGCCGAGGTTCACGTCGCGGCCCAGCAGGCTGTCGCCGACGTAGCTCAGGTGGCCCGCGGTCGCGCCCGGCATGAAGACGCTGTTTTTGACCTCGACGGAGTGGCCGATTTTGGCGTCCTCGTCCACGAGGGTCGCGCCCCGGACGTAGGCGTTCGGCCCGACGCTCGCGCCCGAGCGAATCAGCGCGGGGCCTTCGACGACGACGCCCGCGTCCACCGCCGCGCCCTCCTCGACCACGACCGGGCCGCGCAGGTCGGCGGTCTCGTGGACCGACCCCTGCACGTCGCGCTCCAACTCGCCGAGTTTCCACTCGTTTGCCTCCAGTAGCTCCCACGGCCTGCCCACGTCGAGCCACCGGTCGATTTCGACCGCCGAGACCTCGTACTCGTCTACGACTCGCGCCACCACGTCGGTAATCTCGTGTTCGCCGCGCTCGCTCTCGGGCACGTCGAGCCAGTCGCGGGCTTCCTCGGGGAAGAGATACGCGCCCGTGTTGGCGAGGTCGGTCGGCGGATCGGCGGGTTTCTCTACGATGTCGGTGATAGTGTCGCCCTCCGTCGAGAGGACGCCGTAGCTCGTGGGGTCGTCCACGCGGTGCGCGCCGACCGCCGGTCCCTCCTCGAAGAGGGCTTCGATTCCGTCGGGGTCGTAGAGGTTGTCGCCGTTGAGGACCGCGAAGGGGCCGTCGAGATACTCGGCGGCGGCCCGGACCGCGTCGGCGGTACCGGCCTGTTCCTGTTGCACTGCGTAGGTAACCGGAATCCCGGCGTACTCCTCGCCGAAGTAGTCTCGGACGACGTCGGCCTCGTAGCCCACGACGAATAGTAGTTCGTCCGCGCCCGCGCGAACAGCGGCGTCGGCGGCGTGGGCGGCCAGCGGTCGGTCGGCGGCCGGGAGCATCGGTTTCGGGAGCGACGCCGATAACGGTCGAATTCTGGTTCCCTCGCCCGCCGCGAGGACGACCGCTCGAGGAGTTTCGCTTGACATTGGGGGAAAGAGGCCGGGCGGAGACTTTGTTACCACCTGCTTGCCGGGGCGTAAGGGCGAAGTACCGTTCCGACGTGAATCGCTTCCTTCGAATCATGCGCTCCCAAAGTCTGGCGCGAATGCCAGTATGGGCGGCGGGAACTGACGTACGCTCGGTAATAAGTCCGGCCTACGTGCGACGTATTTTCTCCTACCCGGCAATCAGCGAGCGTATAACAAAGGGGTCCGGACGCAATCTGTCGAACATCACCCGCTCCCCGTGCGTCAGGGCGGTCAGGACGGTACAATGTGTGATGGACGCGAGCGCCACGAAGATAGGTGAACGTTACGCGACGAATCGCGCGACGCCGTCCGGACGAATATCGAACTACGAAGCTCCTAACCATGATAGCTACCAACCCGATGCTGGTGCGTGAGGCGGTGGAGGTGTCCCGCTGATGTGTGGAATTATCGCTCGAATCGGCGGCGACGACGACGGTGCAGTAGACGAACTGCTCACCGGCCTCGAAAACCTCGAATACCGCGGCTACGACTCGGCCGGACTGGCGATAAAGAACGGCGGCGGCCCGGAGGTCTTCAAGCGCGAGGGCGAAATCTCGCGGCTGAAAGACGCGCTGGCCGACGAGGTGCCCGACGGCGGCCTCGGCATCGGCCACACGCGATGGAGTACTCACGGCCCGCCGAGCGACGAGAACGCCCATCCCCACACCGACTGCACGGGCGACGTCGCGGTCGTTCACAACGGCATCATCGAAAACTACGACGAACTCAAATCCGAGCTACGGGCTCGGGGCCACGCCTTCGAGAGCGACACCGACACCGAGGTCATCCCGCACCTCGTCGAGGAGAAACTCGCCGAGGGAATCGACCCCGAGACCGCCTTCCGGCGGACCATCGACCAGCTCTCGGGCAGTTACGCGGTCGCCATGATAACCAAGCACGACCACGCGGTGTACGCGACCCGCCGGGGGTCGCCCCTCGTCCTCGGCGTGGACGACGGCGAGTACTTCCTCGCCAGCGACGTGCCCGCCTTCCTCGACTTCACCGACGACGTGGTGTATCTGGACGACGGCGACGTGGTCGTGGTGAAACCCGACGGCCACCGCATCTCGACGCCCGAGGGCGACGACGTAGAGCGCTCGGTCCAGACCGTCGAGTGGGACCCCGAGGACGCCGGGAAGGGCGGCTACGACCACTACATGCTCAAGGAGATTCACGAGCAACCCGCCGCGCTCCGCCAGACGCTCCGCGGGCGGGCCGACCCCGCGACCGGCGACATCAGCCTCGAAGACTTCCCGGCGGGGACCTTCGACGACGTGAGTCGAGTCCAGTTCGTCGCCTGCGGGACCTCCTACCACGCCGGACTCGTGGGAGCGCAGTACCTCGCCGACGGCGGCGTGCCCGCACAGGCCTTCCTCGCCAGCGAGTACGCGACCGGTCAACCGCCGGTAGACGAGGAGACCCTCGTCATCGGCGTGACTCAGAGCGGCGAGACCGCCGACACCCTGTCGGCGCTCCGGCGGGCGAACGCCTCGGGCGCGAGGACGCTCGCGGTGACGAACGTCGTGGGTTCGACCGCGGCCCGCGAGTGCGACGACGCGCTCTTTATCCGGGCCGGACCGGAAATCGGCGTGGCCGCGACCAAGACGTTCTCCTCGCAGGTGGTCTCGCTGGCCCTGCTGGGCGAGCGCCTCGTCCGCGACGTGACCGGGACCCGGACCGACGACGCCCGCGAGCGTCTGCAGGCCCTCTCGGACCTGCCGGGCCACGTCCAGCAGATTCTGGACTATACGAGCGCCCGCCGGGTCGCCGAGAACTACCGGGACAGCGAGGCCTACTTCTTCATCGGTCGGGGCGCGGTCCGACCGGTCGCGCTCGAAGGGGCCTTGAAGTTCAAGGAGATCTCCTACGAACACGCCGAAGGGTTCGCCGCGGGCGAGTTGAAACACGGCCCGCTGGCGCTGGTCACGTCGGAGACGCCCATCTTCGCGGTGTTCACCGGGCGTAACGACGAGAAGACCCTCGGTAACGTAAAGGAGGCCGAGGCCCGGGGCGCGCCCGTGGTCGCGGTCGCCAGCGACGGACAGGAGTCGATCCACCAGTACGCCGACCAGGTGCTGACGATTCCCGACACCCATCCCGACGTGGCGGGCGTGCTGGCCAACGTCCAGTTGCAACTGTTGTCCTACCACGCCGCCGACCTGCTCGGGCGCGCTATCGACAAGCCCAGAAACCTCGCAAAGAGCGTGACCGTCGAATAGAAACCCGCGATTACCGTGCAGAACACACCTGAACAGTCGGTCCGATTTACTCGCGGACCCGCGCATAGTAGTGATACGATGGGTTCTGTCGTACTTTCCCTCGACGCCGAACTCGCGTGGGGGTTCCACGACCACGAGAAACTGCCCGAAGACAGGGTCGAGACGGCCCGCGAGTCGTGGCTTCGACTACTGGACATGTTCGACGACTTCGAGGTACCGGCGACGTGGGCGGTCGTCGGCCACCTCCTGCTCGACTCCTGCGACGGCGAACACGCAGGCCACCCCACACACGACGGGTGGTTCGACCGCGACCCCGGCACGTGGGAAGGTCGGGACGAGACGTGGTACGGGTCGAAACTAATAGACGCTATCGAAGCGGCCGACGCCGACCACGAGGTCGGGAGCCACACCTTCTCGCACGTCGAGATGGGCCACACCACGCGAGAGGTCGCCTCGGCGGAAATCCGAGAGTGCGTCGAACTCGCCGAGGAGCGCGGTCTCTCGGTCGATTCGGTCGTCTTCCCGCGAAACTACGTGGGCCACCGCGACGTACTGGCGGCCTACGGCGTCAAGAGCTACCGGGGCAACCGACCCCGGCGGTGGTACGACCGCGGTCCGCTCGGGTCGGCCACGAAACTCCTCGGGTGGCCGACCGGCGCGGTTTCGCCGCCGCTGGTCACCCCCGCCGAGGACGAGTACGGTCTCGTCAACATCCCGGCGTCGCTGTACCTGTTCAGCTTCGAGGGGCGATTCCGGTCGGCCGCCGAGCGCGTCGGCGAGGACCCGATCGTCCGGATGGCAAAGCGCGGCATCGACCGCGCTAGCACTCGCAACGGGGTGTTTCATATGTGGCTCCACCCCAACAACCTGACCGAGGAGCGCGACTTCCAGCGACTCGAAGCCATCCTCGAACACGTCGCGGAGGTCCGCGAGACGACGCCCCTGACCGTCGAGACGATGGAGTCGATTGCGACGGACATCAAGGACGACGAACCCCTCCCGCGCGAACCAATCGGTCCTCGCTGAGCGATTTTCGGGCGTTCGCTACGCTTTTTTCGGCGCTTCGTCGGTATCGACCGGACTCGGGACCCACAGCGCCAGCCCCACTACCAGCAGAACTGCCCCTGTCGGCAGGAGGTAGACGAAGAGGACGAACTGGGTGAACCCGATTCCGAGCAGAAGCAACCCAGCGACGACGGCCAGCCCCGCCACGTCCAGCAGGAGTCCGGCGAGACCGAGATACGCCAAAATCAGCAGAATCCCGAAGAAAATCAGCCGCGTCTGCGTTCTACCGGGGGCAGAGGAGATACTGACGAGCGCGTAGGTGAACCCGAGGACCGTAATCGCTGAAAGCCCGCGGAGAGTCGTCTTCAGCGCCATCTCTCTCAGCGTTCTCCCCGATAACGTAAATAATCGGACCTCCGGGCGCGCGGCGCGGGGGCAAAATCACTCAGACGCCGCGGTCAGCGCGTCCTCCAGACCGTCGCACAGCAAGTCCCGCGCGAGGTCCTCGACGCACCGCTCCTCGTCGTCGGACAACTCCTTGAGCGCCGTGACCGCGTGCTTGGGCAGGCCGAGCGACAGCTCCTGCTTCTCGGCGAAGTCGAATCCGAAGTCCACCCGGCAGGCCTCGGCGACGAACGCCGGGACCGACTCGACGCCCTCGGTCGTCGTCACCGCCGTCTCGACCATCGCGCGGAGGTTCTCGGGGAGCGCGACTTCGACCGATTCGGTCTCGTCGGCGTCCTCCTCGGCGTCGGCCTCCAGCGATTCGCCGTCGATGACCTCCTTCAGGAGGCTCTGGGTCGATTCGGCGACCACCGCGTCGAGGGTGCGGTCGGTGCGCTTTGCCTCGATGGTCGCCAGTTGGCAGACGACCGGGTCGAGTTCGATTTCGACCGCCAGAGTGGGTTCGTCGGCGGAATCGCCTTCGGACGCTTCCATCGCCGAATCCACGTCCGGCCCGCCGTCGGCGGACGCCTCCGGCACGCCATCGACGTGGCCGAATCGCTCGGGAAAGAGCGCGTAAAACTCGGCCTCGGTCAGCGACGGGAGGTCGTGATTCGCAAAGAAAGTCAGTTTCTCGTCGCCGGGTTCGTCGCCCACCACGAGGAGGTCGCTCTCGTCCGAGATGCTGGTCGTGACCCGCGCGCCGCACTCCTCGACCAGTTCGGTGACTTCGCTCCGCGTGACCTCCGCGAGTCGCCCGGCGAACACCACCGTCTGGTCTTCGAGGTCGGCGGCGCTCCGGACCTCCGCGCCCCCGATGTCGTCGCCGCGTGCCATTTTACGTTCGCAGGATTCCTGCGAGGGAGTATATATCTTTGTAAGGCTCCTCGGGGCGGAAGGCCAGCGGGCGCGGGGCAAGCGCGAGGGAATACCGGTCGTCGCGGGGTGGCTGTCAGACCTCCGAGGAAATATCAAGTTATGTTTAGGGAATGATATTATTTCTATAGGAAATTATTTGGTTGCTTTGGAGCGAGGAGCGTGGTTGTTGCGGGGCGGGAGTCGAACTCGCAGTCGGAGCAAAGCTCCTCCCTGCTCGCAGGTTCGCTCTGCTCACCTGCGACCGCCGAGACGTTCTTGCTCGGTCGCTCGCTCGCGGCTTCGCCGCTCGCTTGCTCCCTGCGCGAGCGTGCGACTCGTCTGCTCGACTCCGCGCTATCTTCCGCTCGCGCCGTAGCTATCGCTCGGCGATGAAACGCCTCGCTGAAAAACGGCGCGAGCGGAAGGGGCGGGAGTCGAACCACGCGAAGCCTGTAAGGCTATACCATCGGACGCACCGATGGAGCTCTACCACTGAGCTACCCTTCCACGGCACACAGTCCGAGGCGGTCTCCCTTCGTTATGGACCGCCTGAACCGCCGTCGTCTACTCTTTCGAGCGCGGAACCGTCAACGTTGCGCCGCGCCGTCGCGGACCGTCACCCGCGAGAACTCGAAGCGCGCGCCCTCGCAGGCCGCCTCCTCGCTGGTACAGCAGGCATCGACCTCCCAGCCGTGCGCGTCGGCGATAGAGGCCACGATGGCGAGGCCGAACCCGGTGCCGTCCTCGTCGGTCGTAAACCCGTGGTCGAATATCTGCTCGCGGAGGTCCTCGGGGATGCCCGGCCCGTCGTCGGCCACGTAGAACCCCTCGCGGTCGTCGAGTTCCCCGACTTCGACGCGCATCGGGTCGGCGTCGTCGCCCGCGGCCTCCTCGCCGTGTTCCACCGAATTGCGGAACAGGTTTTCGAGCAGTTCCCTGAATCTGGCGTCGTCGGCCTCGACCGTCACGTCGTCGGCGAGTTCGAGCGTCGCCTCCTTCGTATCGACGGTCTCCCACGCTTCCGCGGCGGCGGCCGAGAGCGCGACCGGTTCGGTCTCGTCCACGACCTGCCCCTGTCGAGCGAGCGCCAGCAGGTCCTCGACCAGCGCGTCCATCCGTTCGAGCGACCGACCGATGGGCGGGAGGTGTTCGCTGTCGCACTCCCCGTCCACGATGTCGAACCGGCCGAGCGCGACGTTGAGCGGGTTGCGCAGGTCGTGGCTGACCACGCTGGCGAACTCCTCTAATCGCTCGTTCTGGCGAGCCAACTTTCGCTCGCGGGCCTTCTGCTCGCTGATGTCGACGTAGATGGCGAACGCCTCGGTGCCGCCGTTTCCGGCGGGCGCGGTGTGGAGCAGGAAATCCTGCTCGCCGTCGCGCGTCCGGCGGTGGACCTCCTCGCCCTCGATGCGGTAGCCCCGACTCACCTGCTCGTTGAGCGACTCGCCCTCAGCCTTGCGGTCGTCGGGCAGGATGTAGTCGTCCAGCGATTCGCCCACGATTTCGTCCGCGGTCCACCCGAACACGTCCTCGAACGCCGGGTTCGCCGACTTGCCGATGGCCTCGCCGTCCTCGATGTCGTAGCGCACGACGGCGTTGGGCAGGTTCTCGAACAGCGCGGCGAACCGGTCGCGCTCGGCCCGGAGTTCGGTCTCGGTCCGGATGCGGGCCAGCGCCTCCGAGACGTGCGCCGCCAGCAGTTCGGCGAGTTCGCGGTCGCCGCGGTCGAACCCGCCGACGTCCTTCGAGACCGCCTGAAACACAGCGAACTCGCCGAGCGGGACGGTGAGCGCCGACCGATACTCGCTCTCGGCGGGCACCACGTCGGTCTCGTGGAGGTTCTCGACGAGCGAGGACTCGCCCTCTCGGTAGGCCCGCGCCGCGAGGTTGCCCTCGGTGTCGATGGGCGTGCGCTCGTAGTAGCCGTCGGTCGAGACGACTTTCGAGACGGCCCGCGTCACCAAGTCGTCGCCCTCGACCGCGTCGACCGTGCAGAGGTCGAACGCCAGAATCTCCTCGGCGGTCTCGACCGCGAGGTCGTAAATCTCCTGCTCGGTCGTGCAGGCGACGGCGCGGGCGGCAACGTCGTGCAGCGCCTCGATTTTCTGCTTGGTGTCGCGCAGTTCCACCTGTGCCTCGCGGCGCTCGGTGATGTCTCGAAAGTAGACCGAGAGACCGTCTTCGGCGGGATAGATGCGGACCTCTAGCCACGTGCCCGGTCGAAACCCCGACTCGGCTTCGAGGGTCACCGGCTCTTGGGTCTCGAAGGCCTTCCGGTAGGCCGCGAGAAACTCGCTGTCGTCGTCCACGGCGAACGCCTCGCGGATGTCCTCGCCCAGCAAATCGTCCGACTCGCAGTCGAAGAAGTCGGCCGCGCGCTCGTTGACGTGCGTGAACCGCCAGTCGTCGTCGAGCGCGAAGAAGGCGTCCGTGATGCGCTCGAAGATGCGGCGAATCTGCTCGTCGGCCTCCTCGGCCTCGCGCTCGGCTCGATACTGGGCCACCGCGTTCTCGACGCGATTCGCCAGCACCTCGTACTGGTCGGTTCCGGTCCCCTTCTGGAGGTAGTCGGTCACGCCCGCCGAAATCGCCTCGGAGGCGATCTCCTCGCTCCCGCGGCCGGTGAACAAGACGAAGGGGAGATACGGCGCAATCGCCCGGACCTCGTCGAGGAACTCCAACCCGTCCATCTCGGGCATCTCGTAGTCGCTGACCACGCAGTCCACGGTCTCGTCGGCGACCCGGTCGAGGGCCTCCTCCGGGACCGTCTCGACCACCGTCTCGATGCGGTCGCTCGCGCGCTCCAGGTACGTCGCGGTCAGGTCCGCGATGTCCGAGTCGTCGTCCACCAGCAGGACGCGGATGGCGTTCCCCATAGTATGAAGCTTGTTACCAATCGAGTGTATAAAAATCCATAGGAGGATTTCGTTAATAAATATGATGTAAAAATCGCCGGAGCGCCGAATCGCCTCGGTCCGTCCGGGCGACCATGACAAGTCAGGTGTCGACCCACTCGAATCAGGTATTGACCGACTCGATGCGGTCGCTGACGACGAGTTGCCCGCGTGCCGTCAGCGAGAGGCCCTTCTCGCCCTCGTCTACGAGACCCTTCTCCCGCAGGTCGTTCAGAATCATCGTGACGCGACTCGAATCCACGCCGAGCGTCCCGGCGAGGTCGCCGCTCCGAGCGCCCGAGTAGATGGCGACCAGCGCCTCCATCTCGTCCTCGGAGGTGTCGATGTCCTCGGCCTCTTGGGCGAGTTCGGAGTACTCCAGTCGGAGGTAGCGCCCGAGCAGGTTGAGTTTCCGGTCGGAGTCGATGGCGAACTCCGAGGTCACCGACTGGCCCTCGTCGGCGTGGCGGACGACCAGCACCGGGCCGACCTCGCGCTTTGCCTTCTGGAAGTGGGTGACGTTAGCGAGGTTCACGGTTACGGGGTCCGAGCAGGCGAAGCCCACTTCGCCCGGTCGTATCTTGAGTTTCGCCGTCCGGAAGTTCGAACCTGTCACTCGACCACCGACCCGGGCGGGGTGTTTGACCTTCGCCTTGGTTCCGCTGAGTGCGGCCTTGAACAGGACGGTCTTGAACCGCGCGACCTCCTCGCTCCCGGCCTCCACGACCGCGACCCGGCGGCGGTCGTCCTCCCGGTAGGCGATAGTGATGGTGTCTTGGAAGAACGACTCCAACTCGCCGGGGACGTGGCCCACGTTGATGTCGAAGATGGCCGAGAGCGGGACAGTCGTCTTCGAGTCGGTGGTCGCCAACACCAGTCGCTTCCGGCTGAGGACGATTCGCCCCTTGACGGGTTCGGGCGAATCGAACGTGTCGAGGCTGAAGCGTGCGACGAAGTCTGCGATGACCTTTTCGGACATGGGTTTGGCGAGCGACGCCCGCTGTCGGCGCGTCTCTCTCTAATCGCCAATTCTCAGTAGGGGTAAATATTTTTTCGGTACTCGGTACGCCCTGCGAGCCACGAAACCTAACTGTCTCTCGGCCGTGACTTGGTGTAGATGTCCACCGAAACGTCCGGCGAGATGTTCGACCGGCGCACGACGGTCAAAGCAGTCGCCGGGTTCTTGGTGGCGGGCCTGCTGTTGTACTTCTTCGGGCGCGTCATCGGGTGGGGCGAAATCGCGGCGACGCTAAGCGGCGCGCGACCGCTCTGGCTCGGACTGGCCTGCCTCTCGACGGTGGTCTCGCTCGTCGTCTGGGCCAAGTCGTGGGACGTGATTCTCGAAACCGTGGACGTCGAGGTCCCCTTTCAGAAAATCGTCGTGACCTACTTCGCGGCCACCTTCGCCGACTACGCCACCCCGTTCGGGAAGGCGGGCGGCGGGCCGTTCATCGCCTACGTGCTGGCGGCCGACACCGAGGCCAACTATCAGGACAGCCTCGCCAGCGTCGTGACCGCCGACCTGCTCAACCTCCTCCCTTTTTTCACCTTCGCGGGACTGGGTACCCTCGCACTCCTGATACAGGGCGAGGTCCCCAGACAGGCCGAGGTTCTGGTCGGGGGCCTCGGCGCGCTCGCCGTCCTGATTCCGGTACTCATCTACGGCTCGTATCGCAAGCGAAACCTCGTGGAATCGCTCGTCGTGAAGCTCCTCTCGCCCGTCTCGAAGTACGTGGACCGAATCGACCCCGAGGGCCTGCGAGACCGCATCGACGAGTTCTACGGCTTAATCGACAGGATTGCGACCAACCGCAAGCGTCTGGCCTACACGCTGGTGTTCGCCTATCTCGGCTGGCTGTTTTTCGCCGCGCCGCTCTATCTGGCTGGGCTGACCCTCGGCGTCGGCGACCAACTCTCGCCCGTGTTAGTCCTGTTCGTCGTCCCGGCGAGTTCGCTCGCTGGCATCGTCCCCACGCCGGGCGGCGTCGGCGGCGTCGAGTTTGCCCTCGTGGGACTGCTCATCGCGTTGACGACGCTCCAAGCAGATATCGCCGCCAGCACGGCGCTGGTCTACCGCGTTGCGAGCTACTGGTTCGCGCTCGCACTCGGCGGTGTCGCGGCGTTCTTCGTCATCCACCGGTCGTAGGGGACTGACCCGACGAAATCGAACTCTCAGACGTTCAGGAACGACCCGACGACGATGCGGGTGAACACCGCGATACTGCTGGATGTCCACGTCAGCAGGACGAAGTGCATGTAGGCGTTGACCTTGTGTCCCCCGTCGGCGATGCGGACCATCAGCGACGACAGCACGGAGTTGAGCAGGATGATGATGACCAGCAGGTACTCGATGGTCGGGATGTCGTAGACGTCAGTGTGAATGATGGTCGTGATGTCGAGTTGGCTGCTGTCGAGGCCGATGGACATGCTCGACAGCACCTGAACGATTTCGAGGCCGATGAAGAACGCGAACGTCGAGGCGGCCGTAATCCCGTAGAGGACGCCGATGAGGGTGACGGTCGACTGAGCGCGGCGCTCGCGCAGTTGGAGGACCTCGTTCATGTTGCTGGAGATGAGTTCGCCCAACTGCTTGGGGTCGCCGCCCATCTGACGGCCGACGAGGAACATCTCGGAGAACTTCTGGATGAGGTACGACCGCGAGTCGGCGGTGAAGTGTCGCCACGCCATCGAGGGTTCGATGCGCATGTTGAGACGCTTGTAGAGGTCGTCGACGTTGTCGGTCAGCGCGCCGAAGTCCTTGCCGCGCAGGCTTTCGAGGACCTTGGTCGTGGTACTCTGCTTTGCGGTCTCGGTCGCGCCGAGCGCCCGGATGAAACTGGTGAACTCCTCGTCGCGCTCCTTGATGTGTTCCTCCTCGCTCCGGACGACCATGCCCGGAATCAGCAGGGGCGTCGTCGGAATCGCGGCGTAGAACGGTAGCGGAATCGAGTCGGGGTCGATGCTGGTCTGGCCCATCAGCACCAGCAGGCAGGCGACCATCGTGACGATGGTGAGCAGGAACCCGGCCGCGATTGCGATGCGGATTCGCCACTCGGCGTCGGTGGTCGTGTCCTCGGGGTGGTACCACACCGGGTCGTAGGGCGCGGTGTTGCGAATCATCACGAGGAACCCGGTCTGGACGAACGCGAACATCACGACGACGGCGCTGACCGTCATCGTCGGGTTGGTCCCAGTCAGAATCGGCAGGACGGTTGCGAACACGAGCGCGAACGTCACGGACAGGACCATCGAGAGGTAGAGGTCCTTCATCACTTCGAGGTTCTGCAGCGACCCCTCGTAAATCGTGACGTAGTTCTGAATCACCACGTCCTGTTCGGACAGCAGGAAGTCCTGAATCTCCTGTCCGGCGTTGATGGTGTAGGCCAACCGGTCGAGGAAGTCAGCGAACGGCTTGCTCGGCGACTTGTTCGCCCGGATGCGCAGGGCGTCGTCCAAACTCTGGTTCCACGTGTCCACCAGTTGAGTGATGCGGCGCATCTCCTCGGCCAGCGCGCCGTACTCTTCCTCCTCGCCGAGGGTTCGGAACACCTCGACGCGGTCGATGTTCGCGGTCGAGAGGATGGTCATGTGGGTGATGAACAGGTGGAGGCGGTCCTCGATCTCCTTGCGCTTCTGGTCGCGCAGGATTTTGGGATAGATGACCGCGACCCCGAGCGACAGCAGGCCCAGTAGCGGAATCGGCGCGGAGATGAGCAACGGGAAGTCGGTGACGACGTAGACGACGACCGTCAGCAGGAAGAACACGATGGACGGCAGGACGACGAGCGCGAGGTACCGGGAGACTGGCGTCTCCATGTGGCGGTAGGACTCGATTGTCGAGTTTGCGAACCCCGACACGAGGTCCTTCACGTCCGTCGCGTTCTCTGCGTGTTCTTCTTGGGTCGCCATGTTCCTCAGAGTCCGCTGGTGTTCGCCGGTTTACGTCCCACCATCATCCCTCTTTCCCCTTGAAATATTGGACTCCCGAACGGTAAATCATCAATGTTCTATCAAATTTGGGTGACGTACCGACTCGAATGTACGACGACGAGGACCTCAGACAGATATTCTCATTTACTTAGAATAGCTACGTATTTTTCTAAGCAATATGATTGTATTTCAGCGGCCGCTTCGGAGGACGACCCCTAGCGCGACGGAAACAGCCTTGAGAACAAGCAGAACGGAGCAGACCACCATCACGACACCGAGGAGAGACTGCACGACGGGCCACCGACCTGCGACGGTCACGACCAACGCGGCGACGACGAGCGCGACACCGACGAGCGCCCCGTAGTGGGCGCGGCGGGTTTCGGCCATATGCGACGTTTCTCCGAGGTGACGTATAAATGTTTGACGGGAGATAGTTCTCCTCGGGCGGTGGAGAGCAGGGAACCATTTCGCGAGCAGACGCTCGCCAGCTTAGTCGATGGACCGGTGAATGTCGAAGGGGAGTTCGTCCACGCCGCCGCGCTGGAAGGCCTCGATGGTCTCGTTGACCTCGTGGTAGCCCAGAATGTTCTCCTCTATCATCCGCTCCATGAGTTCGGCGCGGAAGTCGAGTTCGTTGTAGATGTCGCGGGTGTTCTCGTACCCCAGCAGGGTCGCAATCTGCTCTTCCAGCACGTAGGAGTTGTTCATGCCTTGGAAGACGATTTCGTCCTCGACGGGGTCCCAGTAGAACGACTGGCGGGTCACGACGCCACCCATCTCCTTAGAGTAGCCCTCGATTTCTTGAACCGAGGTCACGCGACGAAGCACGTCGTCGCCCTGCTTGACTCGGTTCTGGAACAGCGCCACGTCGGCGTTGTCCATGAACGTCTCGGGGATGTTGATGGGGTCCCCGGTGAAACGCTGAATCATCGAGACGATGTCGGACGCGTGGAAAGTCAGCATCACGGGGTGGCCGGTCTGGGCCGCCTGGAAGGCCATCCGACCCTCTTCGCCACGAACCTCACCCACGATGATGTAGTCCGGGCGCGAACGCAGTGCGGCCGCGACGAGGTCGAACATGTCCACGTCAGAGGAGTCTTCCCCGCCGCCCTCACGAGTCAGCAGTTGCTGCCACGTGTCGTGAGGCGGCAGGACCTCGGCGGTGTCCTCCGCGGTGTAAATCTTCGAGTCCCGCGGGATGAACGACATGATACAGTTCAGCGTCGTCGTCTTCCCGGACGCCGTCTCCCCGACCACGAAGACGGTCTGCTCGTTTTCGAGACAGAGCCAGAGGTACGCGGCCAGTTTGGGCGACAGCGTCCCCCACTTGGTAATCTGCGCCACGGAGAGGGGCGTCCCCTCGCCCTGACGGATGGTGAGGCTCGGCCCCTTCAGGCTCACGTCGTCGGAGTAGATGATGTTGATACGAGAGCCGTCGGGCAGCGTCGAGTCCACGATGGGGTCGGAGTCGGACACCGGGTCGCCGATTCGCTCGCCCATGTTTCGCAGCCAGTTGTCGAAGCGGTCGGGCGACCCGAAGTCCACGCTGGTCCCGAGCATGCCGAAGGTGCCGTGGTCCACGTACGTCTCGTGGGGACCGATGACGTGAATGTCCTCGTTCGCCGGGTCGCGCATGATGGGTTCCAGCGGGCCGAACCCGACGATGTCGCGGTTCAGCCGGTACCGGATGTTCTCGTAGGTCTGCTCGGAGACCTCGTAGGTACCGATGTTGGTGAAGTCCTTGACGACCCGCACGATGTCGTCGGTCGAGAACGTCCGGACGTTGTGCTTGAAGTCGTTGTACGAGACGTTCTTTATCCACTCCAGAATCTGCTGAGCCGAGAGGTTCTGGAGGTTCGCGCGGCCGCCGCGACCGCCGCCGCCGTCGTTGTCGTTGACCAGCACGGTGTCGTCGAGCAACTCCTCGATTCGGTCGTCGTACTCGCCCTCGTCCTGTGGCGCGGGCTTCTTGACGCTCTTTTCGAGAATCTCGCCGCGGACCTTGCCGAACAGTTCCTGCTCGGTCCCCGAGAGCTCGGGTTCGACCGCGTAGTACTCGGTGTCTTGGCCCACGTCGCCGTAGATGTGACAGTAGATGGGACCGCCCACCGGGTAGATGACGTTGGGCTTCTCGGCCTCCCACTCGTCGCTGGGCTCGTCGATGAGCCGTGGGAACTCCCCGGTGAACTGCTTGAACCGCTTCAGGTAGTCCCGGAGATGTGGTCGTCGCATCGCCACTTCCCGAAGGTCGTCCTGAATCTGTGCGGTCCCGTGCTCTGTCATGGTGGAGGCTCAGTTAGGCGACGCTACGGCTTTCGATGACGATTCCGGCGTCGGCCCGCACCGAGAACCCGATGGTGTCGCCGACCTGTTCGCCCATGCCGGCGAATCGCTTGACCGAGATGTTCCGGCGCACGTCGTTGCCGACCTCGACCATCTGCAACTCCATGAACACGTCGGCGATGGCCCGGAACGGCCCGATTGCTTCCTCGTCCACGGTCGAGGGGTCGACCGTGAGGACGATGACCTGTCCCTGCGAGACCAAATCGCGGAAGAACGAGATGATTTCGAGGGCGGCCTGTCGCTCCTCGTTCTGGCGAATCAGCGCCTCGAACTTGGGGTCGTTGCGGAGGATGGCGTCGAACGTGTCGATGACGATGACGTCGGCCTGCCACATCGCCTCGGCGTTCATCAACCGGTTGAGCAGTTCCTTCCGGTTGCCCTCGTCGTCTTCGGCCGTGGTCAACCGGCCGCCGCCGGTGTCCACGTCTGCGTGGAGGAACAGCAGTCGTTCGTCCAGCAGATGCTCCTCGATGCTGTAGGACAGCGAGTGCATCTGGTCGATGAACCCGCTGACGGTCAGTTCGGTCGAGAGGAGGGTGACCGAGTGGCCCGTCTCGCAGAGGCCGTAACTGAACCGCTGGCTCATGGCGGACTTCCCGGCCCCGTAGTCGCCCTCGATGAGGACGATGGACCCCCGGGGGATGCCGCCCCCGAGTTCGTGATTCAGTCTGTCGTGGTCTTCCAGGCCGAGCGAGTAGAGATTATCCTGACTCATGGTTAGGTTCTGAACCGCAGCACGTCGCTGTCGCCGTTCACGATGATTTTCACGCGGTGGTCGCCGCCGTTGAGCGATTGCGGTATTTCTATCTTTGCGACATTACCGTCTGCCCACGCCGAGCCGTCTACGACTGAGACGGTCACGCCTGTCTGATATCTCCCGTCTACCAATACTTCAATGTGGTCACTCGACGCATCGAGCGTCCGTGACCCCGTGTTCTTCACCAGGACCGTAATCATCCCGTCGCCATCGTCGTAGATAGCGCCACTTCCTGAGTCGCTGATGATTCGGATGTCGGTTCTGATGTCTCCGCTCACGTCCACGCTCCGTTCGCCCAACGCCGAGGAGAGCCGCTGGACGCCCTGCGTGAACGTCCCGGCGACGCTGGCGGCGACGATGAGGCTGGCGATGAACAGGATGAGATGCGAACTGGAGACGCTCGCCACTCACACCACCTCCGTCGCGGAGACGCCCGGTCCGGTCACGACCTTCACCCGCCCGGGTTCGGTCTCGACCTCGACTTCGACGCGGAACGTCTCGCCGGGGAGCCAAAGGTTAGTAGTGCTGTTTCCGTCCACTTCCGACGTCACCATTTTACTGCTCGTGGGACTGATGTAATTTCCATCTATAAGAATGTCGGTGTCATCAACCGACAGGGGTTCCGACCCCGTGTTGTTGACAGTCAGGTTCAGGTACAACTGGTTGCCCTCGTTTGCGACCTTCGTGTGGTTGAACGAGATTGCCGTGTTCTGGCGGGTCAGCTCCTCGTCGACGTTCTGTTCGTAGGCTCCGTGAACCTGCTCGAACCCGTTGCTCGCCGCGGTGTACGCGACGCCGAAGCTGATGAACATCCCGAGGAACAGGATTGCAGTCGCGCCGCTAACGCTGAATCCCATCACGCCCACCTCGAATCTGCGCACAGTGTTGGACGATTTTCCGCTGCACAGCGTCGCCGGTCAGCTGGCTCAGGAAGGTGAGGCTCTGGATGTGGTCGTCGATTTCGAGTGACGCAGGTCCGGTCTCCTCGGTATCGACCGAATCCACGTCTGCGAATCCGCTCACGAACGCCAGAAGCTCCTCCTCGACCGACTCGCTGATCCATCCGATGTCGCCGTAGTACTCGATGGAGCGCACCGCGTCCTCGGGACCGAACTCCTCGACGAGGAACTCCAGCCACTCCATCACCACGAGGTCCGAGACGTAGCCGTCCGGTAGCTCCGCGAGGTACGGATTGCCGCCCCGACCGTTCGACGCGGCGGACTTCGCGGGCTGGGTATCGGCCGGCTCCTCGAACTCGAAGTCGCCGTCTGCCGGTTCCTCGGGTTCGGTCTCGAGCGTCGGTTCCGGCTCCGGGTCTGGTTCGGGTTGGGCGTCCTCGGGTGCGCCCTCCTCTTCTTCGGCCCAGTCGGCCTCGCCGGACTCGTACTCCTCTTTGAGTTCCGCGAACGTCGAGCCACCGGCCTGCCCGCCGTCGTCGTCCGCGTCGTCGTCGGCGTCCATCTCGAGGTCGTCGCCCATCCCTTCGTCGGGCGAGTCGAAGCCGAGTCCGTCGGCCGCCTCGTCCTCGAAGTCGTCGTCCTCGAAGTCGTCGTCCGCGAACTCGTCGTCCATCTCGCCCATCTCGTCGTCTTCGTCTTCGAACTCCTCTTCTTCCTCGTCGAAGTCGTCGTCGAAGAAGCTCTCGGCCTCGGCGTCGGCGATGTCCTCGTTGAGGTCTTCTTCCTCTTCTTCCTCGTCGTCCTCGTCGAACAGGCCGAAGCCACCGTCGCCGCCGGCCTCGCCCCCGCCGAAGGCTCCGCCGCCACCACCCATGCCGCCCTGCTGGACGTCGTCCACGAACGGGTTGACGCCGCGGGTGACCATCTCGTAGATTTCCAGCAGTTTGCGGACGTTCTCCTCGGTCTCGTCCACTTTGGAGCTGATCTGCTCGTTCTCGCTCCGGACCGTGCCGACCGTCGAGGAGATTTCGGCGACTTCGTTTTCGAGTTCGTCGATTCGGTTCTCTAGCTCTTGGGTCGGTCCCGAACCCCCTTCGCCGCCCATGGCGAACTCGTCGTCGCCGCCGTCGGCCCAGTCGTCCATCCCGTCGTCCATCCCCATTCCGTCGTCCATCCCGCCGAAATCGTCGTCCATCTCGCCGCCCATGTCGCCGCCCATACCGTCGCCGCCCATACCGTCGCCGCCCATACCGTCGCCGAAGAGGTCGTCATCGCCACCGCCACCGTTGCCTTCGGCGTCGGCGCTCTCACCCTCCTCTTCGTCCATGAAATCCATGATTCCCATGCCGACCATGCCCGTCCCGAGGAGGTAAACGAACTGGTCGCTGAGACCGATAAGTTTCATTATCGACAACAGCGAACTTCCAGCACATTAATCTTCCCCCTGAGTTATCAACTCTGATACTGCCCGTCAGACGACCGTCAAATACCCACAGAGAGCTTCTGAAACCGCTTTCATGCCTCGAACTACTGGATTGATATACTATCAGATTTCCGGTATATACGGAGCCTGCGGGCGACCGGGTCGAAGGCCGGTTTGAGCGTGTCGGGGAGCGTCTCGGTCTTGCCGATGACGAGATAGCCGCCCTCCGCGAGGGACTTCGAGACGGTCTCCAGAATCGGAAGCTTGTGTTCGGCGTCGATGTAGATGAACAGGTTGCGACACACCACGAGGTCGAAGTTCGACTTGGGGTCGCCGTTGATGAGGTCGTGGCGCTCGAAGGAGACCAACTCCTTGACGGCGTCGGCGACCGCGAACTGGTCGCCCTCGCGCTCGACGTAGCGTTCGTACTCTTCGAGGGGCGCGAGCTGCTCGCCGATGTCGGTCGTGCGCGTGTTCTCGTAGACGCCCTGCCGGGCGGCCGCCAGAATCTCCTCGTCGATGTCGGTCGCGGTAATCTCGATGCTGGCGTCGTCGACCTCGGGGTCGTCCAGCGCGAGCATCGACAGCGAGTAGGGTTCCCGACCGTCAGAACACGCCGCGCTCCAGAGCCGCAGTCGGTCGCGCTCGGCCGAGAGCGTCCGCAGAACCTCGCGGACCTCCTCCCAGACCTCGGGATTTCGGAAGAAACTGGTGACGTTGACCGAGAAGGCGTCCAGCAGCGCCTCCTGCTCGCGCTCGTCCTCTCGGAGCAGTTCGTGGTACTCGGCGTACCCCTCGGCGTCGGTCCGGCGCAT
This sequence comes from Halorussus ruber, assembly GCF_004765785.1. Taxonomy (GTDB): domain Archaea; phylum Halobacteriota; class Halobacteria; order Halobacteriales; family Haladaptataceae; genus Halorussus; species Halorussus ruber. Next base: position 236,584 of record NZ_SBIT01000008.1, on the reverse strand, counting down.
CCGCGAGGAGACCCGCCGGTCGAGGTACGAGTCGTCGTAGTAACTCGTGGCGAACCCGAGGTCCGTCTCGACGTAGTCGAGGAGTCGGTCGAACGCCTCGTCGTCGGGCGTCACAGGTCCTCGACCCCCTCGTGGGCGCTCGTCACGGTCAGGGTCCAGGTCTCGGGGACGACCTCCAGCGACCGCCCGTGGCCGCCGCCGACGTCCTCGGCGACTATCGCCACGCCGTGGTCGGAAAGCGCCTCGCGGGCCGACTCGACGTTGCGCTCGCCGACGCCCTCGCTGACGCCCGAGAAGTCCAGCATCCGGCTTCCGCCAGCGATTTTGGCCTCCAAGCGGTCGGGGTGTCCGCCAGCGTCTTCGACCGCGTCGACCAGTCGCTCGACGCCGCGGGCCATCGACCTGGCGGGCTTGGCCTCGGTCCCGGAGGTCGGTTCGGGGAGCATGACGTGGGCCAGTCCGGCGATTCCGGCGGGCGGGTCCGCGACCGCAACCCCGACGCAGGAGCCGAGACCGCTGGTCGTGAGTCGCGTATCGCCGGTTGCGACCGCGAGCTCCGCGACCCCGACCCGCACCCTGCCGGGGGTGTCTTCGTTCGAATCGGCATCTTCGGCCGGAGAGGTATCTTCGGTCGGGGGTTGGTGTTCAGTCGTCATGCTCATAGCGACCCTGCTTTCGTTGTTCGTTCGGCAGTCGCGTCGGGGTCCAAGTCTTCGAGCGCGGCTTGCAGGCCGCTCTTGTCCGGGATGGCGTAGATCTCGCAGTCGAACTCCCGGTCGTCCGCCCGGAGGGTCGCGTCGAACAGGAAGGCGAACGCCTGTCGCTGGCCGAGGCGCGCGACGACCGACTCCGCGACCGCCCGGCCCATGTCGTGGACGAACTGGGGCGGCGAGATGTCGATGGTCGTGTCCAAGACGTTCGCCCAGCCGTCGATGAAACTGCTGGTCATCACGTTGCCGATTTCCTTCATCGCCGAGCGCTCTCGGCCCTCGAACGATTCGACCTCGTCGGTGCCGGGCACGAGCGCGGTGACGACCTCGCGGGCCGACGCCTCGTCGAACAGGATGAGGATGTAGCCCCCGAGGACGCCCTCGAATTCGAGGACGACCCCGACGTGTTTCCGGTCGGCCAACTCGCCGGGCACGGTCTCGACCGGGACGAAACTCAACTGCGTGATGTCGACCCCGGTGTCGATGCCCGTCATCGCCGAGACGCTCTCGGAGGCGGTCCTGGCACCGGCCCCGGCCATCTCGCGGAGGGTCGTCAGCTTCTCGATAGGGATTTGTTCCTCGCCGCCGGTCAGCATCTCGCGCATCGAGTCGTCGTCGGGGAACATGTGAAACTCCACGTCCAACTCCTCGCCGACCGCGCTGACCTCGCTCCGGAAGACGAAGGCTCGCTCGCGCTCGAACCCGACCGAATCGAGGAGCTCCTCGCCGGTCCCCTCGACGTACTCGGGCGGCGTGATGTCGATGGTCGTCTCGAGGTGGTCGGCCCACCCGCCGATGAACCCGCTGGTGACGACGTTGCCGACTTCGGCGACCGCGCTCTCGTCCAACCCCTCGCCGGGAAGCAGGGTGTCCAGGAGGGTCTCCTCGCTCTCGTAGGAGAAGGTCAGCAGGCTCGTGCCGTCGATGCCGCCCTCGAAGTCGATGGCGATGCCGACGCGCTCGTCGGCGCGAGCGAGGTCGTCGGCCGACGCCAGCGTCACCTCGGTCACGTCCACCGACGCATCGATACCGGTCATCCCGGTGAGGTTCTCGGCGGCCCGCTCGGCACCCTCCTGTGCGGTTCGACTGAAGGTTCCCAGCGATTCGATGTCCACGTTCATGCTGCTGTAAGCAGGAAACCCAGCCGTTTACGGCAGGGAGGAATGCGCTTGACGATCTGTGCTATCGTGTGAATCGGTAGGCTGAAGTTCATTGTTGACATATCGATAGATGGCACGGTTGTACTGTGTCGCGCGACACGACATGAAGCCATCTTCGCCCGGTTCCTCGCCGGGTGACTTCGGCGGAGAGAGCCACACCGAGAAACCGTGTGTCGATGACTCGGCCGGAGATGGGTGCCCCCGTGACAGGGCCGCGGAACGCCTCGGATTCGAGGGTGAGAACCACCCGCTTGAGGTCCGAGGAGTCTGGTTCCGAAACCTCCGCTGTAGGACGTTCCTGCTGTGCAGGAAGCCCCGCCGTTTACGGTGGGTGAGGGTGTCACATCTCTATCTGCTTCATCAGCGAGACGAGTTCCTCCAGTTCGGGGAAGGTGTAGACTTTGACCTCCACGTCGGCCTCGCGCGCGTGGACGCGAGAGTCGAACACGAGCGCCATGTCGTCGCGCCGACTGCCGACGAGGTTGTCCACCATCTTCGACCCCGCGCCGTAGGTGAACTTCGGCGTCGAGATGTCGATGGTCGTGTTCAGGACGTTGGCCCAGCCGTCGATGAAGCCACTCGTCATGATGTTGCCGATCTCCTGGACGGCGGACCGTTCCATGTCGCTGAATCCCTTCGAGGAGGGGTCTGCGCTACCGGGGAGCATCCCTTGGGCGAGTTTCTTCGCGCTGCTCGCGCTGAACAGGAACAGGATGTAGCCGTGGGGCGGTTCGACGAGTTCGATGTGCGTGCCGACCTGCTTCTCGTGGCCGACGTGGGTCTTGATGTCGTCGATTTCGAGGAAGTTGATTTTGGTAATCTCCATCTCGGTCTCCATCCCAGTCATCTGGTTGAGATGGCTGGCGACCGTGTTGGCTCCCTCCTTGGCCATTTGGTTGAACAGGTTCAGCTTTCGAATGTCAACGTGCAAGTTTCTATCGTCACCTCGGCTCATAGTTACAGGGTCTCCACGTCGAGAATCGTCACCACGTCGCCCTCGCCGAGGACCGCGGCACCCGAGAGACCGGGGATGCCCGACAGAATGCCCTCGAACGGCTTGACGACGACCTCTTCCTGGCGGCTGACCGCGTCGCAGTGAATCGCCACCTTGCGCTCGGACTCCTTGACCCGGACCAGCATGCCGTCGCCGTTCCGAGTCTCGCCGGGGACGTTCAGCGCGTCGCCGAGGCGCACGAGGGGGTAGACCGTGTCGTCGTGGGTGACGACTTCCTCGCCCTCGACGGTCTGGACGTCCTCCATCCGGCGAATCTCGTCCACGTTCTTGATGGGGATGCCGTACTCCTCGTCGCCGGACTGGACGAACAGCACCTTGACGATGGCGACCGTGACCGGCAGCGAGAGGCTGATCGTCGTGCCCTCGCCGGGCGTGCTGTCGATGCCGATTTCCCCGTCGAGACGCGAGACGGTGTCCTGGACCACGTCCATCCCGACGCCCCGACCGCTCACGTCGGTCACTTGGTCGTTTGTCGAGAACCCGGCGTGGAAGATGAGCTTCTGGGCCTCCTCGGTGCTGAGTTTCTCGGCCTCCTCGCGGGTCATGACGCCCTTCTCGACCGCCTTCGTCCGGATGGCGTCGGGGTCGATGCCCCCGCCGTCGTCCTCGACCTCGATGGTCACGCGGTCGCGCTCTCGGAAGCCGCGAAGCCGAATCGACCCCTCGCGGGGCTTGCCCGCCGCTTCGCGCTCCTCGGGCGGTTCGATGCCGTGGTCCACCGCGTTCCGGAGCAGATGCATCAGCGGGTCGCTGATTTCGTCCAAGATGGTGCGGTCCAACTCGATGTCGGTGCCCTCCATCTCGAAGTCTATCTTCTTCTCCTGCTCGCGCGCGAGGTCACGAACTAACCGCGGGAACTTGTTGACCACCTTCTTCAAGGGCACCAGCCGCATGTCCATCACGGTGTCCTGAAGACTGGAGGTAATCTTGTCCAGCTCGTCGAGGTGGTCCTCGGCGCTGTCGAGTTGGGCCTGCTCGACCGACCGCCGGAGCTTGATTCGGCTCGTGACCAACTGCTCGACCTGTCCGTGCAGGTCGTCTAGCTGGTCGACGTCCACGCGCACCGACTGAATCTCCTCGACGCCGTCGGTGGTCGCGCCGCCGGAGTCACCCGACCCGTCGGAGTCGCTGGAACTGCTGGAGCTACTGGAACTGCCGGAGCTACTCGAACTGCTGGAGCTACTCGAACTGCCGGAACTGCTGGCGCTACCGGAGTCGGTCGCACCGTCGTCCGACTGGTCGTCGGCGTCCACCACGTCGGCGTCGGTGAAGTCGTCGCTCTCCGCGGTCGAGTCGCCGCCCGCGTCGGCCTCCGCCGAGGAGTCCTCGGTCGCGTCCGCCGTTTCCTCGGCGTCCGCGCCGTCTGCGCCGTCTACGGCCTCCGCGGCGTCCGATTCGGACGCCGCGGCCGTTTCGTCTGCCTCGTCTGTCGTGCCACTCGCGCCTGCGCCGGTCGCCTCGATGGCGTCCGCGTCGAGCGCGGTGACGACGCCGCCGTCGATTTTGCCGACCGCGGCGACGACCGACTCGACTTCGTCGGCCCCGCTGGCCGCGACGAAGGCGTCGAAGCCGTCCTCGTACTCGCCGTCGTTGATGGCGTCGACCTCCGGGACTGTGCCGAGGAGGTCCAGATTCTCCTCCAGTCCTTCGAGCGCGAACATCGCGTCCACGCCCTTCATCTGAGGGTCGCCCATGTCCACCGCGACGTGGAACACCTCGCCGTCGGCGTTCGCCAGCGCGGCGGGGTCCGAGAAGTCGTCTACCGGCACCGCGTCGAGGTCTGCGCCGGAATCAGCGTTCGCGTCGGCGTCCTCGGCGGTCGCGTCCGCGGCGTCGCTCTCGTCGGCGTTGCCCTCGCCGCCCGCGCCGCCGTTCTCGATGACGCCCCGGATTTCGGTGATGATGTCCTCGGGGTCGATGTCGGACTCGCCGTCCTCCTCGATTTGGCTCAGCGCCCGGTCGATTTCGTCCACGCCAGCGAACACGAGGTCCATGATTTCGGGCGTGACCTCCATGCGACCCTGCCGAATCTCGTCCAGCAGGTCCTCGATGGCGTGCGCGAGGTCGCTCTCGTCCTGAAAACCCATCGCGCCGAAGTTACCCTTCAGCGTGTGGGCGGTCCGGAAAATCGAGTCCATCGCGGCCTCGTCGCCGGGGTCGTCTTCGAGTTCGAGTAGCGAGTTGTTCAACTCCGTGACGTTCTCTTCGCTCTCGCGTATGAAGTCCTGTATGTAATCTTCCATGTCTTTTCACCCGTTGTCTCGAATCGTGTCGAGAATCGCCTTGCCCATCTCGTCGGCCGAATGCACTTCGTCCACGCACCCGGTCTCGATGGCTCTGGCCGGAATACCGAAGACGGAACAACTCTCTTCGTCCTGAGCGAGCGTCGCCCCGCCAGCGCCCTTGATGGCTTCGATGCCCTCGGCACCGTCCGAACCCATGCCGGTGAGGACGACGCCCGTGAGGGGACCGTCTATCTTCTCGGCGGCCGTCTCCATGGTCACGTCGATTGCCGGGCGCACGCCGTGGAGGGCCTCCTCCTGCTGGAGGCGCAGGCGAATGCGTCCGTTGCCGTAGCCCGCGACCTCCATGTGGTAGTCGCCTTTCGCCACGACGGCGTCGCCGCCCGTGATTCGCATCCCGTCGGTGGCCTCGCGCACGTCGTACTCGCTCCGACCGTCGAGTCGCTCGGCGAACCGCCCGGTGAACCCGTCGGGCATGTGCTGGACGACCAGCACGCGGAAGTTCGCCTCGGCGGGCAGACTCGACAGGACGCGCTCGACCACCCGAGGCCCGCCGGTCGAGGCCCCGATGACCAACGTCGGATTCTCGACGTAGCCGTGGTCGGCCTCGATGGCGTCGGTCGTGGTGTCCACGTCGTCGACCGACGAGGGGTCGGCTCGGGTCGCCGACTTGACCTTCTCGACCAAGGCGTCGCCGTGGGCCGAGATTTCGGTCGAGACCTCGCCGCCCGGCTTGGCGAGGAAATCGACCGCGCCCTTCTCCAAGGCCTCGAACGTCGCTTCCGCGCCGTCTTCGGTGTGGGCCGACAGCATCAACACGGGAGTCGGGTTCGTCGCCATTATCTCCTCGACGGCCTCGATGCCGTCCATGCGAGGCATCTCGACGTCCATCGTCACGACGTCGGGGTCGTGGGTCCGGACCGCCTCGACACCCTCCTCGCCGTCGTTGGCCTGCGCGACGACTTCGATGCCGCCGTCTTCGAGGATGTCGGAGATGACCGTCCGCATGAAGTGAGAGTCATCGACGACGACTGCCCGCGTCATGCTGAGATAACGTCCTCGATAGCGTCCATCACGCTCGGTTTCTGGAATGGCTTCGTGATGTAGCCGTCCGCACCGGCCTTGATGGCCGCCTTCATCTTCTCTTCCTGCCCGATACTCGTACACATGATGATGTTGGCGTCCGAGTCGGCCTCCTTGATTTCGGAGGTGGCCTCGATGCCGTCACGAATCGGCATCACGATGTCCATCATCACGAGATTGGGGTCGTGTTCCTCGTAGAGTTCGACCGCTTCGACGCCGTTCTCGGCCTCGCCCGCGATTTCGAACTCCTCTTCGAGAATCTCACGAAGTAGATTCCGCATAAACTCCGAGTCGTCTACGATTAGCACGTTCTTAGCCATGCGATAGTCACCAAGCGGTTGATTTGAAACGGGGTGAAATAAATTCTCCCCTATACTTATCACGAGCGGTACTCGTTGCGAACCGGCCGAGACTCGACTGAGTGAGCGCAGTCATTTCAGTTGGTCGATAATCGCGTCGATGTCGATCCAGACCACGAGGTCGAGGCCCTCGCCGTTGGGCTTTCGGATGATGCCCCGCGAGACGCTCTCCTGAATCCCGCGCGTGTCGAGGTCCGAGAGGTCCTCCTCGTCGTCGATTTTGTCCTCGGGGTAAGTCGTGACCTCCAGCACCTCGTCCACCCGAATCCCGATTTTCTGCTTGTCGTCGGCCCGGTCGAGGACGAGGACGTTCTGCTCGTCGCGCTCGGGCGGTTCGCCCTCGATACCGAGGAACGTCCGGGGGTTGATGATGGCGGTGGTCTCCCCGCGCAGGTCCATCACGCCGTCGATGGAGTCGGGCGTCCGGGGGATTCGCGTGACCTTCTTAATTTCCACGATGCTGTCCACCTCGTCGATTTCGACCGCGCAGTAGTCCTCGCCGAGGCGGAACTCCACGACCTGTCGGGTCTCCACGTCGCGGACCTCGGGCGAGTCGGCCGAATCGGTTCCGTCACCGGGGTCGGCGTCGGTCTGCTCTACCTCCATACTGGTCTCTCGTTGAAAACATCGAACCCCAGAATATAAAACCCGCCCTCGTCTCTCGGAGATGATAATTGGACGAGTCGGCCGCCGGTCCCCGCAAGTTCGACCGTTTCGGCACGGATTTCCCGCCGAGCGTCCCCGAGACCCGGGACGACGCCGACCGGTCGAGCGCCGCCGCGGCGTCGTTCGACGCTCCTCCCGCGCGGACGCTCGCCCGGCTGACAAGAGACAGGCGCTCGGCCGGGCTTTCCACCGGGGATGCGCTCGACTGACCAACCGCAGCAGAAGCCCGGCTGAACAAACTACCACGGGAGGAGGAAGGGGCCGCGCGGTGGCGGGCCGCAGGCCCGTGGTCGTCTGGCCGACCCCTATCCGCGCGGGCGGTGTTGAGAGCGCGGATATGTCGGCCAGCGACCGCCGGAAGACAACCCGCGTCTTCCGAGGTCTCGTTCGCTCTGCTCACGAGACCGCCACCGCGCGGGGGCCTCAAGAAGTGTTCACTGCTACGATTGTCGCCGATGCCGATTCGGTACAACGCGGTTCTAAACCACCAAGATATAACTATACACTACTAAAGAAAATGATTACACACCTCTAACAAACAAAAACCTTTCTCTAAACGTTCTCGGGCGGGAACACCATCCCGCGGTCGTCCTGCACCTTCTCCAGCAGGTCGGCGATGGAGTCGTCCGGTCCCAAGTCGTAGGACTCCAGAATCGCTTGCAGGCACGACGGCGAGTAGCGCACCCGGACGTTCGACTCTGTCAGGAGGATGCCCAGCACGTCCTCGACCGCGGTCTCGGTCGTCAACTGCTGGGCGTACCACCGCAGGAGGCTGTCGAAGACCGTCCCCACGTCGTCGGAGAACATCTGCTGGTGGCTGATGGCGTCGTCGGACTTGGCCGTGACGTGGAACCCGTAGCGGGCGCTGGTGCTGTCGAGGTCGTCTTCCAGCCACTCTTTGACCGCGCCCGAGCTGACGTTGCCCGCGTCGTCCGACTGGAGTTCGGGCGTCTGGGCGTCTGCGGGGGCCTCGGCGGGCCGCGCGTCGGCGTCGCGGGACTGCCCGCCCGCGTCTCGGCGGTCGGGCGCGGACACGTCGGGGCGGTCGTCGGTGCCGATGACGTAGCGGCCGCTGTCCAGCGAGACGACGTTCTCCTCGTCCTCGATGTCGAGCTCCTCCGGCGACAGCGCCCCGCCTTCGTCGGCGCTCGCCGTGTCGTCGGGCGTCAGCGCCGCCCGGTCGTCTGGGTCCCGCCCGTCGTCCGGCATCGGACACATTGGGAGACGGTACCGTTCGATTTCACATAAACCCACCGCCTAGGTGGCGGTCGAACCCCGCGTCGGTCGGCCGGGCCGTAGATTTCGCTCCTCGCGCTCGCTCACACTGTCGGTGATTCCGGTCGATTGACAACGACATCGTTCTGGCACCGAGAGATTGCCGACAATTTTTGCCAGCGAGCGCCAGTTGACTGAACGAACCCCGAGTTTTCGACAATCGTTGAAACAGGGATTTATTATCGTCGAACTTCTGGCTTCCACTACCGAAATGAGTGTTCAACGACCGACGACAACTGCGAGAGAACTGCCGACCGAACTCGACTCGCCGCGGGCCAAGCTGGTCTACCTCTACCTCCAGCGCGGTGGTGCCTCGATAGACGACTTGCAGTCGGACCTCGAAGTCAAGAAAATCACGCTGTACAGCATCCTGAGTACCCTTCGGGAGCGCGGATTGGTGCAGAAACAGGGCGGCCAGTTCGCGGTCGCGTAACTACTCCTCGTCCTCTTCTGGACACAGTTGCTCCGGCGTGCGCTCGTATCGAGGCGTCGCTACGAACTGCTCGATGCGTTCGCGTTCCTCATCTGAGAGAGTCATACCCGATGAGACTCACGGCAAGCGTAAAAAGACGACGGCTACTGTCAGCCAACCCGAGAACCGGCCGCGACGGCGGCGGTCCGCCGACTCGACTGCCCCGGCAACGCAACCGACCACGACGACGCTGGCCCCGACAACGCTTTTGTCGCGCAAGCCCTCTATGGCTCTGTTGGGGGTAGAATGGTAACAAATAGCATCCGTAAACGCAGGGGGGAACGCCGTGCCTGAAGACGACGACAAGTATCCGGCAGAGTCGGGTCGTCGTCGCTTCGTGAAGGGCGTCGTCGGGAGCGCCTCGCTGGCGGGACTGGGTACCGCGACCGCCGCGAGTATCAACTCCGCGACCCAGCCGACCGGCGCAGGCGGTGGGATTACGCAGTACTACGGCGTCGAGAACATCGCCGGACCCGCGCCGCGGGCGATGCCGCAGGTTCCCATCGAAATCGACTCGGAGGGGTTCCTCAAGGGACTCTGGCCGGAACCCGAGACCGTGACCGAACAAGGCCAAGAAATCACTATCGCCGAGACGCAGTTAGGTGGTATCACCTACTCCAGCGAGTGGTTCCAGTACTGCGGCGTCCAGACGTATCCCGGCGTCGAACCCGACGCAGACCAAGACAATTTCCTGCGGTACGCCTCGTCGCCGCCCTACGAGTGGCAGTCCGAGGAGGTCGAAGCGGGCGCGAAGGTCCACGTCGACGACTTCGAGGACTACCAGTCGTGGGGCAACGGCATCGGCAAGAGCGGCCTCGGCAAGCCCGCACTTGCGACGTGGCGCTCGCAGGACGTACCAGCGAGCGGGACCCTCCCGGTCCAAATCATCCGGAGCGAGCGCATCAAGCAGGCGGCCGACCAAGGCGACCAATGGCTGTCGGCCAGCACGCAGGAGGGCTTCGTCGCAAACCTGAACAAGTGTACGCACTTCTGTTGCGTGCCCGGATTCAAGTCGCTTCGAGACGCCCGCAAGTTCGGCGCGGCCGACGACATCTACTGCCAGTGCCACCAGTCGGTGTACGACCCGTTCAGCCTCGTGCAGGTGTCGTTCGTCGCGCTTCCGCGACCCAGCGAGGAGTAAACGCGACACCCGCACCGCTTCTTTCGCGGGGTTCGCGCGTCGATTTCCCCGTGTGGCAACAAACGTTTTATAGCCCCAGTTAGCATCCACCAACGTTGAAGCAAATGCTCTCCGCCGCCGTCGACCGACTCAAGCGCCTGTTCGGCTCCTCGGGGTCCGGCCCCGACGAAGGGGGCGACGCCGACGGCCGTGACGACGGCCCCGACCTCTACGAGTGCGCGGGGTGTGGGTCCGTCTTCATCTCCAAGCCCGAAGAGTGTTCGAACTGCGAGGACGACGACTTCTCGAACGTCGGGAAGTTCCAGTAGTCGCTACTTACCGCTGTTCGCTTTCGCGTGCGAAGCTATTATAATATAGTGTTTGGTTCGTAAGGCCGCCGCCCATTAGAAATAAGTACAATCTTATGCCGATTGTATCGCTTCCTTTCACAAGTCTATCCCCCTGCGAGAAGTACTCGAACCGGACGAGTCCAAAATCGCGGCGTTGCCGAGCGAGGAGAGTGCGCCCGGCGTCGAACCGCGGTTGCGTCGCAGGTCCGGTCGCCCGGAGTCGTCGAGCGGGGCAAGCGTTCGACGCGCCTCTGGCACGCGGGTCAGGCTCTCAGGCGGTTCGTGACCGCCCATCGGATTCTCATAGCAGAGATATTTAAATCCGCATCGGCGTTGCAACCGTTTCGCTTTAAGTGGTCAGTTCGACTCGGCTTCGGTCGAAGTCGAACAAGCAAGAGTCACAAATGACCGCGACAGGAAGCAAGGGGTGGATTTGAACCGGAGCCAGACGTTCTTGCTCGGTCGTTTCACTCCCTGCGCGAGCCTGCGACTGGCAGGGTTCAAATCCTACAGAAGCGAATCGGTCGCGCCGGAGTGGCGCGACCACCAAGCCAGGGGTGGGATTTGAACCCACGAACTCCCGATTACAAGTCGGGTGCTTGAACCGCCCAAGCTCCCCTGGCGCGTACCGCCACCTTCTGGCTACTCCTTTGTGAGCGTATCGCTTTCGACCGATTTTTCCAGCTCGACGCGGTGCGGAGCGTAGCCGTGGCGTCGGTAGAACCGCCGGGCGTCCTCGTTGTCGGCCATCACGTCGAGCGAGACGGCGTCTGCGCCCCGCTCGGCGAGTCGAGTCTCCGCCGCGTCGAGGAGGGCCGACCCGATGCCGTCACCGCGGCGGTCGGGTTCGACGTAGATGTTCCGGACGACGCCGCGGGTCACGTCTTGGTCGTAGCCGTCCGACTCGACGCCGAAGGTGACGAAGCCGACGATTTCGGTCCGGTCGTCCTCGCGTTTCTCACGAGCGACCAGCAGTCCGTCGCCGACCGCGTTCCGGGCGATGGCCTCGCGGACCGTCGCGCGATTGCCGTCGGCGAAGAGGTGCGAGCCGAACTCGCGCTGGCCCTCGGCGAGGTCGACCCACATGTCGGTCACCGCGTCGACGTCTCCGATGTTTCCGCGTTCGATGGCGACCATCGTCCGAATCCACTCGCTCGGGCCGGATAAACTCAGTCCCGGAGCGCCTCGACCGCGGGCAACTCCTCGCCGGTCAGCATGTTGAGCGCCGCGCCGCCGCCGGTGCTGACGTGGTCGAAGCCCTCGATGTCGAACTTCCGAATCGCGGCCGCGGTATCGCCGCCGCCGACGATGCTGTACTCGGCCTCGGTCGCGGTCTCGAAGAGGTCGCGCGTCCCGTCGGCGAACGTCTCGTCCTCGAAGACGCCCGCCGGACCGTTGAGGATGACGGTGCCCGAGTCGCGGACGACTTCGGCGTAGGCCTGCACCGTCGCCGCGCCGATGTCCATCGCGGCCTCGCCCTCCTCGGGCGGGAGGTCCTCGACCGCGAGTTCGTGGCGCTCGCCGTCTCGCTCGACCGCGAGGTCGGTCGGGAGCGTGATGCGGTCGCCGTATTCCGCCAGCAGGTCGGCCGCGCGGTCGATTTCGTCCCAGTAGCCCTGCTCGTAGACGAAGTCGGCGCTGGCGTCGCCGAGGTCGGTCTCGTCGGCCAGCAAGAAGACGTTGGCGACGACGCCGGTCGTGAGTACTCGGTCGGCCAGTCCGCGTTCGAGGACGCTCTCGACCACGGCCATCGAGTCGGGGACCTTCGCGCCGCCGATGACGTAGGTCCGGGGTTCGGGCGTACTCTCGATGTCGCCCAGCACCTCGATTTCGGCCTCCATCACGCGACCGGCGTAGCCCGGGACGCGGGAGGGGAAGCCGACGATGGAGGGCTGTGAGCGGTGGGCCGCTGCGAAGGCGTCGTTGACGTAGGCGTCGAGGGCGGGCGCGAGTTTGTCCACGAGTTCGGTCTGTCCGGCGCGCTCGGGGGAGAACTCCATGTACTCCTCGCTGTAGAAGCGCGTGTTTTCGAGGACGACGGCCTCCCCGTCACCCAGGTTCTCTACCGCGCGGCGGGCGTCGGCCGAGAACGTCGCGTCCGAGTACTCGACCGGCGCGTCGAGCATCTCGTCTAAGCGCTCGGCGTGGGGTCGGAGGTCCCTGAACTCGTCGCCGCCCGGTCGGCCCTGATGGGCGAGGAGGGCCACCCGACCGCCCCGGTCTAACAGCTCCGAGAGGGTCTCGACGTGGGCCTGCAGCCGAGCGTCGTCGGCGAGGCTCCCGTCGTCGGAGAGGGGACTGTTGATGTCGATACGCACTCCCAGCGTTGTCCCTTGGACGGCGAGGTCGTCCAGGGTCTGTATCGCCATGTACGTGTGTCCAACAGCGGGAGTCAAATATGTGTCGGGGTTGCTGACAAATAAAAATTCGTCCCCGAGTAAACTTTCAGCAGGCATGCGTTAGGTTCACACATTGCAAACTTTTTTATAGCGAGTGTGAGACATGCTGGTAGAGTATGACACGCAAGAACAAGTCGCGTCGCGCGTATCTGAAAGCGACCGGAGCGCTCGGTGCAACCGGCCTGACCGGTCTCTCGGGCTGTATCGGCAGTATTTCGGATAGCGGGGGAACGACGACCGAGGAGACGACCGAGGGGATGTCAGACGGGACGACCTCCGGAGAGGACGACAGTCAGTCTGACGACCAGAGCCAAGGCGGTGCCCCGATTACGATGGGGTCGATTCTCCCGATTACGGGGAGTCTGAGCGCCTACGGTGGCGGGATGGAGAAAGCGGTGAACCTCGCGGCCGAGCACATCAACGAGGCGGGCGGCCCCCTCGGGCGCGAAATCAAGGTGGTGAACAAAGACAGCGAGACCAAACCGGCCAAGGCGACCCAGAAGTATCGGTCGCTGGTCAACGAGGAGGGCATCGTCGGGTTCGTCGGCGCGGCCTCCAGCGGGGTGTCGGTCCCGCTGGCCCAGCAAATCGCCTCCGACCAAGTGATGCAGGTGAGCAACGCCAGCACGACGCCCGCGCTCTCGGAAATCGGCTACAACGACGACGAGTCGGTCAAGTACTTCGGTCGGACCGCGCCCAACGACGGCCAGCAGGGCATCGTGATGGGCCAGATTCTGAACGACGACGAGTACATCGGCGCGGACAAAGCCGCCTTCCTCTACGTCGACAACCCCTACGGCGAGGGGTTGGCCAAGCGGGCGAAGGAGGCTTTCGACGGCGAGACGGTCGGGATGGTCCCCTACAGCAAGAAGTCCAGCGACTACACCTCGACGCTCGACAAACTGTTCAGCAACAACCCCGACGCGGTCGGGTTCGTGGGCTACCCCGGTAACGGGAAGACCATCCTCAAGCAGTGGTCGAACGGGGGCTACGGCGGCGAGTGGGTCCTCAGCGAGGGCCTGAACGACAAAGGATTCTTCGAGGACAACAAGTCCATCACCGACGGGATGTATCTGGCCTCGCCGAGTCCGGAATCGACCAAGAGTGCCGACACGTTCGACAAGGAGATGGGCGGCCAGTCGGGGACGCTGTTCGCGCCCCACGCCTACGACGGCCTCTTCCTGCAGGCGCTGGCCATCCACAAGGCCGGAGAGGCGAGCGGGGCGGCCATCGCCGAGAACATTCGGTCCGTCTCTCGCGGTGGCACGAAAGTCTACGCCGGAGAGTTCCAGAAGGCCAAGGACCTGCTGGACAAGGGCGAGGACATCAACTATCAGGGCGCGTCGAGTCCGGTGGACATGAACGAGTCGCTCGAACCGCTCAACCGGTTCGCCATCATGCAGGTCAAGCAGGCCAAGCGCAAGGAGTTGGAGACGATTCCGCGGAGCTACTTCGAGGGCAAACTGTAGATTCTGTCTCACTTTTCGGCGGAGGCGGCTTCGTCCGACCGGACGCTCGAATCGCCCGCCGACGCGCTCTTTCTGTCGTCGCTCGCCGGACGCGCTTGAACTATCGAGGTGTTTGCCGACAAACATACACAATTGTTTATTAGTATCGCGTCGTGTTCTACGGCGGAGATGTCAGAGAAATATCGAACGACGCGGCGAGACTACGTGAAAGGCGCGACGGTCGCGGGGGTGGCCGGGTTGACTGGACTGTCAGCGTCGGCGGGTGCGCGACAGGGCGGTCCAATCCAGATGGGGTCGATTCTCCCGATTACGGGGAACCTCAGCGCCTACGGGAGCGGGATGCAGAAGGCGGTCAATCTCGCGGTGCAGGACGTCAACGACGCGGGCGGACCGCTGGGCCGGCAAATCAACATGAGCAACACCGACAGCCAGACCCAGCCCTCGCGGGCCATCCAGCAGTACAACACGCTGGTCAACGAGCAGAACATCATCGGCTTCGTCGGCGCGGCCTCCAGCGGAGTGTCGGTCCCGCTCGCGCAGAACGTCGCCGCCGACCAGGTGATGCAGATGAGCAACGCCAGCACGTCGCCCGCGCTCTCGGAAATCGGCTACAACGAGGACGGGAGCCTCAAGTACTTCGGCCGGACCGCGCCCAACGACGCCCAGCAGGGTATCGTGATGGGCCGCATCCTGAGCGACGACCAGTATATCGGTGCGGACAGCGCGGCCTTCCTCTTCGTGGACAACCCCTACGGGCAGGGATTGGCCGAGCGGGCGCGCGAGCAGTTCCAGGGCGAGACGGTCGGCATGGTCGGTTACAGTCAGCGGGCTAGCGACTACACCTCGACGCTCGACACGCTGTTCGAGAACGACCCCGACGCCATCGGTTTCGTCGGCTACCCCGGCAACGGTCGGACCATCCTGAACCAGTGGAACAACGGGGGCTACGGCGGCGAGTGGGTCCTCAGCGAGGGCCTGAACTCCTCGGAGTTCCTGAGCAGTCTGAGCAACATCACCTCGGGGATGTATCTGGCCTCGCCGAACCCCGAGCAGACGAAGGGTGCGACCGCCTTCGAGGAGAAGATGGGCGAGCAGTCGGGGACGCTGTTCGCGCCCCACGCCTACGACGGCCTCTTCCTGCAGGCGCTGGCCATACAGGCCGGGGGCGAAGCCACCGGGCAGACCATCGCCGAAAACATCCGGTCGGTCTCGCGGCCCGAGGAGGGCGCGAGCCAAGAGACCGCAACGACCGCCGCGGACGGCGGTGGCGGAGGCGGCGGCCAGCAGGCCAACATCGTCACGGTCGGCGAGTTCCAGAAGGCCAAGGACCTGCTGGAGAACGGCGAGGACATCAACTATCAGGGCGCGTCGAGTCCCGTCAACCTCAACGAGGCGCTGGAACCGCTCAACCAGTTCGCCATCCTGCAAGTGCAGGACGACGGTTCGACCGAGGCGCTGGAGACGATTCCGCGGAGCTTCTTCCGCGGCCGACTCGGCAACGGCGGCGGTGGCGGCGGCACGACTACGACGACGACCTCCGGATAGGCGCGACGGCTCACAATCCGTTTTTTCGCGGGCGGGATTCCCGCCGATAGAGACCGCGAAATGATTCTTTAGAGATTGTCTTTATTGCTTTAGGAAATAAGAAGTTATCTGGCAGCCTCGTCACGGGTTCCGACTCACCACGTCGCGCTGCGGGTCTCGAGTCCGGTCGTCGCGCCGGGGGTCCCGAATCCGGCCGTCGCGCCGCGCCCCGAAGAACGCAGGTTTAAACGCGAAGACGCGCAACCCTCGGGCATGACCGAAGACCCAATCCGCCCAGAGGAGAGCGCCGGGTGGTTCGAGGGAGTCGCCCCCGGCGACGCCGAGGCGGGCGCGGCCCGAATCCGAGAGGGCCGGGCCGACGCGCCCGACGACTGGCCCGAGCGGGCGGTCGCGGCCGGGTTCGCCGACGACGAGGACGACTACTACGCCACGTTGCGGGAGGCGACACTCACCGCCGCCAGAGAGGCCGCCGCCGAGCGAGAGCGCGCCACCGACCAGCAGTTGGTCCACGCGGTCCGGGCGATGGACGACGCCTCCTCTGAGGCCAACGAACTCGCCGAGCGCGTCGCCGAGTGGGCCGGAAGCCGGTACCCCGACGCCGGAACCGGCGTGGACTACGCCCGCGAGTTGGCGGCCCGCGACCCCGAGTCGCCGACCGACGAGCGACTGATTTCGCTGGCCGAGCGCGTGGCCGACCTCGCCGACGAGTCCGACGCGCTCCGGGAGTTCATCGAGCGCGAGACCCCCGAAGTCGCGCCCAACCTCGCCGCGATGGCCGGACCCGTGCTGGCGGCGCGTCTCATCTCGCTGGCGGGCGGCCTCGACTCGCTCGCCAAGATGCCCTCCGGTACCGTGCAGGTCCTCGGCGCGGAGGACTCGCTGTTCGCCCACCTCCGGGGACGCGCCCCCTCGCCCAAGCACGGGGTCATCTTCACCCACGAGTTCGTCCGGGGGACCCACCCCGACGAGCGCGGGTCGGCCGCCCGCACCCTCGCCGGGAAACTCACCATCGCGGCGCGCGTGGACCACTACTCCGGCGAGCGAAAGCCCGAGTTGGACGAGGAGCTACAGCGCCGGATGGACCAGATTCGCGGGCGACACGACGCCAGCGAGGCAGAATCCGGAGGTGGCGCATGACCGACCTGTCCGAGGACCTCCCCGTGGGCGTCGAGCGCCGCTCTTTCGACGGCGAGGACCGATTGGCGACCCGCGGCGAACCGGTCTACGGCGAACCCACCGACGAGGGCTGGCGGTGCTGGGACGCCGGACGCTCCAAACTCGCGGCGATGGTCGAGTCCGGGGTGGACACCGGCCTCGCGGGCGGCGAGACGGTCCTCTACCTCGGCGCGGCCAGCGGGACCACCGTGAGCCACGTCGCGGACTTCGCCGGGCCGACCTACGCCGTGGAGTTCGCGCCCCGACCGGTCCGCGATTTGGTCGGGGTCGCCGAGGACCGCCGGAACCTCTTTCCCCTGCTGAAGGACGCGCGAAAGCCCGACACCTACGCGCACGTCGTGGAGGCCGAGGTCGACGCCATCGTGCAGGACGTGGCGACCCGCGGTCAGGCCCGCGTCGCGGTCGAGAACAGCCGGTTCCTCCGGGAAGATGGGAGGCTCCTCGCGGCCATCAAGGCCCGGAGCGAAGACGTGACCCAAGACCCCGAAAACGTGTTCGAGGAGGCCTTGGCGGACCTCCGCGAGTCCTACGAGGTGCTGGAGACGACTCGCCTCGAACCGTATCACGACGACCACCTCGGCGTGGTCGCCCGGCCGAAGTAATCCATCGCTCTGCTGACTCTCCCTGCCGGGTTCGGAACTATTTATACGCCGGATTTCGAAATTCCGGGAAATGGACTCGGGTTCGGCTGCAAGCTTCGAGGAGATGGGCACGCTGGGCATCGAGGAGGAGTTCTACGTGGTCGACGACCGCGGGGTCCCGACCGCGGGAACCGACGAACTCGTCTACGAGCGCGACCCGCCCGAGATACTCGACGAGCGACTCGACCACGAACTGTTCAAGTGCGTCATCGAGACCCAGACACCGAAAACCGAGCGTCTGGGCGACGCCCGCGAGAACCTGCTCTCGGTCCGGAACGCCTTGATCGACCACGCCGAAGCGGCGGGGTTCCGAATCGCGGCGGCGGGCCTGCATCCCGGCGCGAAGTGGCGCGAACTGGAACACGCCGAGAAGGAGCGCTACCGCGCACAACTCGACCGGATTCAGTACCCCCAGCACCGGAACACGACCGCGGGCCTCCACGTCCACGTCGGCGTGGACGACGCCGACAAGGCGGTCTGGATCGCCAACGAGATTCGGTGGCACATCCCCGTGATGCTCGCGCTGTCGGCCAACTCGCCCTACTGGAACGGCTTCGATACCGGCTTGGAATCGGCCCGCGCCAAAATCTTCGAGGCGCTTCCCAACACCGGGATGCCGACCTGCTTCGACTCCTACGACGATTTCGCGTCCTTCGAGGAGACCATGATTCGCACCGACGCCATCGCCGACCGGGGCGAACTCTGGTACGACGTGCGACCCCACACCGGCCACGGCACGGTCGAGGTCCGGACCCCCGACGGGCAGGCGGACCCCGACCGCGTGATGGCGTTCGTGGAGTACACCCACGCGCTGGTCGAGGAACTGGCCGAACGCTACGAGGACGGCGAGGAGGGCTATCGCCACCGCCGGGAACTGCTCGACGAGAACAAGTGGCGCGCGATTCGGTACGGCCACGACGCCTCGTTCATCCGGCGGGACCGCGAGGGGCAAATCGACCTCGGCGAAGTCGTGGACCGGGAGTGCGAGCGACTAGGAATTTCGGGGATTCGGAACGTCTACGAGGCCGACAGCGGCGCGACTCGCCAGCGCCGGATTCGAGACGAGGAGGGCGTGCATGCCCTCTTCGAGTCGCTGGTCCTCGAACGCCGATAGTGAAGCGGGGCAACAACTCCGGAATCGGCCGAAACCGAAATGTAGGCCTCCTCGGCCCGTAAGCAAGGTTTTTACTCGCGCACGGCTTTTGTCCTCGTAGAGAGGACATGTCCGGGGAAAATCCAGACGACGACGAGGAGATCGACGTGAACGTCGAGGACGACACCGTCGAGGAGTCAGAAATCGAGAACGTAGACGAGGACGTGACGGTCGAAGAGGAACTGGAGGTCGACGACGGCGACGTGACCGAGGAGGTCAAAATCGAGGTGTCCGGCGAGGAGGCCCTGTCGGTCGAGCAGGAGGTCGAAGACCCGGAGCGCGACCGCATCTCGAAGGGCCGCGAGCGCCTCGAAGAGGAGGCCGACCGAGCGGTAGACCAGTTCGACCAGGGCATCGTGGACCTGCTGTCGTGGGTGCTGGACACCGAGACTCGGGCGCGAATCTACGTCTACCTGCGCCAGCACCCCCACAGCACCAGCGAGGAAATCGCCGAGGGGACCGGCCTGTACCCCTCGACTGTCCGGGAGTCGCTGGCCGAACTCCACGACGAGGAGAAGGTCCAGCGCCGCAAGCGAGAGAGCGAAGGGGCGGGAAACAACCCTTACGAGTACACCGCCATCGCGCCGAGCGAACTGGTCAGCGGTATCGTCGGGCAGGTCCAAGACGAACTCAACACGGTATTTAATTTGGACACCCACCTCGAACCCGAGGAGGACGAGGAGACGACCGAGACCACCGAACCGGTCAGCATCCGCGTCGAGGAGAGCGAATCGGACGAACCGGACGAATCGGCCGGGGACTCCGACGAAACCGGCGAATCCGGCGAGTCGGACGACGAGTAAAATTCAGCGAATCGGGCGCTATTCCGAAGGCACTAAGCCGCGGGGAACCCTTCGCGGGGGTATGAGGGTTGCCCTGGGCGGGACCTTCGACCCGGTCCACGACGGCCACCGCGCGCTGTTCGAGCGCGCCTTCGAGGTCGGCGACGTGACGGTCGGACTGACCAGCGACGAACTCGCGCCGAAGACGCGCCACGAGGACCGGTACGTCCGCCCGTTCGACGAACGCAAGGCCGACTTGGAGGCCGTACTCGCCGAGTTCGCCGACGAGTACGACCGCGAGTTCGAGGTCCGCGAGTTGACCGAACCGACCGGTATCGCCACCGAACCGCAGTTCGATGCGCTAGTGGTCTCGCCCGAGACGACAGACGGTGCCGAGCGAATCAACGAGATTCGAGACGAGCGCGGACTCGACCCGCTCCAAATCGAGGTGGTCCCCCACGTCGAGGCCGAGGACGGCGACATTATCTCCAGCACGCGCATCGTCAAGGGCGAAATCGACCAACACGGCAACCTGACGCCCGAGCGAGAGGGCCGAACCGCCGAACGCTGAGTTCTGTTCTGCTTTCCCCGGACTGACGGTGTTTTTCGACCGAAATCGAGGAGCCGCGGGCTCCTCGCGGGCGCTCGGTGCGACGAACCACGAGGACGCGCTCGGCCGGGCAACCGCCGGGATGCGCTCGGTGAAACAACTGACGGGTGGGATGAAGGGGCCGCCCGGTCGCGGGCCGGAGGCCCGTGGTCGTCTGAGTGACCCCTATCCGCGCCGACGCGGTGCGTTGCGGTGAGGCGCGGATATGTCGCTCAGACGACCGCGACCGGGCGGGGGCTTCAAGAGGATAACACCCACGTAATTCTGCTGTCCGCGGTCACGGTTCCAACACGACGAAGCGACCGAGCGGGGGCTTCAAGAAACGTTCACACCGATGTTTCCTGCGGTAGCTCTCGATGCGATTCTACGGTTTGCGGTCTCACCCAAACCGAGCAAACAGATAAACTCGAACCAGCAAGTTCCAGCCCATTACCAAGACGGCGGTTCCAAACCAGCCTCTCGAAGCAAGTCCTTCCAGCGTTGCTGAATCGTCAGCCTCGCCACCCCCACAGCGTCCGCAACGTCGCCCTGCGAGCGCTGGTCGCCCTCGATGAGCGACCCGGCGTAGAGGCTGGCCGCCGCGACGGCCCGCCGGGAGTCGGCGTCCCGGTCGCTGGGGTCGTCCCACTCCGAGACGGTCGAGAGGAACAGGTCGGTCGCCCGCGAACGGGCCTCGGTCCCGAGTTCCAGACGGTCGGCGGACTCCTCGATTTCGGCGAGCCATCGCTCGTTTTCGACGTGGTCGCGTGCCCGATACACGGAGGTTGGTTACGACCGGGATTACATAAGTATCTCGGGGGCGCTTGGAGGAGCTATTTTATCAATCGGTGGTCAGTCTCCTCGTTTTCTCGTGATAGCGAGCGCGGACAGCAGGATTCCGTGGATGTTGTCTTCTTGAAGCCCCCGCCCGGTCGCGGTCGTTGAGCAGGATATTCGGCGCGCTCTCCGCGCCGGAAGACAAACCGCGTCTTCCGAGCCTCACTTCGTTCGGCGAGACACCGCCCGGCCCGCGATAGCGGCCGCTCAGACGACCACGTCCTCCGGACGCGACCGGGCGGCCCCTTCACCCCACCCACGGCGGTTTGGTTGACCGGGCGCTCCGGTGGTTGGAGCCCTCTCGCGTCTTAGACAAATACAGATATATTGTATAGAAATAATATAAGTTTCTAAGAAATTGTTCTGATTGCTTTAGTCGGCGCGGTAGCGTACGACCGTGCCGCGTGCCCACTCGACGCGCTCCTCGCAGAGAACGACAGTTTCTTATCGCCCTCGCCGGAATTGCAGGATGCGCGCGGGTTGCCAAGCCAGGCCAACGGCGTAGCGCTTAGGACGCTATCCCGTAGGGGTCCGCCGGTTCAAATCCGGTCCCGCGCATTTTCGACGTGAACAACTCGGCGAGCACCGCGTAGCGTGTGCTCGCCACTCCGTGAACGTCGAAAATCGGACGAGGAGTTGAACCCTGCAAGTCGCACGCCCGGAAGCGTGGTTCGAAAATCGGAGATTTTCGTCATCACGAGAGAGCTTCGCTCTCTCGAACGACAGCGAAGCGAGCATCCCGGACCGTCTTGCTCCGGTTCAAATCCGGTCCCGCGCATTCTCGACGCGACTGAAAGCGAGTCCCATTTTCTCCCGTCCCGAACCCCGAACGACAGTACCGACTCCGAGAGACCGGAATGACGATTTCACGGGAGAACCCCCGTCGAGTAATGAGATTCGTCACCGAGCAATAACAGGCGCTGTACTATATGGAAAGTATAATAAATACTATTGTTCGGGCAACTGTCGTTTGATTGCCTTGTGGTAACGAATAGCAGGGCAGGAGAACAATGTCAAATCGCGAGCAGAGCATCACGGACGAGTACTCGATAGATAGAAGACAGTTTCTGCGGTTGTCTGCCGCCGCGAGCGGAACGCTGTTGGTGCCCGGGGCGGCGTCGGCCCAGGAGGACATCACCTCGGAGAAGTTCTCCGAGACCTACGAGTTCGTCGTCAACCACACGCCGACGTCCGAGTCGGTCGAGACCCTCGTTCGACTGGACGGCCTCTCGGGTGTCTTCCAACTCCGCGAACTCGACGTCGAACTCCGGACCACGCGCGACCCGGAACTGGCGGCCTACCTCGAACCGACGCCCGAGCAGGTGCGAGACGTCGTCGAGGTCGGTGCCGTACAGGAGGTCCTCTTCTCTCCGGGAGCGAACCCCTTCTGGCGGCTGGAGAACTACGACGACCGAGTATTCACCGCGCCGCGGGAGAGTACCGGGCTCATCTCCTTCGAGGAGATGGTCCAAGGCATGCAGCACCTCGCCGAACAGCACTCCGACAGGCTCTCGATGGAGTCCATCGGCGAGAGCGCCGGTCGGTACAACCTCATCACGCACGACATCGAACCCAACGACATCTGGCTGTTCGAGTTGACCAACGACGTGAACGACGACGAGTCGTTCGCCGAGAAGGAGAAACTGCTGGTGTTCAACCAGGACAGTAGCGAGCGGCAGGGCCCGGAGGGGATGTTCCGCTTCGCCGAGGACGTGCTCCGGGGTGACGAACCCGAGGTCGAACCCCTGCTCGACGAGATGGCTTTCGTCTTCGTGGTCAACAACCCCGACGGGTGGGTCTCGAAGCAGACCCAGTACTACAGCGGCGAGCGGGTCACCGAGGACGAGATAGTTCGCGTCAACGAGTACAAGACGCTCCTGCCGACGGGTGCCGACCCGAACCGGTCGTACCCCACGCCGGGCTACATCACCCCCGAGCACTATCCGGCGGAACCGGCCGGTTCCGATTTAGAGGACGACGCGCCGGGAGTCGACGACGACGTGCCCGACTACATCACCGAACACGTGCCGGGCGAACTCGATATCGCGGAGTACTTCCGGACCCGCGACTACCAGAACTTAGAGTACGGTGTCGACCTCCACGGGTTCGGCGCGTCGGACACGTTCCTCGAGAGCTTCCCGCTCAACGGCAACTACGACTACGAGGACATGCAGGACCTCTACGCGCTCCAGCGGTCCATCGACACTGCGCTGGACGAGTCGAGGCTCGGCAGTCTCATCGAGGACGAGGAGCTCCGCGGCGTCTTCGAGCGACTCAACGAGGAGATAGCCACGGAGTACGACGAGGAGGATGCGGACCTCCCCGTCCCCGAGAACACATTCAAGTACGGGACGCTGTTCGACATCCTCGGCTACTCGACGACGGGCGACACCATCAGTTGGATGTCGGGGGCCGAGGAGAACGGCGGACTCGGGACCATCAAGACGTTCGCCACCGAGACGGTCTACTCCATCGACGAGTTCATCCCGAGTCTGGTCGAGTCGTGGGTCGTCGCCAACGCGACGGTCATCCGGGCGACGGCGAAGTACGTCGTGAAGGACGTCGAGGCGGGCGTGCAGACCGACGGCGCTTCGACGGCGTACGTGACCGCCGACGAACTGGTCCGGTCCTCCGAGGACCTGTCGTTCGACGGCGACGGGGGCCAGACCACCTACGACACGACGTCCGCGACGGTCGAACTCGACCCCGGTAGCCGAGAGCGTCTGGAAGTGGACGTGTCGGCGGCGGGACGCGAACTCGTCGTGAACGCGGTCGGCGGTGGCAGTCTCGAAATCGAGGTGGTCGCTCCCGAGGGAGACGTCGTCCAGACGCGCCGGTTCCGGACGACCGGCGGGTTCGGTGCCACGCGTCCGACGGTGACGGCCACCGCGAGGACCGCCGGCACGTGGCGGGTGAACGTCGAGAACGTCGGCGCGCAGGCCCGGTCCATCGACGTGACCGTCGGCGTCTTGCAGTCCGACGAGGGGAACCCCGACCCGAGAGAGGTCCTCGGGTTCTCGCAACGCGACTACGAGGTGTCGCCGTTCGCGTTCTTCCGGGAGTATCAGGAGTTCGTCACCGACGACGGGGGGATGACGGCGCTGACCGCTCGAGACGTTCGGGACGGAGCCCTGACGAGCGACGGCGGTCCCGCGTTCGACAACGTGGTCCTCATCCACGCTAACGGGATGGAGTCCCAGTCGTACGTCTCGGCGCTCGACGAGTACGTGGCGAGCGGCGGGAACCTCGTCCTGACCGACACCGGCGTTCACCTCTTAGGGGCGATGGACAACGAACTCGCGGGACAGCTATCGGACGAGGACCTCCGGGACCACACGCTGTTCACCTCGTTCGTCAGCGACCGGAACGACGACCATCCGCTACTCGCGGGGACCGAACCCAGCCAACTGGAGGTCGGCAAGTGGGTCCCGCTGGGGTACAGCCTCGGGTTGGACTGCCCGATGACGCTGGTCGACCCCGAGGCCTTCCGCGAGGCGGGCGGTTCGGTCGCCGCCACCACGTCGGGGAAGTATCAGGAGATAGAACCGGGTCCGGGCGTGTCCGCCGGGACGCTGACTCGCTCGGACTCGGAGGGCGGGATTCACGTCCTCGGCGGGGCGTTGCCGCCGGCGACGCAGGACCACCTCCACCCGTTCGGGATGAGCGACTACCTGCTCTCGCACCTCGGCATGATGATGGTGTCGAACGCGCTGGGCTACGAGACGAACGTCTCGGTGAGCGAGTGACGAGGTAGTCGCTCTTCTCGGCGTCGAAGGCCGCAGGTCGCGTCGCGCTCGATTTCCGTCCCCGAGGAAGGGACGGAATGTTTCGACAGATTGCCATCTCCGGGGCGCTCCGCGGCGCGACTCCGAGCAATCGCCGGGACATCGAGACGACGCGACCACCCGATTCGATGATAAATATCCCCACAAACCTTTTCTCCGGTCGCTGAGTCGTTTTGGGTAATGGCTGACGTGAGCGAACTCTTGGGGGACGTGACCGAGGACGCGGACGCGGTCTTTCTGTTCTCCCCGAGCGGTTCCTACTACGACCGCTACGCGGATCTCGACACCGACCTCGACTTGGTGGTCGTCGGCCCCGAGAACTCGGTCGGGGCCGACACGTTCGTCGAACTCCCGCTGGAGTTCGACAACGTCCGCGAGCGCATCCGGTTCGGTATCGAGGGCGCGATGGAACAGGGGCTGGTCGAGGACGGCGACGTGGTCGTCTGCGCGGTCAGCATGTTCGAGGACAGCATCGACACCGTGACCAGAGCGAGGGCCAGCGACTCGATGCACTCGGGCGTCTACGACCTGTTCGCCAACTCGCGGGCCGACCCCGGCGTCATCCGCGACGTGTTCGACGTGGCCATCGAGTTGGGCCAGAAGGGCCAGAAGGGCAAGCCGGTCGGCGCGCTGTTCGTCGTCGGCGACGCCGGGAAGGTGATGAACAAGTCCCGGCCGCTCAGCTACAACCCCTTCGAGAAGTCCCACGTCCACGTCGGCGACCCCATCGTGAACGTGATGCTCAAGGAGTTCTCGCGGCTCGACGGCGCGTTCGTCATCAGCGACGCGGGCAAAATCGTCTCGGCCTATCGCTACCTCGAACCCTCCGCGGAGGGCGTGGACATCCCGAAGGGTCTCGGCGCGCGCCACATGGCCGCCGGGGCCATCACCCGAGAGACGAACGCCACGGCCATCGTCCTCTCGGAGAGCGACGGCCTCGTCCGGGCGTTCAAGGGCGGTGAACTGGTACTGGAACTCGACCCGGAGGAGTACTGATGAGACTCTTGCAGGTCGATTTCTCGGTCCTCCTGCGAGACCAGTTTCAGTTCATCCTCGCCCTCCTCATCCTCGTCGTCGGCGGCGTCGCCGGTCACGTCATCGGGCGACTCAACCGGCGACTCCTGACCGCGGCGGGTGTCCCCGAGGCCGTAGAGCGCACCCCCTTCGAGCGCACGGCTCAGAGTCTGGGCACCGATACCGTCTCGCTGGTCTCGCGGTTGAGTTCGTGGTTCATCTACGGCGTGGTGGTCCTCATCGCGCTGAACGTCGCGGAGCTGCTGAACGCCCGCCTGTTCTGGAACGGCGTGCTGACGTTCATCCCCGACCTGTTCATCGCCATCCTCGTGTTCATCGTCGGGTTCGTCGTGGCCGACAAGGCCGAGTTGGTGGTCGGCGAGCGCCTGCGGTCGGTCAAACTCCCCGAGGTCGGCGTCATCCCGCGACTCGTCAAGTACACCATCGTCTATCTCGCCGCGCTGGTCGCGCTGGGCCAACTCGGCGTCGCGGTCTTGGCCCTCCTCATCCTGCTGGGGGCCTACGCGTTCGCCATCATCCTCTTCGGCGCGGTGGCGCTCCGGGACCTCCTGCGCTCTTCGGCGGCGGGGGTCTACCTCCTGCTCAACCAGCCCTACGGCATCGGCGACGAGGTCCGGGTCGGCGAGGACAGGGGCATCGTCCAAGAGGTGGACGTGTTCGTCACGCGCATCGAGAACGACGGCGAGGAGTACATCATCCCGAACAGTCGGGTGTTCGAGCAAGGCGTCGTCCGGATTCGGAACTAGATGCCCGGTTCGCCCGACCCGATTCTCGGAAGCGATGCGGCGAACGTCGGCGTCTCGACGCTCGTCGCGGTCCTCTTCGTCGCGCTTCCGTACCTTCTCAGGGACCGCCTCGACGATTCGCGGCGGTTCGCACTCGGCGGCGGCCTCGCCTACGCACTCACCTGCTTGGCGGCGTGGGCCGGTTCGAGGGTCGCCACCGACGCTTTTGCCGCCGGGATGGCCGCAGACGCGGGCACCTTTCTCGGCTGGTCGGCGGCCGCGCTGGTCGTCCTCGGCGCGCAGGCCGCGATTCCGTACTACTGCGTCGCGCGCTGGCGGCTCGTCGCACCACTCGCGGCGCTGTTCGCCGTGACGGTGCTGATTCTCCCGCCGTTTCTCAGCGTCCGGGGCGAGAGCGACCCCCTCGGCTTGTACGTCCTCGTCTTCGGTCCGCTGTTGGTCGGCCTGACCTGCCTCGGCGCAGTCGCGGAGTACGTCGTCAGAAGCGTCGCGCTCGGCGTCGGCGAGGAGTAGCCGTCACTCCGGCGACTCCGACCCGCCCATCGGTTTCGCGGGAACTCCCGCGACCGTCTCGCCGGGCGGCACGTCTTGGGTCACCAGCGAGTTGGCGGCCACGCTCGCGCCCTCGCCGATTTCGACGCCGGGCAGGATGACGGCTCCCGCGCCTATCATCGCGCGCTCGCCGATTCTGACCTCACCGGTCCGGTACTCGTCCTGCAGGAACTCGTGGCAGAGTATGGTCGCGTCGTAGCCGACGATGGCGTGGTCCTCGACCGTGACGAGTTCGGGCCAGAACACGTCGGGCGTCGATTCCAGCCCCCACGAGACGCCCTCGCCGACCGTCACGCCGATAGAGCGCAGGAGGAGGTTCTTCAGCTTCAGGCTCGGCGAGATGCGCGCGAGGACGATGACGACGTAGTTCAGCGCGACTCGGAGGGGACTCTTGGCCCTCGTCCACGACTGGAGGGAGTTGCCCGGTCCCGGCGTGGCGTGGCGCGCGATGCGGTCGTGGCGTCGTTCGGGGCCTTCTCCGTTGGGGGTGTCGGGGTCCTCGG
Organism: Halorussus ruber; assembly: GCF_004765785.1. Taxonomy (GTDB): domain Archaea; phylum Halobacteriota; class Halobacteria; order Halobacteriales; family Haladaptataceae; genus Halorussus; species Halorussus ruber. The sequence continues at coordinate 208,919 of NZ_SBIT01000008.1, read as the reverse complement.
CGGAAGCGGAGTCTCGCTCGTCGGGGTCGTCCGTTTCGTCGGGCACGAACTCGGGTTGGACCGGTTCGGCCTTGAAAGTAGCTAGTCGTACCAGAACAGTCATCGACTTTCACTTTCACCGTGGTAGGATGGCATTTAAACTGATAGGAGGTTAACTGAGTAATATGAATTGGTACTCGTACCTCAACCAAGCTCGTAACGCAGAATACGGCGAGAAAATCACGGTTCCGAAGAATCATGTCGTCGGACTCCCTCAAAACTTTGAGGAGTCCCCACTCTCAATTCCTGACGGTGCAAATGCGGTCTACCGAGAGGACAAAGCAACCGACACGCTTCAACTCCGCGAGTACGATGATAAATACACCCTTCAGAAGGACCGGTTTCATCCGGAAGACTACCCAGTCCGTCACGCCGTGACCGACGCGAAAAAATATACCGCCCTGGCGGCAGTCGGTATCGGTGCGCTACTCAGCGGTGGCGCATAAACCAGTCAAACCTCTGAGTGGCTTTCGATGACCTCGAAGTAGGGGTCCAAGTCCTCCGCGACTTCGGTCAACTCGACTTCCCCGGCCATCGGGTCGTACTCGGCGACGTTCGCGTCCTCCAGTCGCGGCAGGTGGGCGTGGTGGAGCATCGCGGCGGTTCGCTCCCGCTGGTCTTCGTCCACTTGCTCGCGCTCGACGTCCTCCTCGCGGGCCGCGGTCGCCTCGGCCAACTCGTCCAAGTCCGCCTCGCCGTCTCGCGCCCGGAGCGCCGCGATGGCCCGGCGGCGCTGGCCGTCGCCCAGCAGGTCGAACACTTGGTCGGTCGTCATCGAATCGTCGGGCGCGTCCTCGGAGGGCGCGTCGCTCAGAGACATGGACGGCGAGACGGCCAGAATGGAGTTTGTTATGAATCGCCTGCAGGAGCGGCAGGCGACACCTGAGACGAGGTAAGCGTCGCGTAGATGGAAGAAAGTCGAGCGAGTCGCGTTATTCGCCGCGAAGCTCCGCCACGTGGTCGATGCGCTGTTGGACGAGGTCGGCCTTGCCGATGTCGTGGCGCACGTCTAGGCCCTCCTCGCCAGCGACCGCGAGGGCGTCCTCGGCAATCTCCTCGGCCTCGGCGATGGTGTCGGCGACGCCGACTAGAGCGAACGCGCGGGAGGTCGTGGTGTAGATGCCGTCGTCGCGCTCGTCGACGCTGGCGTAGAAGAGAATAGCGTCGCCCGCGCTCTCTTCGTCTACTTCGACTTTCGCGCCTGCGGTCGGATTCTCCGGGTAGCCCTCGGGGACGGCGTACTTGCAGACGGTCGCCTTCGGGGCGAAGGATAGTTCCGGCAGGTCGCCGTCTCGCGCGCCGGTCAGCACGTCGAGGAAGTCGGTGTTCAGGACGGGCAGGGTGTTCATCGCCTCGGGGTCGCCGAACCGGGCGTTGAACTCCACGACCTTCACGCCCTCGGCGGTCAGCATGAACTGGCCGTAGAGGACGCCCTTGTAGTCGTCTAAGGCATCGACGGTGGCTTCGAGGACCGAGACGGCCTCGTGGTAGTCCTCGTCGGACATGAACGGAAGCGCGAGACCCGAATCGCTGTAGCTTCCCATGCCGCCGGTGTTCGGCCCCTCGTCGCCCTCGTAGGCGCGCTTGTGGTCCTGCACGGCGGGGGTGACCCGGAGGTCGCCGTCGGCGACGAAGGCTTGGACGGTGAACTCCTCGCCGACGAGGCGCTCTTCTAAGACCACGCGGTCGTAGTCCGAATCCCGGAGGTACTCCTTGGCCTCCTCGGCGGTGACCTGGTCGCCGATAACGCGGACGCCCTTGCCGCCCGTGAGTCCGGCGGGCTTGACCGCCAAGTCGCCGTCGTAGTCGTCGATGAACTCGCAGGCGGCGTCCATGTCGTCGAAGGTCTCGAAGTCCGGACAGCCGGGAATGTCGTGTTCGCGCATGAACCGGCGCTGGTAGGCCTTGTCGGTCTCGATGCGGGCCTCGGCCTCGTTCGGACCGAAGGCGTAGATTCCGGCCTCGTCCAGCGCGTCGGCGACTCCGGCGGCGAGGGGCCCCTCCGGGCCGACGACTGCGAGGGTCGCGCCGACCTCCTCGGCGTAGGCGACGACCGCCTTGGGGTTCTCAGTCTCGACCGTCTCGAAACCGTCGGCGATGGCCGCGATGCCGGGGTTGCGGTTTCCGGCGCAGGCGTAGAGGTCCGCGTCGCTGTCGCCCAGCGCCCGGGCAATCGCGTGTTCGCGGCCGCCGCCACCGACCAACAGGACTGTTTCGCTCATGCCCGGAGAATGTGGGCACGGGAGTGTAAAGGTTGCTCTTATCGCCGCCCGAAGTATGCAAGAAAGTGATTACTCCTCGTCTTCCTCCGCTAGCAGTAACCCGAGGTACGAGGTCCGAATCTGATTCTCGGGGTCGAGGCCGAGGTCCCGAAGCACGTCGTAGGCCGCCTCGCGGGCCGACTCGACGTCCGCCTCGCCCTCGACTTCGGTCTCGACCTCCACGAACTCGCCCAGTCCGTCCACCGCGTCGAGTGTGACGGTGTAGCCGTCGAGCGCGAACCGCTCGCGCTCCTTGCGGACCGTGGCGGCCGGGTCGAACCCGAGCGCCCCGAGGAGTTCGGCGGCGGCCTCGTCGTCTTCGACTACGGTTTCGACCTCGCGGCGGGTCTTCGACTCGGCCTCCACGAGCGGGCCTTTGTAGGTGAGTTCGGCGAACGCCTCGTCCTCCGTGGGGGTTTCTCCGTCGCTGTCGCTCCGGACTATCTCCCGCCGGACGCGGAGGGCCTCGTCGGTCTCGGCGAACTCGCGGTGGGGCGCGTCGTAGTAGGTGTCCTCTTGGGTGACCTCGTTCACGGGGTCGCCCCCGAGTTCGGCGAGTCTGTCGCGGACCTCCTCGTGGTCGGCCGGGACCTTGACTTCGACCTCGTACATTCTTGGATAGGGGTTAGAGTGGTCGGGTTTTCGGGATTGTGTTTTCGGTGGGAACGTCTTCAGGCGAGTGTAGCGGGAGTCAGTTCGACCGCAACCGCGAATCGCAGAATAGAGGTGGTGATGTCTTCTTGAAGCCCCCGCCCGGTCGCGGTCGCTCGTCGGCATATCCGACGGACGTGGTTGCGACGGATAGCGGCCGACGAGCGACTAAAGTGGACGCCGGGAGACAAACCGCGTCTCCCGAGGTCACACTCGCACCGGGAGACAAACCGCGTCTCCCGAGGTCACACTCGCACCGGGAGACAAACCGCGTCTCCCGAGCCGTCACCTCACTTCGTTCGGTGAGACTCCGCTCGCGTGACCGCGACCGGGCGGCCCCTTCATCCACCGGAAGACGGTTCTGCTCGGCCTCCGGCCTGCGCGGACTGCGACTTCCGAGCCCTCGTTCGCTTCGCTCACGAGGACCACCCGCGTCGGTTGCTCAATCGGGCGTTTGCCGGTGGTTTGCTCAGTCGAGCGCACCCTCGGCGGTTGGTCCACCGAGCGCCCGTTTTCCGGACCGCGGCCTACTCCCCGGTAGCGACCTCCTGCATCCGGTCGGTGTAGTCCCAACTGTAGACTCTGCGTGGGTTGACCCGGATGCGGACCTCCTCGCGGTCCTCCGAGAGGAGCCACTGGGCGAGTTCCGAGTCGGTCCCGCCGAGGTACCGCTCCAGCAAGTCGCGCAGGACCTCCTTGTCGGTGTCCTCGGCGAGGCTGGTCGAGCCGTTGCCCCGCACGCCGCGGTACGGCGGGTGGTTGGCCGAGACTTCGAAGGCGATTTCCGAGTCGTTGCGGAGGTACCGCACTACGTCGGCCTCGGCCCACGTCGAACACTCGAAGGTGCCGTTCCGGTAGCGATACCAGAGCGCGACCATCCAGAGCGACTCGTCGGGCCGGTGGCACGCGAGGCGGATGGGAATCGCGGCGTCCTGCAGGTAGGCCTCGACTTCCTCCTCGGTCCACGCGCCGGTGAATCTTGCCATGCGGAGGCGTACCACGCGCTGGCAGATAGTTCTCCGGTCCGCCGTAGCTTCGCTTGGTCGATGAAGAAACATACACAATCACTTTAGCAATAATTACAATTCTTAGAATTATATATAATCAGCTTTCTCGGCGTCGAACCGCCAGATAGCTTGATACGCTGTCGCACCGTAGTGTACTCGATTATGAGCCAAACAGCCATCTCTGAATCCCTCAGCGACAGCCTCGTCAGCACCGCCCGGACCGCGCTCGGCGACACGCTCCGAACAGTCGTCTACTTCACGCCCGAGGAGTTCGACGTCCTCTACACCCGGTCGGACCTCTACGGCGGCGACCCCGAGCGCACTCGCGGAATCAAAGGCCGGTTCGTGGACAACGAGCGACTCGGCTTCGACTCCCAGGAGACGTACCGCGAACTCCACGAGGCCGCCGACGCCGAACCCGACATCGGCGAGTACGAGTTCACCATCCGGGTGTTCTCCGACGGATTCGTGAGTCGCGTCATCGTGGACGGCCACCGTCCTGCTGACCACCGACAGCATGGAAATCCAGAGCTTCGAGGAGTTGGCCATCTCGCTTCGGAAGGTGTTGGCCGAGGAGTCGTCGTGACCCCCGATTTCTCCGGAGACCGGCATTTATTTTCATAGAACAGACCCGAAATAACGGCCGAATCTTCCGGGAAAGAAGATAACCGGAGGTAATCGCCGATACCGCATTTCGTTTCCGCAAGTTATAGAATCCGTGACCGGATAGGACAGGGTAATGACCGAACGGAACATCCAAGTCGAGCCGATTCACCGACCCGCAGTCGAAGACCAGGAGATCGAAATCGTCGAGCGAAAGGGTCTCGGACACCCCGACTCCATCTGCGACGGCATCGCAGAGCGCGTCTCGCAGGCGCTCGCCAACGCCTACCTCGACCGCGTCGGCAAAGTACTCCACTACAACACGGACGAGACACAACTCGTCGCCGGGCGCGCGGACCCCGAGTTCGGCGGCGGCGAGATGGTCGAACCCATCTACATGCTCATCGTCGGGCGCGCGACCAAGGAGTATCAGGGCGAGACGATTCCGACCGAGACAATCGCGCTGAAGGCGGCCCGCGAGTACCTCGGCGAACACTTCCCCGAACTCGACTTCGGCACCGACATCATCGTGGACGTGAAGCTGGGCGAAGGCAGCGGCGACCTCAAGGAGGTCTTCGGCGAGGACGGCGTCACCGTCCCGATGGCCAACGACACGAGTTTCGGCGTCGGTCACGCTCCTCTGACCGAGACCGAGAAAATCGTCCTGAACGCCGAGCGACGACTCAACGGCGAGTTCGCCGACGACAACCCCGCCCTCGGACAGGACGTGAAAATCATGGGCAAGCGCGAGGGCGACTCCATCGACATCACGGTCGCCGCCGCGATGATCGACAAGTACATCGAGGACCGCGCCGACTACGACGACACCATCGAGGCCGTCCGCGAGTTCGTCCGCGACGTGGCCCACGAGTACACCGACCGCGACGTGAGCGTCTACGTCAACACCGCCGACGGCGATGGCGAGACCGAGGAGAACATCTACCTCACGACCACCGGCACCAGCGCCGAGATGGGCGACGACGGCTCCGTCGGCCGGGGCAACCGCTCGAACGGCCTCATCACGCCCAACCGCTCGATGTCGATGGAGGCCACCTCCGGCAAGAACCCCGTCAACCACATCGGGAAGATTTACAACCTGCTGGGCACCGAAATCGCCGAGTCAGTCGTCGCCGAGGTCGAGGGGATTCGGGACCTCCGGATTCGCGTCCTCTCCCAAATCGGTCGCCCCATCGACCAACCGCACGTCGCCGACGCGCAGGTCGTCACCGAGGAGGGCGTCGAGATTTCGGACATCGAGGACGACGTGACGGAAATCGTGGACCGCGAACTCGCCGACGTGACCTCTATCACCCAGCGCGTCATCGACGGCGAACTCACGACGTTCTGAAATCGCCTGCACGGCGCTTTTTTGTTTTAGAACGCGAATCGCTCCAGTGAACCGCCTCGGGGTCAAGCCCCGAGGCACTCGGCCTGTTTCGCCTGTAGATACTGCAGGAGGTGTGTCGCCGCGGTTCGCGCGAGTGGACCAGCAGGACGGTGCAGTCGAGTTCTTCGGCCAGTTCGCCCGAGCGTTTAACCCACTCGCCGTCGCCCAGAGTGACGGGGGAGACACCGAATGGCACCCAAAAAACGACGGCCAAGCGACACTCGACCGAAGCCCACCATCCCGGTGGACGTTGCCGACCGACACGACGAGTACGTCGTGACCGCCGACCTGCCCGGCGTCCGCAAGCAGGACATCGACCTGCGAGTGCGCAAGAGTCGCGTTCAAATCGTCGTGGACCCCGACGGAGTCGAGGGGGAACCGGGGAGTTTCGTCCGAAGAGCGCGCGAACACGGTCCCATCAGCCGGACGATTCGACTGCCCGAGCGAGTGAACGAGAAGCGCATCGACGCCGAGTACCTGAACGGGCAACTTCGCGTTACCCTGCCGAAGTACGAGCGCCACCGGTCGGTCGAGGTGAAGTAGGCCGGTGCATGTTTAGAGAGTGCTTAGTTGGACCACGAAAACAGCGATAGAGGCTTCGAAAGCCCTCGCGCGGTTCACGGTCGCTAGCGAGACATATCCGACGTGCGCAGAACTGCGCGCGTCGGATAGGGGCCGCGCAGGCGACTGATTGTACGCGAACCCCGCTCGCCCTTTCAGTCCGCCGAGGAACGTGGATTGCCCCACTCGGCGAAACCAGTTGGAGGAGTGCTAATCTAGATACCCTAACCCGAACGTAGAAGCACCTGCCTTACCTCTCTCCGCGCGATGAACGTCGAAGTCTTCGGGCGGACAGTCGAACTCGACGCCAGCCACGTCGCGGCCTCGGAGGCGGAAATCCGTGAGCAGGTCGCCGAGTACGTCGCGGGCGAGCGCCGAGCGTTCGACTTGCCGGTGGACCCCGTCGAGGGGTTCGCTGGCGAGGTCATGGCCGAGATGCAGAAGATTCCCTACGGCGAGACGCGGACCTACGGCGAGATTGCGGCCGCGCTCGACACCGCGCCGGTCGCGGTCGGGCGGGCCTGCGGCGAGAATCCGGTCCCGCTGGTCGTGCCCTGCCACCGCGTCGTCGGCGCGGACTCGCTGGGCGGCTACTCGGCGGGCGACGGAACGGCGCTCAAAAGGGAGTTGCTGGAACTCGAAGGTGCGGTAGCGACGTCGAGTCGCGGTCAGTCGGCGACGACGCGCTCGACGTAGCCGGTCGCGCCCGACTTTCACGCCTTGGGGCGTTTCGTCCTCGTCGAGGACCTGCCTGATGTCGCCGCGGATCAGTTCGTCGTTGTCGGCGTTCGACTGGTCGATTTCGACGGTCATGCCGCGCCGGAGTTGGTCTTCCGAGGGTCGGTTGCCGGACACGGACGCGACTAGCGGAGAGTCGGACAAGAGGGTGGTGGCCCCGCTCAGACGGGCTTAATCTCTCGGATTACGGCCATAACAACTAACTAGGTACTACTAAATGAGTTAACTGCGGTTGCGTCCGGTTGCGCCGCGACATGGCCCATGACCGTGCCGCCCACCCGCCTGTCATCCGTGACCCGCGTTCCTGCCATCCAACGCGGTACCGATGCCATCGAGTTCCATTCCCTCCTTTCGAAGGTCACCCGTTTGACGCTACTAGACTGGTGAACCGCCTCGGGGTCAAGCCCCGAGGCACTCGGCCTGCTCCGCCTGTAGAATTACCGAAATCTAGTGGATTCCGCGGCGCTGTTATCCCGGCCATTTCGCCGATAATGGAATCTTATCTCGTTCTGAAGAATAGGAAATTCGTTATCTAAAAAACGTTGTTATTTGTCCGCTCTTCGCACCGCTCGACTCGAAATCGAGAGTCGGTCGGACCGTGCCGCGGTCTCAGCGAACGACCGCGCGACGACTACTCGAACTTCTCGAAGGGTTGCTCGCAGTCGTTGCAGTAGTGCATCGACCGGCAGAGCGACGGCCCCTTCGGATGCTCGCGCTCGGTCTCGGTCGAACCGCAGTAGGGGCACTCGGCCCCGCTGTCGTCGCCCGAGGTCTCGACGCTGGGGTCTGGTCGTCGGTTCATGGTCAGACACTCAGTCCGAAGTCGTTCAGGTCTTCTCTGCCCTGCTCGGTCACCATCTCGATGGACCACTCGGGACTCCAGACGAGTCGCAGGTCCACCGACTCGATGCCCTCGACGCCCGCGACTTCGCGCTCGACCTCGTCGGTCAGCATGTCGCGGGCGGGACACCCCGAGTAGGTCAGCGTCATCAGCACCTCGGCGTGGTGGCCCTCGTCCACTCTCTCGGTCACTTCGACGCCGTAGATGAGACCGAGGTCCACGATGGAGACGGGCATCTCGGGGTCCTCGACGCCGTAGAGGGCGTCCCACACGTCGGCCTCGATGCCCTCCGCACCCTCGCCGGTCGCGGGCATGTCCTCGACTTCCTCGCCCTCGACGTACTCGGTGTACGCGCAGAGCGCCGGGTCGTCGCAGTCGTCGTCCAGACCGGGGATTGGGCCGGTCCCCGGAATCTCCTCGGGGGACAGGTCCTCGGGGTCTTTCTCGCGGAGGTCCGGAATCTCGGGGTCGTAGGGCAGTTCACTTGACATTAGGGTTCAGTTACTCCTCGTCGGGGTCTTTCATGATGCGGGTCGCCTCGGACCGGTCGAGGTCGCGGTACGTGTTGGTGAACTCGTCGTAGAGGTCGTCCCAGTCGTCGGTGTGGCTCTGGTCGCGGCCGAGTTCGTCGGGCAGTTCGAGACCCTCGTGGTGAGTGTCGTACTGCTCGGGCAGTTCGGCCTCGTCCACCGAGAGGCCGAGTCCTTCGAGGTACGGGACGACGGTGTCGAGCCACTCCTCGCGCATGTCGGCCAGCGACATCGTCCGGAGACCCAACTCGTCGATTCGCGCCTCGATTTCCTCGTCGGCGGGGGCGAAGATGGTCAGCGCGTAGGGCAGGAGCTTGTCGAGCGCCTGCTGGACGCGCCGCGTGCCCTCGTCGTCGTCGGTGAGTCGTTCGAGCCAGTTCTCGGCGTGTTCGCGGTGGTAGTCCTCCTCGCCCTGAATCTTGCCGACGCGGTCCCGAATCCGGGCGTACGACGAATCCACGAGCGCCTCCAAGCGAATCTCCTCGGCGACGTCGTAGAGGTACGACCGCAGGATGGGGTCGGCCCAGTCGCCCTCGTCGAAGGGGAGTTCGGTGAGCGTGCTGTGACGCCACTCGCCCGCGGGGCGCTCCCAGATGAGGTCCGGTTCGTCCGGCCCGAAGTCCTGAAGCAGGTCGTACCAGAGGCGTGCGTGACCGAGTTCGTCCTGCGCGATATTCGCCAGCGCGAGGTCGGATTCGAGGGTCGGCGCGCGGACCTGCCACTCGGTGTAGCGCTCGGCGACGACGAACTCGTCGTCGGCGAGGCGGAACAGCAGGGTCTCGACGGCCTCCTGCTCCTCCTCGGAGAGTTCGTCGGGTCCGGCGAGTTGCTCTGCGCTCGCCATCAGTCGTCACCTCGCTGGCGCTCGGCCTCTGCCTGCACCTGCTCGTTCTCGGACTCGGCGACCTCCTCGGCCGCGGCCTCGAAGCTGTAGGTCTGTGCCCACCGGTAGGACTTGTCGGTCGTGCCGCCGAACTCGGCGTCCTCGGTGTCTACTTCGCCGATTTCCTCCTGGGGCGCGACCCAGAGGCTGTTGGTCGGCTTGCGCCGCCCGTGCTGAATCTCGGCGAACAGCAGCGCCATCTCGCGGTCCGGTGCGTGAACGTTGCCGCAGTGGGTGTGGTAGTCTCCCGCCTGCTCCTGCCGGAATACTTCCCAAATCATGGTTAGTCAGCCGCCTGTGGGGTCTTGCCCGCGCTCTTCGATTCCCAGCCGTCCATGCTGTTGCGAACCCACTCGACCGCCTCCTGAGTGCGGTTGCGCTTGCCGATTTGCTCGTGGCTCCCTGGCGCGTCGTTCTTGGCGATGGTGAAGAACTCGTCCCAGTCGAGGTCGTCCTCCTCGACCTCGTAGGTGCCGTCGTCGTTCTCGCGGATGCGCGGCGTGTCGGGGATTTCGAGGCCGTACTTCTCGGCCTTCGGGATGTAGGCGTTGAGGAAGGCGTTGCGGAGTTCGTCGTTGGTCATCGTCTTCAGACCCACGTCCGCCGAGAAGTCGTGGTGGGTGGACTTGTCGTCGGTCGGCCCGAAGAACTGGATGATTCGGGGCCACCACTTCTCGAAGGCCGCTTGGGTGCGCTCCTGTTCGCTCTTCGAGCCGGTCATGAGTTCGTAGAGGATGGCCTCGCCGTGCTTGACGTGGAAGCCCTCCTCGAAACAGACCTTGTCCATCGCGTGGGCGTAGGGTTCCCAACTGGACTGCTTGAGCGTGGCCTGTCGGCGCATCGCCGCGCCGTCCACGAAGAATGCGATCATCGGCGTCTCGACCCACGAGTCCATCGGGTAGTGGAAGCAGTTGAGGAACTTGCCTTCGCCGTTGGCGAGCTCGTCGAGCATCTGCTCGCGGTCCTTGATGCCGAGCGACTCGGCGGCCCGGTACAGCAGTTGCCCGTGGCCGATTTCGTCCTGCACCTTCGCGGAGAACGCCAGCTTTCGGTCGAGGCTGGGGGCCTCTCGGATGAAGGGACGTTCGAGGTACGCCCCCATGATTTCGCTGTTGGCGTGGAACTGTATCATCCGGGTGGCGGCCTTCCGGTACTTCTCCGGAAGGTCGTCCTTCGGACTGAACTCGCGCGGTCCGGCGCGCTGTTTGACCTCTTCGATGTCCATACTCCCATTCTAGACCCCGACCACCAAACCCATTAACCCGTTCATAGACGGGGTTTAAATACCATCAAGACCAACTCTCTAGCATGCCCGACAGGCCGAAATCCGCTCGCCGAGGCCCGGCCGACCGTCCCCCGACGAGCGACCCCGACTGTTCGCCGAAACGCCGCGCCGACAGTCCGACTGAAAGCCCCGCCGACTGTCGAACAGTTCTGCGAGAACTCACCAAACCACCGCGAAAGCCCGGTGCAACACCCGTCATGTCTGGGTGGAATGAAAGGGGCCGCCGAGTCGCGTTCGCTTCAGTCGTCTCCGGCGGCCCTATTCCGCGCGCAGTTCTGCGCGCGGAATATCCGGCGGAGCGACCGCGACTCGGCGGGGGCTTTCTAACCCTTCTTCGCGGAAATCCCAGCAGTTCGGACTCAACGACTGACTCAGAGGACGAAACGAACTCATGATAGACGAATGCCTCGTCGTGGAGTTCAGCGTCACGGGCGACGACTGCCCGCTCGCCGAGGTCTCCCGCGAGACCGGCGCGACCATCGACGCCCGACCCCCGCAACTCCGCTCGGACGACAACGCGCTCCTGCGGTTCTCCGCGGGCGAGGAGGCCGGTGAAATTGCGAGGCTCCTCGATTCCGACGACCGGATTCGCTACCTCCACGTCTCGCGGACCGACAACAGGACCAACTTCCGGTGCCTGTCGAAACACCCCTGCGTGGTCCACGAACTGACCGACGCGGGGTTCATGGCCGAGACGCTCCAGTACCGGAAGGGCGTCGAGCGCTACACCGGAGCGGTGGTCGGCCACGACGTGTTACAGGGCGTCCTCGCCGCCGCGGCCGAGACCGTCGGCGTGTCGCTGGAGCGGGTGTTCCCGCTCGGGAGCGAGGACGACGAGGCGGTCGCCCAGCGGTGGGACGTGACCCCCGCCCAGGAGGTCGCGCTCCGGACCGCGCTGGAGATGGGGTACTTCGCGGTCCCGCGAGGCGCGACCGCCTCGGAGGTCGCGGACGAGCTGGGAATCAGCAAGTCGGCGTTTCTGGAACGCTTGCACCGTGGGCAGGCCACGCTGTTCGCGCAGGTGTTCGGGTGAGAACAGCGGTCGGTTCTGTTCGGGAAAAGCGCTATCAGTTCGGTCCGCGGTCGCTCGACTGGTCGTCGGCCACTCGGTCGGGGTCGGTCCAGCGTATGGCCTGCACCACCAATCCGAGGAGCAGTCCGACTATCAGTACCTTCGGCAACAGTTCGCCGCCGCCGAGGCGGACGACGATGACGACGAGGAGAACCGCGATGACCGCGAGCAGTCCGACCACCGCGTCGAGGCGTTTCTGGAGGGCGTCGTCCGTGCGCGAGTCGTGTCGGGGCGACCGAAAGTAGGTTCCGGAAACAACGAGTCACGAAAGAAATAAATACCTATTCTAAGAAAATAGAAATGATTTCTAAACATTCCTAAGTAAGGCTCGGATTGTCGAGTGCCTCCCGGAGAACGAACTCACCGAACCCAAAAACAGATACCCGTGGCTCGAAATCCGCTAAAATATGACCGCTCCGACACGACGAAGCGTCCTCCGCTCGGCCGCGGGCCTCGCGGTCGTCGGCTCCGCTGGCTGTCTCGGCGGCAACGACCGCGGGAGAGACGACACGAAGCGCGACTTTCTGGCCCTCGCTCCTCACTCCGGCACCGAGCGCGTCGTCTCGCTCGCGGTGACCCACGACGGCGGGCGGGTCCGCGGCGGCCGGTTCCGGGTTCCGACCAGCACCGCGGTCCACCTCGATGACGGCTTCGCGTGGGGCACCTACGAAATCTGGGCCAAACTCCACCACGACGACCCGGCCTACGAGCAGTGGCAGTCGTGGACGTGGAAGCCCCGAAGCTGTGCCGAGGGCGACCATCCCAACGACGACGGCTACTGGACCGGCACGATTCGGGTCAGCGACCCCCTGCTGGAGTTCTCCCACACCGAGTGCGGGACCGAGTTCGGCGGTTTCGGCGGCGGTGGCAACCGACCGCAGGCCGCGGGCGACCGACGAATCGGCGATTTGAACGAGGGACCGCCGAGCGAGACGACGGAGGCCGAATCGTGACCGACCTCGACACGACCGATTCAGAGATTGCTCGCCGACTCACCTACATCCACCAGACGCTCGAACTCATCGCTCTCCTGCTGGCGGTGGTCGCGCTCGGTCAGGGAACCGTCGGCTTCGTCGCTGGCGGTGCCGCGATACTCCTGCTGGTCGGAAACGTCGTCTCGCGGGCGCTCGAAGGGTAAACGCGCTCCGCGAAGCGAACTATCCCGTCTTGTAAACGCCGCGAGCGTCGGCGACTTGCGTGCCGTCCTCCGCGAACACGTCCACGTCCACGACGCCCACGTCGCTCCCGCACCGGACTACGTCGGCCTCCGCGCGCAGGTCGCCGGTCCCGGCTTCGAGGTAGTCGATTCGCATGTCGATGGTCGGGACCGGCTGGTCTACCAGCGAGACCAGCGCCGCGCCGCCGACCGTGTCCGCGAGGGTGAACGTGACCCCGCCGTGGGCCATCATGTGGTCGGCGTTCCACGATAGCTCCTCGCGCATCTCCAACTCGCCCTCGGCGTGGCCGTCCTCGACTTCGGTCACTTCCACGCCGAGCAGGTCGGCGAACGGCATCTCCTCGAAGAAGTTCTCTACGTCCATGCCCGGGATTTGTGGCGGGAAGCGGCTTAAGGATACTTCTTCGGGGAGCGACGTGCCCGGTAGTTCGACCAGTCAGGTAGTCTTATCCCGATAGCCCGAAACCGTGGGCGTATGGAAATCACCGACGACGACGGCGTTCGCACCGTCACGTTCGACCGCCCCGAGGTCATGAACGCGTTCACGCCGGAACTCGCCGCGGAACTGGCCGAGGTCTTCGCCGAGGCCGACCCCAAAGAACACGACGCAATCGTCCTGACGGGCGAGGGCGACGCCTTCAGCGCGGGCGGGGACATCCAGTCGATGGCCGAGCGCGAGGAGAACACCGAGCAGGCCTACGAGCGCGTCACCGAGACCTTCGGCAAACTCGTGGAGGAAGCCCTCGCCTCGGACGTGCCAATCGTGGCCAAGGTCAACGGCGACGCGGTCGGCGCGGGGCTGGCGGTCACCGCGGTCAGCGACTTCGCCTACGCCGCCGAGACGGCGACGTTCAGTTGCGCGTTCGTCCGGGTCGGCCTGATTCCCGACACCGGCGGGTCGGTCCTCCTGCCCCGTCTCGTCGGCCTCCGGACCGCCAAGCGCCTCGCGTTCACCGGGGAATTCTTCGGCGCGGCGGAAGCCGCCGAGATGGGACTGATAAACGAGGTCCACCCCGAGGACGAACTCGATTCGGCCGTCTCGGACCTGCTGGACACCCTGCGAAAGCGCCCGACCAAGACCATCGGTCTCGCCAAGCGCGCCATCCATCAGAACATGGGTCAGGGGTGGCGCGACGGCCTCGATTACGAGAACCACGTCCAGTCGCTGGCCTACGACACCCCCGAACACAAAGAGGGCGTCGCGGCCTTCTTGGAGGGTCGAGACCCCGAGTTCGAGTGAGGTGGAAGTCTCGCCCCGTCCAAGTGACAGACTCAAGACGACGGGCGCGCTACGAACCGGCGTGTCCGACCCAGACGACGACTCTCCGACCGACGATTTTTCGACCGGCGACGGCTTTCCGACCGAGGAGTTCGACCCCGAGGAGGCCCCGACAGTCACCTGCCAGCGGTGCGACCAGACGTGGGACCTCGCCCGCGAGTTCGAGAACTTGGGCGTCGGCAGCCACGCGGTCGAACAGTTCGCGCTCGACCACGAGCGCCACACCGGCCACTTCCCGGACGAAATCCGGACGTGGCGCGCGAAGTGCCGCAACTGCCCGGAAGAGGCCGAGCGACTCGCCAGCGACGCCGCGACCCGGTGGGCCGAGACCCACGCCCGCCACACGCGCCACGAAGTCGAGATTCGCCACGCGCGGGGCGACGAGACGACCGTCGTCGAACCGGAGTAGTCGAACGGTTTTCTTTTCCGGGCCGCCCGCCGCTCCCGGCGAGAGCCGAATTGTCTCCGCGTCGGTTCCCGTATTTATCCGTTCTGCAATAAGGTTTATTTATATATTAATTCAATAGAAAGCTGCGTGCTAAAAGCTAGCACGCGTGAAACAATCCATGAGACGCACGACGCAATTCCTTCTGGTAGGTACGATGTTCGCACTGGCACTCGGGTTCGCCGCTTCGCCCGCGGCGGCCTGTTCCGACGACGGTTCGACCAACGCCATCGGCACGTCCGGTTGGTGTGAAGACGTCGGAGAGGGCACGCAGATGGTCTCGCCGTGGGCGGAAGACCCGATAACTGCGGACGGTCCCATCACGGCCGATGGACCGATTACGACTGACGGCCCGATTACGGCCGACGCGCCCATCACGGCCAAGGGTCCGATTACCGCCGACGGTCCGATTACGGCGAGCGTGGGCACGCAGGACGACTGCGGCCTGACCGACCCCGTCTGCGAAGAGTAATCCGCCAGTCGCTCTCGACCGGTAATTCTTTTCGAAATCGCGCGAAACCGGCGCGCCAGACCAAGCGCAACGGGTAATCGGTGAGGCGCTAGAGGTCGCTTCTCCGTCGCCGCGATTACAGGCCGAGGAACTCCTCTGCGTTCTCCCAGAGAATCTTGCGCTGGACCTCCTCGGGGAAGTCGAGTTCCTCGAACTGCTCCAGCCACGGCGCAGGGTCGATCATCGGGTAGTCCGTGCCGAACATGACCTTGTCCTTCAGGAGCGTCTTGGCGTAGTGAAGCACCTGGTCGTCGATGTACCGGGGCATCCAACCGGAGAGGTCCATGTAGACGTTACCCTTCTGCTGGCAGATGGCGAGTTGCTCTTTCTCCCACGGGAAGGCCGGGTGCGCGAGGAGAATCTGGAGGTCGGGATACTCCGCCGCCACGTCGTCGATGAGCATCGGATTCCCGTACTTGATTTTGAGGCCGCGTCCGCCGGGCGCGCCAGCGCCGAGAGTGGAGTTCCCGCCGTGGAAGACCACCGGCACGCCGAGGTCCTCGATGGTGGCCCACAGTTCGTCGTGTTCGGGGTCGCTCGGGTCGAAGCCCTGCGCGATTTGCTGGAACTTGAACCCGGAGAGACCGAGGTCCTTCACGGCGCGCTCGGCCTCCTGCGCGCAGTCGTCCTTCAGCGGGTCCACGCTGGCGAACCCGACGAAGAAGTCGTCGTACTGGTCGCGGACCTCGGCCACGTAGTCGTTGGGCACCGGCGGGTTGCCGGTGTTGGTCTCGGCGTTCCACCCCAGCAGGACGGCCTTGCCGATTCCGGCCTCGTGGTACTCCTCGACGAGGTTGTCGTAGGTGTCGGACTCCATCTTCGCGCCGAACTTGTTGGCGGCGTCCTTCATCATCTGGCCGCCCGCCTTCTCGAGGAACTCCTCGGTCGGCTGGTGGCAGTGGGTGTCGATGATGGGGTAGTCGTCGGGGTGGTCTCTCACGACGTCGAGTTTTACCATGGAGAGGCTTTCGGGGAGTACGGTGAAAAATCGTGCGAAGAGGGATTATCCGAGGGGACCGAGACGCGAATTACGACCCCTCAGCCGACGAGTCCCCCGAAAAACAGCCGGAAGAGATTACGACCGGATTACTCGCTCGCTTCTTCCTTCTTGATGAGGAACTTCATGTCCCCTTCGAAGACGACGGTGTCCTCCTGATTCGTCATCGTGGTGTCGATGACGACGAGTCCGGCGTCGTCCCGACTCGAAATGTCCTTCGTCTCCACGACTTCCATGTCGAGGCTGATGGTGTCGTCCATGTGGACCGGGTTCGGGATGTCCATGTAGTTCATCCCGAGGAAGGCCAGCACGGTGCGCTCCAGAATGCCGGTGCGGTAGACGAACCCGGTGGCGAGGACGAACGTCATCGGGCCGTGGGCCACGCGCTCGCCGAAGTACTCGTCGTCGGCGTACTCCTTGTTGGTGTGGAGTTCGGTCCAGTCGCCCGAGAACGCCGAGTGCATCACGAAGTCGTACTCGGTGACGGTGCGACCGACGCTCTCGAAGGTCTGTCCCTCTTCGAAGTCCTCGAAGTGGTGGGGCGTGTAGCTGTACGGCATATTTCGAGGCTTCGCTCGTCGGCGATAAAATTCTATGGTATCTCCGGCGAGGTTGCCGCCATCGGTTCCTCCTCGACGGGGGTTCTGTCTTCGACGCGGAAGTCTCGTCTTCGACCCCGGGTCACCCGCCGCGACGGAGCGGCGGGAACTCGCCGGACAGCGTCGGCGAGAGGAGACCAATCGCGCCCGCTACGAACAGCGCACCCACGGTGAGACCGAACCCGACCCAGAGTGAGTGAAGCCCCTGCACGAGCGGGACGGCGATGGCGACGATACCGATTCCGCCGAGGAGCAAGGCGGCGAGCCACGACTTCCAGTCGGTTGGTTCTGCCATGGGACTGCCACTACCAGTAAGGTAATAAAGATAATCCAAATTTAACGTCTGGGACTGGTAGGCAGAACGTCGCGTCTCCTCGCCATCGCCTCCGCGTTGTCACACTCCTCGCTGGTATCTCATCGTCGTCGCCTCGACACCGTTTCACCGCCATCTCCCGGTTAAAGACAACGAAACATATATTAAGACATCAGAAACAATTGTCTAAAAATCAATCTGCTGGCTGAATCCAGACTATAAGTACCCGTCGCGCCAACGACCGGCATGGACGAACTCTCCGACGAGCAGCGCGAGGTCATCGAGTCCGACCCCTTCTGCGAGAAACTGGGCGTCGAGTTGACCGACCTCGGACCGGGTACCGCGACGACCGAACTGACCGTCACCGACGACTTGCTGAACTTCCACGGGACGCCCCACGGCGGGGCGATTTACTCGCTGGCGGACGCCGCGTTCGCCGCCGCCTCGAACGCCGAGGGCGACGCCGCGCTGGCGCTGGAGACCAACATCTCCTACTTCGAGGCCGTCGAGGTCGGCGAGACGCTCTCCGCCGACGCCGAGCGCGTCCACCAGCGCGGCCGGACCGCCTCCTACCGGGTCACCGTCACCGACGAGCGCGGCGACGAAATCGCCGCCTTCCGGGGCCGGGTGTACCTCCCCGGGTGAGCGAAACTGGGGCCGCCCCGCTTCTCACGGATAGACCATAACCGCAAGTTCGCCCTCCCGACTGCACCGAAAGCTCACGGTGGCGACCGAATCGCCGTACTGCGTCAGGTCCTTTCGGGCGCGCTGGTCGCCGACCACCATTTCGACTTCTGTGACCGAGGAGTCCGGCGCACCAGACAGCTCCTCGCGGGTGAACGTGGACTCCGAGGAAGCGCCGAGTTCGACCGTGCGCTCGAAGGCCGACTCCTCGCCAGCGACGGATACTGACACGTCGAAGGTGTGGGCCACGTCGTCCTCGTTCCAGACCTCGAACTCGTGGACCTCGATGCCAGTCGCTCCTCGCGTCCGGGAGGAGAGTTTCGAGACGCACCCCGCCGTGCCCACCACGGCGGTCGAGGCGACGAGTGGGCCGACCCGGAGGAACTGACGGCGCTCCATGGATTCGGCAGTCGAACTGTCGGGTGATTGCTGTTTCGGTCTGCTCTTGATTTGCGTTAGCGTCGGAACACCGACACAGATTTCGTGAGCAACATCAGGATGGTGAACGTTTCTTGAAGCCCCCACCCGCTCGCGGTCACGTGAGCGAAGCGAACGTGACCTCGGAGGACGCGGTTTGTCCTCCGGCGGTCGCTGTGGCGGATATTCGCGGCTCTCCGCAACGCCCGCCGCGAATAGGGCCGCCACAGCGACTAAAGTGGACGCGACCGGGCGGCCCCTTCATCCCGCCCACGATGGTCGTTCGGCCAAGCGTCTGCCGGTGGTTTGTTCAGCCGAGCGTTTGCCGGTGGTTTGTTCGGTGAGCGTCTGCTCGTCGCTTGCTCAGTCGAGCGTTCGCTGGCGGTTGGTCGGCCAGCGACCGCATCAGTTGCCACTAAGGAAATAAATTCCTGTGTCTTTTTGAACCCCGAGTGTCATCGTCCAGTATGAAGCGCCGCCCGTTCCTCCACGCTGCGGTCGTCGGTACGGCGGCCGCGGCGACCGGCGGCTATCTCGGCGTCTTCGGCGGTTCAGGGTCCGAGGAGGCGTTTCGGGACGACTCCTCGGACGCGACCCGGATGGCCGCGACCGACGCCCGGAGGCTGTCGGTCCGCCGGGCCGAGACCTTCGACCACGTCGTCCGACTCAACGACCTCGGCGACGACCCGCGAGGCGGCATCACCGCGTTCTCGGACCTGAGCGACCGCGAGAGCGAGGTCGTCACGACCGCCATCGGCGGGGCCTACGAGACCGACGACCCGCCGGAGTGGCTGGCGGCGTTCGCCAGCGCGACCCCGTTCGTCGAGCGCAACGGGACTTACTACCGACTCGACGACACCTTCCCGACCCACCGCGTCACCGCCGAGGCGGTCCCCGAGGGGCAGGTCGAGGGGCCGGTTGCGACCTACGAGGAGTACGAGCGCGCCGTCACCCGAGAAGACTACGTGATGAGCGGCCTGCTCCGCGTCGCCCGCCGGGAGGGCATCGAACTCGACTACGTCTGGCCCGCGCTCCGGGCTTTCTTCCGGAAGTTCGACGCCGCGCGGTACCACGGCGAGGTCCTCGATTTCTCGGTCGAAGTCGAGGACGCGGGACCGCCCTTCCGACTCTCGGCGACCGAGGTGCCCGTTTCGGAGGCCGCCGGGGGCGCAGTCTGGCGGGCCGACTCGGCCTCGCAGAAAGCTCGCTCGCTCGTCCGCCGGGCGGGAAGCGTGCGGGGTGCACACGGATTCGACCGCGCGCCCTCGGGCCTCCTCGACGCCCTCCAGTCCCACGAGTACGTCCTCCTCGACGGGACGTTCTACACCAGTTACGTCGAATCCCGCGGGTCGCCCCCGATTTCCGTCGCGGCCGAGTTCCGCGACGGGCGACTCCGGCTCGCGGCCCGCAACCGGGGCGACAGCGCCCGCCGACTTTCGAGCGGCGCTCCTCGGCCCTTCGGCGTGGTGCGGTGTCGCGCGACCGAGACGACCGGGGAGCCAGCGGGCAACCCGGACCGCGACTCTCGCTTGCGCGACCCCCACCTGCTCTGGACCGACGCCTACGCCGAGAGCGACCGCGTCCGGACCGAGGGCCGCGAGGTCGAACTGGCGAGCGACGTGGCGCTGGTCTCGACGCTCGCGCCCGGCGAATCTGTCGCCGAGACCTACGCAGTCCCCGACCTGCCGCCCGGCGAGTACGCCGTCGAGGGGTCGCTCGGCGTGGCGAGGGCTTCGAAGGGCGACGATGCCGGGAGTTCGACAGTTCGGTACCGCGTCACCTTCTCTGTCGCGTAGAGGTTCGTCCGAATCGGGTCGCCAGACTCCGGCCGGTCCGCCCCGGTGTCAGCATTTCGAAGCGACGAGACTGATTCTCTCTCGGCGAGAATCTGCAAGTAGGGTTATATTCAAACCTATCGTACTATTTGTATGGCAACGGAAACCCAATCCGGACGAGCGGCGCGCAGGCCGACCAGCCAGACCGTCTTCGGCGCGCTCGTCGTCCTCCTCGGCATCGTCCTCCTGCTGGACACGACCGGTATCGCGGACACCGACTTCCTGCTGACCTACGTCCCGTCGCTGTTCGTCCTCGTGGCGCTCTACGCGATGATTGCGAGCGGGTTCCGCAACCTCGCGGGGCCGCTGGTCATCGTCCTGCTGGCGGGCGGGAGCCAACTCGTCGCGCTCGGGGTCCTCGAATTCGCCGACCTCGCACCCCTCTGGCCGGTGTTCGTCATCGTCTTCGGCCTCTCGGTCGTGCTGGCGCGCTACCGCGCTCGGGTCCACACGGTCCCCGACGAGTACGTCTCGGCGGTCGCGTTCTTCGGCGGGAGCGAGAAGCGCACCACCTCGAAGTCGTTCGCGGGTGCCGACCTCACGGCCGTCTTCGGCGGCGCGGAACTCGACCTGCGGGACGCCGCGGTCGCCGACTCGCCAGCGCAGGTCTCGGCCACCGCGCTGTTCGGCGGCGTGGACGTGGTGGTTCCGCGCGACTGGAACGTCCGAGTGGACGTGATTCCGGTCTTCGGCGCGGCCGAGGACGACCGACCGCGCCGCGAGGAGGAACGCGACGAGGTGGACCTCGTGGTGACCGGGTTCGTCGCGTTCGGCGAAATCAGCGTGACGGACTGACCGGACTCTCGCCGCGAAGTCGGACGTGGTCCGCTCTCGGGCGGATTGCGCTCGGTGGAAAATCCACCAGTCCGGGTGGACTGAAAGGGGCCGGGCGGGCGCGGGTCGGAGACCCGTGGTCGTCTGAACGACCCCTATCCGACGCAACCACGTCCGTCGGATATGTCGTTCAGCGACCGCGCCCGGCCGGGGGCTTTCGAAACCAAAACAGACGCTATTCTGTAGCTTTCGACCGGAACCTCGGTATTTCCGACTCCAAAAAAAGCAGTCTTCGAATCCCGAAGCTACTCCTCGTCGCGGTGGTCGAAGACGCGCTTGACCTTCCCGACTTCGGTGCGGTCGACGACGCCCGGACCGACGACTTCGATTTCGTCGGGCTTGACCTCCAGGGTCTCCTCCAACTTGGTCCGGATGTCTCGCTCCAGTTCCTCGTGAGTGCCCTCGTAGTCCTCGGCGTACTCCACGGTGAGTTCCATCGTGTCGAGGTTACCCTTCCGGTAGAGGTCGATGCGATAGTGAGGCGCGACGTGTTCGATGTCCACCATGACCTCCTCGATTTGGCTCGGGTAGACGTTGACCCCGCGGACGATGATGAGGTCGTCGGTGCGCCCGGTGACGTTGTCCATCCGGACGACGGTCCGGCCGCAGTCGCACTCCTCGTAGTGCAGCGAGGTCATGTCGCCGGTCCGGTACCGGAAGACGGGCAGGGCCTGCTTCGTGAGCGAGGTGATGACGAGTTCGCCCTCTTCGCCCTCGGGCAGGGGTTCGCCGGTCTGTGGGTCCACGACTTCGGGGTAGAAGTGGTCTTCCCAGAGGTGCAGGCCGTTCTGGGCCTCCTCGCACTCGATGGAGACGCCCGGCCCGATGATCTCCGAGAGGCCGTAGATGTCCACCGCGGTCACGTCCAGCGCCTCCTCGATTTCCTCGCGCATCGGGTCGGTGAACGGTTCCGCGCCGATGACGACCGTCGAGAGCGGGAGGTCTCTCGGGTCGATGCCGCGCTCCTCGGCGGCCTCCGCGAGGTAGAGGCAGTAGGATGGCGTGCAGGCCAGCACGTCGCTTTCGAGGTCCTGCAACATGTCGAGCTGGCGGGCCGTGTTCCCGCCGCCGGTCGGGATGACGCAGGCTCCTAGTTCTTCGACGCCGTCGTGGAAGCCCAGACCCCCGGTGAACAGCCCGTAGCCGTAGGCGTTCTGGACGACGTGGTCGGGCCGGACGCCCGCGGCGTACAGCGACCGGGCCATGACCTCGCGCCAGACGCCGAGGTCCTCGTCGGTGTAACTCACGATTTTCGGCTTGCCGGTGGTTCCGGAGGAGGCGTGAATCCGGCAAATATCGTCGTGGTCGACCGCGAAGAGGCCGTCCGGGTACTCGTCGCGGAAGTCTTCTTTCGTCGTGAACGGAAGCTTCGTGATGTCCTCGACCGATTCGACGTCCTCGGGCGAAACCCCCGCCTCGTCAAGCGCCTCGCGGTAGAAATCGACGTTCTCGTAGGCGTACTCTACCGTCTCGGCGAGTCGCTCGTTCTGTAAGTCCCGAATCTCGTCTCGGGAGGCCGTCTCGATATCACTATAGGCCATGTCAGGTAACAATTCGCAAGAGGGGGTCTAAATCCTTTGGTCAGCGGCGAAGTATCGTCTCGGCGATTGTCGAGAGCAGCGAATCGGTCAGTACAGCGCGAACGACGGCAGATACAGCAGGAGACACACCACGCCCCCGACCCGGTCCAATCCCCGCCGCCAGTAGAGCAGGCCAAGCACCACCAGCGAGACCGCGAGCATGTAGGTCGTCGAGGCCATCACCGACCCGAAGTCCGTGACCACTACGTCGGCGACCAGCGCGCCGACGCCCAGCGAGAAGACGGGGTCGGTGATGTTGCTCCCCAGCAGCGACCCGACCGAGATGCCCTCGCGGCCCCCTCTGGCCGCGACGACGGCCACCGCGATTTCCGGCGCGGTCGTACCGAGACCGGTCAGCAGGCCCACGACGAACTCCGGAATCCCGAGGAGGCGCGCGATTGCGGTCCCGTTGGTCACGAGCAGGTGCCCGCCGACCACGACCAGCGCGAGGCCGCCGAGAATCCACGGGAGGGCCCGCTCGGGCGGTTCGCGCTCGTCCACGACCTCCTCGGTTATCTCCTCGCCGCCCTCGTTCGAGTAGAGGTCGTGGACGAACACCGCGTACGAGAGCACCATCAGCACGCCCTCCGAGCGCGTGATGCCGTCCTCCAGCGTCAGAATCATGATGATCATCGCCAGTATCATCGCGCCGCCGTAGATGAGGACGTTCCGGCGCTCGGCGACCACGGGCGCGACCAGCGCGACGATGCCGACCGCGAGGGTGATTTGGGCCGTCTCGGACCCGACGATGTTGCCGACTACGAGGTCCCCGGCCCCGTAGAAGGAGGCGTACACCGAGGTGGTCATCTCGGGAATCGACGTGCCGACCGAGATGACGGTGACGCCGACGAAGAACGGCGAGACGCCGTAGTAGAGCGCGAGTTCGCCCGCCGCGCGCACCGTCTTGTCCGCCCCGTAGACTAAGAGGACCAATCCGGCGAGAAAACCGGCGACTTCCACCAGCATCGTCTCACACGACGACGCGGAGTCTTTTATAACCACGACCGGCGGCGAACGCTACTCCTCGGCGAGCGACTCCGTGGCCGCGTAGAAATCTGGTACCCGGAAACCGACGGGTACCGGTCCGCAACGTCGACTCGCTTACCACTCGCTAAACAACGCGATGGTTGTCGATGACTGTGCGTCTAAAGCAGGGGGTAGATCGGAGTCCACGGGAACGGGAAGGTCATGACTTTTTCACCTCCTATACGAATAGTTTAATTTACAGAACTTATATATTTTGTATTAGAAAGATTAATAAAACAATAGGTTTCTCCGTTCGGGACTCGCCAGTACGCTGCGGTGGCCCGCAGAACGTCACACCTATCCGGTCCGGCCGCGAGTTCCCATCTATGCGCGACGCCTATCTCGTCGGCGCGGCCCAGACCGACTTCGGGTCGTTCCCCGACGAAAGCTACCGGTCGCTGTTCCGCACCGCGTTCGAGGCGGCCCGCGACTCCGTTCCCGCGGGTCTCGACCCCGAGGAGATAGACGAGGCGGTCGTCGGGACCCTCGGCGTGGGCGGCAGACAGTTGGGACTCTCGGGACCGGCCGCCACCGAACACGTCGGTCTCCACGGCATCCCGACCACGCGAGTCGAGAACGCCTGCGCCGCCTCCGGGTACGCGGTCCGGCAGGCGGTACAGGCCGTCAAGTCCGGCATGGCCGACGTGGTGCTCGCTGGCGGGGTCGAAATCATGACCGACATGTCCGGCGACGCCACCAAGTACTGGCTCGGCGTCTCGGGCGAGACCGAGTGGGAGCGACTCTCTGGCACCACCTTCGCCGGGGTCTACGCCCAGATGGCCGACGCCCACATGGCCGAGTACGGGACGACCAGCGAGCAGATGTCGCACGTCGCGGTCAAGAACCACCGCAACGGCGCGAAGAACCCTCACGCCCAGTTGGGCTTCGAGTGTTCGCTCGACGACGCCGAGAACGCCCAGACGGTCGCCGACCCCTTGACGCTGTATCACTGCTGTCCGACCACGGATGGCGCGGCCTGCGCGGTCATCGCCAGCGAGGAGGTCGTCTCGGAGTACACCGACGACCCCATCCGAGTCGCGGGCGTCGGCGCGGCCAGCGACGCGGTGGGCCTCTTCCAGCGCGATAGCTACACCGGCATCGAGGCCTCCCAGCGCGCTGGCGAGACTGCCTACCAGCGCGCCGGAATCACCCCCGACGAAGTGGACTTCGCCGAGGTCCACGATTGTTTCTCCATCGCCGAGATTCTGGCCTACGAGGACCTCGGCTTCTGCGAACCCGGCGAGGGCGGCGAGCTAGTCGAGTCCGGAAAGACCGCGCTCGACGGCGACCTTCCGGTCAACACCTCCGGCGGCCTCAAGTCGAAGGGCCACCCCATCGGCGCGACCGGTGCGGGACAGGTGGCCGAGGCCTTCAAGCAGCTCTCCGGCGAGGCCGGGGACCGGCAGGTCGAGGGCGCGACTCGCGGCCTGACCCACAACGTCGGCGGAAGCGGCGGCGGGGCCGTGGTTCACGTCTTCGAGAAGGAACGGGAGGTGGAAGCATGACGGACGAAAATCCCAAAATCGAGGCGGTCGGAGCCTACGCGCCCCGATTCCGCGTTTCGGCCGAGGAGTTCCGGCAGGCGTGGGGACAGTTCCACGCCGCGGGCGTCAACTCGAAGGCGGTCCCCGACGCCGACGAGGACGCCCTGACGATGGGCTACGAGGCCGCTCGGCGAGCGCTCGACGCCGCCGACCTCGCGGGCGCGGACGTATCGTTTTTGATATACGCCTCCACGACGCCGCCGCTGGCCGAGGAGGACCTCTCGGCCCGCCTCGGCGGGATGCTCTCGGTTCCCGACGACGCGACGCGCCACGTCCTCACCGGAAGCACGCGGGCCGGAACCCGGGCGCTCGACGCCGCGCTCTCGGCCGGGCCGTGGGGTGAGGATGCTGTCGGTCTGGTCGTCGCCGCGGACTGCCCGCGGGGCGAACCGGATAGCTCGGAGGACCACGCCGCCGGAGCGGGCGCGGCCGCGTTCGTTCTCTCGGAATCCGGTGGGGACGCCGCCGGGGACGCGGCCGGGAACGCGAGCGGAGCGGAAATCGCCGCGAGAGGCGAGTACGCCGAGGAGTACCCCGGCACGCGCTTCCGGCGCTCGGGGTCCGAAGCGGTCGAGGGCCTCGGCGCGACCGGGTACGAGCGACAGGCGTTCACCGAGACGCTGGCCGGAGCGGTCGAGCGATTGGATTTCGACCCCGAAGCGGTGGACGCCGCCGCGGTACAGGCCCCCAACGGCAAGCTGCCCTACCGCGCGGCGGGCGCGCTCGGCGTCGGCACCGAGACGATTCAGGCAGGTGCGACGGTCCACGACTTGGGCGATACGGGCGCGGCGAGCGTCCCGCTCGGGATTGCGAAGGCCCTCGCGGAGGGTGCCGAGACGGTTCTGGCGGCCTCGTTCGGAAGCGGCGCGGGCGCTGACGCGCTGTTGGTCGAAAGCGCGGGAGAGGGTGGCGAGGGAATCCCCGCCTCGCTCGCGCTGGACGACGGCGAGGAGGTCAGTTACGCCGAGTACCTCCGCAAGCGCGGCGAGTTGACCTCCGGCCCGCCGGACGGCGGCGGGGCCTACGTCAGCGTGCCCTCGTGGAAGCGGACCTTGGACCAGCGCCACCGCCTGCTGGCGGGGAAATGCCCCGACTGCGGGAGTCTGAACTTCCCGCCGGAAGGTGCCTGTAACGCCTGCAAATCGCTCGTGGACGACTACGAGACGGTGGAACTGACCGGCGAGGGCACCGTCGAGGCCGCGACGGTCATCTCGCAGGGCGGCGCGCCGCCCGAGTTCGCCGAACAGCAGGCCCAGTCCGGTGATTTCGGCGTCGCCGTGGTGGCTCTGGAGGGGCCGGACGGCGGCGAGGCCAGCATCCCCGCGCAGGTCGTCGGCGTCGAGGCTGGGAGCGTGGAAATCGGCGACCGCGTGGAGACGACGATGCGCCGCATCTACACACAGGAGGGCGTGACGCGGTACGGGTTTAAAATCCGCCCGCAGGGAACGAAGTGACAGATAACAACATATACATTTCTTAAACACTCATATTCATTTCTTTAACACGTATAGATAGTTCTTTAACGTTTGGCGTGCGCTGGCGCGGCCCTCGTGGCCGCGCCAACCGCGCGAGGGACGAGCGAGCGGAGCGAGCGAGGAGGTTGGGGAGGACGAGGTGCGGTGCTGTGCGGGGCGGAGACTCCTGTGTTCAAGCCTGAAGGTAGCTCTGCCGATTCGCTGTAATCTGCGGTGTGGTCGTGGTAGGCGTCTCGTCCGAGGTCGGAGCTAGCTTTTGTCGGTTCGTACTCGTTTCCGGTACAGTCGCGGTAGATGGTCCGGATTCGAGACGACTCGACCCTGTTAACTCCATTTCTCTGGCTCACGAAGAACGCCCATCCAACCCAAAACCACCCGAAGAATGCCGAGAGATAAACGCTTAACCCCACTCCGGACGCCGTTTTACCCGACATGAGAGACCTGAAAATCGGTGTACTCGGAGCCGGAACGATGGGCCACGGTATCGCGCAAGTCTCCGCGATGGCGGGCCACGATGTGACGATTCGGGACATCGAGGAGGACTTCGTGGACGACGGCATCTCCTCGATAGAGCAGAACCTCCAAGGCGGCGTCGAGCGCGACAAAGTCACCGCCGAGGAGAAGGCGGCCACCCTCGACCGCATCTCGGGCACGACGGACCTCGCGGAGGCCGTCTCGGACGCCGACCTCGTGGTCGAGGCCGTCCCCGAGGACGTGGACCTCAAGAAGGAGACCTTCGAGGACGTGGAGGCCGAGGTGTCCGAGGACACCATCATCGCCTCGAACACCTCGTCGCTCCCCGTGACCGAAATCGTCTCGGCGCTGGACGAACCCGGCCGGGGAATCGGGCTGCACTTCTTCAACCCGGTCCACATCATGCAACTCGTGGAGGTCGTCGTGGGCGAGCAGACCGACGACGAGACCGTCGCGTTCGCCACCGACTACATCGAGGACATCGGCAAGACAGCCATCGAAGTGCAGGACACCGCGGGCTTCGCCTCCTCGCGGCTCGGCGTCGCGCTCGGCGTCGAGGCGATGCGGATGGTCGAGGAGGGCGTCGCCAGCCCCCGCGACATCGACCAGTCGATGGAACTGGGCTACAACCACCCGATGGGGCCGGTCGAACTCGGCGACGTGGTGGGTCTCGACGTGCGCCTCGACATCCTCGAACACCTCCGCGACGAGCTGGGCGAGCGGTTCCGCCCGCCCCAAATCCTGCGCCGAAAGGTCCGGGCCGGAAAGCTCGGCAAGAAGACCGGCGAGGGCTTCTACGTCTGGGAGGACGGCGAAATCGTGGGGACCAGCGGCGACTGGGGTGACGAGGAATGAGCGACGAAGACGGAGAAGCCGTGGGCACGCCCGAACAGGTCGCAGACGAGTGCG
This sequence comes from Halorussus ruber, assembly GCF_004765785.1. Taxonomy (GTDB): domain Archaea; phylum Halobacteriota; class Halobacteria; order Halobacteriales; family Haladaptataceae; genus Halorussus; species Halorussus ruber. The sequence continues at coordinate 180,962 of NZ_SBIT01000008.1, read as the reverse complement.
AGACCGTCAACGTCGAGGTCGGCGAGCGCGTCGAGAACGTCGCCACCGTCACGCTCTCGCGGCCCGACGCCCGCAACGCGCTGAACGCCCAACTTCGCGCAGAGCTGAAAGATGTCCTCGACGCCATCGAGGCCAGCGACGTTCGCGTGGTCGTACTGACCGGCTCCGACGAGTCCGGCGCGTTCGTGGCGGGCGCTGACGTGACCGAACTCCGCGAGCGCGGTCCCCTCGAACAGCGCGAGGCCAGCAAGCGCCCCCGAGTCTACGAGTACGTCGACGACCTCGAACAGCCGGTCATCGGCGCAATCAACGGTCACGCGCTGGGCGGCGGGTGCGAACTCGCTCAGGCCTGCGACACCCGAATCGCACGCGAGGGAGCCAAACTGGGCCAGCCCGAAATCAACCTCGGCATCATGCCCGGCGGCGGCGGCACCCAGCGCCTCGCCCGACTCGTCGGCGAAGGGCAGGCCATGAAGCTGATTCTGTCCGGGGAGCTCATCGACGCCCGAGAGGCCCGCGACATCGGCCTCGTGGACGAGGTCCACGACGACGAGGAGTTCGAGGACCGCGTCTACGACCTCGCCGAGTCGATGGCCGAGAAGAGTCCGCTCGCGCTCGAATTTGCGAAGAAGGCCGTGAAGGCCTCCAGTCGGATGGACTTGGAGCAGGGCATCGAGTACGAGGCCGAACTGTTCGCCCACCTGTTCGCCTCCGAGGACAAAAACGAGGGCATCGACGCCTTCTTCGAGGACCGCGACCCCGAGTGGGAAGGGAAGTAGCCCGGTTAGAATGACGATTATCGCATCAGTTCGCCGCCGTTGACGTTCAGCGTCTCGCCCGTGACGAAGCCGGCGTCTCGGAGGTAGGCGGCGGCCTCCGCGATGTCCGCGGGTTGCCCAAACCGGTCGAGTGGAATCTTTTCCATCTCCGATTTCGCCTCCTCCTCGGTACGGTCGGCGGTCATGTCGGTCTCGACGTGGCCCGGCGCGATGGCGTTGACCCGGATTTCGGGCGCGAAGTCCCCGGCGTGGCTCTTGGTCAGGCCGAGAAGTCCGGCCTTCGAGGCCGCGTAGTGGCACTCGATGGGTGCGCCCGTGTAGGCCAGAATCGAGGAGACGTTGGTGACCGAGGGCGTGGGCGCGGAGTCGGCGTCCGCCTTTTCGCTCGCCGCGGACTCCTTCAGGTGCGGCAGGGCGGCCTTGGTCACGTTGAACGCGCCGTTGACGTTGGTGTCCATCACGCGGTCGAAGTCCTCCGGCGAGAGGTCTTCGGTGTGGACGTGCTGGTCGATGCCAGCGTTGTTGACGACGTGCGAGAGGTCGCCGAACGCCTCGACAGTCGCCTCCACGAGGTCGGCGGCGTCGTCCGGGTCGCCCACGTCGGCCCGGACCGCGACGGCCTCGCTGTCGGTCTCCCGCTGAATCGACTCGGCGACCGCCCGCGCCTTCTGGGCGCTGGAGACGTAGTTGACCGCCACGTCGTAGCCGTCGCGCGCGAACCGCTCGGCGATTGCTCGGCCGATGCCCCGCGAGGAACCAGTAACGAGTGCTGCTGGCATACCACAACCACGGCACGCCGGGGTCTTGGCGGTTGCGACTGCGCGCTGGCGGCGCGCAGTCGGGGACTGGTCGAGGGGAGGGACCTCGGCGTTTATATCCGCCGAGCATCATTCGACGGCCATGAGCGACTCCGATTCGGCGGTATCGGCCTCGGACCCGCCCCCGGAACCCGAGTTGGCCGACTTGCTCGACGAACTCGAAACGCTGGAGGAGACCGTAGACGACCCCGACGAGCGCCAGCAGGTCCGCGAGACGATTCGGGTCGCTCGCCGGGTCCAACCCAGCGCGTTCGGTCGAGTGATTCGGGGGTTCGACCGCCACGACGCCGCGGAGGCGCTGGTCGGGAGCGTGCTGTTCGGCGTGCCGATGCTCGCGGAGGGCGGGACGCTCGAAATCGGGACCTTTCTGGCGGCGAATCCGGCGGCGTTCGTCGGGACCGTGGCCGCCAGCGTCGCGCTGGTCGTGGGCGTCCTCTACGTCGCCGAAATCCAGCAAGTCGAAATCTACCGGCCCTTCTTCGGCGTGGTCCCGCGCCGACTCGTCGGCGTGCTGGCGATTTCGTTCGTGACCGCGACCGCGCTGATGACAGGGTGGGGTCGAGTCGAGTGGTCCGACCCGTGGCTCGCACTCTGTCAGGTGGCTGTCGCGTTCGCGCCGATGTCGCTGGCCGCCGCCCTCGGCGACATTCTGCCGGGGTCGTGAGCCGTCGGGGGATTTCGACGCCTGCGAGGGGACTCGTCATCATCGTGCGACATCGGCACAAAGTATATCAGCGTGGTGCGGGTATTGGTACCTGTTCGCACAGGATTTTGGTGAGACGTATGATAGAATGTCCACACTGCGGTTCTGACTTGAATCGTCGGACGAAGACTCAGACGCGGCGCAACGGCGAGCCGCTCGGCGGCAAATCGACCGGTTCGGAACTCGTCTCCTGCCCGGACTGCGACGAGATGATAGACGGGTTCACGGCCCACTGACCGCGGAGCCTCTCCGCGGACTCTTTTCGCGGACTCCTTCTGGGGTCGCGTTCGGCGAGACCGATTCAGAGAGCTTCGAGCGCCTCGCGGGCGTTCTCGACCGCGGCGTCTTTTTTCGCGGGGTAGGCTTCGACCTTCGCGCGGAAGGTGATGCCCTCGCCGAGTTCGACCTCGCCGCGGTAGGCCGCCTGCTTGTCGAGGCGCAGGAACATCGCGCAGTTGTCGTTGACCCGGTCGTCGAGTTCGTCGATGAGGTCCGCCGCGTCGGGGAGTTCGGCGACTTTCGAGAGGACGTGACGCATCTCGTCGGCGTTCTCGACGCGCGCCGAGAGGACGAGGATGCGGTCGCCGTGGTGGCCCTCGCTCTGGGCGCGCTCGATTTCGAACTCCTCGGGGAGGTAGGTCCGCAGGGCCTGCTCGACGCGCTTGTCGTCCTCGGTGGCGTAGCAGAACGCCCGCAAGTCGATGTAGTGGAAGGGAACTTCGGCCATTAGAAGGGGGTAGGACCCCCGAACGGAAAAAGGCGTTTCGTTCGGCTTAGACCGTCACGTCGTTTTTATTCGTCAGCGATTCGGGGACGGTGACGCGGTACGGCGTAATCGCGCCGTGCTGGGTGACGATTCGAACTTGGGCCTCCTCGCCCGCCTCGAGTCCGTCGCCGTCGTCGTCCAAGAGGTAGGCCGGAATCGTGATGCGGAAGCGGTCAGTCTGGTCGGACAGCACCGGGACGGTGTTGCCGGGGTCCTGAATCGGGGTAACCTCGAACTCGTCTCCGTTCGGGTCGACGACGTACTTTCCGCTCTCGATGGTGGCGTTCTTGCCCACGAGGGTCCTCGCGGCGTCGGGGCCGACCCAGTCGATGGTGGCCGACGAGAGGTTCACGTCGTCGGACCCGGACCCGCGCATCACGGTCAGGTTCACGAACTCCACGTGGTCGTCGTTGGCGACGTTCCCGTGTGCGCTGGCGACCTGCACGCGGTTCGAGACCTGCGCGCTGGCTTCCTGCCCGGTCTGTTCGGATTTGGTCTGTAGCACTCCTGCGGTGTTGACCAGTACTCCGGCAGCAATCGCGGCGACCAACACCATCGCAATGAAGACGATGAGGGTCCCGATACCGACCTGCCCCCTATCGGGCAGTCGCTCCGACGACGGCGCGTCCATAGCTATACCTCTGTTCGAATATGTATTTAATACTTTATATAGCAGTGAGAAAAGACGGCGACTCCTCTCGCCGGGCGGGGAAAATCCGAAGAAATCGGACGATTGAGCGCTACTCTTCGTCTTCGACGGCTTCCAGCGAGTCCTCGGGGATGCCGGTCTCCTGACCGTCCTCGAAGCTGACGGTGTAGGTGCTGTCGCCGAACATGGTGTCCATGACTTGAGTCACTTCGCCTTCCTCGCCGTCGTAGTCGCTGTGTTCGTCGTGGAGAATGACGCGGTCTTCCTTCTCAAATGCCATGTTGCGTCCTACTGGGTCACTCGTGAAAAAGCGATTGATTCACAACCGAGGACGAGTCAGGTAGGAAGGATTGGCAAACCCGAATATAATTGCTTAAATACTATATTTTGTATGTTAAGATGATCTATATTATTCTTCACGCATGAGAGGGGCATTTCAATACTCTCGGCGTTCTCCCGTCGATTGCTGGCGATAGTTCGGAGACGGATACCGAAATCGTCCGACCGAAGGCTTATTCGGCCCGCCGGAGTAGCGTCCGAGTATGATTTCGCGCTCTCCACCCACCGTCCGCTCGCCGCGCTCGCAGCCGGTCGCCGCTCGCTCGCCACCAGTCGCCGTCCGGCCGTCGCCCCGATGACGACCGTCGACGACCTGTGGTACCTCACGACGCAGGCCGAACAGCAGGCCGAACAGGTGTACCACCGGCTGACAGACGCCTACGACGACTTTCTGGAGCGGACCCACAGCCGTCGCGTCTCGCGCTCGCGGTTCCGAACGCTGGCCGAGCGAATCACCGAGACCGGCGCGCCCTACGGCGCACACTCGGTCGTCTACCGGCCCTCGGGCGAACTCCTGCTGGTCTGGCACGACGGCGTCGGGATGTGGGTCGTCCCCGGCGGCGAACCCGACCCCGGCGAGTCCTTCCGCGAGGCCGCCGAGCGCGAACTCGCCGAGGAGGCGGGCGTTTCGGCGAGTTACGACGGACTGGCGATGAACGTCCGCGTGGACATCCAGTGCGAGGACTACTCGACGTGGGGCGTCCTCCCGCTATTCGAGGCCCGTCCGGCGGGCGACCCGACGCCGGAACCCGACGACCCGGACGGCGAAATCACCGAGGCGAGGTGGTTCGACGACCTCCCGGAGAAGACCCGCGACCGCGAGGACCTGCGAGCGTGGCGCGAGTTCGCGCTGGAGTGACGCCGCTCGACGCGACGATTCAGATAACCGAGCATTAATTTTGAGCGCGATTGCTTATGATGTTCCTCTACTTTCGTTACGTTCGATAACTGGCGTTCGACCACGTGAATCGTTGGGTGGAAAAGCGGTGAGTCGTGCGAGCGGAAGGGTGGCGCGCCCGCACAGGCGGACGACACAACCGCGTTCAGAACGGTCGGCAGCCGGTATCGGGGGAGAAACACGACATGGACGAAGCAGTCTTACTTCCGAGAGGCGTGGAAATCGAGCGCGACGAATCGACAGACAGGTATCGGGTCCGATACGATTCGAGCGAGGAACTGCCGAGTACCGTCGTGGTGACGGCAGTCGCGGCGGTTGCGGAGACGGACCCGCTGGACCTCGAACCGCTGAGAGAATCCATCGACCCCGACGCGCTCGACGCGCTGTTCCGCCAGACGCCCGGCGGGCGCATCCGCTCGTCGGGACAGGCGGAGTTCTGGTTCGCGGACCACCACGTCACGGTGGACGCGACCGGCGAAATCGAGGTCACGCCGGAGCGATAGGACCGGGCGAGCGACTCGGCGCTACCCGTGGGAGACGCCGTCGCGTGACTCGGCCTTCTTCCGGCGGAGCGCGGCCCGCGCGTTGCTGGCGTCGTAGCCGAAGAAGACGTTCTCGGCGTACGCCTCGGCGACTTCCGCGGCGTGAATCAGATTGTCCACGTCCACGTCAACCGCGTAGAGTTCGATACTGAAGGGCACGTCCAGCGCGTCCTCGAACCCGCTGGCGATGGTTTCGAGCCAGTAGGTCGTGGTGTAGGCCATGTCGTAGAGCGGCACGACGAACTCGTCGACGTACTCCGAGAGCGCCTCGAGGTCGAGACCGGCGCGCTCGTAGAGGTGGCCCGGGTACGGGTCGGGGTAGAGCGTCAGATACGTCTTGCCCGGAATCCGATCGGTGGCTTCGGCGACGAACTCGGTAATCACGTCGGCGCGCCACGCGAATCGGTCCTCGAAGTCGCTCTCGGCGAACAAGCGCTCGCATCGGTCACAGTAACAGTACTCCGCGCGCGGGAAGCCCACGTCGTCCAGTCGCACGTCGGGGTTGACCTCGGCGCAGTCCGAGACGATTTCGAGCAGTCCCTCGCGGTAGTCCTCGCGGGTCGGACAGACGTAGGCCCAGTCGAAGTAAGGTCGCTCGCGGGTGGCGCGCTCTCCCTCGTCGCTGACGGGCGCGAGGTCCGGGTTCGCCTCGACCGCGGCGTTGTCTCCGAAACACGACACCATGCTCACCCCCTCGGGTACCGGTTCGGCCGACCGGCCGGTGACGTCCTTGACCTCCAGAAAGCTCAGGCCGAACTCCGGCCAGTCGAGTTCCTCCTCGTTGCGCGTGACGACGCCGAACATGCGCCCGACTTGGCGGGCCGAGTGGGTAAGTGATTCGCTCTCGCGGCGAAAACTCTCTATCCCCGACTGCACCCCTTCGGCAGGCTCGCGTTGGTCAGACCGGGTTGCTGGACCGACCCGACAGACCAGTTCGAGGCCTCGCCGCTGATGACGAGCGCCTCGCCGACCGTGCCGTTCTGGACGGTGATGTCGGGCCTCTCGTCGCCGGACGCCGGAGCGACCGAGTCGTTCCCGGTCGTCCTCGACCCGAGGGTGGCGTTGCCACAGAGGAAGGCGGCGTCCACCACGATGCGGTCGATGACGACGCCGGAGACCGTCTGGTTCCGGGTCCAATGGCGTTCGAGCGTCCGGTTCTCGACGTTCGGGTCGATGAACTCGCCGCCGGGGACCGAGAGCACCGACTTGTTCCGGACGACGAGTTTCCTCGCGGTGACGTTCTTGAGTCGGCCCCTGTCGAGGTCGAACCGACCGACCGAGACGTTCGAGAGCGTCACGTTCGTCCGCGACCCGTTTTCGGTCGTCGCGTTGCGAATCACGACCTCGTCTATCGCCGCGTTCACCACCGTCGAGTTCCGGAGGAGCCACGTCTCGATGGTCACGTTGTTGAGCGACACCTTGTACTGGGCGACCGGCCCGTCGCTCCGGTGAACCGGCCCGTCGCTCCGGACCGTCTCGTCGCGGACCTCGCCGACGCGCTCGTCTGCGGGGCCTGCGACCCCCGCGACCGGACCGACCCCTGACAGCAGAACCAGCGCCGAGAATGCGACTGCGAGCGTTGCTCGTGTACTCATTCCCCGAGACGTACTCCGAGGCGGAAGATAAACGAAAACGACTGTTCTAACCGTTTTCTTACGTAACGGAACGTTTCCGACCGGGTAGCGGTCGCTTATCCCGCACCTACTCGACCGCGATGTGGGCCGCGAGGTCCTCGCGGACGATGGTCTCGCAGTACTCACACCGGACGCCGTCGTCCAGCACGTCGAATTTGGTCTCGACGGGTTCGTTGGCGTTGGTGATGCAGTTGTGGTTCGGGCAAGAGAGGACGCCGACCACGCGCTCGGGGCGTTCGAGGTACTGCTTCTCGACGACCTCGTACTCCCGGATGATGTTGATGGTCGCCTCGGGCGCGATGAGCGACAGCACGTCCACCTCGTCTTGGCTCAACTCGCGGCCCTCGACTTTCACGATGTCCTTCTGGCCCATCTGGTCGCTCGGGATGTTCATCCCGACGCTGACCGTCTCGCCCGACCGGCCGTCGATGCCGAGGATGGCGAGGACGTTCAGGGCCTGTCCGGCCCGGATGTGGTCGATGACGGTCCCCCTCGGAATCTTGCTCACGCGGAGTTGATGGTCGCTCATCGGTCCTCCTCCCGTTCTGCCAGCATCTGGTCGAGAAGTGCCATGCGGACCGGCACGCCGTTGTGGGCCTGCTCGAAGTAGGTCGCGTAGTCGGTGTCGTCCACCTCGGGCGCGATTTCGTCCACCCGCGGCAGGGGATGCATGACCGTCAGGTCGTCCTTGGCGGCTTCGAGCGTTTCGAGGTCGATGCCGTACTCGCCCGCGACCTGCTGGTACTCGTTCTCGTCGGGGAAGCGCTCGCGCTGGATGCGGGTGACGTACAGCACGTCGAGCGCGGGGAGAATCTCGTCCAGTTCCGTATGCTCGCGGACCATCGCGCCCGACTCGTGGAGGTCGTAGCGCACGCTCCGGGGCAACTTCAGGCTCTCGGGGCTGATGAAGTGCTGGTCCGCGTCGAAGTTGGTCAGCGCGTGGGCCAGCGAGTGGACCGTCCGGCCGTACTTCAGGTCGCCCATGATGCCGATGGTGAGGTCGTCGAGGCCCGCGTTCTCTCGAATCGTGTAGAGGTCCAGCAGGGTTTGGGTCGGGTGGTGGCCCGCGCCGTCGCCCGCGTTCAGCAGGGGGACGTCTACGAACTCGCTGACCATCTTGGCCGCGCCCTGACTCGGGTGGCGCAGGACGAGCGCGTCGGCGTAGCCCTCGATGACGCGGGCCGTGTCGGCGAGGCTCTCGCCCTTCTTGACCGACGAGGACTCGACGCTCCCCATGTCCACGATGTCGCCGCCGAGGCGCTTGATTGCGGTCTCGAAGCTCATCTTCGTCCGGGTACTCGGCTCGAAGAAACACAGGCCGAGTACGGCGTCGTCGTGGCGGTCGGCGAACGCGGCCGGGTCGGCGTCGATTTCGGCCGCGCGGTCGAGGACCGCCTCGACGTTCTCTCGGGAGAGTTGTTTGGCAGTTATGAGGTGGTCGTGCCGCATTGGTAGTGTATCGGGGGCGAGTGGGCCTTGAATCTCTCGGAGTGAGTCGAGCGCAACTTATTCACTTTCTGATAGCAACTGCACGACGTAGGTGTACCCCTGCGCGGCGATGCGCTCGTCGTAGAACTCGTCGGTCCGCTCGTAGCCCGCCGCCTCGTAGAAGGCCACCGCGCGCTCGTTGTCGGCCATCACGCCGAGTTGCACGCGCTCGCCGCCTCTCTCGGCGATTGTCTCCTCGGCGTGAGCGAGGAGTCGCCGACCGATGCCCTCGCCCCATCGCTCGGGCAGGACGTAAATCCGCCCGAGGTCGTAGACTGCGGGGTCGTCGTCGGCGGGCCGCGCCGAGACGAATCCGACCGGCGCGTCGGATTCGTCGGCGTCGCCGCCATCGACCGCGACCGCGAAGACGGTCTCGTCGTCCTCGATTTCAGCCTCGAAACTCTCGACGTCGTAGAAGTCGTCCAGAAACTCCTCGACGGTCTCCTCGCCGATTATCGGCGCGTGGGCCTCGTGCCACGCCAGACGGGAGATTCGCTGGAGCGCGTCGATGTCGCCGAGTCTGCCCTGCCGAATCTCGATAGCCATGTCGAGGCGTTCGCGGGCGGGGAAAATAGTGGTTCGGGAGGGCACAGCAGGCCGGATTTCGGAAAACGAGGGTGGATGGAGCAGACCACCGGCAGGCGCTCGGTGGACCAATCGCCAGCGGACGCTCGGCTGACCGGACCACCGTGGGCGGGATGAAGGGGCCGCGCGGTGGCGGGCCGTCAGGCCCATGGTCGTCTCAGCGACCTCTCTCCGACGCAACTACGTCCGTCGGAGAGAGGTCGCTGAGCGACCGCCACCGCGCGGGGGCTTCAAGAGGACAACCCTACTGCTGTACAGTCGTACGGAAAGAAATTTTACGTCGGTGACTCGGCAGCCATAATATACCTCTACCATTGGTAAGAAAACAAAAATATGTGTTTAGGACAACTATAATTGTCTTATACCAGCCAGAACGGTCGCTCTATCTCGTTTACCGCCACCATCACGTCGGGACACTCGCCGTCCGAATCGGCCAGCATCCGGCCCGTCAACTCGTCGCCCGACCGCTGGATGAAAATCCGCATCTCGCACTCGCGGTCCGGAGTGGCGAGGAGAAGCCGATACCACCCCGTCTCGCGGGTCGTCCAGCGAACCGTCGCGTTGTCGGCCTCGGCGGGGTTCAGCGTGGCCTCCTCGACCAGGTGAAAGCTTCCGTTTTCGGACTTCTCCAGCGTAATCTCAACGGGGGCGTCCGCGCCGTGGTCGCGGACCTGAATCTCGACCAGCGAGGTCTGGGCCGCCGACCACCCGATGCCGAGGCCGATTCCGGTCGCGGTGATGGCGACGAGCGCGAGGAGCCAGAGGACGGGCCGGTCCACGTCCATGGGGAGGAGAATGAAGCTCATCTTACACGCCGGGGTGTCGCGGCGTCCGGTGTAAGCTCTCGGGTTGCGGACTTACGACGTTCACAGAATTTTGTTTTCCAACTCGCTTTGACGGTCGATTTGTGTCGATTCTACGGAACATAGTGTTGAACGTTTCTTGAAGCCCCCGCCCGCTCGCGGTCGCTCCGCGGCATATCCTCGGCTCTCCGCACAACCCGCCTCGGATAGGGGCCGCGGAGCGACCAAGCGTTGCGCGACCGGGCGCCCCCTTCATCCCGCCCACGGTGGACTGGTCGGCCAAGCGTTCCGGTGGTCTGGTCAGCCTGCTCTCGCGTGCCGAAGGTTTAAATTCGAGAACGGGACGAACCTCGCCCGGACGCTTCACAGCGGTCTCGCAAGAGAAGCGGGACCGCTGGTAGGTGGTTGCGGGCAGATAGCTGGCGAGTCAGCCAGCACCGTCGCCCGGCGGTTTCACCGCCTCGCTATTGGCGCCAGAGCCGCCCTACCTCGTAACTGCCAGTCCGACTAACCGGAAACGGCTGAGCCATTGGTCCGAGAGCGGGCGCGAGTGATTTCATCGGTGGCTCTTAAGATTCTCGGCGACGGAGCTACAGCCATGCCGACCGCCTACATCACCGCACCGCCAGAGGAGGCACCGGACCTCGCGGAGGCCCTCGTAGACGAACGCCTCGCGGCCTGCGTCAACCGATTCCCCTGCTCGTCGGTCTACCGGTGGGACGGCGAGGTCCACCGCGACGACGAGGTGGTCCTGCTGGCCAAGACCACCGACGAGGCCTACGACCGCCTCGAATCGCGGGTCGAGGAGCTACATCCCTACGACGTGCCCTGCGTCGAGCGATTCGAGGAGGGCGACCTACTCGACTCGTTCGCCCGGTGGCGCGACGAGGAGGTCACGAGCGAAGCAGTCGTGAACGAGGACGCCGCGGGCGAGGGTCGCTGATGCGCCGCGACTGGGGACCGTGGGCGCTGGTCGTCGGCGTGTTCTTCGTCGCCATCGCCGCGATTGCCAAGGGCGCGCTCCGGCGACTTCGCAAGCGAGCGTAGCGACGATTAGTTCCGACTCCGGAGTTCGTCGAGCACGCCGATGGTGCCCTCGGAGTAGGATTCCTCCAGCACCACGTCGGCGGCGCGCTTGGCCTTCGCGTCGGCGTTGGCGACCGCGTAGGACTCGCCAGCCACGCCGAAGGTGGAGACGTCGTTCTCCGAGTCGCCGATGGCGACGAACTCCTCGGGTTCGCGGTCGAGGAGCGGCGCAACTGACTTGAGGCCGATGCCCTTCTCGATGCTGGGCGACTTGACGTGGTAGGCGAACCCGGTGTCCACGACCTCCAGTCCGTGTTCGGCCGCAATCTCCTCCAGCGGGCCGAGCGGCTGGTCCCGAGCGACCGCAATCTCTGTCTCGCGCCAGCGATTCGTGAGGTCGGTCGGTCCCCACCCGAGGTCGTAGCCCGCCTCGACGTACTCCTCGGCGACCCGGCGCGCGGCCTCGCCGTCGCCGTTCCGCGTGACCTCCTCGCCCGAGAGGACGATACCGCCGTTCTCAGCGATGACGTTCTGCTCGACGTACATGAAGTGACAGAGCGAGACCGGATACGGAAAGGCCTTCCCGGTGGCGACGACCACGGGCGCGTCCCAACTCGGGAGCAGGTCGAAGAATCGCGGGTCTACGGAGTCGTCGGGCCGAGTCATCGTGCCGTCGATGTCGAGGACGAGCGGCGGAAGCATGCCTCACCGTGGGGGCGTCAACCACAAAAAGCGGTCGTTCGCGCCGCTGACGCTGGCCGGGTCAGTCGGAGTACGCGACCTCGCCGGTCCCCTGCGCCTCGGGGAACAGTTGGTCCTTCGTCGCTAGCGCGACTCGGACGAGCGCCAGCATCACGGGGACCTCGATGAGCGGGCCGACGACCGTGGCGAGCGCCACGTTGCTCCCGATGCCGAACACCGCCACCGCGACGGCGATAGCCAACTCGAAGTTGTTCGACGAGGCGGTGAACGCGACGCTGATGCTCTCGGTGTAGCTGAAGCCCAGCGCGGCGGACGCGCCGTAGGCGAGCGCCCACATCCCGGCGAAGAAGATGAGCAACGGGACCGCGATGAGGCCGATCTGCTCGGGGTTGTTCACGATGTACTCGCCCTTGAGCGCGAACATCACGACCACGGTGAACAGCAGGCCGAGGAGTCCGAGGGGGCTGATTTTCGGGACGATTCGCTCGTAGTAGGCCTCCTCGCCGACGGTCCGGAAGGCGGCCGTTTGCGTGAGATAGCCCAGCAGAAGCGGGAGACCGAGGAAGACCAGCACAGTCTGGGCGATGAGGCTGATAGACACGTCTACTGCCGTTCCGCGGAGGACGGTCAGGAAGACGAAGGCGTAGGGGACGAACAGCACGATTTGCAGGAGGCTGTTGACGCCGACGCAGACCGCGCACATCTCCTGATTCCCGGCGGCGAGTTCGTTCCAGACCAGCACCATGGCGATACACGGTGCAATCCCGACGATGATGAGTCCGGTGACGAACTCGGGATGGCCGCCGAGGAAGAAGACCGCGAGGCCGTACATCACGAAGGGGGCGATGAGCCAGTTGAAGGTGAGCGTCAACCCGATTTCCTTCCGAGCAGTTCGGGTCACCTTCGGGATGCGTCCGTAGTCGATTTCGGCCATAATCGGGTATATCATCACGAAGAGTCCGACCGCGATGGGGAGACTCGTCCCGTTGAACGTGACCGCGTTCAGCAGGTCGGCGATGCCGGGCACCGCGTAGCCGAGGCCGACGCCGAGGACCATCGCCAACCCGATCCAGACCGTGAGGTAGCGGTCCAGCACGCCGATATCGTCGCTCATTGGTCGCTCACCTCACTCTCCTCACTCGCCCCGCGGTCGGCCGCGGCGAACAGTCCGTCGGCGAGGTCGGTGCTGTCGTAGTAGCGCCAGTTGCCGTCCTTCCGGCGGGAGACAAGTCCGGCGTCAACGAGGTCCGAGAGCGCGTGGCTGACGGCGCTCTCGCTCACGTCTACCAGCGGTTCGAGTTCGCAGACGCAGAGTTCGTCGTCCGCGACGGCGAGGACGCGGGCGAGTCGATACCGCGTCTCGTTGCCGAGAACTGCGAACACCGGCCGACTCGCGTCGTCCGCGAAGGCGTCGTCCGCGAGTCGTTCGAGTTCCGTGAGGCGGCGGTCTACGTCCGCGTCACAGCACTCGCCGAGTTCGTCTGCGACGAGTCGGCGGAGTCGGGATGAAGCAGTAGCCATCGAGTACTGATTGAAGGAGCATTCAGATAACTACTTCGATGTGAATCTCTGTTCAGATAGCCCGCCGTATATTTTCGCAGAACTCACGAATCGCTGTCGGTTGCCCAGTCGCGGGACCGCTCGACCGCCTCGGCCCAGCGGTCGTACTTGGCGTCGGCCTCGTCTTCGTCCATCTCGGAGTCGAACTCGCGGTCCACGCGCCAGTTGTTCCGGAGTTCTTCGAGGTCGTCCCAGTAGCCGACCGCGAGACCCGCGGCGTAGGCCGACCCGAGCGCGGTGGTCTCGTCAACTTCGGGGCGGACGATTTCCGCGCCGATGATGTCGGCCTGTAGTTGACAGAGGAAGTTGTTCTTGACCGCGCCGCCGTCCACCTTCAGGCGGTTCATCTCGATGCCGGAGTCGGCTATCATCGCCTCGGCCACGTCGCGGGTCTGGTAGGCGACGGATTCGAGCGTGGCCCGGACGACGTGGCCCCGGCGCGTGCCGCGGGTCATCCCGACGATGGTGCCCCGAGCGCGCTGGTCCCAGTGGGGCGCCCCGAGGCCCGTGAACGCCGGGACCACGTAGACGCCGTCGGTCGAATCGACGCTCCGAGCGAGGGTCTCGGACTCGGCGGCGTCCTCGATGAGCGTCATGTCTTCGAGCCACTCGATTGCCGCGCCCGTGACGAAGATTGCCCCTTCGAGGGCGTACTGGACCGGTTCGCCCGACCGCTGGAATCCGACCGTGGTCAGCAGGCCGTGGTCGCTGTCCACCGCCTTATTGCCGGTGTTCATCAGGAAGAAGCTCCCGGTCCCGTAGGTGTTCTTGGCGTCGCCCGCGTCGAAGCAGGTCTGGCCGAAGAGCGCAGCCTGCTGGTCGCCGAGCGCGCCAGCGACCGGGATTTCCGCGTCGAGGAAGCTCTCGGGGTCGGTGGTCCCGTAGTACTCCTCGTCGCTGGAGGGCCGGACCTCGGGCAGGCAGGCCTCGGGCACGCCGAACTCGGCGAGGAGGCCCCGGTCCCAGTCCATCTCGTGGATGTCGAACAGCATGGTCCGGGAGGCGTTGGTCACGTCCGTGACGTGGTTGCCCGTGAGGTTGTAGACCAGCCACGAGTCTACGGTCCCGAACAGGATTTCGCCGTCTGCGGCCCTATCGCGGAGGTCGGCGGGCCGGGCGCGCCGGGTCTTGATGGGGTCGGCGTTCTCCAGCAACCACTCGGCCTTGGTCGCCGAGAAGTAGGCGTCGGCTTCGAGGCCGGTCTTCGCGCGGATGGCCTCGGTTTTGCCCTCCTGTTCCAACTGCTCGACCCGGTCGGTCGTCCGGCGGTCCTGCCAGACGATGGCGTTGTGGACCGGCTTGCCGGTGTCGCGGTCCCACAGCAGGGTGGTCTCGCGCTGGTTGGTCACGCCGATTGCGGCCAACTGGTCGGCGTCGAGACCCGCCGTTTCGAGCGCCGACTGGACGACGGACTGGGTGTTCTCCCAGATTTCGAGGGGGTCGTGCTCGACCCACCCGGGTTCGGGGTAGATTTGCTCGTGGGTCTCGTAGGCTTCCGTGACTACGGTCCCGCCGTGGTCGAAGACCATGAACCGGGTGCCGGTGGTTCCCTGGTCGATGGCTCCGACGTACGTTTCGAGTGGCACGCCCTCTCATGGGTGTGCCAGCACGATAAGGATATGCCACGGAATCTCGTCCGGCGAAAGCGGTCGGCGCGCGCTGGCGCGACCCTGTGTCGCGCCATCGTCGCGCGAGGGATGAGGACCGCAGGCCGGAGTGAAACGGAGGCCGAGGACCGCAATCGGTTGGGGAGGACGTGGCCCGCGGTCGCGGGGCGGTTGCGGTGACGCCTCGGTTCGAGCCTAGAGCTAACTTTGCTTTGGCTCCCCTCCGCCGCCGACTAGAAAGAAACAAATGAATTTATTCATATAATTAATACAAGTATTAAACAAATATATTTATTTCCCTCGACCGCAGGCTGTGACCAACGAGACGCACCCCTAAACGAGAGCAATCCCCGACAGCAGTAGACTCAAGTCCGACCAAACTAACCTCAAAGCGAATGACCGACACCGAGGTCCTCGTCGTCGGGGGCGGTTCGACCGGGTGCGGGGTGGCCCGCGACCTCGCCATGCGCGGGGTGGACGTGACCCTCGTCGAGAAGGGGAACCTCACGAACGGGACGACCGGGCGGATGCACGGCCTGCTCCACAGCGGGGGTCGCTACGCGGTCTCCGACCGGGCCAGCGCCGAGGAGTGCATCGAGGAGAACCGGGTCCTCCGGGACATCGCCGGGCACTGCGTCGAGATGACCGGCGGGCAGTTCGTCCAGTTGGAGGGCGACCCCGACGAGTACTTCGAGGAGAAGTTGGAGGGGTGCCGGGAGTGTGGGATTCCCGCGGAAGTGCTGACCGGCGAAGCGGCCCGCGAGGAGGAACCCTACCTGACCAAGGACGTGAAGCGCGCGATTCGAGTCCCCGACGGGGCCATCGACCCCTTCCGGCTCTGCGTGGCCAACGCCGCGAGCGCCCAGCAACACGGTGCCCGAATCGAGACCCACGCCGAGGTCACGGACGTACTCGTGGACGACGGCGGGACCGCCGAGTCGGGCCGCCGCGTCCGCGGTCTGGAAGTCCGCCACACCTCCGGACCGGGCAAGCGCGAGCATCGCCAACCCGGCGAGACGGAGGAAATCACCGCCGAACACGTCGTCAACGCCACAGGCGCGTGGGCCGGGCAAATCGGCGAGATGGCCGGGGTGGACGTGGAGGTCCGGCCCTCGAAGGGCGCGATGGTGGTGATGAACTGCCGACAGGTAGACACCGTCGTCAATCGCTGTCGGCCGAAGGGCGACGCCGACATCGTGGTGCCCCACGAGACGACCGCAATCTTGGGCACGACCGACGTGGAGGTCGAGGACCCCGAGGACTACCCCGAGGAGCAGTGGGAAGTCGATTTGATGATAGACGAACTCTCTCGGTTGGTTCCCATCCTCGACGAGGCCCGGACCGTCCGGTCGTTCTGGGGCGTCCGCCCGCTGTACGAACCGCCTGAGATGGGGACTACCGACCCCACCGACATCACCCGCGACTTCTTCCTGCTCGACCACGCCGACCGCGACGGCCTCGCGGACTTCACCAGCATCGTCGGCGGGAAGTTCACGACCTACCGGATGATGGCCGAGAAAATCTCGGACCACGTCTGCGACAAACTCGGCGTCTCCGCGGAGTGCCGCACCGCCGACGTGCCCCTGCCGGGGAGCGAGGACTTCTCGGTCCTGCGCGACTACATGGACGAGTTCGGCCTGCGCTCGCCCATCGGCAGGCGGAGCGTCCAGCGGCTCGGGAGCAGGGCCGACGACGTGCTGGACACCGACGGACCGAATCCCGTCCTCTGCGACTGCGAGGCCGTCACCCGCGCCGAGGTCCAGGACGCCATCGACCAGTCGGGCACCGACCTGAACGCGGTCCGCATCCGGACGCGGGCCTCGATGGGCAACTGTCAGGGCGGGTTCTGCTGTCACCGGATGGCCGCCGAGTTGCATCCCGAGTACGACGAACCGCAGGCCCGCGAGGCGCTGGACGAGCTTTTTCAGGAGCGCTGGAAGGGCGAGCGCCACGCCCTCTGGGGCGAACAGCTCTCGCAGGCCGCCCTGAACTACGCGCTCCACGCGACCACGATGAACCGGGACCGCGACCCGGCCGACCGCGAGGACGCGATTTCGTTCGAGGAGTTCGACTCGGGCGCGTCAGCGTCGAAGGGCGACGAATCGAAGACGAGCGAGACGAAGGAGGCCCGGCATGGCGATTGAGGACGACGTCCTCGTCGTCGGCGGCGGCCTCGCTGGCATGACCGCGGCGCTGGCGGCGGCCCGGGAGGGTGCCGACGTGCGACTCCTCTCGCACAAGGACTCGACGCTCCGGAGCGCCAGCGGACTGGTGGACGTGCTGGGATACGATTCAGCAGGAACTCTGCTGGCCGACCCCTTCGACGCGATCGCGGACCTGCCGGAGTCCCATCCCTACCGGCAAGCGAGCGTCGGCGAGTCGGGCGTCCGCGAGGGCCTCGCTCTCTTCGACGAGGTCGTCGGCGAGAGCTATCGGGGCGGCCACACCGACCGAAACGCGCTCGTCTCGACTCACGGCGGGACCGTCAAGCCGACCGCCAGATACCCCGCGAGCGCCGCGGCGGGGGTCGCAAGCGACGACCGCGAGGTCCTGCTGGTCGGCTTCGAGACCGTGACCGACTTCGACGCGCCGCTGGCCGCCGACCACCTCCGGGCCGCGGGCGTTCCCTTCGAAGTCGAGGGCGTCACGGTTCCCTTCCCGGGGGACTTCCGGGCCGACGCCGCCCGGACCCGACTCGCCGACGCCCTCGACGCGAACGAGCGCCTCGAAGTCGGGGGGAACCGCCCTGCCGTCTCCACGACGCTCCCGGCCCGGAAGGCCCTCGCCGAGGCGGTCACGGACCACCTCGGGAGCGCCGAGCGCGTCGGCTTCCCGGCACTCCTCGGCCAGCACGAGACAGAGGCGATTCGAGCCGACCTCGAAACCGAACTCGGCGCGGCCGTCTTCGAGGTCCCGATGGGGTCGCCGAGCCTACCGGGGATGCGTCTGGAGGGCAAGTTCCGGAAAGCGTGCCGAGAGGCGGGCGTCCGGTTCACGACCGGGAATCCGGTGGTGGACTTCGAGGAGGACGAAGAGAGCGGTTCAGGGGTGATTGGGGCGGTCCGCGTGGACAGAAACGGCGCGGCCATCCCCTTCCACGCCGACCAGTTCGTGCTGGCGACCGGCGGATTGGTCGGCAAGGGCGTGGACTCGGACCGAAACGGGGTCGAGGAGCCGATTTTCGACTGCCACGTCCCGCATCCGAGCGACCGCTACGACTGGTTCGCCGACGAGGCCTTCGGCGACCACCCCTTCGCGCGATTCGGCGTGAAGGCCGACGACGACCTGCGACCCCTCGACCGGGGAGAGGAGGTAGAGTTCGACAACCTGCGCGCGGCCGGTGCGGTGCTGGGAGGCTGCGACTTCGCCGCGGAGAAGTCCGGGTCCGGCGTCTCGCTCGCCACGGGACTCGCCGCCGGGCGGAGCGCGGCGCGAGAGGTGACTAAGTGACTATGAGTGACGCAGAGAGCGGGGGCGACCCCCACGATGCGAGAAACGAGGAGACGGTCGAAAGCGACGAGTTCGAACCCGTGCAGGTGTTCCCCGAGAGCGAGGAGATGGACCTCAGGCCGGGGAGCGACGACTGCTACAAGTGTTCGACCTGCGACTCGGTGTGCCCGGTCGCGGAGGTGGACGACGAGTTCCCCGGCCCGAAGTTTCAGGGGCCCGAGCAGTGGCGGCTCAAGCGCAAGGACGACCGGGATATCGACGACTCGGTGATGTCCTGCTCGAACTGCATGCGGTGTGACTCGTCGTGTCCCTCCGACGTGCCCCTGAGCCAGATGCACAACACGGCCCGGGGGCAGTTCGTGCAAGAGCAGATGGAGAAGCTCTCCCAGGAGTATCTCCGGAATCGGATTCTGGCGAACTACCGATTCTTCGCCGAGTTGGGAAGCAAGGTGCCCCGCCTCACCAACTTCCTGATGGGCAACGTCGTAGTCCAGTCGGTCAACGAGAAACTGCTGGGCATCACCAGCGAGCGCGAGTTCCCGGAGTTCGCCGACGAGACGTTTCGGGAGTGGTGGACCAATCGGGGCGGAGCAAAAATCGAATCCGACGAGAAGCGCGTGGCCTACTTCCACGGCTGTTACTCCAACTACAACACCCCGGAAGTCGGCAAGTCTTTGGTGCGCCTGTTCGAGTACTTCGGCTACGAAGTCCTCGTCCCGCCCCAGAAGTGTTCGGGCACGCCGATGTTCGCCAACGGGATGCTCGCCGACGCTCGCCGCGCGGCCGAGACCAACGTCTCCGAGTTCGCCGCCGCAATCGAGGAGGGCGCGGACGTCATCGCTTCCTGTACCTCCTGTTCGATGTCGCTCCGACAGGAGTACCCCGAACTGTTCGACTTCGAGGGCACCGCCAGCGTGGCGGCCCAGACCTACGAGGCCGTCGAGTACCTGCGACTCCACGAGGACTTGGCGGCCGAACTCGAACGGGCGGAGGTCGAGGACGCCGACTTCGCCTACCACGCGCCCTGCCACGCCCGGAATCAGGGCCTCGCGGGCCAAGCCGTCGAGATGATGGACCTCCTCGGCGGCGCGAGCGCCGAGGACGTCGGCGAGTCGTGTTCGGGCATCTCGGGCACCTACGGGTGGAAGGCGGAGAAGTACGACACCTCGATGGAAATCGGCGCGGAGATGTTCGACCACATGGAGGACGCCGAGGCCGAGACGGGCATGACCGAGTGTCCGACCTGCGCGATGCAGATGGAACACGGCACGGGCTACGAGATTCGCCACCCGCTGGAGGTCATGGCCGAGGCGTTGGTGGAGTAGCGAGCGTCGAAAATGGGGCGGTGGAAAATCGGAGCGGTGGAAAACCGGAGCGATGGAATCAGTCGTTTCGCGGTGCCGGGGCGGGGTCGGCGCGCTCGTCCTCGACGTAGTCCAAGTCGTCGGTGTAGTAGTCGACCAGCAGGACCGCGAACGCGCCGACCAGACCGGCGATGAGGACGTTGGCGGCGTGAGTCGGCGTCCACGCCGCGGTCTCGCCGATAATCTTGAGGACGGGATAGCGGAGCGCGCCGACCATCAGCGCGACGAGGAAGGTCAGCGTGAGTTGGTGGTAGTTCGACAGCGCCCACTCCACGACGCGGGCGAAGGTGAGGATGCCGACCGCCGCGCCAGCGAGAAAGGCGACGATGTTGACCAGCGAGTCGAGCGCGGTGCCGACCGTCCCCGCGAGGAGGGCGTCGATGAAGCCCTGTAGCTCCCCGACCATGAACTCGTACTGACCGAGGAGAAGGAGCAACAGCGACCCCGAGACGCCGGGTAGGACCATCGCGCTGATGCCGAGCGCCCCGGCGAGGAACAGCAGGGGCACCGCGTGGGGGAGTCCGGACCCCGAGGAGATGCCCGCGACGACGAACGCGAGGCCGAACCCGACGAGTGCGGCCGCGATTTCGCCGGGGGTGTCGAGTCCGACCTCGCTCCAGAGGACGATAGCCGACGCCAGAATGAGGCCCGCAAAGAACCCGAACACGATTGCTGGGGCGGCCTCCAGCGCGTGTTCGAGGAGTCCGGTCACCGCGATGACGGCGGTGATGACGCCGCTTCCGAGGACCAGCAGGAACGCGATGTCCATCTCGCGGAGCATCGCGGCGATTCGCCCGCGGGCCTCGGGGTCGTAGGCCTGCGGCAGGTCGGGCAGCACGCGGGGGTCGAAGGCGGCGATGGCCCCGACGAGGCGTTCGTAGATACCGGTTATCAGCGCGATGGTGCCACCGGAGACGCCGGGCACGGCGTCCGCGGCACCCATGAACACGCCCTTGAGGTAGATGGAGAGCCACTCTCGCATTGGGAGTGGGGTACGACGACGGGCCGGAAAACGGTTTGCTTTCTCGGAGGCGCGCGCGACTGTTAGTCCGACCCTTTAGGATGTTTTTAATATGTTTAGGCATTGTTTTTAATTCTTAAACGATTGTTTTGATTTTTCAGAGGTCTGGTCTCGGGCCGGCGCGCGCTGGCGCGCTCCTCGTGAGCGCGCCAATCCGTGCGAGGGATGAGCATCGCAGGGAGGAGCGTAGCGACGACCGAGAAGCGCAAGAGGTTGGGGAGGTGTGAAGCCCGCGCTCGGTGGGACTTTCCACGGGCAGATACCCGCCGAGCAACCGGCAGAAAGCTCTGCCGAACAAACCACCGCGGGTGGATGAAGGGGCCAGCCGCTGGCGCGTCGTTTAGTCGCTGAGTGACCTCTATCCGACGCAACTACGTCCGTCGGATATGTCGCTCAGCGACCGCCAGCGGCCGGGGGCTTCAAGAGACGTTCACGGCTACGAATCTCCTCGAATCGGTTGCAATCTAACGCCACCGGCTGGGGGCTTCAAGAAACGTTCATCGTGGCTGTTCTGCTGCTCACACTCTCGGTTCCATCGAACAGAAAGCCACGCCAAAAACGGCCGGTTCAAAAACCGACTCGAAACCAAAACGACGCTACTTCAGTCCCGCCCAGCAACCACGAGCGCACCGGCCCACGCGCTGACCAGACCGACGCGCGCCGGGGCGGTCTCCTCGCGGTCGGGCAGAGCGTCGGCGGGCGTCGGTCGAACCTGCGTGCCCGACTCGGCGGCCGCGCTCGGGGCGGTCATCGCCGACGTGTTGCTACTTTGATTGCCCGAGTCCGACCCGTTCGCAACCGAGTCCGTGCCGTTGGGTGCGGTCTCGTTGCCGGAGGCCGTCTCGTTGCCGGGCGCGGTCTGGTTGCCAGACGAGTTGTTCTGGTTCTGCTGGAGGTCGATCGACTGCTGGGTCAGTTCGACCGAGACGTTCTGGTCGGCCTCGCCGATGACCTGTGCCTCGCTGACGTTCGCGGTGGCGTTGTGGAAGTTCAGCGTCCCGTTGTCGAAGTTCCGGGGCGTGTAGAACTGGTAGGGACCCTGCGCTCGCACGCTGACGTTCGTGTAGCCCTGCTCGGGACCCCAGTTCTCGTAGCCCTCCGTCGAGTAGGGCAGGGTCATCGTGAACTGGCCGTTCGGACCGGTCTCGGCCTGCTGGGTGTAGGTGAACGACCCGTTCTGGCCGGACGGCGACATCCGGACCTGCGCCGTGACCGTCGTGTTGGCCGGGGCGGTGCCCGTCACCGTCGCGCCGGGGACGCGCTCGAAGGTCTTGACCCACGACGGCGAGGTGCGGAACAGCGCGTTCGGGTTTTGGATGCCGCCCTGCTGGAGGAGACGGAGTTCGCTCCGGAGCGTCTGGACGTAGCTCCGGGAACTCGTGCCCGAGGCGTTGGACTGCTCGACGACGCGGTAGTGGTTCAGCGCCTTCACCGGTTCGCTGGGGAAGGGACCGATACCGCCGATCTGGGACGTGCTGTCGTTGGCGACGAACGCTTCGGCCTGTTCCATCGACTGGAAGCGTCGGACGATGGTGGCGTTCGGTCCCTGCGGAGCCGTCTTGTACGAGGCGGTCTGTCCGTCGGGCGTCTCGTATGTCTGGGCGTTCCAGTCCACGACGATGGGACTCGCCTCGACGCGACTTCCGTGGTAGAGGTAGAGGCGCGCCACCTGACTCTGGTAGTAGCGCTGGTCTTTCATCCGGAAGGCGACCTGAAGGCCCTGTCCCTGCTGGCTCTGCTGGTAGACGGGACTGTAGAAGTCACCGGCCGAGACGTTCTCGTTGAACACCGTCGGCGCGGAGAACTTCGAGGAGGGCTCGACCATTTTCCAGTCGACCATCACGTAGCGAGTCTCCTCGCTGTCGTTGCTCATCGACTCGAGGACGGTGTTCGCGCGCTGTTCGCTCGGCGCGAGGAGGTAGTTCGCGGCGGTCTTCGCGCCTTCCTGGAAGGGGTTGGCGTTCGGAATCCGGTTGCCCTCGACCGTAATCCAGTGGCCGTAGTCCCACCACGACATCACGCCGTAGGCCCCTTCGGGGTAGTCGAAGTCGCTGTCGCTCTGGTGGTAGGTGCCGTAGTAGTCGAGTTGGTCCGCGTTGTTCGCACCGCCGTAGTCGCCTTCGGCGGGCGTGTTGTTGGCCATCCAGTCGAGCGAGCCGTCCCACTTGGTGACCGCGCCGGGCGCGGTCTGACCGGCCTGCATCGCGGTGTTGGTCTGGTCGATGGAGGCGTAGCCCGACGACCCGAGGTTGGCGGGCCAGACGAGGACGGGGGTCACCAGCAGGAAGACGAACACGATGGCGACCACCTGATAGCCCTCGATGTCGGTCAGCGACTCGCGGCTGGTCAGGTCCGCGAATCCGAGAATCTGCTTGACAAGATACGCGTTCAGCACCGCAATCGGCACCGCGAGGTAGTAGTTGAACCGGACCTGCGTGAACGCCGCCGCGGTGATGAACGCGGCCCACACCAGCACGAGGAGGTACTCCGCGCGGTGGTCGTCGGTGCGGTAGGTCCGCCAGACGAGCCAGAGCGCGCCGACGACGGCCGTGAACAGCATCAGGCCGTACTCTTGGACGATGACGTCGTACCACTCGATGCCGAACCGGGGCTGGGCCCGCGAGAGGAAGGGCTGGGCCTCGCCGATGGTCCGGGTCTCAGCGCCGGTGCTGAACCCGACGACGCGCACGATGTTGTTGCTGACGAGCTGGTAGAGCGACGGGAGCGCGACGTAGACGAAGCCGACGAGCGCGGCCACGAGGCCAGCGACCGTCGCGGGGTAGAGCGCCGTCGCCACGTCGCGGGCGTCGAACTCGCGGGCGAGCCACGCCATGAAGACACAGCCGCCAGCGACCGCGAACGCAAGCAGCGGCTGGAGCGGCGAGAACTTGGTCGGACTCAGGCCGAGCGTGCCCAGCGGGACCAAAAGGAGCAGTCCCGCCACGGTCATGCTGACCGCGCCGACGAACGCGAGGTGGTCGGGGCTGACGCCGCGAGCGTAGTCGGCGGTCAGCTTGATGCCGAAGAAGATGCCGAAGATACCGACCAGCAGGACGCCCGGCGGCCACGTCCAGAGGTAGAAGGCGGTGGCGACGCCAGCCAGCGCGCTGTAAATCATCGGTCGGCGGAGCGCCGCGAAGTCGCGGTCGGCGACCAGTTCGTAGACGGGCTTCTCGCGCTCGCCGACGGTCAGCGCAATCATCATGGCGAAGACGGCCAGTCCCTGGAAGAACGGCTCGGCGATGTTGTGGTCGGCGAAGCCGACGAGACTCCGACGGAGGAAGGTCCCGGGGAACAGCGCCAAGACGATGACGCCGAAGAGGCCGCCGGGCCGACCGCCGAGGCGCTTGCCGATGAGGTAGGTCGGAATGACGATTAGCGCGCCGAAGACGGCGGGCGCGACGAGGAGGGTGATCGCAATCGTCTGGTCGGAGGGGTTACCGAGACCGACGATTAGCGCGGCGGTGGCGACCAGTTGGTCGTAGAGCGTGCCGAACTGCCCCACGCTGGTCCCGTAGGGGAAGTAGGTCCACGGGTCGTAGGGCATCGTCGCGGGCCAGTTCTGCACGGTGTACTGTACTTGCCGGAAGTGATACCAAGCGTCGTTGCCGGAGAAGAACACCTCTCCGTTCTGGATGAATTTTCCGTACGACTGGAGCCGTACCCACAGCATGAACGCCATCGCGGCGGCGAGCACGGGGACGTGATACCAGTCCTCGAACGAATCGAGGACCGAACCGACGGTGTCGGTCGAATCCTCGACCTGCTCAGTCTGCTGGCTCATTGCGTTGAGAAAGTGCCAAAAAGCGCATAAGCCTTGTGATAGCCGTTTCGCGTCGTACGACTCTCAATTACGCGATCTGTCCGACTTGACGCACTATCGGCGAAAGAACGTTGCGAGCGGTGAGCCGGAAGTGAGAACTCGTAACCGACAGGACCGCGAAGTAGACCAGCGCGCCGGTCCCGACGAGCGCGACGACCGGCACCCAGTTGTCGAGCGAGAGGAAGGTTTCGAGCCACGTGATAACGCCGAACATGACCGCGGCGCTCGCAATCTGGGCCGCGATGGGGCGCGGGAAGATGAACCCGTCGAACACGTCCCGGCAGAGATACTGGTAGACGAGGAACATCACGACTTCGCTGACGAGCGTCGCCGCGATGACTCCCAGCAGGCCGTAGGCCCGCCCCAACGCGATACCGAAGGGCAGGTAGCCGATTAGCCCGACGAGTTTCACTCGGAACACCAGTTCCGGCTTGTCGGTCCCGCTAATCGCTGATTCGAGCGGAATCTGGTAGATGTGGAAGACGTAGAACAGCGCGATGCCGACCAGCGCGATTCCCGCGTCACCGAATCCCTTGCCGTAGAACGTCTGCATCAGCACGTCCGGAAGCGCCAGCGCGCCGAAGAACATCGGGATGCCGAACAGCCCCGCGTAGGACAGCGCGTTCGCCACGTCGTCGCGCACCTCCTCGCCGAGCGACGACTGCCCGCTGGCTTTGACGTGGAGCGGGTTGCTGATGGACGCCGCGAGTTGCGAGGCCGGGAGGACCAGTCGGAGCGCGGTCTCGTAGAACCCGACCGCGCTGGCCCCGGCGAAGATACCGATGAGAATCGGGTCTGCGCGCTTGTAGAGGTCTCCGACCATCGCTGTCGGGACGCTCCAGCGCGCGAACTCCCCGGTCGAGCGCACCGTCTCGCGCGTCGGGACCGAGGGCCGGACGCCGCTGGCGACCGCGACCATGGCCGCGGTCAGGACCGTCGCGGCCGCCAGACCGACGAGGAGACCGAACGCTTCCATCCCTATCCAGAGCAGGGCCAACTGGAAGCCGAGCGTGAAGACGCTCCGGACGGTGTCGAACCACAGCGACGCGCCGGGGTTACCGATACCCGAGTAAATCTTGTTGAGGATTTGGAACAGGCCGACGCTCCCCAGCACGAGGAGGATGCCGAGTATCTCCTCGGTGGCGACCTCTTCGAGCGGGAGGTAGGGCGCGAGTAGGAAGGCGAGGACGCCGACGACGCCGAGGTACACCGCGTGGGCGATGAGACCCACCGAGAGGTACTCCTCGGGACTCCTGCCGACCTCGCTGACGCGCTTCTTGATGGCCTTGGCGATGCCCGCGGGCACCCTGACCAGCGAGATGGCGACTGCGAGCGCGAAGTAGTAGCGACCCGCGCCCCCGGGACCGAGGACTCGGGCGAAGATGATGACGCCGACGAACCCGAACACGGACATCGTCAGCTTCGCCACCAGCGAGACCAGCGCCTCTCTGCCGATGTCCAAGTCAGCCGTACTCATTTATAGGTAGCCGAGGGCTTCGAGGTCGTCGTGCGGGAGGTCGTCTTTCGAGACGGGGCGCTCGCCCGACCCGGTGAACTCCTGCTGAGCGCGGGCGAGTTGGGGGTCGTCGGCCGGGTCGCCGTCGAGGGTCCGGACGCCCTCGTCGGTGGCGATGTGGTCGCGGTTCATCGCGGCCTGCCGACCGCTCTGGGCCGCGAAGGCGACCTCGCGGTCGAGTCGGCCCTGTCCGAAGTCCTCGCCCGCGAGGTAGGAGGGCACGTCCACCAGACTCACCACGTCGCTCTCGACCGGGACGTTCCGGGTGGCGAACGGGACCCTGAGGATGCCCGGCAGGAGGTGCTTGTGGTGGCCCCACTGGCCGTCCTCGCCGATGAGTTCGCCGTGGTCGGCGCAGAAGACGACGCGGGTGTCCTCGGGGATGGAGTCCCAGAGTCGCGCGAGTTCGCGGTCTAACTCCTCGACCTCGCCGCGGTAGAGCTGCTGGGCGATGCGGTTGTCGCGCTCGCTCCCCCGACCGTCGAGGACGCGCCGACTGATTTGTTGTGCCTCGCTCCGCGAGACGGGCGCGTCGTTCGGGTTGTACGGGTGATGCGGCTCCATGAAGTGAAGCCAGCCGAACCAGTCGTCCCGGCCGTCGGTCTTGGTCAGGAACTCCTCGACCACGTCGTCGGCGGCCCGGTACTCCCGGCCGACTTCGCCGACTGTCCCCTGCACGCTCTGGACGACGTTCCAGACGCGGGAGGCCACCCCGTAGAGGGTACTCTTGGGGTTCATGTGGCGCGCGACCTTGTCCTTGATTCCTTCCTCCTCGCGGCTGGGTTCGGTGAAGTCGTCGAACCCGATGGTGTAGCCGTACCGCTCGGAGAGGAACCGGTTGGTCGAGATGCCGAGTTTGTACTCGTTGTCTATCGACGGGACGACCGTGGTGTCGGCGTCGATGCCGACCTCGCCGGGGTAGATGCCGCCGATAATCGACTGGAAGCTCCCCGGCGTCGCGGTAATCGTGGCGAACGCCGCGGGGTGGGAATCGCCGAGGAACTCCCGCGTTCGCTCCATGTACTTGTAGTGGTCGTAGCGCAGGGAATCGACGGTCACGAGTAGCGTGTTTGCTGTCATGGTATCACCTGTATCCGAGTGCCTGAAGTCGCTGTTGTACGTCGTCGCCGGTCAGGTCGGCGTCTGCCGTCTCGGTCTCGGGTTCGTAGGTGCCCGAGTCGGTCGCCGAGGTAGTGACCCACGGAACCTCCTTCAGCACCGAAATCGGCACGTGGCGGTAGTGGCCGTACAGGCCCCACTCGCCGAACGCCTCGCCGTGGTCGGCCGTGAGGACGACCGTTTCTGCGTCTATATTCTCCAAGAGCAGTTCCACGTCGTCCAGCACCCACCGGAGATTATCGCGGTAGGCCGCCCAGACCTCCTCGTGAGAGAGTTCGCCGATTTGGAGCAGGTCCCAGACCTTCCCGGCGTCGGCGTCCTGCTGGTCGCCGACGCTCCAGTCCATGTCGAGCGACCGGTAAGGCGCGTGAGGTTGCATGTAGTGGACGACGAGGCGCTCCGGGTCGCGGGTCCGCATCGCGTCGATGGCCCGGTCGGTCACCGGTCGCGGCGGGATGCCGTCGAACTCGTCGTCCCACGCGTACTCCCAGACCTCGTCCAGCAGGCCGAACCACTCGGGGTCGGCCTCGAACTCGTCGCCGAGTCGCCTGGTGTGGGCGTTGCCCGTCACGTAGGCCGTCCGGGCGATCTCCTCGCGGTAGGTCTCGTTGAAGTTGTCGGCCATCCACTCCCACGAGGTCGAACCCAGCGACGTGAACGCCGGGATGCGCTCGGGGAGGAAGTCGTACTCGTCTGCGACCTCCGCGAGGACGTCGGTCCGACAGGTGTCGAGGACCACCAGCACGTCCCAGTCGCGCTCGTAGATGCCGGTCCCCGACTGGTCGAGTCCGAGTCGGTGGCACGCCCGGCGCGCGAATCCGCCCCAGAGGTCCAGTGCGGCCGACTGGACGCCGCCGGAGAGTCCGTAGTCGTCGATTTTGTGCTTCGACTCCCGAAGCCAGTCTGCGAACGTCATGCTACTTGTACCCGAGTGCTTCGAGGCGACTCGACACCTCTTCGTCGGTCAGCGATTCGGATTCGGGTTCGACCTTTGGCTCGTGCTCGCCGGTGTCGGTCGCCGAGGTCCGGACCCACGGGACCTCCTTCACGACGGGCACCGGGATGTTCTCGGGGTGGGCGTAGATGCCCCACTCGCCGAACGCCTCGGCGTGGTCGGCGGTGAGAACCACGTCGTCGGCGTCGATATTCCGCAGGAGCGTATTGATACCGTCGTCCAGCACCCACCGGAGCGTGTCGCGGTACATCGGCCAGAGCTCCTCGCGGGTGATTTCGCCGTGGCGGAGCTTGTCCCAGAGGCTCCAGTCGGTCGCGCAGTGGCGGAGTCGCTCGCCTCGGGCATCCTCCTCGGCTTCGTCCGCCTCGAACCAGTGGGGGTACTTCTCGACCAGTTGCCGGTACGGTTCGTGGGGTTGCATGTAGTGGACGATGAGCCGTTCGGGGTCGTGGTTGCGCATCACGTCGATTGCGCGGTCGGTGACCGGCTCCGGCGGAATCGACTTGTACTCGTCGTCCCACGCGTAGCGCCAGACCTCGTCGAGGAGGCCGAACTTCTCCTCGTCGTGGCCGTCCGAGAAGGGGTTGGCCGTGACGTAAGCCGTCTCGGCGAGGTCGTCGTGGTACTCCGGAGCGAAGTTCTTCTCCATCCACTCGGGCGAACACGACGCGATGGAGGAGGTCGTGGGCACCTCGGCGGGGACGTACTCGTAGTCGTCGGCGACCTCTTCGAGGACGTCGGGGCGGCAGGTGTCGAGGACCACCAACACGTCCCAGTCCTCCTCGAAGACGGGCGTGCCGTAGTTCCAGCGCTCGCCGACGCGACAGAGCATGCCGGTCCAGAACGCCTTGGCGGCCTCGATTCCGCCGGTCTTGACGCCGTGTTCTTCGATTCTATCCTGCGACTCGTTGAGCCAGTCTGCGAGAGTCATTGTTTATGCGTATCCAAGTGCCCGTAGTCTGTCTGTCACGTCGTCGTCGTTGACGTGTATGTCTTCGGGTTCGACCTGCGGTTCGTACTCGCCGGTGTCGGTCGCCGTGGTCCTCGCCCACGGCACGCGCTTGAGGACCGGGAGCGGCGCGGTGCTGCTGTGGCCGTAGTACCAGTACTCGCCGAAGCCCTCGCCGTGGTCGCTGGTGAGGACGACTTTCTCGGCGTCCACGTTCCGCAGGAGGGGTTCGACGCCCTCGTCTAACACCCATCGGAGGTTGTCGCGGTAGCCCTCCCACACCGTCTCGGTGTCGATGCGACCGGTGCGAATCTGCTCCCAGATGGTGAGTCCGGCCCCGCCCTCGCTGTCGAACCCGACTCGCCCGTCCGGAAACCGGTCGAGCATCGAGCGGTAGGGCGTGTGGGGTTGCATGAAGTGGACGACCACGCGGTCGAAGTCGCGGGTACGCGATACGTCTACCGCCCGGTCCATGACCGTTTCGGGCCGGACCGTCCGGTAGTCGTCGTCCCACGCGTACTTCCAGAGTTCGTCAAGATAGCCGAGGGCGTCGGGGTCCGGCAGGGTCCGGGTGTAGGGGTTCGCGCTCACCAGCGCGGTGTTCGCCAGTTCGTCGGCGGGGACCGTCTCGGGTTCGAACGTCTTTCGAGTCCACTCGGCCGACCGGGACCCGACCGACTGGTGGACGTTTCGGTTCGGGTCGTAGCCCTCGAGGAAGTCGTAGTTGCCCGCAATCTCCGCGAGGACGTCGGGGCGACAGGTGTCGAGGACGACCAGCACGTCCCAGTCGCGCTCGTAGACGTTGGTCCCGTAGTTGTAGAGGTGCCGCCCGAGGACGCCCAGACCGCCCTGCCAGAGTTCCTGTAGCGACCCGTAGGTCCCGACCGCGAGGCCGTCGCGGTCGATTCGCTCGCGGGCGTTCTGCGCCCAGTCGGCGAGCGTCATCGCCGGTCCCCCTTCGGCGGCGTCATCTCGCCTTCGCCGTCCTCCTCGCTTCCTTCAGCACCATTTTCCTTTCTTTTAGTAATATTTTCATTACCTTCAGCAACGTCTTCGTTGCTCTCGGAGCCAATCGACTCCACGCCCGGAATCGAAATCTCGGCGTCTTCGACCGCGTCCGCGACGACTTCGCGCATCTCGTCGCGGAACCGGTCGGTGCCGAACCGCTCGGCGAACGCCTGCATCTCGTCGGCGGACCACTCGACGCCCTCGCGCTCGAACTCGGCGATGGACTCGCGGATGCTCCGGGGCGTCGGGTCGTGGGTCAGCCCGTTCTTCCCCTCGAAAATCTGGTACTTGGTGTACCCCTCCTCGACGCCGAGGACGGGGGTCCCGCTGGCGAACGCCTCGACGGGGATGATGCCGAAGTCCTCGTTCATCGCGTTGAACAGGACGGCTTTGGCCTCGCCGAGGCGTCGAACCTTCTCCTCTTCGGACATGTAGCCGACGAACTCGACGTTCTCGGGCGCGAGTCGTTCGAGATTTTCGCTCTCGTCGCCCGCGCCGCCGACGACGAGTTTGGCGTCCAACCCCTCGAACGCCCGGACGATGGCGTCGATTCGCTTCTCGGGAATCAGTCGAGAGTAGGTCAGGTAGTAGTCTTCGGTCTCCCGAGACTCGTACTGCTCGACGTTCACGGGCGGGTAGACGACTTCGACTTTCTCCTCGGGAATCCCCCAGTAGCGCCGGAGGCGACGCGCGACCAGTTCGCTGTTGGCGACGAACCGGTCGGGGAACTTGGTGTTGGCGAGGAACAGCGTCCGCGCGACGAAGGCGTAGAGCCGAGAGAACACCGAGTTCGCGCGCTGCTGGAACAGGTCGTAGGGGACCCGCGGCGTGCTGTGGGTGTAGTGAACGACCACCTGCTCGTCCTCGGGGACGTACCAACTCAGTTCGTTCTTCGAGAGGAGGACCACGTCGTAGTCGGCCAGTTCCGGAATCTGCTGGGCGTTCCACGCGTAGTAGAGGTCCCGCAGGAAAATCGAGCGTTTCACCGCCGAAATCGGCGAGTCCTCGAACAAACTCTGTGCGTCCACGTCGTCGGAGACGTGTTCGTCGCTTCCGAACCCGTAGTACAGCGGCGCGTCGAAGGTCCGGGCGAGTTCGTCCGACAGCGCCTCCGCGCCGCCCCGTTCGAGGTAGTTGCCGTGGGCGATGGCGATAGACTCCTCGGTCATGCTGTGCGGTCCCTCGTCGTTTCGACCGACCGAATTTTAATCGTACTCATTCGAAGGCCTCCCGGAGGTCCTCGTCCACTTCCCACGTCCCGTCGCCCTCGCCCCGGAGGAGTTCGGTCGCGGCGTGGAGCAGCGACACCTGCGAGTCGAAGATGGCGTAGAACGCTTGCAGGGGGCCCAGCAGGTCCTTCTGGCCCAGCCAGACGAACCCGGCGAGCGCGACCGGAATCGCCAGTCCCGCGAGGCCGAAGACAGATATCCCGGCCGCCGTCACCGCAATCACGTCGAGCGCGACCAGCCACGACGAGACGATCATGAACCACCAGTTGAACGGCAACACCACTTTGCCGTAGTTGCCGTACTTGCCGAGCGCGTCCCGATGCTGGGCCAGCAGGCGAATCAGGCCCATCCCTCTGCGGTCCTTCTGAAGCCGTCGCTTGCTGAAATCCGAGTGAGAGGCCTCCTTGTACCGGACCGCCGGGTCGAAGATGACGCGGTCGCCTCCTCGGCGAATCTTCAGCGCCAGCTCGGTGTCGTCGGCCAGCGAGTTGGGGTCGATGGGGACGATGGCGTCGTTCTCGAACGCCGAGAAGGGACCGTGGAAGATGAGCGTCGAGTCCAGATGCGATTCGAGCGTCTGGATGTGGGCCTGTACGCCCCGGTATCCGGCCTCGACTTCACTCCCGCCGAGGACCTCGGCGTTCTGGCCCGTCACCGCCGCCACGTCGGGGTCAGCGAGGTTGGCCGCGGCCTCCCGAAGCGCGTCGTCGGCGACGTAGGAGTCGCAGTCGGTCTTGACCACCATCTCGTTCTCCGCGGCGGCGTAGGCGTCGTTGAGCGCGGGGGCGAGTCCTCGGCGCTCCTGCTCGCGGATGAGATTCAGGTCCGGAGACTCGCGGTCGGCGAAGTACTCCTCGACCAACTCGGGCGTCTCGTCGTCGCTGGAATCGACGACGACCAACTCGACTTTCTCCATCGGGTAGTCGAGCGACACCACGTCGTCCAACTTCTTCTCGATGATGCCCGACTCGTTGTACGTCGGTAAGATGATACTGACCGTCGGTTCGTCGTCGCGCTTGTCGGCGGGCGAACCGCTCGGCCGAACCACAGCGTAGAGGGTGAGATACGCGAGGTACGGCAGGGCCGTGGCGGCGACGAGCGCCCCAGCAGCGGCCACGAGGGGATTCATACGACCGGATATGGAATCGGGCTATAACATACTGTTGGTCGCTGTCGGGACGTATCGCCGAAAAAAGTCGGACAGGACGAAAGTGAGAGGAAGGTCGTTCTGTCCAGTTAGACCGTAACCGCGCTCTCCTGGGAGAGCGACTGCGGGACGTTGGCGCGGTAGAGGGTCACGGCACCGTACTGCGTGGTGAGTTTGAGCTTCACCTCTTCGCCCTCGTCGAGGTTCTCCGAGGCGATTTGGTCGACGTGCATCTTGATTTCGAGGCGGTCGTCCTGCGTGTTCAGGACCGGGTCGGATCCGTCCGGGTCCTTGATTTTCGTGACCTCGAAGATGTTCGGGTTGTCCGTGGCATCGTCGTCGTCGTCCATGTCGTGGGTCAGCGTCTGTGCGGTGTTGGGGCCGATCCACTCGATAGTGGCCGCAGACAGGTTGATGTCGTCGGACCCGGAGCCGCGCATGACCGTCAGGCTGATGTCCGTAACCTCGTTGTTACTGACTTCACCGAACGCGCTGACGACCTGCACGCGGTTCGAGACCTGCGCACTGCTCTCCTGACCAGTCTGTTCGGACTTGGTCTGGAGGAACCCAGCTGTGTTGATGAGGACGCCAGCCGCAATCGCGGCGACCAGCACCATCGCAATGAACACGATGAGCGTACCGATACCCACCTGACCGCGGTCGTTGACCGCGCCCTCGATTCTATCTTTAACTGCCGAGAGACGTTTTCGTGTCATTATTCGGACCGTATTTGTATTCGGGAACTTTCCCAATCGAGACGTACCACCAACGATATATATAACATTCGTCTGTTTTCACCCGTGATAATTGGACTGCGCGATTGGTAAGAACGAACGCAAGAAGTGGTGAAACTTCAGTTTCGTCCCTTGGAGCAGAACTGTCGACATATCGTGATTTTAACAGGGTCTCGGTTCGCGCCGACTCCGAGCGCCCGTAGCGGCGACCGTAGAGTAAGCCTTTTGCGCTCGTGGTGAACACTCCCTGCCAATGGCCGACCGCGAGGAGGTTTGCGTACTCATCCCGACGCTGAACGAGGCCGAGACCATCGGCGAGGTTATCGACGGGTTCACCAGCCGCGGGTTCGAGAACGTCCTCGTCGTGGACGGGCACTCGACCGACGCGACGACCGACATCGCCCGAGACCACGGCGCGCGAGTGATGGAGCAGTCGGGGAGCGGCAAGGGACAGGCGATTCGGGAGGCGATTCGGCACATCGAATCGAAGTACGTCCTGATGCTCGACGGCGACGGGACCTACCGGCCCGAGGACGCCGACGCGATGCTCGAACCCATCGTGGACGGCGAGTACGAACACGTCATCGGCGACCGGTTCGCCGACATGGAGGAGGGCGCGATGAGTCGCCTCAACGAGTTCGGCAACGGGATGTTCAACTGGGTGTTCCGCCACATCCACGGCAAGAACTTCGAGGACATCCTCAGCGGTTACCGGGCGTTCACCCGCGAGTCGGTCGAGAACTTCCTCCTCGACGCCGACGGCTTCGGCGTCGAGACCGAGATGGCCGTCGAGTGCGTCAAGCACGGCGTGCCGACCGCGGTGGTCCCCATCCGATACGAGGCCCGGCCTGACGGGTCAGACACCAACCTCCACCCGATTCGGGACGGCGGCGTCATCCTCCTCACGCTCTACCAACTGGCCAAGACCAGCAATCCGCTGTTCTACTTCGGGAGCGTTGGCGTGCTGAGCGGCCTGTTCGGCGTCGCAGTCGCCGCGTACGTCGGGTACGAGTGGTTCGTGCCGCCCCGGACCTCTCACGAGGTGCTGGCGGTCGTCGCGGCGTTCGCCATCCTGTTCGGGGTGCAGTTGCTCATGTTCGGCGTCCTTTCGGACCTCATCGTGACGCTCCACCGCGAGCAGATGCGGCGTCTCGACTGACCGCGTTCTGCCGACTACGTTCGGTTTCGTTCCGATTCTCGGATGGTGAAAGTGGGCGATACTGTTATTTTTGTGACGCGAGTTGATGGTACTGCATGCCAGAAGGTCACAACCTGCACGACTACGACGAGGTCCGAGCATCGTTCTCTTGGGACGACGTATACGCGGACGCCGACTGGGACGCGCCCGAGGAGCTAAACATCGGCCACGAGGTCTGCGACCGACATGCTGACGACGGAGAGAACGTGGCGCTCCGACAGGTCGGGACCGACGGTGAACTCAGGACGCTGACTTTCCGAGAACTGGCCGACCGGTCGAGCCAGTTCGCCAACGTCCTCGAAGAGTTGGGCGTCGAGGAGGGCGACCGGGTGTTCTCCTACATGCCCCGGATTCCGGAACACTACGTCGCGCTGGTCGGGACGCTCAAGCGCGGTGCCGTCTTCGGCGGCGTCAACGAGCGCTTCGGCCCCGACGGCATCTCCTACCGACTCGACGACTGCGACGCCTCGGTGGTCGTGACGACCAGCGACAACCGAGACACCGTGGCGGACGCGCTCGAAGACGTGCCCTCGGTCGAACACGTCATCACGGTGGACCGCGGGGAGGGAACCGTCGCTGACGGCGACGAGGTCTTCGCCGACGCCCTCGACGGCGCGAGCGCGGACTACGAGGTGGCGAAGACCGGCGGCGAGGACGACGCCCTGCTGTACTACACCAGCGGGACGACCGGACTGGCGAAGGGCGTCCTCCACAAACAGCGGTGGGTCGCGGGCGTCGCGGCGACCCAGAAGTACGCGGTGGACCTCCAACCCGGCGACCTCTACTGGTCCACCGCCGACTTGGGATGGCTGACCGGTCCCATCAACACCCTCGGCGCGTGGTTCTGGGGCGCGAGCCTCTTTACCTACGAGGGCGAGTTCGACCCCGAGACGTGGGCCGACCTGCTGGACGAGTACCCGATTTCGGTGCTGTTCAGCGTGCCGACCGCCTACCGGATGCTCCGCGAGAAGGAACACGTGCTGGAGGGCGTCGATTTGGACCTGCGCCACGCGCTGTCCATCGGCGAACCCCTCTCGGCGGGCGTGGTGGACTGGGGCGAGGAGACTCTCGGCGTGACCATCCACGACACCTACGGCCAGACCGAGACGGGGAACATGATTATCAACAACTACCCGACGATGGACCTGAAGCCCGGGAGCATGGGCAAGCCCCTGCCCGGCATCGAGGCCGACGTGGTGGACCCCGAGACCGGCGACCCCATGCCGCCGGGCGAGACGGGCGAAATCGCCGAGCGCGGCGACTACCCCTGCTTCTTCGCCGAGTACTGGGAGAAACCGGACAAGACCGCCGACTGCTTCGTGGAGGGGTCGGAAGGAGAATGGTACCTCTCAGGCGACCTCGCTCGGAAAGACGAGGACGGCTACTTCTGGTTCGAGGGTCGCGCGGACGACGTGATTATCTCCTCGGGCTACCGCATCGGTCCATTCGAGGTGGAAAGCTCGCTCGGCGAACACCCCGCGGTCGCAGAGGCCGCGGTCGTGCCCAAACCGGACCGCGAGCGCGGCAACATCGTGAAGGCCTACGTCGTCACGAGCGACGACGCCGAGGCCAGCGAGGACCTCGCGGAGGACATCAAGACCCACGTCCGCGACGAACTCTCGGCCCACGAGTACCCCCGCGAAATCGAGTTCGTGGCGGAACTTCCCAAGACCGTGACGGGCAAGATTCGCCGGACCGAGTTGCAGGACGACGCCGAGGAGGAGGCCGAAATCGAGCAGGAGTGAGGTGAGCATCGCGGGTTCGCTAATCGAATTTTACCTTCGTTTCCGGCGCGCGCTGGCGGACCCTCGTGGTCCGCCATCGGCTTCGGCAATAGCTAGCTTCCCGTCTCACGCACCCTATCCTGCGCTCGGTGGCACGAATCACCGACGTACGCGACGTACGGAGTGACTAACTGAACCCTTACCGAACATCAAGAATAGAACCCTCTAAACTCCAAAACACAACCCCCGTCTCAAAGCGGTAGTGCCGCCCGAACGCGCTCGATGACGCTCGGCGTCCGGGAGTTCCGGTAGCGCTCGAACACCGGGTGGAGCGCGTTCAGGAACTCCTGTTTGTCCTCGAAGTGCCCGCGCTCGACTTCCGAGACGGCCTCCGAGAGCGGCACGGTGTGGCCGTCGGCGTCGTACTTGATGCGCGGGTCCGAGAGTACCTGCACGACTTCCTCGCCGCTCGCCGGGAACGAGAGGTCGCCGTCGTCGAGTTTGGCCGCCACTTCGGCGATGCCGAACTCGATGACGTCTGGCCCCTCGTCCGAGTTCGACGGTGGTGGCCTCACGCCCATGGGGGTGGCTTCTCGCTCCCGCAATGAAAAACTCACTACTCGGAAATCCAACGCATCGACGGGGCGCGGCACGTGGATGTTGCAGTTATAGAAATATCTCTACTTCTATAGAAGCTATTTAATAATGTTTAATAAATAATTAGATATTATAAGTCTATTACTTAATTGCTTATTTGAGAGAGCACCCGCCGAGGTGTTCGGTCCCGAACGCCCACACGCCGCCGAGGAGCGCGCGAAAACACGAGACGCCCGAACGCCGCCGCTGGCTGTCGCCTCGCTTTTCTTTCCTCCGGAGGAGCGAACGCAAGACCGATGGCTTTCTTAACTGTCCATCACGTAGATTGATGCATGACAGGCGTACGAGTCGCGGGAGTCGGTCTCACCCACTTCGGGAAGCACCCCGAGCGGACGGGCCGGGACCTCTTCGCGGAGGCGAGCAATCGAGCGTTCGCCGACGCGGGCGTCGACCGTGACGACGTAGAACAGTTGAACTACGGCAACTTCATGGGCGAGTTGAGCGAGCATCAGGGCCATCAGGGTCCGCTGATGGCCGAGGCGGCCGGACTCGACGCTCCGGCCACGCGCTACGAGAGTGCCTGCGCCTCCTCCGGCGTGGCGGTCCGCGAGGCCGTCAAGGACGTGCGAAACGGCGAAGCCGACGTCGTCCTCGTCGGCGGGGCCGAGCGCATGAACAACCTCGGCACCGCGGGCACGACCGAGGCGCTCGCCATCGCGGCCGACGACCTCTACGAGGTCCGGGCGGGCATGACCTTCCCCGGAGCCTACGCCCTGATGGCGAAGGCCTACTTCGACCGGTACGGCGGCGACAAGGAGGACCTCGCGGCAATCGCGGTCAAGAACCACGACAACGCCCTCGAAAACGAGTACGCGCAGTTCCAGCGGGCCATCTCGGTCGAGGAGGCCCTCGACGCGCCGATGATCGCCGACCCGCTCGGCCTCTACGACGCCTGCCCCATCACCGACGGGGCCAGCGCGGCCGTCCTCGTCAGCGACGAGTACGCCGAGGAGAACGACCTCGACGCGCCGGTCTCCATCACCGGAACCGGACAGGGCGGCGACAAGATGGCGCTCCAGGACCGCGAGTACCTCGCCCGGACCCCCGCCGCCGAGGACGCCGCCGAGGAGGCCTACGACGACGCGGGCATCGGCCCGCAGGACGTGTCGGTCGCCGAGGTCCACGACTGCTTCACCATCGCGGAGGTCCTCGCGCTCGAAGCCCTCGACTTCTACGCCCCCGGCGAGGGAATCGGCGCGGCGGCCCGCGGCGAGACCACCCGCGACGGCGACCGACCGGTCAACCTCTCGGGCGGACTGAAGGCCAAGGGCCACCCGGTCGGCGCGACCGGCACGAGCCAAGTGGTCGAGATGACTCGACTCCTCCGGGGCGACCACCCCAACAGCGACGCCGTGCCCGGCGACGTCGGCGTGACTCACAACGCTGGCGGGACAGTCGCCAGCACTACCGTTCACGTGCTGGAGGTGGAAGAATGAGCGACCAGAACGCCGACGACGAGCGAGTCCGCGACGACGGCTACGACGACCTGCTCGACGCAATCGAATCGGGAGAGGGCTTCTACATCGAGTGCCCCGAGGGCCACGGGTCGCTCCCGCCCCGGCGGGTCTGTCCCCACTGCGGCGCGACCGAGTTGGAAGAGGTCCCGCTCCCAGAATCGGGCGAAATCGAGACGTTCACCACGGTCCACGTCGCCTCGCCCGAGTTCGCCGACGACGCGCCCTACGTCACCGCGGTCGCGGACTTCGGCGGAGTTCGCCTGACTGGACAGGTCCGCGGTGTCGAGCCTGAAGCACTCGAAGTCGGTACGGAAGTTACCCCCGACGTGGGCGAGAGCGAGACGGCCGGTGAGCGCGTGCTGATTCTGCGCGCCGACTGAATCCTAACTGCCCTGCTTTTCCCCCGACGGTTACGCTTCTGCGCCGGTCTCGCGTTCCTCCTCGGTCAACTCGTCCAGCAGAACTTCGAGGAAGGGACCGGGGTGCTCGGCGTGGGGGAGCAACTTCGCCTCGTCGAACACGACCAACTTCGCGTCCGCTTTCTCGGCCAACTCCTCGCCCTCCTCGAGCGGCGAGACGGTCGCGTCTCGACCCCAGACGATGGTCACGGGTACGTCGAGGTGGGCGAGTTCCGCGCCCAAGTCCACGTCGGGGTCGAGATAGCCCGAGACGAACGAGGCCGGGGCGAACCGCGCGCCGGGTTGGTGGCTGGTCTGCCACTGGTACTCGACGTCGCGCTCGGTGTAGGACGCCTCGGTCGAGTAGGCCTCCCGGTTGTCGAAGAAGTACAGCGAGCGCTTGCTCGTCAGGAGGTTGAACAGCGCCTGCCCGACCAGCGGCGACCGGAACAGCGACCTGACCCACGTCCGGCGCGAGCCGGTGTCGCCGGTCGGCGCGACGAGGAGTAGTCGGGAGAACGCGCCGGACTGCTGTTGGGCCAAGGTGGCGTAGGCTCCCGTCAGCGAGGTCGCCACGCAGGCGGCGTCCTCGGTCAGGTCCTCGGCGAAGTCGGTGACGAAGGCGGTGTAGAGCGCCGCGGAGTAGGTCAGCGGCGGGCGGTCCGAGCGCCCGAATCCGGGCAGGTCGGGCGCGATGACGTGATGGGTCTTCGAGAGTTGCTTGAAGATTTGGTCGAACTCCTTGTTCGAGGCGGCGGCGTGGACCCCGTGGAGAAGGAGTACGTCGGGGTCGTCGGAGTCGCCAGCCTCGGTGTAGGCGACGTCGAACCCTCGCCAGCGGTAGGTCCGCTGGTCGCCCTCCAGCGCGGGTTGGAGGTCGGTGGCCTTCCACGAGAGCAGTCGATTGCCGAGCGCGGCGGCCCCGAGTCCGCCCGCGACGCCAGCGACGACGTTTCGTAGCTTCATACCCGAATCTTCACCGGCAGGAAAGTTAGCCGTTGTGCCGGGGGCTTCGGATTCGACCGAGTCGCCCGGTCGGACATGCCCTGATTGGCCGCCCGTTCGCAGATAAACTTCGAGGAGTGGGCAAGTCGAGGAGTACAGGATTAGAGACAACTAATTAATTACTGAGAAAACGTTTTTATTTCTTTAACATCTGTTTTCGTTGCTTTCTGCTCCCTCCACTCGGCGCGCGCTGGCGCGGCCTCCTGTGGCCGCGCCAAACCGCGCGAGGGAGTCGGTCGCCTCGCGCGACCGACGAGGTTGGGGAGGCGTGAGGCCCGCGGTCGCGGTGCGGTTGCGGAGACGGCTTGGCTCACGCCTGAAGCTAGCTTCTCTCTGGTTCTGACTTCAGCAGTCGCCTTCCGACCTCAGCAGTCGCCTTCCGACCTCAGCAGTCGCTTCCTGACTTCAGCAGTCGCTACCGGAACCCGCTCACCCCTCCACCGCCGCCCCTCGGAATCGCCTTCGCAAACGTGTTAACCCCCGGAGAGAAACCCTCTCGCATGGTCGTTTCGAGCGCTCCGGGCAAGGTCTACCTGTTCGGAGAACACGCGGTCGTCTACGGCGAACCGGCGGTCCCCTGCGCCATCGAGCGCCGGGCGCGAGTCACCGCCGAAGCGCGCGACGACGGCCGCATCCGAGTACACGCCGAGGACTTGAGTCTGAACGGATTCACGGTCGAGTACAGCGACGAAACCGACGCGCCCGACGTGGACGCCTCCGAGTCGCTGGTCGAGGCCGGAATCAGCTACATCGACGCGGCGGTCGAGCAGGCCCGCGAAGCCGCGGGTGAACCCGACGCCGGGTTCGACATCACCGTCGAGAGCGAGATTCCGCTCGGCGCGGGACTCGGCTCCTCGGCGGCGGTCACGGCGGCGGGCATCGACGCCGGGACGCGCGAGTTGGGCGTCGAACTCACCGCCGAGGAGGTCGCCGAGCGCGCCTATCAAGCCGAACTGGAAGTACAGGACGGCGAGGCCTCTCGCGCCGACACCTTCTGCTCGGCGACGGGCGGCGCGGTCCGCGTCGAGGGCGACGACTGCCGGTCCATCGAGGCCCCGGACCTGCCGTTCGTCATCGGCTTCGACGGCGGCGCGGGCGACACCGGGAAACTCGTGGCCGGGGTCCGCGCGCTCCGCGAGGAGTACGACTTCGCCGCCGACACGGTCGGCAACATCGGCGACATCGTGCGCTCCGGCGAGGAGGCCCTCGCGGAGGGCAACGTCGAGGAACTCGGCAAGCTGATGAACTTCAACCACGGCCTGCTGGAAGCGCTGGGTGTCTCCTCGCGCTCGCTGGACCAGATGGTCTGGGCGGCCCGCGACGCTGGCGCGCTCGGCGCGAAGCTAACCGGCGCGGGCGGCGGCGGGTGCATCGTCGCGCTCGACCCGACAGACGCCACCGAGACCGCGCTCGGTTACACGCCGGGGTGCGAGGACGCCTTCCGCGCCGAACTGGACACCGACGGCGTGCGCGTGGAGGAGGCCTGAGATGGCGACGAACGACACCACGGTCGTCAAACTCGGCGGGAGCGTCATCACCGACAAGGACCGCGCCGAGGCGCTCGACGGTCCGGCGCTCGACCGCGCGGCCGACGCCATCGCCGCGGCGCTCGACGGCGGCGAGGTCTCGGACCTCGTGGTGGTCCACGGCGGCGGGAGCTTCGGCCACCACCACGCCAGCGAGCACGGCGTCTCGAAGACCGAGGGGACGGCCGACGCGGGCGCGGCGCTCGAAATCCACGGCGCGATGAAGACGCTCAACGAGTTCGTCCTCGCGCGACTCCACGACCGAGACGTGCCCGCGGTGCCGGTCCACCCCTTCTCGGCGGCCTGCCGGGACCGCGAGGCAGAGCTGTCGCTGATGACCGAGCAGGTCGAGACGATGCTCGGCGAGGAGTTCGTCCCGGTCCTCCACGGCGACGCCGTGGTCCACGAGGGTGAGGGCGTCAGCATCCTCAGCGGCGACGAGGTGGTCACGGCCGTCGCCGAGGGCATCGACGCCGAGCGCGTCGGCTTCTGCTCGACGGTGCCGGGCGTGCTGGACGACGCCGACGACGTGATTCCGGAAATCCGGTCCTACGACGAGGTGGCCCAGTTCCTCGGCGGGAGCGACGCCACCGACGTGACGGGCGGGATGGCCGGGAAGGTCCGGGCGTTGCTGTCGCTCGACGCGCCCGCCACGATTTTCGGCCCCGACGACCTCCGGGGGTTCCTCGCGGGCGAGAACCCCGGCACGCGCATCGACGGTCGGTAGGTTGCGGAGCAATATACGGGGTAAATGTCCGTCGATTCAGCATTCTCGACTAATTCTTGGCTCAGCCCTCTCGGGGTAGTCGGACTGGCGGTCCCCGGCCTCGACTACCGAACGACCGCGCGAAACGTCCGGGCGGGATTCGCCCCGGCCTCGTATTTAAAACCTCGTCCGGGCGGTGCACCACGGTTAGAGGCACGAACGCACTTTTATTCCGCAGGTTCTCGATATTATATAGACCGAAGTCCTCATACGTTGCTCTCGCTCGGTCAATCCCGGCAGTTTTTATTACCGGGACGCGTAAAGCCCCCATAGACCGATAGCTCGCGGAAACGTGGCACTTGCCACCGGGCGGTCCCATCGACGGCTGTAAGACGCCGCGGCGGGGACCGTGACGCCGCGCGCAGGTTTACGTGAGTACGGACGCCACGTAGCGTGGTATTGCCACGGCCGCTCGTGTGGCTTCGCCACCGGACAGCGTGGCTTTGCCATCCAGACGGCGTGGCCTGCCACAAACACGACGTGGCTTTGCGTACATAAGGTGAAACTATGGAAATCGAAATTGCAACCATCGGCGGTTACGAAGAAGTCGGACGGCAGTGTACTGCCGTGCGCGCAGGCGACGACGTTGTCATCTTCGACATGGGGCTGAACCTCTCGAAGGTTCTCCTCCACGACAACGTCGAGACAGAGAAGCTGCACAGCTTGGACCTCATCGACATGGGGGCCATCCCGGACGACCGCGTAATGAGCGACCTCGAAGGCGACGTGCAGGCCATCGTGCCGACCCACGGTCACCTCGACCACATCGGAGCCATCTCGAAGCTGGCCCACCGGTACAACGCGCCCATCGTCGCCACGCCCTACACCATCGAGCTGGTCAAACAGCAGATTCAGGGCGAGGAGAAGTTCGGCGTCGAGAACG
Source organism: Halorussus ruber (assembly GCF_004765785.1). GTDB lineage: Archaea > Halobacteriota > Halobacteria > Halobacteriales > Haladaptataceae > Halorussus > Halorussus ruber. Next base: position 138,134 of record NZ_SBIT01000008.1, on the reverse strand, counting down.
ACCTCGTGAAGATGGAAGCCGGGTCCACGATGTCCATCGGCGACTCCGGGCAGGTCGAACTGGAGTTCGTCAACGTGACTCACTCCATCATCGACGCCATCAACCCCGTCCTCCACACGCCGGAGGGCGCTGTCGTCTACGGTCTCGACAAGCGCATGGACCACACGCCGGTTCTGGGCGACCCCATCGACATGAAGCGGTTCCGCGAAATCGGCCGCGAAGGTGAGGGCGTCCTCGCCTACATCGAAGACTGTACCAACGCCGGTCGGAAGGGTCGCACCCCGAGCGAGTCGGTCGCTCGCCGCCACCTCAAAGACGTGATGCACTCCATCGAGGACTACGACGGCGGTATCGTGGCGACGACGTTCTCCAGCCACATCGCCCGCGTCAAGAGCCTCGTGGAGTTCGCCCACGACATCGGCCGTCAGCCGGTGCTGCTCGGGCGCTCGATGGAAAAATATTCGGGCACCGCCGAGCGACTCGACTTCGTGGACTTCCCGGAAGACATGGGGATGTTCGGCCACCGCAAGTCCGTGGACCGGACGTTCAAGCGCATCATGAAGGAGGGCAAGGAGAACTACCTCCCCATCGTCACCGGCCATCAGGGCGAGCCTCGCGCGATGCTCACCCGGATGGGCCGCGGCGAGACGCCCTACGAACTGGACGACGGCGACAAGGTCATCTTCTCGGCCCGGGTCATTCCGGAGCCGACCAACGAGGGCCAGCGCTACCAGTCCGAGCGCCTCCTGAAGATGCAGGGCGCGCGCATCTACGACGACATCCACGTCTCGGGCCACCTCCGCGAGGAGGGCCACTACGAGATGCTGGACGCGCTCCAGCCCCAGAACGTCATCCCGGCACACCAGGACATGAAAGGCTTCGCGCCCTACGTGGACCTCGCCGAGAGTCAGGGCTACAAGATGGGCCGCGACCTCCACACGACGCGAAACGGCAACCTCATCCAACTCGTCGAGTAACGAAACCATGACAGACGCGAGCGCCGAGACACTGGAAGAGCAGGTGATGGGAGCGGTCGAACAGCGACGCGAAATCGTCAATCGGGCCATCGACGAGGACCTCCCGATGGACGACCCGGAGCGCCTCTACGAGGCGGTCCGCTACCTGCTCGAAGCGGGCGGCAAGCGACTCCGGCCGACCGTGCTGTTGCTGGTCGGCGAGGCGCTCGCGGACGTCGAAGCCGCTCCGAGAGACCTCGACTATCGGAACTTCCCGGACGTTGAGGGCGACGACATCGACCTGATGGCCGCCGCGGTCAGCATCGAGGTCATCCAGTCGTTCACGCTCATCCACGACGACATCATGGACGACGACGACCTGCGCCGGGGCGTTCCCGCGGTCCACCGGGAGTACGACACCGCGACCGCGATTCTGGCGGGCGACACGCTCTACTCGAAGGCGTTCGAGATTCTCATCGAGAGCGACGCGCCCGCCGACCGCGTGGTCGAAGCGACGGACGTGCTGGCGACGACCTGCACCAACATCTGCGAGGGGCAGGCCTGCGACATCGCCTTCGAGAGTCGTAACGACGTGCTCCCCGAGGAGTACCTCGACATGATTGAACACAAGACCGCCGTGCTGTACGGCGCGGCGGCGACCATCCCGGCCATCATGCTCGGTGCCGACGACGAGGCCATCGAGGAACTCTACCAGTACGGCATCGACGTGGGTCGGGCCTTCCAGATTCAGGACGACGTGCTGGACCTGACCGTCCCGAGCGAGAAACTCGGGAAACAGCGGGGGAGCGACCTCGTAGAGGACAAACAGACCATCATCACGCTCCACGCCCGGGAGCAGGGCGTGGACGTGGACTCGCTGGTCGGAACCGACAGCGTGGACGACGTTACAGAGGAGGAAATCGACGAGGCGGTCGCCCGCCTTCGAGAGGCCGGAAGCATCGAGTACGCGGAGAAGAAGGCCCAAGAGTTGGTCACGCAGGGGAAGAACCGGCTGTCGGTCCTGCCCGAGAACGAGGCCCGCGACCTGCTGAAGGGAATCGCGGACTACCTCATCGAGCGCAGCTACTGACCGCGACCCCCATTTTTCGTGCCGGTCGCTGGAACGACGTTCGCCAGTCGATTCTTCGGATGCGAACCCGGTAGTCCGATTCTTCGAGTGCCAACTCGCCAGTTTTGACCCGTGGGTCAAAACTGGCGAACTCATCGAAAGCAATCTGGAGCAATAAATGGATAGGTTAGGGCAACTAATAGCAGGCTTAGAGAAGTAATTAGGATTCTGAAGGAGCGGAGTAGTGGGGAGATGGCGGAGGGCGGGCGTCAGCGGAGCGGACGGAACTACTCGTCGGGGAACTCCTTGTAGTGAGTGTGTTCGAGATACTCTTCGAGCGTCGGTTGTCGCCAGTAGCGTGCGACGTCGCTCCGGTCGTCGTACTCGATGATGTCGGCCTCGGCCAGACAGGGGAGATGCGTCTCCCGGAGTTCCTCCCCGATTTCCTCGCGGAGTTCCTCCGTAATCGTCGCGTCTCCCGTCCGGGCTTCCCACATCGCTACCTCGTCGGCCAACGTCTCCACGTCGGCGAGACCGTCCTCGGCTCCTACGAGCGCGTACAGCGCGTACCGTCGGTGGCTATCCGCGAGGAGGTCGAAGAGCGTGTCGAACGAGGGCGTGGTGACTGCGCGACCGTTCTGGAGGGCGTGGTCGCCCTCGATACCCGTCCGGAGCGAATCGTTGTTCATGGCGGGTGACCTCCACCAGAGTCTATTGCCAGAGGGGACAACAAACCCATGCCTCAATAGTAAGGTAACCCCGCGAGAGCGTGTCAAACGCCGAATATCAACTGTTTTAGAGGTTGAACGAACGTTCACTCGGCCAACTATTACGGAGAATCGAGGAGAAAGCCCCGGCCTTCAGGGCGGGGATGAATCCGACACGACCCTTCACAAGCCACCGTTCGATGGCATGGCAGGATATTCCTCGCTTCTCGGAACTATTAAGTAATATTGACTATATAGGTTACGTATGGCGAAACAGGTCGTCACCCGCACCTACACTGCTTCCATCAGGAACCAGCAACAGGTGTCTGGCGACCTTGATGTCCTCGGGTTCGCCGCGTCCAAGCTCTGGAATGTCGGACGGTGGGCAATCAGTCGCGTCTGGGACGAAATCGACTACATTCCAGACCACGACGAACTCACCGCCTACCTCAAGCGCCACGAACGCTACGATGACCTCCATTCTCAGTCAAGTCAGCGCGTTCTTCAGAAACTCGCTGAGGCGTTCGCCGGCTGGTACGGCAAACGACGCAACGGAGACACGAACGCGAACCCGCCCGGCTACCGCAAACGCGGCGACGACCACCCCCGAAGCACGGTCACATTCAAGAACAAAGGCTTCAAACTCGACACCGAGTACAACCGCGTCCGACTCAGCAAAGGCTCGAATCTTAAGGAGTATTGGTCGGACTTCATCCTCTGTGAATACCAGACCCGTCCCGACGTTGACCTCTCCACCGTTGAGAACGTCCAACAAGTCCGGGCAGTCTGGACTGGTGAGGAGTGGGAACTGCACTTCGTCTGCAAAGTCGAAATCCAAGTATCAGCGGACCCCGGTGAGCAGACTGTGGGTGTTGACCTCGGCATCAACAACTTCGCCGCACTCGCCTACGAAGACGGCCACAGCGAACTGTATCCGCTCAACTGCCTGAAGCAGGACGACTACTACTTCAGCAAACGCATCGCTCGCTGTGACGACTCGGACTCCGAACAGGCCACGCGGCTAAATCACAAAAAGTCGGCTCGCCGCACCCATTACTTCCACACGCTCTCGAAGCACATCGTTGAGCGATGCGTGGACGAGGGAGTTGGGACGATTGTAGTGGGCGACCTTTCTAGTATCCGTGAAGACGAGGAGGACAGCGAGGCGAAGAACTGGGGCACGCACGGCAACCTCGACCTGCATTCGTGGGCGTTCGACCGCTTCACCGACCTCCTCGAATATAAGGCCGAGATGGAAGGCATCACGGTCGAACAGGTGTCCGAGCGGGATACCTCGAAGTCGTGTTCGTGTTGTGGTCGGAAGCGTGACGCGAACCGTGTTGAACGCGGGTTGTACGTCTGTGATGAGTGCGACTTGGTGGCGAACGCGGACGTGAACGGTGCTGAGAACATTCGACAGAAAGTATCTCCGAGTCCCGCCACGGATGGCGGTGATAGGAGTAACGGCTGGTTGGCACAGCCATCGACGTTCCTGTTTGACAAGGAAACTGGTGCGTTCGCACCTCGAGAACACGTCACGTCGTAAACCACAATATCCCAACGCGGGAATCCTCGCCCTTCAGGGCGGGGAGGATGTCAACGGTCGAAGAACGTCGAGACGAGTTTGCGCTGGGCCGCGCTCAGGTGCTGGTGGAGGGTGGGCGAGGAGATGCCCAGCGACTCGGCGACCTCCTCGCCCGTACTCTCTCGGGGGTACTCGTAGTAGCCCGCGAAGTACGCCGTCTGAAGCGCGGTCTGCTGTTTCTCGGTCAACTTCTCGGCGAGCGTCTGCTGGAACTCCTGTGAGGTGTGGACCGGTCGGTCTACCTTCTGCTTGCTGACGAGTTTGGCGTCGGGGTAGGTCGCTCGGAAACTGTCCACGACGGTCCGGACGTTCACGTCCGAGGAGGCCTCGGCGACGTACCGGACGATGCCGTCCTCGGCGCGGGCCGACTTGACGACGGTCCCGGCCTTGACGAGTTGGTTCACGCCCGACCCGGTGAGTTCGACTTCGAGCAGGCAGTTCTCGTCGTCGTCGGAGATGACCCGACTCTCCTCGACCGCCTCGATGTCCTCGAGTTCCGAAAGCACCGTCTCTGCCGACGCGCCTTCGATGGAGACGTATTCGAGCAGTCGGTCCTCGCCGACCGAGACGACGCCCTCCAGCGAGAACTCGGCGTCGAGTTCGACCGAGAGGCGGCCGAATCCGGACCTGTCGCTGTCGACTTTGAACTCCAACTCGACCGCGGTGTCCGACAGCAGCAGGTTCCGGTTCTTGACCGCGTTGATGGCGAACGCGACGAGTTCGCCGAGGGTTTCGAGCGCGGTCAGTTCCCGCTCGCTGAACGTCCCCGCGCACGCGCCGCTGATGCCGAGGACGCCGTACTTCGTCGTCCCGTAGGTCAGCGGCACGAGGACCGCGGAGGACATCTCTAAGTCGAACATCGCCTCTCGCTCGCGCTCCGAAAGGATGTCCGACTCCGCGATGTTCGGCACGACCACCGACTCGCCCTCGCGGACGACCCGTTCGAGGGAGTTTTTCTCCTCGGTGCGGGCGGTGGTCGCGCCGACGAGTCGCTCGATTTTCTCGCGGTCGGCCCCGACGACGACGCTCGGGGTCATCCGCTCGTCTTTGACCCACGGCCCGCCGACCCACGCGAACTGGTAGAACTCCGAGTTGGCCAGTCCCTCGCAGACCGACCGCTCTATCTCCTCGCGGGTGGTCGAGGCGACGAGCGACTGGAGGATGCTGTTTATCAGCCCGTTGATGCGGTTGAGTCGCGTGAGTTCGTCCCTGCTCTCGGCGAGTTCGCGCTGGCTCTCCCGGCGGTCGGTCACGTCGCGGGCGACCCAGACGACCGCCTCGCGCCCGTCGATGGTCTCGCCCAGCGGCGCGGTCCGGCCCTCGTACCACCGGTCGCCCGCGGCGGTCTCGGTCCGGTACTCGATGGTCTCGACCCCGCCGGTTTCGAGCGTGGTCTGGATGTGGTCGAGGAGCTTTTCGGCCTGCGGGGTCGGGAAGGCGTCGCGGAGATTGGTCCCGACCAACTGCTCCTGTTCGACGGTCTGGAGGTCCGCGGTGCCCGGCCCGGACATGACCTCCAGATACCGACCGTTCTCGTCGATGATGAACGCCACGTCGGGGAAGGCGTTGGTCAACTCCCGGAGCCGGTCGCCCGAGACTCCCGACTCGGTCTCGACGCTGGCGGCGGCGACTGTGCGGCCGACCCGTTCGCGGAGTCGCTGGCCGCCCGCGTCCTTCGGGAGGTAGTCGTTCGCGCCCATCCCGATGGCCTCGCTGGCGACCTCCTCGCTTCCCGAGTCGGTGAACACGACGAACGGGAGGTTCGGGTGGTCGTCGCGGACCGATTCGAGGAGGTCGAGGCCGTCGCTCTCGGGCAGGTCGTACTCGCTGACGACGCAGTCGACGCTCCCGTCGGCGGCGAGGCGATTCCGGGCGCTCTGTGCGGTCGAGACGGTCGTGAGCGCCACGTCGTCGGCCTCTGTTAGTGCGGCAGGCGGGTCGCCGTCGTCCACGTAGAGGATTCGGACGGTCCGAGTCGCGGACGGGGTCTGTCTCCTGTCGGTCGTCCGCGGTGGGTCAGTTTTTCGCGGTGGGTCGGTCGCCCGCTGTGGGTCGGTCTCCTGCTGTGGGTCGGTCGTCCGTGGCGGGTCGGTTCCCCGAGACGAGTCGGCGGGCGCGGTCTGCTCGGAAGTCACGCTTTGGAGGTGGTACGCTCCCGCGAAGGTAAGGACCTTGGTTAGAGACTTGACTCGTCGGGGGCGACGCGAATCCGGACGAGTTTTCCCGCAGACCGTCCAAGCGGAAGGTAATGAACGACGAACTCCGCGAGCGAATCGAGACGGAGGCAGAGAAACACGCCCTCGTCAACGCGGTCAAACACGAGAGCGAGGCCGACGTCGGCGCGGTCATGGGACCGCTGATGGGCGAGAACCCCGACTTCCGCCAGCACGGCGACGAGATTCCGGGCGTCATCGCGCCGGTCGTCTCGAAGGTCAACGACTCGACCGGAGAGGAGCGCCGCGAGCGACTCGCCGAACTCGCGCCCGACTGGTTGGAGGAGATCGAGAGCGAGGACGAGGAGGACGACCAGATTCTCCCCGACCTGCCCAACGCAGAGGAGTACGACGAGATTCGGATGCGGTGTGCGCCGAATCCCAACGGCCCGTGGCACATGGGCCACGCTCGGATGCCCGCGGTCATCGGCACCTACGCCGAGGAGTACGACGGCGAGTTCATCGTCCGGTTCGACGACACCGACCCCGAGACCAAGCGCCCCCTGCTGTGGGCCTACGACGAGATTCTGGAGGAGGTCGAGTACCTCGGTTTCGAACCCGCCGACGTCTACCGGGCCAGCGACCGCCTCGAAATCTACTACGACCACGCGCGGGACCTCATCGAGAAGGGCGGAGCCTACACCTGTTCCTGCTCGGGCGAGGAGTTCTCCGACATGAAGAACTCGGGCGAGGCCTGTCCCCACCGCGACAAGGACGCCGAGACGACGATGGCGGAGTTCGAGGCCATGATCGACGGGGAGTACGACTCCGGCGAGATGGTCCTCCGGGTCAAGACCGACATCGAACACAAGAATCCGGCCCTGCGCGACTGGGTGGGCTTCCGCATCATCGACACGCCCCATCCCCGCGAGGAGGCCGAAGAGTACCGATGCTGGCCGATGCTCGACTTCCAGTCGGGCGTGGACGACCACCTGACGGGCGTGACCCACATCATCCGGGGCATCGACTTGCAGGACTCCGCCAAGCGCCAGCAGTTCGTCTACGACTACTTCGGCTGGGAGTACCCCGAGGTCATCCACTGGGGCCACGTGCAGGTAGACGAGTACGACGTGAAGATGTCCACCTCGACCATCCGGGAACTCATCGAGGACGGCGAGTTGGACGGCTGGGACGACCCGCGAGCGCCGACCCTCCCGAGCGTCGAGCGCCGGGGCATCCGCGGCGAGGCCATCGTGGACGCGATGGTCGAACTCGGGACCTCGACTTCCAACGTCGATTTGGCGATGAGTACGGTCTACTCGAACAACCGCGAACTCATCGACGACGACGCCGACCGCTACTTCTTCGTGCGCGAGGACCACGTCGATTTCACGCTCGCTGGCGACCACCCCGAGGAGGCACACCCGCCGGTCCACCCCGAACACGAGGACCGGGGGACACGGGACATCGACGCCGGGAACCGCGTCCGCGTCGAGGCCGAGGACGTGCCCGAGGACGGCGAGCGCATCTGGCTCAAGGGCTTCGGATGCTTCCGGCGCGACGGCGAGACGTTCGAGTACGCGGGCGACGACATCTCGGCGGTCCGCGACGAGGGCGTGGACGTGATTCACTGGGTCCCGGCCGACACGGCGGTCCTGACCCGGATGCGGACCATCCACGGCGACCAGATTGGCTACGCCGAACCGGGCTTCCGCGACACCGAGGAGGACGAGATGGTCCAGTTCGAGCGCGTCGGCTTCGTCCGCGTTGACGACCACGAGGAGAGCGACGAGTCTGTGGCGTACTTTGCTCACGAATAGACCGAGACTTTCTATCAGCTACTGGCGGCGTGCGCTCGGTGTGACAGACCGCGAGGATGCGCTCGGTTGAAAAGCCACCGTGGGGCGGATGAAGGGGCCGCCTGGTCGCGTTCACTTTAGTCGCTCCGTGACCCCTATCCGAGGTCGGGCAGTGCGGAGAGACCGAGGATATGTCGCGGAGCGACCGCGAGCGGTCGGGAGCTTCAATAAAACAACACCAACCTATTCTGCTGCTCTACTCTGCTCTCGTTTTCCCGAAAGTCCAGATGAAGCTAGCTATTGCCGAAGCCGAGGAGTCACCGCAACCGCACCTCGTCCTCCCCAACCTCCTGCGTTGCTCGCTTCGCTGCGCTACTCGTCCCTCGCGCGACGGCGGCGCGCTCACGAGAGAGCGCGCCAGCGCGCGCCGAACCGCACCCACAATTATTTACAATTCTATTGGGATTAAAAGCATTGCTTAAACAGCTACAGAGTCACTCCAAAACCTCACGGCCACTCACCGTCTGCATCCTCCAGCGGGTCAGCGACAACGCCGTCCTGTTGCGCTAACACCCGAGCGTGAGCCGCACAGACCGCCCGATTCTCGTCCCACGGGACGTGCAACCGGACCGCCGCGGGTTCCGAACAGTCGGATTCGGCGCACTCCATCACCAGCGACTACGGCCTCGACGTACATCGACTTACCGATAAATTCGATTTGTCTCCGTCATGGACTCGACCTCCATCAGCCGACCGACACACTCAACTTAAAGAGTTTACATGGGAAAGCCTTCGACTCACTATCCCCGCGCCCTACCTGTCAAGTATGAACAACGGCCGAGCCACCAGTGGCGGTGGCCCAGAGGGGGAGTTCGAGGTGGTGGGCGAGCGGCCGAGCGAGACGATTGTTCGCGCCGTCTCGGAGGTCCGCGAGTGCGACCCTGTCGAGTTGCCCCCGCTTCACAGCGCGCTCGACCCCGACGCGCTGGACGAACTCTTCGAGGACACGGTGAGCGGGCGTCCGCGACGCGGCGGGTCCCTCGCGTTCGAGTACGCCGACTGCCGGGTCAGCGTCCTCGGCGGCGAGACGATTCGGGTCGAGGAGACCGACTGATTTCCCCGTCGCTCTCACTCCACGTAGCGCCGTTTCTCCGCCTCCGCCGCCTCGTTGCCGTACCGGTCCACCAGCGGTTCGTAGGCGTCGCCGAGCGCCCGCATGCACTGGCCCGCCGAGTGAAACCCGAGTTCGTCGGCCACTCTCGGCCACGGGTGGCCCTGTAGGACCTTCCGGACCAGCAGGCGCTCCTCGCGGGCCGACAGCGATTCCGAATCGCCACCCTCCGACTCCACGAAGTACTTCAGCGCCACCCGGCGGAAGGGCCGCGGCGCGGCGTCGTACAGGCCCGGCCCGTAGGCGCTCGACGCAATCGTCCGCCAGTCCCAGTCCGACAAGTCGAGCGAAATCGGGGCCGCGACCGACCGGAGGAGCGCCCGGACCACGTCGGGGTCGGCGTCCCGCAGGGGGTCGGCCAGCATCGACGCGACGCGGGAGGCGAACCACCGCGAGTGGCGCTCGTGGAGGGCCGCGCCCGCCTCCGAGAGCGGGTCGAGCATCAGCGCCGAGTACTCCCCGCTGGTGTCGTTGCGGGTGGTCGAGAGCTGAATCGTCCGGTAGCCGTTCCGACGCCAGAAACCCAACAGTTCCGGGGTCGCGCCGTAGCCGACGCCGAGCCAGTCGATTTCGCCCTCGAACTCGGCCCGAATCTCCGAGAGCAGGCGCGACCCCAGCCCGCGCGACCGAACCGCGTGGTGGGTTGCGATGCGCATGACGCGCCGCCCCTCCGGAATCCCGGCCTCCTCGTCGCGCAGTTGGGAGGTCAGCACGTCGGGGAGCATGTTGCCCCGGACGCGGCCCCCTTCGTACATTTCTTCGCGCACGCTCGCGGGGAGATTCCCCTCCCGGGCGAGCAGCGCGACCCCGACGACGTGGTTTCGATTACCTGCCGACCCCTCGTCGCTCCGCACCAGCGCCCGGACCGCCAGATTCGGCGCGTCCAGCAATCGCGCCAAATCGTCGGGTTCGGTCCGGTAGTGGGCCAGCACGAGCAGGCCGAACACCTCCCGCAGGAGGGTTTCGTCGGCGAGCAGGTCGGCGGGGGTGTAGGCCCGGTACTCGACCGATTCGGGGTCGGCGTCTCGGACCACCTCCTCGACCGGGGGTCGGGCGTCGAGCAGGAGCGCGCGGAAGGCCCAGACCTCCACGGGGTCGCCCGCGGCGTACCGGATGGGGTCGTCGAGTCGCGTCTCGACGACTTCGTGGTCGCTCTCGGCGAGGCGGTCGCGGAACCGGACCGAGAACCCCCGGCCCGCGCCCTCGTAGCCGTGAATCGTCGTCGTGAACGCGACTCGGGGCGAGGCCAGAAACCGTTCGAGCAGCCGGACCGAGAGCGCGGCCGCCTCGTCCACGAAGACGGCGTCGGGCGTGCCTGCCGGGGCGTCGGGCGATTTCGGCGATTCCGGCGCGCCGGAATCGCCCGACTCACCGAGCAGGGCGGGGGCCTCTCCGTCTACTATCTCCGCGGCCTCGGTCGGGTCGGCGAATCTAATGGTCCCACCGCCGGGAATCTCGATGGCTCGCGGCGGGTCGTGGTCGGTCTCGACTTCGTGTCCTAGGGTCTCCAGCAGGTCCTCGGCCCGGACGAACACCTCGCGGGCGCTCCGGTACTCCGGGGCCGTGACCAGCACGTCGTCGCCCTCGGCGGCCAGACTCCCGGCCGCGAGGCCCGCCGCGCTGGACTTGCCCCGGCCGCGGTCGGCCTCCACGACTACCGCGGTCGGGTCGGCTCGCTCCCGGCCATCGCCGTCTCCTCGCAGGGCCTCTAATTCGCGGACGACTGTCATCTGGTCGCCCGTGAGGCAGGCGTCGTAGGCCGCGTCGGGGAAGGCGCGTTCCGGCGGAAACTCTATCGACTCCTCCGTCGAGAGCCGCGGCGCGGGGTGGGTCAGCCCGTCGCGCTCGACGGTTTCAGAATCCACGTCCACGATTGCGATGCCGGGGTGGGCGCGCAGAGTCTCGGCGAACCGCCGCCGGAAGTTGCCCGAGACCGCGTCGAGGTCGTCGGGCGGCACCGCCAGCGTGCGGTCGAAGTCGGTGCGCTCGTCGGGCCACGAGTCGAGGTCGGGGGCCAAGAGGACGAACAGGCCGCCGCCGTCCACCGCGCCGACGACCCGGCCGAGCGCGTTCGGCCGGAAGTCGGCGCGAGCGTCGAAGACGACGCACTCGCGGGTGGTCCCCAGCAAGCGGTCGGCGCGCTTCGGCCCGACGCGCTCGCAGTCGAGGGTTCCGGTACCGACGAGCGTGGTCTCGGCGCGGTCCACCCCGGCGGCGTCGAGCGCCCGGTCGGCCGCCGAGTAGCAGGCGTCTCGACCGCCCGCGAGGACCAGCAGTCTGCGCTCGTTGGTCGCCTCGGCCTCCTCGCGGAGCGCGGCGACGACCTCGGCGAAGTTCATGTCCGGGGGTTGGCGGGAGGGAGGGAAGCCATTTTCGTAACCGCCTGCTTTCCCGTGGCTCCTCGTTCCGGCCCCTGTGCCTGTGTGTTCCTTTCGCAAGCCGTCGGGGCATTTGAAAGCGCTTTTAAGGGGTGACGAACTACGGATTGGTACGACCTGCGCGCGGTTGATGATGCTCCTAGCCGCACAGGATTTGCCCGGCAGGGGAGCCTGAGCCGACGTGCAGGGAGGTGAACAACCTATGCCAGTATACGTAAACTTCGACGTTCCAGCCGACCTCCAGGACCGCGCCGTCGAGGCGCTCGAGGTCGCCCGAGACACCGGTACCGTCAAGAAAGGAACCAACGAGACGACCAAGGCGGTCGAGCGCGGTAACGCGGAACTCGTCTACATCGCCGAGGACGTCCAGCCCGAGGAGATCGTCATGCACCTGCCCGAACTCGCCGACGAGAAGGGCATTCCCTTCATCTTCGTCGAGACGCAGGACGACATCGGTCACGCTGCCGGGCTGGAAGTCGGAAGCGCCGCCGCGGCCGTCACCGACTCCGGCGAGGCCGAAGACGACATCGAGGACATCGCCGACAAGGTCGAGGAACTTCGCTGAGGTGGTTGAGTCATGAGTGCAGAGGAAACTGAAGAAGGAGGCTCCACGCCCGCCGAAGTAATCGAAATCGTCGGCAAGACGGGGATGCACGGCGAGGCCATGCAGGTCAAGTGCCGCATCCGCGAGGGCGAGAATCAGGGCCGCATCATCACGCGGAACTGCCTCGGCCCCGTCCGAGAGGGCGACGTGCTTCAACTGCGCGAGACCGCCCGCGAAGCCGACTCCATCGGAGGTCAGTAAACAATGCCCAAATCCCGAGTCTGTGACTTCTGTGGCGACGACATCGAACCCGGCACGGGCACGATGTTCGTCCGCACCGACGGTAGCACGATTCACTACTGCTCGGCGAAGTGCGAGAAGAACGCCGACCTCGGTCGTGAACCCCGAGACCTCGAGTGGACCGAGGACGGGAGTACCGAGGAGGCCGAGCAATGAGCGACGAGACCGAGCGAACTTTCGTGATGGTCAAGCCCGACGGCGTCCAGCGCGGCCTCATCGGCGACATCGTCTCCCGATTCGAGGACCGCGGTCTGAAGATGGTCGCGGGCAAGTTCATGCAGATAAGCGAGGACCTCGCCCACGAACACTACGGCGAACACGAGGGCAAGCCGTTCTTCGAGGGCCTCGTTGAGTTCATCACGTCCGGTCCCGTCTTTGCGATGGTCTGGGAAGGCCAGGACGCGACCCGACAGGTCCGCAAGATGATGGGCGAGACCGACCCTGCCGAGTCCGCGCCCGGTACGATTCGGGGCGACTACGGTCTCGACCTCGGTCGCAACGTCATCCACGGCTCCGACCACGAGGACGAAGGTGCGAACGAGCGCGAAATCGACCTGTTCTTCGACGAGGAGGAACTGGTCGATTACGAGCGCATCGACGAGACGTGGCTGTACGAGTAACGACGTAGCGCGGTTTTCGTCCCGTTTTTCGGCGTTTTCTTCGACGGCGGAGCGTCGGCTTCAGGTTCTAGGCGAGCGAGGAGACGATGAAATACAGTTCTCTTGCAAATATTTGTATCCTTTAGCCCATTGTACAGTAACTTCTCGTCCGCCGCCAACCCCTTGCCCCTTCGCCACCAACGTATCGACGTGCAAATCACCGCCCACCGAGCCTTCGGCGAGCAACACCCCGAGAACACCGTCGATGCGGCCCGCCGAGCCGCCCGCTTCGCCGACGCGGTGGAACTCGACGTGCGGCGGTGCGGGTCGGGCGAACTCGTCGTCTCCCACTGGGACAACGTCGAACTCGTCACCGACGGCCGGGGCGACGTCGAGGACCTCTCGGCCACGGAACTCGCGGACCTCGACGTGGAGGACTCGGACTCCGGCATCCCGCTGCTGACCGAGGTCACGGAAGCCATCCCGCCGAGCGTAGGCCTCAACCTCGAAATCAAGGAGACCGGCGTGGTCGCCGACCTGCTGGCGGTGCTGGAGGCCGTCGAGAACGACGTGGTGATTTCGTCGCTCCACCCCGACCCGCTCTGGCGCACTCGGATGCTGGACGAGTCGATTCCGCTGGCGTTCAACTTCGACGTGCGCCCGGAAGCCAACTTCGAGACCGCCACGACGCTCGACTGCGAGTACGCCAACCCCCACTGGACGCTCTGCTTTGGGACTGACCTCGTGGAGCGCGCTCACGAGGAGGGGATGGAGGTCCACGCGTGGCCGGTCGATTCTCGGGTGCTGGCGTGGGCGCTCGAACGGCGGGGGGTCGACGGACTGATTATGACCCAACCGGTCTGACGCGATACTAACACAGACCCCGAACGGGACCGTAGAAACTGTTTTCAACCTACTTGCCGTGGAACAGCGATTTTATGTGAGAGCCCCCACATCTCGGTATGGACATAGATACCACGCGACGGGCACTCGTGGCCGCCATCGTCGGCGGCGGAGCGGTCGGCGGGTCGCTCTCGCCGGTTCGGGGCTATCTTGACCGGTTCGCCCCGTTTTCGGGGTCGGCGTGGCAGGACGCGACGGACCGGACGAATCGCCGGGTCGAAAGTCCCTACGGCGAGGCGACGGTCCGGTACGACGACCACGGGACTGCTCACGTCGAGACCGAGGAGTCCGGAAAAACCGGAGAGCAGGCGCTCTACTTCGCGGTGGGATACGCGCAGGCCGCCGACCGACTCTTCCAGATGGACCTCCAGCGCCGGGTAATGGCCGGGGAACTCTCGGCGGTCGTCGGCGAGGCCACCCTCGACTCCGACGAGTTCCACGTGAAGATGGACTTCGTCGGCGGTGCCGAGGCGAATCTGGAACTTCTAGAGGGGACGCCGACCGGAAGGGCCGCCGAGGCCTTCGCCGAGGGCGTCAACGCCTGCCGGGAGCAGGAGGCTCTGCCCCTCGAATTCGGCCTGCTGGACTACGAACCCGACCCGTGGGCCCCCACCGACACGATGCTGATGGAGCAACAGATTTCGTGGGGGCTGACCGGGAGTTTCTGGACGCTCCGGCGGGAGTTGCTCGCCCGGAAGTTCGACCAGAAAACCGTCGAGGGACTCTACCCCTTCCGGATGGACCACGACGCGCCGATTATCCGGAACGGCGATGGCGATTCGGCGACTCGCAGTCGCCGAATCGCCAGCCCTTCCGGAGAGTTCGCAGGCGATACCCGTGGACTACTCGACTGGCTCTCGGCCTTCGAATCCCCGCCCGGCGTCGGGTCGAACAGTTGGGTCGTCTCCGGTGACCAGACCGCGTCGGGGTCGCCCATCGTGGCCAACGACCCCCACCTCACGCTGATGGCCCCGCCGGTCTGGTACGAGATGAACCTCCGGACCGACGACGTGAGCGTCCGCGGGGTGACGTTTCCGGGCGTCCCGTTCGTCGTCATCGGCGAGAACGACTCGGGCGCGTGGGGGTTCACCAACGCCGGGGCCGACGTCATCGACTTCTACAGCTACGAGACCGACGACGCCGGAGACCGGTACCGCTACGAGGACGAGTGGAGGGACTTCGAGACCGAGGAGCGCACGATTCGGGTCGCCGACGGCGAGGACCGGACCGTCACGGTCCGGAAGACGGTCCACGGGCCGGTCCTCGAACGCGAGGGCCAGCAAGTCGGCGTCTCGTGGACCGGCCACACCGCGACCCGGACCTCGCTGGCGATTCACGAGTACAGCAAGTCCGAGGGCGTCGAGGACTTCCTCGATTCGACCGAGAAGATGGACCTGCCGACACAGAACGTCGTCTACGCCGACCGGGAGGGCAACACGCTCTACTACGTGACGGGGAAGATTCCGATTCGGACAGTGAATGGGGAAGAAGTCTGGGGAACGCGCGTCTTCGACGGGTCGGCGGGCGAGGCCGAGTGGGAGGGCTTCGAACCGTTCGGCGTCTCGTCGTGGGAGGGGTTCGTCCCCTTCGAGGAGAAGCCACACGTCCGGAATCCCGACTATCTGGGCACCGCGAACCAGCGAATCGAAGACGGCCCCGAACACTACATCGGCGAGCGGTACAGCACGCCCTACCGAGGTCAGCGCCTCTACGAACTGCTGGACCGGCGGGCCGAATCCGAGAAGTCGATGGACTCCCAGTTCATGCGCCGCCTCCAGCGGGACGCCAAGTCCGCCCGAGCAGAGCAGTTGGTCGGCGAACTCGTCGCGGCCGCCGAGGAGGCCGACGGTCTCTCGGACGCGGTCGAGACGCTCCGGAACTGGGACGCACGGATGGTTCGGGACTCGCGGGCCGCGCTCGTCTTCGTCCGGTGGTTCGACCAGTTCCGCCGGGAGACGTTCGCCGACGAGTTCGAGGAGCGCGACCTCGGCGAGGAGTACTACCCGAACGACTGGGTGCTGGCGACGCTGCCCGACGATAGCCGGTGGTTCGGCGACGAGGGCCGCGCCGCGGTGATGGTCCGCGCGCTCCGGAAAGCCCTCGACGAAGTCGAGGACGGCGCGACCTACGGCGACTACAACACGACCGCCGCGATCACCCATCCCTTCGACCAACCGTTTCTCAACTACCCCGAGTACCCGACCGACGGGTCGGCCTACACCCTGAACAACTACCGCGAGGAGTCGTCGGTCGGGAGCAGTTGGCGGATGATTTGCCCGATGGCCGACCGCGAACGGTCGATCGGCGTCCTGCCGGGCGGCAATAGCGGGGCGTACTTCTCGGACCACTACGACGACCAGCTCCGACTCTGGGCCGACGGCAAGTACAAGTCGATGAGCCGGGAGATTCGGGGCGAGACGGCCATCGAGTTCGAGCGCGGCGACGCCGGAGGCGAGGACCGATGAGCGAGGTTCGGGAGGACGATACGGCGGGTCGGCGCGGAGACGACGACCCGGCGGGCAGGGAGGCGGACGCCGGTTCCGGCGCGATTTCGAGCGCGCTCGCCGAAATCCGAGGCGACGCCAGAGCGCGGTGGGCCGCGCTGGTCGCCGGGACCGTTCTGGGTCTGGCCGCGGCGTGGGTCCACTGGTACGGATTCCTCCTCGGCGGCGCGCTGGTGGGACTGGCCTCGAAAGACCTGAAGCGTGCGCTCGCCGCGGGACTGGGGTTCGGCCTGCTGGCGTGGGGCGTGTTCGTCGGGTTGGTGGCGTCTGGCAGTGGATTCGCTGGCGTCGTGCAGTACGCCGAGACGGGGCGACTCCTCTTCCTGAGCGCCGGGATTCCGGTCGGCCTGTCGGCGCTCGGGTCGCTGGTTCGGGGCGTAGTCTGATATGAGAGCCTTGATATTATTTCTTAAACACTACCGTACCGGTTTTAGATAAATAATTATATTCCTCTACGCAGCTGCGAGGGGAGACGACCCCCGAATCGTCGGCGTCCCCGACGAGGCGCTCGCCCCCGGTTGAGACCCGTTCCGGAGTACGACGGGCCGGTTAGTCCGTCGTCTGGTCGGTCAGTCGGCCGCCTGTTCGGCCTCTCTAATCTGTTCTACGCCTAAGGGGTCCGCCGTCGATGTCGCGGTGACCAGTCGCAGGAACTGGCCCGCGTTCGTGAGGAGCTTGTTCTCGGCCTTCCGGAGGTGCTCCTCGTACGTCGAGCGAGCGACGGCAGTCTGGTCGGCCAGTTCCCGGAGCGAGGTCTTCCGCGGCTGTTCGTAGTAGCCGCTCTCTAGGGCCAATCGAAGCGCCGCCAGCTGTCGCTCGGTCACGTCCTCGAACAACTGGTCGACCGGAGCCAACATGCTGTGCGGGATTTGCTGTTCTGTGATAGCGGTTTTCGAGAGCACTTCGATGTCACGGTCAGCCTCCAGGTCGCGGAGGAGAGCCCGGACGTCGCTCTCGTCGAACGCGATGACCGTGTAGTGTTCCCAGCCCTGACGATGAACCGTCGGCGGCTGGTACAGGCAGTTGTACTCCTCGAACCGGTCGATGATGGAATCTTCCAGTGAGCAGAGACAGGACTGCGTGACGACGTGGAGACCCGAGTCGTCCACCGACTCGTGGAGAATCGTTCCCAAGTGACCGATCTCGTCGAGGAGTTCGTCAGCTGGCGCTTCGGGAGATGTGATTTCGATCACTTGGCAGTCGCTCAGGTACCACTCCCGGATCGTGAGGTCCGGGTAGCGCTCCGAAATTTCTCGATACGGGCACTCGTGTCTGACCCGGAACGAGGCCTCGTACAGACTCATACACGCATATTTGTGCTGCTATCAATTAATGGCACCGGTCATGTCCGGCACCACCTATATCCTAATACCTCCCCTATCGGTGAATACTGATGTCAGAGATAACCCCCGAGAAGCTTAGTGACCGATTACAGGCCGACGAAGATGACTTGCTCGTCGTCGATATTCGCCACGAGGGAGAGCACGACGACTGGCACATCCCGGACAGCGTCAACGTCGATGTCTACGACGAACTGACCGACAACCCCGACGCGGCAAAAGACGCCCTCGCAGAGCTCCCTGAAGAGAAGGAGATTGTTACCGTCTGCGGGGCAGGCGTCGCTGCGGCGACGGCAGCCGACGTCCTTCAAGAGATGGACTACGATGCGACGACGCTCGCCGACGGGATGAACGGCTGGAGTCGCGTTCACCGGCACGCGCCAGTTCGGGCTGACCTCGACGGCACGCTGATTCAGGTTGCACGACCCGGAAAAGGCTGCCTCTCGCACGTCCTTCTCTCGGGCGGAGAGGCCGCCGTCTTCGACCCGTCGCATTACCTTGAGGAGTACGAGGCGATTCTCGACGAGTACGACGCCGACCTAGTCAGTGTCTTCGACACCCACGCTCACGCCGACCACGCCTCCGGCGGGGCAGAACTCGCCGACCGACACGACGTTCCGTACTACCTTCACTCGAAGGATGCACTCGCTATCGACGCAACGCCTCTCGAAGACGGGCAAACCGTGACGGTCGGCCAGTTGAATATCGAGGTCGTCCACACGCCGGGACACAGCGAGGGGAGCGTCTCGTTCGATATCGAGGGTGCGGCGCTGATTACGGGCGACACGCTCTTTCACGAGAGCGTCGGGCGCGTCGAACTCGGCGTCGAAGCAGGCATCGAGGACTCCGACGTCGAACAAAACGCCGCGACGCTCTACGAGAGCCTCCAGCGGTTACTTGACCGACCGGACGACGCACTCGTCCTGCCAGCACACGACCCCGGGTCGCCCGAACCGCCAGTAACCGCGACCCTCGCTGAAGTCAAAGAACGGAACGGGGATCTCGGACGCGCCCGCGAGGAATTCATCGAGGAACTCGCGTCGGACATCCCGGATCACCCGCCGAACTTCGAGCGCGTCAAGCGGACGAACGTGGGACAGGAATCGGTTCCCGCCGACGAACTGGCCGACCTGGAACTGGGCCCCAACAACTGCGCAGCGGAGTAATCAATGAGTACGGAAACTGAACTCAAACAGGGCATCCGCGAACACCTCGGGCAGTTCTCGCTACACGTCCTGCTGGTGTTCGCCACCGGGCTGACCATCGGGTCCGAACGCGCCGTCGTGCCCGTTCTCGGCCGCGACGTGCTCGGCGTCGAGTCGCTGTTCGTCATCGGGTCGTTCGTCGTTTCGTTCGGCTTCGTCAAAGCGCTGCTCAACCTCTACGCTGGCAAATGGGGCGGCGAGTACGGTCGCAAGCCGGTCCTCGTCGCTGGCTGGGCGACCGCGCTTCCGCTTCCGGTCATCCTCATCTTCGCGCCGAGTTGGGGCTGGATTACGGTCGGGAACATCCTGCTGGGCATCAACCAGGCGCTGACCTGGAGTATGGCGATAAACGCCAAAATCGACCTCGCAGGCCCCGAACAACGAGGGTTAGCCGTCGGCATCGACGAGGCGTTCGGATACACCGGCGTCGCCGCCGGTGCCTGGATTACGGGCGTCATCGCTAGCCGGTGGAGTCTCCGACCCGAGCCCTTCTACTTCCTCGCAGTCGTGGTCGTGCTGGCGTTCCTCGTCTCGATCTTCCTGATCAAGGAGACCGTCCAGTACGCAGAAGTCGAGGTCGATGACGACGACCACCACGACGCGAACCTCCCGTTCGTCGAGGTACTCAAGCGGGCGACCTACGGCGACAGGACGTTGTTCGCCGCGGCGCAGGCGGGCCACATCGAGAAGTTCGTGGACACGCTGTTCTGGCTCGCCGTCCCGCTGTATCTCACGAGTCAGGGGCTCGGAATCGCGGCGGTCGGGTTCGTCGTCGGCGTTCACAGCGCGATGTACTTCCTCCAGGTTGCGACCGGCGGACTCGCGGACCGAATCGGTCGCCGCCCGCCCGTCGTCGCCGGGATGTTCCTCGCTGGCGCGGGCATCCTCGGGATGGTTCTCGTGAATGGCTACCTCCCGTGGGCGGTTCTCTCGGGCGTTTCCGGCCTCGGGATGGCGATGCTCTACCCGAACCTGATGACGGTCCCGGGCGACGCGGCCCATCCGACGTGGCGAGCGACCGGGATGGGCGTCTACCGGATGTGGCGCGACTCCGGCTACGGCGTCGGCGCAATCCTGATCGGTCTCTCGATGGAGTTCGTGAACGCCGAAGCCGCGTTCTACGCGACGGCCGCCCTGATGTTCGTCTCCGGAGCAGTCGTGTATTTCTGGATGGAAGAGACTCACCCCGAGTTCGGGACCCACGAGCCGCCCGCCCCGGCGACGCGCCAATCGAATCGAGTCGCAACCGAGGACTAACTCCACGGACCGGTCTCTTTTGTTGCCATCCTATCCGACAGTACCGGCCAAATTTGAAGTAGGAAGACGGGACCAACCCGGCCCGTGACCTGAGAACTGCCGCGAGGAGTCGAGGCGGGAGCGCGGCTCGCTCCTCGCGGTCGAAGCAGCCCACGCGCCGCCTGTCAGCCCCTCCGTCGAGAGGCGTCAGTGAGCCGAAAGACGCCAGTAGGACCAGAAGCGCCAGCGGGGTTCGGGCGAGTCGAGTCGCGCGGTCAGTCGTCGGCGGTCACGGCCGACCGCTCGACGTCTATTTCCCCGGCGTCGAGTTCCTCCTCGACTTCGCGGGCCGCGGTCACGAGATTCGCCATCTTCTCGTAGGCCACCTCGCGCGGGAGGAGCTTCAGCCCGCAGTCCGGGCTGACGGTCAACTGCTCTGGCGGGACGACTTCGAGGCCCTTCTGGATGTTCTCCTTGATCTGCTCGACCGACTCGACTTCGGCGACGTGAGCGTCCACCACGCCGAGCGCGAGGTCCGCGGTGAACTCGGGGTCTTTGAACACGTCCAACTGCTCGTAGTCGCCGTTGGCGAGTTCGAGGTCGAACTCGTCCACGGGGAAGTCCAGAATCTCGGGGTAGATGCGCGAGTAGTCGCCGTAGCAGACGTGGAGACCGATGCGCACGTCCTCGGGAATCCCGTCCGCGATGCGCTCCAGACAGTCGCCGACGATGGCGTGGTCGTCGGGGGTCGTCGCCAGCGCGGGTTCGTCGATCTGGACGTAGCGAGCGCCAGCATCGACCAGCCGCTCGACCTCCTCGTTGACGAGGTCCGCGAGGTCGTGGGCCAGCGCCTCGGTGTCCTCATAGGCCTCGTTGAACGACCAGTTCGCCAGCGTGTACGGGCCGGTGATGGGCACCTTGACCGGCTTGTCCGTCACGCTCGCGGTGAACTCGTACTCCTCGACCAGCCACGTCTCGTCGTACTCCACGTCGGAGACGACCGAGGGCTTGTCGAAGGTGTTGTGGCCCCAGACCTTCACGGGGCCGTTGAACTCGTAGCCCTCGATTCGGTGGGCGAAGTACTCGACCATCTCGTTGCGCCGCATCTCGCCGTCGACGACCACGTCGAGACCGGCGCGCTCGTGTTCGTCGGTGATGAGCCGCGAGGCGTCGTCTTTGGCCTCCTGCCACGCGTCGTCGTCGAAGTCGGCCTCGGGGTCCTCGTGGAGGTCGCGGGCGCGGTCCACCCACTTGGGCTTGGGGTAGCTTCCCACGACGGTCGTCAGCAGGAAGTGGTCGTTGGGGTGATTCGGGGGTCGGAACTGGTCTCGGTTCTGGCTCATGCTTTCACCTCCGCGATGTCGGTCGCTTCGCCCAGCGCGGCGAGCTTCTCCTCGAACGTCGAGTACGGCAGGTAGAACAGCTCCGTGTTCGGCGTCAGGTACATCGTCTCGAACTCGGCCGCTGGGGTGTTCTCCTCCAACCAGTCGGCCCGCTCGGCGATTTTCTCGGGGTCCTCGACCAGCGTGTTCTGGCCGTCCACGACGCCCGCCGCGATGGAGTCTTTCGTCCCGTACTCGTTGATGTTGTAGAGGTTGTCCTCGGAGTTCGAGACGAAGTCGTAGCCCAGCGCGTCGAAGTCGGCGTCGAGCAGGTGGGCGTGGACTTTCTCGTCCAGCGCGCCCCAGTAGGTCTGGACCACGACGTCGGTGTCCGACCCGACCGCGCCAGCGACGGCATCGACCGCTTCGCTGGCGCGCTCGTCCTCGTCGGCCTCCTCACCGGGCGGATTCTCGACCAGCGAGGGTTCGAGGACGAACAGCGTCTCGACCTCGGGGAAGGCCTCGACCTCACCCGCGAGGAAGTCGGCGACGGCGTCCAAGAAGTCGGCCTCGTCGCCGTAGTGTTCGTCGGTGGCGAGGTCCGAAAGCGAGTAGGGACCGGGAACGACCGCCTGCAGTTCGTCGTCCTCGACCAGTTCGCTCGCGGCCTCCAACTCGGCGGCGATGTCGCCGTCGAAGGTCAGGTCGCCGGTCACGACCGGGTCCCGGTAGAAGTTGTTGTTGTCGTAGTACCGGACGATGCCGCGTGTCTCGACGGCGTCGTGGACCGCGAGGGGATGGGCGAGCATGTCGTCCCAGCGGAGTTGCCCCTCGACCGCGCGGTCGAGTCCGGCCGTCTGCTGTCGGGCGACGACCTCTTCGCGGGCTTGGTCGTAGACATCTACGATTTCTTCGCTCTCGGTGCCGTCGATGAGGTCGTGCTTCTGGTGACCTTTCAAGTCCGCCAAGTCGTCCTTGGCCCAGTCCGGAAGCGGGAACACTCCCGGTGTAGTTGCGACGCGCTCTGTCATGTACCCCGTCCTACGAAATGCTGACGCTTAATATTTTCCTCTCAGGAAATTACCTATGAGCATAGTGTTGAGGTAACACACCGCACAGAAAGGTGATAATCTACCTAGGTTATCGTCGGGATTATTACCCCATGACGCGTCTCTCCTCGGCGGTCGTCCCCGCGTTCGCCCTCGGTCTCGTCGCCGGAGCGGTCGGCGGATTGGGTTTCGGCGGTCAACTCGCTCCGACAGATGCTGGTCCGGACTCCGGATCGCCACCTTACTCGCTGAGCAGTTCCGGCCCGAACTGCCCCGACGTGCGGTCCCACGCCGGATGGGTCCACGAGGTCGCGGTCGGCGACTCTTTCGCGGTGACGCTGAACGCGACTGTGGTCAACGACCGCGACCAGCGCGTCTCGGCGAACGTAAGTCGCGTCACACCGGAAAGCTACCGAATCGACTTCCGGACCGTTCCGGAGACGACCCGCACCTCGGACGCAGGCGAGCAGAAACCACCGCCGGGCGACTGTCGGGTGGCGACCGACCTGCAATTCAGTACGAGTCTGCCGACCGACTACCGGGAGTTCGAGGTCACGGTGAACGGGCGAACGCTCCTGACCGTCGAGAACGAGGACACGACCGCGGACCTCTATCAGTTGCCAAATCCCGTCAACGCCAGTCAGTAGTCTGTCTCGGCCCGGCAGGCAGTAGTCTGGCCTCGGCCCGTCAGTCGGTAGTCGACTCCCGACTCGACAGCCCCGGGTTAGATTTTTGTTTCCGCTGTCGGTCGAGGTAGGTATGTCCGATAGGAAAGTCGTCATCTTCGAGACCAGCGGCGTGGACGCCGAGGAGGAACTGATACGCGAGTACGTCGTCCCCGCCTTCCGCCGCCTCGAAGACAGCGACGACGTGAAGTGGCTCACGTTCGCCCGGTACGGTCACGACCCGTCGGTCGAGGACGGCGAAGTCACGTTCTACATCTACGGCGACCCCGAGGCGGTGGCCGAAGACGAGCGCGACCGCTGGGACGAACTCGTCGCCGACGGTTTCGCGGAGGAGTGGTGGACCGACGACACCGAAGTCCGAATCGACGACCTCGACGAGAGCAAGCGCCTCCACGTCCGCCTCTGGGCCACCGCGAGTCGCATGGCAGTCGCGTTCTTCGAGGAGTTCGACGAGGTACCGGACGCCGTCGCGGAGGTCGAACGCGACGGGGAGTTCGGCGTCGGCTGGCGAGTCGGTCTCCACCACCTCATCAACGACCTCAGCTATCAGGAGGGCGACGGCGAGGAGGAAATCGACCTCCTCTTCGAACTCGTCCGGAGTCGCCTGTTCGCGCTCTCGACGGCCCTCGACCCCGACTGGTCGGTCGAGAAGGCCGACGAACTGGTCGAACGACTCGAATCGCTCCCGCCGGAGCTACGGGAGTTTCGAGAGAAACACGGGAAACACCAGCACAGCTACGCCGACCGGGAGGCGTTTGAGGAGGGATAGTCAAGCCGAGGCTATCGCGTCAGTTTCAGCACCGTCAGCGTCTCGAAGGGGAAGGACTCGTCGCTGAGCGCGACTGCGGAGAACCCTTCTGCCGCTGCGAGTTCGACTACTTCCTCGACGCCCGTGAGACTGCTGACCAGCAGGTAGACCGCGCCGTCGGGGGCGAGGGGGCGTCCGACCGACGCGAGGAAGGGTTCGATGACCGCCCGGCCGTCCTCGCCGCCCGAGAGCGCGACTTCCATCCAGTCGTCGCGCTCGTCGTCGGGGTCGGTCGGGAGGTAGGGCGCGTTGAACAGCACCACGTCGAGGGCGTCGTCTCGGAAGGGTTCGAGCAGGTCGGCTCGGACCGCTTCGACGCCGCGCTCGCGGGCCTGCGCGCAGGCGTGAGGATTTATATCTGACCCCAAGACTCGCAGGCCGGTCTCGTCGGCGACCGTCTCGGCGACGTAGCCGGACCCGGTGCCGACCTCCAGCGCGAGGAGGTCGTCGCGGGCGTCGTCAGCGAGCGATTGCAGGTCGGCAATCGCGGCCTCCGCGAGCAAGTTCGAATCCTCGGCGGGTTGGTACACCTCGGTCTCGGCGTCTCGGCGGTCTGCGAGGTCAGTCATTCGCTTTCCTCCGACTCTCCGGTTTCGGCGCTCTTTTCGTCGTCGGTTCCGCCGTCAGTCGTCGGTTCCGGCGCGACCGGGGCCTCGCCCGTCAGTTGGAAGCCGCCGGACTCCTCGCGCCCGGTGAGTTCCTGCTGCGGGAAGGGAATCTTGATGCCCTCGCTGTCGAAGGTGCGCTTGACCGACTGGATGATGGCGGTTCTGGCGCGCCACTGCCTGCGAGCGCTGGGTTTGTCTATCCAGCACCGGAGGACGAGCGTGACCGCCGAGTCGCCGAACTCCTTGAGGACCACCTTCGGCGTCGGCACCGTCAGCACCTCGTCCAAGTCCTTCATCGTCTCCTCGGCGAGGTCGGCCGCGCGCTCGACGTCGGCGTCGTAGTCCACCCCGACCTCCACCTCGATGCGGAGTCGCCCCTTCCGGCTCTTGTTGACGATTTTCTCGCCGCTCACGATGTCGTTGGGAATCATCACGTACTCCCCGGCGAAGGTCTGGATGCGGGTGTTGACGATGGAGATGTCGGTGACGATGCCCTCCTCGCCGTCGATTTCGACCCAGTCGCCGATCTCGAAGGGGCGGGAGAACATCAGCACGAACCCGGCCAGCAGCGCGCCGAGGGTCTGGCGGGCGGCCATACCGACCACGATACCGAGGAACCCGGCACCGACCAGCAGGCCGCTGAGGTCCACGTCCCACATCCCGAGGATGATGGCCCCGGCCGAGACGTAGATGGTGAGTTGCGAGACGCGGTAGACGATTTCGCTCTGGTGCTGGCTGATGGTGTCTTGCTCCTCGACCAACCGGTCGATGGCCGTCTTGACGAACCCGGTGACGATGTACGCGCCCGCCGCCACGGCCAGCGCGAACAGGACTTGGAACCCCTTGCCAGCGGTCGCGCCGATCTGGTCCAGCGCGTTGGCGGCGTTGGTCCCCTTGTTCCAGAGGACGATGAGACTGACCGTCGCTACGAACAGAATCGCCGCGATACCACTGAGGAGCGCCACGTCGCCGACGCGATGCGGGAGTCGCTGGCGGATTCGCGGTCGAACGTACCGCCCTGCCCAGACGGCCGCGAGGACCCCGAGGACGATAGCAACCGTCGCGGCGACTTGCTCGGTCGGGGTGAAGTTCGTCAGTTGGTCGATGACTGAGAAGAATCCCGTCAGGAGGCCGCTCACGTGGTCTCACCACCTCGCTCGGCGTCGGCGTCGTCCTCACCGCCTCGCTCGTCCTCGCTCTCTCGCCCGAACTCGTCGGCGGCCGTCGCCAGCGCGGCGAACGTCTCGGGCGGAATCTTGCCCGCGCGTTTGCTCAGTACGTCGGGATTCAGGTCGGTCTGGTCCTCGGAAATAGCATCGACCACGGCGTCGGCGTCGTCGAGTCCGGAGATGTGGGGCGTGTTCCGAATCGCGTTCCGGAGGGTCTTGCGGCGCTGGGTGAACACGGCCTTGACGAACCGGAGGAAAAAGTCCTCGTCGCCGACCTCGTAGTCGGGGTCGCGGGGCGTCGTCCGGACGACCGCGCTCTCTACGTCCGGCGGCGGCGAGAAGGCCTCTTTCGGGACTGGCTCGACCACTTCCACGTCGGCGTAGTGCTGGGCCGAGACCGAGAGGCGGCCGTAGTCGTCGGTGCCGGGGTCGGCGGCCATCCGCTCGGCGAACTCCTTCTGGAACATCAGGACGGTGGGCTCGCCCTGCGGGAGGAGTCGGAAGGTGATTTCGCTGGAGACGCCGTAGGGGAGATTCGAGACGGAGGCCGTGAACTCGGGGAGTTCGACTTCGAGCGCGTCGCCCGAGACGACCGTGAGGCGGCCGTCTGCAATTTCGTCGGCGAACTCCTCGCGCAGGAAGGCGGCCAAATCGCGGTCGCGCTCCACGACGGTCACTTCGTCCGCGACAGCGAGGAGTCGGTCGGTCAGCGCGCCCGTCCCGGGGCCGATTTCGAGGACGTGCGAGAGGTCGAAGTCGGCCTCCAGAGCGTACTCGGGCAGTCGGTCGAGGACGCGGTCGTCTACCAGAAAGTGCTGGTCGCGGTCGGGGTTACCCCGGACGCCCGCCCGCCTGAGCAGAGCGTCGGGGTTCCGCGGCGCGGCGTCGGATGAGTCGGTCATTGTCTCGGGGTAGCTACCGCAAGCGGGTAAAGCCACCGAGTCAGCTAGAAGTATCGAGGAATCGACTCCGGGCCGCATAGTCGCTGGTTAGCGGGCTACGCGGTCGGCGGGCCACACGGCCAGCGCGCGATTCTCGGCGGAAGTGGGAATCTCGAAAACCGGATGGAGAAATGAATGGGTGGTCTAAACAATCGTAATCAGCACTCTACCAATTATACTAGTTGCTCTCACCGCGACCCGACGCTCGCGGGCATCCACGCCCCGAGGAGACTCCCGACGCCGGTCGCCAGCGCGAACAGCCACACCGCCGTCAGCGCGAGCGAGGCCGCGACGACCGCCGACTGGACCCACAGCGGCGGCTCCGAAAAGAGCGCGTTCGTGACGACGACCGTCCCGCCGTAGACCAGCGCGAACGGCAGGGCGACGACCAGCCCGAACGGCGCGAGGAGCAGGTCGAGCCACGCCGGAATCGCCGTCACCAGCGTTGCGAGGAGGTACGTTGCGATGGCCGCGAGGAAGACCGCCAGCACCGCGAGCGTGCGGTCGGTCGGCCGGAGCGCGAGGCGAGCGGAGGAACTCGATTCGGCGAGTGCGCTGGCGTCGAACAGCGCCAGCGCGCCGCTGGCGACGAGGTAGGCCCCGGCGAGCGCGGCGAGGGCGTCGCCGAGATAGGTCGCGTCGAGGCACGGCCGACCCGCCGCGCACTCCATCGCGGCCGCCCGGTAGACGAAGTACAGCGCCGGGACCGCGACCACGAGCAGGGGCAAAACGAGACCTCTGCGCGGCCGGAGGGCGGCGGACCAGTTCATGACGAATCGTAGGACGGGAAGTGAAATAAAGGTGGATTCCGGTCAGTACTTGACGAGCTTCGTCGCGTAGCTGTCGTGGTCGAGCTGGTAGCCGTTGTCCATGTAGTAGTAATCGTCGTAGCCGTACCAGCCCGAGGCGTCGTCGAAGGTGTTCTCGATGGCCTGCTCGGCGTCCTCGAACGAGGTGGCCTCGTGGGGTGCCGAACTGTCGATGTGGGCCGACCCGGAGACGTAGCCCTCGAACTCCCACATCTTGAGGTGCTTGCGACCGAGGAAGCCGAAGGTCCCCGTCGCGGCGGACTTGTGCTGTTGCTCGAACTGGTTGGTCGCGCTGTTGTAGGCGTGGCGATTGTACTGGACCACGTAGTCGGTCCACCCGTCGTTCAGCAGGACGTTCGTAATCTCGCCGGTGGACTGCTCGGAGATGACGTTCATCGGGGCCGCGGTCTCGTACCCGCCGTCTACGGCCTCGTACTCCCAGATTCCGTAGGGGTGGTCCTCCTCGGCGGGGTCGAGGTACTCGGCGCTCAGGTCGCCGCCGGACTCGAAGTAGGCCTTCCACTCGTCTTCCTTCGCGTAGTAGGTGTCCCACTCGCGCTCGACTGTCCGGGTGTCCCGAAGCGGCAGGTCGTCCTCGCGGGGTGCAGGGCGCTCGACTGACTCGGTCTTGGTCAGAACCGGCGGGGAGATGCCGTAGCGCCGCCGGAGGTCGTCGCTGATCTTGCGCTTCGTGACGGTCACGCTGTCGGGCCGAATCTCGGTCTTGACGATTTCGCGCCCTCTCACGCGGAACTTCTCGGGAGCCGCGCCGGACCCGGAGTCGCCGGACTTCGAATCGCCGGACTCGGCCGCACCGCCGCGTGACAGCAGGGGGAGGCCGAGCGCACCGACGCCGAACGTACCGATACCTTTCAGGAACTGACGACGCCCGCCGCGAGCGCGGCGGTCGGGGGTTTCGTCTGTCATGGGTTCGATACGTTCGATTCATCGCCAGCAGATAAAATTTGTTATTAGTATTATGATGGAATATTTATTCGAGCTGAATCGAGCGCAGTCACGTCGGCGAAGCGCCGAAACGAGACAGCGTGCCCAAAAGTGCGCGAAAAACGGGACGAAACGCGGACGCTACTCGGCGAGGGTCGGCCGGACCTTCTCGACCGCGGCCTCGAAGTGCTTGTTCTGGATTTCTATCTCGTCGGCGTTCTGGTCGGCCTGCTCGACGCCCCACGCCTCGGCGGCCTCCCGAATCGCCCGCATCGAGGCGTCTCGGACCACGGCTTCGAGGTCCGCGCCGGTGTAGCCCTCCAACTCGGCGGCGAGTTCGTCCAAGTCCACGTCGTCGGCCAGCGGCCGGTCGTCGGCGTGGACCGAGAGGATGGCCCGGCGACCCTCCTCGTCGGGCGCGGGGACCTCGATGTGTTCTTCGAGTCGGCCGGGCCGCAGGAGGGCTTGGTCGAGCGCGTCCCGGCGGTTGGTCGCGGCCAGCACCACGAGGTTGGGGTTCTCGGCCAGTCCGTCCATCTCGGTCAGGAGCTGGGAGACCACGCGCTCGGAGACTTCAGCGCCGCCGCCCATGCCGCTTCCGCGCTCGCCAGCGATGGCGTCGATTTCGTCCAAAAAGATAATCGCTGGCGCGGCCTGTCGGGCGCGGTCGAAGATTTCCCGGACCGCCTTCTCGGACTCGCCGACGTAGCGGTCGAGCAGTTCCGGCCCGTCCACGTGGATGAAGTTCACGTCGCTCTGGCCCGCCAAGGCCCGCGCGAGGAGCGTCTTCCCTGTGCCGGGCGGCCCGTGGAGCAGGATGCCCGCGGGCGGGTCGGTGTTGGTCTGCTCGAAGAGGTTGCGGTACGCCAGCGGCCACTCGACGGCTTCGGTCAGCGTCTGCTTGGCCTCGTCCAGATTCCCCACGTCCTCGAAGGTCGTGTCCGGGGACTCGGCGACGAACTCGCGCATCGCCGAGGGGTCCACCGAAGCCATCGCGGTCTCGAAGTCCTCGCGGGTGACTTCGACTTCCATGAGTTCCTCCTCGTCGGCCCCGGCGTCTCGCGCGCGGCGGAGCGCGGCCATCGCGGACTCCGTCGAGAGCGCGTGGAGGTCAGCGCCGACGAAGCCGTGGGTCGTCGCCGCGAGTCGGTCGAGGTCCACGCTGTCGGCCAGCGGCATCCCGCGGGTGTGAACGTCCAGAATCTCGCGCCGCCCGGCCTCGCCGGGGACGCCGATTTCGATTTCGCGGTCGAATCGCCCGCCGCGCCGCAGGGCGGGGTCGATGGCGTCCACCCGGTTGGTCGCGCCGATGACGACGACTTCGCCGCGGGATTCCAGCCCGTCCATCAGCGAGAGGAGTTGCGCGACCACGCGGTTCTCCACGTCGGACTCCTCGTCTCGCTCGCCCGCGATGGCGTCGATTTCGTCGAAGAAGACGATCGTCGGGGCGTTCTCGCGGGCGTTCTCGAACACCTCGCGCAGACGCTCCTCGCTCTCGCCCTTGTATTTGCTCATGATTTCCGGCCCCGAGACCGTGATGAAGTGGGCGTCGACCTCGTTGGCGACCGCCTTGGCTATCATCGTCTTTCCCGTGCCGGGCGGGCCGTAGAGCAGGACGCCCTTCGGCGGGTCGATGCCGAGCCGCCGAAACAGCGCGGGGTTCGAGAGGGGTAACTCGACCATCTCGCGGACGCGCTCCAGTTCGTCTTCGAGGCCGCCGATGTCCTCGTAGGTCGCGCCGGTCGGCTTCGGCGGAGTTTCGCCGTCACCGTCGCCGCCCTCGCCGCGAGAGATGGGGATGGCGATGCCGCCGGAGTCGGACCCGGCCCCCGCTCCCGCGCTGGACCCCGACCCGCCGTCGAGCGCGACCCGAACGTCGGTGTCCTCGGTCACGCGGACCACGCCGTCGGGGTCGGTCGCCCCGACGTGGAAGGTGCCCGCGTCGCCCAGTCGCTCGATTCGGACGCGCTCGCCCTCCTTGACCGGGCGGTCCCGGAGCGTGCGCTTCAGGGCGGCTTCGAGGGTGTCGAGGTCGTCGGCGTCGAAGGTGGCCGTCGGCGCGAGCGTGACCTCCTCGGCGTCGGCGACCGAAATCTTGCGGACCGTCACGGTGTCGCCGATGCTGACCCCGGCGTTGGCCCGCGTCTCGCCGTCTACCTGCACCACGCCGGACTGTACGTCAGTTCCTGCGGGCCACACCTTGACCACGGTGTCGCGCTCGCCTTCGACGACCACGGTGTCACCGCTCAGGACGCCCAGCGCCGACCGAGCGGACTCGGGGACTCGGGCGATGCCCCGGCCCGCGTCGCGCTTCTCCGCGCCTTGGACGGTGAGTTCGACCGCGGCGGAACCCTTCGCGTTCATGTCAGTCTCTCGTTGCTCGTCCGTCTTGAGGATTCCCCCTTTGCGTTCTACAGAAACTGTCAGTGAAGTAGCTACGGCCTCGAAAGCTCTCGCGCGGTTCGCGGTCACGCGAACGAAGTGAGTGTGATCTCGGAAGACGCGGGTTGTCTTCCGGCGGTCGCTCACCGGGCTATTTCGGGCGCGCAGAACTGCGCGCCCGAAATAGAGCCGCGCTGAGACGACTAAACTGCACGCGAACCCCGCTCGCCCTTTCAGTCCACCGAGGTTGTGGTCTGTCCCGCCGAGCGAGACAGGCCGTTGTCACGCCTATCCGGAACTCCCTTCGCGGACTACTCCGATTGCTCGTCGCTCCACCGCCGGTCGGTCGAGTCCGCGTCTCGACCCTCTCGCCCGCCGTCCGGGCGTCCGTCGCTCTCGCGTTCGGCCTCGGTCGCGGCGGGACCGGTGACGGTGAGGCGCTCGTTCTGCTCGCGCTCGACGCCCTCCTCGCCGAGGGTCCACGCCGACCCCGAGTCGGTGTAGGTCTCGGCCCGGACCTTCTCCTCCAACAGGTTGACCGCGACGGCGTTCGCGCCCTCGGGGATGATGAGGTCTGCGTGCTTCTTCGTCGGCGCGACGAACTGCTCGTGCATCGGTTTGACCGTCGAGAGGTACTGGTCGATGACGCCCTCCAAGTCCCGGCCGCGGTCCACCACGTCGCGCTCGATGCGCCGGAGGATGCGCACGTCGGCGTCGGTCTCGACGTAGACCTGAATGTCGAGCATCTCGTTGACCTCCTCGTCGTAGAGCGCGAAGATACCCTCCAGCACGACCACGTCGGTCGGTTCGACCGTCCGGGTCTCGTCCTTGCGATTGTGTTCCGAGAAGTCGTACTGGGGCATCTCGATGGTCTGACCCGAGAGGAGAGCGTCCATGTGTTCCCGAAGGAGTTCCCACTCGAACGCCGAGGGGTGGTCGTAGTTGACCTCGGTGCGCTCCTCGAAATCGAGGTGGCTCAGGTCCTCGTAGTAGTTGTCCATCGGAATGCGCGTCACGGAGTCTTCGACCTCCTCGGTGATTTCGCGGGCGACCGTCGTCTTTCCGGCCCCGGTTCCCCCCGCGATACCGATGACGAACGACGGGATAGTCATTGATGGGGTGGAAGGTAGACTGTGGTTTGAATCTCTCGGAATCGGATTTCCGGTGACGGGGATAGAAAAGTTCAGAACGTGGTTGACCCTTCGCTCCTTTCTATTGCCTCATCGAGAGATTCGAATTCGTCTAGTTCTCCGATGTTTATTTGAATAGCACCCGCTTCTGGACCCGGAGGTAATTCCTGTTCACCTCCGTCAGTAGCGACTACGTTTTCGGTTTCACTTCTTCCAAAGGAGTCCGAGTTCTCATAGATGTGTTGTAAAAACCTGATTAGTTCAGCATTTTCGGTTACCTCTTCTCCGATCTTCCTTTTCAGGAACCGTTTGATTATACTCTTTGAAGAGTTGTATCCATTCATGGACTTGTGTTCAAGGTTCAAAGTAGGCTTCTTTGCCCCTGTGTTTATATCATCCACAAAATTTTCGGTTGAATAATAAAATGGCTTTAAGAAATTACTGGCGAAGCTATAATTAGTGAACATCCGGGTCTCTGAGTCTAACTGAAAAATCTCTCCCGTTCCCGGACTGGTGACCTTAAACTTGGGTAGTTCGTGGAGAATCATAAATTGGTTCATTTGAATTTTCCATTTCTTATTTTTGTTTTCACGAGCGTTTTTAGGAGTGAACTTTGACTGGGAAATCATCGCCCTCTTTTCAACTAAAGTATTATCTTCGTAGAAGTTGGCCATAAATAGAAGGTCGGCAAACTCCGCACGCGGGCTATCATTGATATACGGCCAACAAAAAGTAACTTCCGGTGTGCTATGCATCTTCTTTACTTTTGTACTAATCTCCTGAGAGCCATCGTGTTCTGAAATATTGTCAAAAGCGTCAATTGTGTCGCGGATGAATTGAACCTCACCATCATCAGTTGTATACTCGAAATTCGACTGCTCTTCTAAGGCTTCTTCAACTTGATCTACCAATTCATCGTTAATGTCCATGCTCGAATAAATAATCTGTCGAGATAATAAATGCTTCCTACCAACACATCATATTCAACAACAGATACACCAGTCGCTCTTCGAACGTAGTTCCACAGAAAAAGCGCGTTCACCCGCCTCGCGGCGGCTTGAAGACGCGTTTACAGTCGCGTAAGATTCGTCGCGCGCGGACCCTTGTCCGCCTGCTCGATCTCGAACTCTACCTCAGTTCCCTCTTCGAGGTCCGGGCCGCCGATGTCTTCCATGTGGAAGAACACGTCTTCGTCCGCGTCCTCAGTATCGATGAAACCGTAGCCGCCAGTGTCGTTGAAGAAGTCAACAGTTCCTTCTGCCATTGCAATTAGACGGATGCACGTTTCACGGATAAGTATTCCGATGTTCGTATAGAAAATATGGTCTTATTTGGACAAATATATTCAGAACTCCGGAGAATATCGGATGAGTGTGACCGTACAGTCAGTTCGTCTCCAAATCACGCCTGATTCCGCGGTTTCGTGGCAAGTTCTGTCCGTATCGGCAATTTGGGCGGGATACTAAGAGGAGGGATTTAGATCACGTCGTCTAAGATCGGACGAACTTTTCGGTGTATTAACCGTGAACGCTCAACAACATCCCGGTCTGTCGGAAGGTAGAATCTTACCCATCCATTGTTAGACACGGCTTTTGTATTTGTATCTTCATCTGATCCCTTGATGAACTTCACGTTCCCATGGTCAATGAAGCTCCCGACAAGATCAGATTCTCTTAGGTTTGTCTCAAAATCACCAGTATTGAAGGTAGTACTTTCTAACATTCGACCCGTTCGGAGAATTGAGCGAACAGGTTCTGTATATTCTTCAGGATCATCATCAGATTCTATCCCATTAACAACCACCTTGCTTACCTCATCCTTATCAAAGTAATAGTTTCGGAGTACAGAGTGAGGGATAGTTATATCGCTCTCTATTTCGGGGATTTCACCTAAGAGAAGTCTCAATGCATTCCCCGGTCCAACATTTTTAGCAGATTCGTAGATAAATCGCCCATCAGGAAGCAAAATAAAGTGCATTGTATCTCGACTCTGAACATGATGTTCTAAGTCGTTCCCGTCCTCATCTAATCTCGTATTTTTCTCTAGCGTCTCTATCACACAGTCGAAGTAAAAGAACTCCTGTGTATCATCATCTCCGTCCTCATAGTAAGGGTCTCTGAAGCCTTTACGGAGAGACTCTCCATCCCTTTCCTCTTGAATTGGAAAAGAAGAGTCTGCAATTTCATCGCGCTCGTCAAATTCTTGTAGAGAGGGTATCTCCTCCGGGTTTTTCACCACTCCAATTTTAAATCGTGTCATCAACAGCCAGTTGTCAAGGGAAGGCAATAAAGGTAAGTAGACCAGAGCGGAAGTAAAATCGCTTAGAGAAACCCTACCAATTATGGAAACACTACCAGAATTAGGATAGCTTATAAGCTAGCGCCACAAAACAACGGCCAACTGTGACGAACGCGCAGGTCACCCTGATTCAGATCGACAACTACGGACCGTGGACCGTGACGCCCGAACCCCGCCGGGAAGTGGACCTTCAGACCCTCCAGTCGAGGCTGTACGCCGACCTCTCGCAACTTATCGGCAACCGCGAGGGCTACGTCTTCTTCACGCGGTTCGACAACATGATTGCGGTCACGAACGGGATGGACGAGGCCGACCACGCCATGATACAGGAGTCGGTGAGCAACCGCTACCCCGTGACCGTCAGCTTCGGCGTCGGCGTGGACCCGAGTCCCGTCGAGGCGCTCTCGGCCGCGACCGACCACATCCAAGACGCCGGGAGCGCCCAAGAGGCCGACCGGACCGAAATCCTGCGGGGCACGACGCTCGACCCCGACGAGCGCACCGACGACGACGTGCAAATCGCGCACTTCGACGTGAACGACGCCACCGGGAAGTACACCGACCAGCTCAACGCCTTCGACTCGTTCATCCACATCGAGCAGGGCTACGCCGAACTGATGCGGTACTTCCGCCGCGCGCACGACGGCCTGTCCTTTTTCGTCGGAGGAGACAACGTCATCGCGGTCTGCCCCGACTTGGACGAGGAGGCGTATCAGGACGCCATCCGGCACGTGCAGGACACCGTCGAGGTCGAACTGAAGGTCGGCGTCGGACAGGCCGCGAACCCCCAGACCGCGGGAATGGCGGCCAAGCACGCCCTCGAAGAGTGCCGCGAGGACGGCGACCGCGTCGTCATCGACTAGCCGTCTGAGAATAATCTTCAGTCACTTTTAGAACTGTTTTCTATTTCCCTGAGATATAGATAAGTTTCTCAAACATCAGTTTTTGTTTCTTCAGATGGTCGTCGGGGCGCAGTTAGAACCGGACCGTGGTTTCGAGAGCCTCGCGCTTGGAACCGCAGAAGCAGATGGAACTGCGCTCGCCCTTCCAGTCCACTAAGGGGTGTTTGACCCGCCGAGCGAAGCAGAGGAAAGTCGATTCCTCGCCTCTCCCGAGAAGCGTAACATCCCAAAGGTTTAATGAAACGGAACTACGTTACATCTAGTATGGGAGAAGACACGGAAGCCCGCGAGCCTGACGAACAGGCGCACGACGACCAGTCCGAGGAGAGTCCGCCGACAGACGAGGAGCTACGGACCAGCGGTCACATCGAGCGCACAATCCTGCACCACATGGCGGGCGAGGGCGACCGCTACGCGCCGACGACCGTCAGCGGCGTCTTGGACGACATCGCGGCGGTCATCGAGCGCGGCGGCTACGCCAACGTCGGCCCGAAGGGTGCGGCCAGCGCGACGGTCCGGAAGTCCACGATTCGGCGGACGTTCACGCAACTCGACGAGAAGGGCCTCGTCCGGCGCGTCGAGGAGCTATCCGAGTCCCAGCTCGGCGAACCCCGATTCGCGCTCGGCGAGCGCGAGGCCGACGGCGACCCGGCGGGCCCGACGGCCTACGAGCGAGTCACCGACGATGCGCGAGTCACCGACTGGATTCTGACCGACGAGGGTCGCCGCGAGGTCGAGCGACTCGACGCCCGCTACGCCGAGGAGTTGGACGAACTCGCCGCCCGGTACGGTCGCAAGCGGGGCGAGACGACCGCCCGAGTCGATGGCTGACGACGCCGACGACTGCCGGTTTTTCTCACGCTAACGACAGTTCGGCGCGAGACCGCCGACGCTTCCCGCCAGAATCCAGTCAACTGTTAACGTATGCCCGTCACGGGCTTAAGCTTGCCGGGGATACTTTTTAGAGAACCTATGGCAATCTTTCGCACATGGAAGGCGAAGTGAGCGTTCGGGACGTGATGTCCCGAGAGTACGTCGGCGTTAGCGAATCTGATACGGTTCTCGGGGCGGTCAAACTCATGGACGAGGACGGCGTCGGGTGCGTCGTCGTCCTCCGGGGGAGCGAACCGGTCGGCATCATGACCGAGTCGGACGTCCTCTCGCTCCTCGCCGAGGAGCGCGACCCGGCCGAGACCGAGGTCTCGGCGGTGATGTCCGACCCCGTGGTCTCGGTGGACGCCGACCAGAAGCTCTCGGACGCCGCCGGAACCATGTCCCGCGAGGACATCCGGCGACTCCTCGTGACCAACGGCGACGAACTCGCGGGGGTCCTCTCGGAGCGCGACGTGATTTCGGCCTCGGCGTCGCTGTCGAGCGTCCCCTCGCTCGGGACTGAAGCGCCCGACGAGGTCGGCGGCGGCGGTATCGTCGCCGACGAGCGCATGGCGGGCGAACCCTCCTCGGGCGACCCCGGCGAGACCTTCGCGGACAACGGCGAGCAGTCCCAGTACTCCGACCGGAGCATCTGCGAGGCCTGCGGCACCCTGAGCCGCGAACTCGCTAACGTCAACGGACAACTCATCTGCGCCGACTGCCGAGAGGTGTAGCGCGAGGCCGACGAGAATCGGGCAGGAATTCCGACCGCCGAGACAGAGCGTCCGGCAGACCTGACGGCCGTTTGGCTGGTATCTTCTCGTTCTGAGGTACGAAAAAGCACAAGACACAAATAGGTCGGGCTTGCGAGATACGACATATGGTAGGTTGTGACAATCAGACATGCGAGGTGATAACTCGTGCCACCTAGCACCGGGCTGGCAAACGCCATCGTGACTGGCCTCGTCACGGGGAGCATCGTCGCGCTCGGCGCTATCGGGCTGGCGCTGGTGTACAACATCGCCGAAGTCCCGAACTTCGCCCACGGCGAACTCCTCATGCTCGGGGCGTACATGGCGCTGCTCGTCAACAAACCGGCGACCGTGCCGGTGTTCGAGTTGCTGACTCAGGCGCAGGCCGCCCGCGAACTCACGGCGGTCGGCTTCGCAGTCCTGTTCCTCCTCGCGGCCGGGTCGGCGCTCGCCGCGGTGTACTTACTCGGCGGAATGCCCGCCTTGAAGGGGTCGTGGTGGCCCGGCGACCCCAGTTCGGCGCTCGCGCTCGGGGTCCACCTCGCGGTGGCCGCGGTGCTGGGCGTCCTCGTGGTCGTCGGCTTCCCGTCGATTTGGACCGGACTGTTGCTCTCGGCGCTGATGCTGGCGTGGATTGCCCCCTTCCTCGAAAAGGTCATCTTCCAGAAGTTCCGCGCGAAGGACGCGTCGCTGGCGACGATGCTCATCGTCACGCTGGGCCTGTCGTTCGTCCTCCGGTTCGGGACCCAAGCGTTCTACGGCGGGCAGGTCCGGACCTACGTCGTCCCGCAGGTCGGCAGCGTCTTCGGCTACGACGTTGGCCTGTCGGCCGCGAAGTTCTTCGACCTCTACGTCACCGGAAGCGGCATCACGATGCACGTCATCGACACCGGGCCGAACCCCGACCAGGCGATGTTCACCGCGACGTACTCGTGGCTGGCGGCGCTCGCCCTGCTCGCGGCAACCGTCGGGGTCGCGTTCGCGGCCTACCGCTGGCGGAGCGGCGGCGCGGAAGGGTACGGCACCGGCCACACCGTCGGCCCGAAACTCACCGCGGCCCTCGCCGGAATCGTGACGTTCGTCGCGCTGCTGTTCGCGCTCTCGGGCGGCGGGACGGTGCCCGACTCGTCGGCGTTCTCGACTCGCATCCGCCTCTCGCTGATGCGGGCCTCGGTCGTCGTCATCGCGGTCGTGATGATGGGCCTGCTCCACTTCCTGCTTCAGGAGACCAAACTCGGGAAGGCGATGCGGGCCTCCAGCGACAACATCGACCTCGCCAAGATTACCGGCATCAACACCGACCGCGTGATGATGGCGACGTGGATTATCGCCGGGGCGTTCGCCGCTGTCGGCGGCGTGATGCTCGGCGTGCTGTTCGCGCAACTGACGGTCAACATGGGATTCTTCCTCCTGCTCCCGATGTTCGCCGGGGTCATCCTCGGCGGCCTCCAGTCGGTCTACGGCGCGATTCTCGGGAGCTACATCGTCGGCCTCTCGATGGACGTCGGCATCTACGCGATTCCGGACATCGGGTCGGTCTACCGCATTCCCATCGCGTTCGCCATCCTGTTCGTCGTGTTGCTAGTCAAGCCGGAGGGAATCACCGGAGGATAACACAATGGCACTATCATCAAGCCTCGTCTCGCTCGGCATCATCGTGGGTATCTACGCGATACTCGCGCTCGGACTGAACATCAAGTTCGGCTACACCGGCTTACTCGACATCGGGCACGTGGCGTTCTACCTGACGGGGGCGTACGTGACTGCGCTGCTGGTCCTTCCACCCGCCAGCGAGCAGGCGTTCACCACGTACATCCTCGGGTGGAACTGGCCGTGGCTCCCGGCCATCGCTGTCGGGACGCTGGTCGCCGGACTCCTCGGCATGCTGGTCGCGCTCCCGGCGATACGCCTCAGGGAGGACTACCTGGCAATCGCGGTCCTCGGGATTTCGGTCATCCTCAAGCGCATCGTCCAGTCGGAAGGCTGGCTGGCGAACGGCCCCGGGTCGCTCCGCGGGTTCAGCCAACCCTTCCGCGACTTCTTCCCGCTCCCCGGCGACACGGTCCAGACCGCCGCGCTGCTGGGATTCGTCGTCCTCGTCCTCTGGACGGTGGCGACCTACGTCCTCGCGCAGGTCGGGACCGAGCGCGGGTCGGAACTCGCGGCAGACGGCGGTGAGCGAACC
Source organism: Halorussus ruber (assembly GCF_004765785.1). Lineage (GTDB taxonomy): Archaea > Halobacteriota > Halobacteria > Halobacteriales > Haladaptataceae > Halorussus > Halorussus ruber. Next base: position 98,826 of record NZ_SBIT01000008.1, on the reverse strand, counting down.
GACGGTTCGGGAGCCTCAACGGAGCCTCGCTCCGACGGTGGCGTCACCCGCGACCGAACCATCTCGGGCACGCCCGGTATCGGCGGCTGGGTCGTCGACGCCCTGCTCGCGCTGACGACCCTCGGCGTCGGCTACGTCGCGGCCCGCCGGTCGCGGATGGAGACCGGCGAGACCGAACAGCGCGTCCTGCTGGGCGCTGGCGCGGTGTTCGGCCTCGCGGCCGGTGCTGTCGCGTGGCAGTCCTTCGAGTGGTGGTCGCCCTTCGGCGTGAGCCTCGACTGGCTGTTCGGCCTCGTCGTCTTCGCCGCGGTCACCGCGGGATTCTACGGCGCGAACCGACGCTACGCGCCGCTCGCCGGTGCGATTACGGCGACCGCCGCCTTCGGGGCCGCGCTGGTCATGGGCGACTCGCCGATGGTCGCGTTCGTCTTCCTGTCGGCGCTGTCGCTGTTCACGTGGGTGTTCGGCGCTGTCGCGGTCGCCCGCCGGTACAGCGACCTCTCGGGCCGGGACTTCGCCACCGCGCTCGGCCTCGCAGTCGTGTTCGTGGCGTGTTTCGCGCCGCTCATCGTCCTCGGCGGCGGGTCGGGCGACGTGATGAGCAGCGTCGGCCTGTTCGTGACGATGGGACTGCTCGTAGCCTTCCTCTACGGCGTCTACTACGTCGGGTCGAACTGGAGCCGGTTCGGCTCGGGCGTGGAGTTCGTCCGCATCGTCGGCGTCGGCGCGATTTGGCTGTTCGTCATCCGGTACTTCGTGATGGCGAACATCGTGCCCTTCCAGCGCAACGGCTTCGGCGCGGTCGTGGACAACACCATCCAGAACCTGCTGTGGCTGATGAAGTTCCAGGCCGGGACCGCGCTGTTCGACTACTCGCGGTTCCTGCTGGTGCTGACGCTGGCGTCGCTGGCGATGCTGTACTACCTCTCGGAGATTACGGTCGAATCGCCGTTCGGCCGGGTGCTGAAGGCCATCCGCGAGGACGAGGACGTGGCGACCTCGCTCGGCAAGAACACCTTCGCGTACAAGGTCCAGAGCATGATGCTCGGGTCGGCGCTTGCCGGATTCGCTGGCGGCCTGACCGCCATCTACTTCCAGAGCCTGGTCCACACGATGTTCGCGCCGCGAATCACGTTCATCGCCTTCCTCGCGCTCATCATCGGCGGAACCGCCAACAACAAGGGGATGATTCTGGGTTCGACCATCTACTGGTCCTTCCAGAAGGCGACCGCCGACATCAAGGCGTTCTTCCCGACCGCAGCCGGGAGTTCGATTTCGGCGCTCAGGTTGGCGTTCATCGGGGCGCTCCTCATCGTCATCCTCTACTACCGCCCCGAAGGGCTGTGGGGCGAGAAGCGAACCCTCGCGGAGGTGTCAGAGGAATGAGTGAAACAGTCGAAGCAGACGAACAGACGCACGGGACCGGCGAAGCCATCCTCGAAGTCGAGGGCCTGCGCAAGACCTTCGGCGGGATTACGGCTGTCGACGGCGCGACCTTCGAGGTCGAGGAGGGGACCGTCACGGGTCTCATCGGGCCGAACGGGGCCGGGAAGACCACGACGTTCAACCTCATCAGCGGGTTCTACGAGCCTGACGGCGGGGAGGTTCGCTATCGGAATCAGGACCTACAGGACATCATGCGCCCGAGCGACACCGAGCAGGGCATCTGGATGAGCGCGTCCGGGATGACCTTCGGCGGAATCGGTCTGGCGGCCGCGGCCTCAGCGGGGGTCTCGACGCTCGGCCTCGGCGGCGCGGCGCTGGTCGGGGCGGGCCTCGGCGCGGGCGTCTATCAGGCCGAGGAGAAGGTCAAAAACGACGTTCTGGAAGTCAGGAACAAGCGTCCCTTCCGCGTCTCGCAGGAGGGGTTGTCTCGGACTTTCCAGTTGACCCGCGAGTTGCAGGGACTGACCGTGCTGGAGAACCTGATGCTCGCGCCGCAGGACCAGCGCGGCGAGAGCCTGACGAACGCGTGGTTCCGCCGCGGCGCGGTCGAAGACGAGGAGAACGAGGTCCGCCAGCGCGCGGTCGAGATGCTGGAGTTCCTCGAACTCGACCACCTCACCAACGAGTACGCGGGCAACCTCTCTGGCGGCCAGCGGAAGTTGCTCGAACTGGGTCGCGTGCTGATGACCGACCCGGACCTCATCCTGCTGGACGAGCCGGTCGCCGGGGTCAACCCCGCGCTGACCGACAAGCTGCTCCAGCGCATCGAGAACCTGCGCGAGCAGGGCTACACGTTCTGCATCGTCGAACACGACATGGAGGTCATCATGAACCTCTCGGACACGATTATCGTCATGGACCAAGGCAAGAAGCTGATGCAAGGCACGCCCGAAGAGGTACAGAACGACCAGCGAGTTGTGGACGCCTACCTGGGGGGATAATTCGTGGCGCTACTCGAAGCCCGCGACGTCGTCTCGGGGTACGGCGACGCCCAAATCCTCCACGGCGTCTCGATGGACGTGAACGACGACGAAATCGTCTGCATCATCGGGCCCAACGGGGCCGGGAAATCGACGTTCATGAAGGCCGTCTTCGGCCTCATCGACTGCTGGGAGGGGACCGTCACCTTCGACGGCGGGGACATCACCGGCCTCCGGCCGGACGAAATCACCCGCGAGGGGATGTGCTACGTCCCGCAGGTGGACAACGTCTTCCCGAACCTGACGGTGCGCGAGAACCTGGAGATGGGCGCGTACATCCTCGACTCGATGCCCGAGGACGCCCTGCAGGAGGTGTTCGACCGCTTCCCGATTCTGGAGGAGCGCCAGAACCAGAAGGCCGGGACCATGTCCGGCGGGCAACAGCAGATGCTCGCCATGGGCAGGGGACTGATGGTCGACCCGGACCTGATGCTGGTGGACGAACCCAGCGCGGGCCTCGCGCCTGACCTCGTGGACGAGGTGTTCGAGAAAATCATCGAAATCAACGAGTCGGGCACGGCCATCCTGATGGTCGAGCAGAACGCCCGGAAGGCGCTGAAGAACTCCGACCGAGGCTACGTGCTGGAGATGGGCGAGAACCGCTTCGAGGACACGGGTGACGCCCTGCTCGACAACGAGGAGGTCACGGAACTCTACCTCGGCGGCGGTGGCGGCGACACCGGCGAGACGGGCGAGGCGGCGACGGACGACTAGAACGACTTTTCCCGCGTTTTTCTCGTTTTCACGCTCTGTCTCGAAGTAATCGGATTTCTGCTTCGGCGCGCGCTGGTGCGACCTCGTGTCGCACCATCGGCGTGCGAGGGACGAGGACCGTAAGGACGAGCGAAGCGAGGACCGAGGACCGCAGGAGGTTGGGAGGCGTGAGACCTGCGCTCGGTGGGACTGTCAACCGGCAGACGCCTGACCGAAAAACCGCCGGGTGGATGAAGGGGCCGCCCGGTCGCGGGCCGACAGGCTCGTGGTCGCCTCAGCGTGGCCCTATTTCGCGCCGGGCTGTGCGGAGAGGCGCGAAATATCCCGCTGAGCGACCGCCGGAGGACAAGCCGCATCCTCCGAGGTCACCCTCGCTCCGCCCGCGTGACCGCGACCGGGCGAGGGCTTCAACGGGACATCACTACGGGAGTCCTCCTGTTCGCACTCCCAGTTACGTCAAGACAAAGTCTGCTGTTCGTACTTCCAGTTACGTCAACCCAAAACGACAGAACAAGACTTCAGAAGACGACACTAGACACTACACCGAAAGAACAGCACTCCCCAAAACCCGCGCTACTGGATGTACGAGGGGTCCTCGTGGTCGCAGTTGGCCTCGTGTTGCTTGGCGTCCTCGGCGTCGTCGAACATCATCCCGCACCCCTCGCACTTGTACCACGTCATCTCGTCGCGCTCGGTTTTGACGACCATGTTCGTTGGTACACCAGACGAAAGTAAATCGTTTGCGCCGACAGAAATCGCATCTCGACGCCAGTCGTACCTCCTGCCCTCGCGCGTGGTTCTGCGCGCGAGGGTTTCGGAAGCCGTCCGAGAAAAATCCGCAGCGAGAACCGGCTCAGGCGCTCTTCTTCTCGGGGTTCTCGCCCTGCGGGTGGTAGTCCCAGAAGCCGCCCTTCCGCATTCCCGCGCCGACCGCCTTGTGGAAGTCCACGATGGTCTCGAACTCGTCGCCCTCGACGTACTCGAAGATGTCGCCGACGCTGACGACGCGCTGGTGGTTGATGCGAATCGGCTCGTCGGCGTGCTCCTCGACGAACTCCTGCTTCTTCAGCGGGAAGTCTTCCTCGTCGTCGAGTTTCTTGGCGAGAATCGCCATGCCGTACTTGCGTCCGCCTTCGCTCCCTTCTTCGCCGTCGGGGTCGTGCGGCCAGTCCATGTGTGGAGGGTTGTGTGGGTGGAGGAAAAGGATTTCTCTCTTGGTTTGTCTAAAGTTGAAAACGCTACCGCGAGATAACGGACAGACTACTTGGTTAGGCCCAATTAAATGTAGATACTCACAGGTACTTGTAAAGGACCAGCTATTAGACCAATGTGGGACCTATTTCTCTAGGTACTCCTCATTAGTGATATTCCCTCTAATTACGATTTTGTCATCCTCTCCGTCTTCGCCGTCGATTTTTTCCACGCTTGAGGATACAGACGAGGGATACTTTATGGTGATTTCCCGACCATTCCTTTGAACCGTGAGTTTAGTTTTCTTTGGTAAATCGTCTGCATCAATTTCCAACTGTTGCAATCGGCTATCTTCTTTAAACTTTTCAACTACCTCTTGTTGATCAATGTTTCCATCAGAGTTCTTTTCCAAAGCAGTTCCAATACTTTGAGGAGTGAGTTCTCCTCCAGTCTCCGCTTCAGAAATGATTTCGGTGAAGTCGCTCTGATCAAATTCTCTATCCACAGATTCCTTAACCAGACCTTCAGCCTTCGTAAGAGCAGTTCGTGCCTGCTCAAGACTAGACTGTTGTAGAGTTGAGCACTGAAGGAACTCTACGAAGTAGTCCGAGTCACTTGACTGGTAGATTTTGATATCACCCTCTTTCGAATGTGGCGGTATTTCTTCTCCGGGGTAGATAGCGGCCTTTTGAATTTGACTTGGGGAGGGATATGCCCTGTTCTGGGGAATAACATCCATCCCGTCTTCAGATTGGAACAAACGAACAGCATCTTCTGTATCTAGTTTCAGTAGGATGAGTGTCTCTAATGGCGCATTCGGGATGTTTCCCCCACTCAGGGTTGCTTGTGCTGCTAGAAGACTTCCCTCACTAGCACTCCCAGTTATTTTTCCGTTTAAGTCTTCTGCCCATCCTACAAGAGTAGTACGGAATTCTTCGTCATCAGTAGTATTACGTGCTTTTTCTAATTTGTTTTTGAATTCTGATTCCGACCCGTATGAACCATGAGTCACCTTTGTGATGTCCCCTTTCATCACAATGTCCTCAATATAATACCTGAAATGGTTAAGGACTTCTTCTGAATCTTCGATAGAGGTTTCTTCTTTTATTGTACCTGCTGTTTCACCACCGACTGGACCATACGCTAGCCGATGAACATCAATATCAACCGTTCTGGCTCGCTCAGAACTCATATATGAACCTAATAAATGCAATCTATTAATAATATCGATATTGAATAGAACCATTGCTAGTACTCTATTTTCTCGTTCAAACCGCTCATTTATGTAAGAATTCTCTACCACAAGTTCGCCGGAAAAGACGGTGAGAGGTCGCTGAAACGACCAAGCCCTCCGGGCACGACCGGGCGGCCCCTTTCGTCCACCCAAACCGCGGTTTGGGCAGTCAAGCGTCTGCTGGTGGTTGGTCAATTGAGCGCCTACTGATGGAAGTTCCACAGACTCTTCCCGACAGATGAATCACCGGAAAATCCTCGATAGAAAGCACCACCGAGCGAATCCCGGTGGATTGCTCAGTCGTCGGTGTCGGCGGTTTCGCGCTCCGCGCGACTCGCGCCGTCGCCCAGCAGGTCCTCGCGGTGTTCGTCCAGTAGCGGGGCGCGCTCGCCCGGTTCGGGCGGCGTCTCGCTGAGTTTGATGGGCGACCCGGCGATGGTGACCTCCTCGTCCGCGCCGGGTTGCTCGACGTCCACCAGCATGTCCCGAGCGTGGACGTGGGGGTCCTCGAACACGTCGCTCACGTCTTGGACCGGCGCGCAGGGCACCGAGCCTTCCAGCAGGTCGCAAATCTCCTCGGCGGCGTGTTCGGCGGTCCAGTCGCCGATTTCGTCGCGCAGGAGTTCCCGGTGGTCGAGTCGGTCGGCGGTCGCGGGGTACTCCGCGGCGAGGTCCGGCCGGTCCATCGCCTCGCAGAGGGCCTGCCAGTGGTTGTCGCCGAACGCGGCGATGACGACGTGCCCGTCGGCGGCCTCGAAGGCGTTGTAGGGGAACAGCGTCGGGTGGGAGTTGCCTCGCCGAGTCGGGACCTCGCCCGTGTAGGAGTGCTGGTAGACCGACCGCTCGGTCATCGAAATCATGGCGTCGTACATCGCGGTATCGACGTACTGGCCCTCGCCGGTCCGGTCGCGGTGGTGGAGCGCCGCCAGAATGCCCACCGCGTTCAGCGTCGCGGTGAAGAGGTCGCCGATGCCCGGCCCGACCTTGGTCGGCGGGCCGTCTTCTTGCCCGGTAATCTCCATCACGCCGCCGAGGGCCTGCGCGATGAGGTCGAAGGAGGGCTGGCCCTGTCGGTCGGTCTCGCCGGTGCGCGGGTCGCCGAAGCCCCGAATCGAGGCGTAGATTAACTCGGGGTTGCGCTCGCGGAGCGTCTCGTACTCCAGTCCGAACTTCTCCATCGTGCCCGCGCGGAAGTTCTCCACGACGACGTCGGCCTCCTCGACCAGTTCGAGGAAGTCCTCGCGGTCCGCCTCGCCGGTCAGGTCCATCTCCAGACTTCGTTTCCCCCGGTTGACGCTCTGGAAGTAGCCGCCGTAGGCTTCCTCCTCGACGCTGTCCCCGTCGCTCCCATCGCCAGCGTCGCTCTCGCTGCCACCGTCTTTCCCGTCACCTTCGCCGCCCGCGTCGCCGACGAACGGCGGATTGGGACGGATGAGGTCGCCGCCGGGGCGTTCGATTTTCACTACGTCGGCACCCAAATCCGAGAGGAGCATGGTGCAGTACGGTCCTGCGAGAACCTGCGTCAGGTCGAGAACGCGGACGTCGTCCAGCGCTTGCATCGTTACGCTCGTCGGCCACCCGGACCAAAAACCTTCGCAATAAATAATTACCTTTGTCAACAAGGGACACGTACACCCTCAAATGACCTTAAAGGGATTTAATCATGAACAATGATTATCTTTAAGTATTGTTCATGGAAGTATTGAGTGCGATGTCTGCTACAGTCATCCTCGGCGTTATCGGGTCCGACGCGCACGCCGTCGGCATCACGATACTCGAACAGGCGCTTTCGACCGCTGGCTTCGAGGTCGTCAATCTCGGCGTCCAGTCCAGCCAGCAGGAGTTCATCAGCGCGGCGCAAGCACACGAGGGTGACGCCGTACTCGTCTCCTCGCTGTACGGCCACGCAGAGCAGGACTGCCGGGGCTTCCACGAGGCCATCGAGGAGGCCGACATCGACCCAATCACCTACATCGGCGGCAACCTCGCGGTCGGTCAGGACGACTTCGAGGAGACCCGCGACTGCTTCCGCGAGATGGGCTTCGACCGCGTCTTCGACTCCGAGACGAAGCCGACGGAAGCTATCGCCGCCCTCAAGGCGGACATGAACATCGCCGAATCCGAAGCCGAACGAGCGAGGCTCACGACCTGAGGTAGCTGTTTTCCAGTATGTTACGCGATAGAAGACTATCCGGAGAGGACCTCTCACGCATCGACGAACGAATACGAAGCGACTGGTCGGTCGAGGACATCGACTTCGAGGAGGCCATCGCCTACCACGAGTCGCTTCCCGCGAGCAAGGAGTTCGCCAGCGTCCTCGAAGACGCCGACCGCCCGCTCCTCCAACCCCGCGCAGGCGTCCCTCGACTGGACGACCAAATCGCGCTCTTGGGCCACCTCGAAGACGCGGGCCGGGCCGACCTGCTCCCGACGACCATCGACTCGTACACCCGCGACAACGAGTACGAGAAGGCCCAGCAGGGCCTCGAAGAGGCACGCGAGAGCGGCGAAGACACCCTGAACGGCTTCCCCGCAGTCAACCACGGCGTCGAGGGATGCCGGGAACTCATCGAGGCGTTGGACACGCCCATCGAGGTGCGCCACGGCACGCCCGACGCCAGACTGCTGGCGGCGGTCACCTTCGCGGGCGGCTTCCAGAGCTTCGAGGGCGGCCCCGTCTCGTACAACATTCCCTACACGAAGGGCCACGACCTCGCGGAAACCATCGAACACTGGCAGTACGTGGACCGCCTCGCCGGGGCCTACACCGAGCGCGGCGTCACCATCAACCGCGAACCGTTCGGCCCCCTCACGGGGACGCTGGTCCCGCCCGCCATCGCCATCGCGGTCGGACTGGTCGAGGGGATGCTCGCCGCCACGCAGGGCGTCCGGAGTATCACGCTCGGCTACGGGCAGGTCGGCAACCTCGTGCAGGACATCGCGGCACTCCGCGCGCTCAAGTCGCTCGGCGAGGAGTACCTCCCGAACGAGGCCACCGTCACGACCGTCTTCCACGAGTGGATGGGCGGGTTCCCGCCGGACGAGGCCCGCGCCAACGGCGTCATCGCGCTCGGCGCAGCCACCGCGGCCATCGCGGAGCCGGACAAAGTCATCACGAAATCCCCGCAGGAGTTCGGCGGCGTCCCGACCAAGGAGGCCAACGCCGCGGGCCTGCGGACCACCAAGCAACTCATCGACATGATGCGCGAGCAGGATATCAACTTGGACGGCGTCGAACGCGAACGCGAGTTCATCGAGGAATCGACGCGCTCGCTGATGGACACTATCCTCCAACTCGGCGACGAGGACGTGGCCCGAGGCGTGGTCGAGGCCTTCGACACGGGGAAAATCGACGTGCCCTTCGCGCCGAGCGACAGCGCCGAGAGCGCGGTCCTCCCGGCCCGCGACGACGACGGGCGGGTCCGCATCCTCCAGTTCGGAAACCTCGCGCTCGACCCGGACCTCAAAGACGTTCACACCGACCGACTCGACAGGAGAGCGAGGGCGGAGAACCGCGACCGGTCCTTCCAGATGGTCGCCGACGACGTGGACGCCATCAGCGAGGGGCGACTCATCGGCCGACCGGGAGGTGAGGGCGCGTGACGACGATAAAGCGCGTCCGGGCGGTCCCCGGCGTCTCCGGGTTCTTCTTCGACGACCAGCGCGCCATCAAGCAGGGCGCGGAACACGACGGATTCGGCTACGAGGGCGACCCGGTAACGCCCGGTTTCGACCGCGTCCGGCAGGCGGGCGAGGCCATCAGCGTCCTGCTGGAACTCGAAGACGGCACGGTGGCGACCGGCGACTGCGCCGCGGTCCAGTACTCCGGCGCTGGCGGCCGGGACCCCCTCTTCCGGGCCGAGGAGTTCGTCCCGGTCGTGGAGGGCACCGTCGCCGACGAGTTGGAGGGGCGGTCCGCCGAGGAGTTCGGAGAGAACGCCGCGCTCGCCGAGGAAATCGAACCGGCGTCCGGCGGGAGACTCCACACCGCGGTCAGGTACGGGGTCTCGCAGGCGCTCCTCGACGCGGCGGCGACCGCCCGCCGGGAGACCAAGACCGAGGTCTTGGCCGACGCGCTCGGGACCGACCCGGCGGACGAACCGATTCCGGTGTTCGGCCAGTCGGGCGACGCCCGCCGGGAGAACGCCGAGAAGATGCTGCTGAAGCGCGTGCCCGTCCTGCCCCACGGCCTGTTCAACAGCGTCGAGAAGGTCGGCGAGGAGGGCGAGCGACTGGTCGAGTACCTCGACTGGCTCTCGGCGCGCGCAGACGACTTCGACTACTCGCCGCGGTTTCACGTGGACGTCTACGGCATCCTCGGCGAGGTCTTCGGCCCGCCCTACGACCGGGCGGAACTCGCCGACTACTTCGCCGACCTCCGGGCGGCCGCCGACCCCTACCCGCTTCAAGTCGAGGGGCCGATGGACGAGGGCGGTCGGGGCGACCAGATTCACGCTATGACCGAACTCCGCGACGGACTCGCGGATGCTGGCGTCGGCGTGGACATCGTGGCCGACGAGTGGTGCAACACGCTGGACGACGTTCGCGCCTTCACCGACGCCGGAGCGGCCGACGTGGTGCAGGTCAAGACGCCCGACCTCGGCGGCGTCCAGCGAAGCGGCGAGGCGGTCCGGTACTGCGAGGGCACCGACACTCGCGCCTATCTCGGCGGGACCTGCAACGAGACCGCCGAGTCGGCCCGGAACTGCGCCCACGTCGCGCTGGCGACCGACGCCGGACAGGTGCTGGCCAAGCCCGGCATGGGCTTCGACGAGGGGTACATGATAGTGACAAACGAGATGCGCCGGGCGCTCGCTCGTCGGGGGTCGTGGCCCCCGGCGTCGGTCGGCGAACCGGCGGACGAGGAGGCGATTGCAGATGACTGACTGGACAGATTCCGAGACGTTCTCGGCGGCGCTGGACCGGGCAGCAACCAAGGAGAAGGGCAACTGCTTCGAGGACTTCGCCGAGGGCGAGACCATCGAGCACTCGCCCGGACTCGAACTCTCCCGACACGGGTCGGAACTCTGGGCCGGGCAGACGCTCAACTACGACCCGGTCTACTGGCGGCCCTCGGTCGCCGAGGAGCGCGGGTTCGAGGCGGTCCCGGTCCATCCCGACTACCTGCTGGCCTGCGTGATGGGCGCGACCGTTGAGGACCTGAGCGAGAAGGGCGGCTACTTCCTCGGCCGCGACGGCCTGCGATACCATCGGGCAGGGGTCGAGCCGGGGACCGAACTCCGCGTGGAGTCGGTGGTCGAGAGCAAGGCCGAGTCGAGTTCCCGCCCGGCGTTCGGCATCGTGACGTGGGAGACCACGGGCTACGACGCCGAGACGGGCGAGCGACTCCTCTCGTACACCCGGACGAACATGATTCCGCGCCGGGAACCGCTCGCCACCGACGGGAAGGGCAAAACCGCCGAGAACGCGGACAAAACCGCCGAGGAGTCCGGCGAGTCGTCCGACGCCGCGGCGTCGGACGACGACCTCCCCGAGGAACTCCTCGCGCCGGAAGGAGGCTACTTCGAGGACTTCCGCGAGGCTCTCGACCGCGCCGAAGAGCGCGGCGGAGACGCCGCGGTGGCCTACCAACACGAGCGCGGCCGGACCATCGACGACACGATGGTCGCGCAACTGCCACTTGCGACGCTCAACACCGCGAAACAGCACCATAACGCCGACGCGATGGCCGACTCGCCCTCGGGCGAAATCGTTGCTTACGGCGACGTAACGCGCTCCATCGCGCTGGGTCACGCTCGTTCCGACGAGCGGACCGTCCGCGAGGTGTCCTGCGACGACGAGCGATTCCACGACTTCGTGACCGTCGGCGACACGATTTACGGCTTCACGCGGGTCGAGGAGGTCCGAGAGGAAGACCGCGACGACGCTGGCGAGGTCACCTTCGAACACGTGGCGTTCAACCAGCGCGACGAACCGGTCTACTCCGGCACCCGAACCGCACTCGTCCAGAAGCGCAACTGACCATCCGCAAGCGAAACTGAACAAGACATTCAGACTCACCCATGACGAACCCACGACTCTGCCGAACGTTCCAGACCGCGCCCGCTGGCGTCCCCCGCGACGACAGCGCGAAGTACCTCCGCTCGGGCCTCACGGCCGAGGGCTGGCAGGCACCCGACTGGCTGGTGCCGGACCTCGAAGACGGCACCGCGCCCGACCAGAAGGAGGAGGCCCTCCAGAACGTCCGAGACCTCCTGCCCGAATACGCGCCGGAGTTCGCGGGCGAAATCTGGCCGCGCGTCGAGTGGGCCTACGACGACGAGGCGACCCGCGAGCGTGGCCGCGACCAGATAGCGACCCTCGCCGAATCGGTCGGCGAGCATCTCGACGGCGTGGTCGTGCCGAAGGTCGGCCGCCGCGAGGACGTGGAGAACGCCGAGGCCGCGGTCGAGGCCGCCTGCCGCGAGGCGGGCCACGAAATCGAGCTGGCCGTCATCGTGGAGACCGCCCGCGCTCGCTCTGATTTGAAGGAAATCGCCCGCTTCGGCGGTGAGAGCCGACTCGCCGCGCTCGTGTTCGGCCCGGTGGACTACGCCGCCGAACTGGGCGCGCGCGACGTCGGCGGCAGTCCGAACTGGCCGGGCCTCTACGAGGCGATGTCGAACGAGGCCAGCGCGAACGGCCTGCTGTCCATCGGCGGTCCCTTCGACAAGCTGTTCAAGGAGCGCGCTGGCGTCACGTTCTACAACGGCGACGAGTACGCCGAGTACGCCGAGCGCGAGGCCCGCGTCGGCCTCGACGGCAGTTGGGCGCTCCACCCCAACCAGACCGAACAAGCCAACCGCATCCACCTGCCGAGCGAGGAGGAACTTCGGGAGGCCGTCCGGAAAATCGAGGCGTTCACCGAAGCCAAAGACGAGGGCACCGGCGCGGTGTCCATCGACGGCCAGATGGTGGACGAAGCGACGTTCAAGAACTTCGAGAACACGGTCGAGACGGTCCGGGCGGTCCACGACGCCCGCGAGACCCAGACCCGAGAGTTCTACGACGACGACCTGCTGGAGCGCGCGCTGGCGGCTGAATAGGGCGGGCGTAGGAATTGTAATTCTATCTTCTCGACAACCCTGCATTTGTTAAAGACATATTTTTATTTCTCTAGGAATTGTTTAGGTTGCTTTAGATAGAACCGTCCGGCGCGCGCTGGCGCGGCTTCATGCCGCGCCATCGTCGCGCGAGGTCTTCGGCTTCGCCGAAGGCTCGGAGGACGCGGTTTGTCCTCCGGTGGATGAGTAGCGCAGGCCGCAGGCCGAGCAACGCAGTCGGTTGGGGAGGGTGTGGCCCGCGGTTGCGGTGCTGTGCGGTAACTCCTCGGCTTCGGGAGTAGCTAGCTTCCTCTCGGCTTCGGGAGTAGCTAGCTTCCTCTCGGCTTCGGGAGTAGCTAGCTTCCTCTCGGCTTCGGGAGTAGCTAGCTTCCTCTCGGCTTTCGGGAAGTCGATAGCGCCGACAACACCACCCAAAACCATCGATTAACCCGAACAAACCACCGACTCACCGTTTCACGAGCGTCAGAATTACGGTGGGATTGGGATTTGAACCCAGAGCCAGACGGTCCGGGCGTGTGGCCCTCCGGGCCATTCCGGGCATGCGACTGGCAGGGGTTAAAATCCCAATCCGAACCCGCTTTCCTCCTCACGGGTTGCGAGTAGACAAGCTACTCGCAGGTTGTTCGTCGGAAAAGACGGTGGGATTGGGATTTGAACCCAAGAGGCTTGACGCCACCTGCTTTCAAGGCAGGCGCAATAGGCCGCTCTGCCATCCCACCGCGCACCCGACAGTACCGACTCCGGCGTCTAAGAACTGTCGGTCTACTCCCGAATTAGCTCCGGCCCCTCTACGCCCTCCTCGACGCGAAGGCCCCACTCGCGGAACAGCGTCGTGGTGTGTTCGGGGACGACGCGCCCGGCCTTGGCGCGGGCGTTGAGGACCGAGACCAGCGAACAGAGGTCCTCCTCGGTCTCGATGCAGGTCTTTGCGGGGAGGAACCCGACCTCGTGGCCCGCGTCGATGGCCCGGTCGGTCAGCGTCTCGATTGCGGGTGTGGTGTAGGCGTCCTCGAAGTCGATTGGCTCGGTGAACCCGGCGTAGTGGACCCGACCGCGCTCGCTCGGGCCGAGGACGACCTCCCTGCGCCGGAGTTTCATCGCGGCGCTGTCGATTTCTTGGCGGGTGAGGAGGGGCGCGGTGCCGGGCACCACCGCCACCGAGTTCACTTCCTCCTCGCCCAGCAGGTGCGAGACGGTGTTGCCCGCGCGGGCCGAGAACGTCGAGCCGACTTGCACCTCGAATCGGGCCTCGTCGGTCGAATCGAGCGCGTCGGCCGCCAACGCGCGGACCTCGGCCTCGGCGGACTGCTCGCCGACGAACTCCTCGGCGAGGAGGTCGTCCGGCCGATAGTTGACCAGCAGGTCACCGCCGCTCCGGTGGGCGGCGACGAGCGTGTCCTTGAGCGTCGCGGCGTAGAGGTCGGCCGCCTCCGATTCGGAGAGGGGCGACGATGCGACGAGTTCGGGAAACGCCAGCCCCGGCCGCGGCGGGTCGGCGAAGACCGCGATGTGTGTCATACCACCTCCTCGGCGGGCGCGAACCTTGAAGGTTTTAATCTAGCCTTCCGCGTGGTGGGTTCGAGTAAGCTATCAGAACTGACCCAGAGAATCCGAGGAATCACGGGAGAGTCGTAGTCTCGAAAGCCCTCGCGCGGTTCGCGGTCGCTCAGCGACATATCGGCGCGCGCAGAACTGCGCGCGCCGATAGCGGTCGGCTGAGACGACCACGGGCCTCCGGCCCGCGAACCCCGCTCGCCCTTTCAGTCCGCCAGGGTTGCTATCTGTCCCACCAAGCGACGCGGGTGGTTGGTCACACTTATCTGGGCACCTTCCCAATGCGCTGGCATGAACTGGTCGAAACCCCTCACCGCGCTGTCGGTCGCGCTCGTGGCGTTCGTCGCGGCCGGTGGCCTCGTCGGTCTCGTACAGGTCGCGCTCGGAAACGTCGCCGCGCTCGCGGTCGTCGGCCTGATGATTGTGGTCGTCCTCGCGCTGAGCAAGTCCGGAACCGGGCCGAATCGCTGGCTCTCGACGCCCTACTGGGGCTGAGCTTTCCGAGAAGAGTTAGCGACTCCGACCGGCCTCTTTTTCACCGACTCCGCCGCCCTTTCGTCTGCCGATAATCCCCGGCCATCAGCGACTGGAAGTGATCCACGAACGCCTCGCGGTCGGCCTCCGACTGCGCTTGGGGGTCGCGCATCGGCACGATTTCGAAGCCCCGACCCCGAATCGTCGTGGCGTGGTCCTCGCTCGCGTCGAACTCCTCGGCCGAGGCCGTGGTGTACTCGGTGGCGATTTCGGTCAGCGCGCGCTGGCCGACCGGCACCAGAATCTCGGGGTTTATCATCCGAATCTCGGCGTTCAGGTAGGGCTCGCAGGTCCGAATCTCCTCGTCGGTCGGCGGGCGCTCCGGGTCTCGACACCGGGTGAGATACGTCAGAAACGCGTTCTCCAACTCGGGGTCGTCGGCGCTCGGCAGGGAGTTGTTCAGGCCGAGATAGCCCAGAATATTCTGGAGGGCCTCCCCGCGTTCCCCGGTAAAGGGCACGCCCGTCCGGTCGGCCTCCTCGTCGGGCATCTCGCCGACGAAGAGGAAGTCCGCCCCCACGTCGCCGTACCCGTGGACGACCTGCTGGCGAGTCTCACAGAGTTCCGGGCAGTTCTCGCACTCGGCGTCCATCCCGAACGGGTTGGCGCGAGTCTGCTGGTTCGCGTCCATCGTCGGGACTGTGGGGTCCGCGAGGTAAAAACCGGTCGGAGCGACTCGCTCAGGCGTACTCTTCGCCCTCGATTTCCATCGCGTGTCGGAGATACGGTTCGGTTCGCCCGAAGTGATAGCCCGGCGAGACGGTCTCGGCGTCCCGGTCGTAGGAGATAAGCGCCAAATCGGCCAGTTTCGGCAGGTGGACGTTCAGCAGCGAGACGTACGCCTCCTCGCGGTCTGCCGAACTTCGGTCGGCGATGCCGTCGGCGAGCGCGTCCACCGAGAACGTTCCGCCCTCCAGCACCGCCCCGAGGACGTACCGGCGTCGGGCGTCGGCCAGCGCGTCGAAGCAGTCGCTGACCGAGGGTTCGGCGACGGCGTCGGCCGCGCTTCCGGTACACTCGACCACCGTGTCGAACAGCGAGGCGACTTCCCGGACGACCGCGGGATTGTGGTCCTCGGGCGTCAGACAGACGTAACCGACCGCGTCCCGGGCGTCGAGTTCCCGGACGAGTTCGCCGAGGAGGTCGGCGGTCTCCTCGGTACCGAGTTCGTCGAGGAGCGACGACACCGCGTCGAAGTAGACGACGGTCCGGCCCTCGGTGGGCCACGCGTCGAGATACCCGAGGACGGCGTCGCAGATGGCGTCGGTGTCGGTCGGGTCGGCGACGCCCTGCACGATGTCGTTGTGCGCCACGGGCGGCGCGGCCTGACCGGACCGACCGGGAGAATCGGACGACCCGGCGGAACCTGACCGACCGGCGGACTCGCCGGGGCCGGACGGACTGGCGGGACTCGACCCGCCCGCGGACCTGCCGGACCCCGACCGAGACGACGCGGCCGACCGCATTCGCTCGCCGACGCTAATCATGCCGATGTTCCGGGGGCGACGCCCGGTCTGACTCGTCCACGCTTCCAGAAAGCCCTCCGTGCCGTCGTCGGTGACCGCGAGCGCGTCGGTGGGTCGCTCGGGGGCGACCGCGTCGAACAGGAGGTCGAGCGTCGATACGTCCGTCGGTCGTCGGCGTAGGACGAGCGTGTGAGGGTCGCCGTCTACGCACGTTCGAATCAGTTTCGTGTTTTGCACACCACTCACCTCGTCAGTCTGTGTCGGAAACGGACTCGTCGACGATGCGAACCCGGCCGTCGCTTCGCACGAGGACTTCGAGGCCGCAGACGCGGAAGGTGGTCTGGGCTTTGCCCTCGCGGTCGGCGAACAGCGCGTTGAGCGCGTCCGGGTCGATTCTGTCGGCGAGCGGGATGACCGTGTTGGTCGGGTCCACGTCCGCGACCTCCGCAATCGCTCTGATGACGGTGTCGCTGACGGTTCCCGGCCCGTCGGGGTCGTACTTCGCTCGATAGACCCCCGGCCGGTCCGGCGACTCGGTTAGTCCGGACTCGTCGCCGGTGTCGTTTCCCATGTTAGTTTTAGACACGTTCTGACCCTGTGTATGGTTGCATACAATAGCGTAATAAAATTACCGGCAAAACGGCACAGTTCAGCCGCTCGCGGGAACTCCTCTTCCGGCGAGCGCGCGTCGAGGCCCGAAATCGTTCACGCGGTTTCGTAACCTCCCATTACACGAGTCTACAGAACTGAAAGCTCACAACGATTACCCCGATTTAATCCCCTCGCCGAGTACTCTCTGATGGGGGTTTCATGACAGAGAACACATCTCGTCGTCGCTTCCTGAAAGCGACGGCAGCGACCGGTGCATTGGCTGGATTGAACGCGACGGTCCTCGCTCAGGGCGGCTCGAACGAGGAGGTCATCGTCCTCGGCGGGAAGACGAGTGGCTGGCAGGGCTGGCGAGTCCCGGGCGCGGGGTCCGAGAACGTCCCGAAGAACCCGACGCTGAACCTGCAGACGGGGACGACCTACACCCTGATCTGGCAGAACGTTGACGGTCAGCCCCACAACTTCGCAATTCAGGACTCGCAGGGCAACAACCTGCAGGTCCTCGAACCGCTCTCGGTACCCGAGGACGTCTTCACGCAGGTCAACGAGACGGCCTCGAACGAGAGCGTCTCGCTCAACGTCTCCGACGGAAACGTGACCGGCGTCAGTGCCGGGAACGCGACCGGCGGCAACGTGACGGGCAACCAAACCGGCGGCCAGCAGTCGACCGAGTCGCTGGTCGACAAGACAGAAATCATCTCCGAGCAGGGCGCGGTGCAGGGCGCTCGGTTCACCGCGACTCAGGAGATGGCGACTTACATCTGTCTGGTCCACCCGAACACGATGGTCGGCGACGTGTCGACGCAGGGCGGCGGCGGAGGCGGTGGCAACAACAGTTCGATGTAACGTCTGGTCGTCGGGCCGACAGGGGCGGCCGGGCGACTGTTCGACCGCACTCCTTCTACTCGTTTCGCGGACTGCTCGGGTGGTAATCGGTATCGTACTCGCCCGGCCGGTCGTCCATCCGGTCGGGGTTGATGCGGCCACCCAGGAGCATGAAGTCGACCAGCGTCAGCGCAAGCATCGCCTCGACGACCGGGACGCCGCGGGGCGGAAGCACGGGGTCGTGGCGACCGATGACCTGTTCGTCCTTCTCCTCGCCGGTCTCCCAGTCCACCGTGGTCTGGGTCTTGGGAATCGAGGTCGGCGCGTGGAGCGTGACCTCGCCGTAGATGGGTTCGCCCGTGGTGATGCCGCCCTGTAGCCCGCCGTGGTCGTTCTCGGTCGGTACGGGGTCGCTCTCGTCGGGATTCTCGGGGTCTTCGAACTCCCATTCGTCGTTTCGCTCCATCCCGGTGTACTCGCGGGCCTCGCGGCCCAGACCGAACTCGAAGGCGGTCGAGGCGGGCACGCTCATCATGGCCTGTCCGAGTCGAGCCTCGACCGAGTCGAACCTGGGCGCGCCGAGGCCGCGGGGGACGCCCCGGGCCTCGAAGTAGATGGACCCGCCGATAGAGTCGCCCTCCTGCTGGTACTCGTCGATTCGCTCGCGCATCTCCTCGGCGGTCTCGGGGTGGGCGCACCGGACTTCGTTCTCCTCGCTGTGGTCGAGCATCTCCTCGAAGGAGACCTCGGGGGCCTCGATGTCGCCGATTTGGTTGACGTGAGCCTTGAGTTCGACGCCCTCCTGCGAGAGGATTTTCTTGGCGATGGCTCCGGCCGCGACCCAGTTGACCGTCTCGCGGGCCGACGACCGGCCGCCGCCGCCCCAGTTGCGCGTGCCGAACTTCGCCGAGTAGGTGAAGTCGCCGTGGGAGGGTCGGGGCGCGGTGATAAACGGCTCGTACTTCTCGGACTTGGCGTCCTTGTTGTCGATGACCATCCCGATTGGCGTTCCGGTGGTGTAGCCGTCCTGTAGCCCGGACTTAATCGAGACGTGGTCCGGTTCGCCCCGACTGGTGGTTATCATCGACTGGCCGGGCTTGCGCCGGTCGAGGTCTGCTTGCACGTCCTCCTCCGAGAGTTCGAGACCCGCCGGGCACCCCGAGACGGTGACCCCCATCGCCTCGCCGTGACTCTCGCCGAACGTGGTCACTTGAAAGAGGCGTCCGAAGCTGTTTCCGTTCATTGGGGGAACGTTGGTCGGGGCCGGTATTTATGGTTTGGAGTAGGTGCAAGTTGGTCCTGCAATGGTAGGGGAAGCGACCGTTGTCCGACTCGCCGTCGTCGCCGCCACGGTCCTCGGCCTCTGGCTCGGAGCGCGACTGTTGGTCGATTCCGCGGTCCGACTCGCCCGTCGCGCCGGTCTCTCGGAACTCGCCATCGGCCTCACCGTCGTCGCCATGGGGACCTCGACGCCGGAGCTCGTCGTGACGACCGACGCGGCGCTGGCCGGCGCGGGCGACATCGCGGTGGGGAACGTCGTCGGGTCGAACATCTACAACCTCGCGTTCATCCTCGGGGTCGTGTCCCTCCTCGAAGTCGTGCCGGTCGAGCGGTCGCTGGTCCACCGCGACGGCCTCGCGCTCGTCGCCTCGACGCTCGCCGGATTCGCCGCGATGGCAGACCTGACGGTCGGGCGCGGCGAGGGACTGCTGTTGGTCGGTTCGTTGGTCGCCTACATCGGCTACCTGCTCGCCGCCGAGTCTCGGCGCGGCGTCGAACCCGGCGAGGACAGTTCCCCGCCGGATTCGACGCCAGCATTCGATGTGGGACGGAACGCCTCTCCGGCCCGGAACGCTGCTCTCCTCGCGGCCGGTCTGGCAATCGTGCTGGTGAGCGGCCACTTCATGGTCGAGGCGGCGACCGCGCTGGCCCGCGGGGCGGGCGTCTCGGAGTGGGTCATCGGCGGGACGATAGTGGCGGCGGGCACCTCGACGCCGGAGTTCGCGGTCTCGCTGGTGGCGATTCGCCGCGGTCGCGTCGGCGTCTCGGTCGGCAACGTGGTCGGGAGCAACGTCTTCAACGTCCTCGGCATCCTCGGGTTGGGTGCCGCGGTCCGGCCGCTCGCGGTCTCCGGGGCGGCGCTGGAGAGCATGGCGTGGCTGACGGTCCTCGTCGTCGTGATGGTGGTCGCGCTCTGGTCGGGACGCAGACTCTCGCGCGCCGAGGGCGGCCTGTTCGCGCTCTCGGAGTTGGTCCGGTGGGCGCTGGGCCTCCTCGGAATCGTCGGATAGCGCTAACTCATTACCCAACTGTTATTTCGTCCGCGGACAGACGCCCCGAGTATGGTTCCCTCTCCGACAAGACGCCGCCTACTGGCCGCCTCGGGCGCAGTCGCCGGGGCGCTCGGGAGCAGTCGGCTTCTCACGTCTGCTCGCTCGACTGCCACCGGTCGTTCGTCGTCCTCCACTCGCTCGCCGCCCGCCACTCGCTCGTTCCTCTCAGATTCAGCCCCCGGCGGAGCGTGGCCGATGGCACAGCACGACCCCGCGGGCCGGAACCACGCGCCGTCTGCCACCCCGCCGAAAGACGGCGCGGCAGTCCGCTGGAAGCGCGAAATCGACATCGACCGCGGATTCGGCTACGCGCCGACTCCAATCGTGGCCGAGGGTCGGGTGTACGCCGCCGGGCGAGAACTGCTGGTCCTCGACGCCGAGACGGGCGCGGTCGAGTTCCGCGTCGCCCGTCGTTCTCGGACGCCCCCGGCGGTCGCCTCGGCCCGGGCCTACCGGTCGCCGACGCTCGCAGTCACCTCCTCGCGGGGCGTCACCGGTCTCCACGCCAACGGCGGCCTGAGGATTTTAGGGTCCCACCTCGGCGTGACGCGGTGGAAAGGCGGAGACAGCGACCGACAGACGGCTTTCTTCGGGGCGGAACCCCAGACCTCGCCGCCGGTCGTGGCGGGCGGGACGATTCTGGTCGCCGCGACGGACGAACTCCGCGCAATCGACGCGAGTAGCGGGAAAACTCGCTGGCGGAAAGACGTGGACACGCGCCGTCCGGCGGTCCACCGCGGGACGGTCTACGCCGCCGAGTACCCCGGCGGCGTTCGCGGCTACGACCTCGAAACCGGCGAGGACCGATTCGACGCCGAAGTCGATGTCGCCCCGCCGCTCTCGGTGACGGCCGGGCCGGACCAGTTGGTCGTCGCCACGGACGACGGTCTCGCGGGCCTGTCCTACGACGGCGAGACGCGCTGGGAGTTCGCACCCGAGGAGTTCTCGCGGGACTACGGCGCGGTCGCGCTGGCCGAGGGCGTCGCCTACGCCGGGTTCCGAGGAGAGGACGACAGCTATCTCGTCGCCGTGGACGCGGCCGACGGGAGCGAACGCTGGCGGAGCGAGACCGCGCCGGAGGAGACGCCCCAGTTCGCGCCGCCCTCGGTCGCCGACGGCGTGGTGTACGTCCCGACGGAGGACGGCGGGATGGCCGCCGTGGACGCCGGAGACGGCCACCTCCGGTGGCAGTTCGGTAAGGATGCAGACACCCACGGTCCGTGGTCCCCGGCCGCGCTGGTCGGCGAGACGCTGTACGCGATTGGCGACGGGCACGTCTACGCGCTGGAGGAGCCATGACCGAGGAGGACTCCTCGCTCTCGACGACCGGCCTCCTCGCCGACGCCCGCGACCGACTCGCGGCGAATCCGGCGGCGTCGGTGGCGCTCCTGCTTGCGGGCGCACTCGTCGCCGGGGCCGACTGGTATCTCCTTCGGAGTCCGGTTCCGACCGCCGGTTACGAGGGGATTCAGGACGGTCGGGTGACCGTCGCGTTCGAGTTCGTGGTGTCGGTCGTCTCGCGGGCGACGGTGCCGCCCTCGGCCCTGCTCCACCTCAAGTCGCGGTGGCTGGCGACCGCGGTCGGCCTCGAACTCGTCGCCTTCCTCGCCGTCGTCGCGGCGAGCGCGTTCGCCCTGAGTCGGTTGCTGGAGACGCGACTCACGCTCCCGGCGCTGGCGCGGTACGGCCTCGTCGCGGCGCTCCTCGGGGTCGGTGTCGGTCGGGTGGACTTCGAGGGCGGAGCCGTGCTTATCGGGATTCCGCTCATCGTGGCCTTCCTCGTCGTGACGGTCCGTCTGGTCCCCTTCCCCGGTCGCCTCGTCCTCGGCGAGTCGGTCGGGACCGCGCTCCGGCGGAGTTGGACCGAGACGCGGGGCCACGGCTGGTCGCTGTTCGGCGTCGTCCTCGTCGTCGGGCTGGCGAATCACCTGCTCGCGAGCGCGCCGCTGGCGGGACCGGTCGGGAGCGGGGCGATGGCCGCAGTCCACGCGGGCGTCGTCGCGGCGGTGATTCGGCGGACGGGCGGAGAAACGCAACTTTGAACCACTTTAAGCAACCAAAACTTATCTTTAATAAATAAATATAATTTTATCCCAGTCACTCGACCAGTTCGTCGGCTCGAATCGCCGCGAACGGCACCAGCATCTCCTCGGGGTGGAGACCGCCGTGCATCCCGACGTATCCCAGATTATCGGGTTCCTCGTCGCCCCACCAGACGCCGAGATTGCGGTGAGAGACCACCACGTCGCCGAGCCGCCGCCGGAAGGTCTCGGAGGGCCCCACGTCGCCGAATAGCTCGCGGTCGAAGATTTCGGCAGGCTCGAACACTCGGGAGTCCAAATCGGCGCGCAGGGCCTCGGCGACCTCCTCGACGCGGTCCGCCCGCAAGTGGAGGTGGACGTTGCGCGGACTCCCCGAGAACTTGACGGGCGTGCCGTCGGCGTGCTGGCGGAGCGCGGCCACCAACGCCTCGCGGCGGTCCAGATTCACGTTGCGCTCGGGGTCGGTGTTGACGTGCCCGTGGTCGGCGGTGACGACCACCAGCGTCTCCTCGGCGGTGTCGCCGTCGAGGCCCGCGAGCGCCGATTCGACCGCTGAGAGGACCTCGCCGACCGTCTCGCGGTAGTCCGCCGAGTCGGTGCCCGTCCGGTGGGCCTCGGCGTCCACGTGGGGCAGGTAGGCGAAGCAGTACGACGGCGCGTCGGCCGCCTCGACGGTTTCGGGGACAACCTCGGCGAACTCTTCCAGCGTCTCGTAGCCGTGGCGCCGTGCGCCCTCGTGGGTCGTCTCGTAGGGCACGACGTGATGAGCCGAGATGCCGTCCGCGGCCAACTCGGGGTAGAGCGACTCGGCGGCCGAAAGCTCCTCGCGCGAGATGGCCGGTCTCTCGCCGTCCTTGTTCAGGAACGGCAGGGCCTCGAACTCCTCGTCGGCGGTCGGTTCGTAGACGTTCCACCCGACGACGCCGTGTTCGGCCGGGAGCGACCCGGTGTGGAACGTCTCCATCGCCGCGGCGGTCTCGCTCGGATAGATGGACGTGAGGGGGGTGATTCGCGCCGCGGAACTCAGTCGGTCGAGGAGTCCGTGGTGGTCGCGCTCGCGCCGCCACTGCCGGAAGCCGAGGCCATCGACCAGCACGACGAGGACGTTCTCGACCTCGTCGTCCCCTACGTCGGCCAGCGCGTCCTCGGGCAAGGTGCGACCGGTGTCGGCACCGAGGAGGGACGCCACGGTGTGGGGCACGTTAGCGAAGCAGTAGCCCTCGTAGTCCGGAAAGAGGAGACCCTCCTCGCCGAACTCCCGCCGGAGGTCCTCGGCCACGTCGGTTCGGAGCATTTGGCGGGGGTTCGACTACTCGGGGAAAATAAGTGTCGATGGTGTGGGAGGGGGTGAAAAACAGTAAGCACAAAAAGAGCAGTCGGAAAGACTGCCGAGAATACTTGGAAGCAGGTTTATTGAAGCCCCCGCCCGGTCGCGGTCGCTGAGCAGGATATTCGGTGCGCTCTCAGCACCGCCCGCGCACCGAATAGTTGCCTGCTCAGGCGACTAAACTGAACGCCGGGAGACAAACCGCGTCTCCCGAGGTCACCCTCGCTTCGCTCGCGTGACCGCGACCGGGCGGCCCCTTCATCCCACCCACGGTGGACTGGTCGAATAAGCTCTTTCTCGGCGGTTGGTCAGTCGAGCGCATCCTCGACGGTTGGTCGGCCTGCTGTCCATCGCCCGGAAACCGCGTTTCCGGGCGATTCACGTCTCCGGGCAATTCTCGGTTGCGAGCGATTACCGATTCACGGTCGCGCCGAGTTCGTAGAGGACCTCGAAGAAGTCGGGGAAGGACACGTCCACGTGTTCTCCTCCCGAGATGGTCGTCGGGCCGTCGGCCGCCAGACCGGCGAGCGCGAGCGCCATCACGATGCGGTGGTCGCCCCGACCGTCCACGACGCCGCCGGTCAGGTCGCTCTCGTCGCCGTGAACGACGAGGACGTCCTCGCGCTCCTCGGTCTCCGCGCCGATTTTCTCCAACTCCTCGGCCATCGCGGTCACGCGGTCGGTCTCCTTGTACCGGACGTGTTCGCAGTTGACGATGCGAGTCTCGCCGTCAGCGACCGCGCCGAGCGCCGCGAGAGTCGGCAGGAGGTCCGGGGTGTCGCCCACGTCCACCTCGACGCCCGAGAGGTCGGACTGCTCGACCGTGAGGACGCCGTCGTCGCGGTTCCAGTCCACGTCGGCCCCCATCCGACCGAGGACGCCGACGATTTTCGAATCGCCCTGCGCGCTGGGGTAGGCCCCTCGGACCCGAACCTCCTCGCCCTCTCTCGCGGCGACTGCGCCCGCCCCGAGGAGGTACGAAATCGAGGAGAAGTCGCCCGGCACGTGGTACTCGCCGTCCTCGGGTTCGTAGAACTGGTCGCCCTCGACGCGGTAGGAATCTGCACGCTTCCCGGCCTCGACGCCGAACTCGTCCAGCAGTTCGATGGTGATGTCCACGTAGGGCGCGGACTTGAGTTCGGTTTCGAGTTCGATGTCGATGCCCTCGTCGGTGACGGCCCCGGCCATCAGCAGGGCCGAGACGAACTGCGAGGAGACGTCGCCGGGCATCGACACCTCGCCGCCGGAGATGGGGCCGCCCACGACGAGGGGTGCCTGCCCGTTCCGGCGGGTGCTTTCGGCCCGACCGCCTAGCTCCTCGATGGCGTCCAGAAGCGGGCCGTGAGGCCGCGAGCGCAGCGAGCTGTCGCCGGTCAGGACCGTCATCCCGTCGGCGAGCGCGGCGGCCGCAGTCACGAGTCGCATGGTCGTCCCGCTGTTCGCGCAGTCCAGCACGTCGCCGGGGACCTCGGGTTTGCCGTCGAACCCGTCTACTTCGAGGTGGTCCGATTTCCGTTCCACGTCCCCGCCGAAGGCGTCCACCGCCCGCATCGTCGCCTTCGTGTCGGCACTGACGAGCGGGTCGTAGACCAGCGCGCCGCCGGAGTACCCCGCGGCCAGAATCGCCCGGTGAGTGTAGCTTTTCGAGGAGGGCGCGCGGGCCGTCCCCGAGAGCGTCGATGGCTCGATTTCTACGTCCATGTCCGGCCCGACGACCCGAGGGCGTATCAGAATACCGGAGGGCGCAATTCGTCTCGCCTATCGAACGACCGTCACGGGGACCGTCGCGCGCCCGACGATTCCCTTGGCGGTGGAACCGACCAGCCCCTCGTACTCCTCGGAGAGGCCGCGGTGGCCGACGAAGATGGCGTCGAAATCGTTGTCGTCGGCGTACTCGGTCAGGACCTCGACCGGTTCGCCGTAGAGCATGCCGGTCTCGACCTCGACGCCGGTTTTCTCGCCGACTTCGAGCGCCTCGTCGAGGGCCTGCTGGGCGTCCTCCTCGGCGTCTTCGACGTCCTCGGCCACGAGTTCGTCGGCGGCCTCGGCGTAGCTCATCGGCGGGTCGTCTCCGCCGGTGAAGAACTGCTCGGGGACGACGACGCTGACCGCGACGATTTCCGCGCCGGTCGCGGCGGCCTGTTCGACCGCGTACCGGAGCGCCGCCATGCTGGACTCGGAGCCGTCGACCGCGACGAGGTATCTCATGCGGGATACTTCGACGCGCGCGGTGATTTGGATTGCGGCCGGGACGACCGGAAATCGGGACGAAAGAAACTCAGACCTCTCGCTCGCGCTCTGGTTCGCGGTCGGAGATTGCTTCGCTTCGCCCGGGCGACTCCATCGCGTCGGCGATGCGCTCAATTGCCCGGACGAACCGCGCCGCGAGGTGGAAGAACCGCCAGAGGAGGTAGAGTCCGAACAGCCAGACTACGAACGTCACGCCGAGGAGCGGCCGGGTTGCGACGACGATGCTGTACAGGACGACGACGAGCGCAATCGCTCCGAGCGCGATTTTGAGGTTGGGCGAGGGTTCGTATCCTCGCCGTGGCGGTTCGTCCGGGGACATGACACTCGCCACGAACGCCGAGGTGGAATACTTTTCGTCGTCCTGTCGGGAAACGTATTTACCGCGCCGCCGAGTCGCCCCGGACGTGCCACCGTCGAGACGCCGTCTGTCCCGGTCGAGACGCCGCCTCCTCCGGGCCGGAACGCTCGCGCTCGCCGGGTCGCTCGCGGGGTGCGTCTCCGGCGCGCTCGACGCCGAGGAGTCGGCCGACGAGACCGAGGACTCGACCACCGAAAGCGAGGCGACCCGCACCCCCGGGGAGGACTCCTCGGTTCCGGAAGGGTCGAAGAACAAGGCGTCCGCCGAGTTCCCCGAGGGGCCGAAATCCCGGCCCGAGCGCCCGGCGGACCTGACCGCCGAGAGCGTCCGCGAGTACGTCTGGGCCTTCGAGCGTCGGTGGGTGTACAACCTCCTCTACCGCGACGGTTCGACCGACGTGCATCGGGAGTGCGGCGTCGATTCGGTCGAAGCGTACGGCGAGGGCTTTCAGGTCGTGGTCTGGTGTTCGGCGTGGGCCAACTCCGGCGAAGGCGAGACGACCGTCCACGCCGACTACTTCACGCAGTACGCGACGTATTTCGTCGGCCCGGACTCGACGGTTCGACGGGACGGAGAATTGAAGACACGCCGATAGGAATTGTTTTTGTTTTCTAAAGCAATGTTTGGATTGCTTTCGCGGCGGATTCAGCGATTCTCCGGTCGGTCGTCGTCCACGCCGAGGAGCGCGAAGACGGCGACGAGAATCAGCGTCTCCTCGCGGAACGCGTCCACCACGGCCATGACGACCGCGACGAACAGCACGAGGAAAATCGCCCGCTGCCACCCCGGCCGGGACGCCGCGAAACCCATGCCGAGGTGTTGGACGGCTGATTTGATAAAGCTGGGTTCTGGGTCGGTACGGTCGTTACTGTGGTGGAGTCCGTAATTGGACTGTAAGAAACAGAGCTGTGATGTCGTCCGCTGAAGCCCCCGGTCGCTCGCGGTCGCTCTGCGGGATATTCGGACCGCTCCGCAACGCCCGGTCCGAATAGTGGCCCACAGAGACGACGAAACTGAACGCGAGCGACCGGCCCCTTCATCCCACCCTATTTGGTGTTCCATCGGGCGTTTGCCAGTGGTCTGTTCCACCGAGCGCACGCTGGCCGCAGACCCGGCGACGTTCAGCAGAGTGGGACCACCGACTGGTTTCTGCCGGTGGACAAACCGACCCCTTCGGCGGACTGAAAGGGCGAGCGGGGTTCGCGGTCACGCGAGCGGAGCGAGGGTGACCTCGGAAGACGCGGTTTGTCTTCCGGCGTTTACCGTGGTCGTCTCCGGCGACCCTATTCGCGGGCCGGGTTGTGCGGAGAGGCCCGCGAATATCCGGCGGAACGACCGCGAACCGCGCGAGGGCTTTCGAGGACACCGCGGCCCTATCGATTCCTGCGGTTCCGAGCGCAGGGGTAGTCAAAACTGCCGTTTCAGCTTTACCTCCATCTCCGAGGCGTTCCGGAACCCGTATCGTTTTCCGCCCTCGGTCGCTTTCGGCAGGTATGGACCCAGACCTATCCCCGCTCTCGGACGCGCTCGGTGACGCTGGCGTAGACGGCTACCTCCTCGACGCCGACTCCGGCGAGTCCGACCAGTTGTACCTCTCGGGCTTCGACGCGCCGGACGCCTTCGTCACGCTCTACACGCCCGACGGGACCTACCTGCTGGTCTCCGGGCTGGAGTACGGCCGGGCGGTCGAGGAGAGCCGCGCCGACGAGGTCGCTCGCCTCACCGACTACGGTTTCCACGAGAAGGTCGGCGAGTACGGTCGCGCCGAGGCCGAACACCGGGCCTGCGCCGAGTTCCTCGCGGACCGCGGCGTCGAGTCGGTCGCCGCGCCGGAGCGGTTCCCCCTCGGGACCGCCGACGACCTGCGCGAGCAGGGCGTCTCGGTCGAAGTCCTCCCCGACGACGTGGTGACCCGGATTCGCGCGACCAAGTCCGACGAGGAGGTCGAACACGTCCACGAGGCCCAGCGCGCCAACGAGGCCGCGATGGCCGCCGCCGAGGAGATGCTGGCCGAGGCCACCGTCGAGGACGGCCTGCTCTACCACGAGGAGGACGGCGAGCGCGAGGTCCTGACCAGCGAGCGCGTCAAGGAGGAGATAGAGGTCACGCTCCTGCGCCACGGGTGCGGACTCGACGAGACCATCGTCGCCTGCGGCGCGGACGCCGCCGGGCCGCACAACCGCGGGAGCGGCCCCCTCGAAGCCGGAGAGACCATCGTCATCGACATCTTCCCGCGGAACAAGTCCACCAAGTACCACGGTGACATGACCCGGACCTTCGTGAAGGGCGAACCCACCGAGGAGGTCCGAAAGCGGTACGACGACACCCACGAGGCCTTCGAGGCCGCCCTCGACGCGGTCGAACCCGGCGTCACGGGGCGCGAGGTCCACGACGCGGTCTGCGACGTTTACGAGGAGAAGGGCTACGACACCCTCCGGAACAACCCCGACGCCGAAACCGGCTTCATCCACAGCACGGGCCACGGTATCGGCCTCGACGTGCACGAACTCCCGCGAGTCAGCCCCGACGGCGGCGAACTGAAACCGGGCCACGTCATCACCATCGAGCCGGGCCTCTACGACCCCGAAGTCGGCGGCATCCGCATCGAGGACCTCGTGGTCGTGACCGAAGACGGCTACGAGAACCTGACCGATTATCCGATTCAGTTGCAGGTCGAGTAGGCCGAGCGTCGAACTCGGTCGGCGTTTCGACTCCGGTCTCGTTCTTTTGCATCGCACCCGCCACAACGGGGAAGTACGCGACTCTCGAACTCAGAAGCCATGCTTGGACGCGAGACCGAGAGAGCCGACCGAGAGGAGCGACAGCGGGACCAAACCGGGGCCGGGAGCAGTCTGCTACAGAAGGGGCTTCCCTTCGCGGTCGCCTTCGCGGCCGGGTTCATTTTCGGCAGGCGGCGCAGGGGCGAGCCGAGCGCCGAGGGCGAGGAGGGCCACCTGAGCGAGGCCGCCAGCGAGGTCCGCGAGAAAGCGACGCAGGCGGCCGAAGGGGCCACCGACCAGCCCGGTTCGATGGGAAGCGTCTCGGGCGAGGAGGCCCGAGAGGAGGCCCGAGAGGAGGACCGCGAGGGCGAAGCGAGCGAGAGCGAGGCGGGCGAGGAAGACGTGGAAGGCGCGCAACCCGCCGGAACCGAGGCCGCGGGAATCTCCGAGGAGGTCGCGGACCGCTCGCCGCCGACCGCCCACGGGATGCCGATGCTCGGTCTCGGCACCTACCAGATGGAAGAGTACGACGAGTGCGTCGAGGCGGTCCGGCAGGCCATCCAGATGGGTTACCGCCACATCGACACCGCCGAGGGCTACGACAACGAGACCGCGGTCGGCGACGCCGTCGTGGAGGCCGAAATCGGGCGCGAGGACCTCTTTCTGGCGACCAAGGTCAGCCCCGACAACCTCGATTACGACCACGTGCTGACCAGCGCCGAGGAGAGCCTCGAACGCCTCGGCGTCGATTCGGTGGACCTGCTGTACGTCCACTGGCCGATGGGCGAGTACGAACCCACCGACACGATGGAGGCCTTCGCGGAACTCCGCGACGAAGGTCTCATCGAGGAAATCGGCGTGAGCAACTTCACGGTCGAACTGCTGGAGGAGGCCATCGAGGCCTCCGAGGAACCCATCTTCGCTAATCAGGTCGAGATGCATCCCCTCCTCCCGCAGACCGAACTCCGGCAGTTCTGCGCGCAGGACGACGTGGACGTGGAGCTGGTGGCCTACTCCCCTATCGCTCGCGGCGACGTTTCGGACGTGGACGAACTGCAGGAGGTCGCCGACAAGCACGACGCGACGCCTCAGCAAATCAGCCTCGCGTGGCTCCGCGAGAAGGAGGTCACCGCCATCCCGAAGGCGACCAGCGAGGAGCATCTCCGCGAGAACTGGCTGAGCCTCGGCGTCGAGTTGGACGACGAGGACGTCGAGAAAATCGACTCCATCGAGGAGCGCGAGCGCATCGTGGACCCCGACGAGGCCCCGTGGAACCAGTAGCCCGCCCGAGACGTGCCCACTAAGGGCATATTAGGAACTTTATCATGAATGACCATTATCTTTAACTGCCGGAGTTCCTTCGGTCGAACCGTGATGGGTAGATGAGTGCGGACGCCGCCGACGCCGACGCCGACCGCCCCGAGTTCCCGCGACCGCCCCACGCCGTCACCGACGCCGAGGGGCGCACCCTCCAGTTCCGCTCGGCAGACGCCTCTCCAGACGACTCTCCGACCGACACGCGCGAGGCGCTGGCCGAGATGTACGACGATTTCGGCCCGGCGGACCGCGCACAGGGCATCCCGCCAGCGAGTCCCCGGCGGCGCGAGGAGTGGCTCGACAGGCTCTCGGAGGGCATCGAAGTCGTCGGGTGGCACGACGGACGGGCGGTCGCCCACGCCATTTTGCTCGACGGCGGGCCGGGCCACGAACTCGCGCTGTTCGTCCACCCGGACTACCGCCGGGCGGGCGTCGGGTCGGCCGTCATCCGGGCGCTCCTCGGGCAGGGCCGGTCGCTGGGCGTCGAGCGCGTCTGGCTCTCGGTCCAGCGGACGAACCGCCCGGCGGTCAAACTCTACCGCGGCGTCGGCTTCGAGTCCTGCGACTCGGGGAGCGCGGAGTTGGAGATGGCGCGCTCGCTGTAGAGCGGCGAGAGCTTGGTCGGGCAGTCCACCGGAATGCGAATTCTCGACAATCCACCGGAATGCGCTCGCTTGACAACCCACAATGGGTGGGATGAAGGGGCCGCCCGGTCGCGTTCACGTGGTCGTCTGGCCGGGCCACTATTCGCGGCGGGCTGTGCGGAGAGCCGCGAATATCCCGGCCAGCGACCGCGACCGGGCGGGGGCTTCAAGAAACGTTCACAGTTCCGTCTCTGGTAGTTCCTCGTCCTGCTCAAAGGTTCGTAGCGAACTCCTTTTGAAAGCCGACCGGCTATCTCCTCTCGATGAAGCTACTCGTCGTCGGCGCGGGCGAGATGGGTCGGTGGTTCGGCGAAGTCGTCGCGGCGCACGTCGAGGAGGCGGACGTGGCGTTCGCCGACACCGACCCCGAGACTGCCGAGGCGGCCGCCAGCGCGGTCGGCGGCCGGGCGGTCTCGCTCTCGACCGACGAGCGATTCGACGCGGTTTGCGTGGCGGTGCCGGTCTCGGCGGCGAAGTCGGCCATCGAGGCCCACGCACCGAAGGCCGAGGAGGCGCTGGTGGACGTGACCGGCCAGATGACCGGGCCGGTGGACGCGATGCGCTCCGCTGGCCCCGAGCGAGAACGCGTGAGCCTCCACCCCCTGTTCGCCTCGGCCAACGCGCCCGGCAACGTGGCGGTCGTGGCCGACCAGCGAGGACCGACGGTCGATTCGATGCTGAACGCGCTGGAGACGGCCGGGAACCTCCTCGTGGAGACGACGCCCGAGGAACACGACGAGGCGATGGAGACGGTGCAGGCCGGGACCCATGCCGCAGTACTCTCGTTCGCCCTCGCGGCCGAGGAGGTCCCCGAGGGGCTGACGACCCCGATTTTCGAGGAGCTGTCGGCGGTCGCCGAGCAGGTCACGGGCAACACGCCCGCCGTCTACGCCGAGATTCAGGAGACCTTCGGCGGGGCCGACAGGGTTGCCGAGGCCGCGAGGCGTCTGGCCGACGCCGACGAGTCCGAGTTTGCGGAACTGTACCGGGAAGCGAGCGAGAGCGCGATTGCAGAGCGAGAGACCGCCGAGACGGAAGCGAAACGAGAGACAGAAGACGGACAAAAGGACGACTCATGAACGACGAACTACGCCAGAAGGTCCGCGATAACGCCAAATACCTCCGGAACGTCCGGCCGATCGACGCCGACGAAATCGCCGAGTACGTAGAGAGCCAGCCCCATCCCGGCGTCGTCCGCCAGATTCTGCGCGAGGAGGCGGCCTCGCTCGGTCTCGTGGAG
Organism: Halorussus ruber; assembly: GCF_004765785.1. Lineage (GTDB taxonomy): Archaea > Halobacteriota > Halobacteria > Halobacteriales > Haladaptataceae > Halorussus > Halorussus ruber. Next base: position 66,978 of record NZ_SBIT01000008.1, on the reverse strand, counting down.
CGCGAGGACCGAACCTTCGCGCCGGTCGAGGAGGGGCCGATTACCCCGACTTTCCGGGGCGTCGAGGCCTTCCCGCCGGAGTACGGCCACCGACTCGAAGACCTGCTGGTGGGCAAGTTCGGGGTGGACTGGCAGGACGGCGAGTCGGGCGACGAGTTGCGCGCGGCGATTCGCAAGCTGAAGGAGGACTACTACTGGAACAACCCAGTCGAGTACGGCGAGACCGCCGCGCTCGGCTACGCCGTCTACCACCTGCCGGACAACTACGCGGTGGTCCAGTACGTCCTCGACGAACTCGGCGAGGAGGGCCTGCTTGACCGGGACCTCCGCGTCCTCGACGTGGGCGCTGGCGTCGGCGGTCCGGCGCTCGGGGTGGCGGACTACCTCCCCGAGGACGCGCTGGTGCGCTACGACGCGGTCGAACCGAGCGACCCAGCGGCCGAGGTCTTCGACCACATGCTCGAGGACGCGGGCCGGAACTTCCACGCCGAACGCCACCGCGAACTGGCCGAGGAGTTCGAGGTTCCGGAGGACAGAGAGTACGACTTGCTGTTGTTCGCCAACGTCCTCAACGAACTCGACGACCCCGAGGCGGTCGTCCGCCGGTATCTCGACGCGCTGGCCGAGGACGGGGCGCTCCTCGCCATCGAACCCGCCGACCGCGAGACGGCTATCGGTCTGCGGGAGGTCGAGCGCGCCATCGCCGACGAGGGCGACGAGGTTTCGGTCTTCTCGCCGACGCTTCGGCTCTGGCCCGGCGAGCGCCCGACCGACCGCGGGTGGTCCTTCGACGTGAAACCCGACTTGGAAGTTCCGGGCTTCCAGCGCAGGCTGGACGAGGGCGAGCGCGGGCCGGACGCCGGGAGCCGGGGCGGTGCCGGAGGCGCGAGCGACGCCGAGGACCACCCGGCCCCCGGAAGCGGCGAGTTTGTCAACGCGGACGTGCAGTTCGCCTACTCGATTCTGCGCCCCGACGGTCGGCGAAAGCTGGATTTCACCGCCGACGCCGACCGGGTCGCCAAGATGGCCGAGATGGACCGCCACGTCACCCAGCGCATCGACCTCGCGGCGGTCAAACTCAGCCACTCGCTGGCCGAGGGCGACGCCAACCCGCTGTTCAAGATCGGCGACGGGAGCGAGTCCGAGGACCACTTCGCGGTGCTGACCCGCGAGACCTCGCTGAACCGGGACCTGAAGCGGGCGGACTACGGCGACTTGCTCTCGTTCGAGGGCGTGCTGGCGCTGTGGAACGACGACGAGGAGGCGTATAATCTGGTTGTAGACGAGGAGACGATTGTTGATGCGGTCCCGGTATAGGATTTGTTTGTTTAATAATTGTTTTCATCCCCTATTAATACAATTATATTTATGTAAACTCTATTTCATTGGTTGCGGCAGGATTGATTATTTGCCCGTTTATTACGGTGTACGCTTTCAATAGTGAGTTTCGATGCGCGTGACGAATGTTTTTAACCTTTGGATTAGAATGAAAGTACAGCGTCTATGAGATGGACTCTCTGTGCTCTAATCGAAGAGAGGGTTGACTACTGATGTTTTGCTGGCGCGAGTCTCCTAACTATGGAGGCGCATGTGGGTTTGGTAGCCTGCGTGTTTCTCAGAAAGGTAAATGGAAGCCAACATCAATCCGGACCCCCTTGGTATGGGGGTTCTCGTCGGAGGAGAGTTGATAAGAACGGGTCTTCTGGGCGGCAACCCTTGGGTTGCCGCCGCAGGCGTGATAATCTGCGGGTCGAGCATGGTACTCGGCTTCGTAGTAGCGCACACCCGGTCGAAAGAAGCCGACCGCCCGAAGGACGTGAAAACGAAGTAAGGTAGGTCCGCACCGCTCTTTGAAGCGGTACAACTCCATAGATTCGTATATTTTTGACTGATGCTCTTTTTCGGCCGTTTAAGGTCCTATCTGATTTATAAGAATAAACCTACAATAGTAGTTATTGTGTGACAACAGAAAGGTTTGGAAGCCAACCGTCATTACGGCCGGTGGTAAAGCGGCCGCTCACTCGTCGGACAGCCGGTGGTAAAGCGGCTGTTATCGGGTGGTGACGGTTAGTTTTAAACCATTTTCAGGTTGTTGGATGCGTGGACAACGCGGATGGTGGTGAGGTGGTTGTCCATCTCTTGTTACCACCTTCTCCATCCTAAAGGTTACGATAGCCGGGGAATCGGCCGTTTTCAGCAAATAGTAGCCCTACAACCCCTATATTTTATACTAATTTTTATTTAATATATGTTATTTCTATTTCATAATTATGTTTTTGAAGTTGTCCCAGACCCCGGAGGGTGTTGCCGACTCGGACGGTTTTTAGCGGGCGAACCGCGAAGAGTCGGGCATGGCAACCTTTCGCTCGTTCGACGGACTCCGCGAGGACCTCGCGGAGGCCGACTTCGACCGTCCGCCCGCAATCGTCTGCAACGCCCACGTCACCGGTCTGAGCGTGGCGCGGGCGCTGAAAGCCCGCGACGTGCCCGTCATCGCGCTCGACCGCAACGAGAAGGGAGTCGCGCCCTACTCTGAGGCAATCGATTTCGCCGGGCGGGTCACCTACCCCCTCGACGACGAGGAGGGCTTCCGCGAGGACGTCGAGGCGCTCACGGCCGAGTTAGACCACGAGGCGGTCGCCTTCGGGTGCATGGACGAGTGGGTCCACGCCTTCTCGCGCACCGACCCCGAGGGCGTCGTCCTCCCGTTCGCCGACCGCGAAATCGTGGACCGGGTGCTGGACAAGGAATCGCTCTACGCCGTCGCCGAGGAGTTGGGCGTGCCCTACCCCGAGACCTACCGCATCGCCGAGACCGACCCCGAAGCGACCGGCGGCGAACCGGGTCCGGCCGGGCGCGACTCGGCCACCGGACGCGAGAGCGTCCCCGCCGCGGAGGCCGCCGAGCGCCTCGACTTCCCGCTGGTGGTCAAACCCGCCCTCAAGCGCAAGTTCTCGGAGGCGGTCGGCACCAACGTCATCGAAGTCGCAGACGAGGCCGAGTTCGAGGACGTGGTCGCCAACGCCGCCGCGGAGGGCATCCGCGTCATGGCCCAAGAGAAAGTCCCCGTCGAGCGCGGTGCGGACTGCTCGCTGGCCTCGTACGTCCCCGAGTCGGGCGACCCGGTCTCGTTCGTCGGGAACGCCCGCGTCCGGTACCCGCTGGGATACGGCACCTCCTGCGTGGTCCAGCGAGCGACCGGCGACGCCGCCCGCGAGGTCGAGGAGAACGCGCTCGCGGTCCTCGAAGAGACGGGCTACTACGGCATCAGCGAGGCCGAGTTCGTCTACGACTACGAGCGCGAGGAGTACGTCCTCCTCGACGTGAACACCCGGCCGTGGAAGTGGATTTCCCTGCCCGTGCAGGCCGGTGCGAACCTCCCGCTGGCGGCCTACAGCGATGCTGTCGGCGAGGCGTACGAGTCGGGAGGGCTTCGAGATGCCAAGTGGGTCTCCCTCGCGGACTACCTCAAACTGCTCTCCTCGGACGACACCTTCGCGGACGTGCTGGCCCGGAGCGACTGGCGGGCGCTCCTCTCGGGCGACTTCGAGGCCGGTGGCGACCTCACGACCGGGGTGTATCGGCCGAGCGACCCCGACCCGGCGTATCAGCTTCTCAGCACCGAGTTCGGGACCTCGGAGTACTACTGTAGCTGTTGAGGCGAGAGGCGTTTGTGGGCGTCAGAGTTCGACCCCACGTCTCGCCGGTATCCCCGTCTTTTCCCCCGCGAACGCCCACTGAAACGACGATGACCAGCGACTACATCCACCTCAACCTGTTCACAATGAACTCGGTCGAACACGTCACGACCGGCAACTGGCGGACGCCGGGCGACCAGTCCCACCGCTACACCGACGTGGAGTACTGGCTCGACGTGGCCCGGACCGCCGAGCGCGGGGGCTTCGACGCCGTGTTCTTCGCCGACGTGCGGGGCATCTACGACGTCTACGGCGGCGACAGCGAGACCGCGGTCGAGAAGGCAGTTCAGACGCCCGCCAACGACCCCCAAGCCCTCGTCCCGGCGATGGCCACCGTCACCGACCACCTCGGATTCGCAGTGACGCGCTCGACCACCTACGTCCACCCCTACCAGTTGGCCCGCGAACTCTCGACACTCGACCACCTGACCGACGGTCGAGTCGCGTTCAACATCGTGACCTCCTACCTCGAAAGCGCGGCCCGGAACCTCGGGTTGGACGAGCGGATGGACCGCCAGACCAGATACGACCGCGCCGACGAGTTCATGGCGGTCTGCCACCGCCTCTGGGAGGAGAGCTGGGACGAGGACGCGGTGGTCCGCGACAGGGAGGCGGGCGTCTACACCGACCCCGAGAGGGTCTCGGGCATCGACTTCGAGGGCGAGTACTTCTCGGTCCCCGACGCCCACAGTTGCGAACCCTCGCCCCAGCGCACGCCGGTCCTGTATCAGGCTGGCTCCTCGGACCGCGGGCGGGACTTCGCCGCGAACAACGCCGAGGCCGTCTTCGTGAGCCAACCGACCGAGGAGGGCGTGCGGAGCTATATTGGGGACCTTCGCTCGCGCGCGAAAGAACGAGGCCGAAATCCCGACGACCTCCGGTTTTTCCCCGGCATCGTGCCCATCGTGGGCGAAACCGAGGCCGTCGCGCTCGAAAAGTACGAGACCTACGCCGAGAACGTCGACTACGAGGCGACGCTGGCATTACTTGCCGGTTTCATCGACGTGGACTTCTCCGAACTGGACCCCGACCAGAGCGTCGAACACATCGAGACCGACGCGATTCAGGGCGCGGTCAACGCCTTCACGAAGAACGACCCCGAGCGCGACTGGACCGTGGGCGAGGTCGCGGAGTTCGCCGGTCTGGGGTCCACCTCGCCGGTCGTCGTCGGCGACCCCGAGCAGGTCGCCGACGAACTCCAGTACTGGTACGAGGACGTGGGCGTAGACGGGTTCAACCTCAAGGAGGTCGTCCGGCCGGGCACCCTCCGGGACTTCGTGGACATGGTGGTGCCGGAGTTGCGCGAGCGAGGACTCGTCCGCGAGGAGTACGAGGGCGACACCCTGCGCGAGAACCTGTTCGAGGAGGAGGGTCGGACGCGCTTGGCGGACGACCACCCGGCGTGGGACTGAGCGAAGTCGTCCGAATCGGGACTCGTTCGGTCCCCCGGTACAGCACAAGAATATGAAATACCAGAAATTTTAACTTGATTCCGTGTGCCGGACTTGTTAGCACATGGCTACCAAATCACGAGGCTTCGTCGGCGGCATGGCCAACCGGGCCAACCCCGCGTTCGCGGCGGGCGTCGTCGCGGTTCCACTGGTCGCGCTCGCCTACGCCGTCACGGCCGGGTCGCTCCGGCACCTGATGTACGTTCACGTTATGGCCGGAGTACTGTGGACCGGCATCGACCTGTTCATGGGACTGGTCCTGGGGCCGGTCGTCGGCGGCCTCGACGAGTCCGAGAAGGCGTCGGTGTTCCGGCGACTCACGCCCAAGACCACCTTCCTGATGCCCGCGCTGGCGACCGTCACCATCTTCGGCGGGATGACGCTGGCCCGGCGACTCGGCAAGTTCCCCCACGCCGACCCGTGGATTGCCCTGACGAGTACCGCGATTATCCTACCGGTCGTCGCGCTCGTCGCGTCCCAGTTCGGCGCGCTGACCGACCGCCGCGCGCTCGCCGCCCTCGGCGTCGCGGGCGTCGGCCACGCCGCGTGGTTGGCCCAGACCCTGCCGTCGTTCGCCATGACCGACCACGCGATTGCGGCCGCGCTCGGCATCGTCGTCCTGCTGTCGGTGCTGGGCTTCGGCGTCCTGCTGCCCGGCGAGATTCGGATGTACCTGGAGATGACCTCGGCGGACCCCGACGAGGAGCTACTCGGTGCCATCGGGATGCGAAACGCCAAGTTGGCGGGCGTGCAGGGTCTCCTCCAGTTGGCGATTATTTTCGTGATGGTCTACGTCCGGCTCTGAGAGCGCCGCCGGAGTCGGCCATCAGTAGCGGGGCGTACGCCACGAGACCGGCGACGGCCCCGGCGGCGTAGGTTCCTAAATACAGCAGGAGGTTGAATCGGACTCCGAACCCGCCGCCGCCGCCGTACCGGACCAGCGTGAGCGAGAACAGTCCGAGCGCGACCAGACCGACCGCCGCCCGGACGAGTCGCCCGCCGAGCGCGAACGGGAGGACGAGCGCGCCGACGAACGCGGCCAGGAACCACGGGTCGAGCAGGACGACCTCCCAGACCTGCGCGTCGAGCATACCCAGTTCCGGTCGCGCGGCAGACAGCGCCCGAACGCGGAGGACCACGGCGAGCAGGAGCCACGCCGCGACGACGCCGAGAGCCGTCCGAAGCGAGGTCACTCGCCGGTCCGCGACGGAATCTGCTAGCGTGAGGAGGCCGACGACGGCGAAGAGCAGACCCAGGGGGAACACCCCCGAGGCGTCGCCGCGGACCGTCAGGGCGATTCCGACGGCGGTGACGACGGCCCCGCCGATGCGTTGGCGTGTCATCTGAGTTGTGTGTCGGTGGACGCCGGACCGGTAAATGCTTTCTCGTCAAGGCGTGGGCGCAAGGTGTGACCGCGACCCACTCAGAGTGTGACGGCGAGGCACGTCGCCGAACCGAGAACTTTTGCCCGGTGGGCGCAACGTCCCGCACATGACCGCGACCCGCGAAATCGTCCTGACGAACGACGACGGGATAGACAGTCCCGGCATTCGCGCCCTCTACGACGCCCTCTCGGAGGTCGGCAACGTCACGACCGTCGCGCCCGCAAACGACCAGAGCGCGGTCGGGCGGGCGATGACCTACGAGTTCGCCGTCCACGAACACGAACTGGGCTACGCCGTCGAGGGGACGCCGACCGACTGCGTGGTGGCCGGACTCGCCGAACTCGGTCCGTACCCCGACATCGTGGTCTCGGGGTGCAACGAGGGCGCGAACATCGGCGCGCACATCCTCGGCCGCTCGGGGACCGTCAGCGCCGCCGTCGAGGCCGCCTTCTTCGGCGTGCCAGCCATCGCGGCCTCGCTCCACATCCCCCAGAGCGAGTGGCCGCGGGACACGACCGTCGAGGAGTACGACGAGGTCGCCGAGGCCGTCCGCTACCTCGTGGAACACGCCCCCGACGCGGGCGTCTTCGAGGAGGCCGAGTACCTGAACGTCAACGCGCCGCTCCCGAGTGAGAGCGCGGTCGAAGACCGCGAAGGCGGAGCGGCGGACGCCGCGGAGCGAGCGCCGATGGTCGTCACGCGCCCCTCGCACGTCTACGACATGGACGCCACCGAGGAGGACGGCCGGGTCACGCTCCACGACAACACGTGGGAGCAGATGGAGGGCGAGAACCTGCCCGACCCCGAGGGGACCGACCGCCGGGCGGTCTACGAGGGCAAAATCAGCGTCTCGCCGCTGACCGCACCCCACACGACCGAGCATCACGACGCGCTGGACGACCTCGCCGAGCGGTACTGAGCGAGCGCCGAGAAAGAAATAAAATCATTCCCTTTGGAAACGATTTTGTTTTCTTAGAAATTGTATAGTTATGTATGGCTTCGAGAACCACCGACCGTAGACCTGCGAAATCTCTGCGCGGCGACTGCCGACCGCGCGCTCGGTCGGGGCGCTTCCGACGGAATCGCCCCTGACTCCGGGAGGTCGCTCTACGAGTCCTCGGAGTCGGCTGCGGTCCTCGAACTCGATCTACGAGTCTTCGAACCCGCTGTCGAACCGCTCGCCGGTCTTGTCGAGGTCCTTCACGCCCGGACAGTCGTGTTTCTCGGGGAGTTGATGCGCGGAGCAGTACGTACCCTCGCAGTACGAACATCCCCTGTCACCGACGATTTTCTCACCGCATCGCTCGCAGGTGGTCATACGAAACCTACACAATCAGTAGTTAAATTTGTAGGGGCGCGAGTCGGCCCGCGACCGGGCGAATCCCGGTCCCCGTCGGCGATTCGGTATCCGCTGAAACGCTCAGAAACGGGTACCTAGGTGCTCGTAGGCAAGATTTATCTAACGGGATTGAGAATAGCATAGCATGGTCAAGAGTACAGTCCGATTTCCCGAACCCGTCGTCGAGGAAATCGAAGCACTCGTCGATGAGGGCGTCGTCGAGAGCAAGTCCGAGTTCCACCGCTTCTGCTCGGAGTACGTCCTCGCGCAACTGGATTCGGACTACGAACCCGAGACCCTCGACTTCGAGGCCCTCAAAGACGAACTCATCGCTCAGTCCTCCGGCCCCACGGACGCCGACAGCGTCTCCTTCCTCGAATCCGTCCTCGTCGTCCGGAAGTACGCCCTCCGGGGCAACATCCAAGACGCCGAGGACTTCATCGACCACCACTACGACCCCCACGAGCGCGACGCGGTGCTTCTGGAGGAGTTGCTGTCGTTCTACCACGAGTCGGCCCCCGACTCGGCCTCGACTCCTCGGCGGTCGGTGCAACCGGAGCGGCGGTAATCGGAGCCTACCGCTCTTTCAGGCTTCGCCTCAATCTTCTACATAGAGCGTAACACGGTTTTCTCGCGGCTTATGACTAACTCCGTTACCATTGCGAACTGGTACGTCGGACTCCCCGACGGAACACAATGGAACGACGCAAGTTCTTGCAATCAATCGGCGGTATCGGAGCGGCAACAGCAATCGGCGCCACGAGTCTCCTCGCCATGTCGGGCGGGGCCGCGGCCTCGCAGGTCTCGATTAGCGCGGGCAATCCGGGCACGGTGACCAACGACCGAGGAGACATCGCCCGAGTCACCACCGACCCCCAGTTCAGCGTGCGGTGGAAGAACCTCGACGACGCGGTGGCGAAGGTGTTCTACCTCGTCGAGGCCAGCGTCGGCGGGAGCGAATTTCTCCCGCTCTTCCGGGCGACGCCGTGGCTCCCCGGCTCGAACGCGACTAACGACAGCTACCTGAAGGCCGAGTCCGGAACGACCGGCGAGTACACGCTCAAGCACCCCCTCTCGAAGGTCCTCAATCAGGACCCCCGGTTCTGGGACGGGGACGGCCCGGACGAGTCAGCGAGTCCCCTCGTCGTCGCAGACGAGAACGGCGCGCCGGACTACTCGTCTGCGGACTGGTCGAGCTACGGCCCGGCGGACGAGACCACGTACATGAACGGCGTCTCGATGGGGTCGGCGTCGGCGGCCGAGGACTTCCTCGTCGGCGACGAAGGGTTCGTCCTCCAGAACAACTACCCGGACATCAACTCGGGATACTACGGCGCGGCCTCCGACACGACGCCGCTGGACAACGACGCGGACGGAACCGAGAGCGAGACCGAGGTCGTCCTCCGGTACACGTTCGAGCTTCAGCGGCCGAATCGCTCGTGGGCGGAGAGTCGGAGCGGTCTCGGTTCGAGCGCCACGAAGGAGGAACTCGCCGCGGAAATCGACGGCGTCGAACCGTCGGACATCGACGACGGGAACTCGGCCATCGTGATGAACGGCGAGGACGGGAACGCTAACTTCGCGGACCCGACCGGGATTCCCTACGCCAGTCTCCGAGCGAACGCGGACGGTCACGTCGGAGTCCTCTCGACCACGGCGACCTTCCGAGTCACCGCGAAGAACGAGGCGGCAGACAGCGGCGTCACCGGCCACTCGAACACGGGCGCACAGTAGCGCCTCGGCTCCCTCCTCGGCGAGGAGTCGTGGGTCGCCTACCGGGAGAGGGCGACGACGTGACAAAACCGAGGAATCTATTTGAAACACCGTTCTCCACACGACTATGCACCAGACGTTCATCGACCTCCTCGAGGGCAACGCCGACCACGCCGACGAGTTCCAGTCCCGATTCGACGACGTGCAGGACGGCCAGCAACCCGACGTCGTCACGGTCTGTTGCTCGGACTCGCGGGTGCTACAGGACGCCATGTGGGGCAACGAGACGACCGGCCACATCTTCACCTGCGGCAACATCGGCAATCGGGTCGTCCAGCGGACCGACTCCGGCGAAGCCGTCTCTGGCGACGTCCTCTACCCCATCGCACACACCGGCACCGACACCGCCGTCGTCGTGGGTCACACCGGCTGTGGGGCCGTCACGGCGACCTACGACGACTTGACAGACGGCCTCTCGGAACCCGCGGGCATCGAACACTGCATCGGCCTGCTGAAGCCCCGCCTCGAATCCGGCGTCGAGGCGCTCCCCGAGGGCGTGGACCGGACCGGGGCCATCAACCGACTGGTCGAGTACAACGTCGACCGGCAAGTCGAGTTCCTGCGCGAGAGCGACGACGTGCCGGAGGAGGTGACCGTCGTCGGCGTCGTCTACGACTTCCAAGACGTCTACTCCGAGCGCCGCGGCGAGGTGCAGGTCATCAACGTCGATGGCGAGACCGACGTAGAGAGCCTGCGCGAGGCCCATCCGGAAATCGAGGACCGAATCCGGCGGCTCTGGGAGTACTGAGGCGCGAATTCGAAAACAGAGTTTTCGGCGAAATCGCTCGCAACCGCGAGTGGCAACTATCTGTTCGGAGCGCGACGGCCGTCGAAACGCTAATATGAGTAGTTGTTCAATTACTCAAGCGTGGCTCAGGACACGACCAGACTCCGCCGCTTCATCGAGGACGAGACCGGCAGTTGCTGTGACGCCGAGGTGGAGGCCCGGCTCGACGCCCTCGTCTCGCTCGGAGAAGCGATTCCGGACGACTGCGAGAGCGACGTGACCGCCTTCAAGACGCTCGGAAACGAGACGCGCTACCGAATCGTTCGGTTGCTCGCCGCCGCGGAGGACGAACGCTGCGTCTGCGAGATTACGCCGCTGTTCGACGTGAGCGAGAGCGCCGTCAGCCACGCGCTCTCTGACCTCACCGACGCGGGACTCCTCGCCCGCCGAAAGGAGGGCACGTGGCGGTACTACCGGACGACCGAACTGGCCGACCAGTTAGTCGAAGCACTCGACGCGACACGAGGTGACAACGAATGAGCGAACGCGCAGACGACAGCGACGAACAGGGCGGTCTCGACGCCGAAAAACAGGGCGGTCTCGACGCCGCGGAACAGCGAAACGCGGTCCGCAACCGATACGCGGACATCGCCACAGGCCCCGACGAAGGAGGCTGTTGCTCCGGTAGTAGTAGCGGTTCCAGCACCAGCAGCAACTGCTGCGACGACGAGTCGGCGGCGACGGACTCCCAGAAACTCGGCTACGACGACGCCGAACTCGACTCGGTGGCGGACGGCGCGGACCTGGGCCTCGGGTGCGGCAATCCCAACGCCATCGCGTCGCTCGAATCCGGCGAGACGGTGCTGGACCTCGGGTCCGGCGCGGGGTTCGACTGCTTTCTCGCCGCACAGGAGGTCGGCGAGTCCGGGCGGGTAATCGGCGTCGACATGACGCCCGAGATGGTCGAGAAGGCCCGCGAGAACGTCGGGAAGAACGACGCCTCGAACGTCGAGTTCCGCCTCGGCGAAATCGAACACCTCCCGGTCTCCGACGAGGAAATCGACGTCGTCATCTCGAACTGCGTCGTCAACCTCTCGCCCGACAAGCCCCAAGTCTTCCGCGAGGCGTTCCGCGCGCTCCGACCCGGCGGCCGTCTGGCGATTTCGGACGTGGTGATGACCGCCCCGATTCCGGACGAGGTCCGGCGAGACCCCGAGTCGGTCGCCGCCTGCGTCGGCGGCGCGTCGAGCGTGGACGAACTGCGGGAGATGCTGACCGAGGCCGGGTTCGTGGACGTGGACATCTCGCCGAAGGAGGACAGCGAGGAGTTCATCCGCGAGTGGGACGACTCCCTCGACTTGGACGAGTACATCGTCTCCGCGGCGATTACGGGCCGGAAGCCGGAGTCGAGCGAGGCAAAGTGACGCGGGGAAGAACTCACCGCGTCTCGCGTTGCTCTACTTTGTTCAGCTCTATCAGTAGCCGGAAAATCGCCTTCACCAGATTCGCGTCCACGTCGAAGCGCTCGGCGTTCTCTCCGGCGCGCTCCATCACCTGCTCTTCCTGCTTCTCGTCGGTCGTCGGCATCTCCCGCTCGGCCTTGACCTGCGCGACCGTCTCGGCGACGTAGGTCCGGCGGGCGATGAGTTCCACTATCTCTCTGTCGATGCTCTCTATCTCCTCGCGGAGTTCCGCGAGGCTCATATCGTCCGGGCGCCGTCGTTGCGAGTCGTCGTCAGCCATGTCGTACCTTTCCGTTGATTCCAGTTGTCGCGGACCGCTCGCAGTTGTTCACGCGACCCGACCGCGACGAAACTCGGGCCGGTACCCGACAGCGAGACGCCGCGGGCGTCGGGGAGCGCTTCCAGCATCGGGTCGGCCGGGAAGGAAAGCGCCGCGCAGAAGGCGAAACCGTTGACCGTCATCGCGTCGGCGTACCGACCGTCGAGCGCGAGGTCGGCCACGAGTTCCGCGACCGGCGCAATCCTTTCGCACCGAGACACGTCGGCGTCGGCGCTGAAAGCGCGCTCGGGCGGCGTCCAGACCAGCACGTCCCAGTCGATTGGCTCGCGGGCCAGCAGTTCGTCGCTCCGGTTGTCGGTGACGGTGACGCCGCCGAGCATGCTCGCGCTGGCGTCGTCGAACGCGCCGGTCACGGTGACTCCCACGTCGCAGGCGGCCCGCACGCCGAGGAGGCAGGCCTCCTCGCGGGAGACCTCCTCGGCGACGCCGAGTGCGTCGAGCGTCGCCAGCACCGTCGCGTTCGCGGCGGCGCTGGAACTCTTGAGACCGGCCGCCATCGGGACCTCGCTCTCGGTCCGGACCCGACCGCCCGAGACCTCCTCGGGGCCGTACTCCGCGACCGCGAGTTCGACGCACCGCTCCACGAGTCGCGTGTCGGCGTCGGGTTCGCCCGCGACCTCGCCCGACAGGGACTCCGAGGAGTCGAGTTCGACCGTCGCGGTCGTCTCGGCGTCGATGGCGAACGCCGACCCCTTGCCGGAGGCCAGCGCGTTCAGGACGGTCCCCGCGGCGGGCGCGGATGCTCGGCCCTCCATGGAGGGGACTCTCTCGCGTGGCGTAATGACGCTGGTGGTTGATGCAAGTTGGGGCGAATCCGCTTTCAGCCGATTCGCATCGCAGAGAGTGGAAGCGCACCCCTTTTCCCGACCCCGAGCGAAATTCTCGGCATGAGCGCACGCAACGACGTTCCCCCCGACACGCTCGGCGTCGAGTTGGCCGAGGACGGCATCGTCGTGGAGTACACCGACGGTCGGGAGGCCTACTACCGGGGCGTCCCCGAGAAGGTCGCGGACACGCTCCGGACCCAACCGGGCAAACTCGTCCAGGTCCTCGTGACCGACCCGAGCGAGACCGAAGGCGTGATGATGTACGTCAACGACCGGGACACCCACGACGAAATCCTCGAATCGACCGGCATCGGTCGCGTGCTGATGGACCCCGGCGAGGAGGAAGAACTGTTCCCCGGCGTCACGGTCCGACTGGACGGGTACGCCGTCGAGGTCGAGGCCGACCCCGAGGTGGCCCGCGGTCGGGTGTTCGTCTTCGCGGAGGACTCCCGCGGCGAGTCCTCCTACGAACTGGTCAACGAGGAGTAACGCGGAGTCGAGGCAAATCACGATGCCACTTCGAAAACGCTGGCAGGCGCTGAATCGGACGACGGTCGGGTCCGCGCCCGAGCAGTACGGCGTCTACGAACTCGGTGACGACGGCGAGGTCCTCGAAGTCGGGTGGGGCGTCCTGCGCGACGAACTCAAGGACGCACTGGCCTACGGGTCGGGCGACCAAGTTCGGTGGGAAACCTGCCAGACCAAGGCCGAAGCCAAGGCGTCGGCTGGCGAACACCGCGAACGCGCCGGACTATAGGTCGGACTCGCAATCGAAGGCCGTTTATTCGACTCGCGTCTACCCCCGGACATGCGACCCCCAGGAGCCGACACGGTCCTCGTCCGCCACGCCGACGTCGGCGTCAAGAGCGGAAAAGTCCAAGCCGAGATGGAGCGACGGCTCCGGGACAACATCGAAGCAATCGTCCGCGACCGGGCCGTTGACGCCGAGGTCGAGCGCCGCTGGTCGCGCATTCTCCTCCACGCCGACGAAGAGTCGGTGGACGCCGCGACCGACGCCGCCGCCGACACCTTCGGCGTGCAGTCGGCGAGTCCGGCGCTCGTCGTCTCGGCCGAGAAGGAGGCCATCGTGGACGCGCTGGCTCGGACTGCGCGTGAACATCGAAATTCGGTCGGTGACACCTTCGCCGTCCGCGCTCGGCGCGCTGGCACCGCCGACGCCCATCCCTTCACCAGCGAGGACTTGGAGCGCGAGGGCGGCGCGGCCGTCTTCGAGGAGCTACCCGACCCCGATGTGGACCTAACCGACCCGGATACCACCTTCTCGGTCGAGTGCCGGGAGAAGGAGGCGTTCGTCTACACCGAACAGCGCGACGGCCCCGGCGGGCTTCCACTCGGCTCGCAGGCGAAGGTCGTCGCGCTCGTCTCGGGGGGCATCGACTCGCCCGTCGCGGCGTGGGAGGTCATGAAACGCGGCGCGCCCATCGTGCCGGTCTACCTCGAACTGGGCGACTACGGCGGCCCGGACCACGAGGCCCGCGCGATGGAGACCGTCCGGCGACTCGCCGAGTTCGCGCCGAACTACGACATGCGCGTCCGGAAGATTCCGGCAGGCGATACGATGGAGACCCTCGCCGAGGAGGTCGGCCCGGCCAGAATGTTGGTCTACCGCCGGTTCATGTACCGCGCCGCGGAGCACATCGCCCGCGAGGCGGACGCCACCGGCATCGTGACCGGCGAGGCCATCGGCCAGAAGTCCTCCCAGACCGCCCGGAATCTGGGCGTGACCAGCACGGCGACCGAGATGCCGATTCTGCGACCCCTCCTCACGATGGACAAGTCCGCCATCACCGAGCGCGCCCGGCGCATCGGGACCTTTCGGGACTCGACGATTCCGGCGGGGTGCAACCGCATCGCGCCCGACTACCCCGAGACGAACGCGACCGCCGAAATCGTGGACAGCGCGGAACCGGCGGGCCTCTACGAGCGTGCAGAGGAAGCGGCCGAGAACGCGACGATTGTGGATATCTGAGCCAGCAACCGAGCAGTCGATTTTCTCTTTCTCCGGCCGTCGGCGCGCGCTGGCGTGACCTTGTGTCACGCCATCGGCGTGCGAGGGATGAGTAGCGCAGGAAGGAGCGACCGAAGGGAGCGACGACTGAGCAACGCAGTCGGTTGGGGAGGACGTGGCCTGCGGTCGCGGTGCGGTGCTGTGCGGTGACGCCTAGGCTTCGGCGATAGTAGCGGTGCTGGCGGTAGTGGCTCGCTGGCGGTGCAGTGACGCCTAGGCTTCGGCGATAGTGGCGGTACTGTGCGGGCAGTGCTAGCGATACTTGTAGTGCTGGCGACGAAGACATCTATATAATTGTGAAAGAAATATCCTTATTTTCTAAATAAATACCTACCTATCTACAGAGTTGGCGAAACCGTTTTCACCGCGTCCGTCGCCTCTCTGGCGAGGACGGCAAGAATGACCGCACGCACCAGACGGGACGTTCTCGCGTCGCTCGGGACCGCCGCGGCGGGCGGAGTGCTACACCCACAGACCAACCGACAGACCACGAATTCTGGAACTCGCACCTTCGGCGCGTGGCTGACCGGCGCGAACGAGGTCCCGCCGGTCGAGGCCGACGCGCTCGGATTCGCAGTCTTCCGAGTCGCCCCCGCCGAGGAGACCATCGACTACTGGCTGGTCGTCGCCGAACTCGACGGTATCGAGGAGGCCCACATCCACAAGGGACCGCCGGACCTGAACGGCAACGTCGTGGCGTACCTGTTCGGCCCGGCGCAGGAACCCGTGTCGAAAACCGGCCTGCTCTCCGCGGGCGCGCTGACCGACGAGGACGTGATTTGGCCGCTGACGAGCGCGGCCGAGATGGCCGACCAGATGCGCGACGAGAACGTCTACGTCAACGTCCACACTACCGCCCACCCGTCGGGCGAGATTCGGGGGCAGATTCGCGCACTCGACGCCTGAGAGTCGCCGCGGAACGAAATCGCTTTAGGACGGCGGGAACCACCTACGAGACGTGACTCGGGTCTGTCTCGTCGGTTCCGAGGGCGTGGACTTGCGCGGCGAACTCGTCTCGCGGGAGACGGCCCGCGAGGCGCTCTCGACCTACAGCCTCGCCGAGGAGTACCGCAACTCGCTGTCGGTCGAGACCATCAGCCTCGGCTCCGCTGTCGCGCTCCTGAACGACCTGAACTGGTATCTGGTCCGGTTCACCGACGACGCGCTGGTGCTGGAACCGAGCGTGAGCGAGACCGAGTGGCTCTCCCGGGACCTCGCGGAGGCGGTCCGCGACGGCGCAATCGACCCCGACGAGACCGGCGAGTACCTGAAAGTCTACGGCCTGACCGAGGACCGAGAACTGGTCGAACCGATGTACCTCTCGCGCCGCGACGGCGAAATTCCGGCCTACGACCTCCGAGACGTGGCGGACACCGTGGTCGTTCGCGTGACCGAATCTGAGTTCAGCGGCTGAGTTTCTCCTTCGCGCCGGACGACGGGCGAGACAGTCGGATTGGAGAACGACCGACGCTCAGCCCTCGGTCTCGCGGACGTGTTCCGCGAGGTCGTTGACCGCCTCGCGGAGCGACGAGCGTTCGGTACTCTCCTCGTCGGCCCACCCGAAGCAGACCCACTCGCGGTACTCGCCCTCCTCGTGGCGCTCGGGCCGGTTCTTCCGCCGGGGGTCGTCCACCGGGGCGGCGTCGAGCGCGCGGTCCGAGAGGCCGGTCTCGACCTCCACGAGGCCGCGGTACTGGGTCGCGTCGTCCACGTCGGTCCGCTGAATCTCGCACTGTCGGCCCCTGTACCTCCATCGCTTCGCGGTCTGCCAGAGTATCATCGAAGTGGCTCTGGCTACGTCGAATCGGGGGCCAGCATATGCTTTTCGGTGGCGGTCTCTCAGACGAAATTATCGCCGCGTCCGGCGGGCGAGAAAAGAGACTCCCGACTCGATTAGTCGAACATCCCGGTCGAGAGGTAGCGCTCGCCGCTGTCGGGGAAGACGGTCACGACCAGCGGGCAGTCGTCGCGGCCGTCGCGCGGGCCGCCGTCGGAGGCCGCGGATTCGCCGAGGTCCGTCGAGGCCTCGGAGCAGTTCAGTTCCGGCTTGGCGAGGCGCTCGGCGACGCGGCGGGCCGCGACCGACGCCGCGCCCGAGGACTGCCCGACCAGAATGCCCTCCTCGCGGGCGAGTCGGCGGGCCTCCGCCTCGGCGTCCTCCAGCGCGACGGTCTCGACGGAGGAGATGAGGTCGGTGTCGAGGAGGTCGCTGACGAATCCCGGCCCCATCCCCTGATACTCGTCCTCGCCGGTCGAGAGGACGCCGTCGGACTCGTCCGACGAGCCCTCACTCAGTTCCCTCGTGAGGACCGCGTTTCGCTCGGGTTCGACCGCGACGACTTCCATGTCGGGGAACTCCTCGCGGAGTCGGGAGGCCGTGCCGGTGATGGTGCCGCCGGTGCCGACGCCCGCGACGAAGGCGTCGATTTCGCGGCCCTCGACTTGCTGGAGGATTTCCTCCGCTGTGGTCCGGTAGTGTGCCTCGGCGTTCGCGGGGTTCTCGAACTGGCCCATCTGGACCGCGCCTTCCTCCTCGGCGATGCGGTCGGCGCGCTGGCGGGCGTCCTCCATCTCGCCGTCCACGAGTTCGAGGTCAGCGCCGTAGGCTTTCAGGAGTTTCCGGCGCTCGGGGGACTTCGACTCGGGCATCACGATGGTCAGGTCGTAGCCGCGGGCCGCCGAGGCGACGGCGAGGCCGATGCCGGTGTTGCCGCTGGTCGGTTCCACGAGGCGGTCGCCCGGCGAGATGGTCCCCTCGCGCTCGGCGGCCGCTATCATCTCGCGGGCCGGTCGGTCCTTGGCCGACCCGCCGGGGTTGAACCCCTCGATTTTGGCCGCAATCGTCGCCCCCTCCGGCGAGGAGATTTGGACGAGCGGCGACCCCACCGCGTCGAGGATAGAGTCTTGCATTGTCTGCGGATACGCACGGACCGTTTAAACGAATGACGACTGCGGGCAGGATATGCCGGATGTTTCGGCGCGAGGCCGCGATGGCCTTCGAAACTCGGGTTTCTCGACTCGACCCCGCGACTCGCTTCGCATCCGGACACTACCTCCCGGGACCCGTGTGCCTAAACCCTTCAAGCGACAACCCACGTGCATGGAAGCCGCCCAACCGAATCCGACGTGGGACGCCGAGGCGCACAGCCAAGTCGTAGACGCACTCGAAGCCAGCGTCGGCGGGGTCAGTTACGAGATTTGGGGTGCAGACTGGTGCAAGGACTGCCGGTCGGCCCTGCCGGACTTCTTCGCCGCGCTGGAGGCCGCGGGCGTGCCGGACGACGACGTGGGAATCCACGAGGTAGACCGGAACAAGGACGGCGAGGGCGTCGAGGAGTACGACGTGACGCTCATCCCGACCATCGTCGTCGAGCAGGACGGCGAGGAGATCGCGCGCTTCGAGGAGAGCGAGGACACCCCCGCCGCCCAGTACCTCGCCGACCGCCTCCTCGACGCCGACGTGATGGTCTGAGGGGCGTGACGGACTGGGGAGCGAGTTGCCGGGGCGAAAATTCGCTCCTTGAGCATTGTTCTCGTTTCTTTAGGAAATGCGCAGTAAGTTCCACCGCGCGACGCTCCCGGGTCGGCGATTGCCGCCGACCCGGGAGCGTTCCGGACGGAACCGCGGGCACACTCGACCGTCCCCGGAACGGCCAGACTGACCCGTTATCGCCAGTAATTCCCTCCGGAGCAGCGCCACATCCCGCAAATCGAGTTTCTTCGTCACAACTGCCCAATTCATCCACACCTCTCATCTAGTTTTAAATTTAATTTTTCTTTTGAAAATTATTAGAAAATTAGAATTTCAGAGCTTTGGAAGGCTAATCTGCGATGCGACGTGACACTATCGACCGAACCGAAATCCGGAATTGGGTCGCAGAGAATCCGAAACTGCTCGGTGCCCTCTGGGCACTCACGCTAGTGTTCGCGGAAGTCGCACCGGTCGTGGCGTCCGGCGGCGGCGGGTCGCAGGGGCCGTAACCGCCTATTCCTCGGCGGCGTCGTCGCCGCCGAACCACTTATCGCTCCACCGGAGTTCGTCTCGAACGACTATCGGCGCGGAGTAATCGCCCAACACCTCTTCGAGTTCCTCGCCCGTGTTCGTGAACCGCTGAGAACCGGGGACGATGCCGAAATCGGGGTCCTCCTCGCTCATGAGGAAGGAGTTCGCCACCGACCCGATGGAGTAGGCCGGAGACGGGTGGTTCGTGACGACCGTGTCGAGTTCGTCGTCGGGACCCGGCGGCGTCTCCGAGTCCCACTTCAGGTCGAACAGCCTCGGCCCCCTGTCCTCGCACTGGGCCAGCGACACGCTCGGGTCGCCGACCACCACGTAGTGGCGACCGATGCTCGTGTACTCCTCGACGATTTCGAGCGCGATGCCGACGCTGAAGCCGTAGTTGAGCAGGCGCGCGAACGTCTCGCCGACCTCGACCGCTCCGAGGTTGTCCACGTCGCCCCAGCTCACGATGGCCGCCCGCGCTCCGGCCTCGACCAGCGCAATCCCTTGGTCGTGGGACCGACAGGCGTTGAGCAGGATGGTCTTCGCGCCGGTCTCCGAGAGCGTCTCGGCGTCCACAATTCCGTCGGGACAGGCGAACCCCCGACCGTCGATGTGGCCGATGAAGTGAAACAGGTCGTGGTCCTCGGCCAGCAAGTCCCGGAGTTCGTCGGTCGAGACGCCGAACCGGCAGTCCACGTCGAACGCGACCACGTCTCGCGTGCCGTAGACCTCCGAGACGGCGTCCCACTCCTCGCGCATCTGCTCGTCGTTGCAGACCACGATGACGTCGATGACGCTGTCGGTCGGTTCGACTCGATTGCGGTCGAACGCCGACGCGAGGAGTTTCGCGCCGTGGACCGGCGTCCCGTCGCCGACCCACGCCCGCTCCATCGCGTCGGCCTCGGGCAGCGGGACGTACTCGCTCTCCTCGGGGACGCCGGTCGCTCGCTCGTCGGACTCCGAGGGCAGGCCGAGGTCGGCGAACTGCGAACTGCGCTTGAACGAACGCAGCGCGTCGCGCTTCTCGGCGCGCCGGGCGTCGGTGGTCGGCGACGGTTCGGACGCGCCGGATTTGACCCGGACCAGCGAGAGTTCCTCGACGACGAACGGGAGGAGTTCGAGGCTCCCGGGGTTCGGTCGGACGTGAGTCACCCGGTTCCAGACCGGCATCGCGTCGGTCAGCACCGACGCGGGGACCGAGAGGTACGTCGCCAATCGCTCGGCGAGCGAGGCGTCGTAGAGCGCCGAAAAGTCGAGACTTGCGACCGCCTCGACCGCCCGGCGCTCGTCTAAGTCCATCGGGTGGAAGCCCTCGGTCCGAGTCGCGCAGTCGAGGACGAACACCTGCTTCAGCACTCGCGCCACCTCGTCCTCGAAGCCACGGTCGGTGTCGAGGCGATGCTCGAACCCCTCGTCGGTCTTCAGCGTCGGCTCCTCGCCCGGCACGACGTCTGCACCGAGGTAGTACGCCAGCGGCGCGACCGGGTAGACGTACTCGTAGTCGGCCGGGACGCGAATCGTGATTCCGGTGTCGGGAACGTCCAACTCGCTGGGAATCGCCAACTCGTCGCCGCGCTCGATGCGGGGCGGGTGCCCCCGGAGCGTGGGCCACGACCGCTCGGGCGAGGTGGTCTTGAGCGCCGAGGAGAACGCCGAAATCGCCGCCAGCGCCGACTCGGCGTCGTCGGGCACGGTAATCGTGGCGGCGGGGGAGTTGTGCGACGACCGCGTGCCGACTTCGACCGGGGTCGGGTCGCCGAACTCGATGCGGATGCGGTCGGTCGTGGCGTCGATTGCGAGCGACGACGACACCCGGAGGTAGAGTTTCATCGGCGCGCTCACTTCCAGCAGGTAGTCGTCGGCGTCGAGTTCGTGGGTCCGCTCGTGGCCCACGTCGCGGAGGTGCGACCCGTCGTCTTCGCGGACGACGGCCGTGACGTTGTTCGGAAACGTGATTCCCGAGACGGTGATTTCGCGGGCCACCGACACCGGGTAGGTGAACGCCTCGGTGTCGGTCGGGGTCGGCGACACCGATTCCGGCGTGTAGAAGACGTAGCGGTTGCTCTCGATGGGGTCGAGTATCTCGACGCCGGTTCGCTCGCCGAGCGAGTTAATTCGGGGACCCATGCTGAGAGATGCTCTTTCCGAATCGCGTTCGCTGGGGGACGACCGCGGTCATAGCGGGAACCACTCGGTGGTCAGGTCTCGACTCGACACGTGCCAGCGCTCCTCGGCGTCGTGGTTGCGCTTGGCGGAGTCCACCGCGCGAATCTCGACCACGGCGTCGAACGTGTCGGCGAGGTGCTGGACGCGCTCGCTCCCGAAGGGTTCGGCCAGCACGTAGTGACCCATCGCCCGGTAGTCGCTGACGTAGCCGGTGACGACCTGGAGGCACCGACGCACCACGTCCTCGTCGTAGTGTTCGAAGAGCGCGCCGAGCGAATCGACGCAGACGCGCAACTGGGCCGGGCGGAGGCCGCCAGCGTGGCGGTTGAACGCCGCCATCGACTCGGCGAGTTCGGCCTGCAAGCCCGCGAGTTGCGGGTCCACGACCCGGCGTTCGGAGACGTCGCCGAGCGGGGACAGTTCGGACGGGTAGTCTGCGGCGTCGTCGGCGCTCACGACCGAGCGCGGCGGCGAGGCGTGGTTGACGATTTCGGTCGTCTCGGCGAACTCGCCCGGCATCTCCTCGGGGTCGGGCAGTCGCTCGACCACGCTCTGTGGACTGGCGTCCGTGACCGCCAGCAGACGGTACCGGCGTTCGTCGGCCCCGCCGAGCAGGCCCGCGCTGGCTGCGGTGAACAACTGTCGAGGCGCGTCGCCCACGACGAGGAGGTTACACCCCTCGGATTTCAGCTCTCGAAGCACGTCGAGAAATCGCTCGCCGCCGTCCGACGCGGTGTCGGCCTCCGACGAAGCGGCGTCGCTCCCCGTGTTACCACCCCGGCTGTCGGAACTCCCTGCACTCATTCGCCGAATCGTTAAAGATGTAGAGTTAATAAACTTTCGCACGACGGACCGCGGAAATCTGGACGCAGTCGAAAGTGTGGCTTCCTATTCTCCCCCCGACCAGTCGAGCGCCTCGCCGAGGTCCGATTTCGGCGGCGAACAGGTGAAGTTGCGGCAGACGTAGGCGGTCGGTTCGCCCTCGCGTCGGGTCCGGTCGGCCCAAATCGGTGGTGCTTCGGCGAGGTCGAGTCGGTCGAGCCACTCCTCCAATTGGTCGTCACCCGGCGGTCGGCGCGACAGCAGTCGCGTCGGGAGGTAGCGCGCGGCGATCTCCTCGCGCCACGAGTCGGGGAGTTCGTCGGCGACCGCGGTCACCTCCAGCGACCCCTGCGCGTAGCGGTCGGCGGCCAGCGCGAGCGAGGCGTGCTGGAGGGGGTTGGACTGAATCTGCTGGCCGCGGCGTTCGAGAACCTTCTCGGCGATGGCCTCGAACTCGTCGTCAGTTCGGAAGTGGTCGAGCGCCAGCAGGGTCTCGGTGGCGACCCCGAGACTGGAGGGCGTCGATTGGTCGTGTGGTTCCTGCGGGCGAGCGACCAACTCCTCGCCGCTCTCGGGCGTGAAGTAGATGGTTCCGGCGTCTTCGTCCCAGAACTCGGCCGCGATTGCGTCGGCGAGGTCGAGCGCGAACCCGAGGTGGTCGGGGTTCCCAGTCGCCTCGTAGCAGTTCAGCGCGCCGCGGGCGAGGAAGGCGTAGTCTTCGAGGTAGCCCGGAATGGCGACGTCTCCTGCTTTGAACCGTCGGTAGAGCGTTCCGGCATCGTTTTCCCCTTCAGCCGGTTTCCAGAGCGTCTCGCGGACGAAATCGAGCGCGTCGGTTGCGAGGCCGACGTAGCGGTCGCTCTCCTCGGGGAGGACGAGCGCGCCCTCGGCGAGCGCCGAAATCATGAGGCCGTTCCAACCGGCCAGCACCTTCTCGTCGCGCCGAGGTCGGACGCGCCCGGTTCGGGCCTCGAACACCCGCTCGCGGGCCTCCTCGACGGTCTGCTCGGCTTCCGACTCGTCCATCCCGTACTCGTCGGCGAGGTCCGCGATGGACTCGCTTTCGGTCAGGACCGTCTTGCCCTCGAAGTTGCCCGACTCGGTGACGCCGAATCGGTCGCAGAAAAGGTCTGCGGCGGTCGGGTCGTCCACCGCGTCGTGGACCTCCTCGGGCGTCCAGACGTAGAACTTGCCCTCCTCGCCCTCGCTCTGGGCGTCGAGGGTGCTGTAGAATCCTCCCTCGGGGTGGGTCATCTCGCGCTCCACGAACTCGAAGGTCCGGCGGGCCGCGGTGGCGTAGGCTTCGTCACCCGAGACCTGATAGCCCGCCAGCATCGCGCGGGAGATTTCGGCGTTGTCGTAGAGCATCTTCTCGAAGTGGGGGACGACCCACTCGCGGTCCACGGTGTAGCGGTGGAACCCGCCGCCGACGTGGTCGAAGATGCCGCCCTCGGCCATCGCGGTCAGGGCCTCGTCTGCGACCTCGCGGTACTCGTCGGCCTCGTCGTCGGAGTCAGCGCGCTCGGCGGCCCGCAGAAGCAGGTGGACGCGCCCGGCCTGCGGGAACTTCTGGCCGGTGCCGAACCCGCCGTGTTCCCGGTCGGCGCTCCGGACTGCGGCGTCGGCGGCCGAACCGAGGAGGCCCTCGCCGGGAGTTTCGCCGGGGTCGGGCACGGATTCGAGTTCGCCTTCGATGGCGTCGGTCCACTGGTCGGCCCGGCGCTGCATCTCCCGGCGGTCCTCGTCGTCGCTCCACGAGTCGGCGATGCTCGCCAGCAGGTCGCGGAAGCCGGGTTGCCCGCGCTTGGGTTCCTTCGGGAAGTAGGTGCCGACGTAGAAGGGCCTGCCGTCGGGGGTGAGCCAGACCGACAGGGGCCACCCGCCCCGGCCCGAGACGGCCTGACAGATGGTCTGGTAGATGCTGTCCACGTCGGGGCGCTCCTCGCGGTCCACCTTGACGGGGACGAAGTTCTCGTTGAGGAGTCGGGCGATTTCCTCGTCCTCGAAGCTTTCCTCCTCCATGACGTGACACCAGTGGCAGGCCGAGTAGCCGACCGAGAGGAAGATGGGCACGTCGCGCTCCTCGGCGGCGGCGAGCGCGGCGTCGTCCCACGGTTGCCAGTTGACCGGGTTGTCGGCGTGCTGGCGGAGGTACGGACTCTCCTCCTCGTCGAGTCGGTTTCTCGCGGTTGGGTCCTCGGAGTCGCTCATGACTCGACGGAGGGGCTTGAGCGACGTAAAGGCGGGGCTTCGGAAGGGGATAGTGTGGAGAGGTAATAGAGTACCGACTTCAAGGAGAGGGAGCGAGGTTTCGAAAGCCCTCGCGGACCTCGCGGTCGTGGTTCGAGCGCTACGCGCTCGTCATCTCGAAAATCTCCGATTTTCGGCGACTCAGCGACATATCCGGGCGCGCAGAACTGCGCGCCCGGAGAGGGGTCGGCTGAGACGACTAAGATAAACGCGAGGTCCGCTCGCCCTTTCAGTCCGCCAGGAGATGGGTGTGTCAACCAGCTTCGACCGGCGGACCCAACACCTGCGGCCCTGGTGGACTGAAAGGGCGACCGCGAACCGCGCGAGGGCTTTCGAGGATACTGCTGTCCAGTTCGCTCCTGCGACTCCAAGCCCGAGGAGTCCCAATACCACCCGAAATCCGGTGACTTCCGACGAGTCTAAACACAGCAGACGATAAAACAATGCAAAAAACCCCCGAAACCGATAGGTATTTGTGTCGTGTTCACATGGCTCGAATCGTATCGCCATGCAACCGTGCCAAAACTGTCAGGCGGTCATCGACGAGTATCTCTTGGACAAACAACTCGAACCCCTGCGGGAGCTGACGGTAGACGACTTCAACGTCTGCGCCGACTGCGCGACTATCGTCGCGGACGCCTGCGTGGAGTGCGGCGGCGGGGTCTACGTCCCCCGAAGCGTGGCGGGCACCCCCGACTACTGCCCGGCGTGTCGGTCGGACCTCCTCGACCGCACGGGCACCGACCCCGGTTGGCATCTCGATACGGCCTCCTCGGCCTGAGTGGGTGGATTCACTTCGTCTTTTTTCGTCAGTCGTCGGCAGTATAGGCACCGCTTCGATGCTCGATTCGATGGACTTCGAGGACCTCCTCGCCGTGGTCGAGGACGCAAGCGAGTCTGTACTGCCCGACGCGGAATTTGGAAAACGGTCCGCCAGTCAGCGGTTCGAGGAAGTCCGCTGGTTCGCGCCACTCCGAATCTACGACCTCATCGAGCTTCGAGACGATGCGGTCTTGGACGTGTGGGTCGAGTCCGTCGAACTGGTCGGCAGCGCGCTTCGTGAACTTCCAAGTCCAACCTTCCTCACTCGTCATCCTCGTCCCGGTCCATCATCTCGACGACTTCCTCTCGTGAAACCAACTCCGCGTTGCCGGACCGCAACTCGTGTTCGCTCGCCGCGATTTGCTTCCACCCCTCGCGGGAGAACTCCGGATGCTTCACCGCGTCACGGGCCGCGTAGCGAAGGAACTCGCTACGGGAATTGAAACCTTGCTCTTTCCACGTCGCGTCGATGTCTTCGAGGAAGGACCGACTCAACCGAAGGTTGATTTGGACCATCTCCGGTCCGTCGTCGGCCCCGGTATCGGCATCGGACATATGTGTCTGCTTTACGCACGTCTATAAATAAACCTTCGTACAGGACCGGCATCTACGCTGGCTTTCTCGAAAATTCGCGTAACTTCGTTTCCAGCGGTAAGAAATATTCTGATTGCTAAAGAAAACAATTACAATCGTCAAGCAACGCTCTGCAATTCCTCGACGGACTCGGAGAAGTCCCGACTCGCCGCGGGTCCAGAAGGCCGGTTCGACTACTCGACCTGAATCGCCCGTTGCTCCTCGTGGGACCGGTAGATGGCGTCGATGACGCGCTGGACCTCCAGCGCCTGGTCCACGGTGTTCACGTTCGGGGCCACGCCGTCGCGGACCGCCTCGAAGAAGACGCGCTGTTCGGCCTTGTGGGGGTCCTCGTGGCGGGTCTGAATCTCGGAGTCCTGAAAGTGGTCGGTGCCCTGCCGACCCGTCTCGTAGATGGTCAGCGAATCGTCGGCCTTGTCGAAGTTCGCACCCGCTTCGGTGCCGCGGATGACGAACTCCTCGTTGGGCGAGCGGTTGGCGGCCCACGCGACTTCCAGCGTGAACGTCTTGCCGTTCTCACACCGGACGAACGCACTGACCGAGTCGTCCACCGAGAACTCGCCCGACTGGGCGTCCTCGCCCCACATTTCGAGGTAGGCGTAGTCGTCGCGGGACCCGAACTGCGACCGAATGGTGCCCGAGACCTCCTGCACCTTGGGGAAGTCGTGGAAGTGAAGCGCCAAGTCGATGGCGTGGACGCCGATGTCGATGAGCGCGCCGCCGCCCGCGATTTCGTGGTTGGTGAACCACGACCCGCGGCCCGGAATCCCGCGCCGCCGGATGAAGTTGGCCTCGACGTGGCGGGTGTGACCGAACCGGCCCTCCTCCTGGTAGGACTTGACGACTTCCACCGGGTTCCGGAAGCGGTTGTGGAACCCGACCATGCAGAAGCCCTCGGCGTTGCGCGCCGCCTCGGCGATTCGCTCGGCGCTCTCCAAGGAGTGGGCCAGGGGCTTTTCGAGGAGGACGTCCAACCCGCTCCGGAGCGCGGCGACGGCGTACTCCTCGTGGAACTTGTTGGGCGTCGTGACGACGACCGCGTCCACCGCCGCGTCGTAGAGGTCTTCGTAGCTCTCGAACGACTCCACCCCGTACTTCTCGGCGAATCGGGCGCGGGCGTCGGGATTGATGTCCACGCCGCCGACGATATCCACCCCGTCTAGTTCGACGAGCCGGTCGGCGTGGTAGTGACCGATGTTCCCCAACCCGACGAACCCGACTCGAACCGGCTCATTCTGTCTGGACATGAGTATTGTTACTAGTGGTAGGCAACCTTGAGGCGGTGTTAGGTTTTTCCCTTCGAGCGTCTATCAGAGCGCCAGAACGTAAACTTTCCCGAGGATTTAGTTCCGGACACTTCGAGCACAATCCGGACATTCCTCAGTAGAGTTGTTGCTCTTTCTCCTCGCGTTCGCTCTCGCGGTCGGCGTCCCGCTTGCGCTCGCGGCGGGCCGCCAGCCACGTCCGAATCGCCGGGAGGAACTTGTTCTTGCAGTCGAGCGCGAACGAGACGATGCCGTAGGCCCAGAAGAAAAACAGCACCGTCCCGCCGAGCAGGTAGAACCACCCGAGCGCCGACACCATCAGTCGTCGCCCTCCGCTTCGGTCTCGGTTTCGGCCGCTCCGGCCTCGGTCGCCGGGAACTCTAGCGTGTGGCTGATGGCGTCGCCCGTCTCGGTGTCGAACAGGTGGACTCGCTCGCGGTCGAGGACGACTTCCACGTCTTGTTCGGCCTCGATGTCCGAGTCGGGGCTCACGCTCATCAGCAGTTGGTTCTTGGACGTCTCGGGGTCGGCCTCCATGCTGGGTTCGGCCGCGTCGCCGGTCAGCAGGTAGACGAATATCTCGTCGCCCATCGGTTCCAGCACGTCGGTCCGCGCCGGAATCGATTGGGTGGGGTTGGCGACGCCCTCGCTACCCTGCCTGAGATACACGTCCTCGGGCCGGACGCCGAGCGTGAGGTGGTCGCCCTCTGCGACTCCCGAGAGTTGGCCGGGGTCGAACTCCACGTCGAAGTTGGGCGTCGAGAGGCCGGTCGAGGTGACCTCACCCTCGACGAAGTTCATCGACGGCGACCCGATGAATCCCGCGACGAACAGGTTGGCGGGTTCGTTGTAACAGACCAGCGGCGGTGCGATCTGCTGGAGTTCGCCACCGTCGATGACCGCGATGCGGTCGGACATCGTCATCGCCTCCGCCTGGTCGTGGGTGACGTAGATGATGGTGGTGTCCAGTTCCTTGTGGAGTCGCTGGAGTTCGGTCCGCATGTGGACCCGGAGCTTCGCGTCCAGGTTCGCCAGCGGTTCGTCCATCAGGAACACTTCGGGTTCGCGGACGATTGCTCTGGCAATCGCAACGCGCTGGCGCTGACCGCCGGACATCTCGTCGGGCATCCGGTCTAACATCCCCTCCAACTGGACGATGTCCGAGGCCCGGTCCACCCGGCGGTCGATCTCCTCCTTCGGGTAGTCTCGAAGCCGCAACCCGAAGCTGATGTTGTCGTAGACGTCCATGTGCGGGAACAGCGCGATGTTCTGGAACACCATCGCAATGCCGCGGTCCTTCGGCGGGAGGTTCGTGACCTCCCGGTCGGCAATCGTAATCTTCCCGTCGGTGGGGATGGTCAGCCCCGCGATGGTCTCCAAGGTCGTCGATTTACCGCACCCCGAGGGGCCGACGAGCGTGACGAACTCGCCGTCCTCGATTTCGAGGTTCATTTTGTCGACTGCCGTTACGTCCGCGTAGCGTTTCGTGACGTCCTCCAAGATGACTTTACCCATTGTGAATCACTCCTTGAGCGCTCCTGCGGTGAGTCCGCTGACGATTTTCTCCTGCGCGACGACGACGAGGATGGCGACGGGCAGGACCCCGACGATACTCGCCGCGGCCATGAGGTTGTACAGTTGGGTGTACTGACCCTGATAGCTCAGGATACCCCAGACGATGGGTGCCCAGTTGTTCGCCTCGCCCGAGGTCATCAGGAACGAGAAGAAGAACTCGTTGTACACCGAGATGAACGTCAGCACCCCCGCCGTCGCCACGCCCGGTGCCGACAGCGGCATGATGACTCGGAACAGCGCGCCCAGTCGAGTCGTCCCCTCGATTCGCGCGGCGTCCTCCAGTCCGTCCGGAATCTGGCCGTAGAACGTCGAGAGGATAAAGATTGACAGCGGCATGAACAGCGCGCTGAACGGGAGCACCATGGAGAACGGTGTGTTGAACAGGTTCGGACTCGACACGCCCAACAGCGAGATGTTCCCGGTGAACAGCCGGAACAGCGGGATGATGAACGCCGCTGGCGGGAAGTACGACACCGCCAGTATCAGCAACATCAGCGGTCCCTTCCCGGGGAAGTCGAGCCTGCCGAACACGTACCCCGCGAGACTCGCCAGTACCAGCACGACCGCGGTCGTGGCGATGCCGAGGACGAAGCTGTTGAACATGTAGACGTGGAACGGCACCGTCGTGAACACGTTCACGAACGCCTCGGGGTTGAACCCGTTGGGCACCGGCGGGAATCCGAAGCTGGTGATGGCCTCGTTCGGCGTGAGCGCCAGCACCAGTAGCCAGTAGAACGGGAACAACGTGGTGAACAGGAAGAACAGCATGACGACGTAGAACATCGCCCTGTACACCTTCTCCGGGCTCTCTATCGCCGAGTCTACCCACCGCGAGAACGCACCTTGACTTGAATCGCTTTCTGTAGCCATGTTATGCCCCCGTCTCCGTGTCTGCGTACTTGACGATGTAGACCGAAACCACGAGACCGATGAGCCCCGCCGTGATGAACGCCACCGCCGCCGACGTGCCGTACATCCGCGACCCGCGGAAGGTCGTGACGACGAGACACGACAGCGAGGGCACCGTGTTGCAGCCCACGACCGTCTCGATGAGGCCGTAGATTCGCATCGCGCCGATGGTGCGGAACAGCATCGCAACCAGCACCGACGGCAGGACCAGCGGCAGGGTTATCATCTTGAACTGCTGGTACTTCGAGGCTCCGGCGACTCTGCCCACGTCGTAGAGGCTCCGGTCGACGCTCTGGAGTCCCGCGAGGATGATGAGCGCCATGAACGCCGAGGTCTTCCACACGTCGGCCACGATGAGGATTATCATCGAGTCGACCGGGTTCGACAGCGGCGTGGCGCTGAAGATGCCCCAGTTCTGGAGCGGGTCCACGAGGAACCCGATGTTCGGCTGGAACAGCAGGAAGAAGATCATCCCCTGAATCACGATGGGGACGGCCCACGGGATGATGATGGCGACCCGGACCCACCGCCGACCCCGGAAGTCCTGGTCCAGCACCAGCGCCTGCGCGAACCCGACCACCGTCTCGAAGAAGACGCTGAACAGCGTGAAGATGAGCGTCACGGTCAGCGCGCTCCGGAACGGCGTCGACGGGTCGAGGAAGGGCCTGACCAGCAGAGCGTCTCGCTCGCCGGTCAGCAGCGCGACGTAGTTCTCCAATCCGACGAACTCGCCGAGGGCGGCACTCCCGACGAGGTTGTCGGCGAACAGTGACATTCTGAAGGTACTCAACAGCGGCCAGAACGCGATGAGTCCCAGCAACAGCAGTACCGGCGTCAGCAGCAGGTACGCGAACTGGGGGTCGCTGAGATTCTCCATCCAGCGCACTGCTGAGACGTAGGCTCCCGACCGCTCGGAGTCACGAATCCCCTCGTCAGTTGTTGCCATAAAAACGTGTAAGGTATGTCTATGCGCTGCTCTCGATTGCTTCGAGTTGTGCTTTGAGCTGGGTCATCGCCTGCTTGGGGTTGCCGCCCTTGGCCATCGCGCCGTTGACCTGCTGGGCGATTTTGGACGACTGGGAAGGCCAGACCGCGGTAACCGGTCGCGGAATCGCGTTCTCCCCGGCGATGCGAAGCTGTTCGAGGTACCGGCCCATGATGGGCACTTCTTTCGCGCGTTGGGAGGTCAGCAGTTCGGGTTCCGGCGGCAGGAAGCCCAGCACCTCGAAGAGCTTGTACTTGAAGTCGTCGCTCATCATCGCCTTCAGCACCTCGACCGCCGCCTCCGTGTTGTTGGAGTTGGGGTTGACGGCATTGTGCCAGCCACCGAGCGCCGCGACGGGACCGCCCGTCATCGGGTACTTGGCCTCTTGCTCGGTCTTGGCGTACGGAATCGGCATCACGCCGAGGTCCTTGCCGAGTGCGTCCTCTGCACCGCTGATGTTGATGGCGTAGGGCCAGTTGCGGTGCATGATAGCGCCCCCGTTGGTGAACGGTTTGCGGGACGGTTCCTCAGTCCACTGCATCACCGCGGGCGGGGCAATCTGGCCTTGATAGTTGTTCAGGGTGTTGTTGGCGTTCGAGCCGTGGATGAACGTCCGAATCATCTTGATGGAGTCGACGACCTGCTGTTCGTCCACGGTGATGGGTCGGTCGCCGACCGGCCCGAACAGGTACTTCTCGGGGTTGCCGAAGTAGGCCCCGCCCCAACTCGACATGAACTCGTTGAAGTCACAGCACGACAGCCCCTCGTAGGCGCTCCCTTGGAAGGTGTAGCCGTACTGGACGTCGTTGTTGTTCATCGCCTCCTTCGTGACCTGCGAGAACTTCTGCCAGGTCATCGAGTCCGTGGCCCACTTGTCGAAGTCCGACTGCCCGTATCCCGCCTGCTTCAGGTACTGCTTGTTGTACTGCATCGTCGGGAAGTCCGGGAACAGGGGAACGGCGTACAGGTCGCCGTTCGGCCCCTTGGCAGTCGAGACGCTGGCCTCGAAGTACTGGTTATCGAGCTGGCTCATGAACTCCTGCCCGAAGTTCCCCGCCTGACTCAGGTTCATCAACTGGTTCCGGACGATGAACGGAATCGTCCACCCACTGTCGACGTAGAGAATATCGGGTTTCGAGCGCCCGGCCGACAACCACTGCTGGTACTGCGCTCGACGGTTGTCTGTCACCGACGGTCCCGCCAGAATCTCGACTTCGATGTCCTTCGAGAGGCCGTTCTCGTACAGAATCGGTTGGAGTTCCTGATTCCACGTCTTTCCTTTGAAATCAGGGTCGGTCGCCCACTGAAGCGTCGTCTTGTTGCCTTGGTTGTCTACGTTTCCGACCGTGCTTCCGGCGTCGTTAGCTTGGTCTCCCCCGCCCTGATTTTTCGGCTGGTCACTCCCCGTGCAGCCTGCGATACCCGCCGCTGCGCCTGACGCCCCCACAGCCTGGACGAACTTCCGGCGCGAGACTCCCCCGTCCCGCGCGGCGTCGTCATCAGACTCGTGTGAACTACTGTCAACCATTCCACTCAGTATCACGGCGTTTCCCCATATATACCCTAGTGATAGTAACTACATTCGTTGTTACAAATAGGTCGAGGGTAAGGTCGGGTTTCCGAACGGGTGTGGGCGATTGTGTGATGCCTAATTCGGAAGTCGGTTTCTCGGCGCGAGTATCGCCCCGAAAACGAACACTATCATCTGTGCAGAAAGTAACCATTTCGACTGTTTCACGTCGCCTCTCGGAGGCGTTATACTCGATAGCGACCCTCTAAACGCGGCCTACAAGTCAGCTATCGAGCGTGACCAGACCGGGTCTTTCGGCGCTTCGAGACGTTCCATCTCATCGTCGGAGAGTGACACGTCGAACGCGCCGACGTTCTCCTCCAGATGGTCGATGCTCCGCGGGCCGACGATTGGCGCGTCTACGACGTCCTTGTGGAGGAGCCACGCGAGGCTGACCTGCGCCGGAGTGGCGTCCTTCTGGTCGGCGACCTCCCGAACTGCGTCGAGGACGGCCCAGTTCTCGTCGGTGAATCGCTCGTGGGTGTGTTCGTCGGTCGCGGCCCGACCCTCGTCGGGTTCCGAATCGCGGTCGTACTTGCCGGTCAGGAACCCGCCGCCGAGGGGACTCCACGGGATGACGCCGACGCCCTCCGCGGCGCAGACCGGCAGGACGTTCTGTTCCTCTTGGCGGTCCACGAGGTTGTACTGGGGTTGCATGCAGGTGAACCGGGCGTAGTCGTTCAGGTCGCTCTGGTAGAGCGCCTTGGTGAACTGCCACGCCGCCATCGTGGAGGCCCCGATGTAGCGCACCTTGCCGGTCTCGACGAGGTGGTCGAGCGCGTGGAGTGTCTCCTCGACCGGCGTGTTCTCGTCCCAGCGGTGAATCTGGTAGAGGTCGATGTAGTCGGTGCCGAGGCGGTCCAAGCTCCCCTCGACTTGGTCGAGGATGTGCTTGCGCGAGAGGCCCTGCTTGTTCGGCCCTTCGCCCATCGCGCCGTAGACCTTCGTGGCGATGACCAACTCCTCGCGGTCGTGGTCCTCGATGGCGTCGCCGACGATGTCCTCGCTCTCGCCGTGGGAGTAGACGTTGGCGGTGTCGAGGAAGTTGACGCCCAACTCGATTGCGCGGTCGATGATTTCGTGGCTCTTCTCCTCGTCGGCTATCATCCACTCTTGGTCGCTCCCGAAGTTCATGCACCCGAGGCAGAACCGCGAGACTTCGAGGCCGGTGTCGCCGAGATTCGTGTACTCCATGTCGGTTTCTGTCACGCCCCGGCCTACGACGAAGGCGGTTAAAACGGTACGGGGCGGAAATCGCCGCTGGCGATTTCCGCGACTCACGTGGTATTCAGCTAAGTCCCGCTAACCACCAGCAGACGCTCGGTGAATCTAGTGCGGTCCTGGCGGATTGAAAGGGCGAGCGCGGTTCGCGGGCCGACAGGCCCGTGGTCGTCTCAGCGTGGCCCTATTTCGTGCCGGGCGGTGCGGAGAGGCGCGAAATATCCCGCTGAGCGACCGCGAACCGCGCGAGGGCTTTCGAGACCGAAATCACGAGTTCGTTTATTGGCCTGAATAGTATCATCTCAAACCGATACCCGCCAAAGCCTGAAGCCCCGTCGCGTCGATACACGTACCATGACCTCCCTCCTCGACCGACTCCGGAGTCCGAATCACACCGGCGAGCGCCGATGCTGGCCCTGCACCGTGACGAACGCGGTCCTGTTAGGCCTCGCGTGTGCTGGCCTCTCCCGGCGGCGCTCCCGAAAATTCGCCGCCGCGCTCGGAGTCGGCGGCGGACTTGCGATTGCGCTCCGCGGGTATCTGGTGCCATTCACGCCCCGGTTCGCGCCGCGACTCGCCGACCGACTACCCGGAAATCTGTTCCACGCCGACGGTGAGACGCCCGGCCCCGCCGTCGGCGACGCTGGCGAGGAGCGCAAATCGCGCCAAGCGCCCGACTCCTCGGGGTCGCTCGGCGGCGACACCGCCGAGGAGACCGGCGAGGAGGTCCTGACGATGCTCCTCGAACGCGGTGTAGTCGTCCCCGAGGGCGAAACCCTCTACCTCGCCGAGGAGTTCCGCGAGGCGTGGCGCGAGGAGATGCGGGACCTCCGCGAACGCGACGCTCGGGGTCTCGCCGACGCGCTCCGCGAATCAGCGCCCGAGGGGACCGTCACGGACGTGGTCGAGCAGGACGGCGGGCCATTCAGCGAGACCAAACGCTGGTTCGTCGTCTCCGACGGGAGCGGCGACCCCGCCCGCGAGGAGTGGCTGACCCGGCCGATTGCCGTGGCCGAAATCGGCGCGGTGCGGGCGCTGGCCGATTGGGGGGATTTAGACGCGACCCGGCGGGCGCAGGCCGCCGGACCGCTCCGGACCCTCCTCGAATCCTGCCCGGTCTGCGACGGCCCGGTCGAGGAGACGACCGAAGTCGAGTGCTGTGGCGGACCGGGCGGCACGCAGGCCGACGCCCCCGACGACGTGCTGGCCTGCGGGGAGTGTGATTCGCGGCTCTATACGTTCCGGTAGTTGGATTCGGGATTAGAGGAGTAAGACTTAGAACAGAACGTAGTAATTAGTCTACCACCATGTATCCGTCTCCCTCACCGATGCTATGAGCCTCCTCTAGTATGAGTTGGGCAAGCGTGTTCAGGTCCTGATCCGTTTTCTCCTCAAGCGACGCGAGGTAGGTCGCCATGAGATGGATGTGTGCGTTAGGGCCATGATCTCCAAGTTGGACGGTACCATGGATGTCTCCTTTTTCATCGCCAGCAAAGACGGCCACCGGGTCCTCCGTCCCGTTGACATTATCTAAAATTTCGCGTGCATCTTCGACCGGGTCTGAATTCGCCATATGCAACAGTTAGAATAGATACGTAAAAAGATTCAGTAATGGCGGCCATTTCAGTATACGGGCTACCGAACCCAGAACCGGTCAAATTAGTGGTGGACTTCCCAGCCCTTGGATTCTAATTCCTTGACGATTTCTGTAGGAGGGCCTTCATCTCCGTATTTGTCTTTCCGGTTCCCCCCGAATCCGTAGAAGCGGAGGACAGAATTGCCTTCTTTCTTGAACTTGTATTCCCCAGCACCGTCCTCCACGTACACGAACTCGCTATCGTTCTCCTCCTGCTCCTTAATCTCCATAGGAAACCCGTACACCACCACTTATTAAGTATCTAAGGGAAAGGTAGATGTTTCCCAATTGGTTCCAGCAACTCACACCTCGGGCGGACTGTTCTTTCCGACTCGAATCTCGTGAGCTTCGATGTCCTCCAAGGCGGCGACTTGCCCGCCGACCGTGACCTCGCCCTCGTCGGTCTGAATCTTCATCCCGGCGACGCGCTCGCCCGCCTCGAAGGAGAAGCCGACGACCTCGCCCTGCACGACGCGCGAGGAGCCGGTTTCGATGTCTCGGCCCTCGATGGTGGCGTAGAAGTCGCCGTCGAGGGCTTGGAGTTCCTTGACACAGCGCCGGATGGACGAGTACCGCCGGGGGAAGGGTCGGTCCTCGCCGTTCGCGGCGAGGGTGCGCTCGGCCGTGGTCCACAGCACCGTGCCGAAGAACCCGGAGACGAGGAAGCCGAGCGCCGAGCGGTTGAAGATGACGCCGTAGCGGTCCTCGTCGTCGCGCAGGGCGTCTTGGGTGGCGTAGATGGAGTACTCGCCGTCGGCGACGGCGATGACCGGCGTGGTGATGCCCCGGCGAGCGCGGGCCGTGGTCGCCACGCTCAGGTAGTCGAAGTCCTCCGGTTCGGGCGCTTCCGAGGCGGGCGTGACCAGCAGTTCGACGCTGACGCCGTCTTCGACCGCGGCCCGGAGGTCCTCCTCGAATCGGTCCAACAGGTCGGGCGTCAGCGAGAGCGCCAACTCGAACTCGGCCGCCGAAATCACGTCTTCGAAGTAGCGCAGGATGGTCGAGCGCGACTTGACCAGCGAGACGGCCTCGGTGTCGCGCGCCGGTGCGGTGTAGCGGGCCTCCAACTCGGAAACCATGTCCATCAGCGACGACTGGATGCCCGAGAAGGCCTCGTCGGGGTCCACCGCGATGACTTTCATCGGGCGCGACTCGCGCAACTCCACGAGACCGCGGTCGCTGAGACTCCGGACGGTGTCGTACACCCGCGGTTGCGGGATGTCGGTCCGGTCGGCGATTTGGCTGGCGGTCAGGTCACCGTGTTCGAGAACGGTGAGATAGGCGTCGATTTCGTACTCCCCGAGGTCGAACCGGTCACCGACCTGTTCCATCGTCGCGTGCAAATCCTCTGAGGTCATATATCTGGACATACTCGCAAGGGGTAAATGATTTATCCGGTTTCGAGTAGCACCGTTTTCCGTAAACTCGTTTCATCCTTCGAGTAGTTCTCGGCGGCGAGCGACGAAGGGGACTACAGTCGATAGAAATAGATATAATTGTTAACGACATCTATAGATGTTCAATTAACTTGTAAATGATTCTCTGCGGCTCGGCGCACGACGACTGTGGACGAGCGCCGCCCGGAGTCCTCCAACGGCCGTGTCGGACGCCGGGGAATCTCGGTAGTTATCCCCTTCGGTAGCAAATCCGATATTTCCGCTCGAACTCCCCGTCGCCGACCGAAACGACATCACACGCGGAGACTTGTCTCCAATCGAAATTTTCTTTTTCTCTCATATATCGTTTTTAATTATGGTAGGTGTAGAACTATTCAGAGACACGGAATCGTTCTTCGACCGACGGACGTCGAGCGGGTTCGCGGTCCCCGGAGCCATCGTGCTGCTCACGGCTTTGATTTCGGTGGTCAACGACATCTACGTCATCAACTGGCAGTTCTCGAACACGGAGATGAACATGACCATCCTCTACGTACTCACCGGCTTGGTCTCCGGCGGTCTCCCCATTCTCGTGTGGGTCCTCGTGACGGCGTGCTTCCACGGCATCGCCACCGTAGTCTACGAGAGTGACGCCTCGTTCAAGCGACTCTTGCAGTTGACTGCGTACGGGATGGTTCCGTACGCGCTCGGGTCGCTCGTCAGTTTCGCCGTGACGATGGTCGTGGTGAACGACCTGTCGGCACCGACTTCGGCAGCCGAGGCCACCCAGACGGCGCTGTCGAACGATTGGAGGATTGTCGCGGTCGGGTACCTATTTCTCGCGTTTCTCGTCTGGAGTGCCGACATTTGGGCAGTCGCGGTCCAGTCGGTACACGACGTGTCACAGAAGCGGGCGTTTGCTATCGTCGCTGGCCCCGTCGTCGTTCTCCTCGCGGTGATGTGGTATCTCTTGGTCGGTGCCTGAGCAAAAGACACGTCGCCCTCCTTCGCGTCGCCAGCCAATCGAATCCGTCCGTCGGCGAGACGCGCCGTCTGCTTTCGCGTGTTCGATGTCGTCCGGTCGCTCGACACTGGCCGACGGCGAGTGTGGTGGTCGGCGTCTCACGACCGGGAGGCCAGCCCCGAAGCGACCGAACCGTCACCGTCTTGGTCCCTAAGTTTTTTATTCGAGACGACATAAGTGAGAAAAGAGGAGAGAAATCGATGACCCAATTCGACCTCTACACCACGGCGTATCTCGGTCTTCTCGTCGTAGGAATCATCTACGTCGCGGGTGCCGCGTACTACGCTGGTACGACCGGAGAGTGGCGCCCGCTGATGATCGGGAGTATAGTGCTGGGTGCCCTCGTTGTCCTGATGTAGCGACGCGAGTTCGAGGTGGCTTTCTTCTCCGGAGGTAGTGAGTACCCGTCGGAATCGCCGACTGTGGCCAACTAGTAGGCTCCTCGCTGGACGTCTCCGTCCGACGATACCTGAAAAAGTGGTTAGCGAACGATACCCTCTGGTACGGCCTTACGCTTCGTAGGCAGCGATGGCGGCACCGACGATGGTCGCACCGGCACCAATACCCTTGATGAGCGCAGCCGCGCACGGAAGACAGGCGTTCGTGTTCATGTTTAGCGTTGGGTTGAATGGTTAGTTGGCGAACGATACCTTCTGGTGCGCCCTTACGCTTCGTAGGCAGCGATGGCGGCACCGACGATGGTCGCACCGGCTGCAGCACCCTTGATGAGCGCAGCCGCGCACGGAAGACAAGCGTTCGTGTTCATGCTTCGTGTCGAGTTGAAAGGTTGGTTAGCTAGTGATGCGCCTTAGTAATTGGCAGCCGCGATGGCGCCACCGACGATACCCGCACCGACGGCAGCACCCTTGATGAGCGCAGCCGCGCACGGAAGACAAGCGTTCGTGTTCATGATTGACTGTTGAAAGGTCGTCGGTTAGCTAGCGTTACGTCGCCAGGTAGATGGCAGCGACGCCGCCGCCGCCGATGATGGCGCCTGCGACGAAGCATGCGGGACAGTTCGTGTTCATGGTTTCTCTTTCCTAGATGGTCCCGCTGCTCTTCGGGACC
Source organism: Halorussus ruber (assembly GCF_004765785.1). Lineage (GTDB taxonomy): Archaea > Halobacteriota > Halobacteria > Halobacteriales > Haladaptataceae > Halorussus > Halorussus ruber. The sequence continues at coordinate 28,660 of NZ_SBIT01000008.1, read as the reverse complement.
ATCTATCCTACCATATTTCATACAGTATTATAAAATTATCTATTTTAATTTATATTTATTAAAATAGGAAAAGTAAGCGCAGAAGTGCCTTCTCCCGTTCTCGACGTCGGACGTGCCAAATATAGCAGACAGTCGACGCATACGTGCCGATTCTAGTCGAGTCGATATTCGCTGACACGGGCAACCGCGGACCGGTACGAGACAATCGCACTGAGTCCGACCACGGCGAGTCCCGCGAGTGCCGACACGGCGTACAGCGCCTCGGAGAGACCAGTAACGCTGGCGAGAGCGTACCGTAGCTTAGCATCGACGAGTACGAACAACACAAAGAGAGTGACCGAACACCACACCGAGTAGGAGACTGTAGCGACCTTGTCCGGTCGAATCACCCCGCTACTTCGATGGACCGAAGGAGAGCGGTATCGGGGCAGGCGCGTTCCGATTCCGGTCGCCACCATCGCTCCCAGACAAACAGCAAGCGGCGAAAGCGCCCCGGCGAGAACAATCTCGAAGACAGTCCATCGGGCAGCGATTCCGGAGGCGACGACCAGGACGGTCGCAATCGGCGCTAACGCCGCCGTCCCGGCGACGACGTGGCCGTTTACGAACTGCCGACCGGTCACCCGCGCAGTAAGGACGAGCGGAAGCGTCTTCCCCTGAACGCCGAGGATGTTGAGGGAGTGGAAGGAGCCAGCGAGACTCACGCCGTAAAACAGTACGATCCACGGCGTGTACCGGGGGGCCTTCCCGGTCGTGATGATCTGTTCGGCCACCGGAACTCCGGCCACGAGGAGTAGTCCGAGGACGAGTACCAAGACGTGTCCGGACCGGTACGTCCGGCGTATCGACGCCGTTGCGACGCCACGTGTCCCCTCCGAGAGCGGACCGACCCGAAGCACCTGTCCGAGAAGCGGTTCCGTCGAGGACTGGTCGTCGGTTGGCGTCTCGTCGCCGTCCTGGGAAGAACCGTCGGCGTACCACGTGTACACACTGATACGAACCGCACCGAACGTGGCGATAGCCGAAAACACGACCGAACCGAGGAGTAACGCTGCAGCACGACTCGCTCTCGCTCCGGACCCAGGAGTCGTCACCAGAGCGAGGTCCTCTATCCACCCCAGCGGCGAGTTCACGACGACGGGCTGGAGTCGCTCGATTGCGACGGCGATGCCGCCAGTGTACAGGAACGCGGCGTAACCGACGGCCAACGGAATGCCGACGATTACGACAACCTTTCGGGAGATGCCGTGCCGTTTGTAGATTCCTTTCAACCACAGTCCGAGAGGATGTCCGATGACTGTCCCGACGGCGTTGACGAGGAGCGCTACGGCAACGCCGCCCAACAGTGGCAGCGGCGAACCAATAGTGAGAGAGAGACCGAGAAAGAACGCCACCGTCGGGGCGAGTGCGCCGAGCAACGTCTCGCAGAACCGGAACAGTAGTTGCCCGCCCATGACGTCTTTCGGTGGTCGAACCGTGAGCAACCAGGACTTGTTCGTCGGAGCGAGGCCCACCCCGTTCAGTCCCTGGTACACTATGATTCCAAGGAGTCCGAGAACGAACACCGGAGCGACGTAGGATTGCCACTCGCCGTTCCCGGGTGCGAGTTCGCGTCCCAAATCGAAGACCACGAAACTGAAGCCAGCGAGTATGAGCGCGAGGAAGAACATCCAGGCGTTGTTGCTCCGCGACCGAATGCGCTGACGCAACTCGACGTGTGCAATCGACGCGCTGGTCCGAGGGTCCGGAAACCGTCCGTGCCGCGTCGACCCACGCTTACGATTAGCTCGGTTTTTCATGGTAATCGAGCGTGTCGGCGTCGCTGTCGATTTCGTCCTCGTCCGTGGTAATGTCGAGAAACGCCGTCTCGAGGTCGGGAGCGGAGTTCGCGCTGGAACGAATCTCGGTCGGCGTCCCTTCGGCGACCAGTTCTCCGTCGTGGATGACCCCGACGACGTCGGCGATCTCCTCCACGACGGGGAGGACGTGCGAACAGAGGACGACCGTCGTATCCCGTTCAGTTAACTGTTTGATCATCTCGCGCACCGTCCTGGCGGCTCGGGGGTCGAGTCCACTCGTCGGTTCGTCCAGAAAGACGACGTCTGGCTCGTGGAGAATCGTCCCGATGATACCGACTTTCTTTCGCATCCCCGTCGAGTAATCCGAGATTCGCCTGTCGGCGTCCGCTTCGAGGTCGAACTGTTCGAGCAGCGAGTCGATTCGCTCCGTGGCCACGTCCGTCGGCAGTTCCTGTAGTCGGCCAGCGTACCGGAGCTGTTCGCGCCCCGTGAGCGCCTCGAAGACCGGCGGTTCGGCCGGGAGATAGCCGATGCGCTCGGTGACCCCTACGCAATTAGTGATAGGCACGCCCGCGACGGTGGCCTCGCCGCTCGTCGGTTCGGTGAGCGTCGTCAGCATCCGTAACGTGGTCGTCTTTCCGGCACCATTCGGTCCCAGCAGGCCGTACACTGCGCCGCTGGGGACGGTCAGAGAGAGACTATCGACAGCCGTCTCGTCTCCGTACCGCTTGGTGAGGTTCTCGGTCTGAATAGCGAATTCTACCATTGGAACGTTGGGTCTGTCTCGTCTGTCTGTGACGAACTGCTCGGGGACGGTCGGGCGGTCGAGCCTACAGGACCAGGTAGCCGATGAGCATGGCACTCCCGCCGATCACTACCCCGATCCACATCGCCAGGTCCTCTTTGTTCATCATTACCAGTTTACTACGTTTAATATTTAATTTTTTTGAATTACTGGCTAGAAAGGAGATTGATTCGCCCACCGAACTGAGGAGATATCAGGCCATGATGGAGATGACGACGAGCGTCACCACGTTGTTCACCCCGTGCGCAATCGCTATAATATCGAGCCGCCGCCACTTCTCGAACGCGGTTCCGTAGAGTACCGAAGCGAGGAACACACCAGTAAGGGACACCAAGATTGCGACGGTAGATTCACCACCGAAATTTGCGATATGCAGGGGCGCGAAAAGCAGGCTGACGGCGATGATGGAACCGGCCGCCGAGAACCGCTCAGTGAGGCGCTTCTGGACGACGTTTCTGAAGAAGAACTCCTCGGACGGCCCGACCACGAGGAAGTGAAGTACAGCCGCAGTGACGAAGAGGCGGGGGTCGCCGATGACCTGCATCGCAACCTGGTCGAACCCCATCGGGACACCCGCCAGTCGTGCGCCGAAATCGAGTGCCGCCTGAACGGAAAATATGACGACGCCGAGCCCGAGTCCGAGCGAGACCGAACGAGGAGTCGGAACCGCTAAATCGGCGTACTCGATTCCTCGGTCCGTCCTCCAGAGGTAGACTCCGCCGACCAGCGTCATCCCGACCCCGCCCGAAATCATCCCGATGATGGTCGTCGGACGGAGGTAACCGGCCGCATTGGTAATCGCCAACGCGATTACCACCGTGACGGCGTTTGCGAGTAGAATCAGCCCAGCAGCCAAGCCGAGTTGTTTCCCGTTGCCTAACAAACCCGCTGCTCGACTGTACTTCGTTTCTACCATAATTGCGATTATTATACCCGATAATATTAATTTTTTGAGTTAGGTTTCTCCGGTGCGAACCCACGTGACGACGGCTGTACTCGACCGATAGGAGGAACAGCCACGGGCGCGCGTTTGTCAATTTTAATTTACAAATAAGAAATCGAAGCTATTTTATTGCATTCCGGTCATATTTTATATGACACAATAGAATTTATGACTAGAACCAGCACCGCTCTCTTATGGGCCCTCCTGTTGATAACCAGCGGTGGTGTCACTGGCGTCGTTGCTGACGGGACGTTCGTCACGATGACTGCCGAGGTCGAGCCCGACCAACCCACCGTCGACGAGAAGTTCAGCGTCGAAGTCACGCTCGAAAGTGCAGACGGGGGAAAGGATAGCTACGCAATCGAGTACGTTCGCCTCTACGACGGTCCCGGCGACGACGCCGAGGAGCTCGACGAGGCCAACCCTACCGGGCCGTTCATGCCCGGAACCAAGCGCACCGTCACGCTCGACGAGGTCGAAATCAACGACACCGGCTTCCACGAACTCCGGGCCGAGGCTGTGCTGGTCAACGACGACGACCGCCGGGTCGTCTCCATTCCGGTGACCGTCCAAGTCTACCGGCCGCACCCGCTCATCAGCGTCGATACCGAACCCGCCGTCGGGAACGCGTGGCGAACGGTGGACCTGACCGTCGCCAACGGCCTCAACGAGTCCGTCGACGGCGTGTCGGTGTCGGTCGACGGCGACGGCCTGCAGTTCCGAGAGCGCGAGCGCGTCGCCTCCACGATTGGGCCCCACGAGGAGCGCGCGTTCGACTTCGAGGCCCGCCCCGAGTCGCCCGGCGTCTACGACCTTGAGGTCGTACTCACCTACGAGGACCGCAACGGCGACCTCCGGCGCGTCGAGCAGACAGTCTCGGCGGACTTCACCGAACCCGACCGCCCCGGCGAGATGCGACTGACCGACGTCAACCTCACGACGACTGCCGACGGCGTCAAGATTGCTGGCACCGCGTCGAACGTCGGTGACAGCAAAGTCGAGAGCGTCGTCGTCGCCGTCGGCGACGCACCGAGTGTCGAGGCCTCGGGCGAGGGTGCCGAGACGTTCGTCGGGTCGATTTCCGCGAACAACGCCACTCAGTTCGACCTCCTCGCAGACGTCGACACCGAGGGCGCGACGATTCCGCTGACGGTGACCTACCGCGTCGACGGCGTCGAGCGCACTACCACGGCCGAAGTCAAGTACGCTGGCGCACCCGGTGCCGACGCCATCGAACTGACGGGCGTCAGCGCCAGCGCGTCGTCGGATGTCGTCGAAATCACGGGGAGCGCCGCCAACATCGGCACCGTCGACGCCCAGAGCGTCGTCGTCGCCGTCGGCGACGCGGAGAACGTCGTGCCGACGGGTCCCCAGCCGGAGTTCTTCGTCGGCGAAGTCGCCGAGAGTGACTTCGCTTCCTTCACCGTCACCGCCGAAGTCGAGGGCAACGAGACGACGATTCCGCTGACGGTGACCTACCGCGTCGACGGCGTCGAGCACACCGCCACGACCGAGGTGCGCTACGACGCGGGCGGGAACGAAGCTGACGAAGGCGCGGCGAGCGACCAGAACGGTGGAGTCCCGCTATCGGTAACAGTCGGCGGGGCGCTCGTCCTCGGGCTAGCCGCCTTCGGAATCAGCTACCGGCGACTCCGATAACCATGGTGGTCGTCGAGGCTACCGACGTCGTCAAGGAGTACGAGAGCGGCGAGACGGTCCGGGCGCTCAAGGGCGTGAACTTCGAAATCGAGGCCGGTGAGTTCGTCGCAATCGTCGGCCCCTCGGGCAGCGGCAAGTCCACCCTGCTGAACCTGGTGGGGCTACTCGATACGCCGACGTCGGGGACCGTCCGGGTCGCTGGCGAGGACATCGAGGACCACAGCGACCGCGAACGAACGAGCGTTCGCAAGAGCGTCGTGGGCTTCGTCTTCCAGAGCTACTACCTGATTCCCACGCTCACCGCCCTCGAGAACGTCGTCGTCCCGTGTCTCCTCGACCGGAATCCCGCCGAGGCCGAACAGCGGGCGGTCGACCTGCTCGAACGGGTCGGCTTGGGCGACCGACTCGACCACTACCCCGACGAGCTTTCGGGCGGCCAGAAACAGCGGGTGGCCATCGCCCGTTCGCTCATCAACGAGCCCGACGTCCTGCTGACCGACGAGCCGACGGGCAACCTCGACCGGGAGACAGGCGAACGGGTACTCGACGAGTTCGACCGCGTCACGGACGAGGGCGTCGCGGTCGTCACCGTCACCCACGACGAGTACGTCGCCAGCTTCGCCGACCGCGTGCTTCACTTAGTCGACGGGGAACTGGGAACCGACGCCCCGTCGGTCGAGGCCGTCGGTGGAGGTGTGTTCGAATGAGCCTGTTGCGGCGACTGTTCCCCCGGACGTACATGGCCCGGCGGAACCTCCTGCGGGCGAAGGCCCGCTCCGGCCTCGCCGTGTTGACTATTATCATCGGCGTGGTCGCAATTGCGAGCCTCGGGAGCTTCGGCGTGGCCTTTCAGGAGGCTCAGACCGACGCAATCGGCGGCTTCGGCAACGAATTGTTGATCAGTCCCGGCGAGGACAACGGCCAGTTACTCGACGAGCGCGACCGGCGAGACGTCGAGCGACTCGCCAGCGGGAAGGAGGTTATCCCGCTACTGGTGGCCCAGTGGCAGCTGGAATCGACCGGTGAAACCGTAACGGTTCGGGGCGTGGGCAATCCCAAGGCCCTGTACCAAATCCGCGAGGGTTCGATTCCCGACAGTTGGCGGTCGGGCGCAATCGTAGGGTCGGAGTTCGCCGAGAAACACGAGATTGAACCCGGCCAGTCGATTCGTCTCGACGGACGTACCTATCGCGTCCAAGCCGTCCTCGAAGAGGAGGGTCAGACCAGCGTCGCCAACCCGAACGAGGCCGTGGTCGTTCCGCCCGGGGAAATCGACGTGGACGGGTACAACAACTTGGTCGTCAAGACCGAGAGTCCGCGCGAAGCGAGCGCGCTCGCCGACGAGATTCGCGCGAACCTCAACGAGCGCAAGGAGCGCGTGGACGTGCTGGACTTCTCGAAGTTCGCCGAGCAGTTCGACCAGGCGTTCCGGCAAATTCGGATGTTCCTGCTGGGCGTCGGGGGAATCTCGCTGCTCGTGGCGGGCATCTCGATTGCCAACGTGATGCTCATGTCCGCAATCGAGCGCCGCGAGGAAATCGGCGTCCTCCGCGCGGTGGGCTACCAGCGCATCGACGTACTCGGAATCATGCTCGCGGAGGCCATGCTGCTCGGCATAATCGGTGCCATCGTCGGCGTCGCCCTGAGCCTGCTGGCGACGATGGGAATCAACAGCCTGATGCTGGACGGCCCCTTCGACTTCCGGTCGGCGACGGTCATGTACATGGTCCTCGCGTTCGCCTTCGGCATCGGCGCTAGCATCGTCGCCGGACTCTACCCCGCCTGGAAGGCCTCCAGTAAGCGCCCTGTCGAGGCGCTGCGGGGGTAGCGCCCTGTCGAGGCGCTGCGGGGTCGCGTCCGCGACAGTTGGTTTTTCGTTTCGAGGGCGTGCGGGAGGAGAGTTCTGGAGCAATCTACCCAATCCTTTTGAAACTATTCAAAACTGCTATAGACAGCAAAATATTTGTGTTGACAATATCTGCCATTCCTCGGCTACGATACCGTCCAGCGGCTATAAACGACGAATTAACCGTCAAACTATAAAAATTCATTTTTATACCGAAGTTCTTATTAAAGTAAAATTAAAAAGTAGTATCATGTCCTTGGAATCGAGTATGGAACGCGACGGAACGTCGGACCGTTCGCGCTCCAGCAGTAACGAAACCGAACAGACGACGGACCCGGTGGTGTCGGTGCAAGGGCTCCGAAAGGAGTACGGCAAAGGAGACGACGCCGTCGAGGCCGTCACGGGAGTCGATTTGAGCATTCAGCCCGGTTCGGTCGTGGGACTGCTCGGCCCGAACGGCGCGGGAAAGACGACGACGATTAAATCCATACTGGGACTCATCTACCCGTCCGAGGGAGATATCGAGGTCAGCGACGTGAACGTCCACAAGAACACCACCACCGCCCACGAACACATGGGTGCGACCCTGGAGGGGGCGCGAAACACCTACTGGCGACTGACCGTCCGCGAAAATCTGGAGATATTCTCGGTTATCGGTGGCAACGACTATCGAAAGCGAACCGAAGAAATCGAATCGCTCATCGAGCAGTTCGGACTCGCAGAGAAGGCCGACACCGTCGTTCGGGAACTCTCTCGGGGCCAGAAACAGAAGGTCTCGCTGGCCTGTGCGCTGGCACGTGACACGGACGTCGTCTTCCTCGACGAACCGACGCTCGGCCTCGACGTCGAGAGCACTCGCAGGCTACAGCGGGAAATCCGACGCCTCGCCGAGGACGACGGTCGGACGATTATCCTCTCGAGTCACGACATGGACGTCATCCGGACGGTTTGCGACCGGGCGATTATCATGAACGACGGGGAAATCGTCGCCGACGACACGGTCGAGAGCCTCATCGACCTGTTCGACGCGAAGACCTACGACGTGGTCGTGGACGGAGACCTCGACGAGGCCGCCGAGCAGCGACTCGCGTCGGAGTTCTTCCTGAAGAACGTCGACCGCCGGTCCGGGAAGACCGCCCTCGAAGTCGAAACCGACGGCGACGAGTTCTATCGGTTGGTCGATACCCTCGAGGAGTCCGGCCTCAGCGTCGAGTCGTTCTCGGAGGTCGAGATGGACTTCGACGACGTGTTCCTCCACCTCACCGACCAAGCGGAGGAAGACGAACGCCGCGCACAGGAGGTGACGGCCCATGAGTAACGCCTCGGTCACGGACGCCGAGCAGGACGACGGCTCCGGGCTACTGCTCCTGATCTGGACGATTTTCCGGATGAACTTCCTGCTGATGGCCCGATACAAGGTGAACTTCGCGGCCCAAATCGTCGGGATGTACCTGTTCTTCGCGGTCATCTTCTTCGGCGGGCGGGCCGCCGTCCAGAACGTCGGTGGCGGAATGGGTGCGCTCGGTGGAACGCTCGACGCCCTCATCGTCGGTTGGTTCCTGTGGACGATGGCTCAGAGCGCCTACTCCAGCCTGTCGACCGAAATCACCCAGGAGTCCCGCTGGGGGACCCTCGAACAGCTGTTCATGTCCCCGCACGGGTTCGGGACGGTTCTCGGCGTGAAAGTCTTCGTCAACATGCTGCTCAGCATGGTGATTGGCTCGCTGATGCTCGCGCTGATGTTGCTCACGACGGGACGAACCCTCGCGCTCGATTTCGTCTCGGTCTTCCCTATCGTCGTGCTGACGTTGCTGTCGGTCGTGGGCCTCGGATACGTGTTCGCCGGGTTGGCGCTCGTCTACAAGCAGATATCTAACGTGTCCCAACTCATGCAGTTCGTCCTGATCGGGCTTATCGCCGCGCCGGTCGCGGAACTCCCGATTCTCAGCGTCCTTCCGCTCGTGCAGGGGTCCGAGATGCTACAGGCGACGATGCGTGAGGGCGTCCGCCTCTGGGAGTTCTCGCCCCTCCAACTCGGCACGCTCGTCGGAACTGCCGTCGTCTACTCGGTCGTGGGGTACCTCATCTTCATGCTCTGCTTGCACGTCGCCCGCGACCGAGGCGTGATGGGTCACTACTGAGTCCCGTCACGGTCTCGCTCTACATGAACATCCGGTCTTCCGGTCGTTCCTCGGTGCGCTCGCTGAGGCGTTCGGCCAACTCCTCGTAGTAGCCCTGTACTTCGGTAGCGAACTCTTCGAGCGGCCCGGTGTCGAGTTCGAGGTCGTAGGTGCCCTGAACCGCTTCGAGGAGGCGAATCGCGGCCTCGACGTCAGGCGCTTGGGCGTGGACCGGCGTGACGAACAGGCCGGTCCGGAGGTCCGACTCCATTCCGCGGGCCATGATTTCGGCGTTCATCCCGTCCAAGAAGCCTTTGCCCATCGCCGGAATGTCGGTGTCGGCGAGTCGGTGGTCCAGGTAGTCGTCGGTGGCGACGTAGAACACCTGATGCTCCTCGGGCGCGTGGGGAATCGAGACCCCGTGGAGGATGGCGATTTCGTCGACGTCCTCGGATTCGGTCCACTCCAGCACGGCCTCGCTGAACGGTTGGGCCGCGAACGGCGGGACGAACAGTTCGCCGACGACGACCGACAGGCCCGCGCCTTCGTGGGAGAAGACCCGCGTGTGGTGGCGGGGTTGGCCGTTCTCGAAGGGCGTGATGGCGGGCAGTTGGTCGGCGGAGATGTGCCCGACCTGCTGGAAGTCGAGGCGGTCCACGAGGTAATCGACCGCGGTCAGTCCGGCGAGGCCGAACTGCGAGAACCCGGCGATGACGGTGTCCTGTGGGTTCTCGGCGGTAATCTCGAACGAAGCGCCTGCTGAACGCGATTCCCGATTCATGCACTCCAATACGCCGAAATCGGCCTTGAGTCTTTGTACGCCGACAGCGGTTCGACCGGACGAAACGAAGTGTCGAGTCGCCTCGCTGGCGAGCGAATCGGGGGAGAGCGACGAGTCGTGGGGAAAGGATTTTGCCAACTGGGAGAAAGGTTGGTTCCATGGTCGGTGTCGCGGACGTATTCGACGAGGCAGTCCGAACCTTCTGGAGCCTTCCGGGGGCACCACTCATCGCGGCCACGCTCGTACTCGTCGCCGGATGGTACGGGAGCCAACTGCTCATCCGGTTTCTGGGTCGGCCCGTGGCCCGGCGGTTCCAGCGCCCGAGTCTGACCAAGACCGTCCTCGGCGGGGTTCGGGCCATCGTGATGGTGTTCGCGGCGTCGGTCGCCGCCAGTTATTTCGGGTTCAAGCCCGGTGACATCCTCCTCTCTGTCACGGTGTTTTCGGCCGTGCTGGGTCTGGTCCTCGCGCCCATCATCGGGAGCGTCATCAACGGCCTGTTCCTGCTGGCCGACCAGCCCTACGAAATCGGCGACATGATAGAACTCGTGGACCGGGGCAGGCGGGGCTACATCGAGGACATCACGCTCCGGTACACGAAGATTTTCACGCTCGAAAACACCTTCCTCGTGATTCCCAACTCCAACATGCGCGACCGGGACGTCATCAACTACTCCGCCGAGGACACCCGCTCGCGCCTCTCGCTCGAACTCCTCGTCACCTACGAGGGCGACTTGGACGAGGCCCGCGCCATCATGGAGCGGGCGGCCCGCGAAACACAGGAGGTCGTGGAAGGCGGCCCGGACATCCGCATCGGGAGCGCGCGCTACCCCTCCGCGCCAGTCAGCTACATCAAGGAGTTCGCGGACCACGGCGTCCTGCTGGACCTGCGCTACTGGGTCAAAGACCCCTACTACCTCCCGCGCGTCGAGTCGAAGATTCAGGAGCGCATCTGGAGCGAAATCGAGGAGGCCGACGTGGAAATCGCCTACCCCCACCAGCACCTCGTCTTCGACGAGACCAGCGGGACCGCCCGCGTCGAAGTCGAACGGCGCGAGCGCCGGTCTCGACCCGAGGAGTTCGACCCGCCAGACTGAGAACGGTCAGTCCTTGCCGACCGTGACGACGTCCGCGTCCAACTTCCCGCGGAGGTAGCCGTCGATGTCGGGGTTCGAGGTCAGCTTCTGGAGCATCTGCCGCCAGCGCCCGACCTGCTTGTGGCCGATGACCACCACGTCGGCCTCCTCGGCCGCGACCTCTTCGAGGATGGTCTCCTCGACCAGAAAGCCCTCGCGGACGACGTACCGGGCGTGCTCGACCCGGCCGAACTCGGCCTCGACGGCGCGCTTGAGGTCGGCGCGCGACACCTCCCGGCCCCGGTGGTAGAGATTGACGTGCAGGACAGTCAGCGCCGCGTCGCGCTCGTCGGCGATGCGGATGGCCTCGGCCAGCGTTCGCTCGGAGTGTTCGGTCAGCGGATACCGGACTGGGACGACGACGCGAGTCACGTTTCGAGCCACGCCGCCCGGGTCCTTCTACCTCTCGGTCGTTTCGATCGGGGACTGTCCGGCGACGATTCGCCCCTCGATTTCGGGCGCAATCTCGTTCTCGCGGACGTACTCGACCAGCACGTCGTACTGAATATCGACCGCCTCGACCCGGTGGGTCTCCTCGAGCGTCGGGAACTCGTCGTCGGTGTGAAGCACGTAATCCGAGAGCGCGACCGAGTAGGTCCGGTCCGAGTCGAGCGGTTCGCCGCCCACCCGGACCGACTCGACGCCCGCTTTCTCGGGGTTCCAGACGACTCGCGCGCCGCTGACGTGGGCGTGCCACCAACCGGGTTCGGCGAAGCCGAGGTCCGGACTCGCGGCCCACTCGAAGGCCGCCCGGAGGGCGCTGCCCGGCACCTCCGCGAGGACGATTCGCTCCTCGAAGGGCGTGACGCTCACGAGGTCGGCCGCGGTGATTTCCCCGGAGATGGCGTCGCCGGTCCGGACCCCGCCGCTGTTCTGGAGGCCCACGTCGGCCCCGGTCTTCCACCGGTAGGCGTCGGCGACCAGATTGCCGAGTCGGGCCTCCCCGCCGAACAGCGTGGATTCGGCGCGGTCGAGCGGTTCCGAGACGGTGCCGACGACCTCGTTCAGACCCGTCTCGGCGAGTCGCTCGCGCATGGCGTCGGCGACCTCCTCGCACAGCGGCGCGTCGGCGACTCGGTGGCGAGTGACCGCGCCGTCTTCGAGGTCGATTTCGAGGACGACAGAGCCGCCGTCTCCGGGCCGGGTCAGCAGGGTGCCATCGACCGAGTCTCGGCGCTCGGTCGGGACGTGACCGCCGAGGATGGCGTCGGCCTCGACCTCGCGGGCCAACTCCTCGTCGCCCTGTCCGAGGTGCGAGAGGACGACGGTGTAGTCGGCGTCGAGGTCGTCGAGCGCGTCACGGGCTGCCGCGATGGGGTCGGTGAAATCGATACCCGTGGCTCCGGGGTTGATGGAGGCGGTGCGCTCGGTGGTGACGCCGACGAATCCGACGCGCTCGCCGTCGGCCCCCACGACTGTCGAGGGGACGACGCCGGAGTCCGCGGCGAATCGGTCCGAATCCGTTCTCGTCGTGGCGTCTGCGTCCCAAACGTTGGCGCTCACCCACGTCTGGGGCGAGTCGGAGATGAGACGCCGGAGAGCAGAGACGCCGTGGTCGAACTCGTGGTTGCCGAAGGTCTCGACGTCGGGTTCGACTGCATCGAAGAAATCGAGCGCCTGCGCGCCCTCCTCGACCAGCGAGAGGACGCCCGGCGAGGTATTGTCGCCCGACCCCGCCAGAACTGCGTCGTCTCCTCGGAGGTCCCGGAGGAGACCGGCGAGTCGGCCCGCGCGCTCTGGGGTGTCGTAGACGTTCTCCACGTCGGAGTAGTGGACGAGACGGGGAGCCATGTACCCGAGGTTGCCATGCGGGCGGTATGATTCCTTCGGCACGGAGCGAGAGTCAGCACGCCTAAACCCCCGCAGGGCCTACGGAGGCGTGATGGACGCGACTACGACGAGGGACGGCCAGACGGTGTACGTCTCCCGCGAGGAGGGCGACCGGGGGTCGAAGGGACCCTTCTTCGTCGTCTACAGCGACGAGGGTCGGAACAGTCGGTACGGCTACCTCTGCGGGAACTGCGAGCGCATCGACAACGCGATGGACCCGATGGGTCGCATCGAGTGCAACGTCTGTGGCAACGTCCGGAAGCCGACCGAGTGGGACGCCGCCCACGAGTGACTCGCCGCCCGCGAGCGAATCGCCGGACTCCTCGCGTCGATTCGGCCACTCGACTTTTGCGGACCCTTCCCTAACCACCGCTGATGGTGGACCTGAAAGACGAGGTACTCACGCAACTCGAAAAGCACGAGGAGACCATGCGCCTCGACGAGTTCGTCCGCCGAGTGGAGATTTACCACCGGGACGACGGGCCGGGCGTCGAGCGCGAACTGCTGGACGCCTACGCCGAGGCGGTCTACTTCGAGGTGGACACCGCCGCGATAGACGACCGACTCACCGACAGCGACAGCTGGGAGTCGGGCGAACACCTCTACGAACTCGCCGACGGCAGAATCAGCGACTACCCGCCCGACTGGCACGAGCGACTCGGCGACGGTGCCGACGTTCGGGACGTGGTGGAAGTGCTTCAGAACGAGGTCGAGGAGGCGGAGGGCGACCAGCGCGAGGCGGTCACGGACGAGCGCGGCGTCCCGCGGCCGAAAGTGGCGTGGGTCGGCGAGGCGGTCGCGGGCATCGACCCCGAGACCACCCGCGACCGCCTCGCCGAACTGGAGGAAAACGACGAAATAGAGACGTTCGCGTCCCAGAACCGGGACCCGACGGTCAGACTGACGTAACTCGCAAAAACGTTTATTACCTTCTCCGTGTAACCTCCACGCGGATGGCCACTGTTAGCACACCGCCCATCGACCAGGCGAGGTCCATCTTCACCGACTTGGGCTACTCCGTCTCCGGCGACGGCGACGAGTTCCGAGCCGAGCGAAAATGGCGAGTCGTGCGCGTCACGGCTCTGACCGATTCGGACGAGACTCCGGACGACGGCGAACTGCGCTGTTTCGTAACGTGGAAGGAGTACGCATCCGAATTACGAACTCAGCTTCGGCGGACAGACCCCGAGTACGAGTGGGCCATAATCGGGGTCAGGGAGGACGACGACTACGAAGTGCTTCGCGCTCCACCGAGCGTGGCCACCGCGATTTGAACTGATTTCGGCCGGGCGTTCCCGGCCCGCAATCTTTCTTCGGCCCGCGATTTTCCTCAGCCTGCGACTTCCCCGGCGAGTCAGCGCTCGCCGAGTTTCTCCGCCGTCGCGGCGAGTCCGGCGTCCACGTCCACGTCAGCGCCCTGCTTCTCCAAGGCGTCGCCGAGCGCGGTCATCAGGTACGAAATCGTCTCGGCGCGCGAGGAGTAGCCCATGCAGCCGATGCGGAAGATGTCGCCCTCCAAGTCGCCGAGGCCGGTGGCGATTTCGAGGTCGTACTGGTCGATGAGGTAGCTGGTCACGTCGGTGTCGGTCGCGCCGTCTGGCACCCGGACGGCGTTGAGGCTCGGGAGCCAGTACTCGTCGGGCGCGTTCATCTCCAAGCCCATCGCCTCGACGCCAGCCTTCAGGGCCGCGGCGTTCTCGCGGTGGCGCTCCCACCGGTCCTCGATGCCCTCCTCGGCGACGAGGCGCAGGGCCTCCCGGAGCGCGTAGACGTTCGTGATCGGCGCGGTGTGGTGATACGACCGGTCGTCGCCCCAGTAGCCCTCAAGCAGGGAGAGGTCGAGGTACCACGAGCGGGCGTCCTCCTCGCGCGAGAGGACCTTGTCCATCGCGCGGTCGTTGAGCGTGAGGGGGGCCGCGCCCGGCGGGCACGAGAGGCACTTCTGCGGGCCGGAGTAGGCCACGTCGATGCCCCAGTCGTCTACCTTCAGTTCGACGCCGCCGAGCGAGGTGACGGTGTCGGCGATGGTCAGCGCGTCGTGTTCGTGGGCGATGCTCGTCAGTTCGGACACCTCGGGCTGGAGGACGCCCGTGCTGGTCTCGGCGTGGACGAAGCCGAACACGTCCGGCTGGTGTTCGTCGAACGCCGCGGCCACGTCGGCGGGGTCCAAGGGTTCGCCCCACGGCGCGTCCACGTGGACGACTTCGCCGCCCGCGCGGGTCGCCATCTCCTCCATCCGCCCGCCGAAGTAGCCGTTCGCCGGGACCAGCATCGTGTCGCCGGGTTCCACGACGTTGCCGATGGCGGCCTCCATCGCCGCGGACCCGGTGCCCGAGACGGGAATCGTCCACTGGTTGTCGGTCCGGAAGGTGTAGCGAAGCAGGTCTTGGACCTCGTTCATGATTTCGATGAACGAGGGGTCGAGGTGGCCGACCAGCGGGGTGCTCATCGCGCGAAGCACCCGCGGATGGACCTCGCTCGGTCCGGGACCCATCAGCGTCCTGTCCGGCGGTGTCAACTCGCCAACGTCGGGTTTCTCCACCATGTGGCGTGGTATCCACCCGTGGCGACTTAAAAAATTGCACCGGCGAACCCGCGTTATTCGACCGTTGTCGCCGAGCGGCCGGGACGTAACGCGGCGTTTCCAGAGTCCAGAACCACGAGACTCGGGGAAACACGTCGTTGCGATGACTGAACAGCAGAAACGGTCGTAGCGGTTTATTTCGGTCTCTGCTGTACGAGTGAACGCCCCGAAGGACGCGACGGGGGCGCGTTCGACGGGCGAGAACTTCGAAACGGCACGACCGGACCCGCGGGGGCCGCCACCGCGGGAGCGACCGAGGACGGCCATCGACTTTCGAGCGCGCACGCGGGCCGAATCAAACGGGGGAGGTTGGTTCGGCCCCGTGCGGGCACCCAGCATCGCCCACTACGGGCGGCCGTTCGACGGTCGCAACCCGCTTGCGCGGCGACCCGAGCCGTCTCTTTCGACACCACGGCGGGCGTGTTTGCCCGCCAACCGTGCTGTTTTCGGCAATATTTTTGTATTGTAAGGAAATAATATTATTTTTCTAATCAATGTAGAGGTTTCTCTGGCTGGGTGGCGAGAACTGCGCACTAGCTAACGGATTTACCGGGAAGCAACCGACAAGCTTTGGCCGGTGGACTGACCACTCTCCTGGCGGACTGAAAGGGCGACCGCGAACCGCGCGAGGGCTTTCGAGGACATTGCCGTCCAGTCGGTTTCTACGGTCTCAAGGGCTAGCTTTCGAAATCACAGCCACACTTCCGACGACTTTCCGGAATCCGGAAATCGACCCGACAACACCCTAGAACCACGATACCAAACCTCACGAGCAGGGAGAAGCTTATATCTCACAAGCGCCAATCCTCGGTTCCATGATGGTCGGCCACGCAATGGCGGCGTTCGCCATCGCCACCGCCGTGGCGTCCCGGCGCTGGCCCCGAGAGCGCGCGCTGGCGTTCGGCATCGCGGCGGGCGCGTTCGCGGCCGCACCGGACGTAGACATGTTCTACGCGGTGGTCGGCCTCGCGCAGGCCGGGGTCGGCGGCGTCTGGGAGATGACCGCCGCGTTCTGGGGGAGTTCCCACCTCGTCCACCGCGCGGTGACCCACTCGCTGGTCGTCGGCGTCGTCGCCGCGCCAGCGTTCGTGGGCCTCACGGCTGACCGCGGCGCGGACCGCGGGCAAGCGAATCGCGGGCGACCACTCGCTGGCCTCCTGCTGGCCGGACTCGCGGCCGTCGCGTTCGTCGAGAGCGGCCTTCTCGGCGGCGCGGTCATGCTCGTCTTCTTGCTGGCGGGCATCGCTATCGCCCTCGCCCTCCGACGGGCGACCGACCTCGGGCCGCGGGCGCTGGTCGTCGCCGCGCTGGTCGGCCTGCTGAGCCACCCCTTCGGCGACCTGTTCACGGGAGCGCCGCCGCGGTTCCTCTACCCGCTCGACGTTCGACTTCTGACCGAGCGCGTGGTCCTGCTGGCCGACCCGACGCTCAACCTGCTGGCGGTGTTCGGCGTCGAGCTGGCGACGATTTGGCTCGCGGGCTACGTCTACCTCCGGGCGACCGACCGGCGACTGTTCGCGCACATCGACACCCGCGCCGCGGTCGGGGTCGCCTACGCCATCGCCGCGATTGCGATGCCCGCGCCGACGATGGAGGTGTCGTACCACTTCGTGTTCTCGATTCTAGCGGTCGGGATGGTCGGGGTCGCGCCCAACCTCCTGCCCTCGCGGTCGGTCCTTTCCGCGGAGTGGGACGAGGGCGTGACGTGGGTGATGACGGGGCTGACAGCGGTCAGCGTCGCCGGACTGACCTACACGCTGGTCTACGTGATGTATCCCTTCCCGTGATTCCGCTCCGGACTCGACACGCTCGACCGTCCCCGTCACCCGTGCTTTCTTATCGGACGGTTGTCTACGAGCGCACATGGCACGTCGCGCTGGCACGCTCGACCGAGTCGTGGAGGACGAGCGTGTCAACGCCGGACTCGGGTGGGCGCTAGTCGCGTTTCTCGCGCTCGTCGCGGTCGAGGAGGTCCTCGACGGCCACCTCCTCTGGGCGGGGTTCACGGTGTTCGTCGCCGGAATCGCGCTGGTCCCCTCCATTTCGCACCGCGACTGGACCGTGATGCTCCCGTGGGAGGTCTTGGCGCTGTCGGCGCTCCCCATCCTCGGCCGGGCGCTGGCCAACGAGGTGTTCGCCTCGCAGGCCGCGACCTACCTCTCGGTGGCCGCGCTGGCGCTCATCGTCGCGGTCGAACTCCACGTCTTCACGCCGGTCGAGATGACCTACTGGTTCGCGGTCCTGTTCGTGGTCGTCGCCACCATCGCCACCGCGGGCGTCTGGGCGGTGGTCCAGTGGCTCTCGGACGTCTACCTCGGCACGGCGTTCATCCGGAGCGAGGAGCGCCTGATGTGGGACTTCGTGGCCGCCACGATAATCGGCGGGATGGCGGGGGTCGTCTTCGAGTGGTACTTCCGGCGGTTCGCGCGAGTCGAGACGCGACTCCCCGGCGACCACGGCAAATCGCTCGAACGCGACGAGACCGGTCAGAACGAGGCGGGACGAAGCGAGAGGGGGCAGAACGAGACGGGACGCGGTGAGCAGCCGTGAAACTCCGCGACCGACTCCACATCTCCGCACAACGGCAGCGACAACTGACGCGCGCGATGGAGTTGAGCCTCGTCGGCATCCTCTTCATCGGCCTCGACCGGGGGAACGTCGGCATCGTGGTCAACGCCGCCATCGCCTTGGCGGTCACCTTCCTCCCGGCGATGCTCGAACGCGACTACGACATCCCGATGGACGCCGGTCTCACCCTCTGGATTACGACCGCGGTGTTCCTCCACGCGGTCGGCACCCTCGGACCCTACAGCAACGACACGTTCTGGTGGTGGGACCACCTGACCCACGCGCTCTCGTCGTCGCTGGTCGCGGCCATCGGCTACGCCACGACGCGGTCGCTCGACGCCCACACCGAGGACATCTACTTCCCGCCGCGGTTCACCTTCGTCTTCATCCTCATGTTCGTCGTGGCGTTCGGCGTCATCTGGGAGGTCATCGAGTTCGGCGTCGGCGGACTGGCGGCCCTCCTCGGGAGTAGCAAGATACTGACCCAGTACGGCCTCGAAGACACGATGCTGGACCTCATGTTCGACATCGTCGGCGGCGTGCTGGTCGCGGTCTGGGGCACCGCCTACCTCTCGGACGTGGTCGGCGCGCTCACCGACCGCCTCGACGGGCGCAAGCGCCGCGCGGACTGAGGGCGGCGAACCCCCGCCCGGGACTCCTCTCGCCGGTTGGCTTTAAGATGCTCTGCGTGGTATCGCTGATGCGCCATGGTTTTCAAGAAAATCACGCTCATCGGGACGAGCGAGGAGAGCTTCGACGCCGCCGCGGACGACGCCATCGAGCGGGCCGAACAGACGCTGAACAACGTCAAGTGGGTGGAAGTGGACGAACTCGGGGTCGAAGTCGCCAACGCGCCGAACCGCGAGTACCAAGCCGAGGTCACGGTGGCCTTCGAGTTGGAAGAGCCGCGGGAGTGATTCACGGTTCGGAATCGTGGAGCGGTTCGGAGTCGAGGAGTCGGTATCCGGGGGTCGCTACCCAGCGCCAAGGTTAACACCCCGGAACCGAAACTAGGGAGGTATGAGTACCGATACCGCCCCCGAGGGCGACCCCACGCCGAAAATCGAGGTGACGGAGGACGCCGCCGCCGAAGCCCTCTCGCTGCTGGAGGGCGAGGACCTCGACACCGACATCGCCGGACTCCGGTTGTTCGTCCAGCAGGGCGGCTGTGCGGGTCTCTCCTACGGGATGCGATTCGACGAGGAGCCAGAGGAAGACGACACCGTCTACGAGCATCACGAACTCCGCGTGTTCGTGGACCCCGCGAGCATGAACTACATCGAGGGAAGCGTCGTGGACTACGAGGACGGCCTGCAGGGCGCGGGCTTCCACGTGGACAACCCGAACGTGGTTAGTGAGTGCGGATGCGGCGAGAGTTTCCGAACGTAAGGTCACGCGAACGCTTTTGAGTCCGTTTTGCGCGAGCAGAGAGGGTCATTCTTATCACATCGAGAGCGCTAGGTGAAAGCATGAGACAACACGCGCCCGTCGAGTCAGTCCGCGCCGCGACTGCGCACAGAGGGAGTGAATGGTAGACCTCGCGTTCTCTATCGGGCGAGTCCTGCTCGCGCTCTTGCTAGTCGTACTGAACGGCTTCTTCGTCGCCACGGAGTTCGCCTTCGTGCGAATCAGGTCCACTACCGTCGATACGCTGGCAGAGGAGGGCAAGGCGGGGTCGGCCACCTTACAGGAAGCGATTCAGAATCTGGACGACTACCTCGCGGTGACCCAACTCGGCATCACCATCTCCTCGCTGGGTCTCGGATGGATCGGCGAACCGGCCGTGGCGGCGCTCATCGAACCCTTCTTGGGGTCGGTTCTTCCGGGGAACCTCGTCCACCTCGTCGCCTTCGCGGTCGGATTCGGCTTCATCACCTTCCTGCACGTCGTCTTCGGCGAACTCGCGCCCAAGACGATAGCCATCGCGCAGGCCGAGCGCGTCTCCCTGCTGGCCGCGACGCCGATGAAGTTCTTCTACTACCTGTTCATCCCCGGTATCGTCGTGTTCAACGGCACGGCGAACGCCTTCACGCGACTCATCGGCGTCCCGCCGGTGACCGAGAGCGAGGAGAGCCTCGAAGAGGAGGAACTCCTGATGGTGCTGACGCGGTCGGGCAAGCAGGGCCACATCGACAAGGACGAGGTCGAGATGATAGAGCGCGTGTTCGACCTCGACGACATCACCGTCCGAGAGGTCATGGTTCCGCGCCCGGACGTGGTGAGCGCCCCGGCGGACCTCCCGCTGGCCGACCTCCGAACGCTGATAATCGAGGAGGGACACACCCGCTACCCGGTCGTGGAGGCCGACGACAGCGACCAAGTGGTCGGGTTCGTGGACGTGAAAGACGTGCTGGCGGCGGACGACTCCGCCGACCGGACGGACGAGGCCGTCACCGCCGGGGACCTCGCGCGCGACTTGGCCGTCATCCCCGAGACCGGTCGGGTCAACGACCTCCTCGCCAAGTTTCAGGACGAGCAGAGTCAGATGGCCGCGGTCATCGACGAGTGGGGGTCGTTCGAGGGCATCGTGACGGTCGAGGACCTCGTCGAGGTGGTCGTCGGCGACCTCCGCGACGATTTCGACGTGGACAAATACGAACCGTCCATCGACCGGCGAGGCGACGGAACCTACACCGTGGACGGCGGACTCGCCATCTCGGAGGTCAACGAGACGCTCGACGCCGACTTCGAGGTCGCGGACTTCGACACCATCGGCGGACTGGTACTCGACCGACTCGGGCGCGCGCCGGAGGTCGGCGACCGAATCGAAGCCGACGGCTACGACCTCGAAGTCACCGAGATAGACGGCGCTCGGGTCTCGACGGTCGTGCTTCGGGAAGTCGAGGCCCGGAGAGCGCACGAGGAGACGGACGGAGAACAGCCACCCGCACGGCCGGAAGACGAACAGGTGAGCTAAGACAAGACGGTGGTGTTCGGAGTCTCAGTCCTCGAACCGCTTCCTGACGCTCTCGGCGTGCGCCTCCAGCCCTTCAGCCTCGGCTAGCGTCGTAATCGTCTCCTCTAAGTCCCCCAGCGCGCCCTCGTCGAGTCGCTGGACCGTGGTCTCCCGCAGGAAGGTATCGACCGAGAGGCCGCCCGTAATCTTCGCCAGCCCGTTGGTCGGCAGGACGTGGTTGGTCCCGCTGGCGTAGTCGCCCGCCGCGACCGGGGTGTAGGGGCCGAGGAAGACGCTCCCGGCGCTGTCGATGCGGTCGAGAATCTCCTCGTCGTCGTCGGCCTGAATCGAGAGGTGTTCGGCGGCGTACTCCTCGGCGAAGAGGATGGCCTCGCTGGGCGAGCGAGCGAGGAGAACCCCGCTCGCGTCGCCGTCGAGAGCCTCGCGGGCCACGTCGGCGCGCTCGCGGTCGGGGAGTTGGGCCTCGACTTCGCTGGCGATTGCCTCGGCGGTCTCCTCGTCGGCGGTGACGGCGACGACCGAGGCCTCGGGGTCGTGTTCGGCCTGCGCGAGGAGGTCCGCGGCGACGAACTCGGGGTCCGCCGTCTCGTCGGCGACGACGAGGACCTCGCTCGGTCCCGCGAGGAAGTCGATTGCCACGTCGCCTTGGACCTCGGCCTTGGCGGCGGTGACCCACTTGTTGCCCGGGCCGACGACTTTCTGGACGCGGTCGATTTGCTCGGTGCCGTAGGCCAGCGCGGCGACCCCCTGCGCGCCGCCGACGTTGAAGACGCGGTCCGCGCCCGCGGCATGGATGGCCGCCAGCGTGACGGGGTTCATCTCTTCGGCGGGCGGGGTGGCGACCGCAACCTGCTCGACGCCCGCGACGTTCGCCGGAATCACGCCCATCAGCGCGCTGGAGGGGTAGGCCGCGGCCCCGCCGGGAACGTAGACGCCGACGCGTTCGAGCGGCCGGAACCGGCGGCCGAGTTCTCGGCCCGCGGAGAACTCCTCGGTCCAGTCCTCGGGGAGTTGTGCCTCGTGGAACTCGCGGATGTTCTGTGCGGCGGCCTCGATGGTCTCGCGCATCTCGTCGTCCAGCTCGTCGTAAGCGCGCTCGGCCTCGTCGGTGATGTCGAGGTTGCCGACCGAGACGCCGTCGAACTCCTCGGAGAACTCACGGACGGCCACGTCGCCCTCCTCGCGGACTCGGGCGACGATGTCGCGCACGTCTTCGCGGACCTCCTCGATGCCCGCGTCGCGGTCGAAGAAGGCGCGGCGCTCGTCGGGGCCGAGGTCCGCCAGATTGCGTACTTCCATGGGCGAGGCTTTGCGACGCGGGCGAAAAACGGTTTCTACTCGGGGAGAACACTTCTGAAGTCTCCGCCTGCTCGTCGCGCATCGAAACGACCGACGACAGCGACGCGAGGGTCTGCGTTGTGAACACCTCCTGAAGCCCCCGCCCGCTCGCGGTCGCTCAGCGACATATCCTTGGTTCGCTTCGCTCACCTGCGGATAGTGGTCGCTGAGACGACCACGGCCTCCGGCCGCGAGCGCGCGGCCCCTTCATCCACCCGAGGAGGATTGGTTCGCCGAGCGCGTGCTGGCGTCTTGCCGAGCGGAGACGTTCGTACAGAGCAATAATATCCTTCGTTTAGGGTTTCTAGATAGTTTGAAGAGAAATATAGAGTCATGCCACACCGCTACCTTATCGTCCGGTCAGCAACTATCCACGATTTCGTAGTACCCTTCCGAGGTCTCTTTCAGCGTCGTGGTCTCGTAGGTGTTGTACAGGCCCATGTTCTCGTCCGAGCCTTCCGCGTAGGCGTAGCTTCCGTCGGTCCACGCGCGGTTCTCCTGAACGTGGGTGTAGTTGTCGGTGGTGCCGCAGTAGCCCTCGAAGCTCCCGCCGCCGACCGAAATCGTCACCGAGTCGGTGTCGGTCGCACCGTCGTCGTCGGTGACCGTCAGCGTGGCGGTGTAGTCGCCCGAGGAGCTGTAACTGTGGCTCGCGGTCTGGCCCGTGGCCGTGGTCCCGTCGCCGAAGTCCCACTCGTAGGACGAGATAGAACCGTCGGAGTCCGAGGAGTTCGACCCGTCGAACGAGACCGTCTCGTCCACCGCGGGGTCGGTCGGGGAGGCGCTCGCGGAGGCGGTCGGAGCCGAGTTGCCGTCGCCGCCCGAGCCGTCGTCCACGCCGCTCAGGTCGAAGCGGTCGAAGAAGTCCCACATGATTTGGCTGGCGTCGGGGCCACCCGGCGCGGTGTACGACCCGCCCGAGGCACCGCCGGACCAGGCGTGGCCCATGCTATCGACCTCGTAGTGTTCGACCCACGCGGTTCCGGCGTCGTCGGCGTACTCGTACTTGGTGTAGCTCAAGCTCGACCCGGAGCCAGTCGTCGTGTCGGCGTCGGCGTAGTCCGGACTCCCGTCGTCGGCTCCGTCGAGCGCGAGGTCGGTCGTCACGACTGCCTGCTCGGCTACCTCGTCGCCGTTGCACGGGTAGACCGTGTAGTCGCTAGTACCGTGGAACGCGACGGTCGGGACGGGAGTGGTGATGCCGAAGCTCTCCATCCGGTCGTAGGCGTGCTGGCCGAGCTCCTCGGGCGACGGGCCGTGACTGCAATCCGTCATGGCGGTCGAGCCGTCCGACTCGGTCTCGGCGATGTCGTAGGCCAGTCCGGAGTGGACCCCGCCCGCGGCGAACACGTCGGCGTACTCCGCGACGAGGTTCGGGACGAACGCCGCGCCCGCCGAGAACCCGGCGGCGTAGACCTTCTGGTCGTCGACGGCGTGGTTCGACTTCACTTGGTCGACCATGCCCTTGATGAGCGCCAACTCGCCGTTGCCCCGCGTCGTGTTGGCGTCGTTGAACCACTGCCAGCACTCGTTGTAGTGGGCGGTGGTGGTCTGGTCGGGGTAGATGGCGATGAACGTCTCCTGTTCGGCAATCGCGTTCATCTGCGTCTCGTCCTTGAACTGGTCGGGACTCTGGGTACAGCCGTGGAGCATGACGACGAGGGGGACGTCGGTCGAACCGTCCGCCCCGGTCGGGACGTACTTCGTGTAGGTCCGACCGTCGTAGCTCTCGGAGGTGTAGCTTCCCGCCGCCGCGGTTCCGACTCCGGCGAAGGAGGCCGCCGCGACCGAGCTGCCGAGCGACTTCAACAGGGTGCGTCGTTGCATATCCATGCTCACTCACCTCGCGTTTTGCCCTCGAAGAAGTTCCAGAGGAGCTGACTCGCGTCGGGACCGCCCGGCGCGGTGTACTCGCCGCCCGACACGCCGCCGGACCAGGCGTGGCCCATGCCGTCTACCATCAGCTTCTTGACTATCGTCTCGCCGTTCTCGTCGTGGTAGTCGTAGGTCGTGTACGCGTAGGAGGCCGACGAGCCGTCGGTCACCGCGTCGGCGGTGTAGTCCGTGCCGTCGTCGTCGGCGTCGTCGGTGGCGAGGTCGTTGGTCTGAGTCGCCTGCTCGGCGGCCTGATGGCCGTTGATGGGGTAGACGGTGGTGTCGTCGGTGCCGTGAATCACCATCGTCGGGAGGTTGCTCGTGATGCCGTAGTACTCCATCGCGTTGTAGGCCTGCGTGCCCTGGTCCTGGGGGTCGGGACCGCCGTAAGTCATCGCGGTCGTGCCGCCGGTCGCGGTCTCGGCGGCGTCGTACTCCAGTCCGGAGTGGATGCCGCCCGCGGCGTAGATGTCGGCGTACTCCGCGAGCATGTTCGGGACCATCGCCGCGCCAGCGGACAGCCCCGCGATGTAGACTCGCTCGGGGTCGAGGCCCTCGGCGTCGAGGGTCTCTTGGGTCATCCCGGCGATGACCGCGGCCTCGCCCTCGCCGCGCGTGGTATTCGAGTCGTAGTACCAGTTCCAGCACTGGGCGCTGTTTCTGGCGTTGTACTGGTCGGGGTAGATGACCGCGAAGCCTTCCTGGTCGGCTACCGCGTTCATCTGGGTCTCCTCGCGGAACTGGTCCGCGTTCTGGGAACACCCGTGGAGCATCACCACCAGCGGGTCGCCCGCCCCGACTCCGTCCGGGACGTACTTCCAGTAGTCGAAGCCGCTGTAGTAGTGGTTCGTGTACGACCCGGAGGCCGCCGCAGTTCCGGCCGCGCCGAGGAGGGTCGCCGCACCGATCGCGCTTCCTGCCGACTTGATGAACGTCCGTCTGTCGGAATTCATGACGTGACACTACATACCACAATTTATTCCTAAATCTAATCACGGGTTAATATGTAAAATTTGCCGGTCGGCACAGGATTATAATGGGGTCAAGACTGTTGGCGACGAGCTCGGTGCGGAAAAAACGGCAACGGTCCCCCGACATCAGCGGATTTATTCGAGCGTTCGAGCAAGTTGGCCCGTGGCCACCGAATCGAACGACCCGGACCTCGCCGAGAGTCCGGCATCGGAAACGCACTCCGACGACGCCGACGACCCCAACGGCCCCGACGACCCCGCCGAGGAGCGACTCGAAGACGCCTTGGAGCGAGTCGCCCACGGCGCGACGATTTCGGTCCCGTCGATTCTCCTCCAGCGCGGGCTGACCCTCGCGTTCACCGCGATTCTCACCAACGGGTTCGCGGCGAGTTCCTACGGGGCGTTCGCGCTCGCCCGGCGACTCCAGCGGTTCCTCCTCCGACTCACGCTCGGATTCCGGAGCGGCCTGAGCCGATTTTTGCCCAACGCCGACTCGCGGGCCGAGCGGGACGCGCTGGCGACGTTCGCCAGCCTCCTGCTGGTCGGGGTCGCCACCGTCTTCGGAGTCGGCCTCTTTCTCGCCGCCCCGTTCGTGACGCGCGTGGCCAACGAGGGCGCGCAGTTCGAGTTGCTCCTGCGCGTCTTCGCGCTCGGCCTGCCCGCCGGGGTCTGGCTGTTCACCGTCACCGAGGTCCTGCGAGGCATCGAGGCGGTCGGCCCGCTGAACCTCACGCTCCGGGTCGGGTTCCCGACCGCGCAACTCCTCGCGGGCGCGCTCGCCGCCTTCGTCTTTCGGGACTTGGCGGCGGCCGCGGTGGGCGTCCTGCTGTCGATGGGGCTGGTCGGCGTCGTCGCGGCGGCGTGGCTCGTTCGGAAGCGCGACTTCAAGCCCCGGCTGCGAGGTCCCGACGCGGCGCGACTCCGGCGGAAGTACTTCGCGTTCACGCTCCCGCTGTTCGTCGGCGGGTTCGCCACGACGACCCAGCGACTCGGGTTCTACCCCCTCATCGCGGTCTACCTGTCGAGCGTCGCGGGCGGGGTGTTCGCTATCGGGGTGCTGTTGGGCACGCTGGTCCGACTTCCCTTGATGGGCATCAACCAGTTCATCCCGCCGGTCGCGGCCGCGCTCAACGAGGAGGACCACCGGGAGGCGCTCGCGCGACTCTACCACGTCACGAGCAGGCTGGTGCTGGTCGGCGTGACGGGACTGGCGATTCCGGTCATCGTCTACCGGGAGTCGGTGATGGCGCTGTTCGGACCGACGTACGTGCAGTACGCGCCGCTACTGCCGGGGTTCATCGTCGCCCAGTACGCGGCGTGCGCCGCGGGGTCGGTCGGAATTTTGCTCACGATGACGGACAACCAGCGGGCGCTGTTGGTGGTCAACGTGGCGATTACCGCGTTTCTGGCCGTGACGGCGATTCCGCTGACGACGCGGTTCGGCCTGCCGGGACTGGTGGTGAGCTACGTGCTGATGCTGACGGTGAACAACGGTCTGGAAGTCGCGGTGCTGTACTACCTCGAAGGACTTCAGCCGTTCACGCGCCTGCACGCCAAGCCGCTGGTCGCGGCGATTCCGCTGGCGGCGGTCGCGCTGGGAGCGAAGTTGGCGATTCCGGGTCCCGCCGGGCCGCTACTCGGGACCGCGGCGGGGCTGGTCGCGTACGCGAAGTCGCTCGGGACGCTCGGATTCACGCCGGTCGAGCATCGGCTCGCGGAGTCGCTGGCCAGTCGCTATCGGGCGGCGTTCGCGGGCCGATGGCCGATTTCGGGCCGGTAATCGACCGTTTACTCGTCCAGAATCGTCTCGGCCAGCGCCGGGAGGAAAGTTCCGATGTCCGTGACCATGCCGATTGCCTGCGCGCTCCCGCGGTCTAAGAGCTGCGTGACTGTCGCGGGGTTGATGTCCACGCAGACGACGCGCGTCGTCGACGGCAGGCAGTTTCCGACCGCGACCGAGTGGAGGAGGGTGGCGAGCATCAACACTAAATCGGCCTCGTGAGCCTGCTCGCGGATGGCGTTCTGGGCCTCGACCGCGTCGGTGATGGTGTCGGGAAGCGGGCCGTCGTCGCGTATCGACCCCGCGAGAACGTAGGGCACGTCGTTCTGGATACACTCGTACATCACGCCCTCGTCCACGAGGCCCTCCTCGACCGCCTCGCGGATACCGCCCGCGCGAACGACCTCGCTGATGGTGTAGATGTGATGCTTGTGACCCTTCCGCGGGTTTTCGCGCGTCTCGACGTCCATCCCCAGCGAGGTCCCGTACCGACCGCTCTCCAAGTCGTGGACCGCGAAGCCGTTGCCCGCCGAGAGCATATCGACGTAGCCCTCGCCGACGAGTCGAGCCAGCGCGTCACCCGCACCGGAGTGGACGACCGCGGGTCCGGCGACCGCGAGGACCGACCCGCCCTCGGCCTTGGTCTCGGCGACGGCCTCGGCGATTTCGCGGATGAGCGATTCGGACGGGCGCTCGGCCGAGACGCCCCCCTGCATGAACCCGAATGGGCCGCCGGAGCCACGCGGCCGCTCCGGCGGGTCCACGCGCACGCCCGCCTCGTCCGAGACGACGAGGTCACCCTCCTCTATCGCGTTCAGGACTTTGGTGTACGCGCGCGGCCCGTCGGGTTCCACGACGACCGCACAGTCCATCTCCATGTTCTCGACGGGCAACCACTCGCCGTCGTACCTGACCTGCGTCGGATGGTTCGTCGTCGAGTAGAAGCCGTCCGGCACCACGCGGTCCGCGGGCGCTGGCTTCAACGTCGCGTTTGGCGGGTCCGAGAGGTGCGCCCCGTTCTGGTGAAGTTCGTGCAGGATTTCGCGGAGGCGCTCCTCGTCGTCTGCTTGAACTGTCATCCGACAGTACGACTCCGCGTCCTTGTGCTTGCCGACCTCGAACACTTCCACGTCGAAGTTTCCGCCGAGGTCCATCACCACGCCGAAACACCGCTGCATCATCCCCGAGTCGATGATGTGACCCTCGAGTTCCACCGTCTGCGCGACCGTCATATTTTGACTACGGACGGCACCACGATGAACGTTGTCCCGACCCAGCGGTCGCTCGACGCCACCGGCGTCGAGTGACCGCGGACGACTGTGCGGGTTCGCGTCGCTCCTCGGTCGGTCGTCGCCGAGACTGTCTCGTGGTGGTCGGGGTGGGACTGGTTCGAAATGAAGAAACCCCCATCGCCGGGTGTGGCGATGGGGGTTGTATGAGTGGAGGCGGCGAATCGGATTTCCCAGAGGCTCGCGCACTCCAGTACTCGCCGAAACGCAGGCAGGCTTAACTTCCGTGTTCGGGATGGGTACGGGTGTCACCCTGCCGCTCTGGCCGCCTTAACGCCGACTCGCGGACTCGAACCGCGATCTCATCCAATGTCGGTGGTTCGATTTCGACCGTAGTGTACGTGCAATCCAGTTTGCGCCTGGATCCGAATGTGTGTGTTCGGATCAGTGCAGAGAGTTGCAACACTCGATACCGTATG